>NZ_JBWCED010000001.1:0-3245562 GCF_056280545.1 Corynebacterium sp. UD i78 | reverse complement strand
GACCATGACGTGCTTGCCCTCAGCCCTCGCACGGATGAGGAGTTCGGTCATCAGCGCGGTACCGACGCCACCGGTACGCGCGTCCGAGGAGACGTAGACCGAGTTCTCGACGGTGTCGCGGAACCCGTCGTAGCTCCGGAAGTCCCCGTAGGTGGCGTAGCCGAGGACACGATCTCCGGCGTCGACGGCGGTGAGCGCGACCGTGCCGGGCACCCGGTGCGCGCGGAGCCAGTCGCGACGGTTGTCGACATCGACGGTGTCGTCGTTCCACACGGCGACCGTGTTGACGACCGCGTCGTTGTAGATCTCGGTGATGGCGGGGAGGTCCGTGTCGCAGGTATCACGGACACTGATGCTGTTGTCGGTCACAGACGAAGTATATCCACCATCCAGGGGCGGCACGGTCGTCGGCGCAGTGGTCGCCACCATGACCGTCTCCTCTGCTGGCGCCACCGCGGACTCCCCGGCCGGACCGGCGGTGGACCCGCCCCTCAGCGGTACCGGATCCTCGGGTGGCAGGGGCCGCAGCGGTACCTCGGGAAGCTCCGGCAGTTCGGCGTCCTCCGGATCCCGGGAACGCCGCAACAACCGAACCCGGTCCAAGTCTGGAACTTGAACCGGGTTTTACCTGGTCAGAGAGCTGGAGACGAGACTTGAACTCGCAACCTACGGTTTACAAGACCGTTGCGCTACCGATTGCGCCACTCCAGCGGGCGTGAAATACACCGCCGGAGACTCTATCAGGCCCGGCGCCGATCCGCGGTTTCGCCCACTGTCCTGCAGTGTCGTAGGGTGACGACTGACAGAACCGACGTCGGAGGGAAACGTCTCATGGGTGGCATCGCGACACGGACGCGAACACAGATGACGAATCTGCGGCACCGGGCATCCGACCTGCTCTTCGGCGGAAACCGGTCGACCATCGACACGATCCGCATGGCGCCGCCACCCTCGCCGCTGGCGCCGGTGGATCTCACCGACCCCCTGGCCATCCACCGCGTCACCGACGTCGCCGCCCGGATCGGTGACCTCCTGCTCTCCTCCGGTACCGGCAACTCGGACACCAAGGCGCAGATCCTCGCCGTGACCTCGTCCTACGGCCTCTACGGCTGCCATGTGGACATCACACTGAACACGATCACGATCTACACCCGCACCACGGACCACTCCGATCCTCCGGTCATCACCTTCCGGGTCGTCAACGCGTTGAACACTGACTTCTCCCGGCTGACCGAGGTTGACCGTCTGATCCGCTCCATCGTCAACGGCGCCACCCCGGTGGAGATGGCCACCGACATCGTCACGGAGCTCGAACGGCGTCCGCTGCCCTACCGGATGCGCTGGATCCCCCCGGCCTGGGGCGGCTTCGCCGGCTCCGTCGGACTGCTCCTCGGCGGCGGACCCGTAATTTCACTGATCGCACTGGTCACCACCACCATCATCATGTCGGTGACCCTCTGGCTCAGCGGGAAGCGACTGCCGCTGTTCTTCCAGAACCTCATCGGCGGCGTCATCGCGACGATCCCCGCGGCCCTGACCTACAGTTTCGCCCGGGACCTGCACGTCCATGTCTCGCCGTCGATCGTCATCGCATCCTGTATCGTCGCCATGCTCGCCGGCCTGACGCTGGTCCAGGCACTGCAGGACGGGGTGACAGGTGCGCCGGTGACTGCGTCGGCCCGGTTCTTCGAGACCGTCCTCATGACCGGCGGCATCATCGCCGGTGTGGCGATCGGTATCCAGTTGATGAGCCGCCTGGGAATGACGCTGCCTCCGTTGGACACCTCCACCTCGGACCTCGGCGGTGTGAGCGGGGTGGCGCTACGGATTCTCGGTGGCGTCGGTGCGGCGATGTTCTTCTGTATCGCCGAGTTCTGCGACCGTCGCGCTCTCATCGTCGCGACATTCACCACCTTCGTCGTCTTCACCTTCCACCAGTTGGCGATGCCGCTCATCGGGATGGATTCGGTGACCGCCGTCGGGGCGGTCGCCGTGCTCATCGGCCTGGCCGGCGGTCTGCTCTCCCGCCGCTTCCTCATTCCCCCGCAGATCACCGCTATCGCGGGCATCACCCCGCTACTGCCGGGTCTGTCGCTCTACCGCGGCATGTACTCGCTGCTCTCCGACCAGCTGGTCCTGGGCCTGTCCAGTCTCGGTATCGCCCTGGCCACGGCGACCGCCCTGGCGGCCGGTGTGACCTTCGGCGAGTGGATCGCCCGACGCCTGCGTAAACCCCGGATCCTGCACCGCGACCTGGGTCTGCGACGGCCCCGTGCACGCCGTGCGCCGCGGCACTGGAAACTCCGGGTGGAACGTGCGGGCCGCCGACGTCGCAGGTAAGATGGGAGCCTTGCAACCGCACGATCATCTCTAGAGGGAGCACCAGTGCCGCCGAAGGTCACCGACAACCAGACCACCAGCGCAGAATCCCTGCACACCGTGGAGGGGGACACCGCCGCCGCAGCCCAGCGGATCGTCGCCACCTACGCCAAGGACCATCTCGACGCCGCCACCCTGATGTGCATGCTGGGTGTCGAGCCGGAGGGGCTGATCCACCGCAAGGTCGCCGCCGAGTTCGCCGAGCCGGAGCCGGAGAAGAAGAGCCGGAAGAAGTCGACGAAGAAGGCCGCCGCCAAGAAGACCACGAAGAAGGCCGCGGCGAAGAAGACGACCAAGAAGGCCGCCGCCAAGAAGACCGCCGACAAGGACTGATACCCACATGGCCGTCACCCCCAGCGACATGGTCGTGGTCGCCAACCGCCTCCCGGTGGACCGGACCACGGACCGCAACGGCGAGACCGTCTGGACGACCAGCCCCGGTGGCCTTGTCACCGCACTGCGTCCGGTGCTCGAGAGTTCGCAGGGCTGCTGGGTCGGGTGGCCCGGTACCACGGCGGACACCCCCGACGAGGAGATCCACGTCTCGGACATGCCGGAGGGGGCCATCAGCCTCCTGCCGGTGAACATGTCGGCGGAGGAGTTCACGACCTACTACGAGGGATTCTCCAATGACACCCTCTGGCCGCTGTACCACGACGTCATCGTCCACCCGGAGTTCCACCGGTCCTGGTGGCGTTCCTATGTGACGGTCAACCGGCGCTTCGCCGAGGCTGCCTCCGAGGCCGCCGCCGAGGGCGCGACTGTGTGGGTACAGGACTACCAGCTCCACCTGGTGCCCGGCATGCTGCGGGAGCTGCGTCCTGATCTGAGGATCGGGTTCTTCCTGCACATCCCTTTCCCCACCCCGGAACTGTTCCGTCAGCTCCCGTGGCGCTGGGACGTCCTGCTCGGGACGCTGGGCTCCGATCTCATCGGTTTCCACACCCCGGACTCGGCGTGGAACTTCCTGTACACCCTGCGCGCGCTCGGCGCGGACGTCTCCTTCGCGAAGGTCGGCACGGGCGACGCCTGCGGCGCCGACACCGGCGCCGCAGGCACTGACGAGGAGGGTGTCTCCTACATCCGTGGCGCGCGACTGCCCCGCCGGGACGCCGTGGCCGGCACGGTCCATGTCCAGGACCCGGACGGTTCCGTCCGCGATGTGCAGGTGGGGGTCTTCCCGATCTCCATCGACTCCGCGGGCGTGGCGGAGAAGGCGTCCACCCCGGAGACCATCGCCGCGGCGTCCGCCCTGCGACGCCGGGTCGGCTCGCCCGGGATCCTGCTGGCCGGCGTGGACCGGCTGGACTACACGAAGGGCATCCTGCAGCGGCTCAAGGCCCTGGAGCAGTTGCTCGACCGCGGCCAGTTGGATGCGGACAATGTCTGCCTGATCCAGGTCGCCACCCCCTCGCGGGAGCGGATCGACTCGTACCAGCGGACCCGCAACGACGTGGAGCTGGCGGTCTCGCGGATCAACGGACGCCACGGCAGTCTGGGCCACACGGTGGTGCACTACACGCACGCCAGCCTGCCCTTCGACGAGGTCGTGGCACTGTACGCGGCGGCCGACGTCATGCTGGTCACCGCACTGAAGGACGGCATGAACCTGGTGGCGAAGGAGTACGTCGCCTCCCACTCCGACGGCTCGGGCGCGCTGGTGCTCTCCGAGTTCACCGGTGCCGCCACGCAGCTCACCGAGGGATACCTGTGCAACCCCTATGATGTGGAGTCGACGGCGAACGCCATCATGAAGGCGATCGAGTCGCCGGAGGACGACCGCCGTGAGCGGATGACCTCGATGTGGGACGAGGTGCGCGCCCACGACGTCCACACCTGGGCTCGCCGCTTCCTCAAGACCCTGGCGGACGTGAAGTGAGAACGGCCGTCCGCCGGACGCTCGCCGGTACGACCGCGGTGGCGGGGCTGCTCGCGCTGGCCGCCTGCGGCTCCGATGACGCACCCGACGACGTCGTCAATGTCCGCTGGCAGATCACTGCCGTAGGGGACGCCGGGACGGACGTCGCGACCCAGGCCCGCACCTCTTTCGCCGCCGGAGCGGACACCTTCACCGCCACCGTCGGCTGCGAACAGATCACCGGCTCGGTGGACTGGAACGGATCGGGAGACGACGCGACGGTGACCTTCTCCGACACCGACACCCGCACCGACGACGACTGCCGCCCCGGCGACGAGTACCTGGCCGGGCAACTCACCGGACTTCTGGAGACACCTGAACTGCGCTGGCGTTTCGACGACAGCAACGCCCTGCGCGATTTCCGGCTGTGGGTCACGGACGCCCCGGAGAACGGCATCACCTTCTCCGGGTGACGCTATGCTGGTGCCCATGACTTCTCCTGTCTCCGACGCCGACATCGACGCCCTGGCATCCGCCGGTTCCCTCCTGCTCGCCCTCGACGTCGACGGCACCCTCGCCGGATTCTCCACGGACCCGCTGTCCGTCCGGCTGGTGCCGGAGTCGGCGACAGCGGTCGAGACATTGCGGACGCTCCCGGACACGACCGTGATGCTGCTGTCCGGACGTGACCTGAAGCAGCTGCAGATCATCACGCCGTACGGGCCGGTCGCCACCCCGGGACCGGATGATGTGCGCCTGGTCGGATCCCACGGCGCAGAGCCGGCCGAGGCGGACGCGGATTCCGACGGTGCCGCCGATGTCCTCACCTCGGAGCAGAAGGACCTCCTGGACCGCGTTACCGCACTCGCCGAGGACTACGCCACCCGGGAGGACAGGCTCTGGGTGGAGTACAAGCCCTTCTCCCGCAGTCTGCACTGCCGGGGAACGCTCAACCGTCCGGTCGCCGAGGCGGCGATGGCGGAGCTGCGGGAGGCTGTCGGGCAGTTGGAGGGGGTGCACCTCACCGACGGCAAGGACATCCTCGAGATCGCGGTGACCGACATGACCAAGGGCCGCTACCTGGAGTGGTTCATCGGCGCGACTGTGCCGGACATGGTGCTGTTCATGGGCGACGACACCACCGACGAGACCGCACTGAAGATCCTGCGGCCCCAGGATCTCGGAGTGAAGGTCGGCGAGGGTGAGACCGCGGCGTCCCGCCGGGTGGCGGACACGCGGGAAGTCGCCGAGGTGCTGCTCAGGATCGCGGCGGCGCGACAGTGACTCCCTCGTGCCAGTGGGTCGCCAGCACAATGCGCCCGTCCGGCTCAGACCAGGAGGTGTCCGCCTCGGTCCGCCGGTGACTGGGGCGCAGCGCGGCCTCGCGGCGCCGGATCAGGGCGGCGAGGACGTTGCCGCTGGTGAAGCCCTTCTCCCGGTTGGGCTGCACGACGGTCGACAGTCCCCGGTCGAGAGCGCGGGGGATACCGTCGAAGCCGGTGACGGAGACGTCGTCCGGGATGCTGATGCCCATCCGCTCGGCGTAGTCCAGCACGCCGAGGGCCATCGAGTCCGTCGTACAGATCACGGCGGTGAGGTCGGGGTGGTTCTCCAGGAGTTCGGCGGCGGCCGAGGCGCTGGTCTCCGGGGTGTTGAGGTGTCGTTCGATGACCGGCACGGTGGACCGGTCGATCCCGGCGTCCTCCAGGACGCCGAGGGCGCCGGTCACGCGGTCGCGCTGGACATGCAGGTGTGCACCCGCGAGACGTTCCGCGGAGACGGGGCCGTTGTTGGGGACGCGGTCCAGTCGGATGCAGAGGATGCCGATGCGGGTGTGGCCGGCGTCCACCAGCGCCTGGGCGGCCGGACGGATCGCACGGGCGTCGTCGATGCCGACGAAGTTCACCCCGTGGTCGTCGGCGGGCTGGTCACAGATGACCGTGGGGATGCTGCGTGCCGTGACGGAGGTGAGGAAGGGATCGTCGGAGGCGACGGAGTAGACGATGAATCCGTCGACGACGGCCTGGTTGACCAGGCTCGCGGGCCGGTCCTCCTCACTGGTCTCCGCACCGGCGGGGATCAGCAGCATGGAGGTGTCCATGCCTACGCACGCCTCGGAGATGCCGGACATGAACTCCAGGGACGCCTGGTCCTCGAAGGCGTAGGTCATGTCGTCGGTGAGCAGGACGCCGATCGCGCCGGCGTGACGGGTCCGCAGCGACCGTGCCATCGGGTCAGGTCCGGCGTAGCCCATGGCCTCGGCGGTGCGCAGGATCTTCTCACGCAGGTCAGCGGACAGCTGCTCGGGGCGGTTATAGGCATTGGACACGGTGGTCCGGGACACGCCGAGCTCGGCGGCGATGGATGCGAGAGTGCCGCGTCTGCCCTGACGGCCCTGCCGGGACGCGCCGTTCTGCCCACTTGTTCGGTTCACAGATGACCACTGTACCGGGGTAGGTCAGTTCGGCGGCAGTCCCGCTGCGTCGGCGAAGAGCCACATGGTCAGCTTCCGGGCCCCCGGGCAGACCGCCACCACACCGGTTGAGAGGAGCACCAGGACCACGAGGGGCCATGCTCCCAGTGATGCCTCCCGGCGCCGGTCGGGTGGACCGATGTTCTCCGGATCCGCCCCCTCCCGGCCCATGTCGAGGATGCTGCGGAACATTCTGCGCCTCCACATCCTCTGGTCATCCTCTGGTCATCCTCTGGTCATCCACTGATCCGTTCCAGGTCCGACCCGAACGGTCGGTCAGAGGTTGTCAAACCAACCATCCGGGCCCCTGCCAGGCGATCCTAGCAGGACACAGTCCCCGACTCTGTCCCAATTGACAATCATTCTCAACAACAACTAGGTTGGCTCACCATGAGAAGCCCCCGCCTCGCTCCGCGCCGCACCCAGCACACCCAGCGCACCCAGCGCACTCTGCGCGCCACTCTCGCCGGCGCCGCCGCCGTCACCCTGGCTCTCGGTATCACCTCCTGTTCCGGCGGCTCCACCGACGCCGACGCGGACAATGCCGACCTGAAGATCGTCGCCTCCACCACCGTGTGGGGCTCGATCGCTGAACAGGTCGTGGACGACGCCACCGATGCCGGATCCACTCTCGATGTCTCGGTCTCGACCATCCTCTCCGGCACCGACGGCGATCCGCACGAGTACGAGGCCACGGCCCGTGACATCGCCGACATCCGGGACGCCGACGTCGTCCTCGGCAACGGAGCCGGCTACGACAACTGGCTCACCGACAACGCCGCCTCCGACGCCGAGGTCATCACCGCCGCCGAGCCCGGCGAGGCGCACGACCACGACCACGACCACGGTACCGACGAGGACGCCGACCACGATCACGATCACGGCGACACCAACCCTCACGTCTGGTTCAACCTGGACACCGTCCGCGAGTTCGCCGACAACCTGGCGTCCTACCTGCACAGCGTCGACGAGTCCTTCCCTGACTCCGCCACCGGTGTGACCGAGGACCTCGACGAGGTGTCCGCACGCCTCGACAAGCTGCCTGCCGCGAAGCTGCTGTTCACCGAGCCTGTCGCCCTCGACCTCATCGCCGGCACCGCGCTGACCGACGTCACCCCCGAGGGTTTCGCGGACGCCGTACTCACCGAGTCCGAGCCCTCCGCCGCCGACCTCGCCGCCGCCCGCGACCTCGTCGCCGACGGTGGGGTGGATGTCCTCGTCACCAACTCCCAGTCACAGACCGCCGGGTCCACCCAGCTCGTCAATGCCGCGGAGGACGCCGGTCTCACGAAGATCGATGCCGTGATCAACGTCAACGAGTCCCCGGACAACAATCAGAGCTACATGGACTACCTCGACAAGGTCGTCTCCGACCTGGAGAAGGCCACTGAGAAGACCGCCGGCGCCGACGATGAGGCAGAGGACGCCGCGTGAGCGTCCTGACCTTCACCGACGCCGCGGTCGATCCACTGTGGAGTCACCTCGACCTCGCCGTGGAACCCGGCGAGTTCCTCACCGTGCTGGGACCCAACGGCGTCGGCAAGTCGACGCTGCTCGGGACCGTCCTCGGCACCCGGAGACTCACCGCGGGCCGGGTCGACGCCCCGGATCGCATCGGCTACATCCCCCAGCAGCGCATGGTCGACCCGGATCTGCCGGTCCGTGTCCGTGACCTCGTCGGACTGTCCATCGGCCACGGGACGTGGCGGAACCGGCGCCCCTCCCGTTTCGTGGTCAACGAGGCGCTGGACCAGGTCGGTGCCGCGGGGCTGGCCGACCGCCGGGTCGGCACGCTGTCCGGTGGTCAGCAGCAGCTGGTGCGCCAGGCCCAGGCGCTGGCCGGTGATCCGGAGCTCCTGCTCTGTGACGAGCCGCTGCTCAGCCTCGACCTGCGCACCCAGCGTGCCGCCGTCGACCTGCTCGACCGTCGGCGCCGCGAGCACGACACGGCCGTCGTCTTCGTCACCCACTCCGTCAACCCGGTCCTCGACGTCACCGACCGGATCCTCTACCTGGGCCCGAACGACCACATCACCGGCACTGTCGGGGAGGTCATGCGCAGCGACGTCCTGTCGGCGCTGTACGGTACCCGGGTCGAGGTCGCCGAGGTCAACGGGAAGCTGGTGGTCGTGTGAGTACCTGGGATCTTCTCCAGGTCGATTTCGTGCAGAACGCCCTGTGGGCGTCACTGCTGCTCGGGATCGTCTCCGGTGCCGTCGCCCCGCTCATCGTCATGCGCAAGATGAGTTTCGCGGCCCACGCCACCGGCGAGCTGGCGCTGATGGGTGCGGCTGCCGCACTGCTGCTCGGTGTCAGCGTGACGGTCGGTGCGGTGGCGGGCGCGGTCCTGGCGTCCCTGGTCCTGGCCCTGCTCGGCATGCGCGAGCAGGATTCCACCACCGGCGTCGTCCTCGCCTTCGGCATGGGCCTGTCCGTGTTGTTCATCTACCTCTACCCGGGGCGCACTTCCGAGGCCTACGCCCTGCTCACCGGACAGATCGTCGGGGTGTCCGGGGCATCATTGGGGACGCTGGCCGTGGTCACCGCGGTCGTCGTCGTGGTCGTCGGGGTGCTGTGGCGGCCACTGCTGTTCTCCACGGTCGACCCGGTGCTCGCCGCGGCGTCCGGTGTGAAGGTGAAGCTCCTCGCCGCGGTCTTCGCCGTGATCATCGGCGTGGTCGCCTCGCAGGGTGTGCAGATCGTCGGTGCGCTGTTGCTGCTCGCACTGCTCATCACCCCGGGTGCCGCCGCGGTGAAAGTGACCGCGAATCCGGCCCTGGCCGTGGTGCTCTCGGCGTGCTTCGCGGTGGTCTCCGCCGCCGGTGGACTGGTGCTGTCACTGGGGCCGGGACTGCCGGTGAGCCCCTTCGTCACCTCGATCAGTTTCGCGATCTACCTGGTGTGCCGCATCATCGGCCACCTACGGGGACGCCGTGTCTCCCGGGACACCTCACGGGACACCTCACGGGACGCCACCCGGGACTCCGCTGACCTTCCGCCGGAGCCCGCCGAGGCGGAGCCCGGCGCCGGCTCGCACCATCACTGAGCCTGCTCACCGGGCGTCCTCGCAGACCATGAGGTAGGCGCGCGGTCCAGCGGGAACATCCTCACGGTCGAGCCGTCCCTGCGTGTAGCAGGGGTAGCCGGTGGCCTCCGAGGCGCCGTCTGCGGGGAAGTCCCGCCACAGGTGGCCGCCGAGGTTGAAGGTGCGGACGTTGTCCGTCTGCCCCTGCCCGGCGCGCATCCACAACCCGTCGCACCAGATGAGGGTGTCGAGGTCCCCGGTGCCCCCGGTGCGGTGCAGGGCGTCGATGGAACAGGGCTCGGACGGCTGACCCCGGTCGCACCAGGGCAGCAGTGCCCGGACACCGGCCGGCACACCGACCTGCTGCAGCCGGTCTGTGGAGTAGCACGCGGTGCCGGTAGTGGGGTTCATACTGTCTGCGGCGAAGCCGATCCAGCCGTGGTCACGGTGCATGAAGACGCGGTTGAGGGAATCATCACTGCCCTGGGAGACGGCCCAGTCCCCGTCACAGTGCGCGACCCCGACGATGTCTCCGGGACCGTCGCCGTAGGCCTGGGACAGTGCCTCGAGGCTGCAGCGGTCATCGACGGGGTCCCCGTCGCCTCCGTTGCCGCCACCGCCCCCGGTTCCTGCTCCTGTGGTGCTGCCCGTCGTCGCCGGAGCTGGGTTTGTGCCGGATGTGGTGGACATGACAGCCTCCTTCAGCTGCTCTCGTCCTGACCATCGTCAGCACGCCCTCCCGTGCATCACCCCCGGTGTCATTCCTGCGGCGTGGCGGTGATCGTCCCGGACGGTTCCGGGGCGTAGCAGGCTGTCAGCAGTGACCGCGCTTCATCCGGCACCCCGAGCTGGTCGAGGTAGTCGGCGGTGTAACATTCGTGACCGACGCCGGGGTTCGAGCTGTCGGCGACGAAGACGACCCAGCCGTGTTCCCGGTGCATGAACGGCTGGTTGAGGTAGTTCGGCGCGTTTCCGGAGACCGCCCAGTCTCCGTCGCAGTAGCCGACACTGCCTACCTGCGTCACCTCTCCCCCGTAGGCCTGCTGGAGCGCCTCGACGGAACACCGGTCGTCCACCGGGCCACCGCCCCCGTCACTTCCGTCGCCCCCGTCACCGCCGTCATCTCCGGAGCCACCACCGGGCGTCGGTTCCCCCACAGCAATGCCGTCGGAGCCACCGGTGCTCCCCTGGTCCGCATCGGACGGTACAGAGGACGTAGCTGACGTCGTTGACGCAGCGGTACCGGACGTGGTCGCACTCGTCGAGGCATCGGCGTCCGAGCCGTCGTCCGAGCATGCGGACAGTGCCGCCGCGAACAGGACCGCGCCGGCGAGGACCGTACTCCGGCCGAACGCTCTGGTGAACATGAGGGACCCCTTTCCTGGAGGTCTCCCTGTTTTACCTATCGTTCACTCCCCTTCTCTACCCCCGGCCCGGAGTCGCTGTCAGAACCTCGCGCGGAAGAACTGCGGGGCATGTGGCAGCTCAGACCGCGGAACACGCAGCTCAGCGGCGGCCTGCGCAGCCCAGTGCGGGTTGACCAGCGCCGCACGACCGATGGAGACCGCGTGGGCCTGTCCGGTGGCCAGCACCGTCTCCGCCTGCAGTGCGTCCTCGATGAGTCCCACGGCGGAGACGACCGCGGCATCCTGCCCGAGACCCGCCTCGGCCAGGGTATCCGTGACGGAGACGGCCAGCGGCACCTGGTAGCCGGGGCCGACCGGAATGGTCGAGCCATCGGTGAGGCCACCGGAGGAGACGTCGATCCAGCTGATCTGTCCCGCATCCACCAGATCACGCAGCACGGACGCCACCTCGCCGACCTGCAGTCCGTCGTCGACCCAGTCAGTGCCGGAGACCCGGACACCGAGCGGCTTCGAGTCAGGCCACACCTCACGGACCGCCGCCACGATCTCACGCAGCAGCCGGGAGCGCCCGTCGAGGTCCCCGCCGTAGCCGTCGGTACGGGTGTTCGTCAGCGGTGAGAGGAACTGATGGACCAGGTACCCGTGGGCCGCGTGGATCTGCACCACGTCATAGCCCGCGGCGTCCGCCCGACGCGCCGCCTCCGCGAAGGACGCCACGACCTGCGCGATGCCATCCTCGGTCAACCCCGCGGCAGCGTCGAGGTCCGGGAGCACCGGGCCGTCGACGGCGCTGACGGTCTGCCAGCCACCCTCGGCGGCAGGCACCGTCACATCGGAGAACCCGGGGAGCATCGGCCAGGTGGACGCCTTGCCGCCGGCGTGGGCGAGCTGCACTCCGGCCACCCGGTCCTGCCCGTGGATGAAGTCGACGAGGCGTGCATGCGCCGACACCTGACCGTCCTCCCACAACCCCAGGTCCTGCGGAGAAATCCGCCCGCGGGCCTCTACACCTGTCGCCTCAGCGACAACCAGACCGAACCCACCGGCAGCCAGGGCGCCGAGATGCGAGAGGTGCCAGTCGGTGGGCACACCGTCGGTGGCGTCCACGGCGTACTGGCACATCGGGGCGACGAAGGCACGGTTTCCCACCTCCAGTCCGTGACCGTCGGGCGTGGGCAGGGTGACGGGAGTGAAGAGGAGGTGACTCATACCGGGCTGCAACGCTCCGCGATCGCCGTTGATTCCCGGGGGTGGCAGCGCAGGTGTGTCCCTAGCGGTCCCGTACCCGGCGCTGCCGGGCGAACTCACTGAGCACCACGCCCGCGGCGACTGAGGCGTTGAGCGACTCGACCGTCGAGGTCATCGGGATCGAGAGGATGTCGTCGCAGGTCTCCCCCACCAGACGCGACAGACCCTTGCCCTCGGAACCGACCACGACGACCACCGGATCGGTGCCGTCGTAGGTGTCCAGGGTGTGGCTGCCACCGGCGTCGAGGCCGACGACCTGGTAGCCGGACTGCTGGAACTTCTTCAGTGAGCGCACCAGGTTCGTCGCACGGGCGACGGGCAGCCGGGCGGCGGTACCGGCGGAGGTCCGCCAGGTCACCGCGGTCACGGAGGCCGAACGACGCTCCGGGATGACCACACCGTGACCCCCGAACGCGGCGACGGAGCGGATGACCGCGCCGAGGTTGCGGGGGTCGGTGATGTTGTCGAGCACGACGATGAGCCCGGGGCGTCCCGAATCCTTCGCCTGCTCGATGAGATCGTCGTCGGTGGCGTACTTGTACGGCGGAACCTGCAGGCCGATGCCCTGGTGCATGCCGTTGCCGGTCATCCGGTCCATCTCCTCGCGGGCGACCTCGAGCACCGGGATGCCACGCTCGGCGGCGGTGTGCACGGCCTCGGAGAGCCGGTCGTCATTGCTGGTCCCCAGGGCCACGTAGAGGGCGGTCGAGGGGACGTAGGCGTGGAGGCACTCGATGACCGGGTTGCGCCCGACCACCAGCTCCGGAGTGGTGTCCGGGTCCTTCTTCGCCTGGCGTCCGGAATCCCGCCGCTCAGCGGCCTTCTTCGCCTTGTACTTCGCGTGGTAGACGCGGTCCTCCGCCTTCGGAGTGGCCTTCTTGCCCTTGAGCCCCCGTCGGACCTGACCGCCGGACCCCTTCGTCGATCCCTTGCGTTCGGTCTTGCGCACCGCACCGCGGCGCTTGTCGTTTCCTGCCATGGGGGCCATCCTAACGGTCTGTACCGGTCAACCTCTATTCCTGATCTGTTCCTCACGCGGCGGTCAGGGTACTCTGATCCGTCATGGAAACGACTCCGCCATCTTCAGTCTCCACCGGATCACTCACCCGCACCGAACGCCTCGACCGGCTGCCGGTGACGAAGAAGCACACCAAACTGCTCACCGGCTCCGGCATCGGCTGGGCACTGGACGCCATGGACGTCGGACTCATCGGCTTCATCATGGCCGCCCTGACCGTGCACTGGGACCTCTCCCAGACCGAGACCTCCTGGATCGCCTCCATCGGCTTCGTCGGTATGGCCCTGGGCGCGACCTTCGGCGGCCTGCTGGCCGACAGGTTCGGCCGACGCCACATCTTCGCCCTCACCCTGCTGGTCTACGGCCTTGCGACCGGTGCCGCGGCACTGTCCACCGGCCTGGTCATGCTGCTGATCCTGCGTTTCATCATCGGTCTGGGCCTGGGTGCGGAACTGCCCGTGGCGTCCACCCTGGTCTCGGAGTTCTCCCCGCGGGCGATCCGGGGCCGCATGGTCGTGCTGCTCGAGGCGTTCTGGGCGGTCGGCTGGATCGCCGCGGCGATCATCGGCACGGTGCTGGTGCCGCTGGGCGACAACGGCTGGCGCTGGGCCTTCGCGGTGGGTGTCGTCCCCGCCGCCTATGCGCTGGTGGTGCGCCTGACCCTGCCGGAGTCGGTGCGCTACCTCGAATCGAAGGGACGCCACGAGGAGGCGGAGACCACGGTCCGCGAGTTCGAGGCGAGCGAGCCGACCGCAGGATTCCTTCAGGCGTCCGCAGCATCCTCACAGGACCGCGTCCTCGACGAATCCCAGCAGGACGCCGCGATCACCGGTTCCACCGAACCCGTGACCTCCATCTGGGCGCCCTCGATGCGTAAGCGCACCGCTGCATTCTGGACTGTCTGGTTCTGCATCAACCTCAGCTACTACGGGGCGTTCACGTGGATCCCGTCGATCCTGGCGTCCAACGGGTACTCCCTGGTGAAGTCCTTCACCTTCACCCTGATCATCACCATCGCGCAGCTGCCCGGCTACGCCTGTGCGGCGTGGCTCATCGAGAAGTGGGGACGCCGCGTCACGCTCTCGGCCTTCCTCGTCGGCTCTGCGTGTGCCGCCGGTCTCTACGGCCTGGCGGACGTGGAATGGGCGATCATCGCCGCCGGCTGCCTGCTGTCCTTCTTCAACCTCGGCGCGTGGGGCGCGCTGTACGCCGTCGGACCGGAGCTGTACCCGACCCCGCTGCGGGCGACGGGTACCGGTGCGGCGACCGGCTTCGGGCGCATCGCCTCGATCATCGCGCCGCTCATCGTGCCGCCGCTACTGGTCTTCGGCGGCACGGGCATTCTCTTCGCCCTGTTCGGCGTGGCCTTCGCCATAGCCGCTGCGGCCGCGTTCACCCTGCCGGAGCTCAAGGGCACGGCCTTGGCGGAGAAGTAGAGGTTCTGACCGGCCGCCTGCTCAGCGCCCCCGCCCCGTGCAGCAGATCTGCGTCAGGCAGGAATCCCGGATTCTCTGCCACGAAAGCCCGGATTCCTGCCTGACGCAGATCTGAAGCCCCGCCTCGCACGGTGGTGGGGAGGGGCTCAGCGGAAAAAGAACGGGACTGAGCAGAACCGCCGGATCACCCCAGCGACCAGGTGGCGCCGTCCGCGGAGTCCGCGACTGTGACACCGGCGGCCTTCAGGCGGTCACGCACAGCGTCCGCGGTGGCCCAGTCCTTGTCGGCACGGGCGGTAGCCCGACGCTCCAGCTCGGACTTCACGAGCACGTCGAGTGCCTCGAGCGCTTCGGAGGACGCCCCGGCACCGATGCCCTGACCACGGCCCTTCGAGTCCTCACCGGCCCAGGTGTCCGACAGCGGATCCACCCCGAGGACGCCCGTCATCGCGCGCACCTCGCCGGCGATCCGCGCCACGATGTCCGGGTCACCGGCGTCCAGCGCAGTATTTCCTTCACGCACGGCGTCCTGGATGACGGCGAGTGCGGCCGGCACTCCGAGGTCATCGTCGAGTGCCTCCCCGAAGGCAGGACGCCGGGAGCCTGTCTCGACGGAACCCAGCAGCTCCACGGCCCGGTCAAGGAACTTCTCGATCTTCCGGAAACCCGCGGCGGCGTCCTGCAGCGCCTTCTCCGAGTACTCCAGCATGGAACGGTAGTGCGCAGAGCCGAGGTACCAGCGCAGTTCGATGGGACGGACCTTGGTCAGCACGTTCGGCACGGAGAGCACGTTGCCCAGGGACTTGGACATCTTCTCCCCCGACATGGTCACCCAGCCGTTGTGCATCCAGTGGTTGGCGAAGGAGTCCCCGGCGGCGTGCGCCTGGGCGGCCTCGTTCTCGTGGTGCGGGAACTGCAGATCCATGCCACCGGCGTGGATGTCGAAGGAACCACCGAGGTACTTCTGCGACATCGCCGAGCACTCGATGTGCCAGCCGGGGCGACCGAAGCCCCACGGGGTCTGCCAGCCGGGTTCGCCGGACTTCGCGGCCTTCCACATGGCGAAGTCGCGCGGGTCCTCCTTGCCGGGGGCGGCGTCCTCACCCTGGTCGAGCTCGTCGAGCTTCTGGTGGGACAGGAAGCCGTAGTCCGGCACCTGCGCGGTCCGGCAGTACACCGAACCGTCTTCGGTGGCGTAGCCGAGACCGTTGTCGATGATCCGTTGGATGTAGGCGATCATCTCCGGGATGTGCCCGGTCGCGCGCGGTTCGATCGACGGCGGGGTGACGCCGAGCAGGTCGTAGGCGCGGGTGAACGCGCGCTCATGGGTCGCGGCCCACTCCCACCAGGGGCGGTTGTTCTCGGCGGACTTGGCGAGGATCTTGTCGTCGATGTCGGTAACATTGCGGACGAAAGCGACGTCGAGCCCCTTGGCCTCGAGCCAGTTGCGCAGGATGTCGAAGGCGACGCCGGAACGCACGTGCCCGATGTGCGGGATGGACTGCACGGTCGCACCACACAGGTAGACCGAGGCATGCCCCTCCAGCAGCGGAACGAAGTCACGGAGTTCACGGGTCGCGGTATCGAAGATGCGCAGAGTCACACCGTCATTGTAGGAGAGAAGCCGATGAAACTTGCCACAGCCCGGATCGACGACGCAGGAACCGTCGCCACCGTCCTCGTCGACCACGCGGACGCCACCTCCGTCACCGGACGTATCGTGGAGCGCTGCGATCTCGGCACCCTGCTCGCGAAGACACCCGGCGACCTCACCGCGAAGGTGGACACCGGACTGCGCCGCGACGGCGAAGAGCTCACCATGGATCCCGCGGACCTTCTCCCGCTGATCCCCCGGCCCGGCAAGGCGCTGTGCGTCGGACTGAACTACCGGGAGCACATCGTGGAGATGGGGCATCCGGTCCCGGACCACCCGACCCTGTTCGCCAAGTTCGCCACAGCCCTCACCGGACCGTTCGCCGAGGTGACCGTGCCGGAGAACCTGGCGGAGAAAGCGGACTACGAGGGTGAGCTGGTGGTCGTCATCGGACGCCGCCTGCCCGGCGCGGTCGGCGGAGCCTCCGAGGACGAGGCCCGGGACGCCATCGCCGGCTACGCCGTCGGCAACGACTTCTCGCAGCGCGACTGGCAGTACCGCACCCAGCAGTGGCTGCAGGGCAAGAACCTCGACGCGTCCTCCGGTCTCGGTCCGTGGCTGACCACGGACGTCGACCCGGTGGCCGAGGATGCGGTGCTGCGTACCTGGGTCAACGGGGAGCTCCGTCAGGAGCACTCCACCGCAGACCTTGTGTTCAAGCCGGTGGACCTGGTGCGTTACATCTCCGAGTTCACCACTCTGGAGCCCGGAGACGTCATCATCACCGGCACCCCCGAAGGCGTGGGTGCCGGTTCCGACCGTTTCCTCGCCGACGGCGACGAGGTCACCGTGGAGATCGACGGGCTGGGTTCCGTCAAGACGACGGTCCGCATCGGATGATTTTGCTAGGGTCAGCTAAGAACTGACGTTGACCGTCGATCACCTGACATCCTTTCCAAGGAGAATGCCGATGACTATCCTGACCCTCCGCTCGACCCTCGTCCGCCGCTCCGCTGCGGTCGCTGCCGCGGCCGCCCTCAGCCTCGGACTCACCGCCTGCTCAGACGACGAAAGCTCCGAGGACGCCAACGAGCGTGCCGCGCAGGCTGCCGAGGAGGCGCTCTCCGAACTCAACCAGCCGGAGGAGGACGCCGACGCCGACGATGCCGAAGACACTCCCGCCAACGACCCGGGAGAACCGCAGATCACCGCGGACAAGACCCAGGATCTCTCCGACGGCGACACGATCACCGTCACCGTCCGTGGTCTCGATGCCGAGGGCGGCTACTACCTGGGCATCTGCAAGGCCGGTACCGGGGCAGACGCCGCGGGTGAGGGCGGTGCCCCCGACTGCACCGGCGGCCGCGAGGACTCGAAGTGGATCACCGCCGAGGGCTCCGACCAGGGCACCGACCACGTCAAGGCCGACGGCACCGCGGAAGTCGAACTCACCGTCGCCGAACAGGGCGACGCGGTGGACTGCTCCACCGACAAGTGCATCATCAAGGTCTTCGGCGACCACACCAACGGCTTCAACGCCGTGGCCGAGGCGCCGGTCACCTTCGCGTCCTGATCCCCCCGGATCTTCCCCCACGCCGGGGCCCTGTGCCCGGGGCTTTCTGTCAGGTCAGTCCTCGTCGAGCTCGTCATCGAGGTCGACGGTGTGCTTCGGGTCCTCACCGGCGGCCTCCGCGGCACGCTTGGCGGCAGCGGCCTCGCGGTGGCGGATCACCGCAGTCTCGAGCCAGCCGATGACCTCATCGGACTTCTTGTCGTCGACGCCCTCGGCGAGCGCGAGCTCACCGACGAGGACCTGACGGGCCTTGGCGAGCATGCGCTTCTCGCCGGCGGACAGACCGCGGTCCTGGTCGCGGCGCCACAGATCACGGACGACCTCGGCGACGCGGTTGACGTCGCCGGAGGCGAGACGCTCCTGGTTGGCCTTGTAACGGCGGGACCAGTTGCCGGCCTCCTCGACGTCGGTCTCGCGCAGGACCGAGAAGACCTTCTGCAGGCCCTCTTCGCCGACGACATCGCGCACGCCGACGAGCTCCGCGTTGGCGGCCGGGACCTTCACCAGGAGATCACCCTGGAGGATCCGGAGGACGAGGTAGTCGACGCTCTGACCCTTGAACTCCCGCTGCTCGATTCCCTTGACCTCTGCGGCACCGTGGTGGGGGTAGACGACAACGTCCCCGATGTTGAACTCCATGACGGGTAAGTCTACCACCGCACTCCCCCCTCCCTCCCCCTCCAGGGCTGCTTCAGTGGGGTACTGAGTAGGTACCCGTGGTCCGCAGGGGCTATTCTGGACGCCGACTGCAGTACGACGTATGCCTCAACGGAGGAGAAGACAGTGAAGCACCTGAAGTCCCCCGCCGCCCGCGGCGCGCTTGCCCTGGTCGCCGGTTCCGCGGCACTGACCCTCACCGCCTGCGGTGCCGGCCAGATCTCGCAGACCGCGAACCAGGTCCCCGCCGTGAACGGCACCAACGGAGAGATCGGCGACGCCGTCGTCCGCGACGTCAGCCTGATCATCCAGGAGGACAACTCGGTGGCGCTGAAGTTCAACGCCTCCAACCAGGCCATCCAGGACAACCCCGTCACACTGTCCGACGTGACCGTCGAGGACGCGGACTTCAACCTCGGTGGTTCCCGGACCATCGACGGGCGCTGCAACCTGGTGGCTGACTCCGAGCAGGGCCTGCAAGACATGCGCGCCGATGACGCCGAGAAGGCCCTCGGCGAGGGTTCCTGCACCGAGTACCTGACGACCACGGTCGAGGGTGAGGACTTCTTCCCGGGTGCGTCCCGCACCGTCACCTTCTCCTTCGACGAGGGTGACATCGAGATCAACGCCCCCATCGTCTCCTACTACGCCGAGGCCGGTTCCCTGCACCGCGACCAGGACGGCATCACCAAGGCCGGCGACGAGATCGCCGACCTGCCCGAGCACCACTGATCCTCCACCGGGACGACCACCCGGTTCCCGAACGCGCGTTCCCCCTTGGCGGGTGGTGCGCGTTTTCGGCGTCCTGGTCCCCTATAGGCTGTCGTCCATGGCGAAGAAGTCTCCCGGCTACGAATGCTCCTCCTGCGGCCACCGTGTGTCCAAGTGGGTGGGCAGGTGTCCGTCCTGCGGTGAATGGGGCAGCGTCGAGGAGCTCTCCCCCGCTGCCGCAGCCGTGGCGGGGACAACCGCGGCCGCCGGCCGGTCCGGAAAGAGCGGGGCAGTTTCTCTGTCCGGTCTGACCCCTACCTCACCGGCACGGAAGGTCACCGACATCGACCCCTCCGGGGCGGTGCACCGGCCCAGTGGCATCGGTGAACTCGACCGCGTCCTCGGTGGCGGTGTTGTGCCCGGCAGTGCGGTCCTGCTCGCCGGCGAGCCCGGTGTCGGCAAGTCGACGCTCCTGCTGGAGGTCGCGAACCGGTGGGCCAGACAGGACCGAAGCGTCCTCTACATCACCGCCGAGGAGTCCGTCGGGCAGGTCCGCCAGCGTGCAGGACGCACCGATGCGCTGACCGCGAATCTCTGGCTCGCCGCTGAGCACGACCTGGAGACCGCCCTGGGACAGATCGAGGTGACCCGCCCGGAGCTCGTCATCGTCGATTCCCTGCAGACCCTGAACGCCACCGGGGTGGAGGGTGTGGCCGGCGGTGTGGCGCAGACCCGCGCGGTCGCCGCCACGCTCACCACGTTCGCCAAGACCACCGGCATCCCGGTACTGCTCGTCGGTCACGTCACCAAGGACGGGGCTGTCGCCGGCCCACGCACCGTCGAGCACCTGGTGGACGTGGTGCTCCAGTTCGAGGGCGACCGGCACAGTGCACTGCGTTTCCTCCGGGGGCAGAAGAACCGCTTCGGCGCCACCGACGAGGTCGGCTGCTTCGAGCAGGCCGCCGAGGGGATCCGTGAGGTCCCCGACCCTTCCGGCCTCTTCCTCAACCAGCGGGACGAACCGGTCTCCGGTACGGCGGTCACCGTGATCATGGACGGACGTCGCGCCATGCCCGGTGAGATCCAGACACTCGCCATGGAGACGGAGATGAGCAACCCGCGGCGCGTGGTCACCGGTATCGACACCGGGCGCGTCGCCACCATTCTCGCCGTCCTCACCCGCCGCGCCGGTATCGACCTGATGGGCCATGAGGTCTATGCGGCGACAGTCGGCGGCATGAAGATCAGTGAACCTGCCGCAGACCTGGCGACCGCGCTGGCGCTGGCGTCCACACGGCACGACAAGGTGTTGCCGGACGGACTGGTCGCCGTGGGCGAGCTCGGGCTGGGTGGTGAGGTCCGACGCGTCCCGGATCTGCGGCTGCGTCTGTCCGAGGCTGCCCGGCTGGGATTCACCTCCGCGATCGTCCCGGCGTCCACCAGGGACGCGGACCGGGTACGGGTGAAAGGACTGCGCATCATTCCCGTGAGGACGCTGGGAGAGGCTCTGGAACAGCTCGGCCTGGCGAAAGAGGCCCGGCGGAAGTACCCGGAGCGACGGAAGAAGGACCGCGACTGAGCGCCGTCAGCCGAGGTTGAAGGTGCCGGGCTCGGAGACCCTGTCACCGAGGTGCCCGTAGAGCAGGAAGGCACCGGTACCGGCGTCCGCCCGGTCGCTGCACTGGTCGGGGGCGGAGGTGGTGCGGGACCAGCCGTTGAGGGCGAAGTTCCGGGACTCGCCCGCGGCCAGGTCGATGTTCTCGGTGGCGGTCGGCTCGTTGCAGTCGGTGTCTCCCCAGATCCGTTCGTAGCTGGTGAGGTTGAAGACCTCGAAGCTCATGGGATTCGCCTCGAGATCGACCGTGCAGTCCTCGTCGGAGGTGTTGGAGACCGACATGATGAAGTCCGGCAACTGACCACCGGCATAGGTCGGCGCACCGGAGCGGACCTCCAGCTGCAGGTCATCGAGGTTGCAGGCGCCGGACGGCTCAGCGTCGGAGGTTCTGGAGGTATCAGCGCCCTCGCTCTCCTCAGCGGAACCGCTGGCGGACGCCTCCCCCGACGCACTCTCGGATGCACCGGCGGATCCGGTAGCGGACTCCGACGGCGCGGCGGACGCCGAACTCGTCGAACTGTCCGCAGCGGTCTCCGTACTGTCACCGCCCCCACCGGTGATGGCCCGGACGATCAGCACCAGCACCAGGACAAGCACCAGCAGCCCCACACCGGCGGCGATACGTCGGCGACGGTAGATCTCCGGGGGCAGAGGGCGGTTGTACTGGTTCGAGGGCTGACTCACGGAACCCAGTGTATCCAGCGGGGGACCGGGAACCCTGTCACGACACGGGTCGGACTCAGTTCATCCTCAGTCCCGCCCGGTCCCGCTCAGTCGAGAGGCCGGGCGGGAAGCCCGTCGATCTCCAGTCCGTAGTTCACGACCGGCTCGGTGAGCCCGTCGGACAGCCGGTAGCGCATACCGACGACACCCACGGTGCCGTCCTTGAGTCGCTGGACGATCTGCGGCGAACGGTCCACGACGTGCTCGGCGATCTCCACGACGTGGTGCTTCTCGAAGTCCTCGGTGGTGTCCCGGCCCTCGGCACGGGCAGCGAGCAGCGAGGGGGTGACCTTCTCGACGAGGACGCGCTGGAAGCCGGCGGGCATTTCACCGGTCTCCAGCGCCTTCTGTGCCGCTCCCACTGCACCGCAGCTCTCGTGGCCGAGCACCACGACCAGCGGGACGCCCAGACCGACGACGGCGAACTCGAGGGACGCCAGCACGGAGAGGTCAGTGATCTCACCCGCGGTTCGGATGACGAAGAGGTCGCCGAGGCCCTGGTCGAAGATGATCTCGACGGGGACCCGGGAGTCCGAACAGGCCAGCACCACGGCGAAGGGGCGCTGACCGGAGGTCATCAGTTCGCGCCGGTCGTGGTCCTGGCGGGGGTGGGCGGGATCCTCGGTCATGAACCGGGCGTTCCCGCGCTGAAGAGTCTCGAGAGCCCCCTGCGGGATGTAGCGGGAGTCGAAGCTCGTAGGTGTCTGTTCGATGGGCATGAAAACCATTCTGCCACCGCACGACGTCATACGCTGACCGGGAGTACCCGCTCCACGGCAGGTTGGCCCGCACACCCGTGGTGCGGCACAGTAGAACGATCATGACTGCACCTGTATCCGTCAACCGCGAGCACACCGGGCACACCAGCCTCGGGTCGCTCCTCAACGGCTGGTTCCACCGCACGGCACGTCCGTTGCCCTGGCGCGAGCCCGGCACCACCCCGTGGGCGATCCTGCTCAGTGAGATCATGTCTCAGCAGACCCCCGTCGCCCGGGTGGAACCACTGTGGCGGCAGTGGATGGAACGCTGGCCCACTCCCGCAGATCTCGCGGACGCCCCGGTCGACGAGGTGCTGCGCGCCTGGGCGAACCTCGGCTACCCACGCAGGGCCCTGCGGTTGCGCGACTGTGCCCGGGCGATCGTGGAACGTCACGACGGCGAGGTCCCCTCGGATGTCTCTGAACTGCTGGCCCTGCCCGGTATCGGCGGATACACCGCCCGGGCCGTCGCCGCCTTCGCTTTCGGCACGGTGGTCCCGGTGGTGGACACGAACGTCCGCCGCGTCCAGCGTCGTATCGTCCAGGGTGAGTACCTGCAGGGACCGGCGAAGGCCCGCGATCTTGCCGACGTCGCCGACCTGATGCCCTGGGTCGACGATGATCCTGACCTGACCAAACGGGGTTACTCCAGTCCCCTGCACGACCGGTCACGTCGCGACGAGGCGTTGGGGATGTGTTCTTCTCTCATGGAACTCGGCGCGGTGGTCTGCACGGCGCGGTCCCCGCGTTGCGACGACTGTCCGGTCTCGTCCCGCTGCCGGTGGCTGGCGCTGGGACGCCCTGAGCCCTCTGATGCCGCGAAGGCGGAGGCGAAGCGCAGGGTACAGAAGTTCGAGGGTACCGACCGTCAGGTCCGTGGCCGGATCATGGCGGTGCTCCGCGAGCAGGGCGCTGCGGAGAGCTTCCCGGACGCGGGCCCGGACGCCGCCCAGCGCGACCGTGCCCTGGCGTCCCTCCTGGCCGACGGCCTGGTTGAACAGCACGACGGGGGCTACCGCTTACCGCGGTAGCCCCCGTCGCCGGTGGTGCCGTCAGGATGACGGCCCCGGGGTGACGCTACTGGACGTCACCGACATCTGCACCGGCATCTGCCGTGGCGTCGGCGGTCTCGGAACCGCCTTCGGTGTCGTCCTCGACCTCGGGGATGACCACCGGGGCAGGCTTCGGCTTGGAGCCGAAGACGAAGGATGCACCCTCGGTGCGGGTTCCGCCGTCCCAGTTCTCCACGTCGACCGTGACGATCTCACCGGAGGCCACGTTGCCGAAGAGGATCTCCTCTGACAGGTGGTCCTCGATCTCGCGCTGGATCGTACGACGCAGCGGACGGGCACCGAGCACCGGGTCGAAGCCGCGCTTCGCCAGCAGGTCCTTCGCCTTGTCGGAGACCTCCAGGTCCATGTCCTTGTCGGACAGGGCCTTGCGCAGCCGGCCGAGCAGCAGGTCGACCATCTCGACGATCTGCTTCTGGGTGAGCTGGTGGAAGACCACGATGTCGTCGATACGGTTGAGGAACTCCGGGCGGAAGTGCTTCTTCAGCTCGTCGTTGACCTTCGACTTCATCCGGTCGTACTGACCCTTCTCGTCCGTCTCACCGGTCGAGGAGAAGCCCATGCCGACGGCCTTCGAGATGTCCCTGGTACCGAGGTTCGAGGTGAAGATGAGGACCGTGTTCTTGAAGTCCACGACCCGACCCTGACCGTCGGTGAGACGGCCTTCCTCGAGTACCTGCAGCAGGGTGTTGTAGATCTCGGAGTGCGCCTTCTCGATCTCGTCGAACAGGACCACGGAGAACGGCTTGCGGCGCACCTTCTCGGTGAGCTGGCCACCCTCGTCATAGCCGACGTATCCGGGGGGAGCACCGAAGAGGCGGGACGCCGTGAACTTGTCGTGGAACTCACCCATGTCGATGGAGATGAGCGAGTCCTCGTCGCCGAAGAGGAACTCCGCGAGCGCCTTGGACAGCTCCGTCTTACCGACACCGGACGGGCCGGCGAAGATGAAGGAACCGGAGGGACGCTTCGGGTCCTTCAGGCCGGCACGGGTACGACGGATCGCGCGGGAGACCGCCTTGACAGCGTCCTCCTGGCCG
This sequence comes from Corynebacterium sp. UD i78, assembly GCF_056280545.1. Lineage (NCBI taxonomy): Bacteria > Bacillati > Actinomycetota > Actinomycetes > Mycobacteriales > Corynebacteriaceae > Corynebacterium > Corynebacterium sp. UD i78. The sequence goes on along the minus strand of NZ_JBWCED010000001.1, from coordinate 3,221,017 downwards.
ATGATCCGCTTGTGCAGCTCGTCCTCCATGTGGAGCAGACGGGTGGTCTCCTCCTCGGTGAGCTGCACGACGGGGATACCGGTCCAGGCACCGAGGACCTCGGCGATCTCCTGCTCACCGATCTCGGCGACGTCGTCGAGCTCACCGGCGCGCCACTGCTTCTCCTTGTCGGCGCGCTCCTCGGAGAGCTGACGCTCGTCGTCGCGGAGGGACGCGGCCTTCTCGAAGTCCTGGTCGTCGATCGCGGCTTCCTTGGCCCGGCGGACCTCGGCGATCTTGTCGTCGACGTCCTGGATGGCCTTCGGCGCGGTCATCCGCTTGATGCGCATGCGGGCACCGGCCTCGTCGATGAGGTCGACGGCCTTGTCCGGCAGGAAACGGTCGTTGATGTACCGGTCGGACAGACGTGCGGCAGCGGCGAGGGCACCGTCGGTGATGGACACGCGGTGGTGTGCCTCGTAGCGGTCGCGCAGACCCTTGAGGATCTCGACGGTCATCTCGACGCTCGGCTCCGGCACCTGGACGGGCTGGAAACGACGCTCGAGGGCGGCGTCCTTCTCGATGTGCTTGCGGTACTCGTCGAGCGTGGTCGCACCGATGGTCTGCAGCTCGCCACGTGCCAGCTTCGGCTTGAGGATGCTGGCGGCGTCGATCGCGCCCTCGGCGGCACCCGCACCGACGAGGGTGTGGATCTCGTCGATGAACAGGATGATGTCGCCGCGCTGGTTGATCTCCTTGAGAACCTTCTTCAGACGCTCTTCGAAGTCACCGCGGTAGCGGGAACCGGCGACGAGGGAGCCCAGGTCCAGCGAGTAGAGCTGCTTGTCCTTCAGGGTTTCCGGGACCTTGCCGTTGACGATGTCGAGGGCCAGGCCTTCGACGACCGCGGTCTTACCGACGCCGGGCTCACCGATGAGCACGGGGTTGTTCTTGGTGCGGCGCGAGAGCACCTGCATGATGCGCTCGATCTCCTTGCCGCGACCGACCACCGGATCCAGCTTGCCGTCCTTGGCAGCCTGGGTCAGGTTGCGGCCGAACTGGTCGAGGACCAGGGAATTCGACTTCTGACCGGGCTTGCCGGTCGGGGCGGAAGGAGCACCGTCGCCGGGACCGACGCCGGCACCGGCCGGCTCATCGGACGCCTGCTCGCTCTCGGGCTCGCCACCCTCGTAGCCGGACAGCAGCTGGATGACCTGCTGGCGGACGCGGGACAGGTCAGCACCGAGCTTGACCAGGACCTGGGCGGCGACACCCTCGCCTTCACGGATCAGACCGAGCAGGATGTGCTCGGTACCGATGTACTTGTGGCCGAGCTGCAGGGCCTCGCGCAGGGCGAGTTCCAGCACCTTCTTGGCGCGCGGGGTGAAGGGGATGTAGCCGCTCGGCGGGTGGCCACCGGTACCGATGATGTCCTCAACCTCGGTACGGACAGCCTCCAGGGAAATCCCCATGGATTCCAGGGCCTTGGCGGCGACACCCTCCCCCTCATGGATCAGGCCGAGCAGGATGTGCTCGGTGCCGATGTAGTTGTGGTTGAGCGCGCGGGCTTCCTCCTGCGCCAGCACGACGACGCGCCGCGCCCGGTCAGTGAACCTCTCGAACATGAGCTCTCCCTTACTCGCGGGGTCGGATATGGGCACCACCTTAGTGACTTCACGACCCGCCGTTGACTCACTATGGACAACGCCCGGCTCCTGCCGGGTGTTCCCGGAGCCGACCACCCCCCTGCGCTACACATATCGGCAGGTCAATGCCACTTTTTTCCCTCCCGGAGGAGGCTGTACGCCGTCAGCGAACAGGGCTGACCGGTCCTCACTTCCACAAAAACAAGTAATCCCGGGAATCCGGACATTTTTATCTGTAACCTGCATTACACGAGGGCGTCCCAGCAGCCGCCCGTCACCATTGACCACCGGGCACACCCCGCAACACCAGAGAGAAGGACCACCATGAGCGGATCCGATCCCGCCGTCACCCTCAAGGAACTCCCGAAGCTCGCTGAAGGAACCCTGCCCCTGTTCAAGTCCGGCGTCCTCGGACTGATGGGACCGCTGGCGATGGGCAAGGCACTGAAGTCCATCTACCAGTGGTCCTTCACCCCTGCCGGTCTCCTGTCCCTCGGCGCCGCCCAGGATCCGTACCACACCGCCATCATCGACGACGCCGGCTCGATCACCTACAGCGAGCTCCACGACCAGACGAACAAGCTGGCCCAGGCCCTGTACCGCACCGGCGTCCGCGAGCGCGACAAGATCGGCATGCTGAGCCGCAACCACCGCGGCTTCCTCATGACGCTGTGCGCCCACGGTCGACTCGGCACCGACATCGTGCTGTTCAACACCGGCGCCTCCGCGTCCCAGACCCGTGCGGTGATGAAGGAGCAGAAGATCGACCTGCTCTTCATCGACGAGGAGTTCATCCCGCTGCTGCCCAAGGGCTTCGACGAGTGCCCCGTCATCATCAACTGGGAAGAGAACCAGGATACCGCCGCGGCTCCCCTCACCGACGAGGAGAAGGAGCGCAAGTCCACCCTCGGCTACGACGTCATCGAGTACGCCTCCAACGTCGCCGAGGCCACCGAATCCGAGGACCACGCGGTGCGCAATCCGCAGTGGCCGACGCTCACCGAGGTCCTGCGCACCTCCCCCGGCACCGAGAAGATCCCGGGCCACCCACGTCGCGGCCGGACCATCATCCTGACCTCCGGCACCACCGGCACCCCGAAGGGTGCGCGCCGCCCGGAGCCGAAGACCTACCTGCCGGCTTCCTCGATCATGTCCCGCATCCCGCTGAAGCACCACCGCGGCTACTACGTGCCGGCGCCGATGTTCCACCTCTGGGGCTTCTGCCAGATCCAGCTGGGCCTGGCACTGCGCGCCACATTCATCCTGCAGCGCAAGTTCAACCCGCGGGACGCCGTGAAGCTCATCGAGGCCAACCGTCCGGACACCATCGCTATCGTCCCGACGCAGCTGCGTCGCCTGCTCGAGGCTGTGCCGGAGAACTTCTCCCCCGGCGTCCGCAACATCGTCGCCTGCGGTGAGGCACTGCCGGCCCGCGTCATCCGCGACACCCACGAGAAGTTCGGCCAGGTCCTCTACAACCTCTACGGCTCCACCGAGGTGTCCTGGGCGTCCATCGCCCAGCCCCACGAGCTGGAGGCGCACCCGACGACCGCCGGAAAGGCCCCGATGGCCACCATCCTCAAGGTCGTCGACGATGACGGCAACGACCTCCCCGAGGGCGAGATCGGACGTGTCTTCGTCGGCAACGACCTGCTCTTCGACGGCTACACCCGCCCCGGCGTAGACAAGGAGAACCTGCACGGTCTGGTCTCCACCGGCGACCTCGGCTACTTCAAGGACGGCCTGTTCTACCTGGCCGGACGCAGCGACGACATGATCGTCTCCGGTGGCGAGAACGTCTACCCGCTGGAGGCCGAGGACGTCATCTCGGATATGCCGGAGGTCTACGAGGTCGCCGTCCACGGTGTCTCCGATCCGGACTTCGGCCAGGCCCTGGCCTGCTACGTCGTCCTCAACGAGGGCGAGTCCGAGGAAGGCTTCGCCGAGAAGGCGAAGCTCGCGGTGAAGGCCAGGCTGGCCCGCCACAACGTCCCCCGCTACTTCGTGTTCATGGATGTCCTGCCCCGCAACGCGGTCGGCAAGATCGTCCCGCGTGAGCTGCCGAAGGTCGACAACGGCATGGAGGACGAGGACGCCGCCTAAGGCGTTAACCCTCCCGCTTCATCACCACAGCGCCCCGGCGGTCTGCTCCGAGCAGGCCACCGGGGTGTTCTCTGTTCAGACCGGACAGCTGCTCCGGCTCCTCCAGGGACGCAATGCGCAACTCTCCCGGCCCGCACACCCGTACCAGCACCCGGGCAAACGGCTGACGGCAGGATTCTCCCGGGCAGGCGTCTCTCCGCAGCCGCACCCAGGGCTTCAGATCTGCGTCAGGCACAGATCCGTACTTCCGTGCCACAGATTCCTGGATTCCTGCCTGCCGCAGTTGTGCTGCAACGTGGTTCCCCGGCACGGATCGTCACCGGTGGGCTGTGGTCTCTGCTGACAGACGAGAGCGCCGGATGTCAGACAAGAATGTCGGGGTCTCCCGGTCCGCGCGACATTCTGGTCTGCCACCGTAACCGCCCGTAGGCCCGGGCGACACTCCCGTAGGCCTGGGGCGACAGTCCCTCGCGCCCGAGCCCGTCTGCCCACGGAACGCGTCCCCCAGGTCCACACGGCTCCCCACCCGGGTGTGGTTGCCGGCGAACCACCGCGTTCCGACACCGGAACTACGGGGTTGGGTTACACACCAGGGGCGCCCCGGGCCTCGGGGAAGCGTCGTCAGTGTGCTGATACATCACAGCAGCGGCCCCCGGTCATGATGACCGGGGGCCGCTGCTGCGTGTGGTGCGTCCTGCGTCCTGCTGCTACTTCAGCTGGCTGGAGGACAGGTTCAGTTCGCGACGGGCGACGACGAGCTGCTGGATCTGCTGGGTACCCTCGAAGATGTCGAGGATCTTGGAGTCACGGGCCCACTTCTCGAGCAGGGAGCGCTCGGAGTAGCCGAAGGAACCGGCGAGCTCGACCGCGCGCAGGGTCAGCTCGGTCGCCATGCGACCGGCCTTCGCCTTGCACTCGGAAGCTTCCTTGTTGTTCGGCTGCTTGTTGTCTGCCATCCAGGCGGCCTTCAGGGTGAGCAGGTAGGCCGCTTCCCAGTCAGCCTCGAGGCGGATGTACTCGGAGGCGGCGGCGGTCTGGTTCCAGGCCGGGGCGTCGTAGTCGATCTCGACGCCGGCCTCGGTGAGGATCTCACGCAGCTTCTCGAGGGAGGCGCGGGCGACACCGATGGCCATACCGGCGACCAGCGGACGGGTGTTGTCGAAGGTCGCCATGGCACCGGCGAAGGACTTCTTGGTGTCGATCTCCGGGGTGCCCAGGAGGTTCGCCTTCGGCACACGGACGTTGTCCAGGATGAAGTGGGCGGTGTCCGAGGAACGGATGCCCAGCTTGTGTTCCAGGCGGACCAGGTCGAAGCCCGGGGTGTCGCGCGGGACAAGGAAGGACTTGATGGCGGCGCGGCCGGCGGACTTGTCGAGGGACGCCCACACGACGACGTGGTCGCAACGCTCACCGGCGGTCACGAAGATCTTCTCACCGTTGAGAATGTAGTCGTCACCGTCCTCCTTGGCGGTGGTGGCTACGGCGGCGGAGTCGGAACCGAACTGCGGCTCGGTGATGGCCATCGCGGCCCAGACCTTGCCGAAGCGCTCGAGCTGCTCATCGGAGGCGACGGCGGCGACGGCGGCGTTGCCGAGGCCCTGGTACGGGAGAGACAGGGTCAGTCCCACGTCGCCCCAGCAGGTCTCGATGACGTTGACGAGGGACGCCATGTTGCCGCCGTTGCGGACACCCTGGTCCTTCTTCTTGTCACCGCGGCCACCGGAGGCGCCGGCCATGTCGCCGCCACCGTCAGTCATGCCCTCGACGAGGGATGCCATGGTGTCGAGCTCGACGGGGCGCTCGTGCTCGGCGAGATCGTACTTGCGGGAAATCGGGCGGAAGATCTGGGCTGCGGCCTGGTGCGCCTGGTTGGCAGTCGCCCGCAGCTTCTTCGGGAGTTCGAGGTTGATCATTTCTTATGCTCCTTCGAGTGGTTGCGGACTAGAGGACGACGACGCCCTCGGCGACACCGACGGCACGCAGGTCGCGGTACCACCGCTCGACCGGGTGCTCCTTGGTGAAGCCGTGGCCGCCGAGCAGCTGGACGCCGTCGGAACCGATCTGCATGCCCTTGTCAGCGGCGAAGCGGCGGGCGAGCCCGGCCTCACGGTTGAAGGAGCGGCCCTGGTCGAGGCGGGAGACGCCACGGTAGGTGATCAGCTGGAGGGCATCGAGTTCGATGCGGATGTTGGCGACCATGAAGGCGACGGCCTGGCGGTTGGCGATCGGCTCGCCGAAGGCGGTGCGCTCCAGGACGTAGGGCTTGACGTACTCGAGAACGGCCTCGGAGGTGCCGGTGGCCAGCGCAGCCCAGCCGAGGCGGGCGCGGCGGATGATCTCGGTGTAGTTCTCGCCACGGGTGTCGGCGTCGAGGTCGGCACCACCCAGGAGGTTGGAGGCCGGGACCTTGACGTCCTTCAGCAGGACGCGGCCCAGGGACGCGGCGCGCAGACCCATGGACGGGTCAGCCTCGACGACGACGCCCTCGGTGGAGGACTCGACGATGGCGAAGGTGTTCACACCGTCGAGGTCGACAGCGATGACGAAGAGCTCGGCGGAACCCGCGTTGGGGACCATGGTCTTCACACCGTTGATGACGATGTCGTCGCCCTCGCGCTTGGCGGTGGTCTGCAGGACGAAGGGGTCGAACAGTGCACGCTGCTCGTTGACGATGACCGCGGAGACCGGGACGTTCTCGCCGGAGAACTCCGGGAGGTAGGTCTTCTGCTGGGCGTCGTCACCGTAGTTGGTGATGGTGTTCGCGACACCGGCCGGAGCGAGGATCGCGACAGCCTGGCCCATGTCACCGAAGGCCAGGGCCTCGGCGACCATGGCACCGGTGGTGGCGGCGGACTCGGTGGCGAGTCCCTCGTACTCCTCCGGGAGGTTGATCAGGGAGATACCGAGCTCGGCGGCGGCGGCGAGCACCTCGGCGGAGGTGACGGCGGCCTCGTTGGCGTCGGCTGCGACAGGGCGGAGCTGGTCCTCGGCGAACTCGCGGACAGCGCCGACGAGCATCTCCTGGTCCTCGGACGGAGTGAGGTCGAAAAGGACCTTCGCCGGCTTGGAGGACTCAGCGGCGGCGTCCCCCTCAGCGGCGTCGGTGGGCTGGTTCTCCAGGCGGACCGGCTTGCCGGAGCCCTTGGACTTCTTGAACTGGCGGTTGATGGCACCGAGGGTGCGCATTCCACCCTTGGTGGACTCGTAGGCCACGCGGTCGACCTTTTCACCGAGACCGTACTTCTGCGCGAGGTCGGAACCGGTGAAACGGGTCAGCACCCGCATCACGGCGCCGGTGGCGTCGCGCTTGATGGTGTTCAGGCCGGGCGTGGAGTCGTTCCGCTTGCTTCGGTCGCTCATGGCGGGCAGCTACCTTTCGCTGTCTGGGACAGTGACGGATGAATAATGATGATTTCATCATAGCCATGTGCCATGACCCGCGTCACATTTCTTCCGGCAGTGCCGGAGATCACATCGCGAAAGGTACCCCCGCCCGGGGGAAAATATTTCGTCAGGAACGTTCCGGCTTGACCATCGGGAAGAGCACGGTCTCACGGATTCCGAGGCCGGTCAGGGCCATGAGAAGTCGGTCGATGCCCATGCCGTTGCCGGAGGTAGGCGGCATTCCCTGCTCCATCGCGGCGAGGAAGTCCTCGTCGAGCACCATGGCCTCATCATCGCCGTCGGCGGCCAGGCGGGCCTGGTCCTCGAAGCGCTCACGCTGGATGACCGGGTCGACGAGCTCGGAGTAGCCGGTGGCCAGCTCGAAGCCACGGACGTAGAGGTCCCACTTCTCGGCCACACCGGGCTTGGAACGGTGCTGACGGGTCAGCGGGGAGGTCTCCACCGGGAAGTCGCGGACGAAGACGGGCCCGTAAAGCTGGTCCTCGCACAGGTACTCCCAGATCTCCTCGACGAGCTTGCCGTGTCCCCAGCCACCCTTCACCGGGACATCCAGGCCGATGTCCGCGGCCAGTGCCTTGAGCTCCTCGACGGTGGAATCGATGGTGACTTCAGCGACCGCGGTCTGCTCCGGGAACTTCCGGCCCAGCGCCTCGTTGAGGGAGGGGTACATCTCCATGACACGCCACTCGCCGCCGAAGTCGTATCCGGTGCCGTCGACGAGCGTGACGGTGGTGGAACCGAAGACCTCGACCGCGATCTCCTGGATGATGTCGTGGATCAGCTGCGCACCGGTGTCGTAGGTGCCGTAGGCCTGGTAGGTCTCCAACATGGCGAACTCCGGGGAGTGGGAGGAGTCCACACCCTCGTTACGGAAGTTGCGGTTGACCTCGAAGACCTTGTCGATACCGCCGACGACGCAGCGCTTGAGGTAGAGCTCCGGGGCGATACGCAGGTACAGGTCGATGTCGAGTGCGTTGGAGTGCGTCTCGAAGGGGCGGGCAGCGGCGCCGCCGTGCAGGGTCTGCAGCATCGGGGTCTCGACCTCGAGGAAACCACGGCGCTCCAGGGCATTGCGCAGTGCACGCATGACCTTGATGCGGGTCAGGGCGTTGGTCCGGGCCTGCTCGCGCATGATGAGGTCGGTGTAGCGGTGACGGATCCGGGAATCCTCGCTCATCTCCTTGTGCGCGACCGGGAGCGGACGCAGCGACTTGGAGGCCATGGACCAGGCGTCCGCCATGACGGAAAGCTCGCCACGCTTCGAGGCGACGACGCGTCCGTGGACGAAGACGATGTCACCGAGGTCGACGTCGGCCTTCCAGGACGCCAGGGCGTCCTCCCCCACCTCGGCCAGGGACAGCATGGCCTGCATCTGGGTGCCGTCGCCCTCCTGCAGGCGGGCGAAGGCGAGCTTGCCGGTGTTGCGCACGAAGATGACGCGGCCGGCGACGCCGACTACGTCATCGGTCTCGTCGCCCGGCGCGAGGTAGGTGACGCCCTCGACGCGCTCGACAGCGACGGCCTCCTCCTCGTCCTTCGGGAGAACCGCGTAGGACGCGAGGATCTCGGAGAGGGTGCGGGTGCGGTCGACGACGACCGGGTAGGCGTCCTTCCCCTCGGCCAGCAGGCGCTCCCGCTTCTCGCGGCGGATCTTCAGCTGCTCCGGGAGGTCGTCGGAGGCTGTGGCGTCTGTGGTCTGGGGATTCTGCTTCTGGTCAGTCACGGTCATCCAGCCTACTGCATGGCAGGTAGGGCGCCGGAACGGCACTCGATGACCCGTCGGCGGCACGGGTATCTGACCGCTGACTACGGTCACCCGCGCGGGACCGCCCGTCCGTGGCCGTAGTCCCGGGCCCGGACCTCCGGATTGCCGTGGCCTCGGGGGGGGGGCAGGGTGCTCCACCGCCCCAGGCCGGTCGGATGACCTGCAGAGTGCTTGTCGCCGTACCGTCGAAAAGAACCTCGCCGAATCCGCCGTCTCCGACATCCTCGACACGGACGGGAACACACTCTTCCGGATGCTCCCGGATGTACCGGCAGCCGACTTCCAGGCCCACATCATGTTGATGTCGTGGCCCGGAGCACTTGAGGAGCAGGGCGGCATGTAGCTGTTCACGGAATCACTGCTCATCGCGCACCTCCCGGTAGACGAAGGAGTCGGTGGTCACACAGGACCCCGCCTTACCCCAGGTGGGGAGAAGCACCGTGCCGGAGCCTTCGACGGGGCCGACGGCCCTGTTGCGTCCGACCCAGCGGACGAGGGCGCCGAAGTCGGGGACGTGGACGACCTCCCCCAGCACCGAGTCACGGGCGATCTCGGTGACAAGATCGTGGTCGTGGTTCCAGCCGAGTCGAACGGTACCGCTCTCCCCGTCGATCTCCGTCTCGAACCAGCCGGCGCCGAGGTCGGTGACCGTCACCGTGTGGCAGCGCTCGGGGTAGTGGCGGGCGAAGTCGGTGATCCGACGGCCCTGGATGTAGTGGACACTGTGTCCGGGGGTGTGCAGGGTGCAGTGCGTCGTGCGCATGATATTCCTGTGCATCGCGGTTTCCTCACAGGACTTCTGCCCTGCGGGGCCGATCTCTCTCGGGGGCACCGATGCACGCGACACGGTTGCCAGTCACTGAATCCGTCCGGAGCCGGGCGGCGCCCCGGGTTTCCGGCCCGGGTCAGGCGCGCCGCTCAGTGAGCTTCTTGATCTGACGTCGACGACACTAGCACCACCTAGACCAGGCTGTCTAGTCAATGGCGGAGAAAGACCGGAACCCACGCACCCCGGTCTTGACCACGACCATGAACCGCCTGACCAGGGCCTACACCGCCGAGGACGCCGACACCCGCCTGCGCGCCACACTCGCTGCCGGCACCGATCCACAGCCGGACGACCTCCCAAATGGATCACGGCGACCGGGAGATGCGTCGCAGTCTCTCGCGGGCATTCCTGCAGCTCGGGTAGAGCGCGCGGCCCGCACCCGAGGAGCACGGTGGTGTCCACGGTGGGGTCCACGATGGCATCCATGCACGCGCCACCCTGCTCATGCTCGACGACCCGGACCTGGGTTTTGACGCCGCCGAGTTCGCGGCACACCAACCTCGGCACCATGCGTATCGGCGAAGTCTCTGACCTCTCCGGTGTCAGCGTGCGCATGCTGCGGCACTACGACCGGGCCGGTCTGCTCAGCCCCTCCCACCGGACCTCGACAGACTACCGCGACTACTCCCCCGCCGACCTCGGCCGTCTGTTCCGGATCGAGGCGTTGCGCTCGCTCGGCCTCACCCTCGCCGAGGTCGGCGACGCCCTCGACGACCCCACGATGGACGCCGCACCGTGCTCGACCGGCTCCGGCAGGAGACCCGCGACCGGATCCGCACTGAGCAGGACCTGCTTACCCACCTCACCGAGGTCAGTGACACCGGATCTGAGACATGGGAGGACGCCCTGCGCGTCACCGCGATGCTCACTGCTCTCCGTGAGGGCTCATCACGGCAGCGTCAGGCGGCTGTTCTCCAGGCCACCGCATCCCAGTCCCCGGACCAGCAACCGGTCGCCGCACTGGTGGCGTCCTACCTGGAGGAACCGGACGAGAACGCTGCCGGCGCACTGCGCTGGGCGCTGGCCCGTGTGGGGAAGGACGCCGTACCCGCACTCGTCAACCGTGCCGACGGACCGCAGGTGGCGCGGCGTCGTATCGTCGAGGTCCTCGGCGTGATCGCCACGGAGTATGCCTCAACGGGCAGGGTCGGCTCTGCGCTGCTCACTGCGGCGGAGGACTCCCCCACCCCGGTACGCCTCCGCATCGTCCAGTCGCTCGGCGACCTTCCCGACGCGGGCACGGCGCCGGGCCGCTTCACCGAAGATCCGGACAGCAGCATCGCCGGCACCGCCCGCTATCTGCTGGACCGGTGACCGGTCAGTCGTCCCCGTCGAGACGCGAGAAGATGTCGAGGTCGTTCCACTGACCTCGCAGGTACTCGGCGTCCCGCAGCGTCCCCTCACGCTGGAAGCCGGCGGTCAACGCCACCCTGCAGGACGCCACGTTCTCCGGATTCGCCTTGATCTGCACCCGGTGTACCCCGTAGTCGAAGAGGAACTCGCTGATCAACGCGACCACCGCGGTCATCAGTCCACGGCCGCGCAGGTGCGGTGCAGTCGTGTACCCGAGTTCGACGACCGCTCCGGCCCGGTTGACCAGTCGGACCTCCAGGGTGCCGCCGAAGTGCCGGGCATTGTCCGGGTCATCGACGATCCAGAGCATCGCCTCCGGGTTGTAGAGCATGGAGCGGAGGAACAGGGCGGCGTCCTCCCGGGAGTAGTTCTCCGGAAGGTGGGTGAACTCGATCGACCCGGCGTCCCGTGACGAGGTCACGAGACCGTCCAGGTCGGCGTCAATCGGCGCGCGCAGCCGGAGCGTCCCCCCGTCGGGCAGATCGCCGACGACATCGGAGGACGGCAGCGGCCACGCGAAACCTGTCATCCTCCCGAGGTTACTATCCCAGCAGCCAGTCGTTCGGGGAGAACAGCTCGAAGTGCACACCGACCGGTTCCAGCGAGGACGCCGCGATCTGGGCGCGGATGTCCTGCAGGAAGCCGTTGCCGCCGCACAGGTACCAGTCGGCACCGGCGGGGATGTCCAGATCTGCCAGGGAGACACGCTCGCCGGCGCCGGTGTAGCTGCGGTAGCGGCGGACCGTGGAGCCCTGGGAGTCCAGCGCATCCAGCAGCCCCTTGGTGACCTCGCGCTGAGCGTAGGCTTCCTCGGAGACGTCCGAGTGGATGACGGTGATGTCGCGGGCACCCGCCCCGGCGACGAGCGCGGAGAGCATACCGACCATCGGGGTCGAGCCGATACCGGAGCTGACGAGCACCACCGGGGTGGTATCCGAGTCACCGAGCACGAGGTCACCGGCGGGCAGGGTGGCCTCCACCCGGTCACCCACGGCGGTGGTGTCCAGCAGCGTGGAGGAGACCTCACCGTCGCGCTGCACGGCGATGGTGAAGCCCTTGTCGTCCCAGTTGACCAGGGAGTACTGACGCAGCTGACGGGCGCCGTCGCCCAGGGTCACGCCGAGGGAGGTGTACTGGCCGGCCTTCGTGGCGGTGAAGGCACCCGGAGCGTCCGGCACCTCGAAGGTGAACTCGGTGACCCGGTCGGACAGGTCACGTCGGGCCACGAGAACGGCATCCCGGAAGACATCACCGGGGGTCACCTCGGCGGTGGCGTAGAGATCCTTCTCCGCGTCGATGAGGACCCGGGCCATCAGCCAGTAGACCTCGGTCCAGGCTTCGGCGACCTCAGGGGTCACAGCCTCGCCGAGGACCTTGCCGATCGCAGCGAAAAGGTAGTGGTAGACGATCTTGTACTGGTCCTCGGTGATGCCGAGCGAGACGTGCTTGTGGGCGATGCGGGAGAGCATGTCGACCGCGTCCGGGCCGTCAGGGTTGACGAGCATGGTGGCGAAGGTGGCGACGGAAGCGGCGAGGGCCTTCTGCTGGGCGCCGGTCTTCTGGTTTTCACGGTTGAAGGTGTTGGCGAGCAGGTCCGGGTTCTCGGCGAACATGCCGGCATAGAAGGTCTTCGCGATCTCCCCGATATTCTCCCCGATGACCGGGAGGGTGGCCTTGACGGTCACCTCGTGGGCCGGGCTGAGGTGGGCGGTGCGGGCGGCCTCGCGCAGGGGTTCGGTTGCGGTGAACATGGTCGTTACCTCCATGGGAAGTGTGGTTGTGGAGTGGAGTAGGGGTTCTCGAGTTCAGTGCAGGGCGGGTAGCCCGGGCAGCCCGATGGATACAGGTCCGGATGACGCCTGGTCGCTCCGGTCGATGAGCTCGCCGAGGGTCATGCCGTCGAACGTGGCGAAGAAGTTCTCCTGCGCCTGTGCCAGCAGGTGCCGCAGGGAACAGTCCCGCGCGGCGAGCGGACACGGGGCGTCCCCGTCACAGTCGACGACCTCGTGGTTGCCTTCGAGTTGGCGGAGCAGGAGTCCGATGTCTGTCTCCCGTGCGCCGTCCGCGAGGTACACCCCACCGCTGCGTCCGCGGACGGACGCCAGGACGCCCAGCCCGGTGAGCCGGGCGACGACCTTCTTGACGTGGGACGCCGGGGCCGCGGTCTGGACCGCGAGTTCTCCGACGGTGCGTCGCTGAGCCGGGTCGGTGGCACCGGCGGCGCCGGTGTCCCCGAGGATCATGAGGGACCGGAGTCCCAGGTCAGCGAACTTGGTGAGGTGCATGGACTCCACGCTAGGCCGGTCGCCGTAAAAGGGACATCTCAGATACCCCATATAAGTTCACGGTGGTCTCACGCGAAACCACAGGTCAGGGTACGTTTACCTGACCTGTTCCGGACTATCTGCCCTGTGGCGTGCGGCGTCAGGACAGACCGTCCGGCCGTGCAGTCCGACAGGACGCCACCGATTGATCTACGTCACATTTTCCGGGGCTCCCCCGCCCCTTCTCCCTGCCACCCCCGGTCGGGTTAGTCGGGCGGGACCGGACAAGGCACCGCCCCCTACAGGTCATCCGAGGAGAGGTAGCGGGGACGCCCCGACAGCAGCTGCACCTCCGGGTGGGACGCCACGAGCCGTTCCACCGCGTCCAGTACCTCGACGACGCGCTCCCGGTCCCCACTGACCACGGATACCCCGATCATCGTCCGACGGTGCAGATCACGGTGGTCCACCTCGGCCACCGAGACATCGGACTTCCGGCGGATCTCCGCGACGAGCGGGCGCACCACCGAGCGCTTCTGTTTGAGGGAATGCACATCCCCGAGGAGAACATCGAGTTCACAGGTTCCGGTCCACATATGGGCGGAAAGCCCAGCGCACCCGGGGACCGGTGAACAGGGACCTACGCCGGGAACCGGGGGTTCATCAGGCCGGATCCCACCGGCACGTCCGCCGGATCGTCCCCCAGCGACACCTGGCGGTTCTCCCCGTCGACGAAGACGACCCGCGGGTTGTAGTCCTTGAGCTCCTCGGCGGTGTACTGGCCGTAGCCGATGATGATCACAAGTTCGCCGGGGTGCACCAGATGGGCGGCGGCGCCGTTGATCGAGATCATCCCCGAGCCCCGCTCACCGGTGATGGCGTAGGTGGTCAGCCGGGCGCCGTTGTCGACGTCGACGATGTCGATCTGCTCACCCTCGAGGATGTCGGCGGACTCCATGAGATCGGCGTCGATCGTGCAGGAACCCACGTAGTGCAGGTCAGCCTGGGTGACCGTCGCCCGGTGGATCTTGGACTTCATCATGGTTCTCAACACGCGGACAACCTTACTGCGCTGCTGCGGCGTCCGTGGCCGCAACGGGATCGTCGCCCAGGTTCCGGAACCCGATCCCCACAGGCACGCCGACGTTGTCGATCAGGCGGGTGTCGCCGATCTTCGCCGCGACCAGCAGTCGGGCGTCACCGGTCTCCGGGGCGTCCCCGAGGTCCGCGCCGCGCAGCTCCAGGTAATCGACCTCGATCTCCGGGACGGAGTCCAGGATCGCCCGGGCGGTGGACAGCACAGCCTCCGCACCGTCCTCGGCGACATGGGCGCCGGCGGTCAGGGCCGCCGACAGGGTCAGCGCCAGTTCACGCTCGGTCTCGGCGAGGTAGATGTTGCGCGAGGACTTCGCCAGGCCGTCGGCCTCGCGGACGATCGGGACCCCGTGGACCTGCACACCGAGGTTGAGGTCGGTCACCATCTGCTGGATGAGGACCAGCTGCTGGTAGTCCTTCTCACCGAAGAAGGCGTCCGAGCAGCTCGTGATGTGCATGAGTTTCTGCACCACGGTGAGCATCCCGGCGAAGTGGATCGGCCGGGTGCGACCCTCGAGGATCTCACCGACCGGGCCGGGATGCACCGTGGTCCGCGGTCCGTTGGGGTACATCTCGCGGACGCTGGGCGCGAACACGGCGTCCACCCCGACCGCGCGCAGCTTCTCGACGTCGGCGTCGAGGGTACGCGGGTAGGCGTCCAGGTCCTCACCCTCGCCGAACTGCAGCGGGTTGACGAAGACCGACACGACGACAAGGGCCCCGGGGATGCGCTGGGCGTTGCGCACCAGTGACAGGTGGCCTTCGTGCAGCGCACCCATCGTGGGCACGAGCACGACCGGACGCCCGACCTTGCGGATCGCCCGGGTCAGCTCCCCGATCTCCTCGATGCCGGTGTAGACCGTGGCCTGTCCGGGGGTGAAACTCACCGTTGCCGCTCCTTCGCGATCAGAGTGTGATGCTGTAACGGATCAATAAGAGTAGTCCCCGTCCAGTGCCCGCTCCACATTGAGGGACCCTACGGACCGCGCGGTGCGCAGTGCCGCCGCCCGGTAGGACGCCGCGAGCGTCTGCCCCTCGTCGTCCACCGCACCGAGCGCGTCGAGGTGACGCAGCACGGTGGCGGCGTCGTCACGGGCGGTCGGGCCGGTCAGTGCGGCCGTCCGACGGTCGAGCACTCCGGCGAGTGTCGCGGGCAGGATCCTGCGCAGCAGCACCGCCGAGTCCGGATCCTCCGCCACCGGGACACCCGACTGTCCCTCCCCCGGATCCGCCAGCGCGTGGTCGAGGACGCGCAATGCCTCGCTGACCAGGGTGACCAGGTGGTTCGAGCCGTGCGCCATCGCAGCGTGGTAGAGCGTCCGGTGTTCCTCGGCGACCGGTACGGCGATACCACCGCAGGCACCGACGAGCAGTTCCGCGACCGCGGCCCCGGTGTCCGAGTCCGCGGTGACGCCCCAGGCGCAGCCCGCGAGATTGCCGGTGTCCTCCGGACGCCCGGTGAAAGTCATCGCCGGGTGCAGTGCCAGGGGCAGCGCCCCGGTGTCCGTCACCGGTTGCAGGACGCTGCAGCCCAGGGCCCCGGCGGTGTGGACCACGATCTGGCCGGGACGGGTCACCTCGGCGACCTGCTCCACGACTGCGGGCAACTGCGGATCCGGCACGGCGAGGACGACCAGTGCCGCCTGCGCCGCATCCGCGATGTCGGTCACCGGCACACCGGGCAACCGCTCGGCGGCCCGGGCAGCGGAGACGTCGGAGCGGGCGACGACACCGTGGATGTGGTGCCCGGCCCGCTGGAGAACCGAGGCCACCGCAGTCCCCACGGAACCGGCAGAAATGACCCCGACCGACAGGCGCGGTTCCTGTCGGTCGGGGTGGGGTGCGCTGACGTCGCCTCCGGTCACTTGGCGTTCTTCTTCAGCTGCGCCATGAGCTGCGCGACAGTGACGGAGCTGTTTCCGTCTTCCGGACGTTCATCGGCGCGACGGCGTCCATGGGAATCCTCCGTAACGGCCGGAGACTCGGCCCGACGGCGACGGTGGTGGCCGATCTCCTCCTCGGGAGCCTCGTGATGGCCGGCAGTGGGAGCGGTGAAGGACGGGGCGGACTCCTCCGGCTCCGCTTCTGCAGCCTCTGCAGCCTCTGCAGCCGTCGCTTCGGGGGCCGCCTTCTCCGGCTGCCGTGGGGCCCAGGTCCGCTCAGCGGGCTTCTCCGTCACGGGCTCCGGAGCAGACTCTCCAGCGTCGCTGTACCGGCTGTCCCGGGTGTCCACGACCAGCGGGAGCATGCTGGTCTCCTCGGAATCGGTACCGGACCAGTTCACCGCGGAGAAGGTACCGGTGGCGAAGCCGCCACGGCGTCCACCCTGGTGGGACTCCGGCGCCTGGTGCGTACGACCGGTCTCCGGGGCCGCCTCCGACTCCTCCTGCTCACGCTGGAACGGGGAGCGTGACGCGAACGGGGACCGACCCGACGCATCGGACGATGTGTCGGTGCCCCCGGCCTTCGCGGTGTTCGCGGCCGTCGGCGGCGTGGAATGACGCTCCAGCTCGATGATCCGTTCGGCACGGGCGCGGACGGCCACCTGGTCCTCGGTGAGATCCAGTCCGGACAGGTCCGAGAGCTGCTCCCGCAGTGCGGCGAGCTCGAGGCGGATGGACTCGAGTGTCTCGTCGCGTCCCGTGTCACCACGGTCCGCGTAGGACTTCTCCAGTTCCGCCTCACGACGCCGGTGCTCGGCACGCTCGGCGTCCAACTCGGCGACACGTCGGGCGTCCCGCTCCCGGTTGCGGGAGGATTCCTCCCCCAGCGCACCCGAGTACCGGGACACGAGGACGGCACCGATGAACGCCGCCCACAGCGCTGCGATGACCGCGATGTTCATCCACACGTCACTGTCGACGAAGAACATGATCACCGTCGCGAACAGTGCCAGGACGAAGAGGAAGTACATCAGCAGTTTCGAGACACCACCCGGTGCCCGGGTGGGCCGTGCGCTCGACGGATCCGGGAGTCGGTGCGGATCAGGAGACGGATACGCGGAACTCATGTCGCCCACACTACATTGCCTGTGCCCCTGACCGGCGTCCATCCGGATCCGCGTCGCCCGGCGGAACCAGACAACAGCGCTCCAGGACCACGCCGGCGACCGCCACAGCAGCCCCGGCGGCCACACAGGTCACCGCCCCGGGAGTGTCTTCCTGGGCCGCCAGCAACGAGGAGTACTCGACGACGACGTAGACCGTCAGCCCCAGGTAACCGCCACCGACGAACGCCCCCAACCACGAGCAGGCCTTGCCCAGCACCGCCGCCCGGGCAATGAAGACAGGAGCCATCTGGCTGCGGTCCTGACCCACCTCACCGTCGGCGATCCGCCGCCGCACCGCCACCGCGGTCACCGCCGCGACACCGGCGATGATCCACATCGCCACGGAATTCCGGACCCGGGCCGGCGGAAAGTCCCCGTAGAAGTAGACCGCGGCCACCCCGACGACCAGTGCCGAGGCACCGGCCGCGACGAGCAGGGCACTGACCGGGGTCAGCGACATGCCGGGTCCGCCCGACTGACCCGGTTGTCCGTTCTTCTGCTTCATGGAGCCCATGCTACGTCGGGCAGCGCACGCACTCCGGACACATCCTCCTCAGGACAGGCGGCGATGAGGTCCGCCAGGGGTGTTCCACCGAGCGTGGACGAAGGGTCAGCGTCCTGCCAGGGGACCAGGACGAAGGCGCGCGCATGGGCCCACGCATGGGGCACGACGAGCTCCTCACCCCACCGGCCGTCGCTGCGGATCTCCTCCCCCGTGTCCGAGTACAGCGCGACCAGGTCGACGTCCAGTGTGCGCGGTCCCCAGTGCCGGGCACGGACCCGGTGGGCGGCCTGCTCCTCCGCCTGGCAGCGGTGCAGCAGATCCAGTGGGGTGAACAGGGCGTCCTCCACATCTGCGATGAGGACACAGTTGCGGAACTCGGCCTGGTCGGCCACACCCCACGGCGGGGTGGCGAACATCCGGGACGACGCGAGGACGCGGATCCCCGCGGTGGACGCCAGTGACGCCGCCGCGTGGGCGATCTGTGCCGCCGGGTCCCCGAGGTCACCGGGCAGGTTCGCACCGAAGGCGAGGACGGCCCTCACTTCCCCGTCCTCGGAGCGGACTTCTGGGACCGTCGGGCGACGACACGAACATCGGTGAAGGGGTGGTGGATCGGGGCGTCCGGCTTGTGGACGGTCACCTCGACCGCGATCACCCCGGTCAGGTCGTTGATCCGGTCGGCGACAGTGGCCGCCAGGGTCTCGATGAGGTCGAGTGACGGCCCCTCGATGACCCCCACGGCGATATCGGCGAGGTCGACGTAGGAGATCGTCTGGGCGATCTCGTCGGACGCGGTGGCGGCCGAGAAGTCGGTCCACACCACGAGATCGGTGATGAACTTCTGGCCCTTGTCCTTCTCGAAGTCGTAGACACCGTGGTAGCCGTAGGCTTCCAGTCCGTCGAGTTCAATACGGTCAGCCACGTCGGGCCCTCCATCCTTCCGGCAGCGCCGGTCCGTGTGCCAGTGCCACCGCATGGGCGACATCGACGGCCGCCCGGGTCGCGGCGACGTCATGGACCCTCACGGCCCACACGCCTGCCTGTGCGGCCAGTGCCGAGACCGCCGCGGTGGCGTCATCGGCGGAGGTCGGGGTGCCGGGTTCCCCGTCCGGACCCGGTCTCAGAGCCGTGAGGAACCGCTTGCGGGACGCCCCGATGAGGGTGCGGTACCCCTGCTCCGCCCAGGTCGCGGTGTAGCCGGGCATGTCGTGCAGCAGTGCCCAGTTGTCGTCGGCGTCCTTGGCGAACCCGATACCGGGGTCCAGGATCAGCCGATCGGCGGGGATACCCGCGTCCCGGGCGGCCTCCGTCAGGTCACCGAGCAGCCCGGTGACGTCGGCGACGACATCTCCCCCGTGGTCGGCACGTCCTTCGGCGGAGGCGAAGCGCCCGGTCCGCCAGTGCATGAGACAGTAGTCCACCGGCCGCCCCACCGGCCGTGTCCGGTCGGCGTCGGCGATGACCCGGTACATCCCGGGGTCCGCCAGCCCACCGGAGACATCGTTGACGATGTCGACACCGGCGGCGACCGCGGCGCCCGCAGTGGCGGCGCGCATCGTGTCCACGCTGGTGGTGATGCCGTCGGCGTGCAGGGCGGCGATGACCGGGACGACCCGGTCACGCTCGACGTCCGGGTCGACGCGGGTGGCTCCGGGACGGGTGGATTCCCCGCCGATGTCGATGATGTCCGCACCGGCGTCGACCATCTCGCGGGCGTGGGCGAGCGCACGCTCCGTGGAGTTCCACTCACCACCGTCGGAGAAGGAGTCCTCGGTGACGTTGAGGATCCCCATCACGAGCGTGCGGGGCATCAGTTCCCCCGGATCAGGGCAAAGGCCTCGGCACGGGTGCGGGCATCGTCCCGGAAGCCACCGCGCACGGCCGAGGTCACGGTCGTCGCGCCGGGTTTGCGGATACCGCGCATAGCCATGCACAGGTGCTCGCACTCGAGGACGACGATGACGGCGGACGCGTTGAGACGGGTGGCGACGGCGTCGGCGACCTGACTGGTGAGGCGTTCCTGGACCTGGGGACGCTTCGCGAAGCCGTCGACGAGGCGGGCGAGCTTCGACAGTCCGGTGACGGTGCCGTCCTCGCCGGGGATGTAGCCGATGTGGGCGTGACCGTAGAAGGGCACCAGGTGATGCTCACAGGTCGAGTAGATCGGGATGTCCTTGACCAGGACGAGTTCGCGGTGGTCCTCGTTGAAGGTCTTGTCGAGGACCTCCGCCGGGTCACGGAAGAGACCGTCGAAGATCTCACGGTAGGCGCGGGCGACCCGTGCCGGGGTCTCCTGCAGACCCTCGCGGTCGGGGTCCGCACCGACGGCGAACAGCAGCTCGCGCACGGCTGCTTCCGCCCGCTCCCGGTCGAAGGGGCGACCGGTGATCTGGGAGACCGGCTGGTCGGTGGATTCAGTGTTACTCAACGGTCGTCCTCGGTCGTGTCGTCGGTGTTCTGCTCCGGGGCAACCCGGTGGTGGCGTCCGGTGGGGGCGTCGTCGGTGGCCCACGGGTGGTCGGGCTGCTCATTGTCCGGCAGACGGAAACCACGCATCTCGCCCTGGCCGGTTGCCCGTTCGGGGCCGGACCCGTAGTTCTGCTCACCGGGGTGACGCGGGGTGGCCTGGCCGGAGGGGTTGTTCAGCGGATCGCCGGGCGGGTTGGTCCGGTCCTGACCACCCCAGAGGTGGTCCTGGCGGGGTTGACCGGGCTGCTGGACCTGCTGTCCCTGCTGCTGCGGCGGGAAACCGGGCAACTTCGGCGGCACCCGGTCGCCCCCCTGCTGCCGCTGCTGGGTCTGTTCAAGCTGCTCAGCACGCTTGGCCTCCTGAGCCGCCCTGCGACGCTCCATCCGGGCCTTGCGCGCCTCGGAGTAGAAATCGGGACGCACCGGCGGCTCCTCGCCACGTTCCTTGGCGAGTTCGTTGGGGGTCTTCACCGGTTCACGGAAATCCTTCGGGAACTCGACGTCCTGGCCGTCGAAGATGTCGTTGACCTCGACCGAGGGCATCTCGCCGAAGATGGCCTCCAGGTCCGGACGACGCAGCGTCTCCTTTTCCAGGAGCTTGGTCGCCAGGGTGTCGAGGTAGTCCCGGTTCTCACGCAGGATGCGGTAGGCGACGACGTGGGCCTTCTCGATGAGCATCCGGACCTGGTCGTCGATCGTCGCAGCGACGGCCGGCGAGTAGTCCAGGGTGCCCTGGCCGGGGCGTCCGGCGAACGGATCGCCCTGTTCCTCGCCGTACTTCACCGCGCCGAGCTGCGGGCTCATGCCGTACTCGGTGACCATGCCGCGGGCGATCTTGGTCGCCTGCTCGATGTCGGCGGAGGCACCCGTGGTCGGGCTTCCGAAGACCAGCTCCTCGGCGGAGCGTCCGCCCATGGCGAAGACCAGTCGGGCGAAGAGCTCGGAGCGGGTGTACATGCCCTTGTCGTCCTCGGGCACGGCCATGGCGTGACCGCCGGTCTTGCCACGGGCCAGGATCGTGACCTTGTAGACCCGTTCGATGTCCTTGATGCCCCAGGCGGCGAGGGTGTGGCCGCCCTCGTGGTAGGCGGTGACCTTCTTCTCGTGCTCGGAGATGATCTTCGAGGTGCGGCGCGGACCACCGATCACGCGGTCGGTCGCCTCCTCCAGTGCATCGCCGGTGATGACATTGCCGTCGACGCGGGCGGTGAGCAACGCGGCCTCGTTGAGGACGTTCGCCAGGTCCGCACCGGACATACCGACGGTCCGCTTGGCCAGGGACTTCAGGTCCACGTCGGGGGCCAGGGGCTTGTTCTTCGCGTGGACACGCAGGATCTGCTCGCGGCCGGCCAGGTCCGGGTTGCCGACCGGGATCTGCCGGTCGAAGCGGCCGGGGCGCAGCAGCGCAGGGTCGAGGATGTCGGGCCGGTTCGTCGCGGCCATGAGGATGACGCCCTCACGGTCGTCGAAGCCGTCCATCTCGACGAGGAGCTGGTTGAGGGTCTGCTCGCGCTCGTCGTGACCGCCACCCATGCCGGCGCCACGCTGGCGACCGACCGCGTCGATCTCATCGACGAAGATGATGCAGGGGCTGTTCTCCTTGGCGGTCTTGAACAGGTCGCGCACGCGCGAGGCACCGACGCCGACGAACATCTCGACGAAGTCCGAACCGGAGATCGTGTAGAAGGGGACACCGGCCTCACCGGCGACGGCGCGTGCCAGCAGCGTCTTACCGGTACCGGGCGGACCGTAGAGCAGGACGCCGCGTGGAACCTTCGCCCCGAGCTCCTCATAACGTCCCGGGTTCTGCAGGAAGTCGCGGATCTCGTCGAGCTCCTCGACAGCCTCGTCGGCGCCGGCGACGTCGTCGAAGGTCGTGTCCGGATTGTCGACGTTGAGTTCCTTGGCCTTCGACTTGCCGATGCCGAAGGCACCGCCGGGGCCACCCTGCATACGGGTGAGGAAGAAGAGCAGCAGACCACCGATGATGAGGATCGGCAGCAGCATGACCAGCAGTGAGCCGAGGAAGGAATCCTCGGATACCCTGGTCTGGTAGGACTCGGCATCCGACGCCTCGACCTTGTCGAAGATGGATTCCGCGGCACGGGCCGGGTACTTCGTGATGATCTTCTCGATGTCGTCGTCCCCGTCGACGCTGATCGTGTCCTTCAACGTGATCTGGAGCTGCTGCTCCCGGTCGTTGATCTGCACCTCCTTGACGTTCTTGTCGTCGAGCTGCTTCACGGCGACGGAGGTGTCGACGTCGGAGTACCCGCGGGTGGAGTCGGTGAGAACGCTGAACGCGTAGATGGCGACGAGGATCGCGGCGACGACCGCGGCAATCCGCAGGACCTTCTTCTTAGTCATAGTCTCCCTAGGGTATCGCAGGGGTGGGCCGGATGAATCAGCTGTACACCTCGGGACGCAGTGCGCCGATCCACGGCAGCGTCCGGTAGCGCTCGGCGTAGTCCAGCCCGTAGCCGACGATGAACTCGTCGGGAACCTCGAAACCCAGGGCGGAGCACGCCACGTCGACGACGACCCGGTCAGGCTTACGGAGCAGGGCGACGACCTCGAGACTCTTCGGTCCGCGACCCTCCAGATCCTTGACCAGCCAGGACAGTGTCCTACCCGAATCGATGATGTCCTCTACGATAACCACATCCCGGCCCGCGATGTCCGTAGCCAGGTCCTTGACGATGGTCACGGTCCCGGAGGATTCCGCCCCCGAACCGTAGGAGGAGACGACCATGAACTCCAGCTGGGCGGGCACCGACAGGGCGCGGGAGAAGTCGGACATGAACACGGCGGCACCCTTGAGGACGCAGACGAGAACGAGGTCCTCCGGGGCGTCCCGGTACCGGTCACTGACCTCGTCGGCGAGTTCACGGACGCGCTGCTGCAGCGTCGGCTCGTCGATGAGGATCCCGGAGATATCGTCGCCGAAAGGGTGGTCGGGAATCTCGGAGGTCACGGTGTCCAGTCTCCTCAGGTGTGTGGTCTCCAGCGCGCCGTCACGCCGCCGGACCACACGTCGGTGGGTGTTGCGTCGGATATCGATTGTAGGCCCCGCCTGTTCCGGGTGCGGCACCGCGACGGGCCCCTGTCCGTGCCAGTCCGTGACCAGCGCGTCGATCCTGGTCAGGTGGACCGAGGTCAGCAGGCCGGCGGACCCGGCGAGCCAGTCGCGGAGCATCCGGCGGCGCAACGGCGCCGGCCGGTCGGCCAGCACCGTCACCGGCAGCCTGTCCCCCGGTGCCACCCCGGCAGACACCAGTGCCCCGGTCGCCAGGTCGTCGAGCAGGTCGGCGTCCTCCCGTAGCAGGCGGGCACTGCGGGTCAGTGCGGCATCCACCCGTGGACCCAGGACCTCCCGCATCACCGGGAGCAGCTCGTGCCGTACCCGCGAGCGGAGGATCTCCGGGTGTTCGTTGTGGGGGTCGTCCCAGAGGTCGAGGCCGAGTTCGGCGCAGCTGCCGCGGGTCTGGTCACGGGTGGCGGCGAGCAGCGGGCGTCCCAGGAAGGACGCTCCGGCGTCCACCACCGGATGCTTGCGGGAGATCTCCCGCAATCCGGCGAGACTGCCGGTGCCCGACCCGCGGGTCAGGGCGAGCAGCAGGCCTTCGGCATCGTCATCGGCGGTATGGGCGACGAGCACGGGGAGACCGGCGGCGGCGTCGCCGAGGGCACGGTAACGGGCGTCGCGGGCCGGCCCCTCCCCCGGTCCGGCAACGTCGACGGTGACCACGGTCGCCGTCGCCCCGAGGCCACGGCACTGATGTGCAGCACGGGCGGCGACGCGGTCCGAGCCGTCCTGGAGACGGTGGTCGACGGTGACGGTGGTGACCGCAAGACCGGCGTGGACGCAGGCGGCGGCCAGTGCCAGGGAGTCCCCTCCCCCGGAGACTCCGCAGACCACGGCGTCCCCGCGGTGCAGCCCGGCACGGTCGAGGAAGGCGGCGAGGCTGTGCCGGACAGCGAGGGTCGCCGGGCCGGGACGACCGGGACACATCGGGACTACACCTTGCGCAGGGCGGCGGCGAGGCGGTCGAGCGCGGCGCGGCCGGCGTCCTGGTCGGAACCGTTGGACAGGAAGGCGAAGGTGAGGACGCGACCGGAGTCCGTGGTCAGCGTGCCCGCGAGGGCATTGACCCCGTCGAGGGTGCCGGTCTTCGCCCGGACCCGGCCGGCGGCGGATTCCGCGCCGGAACCGGAGAGATAGCGGTCGGACAGGGTGCCGTCGGCGGCGGCGACCGGCAGAGCGTCGAGCAGCAGCCGCAGTTCGGCGGCACGGTCGGCGATGTCGTCGTCCACGCCGTCGCTGACCGGTGCACCGGCGGCCAGGGCGAGGACGCCGTCGAGGATCCGGGCACTGAGCCGGTTGTCCTCACTCATCCCGGAGCAGTCCTTGAGCACGGCCTCATCGACGTCGATACCGGCCTCACCCAGGGTGTCGAGGATCGCATCAGTGGCGCCGGAGAAGGTCGCGGACCCACCTCGGGCGGCGGCGACCTCGCGGCCGACGGCCTCGGCGAGGAGGTTGTCACTGTGCAGCATCATGTCGCGCAGCCGGGTTCCCAGCGGCGCGGAGTAGACGGTGCCGAGCGCTTCGAAGGACCCGTCGCTGTCCCCGTCGCTGTCCCCGTCGTCAGTCCCGGTGCCCACCGGCTCATCGGAGACACTGACCGACGCGCCGGTGGCGCCGAGGGCGTCCGCCAGGGCACGGCCGGCGTCGGCGGCAGGGGTGTTCGACCGCGGTGAATAGTTCTCGGTGGGGTCAAGGCGCCCGGCGTCCAGCATCACCGCACCGAGCGGGGCCACATTACCGGCGGCGATATCGTCGGTGGACCAGGTGGAGTTGAACAGATCGCCCTCACGGACCGAGTTGTCGACGATGACCGAGGTGACCTGCTGACCGCCGAGAGCTCCGGTGACCTGTTCGGCGAGATCGTCGATCGTGGGCGCGTCGGTGAAGAACCCGGAGTCCTCGCTGCGTTGCAGGGTGACGTCGCCGCCCCCGCGCAGGATGATCTGACCCGGCTCGTCGCCGGCGAGCACCGTGGTCCCGACGCGGTCGTCGACGGGCAGGGTGAGCAGCGCGGCGGTTGCCGTGGTGAGCTTCGTGGCGGACGCCGGGACCAGGGTGCGGTCCGGATCAGCCGACCAGATCTCCTCACCGGTGGCGACGTCGGTGACATGACCGGTGACCTGTCCGAGTGCCGCATCCGCGGCGGGACCGGAGAGGACGGACGCCACCGTGTCGGTGTCGGGGGCGGAACTGTCCACACCGTCGACTGGTACTGCACCGACCACCGGGGACGCTGCGGTGATCTCCTCGGCCGCTTCGACACCTGTGTCGCCTGTCCGGTTGACCACGAGGGCCGCGGCGACGATGACGATGACGGCGACGACGAATGCAGCGATGCCGTAGAGCCAACGGCGTGAGGAGATCTTGCTCATCTCGGGCATCGGTGCCTTCCGGTTACGGGATATGACCCCCACAGACTATCGGACGACCCTGTCCGCACGGCCGGCTCCTCACCGTCACGGGTCACCCGGTCACCGGCAGGCCGCAGAAAGCCTGCGGAGTTCGTTTCCAGAACGTATGCTCCATGTCCATGGCGAAAGAACTCATCACCGCATCCCGCACCGTCAACGCCACCCCGGACCGCGTCTGGCACGTGGTCTCCGACCTCTCTGCCATGGGCCGTCGCAGTCCGCAGTGCCGCAGGATGCTCGTCCTCGGCCCGGGGACGCCGCGTCCTGGCACGACGACCGTGAACCTCAACCGCCGCGGCATCCTGTTCTGGCCGACCTGGTCGAGGGTCACCGCCTGGGAACCGGCGAAGACCCTCGAGTTCCGGATCCCGCTCAACGGCTCGCGGTGGCGCTACGACCTCGCCGACAACGGCGACGGCACCACCACGGTCACCGAGTCCCGCATCGTGGAGGGGAACACCTCCGCGCTCTCCCGCGGAATGGTGGCCGCGTTCCTCGGCGGCAACGACACCTTCGAGGCCGAGCTGCACAGTGGAATTGAACAGACCCTGGCGGGTATCGCAGGAGAGGCCGAGGCTGCAGGGTAGACTCACTGCCCATGAGCATCGAAGTCACCATCGAGATCCCCAAGGGTTCCCGCAACAAGTACGAGGTCGACCACGAGACCGGCAAGGTCTACCTGGACCGTTACCTCTTCACCCCCATGGCGTACCCGGCCGACTACGGCTTCATCGACCACACCCTGGGTGAGGACGGCGACCCGCTGGACGCCCTCGTGATCCTCCCCGAGCCCCTCTTCCCGGGCGTCATCGTCAAGGCCCGCCCGGTCGGCGTCTTCAAGATGACCGACGAGGCCGGCGGCGACGACAAGCTGTTGTGCGTCATCGACGACGTCCGCTACGACAGGTTCCAGGACATCGACGACATCGCCCATGACGTCAAGGACGAGATCGAGCATTTCTTCGTCCACTACAAGGACCTGGAGCCGGGCAAGGAAGTCCACGGTTCCGGCTGGGGCGACAAGGCCGAGGCCGAGAAGATCCTCGCCGAGGCCATCGAGCGCAACAAGTAGGACCGCTCCCCCTCCTTTCACGTCCAGACACCCTCCCCGGACGCCCCCCTCACGGGCGGTGGCATCCGGGGAGGGTTTTCTGTGTGTGCGGCGGTCTTCTCGGCATTCTCTCAGGCAACTTGCGCCCCATGCGTCACGACGGTCGTCTACAGTATGTCTCACCTCAGACGCTGTGCCCGCTGTGCCGGTTGTGCCTTCTCTCCTTCCCCACTGATCATCCACTGAAGGAGACCTGCGCATGCACCATCGCCGAATCCTGCTGCCTCTTGCCCTGGCTTTCCTGGCCTCCACCGCGGTGACCGCTCCGGCCGGAGCGGTCTCCGGTTCCCTGGGATCCCTGGGATCCCTGGGATCCCTGGGATCCCTGGGATCCCTGGGATCCCTGGACTTCGGGACCACCGTCGAGAACCCCTACTCGACAGACACCCGGAACAACATCGTCGCTTTCGGTGACTCCTTCACCTCGAATTCCGCGAGTTACGTCAACGACGCACCCTGGGCCTATCCCGCCTACCCACGCACCGAAGGGTGCCTGACCGCGCCGGACGCCTGGCCCGCCCAACTCGGCGCCATCACCGGGCGACCGGTCCAGAACTGGGCATGCAACGCACACACGACCGGCCAGATGCTGGGCCGGATCGACCGCGCCATCGCCTCCGGCCACATCAACGACACCTCTCTGGTGATCTTCGCCGCGGGCATGAACGACAAGCGGCAGGGAGTGTCGGATGCCACCGTCGTCGCCAACCTGGTCTCCGCGGTACAGAAGGTGCGGGCCGTCGCCCCCGGAGCGCAGATCGCCGTCCTGGGCCGGTTGGCGACCACGAACACCGAGGGACGGTTCTGCGACCGCAACACCGTACCCGACCAGCCGACCGGGGCGATCGACCGGACCACCGCCTCCTATGAGGCCGCGACCCAGGCCAACCAGCGGGCCGCCGCCGCACAGGCCGACGTGCAGTTCATCGACATCCGGTCGATGACCATCGAGGCGAACTCCAGCTGCGGGCTGGACGCCGACCGCTTCATCTCCGGCATGACGGACACCACAACCCCGGACTACAACATGCCGGCCCATCCCTCCCTGGCCGGCAGCAGGTTCCTCGCCCAGCAGGTCTCCGCCGTCATCGTCGCTGCGGCAGTGGCAGGTCTGCTGCCGTAGCGGGCCGGCCCCGGGAATCAGCCTTCGCCGCCGACGTAGGCGACAGCCTCGATCCCGGCGTCCCGGAAGTTCTGCAGGGCACGGACATTGTGCGGGCTGGAGGTGACGACCACGGCCAGTCCGCCACGGTCGGAGATCATCGACTTGGTGTTCTGCACATTGGCGACGGTGCTGTCCGACTCTTCCTCGATGAGGATCTGGTTGGTCACACCCCGTTCGCGGAGTCCGCTCTCCATCGCCGCAGCTTCACTGGGGCAGTCCGCCTGGGTAGCGCCACCACTGACGATCACCGGATTGAGCAGGTGGGTACGGGCCAGCTCGGTGGCGGCCTCCAACCGGTCGTCGAGCACCTGCGGGCGGGAGCAGTCTTCGTCGAGGCGGGCGCCGAGCACCACGATCGGCACCTGGGCGCCCCGCAGCAGGATCGCCTGCGCAGCGACCGGACTCACCACGGGAATGTCGGCAATGGTCCGGTTGTCGGAGACGAGGGTCTTGTCCTGTGCCGTGGCGCCGGCGGTCGGCGCGCCGGCGAGCCCGACGGTGACAGCGGAGACGGCGGCCAGGGCGAAAGCCGCGGCAGAGCGTGTGGGAGACAGCGTGAGTGACACGTGAGGGCCTTTCGGAGCACCGTAGGACAGTGCCGGAGGTAGGGGGAGAATTCGGCAGGGGGTAAAAGTTTGGGGGTGGTCAGGAGTTGTCACGACAATGTCTCATTCCAGAACGTTCCGCTACCGTTGTCGGAAGATTGACGCGAACCCCACCGCTCATCCTCAGCGTCAGGAATAGAAACACAAATATAATGTTCAGTCTCGGGCAGGCTCGGACGACCGCCGACCGCGGGCGTAGAGTGGTCGACCATGAGTGATTTCGAGACTGTCCAGCCCACCGAGGTCCCCGACGGAGCCCAGCTCATCGATATCCGCGAACCCGACGAGTACGCGCAGTGGCACGCCGAAGGCTCCGAGAATCTGCCGCTTTCCCAGCTTCAGGAGCGCTACGGCGAGTTCGACTTCGACCGGGACATCTACCTCATCTGCCTGTCCGGCGGCCGCTCCGCCCGCGCCTGCCAGTGGCTGGAGATGAACGGCATCGACGCGATCAACGTCGCCAACGGAACTTCCGGATGGCGCGATGCCGGCCTTCCGATCATCGGCGATCAGACCGCACCCCGGAACTGACCGGCCCCGGGGCTCTACCCCTGCTGCGACCGGGGGCGCCGCAGGGTCAGACCCGGGATAGGTACGGGGGAATCCCCACAATTGGGCGACCCAATCCCGGAACCGGTATTCTGGAGCGCATGGCCGATTCCCCCCACCTGCCGCACAACCTCCTCGCGTCCCCCTCGTTCCAGCTGGAGCGACTGCGCCGACGCACCCGGGAATTCGTCGAGGCCGACCTGGCCCGGGAGGGGTTCAACCTCCGCGAGTACTGGGTGCTGACCTACCTCGTCGACGGGGACGCCACCAGCCAGACCACGCTCGGTGAGGTCATCGGTGTGGACCGCTCTGACATGGTCCGCCTCGTGGACTCACTGGAGCAGCGGTCACTGGCGCAGCGGGTGAAGGACCCCAAGGACCGCCGCCGGCAGATCATCTCGGCGACGAAGAAGGGGCGTAAGGCGCAGGAGAAACTGACCCCCGTGGTGCAGGACGCCGAGGACAAGGCCCTCGACGAATCCACCTCCAAGCAGCTCAAGCACCTGAAGAAACTGGCGAAGTCGATCATCGCCTCCGAGGAGGAGACCGATCAGCCGGCCTAGTCGCCGATCTGGTCGCGTCCCCGCTTCACGATCTTCGGGTCCGGCTGACCCACCAGGTCGTAGTCCTTGCCGGTGTAGTCGAACTTGCTGAGCACGTAACGCATGGCATTGAGCCGGGCCCGCTTCTTATCGTTGGACTTGATGGTGATCCAGGGGGATTCATTCGTGTCCGTGTAGCGGAACTGTTCCTCCTTCGCCCGGGTGTAGTCGTCCCACCGGTCAAGGGACGCCAGGTCCATCGGAGACAGCTTCCACTGCCGCACCGGATCGACCTGTCGGATGGCGAAGCGGGTCCGCTGCTCCTTCTGCGTCACCGAGAACCAGAACTTCGTCAGGCTGATCCCGGAGCCCATGAGCATGTTCTCCAGCATGGGCACCTCACGGAGGAACTCGGCGTGC
Organism: Corynebacterium sp. UD i78; assembly: GCF_056280545.1. NCBI lineage: Bacteria > Bacillati > Actinomycetota > Actinomycetes > Mycobacteriales > Corynebacteriaceae > Corynebacterium > Corynebacterium sp. UD i78. The sequence goes on along the minus strand of NZ_JBWCED010000001.1, from coordinate 3,190,664 downwards.
TGGTCATTGGTACAGAAGCCCATGACACGCTCGACACCGGAGCGGTTGTACCAGGAGCGGTCGAAGAAGACGATCTCCCCGGCACAGGGCAGGTGCTGGATGTAGCGCTGGAAGTACCAGGACGTCGACTCCCTCGGGCTGGGTTTCTCCAGGGCGACGGTCCGGGCACCACGGGGGTTGAGGTGCTCGTTGAAGCGCTTGATGGTGCCGCCCTTGCCGGCGGCGTCGCGCCCCTCGAAGAGGATGACGTGCTTCTGGCCCGTGTCCTTGGTCCAGTTCTGCCACTTCAGCAGTTCGATCTGCAGAGCCCGCTTGGTGGACTCGTACTCGTCGCGGTCGAGCCGCTCCTCGTAGGGGTAGTTCTCCCGCCAGGTGTCCACCCGGTGCCCGTCGGGGGTGATGAGTACCGGATCGTCCTCGTCCGAGTCGTCCACCAGGTAACCCTCGGTGGCCGCCAGATCGACGATGTGGAACTCCTGGTTGTCACCTGTACCCGTACCCATGCTGTCTGCCATACCCCCATCCTAGAGCGAACAGCCCGCCGTCACCCGCAGGCCGCACACCCCGTTCCCCCTCGTGTACCCCCGAAACGGAAACTCCCGGTGTCCGGCAACGGACGTGCACACGGCGGCAGGCACGACAGTGGCCCGGCCCCGCCGTAGCGGGGACCGGGCCACTGAAGCGGCGAGGTCCTAGGAGGACAGCGCGGAACCGGCGTCGAAGATGTCGAACAGGCCGGAGAAGACGTCAGCGAAACCGCCGAAGAAGGTGGACAGGTTCTCGAAGAGGCCGAGAAGGTCGGTCATGGTGTTCTCCCTGAGAGGAATCGTATGCAGTCGACCCGGGCGGGCCGTCGGGGGACAATACTAATGCTGTCCCCGACAAATGCAACCCGTCTGCCCACCTACGGGGGATCAGAAGCCGCCCATGCCGCCCATGTCACCCATGTCCGGGGCTGCAGCAGCCTCGGGCTCGGGCTTGTCGGCGACGACAGCCTCGGTGGTGAGGAAGAGGCTGGCGATGGAGGCCGCGTTCTGCAGTGCGGAACGGGTGACCTTCACCGGGTCGGCGATGCCGCCGGCCAGCAGGTCGACGTACTCACCGGTCGCGGCGTTGAGACCGTGGCCGCTCTCCAGGTTGGCGACCTTGTCGACGACGACGCCCGGCTCCAGGCCGGCGTTGAAGGCGATCTGCTTCAGCGGGGAGGAGAGGGCGGCGCGCACGATCTGCACACCGGTGGCCTCGTCACCCTCCAGGCCGAGGTTGTCGGCGAGGACGTGGGCGGCCTGCAGCAGTGCAGCGCCACCACCGGCGACGATGCCCTCCTCGGCGGCAGCCTTGGCGTTACGGACGGCGTCCTCGATGCGGTGCTTGCGCTCCTTGAGCTCCACCTCGGTGGCGGCACCGACCTGCAGGACGGCGACGCCACCGGCCAGCTTGGCGAGACGCTCCTGGAGCTTCTCCTTGTCGTAGTCGGAGTCCGCGTTCTCGATCTCCTGACGGATCTGGCGGACGCGACCGGCGAGCTGCTCGGAGGAGCCGGCGCCGTCGACGATGGTGGTCTCGTCCTTGGTGACGACGACCTTGCGGGCGGTACCCAGCAGCGGCAGGTCGGCGGTCTCGAGAGAGAGGCCGACCTCTTCGGCGATGACCTGGCCACCGGTGAGGATGGCGATGTCCTGCAGCTGGGCCTTGCGGCGGTCACCGAAACCCGGGGCCTTGACGGCGACGGACTTGAAGGTGCCGCGGATCTTGTTGACGACGAGGGTGGACAGGGCCTCACCCTCGATGTCCTCGGCGATGATCAGCAGCGGCTTGCCGGACTGCATGATCTTCTCGAGCAGCGGCAGCAGGTCCTTGACGTTGGAGATCTTGGAGGAGACCAGGAGGATGTAGGGGTCCTCCAGGACAGCCTCGCCGCGCTCGATATCGGTGGCGAAGTACGCGGAGATGTAGCCCTTGTCGAAGCGCATACCCTCCGTGGTCTCGAGGGTCACGCCGAAGGCGTTGGACTCCTCGACGGTGATGACGCCCTCCTTGTTGAGCTCACCGTCGCCCACGGCGTACATGGCCTCGGCGATGAGCTCACCGATCTTCTCGTCCGCGGCGGAGATGCCGGCGGTGGCGGCGATCTGCTCCCGGGTCTCGATCTCCTTGGCGGTGCTGAGCAGCTCGGTGGCGACCTTCTCGACACCGGCCTGGATACCGCGCTTGATGCCCATGGGGTTGGAGCCGGCCGCGACGTTGCGCAGACCCTCCTTGACCAGGGCCTGGGCCAGAACGGTGGCGGTGGTGGTGCCGTCGCCGGCGACGTCGTCGGTCTTCTTGGCGACCTCCTTGACCAGCTCGGCACCGATCTTCTCGTAGGGGTCCTCGAGGTCGATCTCCCGGGCGATGGTGACGCCGTCGTTGGTGATCATGGGGGCGCCCCACTTGCGCTCCAGGACGACGTTGCGTCCCTTCGGGCCGAGGGTGACCTTCACGGCGTCCGCGAGGGTGTTGAGACCCTTCTCCAGGCCGCGACGGGCCTCCTCGTCAAAAGCAATCATTTTAGCCATGTGGCTCGTTTTCCTCCGTGTGAGAGTAGGAGCGACACGTACGGTTCAGAGGCAGCGCCCGCGACGGCACGGGTGGACGCATGTCGCGTCATCCACCCTCACTGCACCTGAAGTGGCTCGTGAAGCGACTCGTAGACCGAGCCCGAACCAGATTGTCTGGCACTCAATACGGGTAAGTGCTAACCCCGTTTTTAGCAGTCTCACCCCTCGAGTGCAAGGAGGGGTGCCGGGGCGACGCGCTATCCTCATATCCATGACTGACTCCCCGACTGAACAGACCTCCCCCACTCCGGAGGCCGCCCGCGCGGCGATGGCCGCACAGATGCCTTTCGTCCGTGAGGCACTCACCGAACTCGTCGCCTTCCGCTCCGTCCACTCCACCCCCGGGCTGGAGAAGGACAACGCGGACGCCGCCGCCTGGGTCGTCAACTCCTTCCGCAAGGTCGGCATCCCCGTCGGACCCCACGTGACCAGTGACGGTTCGACCTCCGTCATCGGCCTGCGTGAGCCTGCAGAGGGATTCCCGACGATCCTCCTCTACTCCCACTTCGACGTGCAGCCCGCGTCCGACGTGGAGAACTGGACCTCGTCGCCCTGGGAGCTCACCGAACGGGACGGCCGCTGGTACGGCCGCGGCGCCGCCGACTGCAAGGGCCACGTGGTCATGCACCTGGCCGTGCTGCGTGCTCTCAACGAGCTTGCCGCCGAGTTCCCGGATGTCGCGAAGGTGGGCGTCCGCGTCCTCGTCGAAGGCTCCGAGGAGCGCGGCGGCTACGGCCTTGAGGACCTGCTGGCGGAGAAGCCGGACCTGTTCGCCGCCGACGTCTTCCTCATCGCCGACTCCGGCAACGACACCCTCGGCGTCCCCGCGGTCGGCACCGCCCTGCGTGGCACCGCACCGGTGACCGTCACCGTGGAAACCCTCGACCAGCCGATGCACTCCGGCCAGTACGGTGGCGCAGCCCCGGACGCCCTGCTATCGCTGATCCACCTGCTCGCCACCCTCCACGACGAGAACGGACTCGTCGCCGTCGACGGACTCGACTCCGACGCCCGATGGGAGGGACGCGGCCCCGATGCCGCGACCTTCCGCCGCGACGCCGGCATCCTCGACGGCGTCGACCTCCTCGGCGAGGCACAGGGCCTGAACCCCAACGACCTCACGGTCGCCCGTCCGTCCATCACCGTCACCGGCCTCGACTCCCTGTCGGTGGCGGACGCCGTCAACGCCGTCGTGGCCCGGGCCGCCGCCCACGTCAGCCTCCGCGTCCCGCCGGGAATGGACCCCAAGGTCGCGCAGGACGCCCTCATCGCCCACCTCGAGGCGCATGTGCCGCAGCATGCGAAGCTCACCATCGAACGTGACACGCTGGCGTCCCCCTTCCTCGCCGACATCACCGGCCCGGCGCTGGCCCGGCTGACCGCGTCCCTGGCGGACGCCTACGGCGCCGAGACGACCGCCGAGATCGGGTCAGGCGGCTCGATCCCGCTGTGCAATGCGTTACTCGCCCAGTTCCCGGACGCCGAACTCGGACTCTTCGGTATCGAGGAACCCGCCTGCCGTATCCACTCTGCGGATGAGTCCGTCTCGCCGGATGAGATTCATGCTATCGGCACCGCTGAGCTGCTTTTCCTCGCCCGCTCCGCGGAGTAACGCAGAGTGATTTGCCCCACATCGATGATGTAAGTATCATCACCGACCATGAACATCTCCCTTCAGCGAGTAACCCACCCGGGTGGAGGAATGGACTGACCCCTCCACCTCGGGGTCGGTGCGATACTCGCACGGTGCGTCGGTCCACATCCAGCCGACACTTTCACCACCGTTCAAGGGAACTGCATATTCATGTTCGAGCCACAGGATTACCGGATGTCTTCCACTACCCTGATCCGCTTCGCCAACGCTGAATCCTCCAGGGATGAGCAGGCGAGCTACGCTCTGCGCCCCTCCGCCCGCCGATCCAGCTCGGTGACCTACCGGACGGCGCAGCCCCTCCCCCGCATCGAGAAGCGTCGCACCCGCACTTTCGCCGAGGATCCCTTCCGCGCCCGTTTCGGACGCCGCCTGCCCGCCGGCATGCGCCAGGAGGCCCGTGGCATGGAGTGGCGCACCTTCATCGAGACCTACGCTCCGGATGCGATCCGGGTCGAGTCACTGCGTACCACGAAGCTCACCGCCGGCCGGAAGAGCTACGAGCTCGCGATCACCGGGCTGCGTGACGGTATGTCGACCCGCGTCTCCATCACTTCGATGGGCTCCGCCTCCGCCATGACCCAGATCCTCGCCGACCACGGTCGCCGCGTGGAGATCCTCGAGTTTCACCAGTACGACATCTTCGAGGCCACGGTCACCTTCATCTACGCACAGCACAAGACCGCGAAGTGCTGGGCGGTGGGCTTCGGTGCCGACCGGGACACCTCCATCGCCGCCGCGCTGGGTTCCGCCGCCACCCGCCTGCACGGCTGAGGGTTTCTTGCCCACCACCCCTGTATGCGCCCGGATCGGGAGTTCAGGGGTGGTTTTTCATGCCCGGACCACCCTGAGGCACCCGACCCGGCGCCTACCCCGGCACAGGTACGACCCGGCAGGGTGGCTCCCCGGCCTCAGACCAACCGGTCGAGTCGCACCCGGTCTCTACAGCGACTTCTTCAGCGTCTCCACCGTGAGGTCGACTGCGGCGATCCACGCCTCCGGCTGGGTGAAGCCCTGCTCTGCACCGGCGTCACCTCGGGTGCGCACACCAGGCTCGAGCGCTGCGCCGGCCTCACGGGCAGCCGCCCGCTGCAGGGCGTAGTCACCGCCGCGCTCGACAATCCGGGAGACCTCCGCGAGCTCCGCAGCACACCCCAGATCCTCCGACAACGGGGTCAGACGCTCCACCCAGTCGGCGAGGTCGTCGGTGACCAGCCGCTCGGTGGTCTCCCGGTCGGTGATGATCAACGCGTCCAGCCCGTAACGGGCGGCACGCCACTTGTTCTCCGCGACATGCCAGTACTGGAGCGTCGGCAGGTCACGGCCTGCCTCCCACTCGCGCTCGTAGTACGCCACGAGGCAGTGGATGAATGCGGCGATGGCGCCGACCTCACGGACCTCCATGGTGGAGTCCGCGAACCGGACCTCGACCGTGCCGTACTTCGAAGGGCGAACGTCGAAGTGCATCGACCCGGTGTGGTTGATCACCCCGGACCGGTCCTGGTCGACGTTGAACGCCTCCCACTCGTCCCAGTCGGAGAACTGGTAGGGCATGCCCGCCGTCGGCAGCTGCTGGTACAGCAGGGTGCGGTTCGAGGCGTAGCCGGTGTCCAGGCCCTCCCAGGCCGGGGAGGACGCCGACAGCGCGAGCACGTGCGGGTACTGCGTCATCACCGCGTTGATGATGGGCCAGACCCGGTCTCTGCCTCCTACACCGACGTGGACATGGATCCCCCAGATGAGCATCTGGCGTCCCCAGTACTGGGTCCGTTCGATGATCTCGTTGTAGCTCTGCTTCTCACTGAGCACCTGGTCACCCCAGTGGGCGAAGGGGTGCGTCCCCGCGGAGAAGACGTTGACCCCCATCTCCCCCGCCACGGTCATGATCTTCGCCAGCTGACCACGGAGGTCCTCGACGGCGTCCGGGATCGTCTCGTGGACGCCGGTCACCATCTCCAGGGTGTTCGCGAGGAACTCGCGGGTGATGGTGTGCCCGGGGTACCGACGGTCGAGCTCCGCCATGATCTCCGGGGCCTTCGCGACGAGGTCGCGGGTCACCGGGTCGACGAGGGCGACCTCCCACTCGATACCGACCGTCGGTGCTGAACCGGGGAATTCCATGGCGCCGATGTTACTGCATCAGCAGGCCGGTCACCCCAGCGGACCAGTCAGGACGACGACGACGGCGTCCGCCGTACCGCCCTCACGAATGGCGGCCTCACCGAAGCGGTCGTAGTAGTCGGAGTTGCCCGGCGCGGCGGTCAGCCCGAGGTCGGAAGCGACCTGCTCGGCAGCGGCCTGAGCTGCGGCGTTGCCCTCCGGGTAGTAGACGCGGGACTCCTCGCTGATGCCTTCGATACGACCCTGGAGGTTGCCGTAGCCGACATTGGTCCAGTCACTGTCACGGACCCGGTCCGCACCCGACTGGGAGAGACCGGACTCGGTGCTGTTGTTCAGCACCGTGACCCCGATGCCCCGGTCGACCTCGGCAGCGGAATCCCCGGTGCCGGCTTCGTCGCCGGGAACGGGAGCCTGCGCGGACGAGGAGGAGTCGTTCGACGCACCGTCGGCACCGTCGGCGTCGTCGGCGCCTGCAGCCTCGGAAGCACCCTGGTCAGCCTCACCGGGGGCAGGTGCGGCGGCCGTGGCGGAGGTGTCCGGGCCGGATGCTGTGTCGTCGGAGTCATCGTCGCCACCGAACAGGGAGAAGGCACCCCAGATGATGAGGACCACGGCGACGGCGGTGAGGATCATGGCCAGGCCACGCAGCGGCGGGCCGGATTTCTCCGGCGGTTCACCTGATGTGCCGGCCACTCCGGCAGCGCCGGCAGCACCTGCGCCGGTAGCCGCCGCCGGGTAGGCGTAGGCCTCGTCGTAGGCCTCGTCGTAGGAGTCGTCGTAGGAGTCGTCGTAGGAGTCGTCGTAGCCGGAATTGTCGTACGGGCCCTGCTCAGGCTCCCGGGAATGCCGCGGTCGGTTCTGCTCAGTCACGCCCCAATAGTAACTTCAGTCACGCCGTTCACGCAGTATCCTCACCATGGCCGGGTCGGCCTCCTGCGCCTCAGGACGCTCGATAAGTGCGTTGAGCTGCTGAAAGTACCGCCACGGTTCCACCCCGAACCGGCGTCGGATCTCCTCTTCCTTCGCCCCTGACGCCGACCACCGCAGATGCTCGAACGCGAGAATCTCCCGTTCCTGTTCACTCAGCGCCGCCATGACCGTAGAGTGTAACGGTCCTACTGACGTTCATTCATGACCAGCCCCAGGGAGCCCCTGTGACTACAGCCATCAACGATTCGGCCGCCCAGGCGCCCGGTAGACGTACCCGCGAAGAGAAGCGGGTCCTTGCCGGAACCCTCGTCGGCACCACCATCGAGTGGTACGACTTCTTCATCTACGCCCAGGCCGCGGCCTTCATCTTCGCGCCACTGTTCTTCGACCCCGTCGGCAGCGACAACCTCGCCCAGATCTTCTCCTGGGCCTCGATCGGCATCAGCTTCCTGTTCCGCCCCCTGGGTGCGATCATCGCCGGCCACCTCGGTGACCGCTACGGACGCAAGACCGTCCTCGTGGTCACCCTGGTCGGAATGGGCCTCGCGACCGCCCTCATCGGCGTCCTGCCGACCTACGAGACCATCGGCGTGGCCGCACCGGTCCTGCTGATCCTGCTGCGCATCCTGCAGGGCTTCTCCGCCGGCGGTGAGTGGGGCGGCGCCGCCCTCATGTCCGTCGAGCACGCCCCGCGCGAGAAGCGCGGACTGTTCGGCGCCTACCCGCAGATCGGTGTCCCGCTGGGCCTGATCCTGGCGACCTCGTTCATGTTCCTGCTGAACACCTCCATGTCCGACGACACCTTCGAGTCCTGGGGCTGGCGTCTGCCTTTCCTGTCCTCCCTGGTGCTCATCGTCGTCGGCTACCTGATCCGTCGCTCCGTCGAGGAGTCCCCGGTCTACCTGGACATGCAGGAGCGTCAGCAGGCCGCGTCCGCACCGCTCGGCCGCCTCTTCCGTGACCACTGGAAGAACGTCCTGCTCGCCGCCCTGATCTTCGCCGGCAACAACGCCACCGGCTACATGATCATCGCCTTCTTCTCCTCCTACGGCACCAAGACCCTGGGCATGGAGAAGTCGCAGACCCTCGTCGCCGCCATCGCCGGTGGTGTGGCCTGGCTGCTCCTCACCATCTACAGCGGCTGGATCAGTGACCGTATCGGACGCCGCGTCACCTTCGCCATCGGCTATGTGCTGCTCATCGCCTGGGTCGTGCCGATGTGGTGGTTCATCGACAAGGGCACCACCGGCTCGATGACCTTCGCGATCGTCGTCCTCACCTTCGGCCTGGCGGCGTCCTACGCCCCGCAGTGTGCCCTGTACGCCGAGATGTTCCCGGCGGACGTGCGGTACTCCGGCACCTCGATCGGTTACGCCATCGGTTCGATCCTCGGTGGCGCCTTCGCGTCCACCTTCGCGCAGATGATCCTCGACAACACCGGCGACTCCTGGTGGATCGGTATCTACCTCGGCGCGATGTGCCTGATCTCCCTGATCGCGGTACTCGCGGTGCCGAAGTCGGTGGAGAAGTCCGACCTGCACGTCTAGCGGGTTATTCTGGACGGCATGTCCGTTCTTCCTGTCGTCATCTGCGGCGATCCCGTCCTGCACACCCCCACCACCCCGGTCACCGAGCCGGCCGCCGACCAGCTCGGCGAGGGGACCGAACTGTCCACCCTCATCGCCGACATGTACGAGACCCTGGAGCTGGCCCACGGTGTGGGCCTGGCCGCGAACCAGGTCGGCGTCGGCCTGCGGGTATTCGTCTACGACTGCCCCGACATCGACGGTCCTGACGGCACCCGGAAGTCCGAGGAGGAGATCGAGGCACAGGGTGGGCCGATGCGCCGCGGCTGCGTCATCAACCCGGTCCTGGAGACCAGCGAGATCCCGGAGACCATGCCGGATCCCGAGGACGATGTCGAGGGGTGCCTCTCGGTCCCCGGCTACGACTACCCCACCGGCCGCGCCGACTGGGCCCGCGTCACCGGCACCGACGAGCACGGCGAGCCGACGAGCGTGGAGGGCTACGGATTCTTCGCCCGCTGCCTGCAGCACGAGACCGGTCACCTCGACGGCCACCTCTACATCGACACGCTGATCGGCCGCAATGCCCGCGCGGCGAAGAAGATGGTGAAGCGTGAGGGATGGACCGTCCCCGGCAACTCCTGGCTCCCGGGGGTGGACGCCGACCCCTTCGGTCACGACGACTGACCCGCGATGAACGACACCTCCTTCTCCGGCGCCCGGGCCGGCGCACGCCCACCGCAGGAGACAGGTCTGCCCTTCCCCGTCTCACGGCACACCGACCCGGTCAGCGTGCACACCGGCGCCCGCGCCACAGTGCGTCACCTGGTGCCCGGGGACGACGGACGTCCCGCCCTCAACCCGGACACCGGTCGTCCCCTGGTCAGTGACGTCATCGGCGTCCTGCGGTCGCTCGACCCGTTGACCGTGGAGGACGCCGCGGGCGAGCTGCACCGTATCCCGATGCGTGCCGTGGTGGTGCTCAAGACCCTGCACGCGAGGCCGGTGCGCACCAGTGACATCCGGGCTGTCGAGACCGCCACCGCACGGGCCTTCCCGGGTCTGGAGCACCGCGACTTCGGTGGCTGGCTGGCCCGCGCCGGCGACGGGATCACCGAACGGTCCAATTCCGCGGTCCCGCTCGGCCCCGGGGCCGGAACCACTCCGGTCCCGCTGGAGGAGATCCACGCGTTCTACCGCTCCCACAACCTCCCGACCCGCCTGCTGCTGCCCGACCGGATCAGCCGACCCGCGGAGCCGCTGCTCACCGTCCCCGGGGCACAGCGCGGTCCGGAGATCAGCGTGATGACCCGCAGGTTGGGTACCGGCGCCACCGGCTCCACTACCCTCCCGGCTGTCCCGGAGCCGCCCGTCGAACTCGCCGGACGCCTGGACCTGCGCGTCGACGACCAGCCCGACGAGGCCTGGCTGCAGCTCTACCACTTCCGTGGTGAGCCACTGCCGGAGCACGCCCTGCGGCTGCTCGCCGCCCGGCTCGACGGTGCCCTGGGCTTCGCCCGGCTCACCGTCGACGGAGAGACCGTCGCCGTCACCCGGGGCACCGTCACCGAGGGTGGCGGACGCCAGTTCCTGGGCTACTCCGCGGTCGAGGTCTCACCCGCATGGCGCCGACGTGGTCTCGGTACCCTGCTCGGCACCGCGATGCTGCACTGGGGAGCGGCACAGGGCGCGACGGAAAGCTACCTCCAGGTCATCGCGACGAACCTCGCCGGACGTGGCCTCTACCACGGCCTGGGGTTTTCCGAGCACCACCGGCACCGTTGCGTCCTCATTCCCGATACTGTGTAGGGCATGCGTGTCGCCACCTGGAACATCAACTCCGTGCGCACCCGGGAAGCCCGGGTACGTGACTTCCTCTCCCGCTCCGACGTTGACGTCCTGTGCCTCCAGGAGACGAAGTGCACCGACGCACAGTTCCCTGATTTCTCCGACACCGGCTACGAGCAGGCCCACCACGGACTCGGCTCCTTCAACGGAGTCGCCGTACTCTCCCGCACCGGCATCGACGAGGTGACCACGGACTTCGGTCAGCCCGGTTTCGACAAGGATCCGGCCGCCCCACAGGAGCAGGAGGCCCGGGCCCTCGGCGTGACCTGTGGCGGGGTGCGGGTGTGGAGCCTGTACGTGCCCAACGGCCGGGAGATCTCCGACCGGCACTACACCTACAAGCTCGACTTCCTCGATGCCCTGGCGTCCTATGCGGAGCAGGAGCACCGGCCGACGGTGGTCACCGGTGACTTCAACATCACCCCCACCGACGACGATGTCTGGGACCCCTCGTTCTTCGTCGGCAAGACCCATGTCACCCCGCGGGAGCGTGCCGCCCTGCGGCACCTGGAGGACGCCGGCCTGACCGAGGCGACCGCCCCGTTGCGCGGCCGGTACTCCTACTGGGACTACCAGGCGATGCGCTTCCAGCGCGGCCAGGGGATCCGCATCGACCTGCAGTACTGCCGTGGAATCACACCGGCTGACGACCCGGAGCCCTGGGTCGACGTCGATGAGCGCCGCGGTAAGGGTGCCTCCGACCACGCTCCCGTCATCGTGGCCTACGCACCGGTCGAGGGCTGACATGGGGGTCTGGGACGCCTTCCGGTCCGCCTGGAACTTCATGACCCCGGACTGGTTCGGAATGTCGCTCCTCCACACCGTGAGCGGCGGTCTGGTCTGGTGGGCGTGGATACTCCTCGGGCTGGACCTCGTCGTGAAGATCATCGCCGTCGGCTATGTGCCGTCGCAGCGCAAGCCGTCGAGCGCGATGGCCTGGCTGCTGGCGATCTTCCTGCTGCCGTTCATCGGTATCGCCCTGTTCATGCTCATCGGGTCACCGTACATCAACCGTCGACGGCACAAGATCCAGAACTCCGCCAATGAGATGCTGCGGACCATCAGCCGCGATGAGCCGGACGTCCCGGAGGGTTACACCCTCACACCGGAACTGCGCAGCCTGGTGTCCCTGAACCGACAGCTCACCGCCATGCCCGCGACGACGGGCACGGTGGTTGCGGTCCACTCCGACTACGAAGGATCGATCACCCGGATGGCGGAGGCGGTGGACACCGCACAGGACTACGTCAACGTCCAGATCTATATCACCGCCTGGGACGACACGACAGACGTCTTCTTCCGCTCCCTGGAACGGGCGGTGAAGCGGGGGGTCACCGTGCGGTACATGTTCGACCATGTCGGCAGCTGGAAGTACCCCGGCTACCGGACACTCGGCAAGCGGCTCGACGAGATCGGGGTGAAGTGGCTGGTCATGCTTCCCCTGCAGCCCTGGCGCTGGAGATTCCGCCGGCCTGACCTGCGCAACCACCGGAAGCTCCTGGTCATCGACGGCCACACCGGATTCATGGGCAGCCAGAACATGATCGACTCCTCCTACCTCATGAAGGGGAATATCAGGGAAGGGCGCCACTGGATCGACAATATGGCGGAGATGACCGGCCCGGTGGTCGCCCTGCTGAACTCGGTCTTCGCCGTGGACTGGTTCACCGAATGTGGTGAGGAACTGCCGCTGCTCACCCCCTCGGAGTCCACCGAGTGGCTGTCCAGCCGGCCCGACATGCTGCAGATCATCCCCTCCGGTCCCGGATTCACCACCGAACCGAACCTGCGCCTGTTCACCTCGATCGTCCACCACGCGAAAAAGTCGCTGGTCCTGGTGAGCCCCTACTTCATCCCGGACGAGTCACTGCTCGAGGCGATCACCACCGCCGCCTACCGGGGTGTGAAGGTCGAACTGTTCGTCTCGGAGAAGGCCGACCAGCCTCTCATCGAGCACGCCCAGTCCTCCTATTACGCGGAACTGCTCCGGGCCGGGGTCCGTATCCGCCGGTTCCCGTACCCGGCGGTCCTCCACTCGAAGTTCATGATCGCCGACCACGAGGTCGTGTGCACCGGCTCCTCGAACATGGACATGAGGTCCTTCGGACTGAACTACGAAATCACCCTGATGTCGGCGGAGGGGTCCCTGCTGGAGAAGATGACCGCTCTGGCCGGCGAATACCGCGAGGCCTGCACAGAACTCACCTCAGAGGAGTGGGACACGCGGGCGAGGAGCCGCCGCTACATCGATAACGTGGCCCGTCTGACCTCTGCGCTCCAGTAAGTGCTTTACAATGGGGTCATCCGCTTTTGGCTGTGCAATGACCTGCAACCCGGAAAGAGCACCTGACAAGGAGTCCCACCATGACCAACGAGACTGTCGACGACATCTACGAAGCGTCCCGGGAACAGATCCGCGGCCATCGTGCAGCAGAGATCCTGCCCGATGTCGACGTCACCGAGATCGCCTCCGCCGTCTACGACTTCCTCTCGGCCCTGCGACGGCTGATGGACCGCCCCAACCAGAAGCTGGCCATCTCCCAGTCCGAGATCGAGGTGCTGCAGTTCGTCTCCCAGCACCCAGGCTGCGGCGTCTCCGACATCGCCCGCCTCCGCTTCCTCCGGGCATCGAACGTCTCGGCGACGGTCCGTCGGCTCATCAACTCGGGCCTGGTCCTGCGTCGTGCCAACGACCAGGACCGCCGCGCGCAGGACCTCTTCCTCTCGGAGGAGGGCATCGAGATGCTGAACTCCGTCACCGACGAGTGGGCACTGCTCATCTCCCGCGCCGCCACCCGCATGGACGGCCGGGACCTGGCCAAGCTGCGCCGCGGTGTTCCCGCCCTGCGCAACCTGTCCATCGCCGCGGAGAGCCTCATCGAGGACATCCAGCGGCAGAGGTAGGACCGGTAGGACGCAGCCCCTCGTCAGCCGCGCCGCCCCACAACCCCGGAGGCGGCTGCGACGAGCGCACAGACGACCATGACCACCGCCATGGTCAGCAGGCCGTCCTCCCCCAGTCCCACCAGCGGCGAGACGATTCCCGCCGTGATGAACTGACCCGCACCCAGCAGGGCGGACCCGGCCCCGGCGCGTCCCCGCGACAGATCCATCGCCAGCGCCGTCGTATTGCCCATGTTCAGGGCCGTGCCGACTGTCAGCAGCGCGGTGCACACGATCACCGCGGGCAGTGACGGTGCGACCAGAGCAACGGTGAGCAGGGACACCGCGCCGACGACGAGCAGGATGTGCCCCGTCCGCTGCAGTGTCGCCGGTCCGAAGTGACCGACGATCCGGGCGTTCACCAGGTTGGTCACCACCATCGCCACCGCATTGCCGGCGAAGACGAGACTGAAGGCCCCGGCAGACAGCCCCAGCTGGTCCTGCATGACAAAGGACGAGCCGGACACGAAGCTGAAGAAGACACCGAAGCCCACGGCGAAGGCCGTGAGGTGGCCGACGAAGGGGCGGATCCGGAACAACCCGCCCATCCGCCGGTAGACATCACCCAGGGAGCCGGTGGCCCGGTTCTCGGTGCGGAGGGTCTCCGGCAGGGACACCGCGACGAACAACTCGAGGACGCCCACCGCGGCCAGCACCCAGAAGACACTGTGCCAGCCGGCGACGCCCGCGACGGCACCGCCGACGACCGGTGCAAGGATCGGCGCGACCGCGGTGAAGACCATCATCGTGGACAGTGCCTTGGCCGCCGCCGCGCCGGAGGCCCGGTCGGCGATCATCGACCGCCCGAGCATGACGCAGGTACCGCCGGCGGCGCCCTGGAAGAACCGGGCGACGGTGAACAGTCCGATGCCGGGGGCGAGAGCACAGGCGACAGAGGCCACCAACCACACGACCGATGCGGTGATCAGCATGCGGTGGCGTCCCACCCGGTCGGACAGCGGCCCCATGACGAGCTGCCCGAGGGCCATACCGACCATGAATCCGGTGATCGTCAGCTGGGTGACGGAATCAGTGACCCCGAACTCGTCGGAGATCTCCGGGAGGCTCGGCAGGTACATGTCCGTGCCGAACGGCCCCGCCGTGGACAGCAGAGCGATGCCGAGGAGCATCCCCAACGGCAGTGCCGGGCGGGTCGGACGGGCGGCCGGGGTATCGGGTGTGGGATGAGATGTCACAGCAGTTCAGACTACCGGCCGGTCACGGTACTCAGACGTCGCGGCGACGCAGGACGACCACTCCGGCGACGTAGATGGCCACCGCCCAGACCACGAAGTAGATCACCGAACCACCGATGCCCCACGGGGCGTCATCGAGGGCGCTCTGGTAGATACCTGCGTTGAGGTTCTTGAACGGCAGGTAGGGGGTGACCCAGTCACCGACCTTCGGGATCATGCCGACCAGGTCCTCGAGCAGCAGCGCCCACAGCAGCAGCAGGGCCACCGCCCCGGCGGTGCGGCGCAGCATGTACCCCACGCCGACCGAGATCATGACGATGAGGACAGCCGCCAGGGTCATCAGCAGGACGACGCTCCAGGCACCGTCTGCGGACATCGAGAGTCCTTCGGTCAGTGACGTGTCGTCCAACTGGGCATCCGCCATCAGCTTGGTGAGCCCGATGCTGACGATGCTCATCACGAAGAAGACGATGGCCGAGATGACGCCGTAGACGATCACCTTGGCGGCCGGCATCTGCCAGCGCTTCGGTGCGGCCAGCGCCGCCAGCTTCGCGGTACCGTTGCCGTACTCGCCGGTGACGAGGATGACCGCCTGGATGATGACGATCATGATGCCGAACAGCCCCAGACCTGAGACACCGTTCGAGGCATCGAAGAGGTCGGCCGGGTCGCCGAGCGAGGCGATGGTCTCGGCGTCCTGGTCGTCCAGGGCCTGCTGGAAGGCGTACCCGTTGGCGAAGCCCATGAGCATCGCCCACCCGATCCCGAAAAGGACGATCAGGGCAGTGGTCCAGTAGAAACTCTTCGTCGAGCGCAGCTTGATCCACTCGGCGTTGATGGTGTCGAGCAGCATCAGTTCGCCCTTCCCTGGTTGACGTCCCGGACGATGCCGGGAAGATCCGTGATACCGGGCAGCTGCTGCCCGACCGTTCCGGCGTCCTGCCCGGGATCGGGGACGCCCCCGGTCTGGTAGTCCACGGCGTGGCCGGTCATCTGCATGAAGGCGTCCTCCAGGGACGCCCGGCGCTCCGAGAGTTCCAGCAGCATGAGTCCGTAGGAGAAGGCGATGCGGCCGATGTCGTCCGGTGAGGTGCCGCGGACGACGAGAATGGCCCGGTCGTCGTCGTCGGTGGACCGCTCAGTCTCGATCCCTTCGTCACCGAGAGCCTTCTCCAGCTGGTCGAGATGCTCCGAACGCACCACGGTGGTGGACTCCGAGGAGTTCCTGATGAAGTCGTGCGTGGTGGTGTCCGCGACGAGACGACCCCGGCCGATGACCACGAGCCGGTCCGCGGTGAGCGACATCTCCGACAGCAGGTGGGAACTGATGAGCACGGTCCGGCCCTCTGCCGCCAGGGAACGGACGAAGTCGCGCACCCAGCGGATACCTTCCGGGTCCAGACCGTTGACCGGCTCATCGAGAATGAGCGTGTCCGGGTCGCCGAGCAGCGCGGCCGCCAGGCCGAGACGCTGCCCCATGCCGAGGGAGAACTTGCCGGCCTTGCGTCCTGCCACATGGGACAGCCCGACAAGGTCGAGGACCTCGTCAACCCTCTTCCGGGGAATCCCGTTGGCCGCGGCCATCCACTTCAGGTGGTTCGCCGCGCTGCGGTTGGGGTGAACCCACTTGGCGTCCAGCAGGGTGCCGACCCTGGTCAGGGGGCGGTCCAGGTCGCGGTACAATTTGCCGTCGACGGTCGCGGAGCCCGCGGTCGGTTCGTCAAGACCTGTGATCATCCGCATGGTGGTGGACTTACCGGCGCCGTTCGGGCCCAGGAATCCGGTGACGATCCCGGACTCCACCGTGAAGGACAGGTCCTCCACGGCCGTCGCGGGACCGTACCTCTTGGTCAGTGACTGAACTTCGATCATGGCAACTATGGTGCCATACCACTCAGGATGACATCGGTCAGTATCATCGGTCCCATGTCCGCGCCGGAGAAGGCGACGACCGGTCCGTCGCCTGTGCAACTCACCACCGACCCCTCCGAGGGGGCGACGGGGCCGGGTGCCCCACGTCGCGACAGCGACCGGTGGATGGACGAGGAGCTGTTCCGCGAGAGTCCCCGCCGGATCCACATCTTCACCCCCCTCGTCGAAGCACCGCGCCGCTTCGCCCGCTTCGTATCCACCACTCCGGGTCTGCTCACCGTGGTCTCCGTGGTGCTGGTCCTGGCGATTCTCGCGGCCGGCGGTGCGATGGCCGGCTCCTCCGGCAACCGGCAGGGCGAACTCAACACCCTGGTCAACCGGTCTGAGCCGGTGGCCTTCGCCGCCCAGGAACTCTTCAACTCCCTGTCGGTGGCAGACTCGGTCGCCGCCACGAGTTTCCTGTCGGACTCCTCCCGGACCGCCGACACGCAGGAGTCCTACCGGGAGGCGCTGGACACGGCGTCCCGCGCGGTCGTCCGGGCGGCCAACGGGATCGACGACCCGTCCAGCCGGGAGATGGAGCTGATCCTGGAGATCCAGGAGAAACTCCCGACCTATGTCAGCCAGGTGACCGAGGCCGGGGCGAACAACCGGCAGGGCTACCCGCTGGGGGCGGCGTACATCACCCAGGCGTCCGCGATGATGCAGGACGAACTGCTGCCCGCCGCCTCCGAGCTCTACGACCGGACAAGTTCCTCGGTCGTCGACCAGCAGCACAAACTGACCCGGCCCAGCTGGTTCGCCCTCTCCGGACTGCTGGCCGCGGTGTGCCTGCTGTTCGTCGCGCAGTTCTGGCTGGCGGCGTGGTCCAACCGCAGGATCAGTGCGGGGTACGCCACCGCCACGGTGCTCATGACGGTCGCGCTGATCTGGGCCTCCGCGTCCGCCCTGACGACCTGGCAGGACGGCCCGCGTGGAGTGGCCGGTACCTCCCAGCCCCTGCAGACCCTCACCTCACTGCGGATCGGGGTCCAGCAGACGCGGTCCACCGAGGTCCTCGGTCTGGTCCAGCGTGACTACACGACTGACAACCAGACCGACTTCACCGACCGGATCGCCGGTATCGACGCCCGGTTGGAGGAACTGCGTGGGGTCACCGACGGCAAGGAGAGCCGGGAACGGATCGACGCTGCCAGGGAGTCCCTCCGTACCTGGGACAGCGCCCACGCGAACATGGTCTCCCTGGTCCGGCAGGGCAACTACACCGACGCCGTGCAGGCGGCCGTCGGGAGTGGCGACGACAGCGTCAGTGAGAGTTTCTCGGCCCTCGACCAGGACCTCGAGATTCTCATCGACGACTCACGTGACCAGCTCCGCGACTACCTCTCCGACGCCGGACGGGCGGCCAGCCGGGTGAACCTCCTGGTCTTCGTGCTGTCACTGCTGTCCATCCTCTGCGTCGTCCAGGGCACGCGCCCCCGGCTCCAGGAGTACCTGTGATGATATTCCGCTCCCGCACCAGGGTCATTCCGGTCACCGCCGTCCTCCTGATTTCCGCCGTGGTACTGGCGTCCTGCTCCAGCGGCGACGGGCTCCAACAGTGGCCCGACCCCGCCGACCCACAGGTCCCGCTGCCCGCAGGAGCGGTGTTCAGCGATGGTGGGGACACCGGCGACGTCCAGGACGACGGCGGCGCCCCCTTCGGGTCGCTGCGCCCGGGGGACGCCACCCCGGAGCAGCGTGTCCCCGACATCATCGACCGGGGACGCCTGATCGTCGGCGTCTCGCAGTCGATGAACCAACTGGGATTCCGGGACCCGGTGACCGGGGAGATGGCCGGCTTCGAGGTCGACATCGCCCATGAGATCGCCCGCGACATCTTCGGAGACCCCGACCGGGTGGACTTCCGCTACATCGAGGGTGACGGCCGGGATGAGGCGTTGCGAGACGGTGACGTCGACATCGTCATCCGTTCGATGACGGTCACCCGACTGCGCCAGATGAACGTCGAGTTCTCCATCCCCTATCTCACGGTCAACCCGCGGCTGCTGGTCAACCGGAACTCCGGGATCGCCTCCGAGGAGGATCTCGCGGACAAGACGGTGTGTGCGACGACGAGATCCACCAGCGCCCAGTCACTGACCAGCAGCATCGACCACAACAGGCTACTGCTCACGGAGACCTGGCCGGACTGCCTCATGGCGATGCAGCACGGACAGGTGGACGCGATCTACTCGGATTCGGCCGTTCTCTCGGGCCTGCTCGCCCAGGACCCGAACACCGAACTGGTGGGTATGAGTGACCACACGGACCACTACGCCGTCGCGACGGCGCCGCCGACCATCCGGAACACCGCCGGCCTGGTCAGGCAGGTCAACACCACCCTGGAACGGCTCCGTTCCGACGGCACCTGGAACCGGCTCCACGGACAGTGGCTGGCCCCGTACACCGGGGCAGGGTCCCAGCCGGAGGCGGTGTACCGCACCGACGAGGAGTCGACCGAGCTACGGAATCTGCGGCGGGAGGCTGAAGCAGCTGAGACATCTGAGGCGTCCGGCGCCTCAACCACCGCGGCAGCCGCACCGACCACCGCGGCCGACGACGAGGGCGACGACGAGGGCGAAAGGAGCTGACCGTGGACGACAGCACGCGCGACGAGCAGGAGAAGGCCCGGGAGCAGGCACAGGACCGGGCACAGGAGAAGGGCACCGAGGCGACCTTCTTCGACCCCTTCGCCGACGATGACGACGAACCGGAGATCGACCTCGCCGACCTGCTCGGCACCCCGGACCCCGCGTCCTCCGCCGGGGACGCCGGTGAAGACTCCGCCGCGACCTCCGCCACCCCCTTCAACCCGTTCGCCGACGATGACGAAGTCTCCGGTCCCGGTGCCGCAGGTGACGGTTTCTCCGGGCAGGACGCCGGCGAACGCAGCCGGCGGGAGGCTCTCTCGACCTTCCGGCAGCGTCGCGGCACCTCGCGCGCCGGTGCCGACATCGCCGGTGGCATGGTCCGCCTCCCGTTCCTGCCGCCGACCGATCCGGTCACCGCCGTGATCGACCCGGCCGAGGAGATCGCCAAGGGCACCGAACCGCCGACACTGAACCCCGGGGACATCGTCGCCGGCCAGTACGAGGTCATCGGCACCATCGCCCACGGTGGTATGGGCTGGATCTACCTGGCACTGGACCACAACGTGTCCGACCGCTGGGTGGTGCTCAAGGGCATGATGGCCACCGTCACGAAGCAGGAACAGGCCGTTGCAGAATCCGAACGCGCCTTCCTCGCCGACATCACCCACCCCGGGATCGTGAAGATCTTCAACTTCATCGACGACGCCCGCAGCCCCGGCGGATTCATCGTCATGGAGTACGTCGGTGGGCCGTCGCTGCGTGACCGGCGTCGACTGCAGCCGGACAACACCCTCGACGTCGACATCGCCATCGGCTACGTCCTGTCCGTCCTCCCCGCGCTGGAGTACCTGCACTCCCGCGGCGTGGTGTACAACGATCTCAAGCCGGACAACATCATCGTCACCGAGGACCAGGTCAAGCTCATCGACCTGGGCGCGGTGACCGGCATCGGAGCCTACGGGCACATCTTCGGGACCAGGGGATTCCAGGCCCCCGAGATGGCACGCACCGGGCCGACCGTCGCCAGTGACATCTACACCGTCGGCCGTACCCTGGCGAGCCTCGTGGTCAAGCTCCCGGTCACCGACGGCGTGTACGACCCCGGCCTCCCCTCCCCCGACAACGAGCCGATGTTCCGGCGGTACCTCTCCCTCTACCGGCTGCTGCTGCGCGCCACCGACGAGGATCCGGACGTGCGTTTCTCCTCGGTGCGCAGTCTGCGTGACCAGCTGGTCGGCGTCCTGCGGGAGGTGCTGGCCATCCGGGACGGACGTCAGTTCCCGCACTCGGCCACCCGGTTCACCGCCCAGCGTTCCACGTTCGGTACGAACCACCAGCTGTTCCGCACCGATCAACTGCTCGACGGTATCGAACGGTCGGTGGAGATCACCGCCCCGGAGGTCGTCGCCGCCCTGCCGATCCCGCTGACCGACCCGAATGACCCGGGCGCCTCGCTGCTCTCCGCCGCGAGTCTCACCGAGCCCGGCGAAATCATCGACACGCTGTCCTCGGCGATGGACCAGCCCGGGTTCGAGAATTCCCGCGAGATTCCCCTGACCATGGTCCGCGCCCAGCTTGACCTGGGCATGACCGCCGAGGCGGAGGCACGGCTGCGGGACATGGACACCACACTGCGCCGCGACTGGCGCCACCAGTGGCTGTCCGGGGTGTGCGCCCTGCTCACCGGCGATTTCGTCGCCGCACAGCGGTACTTCAACACGGTGCTGAACATTCTGCCCGGTGAGCCGGCGCCGAAGCTGGCGCTCGCCGCGACCGACGAACTGCTCCTGCAGGAGCAGGGGGTGAACACCATCGGGCTGTTGGACACCGGGATCCGACGGTCCGCCATGGCGCTGACCTACCAGCAGGGGCTGAACCTTGACGAGGAGGCCGTCGTCCCGGGATGGACGCACCTCACCCAGGACCCGGTGGCACTGCGGTTCCACGCCCTGCGGCTCTACGGCCTGGTGTGGTCGACGAACCCGACAACGGTCTCCTCCGCCTTCGGCATGGCCCGGCAACTGCAGGCGGAGGGGATGGTCGACCCTGCGGTCGCCACACTCGACAAGGTGCCGGCGAACTCCCGGCACCACGAGATCGCCCGGATGACGACGGTCCTGATGTTCATCACCGACCGTGCGGACCTCAGCGAGTCCCGGATCCGTCGTGCCGGACGTCGCCTCGACCTGCTGCCCACGACCGAGCCACGGATCCCCCAGCTGCGCATCGCGGTACTCTCCGCGGCGCTCGACTGGCTGCGCGACCGTGAGGAGGCCGGTGACCCGGTCCATATCGGTCCCGGGCAGCTCTTCGACGTGGATTTCACCGAGCGTGGTCTGCGGGCGGGCCTGGAGCGTGGGCTGAGGGAACTGGCCCGTCAGTCACCGTTCGCACGGCACCGGTTCCGGCTGGTGGACATGGCGAACCGGATCCGGCCACGGACCTGGTTCTGATCTGTCGATGCCCGACCGCTCATCACTCCCTCTGGCCCCGTGTTCTGGTCCCTGGTGCGGGATATCGCACCTCGAGATCACTTACCGATGGTAAGCATAGAGGTCAGATTTCACCCCACGCTGATGCAGGTGCGATATCCCACACTGCTTCACCCCCTGACCTGTTGACCCCGCCTGTCAGCTCCGACCTCCGAGCCTCCTCCGGCAGACTTCCACCCCGCCATCCACTGTCTCAGCAAGCAGGTCCGGATCAGCCAGATGCCCCTGGGTAATTCGCAGGACATGCCACTCCAGGTTCGTCAACTGCGTGTTCACCTTCGAATCCCGGTCGCGACGTTCAAGACCGAGGTGCGCCGCACCGTCATACTGCAGTGCCAGCCGGAGCACCGGATCTCCGAGGTCAAGACGTGCGACGATCTTCGGCCCCCGACGGCGTGCCGACCATTCGGCCGACGTCAGACGTCGACGTCTCCCCCACTGTTCACCACCGGTGTGGACCGGATCTGCGACCGAGCCGTCAGCCCGGACAACCAGCTGAGGTATCAGCCCCCCTGTTCCCTCCAGCCCCGCCACCGCAAGACGCATCACCGTCTCCATCGGCGATTCCCCACCCTGGTCAGCATGTCTCGCCAACCTGCGGAGCAGACGTGCATCCACCAGACCGCGGCATGCGGCAGCCAGGTCACCTGGAGGAACACCGAAGAGTGCCGAGAACATGTCAAGCACCTGGATCACCTGGAGGTCACGGGTCGACCATCCTGCCACCGGCAGCACTTTCCAGCGGTGCTCATCCCGGAGCACCGACTGCAGACAGTGTGCGACAGTCAGGACCGGCGGAGTGACCGTGTGGTTCCGGCACCGCGCATCCACCGACACCGCAGATACTTCAGCGACAAGCCCCTCCCTCCGTTGCCTCGTCACCTGGTCAGATTGTGGTCGCGAGACGACGGCGCCCGCCCGACAGGACGCAGGTGTCCGCATCGTCACAGAAGTAGGGCGCACCCCAGGCCGACCCTGCACTCCACGCGGCACCGGTCCAGTCCGGGCGCAGATCCAGGATGCGACGCAACCGGGTCAGGGCATCAACCCGGTAGGCGAGTTGACGGGGATGGTGCGCCGCCCCGGTGATGACGAGGGCTTCGGGCCGGACACTCTGCGTCGGCACCCACAACCCGTCGACCTCCGTGTAGAGATCGCCCAATGCTCCTTCGCTGAGCTCCGCCACGACCTCGTCCCGAGTGCCCGGCCGGTGCGCATTATGGACCCCGGCCGGCGGACGCCAGTGTCGGGCGATCCCCTTGTCTATAGCGTCACCTGCATACGGCATATGCCCCTCCCCCTCCCGGATCCCCCGACCCGGACGTGATATATCTGTCCCTGAATCACCGAGTGTGGCACAGCGTGGCGGAATATCGCACCCGGATTCAACTTTCATCTGGTAAGTGTCCAGGTGAGACCGACGCCATCAGCCGATGAGGTGCGATATTCCGCACCGACGGTGCCGTGGAAGAACGCCCCGTCAAGCGGTAGATCAGTTGTCCGCGAGCTCGGCGGCGGCCCGCGCGATGGCGAGCTCTTCGTTGGTCGGGACCACGAGAACCTTGACGGTGGAATCCTCGGTGGAGATGACCCGGGCCCCCTTGACGCCTGCCTCATTGTTGTTCAGCGCATCGTCGATCCTGATGCCGAAGTTCTCCAGGCCTGCCATGGTGTCGCGGCGGATACCGACGTGGTTCTCACCGACACCCGCGGTGAAAGAGATCGCGTCGAGGCGACCGAGCTCCAGCATGTAGGAACCGACATACTGGCGGACGCGGTGGACGTAGATGTCGTACGCCTCCTGGGCGTCCTGCTCCCCCTCGTTGATGAGCTCCTGGAGCAGGCGGAAGTCGTTGACCCCGCACAGGCCCTTGAGACCGGAACGACGGTTGAGCAGGGTGTCGATCTCGTCGATGCTCATCTTCGCCTCACGGGCGAGGTGGAAGATGACCGAGGGGTCGATGTCACCGGTACGGGTACCCATGACCAGACCTGCCAGCGGGGTGAGGCCCATGGAGGTGTCAATGGCTTTGCCGCCACGGATGGCGGAGGTCGAGGCACCGTTGCCCAGGTGGAGGGTGATCTGGTTGACGTCCTCGGCGGCCTTGCCGATGAGGGCGGGGACCTGCTCGGAGACGTACTGGTGGCTCGTGCCGTGGGCACCGTACCGGCGGATGTGGTACTGGTCGGCGATGTCGCGGTTGATGGCGTAGCGGGCCGCGGACTCCGGCAGGGAGTGGAAGAACGCGGTATCGAAGACGGCGACGTGGGGGACGTCCGGCAGCAGGGACTGGGCGTTCTCGATGCCGTCGAGGTTCGCCGGGTTGTGCAGCGGCGCCAGCGGGATCATGCCCCGGATCTCGTTCTTCACGGATTCGTCGATGATGACCGGCTCGTTGAAGACCGAGCCCCCCTGGACGACGCGGTGTCCGACAGCGTGGACGTCGAGGTCCTGCGGTCCCACGCCCAGCATGGACATCATGCCGAAGGCGCGCTCCAGACCGACGGAGTGGCTCAGGATCGGACGGCGGTCCTCGATGGTGTTGTTCTCGGTCACGATGCGGATGTGACCGCGGGACTCACCGATCTGCTCGACGAGACCGGAGAGGAAGGGCACGTCGGGGTTCTCCGCCTGCAGGTCGAGGACCTGGAACTTGATCGAGGAGGAACCGGAGTTGAGGACCAGAATGTGCTGCGTCATGGCTGTGTATGCTCTTTCGGTTAGTTGCCGGCCTGGATGGCGGTGATGGCGACGGTGTTCACGATGTCCGGGACGGTGGCTCCGCGGGACAGGTCGTTGACGGGCTTGTTCAGCCCCTGGAGGATCGGGCCGACGGCCAGTGCGTCAGCGGTGCGCTGGACCGCCTTGTAGGTGATGTTTCCGCTGTTGAGGTCAGGGAAGACGAAGACGGTGGCCTTACCGGCGACATCGGAGCCGGGCAGCTTCTTCTGGCCCACCGACTCGACGACGGCGGCGTCGAACTGCAGCGGGCCGTCCACGCTGAGGTCCCCCGAGGACTCGCGGGCGATGGTCACAGCCTCGGCGACCGCCTCGACGTCCTCACCGGCGCCGGAGGACCCGGTGGAGAAGGACAGCATGGCGACCTTCGGGTCGATGCCGAACTGCGCGGCGGTCTTCGCGGACACCACGGCGATCTCGGCGAGCTGTGCCGGAGTGGGGTTCGGGTTGACCGCGCAGTCACCGAACGCCCAGAGGACGCCGTCCATGACCATGAGGAAGATCGAGGAGACGATGGACGCCTCGGGCACGGTCTTGATGATCTGGAAGCTGGGCTTGATGGTGTGCGCGGTGGTGTGCGCGGCACCGGAGACCATGCCGTCGGCCAGGCCGAGGTGGATCATCATCGTCGCGTAGTAGCTGATGTCCTTCATGGTCTCGCGGGCCTCGTCGAGGGAGACCCCCTTTGCCTTGCGTAGCTCGGCGAACTCCTCGGCGAAACGCTCGAGGTCGTCGCCCTCGGTCGGGTCGGTGAGCGTGGCACCGGAAATGTCGAGGCCGAGTTCGTGGGCACGGGCGGCCATGGCGGGCGGGTCACCCAGGATGGTCAGTTCACAGACCTTCTTCTCGAGCAGCTGGTGGGCTGCGGTGAGGATGCGGTCGTCATCACCTTCAGGAAGCACGATGTGCGCCTTGGCGGCACGGGCCTGGATGATGAGGTTGCGCTCGAAGACCTCCGGTCCGATGACCGGGGTGGACGCCTCGGCTTCGTCGACCTTGTCGAGGGCGAGGAACGGGACGGCGGTACCTTCCGCCTCCAGGGCGGAGGAACCGTGGGTGCCGTCCATCACGGCGATACCACGGGGCGCACGACCGACACGCACCAGCTGTCCGGCGACCTGCTGCAACTGGAGGTGGTCCTGTTCACCCGCGGCGACGAGGAACTGGGGGACGCCGACGGCGGCGGCGAGGCGGGAGTCGAACATCGGCTCGCCGGTACCGACGAGGACCCCGTCACGGTCTCCGAGTGCGACATCGAGTGCCTCGCTGAAGTCCGGGGCCGAGGGACGCAGTGTGTCGAAGATGTCGGTGACATCTCCGACATCGGGGCCGTGGCCGGCGGAGAGCGTGCTGATGAGCTCTCCCCGACGCCCGGCTGCGGTGGCGATCGGACTGAGCACTGCGCGGACTGTCACTGAAATCTCCTGGAGTCGTCTACTGCTGTGGTGCGGTCTACATGAACGTTACTATTGTGCACGGAACCACAGTCGGTGACCAACGCCACAGGAGTGGGAGGAACCACACCCCCTCTAACCTGTGGTAAAAGCTCCCGGAGCGGGGGCACCCGCGTTGTCCACAGGTCCACTCTCCGCCGCGTCCTCCGCCTGCCTGACGGCCCGTCGGCGCAGCAGCACACGGGTCAGGACCACGGCGACGACCACCACGACAACGGTGACGATCGCGGCACCGCCCCAGCCGAGGGCGTTGATGACGCGCACCCCGTTGAGCACGATGAGCAGTGCGCCCACGACCGCGCCCAGGACGTCGGGGTTGATGACCGTCACCACCCAGGCGGCGATGGGCGCACCGATCAGTCCGCCGATGAGCAGTCCAAGCACCGGCTGCCAGGACCCGTGGACCTGCTCCAGGCCGAAGATGAATCCGAGGGACGCAGACACCGCGACGAGGAACTCGGCGGTGTTCACGGTGCCGATGATCTTGCGGGGCTCACGACGTCCGACACTGAGCAGTGTCGACGTGGTGACCGGGCCCCAGCCGCCGCCGCCGGTCGCGTCGAGGAAACCGCCGCCGAGTCCGAGGGCGGCCAGACCGAACCTGCCACGGGCGGCCGGTGGGTGAGGCGTGCCGGCGCCGTCGGCGAACTCGGAGCGCTGCCGCCGCTTCCAGGGCAGCGCAACGCTGCGTACCAGCACATAGGCACCCAGCAACAGCAGGATGGTGGAGACCACCGGCTCGGCAGACTCGGTCGACAGACCCGACAGCACCGTCGCACCGGCAAAGGCGCCGACCGCACCGGGGACTCCGAGGAAGAGCACGGTCGGCCAATGGACGTTGTTGAGCTTCCAGTGGGCGAGCCCGGAGAAAAGCGTCGTCCCGACCTCGGCGAAGTGCACCGCGGCGCTGGCCTGGGCGGGGGCCGCGCCGGAGAGGATCAGCGCGGTGGTGGCGGTGATGCCGAAGGCCATGCCGAGGGCACCGTCGACAAGCTGGGCGAGCAGCCCGGCCACGGCGAAGAGCAGGAGCTTCATCCGGCGTTCCTTTCTCGGGCCCGGTGGGCGGTCAGTGGGGCGACAGCGGTGTCCAGGGGGACGCCGGTGGTGACGGACAGGTTGTCCGGCAGTGAGGAAAGGACGTCAACGGCGGCGTCCCACAGTGTTCCGGGCGAGATGAACAACGGTGCGACATGTACCGGTCCGGTGGCGCGGCGTACCGCGTCCACCAGAGCGTCCACGCCCCCAGAGGGGCCGGTGGCGGTGACGAGTTCGGCGGTGATGCCGAAGGCCATGCCGAGGGCACCGTCGACAAGCTGGGCGAGCAGCCCGGCCACGGCGAAGAGCAGGAGCTTCATCCGGCGTTCCTTTCTCGGGCCCGGTGGGCGGTCAGTGGGGCGACAGCGGTGTCCAGGGGGACGCCGGTGGTGACGGACAGGTTGTCCGGCAGTGAGGAAAGGACGTCAACGGCGGCGTCCCACAGTGTTCCGGGCGAGATGAACAACGGTGCGACATGTACCGGTCCGGTGGCGCGGCGTACCGCGTCCACCAGAGCGTCCACGCCCCCAGAGGGGCCGGTGGCGGTGACGAGTTCGGCGGTGATGCCGGCCCGACCACCGCTGTCGATGGCGAGGTCGGCGACCGTCTCATTCGCCCCGGACACCGAGGACCCCACGGAGTAGAGGACAAGGTGCCCGGTGCCGGGCGGGATGCGGGACGCCAGCAGCTCCGCCACATCCGCACCGGTTCCGATTCCTTCGGCCAGGGTGAATGCCACGCCGGTGGCCGCGGTCGCTTCGGCGAGAGCCTCGGGGACATCGTGGCGCATGTGGAAGGCGCGGGTGAACAGCAGTGGGACGACGGTCGCCCGCCGGTACCCTTCTGCGGCGAGCAGATGGGCGACGGTGGTGAGCGTCAGAGGTGAGAAGTCCAGGTAGGAGGGCTGTGCCGGAGCTCCGGTGAGAGCGGAGACCGCATCGGCGATGCGGGCGACGGCGGCGTCCGCCTCCGGGTGCCTGGACCCGTGTGCGAGGAGAACGACCGGCGTCACCATGTGCGGTACCTGGTCCTGTGCCTAGTCGACCGAGGTGACCAGACCGGCGGTGAGGGTGTCACCGTCGCCCGGGCTGATCAGCAGGAAGGAACCCACCCGTCCGCCGCGGCGGTAGGACTCGACCGGCAGCGGCTCGGCCACGGTGACGCGGACCTCGGCGATGTCGTTGAGCTCGAGCTGGGTGCCGAGGTCGCCCCGGGCCTCATCCTCATCGAGGATGTGGACGCGGCGGATGATCTCGTCGACGCGGGCCCGGACGGTGGCGGTGCCGTAGCGGAGCAGGACATTGCCGCGCACCCGGACCGGGGACTCGGCGAGCTGGAAGACCAGGGCCTTGAAGCTGTTGACCGCGGCCGGGATGGCGTCGGAGTCGGTGGCGGTGGCGATGAGGTCACCGCGGGCGATGTCGATGTCGTCGGCCAGGCGCAGGGTGACGGACTCGCCGCGGGCGGCGCTCTCCTGGGCTCCACCGGGACCGTCGATGCCGATGACGGTGCTGGCGCGTCCGCCGGCGCCACCGATGGTGACCTCGTCACCGACGGAGACGGAGCCGGAAGTCAGGCGACCGGCGTAGCCGCGGTAGTCGCTGGCGTGGTCGCGGATGACGACCTGGACCGGGAAACGCAGACCGCGCTCCGTGCCGGCGTTGATGCGGGCCGGCTGGGCGGTTTCGAGGATCTCGAGGACGGACGGGCCGTCGTACCAGGGGGTGTTCTCCGAACGGGTCACGACATTGTCGCCGAGCAGTGCGGAGGTCGGCACGATGTCGACCTTCGGCAGGTCCAGCTCGGTGGCCAGGGCCCTGACATCGGCGGAGATCCCGTCGAAGACCTCCTGGGAGAAGTCGACGGCGTCGATCTTGTTCACGGCGACGATGACGTGCGAGGTGCGCATCATCGCGGCGACGGTGAGGTGTCGCTTCGTCTGCTCGATGACGCCGTTGCGGGCGTCGATGAGCACGATGACCAGCTCAGAGGTGGACAGACCGGTGACGGTGTTCCGGGTGTACTGCACGTGCCCGGGGCAGTCCGCGAGGATGAAGGAACGCTTGTCGGTGGCGAAGTAGCGGTAGGCCACGTCGATGGTGATGCCCTGCTCACGCTCGGCACGCAGTCCGTCGACCAGCAGGGACAGGTCCGGGTTCTCCAGACCCTTGGCGGCCGAGACGCGCTGGACGGCCTCGAACTGGTCGGCGAGGATGGACTTCGTGTCGTGGAGCAGACGGCCGACGAAGGTTGACTTGCCGTCGTCGACTGAGCCGGCGGTGCACAGCCGCAGGGTGGGCAGAGCAGTGGTCACGGTGTCGTTCTCCAGGGTTGCGGCGGTCATCAGAAGTAGCCTTCCTTCTTGCGGTCCTCCATGGAGGACTCGGAGAGTTTGTCGTCGGCCCGGGTGGCGCCGCGTTCGGTGGTGGTGGAGGCCTTGATCTCCTCGATGACGTCGTCGATGGTGGCGGCGTCGGAGAGCACGGCACCGGTGCAGGACATGTCGCCCACGGTGCGGTAGCGCACGGTCTTCGTCTCGACCGTCTCACCCTCCTTCGGGCCGCCCCACTCACCGGCGGTCAGCCACATGCCACCACGGTTGAAGACCTCACGCTGGTGGGAGTAGTAGATCTCCGGGATCTCCACGTTGCGGGCCTTGATGTAGTCCCAGATGTCCGCCTCGGTCCAGTTGGAGATCGGGAAGACGCGGATGTTCTCGCCTGCCTGGTGGCGACCGTTGTAGAGGCCCCACAGCTCCGGACGCTGACGCCGCGGGTTCCAGCCGCCGAAAGAGTCGCGCACGGAGAAGACGCGCTCCTTGGCGCGGGCCTTCTCCTCGTCGCGGCGGGCACCGCCGAGCACGGCGTCGTAGCCACGGTTCTGGATCGTCTCGACGAGCGGGACGGTCTGCAGCGGGTTACGGGTGCCGTCGGGACGCTCCTGGACGGCGCCGGAGTCGATCCAGTCCTGGACGTGGGCGACGTGGAGGCTGATCCGCGGGTCGGCGGCGATGCGCTCGCGGAACTCGATGACCTCCGGGAAGTTGTGGCCGGTGTCGACGTGGATGAGCTCGAAGGGCACGGCGGCCGGGGCGAAGGCCCGCTTGGCGAGCTCGAGGACGACGACCGAGTCCTTGCCGGAGGAGAACAGCAGGCCCGGCTTGTCGAACTGGCCGGCGACCTCGCGGAGGATCTCCATGGCCTCCGCCTCGAGGCTCGCGAGGTGGGGGCTGAGCTGGCTGTCAGTGGTTTCAGTGGTTTCAGTGGTTTCAGTGGTTTCAGGCGTTGCAGTGGTCACAGGTGGAGTCCGCATTCTGTCTTGGTGGAACCGGCCCAGCGGCCGGAACGGGGATCTTCGCCGGGGGCGACGGGCAGGGTGCAGGTGGCGCAGCCGATCGAGGGGTACCCCTGCTTCGTCAGGGGGTGGATGATCAGGTCGTGGTCCTCGATGTAGTCCTCGACGTCCTGGTCGGTCCATGCCGCGATCGGGTTGATCTTCAGCCGGCCGGTGCGGTCGACGTCGAGGATCGGGGTGTCCTTACGCAGTTCGCTGTCGACCCGCTTCACACCGGAGATCCACGCCTCGTAGGGGTTGAGCATCCGGGCGAGCGGCTCGACCTTGCGCATCCGGCAGCAGGCGGTCGGGTTGGAACGGTAGAGGTTCGCCCCGTACTCCCGGTCCTGCTCCTCGACGGAGAGGACGGGCTCGACGGTCTTCAGCGGCAGGCTGTAGCGCTCATCGACCTCGCGGGCGACATCCATCGTCTCGTCGAAGTGGTAGCCGGTGTCCAGGAACACGAGTTCCGCGTCATGCACGCGGCCCTGGGCGAGCTCGGCGAGGACAGTGTCCTGCATGGACATGGTCACCGCGACGGTGCCGGTGACGTACTCGTTGACCCAGTCGAGGATCTCCTCAGCGCTCTTCCCGTCGAGCCGGTCATTCCATTCGTCGACCAGGGCCTGGTGGGCGGCACTCTGCTCGGCGGTGAGGTGGGTGGTGGTCGTGGGCGCGCCCGCGGGGCTGACCTCGGGGTCCCTCCGGGGCCGGTCAGGGGTGTCTGCGGCGGCGGTGCCGCCGAGCCCCACGAGACCGGTCAGCGCCGTGATGCCGGCACCTGCTCCCGTGTTCGTCATGGCTGTTCTTCCCTGCTCTTCTCTGGTGGTCTTCTCTGGCGCGACCGGCCCGTCGTCAACAGACCGGTCGGTCTAATGCTGCACCAGACTAGACCACTCGGTTCACCATGAGCAACAGGGATTGACCGTACCCCTACAGGAGGTCTTTGTACCTACAGGTCAGCGTGAATAAAACTCCCAGACAGAGAGGTCTACCCACGCGACCGGCTCACCGCCCCCGCGACCACACCGACCACAGTTCGGCGTAGCGTCCGCCGGACGCCACCAGGTCGTCATGGGAGCCCCGCTCCACGATCCGACCATCCTCCATGACGAGGATCTCGTCGGCCTGACGCGCCTGGTCCAGCCGGTGCGCCACCGTCAGCGCGGTGCGCCCGTCCGTCAACCGCCGGGCGGCATCCTCCAGGGCCCGGGCCCCGGCCGACCCTGCCTCTGCCGTCGCCTCGTCGAGCACGACCACCTTCGGGTCGCGCAGCAGCACCCGGGCCAGGGCGAGCTGCTGGGCCACCACCGGATCCGGGAGGACGCCACGGGCGCCGACCTCGGTGTCCAACCCGTCCGACAACGTCGCCAGCCACCCGTCGGCACCCACCGCCACCAGCGTCTCAGACAGCGCGCCATCGGTGGCGTCGGGGGCGGCGAGCAGCAGGTCGTCGCGCAGTGTCCCGGAGAACACGTGGACCTCCTGGGAGACCAACGCCAGACGGGCGGCACGCTCGGAGTCCGACAGTGCGGTCACCGGCACCCCGTCCACCGTCACCTCTCCCGCGGTCGGTTCACGCAGCCCTGCCAGCAGCGTGGCCACCGTGGTCTTGCCCGCACCGGACGCCCCCACCAGGGCCACCGTCCTCCCCGGTTCGATCCGGAAGTTGACGTCGGACACGGCCCAGGAATCCTCCCCGTAACGAAACGCGACGTCCTTGAGGACGACCTCACCACGGGCCTCCGGCGCACCGGCGTCCGGCACCGGTCGCGGCGGGTCGACGGTCACGCCGATGATGCGGGCCAGCGAGGCGTAGCCGGACTGGGCGGCGTCCAGCACGCGCATCACCTGCTGCAGCGGTCCGCGCACGCGGATGATCATCAGCGCGGCGCCGGTGACCGAGCCGACGCCGAGTGTCCCGCGGTCGACGAGGACGAAACCGAGCACCAGCGCGGAGGTGATCATCACGAACTCGGCGCCGAGCATCCGGTTGAGCAGCCGGACCATCACACGGTTCGCTGCGACGGCGTTGTCCACCACCGACCAGGACGCGTCGCTGATCCGGTCGTGCATGTCGCGCTCCATCCGGAACGCCCGGACCGTCTTCCGGCCGTGGATCGCCTCGAGCACCCGTCGCGCCCGCAGACCCATCGAGGCCCGCTCCGCGGCGAAGAGCTGCGGTGCCTTGCGCAGGTAGGCCCGGGCGGCGAGCCAGTACACCGGGGAGACCAGCAGGATCACGGCGAGGAACCGCCAGTCGACGGTGAGCAGTCCGATGCCGGTCGCGGCGATGACGAACACCGCCCCGGACAGCACCGGCAGAACCTCCATCACCGCCGAGGAGGTCTGGGCGACATCGTCGGTGGAGCGACTGACGACGTCGCCGGTGCCGGCGTCCTCCACCCGGTGCGTCGGCAGACCGAGGGCCGTCCCGACCATCTCCTCACGCAGGTTGGCGATGAGCCGTTCCGACAGCCTGGCCAACAGGAAGTAGCCCGCACCGTCGGTGACTCCCGCGATGACCGCGGCGGCGGCCATGAGCCCGGCGGTGCGCCACAGGTCACCGTCGGTGCCGGAGGTCGCGATGTCGACGATGCGCCCCATCAGCCGAGGTACGGAGACCGTGCACCAGGCACCGATGCCGAGCAGTACGGCGGCGGCCAGCGCCTGCCACCACGCACCCGGCACCGCCTTCAGCTGCCGGACGATATCCCGGCGGGCCTGGGTCCAGGTCGCCAGCGGGAACGCCTGGATCTCTGAGGTGGTCGGGGTCATGCGTGCACCTCCGCCAGGGCCGCGTCGAGGTCGGCGGCGTCCCACCGGGTGGTGGCGGCGACCTGCCAGGCCGGCGCCTCGGACAGGACGAGGACGCGGTGACCGGTGCCTGTGTAGCGGGCGGCGACCCGCTCGGCGATGTGCTGTTCGGTGACCGAATCCACCGCCGTGGTCGGGTCGGCGAGCACCAGCAGTTCAGGGTCGGCGGCGATCGCCCGGGCCAGCGCGACACGCTGGCGCTGACCACCGGAGAGGCGTCGCCCTCCCTCCCCCACCGGACGTCCGGGACCGCCGGGGATGTCCGCGCAATCGGCCACCTCCAGTGCCTCGGCGGCGACCACCGGGTCGGGGTGGACGTTGTCGCGCAACGGGCCGTCGAAGAGATCTGCCGCGTGCGGGGCGACGATCACGCGGTCGCGGGGCATGCGCAGCAGGGAATCCGTCACCTCCCCGGCACGGGCGATGTCGCGGACGACGGTGACGCCGACCGGCACGGCGTCGATGAGTGCCTGCGTCTCGGTGTCCGTCGCCTCGTCCGGGGTGGCGTAGGGGGCGGTGAGCACGCTGACGACGCGTCGGGCGGACGCGGCGGAGATCGCGACCCGGGTGGCGAAGTTGCGGCCCAGCATCGTCATCGGGTGGACAACGTACTGGGACAGGCCGACGACGGTGATGAGCTGCCCGACGGTGAGGCCGTCGTGCAGGGCGAGCCAGCCGGCGGCGACACCGACGGCCACGACGTACACGGCACCGATGGACTGGGTGGTGGCAGTGAGCCGCGCCTCGGCGGCGTTCGCGGCGACCGTGGCATGGTAGGCCTTCTCGGAGTACCCGCGGTAGCGGGCCTTCATCGTGGAGACGACGCCGAGGCCCTTGATGATCCGCAGCCCCTGGACCGCGTCGGTGGCGACCGAGGCGGTGCGGGCCAGGGCCTGCTGCCGCGCCCCTGCTCTGCTGCGCAGCGGTCGGGCGGCGCGGACCGAGAGCAGGACCACGGCCGGGGCGCCGAGCAGCACGGCGAGACCGAGGCGCCAGTCGACGGTGAGGACGACGGCGGCGACGTAGAGGATCGACCCGAGCTCCGCGACCGGGAAAACCGTCATGACGATGATGTCGGCGGCCCTGTTGGCGTCGGTGCTGGCGATGGACAGCAGGCCGCCGGCGGTGCGTTCGCCTCCGGCCCCCTCGCGACCGATGCCCCGAGGGTCCTGGATCCGGTCTGTCACCGCGGTGCGGACGTCATGGCTGACCTGCTGGAGGATCATTTCCAGGAAGCGGCGTCCCAGCCAGACGGAGACGCCGTTGAACAGGAAGAGCAGGCCGAGAATGCCGACCCACAGGAAGAGGTGACCGCCGTCGCCGGTGGCGACGGCGTCGTCGATGGCGCGACCGACGACAACGGAGGTGGTGGCGTTGCAGATGAAACCGAGCAGCATTCCGCCGGAGGCGAGGAACTGCCGGGGACGCTGCGAGAAGGCGACCTTGAGAAGCCACCGGGGGTCGTCAGGGGCGGGGAGGCGCGAGCGCCGGACGCTGAGCAACCCTGAGGTGAGGATCCTGCTGTCCGGCTGTGGTGCCTGGTGTTCCCGCTGCTCCTGCTGTACCGCCATGGAGGCCGAGGTTACCCCATACCTGAACTGCGACGAAGACTGTAGGACGCCGCGACCGCGGCACTACAGGAAGCAGTCGGACCGGGCGGTCAGACGCCGCGGGGCAGCTGGCCGTGGAGCTTCACCGAGAACACCCGGCGGCAGTCACGGCACTCCCAGGCGTTGTCCGTCTCCGGGTCCGGCCACAGGTTCTCCGAGGCGCAGTACGGGCAGTGCATCACGGTGGCTCTCCTGGGGTTCGGGTGGGCGGACTTCCCGCTGATGTCGTTGTTGGCGTCCTTCACTGGAGCTGCTCCTCCGGCGCACGGAGCACCCAGTCACGGAACTGCTCGTCGACGCTGGTGCGGTTTTCCTTGTAGTTCTCCACGACGCGGACGACATAGTCGTCCAGGTCGGCGGACGTGACCTTGTGGCCGCGCAGCTTCTTACCCCAGTCGGGGTGCATGCCCAGCGCACCGCCGAGGTGCACCTGGAAGCCCTCGACCCGGTTGCCGTCATCATCGGTGACGATCTGACCCTTGAGGCCGATGTCCGCGACCTGCGTCCGGGCACACGAGTTCGGGCAGCCGTTGAGGCTGATCTTCAGCGGCACGTCGAGGTCACCGAGCTTCTCCTCGAGCTGGTCGGCCAGGTCGATCGCCCGCTTCTTGGTGGTGACCAGGGCGAGCTTGCAGAACTCCAGGCCGGTGCAGGAGATGATGTCGCGACGGAAGCTGGACGGCCTGGCCGACAGTCCCTCCTTCTCCAGGGCATCGGTGAGGTCGTCCACGGCGTCCTGCTCGAGGCCGAGGAAGATGAGTTCCTTGTCCGGGGTGGTGCGGATCTGCGTGATCCCACGCTCCTCAGCCAGATCGGCCAGGCGGATGAGCTGGTCACCCTCGGTGTGGCCCACGGTCGGCTTCACACCGACGTAGAACTTCCCGTCCCGCTGCTCGTGGACACCGACGTGGTCGCGGTAGCCCGGCCAGACCTCCGGCTCAGGGCCGTCGATGAGCGCGTGACCGACGTAGTCCTCCTCGAGGACGCGGCGGAACTTCTCCACACCCCAGTCGGCCACGAGGAACTTCAGGCGGGCACGGTTGCGCAGCTTGCGGTAACCGTAGTCGCGGAAGATCCGGACGACGCCGGCCCACACCTGCGGGACCTCGTCGAGGGGGACCCATACGCCGAGACGCTGGGCGAACATCGGGTTGGTCGACAGACCGCCACCGACCCAGAGGTCGAAGCCGGGGCCGTGCTCCGGATGCTCGGAGCCGATGAAGGAGACGTCCTGGATCTCATGGGTGACATCCTGGCGACGGTTGCCCGAGATGGCCGTCTTGAACTTGCGGGGCAGGTTGGTGAACTCGTCCCGGGTGAGCCAGTTCTCCTTGATCTCACGGATCGCCGGGGTGGCGTCGATGATCTCGTCCTTGGAGACCCCGGCGACCGGGGAACCCAGGACGACGCGGGGCACGTCACCGCAGCCGAAGAAGGTGTCCAGGTTGACGGCGGCGAGCCGGTCCCAGATCTCCGGGACGTCCTCGATACGGATCCAGTGCAGCTGGATGTTCTGCCGGTCGGTGAAGTCGGCGGTGTTGCGGGCGAAGTCCGCTGAGATCCCGCCGATGACGCGCAGCTGCTGCGGGGTGACCTGACCACCGTCAAGGCGGATACGCATCATGAAGTAGCGGTCCTGCAACTCGGCGTTGGTCAGGGTGCCGGTCTGCTCACCGTCCATGTCCTGACGGCGCTGGGTGTACATGCCGATCCACTTGAAGCGGGGGGCGAGGTCCTCGGGCGGGATCGAGTCGAAGCCCTGCTTCGAGTAGATCTCGCGGACGCGGTCTGCCACGGCGAGGCCGGCGTCCTCCTGCTTGATGCGCTCGTCACCGTTGAGCGGGTCCCTGCCGTCGATGAGCCACTGGCCCTGCGGCTTCGGCGCCTTGCGGTCTTCCTTCTCCTCCTCGGTGAGGACCTTGGGGACGGGCGGAGCGTCGGCGATGGCCTTCTCCAGGGCCGCAGTGGCCTTCTGGACGGCCTTGGACGCCTTGAGCTCGTCCCAGCGTGCCTTGCGGGCCGCGGAGAAGAGGTCGGAATTGCCCGGCTCCGCCTCGGCGGCGGCTTCGGCCTTCAGGGTGGCGGTGGCGAACCCGTTCTGTGTCTCCTCGGCGGCAGCGAGGGCCTCGCGGGCCTCGACGACGGCAGGGTCCTCGGCGGGGGTCTCGGGCGTGTGGGAGGTCTCGGGCTCGGCCGGGGCCTCCGCTTCTGTCACCGCCTCGGGCTCAGCGGCCGGTGCAGCGACAGCCGGAGCGGCACCGTGCAGTGCTGCTGCGGCAGCCACAGCCTGGGCGGCCTGCTGTGCGGCGGCGCGGGCGCTGCGGGCGGCCTCTGCCAGCAGTGCGTTGGCGGGGTCGGCTGCGGCGGCGCGCTCGGAGGCGTCCGCGGCGACCGCAAGCACCGAGGCACCCGAGCTGACCAGTGCGAGAGTGTCCTGGGTGAGCACCGGGGCGGCCTGGGCGGCAGCGGGGACCGGAGCAGCCTGGGAAGCCGGGGCTTCTTCCGCGACCTCCGGGGTGGACGCTGCAGCAGGGGCGGTGACGGGGACCTCAGTGGAAGTCTCAGCTGCCGTGTCCCCGGAGCTGCCGGCGTCGTCTGTCTCGTCAGCCTCGACCGCGGCCTTGCGGGCGCGCTTCAGTGCACGCGCGGCCTTCTTCTGTGCCGCACGCGCACGGCGGGCGGCGGCGGAGAGCTGTTTGTCCTCGGCATCCGCCTCCGCGGCAGCCTCCGCGGCTTCCGTCGCAGCCTCAGCGTCGGCGAGCAGACGCTCGGCGTCGGCGACGGTCAGCGGGCCGGCGGGTGCGACCTCGGCGGACTCGGCAACTTCGTCGGCGTCCTCCGCGTTGTCCGGGTCGTCGACCTCAGCGGTCCGCTCCTGTGCAACCTCGGCCGGTGCCGCAGCCGCAGCCTCGGCCTCGGCCTCGGCGAGCGCGGTGGCCGCCTTCTGCACGGCCTTGGTCCCCTTCAGCTCATCCCAGCGCGCTTTACGGGCGGCGGCGAAGAGACCGGAATTGCCCGGATCGGCCTCAGCAGCGGCGTCCGCCCTGACCGTGGCGGCAGCCAGCTCAGCCTGGGCGTCCTCGAGACGTCGCAGCTCAGAGCGTGCGGCCTCGAGCGGGGAGAGTTCCTCTGCCGGGGCGGTGTCAGCAGCGGCTCCGGCTTCCTCGGACGCGAGGGTCTCCTCGGCCTTCTTCAGCGCGCGCGCAGCACGGCGCTGGGCATTGCGCGCCTCACGGAGCTCGTCAGCGAGCTGTTCATTGTCCGGGTCAGCCTTGGCTGCGTCGGCGGCAGCCCTGGCCACCGCCGCAGCGTCCTCCTTGGCTGCGGCAGCCTTGCGGACCGCCTCACGGGAAGGCGAATCGGTTGCCGTGGTCATAGGCCCCTTCTCTCTGCACAGACAGTTCGGTCTAGTGATCGTCGGCGTCCCACACTAGACCGCTCGGTACATATCCACAACGCAGGGCCACCTCAATTCCGCTCCCCTTGCACTGAACAGACCACTCGGTCTATAGTCATGGGCCGTCACACCTGTACCCGGTCTGCCCTGACCCGCCCACGATCAACCACTGATCCGCCGCGGCCACTCCCGGCCCGCGACGAGGGTTCCAGTTCAAGTCAGGGCAGACTAACGTGGAAGTACTGCCACTCAACGGATTGGACCAACGAATTCATGTCTGACAACCGCCCGCTGCGCGTCGCCGTCATCGGATCCGGCCCGGCCGGTATCTACGCCTCCGATGCCCTGATGAAGTCCGGCCAGGACGTCTCCATCGACCTCTACGAGCGCATGCCCGCCCCGTTCGGACTGATCCGCTACGGCGTCGCCCCCGACCACCCACGTATCAAGGGCATCATCAAGAGCCTTCACAAGGTTCTCGACAAACCCCAGATCCGCCTGCTCGGCAACATCAACGTCGGCAAGGACATCACCCTCGATGACCTGAAGAAGTACTACGACGCCGTCATCTACGCCACCGGCGCCACCGACGACCGCGACCTGGACATCCCCGGCGGCGAGCACACCATCGGCGCCGGCAAGTTCGTCGGTTTCTACGACGCCAACCCGCACTTCTCCGATTCCTGGACCCAGCCCGCCGACTCCGTCGCCGTCATCGGCGTCGGCAATGTCGGCCTCGACATCGCCCGCGTCCTCGCCAAGACCGGTGAGGAACTGCGCGTCACCGAGATCCCGGACAACGTCTACGAGTCCCTCAAGGACAACCAGGCCAAGGAGGTCCACGTCTTCGGACGCCGCGGCCCGGCCCAGGCGAAGTTCACCCCGCTGGAGCTCAAGGAGCTCAACCACTCCCCGACCATCGAGGTCGTCGTGGACCCGGAGGACATCGACTACGACGAGGCGTCCATGGAGGCCCGTCACAACTCGAAGATCACCGACCAGGTCTGCACCATCCTCGAGAACTACGCCATCAACGACCCGAAGGGTGCCCCGCACAAGCTGTACCTGCACTTCTTCGAGTCCCCCGTCGAGGTCAAGACCGGCACTGACGGCAAGGTCACCGGCCTGGTGACCGAGCGCACCGAGTACGCCGACGGCAAGGTCGTCGGCACCGGCAAGCTCACCGAGTGGCCGGTCGGCGACGTCTACCGCGCCGTCGGCTACAAGTCCGACCGCCCCGAGGACATCCCCTGGGACGAGAAGGAACTGGTCATCCCGAACGTCGGTGGCCGCGTCCTCACCGAGGGTCCGACCGCAGACGGCATCGCCGGCGTCCCCGGCTCCGCCGACCCGGAGGCCGAGCTGCGTGAGACCCTGCCCGGCGTCTACGCCACCGGCTGGGTGCGTCGTGGCCCGGTGGGCCTCATCGGCAACACCAAGGGCGACGCCAACCAGGCCGTCGCCAACCTCCTCGAGGACGCCGCGCAGGGCATCGGCTTCGCCCCGGAGGACGCCTCGGAAGAGGGTGTCATCGAGCTGCTGCATTCCCGCGGTATCAACTACTCCACCTGGGAGGGCTGGTACAACCTCGACGCCCACGAGCGCGCCCTGGGCGAGGCCGAGGGTCGCGAGCGCAAGAAGGTCCGTGACATCGAGGAGATGATCCGGTACTCCTCCGGCGAGGCCCGCGTCGAGGCGTAGTCTCCCCCTTTTCACAGACATCCCCGGTTCCCCTGGTTCGCCAGAGGACCCGGGGTTTCCTGTCGGTGGCGTCTGCAGTTATCGGGCCGGTCTAGAAAACAGGTCCGATCTTGACCGGTGTTTCACGCGTCCCGGTCTACTGCGCGGTGCCCTCGTCCAGACGCACCGCGCCCAGCGGACACTGTCAGCCGAGGAGTCCCATCAGTTCACCTTGGCCGCACTTCTCGAAACGGATCTCAGCCCCGTTTCCTCCGGTGCACCTCGCACCGGATGAGCCAGTCCCCGAGCTGCACGCTCATGGTGCAGGTCTCATTGGTCGAGGGACCGGTGGCGGTCACGGACGTGCTCCCCCACGGGGCAGTCACCGTCGGATCGGGTGTCTCGTCGGCATTGAGGTCCGCCACGGCATACTCGAAATCGCCGGTGAGCTCACCGGCCGTCACCTCCGGGTCACGGAAGTCGTCCACGCTGACGCCGTCAAAGGCCCCGGGGTAGAGCATCGCCAGACCGGCCCGGACCTCGACGGCACCGTCGGAGACGTCGACACCGGCACTCTCAGCGGTAGTCTCCCCTCCTCCGTCGCGGTCACTGTCGCTGCAGGCCCCGAGTACAAGGACCGTGGTGAGCATAAGCGCGGGAACTGCAACGCACCGGGAGAGCGTCATATCAGTATCCCAACTTCCTAATCGGATACGAGGCCCATCAGTTCCTCACGCCAGTCATCGGCGTCATAGCTCTGGTGCGCGTCCAGATTCCCCAGGGACAGTGAATCCGGCGCACACACCACATCACCGTCAGCGCAGGCGTCGATGATGATCGCCGACCACTCCTCCGGCAGCAGCACATCGGTGGCCCCGGAATCGATCCCCGCACTCTTGGCCACCTGGGCGATGCCCTCACTGGAAGCCGTGTCGTACTCCGGCAGCCCCCGGACATTGTCGTCCGGCATCTTGTCCCCGTCCCCGATGAGGACGCCCGCCACGATCTGCACCGTCGGGCCGAGTGCCTCAAGCGCACGGTGCATCGCCATGGCACCCTGCGAGTATCCCGCAACCACGATCTTCGCGTCCTCCCCGCACTCCCCGATGGTGTCGGCGATGAGCTGCTCCGCGGCGTCCGCCCCCTCGGCGACCGAGTCAAGGAACTCCGACCATGCCGCACGGTCAGCCCCCTGGGGAACGGCCATCGCCGGATACTCCACCGCCCGGAGATTCACCGTCACATCCTCCGGAAGATCGTCGCGGAGATTCCGGTAGGTGTCCGCGACGATACTGCCGACCCCGTCATCGTCGATGAGGTCGGTCTCGGCGTCCACCTCCCGCTGCCCGGATCCCGCCGCGCCGATGAACTCCACGTCCGCACAGGTGGACGCAGTATCGTCGGAACCGCCCCGTCCACCGACACCCACGACAAGCGCGAGGGCGAGAACGACAATCAGAATGACAGCGGCGCCAGCGATCAGCCAGCGGCGTCGGTGGGATGACGGGGAAGACTGGTGCGGCATGGGTCGCGGTGATCCTTACTGTGGCGTCGGGAAAACGGTCCAAGAATACCGGACCACCAGGTTCGTTCACCGTCAAAATAGTTTCCCACCTGCGGAGACGGGCCCGCAGAAAATCCGGCATCCCGCCACAGTCACCCCCGGAAGCCGTCTATCCTGTACGCCATGACCGATAGCCAGGAGACCGCCTCCGAGACCCCCGAAGTCCACATCACCGGCAAGCAGCTGCTCGCCATGCAGCCGGGCCAGGTCCATGCCCTCTACAAGCTGCGCGTGGACACCTTCGTCAACGAGCAGCACACCACCTTCGCCGAGATCGACGATGCCGACGCCGAGCCCGGGACCCACCACGTCCTCGCCTACGTCCACCCCGGCCACGCGCCGAACTACCGCTGGGGCACCCCGGACCCGGGCTCCCCGCTGCGACTTGTCGGCACCGCCCGCATCTTCGGCCCCGCCGAAGAACAGCAGGTCGGACGCCTCGCTGTCCTGCCCGAATTCCGCGGCTTCGGCATCGCCCGCCAGATCGTGGACGCCACCCTCGAGGTCGCCCGCGGTCGCGCCGCCGCCCTCGATCCCGTGACCGAGACCGCCATCGTCAAGATCGACGCCCAGGTCGCCACCCAGCCCTTCTACGCCTCCTACGGTTTCGAGCCCATCGGTGCCCCCTTCACCGTCGAGGGCATCGAGCACCAGGAGATGCACCTCACGCTCTAGGCACCGCCTAGACTCGTCAGACGTGAGTGAATCCCGCATCCTCCTCTACTACCGCTTCACCCCGGTCGCCGACCCGACCGCGGTGAAGCTCTGGCAGCGCACCCTCTGCGAGTCCCTGGGGCTGCGTGGGCGGATCATCA
Source organism: Corynebacterium sp. UD i78 (assembly GCF_056280545.1). Lineage (NCBI taxonomy): Bacteria > Bacillati > Actinomycetota > Actinomycetes > Mycobacteriales > Corynebacteriaceae > Corynebacterium > Corynebacterium sp. UD i78. The sequence goes on along the minus strand of NZ_JBWCED010000001.1, from coordinate 3,148,407 downwards.
TCAGCCGTGACGGGATCAACGGCACCGTCGGCGGGGCCCTGGCCTCGGTCAAGACCTACATCCGCCGCACCCGCGAGTACCCGGGATTCCACGACATGGAGTTCAAGTGGTCCGCCGGCTGCGCCGAGGACTTCCCGAAACTGTCGGTGAAGGTCCGCGACGAGATCGTCACCTTCGGCGCCGCGGACGACCTGGAGGTTGACGAGCACGGCGTGGTCGGTGGCGGCGTCCGCCTGAGCCCCACCCAGGTCAACGACCTGGTCGCCGAGCGCGGCGACGACGTCGTCTTCTTCGACGGCCGCAATGCCATGGAGGCGGCGATCGGCCGGTTCCGCAACGCCGTCGTGCCGGACGCCACCACCACCCGTGACTTCCTCGAGGAACTGGACTCGGGCAAGTACGACGAGCTCAAAGGTCGCCCGGTCGTCACGTACTGCACAGGCGGTGTGCGCTGCGAGGTCCTCAGCAAACTCATGGTGGACCGCGGTTTCGGCGAAATCTACCAGCTCGACGGCGGCATCGTCCGCTACGGCGAACAGTTCGGGGACGCCGGTCTCTGGGAGGGCTCACTGTACGTCTTCGACCGTCGGATGCACGTCGAGTTCAGCGAGGACGCCGCGCAGCTCGGCCACTGCATCCACTGTGGCGAGCCCACGAACACCTACCGCAACTGCATCAACGGCGACTGCCGTGACATGGTGCTCATCTGCGATGACTGCGTCGCTGATCCGGCGACCGCGCACTGTGGACGTCAGGAGTGCCGCGGCGTGGCAGCTGCTGCCGAGAGCTCTGCCGCCGCGGCGGTCAACGGCTCGACGATCACGTCCGGGTAGCGCCCCGCCAGGTCGGCGGCGGCGTCACCCAGCGGCCCGCCACCGATGACGACGCGCTGCGCCCCGGCCACCAGACACCGCCTGACCACCGCGTCCAGCTCCTCCCGACAGGCCACCGGGTCCTCGGCCAGCACCAGTGGCTCGGTGGTGGTCAGCTCCACCCCGGTGAACAGGTCCGCCGCGCTCCCCTTCCCCAGGGCCCGGGGCACCAGACCGGTGATCAAGTCTGCGAGGTCCGGTGTGGTCGTGGCGACCGCGAACCGGCGTCCTCCCTCGACTGCGGCACGCACCGCCGCCTCACCGATACCGGTCACCCTGAAGCCTGCGTCCTGCAGTTCGGGGACGCCGGGGTCACCGAATGCCGCGACCACCACCCTCGGGGCGTCCTCCGGAACCCGAGCCAGCCCCTGCACCAGGTCGACGACGTGCCCGGCCGCATCCGCCAGCGCCCCGGGGCCGGTGATCATCGCGGGGCCTGCCGTCACGGTCAACGCCGTGACCTGCAGGTTGCAGTCCATGTCGGCGAGCGCCGTCTGAAGTCGTCGTCCCATCATGGCCGTGGTCGCACGGTTGGTGTTCGGGTTGACCAGGACCACGCCCGGGCTCTGCTCTGACATTCGTATGATGGTAGCCGGACGTTCGACAATTCCGGAGGATCACATGCGACACCCGCGCACCGCTGCCCTGCTCACCGGCGGAGCCCTGATGCTCACCGTGAGCGCCTGCGCCGACGAAGCGGTGTTCAGCAGTTCCGTCTCCGACGAGACCGACGCGGCCGCCGCCGGCATCTCCGTTCCCGCAGACGCCTCGATCTTCCGTTCCTCCGCCACCGGCCCGGAGCGCCTGAACTACATGGCCGAGGACGGCGACCCGATGTCCTTCGTCGATCCGGACCTGCTCGATGACGACGGCAAGCTGCCCGAGGACATGACCGTCACCGAGGCGCAGTCCCTCCAGGTGCTCTCGCAGCTCGAGGACCTGCTCACCGACCGCAAGCTCAAGCTCTACGAGGTGGGTACGGTGCGGGTCTATCTCGCCGCGGACGGTGACGACGGCGCGGACTTCGACGGTTGGGAGCGCGCCTACCGCCGCTACTTCGCCAACATCGACCGGGACACGGGCCGGTCGCTGCTCGAAGAGCCGGTGGAGACCACCTCGGCGTCCGCGTCGGCATCGGCCTCTGCGACTGCATCTGCGTCCGTCTCGGATGAACCGACGGAGTCGACCTCCCCGGAGGCGGAGGCGTCCCCGACCAGTGAGCTCTACCCGGGGACGGACAACCGCACCAGGCCGACAATGGTCACCGTGGGGGTCGCCGAGCAGCCGGTGGAGGGCTGGCTGGTGCAGGTCGAGATCGAGGCCGTGCACGGCGAGAGCTGACCTCGTTCAGTCCTCGACCCTGACGCCCAGGTGGGCGGCGAAAGAGGTGGACAGCAGGGCGACCTGGACCGGGGACAGCGTCATCCCCCGCAGTCCGTCCGGATTGCGGACTCCGTGGATCTCGAGGCCGCGCAGGTCCACATTCCGGGCCTTCGCGTTGACCGCGTCGAAGGCGTCCACCTGGCAGTCCTCGAAGGCGATCCGGTCAGCCCGGACACCGCCGAGGTCGAGGTCCCCGATCCGGCAGTCACGGAAGAGGACGTCGGTGAGGTCCGTACCCCGCAGGTTGAGGAAGTCGATGCTGCAGCGCTCGATGATCAGACCGTGGATCCCTGCGTCCGCCAGGTCGACGGCACCCAGGCGGGAATCGCGGACGATGACGTCCTGCAGGCCGATCCGGTCGGCGTTCAGGGAGGTGGCGTTCACTGCAGTGAGGATGCAGTCGGTGATCCGGGCTCCGGTGAGGACCGCGCCGTGGGCGGTGAGGTTCTCCAGGCGACTGTCGATGAGAGTCATGCCGGAGAGGTCGCGGGAGATGTCGCCGTCGGTGATACGTACGAGCTCGTGGTCCTGGCGGGGGCCGAGCAGGGAGGGGTCGATCTCGTCGAGTCGGCCGGGAAAACCATCGACGGACGCGGCGAGGCGACCGACGTCGGGGGCGACGGTGGGGGCGGAATGGCATGATGCCCAGGATAGGGCGTGCCGGATCAGATGTCGGGCCCGGCTCTGGCCGGGGACAGGGGACCATCAGCCTCGGTCACCGCGATGACACCTGCCGGGCCGGTCCAGATCACCGTCACCCCACCATCGGTGGTCTCCGCCGCCCACAGTCCCGCAGTTTTCAGGGCATGATGCAGCCGGCACAGGCACATCCCGTTGATCACGGCCGTCGGACCGTCCGAGTCCGGACTGGTGTGCCACGAGTTGACGATATGGTCGTGCTCGCACCGGTCGGCGGGAATGTCACAGCCCGGGAACCGGCAGTGCCCGTCCCGGCCCTCCATCGCCGCACGCTGCATGGTGGGGAACCGGTAGGACTCACTCTCCTCGGCGAGGATCTCGGCCTGGTTCGGCAGGTTGCGGACATAGTCAGCCACCGACTCCAGCATCTCGGCGGTCACCTCGGAGATGTAACCGACCTTCGGGACAAACGCGCCACCGACACCGGTGACGCCGTCGACGGTGGTGCGGTACAGGTTGACCACCGTGCGCATCGCCTCCGGGGTGTCCCCGAGCTGATCGAGCAGCACACGTGCCCGGCACTGCGCCATCGAGGGCACGGCGGCACTGAAGTCGCTGAGGTCGCTGAGGTCGCTTTCGGTACCGTCCTGATCCTCAGCCGCCTTGCGTGCCGCCCGCAGCAGTTCCAGGGCCTTGTCACCGACAGCACCCCACACGGCGGTGGCGGTGGTCTCCGACCCGCAGTCCAGCACCAGTTTCGTGCCTCGCCTGGTCAGCCGCTGGGTGTCCTGCTCGGCCAGTTCGGTGGCTGCGACCAGGCCGGCGGCCACAGTGGCGAGGGTTTCCTGGACGACCAGGGCGAAGGCCTCCAGTCCGACGGGGCAGTTCGCTTCCATCCAGTCGGTCAGTGCTGCGGCGACCGCGGTGTCGATGACCGGGCCCAGCCGGCGCGCTTCTGTCCGGGTCAGTGTGGTGAGATGACGGTTGATCTGGGACCAGACGGTGTCGAGGTGGTCGACGGTGATCCGCCCGTCGGCGCCGAGCAGGTCGAACAACTCCGGCATCCGTGCGGCGAGTTCGGCAGCGTGTGCGTATCGGTAGGCTTCTGCCCGCGTCCTGCCGCGTAGCGCGAGGACGGTGGACAGGCGCAGGTCTTCGTCGATGGTCAACAGCCAGGTCACGAGATCGAACTCGGCGTGGTTGACCGCCTGGACGAGGTCGCGGGCAGGGTGTTCGGCATCCAGTGGCAGCAGTGCGGTGGTCATGTTCCCTCCCTCGCAGCGTCCGGATCATCATCGACCGACAGTTTGATCACTACCCGAAAGTATATCCGAGCCATCGGACAGTGTCAACCACACGTTCGAATCTCAGTCATTCGTGGACACCGGAGAACGTGGAGAAGACGCAGAAGTGCCGGGCCGGTCACCGACCGACCCGGCACTTCCGGGAACAGAAAGAGCTACCTCACGTGCAGGGAGACAGCGTCCGCCGCCATCTTGGCGGTCTGACGCGCCAGATCGGCGCTCTCGGCGGTCGTGAAGGCCACGCCCATGCGACGACGCTCATGGGAGACCGGCTTACCGAAGATGCGGACATCAGCCTCCGGCACATCCAGCGCCTGGGCCAGACCGGAGTAGGACGGGGCGTCGCCCTCCGTACCGCCGTAGATCACCGCGGAGGCACCCGGCGAGACCAGGGTGGTGTCGATCGGGAGGCCGAGGATCGCCCGGGCGTGCAGGTCGAACTCGCTGAAACGCTGGGAACCCATGGTCACCATGCCGGTATCGTGCGGGCGGGGGCTGACCTCGGAGAAGTACACGTCATTTCCCTTGATGAACAGCTCGACACCGAAGACACCTCGACCGCCCAGCGCGCCGGTGATGCGGGCGGCGACAGAGCGCGCCGCGCCCAGCGCCTCCTCGCTCATCTGCGCCGGCTGCCAGGACTCGACGTAGTCACCGTGCTGCTGACGGTGGCCGATCGGCTCGCAGAACCAGGTGGCGTCCTCGCCGGTGGCGGGATCGACGGACCGGATGGTGAGCAGGGTGATCTCATAGTCGAAGGGCACGAACTGCTCGATGATGACGCGCTCGGACTGGACCCGACCGCCACTCATCGCGTACTCCCACGCCGGGGCGATGTCCTCGGCGTCACGGACGTAGGACTGGCCCTTGCCCGAGGAGCTCATGACCGGCTTGACCACGCAGGGGATACCGATCTGGCGGACGCCGTCCTCGAACTCCTCGTAAGTCGAGGCGAAGACGTGGCGCGAGTTCGGCAGGCCGAGCTCCTTGTCCGCCAGGGTGCGGATGCCCTCCCGGTTCATGGTGAGCCGGGTGGCCCGGGCGGTGGGGATGACAGTGGCCAGCCCCGCATCCTCCACCTCGGCCAGCGCGTCGGTGGCCAGCGCCTCGATCTCCGGGACCACGAAGTCCGGGCGAACCTGCTCGACGAGGGCACGGACCGCCTGCGGGTCGGTCATGTCGATCGTGTACTGGTGGTCGGCGATCCGCTGAGCAGGGGCTCCGGTGTACCGGTCGACGGCGTGCACCTCCACGCCGAGTCGCTGCAGGGCGATGGTCACCTCGCGGCCGAGTTCACCGGAACCCAGGAGGAGGACTTTCGTGGCGTTGGCGGCGCCCGGGGTGCCGATGGCGTCGGGAGTGTACACCGTGTTCCTTTCAGGAGGGTGGCAGTTGTCGTCACCCCGAACGGTACCCCCAGGGTCTGGTCAACCACGAAACAAACAGACGTTCCGGGCACCGCGGGGGATGGTCTGTCCACCCGTTCCCGACCGGTCGGGAATAGATCCGGGGAGACCAGAGTTGAGTGTGGTGCAATCAACTTCAACCGGAGGTCCCGGGCTCTACCGGGACAGACAGGACAGCATCATGAGCACTTTCCGCCTCGACCCCTTCGCCCCGCTCGACCATGTCGCCCGCGGGTTCCTGGGTACCCCCGCTGAGCGCGCGCCGCGGTTCATGCCGATGGATCTCGCGAAGTCCGAGGAGGGCTTCACGCTCACCGCGGACCTCCCGGGTGTGGACCCGCGGTCCGTCGACATCGACATCGACAACGGACTCCTCACCATCTCCGCGGCGCGGACCACCGGCCCGGCGGACGCAGAGCGGGATGACGGCACCACCTGGCTCGCCGCTGAGCGGTTCTCCGGCACCTACCGCCGCCAGGTCGCCGTCGGGGACACCGTGGACACCGGCAGGATCTCCGCCGACTACGCCGACGGCGTCCTCACCGTGACGCTGCCGGTCGCCGAGCGGGCGAAATCCCGCCGCATCGAGGTGTCCCACCGCGGCGACGCTGCCGTGGTCGAGGCCCCTGCCGATGCCTCCGGAGAGAATTCTGACGGGGAGTAGGTAACGCCCTCTGACGAGGTGCCGATAGTCCGGGTGAGACACACGACATCTCAGTGAATGACCCGGCCGCCCCACAACTGCGGCCGGGTCTTTTTGCTGTTCAGAGTGGTTTCAGACTCACCGACGCATCGCTGACCGCCGCGGCGAACCCCGCGTTGTGGCAGGTCCACAGCACTGCCGGACGCTTCTCCCCCACCCCCAGGACACGGTGGTATTCCCCCGCCGCGTAGCCCCGCAGGACGCGGGCGAGCCAGGCATGCCCCGACGCGTCCAGTCCGACGGTCGGCTCATCGACGAGCAGCAGCTCCGGCCCACGGACCAGGGCAGCGGCGACCGCCACCATGCGTCGGGCGGCACTGGGCACGTCCAGGGGGTGGACGTCCGCCCACTGTTCCAGGCCCACCCATTCCAGGGCGGCCCGCGCATGGGCCCGGTCCGTACCCACCATGAGTTCGCGGAACACCGACCGCTTCGAGAACGCGGCGTCCATCCCGGTCGGCGCCCACCCCGGGGTCGGCGACGAGGGCGCGACCAGTCGTCCGGTGTGCGGGAGCAGCCCGAGCACGGCGAGCATGAGCGTGGTCTTACCCGACCCGTTCGGTCCGGCGAGGTGGGTGACCTGCCCGGCGCGGGCGACCAGGGACACGTCCAGGGTGAAGGACCCGTTCGTCGCGGTGAACCCGGCGTCCAACACCGGCTCCCCCGCAGTCGCCGGCGTCATCTCCGGCAGCTCCGGACCCGGTGCCGGAGCAGGTGTCAGCGCACCGTCGACCAGATGGAAATGCTGCCCGGCGAGTGACGCCAGTGGTGTGGCGACGCGGTCGTAGACGGTCACGTCGCCGACCTCGGCGCTGAAGCGGGACAGCGTCTCCACGAGGGTGTCCACCGCTGCGGCGTCCAGCCCGTCGGTCGGGCAGTCGAGAACCAGCGCACCGGGGTCGCGCAGCAGTGCCGCCGCGACGGCGACCCGGCGCGTCTGCCCGGTGGACAGCCGGGACGGGTCACGGTCGATGATCTCCCTCAGCCCCCAGAGGTCCACGGCGTCGTCGATACGGGACGCCATGACCTCCCGGGGGATCCCCTGCTGCTCCATGCCGAAAGCGAGTTCCTCACGGACAGTCGGACGCAGCAGGGTTATGTGCGCTGCGGCGTCATTCCCGACCCACGCGGCCCCGGACGCCTCGGCCGCAGCCCAGGCGTGCTCGGACAGGCCGGAGCCCGAGGCCCCCCAGATGTATCGCACGGTCATGGCCGTGACCGTACGCTGAAGGTGTGAAGATCGCCGCATTCGACATCGACGGGACGCTCCTGTTCGACGACGGCATCGCCTAAGACACCCTCGCCGCCGACTACCCGGTGCTCTACACCGGAGCGGTGGTCACGGGCCGTGAGTAGGATGTCCTGCACCGGGACTTGCTGGGCACCGACAATGTCCGGCAGATTGTCGACCGGCTATCCCGGGGCGACGGGATCGCCGTGTACGGCACGATGCCCGGGGACCGGGATATCCGGTTCAGTTCGACGATCCCCCACGAGACAGCCTCCCCGGTGCTCAAGGATTTCCGGGACATGGATCCCTTCTCCATCCCCGGGCACGAGTTCATCGGCGTCCCGGTGCGGGTGCCGGACAATGAGCGGCTGAAGCTCGGCATCCGGGACTGGATCTCCGAGACCCTCGACGTCGGTCGCGTGGTGAACCAGAACTTCGTGGACATCGTCCCCGCCGGAGCGTCGAAGGGGGCCGGACTGCGGTGGAGCTGTTCACCTTCGGGGATTCCTGGAATGACCTGCCGATGCATGCGGTCGCCGACCGGTCATTCCCCTTCCCCTGGTCGCCCGCCGAGGTGCAGGAGCAGACCACGGCGGTCATCGACTCGGTTGCCGGGGAAACTCCCCCGACTGCTGTAGCCGACCCGGAGTGGCCTACCCGAAGCGGATCTCCTTGGGCACGGCCTTCAGTGCATTGGAGACCGGGCAGGTCTCCTTGGCCCAGCGGGCCTTCTCACGGAGCGCGTCGTTGTCGAGACCGGGGACTTCACCGCTGACGGTGAGCACGATGCCGGTGATGCCGCCCTTGTCCGGGTCGAAGGTCACGGCGGCATGGGCGTCGAGGGTGTCCGCAGGGTGACCGTCCTCGGCGAGGCCGTTGGACAGCTGCATGAGGTAGCAGGACGCCAGAGCGGCGCCGAGCAGTTCCTCGGGGTTGGTGGTGCCGCCGGCGGCCTCGGTGCGGGCCTTCCAGCTGGTCTCGAAGGTTGCGGTCTTCGACGTGTCCAGGCTGGCGCGGCCGGAGCCGTTGAAAAGGTCGCCTTCCCAGTGTGCGCTGGCCTTGCTGACAGTTGCCATGATCTGTCTCCCTCTGTGGTGGTAGGTACTCTGACCAGGGTACCCGTCACATCACAGCGAGGACGGCGGCCAGCACGGACGCCACGATGAGCAGCCACCGGCCGACACGCTGGACCGGCGGGTCGGCGACCGGCACGAGCACGGTCCGTGTCCCCGTCGCGCCGATCCCGGTGCGCTGCAGTGGTCGGGCGCGGTTGCCGGCGTCCACCACCAGTCCGACGACCAGCGGGAGGACGCAGGACGTGCGGGCACGCCAGGTGTCCGGGACACCACGGCTGAGCTGGACCTGACGGATCGTCCGCCAACGCTGCTGCGCCATGGGCAGCAGGCGAACCACGGAACCGACCATGTAGACCAGCGGGGCAGGGATGCGCAGCTGCAGGTCACGCATGAGGTCGTCGGCATTGACGAAGGAGAGCAGCACCAGGCCGGAGACCGTCATCGCGGCAAAGCGCAGCGAGAGGTCGCCGGTGGTGGCCCAACCGTCATCGGCGAAGGGGACGTAGATCAGGGCGTAGGAGACCGTCGCAGGCACCGAGATCACCAGGGCGGCGAGCAGGGCGCGGCGGTGGCGGCGTCCTGCGAGGAGGGCGATCATCGCGGACGCGGCCAGAAAGGCACCGCTGACCACGGTTTCGTGGGCCACCATGACCACCGCGACCGCGCAGATCGCGGCGGTCAGTGGAGTGAGCGGGTTCATGCTTCCGCCGGATCGAAGGTGCGGCGGGTGCGCAACGGCAGGGCCCGGTAGACCGCGAAGACCAGCAGGAAGATGATGACCTTGTCGATCGGGTCAGAGGTCCAGGACTGCAGGAACACGGCGGTGGTGTTGGAGAACCCGAGGGACTCGTAACCGGAGACCAGCAGGCCGGTGCCGGTGCCGGCGGTGCCGCCGAAGATGAAGTTCGCGACCGGGGCGGAGACCAGGCCGGAGAGGAAACCGAGGACCAGGCCGGCGAGGACGACCTTCCACCAGGAGGACTTCCACAGCTGACGGACCAGGCCGACGGCGAAGCCCATCATCGCGTAGCCGGCGGCGAAGCAGATGATCGTCGGGTTGAACGCGCCCCACACGATCGAGGACAGACCGCCGGTGGCCAGGCCCGCTGCGGGCCCGGCGAGGACAGCGACCAGTACCGTGCCGAAGGAGTCGAGGTAGAGCGGCAGCGGCAGGCCCATGGTGCCGACGACCTGGCCGACGACGATATTGAGCACCAGGGCGACGGGGATGATGCTCAGGGTGCGCACCGGCAGGGTGGGGATCACCGCGACCAGGGAGAGAAGCGTGGGGACCAGGAAGCCGACGAGGGCGATGGCGGTGGAACGGGAGTCCGCGACGGAGGCGAAGTCGGAGTCGTCCGGCTGACTGAGGACGAGCCAGAGCCAGGTGATGACGAACAGGGCGACGCTGACGCTGATCAGCGTGATGCGGACGGGGCGTGACAGAGGGCGCACGGGTGGGCTTCCTGGGTTTTCACGGCGCAGGGCGCCGGTGCGACGCTCCCCTATGTCACCTCGGGGACGCCGCGCTCGGTGTTGACGTGCTCATTCTGCCGAGTGCAGGCCACCAGGGCAAGGCGGCGCCCCTGGTAGCTCCGGTCCCATGCCGATGCAGAAGACCTCATGGGACGGTGTCTCCGACGCCTACCGACGGTCTTTCGGGACGGTGTGCGCCGGATCCGTCAACCGGCTGGTGTCGGACGCCGACGGGCAGGACCACCTGGACGTGGAGGATTTCCCCGGAGGACCTGTGAGCGGGAGTGACCGGCGGCGTCCCCACACCGGGACGCACGTACCTGGCGCAGTCACCGCAGATCCGGCACCGGGCGGAGCAGGAGTTCTTCGCGCGGGCGGCGTCCTGCGTCAGTGACGGTGAACTGTGCTTTCCCACTGTCGCGTCCTGCGTCCCGGCGACACGCTGATCCTCACGATCGCGACCCCACTGGACCGGTCAAGTCAATTCACCGTAATCGCCGCTGACCTGTACCTTCCCGGAAGTTTTCAGGAACGGGCGGCAGGCGAACTTGACAGACCAAGCGGTCTACTGGTTCTCTTGGGCACCAAGCAGTCGACGAGAGTCGAGTTCCCCTCCTGGAGCCCCGGACGAGGTGGAACCTGCGGACAGGCCCGCCATGGATCCTGTTACCGCAGCGTGCGGCCTGTTTCACCAGACCATTCCCGGGGCTTTTCCATGCCCGGGGGTGGGCATCCACGGACACGGCACGCACGTGACTCACGTATCGACGGCGAGACCCGTACATCCACATCGTGAAGGATCACACGTGACCGCACAGATCAACGCCACCGTCGCCGGGGTTCCGCGCATCGGCCCGAAGCGCGAGCTCAAGAAGGCCCTGGAGACCTACTGGAAGGACGCCTCCACCGGGCGCAACCTCGCCACCGTCGCCACCCAGCTGGTCAACCAGCAGGCTGACCAGCTCACCACCGCCGGCCTGGACTCCGTCCCGACCATCGGCCGCAGCTTCTACGACGCCATGCTCGACACCTCCGCCCTGCTGGGCGCACTGCCGACCCGCGTCGCCGACATCGACGACCACGACAACGACGGCCTGCCCGCCTTCGTCGACCGGCTCTTCGCCGCCGCCCGCGGTACCGCCGAGCTCCCGGCGTCCGCCATGACCAAGTGGTTCGACACCAACTACCACTACATCGTCCCCGAGCTGGCCGCGGACACCGAGTTCCGTCTCGATGACGCCGCCCTGCTCGCCGACCTCGCCGACCAGGTCACCCGCGGCACCGCCGCCCGCCCGGTCCTCATCGGCCCGCTGACCTACCTGGCCCTGGCCCGCACCACCGACGGCTCTGACGCGCTGACCCACCTCGAAGAGGTCTTCGACGCCTACGCCCGCCTGCTCCCCCGCATCGCCGAGCGCGGTGCCGCCTGGGTCCAGTTCGACGAGCCCTACCTGGTCACCGATGTCGACACCGACGAGAACCGCAAGGCTGACCTGCTGGCCCGCACCCGCGTCGGCTACGAGAGGCTCGCCGCCGCGTCCGACCTGGACATCCTGCTGCAGACCTACTTCGGTGACGGCGACCTCGCCATCAAGACCCTCACCGGCACCGGCATCGCCGCCTTCGGTGTGGACCTGGTCACCGGCCGCACCGATGAGCGTCAGGCCGACGAGACCAACATCGCCGACGCCGACCTGCTCCCGTCCTGGACCGGTGCCGAGCAGTTGCTCGCCGGTGTCGTCGACGGCCGCAACATCTGGCGTACCGACCTGGCCCGCGCCCTGGAGACCCTCAAGGCCCTCGCCGCCCGCGGCCCGGTCGGTGTCTCCACCAGCGCATCCCTGCTGCACGTCCCCTACTCCCTCGCCCAGGAGACCAGCCTCGACGACGATTCCGAGCTGCGCAGCTGGCTCGCCTTCGGTGCCGAGAAGATCGCCGAGGTCGCCCTGCTGTCCCGCGCCCTGCGTGGCGAGGAATCCGAGGGTGACGACGCCGCTGTCGCCGAGGCCCACAAGGCCGTCGAGTCCCGCAAGAACTCGGAGCGCACCCGCAACGCCGCGCTGCGTCAGCGCACCGCCGCCATCACCGAGGCCGACCGCCACCGCAACCCCTTCGACCAGCGTCGAGAGGTCCAGGAGCGCGAGCTGAACCTCCCGCCGCTGCCGACCACCACCATCGGTTCCTTCCCGCAGACCGCGGAGATCCGCGGTGCCCGCGCCAAGCTGCGCTCCGGTGAGTACTCCGCCGAGCAGTACCACGACGCGATGGTCGCCGAGATCAGGGACGTCATCGATCGTCAGGAGGCCCTGGGCCTCGACGTGCTCGTCCACGGTGAGCCCGAGCGCAACGACATGGTGCAGTACTTCTCCGAACAGCTAGAGGGCTACCACTCCACCGACCTGGCGTGGGTACAGTCCTACGGCTCCCGTTGCGTCCGCCCGCCGATCCTGTTCGGTGACGTCACCCGCCCGAAGGCCATGACCGTCGAGTGGTTCAAGATCGCACAGTCCTTCACCGACAAGATCGTCAAGGGCATGCTGACCGGTCCGGTCACCATGTTGGCGTGGGCCTTCGTCCGCGACGACCAGCCGCTCGGCGAGACCGCCGACCAGGTCGCCCTGGCCCTGCGCGACGAGATCGACGACCTGGTGGACGCCGGCGCGAAGATCGTCCAGGTCGACGAGGCCGCACTGCGTGAGCTGCTGCCGCTGCGCCGCGCACAGCAGCCGTACTACCTGGAGTGGTCCGTCGGATCCTTCCGCCTGGCCACCTCCGGCGTCGAGGACGTCACCCAGATCCACACCCACATGTGCTACTCCGAATTCAACGAGCTCATCGGCACCATCGCGGACCTGGACGGCGACGTCACCTCCATCGAGGCCTCCCGTAACGGCATGCAGGTGCTGCACGCCCTCAAGGACTCCGGCTTCGAGCTGGCCGTCGGCCCGGGCGTCTGGGACATCCACTCCCCGCGCGTCCCGGAGCAGGCCGAGGTCGACAAGCAGCTCGCCGACGCCCTCGAGGCCGTCCCGGCCCGTCAGCTGTGGGTCAACCCGGACTGCGGTCTGAAGACCCGCGGCTGGGAAGAGACCACCGCCGCGCTGAAGGTGCTCGTCGCCGCCGCGCAGAAGGCCCGCGCGTCCGTCAACGCGTAACGGCCGTTCGACAGAACCCCACCGCTTCAGGTGGGGTTCTTCGTCGTTCCGGGGCAGGTCAGCGCGTAGCGTGGAGTGTGACGGAACCCACTGCTGACTGCCCTGACCGGCGCCGGAAGACCCCAGGAGGACGCCATGTCCGACACGACACCCACCGACTCTCTCGCCGAGCGCATCATCACCGGCTCCACGCTGGACGCGGTGATCTACGCCGACCACACCGGGACCATCCGCCTGTGGAACGACGCCGCGGTCGACATGTTCGGCTGGCCTGCAGAGGACGCGGTCGGGCAGTCGCTGGAACTCATCATCCCGGAGAAGTTGCGGGGTGCGCACTGGACCGGCTGGGGCCGGGTCATGGAGACCGGTGTGACCAGGTACGGCCGGGAACCGTTGACCGCCCCTGGCGTCCGGAAGGACGGGACCCGCGTCTCCCTGGAGTTCTCCATCGTCATGCTGAAGGACGCCGAGGGGCGCGTCGAGGGTGTGGCCGCCGTACTCCGTGACGTCACGGCACGGTGGGAGAAGGAGCGGGAGCTCAAACGCCGGGTCCGGGAGCTTGAGGTGCAGGTCAGCGAGATGCCAGGGCAGTGAGGTTCTCGCCGACGAGGCGCTGCGTCGTCCATTCGTCCTGCGGAGTGGCACCGATCGACCGGTAGAAGGCGATGGACGGTTCATTCCAGTCGAGAACCGTCCACTCCAGACGGGTGTAGCCACGGTCGACGCAGATTCCGGCGAGTGCGGAGAGCAGCGCGGTGCCGTAGCCGTGTCCACGGTATTCCTGGTGGACATAGAGGTCCTCCAACCAGATGCCGTGGCGTCCGGTCCAGGTGGAGTAGGAGAGGAACCACAGGGCGATGCCGCGGACCTCGTCTGTGCCGTCTGTGCCGTCGGCTCCGTTTCCGGACGCCACGACGTGCGCGAACGCCTTCGGATCGTCACCGAAGAGGGTGTCGGTGAGCATCGCCCCGGTGTTCTCGACGGCGTCCGGCTCCTTCTCGTAGACCGCGAGGGCGTGGACGCAGTCGAGGATGCCGGGGATGTCGCCGGGGCGTGCGGGGCGCACCACGGCACCGTCGGGGAGGACGCGGGGCGTCGGGGAAACCTGCTCAGTCATGCCGACGATGCTACGTATCAGATGAACGCACCAGAGTCGCGGCATGGTCCCGGAGGTACTCGCGAAGTCCTGGAAGCGTGAACTCGACCTGACCTGTGCCGACTGCCCAACAGTCCCTTGCCGGGCCGGGAGGACGCCTTCACCCCACTGCTCTGCGTCGACACGGGCACCTTGTCGGCCCCCGGGACCAGTATCGGTGCCGGCTGGTTCATCCAGGATGACGGCCTGGTGTGGCACAACGGTGCCGCCGATGAGCACGACCAGACCGGGTACGACGTAGACGAGAGTGTTGACCGCGACGAAAGTCGGTGACATCCACCGATACACGCCAGCATGATCAGCGACAGCCACAGGATCGTCGACTTCGATCCCCGGTCGTCCGCCTCCCCGCCGGTGCCGAAGTGGACGGGCACCGTGTCCGGCATCGACGGATACCGGACCAGCACCCACACGGTGACGGCCGCAGTGGCGACCGAGGTCGAGCGGCGGAGCCATACGGTGACGGGTCTGGTCGTGTACGTCCGCGCCGGACGCTCCGGTTGCGACCAGTTCTTCGACTATCCTTCCACTCCGCTGGAAATTTCCTCAGGCTAGCAGGGGGTGGCCAACGGGATGATCAGTCGCTCACCGGCACGTCCCGCAGGTCCTTGCGGAGGATCTTGCCGGTACCGGACTTCGGGATGACGTCGGTGAACTCGACCATCCGGATCTTCTTGTACGGGGCGACCCGCTCGGCCACCCACACCATCAGCTCCTCTTTGCCGATCTCCAGCACAGTGCCGTCCAGCCCGACCTGCGGCACCACGAACGCCCGCGGCACCTCCTCACCGTCAGACTCCCTGCGGTAGCCGACCACTGCGGCGTCCGCGATGGCTTCGTGGGACATCAGCAGCGCCTCGAGTTCCGCCGGCGCGACCTGGTAGCCCTTGTACTTGATGAGTTCCTTCGACCGGTCGACGACGTACACGTTGCCCTCGTGGTCGTACCGGACGATGTCGCCGGTGCGCAGCCATCCGTCGCGCATGAGCGTGACCTCGGTGGCCTCCTCGTTGTTGAGGTAGCCCAGCATGACCTGCGGACCACGGATCCACATCTCGCCGGCCTCGGACCGCTCACCCTCGTTGCCCGGCGGCAGGATCTCGGCGAAGTCCGCGTCGGTGAGGTCAACGACCTTGCACTCGGTGTTCGCGACCGGCAGGCCGATGGACGCCAGCGGAGTCTCACCACGGGTGGAGACGTGCGTCACCGGGGACGCCTCGGTCATCCCGAAACCCTGGAGCACAGCGACCCCGAGCCGCTTCTGGACCGCATCGGCGAGCTTCTCGTCGAGCGCCGCCGCACCGGAGAGCACGGTGGTCAGCGAGGAGATGTCGTACCGGTCGACCAGCGGGTGCTTGGCCAGCACCACGGCGATCGGCGGAGCGACGAAGGTGAAGTCGATGTCGTGGACCTGGTGCAGTTCCAGGAACCGCGGCAGGTCGAAGGACGGCATGGTGACGATGTGCAGCCGGTTGTACATCGAGGTGTTGAGCAGCACATTCATCCCGTAGATGTGGAAGAACGGCAGCACGCACATGATCGTGGAGTCCGGCGTCTGGCCGTTGGCCATGAGCAGCGGACCGCACTGGACTATATTCGCGACCAGGTTCCGGTGGCTGAGCTCCACGCCCTTGGGGACGCCCGTCGTGCCGGAGGAGAACGGCAGTACCGCGATGTGGGTGGCCGGGTCGAACTCCACCTCCGGCGCGGCATGCCCCTCCGCCAGCAGGGACGCCAGTCCGTTCGCCTCATCGACGAGGTCGATGACGGCGTCCTCGTCGAGGCCCGCCTCCTCCGCTCCCTCAGCGCCGGCGGTCCCGAGCGCACCGACGGTGAGCATGAGGGACGCCCCGGACGCGGTGACCTGCTTGGCGATGTCCTGGGCGGTGCCGAGGGCACCGACGGTGGTGACTGTCGCCCCGGCACGCATGATCCCATGGAAGGCCACGACGAAGGCCAGGGAGTTCGGGGCATGGAGGGCCACGACATCGCCGACGCCGAGTCCGCGGTGGGCCAGAGCCCCGGCGAAGGCGTCCACCCGGTCACGGAGTTCGCCGTAGGTGGTCACCGAACCGGTGGACGAGTCCGTGACGGCGACTCTGCCCTCTTCCTCGGGAGTCAGCCCGGCGAACAGCAGGTCAAATACGCTGACCTCGGGGATCTCGATGGTGTGGTGGGGACTGGGGACAGGCACAGGGGACTCCTCGGGACGATCCGGACGGCGGGTGAATTTCACATCTGAAACGAGACTAGACTGCCCCCGCGTCAACTGCGGAACTTCCGTTCATTTCATCAGCCGAAGGTCCGCAGCGGATGCCGCCCTTCCTCGTCCAGGTCATCCAGATGTGCGTGCTCGTTGAGCGACCGCAGCGAGAGGCGGGGCGCCCCGTCGACCCCGGCGCCCACCCCGAGCACCGTCACCGACGCATTGAGCACGGTGGAGATCAGGTCGCTCCAGGACACCCCGGGCAGCGTCTCGGCGACGCACGCCGCGATAGGACCGCCTGAGCTCACGACCACCGCCGAGCCCGTCTCCGACGCCACATCGGCGGCGGCGAAGAGTCCTGCCCGGACAGTCTGCCGGAAGTCCCCGTACCCGGACCCGGTCGTCCACTCGTCGATCGCGCCCATGAGTGCACGGTTGACCTCGTCGACCTGGGCGCGGGGCAGTTTGCCGGCCTTCGCCCGCTTCAGCGCCTCGGTGTGACCCGGATTCTCCCGGAACCAGGGGGTGAGGATGTCGCCGAAGCGGATCTCCTTCCAGGCGTCGTCGACAGTGGGCGTGGCGGAGTTCAGGGCGGCGGCCACAGCAGCGGCGGTGTCACGCTGCCTGACCAGAGGGCCGTGGATGACCGGGGTGCGTGCCGGGACCCGTTGCGCCAGAGCACGTCCGACGGTGCCTGCCTGGCGCCTTCCGAGATCACTCAGCCGGTCGTAGGCGGCCTCAAAGCCGCCGTCGGAGGCGTTGTCCAGAGCATCCTGCCCTGCTTGACCATGCCTGACCAGGTAAATAGCGGACATGAATCTCCTTTCGATGCGGCCAGCGTATACGATCTTCCCCATGAGTGACTCAGGTAACACCACAGCCTCCGACCGCGAAGCCCGGGCCGAACGCCGCCGCCAGGGGATCCTCGCCGCCGCGCGGACGGTGTTCCTCCGTGACGGCTACCACGACGCGAAACTCACCGGGGTGGCCACCGAGGCCGGCTGCTCGGTGGGGACGCTCTACACCTACTTCGCCGACCGGGACGCCCTGCTCGCCGCGGTCCTCGCCGACGTGGAGGACGAGATGCGCTCGGCGGGGCACCAGGACCAGAGCACCGGCCCCGGGGACGCCAGGCCCACCCCCGCCGAGCAGATCAGCGCGACCAACCGCGCCTACCTGGCGTCCTACCGGAGGAACCGGTCGATCATGGCACTCATGGAGCAGGTGGCCCAGGCCGACGAGAACTTCAGCCGGCAGCGCCTGCTGCGCGCCGACGGGTTCATCGACCGCAATGCCCGTGCCCTGGAGCGACTGACCTCCGCAGGCGCGATCACGGTCGAGGATCCGGAGATGACCGCGATGGCCCTGTCCGCCGCCGTGTCCCGGATGGCGTATGTGGTCTGGGTCGACGGCAGGTACCCCGACACCGACGAGATCTTCGAGCGGCTGTGCGCCACGGCGGACCGCATCTGGCTGGGAACGCTCGGACTTCCGGTGAAATGAATCACAGTTCATGTTAGGTTGGTCGCATGACCACCTACGACTTCACCGACCGCACCGCCGTCGTCACCGGCGGGTCCCGCGGTATCGGCTACGCCACCGCACACCTCCTCGCCGCGTCCGGCGCGAATGTCTTCCTGACCTCGCGTAAGGCGGACGCCGCCGAGGAGGCCGCCGCACAGATCACCGCAGATCTCGCCGACACCACCGGAGCCGGCACCGTCACCGGCCTCGCCGGCCACGTCGCCCACCCGGAGGCTGCCGCCGCGGTCTGCGCCGCCGCCGTCGAGGCCACCGGCCGCCTGGACGTCCTCGTCAACAACGCCGGCACCAACCCCGCCTACGGCCCCGTCGCCGACCAGGACCCCGCGCTGGTCGCCAAGGTCTTCGAGATCAACTCCACCGCTCCCCTGGTCTGGACCCGTGCCGCGCTCGACGCGGGCCTCGGCGCCGAATCCACCGGCTCGATCGTCAACATCGCCTCCATCGGTGCACTGACGATGGAGGACGGCATCGGCGTCTACAACTCCTCGAAGGCCGCCCTGCTCCACCTCACCAGGCAGCTCGCCCGCGAACTCGGCCCCCGTGCCCGGGTGAACTCGGTGGCCCCGGGCGTGGTCCGGACCCGCCTGTCCGAGGCCCTGTGGAAGGACCATGAGGCCGAGGCCGCCGCCATCTCCCCGCTCGGTCGGATCGGTGAGCCCGCCGACATCGCCGACGCCGTGGCCTTCCTCGCCGCCCCCAGCTCCTCCTGGATCACCGGCGCCAACCTCGTCGTCGACGGCGGGCAGCTCGTCGGCACCTCCAGCATCTCCGGAAAGTAGACACCACCATGGACTTCAGCAACACCGAGCGCAGTATCGACTACCAGAACCGGCTCACGGCCTTCATGGACGAGTGCGTCTACCCCGCCGAGGCGACCTACCACGAGCAGATCGAGGCCTCCGGCAACCCGCACCACTTCCCCGCCGTCCTCGGCGAACTCAAGGAGGCGGCGAAGAAGCGCGGCCTGTGGAACCTCTTCCACCCGCACGAGGGCGACGGCGTCCCCGCACTCACCAACGCCGAGTACGCACCGCTGGCGGAGATCATGGGACGCAGCATCGAGCTCGCCCCCGAGGCATGCAACTGCAATGCCCCGGACACCGGAAACATGGAGGTCCTCGAGCTCTACGGCACCGACGAACACCGGAAGAAGTACCTTGAGCCGCTGCTGCGCGGCGAGATCCGCTCCGCCTTCTGCATGACCGAGCCGGAGGTCGCGTCCTCCGATGCCACGAACATCTCCATGGGCTTCACCCGTGTCGACGGCGGCTACCTGCTCAACGGCCGCAAGTGGTTCAGCTCCAATGCCATGCACCCCAACCTCGGCGTCCTCATCGTCATGGGCAAGACCAGCCCGGACGCGGAGCGGCACCTGCAGCAGTCCATGCTCGCCGTCCCCGCGGACGCCGAGGGGGTGACCATCGTGCGCAACCTCCCTGTCTTCGGCTACCACGACCGCGAGGGCCACGCCGAGATCCTCTTCGAGGACGTCTTCGTCCCCGACAAGGACATCCTCGGCGGCGAGGGCATGGGATTCCGTATCTCCCAGGACCGCCTCGGACCGGGCCGTATCCACCACTGCATGCGCTCGATCGGCATCGCCGAGCGTGCCCTGGAACTGCTGTGCCGCCGTGCCGAGTCCCGCACCACCTTCGGCAAGAAGCTCTCCGAGCGCGACAACATCCGCGACTGGATCGCCGAGGCCCGGATCAGCATCGAGTCCGCCCGACTGCTGACGATGAAGGCCGCGTGGATGATGGACACCGTCGGCAACAAGGCCGCCCGCCAGGAGATCGCCGCGATCAAGGTGCTCGCCCCACGGATCGCCCTCGAGATCGTCGACAAGGCGATCCAGGTCCACGGTGGCGAGGGCGTCACCAACGACACCCCGCTGGCCGGCATGTACGCCGGGCTGCGCACCCTGCGCTTCGCCGACGGCCCCGATGAGGTGCACCTCATGACCATCGCGCGGGCGGAACTGCGCAAGTACCGGTAGGAAGGACGCCATGACCGCGAAGAGCACCGCCTCCCCCTTCGACACCGCCGCCCTCACCGACTGGCTGACCTCCCTGCCCGACAGCGGGATCACCGGCCCGGTGGAACTCACCAGGATCGGTGCCGGCCAGTCGAATCTCACCTACCTCGCCACCGATGACATCGGGAACTCCGTCGTCGTGCGGCGTCCCCCGCTGGGACACCTCGCCGTCTCGGCCCACGACGTCCTGCGGGAGGGCAGGATCATGGCCTCGCTCGCGGACACGGATGTCCCGGCGCCGACCATCTACGGGGCGACCACGACCGCCGAGGAGGTTCCGGTCATCGCCATGTCCGTGGTGGACGGCACCTCGCTGAACTCCCCGGAGTCGGCGTCGCTGCTGACCCCGGACGCCCGCCGCGCCGCTGCTGTCGGCCTGGTGGACGCCATGTCCGCGGTACACCGGGTCGACCTGGAGACGACCGGACTGACATCACTGGCGTCCCACAAACCCTATGCACCACGCCAGATACGCCGGTGGGCCGGCCAGTGGGACCAGACGAAGACCCGGGAGGCCCCGGCCCTGGAGGCACTCACCGAACGGCTGCGTGCCACGGTGCCGGAGCAGTCCGAGACCGTGCTGGTCCACGGTGACCTGCACCTGGGCAACATCATCGTCGACGAGTCCACCGGCACGGTCAATGCTGTCGTCGACTGGGAGCTCACGACCCTGGGCGATCCGATGTCGGACATCGGTTCCCTGCTGGCCTACTGGCCGACGGCGGACGGCCCGAACCTCCCCGGGTTCGACGCCGCACTCGCCGAGGGCTTCCCCACCGCGGACGAGCTGGCCGACCGGTACCTGGAGAAGACCGGACGCTCCCGGGACGCCCTGAACTACTGGCATGTCCTGGGGCTCTGGAAGGTCGCGATCATCATCGAGGGCGTCCTCCGTCGCGTCCAGGACATCCCGGAGAACGAGGCGACCTCGGGCGCTCCGACCGCGGCGGTGGCGGACTTCCTCATCGAGCGGGCGACCCGTATCGCCGACGCTACCGGCATCTGAACGGCACGGTGTCGGTTCATCGAAGGTTCACCCAGAGTCTGTGAGCCGGGTTACACTGGCGGGAAACCTCAGACGTCTCAGGAGTCCACGATGACCGACCCGAACCAGAACGATCCCCGGCAGAACCCCGGGAACTGGAACCCGAACTCGGGTGACTGGAACCAGAATCCCTACGGTTCGCAGCCACCGCTGTACGGCCAGCCGGGTCAGCCGGGGCAGGCGCCGATGTACGGCGCACCGGGACAGCCGGGCCAGCCGGGTGGCGGCAACGGAAGCGGCGGCGGCAGCGGCAGCGGGAAGATCATCGCGATCATCGTCGGTGCCCTGGTCGTGGTGATCGCCATCGTCGTGGTCGCCATCTTCGCACTGCGGGGCGACGATGACGACGATGACGACAGCACCGCCTCCGACACCACCAGCTCCGCCCCGCTCGATGATTCCTTCGGGGACTCCGGCGGGTCAGACAGCACGGACGGGTCGGACGATTCCTACAGCACCGGCGGTGACGGAAGCCTGCCGTTCCGCTGGAGCGGTATCGTGCCGGCATCGGTCGAGGAGTATCTCTCCGAGTGCTACGACACCAGCTTCAACATGAACGATGTCGAGTCCTCAGAGCAGAGTGAGGTCGACGGCACCAGCTGCTACCTCGACGGGCCCTCCCCTCTCTCAGGCCAGCAGGTGGACATTCTCGCCGAGGACGCCCGCATCATCTACCTCGAGGACGCCCTCAACGGTGACGTCCCCGGTGCCTCCGGCTCCGTCTTCACCCAGAACGGCTCGGTGACCGTCGGTATCTCCGACGTCGAGTCCAGCGGCCCCACCCTCTTCTACCTGGACTCCGATACCTCGGTCTCCGTCGAGATCATCGAGTTCGACACCGAGGACGAGGCCCGGGACGCTGCCCGGGAACTGGGTCTTCTCTAGAGTCGCCGCTAGGCGGTGACCTGCAGCGGGACCTCCTTGAGGTCCTTGCGCAGGATCTTGCCGGTGTTGGACTTCGGGATCGTCTCCACGACGTACACGTTGCCGTCGCGGTCGAGATCCACGATATCGCCGGTGCGCAGCCATTCCTCGGGGGTGACGGTCCGCGCGGTGGCCTCCTCGTTGTCGAGGTAGCCGACCATGACCTGCGGCCCACGGATCCACAGTTCACCGGATGCGGACCGGGCGTCCGGATCGTCACTGTCCGAGGCGGTGATCTCGGGCAGCGACTCGTCGGAGACGTCGACGACCTTCGCCTCGGTGTTGGACACCGGGTGCCCGATTGACGCTGCCGGGGCCTCACCGAGAACCGCACAGTGGGTCACCGGCGAGGTCTCGGTCATGCCGTAGCCCTCACGACGGTGGAGTCGATGCGGTGGGACACGGCGTCGGCGAGCTCCCCGTCGAATGCCGCGGCACCGGAGACCATGTGCTTCATGCCGGTGAGGCCGTACTCGGCTACCACCGGGTGCTTCGCCAGGGCGACGGCGATCGGCGGGACGATGCAGGTCAGGTCCACCCGGTACCGCCCGATGACCTCCGGGAGCTTCACGAGATCGAGGGCCGGCATGGTGACGAGGTGCATCCGGTGGAGCAGCGAAGCGTTGAGCAGTGAGTTCATCCCGTAGATGTGCAAGAACGGGAGCACGGCAATGTCCGTCGCCTGATCGAGGTCGACCTCGGGAGCCGGGCGACCTTCGGCGATGACGGACTCCCCAGGAAGACCTGCGGACGCGGCACCGGTGATCCCGGCGTCCCCCAGGGTCTTCATGGTGAGCAGGTGGGAGGCCTCCTGACCGGTGGCACTGTCGGTGATCGCCGGCCGGGCGCGTCGGACACGGAGGCTCCCGTTCTGACATGAGCTGAATCACTTTTCATTCCATGCCAATACAGGCCCGTTTGTTTCCTGTTGCAATGGTTTCCACCGCCTACTCCGGGCGTCCACCACCACCGCCCATCGACGACTGTTCCGCGTCCTCAGCGGTTGACGTCGCAGCCGTCGACGCCAGCTTCCCGGAGATGGTCTCACCGAGTGCCTCTGCACCGGTGTCCCCGGCCTCCGTCGCCCGGGCGACGATCTCGTCGAGGGTCTCCTGCGCGTAACCACTGGAGATGAGCTGCTCGTAGAGGTCAGAGTAGGCCTGCTCGTAGAGGGCGGCGAAGTCCTCGTTCGCGAGGAAGCGTTCCTTGAGGATTCCGCTGCCGCGGCCTGCGCCGCCACTGCCCTCAGGGCCGCCACCACCGGGCCCGCCCTCGGCGCCATCGGGTGCACCCTCAGGCATCTCCATGCCCTCAGGCATCGCGGGCATCTGGCCGGCATCTTCACCGGTGGCGTCAGCTTGCGCCGCAGTGTCCTTACCGCTGTCCATGCCACCACGCACTCCGCCACCCATGCCGCCACCCATGCCGCCACCCATGCCGGACAGGGACATGTTGAGGTCCCAGGACAGCACCGAGAACTTCTCCGTGTCCGTGTCGTACCAGAGGTAGTAGTTGTTGCCGGGGCCGTCCATGGCATCACCGTTGGACAGCAGTGACTGCATCGCCAGGTACTCCGCGAAGGAGTCCACGTCGACGTAGTCGTCGAGGTTCTCGGCGAAGTCCTCGTCACTCGAGTTGTTGACGAAGTCCAGCAGCCGCATCACCGGCTCCATGTCATAGGTTCCGACCGCGTTGATCTGGGTGAAGGCCTCCTCGTAGTCGGTGGGATCCTCGCCGAGGTAGTCCATGCCGCCGTCGGCGCTGGCCTTGTACAGCACACCGTTCCCGAGGTCATTGGCCCACTGACCGTCAGGCAGGTCCACGACGATCCGGGAGGTCGATTCGCCGCCGTTCACGGAGACGGACGCCACCGTGTAGTCCTGCGTGGTCTGACCCGACTCCGCCGTCATGGCCAGCGCCAGCGCCTCGTTCACCGCGGTGGACGAGCCACTCGTCGCAGGACGCAGCGACATCCGGGTGTCGCCCCCGTAGGCGCGTCCCTCCTCGTACTCGTCGAAACTGATCAGCCACGGCAGAGACTGCGGGTCATCGAAGGAGAGCTCGGTCTGGCCCATACCGCCGCCGGGCATACCTCCACCACCGGGGCCTCCTTCCCCACCGTCGGTGGACTTCAGTGACATCAGGGTGGAGTTGCCCTTGAGCCGCAGGCCCACGTTCTCGATGAGGGTGCCGTCGATGGTGACGTCCGCACGGATGAAATTCTTCTCGCCGCTCGACTGGAACTCGGCGATCATGTCCCGGTATTCGGTCTCGTCGTAGCTGATCTCGACGGAATGCTCGCCGGAGTCGAAGAACTCGGTGTCTCCGTCGATGTCCTCGACCAGCTCCTCCTGCGTCGACAGTGCGGAGGTGATGGTCGGGCGGACCATCGCCCCGCCGAAGCCGAGCGCGAGGACAGCCACGGACGCGATGCTCGCCGCCACCAGCTTCCAGTGCTGGCGCAGTTTCACCGGGAGCCGGCGTTTGAGTGCGGTCAGTGGGCGGGGTGAGTCAGCCATGTCACATATCCGTCTGGTCGTAGCCGGTCAGCACCGTCGCCTTCTGGCCGACATTCACGGCACGCAGTTCGGAGATGAGCTGCCCCGGCGCGACGCCGTTCTTCAGTCGGGCGGTGTAGGCGTACTCGAACAGGGCACCGTTGCGCACCGTCTCAGTGCTGATCAGCTCGAACTCCTCGGTACGACGGATCAGGATGTCCTCGATGGCCGGAGCGTAATCGCCGTCATCGGCGGGAACCTGGACCTTGACGACCTGACGCTGGACATTGAGCGCGAACATGTTGAACTTGCTCATGATGAGGATGACCGCGCAGATGACGACGGTGGCCAGGACCGCCAGGGTGTAGAAGCGGGTACCGCAGGCCATGCCGATGGCCATCACCAGGAAGATGAAGCCGACGTCACGGGTCTCCTTGACCGCGTTGCGGAAGCGGACCACCGACAGGGCGCCGACGAGAGCGAAGGCGCGGGCGATGTTGGAGCCGACGATGAGCATGATGACGGAGACGAGCATGCCCAGCATGATGAGGGTCTGCACGAAGCTCTGCGAGTAGCTGACGTTCCGGTGTGTGCCGCGGTAGGTGTACGCGACCACACCGGAACAGACGACGGCAAGGACGAGGGTGAGCAGGACATCGGCGACGCTGAAAGTGCCGGAGAGGTCGTTCACGCTGAAATCGAGGTTCATGGGAGGGTGTTTTCCTTGGTAGAGGTGTCAGGGACGGTAGGGGCTTGCGGGGTCGTGTCGGGGGTCTGTTCCTCGGCGACGTGGAAGCGGGACCGGGGCGCCAGGCCGTGGGCCTCGACACTCTGGCAGTACTTCGAGATCCGCTGGATCTGCAGGCCGTGCCGGGCGGTGAGGTCGGTGATCCAGTACGGGGCACGCTCGTTGACCTTGATCTCCAGCACCGAGTAGGTCGGCGGGATGATGTACCGGTTGTCCGCCGGCAGACGCAGGTCGAAGTCCCGGTCACGACCGCGGACGCGGTGGTCGAAGGTGACCCGCAGACCGAGGTCGGAGTCCGTGCCGACGAAAGGTTCACGCTGGTACCCGGTGATCGCCGTGGCGTGGAGATCCAGGCGGGTGATGAGGTCGAGGACCTCGTTGACGAACAACTGGTCGGCGTCCCCTTCCTCCGAACCCGGCACCGTGACATGCTGCCGCCGGTCACACAGGTCCAGTGCGCAGCTGTACGGCAGCATCACCCGACGCTTCTGGGTGACGCGGTTGACGCGTTGCTTGATCTCCACGGAGACCGGGGCATCGTCGGCGGTGTTGCCGTCGATCTCGCCGTAGCGGCGGATCCGCAGCTTGCGGCGGAACTTCAGCCCCTCGATCTTCTCCCAGTAGAACCGCAGGTCGGAGGTGTCGTAGTAGACACTCCACAGTGGGTAGCCCCGCTCACCGGCGTGCGGGTCACGCACCATACGCGCTGCGATCTCCTCACGCAGTTCGGGGACCCGGGTGGTCGGCACGAGATACTTGAGCTCGTAGCGGTTGAAGGCGTGCAGGGCACCCGGGGCACGCAGCCGGTCACCGGCAGGTTCCACCGGCACCACCGGATCCGGTTCGTCCGGCGAGTCTGGGGGTGTGTCTGGTCTACGCCCCCGGGAGGGGAAGAAAAGCATGGAGTCACTCCGGATTCAGGTTGGGGTTTTCCGACACCCTCAGTTCACCCGGCGTTCATTCGGGCAGCGTTGACCCGACCTTGGATCTGTCCGGCAGTATCTGTCAGTTAGCCTGTGACCGCTGTGCCCCCACCGCATCCCTGAAGCAGGCGAACACCGCCGCCGGGTCGAGTCCGGTGAGGACCTTCGCATTCGCCGGGCGGGACCAGTACGGGCCGACCGCGGCCGGACCGTCCGATCCGGCCGGTCCGGCCGCGCCGGTGCGCCCCTCCCCCTGCGCCGTCCCGCCGGTCCAGTCCGCCACCGTGGTGCCGCGCAGCAGGTCAGACTCCGCCTCCACCCGCACCGTGGCGTCCTGCAGCTCCGCGTCGACCGGACCGCACAGCACGGTCGCCGCCGCCAGGTCGTGGATCTGCGCGACGTAGCCGACCCCCACCGACTCGTGGAACTCCATGTAGAACCGGAGCACCTCGTCGAGCAGGACCCCGACCTCCGGAGACGCGATGGAGACCCATTCCCGCAGTTCCGACGGGGTCAGCAGCACCCGCTCGGTGACGTTGAGCGGACAGATCACGGGTGTCGGGGCGGCCGCAGGCCAGTTGTCCAGGCAGTACGCCAGAGCGTGCGGGTCCGACCACGCATTCCACTCCGCGGTCGGGGTGGTGTTGCCCGGGTAGAGGAACGCCCCGCACATCAGCGTCACCTGCGTGTCCCGCAGCAGATGCGGGGCGTGTTCCACGGCCCACGCGAGGTTGGTGGCCGGCCCGATGACGAGGATCTTCTCCGGGGACGCCGCCTCCCACGCCGCCACGGCCTGTGCCGCAGTCCCCTCTACCTCCACCACCGGATCGGTCGGAATGCAGTACCCCAGGCCCTCCGGCCCGTGGGTCTCCGGCGTCGTCGTCAGCGGCAGCACCCGCGGCCGTGACGCCCCGACCGTCACCGGCACGTCCGGGGTACCGGCCACCCGGAGCACCTCGACGGAATTCCGGGCCGCCGCCGCAGCGGTGGTGTTCCCCGCAACGGTCGTGACATGAAGATCGAGGACGCCGCGCCGGTGCAGTGCCGCCAGCCACAGCAGGGCGAGGGCGTCGTCGATGCCGGTGTCGACATCAGCGACGAGCCGGGGCACACCTCTAGTCATTGTCGACGAGGTCCCAGCCGCGGGCGAGGAAGTCCTGTTCGGACTCGTCGATCCACGCGTGGATAAGGGACTCGGCGTCCTCCCGGGAATCGACGATCCGCCGGTAGTACTGTTCCTCGCCGTACCCGTGGCCCCACATCACCGACCAGCGGGTGCCCAGGTGACGGTCGGCGGTGATGTAGTCGCCGAGCACGACCTGGTCGGCGACCTGGAACCAGTCCAGATCCGAGGCGTAGTTCATCGGTACGGCGACATGGACCTCGGCCTCACCGACGTTGAAGACATTGCCCACCGAATCGGAGAGCTGCCAGCGGGTCGTCTCATCCGGCACGGTGCCCTCGGAGATGTCCTCCCACTCCCGGTCGAGCAGGACCGTGGCGTCCCCGCCCATGAAGCCGGTGAGCAGGTCCACGATGTCCTCCACCGTGGTACCCGGATCGACCAGGGAGAGGCGCTCGCCCTCGGCGAGACGGTGGACGATCCAGCGGTGGTCACCGATGCCGATCTGGACCTCCCGCACCCCGTCGACCGGTTCGGGGACGCCGCGTCCGGTGGGTTCCACCGACAGCACGAAGCCTTCGGTACCGGCGATGACCGCGGACTCGAGGGTGGCCCGGAGTGACTCCGGTGTCGCTGAGGCGACCAGTCCGCCGCCGCGGACGCTGAACCGGCACAGCGTCGGGGGCGCGCCGGGGGCCAGTCCACTGGCGTTCACCCACACCCGCCCGGTCTCCTCGAGCATGCACACCCCGGTGGTTGCGGCGCGCAGGATGAGGTCGGCGAAGGTGTCGTCGTGGATCTCCGCGACCAGCGGCACGGTGACCTTGAGGATCGCCCCTCTCGGACGCACCGGGTACGGGTCGAGGTCCATGTAGAGATGGGACGGCGGATTCGCCGGGTCCTCGGCGGCCTGCAGGGCACGCCGGTTCATCCACGCCGCGAGGTCGTCGAGAACCTCCGGGGTGGTGGCGTCCCAGGTCGCGCCGGAGGCGACATCGGCGAACTCCCCCGCAGCGGCGGCGAAGTCCCGGGCGGTGCGGAACTCACCGGGGGCGTCGTCGAAGTCCTCGGCGCGGAAGAAGAGGAAGGTCACCGGCTGGGCCTCCGGTGGTGCAGTGGAAGGGTCTGTGCCGTCGAGCGCATCCACGGTGACGTCGGTCTCCTCCCACTCCAGGTCGAGGAACTCCTCACCGTCACCGTTGATGAACAGGGCCAGGACATCGATGAGGTACTCCACAGACAGGACCGGGTACTCCAGTGCCATGATCCGGTCGCCGGACCGGTGCTCGATGATCCAGCGTCCTCCCCGGGTGCGGGCCGCCTGGACGAACACCACCCCCGGTACCGGGGACAGTGCCCGGTCGACCGGTTCGATGACGATGAACGGGCGGCCGTCCGGCCCCTCGTTCGCAGCGATGTCCGCACCGAGGACATCACTGACGCTCTGACGGCTGACGTGCAGGGTCACGGCGTCCTGCGAGGTGCGCATCCGACAGTCGGTCGGCCCGCCGGTGGCGTTGACCAGGACGTCGCCGACCGTTCCCCCGGCGATGTCGTAGCCGACGAGGCAGAGCCGGTTCGCCACCGCCAGGGAGACCAGCGCCGCCACGGTGTCCGCGGTACCGTCACCGTCTTCGATGAGGACGCCGGCATCTGTCGGGGAAGAGTGGTTGAAGAAGCCGAGGACGCCGGGGATCTGCCGGATCTCGTCGGCCAGGTCGACGAGATCCTCCTGCTCCTGCGCGTCCGGTACACCGACCGCGGCCCGCACGAGCTCCGTCGGGCAGTAGCCGACGCCGACGGCGGACGGGGCGATGAGCAGGAATCCGTTGGCCATGTCGCCAACGCTAACAAAACTCCGGGGTGGTCAGCGGGACCGCCCGGTCGGCAGCGCACGCTGCCGCAGCCGGGTGAGCAGCTCCACCGCGTCCTCGGCCGGCAGGTCCCGGCCGACCATCTTGACCGGCCCCGGCACCAGGTCGAACCGCACCGTCGACAGTCCCAGCATCCGCCGCAGCGGTCCCCGCCGGTGGCTGAGTTCCTGGACGTGTGCCGGATCGATGACGGACACCGACCGACGTAGCCGGCCACGGTGACAGACCAGGGCGGTGTCTGTGGTGCCGCCGTCTGCATCGATATCCCTGCTGACGAGAACCACGCCCTGGCGGGTCCGGTCGAGCGGGGAGACCCACCGGGCGGACGCCGGGCTGCGGAATACCCGCACACCCCCGGTGGAGTCGGCCGTCGTGGGAACCCCGTCCGGACGCATCAGAGTACCGACCTGTCCGTGGTCCAGCGGCCCCAGAAGGGTGACCAGGGCGAGTGCCTGCTCCAGGGACCCCACCGGCAGGACAGCGGTGGTCGCCCCGTCCTTCCCCGGCTCGCCGTACCCGGCGATGTCGACGTCGACCTTCCACCAGCCCAGCATCCGCCACAGCAGCGGCTGGGAGATCTGGACGGCATGGATCCGGTCCAACGGCACCGTCTGCCGACGGCGCTCACTGAAGCCGAAGGTGATGCCCAGCAGGTGACCGTCGGAGGTGGCGGTGAACCGCCAGCTGCGGTTGAGCAGTCCCCAGATCCACGGCCCCAGACCGGCGACCGCGGGAAGGAGCAGCGCCAGCCCGGCCGGGGTGAAGACCGAGACCAGGACGATCATCACGGTCACCGCAGTCGGTCCGGTCAGCGCGGCGGCGACGATCGACCGGGTGACCGGTATCTCCGGGACGACGACGGACCCCTGGAGTACTTCAGGTTGCGTCATCCCGGTGGACGCTACCTCGTTCCGCCTGCGCACCCGGCCCAGCAGGGCGTCCCGCAACTCCTCGGCCTGCACCCGCGGCAGATACTCCACACTCACCGCACTGTCCGCGCCACCGGCGGTCTCGACTTTCACCCCGGCCAGCCGGAACAGCCGCGGCGCGAGCGGTTCCACCAGGTCCACGGCCTGTACCCGGTCGAACCGGGCGGTGCGCAGTTGCGTCGACAGCACACCCCGGCGCACCGAGATCTCCTCCTCCCCGACCCTCCACCGGGTCGCCCGCCACCACGGCCAGGACAGCAGCCAGCCCAGCAGGAAGACCACGACCAGCACGACAAGCGCCGCGGGGATGACGACGACACCCGGCAGCGGGGAGTCCTCGATCCGGTCCCACGCCCAGCGCAGTGACTCGGCCTGCTGGAACACGATCACCGCGGCGACACCGACGAGCGCCGCCCACATCCGCAGCAGCGGGCTCAGCGGGTGGACACGCTGCCATCCCCCGTCGCTCACAGGCCGCTCATCCTCTCCCGGGCAGCGACGGCCAGCCGGTCACGCAGGGCGTCCGCGGTCGCGGCGTCCAACCCCACCACCTCGGAATCACTGGTGGAGGATGCGGTGTGCAGCTTCACCCGCTTCACCCCGAACAGCCGCTCCACCGGACCGGCGGTGACGTCGACATACTGGATCCGTCCGTAGGGCACGACGGTGAACGTGCGCCACAGGCGTCCACGCGTGATGAGCAGTTCATCGGTGGTCTCCGCCCAACGGCGGTTGCGCGCCTGGGCCGGCAGCAGCCACAGCTGCCACACCAGCAGGACGCCGAGAACAGCCGCACCGGCCCAGAATCCCGGATCGACGACAACAGCGAGGATGACGCAGGCGGTCAGCGGAATCAGCGTCCACGGCAGGATGCTGAGCATCTGGGCAGGCAGGTAGCCCCGGCTCACCGGGGTCATGTCGGTCATACGATGAGCTCGGCGGAGACGTCCTCCCAGCGGTGGTCGAAGAATCCTTCGTCTTCGCCGGCGGAGTACTGGCCGAGGACCCGGGAGATGTAGCCCAGCGCGTTCTCGTCGTCCAGGACCTCCTGGTCGAGCCGGAAGTGCCGGTTCGAGGTGCGGTACTCCACGATCCAGCCGGCACCGGTCAACGCGGCCTGGACATAGCGGACGCCGGGCACCGGGGACGTCGAGTCATCCCCGTGGACCTCGACGACGACGAAAGGGATGCCGTTGTCGGCGCGGCGCCGTCGGTCGACGTCCTCCCCCAGCACCGCCAGGATGCTCGCCCGGTCGACGTGGGTGGTGACCGTGTCCAGCGAATCGCGCATCCGCAGTCCGGAATCGCCGCCGGTGGGATTGACCCACACCTGCTCCATGTCGTCGACCATGCAGATTCCCAGGTCCGCAGCCTTGATCTGGATCTGACGTCCGGTCTCGTCCCCGGTGGAGAACGGCACGCCGACATGGAGGACGCCGCAGGTGGGTGTCACCGGGAACTCGGAGATCGAGAGGAAGCGGAACGCCGGGGGAAGGTTCGGGTCATGTGCACCCAGGTCGGCGTGGTGGTTGATCCAGTCGGCGAGGTCGACGATCGGGGCCGGGGCGTTGGCTGCGGCCGCGTCCCAGCTGTCGTAGCATCCGCTACCGGAGACGGCGGAATCCATGGTGGTCGCGTTGTCTTCGGCCACCAGGCTGTTCATGTGGTCGTTCGCCAGTGTGAGCAGGGCATTGTCCGGCAGGTAACCGTCCGGTGTTCCGGTGTCGGTCGTGGGGACGAAGAAGAGGAAGCCGAAGCTCACTGGTGGCGCTCCTGAGGAAGTTGTAGGGGCGGGCAGACGTAAGACGAAATATGTTGGGGTACCCGACCATCCTAGGGTGTGACAGCACTCACGGGTGGTTCAAACCACCGGGGGTGTCACAGTAGGGGTGATGTGGACTCAGGGTTCCCTCCCTCCTACCACCCACGGCCGCCGCCGGTCCCCCACAAAAGCCGAACCCCCCACGACATGCACCGCTGAACGGGAAGTCTGTATGCGGGGAGAATGGTACCCAGGTCACACATCAGTCGATGTCAACGTGACAGCGGCACGGGACATACCGGAGACAACATGACGTCCGCATCGCTGAAACTCGTGTCAGAGCAGCGCATGAAGCACTTCTTCACCGAAGCCTTCTACGACGAGCTGCAGGCCATCGCACTCTACGATCGGGACCGCCGACTCGCCGCAGCATTCTTCCAGGATATCTCCATCCTGGAGATCGCCCTCCGAAATGCGATCGACCGTGCCCTGTCAGACAGATCCGGTGCAATGTGGTTCGCCAGCAGCCGCATGAACCGGGACGCCCGCACCACCCGGCAACTCTGCGACACCTGGGCGAGATTCCCGGCCGGATTCCGTCAGCCTACGGAACACAGTGGAACCATCAGAGGTCGACTGATCTCCACCTGCATGTTCGGGCTGTGGGTTTCGATCCTCGATTCCGGCGGCGGGACAGGACTCCCCGAACCTCGGGATCTCGCCAGGCACGACGAGATCCGGAACCGCGAACTCCTCTTCGCCGCTTTCCCGGGCGGTCAGCTGGTAGCCACTGCTGAGCACGGCACCGCCGGAAAACTCACCAGGTCATGGGTCCATGAACAGGTGAGGAAGATCCACCCGCTCCGTAGCCGGGTCGCCCACCACGAACCGCTGATCCTCGACTGAGGTAATGCCCGAACCCGTCCGCACGGTGCGCCTATCCGAGGTCTCCGCCACCGACGATGTCGGATATCACACCCCTGATCAATGTACGGATACGATGACCTGCCTTTTGTCGATGGTCCTGCGCGCCGAGGGGCGGTATCCGACACGTCGAAAGCTCAGGGCTCCGCCAGCCGCTCCATCAGCTCCCCGGCGTCGAGGCACTGGGAGGTCGGGATGAGGATGTTCTCCCCGTCCCGGGTGAACGACACCGCCCGACGCGCCAGAGCCGCCGAGCGGGAGTCGGCCCCCTCCCCCATTTCCGGGACGATGAAGCACCGGCGACCGGCACGTCCCCGCGTCCTGCCGACCGGAATGACCGGGCAGGCGGCGTCCCATCCCCACCCGCCCCAAGCCACGACCCGGGCGACAGCGCGGGCACCGTGGGGCATACCGATCGCGCGGGCGATCTCCCCGTAACCGGTGACCTCCCCGTCCCCGATGACAGCGAGGACGGCTCCGACCCGCTCGTCCAACGAAGAATCAGGCGAGCACGTCATGCCGGACGATGGTCTCGTCGCGGCCCGGGCCCACACCGATGTAGGAGATCCGGCAGCCGGACAGCTCTTCGAGGCGCAGGATGTAGTCGCGCGCCTTCTCCGGCAGCTCCTCGAAGGTACGGCAACCGGAGATGTCCTCTTCCCAGGCAGGCATGGTCTCGTAGACCGGAACGGCGTGGTGGAAGTCGGACTGGCTCATCGGCATCTCGTCGAAGCGCCTACCGTCGACCTCGTAGGCCACACAGATCGGGATCTCACCGATGCCGGTGAGCACATCGAGCTTCGTGAGGAAGAGGTCGGTGAAACCGTTGACCCGGGAGGCGTAGCGGGCGATGACCGAGTCATACCAGCCGCAGCGGCGCCTGCGGCCGGTGTTCACGCCGACCTCGCCACCGGTGGTCTGCAGGTACTCACCCCACTTGTCGAAGAGTTCGGTCGGGAACGGGCCGGCACCGACACGGGTCGTGTACGCCTTGATGATGCCCAGGGAGCTGGTGATCTTCGTCGGGCCGATACCCGAGCCCACGCAGGCACCGCCGGCGGTCGGGTTCGAGGAGGTCACGAAGGGGTAGGTGCCGTGGTCCACGTCGAGCATGGTGGCCTGGCCACCCTCCATGAGCACCGACCTGCCCTCGTCGAGAGCCTGGTTGAGCTCCCGCTCGGCGTCGATGAGCATCGGGGTGAGCCGCTCGGCGAAGCCCATGAAGTACTGGACGATCTCCTCGGGGTCGATCGCCTTACGGTTGTACAGCTTCACCAGCATCTGGTTCTTCTGGTTCAGCGCGCCGGTGACCTTCTGCCGCAGGATCGACTCGTCGAGGAGGTCCTGGGCACGGATGCCGATGCGGGAGACCTTGTCGGCGTAGGTCGGGCCGATGCCGCGACCGGTGGTGCCGATGGCCCGCTTGCCGAGGAATCGCTCGGTGACCTTGTCCAGCACCTGGTGGTACGGGGCGACGAGCTGGGCGTTCGCGCTGACCTTCAGGCGGGAGGCGTTCGCTCCGCGGGCCTCAAGTCCGTCGATCTCCTCGAAGAGGGCCTCGAGGTTGACGACGCAGCCGTTGCCGATGACCGGGGTGGCGTTCTCGCTGAGGACGCCGGCGGGAAGCAGTTTCAGCTCGTACTTCTCGCCACCGACGACGACGGTGTGACCGGCGTTGTTGCCGCCGTTGGGCTTGACGACGTAGTCGACCCTGCCGCCGAGGATGTCGGTCGCCTTACCCTTGCCCTCGTCCCCCCACTGGGCACCCACCACGATGATTGCTGTCATTGTTGTTCGTCGCTCCTCGACGGTTCAGCGTATCTGGCCAAAGAAACAGTCTAGCCTGCCGCTAAGGTATATGCCATGGCGACAGTGGTTCTGATGTGCGGCATCCTCCCTCCTTCCCTTCAGGACGCGGTACGTGACGCCGCCCCGGACGCGGTGACGCTCTCCGAGGTCCCCGGCCGGAAGGAACTGAAACTCCTCGACGAACTGGCCGCGACCTATCTGCCGGTGGACGCCACCCCGTCGCTCGACGAGATCGCCGCACAGCCCGATGTGCCGCACCAGGCCTCCCCGGTCACCGCACCCCAGGAACCCGATGAACCGGTACGGGTCGTGGTCATCGGATCGGACGCCGCACTCGCCGCCGTGGTCACCCGGCTGATGCGGATCGACGCCCTGTGGATCTCGGTGGGGTTCGTGCCGACGGATGCGGCGTCCTCCGTCGCGAAGGTGTGGGGGCTGGACGCCGGGCAACTGCCGGGCGACGCGGCACTGGATGCGGCACTGACCGGTGCGGCCCAGCCCACCGCCCTGATCCGGGACGACACCGGCACCGTCACCCTCGGCTGCGCGGAGATCTTCCACGCCGGCTCGACAATGGTCGGCGAGGTGATCGTCGACTCGGAAACGCTGTTCCTCAACGACTCGGCTACGACGTGGAACGGTCGGCCGGGACCCTACGGTGCCCGGTTCGTCCCGACGACCGGTGCGCCCGGTCTGGCCGCGACCCCGCTGACCACACCCTCGACGCAGGACTCGGTGGCGGCACAGCATCCGCCGAAGAAGCGGCTGTTCGGGCTGCTCGGCGGGACGGCGCAGCCCGGCGGTGTGGACCCGGACACGGTGCTCACCGGTCGTGCCCTGCAGGCCGGTGGAGAGAAGCTCACCGTGGTGCGCGACGGGGTGGCCCATCCGCGGCCGGTGAGTTCAGTGACCTTCTACCGGCACCTGCGCGACGGCCAGTTCGTCCGGCGGTAGCTCAGCCCGGCTCAGTCCGCCGGACGGACCATGGTGATGTGGTCGATGCCGGCCTCGTCGAAGATCTCGCCGACCGGGGCGAAGCCGACGTTGACGTACAGCTGCCGCGCATGGAACTGGGCGTGCAGCATCATCGGTTCATTCCCGTGCCGCTCGATCACCGCTGCCAGCAGGAGGGACGCCAGCCCCCGGCCCCGGTGCTCCGGGTCCGTCACCACGCGGCCGATGACCAGGTGCGCGGTCGGAAGACCGTCGACGATCTCGGCGTCCTCGTTGCGCAGGACGCGCAGGTAGGTGGTGGGGGCGGTAGGGGCCACGTCACCCTCCACCCCGGTCCACCAGTGCTCGGTGGTCGGTTCGAGGTCGCGTCCGTCGAGTTCCTCGTCATCACACTGCTGCTCGCGGAGGAAGACCTCGGTGCGCAGCCGGGCGATCGCGTAGACCTCCTCCGGGGTGAGATCGGTCCAGGGTTTCATGGTTACGGTGTCGGTCGGGCGGTCCATCAGTCTATGATGACCGACGCAACTGAATATCCGACAACCAACCGACACGGGGTGTCCCGGGCAACAAGACCCGGGGCTGAGATCACACCCGCCGAACCTGACCTCATTCACATGAGCGGAGGAATGTCTGTGCCCACGCCACCTGCCGTGGCGGTGACGGTCGACCATGTCGACCTCGCCTACCCGAAGAGCCCTGCCGTCCTCACCGACGTGCACCTCACCGTCCCAACCGGAGAACATCTCGCCGTCATCGGCCGCTCCGGCTGCGGGAAATCCACCCTGCTCCACCTCATCGGTGGTCTCCTCGCCCCGACCGCGGGCGAGATCAGTGTCCTGGGGGACACCGACCCCACCGCCCGCCTCTCCCACTGCGCACTGATGCCCCAGGGCGACAGCATGTTGCCGTGGTTCTCGGTCCGTGACAATGTCGCCGTGCCGCTGCGCAACCGGGGTGTGTCCCGGCGTGTGGCACGGGGTCGCGCCACTGCGATGCTGGAGCGCTGCGGTCTCGGCGACTGGGCCACGTCCCGACCGTCCGAACTGTCCGGCGGTATGCGTCAGCGCGCCGCCCTGGCCCGGGCACTGCTGGCCGACAAACCGGTGCTGCTCGCCGATGAACCGCTCGGTGCCCTGGACGCCATCACCCGCGGCGAGATCCAGGACTGGCTGTCTGAGTTGCTCACCGGCACCGGCGCCACCCTCGTCATGGTCACCCACGATGTCGATGAGGCGCTGCTGCTCGCCGACCGGGTGATACTCCTGGCCGACGGGGCCGTCGCCGGAGACTGGCCAGGCTGGTTCTCCCGGCGCGCCGGGCGTCCCCGGTCGGAGATCCTCGCCGACCCGGACTTCGCCGCCGCACGTGCGGAGATCCTCCGCCGCCTGGGTGGCTACGGGGAGGCCGTGGCATGACGCGTCTCCGTCAGCAGGTCCTCCCGCCCCTGGTCACGGTGGTCCTCATCGCTGCCGCATGGGTGTTCGCCACCACCGGCGGACGCACCGATGACTACATCCTGCCCTCCCCCGGATCCGTGTTCGCCGCACTCGGTGACAACTGGTCCGACCGCCTTGGCCCTGCGACCTGGGTGACCCTGGCCGAGACCCTGGCCGGTATGGCGCTGGGTATCGGTGCGGCACTGCTCATCGGTGTCGCCGCCGGACTACTGCCGGTGGTGGGCAACGCCTTCTCCCCGCTGCTCGTGGCGTCCCAGTCAATCCCGACGATCGTCATCGGCCCGGTGTTCACCATCGCCCTGGGCTACGGCATGGCACCGAAGGTACTGGTCGTCGCCCTGGCCTGCTTCTTCCCGGTGGCGATGAACCTGCTGTCCGGGATCCGCTCGGCCGACCCGGTCCTCATCGACACCATGCGCAGTCTCCACGCCTCCCGCTCCGCCCTGTTCTGGCGGGTCCGTTTCCCCTCCGCCCTGCCGTCGGCCTTCGCCGGGCTGCGGATCACCGCCACCTACGCCCCGGTCGCCGCCGTCTTCTCCGAGTACACCGGCTCCACCGACGGCATCGGATACCTGCTGCTGCAGGCCGTCCCCCGGCTTCAGACGGACTTCGTCTTCGCCCTCGTCATCGTCCTCACGGTCATGTCCGCAGCCCTGCTGCTCACCGTCACCGCCCTCGAACGCCTCTGCTGCCCCTGGAACGCACCACGGCAGCACCGGAAGGAATCATGAAGAACCGTATCCTCGCCTGCGCCGCCGCCACCCTCGTCGCGGCCACCACCGTCTCCCTCGCCTCCTGCTCCTCGGACGCGGACAGCAGCACGGACGCCGACCAGCTCAGCGTCCTGCTGGACTGGAACCCGAACCCCGACCACCTCGCGCT
Source organism: Corynebacterium sp. UD i78 (assembly GCF_056280545.1). Lineage (NCBI taxonomy): Bacteria > Bacillati > Actinomycetota > Actinomycetes > Mycobacteriales > Corynebacteriaceae > Corynebacterium > Corynebacterium sp. UD i78. The sequence goes on along the minus strand of NZ_JBWCED010000001.1, from coordinate 3,110,368 downwards.
CTACACCGCCGACCACACCGGCGCCTACGAGGATCACGGCGTGGACCCGGAGTTCATCCTGCCGGGCAACACCGCGGACGCCGCCAAGCTCGTCTCCCTCGGCCAGGCGGACGTGGCCGTCAGCTACGAGACGGACACGATCCTCGCCGCCTCCCAGGGGCTGGACGTGGTCAGCGTCGGCGCGCTGATCCCCACCCCGTTGAACTCGATCATCACGAAGTCCGACTCCGGCATCCGCACCGCGAAGGACCTGGCAGGGAAGACTGTCGCCGGGTCCGGCACCCCGTCCCAGCAGGCGTCGATGGACTACATCGCACGGACCGCGGGCATCGATCCGGACAGCATCAAGATGCCGAATGTGCAGCAGAACCTCAACCAGGCACTGCTCAGTGACCAGGTGGACGCCATCGCCGGTGCCTACCCGAACATCGAGGGTGTGGAGCTGGCGGAGAAGACCGACATCACGGTCCTCTCCCCCGAGGAGCTGGGTATGCCGGACAACGCCGAGCTGGTCATCATCGCCAACCCCACCCGCCTGAAGGAGGATGCCGCCTACGCCGACCGCGTCCGTGGCTTCCTCGCCGGTACCGCCGAGGGGCAGGACGCCGCTCTGGCCGACCCGGATACTGCGGTAGACGCGATGACTCCGGAAACGAAGGGCGCCTATGACCCGGACACCCTGACGAAGATGGTGGACGCCACGGTCGCGGTACTGCGGAAGGACGGAACTGCGCCGGTCTTCGGCGTCCAGGACCCCGCCGACTGGGCGGAGTATGCCGACTGGATGCGGGACAACGGGCTGCTCGACGGGGGAATCGACGGCGCGACGGCCACGACGAACGACTACCTGCCGGCGTAGGTCAGTCGTTCTCCGGGTCCTGCGGCTCATCATCTGCACCCCACACCTCCGGGGTCTGCCAGGGATGGTCGACCGTCGGCTTCAGCGCCGCCATCGCCGACTCGCGCGACATGCCGCAGATCTGCAGCGCGTCCACGATGATCGACCGGCACTGCCCCAGCACCATCATCCCGGACAGACCCGAGCCGTCGGCGATCGACAGGTCGGTGCGTCCCGCGATGATCTGGAAGCGTCGGGTCAGCTCCGGGATCTTCAGCAACTCCTGCCGGGTCTCCTTCGACCCACCCTCCTCGTACACCGCGCCGAGGTGTCCGAGGGTGTCCGCGATCTCCCTGATCGTCTTCGCCATCTCCGGGTCCGGGACGATGTGGTCGTCGACCATGATCTCGGCACGTCGGGCCAGCACCCGGGTATTGCGCATGACATTGTCCACCGGCACCAGCGCGCGGTTCAGCGATGTCGAATAGCGCTTCGCCGACCAGTAGATCGGGGACAGGGCGATGGTCTCGTCGCCACTGGTCATCGCCGCCTGCATCGCGTTGACCGCGGCCTGCGTCCCCCGGGCGGTCTCCAGTGCCTCACCGATCACCGTGGCGTCCCGGTCTTCGATACCCTCGGCGACATCGTCGAGTACCAGGGCCGCCTTCGAGATCAACCCGGCCATTTCCCGGCGTACCGCCCGCAACGGGTTACGGGGGATCACCGCGAGGATGATCAGGCCGATGATCCCGCCGACCAGGGCGTCCGCCACCCGGTCCAGAGCCCCCTGATCGCCCGGCGGAAGCAGTGTCGCCACAAGCACCGCAGAGCTCGCGGCCTGGGACGGGACGAGAATTCCCCGGTCGACGAAGGTGGCGAGCATGATCGCGACGAAGACGACGATGGTGATCTGCCACGGGCCACCACCGATCTGGGTGATGACGAGATCACCGATCGCGATGCCGATCGCCGCCCCGATGACGATCTCCATACCGCGACGCATGTGCTTTCCGCTGTTGATGCCGATACTGATCACACCGGCGATCGGGGCGAAGAACGCCTGCTCGTGACCGATGACGTCGGTAGCGAACCAGAACGCCAACCCGGCGGTCAGCGCGGCCTGGAGGGCGAAGATTCCCATCGCCCGCATACGTTGGATGCCTCGGCGCGGAGCGATACGCCGCAGCGATTCAGTGGCGGCGCGCACACCGGCGCTTGCCCGCCTGCGGTGCCGGAACCAGCCCTTCTGATCAGCCATGTCACCTATTCTGTCAGGTCTGCTCCCGACACCCCGCCGGTCACACCCGCAGATCCGCCCAGATGCCCGCGTGGTCGCTGCCCTGTACACCGACCACGCCGGAATCCTGACACGTCATCCCGCGGACGAGGATGTGGTCCAGCCGCAGCACCGGCACCGGGGACGGTGTCCCGGCCCGCGGCCAGGTGGGGGCGGCGAACAGCCCACCGCCGCAGTCGGCCATCTCCGACGAGCCGTCGGCACCCCTGACCAACCGGCGCAGTTCCGGGTGCGCGGTGGTGGAGTTGAAGTCCCCCGCCATGACCAGCGGTCCGTCCACGCCGGAGGCCCAGTCCCGCAGGTCGGCCATCTCGTTGACCCACCCGTCGACCAGGTGACTGTGTGCCGGGGCGTTGGTGTGCACGCCCATCATCGTCAGGTCCTCCAGCTCGACGACCGGGTTCTGGTGGCGGGTCAGGTGCAGGTCCGCCACGGACTCCGCGGCGGCCTCCGTCATCCAGGTCTCCCGGACCAGCAGCGCGGTCCCGCCACCGCGCGTCCTCGCGGAGACCGGCTGCAGCAGTTCGAGATCCGTCGCGTCCGCCACCGCAGACGCCTGGACGTCGGAACTCTCCGAGAGGACGACGATGTCGGCGTCCATGTCCTGTGCCATCTGCGCGAGGAACTCGTCCGAGGCCTGGTGGTACCAGGTGTTCACCGAGAGGATCCGGACCGTGTCGGCGTCCTTCTCCTCCGGCATCTTCTCCGCGACCCGGCTGAGTGCCCCGGGCACCAGCACCGTCGCGGTACACACCACCACCGCCGCCACCGTCGCGCCGACGGCTGCCCGGCGGGACAGCGTCAACCACACCAGTGCCGTCAGAGCGACGACCAGCAGTGCGAACCCCGCCGGCCACGCCGACTGGAGGAAGGGCACGATCCACGACCCGGTCTCCGGCACCCGGTCGGTGAACACACCCCACACCGGGGCAGTCATCCACCCCACGCCGAGGGCCAGCAGGAACACGACACAGCAGAGCCCCGCACGCTTCCAGGGGAAGGTGCGGGGCGGTGCTGCCGGGGTGGCGTCCGGTACAGACAAGAAGCTACTTCAGCATCTCGTCGGCGGCATCCGGATCGCAGTCGTTGACGAGGTTGAGGCAGCGGATGTACTCGTCCTCCTCGCCGATCGCCCGGGCGACGACCGAGAGCATCATGATCGCGCGCAGCACGCCACGGTTCGGCTCATGGGACCACGGCACCGGGCCGGTACCCCGCCAGCCGTTGGAACGCAGGGCGTCCAGACCGCGGTGGTAGCCGGTACGGGCGCAGGCGTAGGCGGTGATCTTCTCGGAGGGAAGATCGCCCTGCTGCAGGTGGTACGCGGCCAGCGCGGCCCACACACCCGAGTCCTTCGGGTTCGCCACGGCCAGCGCCTCCAGCTCGCCCAGTGATTCGCCACCGGTGACGGCGGACGCCAGGGACGCCGGGAGTTTCACCTCCGGGTGCTCGGCACCGAAGAGGTCGCGTCCTTTACGGATCTGTTCAGCCATGCCGCTTACTTTGCCAGAGTGGTGCCGACGGAGTGGAGGTCGGTGCAGGCTTCGACGACGCGCACGCTCATGGCCTCCTCGGCCTTCTTGAGGTAGGAGCGGGGGTCGTAGACCTTCTTGTTGCCGACCTCGCCGTCGATCTTGAGGACGCCGTCGTAGTTGGCGAGCATGTGGCCGGCGATCGGGCGGGTGAAGGCGTACTGGGTGTCCGTGTCGACGTTCATCTTGATGACGCCGTAGCGCAGCGCCTCCTCGATCTTCTCCTTCTCGGAGCCGGAGCCGCCGTGGAAGACGAAGTCGAAGGGCTGGGAGCCCTCGGCAAGACCCAGCTTGGCCGAGGCGGCCTTCTGACCCATGTCCAGGACCTCCGGGCGCAGCTTCACGTTGCCCGGCTTGTACACGCCGTGGACATTGCCGAAGGTCGCGGCGAGGATGTAGCGGCCGTTCTCGCCGGTACCCAGGGCGTCCACGGTCTTCTCGAAGTCCTCGGCGGTGGTGTAGAGGTTGTCGCCGGCCTTGGCCTCGACGCCGTCTTCCTCGCCACCGACGACACCGATCTCGACCTCGAGGATGATGTTCGCGGCGGCGCAGGTCGGAAGCAGGTCCTTGGCGATCTCGAGGTTCTCGTCGATCGGGATGGCCGAACCGTCCCACATGTGGGACTGGAACAGCGGGTTCTCGCCGGCCTCGACCCGCTTGCGGGAGATCTCGACGAGGGGCCGGACGTAGGTGTCCAGCTTCTCCTTCTGGCAGTGGTCGGTGTGCAGGGCGACGTTGACGCCGTAATGCTTCGCGGCGTGGTGGGCGAAGTGGGCCAGGGCTTCGGCTCCGGCGACCATGTTCTTCACCGCAAGACCGGAGCCGAACTCGGCACCACCGGTGGAGAACTGGATGATGCCGTCGGACTCGGCGTCCGCGAAACCCTTGAGGGCGGCGTTGACGGTCTCTGACGAGGTGCAGTTGATGGCCGGGAAGGCGAAACCGCTTTCCTTGGCCTTGTCGAGCATGTCCCGGTAGACGGCGGGGGTGGCGATAGGCATGGAGGTCCTCCCTAGGTGTCCTCTATTTGACGCATGGCTGCACCCCAGTATGCCCGTTTCGGCGTCAGCGGGTGGTGTCGGGTGTGTCTCCGCTGACCTTCGCGGCCGCCTCCATGAGCATCCAGCCTGACAGCTGCACTGACAGGTCCCGCTCCGGCACCCCCAGATCGGCCCCGGCACCGGTGGCGATGGTGGAGCCGATCCGGTTGCCCGACTGCGGCAGGGCGGCGTCGTCCATCCAGGAGGATCCGAACAGCGGCAGGCCGTCGACCTCCAGACGGTGGTGCCACACTGAGTCGGCGGACTGCATCACCAGCCGCTTCGCCAGCTGACGGGTCGCCCGGCTAAGCCGGTCGTCACTGGGCAGGTCGGTGACGACCAGGGCGAGGTATCGGGCGAGGATGCCCTTGAACAGGCCTCCGTCTCCACCACCGTTGCCGTTGCCGCCCCGGCCCGTCCCCAGGCCGATGACGCCGTCCGGCGACGCCAGGTGTGAGGCTACGGCCTGCACCAGCTGGTGGACGCGGGTGATGTGCTCGGTGCCGACCTCACTCACCGCGTGCTGTGGAATCCCCGCCTCGCGGCGCTGCGTCCGGGCGAGTTCGACAAGTGCCCCGAGAACGACGCCCTGGTTGTAGGTGTGGACCTGGGTGACAGGGTCCTCACCGTGCACACGCAGCCGCACCCCGTCCATGACCAGACCGTCGGTGTTGATCAGGCGAGGGTAGATCCACTCCACCAGCTGTGCGGCAAGGTCGGTCCGCCCGGTACGGGCGGCGAGGATCGCGACGGGTCCGTTGGTCGGGACATTGAAGAAGTTCTCGTCAACCTTCCACGGCAGGGCGCCCGTCAGCGGGTCGACGCCCTCGATGATCGACGCCTCGAGCCCCGGCAGGTACCGCACGGTCCCGTACTTCGGCAGGTCCTGGGCCCGGTGCATGGCCAGGGCGAGCCAGGTGCGGTCATCGTAGAACTCGTTGTAGGGCAGCGGCCGACGGTTGCGGATCCGCATTCCCCGGATGGTGCGGCGGATGGCTCGCAGGCGGAGCCCGGTGTCGCGGCGGGTCGCGGCGTCCACCTGGCAGTCGATGAAGTGGGCCTGCCACCAGTAGTGCCAGTGGTAGAAGAACTTGTCGCGGGTCGACGGCGGCCACGCGATGACGCCGAGGGTGGTCTTCGGGATCCCCCAGAGCCGGGACGCGTGCCGCTCGAAGACGGCCTGCTCGGCCAGATCTGCGCGGTGGTCCCAGAGTTCGTCCATGAGTCCGTTTCTACCAGGCATTTTCCAGGCTCGCGTGCTGCCTGATCCAGGCGTGCATCGCGATGCCCGCGGCCACGCCCGCGTTGATCGACCGGGTCGAGCCGAACTGGGCGATGCTCACCGTCATCGAGGCCCCTGCCTGCGCTTCGGCGGTGACACCCGGACCTTCCTGCCCGAACAGCAGCAGGCAACGCTCCGGGAGCTCCGCGGTCTCCAGGGGCACCGATCCGGGGGTGTTGTCCACGGCCACGACAACGAGGTCGTGCGCGGCCGCGTAGTCCATGACCGAGTCCGTGTCCGGATGGTGCTCGAGGTGCTGGTAGCGGTCGGTGACCATCGCTCCTCGCCGGTTCCACCGCTTCCGGCCGACGATGTGGACGGTGTCCACGGCGAAGGCGTTGGCGGTGCGCACGACAGTGCCGATGTTCGAGTCGTTCTCGAAGTTCTCGATGGCGATGTGCAGGGCATGCCGACGCGCGTCGATGTCGGCGATGATCGCCTCGGTGCGCCACCAGCGGTAGGCGTCCACGACATTGCGGCGGTCACCGTCATCGAGCAGGTCCGGGTCGTACTCCTCACCGGTGGGGCGCGGGACGCCCGGATTCTCGGCCTCCCAGGGGCCCACCCCGACCGGGTGCGGGAACCACTCGGTGGGGCCGTTGCCCTCAGTCACGGGTGAGACCCTCGACGATCAGCAGCTGTGCGGCGACATAGGTCGCCATGACCAGACTGTCGACCAGCCCGTCGAGCACGCGGACCAGAGGCTTCTCCCCGGTGAGGAAAGCCTGTCGGGCGAGGATCAGTCCGTCGGAGAGGACGAAAAGGTTGCCGCCGAGCCCCAGTGGGGTGGTCTCTCCCTCATCCGCGGCGAGCACCGAAGTTCCCGCGAGCAGGGAACCGTAGCCGACGGCGGCGGGCAGGGCGGCCGGGGCGCCGGTCGCCGCAGTGACGACGCCGGACGCCAGCACCGGTGCACGCAGGGCGACCGTGTTCTTCCTCGGCCGGTGTCCGGCGTGCCACAGCTCGGCGATGTAGGACACCTGGTTGAGTGCGAAGGCCGCCGAGCCGCGGTTGAGGTTGCGGGCGCGGACCCGGGAATCGTCGCTGCGACCGTCCGCACCCATGAGGATGATGTCGCCGACCCAGCCCCCGGTCAGGCCTGCGACCACGGTCGTGGTCGCCTTCCGCTGACCTCGCGCCAGCACGGTGCCGGCGAGCAACGGCATCAGGGTGGGCTTGACGATGCGGGTGAGCCGGTCACCACGGCGTCCTGCCGCAGCGGCGACGACGGACACTGCCCCGGCGGCGAGATACGCGGTGCGCAGAGCACGGGCGGTGGACATAGGTGGTCTCCTCGGCAGACTCAGGCCAGGCCGAGATCGGACAGGCCGAGCAGGCTGCGGTACTCCACACCCTCGGCCTCGATGACGTCCCTGGCGCCGGTGGCCCGGTCGACGACAGTGGCCACACCGACGACGGTCGCGCCGGCCGCCCGCACCGCGGCGACGGCGGTGAGCGGCGAGTTGCCGGTGGTGGTCGTGTCCTCGACGACGAGGACGCGGCGGCCCTCGATGTCCGGCCCCTCGATACGGCGTTGCATGCCGTGCTTCTTGGCCTCCTTGCGCACCACGAAGGCGTCCACCCCGTCACCGGAGTGCATGACCGAGGTGGCCACAGGGTCCGCACCCAGGGTCAGGCCACCGACGGCGACGTAGTCCCAGTCGGCGGTGAGCTCGCGGAGCAGTTCGCCGATGAGCTTCGCGGACTCGCGGTGCAGCGTCGCGCGACGCAGGTCCACGTAGTAGTCGGCCTCCTTGCCGGAGGAGAGAGTGACCTTCCCGCGGACGACGGAGAGTTCGGTGACCAGCTCAGCGAGCCGCTTCAGCTTCTCGGGGTTGACGGTGGGTGCGCTCATGGCAGGCTCCTTACGGTGACGTGTTCGACCACCGATAGTACGGGCCCCGACGGGCGCTCAGTTGTCGGGGTCCGTGACGTCCGGATCAACGACTTCAGGGTCGACGACGTCGTAATCGTCGGTGGAGTCGGCGGAATCACGGTCGGCACCGGCATGCCGCGCGTCCGGGCCGCGGTGGCGTCCCCGGGAGACAGTGCCGGTGGGACCGGTGGAGCTGGTGGAGGTGGAGCTGGTGGAGTCGGAGAAGATCGTCGCGGACGTCCCGGCCCGCACGATCCGGGGCCCGTCGTCGTCGGAGACATCGGCCGTGGGCTCCTCGCCCAGTGCCGGGATACTGGTCAGACCGTCTTCGGTGACGTCCTCAGGCCATGATCCGTCGAGGTCTGCCTCGCCGTAGACCTGCCCGCGGGACCGGGTCGGGAACTCCACCGGATCGGAGGGACGCTCTACCTTCGGGTGCGCGGGCTCTCCGGTCTCCTCCGGCTCAACGGCGTCCCCGGTCCCCGCCTCGGGTTCAGGCTCCGGAGCAGCGGGGGCGTCGGGCACGGCACGCAGGTGCCCGGGGCGCGCGGTGGCGGTGTCTCCGTCAGCGTCGTCCGCGGCATCTGCGGCGGACGGATCGACCGGGATGAGTACCCCGGACGCCGGACGGGGACGCGTCGGATCGGCGACGGAGATATCGAGGGTGGCGGTGGTCACCAGGGGCGGGAGTACCCGGGCAGCGGAGCCCAGCGCCGCCAGGTGCGGCAGAAGTGCGTCCCAGCGGTCCGCGTCGGTACGACGGGCACACCGGGCCACCACCCACGCCCCGGAGAAGGCGACGTCGGAAACCACTCCGGACAGCGCGGCGAGTGCCTCGTCGACACGGCTGTCGAGCATCCGTCCGACTGCCCGCGTGTCCGAGGCGTAGACGGTGAAGGGCATCCGGTCGAGGTCGGCGTCATGCCGCATCCCGGCCGGCATCGCGGCAGCGGTGGTGACGTGGACATCGACCGGGGAGTACGCACCCCGGCGCAACGCCAGGAGGGTTGACCCGGCGACATCGGCGATGTGCACCTGGTGACCGTCGAGGAACCCGGAAACCAGGTCCCGGGCCGCAGGCCCCTGGTCGGTCGCGGAGATCTCGCGGATCAGGCTGACCGGCCATTCCGCGGTGAGGAAGGCATCCTCCCGGGTGTACTCGAAGCCGTGGGCGGTGGCCCAGTGCCGCCGCCCCCGACGACCGGTGAAGCCGGACGACCCCGGGGCAGGAACCGCTTCCGGCTCAGGTGTCCCGCCCGTGGCTGCGTCCTCCCCGGACTGTTCTTCCTGGTCGGACGCCGGTTCCCGGTCACTCCCCTGCTTCGACCCGGAGGCAGTGGCATTGACAGGGGCATTGACAGGGGCAGCGGCCGACGGCCAGGCGGACGGGCGTGCCCGGTCAGCTGACGGCGTCCCGGCCTCGTGACGGCCCTGTTCCCGATGTTCCCCCGGTGCCGCCGGTCGCGAGGCACGCAGGAACAGGCCCGCGGCCACGAGAAGCAGCACGAGCCCGAGAACGAGGGCGACAACAGCGAAAGACATCAGGGCACAGTGTATGAGACCTAGACGTTGTCTGCGGCGTAGGCCTCATGGTCGAGGAGGTCGTCGGCTGCGGGAACCACAGTGACGGTGACCTCGTAGAGCCAGCCGGCACCGTAGGGGTCCTCGTTGATGATGCCGGCGTTGTCGGCGATCTCCTCGTTGACGGCGGTGATCTCGCCGGAGACCGGGGCGTAGATGTCGGAGACCGACTTGGTGGACTCGACCTCGCCGAAGGGCTCGCCGGCCTCGATCTCGGTGCCGACCTCGGGCAGCTCGGCGAAGACGATCTCACCCAGGGCGTCGGCCGCGATGTGGGTGATGCCGACGCGCACGGTGTCACCGGCGTTGATGTCGGTCGAGTTCACCCACTCGTGCTCCTCGGAGTACAGGCGGTCGGTGGGAAGTGCAGTCATGGTTCTCTCCTCAGTGTGGTTGGGTGCAGTTTACTTTTCGCGGCTGTAGAACGGCAGCGCGACGACGGTGTACGGGAAGTCCTTGCCGCGGATGTCGACGATGACGGTCGACCCTTCGGCCGCTGATCCGCCCTCGGCTGCGGCTTCGGTGGTGACGTAGCCCATCGCGACCGGGTGGCCGAGCGTCGGCGAGAGCGCACCGGAGGTCACCTCACCGATCCGGTTGCCCTCGGCATCCCGGATCTCGTAACCGCCACGCGCGGCACGCTTACCCTCACCGGCCAGGCCGATGCGGATCTGCTTCGTGCCCTGCTCCTTGGCGGCGATGATGGCCTCACGCCCGACGAACTCGTCCTTGGACTTCGTCGCGGCGAGGATACCGAGACCGGCATCCACCGGGGTCAGGTCCAGGGACAGCTCGTTGCCGTAGAGCGGCATGCCGGCCTCCAGGCGCAGCGTGTCGCGGGCGGCGAGACCGCACGGCAGGACACCGTACCGCTCACCGGCGGCGAGGGCGGCACCCCAGATCTTCGCGGGTGCTTCACCGGGGACGCCGGTGGCGTCGTTGTCGACGAAGATCTCGAAGCCGTCCTCGCCGGTGTAGCCGGTGCGGGCGATGATCGCGGGGACGCCGGCGACGGTGCCCTGGAAAGCGGCGTAGTAGCCGAGACCGGCGACCGCGGCGGCCACGGAGTTGTCCTCGGACGATGCACCGGATGCCTCGGGAGCGTCGGTGACCTCCTCGACGATCTGCAGCATGACATCGGCGGCCTTCGGGCCCTGCACGGCGATGAGCGAGATGTCGGTGGTCTGGTCGACGAGGGTGACATTGAAGTGCCCGACCCGCTCGGTGAGTGCGGCGAAGACCGCCGGGGCGTTGCCGGCGTTGGGGATGACCAGGTACTCCTCGGGAGCGAGGACATAGGTGATGAGGTCGTCGATGATACCGCCATCGTCGGTGCAGATCATCGAGTACTTCGCCTTGCCGACCTTCACCGCGGAGATGCGGGAGACCAGGGCGTGGTCCAGGAATGCGGCGGCGTCCGGACCGGTGACCCGGACCTCGCCCATGTGGGAGAGGTCGAAGAGGCCGACGGCCTCGCGCACGGCGCGGTGCTCCTCGAGCTCCTTGCCGTACTTCAGGGGCATGTCCCAGCCACCGAAGTCGGTGAACTTCGCACCGAGTTCGGCGTGGACGGGGTGGAGTGCGGTCTCGTTACTCATTGTTCTCGCTCTCTGAATCGGACTCGGTGTCGAACTCGGTGTCGGACTCGGTGTCGGACTCGATGTCGAAGGCGTCCAGCGGCGGGCAGGAGCAGACCAGGTTGCGGTCGCCGTAGGCGTCGTCGATGCGGCGGGTCGCCGGGAAGTACTTGTCCCGGCGCAGCGTAGCGACCGGGAAGGCGGCCTTGGTACGGGAGAAGTGACCACCGGAGACGGCGTCCTCGAAATCGTCGCGGACGACGGACTCCACGGTGAACGGCGCGTGGCGCAGGACCGAGTCCTCCACGGCGACGTCACCGGCGATGATCTCGTCGATTTCGGCGCGGATGGTCTTCATCGCGGTGATGAAGCGGTCCAGTTCGCCCTTGTCCTCGGACTCGGTCGGCTCGACCATGAGCGTCCCGGTGACCGGGAAGGCCAGGGTCGGGGCGTGGAAGCCGAAGTCCATGAGGCGCTTGGAGACGTCCGCGGCGGTCACGCCCGACTGCTTGGTCAGCTCCCGCAGGTCGAGGATGCACTCGTGGCCGACAAGACCGCTCTCACCGGTGTAGAGCGTGGGGACGGTGTCCGCGAGCTGCGCGGAGATGTAGTTCGCATTGACCAGCGCCATGCGGGACGCCTCAGTCAGCCCCTCGTCACCCATCATCGCGATGTAGGTCCAGGAGATCGGCAGGACGCCGGCGGAACCGTAGGTCGCCGCGGAGACCGGGCGTCCCTCCTGGACGCCGGGGGCGACCGTCGGGTCGTTCCACGGGTCGGTCGGCAGGAACGGGATAAGGTGCTCGGCGACACACACCGGGCCGACACCCGGGCCACCGCCACCGTGGGGGATGGTGAAGGTCTTGTGCAGGTTGAGGTGGCTGACGTCGCCGCCGAAGACACCCGGCTGTGCGAGACCGACCAGGGCGTTGAGGTTCGCACCGTCGATGTAGACCTGGCCGCCGGTGGCGTGGACCTTCTCGCAGACCTGGCCGACGTGCTCCTCGAAGACACCGTGGGTGGACGGGTAGGTGATCATGATGCCGGCGATCCGGTCGCTGTACTTCGCGATCTTCGCGTCGAGGTCGTCCAGGTCGATGGACCCGTCCCCGGCGTTCTTCACGGCGACCACACCCAGACCGGCGAGTGCGGCGGAGGCGGCGTTGGTGCCGTGGGCGGACGCCGGGATGAGCACCAGGGTGCGCTGGTCGTCGCCGTTGGCGAGGTGGTAGCGGCGGATCGCCAGCAGACCGGCGAACTCACCCTGCGAACCGGCGTTCGGCTGGACGGAGACCGCGGCGTAGCCGGTGATCTTCGCGAGCCGCTCCTCCAGGTCCTCGATGAGCTCGAGCCAGCCGGTGGCCTGCTCGGCGGGGACCAGCGGGTGGATGTCGGCGAACTCCGGCCAGGTGATCGGCTCCATGGAGATCGCGGCGTTGAGCTTCATGGTGCAGGAGCCCAGCGGGATCATCGTGCGGTCCAGAGCCAGGTCACGGTCGGCCAGGCGACGCATGTAGCGCATCATCTGGGTCTCGGAGGAGACCGAGTGGAAGACCGGGTGGGTGAGGATCTCATCGGTGCGCAGGATGCTGTCCTCACCACCGAGCGGTCCGTTCTCCGGCTCGAAAGCGGAGGTGTCGACCGTGGTATGGGCACCGGCGATGACGCGGACCAGGGCGGCGACGTCCTCGTCGGTGGTGGACTCACCCACGGAGACACCGACGTGGGTCTCGTCGACGAGGCGCAGGTTGAAGCCCTCGTCGCAGGCGGCGGCGACGACCGAGGCGGCATCGGTGACCTCGACGGTGACGGTGTCGAAGAAGAGGTCGGAGGCCAGGGTCAGGCCCTCACCGGTGAGACCGACGGCCAGGGCGACGGCGCGGCCGTGGAGCTCGGAAGCGATGGCGCGCAGGCCGGCCGGACCGTGCCAGACGGCGTAGAAGCTGGCGACGACGGCGAGCAGTGCCTGGGCGGTGCAGATGTTCGAGGTCGCCTTGTCACGGCGGATGTGCTGCTCACGGGTCTGCAGGGCGAGACGGTATGCCGGGGTGCCGTCGGCGTCGACGGAGACACCGACGATGCGGCCGGGCATCTTGCGCTGGTACTCGGCGCGGCAGGCCAGGAAGGCGGCGTGCGGGCCACCGAAGAACAGCGGGACGCCGAAGCGCTGGGCGGAGCCCACGGCGATGTCGGCACCGGCCTCGCCCGGAGACTGGACGAGGACCTGGGCCAGCAGGTCGGCGGCGACGGTGACGAGTCCGCCACGGTCGTGGACTGCGGCGATAACCTCGGGGAGGTCGGCGCGGAGTTCACCGGTGGTGGCCGGGTTGGAGATCACGGCGCCGACGATCACGGTGCCTTCTGCGTCCAGAGCCGCCACGGAGGCGGCGTCCACGGTGGTGATGACCACGGGGATGTCGGCGGCGGCGGCGCGGGCGAGGGTGATGTTGAGGCTGGAATCGTGCAGGGCCTCGTCCAGCAGGACGACGCCGCCCTTCTTCGCGGCCTTCGCGTTCTGGCGGGCCATCATCTGGGTGGCCTCGGCGACGGCGGTGGCCTCGTCGAGCAGGGATGCACCGGCGATCGGCAGGCCGGTGAGGTCCTCGACCATGGTCTGGAAGTTCAGCAGGGCCTCGAGACGGCCCTGGGAGATCTCCGGCTGGTACGGAGTGTAGGCGGTGTACCAGGCGGGGTTCTCGACGATGTTGCGGCGGATGACCGCCGGGGTGACCGTGTCGTAGTAGCCGGCGCCGATGAGCTGCTTCTTCAGCGTGTTCTTGCCGGCGAAGCCCTTGAGGGTCGCCAGGGCGTCCTGCTCGTCGAGGGCGGGGGCGAGGCCGATCGGGGCGGTCTGGGCGATGGACGCCGGGACCGCGGCGGCGGCGAGCGCTTCAGTGCTCTCGTAGCCGAGGGTGTCGAGGATGGCCTGGGTGTCGGTGGCGTTCGGGCCGATGTGCCGACGGAAATGGGGGGCTGCCATGTCTTCTTCTTCCTGCGCAGGGCTGAACCCCGACGCACGGAGGGTGCTGTGGATGGTAGTCCTCCCCACTCTGTCGATGGTGCCTGAGAGCTTCAGCATGACCACGCTGGTGTGCTTTCGAGGGTGCCTTTCTCCTTCGGCGGCGGGTCACGGACGACGGTGACCTGCTCTTTCCAGAGTTGCCTCACCATGGCGGTACGGGTGCCTGAGAGTGTCTGACGGGGAGGTGTTTGCTCCTACGGCGGCCGGTTGGTGCCAGGTTTCCCTGACGCCAGAGCCGATCTCTCCCACCACGGTTACGAGCGGCGCATTCAGTTGTGGATCGCGCTTGAGTTCGTGCGGAGGTCAGTATAACCGGTGCGGTGACGTGGAACACGTCGAACGGCGGGGCCTCCCCCCGACCGGCTCCCTTTCTGACTCACGTCCGCCCCTGTCCCGGAAAAGTGTTACCAGGAGACAGCACCTCATTTCGGCATTTCCCCAGGTCGCAAAAAGCAGGTCGCCAAAAGTACTACCGATGAAAACCGGTAACACTTTCTGACGCTCCACCGCAGTGACCGTCTGTCAGCCTCCGACCGCCACCACCGTCGCAACCACGGCTTCACCCCACCGGAGCCCGGGTGCAGGTAACAATGTAAGTATGACGAAACGACGCCTCCGCAACCCCTTCTCCCGCTTCAGCACTCCGGAGCTGCCCACCGTCGGCCCCGGAGACACCGCCCTTGTCACCGGAGCCACCTCCGGCATCGGCCGGGCCACGGCGACAGCTCTGGTGAAAGCCGGTTTCCGCGTCATCGGCACCTCGCGCAATCCGGGGTCCCTCCACTCGGTGGCGAACACCCCGGAGGAGGTCACCCTCGTCCCCCTCGACCTCTCCGACCCGGCGAGCATCGACCGGCTCCCGGGTGAGCTTGAGAAGATCAGGGCAGGCACAGTCTCTGTACTGGTCAACAATGCCGGCGAGTCCCAGAACGGCCCACTGGAGGAACTCCCGCATGACGCGATGACGCGTCTGTTCCAGATCAACGTCATCGGCCAGGTCGAGGTCACCCAGAAGCTCCTGCCCGCCATGCGTGACCAGGGCAGCGGCCGGATCGTCTTCGTCGGCTCGATGCTCGGCAGCTTCCCCCTGGCCCACCGCGGTTCCTACGGGGCCTCGAAGGCCGCGGTGAAGGCCTTCGGATTCTCCGCCCGACGGGAACTCCGCCCCTTCGGCATCGGAGTCTCCGTCATGGAACCCGGTGCGATCGACACCGGCATTTCCCAGCGCCGCACCGTCTACATCGACAAACAGGGCCCCTACTCCGACGAATTCGGCACCATGCTGAAGAACCTCAACGCCAACGAGGCCAAGGGCATCTCCGCCGACGAGGTCGCCGACGAGATCATGGAGGCGGTCACCGACCCCCGGCCGAAGCCGCTGTACGCCGCCGGTTCAAGCGCCGGTATCGCTTTTCCGGCGTCCCGCCTGCTCCCGCGGGACGCCATGCACGGGATCATCGCGAAGCGGCACGGCATCTGATTCCGTGTCGGCATCCGGACGGTCCCCGTTGAAGCGCCGGGAGTACAGCAGGTCGCGCCACGGAGAGCCGGACACGGCCAGCACCGCCGCCGCCATACCACCGGTGAACATGGATGCCCCGCTGATGACTGCGATCCACAACGGATTTCCCCCACCCGGCCCCTGTACCACCATGGTGACCAGTGCGCCGATGACACCGACCCAGCTGAAGGCGATGAACATCCGGTTGACGGGATGGCGCCGCGGACCGAAGTAGCCACGCTCGGTGCCCACCACACCGACCATGAACAGGAGCAGCTCGATGACGAAGAAGCCGTAGAACACGGCCGAGACATAGTCGGCGTCGAGTCGCTCGGCGACCCTGGTCATGGCGATGAGCATGAGGAAGGCCGCTGCAGTGGAGGTGAATCGGCGCAGCATGTCCCCAGTGTGCCACGTCTACAACTCGAAAAGAACGTCCCCCGGTTCGCAGGGCTCACCCGGCAGAAGACCGGTAGCCACGACGTTCTGCTGCATGGCGACGACCGGCACCAGCGGGTCGAAGCCGAGGCGCCCGAGCTGACGGGGCGCGTAGGTCGTGATCCGCTCCCCCACGGTCACCTGCTGCCCCTCGGTGGCGTGCGGGGAGAAGCCGGTGCCGTCGAGCATGTCGGTGTCGATGCCGAGCTGGGTGTACACCGCGGTGCCGTCCTCGGTGACGATGAGGAAGAAGTGCGGCATGAGGCGCCGCAGCTCCCCACTCACCGGGGCGACCACGGTGACATGTTCCACGTCGTAGTCCGGGATCACGGCCACGCCCGCCCCGAACGCACCGGAGGCGAACCGGGGGTCCGGGACCGACTCCAGTGGTGCCACGGTCCCGGACATCGGGGTGACGACCTGGAGTACGGGGCCGTCGGGGACGACTGCGGGGGTGTCTGCAGCGTCGTCTGCAACGGAGGTGGCGAAGGGTTCCATGGGGGACAGCATATGGTCTCCCCGATCAGTTCACCTGACAAACGGTCGGATTAACGGGTTTCACACACCGAGTGCCACCGGCAGATGCCGGTTGCCGGCCCACTGAGACCAGCCGCCGACGAAGTGGCGCGCCCCGGGCAGCCCGGCGTGCTCCATGAGAGCCAGGAACAGCGCCGAATCCACACCGGACCCCGAGTAGACGGCGACCTTCGACGGATCGACACCGTCCGGTCCACCGATCCCCCGGCGTGCCAGTCGCTCCGCCACGACCTCCGGATCAGCGACACCACCGGTCTCCAGGAGCAGCTCGACGGGGAAGTTCACCGCACCCGGGACGTGCCCGGCGCGACGGTCGTGGGGTTCGCGGCGTCCGATGAAACGTCCCTCGCCGCGGACGTCGACAAGCAGGTTGCCGGACGTGACCCAGTCGTCGAGTTCCTCGAGCTCGATGGTCGGCATTCCGCCGGTGGAGATCTCGAAGGTGCCGCGTCCGCGCAGGCATCCGATTCCGCCGGCGACGTCACCGCCGGCCGCCTCCCACGCGGGTGTTCCACCGGCGATGATCTTCACGTCGTCGACCCCCGCCCAGCGCAGCACCCACCAGGCACGTGCGGCCCAGAACATCCGGCCGGAATCGTAGATCCGCACCGGCACACCAGCTGAAATCCCCCAGTCGGTGACGAAGTGCTGGAGCATCGTCGGGTTGGGCAGAGGGTTGCGTCCGGTCTCCGGGGACGGAGTGCCGGCGAGCATGCGCAGGGGGTCACACCAGAAGGCACCGGGGATATGCTGCGAGACGTAGGCGTCCCAGGAAGCGTTGTCCTGCGGCGCCCAGTGTGAGTCGAGGATGATCATCCGGTCGCCGCGGGGTGGTGGCGGCGAGAAGGTCGTCCGCCGAAAAGAAGGGGCTCATGCCCGCCATCTTAGGAGGACGGGGAAAGTTCTGCCGTCCGGGGACCGCAGGGGACTACTGAGGATGCCGAAACTCTCCGATACTCTGACGCCATGGACTTCGTCGATCCGTCAGTGAGGACGGTCTACTCGGTACTGGACCTGACCGGTGTGGTGCTTTACGGGATGATCGGCGCGACGATCGCACGCTCCCGCAACTTCGACTTCGTCGGCATCATCTTCCTGGCGATCATCACCGCCCTGGGCGGCGGTATGATCCGCGACCTGCTCATCGACAACGGACCACCGGCTGCAATGCAGGACATGAGGTATTTCGGCCTCGCACTCGTCGGCGCGGTGCTGGCGACGGCGATCCACATGAACTCGCGGGGATGGGAGATCTTCCGCGTCCACGGGGACGCCGTGGTCCTGGGCGTCTGGGCGGCGACCGGATCCTCGAAGGCGCTGGCCAACGGACTCCCGTGGTCCTCGGCACTGTTCCTCGGGGTGCTCACCGTCGTCGGCGGCGGCATGATCCGGGATGTGATGACCGGGTCGGTGCCGGAGATCTTCGGCGGGGCGACGCTCTACGCCACCCCGGCGGCACTGACCGCCACACTGATGGTGGGGATCTGGTCGGTCAACGAGTCCGGGGTGTCCGGGGAAGTCCCTGTGCTGTTCATCGGTATGATCGTCGCCCCGGCACTCGGCGCCGGGATGATGATCCTGTCCTACTGGCGGGGCTGGAAACTCCCCGGCACGCAGGACCTGTCCTGGGCCGCACAGCGCAAACTGCAGCGTCCGATGACGCTCGCCCGGGACATGGCGCGACGCCGCGGCCGGATGCGCCGGAAGAAGTAGTCCGGGGTCAGCCTCAGAGCCAGTCGCGCTCGCGGGCGATCCGCCACGCCTCAAAGCGGGTGGACGCCCCGGTCTTCCCCATCGCCGCGGAGAGGTAGTTCCGCGTCGTTCCGGACGCCAGGTGCACCTCCGCGGCGATCCGTTCGACCGATCCGCCGCGTCCCGCAGCTTCGAGGACCTCGGCCTCCCGCTCGGTCAGCGGGGATTCCCCGGCACCGATCGCCGCGGCCGCGAGGTCCGGGTCGAGGTAGCGGCGTCCGGCGTGGACGGTACGCACCCCGGCCGCGAACTCTGCGGCGGTGGAGGTCTTGCGGACGAACCCGGGCACTCCGGCGGCGAGCGCCTGCTTGAGCTGACGGGGACGGCCGTGACTGGTGACGATGAGCACGGCGGCACCTGCAGTACCGGCGGGCTTCTCCCCCAACCGCCGTGCGGTCTCCACCCCGTCGATCCCGCCGAGCTGCAGGTCCATGACCACCACATCGGCGGTGTGGCCCGCATCCCACCAGTCCAGCAGCTCCTCGCCGGATCCGAGCGTGGCGAGGACCTCCAGATCCTCCTCCAGCCCGAGGAGGGTGGACAGGGAACTGGCGACGAGCGCCTCGTCATCTACGACGACAACCGTGATGGTGTTCATTGGTCCGCTCCTCTCAGCGTGACAGTGAAGAGGCTACCGTCACGTTCAGCGACCAGTGACGCCCCCGACGGCTCCGCCCGGCGTCGGATCCCGGCCAGTCCTGAGAGCCGGTCGATGTCCACCGCTACCCCGTCGTTGGTGACCGTCACCGTGTCCGGGGCGAGGGTCAGCCGCACCCACTCGGCGTCCGAGTGCTTGACCACGTTGGTCGTCGCCTCGCGCACCAGCCAGGCGGCGATCTCACGCAGCGGGCCAGGAAGCGCTGTCGGATCCCCCTCGACCGTCAGGGTGATGCCCGCGGACTCCAGCAGTTCCCGGGAACCGGTGATCTCGGTGGAGAGGTTCACGGTGCGGTAGCCCTCGACCACATCATGCATCTCGGTGACCGACGCACTCGCCAGCGACTGCAGTTCGGCGAGCTCGGCGTCCAACCGGTCATCCCCGCGGACGGCGAGTGCCCGGGCGAGTTCGGTCTTCACGGAGATCGCGGCGAGGCGCTGGCCGAGGGTGTCGTGGAGTTCCTGGGCGAAGCGGAGGCGTTCCTCGCTGACCTGCAGTGCACTCTCGGTGATCCGGGCACGGTCGAGCTGCTTGGCGATGTTCACTGTCCACACGGAGAGCAGTGTCGTCATGAGGAAGAACGGGATGAACAGGGCCATCCACCAGAGCTCGCCGAGAACGACCGCAGTCACCACAGTGGCGGCCACGGTGACGGGCCAGTGGTACGGCAGCCACGGCATCACCGCGAGCGGCATGATCAGCAGCGACACGACGATGAGCGGCAGACCACCGTCGGAGGTCCCGTCGGACCCCAGCAGCGTCAGCAGAAGCCCCGCCGACCAGCAGGACGCCCCGAGCACCGTCGCGGAGGGCAGCAGCCAGGGCACGTCGCGGCGAGGGGCGGTGGTGAACTCGGTGCGGAGTTCGAGGACGGCGACACCCGCGGTGATGAGCAGCAGGGACGCGACGCTGTCGACGGTGGTGAGCCAGGCAGGCGGGGTGACGTCACCGACGTCACTGTTGACCTCGCCGGGCACGAAGGCGACGACGACCACCATGTACAGGCCGAAGAACACGACCATCGCCTCGAGCGACAGCCGTGTGTAGACGGCGAGTTTCGCGCCGCCGTCGAGGTCACGCCACATCCGGAAGGGATTCACGGCACCCATTGTGTCAGTTCCTGTCAGCTCCGGACGTCCCACTTCACCCACTTCGCGCCTGCCCACAGGCAGATGACCGCCCAGGCGGCCAGCAGGATCATCATCGGCCAGGTCTCACCGAGGACGCCGGTGAAGTCCAGCGGGGCAGCACCGTCATCGGCGATGCGCTGGGTCATGGTGTTGCCGGCCCAGCCGTACTGGGAAAGGTCGAAGACCAGGGCGAACGGGGTGCGTTCGATGACGCTGTTGACGCTGTCGGGGAACATCTGGCGGATGCTGCCCATCGAGGCGAACATGAGGATCATCACGGGCAATGAGGTGATCTGCGCGGCCTCCGCGTTCTTCGTCATACCACTGGTGACCAGTGCCAGGCCGGTGCAGACGGCGAGTCCGAGCAGGACGGCGACGATGACCGGGAGCACATTCACCGGCCCCGGTGCACCGAGGAGGACGAGGGCCACGGCCATGACGACGGTGAACACGACCGTGAGGACAGCACCGGGGAAGGAGAAGGCTCCGAGGATCTCGGCGTCCCGGGCCTCTCCGGTACGCAGCCGTTTCATCACACCCTCATCGCGACGGGTCGTGGCCATCGACAGCACCGTGTAGAACTGCACGAACATCAGGGCGAAGACCAGGAAGTACTCCAGGGCGATGGCTGCGGCGTCCGCGATACCGGCGTCATCGGTCGCCCTGGTGACGAAGAACATCACGAGACCGAAGCCGAGAGGGAAGACAGCGGCGTTGATGAGCAGGGTGCGGTTGCGCGCGAACTGGAGGGTCTCGGCGCGGGCGAGAGCCGTGGTCCGGGTTGCGGTGGTCATGATTGATTCCTTTTCGTGTGTCTGTCTACGCAGCCTGTGCATCCGCACCGGCGATACGGCGGAAGACGCGTTCGAGGCTGGCGGGGCGGGCGGTGAAGTGGTCGAAGGCGATGCCCTGGCCGGCGGCCCAGGCGAGGAGCCGGTGGGTGTCCTCCTGCAACCGGGTGGTCTGGATCTGCAGCCGGTTGCCGTCGCGGGTGACGAGCGCGCCGGGGAAGTCGGGGAGACTCTTCACCCCGTTGCCTGGCAGCGTGGCGGTGATCTCCGCACCTTCGGCGGCGACGAGTTCGTCCAGGCTGCCTTCGACGGCGATGCGTCCGGCGTGCATGATCGCGATGCGGTCGGCGAGCCGTTCGGCTTCCTCGAGGTAGTGGGTGGTGAGGACCATGGTGACACCGCGGGCCTTGAGTCCGGCGAGCAGATCCCAGGTCCGGGCGCGGGACTCGGGGTCCAGGCCGGTGGTGGGCTCGTCGAGGAAGATGACGCGGGGGTCGTTGAGCAGTGCGCAGGCCAGGTCGAGGCGGCGCTGCTCGCCGCCGGAGAGGGAGCCGACGCGGGTGGTGAGGCGGTGGTTCAGGTCAACCTCGGCGAGGACTTCGTCGGTCGGACGGGGGGTCGAGCAGGTGCCGGCCCACATGCGCATGGTCTCTGCGACGGTGAGTTCCTTGGGGAGTCCACCGTTCTGCAGCATGATGCCGAGGTCGGGACGGACGAGGTCACGGTCGTCCTGCGGATCGTGGCCGAAGATGGCGACGGTGCCGTCGGTCGCGGCCGCCAGCCCCTCGATGACTTCGAGCGAGGACGTCTTGCCGGCGCCGTTGGTGCCGAGGAGACCGTAGACCTCACCACGGTGGACATCGAAGCTGATGCCGTCGACGGCGGTGTAGGCGTCCTTCTTCTTTCCGGCGGGGCGGTAGGTACGGGTCAGGTCGCGCACCCGGATGACGGGGGCGGTGGTGGTTGCTGTGCTCATGCCTCCGATCGTGCCGGGGACGCGTCGTCGCTGGTAGAGGCGTTTGTCACGGGTTGTCGCGCATCTGTCACCGGGTTCGTGTGACAGGTGTCATGTCGTTCCGGCGCCGGACGGGCGTGAGGCACAGCCTCCGAAACCGGACCGCCCATACGTCACGGCAGGACCTTGACCACCCCGGCGTCCTCCCAGGCGTCGCAGAGGGTGCCGATGTCCCCGGAGTCCACGTCCGGGCCGACGCCGACCGCGAGGACGTGGTTGCCGATCCGCTCGACCACGCAGCCGGAGACGATGAGCTGCCCGGCCAGACGCTCCCGCAGGCCCGGTTCCTCCCCCGGATGCTCGTCGTCGACCAGCAGGCGGATCGTGGTGCTGCCGCCGTGCAGGACCAGCTCGTCGACGATCAAGCCGCCGCGGGATTCCGAGCAGGAGACGATGTCCCCGTGGGTGAGGTGCGTGGCGACGACCGGGACGGAGCGGATGACATAGTTCCCGCCGCCGATGTCCCAGGTCACCAGGCTTTCACTGGTGACGCCCGCGGGACGCCCGGGGGCGGCGTCCAGACAGGCGGTGACGGTACGGACAGAGTTGGTGTTGTGTGGTGGGAGTGGTGTCGACCGGAGGTGGTGCTTCGGCTGAGTCATGACGCACCAGCATAGGCTCCCCTTACCTGCGCCGACAGGGTCACCACCGGATCGTGACCTATCTCACTGCCGGAGGCCCCTCCACAGACGGAAGTCCTCACCACCAGGGGAACGCCCGGAGAGCCCGGAGCGCACCTCAGGAGGTGAGGACTTCAGGACGAGGAGTGTCACTCCTCGTGGGCGACGGCCTCGATGACCAGGGAATCCACCCCGTCGGCGATGTGCGGGTCAACGTCGACCTGCACCGTGTCGCCGTCGCGGACCTCACCGGCGAGCAGCTTCTTCGCCAGTGCGTCCCCGATCGCCTTCTGGATCAGACGACGCAGCGGACGGGCACCGTAGGCCGGCTCGTAACCACGCTCGGCGAGCCATCCCTTCGCAGCCTCCGTGACCTGCAGGTCCAGACGACGGGCGGCCAGCCGCTCCGCGAGCTGCCGGACCTGGATCTCCACGATGGACTTCAGCTGTTCGGCAGACAGGGACTCGAAGATCACCACGTCGTCGAGACGGTTGATGAACTCCGGCTTGAAGGCGTGCTTCACCGCGTCCATCACCTGCTCGTCCGTGCCACCGGCACCCAGGTTCGAGGTCAGGATCAGGATCGTGTTGCGGAAATCCACGGTCCGGCCCTGGCCGTCGGTCAGGCGTCCTTCATCGAGAACCTGCAGCAACACGTCGAAGACATCCGGGTGCGCCTTCTCGACCTCGTCGAACAGCACCACGGTGTACGGGCGACGCCGTACGGCCTCGGTGAGCTGTCCACCGGCGTCGTAGCCGACGTATCCGGGGGGAGCACCGACAAGTCGGGCCACGGAGTGCTTCTCGCCGTACTCGGACATGTCGATCCGGACCATGGCATGGTCGTCGTCGAAGAGGAACTCCGCCAGCGACTTCGCCAGCTCGGTCTTACCGACACCGGTCGGACCGAGGAAGAGGAAGGAACCGGTCGGACGGTCCGGGTCGGCGACACCGGCCCGGGAACGACGCACCGCGTCAGAGACAGCGGTGACGGCGTCCGTCTGACCGACGACACGACCACCGAGCACCTGCTCCATGGCGAGCAGCTTCTCGGTCTCACCCTGCAGCATCTTGCCGGCAGGGATGCCGGTCCAGGCGGCGACGACCTCGGCGATGGTGTCCGGGGTGACCTCCTCGGTGAGCATGCGCTCCTCCTCGGCCTTGGCGGCGGACGCCTCAGCCTCGGCGAGCTCCTTCTCCAGCTCCGGGATGCGGCCGTAGCGCAGTTCGGCGACCCGGGCATAGTCCCCGTCGCGCTCGGCGATCTCGGACTCGGTCTTCAGCGAGTCCAGTTCCTCCTTGAGGGAGCGGACCGCGTCGATGGAACCCTTCTCGTTCTCCCACCGGGCGGTGAGGCCCGACAGCTTCTCCCGCTCGTCGGCGAGTTCGGCACGCAGCTTGACCAGGCGTTCCTTGGAGGCCTCATCGGTCTCCTGGCTCAGCGCCATCTCCTCGATCTCGAGGCGGCGGACGACACGCTCGGCATCGTCGATCTCCTCGGGGCGCGAGTCGATCTCCATGCGCAGCCGGGACCCGGCCTCGTCGACGAGGTCGATGGCCTTGTCCGGCAGGAACCGGCTGGTGATGTAGCGGTCCGACAGGGTCGCGGCACTGACCAGCGCGGAATCCTGGATCCGGACGCCGTGGTGGACCTCGTAGCGCTCCTTGAGGCCACGCAGGATGCCGATGGTGTCCTCCACCGTCGGTTCACCGACGTAGACCTGCTGGAAGCGGCGCTCCAGGGCGGCGTCCTTCTCGATGTACTTGCGGTACTCGTCGAGGGTGGTCGCGCCGACCAGGCGCAGCTCACCACGGGCGAGCAGCGGCTTGATCATGTTGCCGGCGTCCATGGCGGACTCACCGGTGGCACCGGCACCGACGATGGTGTGCAGCTCGTCGATGAAGGTGATGATCTCGCCCTCGGCCTCCTTGATCTCGTCGAGGACCGCCTTGAGGCGTTCCTCGAACTCGCCGCGGTACTTCGCGCCGGCGACCATGGAGCCGAGGTCCAGGCTGATCAGCTTCTTGCCGCGCAGCGACTCGGGCACGTCGCCGGCGACGATGCGCCGGGCGAGGCCCTCGACGATGGCGGTCTTGCCCACGCCGGGCTCACCGATGAGCACCGGGTTGTTCTTCGTGCGGCGGCTCAGCACCTGGACGACACGGCGGATCTCCTGGTCACGACCGATGACCGGGTCGATCTTGCCTTCGCGGGCCCGGGCGGTGAGGTCGGTGGAGTACTTCTCCAGCGCCTGGAACTGCCCTTCGGGCTCCTCGGTGGTGACCTTGCGGTTGCCGCGGACGGACTCGAAGGCGCCGCGGATCGCCTCAAAGGTGCCGCCGCGGTTCTGGAGGGCCTGGGCGGCGTCCGAGCTGCCCTTGGCGATGCCGGCGAGCAGGACCTCGGTGGAGACGTAGGTGTCGCCGAGTTCCTCGGCGAGTTCCTGCGCGGCGGTGAGGGCGTTGAGGGCGTCCCGGTTGAAGTTCGGGTTTGCCATGCCGGAGCCCTGCGCCGACGGGTAGCCGTCGACGAGGTCGCGGGCGTCGGACAGGACGCCCTGGGGGTCGACCCCGGCGGCCTGAAGGACCGGCCGGGCGATGGAATCCTCCTGGTCGAGGATGGCGACCAGGAGGTGGGCGGGCCGGATGTCCGGGTTGCCCTTGGCACTGGCGGACTGCAGCGCAGCCTGCATGGCCTCCTGGGTGCGGGTGGTGGGGGTGAAACCGCTCATGTATCTCCCTTTCGTGCTGGTGTGTGGACGGACGGTCGCTGTGCCACACACTGTGGACGCTGCCGCGTCCCTGCCGCTTGGCTTTAGCCTACCGCTGTCAACTCTATCGGTTACACAGGGTATAACGGCGTGGTGGTTGAGTATGTTCCACTCAAGTTTCAATTTCGTGGTGATGTGCGTCACTTTCTGCCGGTCGTCGTGTCGGTGGGCGCCCTGATCGTGTCCGTCATCGTCGCTGTGCATCAACGGACATCGACCAACAGCGCCTCCTGGTGGAGCCGGATGATGGACGCCCTGGAGCTCACCGCCTCCGATGACCATCTCAGACAGGAGGTAGGTTGGCTGTTCCTCGACGAACTCGCGGCATCGCCGTTACGGAGCCGCGAGGACAGACACATCGTCGTGGGTCTGCTGGCACTGATCACCGAGGTGACAGCCGATGGAGAACACCCGGGATCCACACTAGGCTCGACATCATCCACCGAGGAGGACATGCCATGAGCACGCAGCGGCCCACCGATGACGAACTTACCGAGCGCACCCGCCAGGAAGGCGCCACCCGGGTACTTGAGACCATTCAGCGCAAGCATCCGTGGGCGATCAAGGAACTCGAGCGCCGCGAACGCGAAAAGGCCGCGTGGCGGGCGAAGCACCGACACTGACCCCGGTGCCCGCGGAACGAACCGATAGGTCGAATTTCCGGTCTCCGGACCGCACCTCGGCTCGTGAACCCGACCGCCCCGGGGCACGATCGACCCCTCGGTTCGTGAACCCGACACCCGCAGGCGGCGTCCACCACCTCCCCGGGACGTGGGCCTAGGCGCCGGCCGCGGCCTCCCGGGCCCGGTCATCGAAACGCTTCACCTTCGCACGGTTCCCGCAGGTGGACATGGAGCACCACCGCCGCCGGTTGCCCCGTGACGTGTCGAGAAAGACCATGCCGCACCGCGGCTGCGCGCACTCCTTGATGCGCTCGGGCGCAGTCGTGGCGAAGAGATTCACCGCATCCGCCGCCAGCAGGCCGAGAACCTGGGAGACCGTTGCCGGCCCGCCTTCCCCGGTCACTGCAAACGACGTGCCGTCCCAGGTCAGCGCGGGCACCGGCTGAGACAGTGCCAGCCGGTTCACGGTATCGAGATCCGCCGGTTCCACGTTCCCCAGTGCCAGGTCATGGACGGCCTCCCGCAGGTGGACGGCATCCGCCAGTTCAGTGTCGGTCGGCATACCGGCCGGTGCATCGAGCGTGAACCAGTCGGCCTCGTCGCCGGCACGGCTGATCCAGTCCCGCAGCCCCTCGGCGTCCGCGAGCAGGTCGCGGCGACCGAGGACGTCGTCGTTGCGTCCGCGCAGGGTGTTCACGAGGTCGAGGCTGGGTCGTCCGCCGAGAAAGAGGATCTCACTCATGCCCACCATTGTGCTCCTGTGTGCTCCTGTGCGCTTCCGACTGCACCGTCCCTGCTGCGGCATCACAGGCAGGGTCAGAGGCGGCGTCCGGCGAGGGCCACCCCGACGGCGACGACGACGGCGGACAGTGCGGAGAACGCGACGGCGGCGGTCCCCAGCCCGGCACTGCGTTGGACGACGCCCACGAGGACGACGGGGACGGACGCCAGCAGGTAGACGAGGAAGTAGAACAGCGATACCGCGGAGACACGTTCGGCGACGTCCTGCGCGGCGGCGGAGACCGCGGCGACCGAGCGGGAGAGCGTCATCCCCTGCCCGATGCCGCTGACCACAGCGGCGAGAATGTAGAGCCACATCTGTCCGGTGCCGACGGCGACCGCCAGCAGCACCAGACCCAGGATGACGGCGGACGCCCCGGTCAGGACGCCGGAGCGCAGTCCGACCCGTTTCAGCGCGAACTGGGCAACCGCGGAGCCGGCGAACGTGCAGGCGACGACCAGACCGCTGACGGTGAAGGAGGCGTCCACCCCGATCTCCGTGAGGAACGCCGGGGTGAGCGCGGCGATGAGGCCGAAGACCCCCACGCCGGCCAGGCCGATCAGGGCGAGCCCGTGGAACGCCGGCCGGAAACCTGCGGCACTCGGCGGGCGGAACCACCCGGTCCAGGGCACGGGTCCGGTGGTGTCCGCCCGGCGGAGCAGGACCAGCTGGATCACGAGGAGCACCAGGAGTGCGAGGTGCACCGTGAACACCACCGTCACCGGGGACGCGGCGTGGTCCGCGGCGATGCCGCCGAGCACCGGGCCGAGTCCCATGCCGGAGACGTTGCAGGCGGTGGCGGCGACAGCGGTGCGCTGCCGGTGTTCCGGGGCGGTGAGCTCCACCGCCAGGGTGGTGCCCACGCTCATGACGAAGCCGCAGGCGATGCCGGTGAAGATCCGGGCGGCCAGCAGCCAGCCGATGCCGTCGGCGGCCAGGAACAGCAGGTTGCTGACGATCCCCGCAGCGGCGGCGAGGACGAGGGTGTACCGCTGTCCGACGCGGGCGGTGACGGCGTTGACCAGGACGAGTCCCACGGCGATGCCGACGGCGTACATCACGTAGATCACGGTGATGGAGCCGGTGGTGACCTCGAAGTCACGGCCGTAGATGTAGTACAGCGGCGTCGGCATGTTCGAGTGCGCCATGACGACGACCATGAGGCCGAGGACGGTGGCGACGAGCGACGCGGAGCTGCGTGGCGGCGAGGCGGGATGCGCGTTGTTCATGGGGGTGAGAGTGCCCGATGACCGACTAACCTGTCAAACAGGTTAGTCGGTCGAGACTCCTTCAGTTCACAGTGAGGCGAGCACGCGAAACCGTCCGACCTCCGGCGTTACGGTACCTATACGCCACAGGACAGACAGAGCTGTCCAGGACTGCCGGACACAGGACGCCGTCCACGACAGCCCCGCCCGGCACCCCACCCCGGAGGTCCACCACCGTGTCCACTCGCATCCCCGACGCCGGAATCATCACCGCCGCGAACTTCCCGGGCGACTCCCCCGGCGACCGCAGCCACGGTCTCGAGGCGACCCTGAAGCTCATCAGTGCGGCGGAGGACCTCGGTTTCGACACCGCCGGCATCCGCCAGCGCCAGCTGGAACACGGCTCCTCCTCCGCCCTCACCATCCTCGCCGCCGCCGGCCAGCGGACATCCCGGATCAGGTTGGAGACGTCCGTCATCCCCCTCGGCTTCGAGGTCCCGTTCCGGCTCGCCGAGGATGTCGCCACCGTCGACGCGCTCTCCGGCGGTCGCCTCACCGTCGGGGTGAGCACCTCGTCCCCCCACAGTGACCTGCTGGGTGACCTCAACCGCCCGGACTTCGACCCGCGGACCGACCTCTATGAGCTGCTCGACCGTTTCCTCACCGCCCTGCGCAGCGAGAACCTCGCCGAGGATCCGCTCCCCACCCCCTACGGGGCGACCCATGAACCCGCCGTCCATCCCAGGATCGCGGACGCCGTTTCCCGGGTGTGGCTCGGCGCCGGGTCGGAGCGCTCCGTCGACCGGGCCGCAGCACGCGGACTCGGGATCTTCCTCGGCAACATCATCCCGGTGCCGCTCCCCGCTGACGGGGCGGGTGACGGGGCCGACGCCCCCACCGACGCGACCTTCACCGCGGCCCAGCGCGCCACGGTCGACCGCTACCGTGCAGCGTTCACCCCGGCCTCCCCCGACAGTCCCGACAGTCCCGGCCCCCGGGTGGCCGTCGAGCGCGTCATCGTTCCGCTGGACTCGGCCACCCCGCAGCAGCGCGAGCGGCACCTGCGCTTCGCCGCCTCACGCGAAGACCGCACCAGGAGCGTCCAACGCCGTCCCGGGCAGGACTCCGGCGTACTTTTCCAGCGCGACCTCGTCGGAGACGCCTCCGAGATCATTGAGCGTCTGCGCGCCGACCCCGTCTTCGACGGCTCCACAGGCCTGAGAGTCGCACTTCCCTACGCCCTCGACATCGACGACTACCTTCAGATCATCACCGACATACGAAACCTCGTCCTCCCTGAGCTGGGGTGGTCCCCCGCCCCGGAGCAGCAGGAGAACGTCCCCGCCTGACCACCACGGACGGTGAATTACCTCACACCCATGCCATCATGAGCTGCCGGTCACCTAATCTCTGCCCATGACCCCCGAGCTCAGCGCTTTCCTGGACCGCCTCTCCACCGAGGGGCGGTCCTTCGACGCCACGCAACCGGACCGGACCGACCGCCGCCGCAACCTCGAACCGGAGAGCGCCCGCATCCTCCACTCGCTGGTCGCCGGCATACAGCCGTCCGCGGTGCTGGAGCTCGGCACGTCCAACGGTTACTCCACCCTCTGGATTGCGGACGCCCTCGCCGACGGCGCCCGGTTCACCACGGTCGACAATGATCCGGGCCGGGCCGGCGAGGCCACGGGGAACATCGCCACCGCAGGATTCAGCGACGTGGTCACCCAGGTCACCAGCGACGGCATGCGGGTCATGGAGGATGCAGGAGACGGCGCATTCCCGTTCATCTTCCTCGATGCCGAACGCACGCTGTACGTCGACTGGTGGCCGCAGCTGCAGCGGATCCTCGCCGCCGGCGGCCTGCTCGTAGTGGACAACGTCCTCTCCCACGCCGACCAGGTCACCGATTTTCGCGCCCTCGTCGATGCTGCCGACGGCTACCGGTCACTCGTCCTCCCCGTCGGCGCCGGCCTGCTGGTCATCACGAAGCAGGGCTGAGACGCCTGGTCCGCCCCACCAACGCACCGGCCACCGCCGCCGCGACCCGCCGGTTCGCCGGGAAGACCCGGGTCCGCTGCCCGGGGCGTCCGAAGCCCTCCCGCACCGGGTCGGAGGTCGACGGCCCCACCAGGAACAGCCCGTCGCGCGCCGTGCCGTCCGCCCCGACCGCGCGGTTGTCCCCGTCGACGACGAACACCGAATCCACCGCACCGGACGCCCCGGTCCCGGCAACGAGGTCGCCGTCCGCCAGCAGCCCACGCAGCAGCGGGTCCGCCACCGACGGCACCGTGACCTGCGCCAACCGGGCGTCCACCAGGTGGTCGGCGGCGACCGGGGCGCCGGCGACGACGGGACTGTCGGCGAGGAACCGTGGTCCGGCACCGGTGTTCCGGCGGAACCGGGTATCCGGCCCGAGGAACCGGACCAGCCCGGCGCGGTGCAGCGCCAGCAGATTGCCGAGCCGCTGCGGCGGCGGCCCGGAGCACACGTAGGACAACGACCCCTCCACCCGTGCGACCAGCGCCCGGTCCTCCTCGTCGAGCAGCCCCTCCGCGAGCAGTGCGTGCAGGACAAAGCAGGACGCCACGAGGGTGCTGTACAGGACGCCGTCCTGCGGGTGCCGCCGGTCGGTCGCCCGGATGAGATTCGTCAGCACGACCTGCTCCACCTCGCGTTCCACGGCGTGACGGCCGGGGAAGGCGAGGCCGTCGAGCGGCCGGTCGATGCGGTGCAGGTCCAGCGGGTCGTCGGTGACCGCGGCCCACTGACCGTGCAGTTCGGCGGTCAGCAGGCGTCGCAGGTGACCGGGGGCCAGCTGACCGTCGGACGTCCGTGGTACCCGGTCGAGGGTCGCCGGGACCAGCTGCTGCAGCTCCACGGTCGGCGGCCCGTCGACCGGCTTGGAGCGGTAGGGCACCCCGCGTCGCGATCCGACCCACAGCACCGGTTCCCGGCCGGAGGGGACGTAGGTCGGGACGAGTTCGCCGGCAGCCTCGCCGGTGCCGTCGCCGGCACCGCGCTCGAACCGGCCGCCGCGGCCTTCGGTGAGCAGCTCCATGAGGTCGATGAAGGCGAGTCCGAAGCCGCGGACGAGGACGTCCTGACCCGCCGGGAGCCCGGAGAAGTCCTGGTCGACGGTGTAGCCGGGCGGGATGTGGCCGGTGTCGACCGCGCCTGTATCTCCGGGATCGCCCGGGTCGACGTCGAGGTGCCCCTGGGCCAGCAGCACCACATCGGCCCGGAGCGCCGTGCCGTCCGCCAGCCGTACCTGCCGGACGCCACCGTCGGCCGGGGTGACATGCTCCGCCCGGGTGCGGTGCTCGGTGACGGTGACGCCGGAGTGCGTCCCCGGGTCGGTGAGAGCTGCGACGGCACGGTCGAAGGCGTCCCGCAGGTAGGCGGCGGTCTCCCGGCGGGGAACGAAGCGCCGCTCCCCCGCCCAGTCGGCGAGGCCGGGCCCGGGTACCGCCGCCGGGACGCCGGGGTCGCCGTCGGCGTAGACGGTGATCTCGTCGGAGGTGTTGTTCATCCACACCTCGGCCGGCTGCCCGGCGCGCCAGATGCGGCCCGGCCCGGCGGGGTACGGGTCGACGACGTGGATGTCGACCTCCGGAACGGCCCGGGGCGGCAGGGCCGCCAGCGCCAGGAGGATGCCGGTGGTGCGCGGGCCGGCGCCGACGATGACCAGTGTGCGGCTCATGCGCTGACCTGCGCTGCGAGGGTGAGCAGTCCGGCGACGTCGGTGATGTGGCGGACCTCCCCGGTCGACCCGTCGCGGGACACGAACCGGTCACCGGTGATGACGATGTCACCGGGGCCGGTCGTCACCGCGGCGGCGACCGGCACGGCTTCGGGGGTGTCCACGGTGATCACGGTCGGCAGTTCGCCCTGCGGGGGCCGCGGCACGATGGACGGCCCCTTGACCGACCACGGTTGTCCGACCGAGTCGGTGCCGGTGGCGTCGACGTAGTGGACCTTGTCCCGGTCGATGAAGCGGTGGGTGGCCTCGTCGCGGATTTCGGCGTCGGGTTCCCAGGAGGTCCAGAGGGCGCGGACGGCGGCGACGACATCGGGGACCTCGCCCCAGGCCGCGTCGGCGGAGGCGGCGGGGCGGCGTCCGATGACGTCGGCGGCGGCGTCCGAGGTCTGGGCGACGGGCGACCAGCCGGCGCGCCCGGTGGCGGCGTAGTCCAGGGTGGCGGTCGAGGTGGCGGCGTGGAACGGCTCGGTGTGGGTCACGGGCACCTCCGGCACGATGCGCAGCCGGGTGGTCTGCGGGGCGAGCCAGGCAGCGAGGGTGACGGCGTTCTGGCCGGAGGTGTAGTCGTCGCCGAGAACGAGAAGGTAATCGTCGGCACCCCTGCCGGACGCCGCGTCAAGCGCGCGGGCGGTGGCGGACAGCGCGTCAAGGTCGAGCGCTGCAGTCGGGGAGACGTGGATGGCGGTGGTCATGCGGAAACCTCCTGGCTGGTGGGAACGGCGGTCGGGAAAGCACCCGGGACGTACGCGGGCAGATCGAGGTTGTCGCGCAATGTGGTGCGTCCGTGGCTGCCGGGATAGCCGGTCCGGTACACACCACGGTCCTGCAGTTCGGGGACGACCCGGTCGACGATCTCGTCGAGACCGCCGGGGGTGATGTGCGGGACGACGATGAAGCCGTCGGCGGCACGCTGCTGCGTCAGCTCGTCGAACCGGGCGGCGACCTGGGCCGGTGTGCCGATGAGGGTGCCGCCGCGGCCGGAGACCTCGGTGACGAGTTCACGGATGGAGAGGTTCTTCTCCTCCGCCAGCGCCCGCCAGCGCCGGGCGACCGCACCGTAGTCCTTCTCGTGGCGGACGCGGCCGCGGGTGATGTCGGCGTTGTCGAGGTCGGGACCGACCTCCGGCAGCGGGCCGTCGGGATCGTAGTCGGAGAGGTCCCGGCCCCACACCTGTTCGAGGAAGGCGATCGCGCCAGGCCCGTGGACCTGGGCGTGCCGGACCTCCCGGTACCGTTCCTGTGCCTCGGCCTCGGTGTCCCCCAGGATGACGGAGATGCCGGGGTAGATCCTCAGGGAATCGGGATGCCGCCCCACGGCCGCGAGTCGCCGGTCGATGTCGGTGCGGAAGGCCTTCCCGTCCTCCGCCTCGGAGTGGGCGGAGAAGATGACCTCGGCGTGACGGGCCGCGAAGTCGCGACCCTCCTCGGAGTCCCCGGCCTGGAAGATGACCGGCGAAATCTGCGGAGACTCCGGCACAGGGAAGATGCCGTGGACGTCGACAAAGTCGCTGTGCCAGTCGAAGGAACCGTCGCCGGTATGCCCTTCACTGCCGCTGTGGGACTCCCACAGGGTGCGGGCGAGGGAGACGACGTCGGCGGCGCGCCGGTAGCGGTCGGCACCGTCGAGGTAGCCACCGCGCCGGAAGTTCGCCCCGGTGAAGGCGTTGTGACTGGTGACGACATTCCACGCGGCACGGCCGGCGGAGACGCGGTCGAGCGTGGCGAGGGTGCGGGCGAGATCGTAGGGCTCGTTGAAGGTCGAGTTGAAGGTACCGGTCAGTCCGATGTGGGTGGTGACGGCGGCGAGGGCGGAGAGGACGGTGGCGGTCTCGGGGCGTCCGACGACGTCCTGGTCGAAGATCTGTCCCTTGTGTTCGCGCAGCCGCAGGCCCTCGGCGAGGAAGAGGAAGTCGAACAGCCCGCGTTCGGCGGTCCGGGCGAAGTGCTCGAAACCGGCGAACTCGATATGGGAGCCGGAGTCGGGGTCGGCCCACACGGTGGTGTTGTTGACGCCCGGGAAGTGGGCGGCGAGGTGGACCTGTCGTTTGTCGTTACTCATGGTGTGCTCCGATCAGGGAAGAGACGGTAGGGAGGGTGGGGACGGCGGCGAGGAGGCCGGTGGTGACATCGCTGCCGGGCCGGATAAACAGTTCCTCGGCAGGCCCGTGGTCGACGACCTGTCCGGACGCCATGACCGCGACCTCATCGGCGATGTCGCGCACCACGGCGAGATCATGGCTGATGAAGAGGTAGGTCAGGCCGAGCTCGTCCTGCAGGTCGGTCAGCAGGTCGAGGATCCGGGCCTGCACCGAGACATCGAGGGCGGAGACGGGTTCGTCGAGGACGAGCAGCTCCGGTTCGACGGCCAGTGCCCGGGCGATGGCGACGCGCTGGCGTTGCCCGCCGGACAGTTCGGCGGGGCGGCGGTCGGCGGCATCCGACGGCAGGGCGACCTGGTCGAGGAGGTCGGCGACGCGTGCTGCACGGGAGGAGCGGTCGCCGATACCGAAGCCGACGAGGGGTTCGGAGACCGTCTCGGCGACGGTGAACCGGGGGTCGAGGGAGCCGGTGGGGTCCTGGTGGATCAGTCGGGCACGACGGGACAGGGCGACGGCGTCCCCGCCCCGTCGGCCACGGATACCCCGACCGTCGAGTCGACGGCCGAGGACCGTGGCCTCGCCGGCGTCGAAGGGTTCAATGCCCAGCAGGATGCGGGCGGTGGTGGACTTGCCGGAGCCGGACTCGCCGACGATGCCGAGGGTGCGGCCGGGGGCGAGGGTGAGGTCGACGCGATCGACGGCGGGCGCGGTGCCCCGCCGGAAGACCCGGGTCAGTCCACGGGCGGCGATGACCGGCTCCGCGCCCTCCACCGCCCGGATCGCCCGCTGCGCCGCCCGGCCGGGGACGGCGGCGACGAGGTCGCGGGTGTAGCCCTCCTGCGGATCGGTGAGCACGGCCTGCGCCGTGCCCTGTTCCACGATCCGACCGTCCTTGAGCACCACGATGCGGTCGGCACGGGCGTAGGCAACGCCGAGGTCGTGGGTGATCAGCAACAGTGCTGCCCCGGTCTCCCTGACGCGCTGTTCAAGCAGGTCGAGTACCTGTTTCTGCACGGTGACGTCGAGGGACGAGGTCGGTTCGTCGGCGATGACGAGCTCCGGTTCTCCGATGAGAGCCAGGGCGATGAGGACGCGCTGGCGTTGGCCGCCGGAGAGTTCACGGGGATGCCGACCGGCATGGAGGGCGGCGTCCAGTCCGACGGCGGTGAGTGCGTCGGCGACGCCGCGGTGTACCGCGGCACGACCGGTGGCACCGTTCTGCCGCACGGCCTCGGCGAGCTGACTGCCGATGGTGCGCACCGGGTTGAGGCCATCGCCGGTGTCCTGCGGGATGTAGCCGACGCCGCCGCGGTACAGGCGGCGCCAGGTCGCGGGACCGGCTGCTGTCGTGTCCGTCCCGAGAATCCGGTGCTCCCCGGCGGTGACGGTGGGGCCTGCGCCGCAGAGTCCGACGGCCGCGCGGGCAGTGGTGGACTTGCCGGAGCCGGATTCGCCCACCAGGGCGACGATCTCCCCGGCCGCCAGGGAGAGGCCGAGGCCGTGGACGACGGTCCGGTCGCCGTAGGCGACAGTCAGGCCGACGAGATCGAGGACGCTGCCGCCGTGCGCCGGGTAGGGCGGGCGCGGACTGGCCGCGTCCGCACGGGTCGTGGTTGCTGTGGTGGTCATGATGTGCTCCTGGTGGTTGTGGTGGTGAGGGTGCGGGAGAGGTGGTTGACGGAGATGACGGTCGCGGCGATGACGAGGCCCGGGAGGGTGGTCAGCCACCAGGCGCTGGCGAGGTAGCTGCGCCCGTCGGCGACGAGCAGACCCCATTCGGGTGTCGGCGGGGGTGCGCCGAGGCCGAGGAAGCTCAGGGCGGAGACCGACAGGAGAGCGGTGCCGAACTCCAGTACCGCCAGTCCGGCGAGCGGGCTCACGGCGTGCGGCAGGATATGGCGGGCGAGGATGCGTCCGGTGCCGACACCTGAGAGCCGGGCAGCCTCGACGAAGGCGCTGGTGCGCCAGCGCAGCACCTCGGTGCGCGCCACCCGGACGAAGGTCGGCACGGAGGCGACACCGACGGCGACGGCGACCTTGCCGGGGCCGAAACCGAGTCCGGCGACGACGGCGATGGACAGCAGCAGACTGGGCACGGACTGCAGGACGTCGGTGAGGCGGGAGAGGAACGGGTCGAGGGCGCCACCGACATAGCCGGCGACGGTGCCGATAAGGCTGCCGGCGACGACGGCGACCGCGACGGCCAGCGCGGCGGTGACGACGGATTCACGGGTACCGTGGATGACCCGGGTCCACACGTCCCGACCCAGGTGGTCGGTGCCGAAGAGGTGGCTGAAACCCGGAGACTGCAGCCGGTCCAGTGGCTTTCCGACGAGGGGGTCCGCGGAGGTGAACAGGCCGGGCGCCACGGCCCAGGCCAGGACGACGACGAGGACGAGTACGGCGAGGACAGTGCCGGGTCCGATGCGGCTGGGGCGGGTGCGGGTGGCGGGTGCGGGCCGGGTTCCGGCGGTCGCGGTGATGACAGTCATGCGGACACCGTCTCCTTCGTTTCGTCGGGGGCCCCGGGCTCAGCGGCGGCGGGGCGGGTGGTCCGGGTGCGGGCGTCCACCACCGGCAGCAGCAGGTCGGTGATGATGTTGACGACCACGAAGATCACCGCGGAAACGGTCACCACGCCCAGCACCACCGGGATGTCCTGCGAGGTCACGGACGTGACGAGGAGGCGGCCCAGTCCGTTGCGGGTGAAGACGGTCTCCACGACGACCGCGCCGCCGAGGAGTTGGCCGGTGAGGACACCGCCCACCGCGAGCAGCGGACCCAGGGACGCCCGTAGTGCGTGTGTGGTGAGCAGGCGTGGGGTTGTGTAACCGGCGGCGCGGAAAGTGGTGGTGAACTGCTGCCGCCAGCTGGAGGCGAGACTGCGCTGGAGGACCTGGCCGACGGTCGCGGCGACCGGAACGGCGAGTGTCACGGTGGGCAGGACGAGTCCGGCGGGCCCGGTGCCGCCCAGCGCCGGTACCCAGCCGAGGCGGAAGGAGAAGATCTGCAGCAGGAGCAGCCCGACCCAGAAAGTGGGGAGGGAGACGCCCAGCACCGGGAGCCCGGAGAGCGCGTCACCGACCCGGCGCAACCACGGTGACCGTGCGGTGGTCGCGGCGACGGCGACGAGGGCGGTCACCGTGCCGACGACCCCACCGAGGACGAGTGCGGCGACCGCCAGTCCGAGGGTGGTGGACAGGGTTTCCGCGAGAGAGGTGGCGACGGCGTCCCCGGTGAGGTACGAGGAGCCGAGGTCACCGGTGAGCAGGCCACCGAGGGCGGCGAGGTACTGGCCGGGCAGGGACCGGTCGAGGCCGTACTGTCGGCGCAGCTCATCGATCTGTTCCGGGGTGGCGTCCGACTGTCCGGAGCCGGAGAGCATGGTGGCGACCGGGTCACCGGGCAGGGCGTAGAGGATGAGGAAGGTGAGGGTCCAGGCGGCCCACACTATGATCACCCCGTAGAGGACGCGTTGCAGGATGTACATCTATGCTCCTTCGCTCAGCCAGGTGTCGACCAGCTGGAGGCGGCTGGAGGCCTCGTAGCGGTATCCGTGCACGTCGGGGGCGGTCGCGGAGATTCCGGAGAGTTCGACGAGGGGGATGACGTTGCCGTCGGTGACGAGTCGGGTGGTGATGTCGGAGACGGTGGCTGCCCGGGCAGCGGTGTCGGTGGTGGCGAGACTGTCGCGCAACAGGTCATCGACGGGGCCGGCGGGGCGGTTGTTGACGTTGCGTCCGTCCGCGTCGAAGACGGTGCGCAGCACGTCGGGGTCGGAACGGGTGAGATTGTAGAACTCCACGTCGTTGGTGCGGGCCTGCTGGGCAGCGGAGGTCTCGGCCATGGTCTGCTTCTTCAGTTGCAGGTCCACGCCGACGGCACGGAGCTGCTGCTGGACGAGTTCGAGGAACGGGGCGGTCTGCCAATAGCCGACCGGGATCACCAGACGTGTCCCGTCCTTCGTGCGGAAGCCGTCATCGTCACGGCCGGTCCACCCGGCCTCGTCAAGCAGCCGGTTCGCCGTGTCCGGGTCGTACCGGAGAAGATCAGACTGGTCGGCGTAGCCGGGAGTGGTGGATCCGAGAACGGAGGTCGCAGCCTTCTGCCGTGTGGAGAGGACCGCGGTGAGTTCCTCCCGGTTGATCGCGGCATTCACCGCCTGCCGGACGCGGGTGTCGGTGAACGGGCCCTTCTTCCAGTTGGGGAACAGGGAGTAGTTCACGCCGGGGTTGGGCCGGTCGATGACCGGGAAGCCGGACTGGTCGAGGAGTTCCTCGTCCTGGGGTTGGACGGCGGTGTCCACGTCGATCTGGCCGGAGGCGAGGCTGCCGTTGCGGACGCCGGACTCGGGGACCACGGTGAAGTCGATGCCGTCGAGGTAGGCGGGGCCCTCGTGCTCTGCGAGGGAGGACGCCCACCGGTAGTTCTCATTGCGGACCAGCGAGGCACCGCCGGAGGAACTGAAGTCGGTGAGCCGGAACGGGCCGGTGCCGACGAGGTCACCGGTGCAGCGTTGTTCCGGGGTCTCCGCCAGCGTCGACGGGGCGTAGAAGCCGAGGGTCATCGTGGAGCTGGCCTGGAGGAACTGCGCGTTGGGATCTGTGAACCGGACGGTGACGGTACGGGAGTCAGGGGTGTCGATGCCCGCCAGCCCGGCGAGGTAGGTGGAGCCGAGCGAGGATTTCGCACCGAGGTCGACGATGCCCTCGAAGTTGTCCTTGACCGACTGTGCGGTGAACGGGGTGCCGTCGGTGAAGGTGACGCCGTCACGCAGGTGGAAGGTGAAGGTGGTCGAGTCGTCGCTGATATCCCAGCTCTCGGCGAGCCAGGGGACGATCTCCCCGGTCTCCGGGTCCTGGTCGGTCAGTGAGTCGGTGATCTGCCGGGAGACGTTGAGGGCGGTGTTGTTGCCGACCTGTTGGCCGTCGGCGCAGGTGATGTCCGCGTCGAAGGCGACGCGCAGCGTCCCTCCGGTCACCGGCGGGCCGGTGTAGTCGTCGTCACCCTGACCGGCGGCGGTGCCGCAGGAGGTGAGGACGCCGAGGCCGAGTGAGACCGTGAGGCCGGCCGCCGCCGCCACTGCAATAGACCGAGCTGTCTGCATGGAGGGCAACGCTAGTCCGGGCCTGCCCCGGCCCACACCCTTATGATCACCACGAACAGAAAACGTGCTGTGACAGAATGAACCCATGAGTCACGAGCCGTCCCACCCCGGGTCCCGACATTTCCGTGCCGTCAGCGCACCGGACCTGTCCACCCTCTCCGGCGCCGTGAACGCGACCTATGACCGGCTCGACGACCTCGTCGCCACCGCGCACGGGCACTACCGGCGCCTCGCGCCTCCGCTCGGCGATGTGCCGCAGCCGACCACCGTCGACGGCACCTCCCTCCCACCCCATGTCCCGGACGTGGCCTGGGTCCGCCGCGCCGCGCTCACCGCCGCCGACGGCCTGACCGTCACCGCCTCCGGATTCGCGAACTTCGACGACAGCAGCACCGCGTTCCTCGCCGACCTCGGGCGCGACCTGCGCAAGAACGGCATCACCATCGAGCATGTCGCCGCCGCCGCAGAATCCCTCGGCCGCGCCCTGTGCGGCCTCTACAACTTCCCCTACCCCGGCACCGACCTCACCTACCAGGCCGCCGAAGAAGCGGGCATCCCCGTCGGCCTCACCGAACTACTGCAGACCGTGGATCTCGGCGTCCGCATCGCCGCTCTCGGCGCGGTCGAAGACGAGGACGCCGGCATCCCCGCCGCCTCCGACGCCGAGGTCCTCGAGATCCAGCAGCGTTCCCCGCGCATCACGGTGGTCCGACTGACCGCCACCCCGCCGCAGACCGGCTGGGCCGGACAGTTCCTCGAGGCCCGCTCCCCGGGCGACCCCGACCGGTGGCAGGTGGTGGCGTCCTCCATCCCGCCGAACCACGGTGGCCTGCTGGAGTTCCCGTTCTTCCACCCGGCCGACACTCCCCCGGAGGTCAGCGTCGGCGAGCACTGGGTGGTCGCCAACCCGACCGGCGGACTGGAACTGTCCGCGGACACCCCGACGCTGATGATCGCCCTCGGCGCCGGCCTCGCCCCGCTGCGTGCCCTCATCCTGGACGCCTCGACCCGCGACACGGTCCCGCCGGTGCACCTCTACTGGCAGGTCGACAACCCCGATGACCTGCACGAGTACACCGGCATGCTGGGGTTGGCAGGGGTTTTCGGCTGGCTGACCTTCACCCCGGTCGTCACCGACGCCACTGCCACCGGGGACGCCGCCTGGTTCGACACCCCGGAGCGCGAACGCTTCACCATCTACTCCCGCCCCGGCCCCGAGCAGCTGGTCAACGGCGAGGAACTGCGCCACGGCACCGCTGCCGATGTTGCGGTCGCCGACAATGCCGGCAACACCTGGGCAGGACGCCGCGTCCTTGTCGCCGGTGGACCGGAGGACGCCACGGCAGTCAACGAGGCGGTCAGCGTCCTCACCGCTGCCGGCGTCGACCCCGCGATGATCACCGCGGAGTCGATGTGACCGACCTGGCCCTCGAACCGGCGGAGATCACCGCCCCCTTCGTCATCCTCTCCGAGGGACAGTGGCCGGACGTGCCGACCGACTGGCCGTGGCACAGCCACTCCGTCCACGAGCTGGTGTGGGTCCGCCACGGCACCATGACCTCCCGGGTCCGCACCGACGACGGGGAGCAGCTGTTCACCGTCCAGGAGGGACGCGCCGTCTGGTTGCCCGCGGGTACCCCACACTCCGGGCAGGTCACGGCGAATGTCATCCTGTGCGACGCCTTCTTCTCCCCCGAGCGCACCCCGGTCGCCTTCCTCCGTCCGACCGTCGTGGAGATGACGCCTGTCCTGGAATCACTGCTCACCCACCTGGCCCGCCCCGATCTGGCGGACGCCGCCCGAGCCCGTGCCGAGGCGGTGGTCTTCGATGTCCTGGAGCCGGCAGCGGACCAGTTCTCCCTGCCGGTCCCCGACGACCCGCGGATCACCCGGATCGTCGACACCCTGCTCGCCGATCCCGCCTGTCCGCGGGCCCTCGACGGGTGGGCCCGGGACCTCGGTATCAGTGAGCGGACCGTGACGCGTGCCTTCCGCGAGTCCACCGGCCTGACCTACGGTCAGTGGCGGCAGTCGCTACGGATCCGTCATGCGGTGACGCTGCTGTCAGCGGGCCACCGCGTCCACGAGGTCTCCGACCAGCTCGGATACACCCAGCCCAGCACCTTCATCGCCGCCTTCCACAAGGTGACAGGGAAGACCCCCGGTGCCGTCGCCTAGTCGGGGCGTGTCCGGATTTCCATGTCAGATGTCCGAAAGTCATGATTGCAGACACCGTTCGGCGGTCCATATACTTTCCGGGTTAGGTAACGCGTACCTGACAGGAAGGAAGAGGACATGACCGGTGGCGGAGAGCCCCTGCAGGGCACCGACCTGGTGCTCGGCTACGGCAGCGGCAACGCCACCAGCACCGTCATCGACGGTGTGTCCGTCTCCTTCTCCCCCGGTACCGTCACCGCCCTCGTCGGCCCCAACGGTTCCGGCAAGTCCACCCTGCTGCGGTCCCTGGCCCGGCTACACCCGGTCACCGCCGGCGCCGTCACCCTCGACGGTCACGACACGACCCTGCTCTCACCGAAGGCCTTCGCCCGCCGCGTCACCCTGTTCGCCCAGTCCCGACCGACCCCCGACGGGCTCACTGTCACCGAGGTCGTCGCCTTCGGACGTCACCCGCACCGGAAGCGGTTCGCCGGTCTCACCGACGCCGACCAGGCCGCGATC
The DNA here is from genome assembly GCF_056280545.1 of Corynebacterium sp. UD i78. Lineage (NCBI taxonomy): Bacteria > Bacillati > Actinomycetota > Actinomycetes > Mycobacteriales > Corynebacteriaceae > Corynebacterium > Corynebacterium sp. UD i78. The sequence goes on along the minus strand of NZ_JBWCED010000001.1, from coordinate 3,068,850 downwards.
GACCACGCCCTGGAGATCACCGGGTTGACCGGCAGGCGGGAACGCCCGGCGTCCGCCCTGTCCGGCGGTGAGATGCAGCGGGTGTGGCTGGCCGCCTGCCTGGCGCAGGACACCGGCGTCCTCCTCCTCGACGAGCCCACCAACCACCTGGACCTGCGGTTCCAGACCGAGATCCTTGATCTGCTGCGCGACCTCGCCGAGGACCGGCAGACCACCGTCGGCGTGGTACTCCACGACCTCGATCACGCGGTGCGCGTCGCCGATGAGGTGCTGCTGCTCCACGAGGGCCGCGTCCACGCCGCCGGCCCCCCGGTGGAGGTCTTCACCGCGGAGAACATCAGTCTCGCCTACGGCGTCCCCGTCGATGTCGGCGTGGATCCCCGCACCGGGCGTCTGCGCATCGACCCGGTCGGACACCGTCCCTACCCTTCCCTGGAACTGAAAGAGAACTCATGAAGCTCACCCGAGTCCTCGCCGCCACCGGCGTCATGACCCTTGCCCTGACTGCCGCGTCCTGCGGCACCACCGATTCCGACGACGAGGCGTCCTCCTCCGACGTCCCCACCTCGAACGCCGAGGGCTGCGACGGCGACATCGCCACCTCCACCGACCCGGTCTCCCTGACCGACGGTCTCGGCCGCACCGTCGAGCTCGACCAGCCGGCGAAGCGCGTCGCCGTGCTGGAGTGGCAGGAGATGGAGGACGCCATCAGCCTGTGCGTCGACCCGGTGGCCGTCGCCTCCCCGGACTCCTACTCCCGGTACGTCTCCGCTGAGAAGCTGCCGGAGGACGCGGTCAACGCCGGCGAGCGCGGCGAGCCGGACTTCGACGCCCTCTACGGTGCCGACCCGGACCTCATCATCCTCGAGACCTTCGACCCGGACGACGAGACCCTCAAGAAGCTCGAGGAGCGTGACGTGCCCGTGCTCGTCACCACGGGCGCGGACACCGACGACCAGATCGGCAACGTCAAGGACGTCATGTCCATGATCGGTGAGGCCACCGGCCGCTCCGAGCGTGCCGATGAGCTCAACCAGGAGTTCGACGACGCCATCGCCGCGACGAAGGAGAAGGTCGCCGACACCGTCGCCGCCCTGCCGACGAACAAGTTCCTGTACATGGACGGCTGGGTGGAGTCCGGCAACCTCACCATCCGTCCGTACACCTCCGGCGCGCTGATGACCCAGATGGGCGAGCAGCTCGGCCTGACCTCCGCCTGGACCGACGAGGTCAACGAGTCCTACGGTTCCGGCGGTGTCGACGAGCAGTACGGTCTCGCGCAGACCGACATCGAGGGCCTCACCGCCGTCGGGGACGCCAACCTCTTCTTCTCCGGCGCGACGCAGGCCGCCGATGACCCGGAGAACTACGTCGCCGCCATGGAGAAGAACCCGATCTGGAACAACCTGCCCGCCGTGAAGGACGGCCGGACCGCCCAGTTCTCCTCCAGCCTGTGGACCGCCGGTGGCCCGCGCTCCTGCATCGCCCTGCTCGACGCCTACGTCGAGGCCCTGGACCAGATCAGCAGGTGATCCGTCCCCGTACCGCCCTGAGTGCCGCCGGCCTGATCGGCGGTCTCGCCGCCGCGCTCGTCCTCGTCGGCGCGTGGCACATCACCCAGGGCACCTCGGGGCTCAGCCTGACCGACCTGCTCAGCGGGGACCACGGTGACATCATCACCGGCTCCCGACTGCCACGACTGTTCGCCGGTGTCGCCGTGGGTGTGGCCCTCGGTGTCGCCGGCATGCTGCTGCAGTCGGTGACCCGCAACCCGCTGGCCTCCCCCGATACCCTCGCGGTGACCGCCGGGTCCTATGTGGCCCTGTGCGCGGTCGCCGCTTTCGGCCTCTCGGTGCCGCTGTGGGCGTCCTCGCTCGTCGCCTTCGCCGGTGGGCTCGTCGCCGCCGCCGTGGTCCTCGGCCTGGCCGGGGCCTGGGGCGGTAACTCGTCGACGGCCACGACCCGGCTGATCCTCGCCGGCTCGGCCATCGCCATGGCGCTCGACGCCGTCTCCGGCATGCTGCTCATCCTGTTCAAGGAGGGCACCACCGGCCTGTTCGCGTGGGGTTCCGGTTCACTGGCGCAGCTGAGTATCGATGCCTCGCAGCGTGCCGTCCCTGCGATCGTCGCAGTGATCGTGCTCATGCTGCTGATGTCCCGTCGACTGGACGCCCTGGCCCTGTCCGACGATGACACGGCCACCACCCTGGGCGTCCCGGTGCGCTCGACCCGTCTGTTCGCCCTGCTCGGCGCGGTACTGCTGACCTCGACCGCGGTGACGCTGGCCGGGCCGCTCGCCTTCGTCGGACTGGGTGCCCCGGTGCTCACCCGGCTCCTCGCCTCCAAGGTTCCGGCACTGCACAACCACCTGGTCTCCCTGCCGGTCTCCGGACTCATCGGTGCCCTGCTGGTGCTGCTGTCGGACGCCGGCCTGCGGGCACTGCTCGGCGCGGCCGGTGCTACCGCGGTACCGACCGGGATCCCCACCGGGATACTGGGCGGCATCCTCATCGTGGTGCTCGCGCTGCGGCTACGGGACGCCGGGTCGTCACGCGGTGCGACCTCCGGTTCCGGACGCACCGGCGCGCAGGTACGGTCGCGGCGCAGGTACCTCGTCGTCGTGGTGGCCTCGGTGGTGCTGCTGGTCGCAACGGTGATTGTCGGCATGCTCGCCGGCTCCCTGTGGCTGAAGACCGGCGACATCATGCTCTGGCTGCAGGGCGCCGCCCCGCGACTGGTCGACGGTGCCCTCGATGACCGGGTGCCACGGGTGCTGGCCGCCGTGACCGCGGGTGCCGCCCTCGGCCTGTCCGGCTGCGCGGTACAGGGAACGGTCCGTAATCCGCTGGCTGATCCTGGCCTGCTGGGCATCACCGCCGGAGCCGGACTCGGTGCGGTGGCCGTGGTGACACTGGCCCCGGACCAGGGGCGTCCCGCACTGGTCATCGCCGCGGTGGCCACCGGGCTGCTGACTTTCGCGGTCATCGCCGCCCTGTCCGGTCGGGGCGGTCTCTCCCCGGACCGGTTCGTTCTGGTGGGCATCGGTACCGGGTACGCACTGTCGTCGTTGACCACGTATCTTCTGCTGCGCTCGGACCCGTGGAACACCCCGCGGATCTTCACCTGGCTGTCCGGCACGACCTACGGGCGTGGTTTCTCCGACGTACTGCCGGTGGTCGTGGTGCTGGTCGTGGCACTGCCGGTGCTGTGGTCGATGCACCGTGACCTGGATCTCATGTCAGTCGACGACGACACCCCACGCATCCTCGGGCTGCGTCCCGGTCGCACCCGCCTTGTGCTGCTGTCGGTCGCCGCGCTCCTCGCCGCGATGGCGGTCGTGGCGGTGGGCACCGTCGGCTTCGTCGGGCTCGTCGCCCCGCACCTGGCGCGCTCACTGGTCGGGGCCCGGCATGTCCGCGTCATCCCGGTGTCCATGCTGCTCGGTGCGGTGCTGGTCGGAGTCGCCGACATCCTCGGCCGTACCCTCATCGCCCCGTCGCAGATCCCGGTGGGGCTGATGACCGCCCTGATCGGCGCGCCGTACTTCGTGTGGCTGCTGCGGAAGAGTTAGTCCTCCTGCTCGCCGAGGGCCCGCACACCCTTGGCGTGGATGTCGACGCCGCTGACCTTCAGGTCGCGGTCGTGCCCGGCGAGGACCGGCAGGCCCTTACGGACCTTGTCCACCCGGTTCGGGTCGATGTCGACGAGGAGCACCTGGGAGACATACCCGGTCTCGGCGAGCCGCGCCCCGTCCGGTCCGATGACCATCGAGTGGCCGATACCCGTCGGCCCGTCATTGACCCCGTAGCGGTCCGGGGATCCGGGGCGCGACTGGCCGGCGGCGACGAGGTAACTGGTGGTGTCCAGGGCCCGGGCCGAGGTCAGGGTGCGCCACTGGCTGAGCTTGCCCGGCCCGTCAGTCCAGGACGTCGGCACGACCATCACCGTCGCCCCCGCCTTCGCCAGCGCGTAGAAGTGCGCCGGGAAACGGATGTCGTAGCAGGTCGCCAGACCGATGGTGACACCGTCGATCTCGTAGACCACTCTCCGGTCACCGGGCTTGACCGTGTCGGACTCGCGGTAGCCGAAGGCGTCGAAGGTGTGGATCTTGTTGTAGTGGTCGGTGCCGTGCGGGCCGGTGACCAGCAGCGTGTTGTAGACCCGGCGGAACCGGTTGGTCTCCCCCGCCCCGGCGATCGGCTCGGTGGTGCGTCGTCCGTCCGGATACCGGTAGACGGTGTCGGCCGGGGTGAACATGCCGACCACCACGGTCACGTCGTGCTCGACGGCGGCCTTCGTCACCGCGGTGGCGAAGGGTCCCGACAGCGGCTGCGCGACGATGTCGAGGCGTCCCGCATCGAAGGGGAACATCGCCGCCTCGGGGAAGACCACGAGGTCAGCGCCCAGGCGCGCGGCCTCGGTGATGTAAGTGCGGATGGTCGTCAGGTTCGTCGCCACATCCGGTTCGGAACTCATCTGGATCGCTGCGATGCGCATGGGTCCGAGGGTACGTGAGGACGGCGGGGGTCACAGGCTGCCGACGAGAGAGCCTGCCGGCGAGCCCGGGACGTCAGAGGTGACGACACCCGGTGCATCCTGTCCCGGCTCGACCTTGACGACCGCGCCGGTGGAGTCGACGGTGACCTTCGAGCTCAGCGCGGCGGGAAGGTTGATCCGCGCCCAGCCGTCGGAGGAGGCGTCCAGCGGATAGCCGGAGTCGATCTCTGTGGCGGCGAGCACCTCGCGTCGCTGTTCATCGGTGAGATCGGGGAAGGCGGTGACCAGCAGCTTCTCGGCGTTCTCGGGGACGCGGGGCGCCCGGCCACCGTCGCTGGTCCGCTCGAAACCGTAGGTCATCCGTGCTTCGTAGGCGGTCAGGGCGGACGCACGGTCGGTCACCGGCGAGGTGGAGACCGGATCGGTGAAGGCGTTGACGTAGCCGCCGGCGTCGTTGGCGTCCGTGTCCTCGATGCAGTCGGTCAGGGGCGCGCCGTGGCCGTCGGCGTCGCAGCGCTGCTCCAGGTAGGCGACGAGTTCCTCGCGGGCGGGTGTGAGAGTGGAGTCGATGTAGTCACCGTCGGCGAGCTGGGTGGCCGTGTTGACGTGACCCTCGATGCGTCCACCGATGATGTCCAGCGGGTAGTGGACGCCGAGGACGATACGGTTGTTGCCCGCCTCGGAACCACGGGTGATGATCTCGGGGGCGAGTTCGGGCAGCAGCTCGGCGAGCTGCAGGCTGATGCCGTAGGCGTAGGTCGTGTGGCCGGAGGGGAAGGCCTGGTTGAGACCGCTCACGCCGTCCTCACCGACACCGGCGAAGCCGTCGTAGCCGGCAGAGTGCGGCTCCCCGTTGTCCGGACGGGTGCCCTGGTCCGGGATACGCTCGATGTCGAGCTGCGGATCGAGACCCTTGAGGTCGTTCTCCCCGTTGCGGGACCGGTCCCCGAACCCGCCCCGGTCCTTGTCCGCGGTCTGCAGGAACGGGCGAGGGAAGTTGACGTCCGTCTTGGCGGTGCCGGTGGTGGCGTTGTCCTCTCCGGACTCGATGACTGAGGTGGTGAGCGGGAGGTCGCCCTGTTCCACGCCGTCGAGAAGGTACCCGGAGAGCACGGGGCCGAGGGAGTCTCCGAGGGTCTCGGTCCAGACCTCGTCGGCGTCCTCCAGGGCACGCAGTGCCTGGTCGGGGTCGACGGCGCCGGCGTGGTTGATCGCCTGCACCCCCTCGTCGTTGCGGGCGAGAACAGCGGCGCCGGCCTCGGTGACATCGCCGGTGAAGGCGGTGGCGAGCATGGTGGCCTCATCTGTGTCGTCGTAGGCACCGGGAGTCCACCAGTCGTAGAACTCGCTGACGAGACCGGTGCGGTCCGGGCCGGGCGGGGTGTCATCAGCGACAGCGGGAGCGGCGGCGAGCACGATGGCACTCACGGTGACGGAGGCGAGCAGGGAGAGAGTGAGGGGGCGGGTGCGCATGCACCGCATGGTGCACCCCAGGGGTGAACACCCGGTGACCGCCGCAGCGGCGAAGAACCGAACTGACCGTGAACAGTGGGTGGCGCAAAGCGACGACGCAGTCCCCCACGTCCGCACGGGATACCATCACGCTGTGCCCGAACCGTCAGATCCGCAAGCCCAGCCGAAGCCCGCGACCGTCCTCGCCGCACTCAAGAGCCCGAAACTGCTCACCGTGGAGATCCTCGGCGGGCTGGTCACCGCGTTCGCCCTGATCCCCGAGTCCCTCAGCTTCGCCATCGTCGCCGGCCTCGACCCGAAGATGGGCCTCTACGCCGCCTTCACCATGGCATGCGTCACCGCTCTCCTGGGTGGACGCCCCGGCATGGTCTCCGGCGCCGCCGGCTCGATCGCCCTGGTCATCTTCCCTGTGGCCCGCGACCACGGGGTGGAGTACCTCGTCGCCACCGTCATCCTCGGCGGCGTCCTCCAGGTCATCATGGGCGGACTGGGCGTGGCGAAACTGATGCGTTTCATCCCACGGTCGGTGATGACCGGCTTCGTGGACGCCCTGGCGATCCTCATCTTCACCGCCCAGCTCGACAACCTCATCGACGTCCCCCGGGCCGTCTACCCGCTGGTCGTCGCCGGACTGCTGGTCATGGTGGTCTTCCCGAAGGTCACCACCCGCATCCCCGCACCACTGGCGTCCATCCTGCTGATCACCCTCGCCGTCGTCACCCTGTCGATCGACGTCCCGACCGTCGGCGACCAGGGTGAACTGCCCGACTCCTTCCCCGGTCCCGGGATCCCCGACATCCCCTGGAACCTCGACACCCTCGGCATCATCGCCCCCTACGCCGTGGCACTGGCACTCGTCGGCCTGATGGAGTCCCTGCTCACCGCGAAGCTCGTCGACGACCTCACCGACACCCACTCCGACAAGACGCGTGAGACCTTCGGCCAGGGCATCGCCAACATCGTCACCGGCTTCTTCGGCGGCATGGGCGGCTGCGCGATGATCGGCCAGACGATGATCAATGTCAAACAGGCCGGAGCGCGCACCCGGATCAGTTCCTTCCTCGCCGGGGCGTTCCTCATCATCCTGTCGGTGAGCCTCTCGGACATCGTCGGGAAGATCCCGATGGCCGCCCTGGTCGCGGTGATGATCGTGGTCGCCTTCACCACCTTCGACTGGAACTCGGTGCGCACGCTGCGGGTCATGCCACTGTCGGAGACCTGTGTCCTGCTGGTCACCGTCATCGCCACGGTCGTCACCGACAACCTGGCGGTGGGTGTCATCCTCGGCGTCCTCACCGCGATGGTCGGCTTCGCCCGGCGCGTCGCCCATCTCACCCACGTCCAGCGCACCGGTGAGGGCACCTACCGGGTGGAAGGACAGCTGTTCTTCGCGTCCTCGAATGACCTGGTGTACCAGTTCGACTACGCCGGCGACCCGGATGAGGTCACCGTCGACTTCTCGGCGACCACCGTGTGGGACTCCTCCACCGTCGCCGCACTGCAGGGAGTGCGCGAACAGTACGCCCGACGCGGCAAACAGGTCACGTTCATCGGGCTGGACGCCACGAGCCAGGGCTACATCGACCGGCTGGAGGGACGCCTGGGGTAGCCTCAGGGTGGTGCAGACGCGCAGGGTCAGGTGCCACGGACACCATGTCCGTCCTGTCCGGAGTCACCGTCGGCTGGACCTCGTGCCTCATCACCGGCCTCCTGACCGATGAGGACAACTGCCCCTCCGGACCGCGTTGTCCACAGAGGGTGGCACGAACCGGAGGAGAATTGTCCACAGGTTCGGTGGCGAACATTGACGCTTTTCCGGGGACGCCGATACTGTCCTGACCCACCGGAGCCGCCGACGGGGCGGACCGGACGGACAACCGGACACCGGGAGGGGTCATGACGCACGGGGCAGGGCAGGCAGGATCAGGGGTCTTCGGCATCGAGCCGCAGGCTGTGGAGCAGGCGGCAGGAGAACTGGCGGCACTCGGGGAACGGCTGAACGAAACTGCACGGCGCCTGCCGCACACGGGGAACCCACCGGTGGCCGCGCTCCCCGGGGGAAGAGTGGTGCAGGCGTTGTCCCTCGCCACTCACGCGATCGCCCGGGACGTGTCGACACAGGGTACGACGACCGGGTCGGCCGCCGAGAGGGTACGTGCTTTCGTCGCCGCCGTCCGTACCGCGGAAACCGAGGCCGCCGCGGATCTGGAGGGGTCGGGTTCATGAACATCAGGGAGATCGCCGATGCCCCCGTCGCTGCGGCTTCGCTCGCCACGGGCAGTTGGTCGGATACCCGCACCGAGCTGGAAGAAGTGGCATCCGGTATCGACCTGGTATCGGCTTTTCCGGAGTGGGAGGGCACCGCCGCGGACAACAGGTCGGAACAACTGACGTCGGTCTCCGGACAGATCCGTACCGCTGGCGAAGCGGCAGCTCAGGTAGCTGAGCTGCTGGACAGTCACTGTCATCTGCTCACCGGCATCCGGGACGAGGTGGCCACCACCATCATCGCCGCTGAGTCCGCAGGCATGACCGTCCACGACAGCGGGCTGGTGACCTCCGGGGCCCCGGGATTCCACGGACTCGGGACAGCGGTTCTCGGGCAGATGGCCGCGGCAGGTGCCGACCCCGCGGCAGCCGCATTCACTCTGGTCCTCCGGGACGCGATGGAATCGGTGACCGAGGCCGACCGTGCAGCGGCCGACGCCATCACCTCGGCCGCCGGGGTCGATGCGACCTGCCGGGTGCAGGAGAATTCCCTCTCCCCTGGCGCACGTGGGGCGGCGGCGGGATCCCCTGACTGCATCCCACCCGGGGTACGCATCGACGGACTGTATGATCCGTCGGTCACTCCGGAGCTCCGGGAGGAGATGCTCAGGGCCGCTGACGCGGCAGTGGCGATGCTGCAGGAGCAGGGGCATGACCCGGCGGACATCGGTGTCGAGGTCATCACGGACGGTGGGAACCCGGCCACGATCATCGGCAACATCGATACCGCGGACAAGGTCACCACACTTGTATCCGGTACCGGCTCCGGAAGTCTGTCGGCCCTCCGGGGCGCCTCGGAGTTCGCCGGCCGGTTCACCGGTCCCGGACAGGCGACCGTCGTATGGCGCGAGTGGTCCCCTCCGGGGAATCTGGTGGGTGCGATGTTCAACGGTCGTGCTGAAGCTGCCGGGCCGACACTGCGCAAGCATCAGGCGATGCTGCGCGAACGGAACCCGGACGCCCGACTCAGCATCGTGGGGCACAGTTACGGCACCCGGGTCATCGACGAAGCAGCCCGGGACGACACCGCCACTCTGGACGCTGACGAGATCCACCTCCTGGGCAGTCCCGGCATGAAGGCCGACTCCACCTCCGACCTCAACCTCCGGGCCCTGGACGGGGATGCCGAGGTCCACGTGTACAAGGACTCCCGGGACTTCATCGGCGGGGTCGCTGACATTCCGTGGATCCACGGCAACGATCCCGGAGACTGGAGTTGGGGAGCAGACGACATCAACGGCAGGGTCCCCGAAGACCGAGGTCTGTGGGACCGCGCAATGGATCTGCTCGGCCCGGTCGGTGATTCCGTCGATGCCCGCAAGGACACACTCGGCAGCCTCTGGGGTCTGCTTGACCGGGATCTCGGCGACGAGCACAGCAGCTACAAGACCGACGGGAAAGTGCTGGAAGCGCTGAGGAAGAAGCCGGACGACTAGCCTCGGCGCCATGACCGCATCCACCGGCATTCCCGATCGCATCCCGGCCGTCATCATCGGCGCCGGCCAGGCCGGGCTCGCCGCCGCCCATGAACTCGTCCACCGTGGCCTCGTCCCGGGCACGGACTTCCTGGCCCTCGACGCCGACGACGGCCCCGGCGGGGCATGGCGCCACCGGTGGGACTCGCTGACGCTCGGCAGAGCCCACGGAATCGCCGACCTGCCGGGGCTGCCGATGGACCGCCCGGACCCGTCCGTCCCGGCGTCCCGGCTGGTCGCCGACTACTACCGTCGCTACGAGGAGACTTTCGGGCTGCAGGTCGTCCGCCCGGTGAAGGTCGTCGCCGTCCACAGCACCGGCGAGGAACAGGACACCGACCTTGAACTCACCGTCCTGCATGGTGACACCTGCACCACCCTGCGCACCGGACTGCTGCTCAACGCCACCGGGACCTGGACCCATCCGTACATCCCGTACACACCGGGCATCGCCGACTTCACCGGACGCCAGCTCCACACCGTCGACTACGTGAGCAAGGAGGATTTCGCGGGCGATCGCGTCCTCGTCATCGGTGGCGGACTCTCCGCCGTCCAGTTTCTCCTGGAGCTCAACCAGCCGGGATCTGCGGCACAGACTCTCTGGGCGACACGGCGTCCGCCGAACTTCTCCCCGGATCAGTTCGACCAGCGCTGGGGCTACAAGGCCGAGGAACGCGTCCGTGAGGCGACGACGCAGGGGCGGCGTCCGGACTCGGTGGTGCGCAACACCGGCATCCCGCCGTGGCCGGAGTACCTCGACGCCGTGGCGTCCGGCGTGCTGGTCTCCCGCGGAATGATCGGACACATCACGCCCCACGGCGTGGTGTGGGGCGAACCCTCCGCCCGGGCGTTGCAGGACGCCGCCCCCGGCCCCGACGGCACCAGCCCGCTGGAACAGCCCGCCAGCTGGTCCCCCTTCGAACCCGGCCACACCGAGGACGTCGACGTGCTCTTCTGGAACACCGGCTTCCGGCCTGCCCTGACCCACCTGGCCCCGCTGCACCTGCGCGGGCCGGACGGTGGCATCCGGATGGCCGACGAGGTGACCGTGGCGGAGGATCCGCGCGTCCTGCTCGTCGGCTACGGTTCCACCGCCTCGACGGTCGGGGCGAACCGTGCGGGACGCCTGGCCGGGAGGGCTGCGGCGCGGGTGCTGGTGGGGAAGCCACCACGTCATCCCCCGGTATGACCCCGCCTGGCCTGCAGGTTCAGACCACGGGTTGATCCGTGACCCACTACCCGGACCGTAGCGTGAGCTCCCATGAGAACAACCCACATCCTCGCCCTGTCCGCCTCTGTCGTCCTTGTCGGCGGACTTGCCGTCGCCGGTGTCTCCGCCGAGTTCAGCGCCCAGCACGAGGCGGAGAGCACTGTCCGGTCCATCGTCGCCCGAGTAGCCCCGGACGCCACCGCCTCCGCCATCGACATCCACGGCCGCCCGCTGTTCCTCGCCGACAAGGGAACCGTCTCCACCGCTTACGTCGATGTCACCAGCGGGCAGGAGAAGGCCCAGTGGATCGTCCAGGACTACCGGGACAACACCGTCGGCCTGCTCGACATCTACGTCCCCGTCACCCTCCCCGGTGGCCCGACCGCCCAGCCGGATCCGCTGCCCGCCGCCGACGGCAGCTTCACCGACCACGGCAGCGTCGACGGCGCGGAGAGCACCTACGCCGCCACCCTGGAGGACGGCGTCCTCACCGTCACTGCCGACGGTACCCCGGTCGCCACCGTCCCCCTGCCCGGCGTGACCACGGCAGAGACCGTCCGCCCCTTTGTCGGCGAGGACGGGCTGTCGGTCAACATCCAGGCACGTAACCTGGCAGTCTGACTCCGCCCCACCGTGCGCCCGGTCCCCGACCGGCCACCTCCTGACGAAAGGAACACCCGTGACCGCAACCTGGATCCTCGGCGGCGTCACCGCACTGCTCGCCGTCTGGACCGTCTGGTCGATCATCCGGGAACCCCGGCACTCCCGCAACGGGCTGCTCATCGTCGCCACCGTCTTCCTCGTCTGGGTCACCGCTGTCGTCAGTGAACTGCAGAGTGACCCCGACGGAGAGACCGCCACACTGCTCGTCGCCGGCGTCCTGGTCCTCGGTGTGCTCGCGGTCCTGGCGACCGGCATCTACCTGCTCATCAACGGTGCGGTGGTGGTCCGGCGGGAGGGCTTCGGGACGGCGACCCTCGTCCCCGCGGTCTTCGGCCTCGCCCTGCTGGGCACCATCGTCGGACTGTTCTTCGGCCTGTACCTGCTCGGCCGCGGACCGGCCGAGAACCGGGCGGCCGCCGAAATCCTCCTGTTCGTCGTCACACCGCTGGGTGCGCTGACCGTCGGCATGATCCTCGTGCAGCTCGTCGCGTTCACCGTCTACGCCGTGCTCTACGGGCGGATCACCCGCCCCCGTCACGCGGACGCCGTGGTCGTCCTCGGCGCCGGGCTCAACGGCACTGAGCCGACGCCGCTGCTCGCCGCCCGGGTGGACCGCGGTATCGCGATGCTGCGGGAACTGCAGGACGCCGGGGAGGAGGTGACGCTCGTACTCCCCGGTGGGCAGGGCGCGGACGAGGAGATCGCCGAGGCCGAGGCGATGGCCCGCTACGCGGAGAAGGCGGGTGTGCCGCGGGAACAGATGGTGCTGGAGGATCGCTCGACCACCACGGAGGAGAATCTGAGGAACACGCGCGACCTGCTCGGGAAGGATGCCCGCCTCGTCGTGGTGACCAGCAACTACCATGCCCTGCGTGCCGCGGAGCTGACCGAGCATCTGGGACTGGACGCCCGGGTGGTGGGTGCGAGGACGGCGTCCTACTTCGTGCCGGCAGGCTTCCTCCGCGAGTTCGTCGCCGTGATCGCCATGCGCCGGCGGTGGAATCTCCGGGTGTGGGTGGTCCTCGCGGCGCTCTGGCTGGTGTTCATCGGCGTGCTGTTCATCCTCTCGAACATGCAGCAGGAGGTCGTGGACGCGGCGACCTCGGCCCGGCACACCGGGCTTGACCTTCACCCTGCCTGAAGGCCCACGCTGACACCATGACCTACGACAACGACAGGCAACTCCTGTCCATCGGCGAATTCGCCCGGGCCACCGGGCTCACCACCAGCGCACTGCGGTTCTACGCCGACACCGGAGTCCTCGAACCCGCCGACACCGACCCCTTCTCCGGCTACCGGCTCTACGCTCCGTCCCAGATTTCTGCAGGGATCCGCATCCGGCGGCTGCGTGCCGCAAGCATGCCGTTGTCGGGTGTCCGCGACGTCCTCAGTTCCTCTCCGGAGGACGCCGCGGAGGTCATCCGACGGCACATCACGGATCTCCGCGCATCCACCGGAGACGCGATCGCCGCCGCGGAACAAATCACCGACGAACTCACCGGCGATCGTCAACCCGCTGCTCCGCCCGCGGCATCATCCCCCACCTTCACACTGGCCGGCCCGGTTCTCGCAGCCGGGCTGGACTCTGTGCTGCCCACCACCGTGAATGAACCGGAACTTCCGGTTCTCGGCACTGTGCTCGTGGAGGTCACGGACGGTGAGATGCGGCTGGTCGCCACTGACCGGTACCGGCTGGCCGTCCGGACGTTCACGCTCCCCGGCGTCACCGGTGGAGACTGGTCCGGGGCGGTATCGGCTGGTGCCCTGACCGCCGCGCTTCCGGTGTGGCGCCGTGCCGACCAGGTGACGCTCCACTGCGCCCCGGAGCATCTGCACGCGGTGGTCGCGGGTGATACCACCGCGCTTCCTCTTCTCCCCGGGGATTTCCCCGACTACCGGCTCATGCTCGATGCCCTCACCGAGCCGGTCTCCCGCATCTCCGTCGACTCCACCGCTTTCCGACGGGCAGTGGAGGCCGCCGGACCCCGCGTCGCCGTCTCCGCGAGTGAGGGTGAGGTGCAGGTTGGGCACGCCGTACCGGATGCAGGCGTCACCGGCTCCCCGACCCGTGCGATCTTCTCCCTGACCACGCTGTATCCGGCACTGACCGGTGCGCTCGGGCCCGATATCCTACTGGAACTCCGCGGCCCGGACCTGCCGCTGACAGTCCGGTCGGCGCAGTGCGGCGATCTCACGTCCGTGCTCATGCCGGTCCAGATGGAGGAGAACTGATGCGCGCCCCAGATACAGCGTTCATGGAAGCTCTCACCGGCGAGGTGGAGTCGGCGAGTACACAGCTGTTCGCACTGTGGCCGACCGTCCGTGGCTTCGCCACATCCCTGCACCTCAATCTCGCGGACGCTTGCCACCGACCGGGTGCCGTGGACGTTGCACAGGGGTACCTCCGGGATGCGGTCAATTCCGCAGGCACGCTCCCTGACAATGACTTCGGTGTGAAGACTTCGGTGTGAAGACTTCGGTGTGAAAATCACTCCTGGACACACTCACGTACAGGATCAACGTCACCCTCGACCACCGCGAGGGCATCACCGACGAGGAGACGCACGTCTGGTACACCCGCCTGCTGGAGGAATCCGAGGGCATACTGTGAGGACGCGTCATCTACGAGATGATGGAGAACTACTGGGCGTGGGTAACTCGCGGGGGAGGTCGACGCCTCCCCGGCGGAGGTCGGCTGGGTGCGCACCCTGGAGACGGTGCCGAAGTACGTCGTCTCCTCGACCCGGACCGGGGCCCCTGGACCGGCAGTCACCTGCTCACCTCACCGGTGACCTCGCCGCCGGTCTCGACCGGCTCTCCTCACGCACGCCAACCAACGGCGCGGTGGCGCTCAGGTATGCGTCCCGACGTTGATGACCGTCCCCGCGGAGTCCCGGTAGAAGAACCGGGTCACACCCCAGGGTTCCTCACTCAGCAGGTGCACCACCTCAAGACCCTGCTCCACCACGCGGCCCAGCACCGTCTGCACCTCGTCCACCGTGGTGAGGAAGCAGGAGACGGCGGGGTTCACGGACGCTGTGGCGTCCTGCGTCATGATGCTGAGCTGGTGGCCGTCCCGGTCACCGAGAGTGACGATCCAACCGTGGTCCATGAGGACCTCCACCCCGAGGACGGCCGCATGCTCCCGCACGCTGGTTTCGAGCGCCGCCCGGTCCGGGACGGTGATGTTCGGGATGGTGCGGTCGATACCCATGGCCCCGACCGTACCGGCGTGGAGTGTCCGCATCACGCGACCTGAGGCTGTTCGGACGCCCTCCCGAGCGACCTCCGGCGGCGTGATGCGGACATCCCGCCACGAATGCCCCCGGACCCCTTGCATCTGCCCTCCGCACAACATATAGTTGACACATCAACTACTTGACTGTGAAAAGGAGTACCCGTGAAGGCCTTCGGCTTCCTCAGCTTCGGACACTACGACCTCAGCACGTCCGGCCGCATGCCCGGTGCGAAGGAGAACCTGAAGAACGCACTGGAGATCGCCGTCGGTGCCGACGAACTCGGCGTCAACGGCGCGTATTTCCGCGTCCACCACTTCGCACCCCAGCACTCTGCACCGATGCCGCTGCTCTCCGCCATCGCGGCGCGGACCAGCAATATCGAGGTCGGCACCGGCGTCATCGACATCCGCTACGAGAACCCGCTGCAGCTCGCCGAGGAGGCCGCACAACTCGACCTGCTGTCCGACGGCAGGGTCGCCCTCGGCGTCTCCCGGGGATCGCCCGAGCCTGTCGACCGCGGCTACGAGGCCTTCGGCTACCACCCCGCCGCTGACGACCCCAAGGGTGCGGCGATGGCCCGTGAGAAGTTCGAGCGCTTCATGGCCGCCGTCGACGGTGAAGGCATGGCGACCTCCCTGCCGCTCGAGGAGCAGTACCCGCGGATGTACCACCCGAACGTCCCGGTGCCGGTGATGCCGCACTCGATGTCCCTACGCAAGCACGTCTGGTGGGGCGCCGGCTCCCGCGACACCGCCGTCCGCGCCGCCCACGACGGTGTGAACCTCATGAGCTCCACCCTGCTCACGGAGGCCAACGGCGACCGCTTCGAGGACCTCCAGGCCGAGCAGATCCGCGCCTACCGCGCCGCCTGGAAGGAGGCCGGCCACCAGTGGACGCCGCGCGTCTCCGTCTCCCGCTCCATCATCCCGGTGACCTCCGAGGAGGACATGCGGATGTTCGGTATCGGCGGTGACGAGGGCGGCATCGGCTACATCGACGACGGCCAGGCCACCTTCGGACGCACCTACACCGACGAGCCGGACAAGCTCGTCGAACAGCTGAAGAAGGACGCCGCCCTGACGGAGGCAGACACCCTCATGATCACCATCCCCAGCCAGCTGGGCGTGGACGCTAACCTGCGCATCCTGCAGAACTTCGCCGAGCATGTCGCCCCGGAACTCGGCTGGGAACCGAACACCGCCGGCACAGTCACCGGTTACCCGTTGGTGTAGCGCCGTATCTCCTTCTCCAACAGGTCAGTGGTGGCCTCCGGCGCCGCGAGCATCGGCCAGTGGCCTGCCTCAGGCAGCTCCACGGATGTCGACGACTGATCACTGACCGGCACCGACAGTCGAGCGTGGTCAGTGACGGTACGTCCCGGATGGGGTGTGAAACGCGCGGTCAGAAAGTCCCGGTCCCCAGGATTCAGTCCGGGCTCATGGTCGAGCATCTCCCGGGTCGGCGCCGCCCACAGTCCACCGGCGGCGTCGATGTCCGCACGCTCCTGAGCCCTCTCGGCATCCGACCCACCCCACCCGTCCAGCAGGCTGCGCCCGTCCTCCGGCAGAAAAGCACCGACATGGACCAACCCCGCCACCGCGCCACCGAGCCGGTCGGCGGCACACGCGGTGACCGTCCCTGAATAGGAGTGGGAGACGAAGACCACCGGTCCCGGCAGCTCCCGGACATGGTCGACAAGCTGCTGCACATGGTCCTCGAGTGTGACGGCGGCGATCGCCGCGTCATCAAGACCAGGTTCCAGCCCCCTCAGAGTGAGCGTCCCGGCGTCTATCCCGCGGGCCCGCAACCGTTCCACGGTCGGCTCCCAGATCCAGGCGCCCATCCAGGCGCCGGGGACGAGGACGGCGTGCACATCCGGGTTCGGCATGATCACTCCAGGTCGTAGTCGACGATCACCGGCGAGTGATCCGAGAGTCTCACACCGCGGAAGTCCCGGTCCACCCCCGCTGCGACTGCGCTCCGCGCCAGACCGGGTGTGGCGAGGTGGTAGTCGATGCGCCACCCTGCGTCCTTCACGAAAGACTGCCCAGCCCACGACCACCACGAATAGGGCCCGTCCTCGTCCGGGTGCAGGGACCGGACGACATCGACGAGCGTGCGCGGCGAGAGCTGCCGGTCGAACCACTCGCGTTCCTCGGGAAGGAAGCCGTCGTGGTTCTGGTTGCGCCGCCAATGGGTGAGGTCGTGGCGGGTGTGGGCGATGTTCATGTCACCCATGAGCAGGAACTCCCGACCGTCGGCGGCGGCCGCCCGGCGCGTGGCCGTGAGATAGCGCCCGAAGCCGGCGAGGAACCCCATCTTCCGCTCGTACCGTGCGCCGCCGTCGGGTGCCTCACGCATCCGTTCCGGACGCTGCATCTCGATGGGCAGCCCGCCTTTGGGCAGGTAGAGGCAGGCGATGGTCACGGGAGCATCCGCGAGGTCGACCTCGATATAGCGTCCCTGCGGGATGAACGGACGTAGCTTCCGGGGCAGCGGGACGCGGTCTGATCCGTCGCTCCAGGTGCGTACCTCGACCGGAGGCGTCCTCGTGAGCACCGCGACCCCGTTGCGTCCCGGGATATTCCCGGTCTCCAGGGCGACGTGGTAGTTCCCGAAGGCGTCCTCGGGAATCTTGTCGGCCTGTGCCCGGACCTCCTGGACCGCGATGACGTCGCAGTCGCGCATCTCCAGCCAGTCACCGAACCCTCGACGTTGTGCGGCGCGGATCCCGTTGACATTGACGGTGGCGATGCGGAGCATGCCGGTGAGGTTACCGGGTGGCCTTCACGACGCCTTCATCCGCTGCCACCACCGCTTCTTCGGCATGATCTGCAGCTCGTCGGTGGCGTTGGGCGGGAACCCTTTTCCCAGTTCCTCGCGGACCCACCGGGGCAGGATGTCGTTGGTGTGCTTGTCCGCGTTGTACGCGGCCTGTGCCTTCAGGTGGAGGATGCGCGC
The DNA here is from genome assembly GCF_056280545.1 of Corynebacterium sp. UD i78. NCBI lineage: Bacteria > Bacillati > Actinomycetota > Actinomycetes > Mycobacteriales > Corynebacteriaceae > Corynebacterium > Corynebacterium sp. UD i78. The sequence continues at coordinate 3,051,064 of NZ_JBWCED010000001.1, read as the reverse complement.
TTCCTGCGCTTCACACAGTCCAGTGCCAGTGCCCTCACCAGCGGCACCTCGGTATGCGTGACCAGTGCACTGTCCCCAGGTTCCGGGAGATTGAGCCACCCGATCGTCTTCGCTTCAAACTCCTGCCACAACGACCACTCTGTCGCCTGCGCGTGCCGCCGGTACCATTCGGCCCGGTTGTCCGATCTCAGCTTCTGCCCGACGGCGGGCAGCGCGGCAACGATCACCTGGACGAGTCTGATCCATTCATCCGCGGTCACACTTCCCCTCCGTTCTTTCCCAGCCCCCTCGGCGAGATGTCAGAACGGTACGTCACCTGCGAGCACGCAAGCGGTCGGCCACAGACAAAACCCCAGGATCCTGTGGACAACGTTCAGGGACTACTGCCCCGAAGCGTCCACCGCCGTCACGGCGAAAGCCAGGGACCGGATCCAATCCGACATGACCTCAACTCCGGTCTCATTGGCCATGAACGCCAACGAGGCCGGCACATTGTGGTCCATGGTCTCGTCGGGGTCGGTGTCACCTGCAGCATCAACGGGGAATCCGGAGTACTCCAGACGTGACACGAGGCCGTCAGTGAGTTCTTGACGGCTGCGATCCACCGTGAGGCTCGATCCAGAGAACGCATCGGCCATCACTGCAGAAGGAACGTGAGTTGTGCATGTTCCAGCTGGCGCACCGGGCGCAACGAAATCTGCGAGCACAGATCCGCCGAACTGCCGGGTTCGCGGGATCCCTGCTCGGATATTTCGAGCCAGGCAGCCACCACCCCTTGCCAGAGCACTCTCCTGCCACTAACATACAACCATATGGTTTCGCATACTTCCGACGGTACCACCGCCGCGCTCACCGACGATGACGTCGACCGGATCTTCCGGGCACTCGCGGACCGGACCCGTCGGGACATCATGCGTCGCACGTTCACCGAGGAGGCCTCACTGACGACCCTCGCCCACGACTACGACATGTCCTTCGCTGCCGTCCAGAAACACGTCCGTGTCCTGGAGACCGCCGACCTCGTCGAACGTATCCCTCGCGGACGCGAACGCATCATCCGGGGCAACCCGGCCACGATCCGACGGGCACAGGAACTCCTCGCCCGATTCGAACACCTCTGGCGCGCACGCATCGACCGCCTCGACGCCTTCCTCGCCGAAGACGCCGAGGACACCACCACCTGAAAGGCAGACATCATGCCTGTCACCTCTGTCACCACCGACGAACAAGCCCTCACCCTCACCATCGTCGCCGACTTCCCCGTCCCCGCCCGACGTCTCTGGGACTCCTACACCTACCCCGTCAGATCGAGCGCTTCTGGGGGCCGCCTGAGTACCCGGCCACCTTCACCAGGCACGACGCCTACCCCGGTGGACGCAGCAACTACTTCATGACCGGCCCGGACGGTGACCACAGCCCGGGGTTCTGGGAGTGGGTCTCCGTCGAGGCCCCGCACCGATTCACCGTCCGCGACGGCTTCGCCGAGGACGACAACGGCACCGCGAGCGCCATCATGCCGACCATGACCATGGACTTCGAGTTCACGGACACCGGCACGGAGGACGCCCCGGGTTCCCGCGTCACCACCGTCACCTCGTTCAACTCCCTCGAAGAGCTCGAGAAACTCACCGCCATGGGCATGATCGAGGGCACCCGCGCCGCCATGGGCCAGATCGAGGCGGTCCTCGCCGATCCGGCGTCCTTCGCGGCGGGCAACGGCACCGGACTGCAGCGCATCGGTGAGACGCAGGCCCGCGTCTCCCGGGTCATCTGCGGCAGCGTCGACCAGGTCTGGCGGGCGCACACCGAGGCCGAACTCCTGCAGCGCTGGCAGCTCGGCCCTGACGGCTGGAGCATGCCGGTCTGCCAGGCCGGCACCTCCGTCGGCGACATCTACCGCTCCGAGTGGCGCAACGATGCCACCGGCGAACAGTTCGCCCTCACCGGCGCGAAGAGTCCCCGGACCCTCAACGAGATGACGCTCACCCCCGTCGGGGACGGGACGCTCCTCAGCTACCTCATCACCTATCCGGACGCCGACATCCGTGAGCAGGTCCTCGCCACCGGCATGGTCGACGGCATGGAGTCCAGCTACGCGCGGCTGGAGCAGGAGGTCCTGGCATGAAAAAAGCCCCGCACCGCTGTATCAGCGTCTGCGAGGCTACCTCTTTCCACCTTTATAATTGCAGCCCGTCCGCACGCAGTCAAATCGACAGGCGGTGAGGTAGAACCGAGGTCATGAACCTCACCTCGACCTCGACCCGCCGCCACGGCCACACCGTGACAGAACACGTGCTCACCGCACCACTCGTCCACGGCGACACGGCCGACGACCGCACCATCGACGTCTTCGCCCGCGAGTACGTCCCCCTCGGCGGCGAGGACCTGCCCGCCCTCCTCTTCCTCCAGGGCGGGCCCGGTCACGGCGCACTGCGTCCCACCTCCCCCACCCGCGAGATCGGCGGCTGGCTCGGCGAGGCCCTGAAGAACTACCGGGTCATCCTGCTCGACCAGCGAGGCACCGGCCGGTCCACCCCGGTGGATGCCGCCGTCCCCCTCCCTGCCGAGTACCTCACCCACCTGCGCGCCGACAGCATAGTGGCGGACACCGAGCTGCTCCGCGAGGCCCTCGAGGAGAAGCCGTGGTCGTTGCTCGGCCAGTCCTTCGGCGGCTTCTGCATCACCACCTACCTCTCGCAGCACCCCGAGGGTGTGGCCGAGGCCTTCTTCACCGGTGGTCTGCCCGGTCTGGTCCCGATCGACGACGTCTACCGCGCCACCTACGCGAAGACCGCGGTGCGCAATCACCGCTTCCACACGCAGTTCCCCGGGTCCGCTCAACTCATCCGGGACATCTGCCGGCACCTCGACACCCACGAGGAGTTCCTCGCCGACGGCTCCCGGCTCTCCTCCCGCCGCTTCCGCATGGTCGGCATGAACCTCGGCCGGACCGGCGGCTTCGACACCCTGAACTACCTCCTCGAGGACCCGTTCCACACGGTCGGTGGCGAGAAGCGGCTGCGCACCCCCTTCCTCCTCCACGTCGCCGACGAGGTCCGCTTCGCCGACGCCCCGCTCTACGCCGTCGTCCACGAGTCGATCTACGGCACGGACACCGCGACCAACTGGGCGGCGTCCCGCATCGGTGAACAGACCCCCGGCTTCACCGAGACCATCGAGGACGCCGACCCCGTGTACCTCACCGGCGAGCACATCCGCCCCTGGCTCTTCGACGAGGATCCGGCCCTGCGCCCCTGGAAGGACGCCGCGTCCGAGCTCGCCGCGAAGGACGACTGGACCCCGCTCTACGACGCGGACGCCCTGGCCTCCACCGCGGACAACGGCATCCGTACCGCCGCCGCGGTCTACCTCGACGACATCTTCGTCCCCTTCGAGCTGTCGATGGAGACGGCGTCCCACATCGGCGGGCTGCGTCCGCACGTCACGAACCGGTGGGAGCACAACGGTCTCGGCGTCGACGGCGCCACCCTCTTCCGGACGCTGCGCGATCTCGCCCTGGACCACTGATATTCTGTCACCCTGTGAATGAAACCCGGGACAGTAAAGACACCGTCCGCCTCCCCGTCCTGATCTCCCTGATCCTCGGCGCCTGCATCGGCTCCGGGATCTTCGCGCTACCCCAGAACGTGGCGAACGTGGCGTCCCCGGGTGCGGCGATGATCGGCTGGGCGATCACAGGTGTGGGCATGCTCTGCATCGCGTTCGTCTTCCAGTCCCTCGCACAACGCAAACCGCATCTCGACTCCGGCGTGTACAGCTATGTCCGCGCCGGTCTCGGCGACTTCGTCGGCTTCACGTCCGGTTGGGGTTACTGGCTGGCGTCCATCATCGCCCAGGTCGGCTACGCGACCCTGTTCTTCAGCTCACTGTCCTACTTCGTGCCCGTCTTCGACGGACGCAATCTGCTGCTCAACGCGGTCTGCGTCTCCGTGATGAACTGGGTGATCTTCGCGGTCCTGGCCCGAGGCATCCGCCAGGCGGCGGTGATGAACCTCATCACCACGGTCGCCAAGCTGCTGCCGATCGCGGCCTTCCTCATCCTCGTGACCTTCCTCGGCTTCCACACCGAGATCTTCACCGCTGACTTCTGGGGAGACGCCCTGACCTTCGGCGACGACGGCGACGAGGGCGCAAGCCTCTCAACCCAGGTCAAGGGGATGATGCTCTTCACGGTGTGGGCGTTCATCGGTGTCGAGGGTGCCTCGGCCTACTCCCGCCGGGCGAAGACCCGTCGCGATGTGTCCCTGGCGACTCTGCTCGGGTTCCTCGCCGTCTTCGTCCTGCTGCTGCTGGTGAGTTTCCTGTCCTACGGTGTGGCGTCCCGCGAGGAACTCGCCGGCATGGGCGACAACTCCCTGGCCGAGGTGCTGGAGATCGTCGTCGGCCCGTGGGGTGGCGGTCTGATCTCGGCAGGCCTGTGCATCTCCGTGCTCGGTGCGTACGTCTCCTGGCAGATGCTCTGCGCCGAACCGATCACGATGATGGCGCAGGACAACCTGCTGCCGAAGAAGCTGGGTCACGTCAACCCGTCCGGTGCCCCGGTCGCCGCCCAGCTGCTGTCCGCGATCGTCATCCAGCTGTTCATCGTGGTCTTCTTCGCCGCGGAGTCCGCGTACACGACGATGGTGCAGCTCGCGACCTCCCTGTACCTCATCCCCTACCTCTTCGGCGCGCTCTACCTGGTCTTCCTCTCCACCCGTGGACGCGGCCTGCAGCACCCCGAAGCGGGACGCTCCATCAATCTCGACGGCCCCACGGTGGACACCCGGACGAATCGGATGCACCTGGTCATCTCCGTGGCGGCGTTCATCTACTCTGTCTGGCTCTTCTACGCCGCCGACCCGAAGTACGTACTGCTGGGCATGGTGCTGGTCATCCCGGGCATGATCACCTACGTCATCACCCAACGCAAGGCCGGACGCCGCGTCTTCAACTACTTCGAGTGGTTCGTCGCCACCGTGGTGACTGTCGCCGCGGTCGTCGCCCTGGTCCTCCTGGCGCAGGGGACGATCGACCTGTCCTAGGGTGGCTGACATGCGCACCCGCCCCTTCACCCAGGTCGATGTCTTCTCTCCGGTCCCATACCTGGGGAATCCCCTGGCCGTTGTCCTCGACGCCTCCGACCTCACCGACGCTGACCTGCAGCGTATCGCCCGCTGGACGAATCTCTCGGAGACGACCTTCGTCCTGCCTCCGACAGTTGAGGACGCCGACTACCGCGTCCGCATCTTCACCCCGGACGGTGAGCTGCCCTTCGCCGGGCACCCTACCCTCGGCACCGCGCACGCCTGGTCGGAGAACGGAGGGACGCCGCGGCGTCCTGACCCCATCGTCCAGGAGTGCGCCGCCGGCCTGGTGCGGATACACCGCTCATCGGCCGGCGAGCTCGCGTTCGAGGCGCCGGAGACCACGCGCTCGGGGCCGGTCTCCGAGGGGGATCTCGGGCGGATCTGCGCGGCGTTGGGGGTGGAACGTTCTGAGATCGTGGATCACCAGTGGGTGGCGAACGGGCCGCAGTGGGTTGCGGTGATGCTGTCGTCGGCGGACAGGGTCCTGGAGTTGCGTCCGAACCTCTCTGCGCTGGGCGAGTTGGAGGTCGGCGTAGTGGGACCGTATCCGGCAGGGTCGGAGTGCTCGTGGGAACTGCGTGCCTTCATCTCGGACATCGGCGAGGATCCGGTCACCGGTTCGCTCAATGCCTCGGTCGGCCAATGGCTGCTGCGTACGGACCGGATGGCGGGGCCGTACACGGCATCCCAGGGAACGGCACTGGGGCGTGCCGGTCGCGTACGGGTGACGCCCACCGGGGACTGTGGGAATGTTCTCGTCGGCGGCGCGGTGACGACGCTGGTCCGGGGAAGTATCGACGCCTGATCTGCGGCCGGGCGACAATACTATTGTTCGAACACTTGTATTGTTTTCGGTCAAGATGTATCATCGGCGACAGACGCCCGACACCTCACCACACCGCTCTCCACCACCCCGCCCACACTCTGCTCATGATCCCCAGGGGGACACCATGACCACCGTCACCACTACTATCACCACCACCAAACGACACGCCGTCCACGAGATGGCATTCAACGCCCTGTTCGACAAGATCACCGACGACATCACCACCGGCGACGGCGCACTGCTCGCCCTGACCCGCGACTGCATCAACGACCCGGACGGCACACTGACCACCCGACGACCCACCCCCGACCACCGCCGGGACCCTGACGCACCCGCCGGCTGGGCGATCCTGACCAACCCCGACCTGCTGTCGACAGCGAAAACCGCAGCGAACCTCATCGACCTGTCCCTGGCCGCGGCCGTGACCCCCGACGGGACCGACGAGATCCGCCGCACCACCGCCACCATCGCCCGCCGCCTCGGTGTCACCCGCGGCAGAGCCCTGGCCTACTGCGAAGTCGGCACGATGCTCACCCGCCTGCCCGCCACCTGTTCCGCCGTGGCCTGCGGCGCGTTCAGCCTCGACCTGCTGCGCATCATCGCCGACGTGACCTGCTGTGTCGCCACCACCTACCTGGATGCCGTCGACACCGGCATCGCCGCCCTGCTCACCCCCACCCGACCCGACCAGGTCATCCCCGGACCCGTGATCCTGCGCCGGAGTGTCACCGCCATTGTCGGCACCTGTCAGCCCACCGCCCTACCGGTCGACCCCGAAGACCAGGACGTGCCACCACCGGCACTGCAGACAGACTTCAGCATCGACACCCGCAACGACGACTACACCGTCTTCCACATCACCGTCCCCGCCGACGAAGGCCTCGGAGTCACCCGCATCGTCGACGCCGTCGCCGACGCCCACCACTGCTCGCGGGCCACCGCGTTCACCGAACTGTGTCACGGCGCCGTCGGCGACGTGACAGTCACCCTGAACTGCTACCGCAACATCGACACCGGCCACACCCACCTGGAGAACCGGTGGCTGTCCGGCATCGCTACCGACCGGTGGATCCGACGGGTCACCCACCTGACCGTGCCGTCACACTCGGCCCACGATGCCCGGTTCGCCACCGACAACCAGCGTGCCCTGCTCGCCGGTATCGACGGCACCTGCCGGGCACCGGGGTGTGAGAACCCCGCAGCCACCGCCGATGCCGACCACGTCCACCGCTACGACAGTGAGCACCCCGACAACCAGGACACGCCCCGCACCGATACCGGGAAGATGCAGTCACTGTGCCGGGGCTGCCACAACGACAAGACCCGCGGTCTGCTGGACTTCACCCGGCATCCCGACGGCACCGCCTCGGTCACCAGTATCGATGACGGGCACACCGTCACCACCGTGCCGACCGGGCCGATGGCCACGGCGATCACGACCTTCGACCAGTCCCTGGCCCGCAAAGTCGCCGCCCGGGCCGAACATAACGAAGCCCGCGAACAGTGGAGAGCGACCACCCGCACCGCACTCGAACAACCACCCTTCTGACGCGAATAACTCCTTTCTCCATAGAAGATTGATGAGATTTGCGCGCATGACGTTCCTCCGCGCTGCTTTCGCAGCGTCCCTCGCCTCGTTCACAGCTCTCACCGCCCATGGCGGACGCCGATCCGACGATTTCCCAGCCGGCCACCGACCCCTTCTACGCCGCAGCATCCGCGATGGGTGTCCGCGTCATCGTCACCGGTCTCATCGGTCTGGGCACACCCGGCCAGCACACCTACGTCAACCACACCGAGGAGGGGCACGCCGCCCTGGACGCCGCCCGGGCCGGGCTCGCGTTCGCTGATGCTCCGGCAGATTCGCCCATCGCCTTCTACGAATACTCCCGGGGTGGCGGTGCAGCGGCCGGTGCCGCAGAACACGCGGCGTCCTACGCCCCGGAACTCGCTTCGCTGCAGGACCGGTACCTCAATGACAAAGGCCACGAATGCATCGGGGACCCGGTGGAGAGCTGGGAGAACACCGACACACGGACGCTGACGAAAGACGGCCGGTCCTTCTCGGAGATCGCCGAGCAGGATGCCCGGCTCCGGGATGTGCTCACCGGACCCCACTACAGCCTGGTATGCGGGCGCTTGACGCTCCCTTGCTTATCCTCAACACCGCCCATGACGACACCATCCCGTACGACCTGGCGCAGCAGCTCGCGCAGGACTACCGCGCCCTCGGCGGAGAGGTGGAGTTCGCCACAGACACCTTTCCGGAAATGATGCCGAAGACCGCACTCAACCACGCGGTACCGATGTTTTCCCAGGCAGATGAAGCCGAAGGCGATCCAGCCGATGAGGGTCCACCGCAGTGGCGCGGTGGAGGCCGAGGGGAAGTAGCTGAGGTCACGCAGCATGATGAGCAGCGCACCGATCGCCAGCCCCTTGCCGCCGAGTAGACCACCGAGACCGGAGATGAACCCACCGATGGCCATGGTGCCCAGGGCAATGGCGAGAGCTTCGGTCCAGTAGTTGCCCTCGAGGACGTTGAACAGCGGGCCGAGGACCAGTGCGGACGCCAGACCGGCGACCACGCCCGCGGTGATGATCGTTGCGAAGCGCATCCGGATGGTCTTGACGGCCATGAAGCCGACCATGGAGCCGGCAGGACCCGGAATCAGGGCAGCAATGACGGCCAAGTTGATCGCCGAAGCGTTCTTGCCACCGGGGACGACGTCGATGGTGGCGACATTCGCGTCCGGCTGGGCACCCATGCCGTCCGCCATCTGCGTGAGGAGCTGGGAGACCGAACCGACCGCGGACGTGATCAAGGCACAGTTCCGCGCCGCCCTCGAGTCCGAGGACCGCCGGAAGGTACTCCAGCGCCTCGTCGCAGACCGACTCGCGGCGACCGGTGAGCGGAATTCCCCGGATGACAACCGTCGGGTCCAGCTGCTCGCCGCCCACCTCATGGGCGTCGGTGTCATGCGCTATATCCTGAAGTTCTCCCCGATCGCCGACCTCACACCCGTCATCGAGAGGTACCTTCCGTGACCTACCGCCCCTCCTCCGCACGCGGCGCACACCAGGAACGCGAATCCCTCGTGGACGCTGCCTGGCGCCATATCGCCGCCCACGGGACCGACCTTTCCGACAGCCTGACCATCGAGCAGATCGCTGCCGATGCGGGAGTGTCTGTTGGACGTCTCCGACACCACTTCCCCACCGGCCCGGACCTTGCGCTCGGCGTCGTCGACCTGCTGTACTCGCGGATGATGGCCCTGTGCCTCAGATACACCGACGGCTGGAACACGCGGCAGCAGGCACAGGTGACCTGGCGGAGCTTCGTCCACGATGTCTCGAGTCTCGGAATCGGGGACATCTTCGCGCGGATCACGTCGGAGACGGTCCGGGATCTGGGCCCGGAGCTCCGGTCCGCCGTCCTCCCCCGGCAGCAACGGATGAACCGGGAGATCGAGGCTGTCCTGAAGCGGTCACGGAACCACGGCCTGATCACCGACAACATCACCGGCCCCAGTTTCCTCATGGGGATCGCCATGATCTCCCGGCCGGTACCCACCCTGCCGGAGTCGATGAATCAGCGGCAACGCGGTTGGTTGACCGACATCTACCTGCGTGGCATGCGTCCGGAGTGAATCTCCCCCTGCACACAGCCGGTGAAAACGGATAGTATCCAGAACAACACCACACCCCATCACACCCATCAGGCGGAGGCGCCATGACCGTCGTTCTCTGGATCATCAACATCGTTCTCGCCGTCTCTTTCGTCGGCTCGGGACTGATGAAGATCGGTCGCGCCAAGGAGAGCCTAGTGGATTCCGGCCTGGAATGGGCCGACAACTTCTCCGAGAACACCGTCAAGCTCATCGGCGCCGTGGAGTTCCTCGGCGCACTCGGCCTCATCCTCCCGATGGGCCTGGACATCGCCCCCGTCCTCACCCCGGTCGCCGCCGTCTGCCTCACCATCGTCATGGTCGGCGCCGTCATAACCCATGCCCGGCGCGGTGAGTTCCCCGGGGCGAAGGGGTCCCCGCCCCTCGGTCTCGGCGTCCTCGCCGCGGTCAGTGCCGTTCTGGGGTTCGCCGCACTCTGAGCCTTGTAGAGTCACCGACCATGACAGTCATTCTCTGGATCATCAATATCCTGCTCGCCGTGGCGTTCCTCGGCGCTGGCGTCATGAAGGTCTCCCAGCCCAAGGACCGTTTGCAGGCCAACGGCATGAACTGGGTGGAGAACACCAGCCAGGGCGCGGTGAAGGCTCTCGGTACCGCCGAGATCCTCGGTGCGCTCGGCCTCATCCTCCCGAAGGCCTTCGGCATCGCCGCCTGGCTGACCCCGCTCACCGCCCTCTGCCTGCTGGGCGTCATGGTCGGCGCAGTGGCGACTCACCTGCGTCGGAAAGAGCAGTACTCCCAGGCACTGATCCTCGGCATTCTCGCCCTGGTCAGCACCGTCCTCGGGTTTGCGACTCTCTAGTCGTCATCACCTCGACGGTGGCGCTGCTCCCACAGCACCACCGCGGTGGAGCGGGGGACGTGGACGATCTCCCCGCCGCGGCGTCCCACCTGCTGCCGCAGGCCGTCGTTCTCGCGTTCGAGTTCCGCGACCCGCTGCTGCAGGTCGATGATCGCCTTGATGCCGGCGAGGTTGACCCCCTCGTCGTGACTGAGACGCTGGATCTCCATGAGCTGCCGGATGTTCTCCCGGGAGTAGCGGCGTCCGCCACCGCTGGTCCGCTCGGGACTGACCAGGCCCATCCGGTCGTAGGTCCGCAGCGTCTGCGCGTGCATGCCGGTGATCTCTGCGGCGACAGAGATCACGTAGACCTCACGGTCACCCGGATCACCTTTCCGCTTCTCCGCCATGTGCGCTCACCTCACTCCGTCAGTTTCCTGCCCAGTTCGCCCGCGGGTCGATACCGGACCTCTTCTCTTCCTCGGCGTAGCGGCGCAGTGCACTGGCCGCTCCCTCGTCGAGATGCTTCGGGACGCTGACCCGCACCGTGACCAGCAGGTCCCCGGAATTGCCGTTGCGCTTGGCGACGCCACGTCCGCGCACCCGCAGGGTCGTGCCGTCGGCGGTGCCCGCCGGGACGCGCACCCGGACCTTCGAGTCGAGGGTCGGCACGGTGACCGTGTCGCCCAGCGCGAGCTCCGAGAAGCTCACCGGGACGGTGATCTTGAGGTCGTCGCCGGAGCGGGTGAACAGGTCGTCGGCGCGGACGTGCACGGTGACGAAAAGGTCACCGGCGGCGCGTCCACGTTCCCCGGCCTCGCCCTGACCGGCAAGACGGACTTTCTGGCCGTCGACGACGCCGGCGGGGACGCGGACCGTGATGGTGCGCGTCCGGGTGACGCGACCGGATCCGCCACAGTCGGTGCAGGGATCGTCGATCCGGGTGCCGGTGCCGTTGCAGTCCGGGCAGGGCCGGGAGAAACCGAAGGCTCCGCGGTTCTCGGAGACGAGGCCTTCACCGTGGCAGGTCGTGCAACGGGTCGCCGAGGTGCCCGGGGTCGCACCGGAGCCGCGGCAGGTGGTGCAGGGTGCCGGGCTGGTCAGCCGGATCGGGACGGTGACACCCTTGGTCGCCTCACGGAAATCGAGGGTGATCTCGGTCTCGACGTCGGCACCGCGGGTGCGTCGCGGAGCGCGGGTACGGTTGCCACCACCGGCGCCACCGCCGAACATGCCACCGAAGATGTCACCGAGATCGAAACTCTCGCTGGCACCGCCGCCGAAGCCGCCGCCACCGAAGCCGCGGGAGAAGCCGCCGCCCATACCGCCCATGCCACCCATACCGCTGGCGGCCATGGACTTGAGTTCGTCGTACTCGGCGCGCTTGTCCTTGTCACCGATGACCGAGTAGGCCTCGGAGGCGGACTTGAACTTCTCCTCCGCGACCTCGTCCCCGGGGTGCGCGTCGGGATGGTTGTCCCGCGCGATCTTCCGGTAGGCCTTCTTGATCTCGTCAGCGCTGGCCGAGGATGAGACGCCGAGGACACCGTAGTAGTCCTTGTCGATCCACTCCTTCTGTGCCACTGTGGTGCGCTCCCTTCCCGGCTTCCCGCCTGTGATTGAAACTTGAGTCTAACACGCTAAGGTCTATCTCCTCCAACGCCCCGGGGGCGGGTGACATTCCCGGCCGGTAGGGTCATACGCATGTTCTTCAGAGGCCAACGGACACCACCCGACGACACCCCGGACACGATGTTCCCGCACCTGTCCCGGATCACCGCCGACATGCTCCGCGACGAGGCCCTCCGCGAACTCCACCGACTCGGGTTCACCACCACCTGGCGTCCTGACGGGTACATCTCCGCCACCCGCGGCGAGGAGACCGAACTCATCGGCCTCGACAACCTCTCCCTCCAGACCGCGCAGGCGGTCCAGGCCGGCGAGGACCTCACCCGCGAGGAGATCGCCGCCCAGGTCCACAACCTGCTGGACGCCATGTCCCACCGCATCGACCCCGCCGAGCTCTCCGAGGCCGACTTCCTCCGGCAGCTCAAGGTCCGCCTCGTCGCCGGGGACATGCTCACCCCGGTCTCCGAGCGGGACTCCCGGCAGTTCTCCCTGTCCACCCGGCCCTGGACCGACGATCTCGTCGTCTCGCTGGTCATCGACACACCGACCACCGTCATGACGCTGCCGGACAAGACCCTCGAGGCCCGCGGACTGACCTCGGAGGCCGACCTCGAGGACCTCTGGCACGCCGGCTACCGGAATCTCTGGCAGGAACTCACCGAGGCCGAGATCGACGTCAACGAGATCCACGGCGACGATCCCGGCGCAAACTTCTGGGTCATCGAGTCCGGGTCGTTCTTCCTGGCGTCCGCCGTGCTCTTCCTCGACGAACTGCTGCCCGACTGGGCCCCCGACCTGGACACGGAGGCCGGGATCATGGTCGCCGCACCGCACCGGCACCTGCTCCTGGTCCGGGCGGTCACCTCCGGTCAGGACCTGCTCGCCGGGATCAACACCGTCACCTCCGTGGCGGTCGCCCAGTTCACCGAAAACCCGGGGCCGGTCAGCCCCAAACTGCACCTGATGCGGGAGGGCGCCGAGGTCCTGCCGTTCACGGACATCACCGACAACGATGACGGTCAACGCGTCATCCAGGTCTATCCGGACGCCTACCTCATGGACCGGATCAACGAAGGAAGAGACGAAGACTGACCCGATGCCCCCCTCCCCTCACACACGTTCCATCCACCGCCGGGTCTTCCTCGCCGGTGCCGGCCTGACCGGCACCGCCGCCGTCGGCGGACTCGCCGCCCTCCACTTCCTCTCCGACAGCTCCGACGACTCCGACGACTCCGACGCGCCGGACACCCCTGCCGCCGTCGACCCCGGCGACCTGCAGCTGATCACCGGTGACGCCTCCCACCCCGGTCGCGTCACCGTGGCCACCGCCGACGGTCGCGAACTGGTGCACTTCGACGGGTACCGGTTCAGCGGCAACCTCGGCACCCGCGGCGCCACAGTGGACACCCCGTCCCCGGGCACCGTCCACGTGGACTTCGAGGTGCCTGAGGACGGCTACACCGCCGCTGTGACCTGGCGGGCGGTCGGCGGTACCGTCACCGGCGACTGGGCATTCACCCTGCCCGAGGACGCCGACGAGGACACCCTTTCCGGCGGACGGATCTGGCGAACCCTCGTCGACACCGACTCCACGGTCCATGTCCCGGCGTCCCGGTGGAACCGGGATCCCCGGGGCGGCGTCCCCTGGCTGGAACGTGTCACCGAACACCACTTCTGCGACTGGGCGGTGGATGACTCCCGGATCTGCGGCGTGTTCACCGCCGACGGTGCCGGCGACCAGAGCACCGCCGCGCTCAAGGTCCCCGCGCTCCGCGGTGACGACGGCATCTGGCGGGCCACCGTCACCTTCCGCGCCGACCTCACCGTCGCCGAGGCCCGGGAACTGGTCGAGGCAGGACGCCCGATGCTCGCCGGTGGCGTCCTCGGACATCCCGGCCTGACCGAACCTTTCGTCGACGTGAAGGCTCCCGGAACCTACAGCGTCCTCAGCGAGGCCGGGCCACATCCGGTCACCGTCGGGGCCGTCGGACTCCCCGGTGACGCGCAGGTCGAGGTCGCCGCGTGGGATTTCGGCGGTGACGAGATCCACCGGTCGACCGTTGACGTCACGGTGCCGGACGGGGCACGGCACGGCGACGCACAGGTCGACATCGAACTGCCCGGCCCCCGGAACTGGGCCTGCGTCGAGGTGCAGTGCGGGGAGGTCTTCGCCCGGACCTCCGTCGCCGTGTGGCCGGAGCACGAGTTCGGCCCGGCGGACGGGTCGATCATCGGTCTGGGCGGGTTCTCCTCGTCCGGCGAGGGGCTCGAGTCCGTCGAGGACGAGCGGGCACTCTGGGCGCGGCTCGGCATCCGTCACCTGCGTAATCCCTGGCTGACGGCGGAGGAATCCACCGACCTGGGGATCCGCACCGCGGTCCAGCCTGCGGGCAGTCCGGGCACGTTCAGTGACCCGGACTCGACAGGTTTCGACGACTGGGCCGCCGAAAACCTCGACCGGGGACGCGAGGCAGGTGTCGACCACATCGAACTGCTCAATGAGTGGAACGGGAACGATTCCGCCAATATCACCGCCCTGGCCACCGAATACACCGACACCTGGCTGAAACCGTTCCGCGCGGCGATGGACCGGGACGGAACGGATGCTTCGCTCATCGCCATGGCGCTTGCCGGCTGGGACCCCGCCTTCCTCGACACCGTCCGCGACCGTGGCGGCTGGGAACTGCTCGACGGCATCGCCGAGCATGCCGGACGCGGCAACTACACCGCCGACTACGACGGTGGACGGTGGAACTTCCTCGGGCAGCTGCGCCGTACCCGCGCCTACCTCGACGGGAACCCCGGGCCGACGCAGCTGTGGCTCACCGAGGCCTACGCCTGTACGAAGCCCAACGGCTGGTGGTACGACACGGAACGCACCGCGGCGGACTCGGTCCTGCTCACACTGATGCTCTCCAAGGCACTCGGTGTCACCGGGACGCACTGGTTCCAACTCACCGACGGGGTGTGGCACGACAGGTACGGTGTCGGTCCGGATGATCCGGAGTTCCACTACGGACTGTTCCACGTGGACCGCTCACCGAAACCCCCGGCGGTGGCCTTCGCCCATGCCGCGGAGGTCCTCGACGGGGTGTCCTTCCTGGGATGGATCGAGTCGCCGCATCCTGACCTGCGGGGACTGCGCTTCTCCCGGGACGGGGAGACGATCTGGGTGCTGTGGAGCCGGCAGGACGGGTACGTGACCAACGCGACCCGGACCGCCGACAGCTTCTTCCCGTTCCCGGAGGCGTGGGAGGTCCCGGAGGCAGCGTCCCTGCAGGTCACGGTTCCGGACGGGGTAGAGTGCGCCGATGTCATCGGTCGGGAGGTGCCGGTCGACAGCGGAGTGGTGACGGTGACCGGTTCCCCCGTGGTGGTCCGTGGACTGTCTGCGGACGTTCCTGCTGGACCGGAGAACGTCGACGGCGACGCGTCCGTCGCCCTGACCGGGGTGTCCGTGCGTCAGGAAGGAACCTCACTGGTCGTCGACGGCGACAACGCGACCGGTGGGACGCTGACCCTGCGCATCACCGGACGCCAGGTCGGGGGTGAGGTGACCGAGACGGAGCTGAAGGTGTCGGAGGGTGACTTCTCGGAGTCCGTGGATCTCGGAGAGGCGATGCCCTCTGACAGCTCCGCCGTGGGTGTGAATCCCGGGCAACCCCCGCAGGTGAGGATCCTCGCGGAGCGGAAGGAGAAACTGACCCCGGAGGCTGCGCAACCTCAGGTGTGGCGGGCGGAGTACTACCGCTGTGTGTGAACGGTGCCCGCTCTCCCCTCCCCTCTCCGTCCTCAAATCCTCACCTGCTCAGGTACGCCTGGCACCCACTCTGCGTATGTGGAGTATCAGGACATCGGTGACACTTCCCAGGGGTGACAGTGGTCTGCTTCGATCTCACCCATGGGGACATCCGGGCGGGTACGGTGAGCTGTCTGCAAACATGCAGGCGCGGCCGTTGCACCCGTCGTTACGGTGGAACGCCTTATCTTCGGCGGTGGAGGTCAGCTCGACAAGCTGGGCAACGGCCCTGTCCACCGACTGCGGCGGGACCTCACGGAAGAACTCACCACCGGTCAGCATCACGAACAGGACGTTGCATCGACGCCGGGCCAGGAACATCTGGCCGTGCCCGCAGATCGTGGACAGGTAACTACGCTGCGTCAGGTTCCTCAGCAGCAGATTTGTTGAGCAGATTCATTTCGAACTCCACCGACGGCACGTACCCCAACGCGCCAGTGCAGTCACCGACCTTCAACCCCGCCCCAACCCCCGGTGGACCACTTCCCCCCGGTCGTAGAACTGAAGTCTTCGACGTCGCCCACACATTCTCGGCCATCACATCGTCCTAAGCCACACCCCGGTCCTCCCGACCGACTGCAGCATCTCCGGGCCACAGCACATCGGCGACCCCAGCGAGGTACAACCAGCCCTCACCGGTGCGAAAATACGTGATGTCGACAACCCCAGACGCGGCTGAGTCCGCTGGCGCCCCAACCTCATGTGACCCGGTCACGGATCTCATAGGTGCCCACACCGGGAATCGTGGTCACCGGGGTGGACTTTTCCTTCGCTGATGCCCCCCCCAGGCCCTGGCGCAGCATCAATGTCGCCACGGTCTTCACGGTGACCTCAGTGCCCTCCCGGGCGAGCTGCGCACGGCCCCGGAAAACCCCGTAGACGTCATCGGACCCGGCGAAGACCTTCCCGACCCTGGTGCCCGGTTCGTAGCGCTCGTCGGACGTTGGCAAAAGCTCGCCGACAAGGCTGCTGCTCTTCCCAGGAACCTGTTGTCCTTGTGCAACTCGGCGACCTGAAAGCACAGGGCCTTGAGCTCGGCGCGTTCATCCAGGGTCAGTTCCCCGGTCGGTCCGCCGGCCCCGGTGGCTCATACGGCGGCGACCCACTTGCCCAACGACTGGGAACCGACACCCAGCTCCCGGGCGACCTCGGCGATGGTGCGTCTCCGGAGTCGTTTGCCGGGGATCTTCCCGGCCATGGTGACCTCCTCTCGTGCGGGACGGGTCCCGCTACATCGCGTGCCCACTCAACGAACGTAGGGCCAGGCCCGGAGTTCGCGGATCTGGATTGCTCATCGTCGCTTCGTCATTCCTCGTAGCGATGCACAATGTGGCCTTCTTCACCGAACACCATGAGCATCTCCGCAGGCCCTCCTTCAGCTGCGAAAATGTGCGGAGTCATCGTCTGAAACTCGGCAGCCTCGCCCTTCTCGACGATGATCGCACGCTCTCCGAGGTAGAGACAGACTCTTCCCTCCAGCACGAAGAACCAGTCATGGCCGGGGTGAACCTTCTGTTCGGGGATCCTCCTGCTGGGCTCGAGTCGAACCTTGAGCGCCCTTACGCTACCTGTCGTCTTAGATAGCATCCACGTAGTACGTGAGTCTTCGTGACTCGGCTCAGCCCGGATTACGACGTCTTCGTCAATGTCATGGGTGAGCAGAGTGTCAACGTTGGTACCGAGGGCTCGGGCCAACGGGACAAGTATGTCCAGGCTGATCGTTCGCTTACCGGTCTCGATCCTGCTGATGGTCGAAGCGCTGAGGTGGGCAAGACTGGCAAGTTCGGCTAACGACAGCGACTGGGACTGCCGCAGGCTGCGCAGCCGAGTGCGCACGATCAGTTCAAAGTCGGTCACGGGTTCCTCATTTGCGAGCTGCCACTATTGCTAATAGTGCAACACTGTATGCGATAGCGGCAAGAGGCACTACAGTCGACGCATGCCCTCAGCATTTCAGTCGTCCAGAATCCCGTACAGCTCTGAGCCAACCCGCCAGCACAGCGCTGACCCGGCTTCTCTCTCAAGCGCCACCGGTCCTGGCGTTTCCCGGCGTGCCGATGTCGCCGTCATCGGTGGATCCGCGGCGGGCCTAGCGGCCGCCCTGCAGTTGTCCCGTCAAGGTCGCTCCATCATCGTGGTCGACGGGTACAGGCCGCGCAACGCTCCTGCTTCCGCGATGCACAGCTATCTCGGCCACGAAGGTCGCTCCCCGTCAGATTTCCTGACAATCGCCCGCACCGAGGTGCGCTCCTATGGTGCAGAGATCCTGGAAGGAACCGCTGTTGATGTCGCTCGCGACTCCGATGGTTTTCGCGTTAGCCTGTCAGGTGGCCACGTCATCATCGCCCGCCGTGTCATCGCAGCGACAGGCGTGGCTGATGAGCTTCCTGCGATCCCCGGCCTGGCGGAACACTGGGGGGCCTCAGTGATCCACTGCCCTTTCTGCCACGGCTATGAATCGAGGGGACGGCGCATCGTCGCCCTCCTGACATCGCCAGCAGGACTGCACGCCCTTCCTCTCCTGCGTCAGCTCACCGAGAGGCTCACCATTGTGGTTGACGCAAGCGTCCTGGGCGGCGAAGATCTCCTGTCTGATTTCAGAACAGTGGGGGTTCAGGTGATCGTGTCATCAGCTGAACGTATCCTCAATGACGACGAAGGGCAGTTGCGTGGACTGCTTCTCTCTGACGGCAGAGAAATCAGTGCCGACACTATCTTCGTCGGACCCCGCTTACATGCTCAGGTGGCGCCCTTTAAGCGTCTCGGCCTGGCCACTAGCGAGCATCCTAGCGGCATCGGAAGCTATATCGAGGCAGACGCCGTCACCGGCTCAACCGCTGTACCAGGCCTATATGCAACCGGAACACTTACGGCGCCCGCACTCCAGGTACTGCCTGCTGCGGCCTCGGGAGCACAGGTTGGTGCGATGGTCAGCATGGACCTGGCGAAAGAGGATCTTTCTACCGGCATCCGACCTGTCGCGCACGCTGCGGATTGGGACACTCGTTACAGTGGCAATCTCCAGTGGAGCGGCAACCCCAACGGGTCGGTCGTAGCCGAAGTTTCGGGCATACCCCCGGGAAGCGCCTTAGACATCGGTTCCGGAGAAGGAGGTGACGCCTTCTGGCTAGCAGAACGAGGCTGGAAAGTCACTGCCAGCGACATCTCGGGCAGAGCCCTTGAACGCGTACGCGCCGAAGCGCAGCGGCGGAACCTACCGGTAGAAACCCTGCATGCCGATGCTAACGCGGTGAATCCTTTTGCCGGCCATCGGTACGATCTGGTCACCGCGTCCTATGCCTCGATCCCACGCACTCCGGACAGGCATGGGACCGCGAACCTCCTTGACGCGGTGGCACCCGGCGGACAACTACTGATCATCAACCACGATGTCAGCGGCATCCCTGGAACTCACGTGCACGGTGATACGCAGTTCACTTCTCCCTTCGATCATGACGCCTTCGTGAGTACCGAAGATTTCGTGAAGATTCTGTCCGCTTCGGCGGAGTGGGTCATTGAAGTCAACGAATGCCGAGAGCGGCCTACGGGGGCGACGTCCACTCATCATACGAACGATCTCGTCCTTCGCGCACGAAGGTCATCCGGGTCAGATCACCGGTGAGCTGACCAGCATCCAGGCGCACGCTGTGGCAGTGCAGGCAGAAACATCTGGGGGTGAGCTCGCCGCAAGACCTCTCCTACTTTCCCGGTGTTTCTTGGTCTTGCGGCGTGGAGCGGGTCCCGGTTGCCGCCGGGGCCCGTTTATTAGCTCTTCCGGATAGGGAGTGTGTAGCGGTAGTGAAGCCCTTGGAGCGGGCCACCACAACATGTAGGGGCTGGGCCGGGACCGTAGAAGGACCCTGCAGTGACAGGATGATGGTGCCTTAAGCATCCATCCAGCCGCTCCAGGATCCATGTCTCACCCTACCGCTGTTGCCACCTCTGCCCCGGACCTCGTCGCCGACACTTTTCACGCCGCACCGCGGAACTCGGATTGACGATCACCATCATCGACGCGGCCCCGCCTGCACGTCAGGGTTCCACGTTTCACCTGCACCAACCCCTCCTGCAGCAGGAGAATCATCCGGTCCTCCCTCACCTGCGCCGACGACGCAGCGAAGCTGACCCGGCGGGGACCCGCCGGATTCTCCGACGCCTCGCCATCGACGCCGATGAGTGTGGCGGCGACCGCCAAAGCCCTCGGGGTGGGTTGGGAACTGGTCAATCGGGTTGCGGTCACCGCCGGACGGAACCTCGTCTACACCGATCCCATCCACCTGGCCGGGGGGTGGGGGCTGTGCTTCGATTCTGGGGTGTTGATGAACACGTGTGGAAACACACCCACCGACCCGGGCAGCCGTCTTCGATGGTCACCGTACTGGTGGACCTGACCCCACTGGTCGACAGGCGCGGGCCGGCACGTCTGATCGACATGCGCCCGGGCCGGTCCGCAGACGTTCTGAAGACCTGGCTGAACCAGCGGGATCCGCAGTTCCGGGACACGGTCGGGGTCGTGACCGGTGGTACGGGTTCACCGGGCATGCCACCACCGTGGACCACGCCCTACCTGCCGCACGCCTACCACACGCAAGGTCACGGACCCGTTCGACGTCGTCCACCTCGCCGCTGGGAAGCCCACGGGGTGTCGTCAACGCCTGCCGCGGGAAACAACCGGACACCGTGGGTGGAGGGACGACCCGTCGCACAGGCACCGCCGTGCCCTGTTGACCAGGACCGAGTTCACAACCTCCCCGGGAAGTGCAACTAGCGACCAGGAACGACAAGCTCGCGGTGGTTTACCGAGGAGCTGCTGTCCTGGCCGCGATCGTCGCCTGGGTCAAGACATTAGGAGACACGCCCTAGTCCACTGAGTTGCGTGACAGCGACATACAACACAGTTCGCAACGGACTCTTGGTAGGCTATGCCCTCGCTAACTATCGCGGCACGTAAAGAGGATCTGATGGGGCTGTTCAGCCGGAAGAAGAACGAGGACCCGACCGAGAAGGCGATGCGCCGGGCGGAGAACATCTCCGGAGGCAAGGGTCTGAGCGGCAAGCTGATGAAAGGACTCATGGGCGCTGACAACGCAGCCCAACTGAGCTCGGCAATAGACACCGCACGTCAGGCACAGGCAACCACGGCTCTCCAGAATCAGGGGCTGCCCACGATCCCGGCGACAGTCCTGACCTTGTCGGATACCGGGAAACTGATCAACTTTGATCCCGTGGTCGATATGACCGTTACGCTCGACAGCGGTGAACAGACGCAACTGCAGGCGCTCGTGCCGAAGCTACAGATCCCTCGTGCCGGAGACAGGGTTCTGCTGATGCAGAACCCGCAACTTCCCGGGCAATACGCCTACAGCGGCCTCGCACCGCAGCAGTGAGCTGGTAGATGGTGGCTGAGCAGGCTAATCAGGACAATTCACGCCTAGCCGATGACATCTTCAGCGCGAAGAGGCTCGCTGACCCGCGTGCACTGCTGCGCGTCACGCCCTACGGGCAGGAGGCTGGTGAACTTCCCACGAGGGCCCAGTCATGGGTAGGACCCGGGACTGGTCCGGGTAAAATCATCTTGCGAACGGTGATCATCATTGCGATCACCATTGCCGGGGTTTACCTCAGTACCGTCCAGGCGTGGGACCATGAAAACTTCTTCCCATGGTACTGGAACATCGTCTGGCTGGTGTTTCCCTGGTTCTTTCTTTTACCGCTGTGGAGCTCATTCATTAAGTCTCTCACCAAGAAACCTGCGGACGATCACTTCCGGGCACAGTACGCACGAGTCCGGGACAGCCTCGATTCTGTGACGGGAACTGTCGTGGACACGTGGATGGCCCGCGGGGAATCCGGGGGGATCGTCGATTTCGTCCTCGCAGTTGAGCATCCCGATATGAGACACCCGATGGTTGCGCACCGTCTCGCCGCCGATGCCGTATTCCAGCCGTTTGAAGCACCCGTCCACGGCGATAAGGTGCACTTGTGGCAGTTTCCCGACGGATGGACGCTCATCCAGGCAACCCGACCGCGTGCCCAGCGACAGAGCAGCCCAGCAAGACACAGCAACGCGTCGCTGCCGGAACAACTCGAGCGTCTGGTACGACTGCGCGAATCGGGAGCGCTCTCCGCTGAGGAGTTCAAGAAGGCCAAACTGCAGCTTCTCGACGAGGACTAGGTATATCCAGGCATCAGATTGGCGGCAGTCAGCTGATGACGGTCGCAATGGTCTTTCTGTACCCATCGGAGTACAGGACCAAACCCCGAATGGTGCTGAATCGCCCCGGTTTTTGCAGAGGCTTCCGTACCGTCATCACGAGATATATGCCAGAGTCTCGTGATTGAAGTAGTCGCGCTCGGCTTCGACGGGTGTTCGGCAGTTACGCTCGCCGTGGATTCCGCGGGGGTAACAGCACCCGATGTTCTCCATCGTTGCGAACTCGATCTGGTCAAGTCCGGTCCATGGCCCCGGGTTGTGGATCAGTTTGCCTCTTGTCGTGAGTTGGGATGCGGTGGACCGTGTGATACCGGGAAAAGACGCGTGAACGCGAAAGTCCTCACCTCCTGAGGAACGCCCGGAGAGTCGGAACGTACCTCAGGTGGTGAGGACTCTGGTGTGGAGCGGGGCCTACTGCGGGTCGGCGATGATGACCATCGCGGTGCGCAGGGTGCGCTCGCCGAGGCGGAAGCCCTGGCGCAGCACGGTCCCGAGCACCTTCTCGTCGCCCGAGGAGGTGTCCTGGACAGCCTCGTGGAGCGACGGGTCGAAGGTATCGCCCTCGACACCGAAGGCCTCGATCTTCAGGCCGCTGAACACGGAGTCCAGCTTGTCGGCCACGGACTTGAGCGGTCCGGTGAGATCACCGTGCTGCTCTGCCAGGGTGAGGTCATCGCGCAGCGGAATCAGCTGGGCGGCGACGTCGGCCTTCGCGGACTCACGGATGCCCACCCGGTCACGCTCGGTGCGCTTGCGGTAGTTGGCGTACTCCGCGGTGATCCGCTGGAGGTCGGCAGTCCGCTCGGCGAGCTGCTGCTCGGCGTCCGAAAGCTCACCGGAATCGTCGATGTCGGCGTCGGCGGTGTCGGCGACGACGTCCTCGTCACCGGCCAGCACGGAAGCGTCAGCGCTCACGGCGTCCTCTTCAGGAGTGGTCTCGGGCATGGCGGCCTCGGTGAACTCCTCGTCGGTCTCCGACGGGGAGCCGGGGTCGGCGGGGTTGGGTTCGGTCACTTCTTCTCATCCTCGGCATCGTCGACAACCTCGGCATCCACGACGTCATCGTCGGCGGACGCGCCCTCGGCATCCTCGGCACCCTCGGCGTTGGCGGCCTCGGCCTCGTAGATGGCCTTGCCCATCTCCTGGCTCTCGGCGGACAGCTTCTCGACGGAGTCCTTGACGGCCTCGATGTCGTCGCCCTCGAGAGCCTCGTCGACGGCGTCGGCGGCCTCGGTGACCTTGGTCTTGGTCTCCTCGGAGACCTTGTCCTCGTTGTCGGCGAGGAACTTGCGGGTCTGGTAGGACATCGACTCGGCGGAGTTGCGGACCTCCTGCTCCTCGCGGCGCTTCTTGTCCTCCTCGGCGTGTGCCTCGGCGTCCTTCACCATCTGGTCGATCTCGTCCTGGGACAGGCCGGAACCGTCCTGGATGGTGATGGTGGACTCCTTACCGGTGCCCTTGTCCTTGGCGGTGACGTGGACGATGCCGTTGGCGTCGATGTCGAAGGTGACCTCGATCTGCGGGACGCCACGCGGGGCCGGGGCGATGCCACCGAGCTCGAAGGAGCCGAGCAGCTTGTTCTGCTGGGCCATCTCGCGCTCACCCTGGAAAACCTGGATCTGCACGGAAGGCTGGGAATCCTCGGCAGTGGTGAAGGTCTCGGACCGCTTGGTCGGGATGGTGGTGTTGCGCTCGATGAGCTTGGTCATCACGCCACCCTTGGTCTCGATACCGAGGGACAGCGGAGTGACGTCGAGGAGCAGCACGTCCTTGACCTCACCGCGCAGGACGCCGGCCTGCAGGGCCGCGCCCACGGCGACGACCTCGTCCGGGTTGACACCCTTGTTCGGCTCCTTGCCGTCGGTCAGGTCCTTGACCAGGTCGGAGACGGCGGGCATTCGGGTGGAGCCACCGACGAGCACGACGTGGTCGATGTCGGCGACCTTGACGTCGGCGTCCTTCAGGACGGCGGCGAAGGGCTTCTTCGCACGGTCGAGAAGGTCCTGGGTGATGCGCTGGAACTCGGTGCGGGACAGGGTCTCGTCGAGGAACAGCGGGTTCTTGTCCTGGTCGACGGTGATGTACGGCAGGTTGATGGAGGCCTGCTGGGAGGAGGACAGCTCGATCTTGGCCTTCTCCGCGGCCTCACGCAGACGCTGCAGGGCCATCTTGTCCTTGGACAGGTCGACGCCGTTGGCGGTCTTGAACTTCTCGACCAACCAGTCGACGATGCGCTGGTCCCAGTCGTCGCCACCGAGCTTGTTGTCACCGGAGGTGGCGCGCACCTCCACGACACCGTCACCGATCTCCAGGAGGGAGACGTCGAAGGTACCGCCACCGAGATCGAAGACCAGGATGGTCTGCTCCTTGTCGCCCTTCTCCAGGCCGTAGGCCAGGGCGGCGGCAGTCGGCTCGTTGACGATACGCAGGACGTTGAGGCCGGCGATCTGACCGGCGTCCTTGGTGGCCTGACGCTGGGCGTCGTTGAAGTAGGCCGGGACGGTGATGACGGCGTCGGTGACGTCCTCACCGAGGTAGGCCTCGGCGTCCCTCTTCAGCTTCTGGAGGGTACGCGCGGAGATCTCCTGCGCGGTGTACTTCTTGTCGTCGATCGCCTCGGTGGTCCAGCCGTCGTCGCCGATGTGGCGCTTGACGGAGCGGATGGTGCGGTCGACGTTGGTGACGGCCTGATTCTTGGCCGACTGTCCGACGAGCACTTCACCGTTCTTGGCGAAGGCGACGACGGACGGGGTGGTGCGGGCGCCCTCGGAGTTGGCGATGACGGTGGCCTCGCCACCTTCCAGAACAGAAACCACCGAGTTGGTGGTACCGAGGTCAATTCCCACTGCGCGTCCCATAGTGACGTCCTCCTGTGTGTTGGTGCTGATGATGTTGCACTGTTTGTTAAGTGAGCCAGGCTCAAGTCTGGCACCCGGTTCTCCGGACTGTCAAACCTAGTTGAGTATATCCAGCTCAACTTGATGACATACGGTACAACGGCGGAGCCCGCGAGCTTGTTTCCCGGTACGCTCAACTTTTTTCGACCACTACGATCGGAGTCCATGAGTCTGCAGATGAAGCTTGTCGCCGCCTACGTGAAGCGGACCCGTCACCGGACCTGGGCCTCCGGGGAAAAGACCCGTGAGGTCATGGCCTCACCCCGGGAGTCCGCACCGGTGCCGCACGAGCTCTACCAGGTCAACCACATGGTCAGAAGCGAGGTCACCACCGCCGGCGGCACCTTCACCGTGCACGGCCTCGCCCCCGCGACCGACGCGTCCCGCGAGACCCCGCTCGACATCTGCGTCTACCTCCACGGTGGCGGCTACATCCACGGCATGGATGAACGACACTGGAGGATGGTCAGTGATCTCGCCGGCGCGGGGATGCGGGTCATCGTCCCCGACTACGGCCTCGCCCCGGAACATGACGCCGATGCCGCGCTCAGCCTGCTGGACACCGTCATCGGGGACGCCGCGACGGAGGCGGAACAGTCCGGGCACCGGCTGCGGCTCGCCGGAGATTCCGCCGGTGGCGGCCTCGCACTCGGATGGTTGCTCACGACCGGGCACAAAGACGCCGCGTCGGCGGTTGAACGGCTCGCACTGATCGCCCCCTGGCTCGATGTCACCTGCTCCTCCCCTGGTCTCGACACCCTCGTCAACGACGATCCCTGGCTGCACCCGACGGGACTCCGGATCGCAGGTGAGGCCTGGGCCGGCGGGCGTGACCTGCAGGACCCGTTGGTCAGTCCGCTGGCGGCGACGGACGCCGTACTGTCGTCCCTCCCCCAGGTGAGGATCTGGACCGGGACGCGCGACATCCTCTCCGCGGAAACCCTCGCCCTCGACCGACGACTGACCGCCTGCGGTGTGGAACACAAGGTCCTGACGACCCCCGGTGCAGTGCACGTCCACCCGCTGACACCGACCCCCGAGGGAAAGGCCGCGCGCCAGGAAGTCATCGCGTGGCTTAGCGGGGGCCCCGACTCTGACTAGTATGGAACAGTCAATGTACCCCTTGAGACCGACGCAGGCCCGACGGAACGAAGAGATCAGATGAACGAACCCTCAGACCCTCAGCGACCCTCCGGCGGTGACCGGCCCCGGGAGACCGCGGCGTTCGAGGACACGGAGTTCTCTTTCGGCGATGCGGCATCCCGCTCCGGCTTCACCGCCGATGTCGTGGAGAACAAGGACGACAACGGCAATGCCACCGACGGCTCCGTCGTCGACGCCGATGTCGTCGGCGAGGAGGCGCTCGGCCACACCTCCGATCCGGAGATGACCGGCATCATTCCGGCGATCCGCGACGACAGCCCCCGGCCCGCGGACCTGGCTGCCCCGGCGGCGGCTGAGGTCCCTGCTGAAGCTGCTGAGGCGTCTGTCGAGACCGCGGCCGGCGGGGGTGACGGGGACGACGGCACCGATGATGAGCGCAGCGGTTTCCGACGGATTCCCCCGTGGGGCTGGATCCTCGTTGTCGGCGCAGTCCTCGCTGTCGTGGTCGGGCTGGTCACCGCCGCCCTCATGCGCGGCAACTCAACCTCCGGCCCCGCCCCGCTGACCAGTGTGCAGCCGAACTACGAGCGTCCCGAGGCCTGGAACGGCGAGGAGTCCTCCCCGTCCGCCGACGTGCCGACCGCGGACCAGGGCTACGGGTTCGACCCCTACAGTGACGGTCTCGGCAACCAGACCTGGGACAGCGGAACCACCGGCGACAGCGGTGGGGACTGGGACAATGACGAGAACGTCGGCCCGACGGACACCACCGACGACGGAGCCGGGGACACCGGTGACAACGGTCCGGAGACCGGTGCCCCGGGTGGCGACGGCGATGACCCGGACGAGTCCGGCGCCCCGGGCACCGACACCCCCGGTGGGGGCACGGGTGACACCGGTGGCGCAGGTGACACGGGTGACACCGGCGGAGAGACCACCGAATAGCGGGGTATCGCGGACGCAGTAGCCCCACGCTGGCATGATGGGACGAATGAGCACCACACCGAAGCACCCCGTGGAGCTTCGTCCCCTGGACCAGTCGACGAAGCTCCAGAATGTCCTCTACGAGATCCGTGGCCCGGTGAACGCCGAGGCCGAGCGCATGGAGGCCGACGGCCACCGGATCCTCAAGCTCAACACCGGCAACCCCGCCGCCTTCGGCTTCGACGCCCCGGACACCATCGTCCAGGACATGATCGCCGGCCTGCCCTACGCCGCCGGGTACTCCCAGTCCAAGGGCATCCCTTCGGCGCGCCGTGCCGTCGTCACCCGCTACGAGCTCATCCCGGACTTCCCCACGTTCACCACCAATGACGTCTACCTCGGCAACGGTGTCTCCGAGCTCATCACCATGACCACGCAGGCGATGCTCAATGACGGCGACGAGGTTCTCATCCCCTCGCCGGACTACCCGCTGTGGACCGCGGCGACCACGCTCGCCGGCGGCAAGGCCGTCCACTATCTCTGCGACGAGGAGAACGACTGGGCCCCGTCCATCGAGGACATCGAGTCCAAGGTCACCCCGCGGACCAAGGCCATCGTCGTGATCAACCCGAACAATCCGACGGGTGCGGTGTACAGCCGCGAGGTGCTCGAGCGGATTGTCGCCGTCGCCCGGAAGCACTCCCTGCTGGTGCTCTCCGACGAGATCTACGACAAGATCCTCTACGATGACGCCGTCCACATCAACACCGCGTCCCTGTGCCCCGATCTGCTGTGCATCACCTTCAACGGTCTGTCAAAGGCATACCGCGCCGCAGGTTTCCGCTCGGGCTGGATGGTACTGACCGGGCCGAAGGAGCATGCACGGGGATTCATCGAGGGCATCGAGCTGCTGTGCTCGACCCGCCTGTGCGCCAATGTGCCCGCCCAGTACGGCATCCAGGTCGCGCTGGGTGGACGCCAGTCCATCGATGATCTGGTGCTCCCCGGCGGTCGCCTGCTGGAGCAGCGCAACGTGGCCTACGAGAAGCTCAACGAGATCCCGGGGGTGAGCTGCGTGAAGCCGATGGGTGCGCTCTACGCGTTCCCGAAGCTGGACCCGAACGTCCACGAGATCCACGACGACGAGCAGTTCATGTTCGACCTGCTCCGCGCCGAGAAGATCCACCTGGTCCAGGGCACCGGCATGAACTGGCCGACCCCGGACCACTTCCGCGTCGTCACCCTGCCGTGGGCACGGGACCTGGCGGAAGCGATCGAGCGGCTCGGCAACTTCCTCGCCAGCTACAAGCAGTAACCGGGGGAGGTGACGGTGATCAGGCTGCGAGGACGGATCCCCTTCGGGGGTCCGGAGGTGGTGCTGGCGGTGCTGGTGCTGGTCACCGAGTTCACCGTCTCCTCCGAACCCGTCACCCTGGCGTCCGTGGCCTGCGCAGTGGCCGGCGTCCTCCTCGTCGCCGGGGGCACGCGCTGGCCACAGACCGTGGCGGCCCTGTCCGTCCCCTTCGCCGCGGCCTCCTCCTATGTCGCCGAGGACGCCAGCACCTATGCCGTCTTCTTCATCGTCATCATCATCGAGGTGGTCACCGCCGCTGGCCTGGCGACGGCGGGACTGATACTGGTGCTGGTGCACACGGCCCTCTCCATGGTGGACTTCACCGGCGGCACGGTGGATATGGACCCCGCGGTCCTGGTGGTGGTCCTCGCCATCCTGGGTACCGGCCATCTCATCGGTCGTAACCGCCTCACCCAGGAGATCCGCAACGCCGATTTACGTCGGACTCTGGCTGACAGTCAACGGCGCCAGCGACTGGGCATGGCCCGCGAGCTCCATGACTCGGTCGCCACCAGCCTGACCAGTGTCGTCATGCGGTCCCAGACCCTGGAACTCACGGCCACCGGAGACGACAACGCAGAGATCCGTGAGGGTCTGGAAGACATCTCCCGGACCTCGAGGGAAGCCCTGGAACAGGTGCGGACCATGCTCCGACTGCTCAATTCCGAGATCCAGTCCGGCCCGGACTCCACCGAATCCGCACCGCCGCCCACTGTCCGTGCGGGGCTCGCCACCGCCACCCGTGAGCTACGGGCCCACCGCCTCCGGGTGACCTCCACCATCACCCTGCCACGGACCGGTGAACCACCGGTCGACCGGCGGACGCTATCACGCGTCCTCACCGAAATGACCTCCAATGCGGTGAAACACTCCCCCGACCACGCCACGGTGAAGATACGCTGCCGGACCACGGATGACGCGCTCATCGTGTCCATGACCAACCCGGTGGCCCCTGTCGGCGACGGTGAAAAGGATCCCGCGCTGACCACCCATCTGGGCATCGGCTCCATGACTGCCCGTGCCACCGCTGCCGAGGGTCACCTCACTGCGGGGCTGATCACGCAGGACAGCGACACTCAAGTCTGGCGAACCACAGTCACCTTGCCTATTGTTGACAGCGTTCCCGAAGATTCTGTCACTCTCCGTGACACCCCCTGACAGAGGAGAAGTCATGAACACCCCCCACAAGAAGTCCGTTCTGCGTCGTCTCGCCATCGGAGCCCTCACCGTCGGCCTGTCCGCCGGTCTCACCACCGGTGTCGCCTCCGCCGCCCCGACCCACGGAGACTACAAGGCGTCCCTCGGCCAGGTCTTCGCCTGCGGAGAGCACAACTACCCCTGGTGCTGACAGGTTCCGAGACCCCGGTGACCACGCCCGCCCCCGCCACGATCCGACTGCTGCTGGTCGACGATGACCCCCTGGTCATGTCGTCTCTCCGGCTGTACTTCTCGACACCTGCCGCAGCGGCCATCGAGGTCGTCGGCGAGGCCACGGACGGTACCGCCGCACTGGACCTGCTGAAGACCGTCGAGGCGGATGTCATCATGACGGACATCCACATGCCCGGCATGGACGGCGTCTCACTGCTCCGGGAGGTCCGCTCCCTGGACAATCCCCCGGTCTTCATCGCCATGACCGCCCTGGACGAGGACGAGACGATGCTCTCGATCCTCTCCCTCGGCGGCGCGGGCTACATCCTCAAGAGCTCCCGTCCGGAGTTCATCATCGACACCGTCCACCAGGCACTCGCCGGTGGCACGGTGGTCAGCCCGCAGCCGGCCACCCGGCTGATCCAGCATCTTCCCGCGCCCGACGGTCAGTCTCCCGAGGACGCGACATCGGTTGCGGTCGCCCCGGCACCGGACCGTCCGGAGACCTCCTCCAGACTGGCCCGGCTGTCGCCTGCCGAGGAGCGCGTCCTCGCGCTCATCTGCACCGGACTGTCGAACTCCGAAATCGCCCGAGAGACCGGCCGGTCGGCGAGTGCCGTGAAGAAGGCCGTGTCCTCCCTGCTGGCGAAGTTCGGGACCGAGTCCCGGATTCAGTTGGCGGTTCTCGCCGTCGAGGCCGGGTTCCACCCGGAGGACTGAGCCCCGCATCCGGTTCCGCGGTAGTCCCACCCGGCGCCGGTCCACCGGTCGACCGGCAGGCAGTTTCGCCCGTCGACGACGGTCGGCACCGACACCAGGTCATAGGCTGTCGCAGGATCAAGATCCCTGAACTCCGGCCAGTCCGTGGCGATCACCGTCACCTCTGCCCCACGCAGTGCCCCGGACACATCCCTGCCGTACCCGGGTACTGCAGGATCGCACACGGTGACCAGCGCCCCGGCGTCCTCAAGTTGCCCGATGACATCAGTCGCCGGGGATTCCCGGATGTCGTCGCTGCCTGGTTTGAAGGACGCTCCGAGTACCGTGATCCGGCGCCCCGACACGGAACCCCCGCAGACGTCGACCACCTGGTTGACGAGGCGGTCGCGTCGGTGCATGTTCTCGGCGTCGACCGCCCGGAACAGGTCCGCCGCATATGTGGCGTCCACCTGCTCCGCCCGTGCCGCGAGACCCCGGAGATCCTTCGGCAGACATCCGCCACCGAAACCGAGCCCCGCAGTCAGCGCCCCGGGCCCGATCCTGGGGTCCAGCCCGAGAGCGGTCGAGAGCACGGAGACGTCACCGCCGGTGGCGTCGCAGAGGTCGGCCACGGCGTTGATGAAGCTGATCTTGGTGGCCAGGAACGCATTGGCGGAGACCTTGACCAGTTCCGCGGTCGTCGGATCCGTGACCAGGAACGGAATGTCGCCGAGGTCCGCGTAGATCTCCCGCACCGTCGCCTCGGCGTCGGCGGCCGA
Organism: Corynebacterium sp. UD i78; assembly: GCF_056280545.1. Classification (NCBI taxonomy): domain Bacteria; kingdom Bacillati; phylum Actinomycetota; class Actinomycetes; order Mycobacteriales; family Corynebacteriaceae; genus Corynebacterium; species Corynebacterium sp. UD i78. The sequence goes on along the minus strand of NZ_JBWCED010000001.1, from coordinate 3,019,911 downwards.
CTCCGGAACACCGAGGACGATGCGGTCCGGGTGCAGGGTGTCCGCGATGCCGTGACCTTCCCGGAGGAACTCCGGGTTCCAGCACACCGTCACCTGTTCCGGCGTCCGGTCCTGAAGTCCCTGTGCGGTGCCGGCGGGGACCGTCGACTTACCGACGATCAGATGGTCACCGTCGTCGCAGTGTGCCACCAGCTCATCGACGACACCGTCGACGGCCGAGAGGTCCATCTCCCAACCGTCGGCCGACTGGGGCGTCCCGACGCACAGGAAATGCACCCGGGCATGGACGGCGGCCTCCGCCACGGAGGTGGTGAAGTGGAGGCGTCCGGCCTTCAGGCCGGCGGTGAGCAGGTCATCGAGTCCCGGCTCCAGGACCGGGGAGCGTCCGTCGTTCAGTGAGTCCACGCGGACGGGATCGATGTCGACACCCAGGACGTCATGACCGAGGGACGCCAGGCAGGCGGCATGGGTGGCCCCGAGGTATCCGGTACCGAGGACGGTGATCTTCATACCCCGGTTCTATCACGGGCGTCCCGGGCCGCTGCCACGGCATAGTTCCGCGACAGCGACTGACCGTTCCGCGCAATTTTCTCCGACATTGACGGAGAAACAGCGGTTTTGCGCGGGTGTGAGGTTATCCTTCCCGACATGAGACGTTTCCCGGACACCCGCCCGACGACGCTGGCCGCAGTCGTCGTCGCCACGCTCGTCACCGGCACGGCCGCGCCCGTCGCCGCCGCTGCGGCGCCCGCATCCACCCGAGGCGCGGTCCTCACCAGCTCCGCTCTTCCGGATGACCTGGTTCTCACCCGCTCCTCCGGCGGCTGGCACTTCGAGTACGAGACGGACGGCCCGCAGGGGCAGACGGCCAGCAGCCTGGGGACGCTGTACCTGCCGCAGGGCGAGGCACCCGAGGGCGGTTGGCCGGTGCTGGTCTACGGCCACGGCACCCAGGGCCTCGGTGACAGGAACGTCAGCTGGACCGGTTGGGTGGGTGAGGACAACAGCGGCGACCAGTACCTCGCCGAGTGGCTGGACGCCGGTTTCGCGGTCGCTGCACCCGAGTACGTCGGTCTAGGCACCGACGGCGTCCACCCCTACCTCAACACCCACAGCGAGGGCGCGGCGATGATCGACATCGTCCGGGCATCCCGTGCCCTGTCCGACCAGCTCAGTACCACGTGGGTCACCAACGGTTACTCCCAGGGCGGTCACGCCTCCATCGCCGCGGCGGGGATGGCCGCCGAATATGCACCCGAACTGCACCTTGCGGCTGCGACCGCCGGCGGCGTCCCGGCCGGAATCGCCGACGAGATGGCGACGATCGCCCCGGGCGTGCCGTTGAGCCAGCCTGACCTGCAGACCTACGTCAGCTATGTGCTCGCGGGATTCCGCGCCGCCCGTCCGGACTTCCCGCTGGATGACTACCTCTCCGACAAAGGCCGGGAGATCGTCGACCTGGCGGAAGAGGCCGACTACTTCGAGATGTCGGATGCTGTCGCCGGACTGCCGGTCGGCGACATGGTGACCAGGCCGCTGGCGTCCGGCGACTTCCTCGCCGCACTGCGGGAGCACCTGGCCGTACCGGACCGTGGATGGGACGCACCGGTGTTCATCTACCAGCAGCAGTTCGACCTCGTGAGCCCGGCGCCGTTCACTGACCGTCTGGTGAACTCCGCCCGCGGCAACGGCATGGACGTCACCTACCGGGTCGACCACGACCCGGCCGGTCATGCCGGCTGGACCGACGGTCTGGCGGACGCCGTGGCCTTTGCGAAGGCCCGTATCTGATCCCCATAGTCACTGCAGGGCGTTGCCAGGGTCCTCCAAGACAGGGACCGTAGATTGACACTCATCGGTACAGGGACAGACGGAAAGGAACCGTATACGGCAGCTGAGCATTCTCCTCTTGAAACGTCAGCAGAGAACCCCCGCCGAGCATCCGCTCGACGGGGGTGATCTGTGTCTGCCGGAAGTGGCCGGGCAGCTACCGGAAGTTACCGGAAGTTACCGGAAGTTACCGGAAGTTACCGGAAGTTACCGGAAGTTGAGGTAGGCCTTCGAGGCCGTCGGCCCGCGCTGCCCCTGGTACTTCGACCCCAGCGGACCGGATCCGTAGGGGTTGTCCGCCGGGCTGGAGAGATTGAAGACGGCGAGCTGCCCGATCTTCATGCCGGGATACAGTGCGATCGGCAGGTTCGCCGTGTTCGACAGTTCAAGGGTGATGTGACCGGTGAAGCCGGGGTCGATGAAACCGGCGGTGGAGTGGGTCAGCAGTCCGAGGCGCCCGAGGGAGGACTTGCCCTCCAGTCGGGCGGCGAGGTTGTCCGGGACCGTGACGTACTCCAGGACCGAGCCGAGGACGAACTCACCCGGGTGGAGGATGAAGGCGTCCTCCGCGATACCCCCCTCCGCCAGCGGGACACCGTTCTCACCGAGGTGGTCGCCGACCTCCACGAGAGTGGTCAGTTCCTCCTGCGGGAGCTTCGGGTCGATGTGGGTGTACTTCGAGTTGTTGAACACCCGGAAGTACCGGTCGAGGCGCACGTCAATGCTGGACGGTTGGACCATCGCCGGGTCGAAGGGGTCGAGGGACAGTGCCCCGTCGTCGATGGCGGAGCGTATGTCGCGGTCGGAAAGAAGCACGTGACCAGAGTAACCCAGCGGGTTGCACAAGGGGTCGAGCGCCTGTGTTAGAGTACTGACCGTCGGCTGGACCGCGGCGAACGCCGCGGGCCCGGCCTACTGCCGATGTAGTTCAATGGTAGAACTTCTGCTTCCCAAGCAGACGGCGCGGGTTCGATTCCCGTCATCGGCTCAGCGGATGCTACAGTGCTTTCCGCACGCCCCCTTAGCTCAGTCGGTAGAGCGTTTCCATGGTAAGGAAAAGGTCAGCAGTTCGATTCTGCTAGGGGGCTCCATTTCTCTCCGCCGCCCGGCGCACTGTAGTGACGGTGCACCGGGCTGCGGTGCATCGGCGGCAGGGACCGAGGGAAACACCTGCCGACACAACTGTCGGACGCATGGCGGACACACAGGGGAAATCTGCCGTCCTTGCGAGTGACAAATATCACACCGGAGACTGTAACGGCAGGTCATGGCGACAAAGTGCGGCACCGCCAGTTTTCTTCCACGGCGATTTCCCCTGCTCATGGAGCACGGCAGAACTCAGTTGTCCCAGTCAGGGAACGCGGTGACCGGTTGAGGCGTTAGGCTCGACCCGTCAACTCTTCCACCCTCACGATCTCCCTCACCCCCACTCCCCGACTCTTCCCCTCACTTTCCCTCGCGTTCCCTCACCTCTCCATACCCCGGCCACCCCTCTCACCCCCTCACCGGCCGGCCCACAAGAAACGACTCTCCCATGGTTCTCCACACCTCCACTGTGGCCCCCGGAACACCGTCGGTCACCGCCGAACCGTCCTCGCGTCGGATCACCCGAAACCGCGACACCCGCCGGTTCCGTCATGCACAGCGCACCTGGCTCTATGTCGCCGGTGACCTGATCGCGATCGTCACCGCGACCGTCATCGCCGACCTGCTCTCCATATACACCTGGGCACCCAGCGTCGGCCTCGTCGCCGACCATTTCTTCTCCGAGCGCAACCTGCTGCTGTCCGTCGGTGTCATCACCTTCTGGCTCAGCGCGATCGCCTTCACCCACGGGTACAGCCACCAGGCCCGGACGTTCCCCCGTATCGGCCGGGAGAACGTCATCAAGGGCAGTCTCGTCTTCGCCGCCGTGCTCGCCATGGTGGACGCGGTGTCCAGCTACTCCCTGTTCCGCCACTTCGCCCTCTTCGGACTGCCGGTCGGCCTGTTCCTGCTGATGGTCTCCCGCATGGTCTGCCTCCGCGTCACCAAGCGCTACCTCGCCGAACTGCAGCACAACTTCCTCGCGATCGGTCAGGTCCGGGACATCAACCGTCTACTGCGGTCCTTCCATGACATCCAGGAGGCCGGCACCCTCATCCACGGCATCCTGCTGACCGACCCGGAGAACCGCGACCACCTCCTCGATGCAGGACCGGTGCCGGTGGACTCCGTCTGCATGAGCGTCCTGACCACCGAGGACTTCATCCAGACCGCCGCATCCTATGACTGCGACGCCGTCTGGGTCGCCTCAATCAGCGAATTCGGCCACCGGAATCTGCGACGGATGTCCTGGCAGCTCAACAAGCTCAACATGCGTCTCTACCTCGACCCGATGCTCGAGGGCATCAGCGGTACCCGCCTCGACGTCGTCCCCTTCGGCCCCCGGCATGCCCTGTATGTCGACCGCCCCCGGTTCAGTGCCGCCAACGGGCTGGCCAAGCGAGCCTTCGACATCATCGTCTCCGCTGTCGCACTGGTCCTGATCTCCCCGATCATGCTGTTCACCGCGCTGGCGATCAAGATCGAGGACCGCGGCCCCGTGTTCTACATCAGCGAGCGGGTCGGCTACCACGGGCAGTCCTTCCGGATCTTCAAGTTCCGCAGCATGCACACCGATGCCGACGATCGGCTCCAGAAGCTCCGCGACGAGGTCGGCGCCGAGGGGCTGTTCAAGATGAAGGACGACCCCCGCATCACGAAGGTCGGAAAGTTCATCCGCAAGACCAGCATCGACGAGCTGCCCCAGTTCATCAATTCCCTGCTCGGCACGATGAGCGTCGTGGGGCCCCGCCCCCACCTCAGCCACGAGGTGGACGCCTTCAGCTCCGACATGCGGATGCGCATGGAGGTCCGACCGGGCATCACCGGCCTGTGGCAGGTCTCCGGCCGGTCCGATCTGACCCCGCAGCAGGCCGAACAGCTCGACCTCTACTACGTCGACAACTGGTCCCTGTCCCTCGACGTGAAGACCGTCGCCCGGACCTTCCGTGCCGTCGCCCTGTCCCGGGGTGCGTACTGATGCGCGTCCTCCATGTCACCGACTGCTTCCACGGCGGCGTCGCCACCGCGGTCGACCAGTACGCACGACTGACTCCGGAGCACGATCATCTGCTGCTCGCGAACAACGCCCGGGGGTCGGATGCCCCGGTCCAGCGCACGCCCGGCGTCTTCGTCACCGACCTCGGACTGCCTGCGTCCCCTGTCGCGGCGGTACGGTCCGTGCGGGACGCTGTCCGGCGCTACCGACCGGATATCGTCCACGCCCACTCCAGTTTCGCCGGAGCCTACGCGCGTACCGCGGCAGCTCTCGACCGGGTGCTGCCGGGCGGTCACGCCCGTCCGGTCCTCTACACCCCGCACAGCTTCGCCTTCGAACGGGCGGACATTCCCGGCTGGAAGAGGTCCCTGTTCCGGGGCATGGAGAGGGTCCTCTACCCGCTGACCTCCGTCGGCGTCCCCTGCGCCGACCGGGAAGGCGAGCTCATGGTCGGTCTCGGCAACCGGTTCGCCCCGGGTGTCCCGGTGATTGTCGTGCCGAACGTGCTGCTCGACGACCATCCGGCAATCCCGGACAGTTGGGCACCGACCGAGCCACCGACCGTGGGCGTCGTCTCCCGGGTCACGCCGCAGCGCGACCCGGCGTTCTTCGTCGAGACCGCGAAGCGGATCCGGGCGTCCCGCCCCGATGTGCGTTTCACGTGGATCGGAGACGGCGACGGCAAGGACGCCGCCCTCACCGATCTGCTCACCGACGCCGGCATCGAGGTCACCGGATGGCTGACCGGCGAAGAGCTGCGCCACCGCATCTCGGAGCTGTCCCTGGTCATCCACACCGCACGGTGGGACGGCTTCCCGATGGCGGTTCTCGAGGTGCGCCGGATCGGCGTCCCCCTGCTCGTGCGTGACATCCCCGCCCTGCAGGAATGCCCCGCCACCGCCCGCTTCGGCACACCTCAGGAGGCTGCGGAGAAGGCCCTCACCATTCTCGGTGAGGGGACCGACCCGGCCCGCTGGGACAGTCTTGACCGTGCCCACACCCCCGACCGTCAGCGCGACCGACTCACCGAGGCCTACCGCCTCGCCGTCGGCCTACCGAAGGAACAGGTGACCGTGTAAATGCCAGGATCAGTGACGGATCCCAGACGCACCAGTGGAGCAGCATCCTCTCCGCTGGTGCTCTCGGTCGTGCTCGGCGCGATCGCCGTGACCGTCGGGCTGGTCGTCCGCCCGGCACTGACCGGTAGGTTCGGTGGTTTCGGCGGCGACGCCAAGACGATCCAGTCGATCATGACCTCGCCGTTCGACGCCGTCGAACTGGGCTACGGCTCGTACTCCGTCATCGCCGACTTCTACATCCGGATCGGACTGTCGGACTCCCCGACCGCCGCCGGTGTCCTCGGCGCGGTGGTCGGTGCGACAGTTCTCGCGGTCGTCCTGATCCGTGTCGGGGGCGTCCACCGCGGACGACTGTCCCTGGCGCTGGCGTTCATCACACCGCTGACGATCGGTATCTACCAGGCCGCGTACACCAAGGAGATCATCATCTCCCTGGCGATGCTGGCCGTGGTGCTGATGCCGGTGAACTGGCTCGGTGAACTGCTGGTCATCGGCACGCTCATTGTGCTGGGTGCCGAGTTCCGCTCCTACTGGCTCATCGTCGCCGCCGTCTACGTGGTCTTCCGGTTCCTGCTCTCCCGCCGCGACGGACGCACGGTCGGCCGCGTGGTGTGGATGATCATCCTGTTCTCGGTGCTCACCGGACTGGCGATGTGGGTGACACAGGGCGTTCCTGCGGACAGTTTCCGCGGAGACGTCAACGACACCGCCGCCCGTCAGGCGAACACCGGCTCTCTGATCACCCGATTCATCGAGGCACCGGAGCCGGTCGGAGGAGTCCTGAACTCCACCCTGACCTCACTCTTCTTCATCGCCCCACTGCCGATGCTGCTGAAGCTCTCGCCGTACTACCTGTTCATCGGCGTTCTGTTCGCCGTGATCTGGATCAGCGCGGTGCGTGCGGCGACCGTCGCCGGCCGCAGTACCCCGATGCTGGGACGGTTCATCGCCCTGCCACTGGCTTTCCTAGTCGTCCAGGGGCTCTTTGAACCGGACTGGGGCTCCGCCTTACGGCACGCCACACCGGTCATCCCGTTCATCGTCGGAGCCGTAGCTCTGTCGGAACAGACCAGAGCGGCGCCACCGGGCTCTCCACCTCCAGACCAGACGTCCCCATCCATCACGCCCCCACGATCAGTTAGGACCCTCATGACCGTCAGAACCACTGACCGCACCGACGGCGCCACCGCACGCAATGTGCTCGCCGACTACCTCGGACACCTCCGCCGGTGGTGGTGGATGCTGGTCGTCGGCCTCATCGTCGGTGGACTCGTCGGCTGGGGCATCTCCGCGGTGATGACCAAGGAGTACACCGCGACCTCGCAGCTCTACGTCGGCACCGCATCCTCCGGTGGATCCGCTGACGCCTACAACGGCGCGATGCTCAGCCAGAAACAGGTCGGGTCCTACGCCGAGATGGCGACCGGCCGGGCGCTCGGTCAGCGGGTCGTCGATGACCTGAACCTCGACAAGACCGCGGGCGAGGTCGCCTCGATGATCAGCGCCGGCGCCCACAAGGACACCGTCATCCTGGACCTCAGCGTTGCCTCGGACGACGCCCGGTTCTCCAGCGACGTGGCGAACTCCGCCGCAGCACAGCTTCAGGCGATGGTCCACGACCTCAACACACAGACTTCCCCGAACGGCCAGTCCGGCGCTCCGCAGCTTGCCGTGCTCAATGACGCGGAAGTCCCGGATTCGCCTTCCTCACCGAATACCATGCTCAACATCATCCTCGGCCTGGTGGTCGGACTGGTCATCGGTGCGGTCGCCGCCGTGATCCGCGGTCTCACCGACCGTCGCATCAGCGGCAGCGACGAGGTCCGCAAGATCGTCGATGCCCCGGTCGTGGGCACCATCGGCACGACCGAAGCTCTCGCCGAGCACCACACCATCGACTTCACGGCCGCCCCGACCCCCGCTGCCGAACAGTTCCGCGAGCTGCGTACCAACCTGCGCTTCCTCGACGTCGACAACGCCCCGACCGTCCTCGCCGTCACCAGCGGTATGTCCGGTGAAGGAAAATCGACGCTGGCGATGAACCTGGCGCTGGCGCTGGCCGATGACGGCGAGAATGTCTGCCTGGTCGACGGCGATCTGCGCAATCCGAGCATCGCCAACTACGCCGGCGGTAACCTGCAGTCCGCGGTCGGCCTGTCCACCACCCTCTCCGGGTCCGCCGGAGTTGATGACGTGATCCAGCTGACCGCCGTCGACGGCCTCAGCGTGATCACCTCCGGTCCGATCCCGCCGAACCCGGCCGAGCTGCTGGGTTCGCGACGGTTCGGGGAGGTACTCGCCACCCTGGCCGCCCACTTCGACCACGTCATCATCGATGCCTCCCCGACACTGCCGGTCACCGATGGTGCGCTCGTCGCCGCGTCCGCCGACGGTGTCATTCTCGCTGTCCGCCACAACCGAACCACCTCCGACCAACTCACTGCGACCGCTGACAGGCTCGACGCCGTCAATGCACGTGTCCTCGGTGCCGTTGTGACGCTGACGCCGGCGGCGAAGGGCAAGGGATACTACCGCTACGGCTACGGCTACGGCGCGACAGGACATACGACCCAGGCCGTCACCTCCGGTGAGGCACCGGTGTCCCCTGAATCCACCCCGGAATCCACCCCGGAATCCGATTCGGTCCGGACCACCGCCCATCGTATGGACGACATCCCCGAGGGCACACCGGAACGGGCCGAGGTGGAGAACTGAGCGCCGCCCAGCACCGTAGACCCGGCCGATTCGGCCGGGTCTTTTCCCGTGTGTGGAACATGGGTGGAGCCCTGTTCGGCCAGTGCCTGAACTTCCTGGCGATGCTCCTGCCGATCGTCGGCGGAGAAACCGGTCAACTCGCCTACCTCATGCTTCCCCTGGCCCTGGCGACCGTCCTGTCCCGGACCTCGATCCTCGGCTTCCACAGCCGCTACCTGACGGTGCCGGGGGAACGGACCCGGACCGCGACAGCGGTATCAGCAGCATCGCTGTCGGTGACAACTCTGCTCTGTCTGTTGGTCGGGGCGACTGCTGCTCCGGTGCGCGACGTCGCCTTGTGGACCGGGCTGCTCGTGGTCAGCAACGGGCTGTATCTCATGGCAGTGGCCGTGGCGACGCGCGAACAGCGGATGGACGTCTACTCCACCGCACGACTCGCCTTCGGCGTCACCAACATCTTCATCACCTCACTGGTGGTCTTCGTTGTCCCGTTCCAGGCCGGTCTGATCGTCGCCGCGGCAGCGAATCCACTGGTCGGCACCGTGCTGATCCTCGCACGGACGCAGAACCGGATACTTCCTCCCACAGTCAGCGATCTGCCACGCATGCTGGACCGTGAGCACCGTTTCTACCTCGCAGGGTCCGGGCGGGCGACCGGAGCCACCTTCCTGTCGGAGTGCGGCTTCCAGATCCAGGGGTTCATTACCCCGTTCCTCGGCCAGTACCAGGAAATCTGGGCAGTTGTGGTGCGTCTGACCGGTGGCTTCGGCACTCTGGCACAGCAGGTGATCGCCCCCGGACTGGAGGCCCGTATTGCTGCGGCGATCAGGAACGGTGACGCGGCGACGACGGCCAGGTGGTGCAGGATGTGCGCCATCGGTGGTCTCGTCCTCGGCGTCCTGTGTGCCGCAATCCAGGCCGGTGCCCTGCTCTTCGCCCTCCATGATGACGAGGCACTGACAGTCGGCGTCCTCGCCCTCACCGCGGTGTACTGCACGATGTCCCTGGCCACGAACCTGTCGGTGAAAATCCCCCTGATGAAGGGCTTCGACCACGCGTTCCTCGCCTGGTCTTCCGGTCGCCTGGTGCTGCTGCTCGGTCTCCTGCTCACCTCAGGGACCGCACTTCTCACCGGAACCGTGGTGGTGCAGACCCTCGCGTCCGTGGCGTTCCTCTGTGTGGCGCTGCGCCCGGTGCGCGGAGAAGCCCGGTAGACCCCGGAAGCTCTCCTGCAACCTCCATCGCACGGGGACATCGGGGAAACGCCGTGGACCGTCACCGTTCGTGATCAGGGCGGGGTCGACCGTGCAGTTCCTGCGGCGGCGATCGGGATCGACACCTGCAGGATCGGATGGGACAGGGCACTCGGGGACGACCTCTACGAGTTCAGGATCAGACGTTCCCTGTGGACGCCCGGGGTATCAGTCCGGTAGCCGGCACGATTGCGCGATCTCAGAGCGTTGCTCCGGGTGTTCTGCACCTTTCACGGGAACCGAAGACCCCGACCCGTCGGAGAAACGTCAGCAGACGGGGATCCGCGCGGCGCGACTCCTGCTTACACAGTGGAGACTCAGAGGTTGACCGCATCATGTGTCAACCCACACAGTTGCAGCAGAAAGAACCGCCGTGGTCCGAAGAGGAACGCATGTCCGTCAGCAGTTTCAAGGCCGTGGTAGCGGAGGACAGGAAAACTGGTCCCCCACCGCCGAAGCGGTCTACGAAGCAGCCTCCAGTATGTTCACGGACGAGCTTGACGCACTCTGAACCGAATCCCGTCGACCACTCAGACCGCCCGGTCCTCCTGCGCTATCAGGCTCACGATTTCTGCCGCGGTCAGATCCGGCCGGTACTCGAGCACAGCACCGAGATCCCCGTACCAGGCGAACTGGCCGGCAAACTTCCCCACGTAACCGATACCGACCGTGGGCACTCCGCTGCTCAGTGCTGCCACACAGGCGTGCATCCGGGCAGAGACACAGACCCGGGCTCCGCTGATAGCGTCCTTCGCCTCCGCTGCCGTCGCCGGGACGGTCACTGTCGCCGGGATCCCCGCCTCCCCGAGCGCGGCCGCAGTCCTGCGTCCCAGTTCGAGATCACCGACCTCCTCCCGGATGTCGTGGACGACAATATCCACCGGCTGTCCCAACTGAAGTCCGATATTCCTCCAGAGGTCGACCAACTGCTCCGTGGTGACGCCGTACATGCCGCCCAGATGGGCATTCGGAACGAACACCACAGGGGAACCACCGCCCGCCTCCCCCGCAGGTTCCAGTTCCGCCGCAATGTCCGGGGCACAGGAGACCTCCCTGTCGAACACGTCCTTCGCCCGGCGCGCAGAGACGGCGTCCCGGGCCTGCACAGTGACGCGATCGTCGAGTTGACGCAGGATCCGTCGGGCATCAGGGTGAATACTCTCCGGCAGACTGAAGTTCACCAGAGATGCCGGGTGCCCGGCGGAAACCGCCGCGTTGAGCAGCCGGATCCGTGTCCCCAGCAGGGAGAGTTCATAGTCACCGGCGAGGGTGTCCGCACCGATGACGGCCACAGGACCATCGGCCAGCGCATGAACTGTCCTGCGCGTCGGAGTCATCCCCGGACCGACCGTCAGATCGCCCAGTGCGAGAACTCCGACGGAGTCCGGGACCAGTGACCTCCAAGGGGCGGGGTCACCGGGAACGACCAGGTCGGTGTCGGGATACATCTGCGCGGCGACGACACCCATCGCCTCATCACCGAAGGACCCGTGCGGGGCAGGGAGGATCACCCGGGTACGGCCGGCACCCGACGACGGGGCAGCAGGGAGCGGCATATGTACGTTGACCTGCCCGAACACCCGCTGCCCCAGCCATTTCACCCGGTCGACCGGGGATACCCGGGACACCGGGGACGCCGTGTCCTCCGTCGTGTCCCCGGCCCGCACCAGGGCCGCGAGATCCGACCAGTCCGGTTGTTCGGCGACACGGCGGACAGCACCGGCGGACAACCCACGGTAGAGGTCAGGATCGGTGAGCAGCGGCTCCAGAGCGTCCGCCACGGCCTCAGGAGTCGTGTCGTCAGAGACCGCACCGAAGCCCTCGAGCTGTTCCGGTATCGCGCCGACCGGTGTTCCTACGCAGGGCACGGCATGCGCCAGCGCGAGGGTCACCGGTCCGGACTGGCTGGCCTCGGTGTACGGCAGCAACATGATGTCCATGCCCCGGACGACGTCGGTGACCTCGTCCTCGGGGATCCACCGGGTGTCCCAGACAGCCTCGGTACCGAGGTCGGTCTCACGGAGCCGCTCCTCGGGGCCGCTGCCGGTGATCCGGAGTTCGAACGGCGGGACGCCACGGTCCCGGAGGATCCTGGCCGCCGCCAGTGCGATGTCGATGCCCTTGTACGCCTGCAGTCGGCCGAACAGTCCGATCACCGGGACATCGGGGAGCTCGCGTGGCTCCGTGGCAGCGTCCTGCAGATCGAAGGGCGGGTGGGAACCGGTGGCGACCGGAACACCGACCCTGTCAGAGAGCGCCCGGGTCACGGAGTCGGAGAAGGTGACGATCCGGTCGGCACGGCGCAGTTCATTGCGCTTACCGAGGATCTGGAGGATGTTCTCTTCGCCAGGGTGGATGGTCGCGTCATGGATGCAGGCGACGTACTCGATATCCCGTGGGGTGAGCACAGGAAGTGCGAGGGACTGGTAGACACTCTCCATCACACAGACGAAACGGTCGATCTTCTGTGCCCGGAGCCAGCGACGCAGCCGCAGTGAATTCCACAGCAGCCGGGGGACACCGAAGATCACACCGAGGGTTGAGGTGTAGGTACGCAACGGGAAATCTCCGGCGCAGCGGGTTCCGGTCTCCGCGAGCCGAGGGGCGATCTCGGCGTCCGGGTTCCAGGAGAGGAAGATCTTGTCGGTACGGGTGGGCAGGTCGCCTGCAGCAAGATCCCCGTCGACAAGGTCGGCGAGGAAACGGGGGCCACCACCGGTGCGACCCCAGTGGACCCAGAGGGTCCGTGCGTCAGGCGACAGGGTGAGGGACCTGTCGTTGGACATGCCTGTCACTGTACGGCCCCGTTGCCGGTACCGCACTGCCGCATGCTCACATTGCCGCACCCCGGAGCCGGGGCTAGCATGAACGGCAGAACCTCTCCGTTCTCCTTCTCTCTGTGTTCTCTCTGTGTTCCCCCTCTCCCTGTTGTTCCTGTCCCCTCACACCTCCCAGGACGAACCCTCATGACGTCCGATCAGACGACCCTTGCCCCGGCGTCGGCGACAACGACGCCCGGTCGGCACCACGAACCCACGACCCGCAATGTCCCGGTCGACACCCTCCGAGGTCTCGCCTGCATTCTGCTGGTCACTTTCCATGTCATCGGCGACACATCGCTCGACGGCATCCGGGTCTCCGACGACAGCGCCTGGCGGTACTACACCGATTCGGTGGAATACCTGCGCATGCCGCTGTTCACCCTGCTGTCCGGCCTGGTCTACGCCTGGCGACCGCTCGCAGCCCCGTCGAAGTACCGGGATTTCATGACCAGGAAGGCCCGTCGGTTGCTGGTACCTTACGTGATCTTCGTGCCGTTGCTCGGGATCACACAGATGGTCGCCCCGGACGTCAACGGCGCTCGGGACTTCGAACCTCTGAACTGGCTGCTGACGTCACTCAGTCCGTACTGGTTCCTGCTCACCACCTTCTGGATGTTCGCAGTTGTCGCGCTCGCAGACTCCTACGGTCTACTGCGTAGCCCGTGGGTCTTCGGTGGCGTGTTCCTCGCGGTCTCGACCATCGTTATCCTGCAGGACACCACCGGATTCCGGATTCTCCAGCTGGGCCAGGCACTGACCCTGTTCCCCTTCTTCCTCGCCGGTGTCGGCATCCACCGGTTCCGACTGCTTCCACGGTCCGTCCCGGCGGCCCTGTGTTGGACGACTGCGCTCATCGCCCTGATCGTCGCGGTACAGCTGTCGCTGAACGGCCAACTTCCGGAGTTCGACTCGCGCCACAGTGTGGTCGGTATCGCACTGGGCATCGTCTTCCCCGTCGCCTTCCTCGGCTGGTCCCTGCAGTCGCGGGCGTTGGCCTGGATCGGCGGGTACTCCTCCGGGATCTTCCTGCTGCATGCCTTCGCGATCGGGTTCTTCCGGGCATTTACCGGTGCCGTCGGCATCGAGGCTGACGTACCGCGGTTCATCATCCTCTCCCTCGGCGGCCTCTTCGGCTCTGTCCTCGGCATCGTCATCCTCCGCCGTTTCCGGATCGGTCCGGTCATGGTCGGTCGCATCATGCTCGGCGAGAAGGGAAAGAAATGAACATCCTCTTCGTCTGCACCGGCAATATCTGCCGCTCCCCGGTCGCCGAACACCTGTTGCGTGACCTGGTCGGCGACGGTCACACCGTCTCCAGCGCCGGCATCGCGGGACTGACCGGATACGCCATGGACCCCCGGTCAGTGGAGTATCTGCGGCTCCGCGGCATCGACGGGAACGATTTCACGGCCCGTCGGATCAGCCGTCGGATCCTCGAGGAACCGGACCTCATCATCGGTTTCGAGCAGGACCACGTCAACGAATGCCTCGCCCTGCAGCCTGCAGCCATCTCCGGTACCTTCCGGCTCTGTCAGCTTGCCGACTGGCAGCGCACCGGAAACCTGGCGTCCCTCGCCGACCTGCCGGCACAGCGCCGGACACTCCCCGCCGTGAACTGCGGACTGGAGGATCCGGTGACCTTCCAGACCTTCGACGACTACTTCCGGGTTCTCGACGTGATCGCCGCCGACGTCGCGGCACTCGCCCGACTCCTGCCTGTCGAGGTCTGAACCGTGCCGCGCCGGATCAGTCCAACTGCCCGGCGACGCCGCCCCCTTGCCGTCCTGACCGCTGTTCTGGTGGTACTCGTCGGGGCCTGGGGCTGGTTCGCCGCGACGAAGATCTACTTCCCCCGGCTCGACCAGGCTCCGGAGAACGCCGATGTCCTGGTCCAGGTCGGTGGAATCCCGTGGAAGGACTACCAGACCGCTCGGGACACCGCCCGGCGCCTCGGCATCCCGGATCTCGTCCTCTCAGACCCGTCCTCCGGCACCGAGGTGCACGACCGCTACTGCGGGCCGCTGGAGGGTGTCCGGGTCCACTGCTTCGCACCGGACCCGTCGACGACCCGGGGAGAGGCCCGCGGTTTCGCAGAGCTCGCTGCGACGAATGACTGGCATTCCGCCTACGTTCTCTCCACCGGACGTGAGCACGTCGAGCGGGCCCGGCTGTACTTCTCCCGATGCTGGGGAGGGGAACTGGCCGTGAACCGGCCGGCGTCCGGAAGAGCCGTGACAGTGCATCTGAAACAGTCCTTCTACCAGACCGCGGGATGGATCAAGGCGATGAAGGACAGCGCCTGTTGACCCGACGTGACCGGCCAGCAGGGTGTTAGGGTCGAAGACGCGTCCTCTCCCTCTCTCCTCATTCTCCCTCTGTCATCCTGTCTCCCTCACTTCCCGCCAAAGGATCAGACATGCCCTCCCCCTCCTCATCCGCCCGACTTACCTGGATAGACACAGTCAAAGGCGTGGCCATCGTACTCGTCGTGCTCTATCACGCAGCAGGCCTCGCAGGTGCCAAGACCTGGTCCGGTGATGAGCTCGACACTCTCACCGATGCGCTGCTCACCGTCCGGATGCCGCTGTTCTTCGCCATGTCCGGCTTCTTCTTCCTCCGGCGCGTGGACCGGCCCTGGTCCTGGCAACTGAGGAACCGGACGGGCCCGTTCCTCTGGCTGTACGTCCTGTGGACCTTCCTCTGGGTCCTCGCATTCCACGTGATCCCCTGGCAGCGCGAGTCCGACTACGGATTCGGGGACGCGGCGCGCCTCTTCGTCGAACCCGGCGTCGGCCCCTGGTACATCTACGCCCTGGCCATCTACTTCGTCGCCGTCAAACTCATGCGCCCACTCCCCGTCCGGGCACAGTTCCTCATCGGCGCTGCCGTCTCCCTCCCGGTGGCGTGCGGATTCATCGAGCTCAACTCCTGGGCCTGGACCACTCTGCTGTCCCACTTCATCACCTTCCAGGTCGGCGCCCTGGGCCCCACGGTTCTCGCCAGGATCGCCGACCGCGCCACTCTCATGAGGCTGCTGGGGCTCGGTCTGCTGTGGGGACTCGGCAGTGGCGTCCTCTATCTCCTCTTCGACGGTCTGGACAACATCGGCCGCATCCCCGTGACGCTTCTCGGTATGGCCATGGGCATCACCGCCGCCAGCCTTATGGCACGCCACACTCCGTGGCTGCACCTGGACCGGCTCGGCCGACACACCCTGCCGATCTACCTGCTCCATGTCCCCCTGCTCGGCGTCTTCTACAGCATCGACGTGAACCTCCCCGAGAATGCTGCTGTCTCGGTTGGCGTTCCTCTCCTGTTCACCGCCCTCGCCATCGCCGGTTCCCTGGCGATCTGGCGCGTGCTGCGTCCGGTACCCGGACTCTTCACCGCGCCGTGGACCGGCGACGGCGCCAATACCAGGTCACCCCGAGTTGTGGACACCCCCTCCGGACGGCACCGCCCCGAAGCCTGGAGAGCCTCCGGAAAAGCCGGTCGACCTGCGAGTTAACCATCCAGACATCGTCTCGATACGCTCACATAACTTTGGCAAACCTGACCCCTTCCCACCCCCGTGTAACAGATTGTCAAATCGCTGAAACGTTACCGGATCGTTATCAGTAACGACCTGTCACCTGCGCCTCGCTGGCAAAAGTAGCCATCCGGGTACCCCACTGGGGTACCCGGTCGGCACCCCCCGAGGTCCGACCGGTTCGATTGCCATACCCCACTTGACCTGCATATTGTCACTGCACACCCCGAGGAAAACGAGCCTCTCCAGCTCACCCCTCTACTCCCCGGGGGTTATCTCCATCAGGCACCAACCGGCCCGCTGCCGGATACACCCCTCAGACGACCGTACCTCTCCTCCTACGGCCACTCTCCTGCAGCGCATGTCGACACCGGATCCTCCTCTTTCCGGCGTCCGACACCGGTGGTGCCTGAATTCATCTCCCCCGTGCATCCCCCACCCCCTGTGGTCAGGCCAATACTCCGTACCAGGTATACGCTGGTGCGTGACTGACTGTCCCACAACACAAGGGGTGACTCCCCATGAGAATCGCACTGTTCGCCACATGCATCGTCGACGCGATGTATCCGGAGGTCGCGCAGGCCACGGTAAACGTCCTGGAAAGGCTCGGCCACACGGTCACCTTCCCGGAACGTCAGGCCTGCTGCGGCCAGATGCACATCAACTCCGGCAAATTCAAGGACGCCTACCCGGTCGTCCGCAACCATGTCCGCGCCTTCGAGGACGAAAGCTGGGACTACGCCGTCGCGCCGTCCGGCTCCTGCGTCGCTTCCCTCGGCCACCAGCACCCGATGATCGCCGACTACAACGGCGACCCGGATCTCGGAGCCCGGGCCACCCAGATCGCGGACCGTACCTACGAGCTCTGCCAGTTCCTCACCGACGTCTGCAGTGTCACCGACGCCGCCGCGGAACTCGGATCGTATTTCCCGCACTCCGTCGCCTACCACCCGTCCTGCCACGGCATGCGGCTGCTGCGTCTCGGCGACCGGCAACGCGACCTGCTGGCGTCCGTCGAAGGCCTGGAACTGCGCACCATCGGCAACGAGGACTCGTGCTGCGGCTTCGGCGGAACCTTTTCCGTGAAGAACCCGCAGGTCTCCGGCGCGATGCTCGGTGACAAGGTCGAGTCAGTACTGTCAACCGGCGCATCCGCATGCACCGGCGGGGACGCGTCCTGCCTCATGCATATCGGCGGCGGCCTCTCCCGCACCGGACGCCTCGTGCCCGGCGAGGGCCATGTGCCCGCCACCGTGCACCTCGCCCGGATCCTCGCGTCCACGAAGGAGAATCCGCTGCTGCTGCCTGAGGACGGCGCCACGGTGACGGGAGGTGCGCTGCGATGAGTACCCCGACCCGCAAGACCACCGTCCTGGGCATGCCGACCGTCCCCGGCCGCGGCAACCTCAATGAACTCCACCCCTTCCCCGAGGTCGCCGAACACGAGCTCGGCAACGTCCAGATGCGCACCAACCTGCGCAAGGCCACCGGCACCATCCGCGGCAAGCGTCTGCAACGCGTCGCCGAGATGCCGGACTGGGAGGACCTCCGTGACACCGCCGAGGCGACGAAGAACGACGTCATCGACCGGCTGCCCGAACTCCTCCTCCAGTTCGAGGAGGCCTTCACCGCAGCCGGCGGCCACGTCCACTGGGCCCGCGACGCCGACGAGGCCAACGCCATCGTCACCGGCCTCATCGAGGAGAACGCCCCGGTCAATGAGCGGGGACGCCGCGACGTCATCAAGGTGAAATCCATGGCCACCCAGGAGATCGGACTCAACGAAGCGCTCGAGTCCGCCGGCATCGACGCCTTTGAGACCGACCTCGCCGAACTCATCGTCCAGCTCGGCGGCGACAAGCCCAGCCACATCCTCGTCCCCGCGATCCACCGTAACCGCGAGGAGATCCGGCAGATCTTCCTCAACGGCATGGACGACGTCGACCCCGACCTCGACTCCGAACCCGAGCACCTCGCCGAGGCGTCGCGCAGGCACCTGCGCCGCAAGTTCCTCGAGACGAAGGTCGCCGTCTCCGGCGCGAACTTCGGTATCGCCGACACCGGCGCCCTGTCCGTCGTCGAATCCGAGGGCAACGGCCGCATGTGCGTCACCCTGCCCGAGACCCTCATCACGGTCATGGGCATCGAGAAACTGCTGCCGACCTTCCAGGACCTGGAGGTGTTCATGGAACTGCTCCCCCGGTCCTCCACCGGCGAACGGATGAACCCCTACACCTCCTTCTGGACCGGAGTGACCCCCGGTGACGGCCCGCAGAACGTCCACGTCGTCCTGCTCGACAACGGCCGCACCCGGGCGCTGGCCGACCAGCACGGCCGTGACGCCCTGCGCTGCATCCGTTGCTCCGCCTGCATGAACGTCTGCCCGGTCTACGAGCGCGCCGGAGGCCACGCCTACGGCTCGGTCTACCCCGGCCCCATCGGCGCGATCCTCACCCCGCTGCTGACCGGCGTGGATGAATCCGCCAACGGTTCGCTGCCCTACGCGTCCTCCCTCTGCGGTGCGTGCTTCGACGCCTGCCCGGTGAAGATCAACATCCCCGAGATGCTCACCCGGCTGCGCAACGAGGACCAGGAGGTCAACCACAACAGCCGCCTGCCACACACCCAGCTGGACGCCGCACTCGACGGCGCGAAATGGATGATGAGCGACGGCCGGCGCATGGGCCTGGTCGAGAAGAGCCTGCCGATCGCGAACCGACTGTCCCCGAAGGCCGGCCTGTGGGGACTGCCCGGTGTCGCCGGGAAGTGGACCTCCTCACGCGATGTGCCGCAGCCGCCGACGCAGTCCTTCCGCAGCTGGTTCAAGGACCGCGAGAAGAACGGTGAGAAGGGAAAGAACATTGACTGACACCTCTGACGCCCGCACCGAGGTGCTCGCCAGAATCCGGTCGTCCCTGGGTCTGCGCGAGGGAGAGAACAGCACCCTGCCCGCCGGTGAGACCACCGCCATCCCCCGGGACTACCGCCGCAGCGGCGACCTCACCGGAGACGCCCTCGTCGACCTCCTCGTCGACCGGCTCGAGGACTACGACGCCACCGTGCGCCGCGTGGCGGACACCGATGCCGCGATCGCGGGCGCCGTGGCGTCCTACCTCGCCGACCGCGGTCACGGCGGAGACGGGAACACCGTCGTCTCCCCCGCCGACGTCGACGCGCGCTGGCTCGGTTCCTTCGAGGACGCCGGCGGTGAGGTCCTGCAGGACTCAACCACCGCACCGCTGGCCGTGGCCGACCTCGACCGGGTGGACGCCGTGGTCACCGCATCCTTCTGCTCGGTGGCGGAATCAGGGACCATCCTGCTCGCCGGACCGGGCTCCGGACGCCGCGCCACGACCCTGGTCCCCGACCACCACATCGTGGTGGTGAAGGTCGCCGACATCGTCGAACTGCTGCCCGAGGCCGTCACCCGGCTCACGGACGCCGGCCTGCACACCTCCCCGGTGACGATGGTCGCCGGACCCAGTGCCTCGGTCGACATCGAGCTGGTGCGCGTGCAGGGCGTCCACGGGCCGCGGACACTGGACGTGGTGCTCGCGGGCTAGTCAGTCCCCGGCGGGGAGGTTGCGCTCCGCCGGCTTCCGGATGAAGACGACGGAGGCCAGCGCACCCACCAGGGCCAGCACGGCGGCGATGATGAAGATGCCGTGCAGGCCGTCCAGGAAGAACTGCAGCGACTGCTGCGCCAACGGCTCCGACTGCTCCGCGATCGCACGGAACTGACCGGCCTCCGCCGCTTCCTGGGCGACATCCCGGAACTGGTCGGGGATCGGCAGGCCGTCCAGTCCCGACCCGACCTTGTTCGCCAGGTACGCGCCGTAGACCGCCACACCGAAAGCCGTACCGAGCGGCAACGCCGTATTCGCCAGGCCACTGGCCATACCCGTGCGCGACGCCGGCACGACCTCCACCGCCAGACTCATCACGTGCGGCAGCATCAGGCCCGTGCCGGCCCCCATCACCACGAGCATCGGCAGCAGCGTCTGCCAGCCCGAGGACGTGTCCAGACGCAGCCCCAGCATCAGACCGCCGGCGACGACGACCATACCGATGGCCTGCACCCACCCCACCGGGATCCACGTCACCGCCCGGATACCGACCGCCGAGAAGATGATCATCGGCACCGCCAGACCACTGGCCACGTAGCCGATCTCCAGGGCGGAGAGCCCCAGCTGACCCGACATCCACAGCACCAGGAACGGCAGCATGCCGAAGCTGAACATGCGGGACGCGAAGGCGTTGAAGGTCACCGTGGCGAAGGAGGGGATACGGAACAGGCGGAAGTCCACCATCGCGGCGTCCTTCTTGTTCATCTCCCAGAGGATGAGCGCGGTGAACAGGAGGACGCCGGCGATGAGCGCGGCGAGGATCGCGTGGTCCGTCCAACCGCGGTTCTCGCCGTCGATGATGCCGTAGTTCACCAGCACCAGCGCACCCACCGTCAGCACCATGGCGAACGGGGCGACGCGCGGGGCCTTCTCCTGCGTCGGGTCATCACGGCGGTGCAGGTCCGGCACGAAGAACAGGGTCGCGAGAATGACGATGACGCCGATCGGGATGTTGATCGCGAAGATCCACTTCCACTGCCCGGTCTCCACCAGCGCGCCACCGATGAGCGGGCCGAAGGCACTGGCCGCACCACCGATGCCCATCATCGCGGCGACCGCCTTGGTACGTGTGGCGGACTCGTCCGGGGAGAAGGCATCCGACAGCAGCGGGGTGGCGGTGCCGAAGACCAGCGCGCCACCGGCCCCCTGGAGAGCACGGAAGGCGATCAGGCCGGCCTCCGATCCGGTGACGATACAACCGATGGACGCGGCGAGGAAGACGACGTGTCCGATGAGGAAGATCGTGCGGCGTCCGATGATGTCCGAGAGACTCGCCGCGGCGAGCATGAGGGACGCGAAGGTCAGCGAGTAGGCGTTGATGACCCACTGGGAGCCGGAGAGGGTGAGACCGAGATCTTCACGGATGGCGGGCAGGGCGACGAGAACGATGGTGATGTCCAGCGTCATCATGATGGTGGAGACCGCGGAGACGCCGAGACTCCAGCCGACGATGCCCCGGGACGACCGGTCGGGGCTGGCTTTCGCCTTGACCTTCCGGTGCCTTCCTCGGCCGGTCCGTGCGCTGGGTGCGGTACTCATTCCTGTCACTGTATCGAAGGGGAACGCGGTTGTGGTGGAACAGTGGCCACACAAGTCATATTCAGCCCCATTCAGACTCAGACATGACGGAACCCCCGCGTCCGTCCGGAATGGACAGGCGCGGGGGTTACCGGACCCCTTGGCGGGGTGCTGTGACTCAGAGACCGCCGAGCAGCAGGTGGAGAAGATCGCCGACAATTCCGATAAGACCAGCAACGAGACCCATGTGGTTTTCCTCCTGAGGAAAATTGAGTTGAGGTGAGGGTGATAGTTCGGGCTGACCGGATGTCCGTATCAGCGCCCCGAACACCCATGAATGTATGGGGGGAGCACTATCAACGGATTGCGCGGCAGTTACGGGTCAGCAACAACAGCCGTTTCCGCCGTGTTACACCAGGGTTTTCCTCCGCACTCTCCCACCGAGGACCCCGCATGCGTAAGGTGGCCCGCATGAATGAATCGCCTTTCAACAGCACCCTGACCGTCGGCCGGCTCGAGCTGCCGAACCGCATCGTCCAGGCGCCCATGGGTCGCCTCCGCGCTGATCTGGAAGGACGCCCCGGCGATCTCATGGTCGAGTACTTCCGGCAGCGCGCCGGCATGGGGCTCGTCGTCTCCGACGGCACCTCCCCCTCCCGCGACGGCCGCGTCATGTTCACTCAGCCGGGCCTGTACTCCGACGACCAGGTCGCCGGCTGGGCCGCGGTCGCCGACGCCGTCCATGCCGCCGGAGGACGCATCGTCGCCCAGCTCATGCACGCCGGCTGGAACACCCACGAGAAGGTCACCGGCCTGCCGGTCGTCTCCGCGAGCGCCGTGGACCACCACGGCTGGGCGCACGATGCCGAAGGCAACCGTCTTCCCTACGAGACCCCCGTCGCCCTCGACGCCGAGGGTCTCGACCGGATCCGCGGGGACTTCGCCGCCGCCGCCCGCCGTGCCGTCGACGCCGGGCTCGACGGTGTGGAGCTCCACTCCGCCAACGGCTACCTGTTGCACTCCTTCCTCGCCCCGAACTCCAACGTCCGGGACGACGAATACGGCGGATCCCCGGAGAACCGGGCACGCTTCGTCATCGAGGTCGCCACTACCGTCGCCGAGGAGATCGGTGCCGACCGCCTCGGCATCCGCATCAGCCCCGGTATGACGATCCAGGGTGCCGTCGAAGACGACGACGCCGTCGCCGCCGAGACGTACCGGCATCTGATCGACGGACTCAACGCCCTGGGCGACGGCTCCGGGATCGCCTACCTCAACCTGGCCCAGCCCTACCTCGACGGTGAGCTGGCGACCGGTATCCGTGAGCAGTTCAACGGCCCCGTCTTCGCCAACCGGACCACCGGTACCAGGCAGGCCAGTACCCGCGAGGACGCGCTGGACATCCTCTCGCTCGGGTACGACGCCGCCTCTGTCGCCCGCCCTGCCCTGGCCAACCCCGACCTCGTCATCCGCTGGACCGCGCCGGACTACACCGAGGAATCGCTCAACACCCCGGACACGAAGACCTTCTACTTCGGCGGAGAGAAGGGGTACACCGACTACCCGACGCTCTGACGCCCGCTGCGTCCCCTTCTCGGCCACGCCACACTTTCTCCGCAACTCACCCTCACAGGCGGCTGGATACACTGATTCGCTGCTGGTGAGGGTGAGTTGGCGACGATGATGCGATGGTACGGAGATCGATCTCCACTTTCCCCGACATAATGCCCCGCGGCTCGCCCGGACCCTGTCAACTCACACCCATGGGGAAATTCGGGGGAGAACACTGGGACGCCGCGGAATCCGATGGCCGGATCAAGCCTGGACGCGGTCCGCTCTTCACACGACGCATCCTACCCGGACTCGCGCCGGTGCTGCGCAAGGAGGCACTGGACAACGGGGTTCCCCGCAGCCTCGTCGACGCATCGGACCGCCCCACCCGAGGTGAGGTTATACCGCCGGAAGCAGAGGGCCCTTCCGCTGGGACATCATCACCCGCCTCCGGGCACACTGGCTGCTCTGCAAGGACGCGGTCGCCTGCGGGTGGGTCGCGCTGGCGATGCACGCTTCCGCCCGATGCCGGCGAAGCCCACCACCGTCTGTCCTGACAGACTGTTCCCCACCCTGCGGTGCGTGGATGCAGCGGCTGCCCTCGCCCAGTGCCTCTCCACCGTCGCCCGAGGAAAGAAGACCACCCCGGATCTCGCATGCACCGGTCTCCGGGTCGCTCTGTACTACGACGGTCAGCATCACGACGGTGATGACCAGACGGACACGGACTTCCGACTGTTCCAGCAGATCAAGGACCCAGGATAGGAGGCGGTGCGCATCAACCGCGCTCCACTCTCCGACCCGGAGGAACTGATGAAGCAGGTCAACGCCGCCATCGCCCGCGCCGCTGCTGCACGTGCCGCAGAATGACGCACCTCTGTCTTCCACGGGTCCCGTTACGCCACCTTTCACGCAACTCACCCTCACCAGCAGCGGAAAGCGCGGATCGGCTGCCGGTGAGGGTGAGTTGCGGAGGATGGAGGGGCGGAAGTGGCCCGGCGGGGCTACTTCTTGCAGGTCACGATCGGCGAGGGGTCGTACTTCGTCGTCGTGGTGTCCCGCGAGATCTCACGGCCGGAGAGGTCCCGCACCACGCGGGTGTCCGTGGTGGTGAACCCGCGCGAGCCTGAGGAGGCGGAGCACTTGTCGCCCTCCAGCTCGATGCGCTCCGGGTCGGTGTAGTTCGTCTTCGCACCCGGGATGGACTCCACGTCCACATGCCGCACGCCGCGCAGCTTCACTGACACCGAGGAACTGTCCGCCGAGGCCTGGATCAGCACCGGGGTGTCGAAGGTGTTCTTGAACTGCAGGTCAATGGCACCTTCGAACACCGTCGCCTCGCGTCCCGCCGGGTACCGGCTGATGTAGTACGAGTGCGCCGTGTGCGCGACATCCTCCATACCGGCGAAGTAGGACGCGTTGTACAGCGTCGTGGCAAACTGGCTGATGCCGCCACCGACGGCGGTGTCCGCATGGCCGTCCTGGATGACGCCCGCGTCCACATACCCCTGCGCCTCACCACGCGGACCGGTGTAACCGTTGAGGCTGAAGGTCTCACCCGGCAGCACGATCGCACCGTTGACCTGCTCAGCGACCCGACGGATATTCACACCGGAGTCGCTGGCGAAACCGTCGGTGGAGAACTCACCCATGACGTCGTCGAAGGTCGCCTTTTCCGCCATCTCGGTGGTGTACGTCGCCTTGCGGTCGTTGTAGGTCACGTCATGGTGGCGCTCCCGGGTGTCCAGGAGCTTGTCCTCGAGCTTGTCGAGGGTCTTCTCCCAGTCGATCTCCACCCCGTCCTGGGACGGGATGACGGTGAGGTCATTGCCGTTGACCTCGAAATTCGCGTTACGGAACTCCACCTCGGTCTGACCCAGCTGCTCAGTGAGGATCTCCTTGGCGGCCTCGCTGTTCCAGTCGGTGCGCAGGCTGTCCCCGTCGGGGACGAAGGTGACGATGCGTCCCATGTCCGCCGGACGCAGCACTCCCTCGGCATTGTCGCGGCCGGCGAAGACGAGGTCACCGGAGGTCACCTTGTCGACGACCTCGCGGGCGACCTTGTCAGCCTCCTCACGGTTGATGTCGGCGCTGGTCACGTCGGCGTCCACGCTCACCTTGTGGTCGGTGTTGAGCCAGTTGTCACGGATAGCCTCATCCACGGCGTCCTGTTCGACGCTCTGACCGTCCACGTCATCGGTGATGTCGGCCTTGCCCTGGTCGTTGATGGCGAGGGTGGCGTTCGAGGCGTCCTGGCTGAGGTCGTCAGAGACCCGGCGGACGGTGCCGGCGAGGAGGTTGTCGTTGAAGTGGCTGACAGTGCCGACCTCACGGGTCTGCCAGAAGCTCGTCAGCCGGGTGATCGGGTTCTTCGGCTGTTCGCCGGCCTGGTCGACGGTGGCGTCCCAGTCGACATTCAACCCCGAGGTCACCGGGTCGACGGTCGTCTCCAGGCCACCGGCGGACACGTCCACCGGTGACTTCACCTGGTCGGCGAGCTGGTTGCGCAGCCGGATCTCCGCCTGGTCAGGCGACATCCCCCCGATGTCGACACCCCCGACAGTCACGCCACGGGGCACCGTCCCCTCGGACATGACCAGGTCGGTGGCGTAGAGGACGCCGCCGATCCCGAGCACTCCGAGCAGGGTCCACATCCACCAGAGGCGCCGGAACAGGGACCTGTTGGCGCGTCGGGGTGCGTGGACGTCATGTGTTCTGCTGCTCACGCCCCATACCTTAACTGTTGACGGGCTCCGGCACGTCCGTTGCCTGCACTGAACTGCAGATCCGGTCCGCCGCCGCGGTCACCACACCGAGATCCAGCGCACCGTCGGCGACCGCGGCGACAACCGCGTCGAGGACGCCGGCCACGGAGTCGGCGTCCATCCCGGAGGACACGAGTGGGGCGTCTGCCCCGACGCGCAGTGCGTTGGTCACGGCGTCCCCGGGACTGAAGTGGTCGGTGATCGCCTGCATGCCGGTGAGATCGTCGGTGTAGATGACGCCGTCGAAGCCCGGCGCGTCATTGACCCCGTTGCGCAGCAGCCCGTAGGACGCCGGGTTCAGCGAGGCAGGTGTCTCGGCACCGAGCACGTCGCCGTCGCCGACGTCGAAGCCGGGGACCTGCATGTGGCCGACCATCACCGCAACCCCGGGGACCTGTGCCAGTTCGGCGAAGGGCTGCAGGTCCGGTCCCATCTGGTCGATGGGCGGGGTGGTGACGGTGCCGAGGTGCGAGTCCCCGGTGGCGTGGCCGTGGCCCGGGAAGTGCTTGATAACCGGGGTGACGCCGCCGGCGAGCAACCCGTCGATGACCGCCCGGCCGTACTCCACCACGACGGCGGGGTCGTCGGAGAAGGCGCGGTCGCCGATGGCGTTGTCGCTGACCGCCTCGCCGCCGTCGAGGTCGACATCGGGCGCGAAGTCCATGGTGATGCCGAGGTCACGCAGCTTGTGGGCGTGGTCGGTGAACAGTTCGGCGACTTCCTCAGGGGCCATGGTCGCCGTCATCTCCCGGGCAGAGGGCAGCGATCCGGTGAGATCGGCGAGCCGCTGGACCTGACCGCCCTCCTCGTCGACGGAGACGGTGAGGTCGCCGCCGGCACGCTCCTGCAGGGCGGCCAGGGAACGGGCGGGGTCACCCTGGCCGTTGAGGATCGACTGGTCGGTGGTGGACCCGATGAAGAGGTGCCGGACGCCGGCGTCGACCGCGGCAGCGGCGTCGTCGAAACCGGTGACCCCCACTGCGAGGGTGGCCGCCGCCGCCCGGCGTACCGCTTCAGAATCCGCCGGGTCGATCTCGCCGACGCAGGAGACGGGTTGTTCGACGGGCGCGGTACCCGGCGTGGTCTCCACACTCTCTGTGGCGGACGCGGCGGGGGAGGCGTCGCCGTCCGGGGTGTCGGAGGAATCCGGGGTACATGCGCCGAGGAAACTCCCGGAGAGGGCGGCGGACACGGCCATGAGCGCCACAGCGGTTGTGCATCTGCGGGTGGTGGTGCGGGTGGGCCTTCGGGCGTTCATCCTCCCGACGGTACGTGGTGGGACTACTCTCGTGGGCATGAGCAGCGACACGAACACCCCCACCGATTCTGTCCTCATCGCCTTTGACGGTTCCGACCAGGCGAAAGCCGCCATCCGCTATGCAGCACGGCTGTTGTCCACCCATAAGGCGTACATCATCACCGCCTGGGAACCGATCCACCGTCAGGCCGCCCGCGCGGCCGGTGTGGGTGGACTGGCGACCGGCGGCCAGGGGATCAATGAAGACCCCTCGGACTACTCCACCGATCCGGCGTACGTCGATGCCACGGAGATCAGCCACGCCGGCGTCGCCCTTGCCGCCGAACTTGGTTTCGAGACCGAACCCTACCTGGTAGAGTCCTCCACAGCCGTGTGGAGCGCCATCGTCGAGGCGTCCCAGGAGCTGGATGTCGATCTCATCGTCGCCGGTACCCGGGCGCTGAGCGGATGGCAGTCGCTCCTGCACTCCAGCGTGGCGGACAATCTCGTCAAGCACGCCGGTGTCCCGGTGCTCGTCGTGCCCCCGCTTGACGAGCCGCTCCAGTAACAGTCACAGCAGCACCAGACCAGAGGACAGAAAACACATGCCCTTCGAGACCGACTCCACGCCCCGCCGTAGTCTCGGCCCTGCTGTCGCCTCCGCCGTCGTCGGCGTCGTCCTCGGCGGTCTTGTCGCTGTCGGCGTCGGCATGGTCGCCGACAGTTCCAGTCTGCCGTCGAACAACGTCGACGCGAACGACGCCGTCCTGGGCTCGGTCCAGTACGGTGAGCGGCGCTGACCGACTCAGCTGCATTGACTCCCACGCTCACCAGGCGCGGGTGGATTCTCTCCACCTGCGCCTGGCTCGTGCTGTGTCTGGCCCAGGCACCGCTTCTCACCGTCGCGGACACCAAGCACGACCTGGTGGCGGACCCGTGGGGGTTCCTCCACCAGGCGCTCTCCCCGTGGACCGACGTCTTCCCTCTGGGCCAGCTGCAGAACCAGGCCTACGGCTACCTCTTCCCCCACGGGTTGTTCTTCGCCCTGCTCTCCCCGCTGCCGGACTGGCTGACCCAACGGCTGTGGTGGGCGCTGCTGCTCACGCTCGCCTTCGCCGGCACCGTGAAACTGCTGGATGCCCTGGACACCGGGTCCCGGGCGTCACGCCTGGTCGCCGCGGTACTGTTCGCGCTCTCGCCACGGATCATGACCACCCTCGGCGCCATCTCCTCGGAGGCGTGGACGATCGCACTGGTGCCGTGGATCCTGCTGCCGGTGGTGCGGGTCCTGGGGGCGCCCACCCCGACCCGCAGACAGGTCGCCACCGCCGCCTGCTCCTCGGCGGTGGCGGCGCTGTGCCTGGGGGCGGTGAACGCGGTCGCCACCTTGGCCGCGGTCGTACCTGCGGTGATCTGGTGGGTCGTCGCCGGAGCCTGCGCCCGGACGCGGGAACGACGACGCACCGCCTGGCGTTTCGTGGCCTGGTGGGTTCCGGCGGGCGTCCTCGCGTGCTTCTGGTGGACCGGACCGTTGCTCATCCTCGGCCGGTACTCTCCGCCGTTCACCGACTACATCGAGTCCGCGGGCATCACCACCCACTGGTTCAGCCTCGGCGAGGTGCTGCGCGGCACCACCAGTTGGACGCCCTACCTTTCCGATGAACGACAGGCCGGTGCCGCCCTCGTCGGCGAGCCGGTCTTCGTCGCCGCGACGCTGACCCTCGCACTGCTCGGCCTGTGGGGGCTGTCGGGCGTGTCCCGTACCCGGCTGCCCTACCGGCACGTGTGGCTGGTGATGCTGGGCTGCGGGCTGCTCATCTTCGGTGTCGCCGGGCCGTTCTCCCCGGTCCAGGACGCCACCCGGTCCTTCCTCGACGGTGCCGGCGCCCCGCTGCGCAACCTCCACAAGTTCGACGCCCTGGTCCACCTGCCGCTGATCATCGGCATCGCCCACCTGCTGGGCCGGATGACCTGGCCTGAGCGGAGCCAGTGGGCACACCCGGAGAAGCACCGGCAGGTGGTGGTGGTCACCGCCGTCGGCCTGCTCGTCGCCACGATCACGGCCCCCGCCTGGTCCGCCCGCCTGGTCCCCGCCGACGGCTACCGGTCCGTACCCTCCTACTGGACGGACGCGGCCGACTGGCTCAATGACCCGGCGAACGGTGCGGCGGAATCCCGCACGATGATCCTGCCGAGGGCCGCGTCCGCCCGACAGGACTGGGGCAACACCCGCGATGAACCGGCCCAGGCTCTGCTCGACGTGCCCTGGGTCGTGAGGGACGCCGTACCGCTGGTCCCGCCCGAGGCTATCCGTGGGATCGACGGTGTCCAGCGCGAGTTCGACACCGGGGCGTCCTCCGACTCGCTGGCCGCGACGCTGATCCAGCAGGGTGTCGGCTATCTGCTGGTCCGCTCCGATCTCACCCGCGTCGCCGACACGCCCGGCTCGAGGTCGGTGCTGCGCACACTGCGCAACTCCCCGGGGTTCACCGAGGAGGCGTCCTTCGGCGACGGTGACGTGCGGATCTTCAGGGTTGACGGTGGCGCCGCCACCACCGCCCCGCGAACCGTACACGTCGATGACCTGGATGTTGTCGCCGGTGGGCCGGAGGTCCTGCCCCGGCTCGCCGCCGCCGACGGTGGCGAACCCCGCGACCGCATCCTTACCGGGGACGCCACCGACATCACCGGTCCCGACGCCACAGGACCGGTCACCGTCACCGACACCCCCGCCCTGCGCGGGCACTCCTACGGCACCGTGACCTCTCCGGACTCCGCGATCCGTGCGGCAGGTGACCCGTGGAGCGGGATGAACCCGGTGCGCGACTACCCGGTCACCGGCGAACAGACCACCGTCCGCGAGACCAACGGACGCCTGATCCCCAGTTCCACCGGTGACGATCCGACGTCCTTCGGCGGGGCGGACACCCTCTCCCCCGTCTCCGCCGCCGTCGACGGAGACCCGACAACCGCCTGGTACCCGGCGTCCGGCTCCCCGTTGAACCAGTCCGTCACAGCGGAGCTCGCGCAGCCGGTCGGGCAGCTGCGGCTCACCGCCCGCGCCCAGGGGTCGGCCCTGCGGCTGCATGTCACGACACTGCGGGACGGGGACACCGTGGCGTCCTCCACCGTGCAGGTGCCGGTCGGCCGGGAGGAGACCTTCACCCTCCCACCGGGCGAGACGGACCGCGTCGAGCTGCGCATCACCGGCGCTTTCGGGCAGACGGGGATCAGCGAGTTTTCGCTCACCGCACCAGACGGCACCGATATGACGCCACGTCGCGACATCGTCGTACCGTCCCCGGAAGGACGCGAGGTCTCACGGTGGGTGCTCGGTCAGGAGATCCCGGAGGGCACGATGCGGCGCATCATCACTGTGCCGGAACCCGGCGCGACGGTGGAGGTCTCCACCGCGGACTGCACGGCCGACACCACCGTCGACGGGGACGCCGTGCGCTGCGGCCAGACCCTCGACCTCACCCCCGGGGAGCACACGGTGCACAGCACCGCCCGGTGGGTGGAGCTGGAGAATCTGACAGGCACAGCGGCCACAGCAGCGTCCACCGGAGGCGGCGACCGGATCGTCTACACCCCCTCCTCGGTCAACACCGGGCGGGTCGGGACCCTGGACACCGACGACACCGACGACACCGACGTGGAGCTTGAGCCGGTGACCGTCAACGGCTGGTCACAGGGGTGGCTCGTCCCCGCGGACCTCGCCCCGGAGATGTCGGACGAGGACCTCGCCGACGCGGTGTCCGTGGACTTCTCCCCGACGTCGGCCTACCGGACCTGGCTGGCGGCGGGGCTCGGAGCGGCTGTCCTGCTGCTCGGGGTCTGGGCACTGCTGCTGTGGCGGGGCCGGAGAGACAGGAAGAGTGTCGGCATCACGCAACCTGAGGTCGGTTCCGTGGGTGCCGCACCAACCTCAGACTGCGTGTTGCCGACCGGCCGTGTCGCAGGCCTGACGCGACCGGCCACCGTCGTCGCCTGGGCAGGAGTCAGCTGGGTCCTCGCCGGCATCCCCGGCGTCCTCGCGGCGGCGGCGACCGTGGGCGTGCTGCGGTACCGGCCCCGGGTGTGGTCCGGAGTCCAGCCGCTGTGGGTCCTCTTCATGTCCGGCGGTCTGGCGACCCTGCTGCTCACCCGCAGCCCGTGGGGCACCGACGGCTACGCCGGCGACTCCTCCGTCGTGCAGCTCGCGCTCGTCGTCGGCCTGACCTCGGTCTTCCTGGCCTCCTTCGCCGCGACCCGCGTCCGCCACCACCGCGAGACCGCCCGGCGCGCCGGATCCTCCACCAGCGCGTAACTCAACGCGGCCACCGGTACCGACAGGACGGCGGTCACCGCGAAGACCAGCAGCAGCGCCGCGTAGCCGCCGCTGAACAGGTTGATCCCCAGCAGCGGGAAGACCAGCGACAGGATCGCCATGTGCCACAGGAAGATCGAGTAGGACCAGCGTCCCAGGGCCTGCATCACCGTGCTCTCCAGGAACCGGGACCGCGGGGCCAGCGCCACCGGCACCACCAGTGCCGCAGCAAACGCGACCCCGCAGGTCGTACGGCGGAAGAACTCGGCCGGTGACGCCGAGGACAGGCCCTCCGGCCCGTCGAAGGACGCCAGGACCAGCACCCCGACGGCCAGGGAGACCCACACGAGGCGGCGTCCGGCCCACCGTCGGACGGTCGCCTCCCGGGAGCCGTCGACCTCCGCCAGCCACCCCTCGGTCTCCGCGGCGAGCAGGCCTACGCAGAAGGAGCCGAAGAACGCCCAGGGCATGATGTGCGGGTTGAGGTCGCCGGACCGCGGCCCGGCGAGGAAGGGCCACAGCGCACTGAGCACTCCGACGGTGACGATGGCGGCGACCCGGACCGCGCGACGTCGGCGTCCGACCGCCAGGGCCAGCAGCGGCATGACCAGGTAGAGGAACATCTCCACGCACAATGACCAGAGGTGGGTCAGACCGCCGATCATGCCGTCGGGGACGTAGTTCTGCAGCAGCAGGAGGTTCGCCACGATCTGGAGGACGCCCGGATCGCCGGCGACCGGGAAAAGCGCGATGACGACGGTGACGAGCATCAGGCTCGCGGGCATGATCCGGCCCAGTCGCTTGACGTAGTAACCCGCCCAGTTGCGGCGTCCTTCCGGAGAGACGGTGAAGTCGGCGGCGTGGCGTCGCCACAGCAGGAACCCGGAGAGCGCGAAGAAGACGGGCACGAAGAAGTCGGTACGCGCCATGACGCGGCTGATGACCGCGCCCGTGTCGTTGCCGGTCTGGAAGGCGGCGTGGGTGAGTATGATGCCGAGCGCGGCAACGGCACGCAACCCCTCCAGTGCAGGAATGAACGGGAGGCGGACCTGCGCTGGTGACGGCGTGGATGGCCCCGGTGACGGCTGTTGCGTGGAAGTCGACATGATCTTCGACGATCCTACCCCCGGATTGAGGTTTCTCCCGTTAAACTAGACCGCATGAAAAAGGTTCTCTCTCACGCGCTCATCGTCATCGGTGCTGCGCTGATCGTCATCGCCATTGCCCTGCCGATCTACGTGTTGCCGAAGGGCAAGGTGATCCCCAAGGACATCGAGTCCTACACGGTCACCGATGAGACGGAGGGACGCCTGCTGGACGCTGCCGCTCTGGCCGCGGGGAAGCCTGTGGGGGACAACGCGGACAAGCGGGAATGCCGTGGTGACAATGCCACCGTCTCCTGCTTCATCTGGTCCGACGTGCCGCTGCAGAACCAGCGCCACATCATCGCCCAGGAACCGACCACCGACAAGGAGGTGACCCTCGAGGCAGGTAACACCGTCTTCCGCACCGACCTGCCTGAGCCGCAGAACCTCATTGCCGCGACCATCGACCGCGTCACCCTGACCCGGAAGACCGCCTTCCCGATCGACAAGCCTGTCTCCTCCTTCGACATGACGTCCCCGACCGTCGGTGGCGGCGTGGCCGAGGAGGACACCCCGGTGTTCGTCCGTGACGGCCTGCAGTACCAGTTCCCCTTCGGCACCGAGAAGAAGGCGTACCCCTACTTCGACGGTCAGGTCCTGAAGAGCCAGGACATCGACTTCGTCGACAAGGAGACCATGAAGGGTGAGACGGTGTACCGCTTCGAGCAGACCGTCGCCCCGACCGAGCTCTACCCGGCGGTCGAGTCCCGTCTCAACGCCGACGGTGAGCTTTCCGCGGCGGACAAGCAGTCCCTGGCGGCACTGCGGCTGAAGTTCCCGGCGTCCACCTGGGGTCTCTCCCGCGACGAGGTCGACGGCTGGGACGAGGACGACGAGACCGGCCCCGAGGTCGAGATGTCCCGCTACTACACCGTCAACCGCACCCTGCACGTCCAACCGGACACCGGCGTGATCGTCAAGGGTGCCGAAGAGGTGTGGATGTACTACGCGCAGGATGACGAGGAAGCCGCCGAAATGGCGAAGCCGGAGAACCGTGAGAAGGAGCTGGCGAATCCGACCCGCACCGCACTGTACTTCCCGGGCGAGTTCAACCAGGCCACCCAGGACTCACAGATGCAGCGGGCGAAGGACGGCCTGTCGCAGATGAACCTCATAGGCACCTACGTGCCGTGGGGTGCGGGTCTCATCGGCCTGATCCTGCTGATCATCGGCTTTGTGCTGCACCGCAGCGCGCGGAAGGGCTGAGTGACCTGACCGCAGGTACCCTGCAGAAGTGACCATCACGACCGACGCCACCGAATCCCGCACCGGGGTCCGGTGGCGTCTGTCGTGGTGCGTGGTCCTGACGGCGGTCGTGCTGTGGCCGTTCGCCGTCGCCGTCGTGGCGGGGTGGGACCGGGACGCCGCCCTGCTGCTGCGCGACCTGTCCGTGCCCGGGTCCATGGCGCTCAACGACCTCGCCACCGGGGCCGACGGCCTGGCCCGCGCCGTTCCACAGGACGCCGTGCTCGCCGTCCTGTCCCCGGTCATCCCCCCGCCGGTGGTCGTGGGACTGCTCATGTGCGCCTGCGGTGTGGCCGGGGCATGGGGCGGGTCTGTGCTGGCGCGGTGGTTCGGAGCGGGCCGTTCGGGGCAGGCGCTCGCCGCTTTCCTCGTGCTGTGGAACCCGTATCTCGCCGAGCGGCTGTTGCAGGGCCACTGGTCGGTGGTCGCCGCCGGGATGCTGCTGCCGCTCGTCGCGTGGCTGGCGCTGGAGAAGCGACGGGTATTGCTCGTGGTGGTTCTGGCCGTGTGCGCGCTGACACCGACCGGGCTGGTCCTGGCGGTGGTGACTGCGGTCGTGGCGTCCGGTTGGCGGGTGTTCTCCCTGGTTCCGGTGGTCGCCGGGGCGGTGCTGTCGCTGCCGTGGCTGATCCCGTCGCTGGGGAACGCCTCGGCCACGCTCACTGATGCGGCCGGGGCGTCCCTGTTCGCCGCGCGGGCGGAGCCGTGGGTGGGCACACTCGGCGCACTCGCCGGACTCGGCGGGATCTGGAACGCGGGCGCCGTGCCGGATCACCGTGTGCCGCTCGCCGGTGTGCTGCTCACGGTGGTGGCTGTAGTCGTGGCGGTGGTGCTGTGGCGGCGGGGTGAACGGTCCTCCGGCCTGCTGCGCCTGTCGGTACTGGGTGTCGGTGCGGTGCTGGCACCTGCCCTCTTGGCCACCGGACCTGGGCTCACGGTGCTCGGTGAGGTGCTGGAGATCCTCCCCGGCGCCGGGTTGCTGCGGGACACCCAGAAGTACGTGGTCCTCGCACTGCCGGCGTTGGTCGTGCTACTCGCCCGGGTCGATGTGCTGGTGCCGCGGGTGGCGACTGCTGTACCGGCCCTCATCGTCGGCACGCTGGCCTTCCTGCAGGTCCCGGCACTGCCCGTGGATGTCTCCGACCTGCGTCCGGTGACGTCGGATACCGGGTACGCCGACGCCGTGACTGCGGTGGAGGATGCAGGTGCCGGACGCACCCTGCTGTGGCCGCCGGGGAACTACCGGATCATCGACGGGCGCCCGGTACTTGACCCGCTGCTGAAGACGCTGCCTGATTCGCCGGTGGACCCCGGCTACCTCGTCGTCGACGGGCGGATCGTCGACGGGGACCCGGACACGGTACGGCTGCTGTCCGGTCTCGCCGCCGGTGACGACGGCCTGGCCGAAGCGGGTGTCGACCTGGTGCTCGTCGAGACCGACGCCACGGAGGACGCCGGGGTCAGCGTCCCCGCAGTTCTCACCGACGGGGCGTCCCCTCACGAACTGCTGTGGTCGGCCGACGGGTGGGAGCTCTACCGCGTGCGGTGAGCTTCCGGCCGGCGCCCGGCCGTACACAATCGTGACGGATCCCGCGCCTCCGTTGTCCTGGAGGTCAGGATCCGTCACGATCGTGTACCGGGATACCGGGGTGCGGCGGAGACTACTTTCCGCCCAGTGCGCCGGCCTTCCATTCCTCGATGAACTCCGGGTTGTCCTTAGCCCACTCGGCGGCGGCCTTGTCGAGGTTCTCGCCGCCGTAGTTGTCGTCGGAGAACATGACATTCTCCAGGGACGCCAGGTGCTCGTCGTCGAGGACCAGGTTCTGCAGCAACTGCGCGACATAGGGATTGTCGTCGCCGAAGCCGGTGCGAGAGAAGTTGTAGATGTTCTCCGCACCACCCATCGCACCCTCCGGATCCTCCAGGTCACGGACCGGGAAGGCGTCGTAGGCCCAGTGCGGACGCCACAGGGTCACCAGGATGTCATCACCGGCGTTGGTCGCCTTCTTCAGCTCGGCGAGCATCGCGGGGGTAGAGGAGGTGACGAAGTCCCAGTCGTCCAGACCGTAGACCGGGATGGCTTTCTCCGTCTGGGCGGTCAGGCCGGCACTGGGCTCGATGCCGACGATCCTCTTGCCGTAATCGCTGCCCATGTCCTTGAGATCGGCGATGGACTGTGCCGGAGAGTCCTCATTGACCGCGAGCGTGAGCACCGCGTTGTCGTACCAGCAGCCCAGCGGTTCGATCGAGTCCTGGTACTGCTCCAGGTACTCCTCGTGGGTGACAGGCAGCCAGGTGTCCATGACGACGTCGATGTCGCCGCGGGAGACACCGGTGTAACCGGGGCCGGCATCCAGGGCCTCGATGTCGACGGAGTAGCCCTCGTCCTCAAGCACATACTTGAGCAGGTGAGATGCGGCGAAGGACTCGTCCCAGCCGTTGAAGGCGGCAAGGGTGATCTTCTTGTCGTCGTCGACGTCCATGCCGTTGACGTCCGACGAGTTCTCACCCGGGGTGCAGTCGGCGAACCGTGCGGCGTAGGGCTCATTGCCGTTGTCACTTTCGACCTCGTCATTGGAGTTCTTCGCTCCGCAGGCGCCCAGGGAGAGGGTGAGTGCACCGATCGCGAGGGCGGACGCGACGGTGCGGGTCTTCTGTGTGATGGTGCGCATGATGTCCTCCTACGCGTCCTGGGCCTGCTGTGCGCGGGCCTTGGCCAGCGGGGTCTTGTTGCCGAGTCCGGCGGTGACACGGTCGAGGAAGACCGCGAGGATCACCACGGCGACACCGGCATTGACACCCAGCGGGACGTTGATGCTGCTGATCGCGCTGGTGATGTCTGCGCCGAGGCCCGGGGCACCGGCCATACCGGCCAGGACCACCATGGACAGCGCCAGCATGATGACCTGATTGATACCGGCCATGATGGTCGGCAGGGCCAGGGGCAGCTGGATGCGGAACAGGATGTGGGTGCCCGTCGCGCCGAAGGCGCGACCGGCCTCCACGGTCTCCTTGTCGACCTGGCGGATTCCCAGCTCAGTGAAGCGGACGCCGGGAGGCATACAGAAGATCAGGGTGGCGATCATGCCCGGGGTGACGCCGATGCCGAAGATCACGATGATCGGCACCAGGTACGCCAGGGCGGGCATGGCCTGCATGAAGTCGAGGACCGGCTTGACGATCTTCGAGACGGTCTCCGACTTCGCGGCCCAGATACCCAGCGGAACAGCCAGGACTACCGCGAAGAGCACGGCGACGAGCACCTGGGAGAGAGTCTCCATGGCCTGCGGCCACTCATCAACCGCGCGGACCAGGTAGAAGCCCAGCGCGGTGAAGACGGCGGCCTTCCAGGAGACGGCAGCCCAGGCGATGAGCGCGAAAACGATGATCATGACGTAGTAGACCGGCGTGTCCAGCACCCAGTGGAAGGCGTCGTGCAGTCCGTCGAGGACAGTACCGATGAAGTCCAGCAGCCAGCCGAAGACATCGGTGAACCAGTCAATGAAGTCGGAGATCCAGTCTCCGAGCGGGACATCAGGATTGGCGAAGGTACCCATCAGTTCTCATCCTCCTCGGTGGCGGCGTCTGCAGCGTCGTCGTACTCGTAGTCCGGCGTCGCCATGGCGGAGACGATGTCCCCGGCCTCGACGGTGCCGACCACGGAACCGTTCTCGGCGACGGCGATGGGGCCGTCGGTGGAGGCGGAGTGCTCGAAGAGGTCCGAGACCGTGTCGGACGCCTGGACCACCGGGAAGCGCCCGGAGTCCGGGTCGGACTCGAACTCCGCCTTGTCGATCGGCGTCATGATCTCTGCGGCGGTGAGGACGCGGGACCGGTCGACGTCGGCGATGAAGTCGGCGACATAGGCGTCGGCCGGGTTGGTGAGGATCTCGTTGGCGGTGCCGATCTGGGCGACGCGGCCGTCGCGCATGATCGCGATGCGGTCACCGAGCTTCATGGCCTCGTTGAGGTCGTGACTGATGAAGATGATCGTCTTCTTCAGGTCCTGCTGCAGCTCGATGAGCTGGTCCTGCATCTCGGTACGGATCAGCGGGTCGAGGGCGGAGAAGGCCTCGTCCATGAGCAGGATGTCGGTCTCCGCCGCGAGCGCGCGGGCCAGCCCCACACGCTGCTGCATACCACCGGAGAGCTGACCGGGGAGCTGATCGCCCCAGCCCTCGAGTCCGACCTTGGCGAGCCATTCATCGGCCTTGGCCAGACGCTCCGCCTTCGGAGTCCCCTGGATCTCCAGGGCATAGGCGGCGTTCTCGCGGACGCTGCGGTGAGGCAGCAGCGCAAAGTGCTGGAACACCATGGAGACGTGCTTGGCACGCAGGTCGCGCAGCGATTTCCCGTCGAGTTCGGCGATGTTCTTCCCCATCACCTCGACAGATCCGGCGGTGGCTTTCCAGAGTCCGTTGATCATACGGATCAGGGTCGATTTACCGGACCCCGACAGTCCCATGACAACGAAAATCTCTCCTTCCTCCACCTCGAAATTCACGTCGATCACGGCGGCGGTCCCCAGGTCCGTCAGCTCGCTCCGATCGGCCCCCGCCTCCAACTTCCGGATCACTTCACCAGGCTTTTTCCCGAACACCTTGTAGAGGTGCTCGGCTCGCACTGCAGTCATCGGTCATCTCCTCCAGCTGTAGCAGTTACGGCTCTCGTCAGAAGAACACCCGACCACTGTACCGAATCAGAGAATTACCCTCAGGTCCATCACCGGTTATTCATCCGGAAATCACCGCGAAAACTACACGACTACCTGCGCGGACGATGAATTCTCTTCAACAGTGATTTCCACGATTCTCCGGTGAGGTTCCAGGAGAAGTTCCGTGACCGTTCACGGGCGGCGTCCCCGAGCTCGCGGCGCCGTTCCGGGTCGTCCAGCAGTCCCGCCAGCGCCGTGATGAGACCTCCCTCCGAATCCACCAGAAGGCCGGTCTGACCGTCGACGACGCTGTCACGCAGACCGTCCGAGGAGGAATAGCCGATCGTCGGCACACCGTGCAGTCCGGCCTCGATGACGGCCAACCCCCACCCCTCCTTCGCACTCGGCATGAGGTGCACCGCGGCGCCGGCGAGCAGCCGGTGCTTGACCTCCTCGGAGACATGGCCGTGGAAGACCACCCGGTCGGTCACGCCCAGGTCCGCGGCGCACTGCCGCAGGTTCTCCGACCACCACCCGTCACCGATGATGTCGAGCACGGTGCCGGGATGATCCGGCAGGACCACGGCCAACGCGTGCAGGGCATGTTCGATCTGCTTGTACGGGGTGAGGCGGGACAGGGTGACCAGATGGACGCCGCCCGAGGGAACGGCGTCCCCGGCGTCCTGCGGAAGCTCCGGCGGGGCGTCCACCCCGTTGCGGATGATGGTGATCCGTTCCCGGCCCACACCCAGGCCCACCAGGTCGTCCGCGCTCGGCGCGGAGACCGTGACGTACGGGGTATGCCGGTGGATCCGCGGGGAGAGCCGGGACTCGGCGAACCAGCCGATCCGGGACAGGACAGGGCCTGCGACCGGCCACTGGTCACGGTGACAGTGGTGGGTCAGCAGCACCACGTCCGGCCGCCCGGCGCGTCCCCGCCCGAACACGCGCGCGAAGAAGGGGACGCCGTTCTGGGTGTCGACGATGACGTCGAACCGCTGGCACAGCATGGCCAGCCACGCCCGCGGGTAGACGGTGAGTGGACCACCGCCACGGACGTAGGTCACCCCGTTCCGGTGCTCCACCGGGGCGGAACCAGGGTAGCGCGCGGTACGGAAGGTGACGTCGTGACGTCCTCCCGCCGGGGACGCCAGATACTCCGCGACGCGCTCGAGGTAGACCTCGCTGCCGCCGCCCTCGGGATGCCGGGA
The DNA here is from genome assembly GCF_056280545.1 of Corynebacterium sp. UD i78. NCBI lineage: Bacteria > Bacillati > Actinomycetota > Actinomycetes > Mycobacteriales > Corynebacteriaceae > Corynebacterium > Corynebacterium sp. UD i78. The sequence goes on along the minus strand of NZ_JBWCED010000001.1, from coordinate 2,980,340 downwards.
ATCGCGCCAGCAGAGCAGTAGGACTTTCATGATGGCAACAACCGTAACACTCACCCTCTGGGGGTGACTTCCCCTGCTAGCGTCGCACTTATGCGCCCCGCACCGCCCACGGTCTGACGTGGACGGCCGACTGCTTCGCCGGCGATCTCCTGTTCGCGAACATCCGTCCGGACAACGGGTCCCGGGTCGCCGGGATGATGGCGAAGAGCCAGGTGAGTGTGCAGGTCGTGCCGGGGCTGTCCTCCTATCTGACGCGGACCGGTATCGGTACCTCGGTGTCGGTCGGCGACGTGATCGCGGTGCAGGTGCAGTCCGTCGGGGAGCTCCGTGGCGCGCTGAAGATCGTGGTCGCACCGGGCTGCGAGGGCAGCGACGGCGCCGTGGCGGATGACGCTCCCCCACTGCGCGCCGGTGGACCGCCCCGGGCGGCGGTGAACGGCACTGTCGCTGATGAGCCCTCCCTCACCAGGGAAGACGTCACGGTCGGTGTCCCTGCGGGATCCGTGGCGGAGCTGGAGGGGCTGCGCCGGGCCGGCGTCCACGTCCCGACCACACTTCCCGGTGCGGTGCAGTCCGAGGGGTCCCGGCGCCGGGTGCGCACCGAGGTGGAGGTCGTACACACTGAGCGACCGTTCATCGGCAACGAGTTCACCGACCTCTCGGAGCAGCTGGACCTCGAGATCCGGGTGGAGTGGGCGAGGCGGGTCGACGCCGCGGCGAAAGCCACCCACCCGCTGCGCTTCCGGTTCAGTGTGGGGTTCCTCGGGTCCGTGCGTCGGGTGATCGACGACAGCGAAGCCCTGCGGTGGAAACTGCCCCGGGTGATGATGTGGATCGCCAGCGGCTACGGGGAGCGCACCACCCGCCCCCACCAGTTCCGGATCTCCGATGCAGGTGGGGCGCCCTACCTGGTCCGCGACGACCGGGCGACGGCCTACCGGGTCGACCTGGAGACGAACACGGCCGCAGCCCGGCGGCTGCACTACTGGCGCGTGCCGGACGGGACGGAGGAGTTCCAGCGGGTGTGCGCCCACGATGCGCCGGGGTTCTGACACCGGGCCACCACCGTACCCACGCAGCAGGGTTTTCCTCCCCACCTCGGGAGAGGCTAGGCTAACCACGCTCATTTTCCCGGGTGCCGGCACCAGCATCGGCGCCGCAGTGCGAAAGAAGAACCGTGAACACCCCCCTACCACCGGTGCCCTCAACGCGTCCTCCCCCTCCCGCCTACCCGTCGGGATCATGGCGATCTGCGGTGGCGCCATCGCCTTCGACGGCTACGACATCGTCGTCTACGGCACCACCCTGTCCAGACTCCGCGACGAATGGGGCCTGACCTCCGGCCAGGCCGGCAACATCGGCTCCGCAGCCCTGGTCGGCATGTTCCTCGGCGCACTGGTCGTCGGGACCTTCGCCTCCCGGTGGGGGCGCAAGCGCACCTTCCTCGCCTGCGTCACCTGGTTCAGTGTGCTGATGGTCCTCTGCGCCGCCGCGCCCGGGCCGGAGTTCTTCGCGGTCGTCCGCTTTCTCGCCGGTATCGGCCTGGGTGGCGTCATGCCCCTGGCCGCGGCGTTCACCACCGAGTTCGCCCCACGTGACCGCGCCGCCGTCGCCTACGTCATCATGCAGTCCGGCTATCCGGTCGGCGGCGTCGCGGCGTCCCTGCTGGCGAAGTGGATCATCCCCGAGTTCTCCTGGCACTGGATGTACCTCATCGCCGCTCTGCCGCTGATCACTGTCCTTCCGGCGGCGTGGCGGTGGCTACCGGAATCCGCCGAGGAACAGTCGGTGGCGGCGTCCCGCGAGGAGCGTCGGGACGCCGCACGGGCCGGCCTGGGGGCCATCTTCGCCCCCGGGATTCGGACCACCACGGTGATGTTCTGGGTGATGAGCTTCTGTTCCCTGCTGTTCGTCTACGGGGCGAACACCTGGCTGCCCACTCTCATGCAGGACGACGGACGTGGCTTCTCCAGTTCGCTGAACTTCCTGCTGTGCTTCAACCTCGGAGCGATCGTCGGCGGCATCGCCGCAGGATGGGCGGCAGACCGGTGGGGGTCGAAGATCGTGGTGACGGCGTCCTTCCTCGTCGGGGCGCTGGCGGTCCTCGCCTTCTCCGGGGCGGACGGCACCGCACTGCTGCTCGTTCTGGCGGCGGTCGCCGGCTACGGGGCGGTGGCCACACAGACGCTGATCAACGGCTGGGTGACGAGGTCCTACCCGGCGCAGGCACGGACCACAGGTGTGGGCTGGTCACTGGGCATCGGACGGATCGGCGGCATCGTCGGCCCGTCGGTCACCGGGTGGATCGTGTCCGCGACCTCCGGTGGAACTGCTGCGTTCCTGCTCTTCGCCGCGGTCGGCGTGGTCGGCGCTCTGGTGGCCGGTGCGGTGCGTCACGCCGCACGGTAGTCACCGCACCGCGCAGTCCGCCCGGATATCCGCACTGATCATGCCACGGTGCTGCAGCCAGGCGAAGATCCGGCAGCCCAGGCAGAACCCGGCGAAACCTTCCAGGGACGCGGCCACCACCAGCAGTGCGAGCACCACATCGGCGGCGACCACCGCGATGTCTCCACCGACGAGGCGCAACACCAGCGCCACCCCGGAGAACACCACCCCGATCCCCTGCGCGAACCGCTTCGGCGGCCCGGCGGTCATCAGCGGTTCCCCGAACACCGCACCGGCCAGCCACCGCACCGAGAGCTGGCCGAAAGGGTCGAACCGTGGCCCGGCGAGCACCCGGAGCACGAAACCGATGAAGAGCAGGGCATTGAGGACCAGTGCCGCGGTGCCGAACCCGAGCAGAGACACCACGACAGTCACTACCGTCAGTACCACGACCAGCATCGCCGTCGTCCGCGCCGCACGGTCGTTGACCACCGGAGGAAACCACCACAGCGTCCCCGCACCACGGGGCGGACGCGCGTCCTGCTCAGTCAGCGAGGGGATGACCGGGGCGTTGAGGTTGCTGAGGTTGTACTGCTGGCTCATGATCCGCGGAGCGTACTCCCCCGCCGCCGTACTGGCCAGGGTTCCGGTCACACTGTGCCATGATCGACGCATGCCCGCGTCATCACCCGCGTCACCTGCAACCGCCGAGTTTGCGTCACCTTTTCCGCCGTTCGCTGCCACGGATCGGCGGAAAAGGTGACGCAAACGTCGGCCACCACGACCCTCCCTACCTTGCGCCGCCGCGCGACACTGCGCCGGTCCCTCGGTCTGCTCGCCGACTTCCGCTTCGAGCAGTCCGACCCCGACCGGTTCTACGGGCACCTCGCCGCAGACACGGTCGGCATCCTCTCCGACATCTGGGCGGACGCCCGGCCCCACCACATCCGCGGGGAGAGCCTCCCTGGCAGGCACCCGGATCCTCGACGTCGGCGGCGGACCCGGCTACTTCGGGCAGGCCTTCGCCGCGGCCGGGGTCGACAACTACGTGACCTGCGAACCCGATGTCGGCGAGATGGCGGCGGCGGGGATCAGGCTGGCGTCCTCGGTGCGGGGGTCGGGCATGGACCTGCCCTTCGCGGACGAGGTCTTCGACCTCACCTACTCCTCCAACGTCGCCGAGCACGTGTCCGACCCGTGGCGGATGGCGGACGAGATGCTGCGCGTCACCAGGCCCGGCGGACTGATGGTCTACTCCTACACCTGCTGGCTGGGGCCTTTCGGCGGCCACGAGACCGGCCTGTGGCAGCACTATGTCGGCGGCGGGTTCGCGGCGCGCCGCTACGAGAAGACGCACGGTCACCCACCGAAGAACCGGTGGGGAGAGTCCCTGTTCAATGTCTCCTGCGCCGACGGCCTGCAGTACGCGCAGACCCTGCAGGACAGGGGGGACGCCGAGCTCGTGGCGTCCTTCCCCCGGTACCACCCGTCGTGGGCCTGGTGGATGACCAAGGTGCCCGGGCTGCGCGAAGTGGGGGTCTCGAACCTCGTGCTGGTCCTGCGGAAGCGGTGAGCAGCCAACATAGGTTCACAGGACAAAACCGCAGGCAGAGGGCATAAAAGAAACCACCCCCGATTCGCCGGGGATTGCCCACCGGAGACCGATATGCGGTTATAGTGATCGGCGACACAGGTTGCGCTACGGCGGCAACACAGCACAGATGTGAGGACCACTATGACTGACGCATCCGCTTCGGGAATCCCCGAGGCCTTCATCTACGAGGCGATCCGTACCCCGCGTGGCAAGGGCAAGCCGGGCGGCTCGCTGCACACCGTCAAGCCCGTCGACCTCCTCTCCGGCCTCATCACCGAGGTCCTGGAGCGGAACCCGGAGCTCGACCCGGGCGCCATCGAGGACATCCTCACCGGCGTCGTCACCCCGCTGGGTGACCAGGGCATGGACATCGCCCGCACCGCCGCACTCAACGCCGGCCTGCCCTACTCCGTCACCGGCGTGCAGCTCAACCGCTACTGCGCATCCGGCCTGACCTCCGTGAACTACGGCGCAATGAAGGTCCGCTCCGGCTTCGACGACCTCGTCCTCGCCGGTGGTGTGGAGTCCATGTCGCGCGTCCCGATGGGTTCCGACGGCGGTGCCCTCGCCATGGACCCGGAGACCTCCTTCTACAACGACTTCATCCCGCAGGGTGTCTCCGCCGACCTCATCGCCACCCTCGACGGTGTCTCCCGTGACGAGCTGGATGCCTACGCCTCCCGCTCCCACGAGCGCGCCGCCAAGGCCTGGGAAGAGGGACGCTTCGCCAACTCCGTCGTGCCCGTCAAGGACAACAACGGCCTGACCGTCCTCGACCGCGACGAGACCATCCGCCCCGGCACCACCCCGGAGAAGCTCGCCGGCCTGCGCCCGGCCTTCGCCATGGTCGGCGACCAGGGTGGCTTCGACGCCGTCGCGCTGAACAAGTACCCGCAGGTCGAGGCGATCAACCACGTCCACCACGGCGGTAACTCCTCCGGCATCGTCGACGGCGCGTCCCTGCTGCTCATCGGTAATGAGGCCGCCGGCCAGAAGAACGGTCTGACCCCGCGCGCCCGCGTCGTCACCGCCGCGACCACCGGTGTCGAGCCGACGATCATGCTCACGGCCCCGGCCCCGGCCGCCCGTGCCGCCCTGGCCAAGGCCGGTCTGACGGCTGAGGACATCGACGTCTGGGAGATCAACGAGGCGTTCTCCTCCGTCGTCCTGCGTGCCCAGCGCGAGCTGAACATCCCGGACGAGAAGCTGAACATCAACGGTGGTGCGATCGCCATGGGTCACCCGCTGGGTGCCACCGGCGCCATGATCACCGGCACCGCCGTCGACGAGCTGCACCGCTCCGGCGGACGCTATGCCCTGATCACCCTCTGTGTCGCCGCCGGCATGGGCGTCGCCACCATCATCGAGCGCGTCTAAGCGCCCCACCACCTCAACAAGGAGCAACAATGAGCGAGAACATCATCGGTTGGGACGCAGACGCCAACGGTGTGGTCACCCTGACCATCGACGACCCGTCCGCCCCCGTCAACGTCATGAACGACGCCTTCCGCGACTCCCTCGCCGAGACCGTGAAGAAGCTGCAGGCCGCGGTCGAGGCCAAGGAGATCACCGGTGTCGTCATCACCTCCGCGAAGAAGACCTTCTTCGCCGGCGGCGACATCAAGTCCATGATCACCGCCGGCCCCGCCGAGGCTGAGGCCACCCGTGACATGTGCGACGGTATGAAGGCCGATTTCCGCGCTTTGGAGACCCTCGGCGTCCCGGTCGTCGCCGCGATCAACGGTGCCGCCCTCGGCGGTGGCCTCGAGGTCGCCCTGGCCACCCACCACCGCATCGCCTCCGACGCCAAGGGCCTGAAGGTCGGCCTCCCCGAGGTCACCCTGGGGCTGCTGCCCGGTGGCGGCGGCGTCACCCGCGTCACCCGCCTGCTCGGCCTGGCCACAGCCCTGACCAAGGTCCTGACCACCGGCAAGCAGTTCAACGCCGAGGCTGCCAAGGAGATCGGCCTCATCGACGAGGTCGTCCCCGCCGACCAGCTGGTCGACGCCGCCAAGGCCTGGATCGCCGAGAACCCGGACGCTACCCAGCCGTGGGACCGCAAGGGCTTCAAGATCCCCGGCGGCACCCCGTCCACCCCGGCGCTCGCCGCGATGCTCCCCAGCTTCCCGGCCAACGTCACCAAGCAGGTCAAGGGCGCCCCGATGCCCGCCCCGAAGGCGATCCTCGCCGCCGCCGTCGAGGGTGCGCAGCTCAAGCGTATCGAGGACGCCACGGCCGTCGAGACCCGCTACTTCGTCGAGCTGGTCACCGGCCCGACCTCGACGAACATGATGCAGGCCTTCTTCTTCGACCTGAACCACTGCAACGGCGGCGGCTCCCGCCCGCTGCAGGCTGACGGCACCCCGTTCCCGAAGACCACCTTCAGGAAGATCGGCGTCATCGGCGCCGGCATGATGGGCGCGGGCATCGCCTACGTCGCCGCGAAGTCCGGTATCGAGGTCGTCCTCAAGGACATCTCCGAGGAGAACGCCGCCAAGGGCAAGGCCTACTCCGAGGGCCTGGAGGCCAAGGCGCTCAAGCGCGGCCGCACCACCGAGGAGAAGTCCGCCGAGCTGCTGGGCCGCATCAAGCCCTCCGCCGACTACGCCGACCTGGCCGACGTCGACCTGGTCGTCGAGGCCGTCTTCGAGAACACCGAGCTCAAGCACAAGGTCTTCGCCGAGATCGAGGCCGCCGTGCCGGGCACCGCCGTCCTGGGTTCCAACACCTCCACCCTGCCGATCACCGGTCTGGCCGAGGGCGTGGACCGCAAGGGCGACTTCATCGGTCTGCACTTCTTCTCCCCGGTCGACAAGATGCCGCTCATCGAGATCATCTCCGGCGCCGAGACCTCCCCGGAGACCCTGGCCAAGGGCCTCGACTTCGCCCGCCAGATCCGCAAGACCCCGATCGTCGTCAACGATTCCCGCGGTTTCTACACCTCCCGCGTCATCGGCACCGTCCTCAACGAGGCGATGCGCATGCTCGTCGAGGGTGTCGACCCGGCCGTCATCGAATCCGCCGGCCGCCAGGCCGGTTACCCCGCCCCGCAGCTCCAGCTGCAGGACGAGCTGAACCTCAAGCTGGCCCGCAAGATCGGTGCCGAGAACAAGGCCGCCGCAGATGCTGCGGGTGTCACCGTCGACGACGGTGGTGTCAACGCCCTGGTGGACGCCATGCTCGACCACTTCGAGCGCCCCGGCAAGCTCGAGGGCAAGGGCTTCTACGAGTACGACGAGAACGGCAAGCGTGCCGGCCTCTGGTCCGGTCTGCGTGGTGAGCTCGCCGAGAAGCTCGGTATCACCCCGGTCACCGTCCCCGACGGCGAGGCCGCGACCGACGGCCACGGCCTGGACTCCACCGTCTCCGCCGGTGAGGCCGGCCCGAGCCTCAACGACCTCGTCGAGCGCATGCTCTTCATCGAGGCCATCGAGACCCAGAAGTGTGTCGACGAGGGCGTGCTGACCTCGGATGCGGATGCCAACATCGGTTCCATCCTCGGTATCGGTTACCCGGCATGGACCGGTGGTACCCGCCAGTTCATCACCAACTACGCCCGCCCGGCCGCAGCGACGCTGCCGGAGGACGCCCCGGCCGACTACCCGACCACCGGTGTGGCCGGATTCGTCGCCCGCGCCGAGGAGCTCGCCGCCACGTACGGCGAGCGATTCACCCCGGTCGCGTCGCTGAAGGGTTAGTGACCCGCCCGGTACACCCGCCCCTCCGGATTCACAGTCAATCCACAGAGCACCCCAGGTAAACGTGTTTTACCATGGGGTGTTCGGTCGTTCCTGACCAGATCTCCCCCGAAAGGCCCCACGTGATCTCCTCCGTCCTCGACTGGCTCGTCTCACTCATGGAGACCATCGGCGCTCCCGGTGTAGGCCTGGCGATCCTCATCGAGACGGTCTTCCCCCCGATCCCCAGCGAGGTGGTCCTGCCACTGTCCGGATTCGCCTCGACCGAGGGGCACATGAGCGCACTGGCAGCATTCATCTGGGCTACCGCAGGATCCCTGATCGGTGCCTGGATCTTGTACTGGTTGGGGGCGGCGATCGGGGCCGACCGCCTCCGGGCGATCGCCGACCGGATCTGGCTGGTCGACAGCCGCGACGTGGACAAGGCACTGCGCTGGTTCGACCGCTTCGGGGACGCCACGATCCTCATCGGCCGGGTGGTCCCCGGCGTCCGCAGTCTCATCTCCATCCCCGCCGGCATCGACCGGATGAACCTCGTGAAGTTCTCGCTGCTGACGCTGATCGGCTCATCGGTGTGGAATGCGGTGCTCATCTGGGCCGGCGTCCTGCTCGGGGCGAACTACCACCGCGTGGCGGACACCATCGACAGTTTCTCCACGGTCATCTACGTCCTGTGCGCGATCGCCGCGGTGATCTGCGTGGTGTACCTGGTGCGCCGTGACCGTCGACGCAAGGCTGATCAGGCGCCCGGGACCAGCAACCCGCTCTCGTAGGCGAGGATCACCAGCTGCGCCCGGTCATGGGCGCCGATCTTCGACATGATCCGGTTGACGTGCGTTTTCGCCGTATGCGGGGAGATGAAGAACTTCTCGGCGATCTCCTGGTTCGACAGTCCCTGACCGACCAGCAGCAGGACCTCCTGCTCGCGCTCGGTCAGCCGCTCCAGTTCCTGCGCCGCCTCCTCGGAGACGGCACCGGCACCACCGGAGGACGCCCCGCCCTGACCTGTGGCGTCCGGCACGTCGATGTACCGGGCGATCAGGCTGCGGGTCGCCGCCGGGGAGAAGAGCGAGTCCCCGGCATGGACCGCCTGCACCGCACGGACGATGTCCTCGGGCTCTGCGCCCTTGCCGATGAACCCGCCGGCCCCGGCGCGCAGGGCGGAGACCACGTACTCGTCCTCCTCGAAGGTGGTGAGGATGAGGACGCGGGTCGACGCATTCGCCGGGTCGGCACAGATCTGCTCGGTCGCCCCGAGGCCGTCGAGGACCGGCATCCGGATGTCCATGAGCACCACGTCCGGGTGCAGGGACGCGACCAGGTCCACCGCGTCCTCCCCGTCACCGGCGGTGGCGACGACCTCGATGTCGGGGTGGGTGGAGATGATGTCGGCGACGGCCTGGCGGATCAGCGCCTGGTCGTCGACCACGAGTACGGAGATCACGGGGTGTCCTTTCGGCTGGGGGTCATCTGAGGGGCAGTTCGGCGTCCAACCGGAAGACGCTGTCGTCGGTGCCGGTGCGGACTGTACCGCCGGCGGCGGCGACCCGCTCACGCAGGCCGGTCAAGCCCAGCCCGCCGTGGGGCGCGTCCGGCTGGTTCCGGTCCGTGTCCGAGACCGGGTTCGAGACGGCCACGGTCACCGCCCCGGGGAGGACGTCGATCTTCAACGTCACGGTGTGACCGGACCCGTGCTTGCCGGCGTTGGTCAGGCCCTCCTGCACCACACGGTAGAGCACCCGGCCGGTGAGCTCGTCGACCCGGCCCAGGTCGGTCGCGGGGTCGTAGGTGACGGACATGCCGGAGTCCCGGACGGTACGGACCAGGGCACCGATCTCACCGGTGCCCGGCTGCGGCATCGAGGCGGCGGTCTCGCCGTCCTCGGCCCGCAGGTAGCGCAGCAGGACGCCGATCTCACTGAGCACCTCGCGGGACGCGGTGCGGATCGTCCCCAGTGACTCACGGGCCTTGTCCGGGTTGATCTCCACCGCGGCGGACGCCACCCCGGCGTTCAGGCTGATCACCGAGATACGGTGGGCGACCGTGTCGTGGAGATCCTGGGCGATACGCAACCGCTCCTCGGCGACCTGCCGGCGTGCCTCGGCCTCACGGGTCTGTTCGGCCCGTTCAGCACGTTCGGTCATTGCCGCGGTGTACTCCCGCCGCGACCGGGTGCTGTCCCCCAGGGCCGCGGCGATGGCGATCCCGGCGGCAACCTGGAAGACCTGCGGGTCCAGCGTGAGTTCCCCGGAGTAGATGAGGCTGAGCAGCGCGACCACCCCGGTGCCGATGATGCCGACCATCAGCGTGATCGTCCGGGTGTGACGGGTGGCCACCGACCAGGCGGCCACGATCACGGCGATCCCGGCACCGATCACGGGAAGCTCAAGGACAACGGTGGAGGTGTAGATCACGAGGGTCGTGGCGAACACCGGCACGGGCCACCGGCGTCGCAGCAGTATGACCGCGGCGGCGAGGACTGCGGCGACCGGGACGATGAACCAGAAGCGGTCGGGGTCCTCGATACCGGTCAAGCCGCTGAAGCCGCCCCGGTCGCCCGGCATGTCCGGGGCCGGCGGCCCGCCCTGTGGTCCGGGGTCGCCTGAGGGCCTGGGGCCGAGCAGTGCGGTGGACACCAGGATCAGTGCCACGACGGCGAGGTCGATCACCGGGGCGGGGATCCGGCGCTGAGGGGTCATGACGCCATTATTGCGGACGCCGCCGGACCAGGGACGGCGCATCCCGTCGGTCATCGTTCTTCTCCTTAACAAATACCGTGAAATATAAATACTGATCCTTCATCGGATGAGTGCCCGATGCATCCCCCGTCCGCGTACACCCCGTACCGCAGCAGGTGTATCCGTCCGATACTGCGTTCGCGGTACGGATTCAGACTCCCGGTCAACCCACAGAATTCCGACATAAAGCCATGTCATGTCCTGTGTACAACGACGGCCACAGGGAGCCGGCAGGAAAACCCGGCACTGCCCGCAGGATGTGCGCACAGCTACCGCAGACTCATATTCCGGCTCACAGGATTCGCCCAAGTGGGGGACACATTCTTATTTCCGTCATCGGTACTCACCGGCCCGGGTCCGCCCCCGGAACATCACAGAAAAGGAACCGGTCATGTCTTCCTCCCACCATCATGATCCTCGTGGATCTGCTCGCCATCTCGATCCTCGTCTTCGGCATCTACTACCCGCGCCACCACCGCTCCGATCTTGTGGTCGCCTTCCTCGGCGTCAACGTCGGCGTTCTCGCCGTCAGCCAGGTCCTCGGCTCCACCACCGTCGGCGCCGGTCTCGGGCTCGGGCTGTTCGGCGTCCTGTCGATCATCCGCCTGAGGTCCTCCGAGATCTCCCAGCGCGAGGTCGCCTACTACTTCGCCGCGCTGGCCCTGGGCCTCATCTCCGGCATGTCCACCGAGGTCACCCCGCTCAACATCAGCCTGATGGCCGTCCTGCTCGCCGTCCTCGCCGTCGCCGACTCCCGCCTGCTGTCCAACGGCGTGCGCACCATGGAGATCCGCCTCGATGCCGCGGTCACCGATCCGACCCAGCTGCCCCGGGAGATCAACGCCCGCACCGGTGCCGAGGTCATCGACGCCACTATCCGGTCCATCGACTTCGTCAACGACACCACCCTGGCCACCGCCACGGTCCGTACCAACGGACGCAACCGGTTGTTTCCCTCCCGCTCGACGCTCGATGCGCCGAAGTCCGAGATGATCACCGCATCCACCACCGTCCCGTCCACCGTCAGGAGCGCTCAGCGATGAAATCCGTCAGCCTCGAAGAACTCAACGCCGAAGCAGCCATGCTCACCAGGGTCGACCGCAAGTACGTCCTAAGGTCCGCCGCACTCACCGACGTCCTCACCCGGCTGGAGCAGGAGGCCCCGGAGACCCGCGTCCTCACCATCGACGGCCGCACCGCCCACAGCTACCAGTCCGTCTACTTCGACACCCCGGACCTCGCCAGCTTCATGATGGCGGCCCGGCCCCGCCGCCGGAAGTTCAAGCTGCGGACCCGGACCTACCTCGACACCGGAGCATCCTTCCTGGAGTTCAAGGTCGAGGGAGCCCGCGGCGTCACCGTGAAGTCCCGCTACGAGCTCACCGGCGAGGACGCCGCCCCGGCCGCCGATGACCGGCTCTCCCCCGGTGCCGTCGCCTGGGCCGAGGACCTGCTCGGTCAGGCCCGTGAAGCGGGAGTCGACATCCACGCCACCGACCTCGCACCGGTGATGTGGGGCACCTACGACCGCACCACCTTCCTGCTCCCCGGCGGCGGGGTCGGACGCGCCACCGTCGACACGAACCTCACCTGGCGGGGTGTCGGCACCGATACCCTGGAACGCCCCGACATGGTCATCGTCGAGACGAAGTCCGGCTCCCGCCCCTCGGACATCGACCGGATGCTCTGGCACAGCGGTCACCGTCCGTCGAAGATCTCGAAGTTCGGCACCGGCATGGCGGCCCTCCACCCGGAGCTCCCCCACAACCGCTGGAACCGCGTCCTGCGCGACTACTTCGACCTCGCACCCATCCACTCCACCACCCGCATCACCGCAACTTAAGGATCACATCATGCGTAACCACCTTCTCGGCGGCGTGGCCGCCGCCTCCATGGCCGGCGTCCTCGCGCTCGCCGCCTGCTCCTCCTCCTCCTCCGACGACTCCTCCGCCTCTGCGGAGACCACCACCACGGACGACGCCACCACCGACGTCTACGGGGACGCCGACCTGGTCAACGTACCGACCGCCGATGAGGTGCTCGACGCGAACAACGAGGCGTCCTCCGTGGACGACTCCGACTGGGCTGCCGCTTCGACGGACGACGCCGTCGACTACGACGGCGGCACCATCACCGAGGCCGGCGTGTACCGGATCAGCGGTGACGTCACCGAGACCGTCACCGTCGAGGCCGCCGACGACGCCCAGGTCATGCTCATCCTCGACAACGCCACGATCTCCTCCTCCGACGGCCCGGCGATCAACGTGGCCAGCGCCGATGACGTGGTCATCTCGCTGACCGGGGAATCCACCGTCTCCGACACCGACACCTACGCCGAGGACGCGGACGCCAACGCCGCGATCTACGCCGACGCCGACCTCACAATCACCGGCGACGGCACACTGAACGTCGAGGGCAACAGGGCCGACGGCATCACCTCCACCGACGACCTCGTCGTGAAGTCCGGCACGCTGAACGTCACCGCCGCAGACGACGGCCTGCGTGGCAAGGACGCCCTGGTCATCGAGGACGGCACCGTGACCGTGGATTCCGCCGGCGACGCCCTGAAATCCGACCAGGATGAGGACCCCACCAAGGGCTACGTCAACATCTCCGGCGGCACCGTGAAGCTCACCACCACCGCCGGCGACGGCATCGACGCCGCCACCGACGTCATCATCACCGGTGGCGACCTGGACATCTCCGCCGGCGGCGGTGCTGCTGCCGGCAAGGATGACGAGAACTCGACCAAGGGCATCAAGGGCGGCGTGTACGTCATCGTCGACGGGGGCACGATCAACGTCGACTCCGGTGACGATGCCGTCCACGCCAAGGGCGGCATCCGGATGAGCTCCGGTGACATCGCCCTGGCCACCGGCGATGACGGCGTCCACGCCGAGGTCGCTGTGATCCTCGACGGTGCCGATATCACGGTCACCGAGTCCGAGGAAGGCATCGAAGGTGGTCTCATCACCCTCTCTGACGGTCTGGTCGACGTCACCTCCAGCGACGACGGAGTCAACGCCTCCGGCTCGACCACCACCGAGGACGGTATCGCAGCCATCGCTGGGTCTGACTCGGAGGAAACCGACGACAGCACCCACGCCGCCGCGGAAGGCAGCACCGACGGCAGCATGGAGATCCCCGACCAGGGCGAGATGCCCACCATGCCCGAGGGCCTGGCCGACGGTGAGATGCCCACCATGCCCGACGGCGGCGAGATGGGCGGCGGAATGGGTGGCGAGGAGTCCACCGGTGAGCAGCTCAACATCACCGGCGGCACCCTCATCATCAACGCCGAGGGCGACGGCCTGGACTCCAACGGCGACGCCACCGTCACCGGCGGCGCCGTCATCGTCTACGGTCCGACCGACGACGGCAACGGCGCCCTCGACGTGGCCGGCGAGTTCACCGTCACCGGTGGCGAGATCACCGCGATCGGTTCCTCCGGAATGGCTGAGACTCCCGACAACACCGACGGTCAGGGCTGGCTCTCCGCGAACATCGACGGGTCCGCCGGTGACACGATCACCGTCAAGGACTCCACCGGTGCGGAGATCGCCTCCTTCACCAGCGAGAAGGACTTCGCCAACGTGGTCTTCGCCTCCGATGGCATCACCATCGGCGAGACCTACACCGTCACCGTCGGAGACACGGAGACCGAGGTCACCGCGGGTGAGGCCACCGAGTCCACCATGGGCGGCGGCATGGGTGGCGGCATGGGCAGCACCACTGACGAGGACAACAGCGCCACCACCACCGAGTAGGCACTCACTCCCAGCAGGCGTTCCAGCGGGGACGCCTGCGGCAGGTCGTAGTGGCCCCGGTCAGGACGACTCCCCGTCATGCGCTCAACCAGTCCATCGGTCCAGGCTATCCACCCGACCGGGCGTCGCACCGTCGCAGAGCGTCAAGACCCGGCGTCAGGATGTTTGACGCTGAAGACATCCCCACCCGGTCCCCACCCGGCAGACATCACTCTCCCCGGACGCGCTCGTGCAGCGAGTCGAGTTCACGGATGAGGGAGGTGGACGTGGCGGCATCGAAGAACCGGGTCCGCAGCTGCCAGTTCAGGCCACCCTCGGTCTCGAAGTTGTCGATGAGTCCGGCGATCGGGGTGGTGGCGTCGCGCAGACCGGGTTCCAGCCCGGCGACGGTGCTCCGGATGAACATCTCGGTGGCACCCGGTTCCAGACCGTTGTCCGCGGCCCACTGGCACAGTTCCGCGATATACTGCAGCAGGCCGGTCTGCGCTCCGGTCAGCACGGTCACCGCGGCCATCTGTTCCTCGTCGGCGACGGCGAGATAGCCGCCGAGGAGATCGAAGAGCTGCACCGCACGGGCCTCGGCCGGGATCACCGGCGTCACCCCCGCCCGGCGCGCCACCGGAGGCAGCGGCACGGAGCGGACGATCGCAGGACCCCCCTCATCCGAGCCGCCGACGGCGTCCCGCAGGGTGGCGAGATCGACGCCGGCCAGGGTACTGATGACCAGCTGGTCCGGGCGGAAAACCACCCCGTCCAGGGCATCGGTGAGCTGGTCGGGGCGCACGGAGACGATGACGACGTCCGCGGAGACCGCGACTCCGGCATTGGACGCCGCGACCGTCACCGCGTCGAACCTGGTGGCCAGGGCCGTGGCCCGGGTAGCGCTGCGCGGCGAGAGGATGACGTGACCGGGGGCGCCGGCGTCCTCGCTGAGCAGGCCGGTGACCATGGCCTCGGCGATCTCACCGACACCGATGACGCCGATCACGCCTGTCACGCCTGTCACGCCTTCGGCCATTTGTCCGCCTCCTGCATGATCATATGAATGACACTCGACGCGTGGATCTGCAGCAGTTCCCCGATGTCCGGCGCGTCGTCCGACCGGTCGAGTTCGTTGGAGATGATCAGCCCCTCGGCACCGGCAATGAGGTAGGTGATGATCGCGGTGCGGCGTTGCGGCGGGACGTGGGAGAAGTGGGTCTCACCGATCTTCTCGAACCGGGCGGTGAGGTTCTCCCGCATCTGCAGGTACATCCGGCGCGGACGCGGATCATCGGAGCGCTTCTGGAGCGCCAGCGGCAGGCCGATGTGGAGGAACTGGGGGTGCTCCTGCAGCGCACCGATGAGCTGCTCGGCGATGGCGAACAGCTCCAGGAGGATATTGCCGTCGGCGTCGATGTCCCAGGACTGGTTCCAGGCGTCGAAGCTGTCCTCGATGACCGTGGCCATCAGGTCGTCCTTGTCCTTGAAGTGCCAGTAGATGGAGCTGGCGGGCAGGCCGCACCGCCGGGAGATCTCAGCGATGGAGGTACCGTCGTAGCCGCGTTCTGCCCCGATCTCTGCGGCTGCGTCGAGGATCTTCTGCCTGGACCGTTCACCGTCGGCCCGGCGTCCCCGGGCCTTCTTTTTCGTGGTGGTGACCTTAAGGGGGTTGCGAGCGACGGTGTCTTCTGCTGCTCCTGTCATAGGCCCCATCCTATCTGGTTCGGGTATGAAAAGACCCGGGTGATGTGCACCACCCGGGTGTAGAGCCGACGGAGCGGCGGAAAAGACCGGACTAACCGACCTGGCGGAGATCCTCCTCGGACTCCTTCACCGCCTCGAGCGTCGCCTCGGTGGCCTCGGCGTCATCTGCGTTGGCGAACTCCAGAATCTGGTCGGTGTGGTTGTGCCCGTAGGACCTCTGACCGACCCCACCCTGACGCTTCTTCAGCAGCTCTTCGCGCTGCTCCAGCGGGGTCAGCGGGTTGCCGAACATCCGGCGGGCCACCTCAGGGGTGTAGACGCGGGGTGTCTTTGCCGGGGTCTTGAGCAGCAGTGGCTCCATGTAGCGCACCGCACGAGGGCAGATGCGCTTGAGCAGCCAGAGGAAGAGCTTCGGGTTGGCGTCCAGCACCTTGTAGATCGGCTTCCATACGGCGATGGACAGGGAGTCCATGAGCCGCGACTGCTTCACGCCGAGCATCGGACGCATCCAGCGAGGGTAAGTGGCGATGATGCTCCTGCGCAGCACGGGACGCCCCAGCCTGATGAGCCACTTCGGCAGGTCCGGCTCGATGGTCTCGAAGCCGTCGAGGATGTGGTCTGTGTTGCGGATCGCCGCCTCGGAGGCGGACAGCTTCTCGCGCCAGTCATCGAAGAACTTCTGCACCTGACCACGGGTCTTCGGCAGATCCTCCTGGCGGATCGGCTGGAACGCCGCGGAGATCGCCATCTGCTCCCAGTACTCGTTCTCCTCGTCGCGGGAGAGCTTTCCCGGGCCGAACTTCTCATAGATGTAGAGCATCGAGTGCCAGGCGGTGACGTGGATCCACATCTGCGAGTCGGGGTTGTTCGCCTCGAAGTTGTTGCCGGTCACCGGGTTCACGCCGTAGGAGCGGTCGTGGACCTTCATGAGAATGTCGGACATCCGGGTCATCGTCTGGGCATCCGCGGTGAGGACGGCGGCGAAGTACTCCATCGTCCGGTCGTAGCGGACCGGGGTGCGCTTGTAGACTTGGCCGGATGCGTCGACGGCGGCGACGAGGTCGGGGTCGAGGTGCTCGAGGGTCACAGCGCGGGCGAAGGCCTGGAGAGCGAAGCCGGGGAAGCGCCAGACCTTCCAGGTGACGGAGTCCGGGCCGAAGAAGCCCTCGTCCTCGCGGACCAGCGTGTCATCCTTGCTTCCGCGGCGGAAGGACTTCTTCGGGGTGGACCCTGCAGCGTCGGGGATGGTGGTGGCGTCGTCGGCGCCACTGAAGGGGCATGACATGATGTCCTCCAGAGTCGGTGTGGATATGTAGTGATCGTTACAGAAAAGGATAGGTCATATCCGTTGCCAACGAAAGAAGATTCTCCGATAAATCGTGATTCGCATCACTCTTCGCAGGTCACCCCGGTTGAAAGATTCGGGGACGTCCCACCCGGTCAGCCCCCAGACCGTTGAGGAAGGCCGCTGAGGGCACGAAATACAGCGATCCGGTGACCGCCGTGAAGAAGTCGAGGATGCGGTCGTGGTTGCCCTCCGGGACACCGATGGACATGTTGCGCAGCATCTGCTCCGTCACCGCCGGATCCTTGGCGTAGCCGATGAAGTAGGTGCCGAACTCGGCGTCCCCCACCGACATCCGGTGGTACGGATACTCCGGCGGTGCCGAGATGATCGGTTACGGCACCATCCCCACCTCCCGACTGCTCATCACCGGCGGGGCACTCATGCTCGGCGGTGGCGGGGCGCCCGAGGCACTCGATAACCACTCCCGGACGCCACGAAGCGGCAGCATCTACCGCTGACCTGGGCGGTCGGCGAACCCGACGACGGCACCACCAACGAGGACAATTTCGACGCCCTCACCGCGGCACGGGAGGGTACGAACTGGTACCGGCGTGAGGGCTTCGGGAACGTCGCGCTCGACATCGTCAGCGGGTGTGACCGCTGCATTGTCCCGCAGCCGCAGCTGCTGGCGTTCTTCCTCGACGCCCACGGTTAGTCGGCGTCCTCCGTGCCGGCCTCCGCACTCTCACGCATCTCGCGCGCCCGCTCCACGTCCCGGGCCATCTTCGACTCGCGCTTCTCACTTGCCGAGGAATCCCGGACACGCAGTTGCAGGGTCTCCTCGGCCGGAAGGCCGGCCCGCAGTTGCCGCATCCGGACGACCTCACTGTCGATGAGCGCACCGAAGACCAGTGACGCATTGACGAGGAAGAGCCACAGCATGAGCACGACCACGCCGGCCAGTGCACCGTACGTCGCGTTGAAGGACCCCGCCTTCGAGACATAGAGGAAGAAGAGCGCCGTCGCCAGGACCGTCGCGACAATGGCGATCGTCGCACCGACCGTGAACCAACGCATCCAGAACAGGTACCACGGGAAGTGGCGTCCTCCCCAGGTACGACGCATCCGGACATTGGGGGTGATGCGGTAGAGCATCCCCACACCCAGCACGACGACCCCGATGACCAGCACCCAGCGGACGTAGCGCCACACCGTGATCACTGCGGTCTCCAGGTGGATCAGTTCACCGACCGCCTCCGCGACCGGTCCGGCGATCACCGACCCGATGAGCCCGACAGCGGCCAGCAGCAGGAACATGGCGGTGAGCAGGTACATCTGCAGGTTCCACTTGAACATGCCGCGTCCCTCCGAGATCCCGTACACCGCATTCATCGTGCGGCTGAAGGTCTTGATGAAGCCGGACGCCGTCCACAGTGTGGTCACCAGACCGATGACCAGACCCAGTCCGGCCTGTGGCGCGCGCAGGATCGACTCGAGGACCGGACGCACCGTCTCCCAGGTGTCCTCCGGGGTCACCCCCTCGAACTGGTTGAGCAGCCGGACGACCGATTCCTCGCTCTGACCGAACAGAGCCAGGATCGAGACCAGGGCGATGAGCCCTGGGAACAGGGCGAGCAGGGCGCGGAAGGCGAGACTGCCGACGAAGTCCACGAAGTCCTGGTCGACGAATCGACGGACCGCCCGGGCAGGGACGTACCACCATGACGGCGGCAGGTCGGAGCCCGGGCTACGGAGCGAGGGAGTGTTCAGGGTGTCAGTCCTTGACCTCGGTGGCGTGCAGCTGCTCGTCGAGGTCCTCGGGGTCGAGGTTCGCATTCGAGAAGGCCGAGGTCAGCGGCAACCGCAGGTCAAGATCCGTGCCGGGGCACAGTTCGATCTTGCCCTCGGTGAGGGTGAAGTCGAGGACGTGGCCGCCCTGTGTCCGGGCATCGTCGATGAAGTGGACGTGGCAGCCCGGGACCGAGATGTTCTTCTCGTAGATCGGGGTGCGGAAACCGGCGATGACACCGGAGACGTCGGTGAAGTGCTGCTCGGCATCGTCCCCGACAGCCTCGGTCATCGGCGGGTAGGGCTTCTCCTGACGCACCACCGTGCGGGTCGTGACGTCGGAGAAGGTGCCGGTGATGCGGACGGCGTACATGTAGTTCGCCGAGGGCGTCATCTCGTCGATGAAGTCTGAGAGGTCGGCCCGCCGGATGTTCTCCGGGGCCCGGCGGCGGATGCGCGGCACGAAGTTCGTGCACACCGAGTAGGGGGAATGCTGCCCAAGGTCAGCGCGGGTGGCGGTGCCGTCGTGGCGCAGCTGGTAGCAGACGCCGTCGATGATGACCATCTCCCCGTCGAGGGCGTCGAAGGTGCCGAGGCCGAAATTGCCCTTGCCGAGCAGTTCGCCGACGGACATTTCGCCGTCGTAGATACCGTCGAGGAGAGCGGACATGAGAGAGTTCTGAAAGATCGTGTGCCGGGTCACGGGACTGTCGTTCATGGGTCCAGCGTAGCCGGTGACAGCAGTGTTCCCGCGGGTCCGGGCGCGTGATGTGCGCGACTGACCCACCGTCCACGTCAGAACGTCCACCACTGGTCGAGGCTTCGGAGAGTCCACCGATGATTCCGGAAAACAACCTCTGCGTAGCCTCGGTCAAGTGGTGAACAGCCGGAACCGGCCGAAGAACAGACACGTACCCACAGGGCACCCTTCAGCACCGGTGCGGTCTCCTGACCGGACGTAGCCTGGATGCCATGACCGACAGCATCGATTTCGAACCCCTCTTCCCGCTCGGCGGGAAGAACGACGCCTACGCCGCGAACTTCACCGGCCAGAGCTACCTGGCCCTGCTTACCGACAAGGGAGTACCCGTCGGAAACGTGACCTTCGAACCCGGATGCCGCAACAACTGGCACATCCACCACGCCACCGGCGGCGGCGGGCAGATCCTGCTGTGTACCGACGGCTCGGGGTGGTACCAGGCCGAGGGCGAGGATCCCGTGAGCATGACCCCGGGCAGCGTCGTCCAGATCCCCGCCAATGTGAAGCACTGGCACGGGGCAAAGGCAGACTCCTGGTTCACCCACCTCGCCATCGAGGTCCCCGGCGAAAACACCTCCAACGAGTGGCTGGAACCGGTCACAGACAAGTACTACGCGGCACTGCCCGCGTAAACCCACCTGCTCAGGAGAACAACCATGACAGCACTCACTGACACCCTCACCCTCACCACCGGCGACGACATCCCCGTCCTCGGCCTCGGCACCTGGTTCATCGACGATGACCAGGCCGCCCGGGCCGTGAAAGAGGCCGTCACCGTCGGCTACCGCAACATCGACACCGCCCAGGCCTACGGCAATGAAGCCGGTGTCGGGCAGGGCGTGCGTGAGAGCGGCGTCCCCCGCGAGGAACTGTTCGTCTCCACGAAGCTCGCCGCCGAGGTGAAGGACTATGAGGGCGCCGTCGCCGCCATCGACGGTTCCCTGTCGACCATGGGTCTGGACTATGTGGATCTCATGCTCATCCATGCCCCGCAGCCCTGGGATGACTTCCGCGGCGGCACCTACGACGAGGGAAATCTCGCCGCCTGGCGGGCACTCGAGGAGGCGTTCCACGCCGGGAAGGTGAAGGCCATCGGCGTCTCCAACTTCCTGGAGCGCGATCTCGACAACATCATCGACAATGCCGAGATCACCCCGCACGTCAACCAGATCCTCGTCCACGCCGGCAACACACCGGCCGGCCTCATCGACTACTGCCGGGACAAGCGCATCGTGGTGGAGGCCTACTCCCCGATCGCCCACGGCGAGATCCTCGACAACCCGAAGGTCAAGAATCTCGCGGCGAAGTACGGTGTCAGCGTGCCACAACTGTGCATCCGCTACACGCTGCAGCTCGGCACCGTCTCCCTGCCCAAGACCGCGAACCCGGGCCATATGCGCTCCAACGCCGAGGTGGACTTCATGATCGAGGACGCCGACATGGACGCCCTGCGCACCCTGGACGCCCGGGACTACGGCGATTCCTCGGCCTTCCCGGTGTACAGCGGGAAGTGAACAACCCCACCGTCAGGAAGGAGGAATGATGGAGAAAGTGACAGCCGGCCGGGACTCCCTCGGTGAATTCGCCCCGAAGTTCGCCGAACTCAACGACGACGTCCTCTTCGGTGAGGTGTGGAGCCGCGAGGACAAGCTTCCGGCCCGCGACCGCAGCATCGTCACCGTCACCGCGCTGATGGCGTCCGGCATCATCGACAGCTCGCTCGGATTCCACATCGAGACGGCGAAGAAGAACGGCGTCACCGCAGAGGAAATGACCGAGGTCCTCACCCATGCCGCCTTCTACGTCGGGTGGCCGAAGGCATGGGCCGCGTTCCGGGCGGCGAAGGAGGCCTACGAGGGGTGAATGTCGGTAGTGGCCGCCAGTGAGGCGAGCAGTCGCAGTTTCTCCTCGGACGCTGACCCCGGTTCCGCGGAGTAGACGTAGAGTGCCAGTCCGTCATCTGCAGTGACCTGCAGTTCCTCGAAGGCGAGAGTGAGCTCACCGACCTCCGGGTGGTGGAACCGTTTCGTCCCGGCCCCGTGGATCCTCACGTCATGCGCGGCCCACAGTTCAGCGAAGTCGGCGCTCAGCGTGGACAGTTCTCCGACGAGATCCTGTAACCCACGGTGCCCGGGATTACGTCCGACCTCGGCGTGCATCACACCGACGCACATCCGGGCCATGGTGTCCCAGTCCGGGTAGAACTCGCGGGACGCCGGGTCGAGGAACTGGAAGCGGGCGAGGTTCGCGCGACCGGACTGCGCCCCGGATGCGTCCTTCTCCCCGAGCACGGGACGGTAGAACTCCCGGCCCAGATCGTTGACCGCGACAATATCCTGCATCTCGTCGCGGACGAAGGCTACAGCCCCGGTGATGGCGTCCACCACCCGCTCCAGGGATGCCCTGACCTGGTGCGGACGGGTGGAGCGTGACCGTCCACGCGCCGAGGTCGGGACACCGTCGGCGGCACTGGCGAGGTCGTAGAGGTGCCGGTGTTCTGCCTCGCTGAGCTGCAGGGCACGGGCGAGGGCCTCCAGAACTCCGGCGGATGCCCCGGCGATCTGTCCCCGTTCCAGTTTCGCGTAGTAGTCCACACTGATCCCGGAGAGGTGCGCGACCTCACTGCGGCGAAGACCAGGCACCCTACGGTTACCGGTGGCCGGCAGACCCGCGGCGTCCGGGGTGATGCGGGCCCGGCGGGTGGTGAGGAACTCCCGTACCTCGGCCTGCGCCGCCCGCGCGTTCTTCCTGCTGTCCATGACGTCCAGCGTAGGGCGTGGCACAGGCCTCCGGCAGACCCGGACAATGCCCTGTCAGTACCTGGTTGAGGCCGGATACCGCGGATAACGTCGCAGGTAGGGGAATGAACACCATGGACTACGCACACCTCGGACGCTCCGGCCTGCTGGTCAGCAGGATCGGACCGGGCACCATGAACTCCGGGGACGCCAGCCCGGAAGCGGACGCCCACAGGATTCTCGACCACGCCGTCGACCTCGGGGTGAGCTTCATCGGGTCCGCCGATGTCTACGGTGGCCCGCAGAGTCCGGACATGGCCCAGTGTTACGGAACCTCGGAGTAGATCGTCGCGTCCGGCAAGATCAGCTACGTCGGATCCTCGAGCTTCGCCGGGTGGGACGTGACCGACTCCCACCTGACCGGTCGCGCCCGGGTGATCGAGCAGGAGCTCATCCCCGCCCTGGAGCACTTCCGGATCGGGCTGATCCCGTGGTCGCCACCGGCGATGGGGTGTGCCCGCCGGACGCCCCGACGCCGGCAGAACTCGACCGGATCTGGCCCGGCCCGGGCACTGCCCCACAGTCCTACGCCTGGTGAGAGTGGGCCGAGGAACTGGCGAACCCCCACGCCCCGGAGACCGAGGAGTACGGCATCAGTTCAGTCGTCTTCCGCAGTGACCGTCCCCTCGACCGTGGACGCCTGCTTGGAGCATTGCGTGCCACCACCGGACTGGTCCGGTCGAAAGGATACTGCTGGCTCGCCGACCAGCTGTCCCACGCCCAGATCTGGCACCAGGCCGGTCCGGATCTGTCGATCCGGCCCGCGGCGGGCTGGCAGGAAGCCGGTCTCACACCCGGCAACGAGGTCGTGCTCATCGGAGTGGGTTTCGATGCTCCCGCCCTGCTGGAAAGGCTGGACGGCGCCATGATCACCGACGACGAAGCCCGCGACCTCGTCCGATGAACAGCTCGAGGGCGGCCCGAGCTGAATCGCCCCGTGACATGTAGCGGCACCGACAGACATCACCTGACCAGACGTCCCGTCAGCCACCTCTCAGAACAGGGCGGACGCCAACCTCCGGCGGGCCCGTTCCGCCGCCGACGCGCCCGGTTCCAGGAGCCGGATGACGTCAAGGACACGGACACGGAGTTGCTCGCACTCCGCCGCCGGTCGTCCTGCCGCTGAGTTGGACAAGGCTCCTGACAGCAGGTCGACCGCATCAACCGGCCTGTCATCGAGGACAAGGACATCAGCGGTACGCAGCAGATCATCGAGTGTCGTCGAGGCAGTCCCTGTGACGGCGTCTCCTGCGTCGAGAAGCCGCTGTGCTCCGGCGAGCGTGGTGTAGACCGCCCGCTGGTCCAGTTCCTTCGTCCGTACCAGCACACCCACTGCCACCCGCGCCTGCTGCAGCACCTGTTGCGACGCCCGGTCTGGGTACTCCGCCAGCAGCGTCTCGTAGAGCGCGACCGCACCCTCCGGGTCACCACTGCCGACCAGATCCGCCGCCTGGCGCAGCCGGGGATCGGAGGTGAGCGCCACAGAATCCGCGGCGTCCGGGCCGTTGCCCGGTTTCCCTCGCACATCAGCCGCCTCGGCATCATCGACCAGAGTGTCCGGCGGCAGTCCTGCCAGCCGGTGTGCGACGCGCCCCACCACCGTCGACACCCAGTCAGCGCAGTCCACGCCGTTCTCCCCCAGACCGTCCTCCGGAGTCCAGGCTGCAATACCGGTGCCGTCGGCGACGACCTCGACGGTCGGCATCGACACCGGCCGGAACGCCGCCACGAGCCGGGGGAACCGGTCAGTATCCGCCACCGCCAGGATCCACCGCAGTCCCGCGGAGGATGCCGCCCCGGTGAGTTCCCGGCGCAGTGCCGACATTTCCGGGTCTACCGGAGAGCCGAGGATGACAACCACCGGGACCTGTGCCGACCGGGCGATGACCTCGGTGGGCAGACTCAGCGGTGTGATCGCGACGACCGGCGACACCCGCTGCGGAGCTGTCAGGGTCTCCGCGTCCGGAGCAGTCGTGGCGATGTCAGCGGCGGAGGCAGCACGGAAATCGACCGCGCCAGTGACTGCGAGGTCGCGGGCGAGGTCAGGGGCGCAGGAATCATGGGAGTGGACCATCGCGTTCCACCCTACGTCGCGGCCCCGCCTCCTGACCCCGCCTCGGACGCAGAAGAATCCTCACCGGCTGAGGTACGCACGGAAGCCCGGGAGCCTACCTCAGGAGGGGAGGATTTCTGAAAGGGGGAAGAGAGAACCCTTAGACGCCTGCCTTCTCGGCGGCGACGGCCTCCTCGACGCGCCGCTTCAGTGCGTCGAACTGGTCGAGGATCTCCTGCGGGACCTTCGGGCCGAGGAAATTGAGGTACTCGGCGTTGTCCTCGATGTCGTTGGCCCACTGGGACGCCGGCGCGGTGAGCGCCTCGCGGATGTCGGCCTCCGGCTCGGTGACGCCCTCGAGGTCCAGGTCCTCGTAGCGGGCGGTGTCCCCGACGATGGTCTCATCGGCACCGACGCGACCCTCGATACGGTCGACGATCCACTTGAGGACGCGGGAGTTCTCGCCGAAACCCGGCCACAGGAAGCGGCCGTCATCGCCACGACGGAACCAGTTGACCAGGAAAACGTCCGGCATCTTGTCGCCGCCCTTCCTGCCCATCTCGATCCAGTGGGCGAGGTACTCGCCGGCGTTGTAGCCGATGAAGGGCAGCATCGCCATCGGGTCGTGGCGCAGAGTACCGACGACACCCTCCTGGGCGGCGGTCTGACCGGAGGCCAGCAGTGCACCGACCATGGTGGCGTGGTTCCAGTCATGGGTCTGGGTGACCAGCGGGACGGTATCCGCACGGCGACCACCGAAGAGGATCGCGTCGACCTTGACGCCCTTCCAGTCGTTGAACTCGGGGGCGGCGGACGGGCACTGGGCGATCGGCACGCAGTAGCGCGAGTTCGGGTGGGCGGCCTTCTCGTTGGATTCCGGGGTCCAGTCGTTGCCCTTCCAGTCGATGAGGTGGGCCGGGGCGTCGCCCATGCCCTCCCACCAGACGTCACCGTCGTCGGTCAGTGCGACGTTGGTGAACAGGGTATTGCCGGCATCCATGGTCTCCATGGCGATCGGGTTGGAGCCGTAGCTGGTGCCCGGCGCGACACCGAAGAAGCCGTTCTCCGGGTTCACGGCGTAGAGGTGGCCGTCCTCGCCGAACTTCATCCACGCGATGTCGTCACCGACGACCTCGGCCTTCCAGCCCGGGATGGTCGGGGTGATCATGGCGAGGTTGGTCTTGCCGCAGGCGGACGGGAAGGCGCCGAGGATGTGGTAGGCCTTGCCCTCCGGGCTGGTCAGCTTGAGGATGAGCATGTGCTCGGCGAGCCAGCCCTCTTCCTTCGCCATGACGGACGCGATGCGCAGCGCGAAGCACTTCTTGGCCAGGATGGCGTTTCCGCCGTAGCCGGAGCCGAAGGACCAGATCTCCTTGGTGTCCGGGAACTGGGTGATGTACTTGGTGTCGTTGCACGGCCAGGCGACGTCCTCCTCACCAGGCTCCAGCGGGGCGCCGACGGAGTGGAGGCAGCGGACGAACTCACCGGTGGCGTCGATCTTGTCGAGGGCTGCCTGGCCCATGCGGGTCATGACACCCATGGACAGCACCACGTAGGCGGAGTCGGTGAGCTGGACGCCGAGCTTGGGCTGCGGGTCGTCGATGGGACCCATGCAGAACGGCACGACGTACATCGTGCGGCCCTTCATCGCACCCTTGTAGTGCTCGGTCATCTCCTCCTTCATCGCAGCCGGCGGCGCCCAGTTGTTGGTCGGGCCGGCGCCCTCCTGCTTCTCGGAGCAGATGAAGGTGCGGGACTCCACGCGGGCGACATCGGCCGGGTTGGAGCGGGCGAGGTAGCTGTTCGGCCGCTTCTCTTCGTTGAGCTTGATCAGAGTGCCGGCGTCGACGAGCTCCTGGGACAGTCGGTCGCGTTCCTCCACAGAGCCGTCAACGAACACGACCTGCGCCGGCTCGAAAAGAGCTACCGCGTCGATGATCCACTGCAGCAGTTCCTGATTCGTGGTGGGTGCCTGGCCGACGAGCCCGGGGATGGTCATGAATTCTCCTGACAAGAGTGGTGAGTTCGCGTCTTAACCACCCCAGCCTAACCCCATTCCCCCCGTTCCACACATTCCCACCCACCGGTTGTCCAGTTATCCGTGGGCCCGGTGGGGGTGACGGGGGGTTCAGCGTCCGTGTCACCGGCTTGTCCGCCGCGCTCCCAGTGCGACCAGGAGCCGTCAAAGCCCACGACAGACAGTCGGTCGACGTGTCCGTCTCCGTCGGTGTCGGAACAGACCGCCATGCCCCGGTCGTCAGTGAGGGTCACGGCGTCCTCCGCCGCGTCCTCTCCCAGATCGTGAGACGCCGGCAGCCCGTAACTCACGTCACCGATGTCGAGGATCAGGTGCCCGTCCGTCGCCGGATCCACCGGCTCCAGACCGTCCAGCCCGTCGAGTCCGTCGAGCCCGCCCAGATCGAACCAGTCGCCGCTCATCGCTTCGCCCCTGTCGTTTCAGCCACCACGGCGTCCGCCACCGCCGGCACCCGCAGCCGGGAGACCACCTCGGTGGCCACCGCACCCCACTGCCGACGCAGCTGCGCCGCCCCCGCCGCCCGGTCACGTTCCCGGCGTGCCCCGGCGAGCATCCGCCGACGCACCAGGGCGAGTGCCGCGGCGACGACCACACCCACGAGGACGCCGACCAGCGGCCCCGCCAGTCGACCCACCGCCACGGCGGCGGCAAGGCCCGCACCGCAGGACGCCACGAGGACCAGCAGTTCCCGTTGCCGGTCACCACCGGACACCGGTGATACCCCGGGCGGGGTCGGAGACTCCGGCAGGTGCGGCCACTCCACACCGTGTTCCAGCACGGTGCAGCGCAGCCGGGCCCGGAACAGCGCGTCAAGCCGTCCCCGACCGTCCGACGTCGCGGTGTCCCCGGACGCAGGCATGTCGGTCTCCAGCAGGTCGGACGCATGACGTTCAGCGGTGAGACGGACGGCCACCCGTACCCGGTCGATGCGGTCGGCGTCTGCCCGTCGGGCGTCGGAGACCCACCGGGGTACGTCGATCCAACGGTCCATGACCCCCTCGGCGAGCCGGTCGATGTTCCTCCGGTCGGCCGCGTCACCGTCCCAGGGCACGACAGTGACGCCGGGTTCGGTCGACAGTGGAGTCAGTGACGCCGACTCTCCCCCGTTGTAGACGACACAGCCACCCATGGCGTCGCGGACCGCACGGACGATCGCTGCGTCCTTACCGTCCTCACCGTCGTTGTCTTTCCGACCCGCTGTCACGGCGATGACGCCACCGGCGGTGTCCGGTCCCGCACCGACGACGAACCGTCGGCCGGGAACCCTCTCCTGAAGGGCCGCGGCCACGGCCACCACCTCGTCACGCTCCGGCCCGATGACGGACACGACTGTCGGTACCGCTGGTGCACTCACAGAGTTCACTGGTGCCTCCCCCTTACCGGCGTCCCCGCCGGATCGTCTGATTCTGCCGGACCAGAGAGCCGGCGTTGTTTCCCCTGCGCTGCGGTTCTGCCACAATGACAGGGATGTCTATTACTGAAAATTCCCCGGAGTCCCCGCAGGAACCGGATTCCTCCCGAGCCGCCCACCGCGGTCGGCCGCTCCAGACCGAGTTTAACGACGGTCGCGATTATCCGCGACTGGGTAGTTTCAGCTTCCGTCGCGGCACCCTCACCGACAACCAGGAGAACACCTGGGACGAGAACTGGCCCCACCTCGGCCGCGTCCTCGACGAGAATCCCGTCACCGCCGACGACCAGGTCATCGACCTCGATGACTGGTTCGGCCGCACCGGCCACGACACGATCGTCGAGATCGGTTCCGGCACCGGCACCTCCACCGCGGCAATGGCCCCGCTGGAGACAGACCACAACATCGTCGCCGTGGAGATCTACCGCCCCGGGCTGGCGAAGCTGCTCGGTTCGGTCGTCCGCGGCGGCATCACCAACGTCCGCATGGTCAAGGGTGACGGCGTGGAGGTCCTGCAGCGCATGTTCGCCCCCGGCAGCCTCGCCGGGGTGCGCGTGTTCTTCCCGGACCCGTGGCCCAAGGCCCGCCATCACAAGCGCCGGATCATCCAGACCGGCACGCTGCACCTCATCGCCTCGCGACTGAAGCCCGGCGGGATCCTGCACGTCGCCACCGACCACGCCGACTACGCCGCATGGATCGACGAACTGGTCAACGCCGAGGACGACCTCGAGTACCTGGGCTGGCCGGATGATCGCGACGAGACGGTCCCGGTGCTCACCGACCGGCAGATCATCACCAAGTTCGAGGGCAAGGGCCTCGACAAGGAACATGTCATCCGCGAGTACCTCTGGCGGCGACGCTGATGGGTGCCACCTTCTCCTACTCGGAGGCACCGGAGCGCCGTCCGGTCGTCCTGCTCGTGTGGGACGCCCCGAACATCGACATGGGCCTCGGTTCGCTCCTGGGATCCCGGCCGACCGCCGCCCACCGGCCCCGGTTCGACGCGGTGGGCCGTTGGCTCATCGGCCTGACCACCGACATCGCCGAGGAGTTCCGTGGCGATGATGACGAGGCTCTCGCCCCCGAACCCGAGGCGACGGTGTTCACCAACATCGCCCCCGGCTCCGCCGACCAGGTCCGCGGCTGGGTCGACGCCCTGCGCAATGTCGGTTTCGCCGTCTTCGCCAAACCGAAGACCAGTGACGATTCCGATGTCGACCCGGACATGCTGGACCACATCCGGCGTCGCCATGCCGAGGGCGTCCTCGACGGGCTCGTCGTAGCCAGCGCCGACGGCCGCAACTTCCGCGACCTGCTCGAAGAGCTCGCCGACGAGATCCCGGTGACCGTCCTCGGTTTCCGGGAGCACGCCCACTGGGCGGTCGACAACCCCGTCCTCGAGTTCGTGGACCTGGAGGATATCGAGGGTGTCTTCCGTGAGCCGCTGCCGCGGATCAGTCTCGACACCCTGCCTGACGGCGGTGCCTGGCTCCAGCCCTTCCGTTCCCTCAGCACCCTGCTCGGCTGATCTTCTCCGGCCACTTACGGACTTTCGCGAAAGGATTCCACGATGTTCACCAGATGGGGAGACGCCGCCTACCGCTGGCGGCGGGTGGTTCCGGTCATCGTCGTCGCGGTGATCGCGCTGCTGTACCTGCTGCTCGGGACGAAGCTCGGTGACCGGATGAGTTCCGAGGGCTGGGACGACCCGCACAGTGAGTCCACCCGCGCCGCCCAGATCGAGCAGGACGTCTTCGGACGCGACGCCTCCGGCGACGTCATCCTGCTGGTCACCCGGGACAACCCGGACGTCGACCTCAGCTCGGAGGAGGTGCGCACCGACTTCACCCGCCAGCTCAACGCGATCTCCTCGTCCCACCCGGACCAGGTCCGCCAGACCCTCAGCTACTTCGACAGCCAGCAGGCCCAGCTGATCACCGACGACGGCTCCGCCGCCTTCGCCTCGGTGTCCCTGCAGGGCGTCGAGGACGAGGTCCTGAAGAACTACCGGGAGATCGAGGACGCCCTGCACTCCATCGAGGTGCCCGGGGCGACCGTGGAGGTCGCCGGTGCCACGGCTGTCTCCGGTGCCCTGGACACCGGTATGAGCGACGACATCGCCCGCGCCGAGGTCATCGGCCTGCCGGCGGTCGCCCTGCTGCTCATCCTCGTCTTCGGTTCGGTCGTCGCGGCCTGTATGCCGCTGCTCGTCGGTGTGCTGTCGATCCTCGGGTCGATGGGTGTGCTCTCCCTGCTCGCCGACATCACCATGGTCAACACCTTCGCCCAGTCGGTGGTGACGCTGCTGGGTCTGGGCCTGGCGATCGACTACGGCCTGTTCATGGTCTCCCGCTACCGGGAGGAACTCGCCGAAGGACGCGATGTCCGCACGGCGGTGCGCAACACCACCGCGTCCGCCGGAAAGACGGTGGTCTTCTCCGCCCTGATGGTGGCCGTGGCCCTGTCGAGTCTGCTGCTGTTCCCGCAGGCCTTCCTGAAGTCCGTGGCCTACGGCGCGATCTCCGCGGTCGGACTGGCCGCCCTGCTCAGCGTGATCGTGCTGCCGAGTGTCTTCGCACTGCTCGGCCGGAACATCGACAAGTGGACACTGTTCCGCCGTGGTCGGACGAAGGAGGACACGGTCAACTCCTGGTGGGGACGCGTCCCCGCGTTCGCGATGCGGCACGCCAAGGTCCTCACCGTGGGCCTGGTGGGCGTCCTGCTGCTGCTGACCATCCCACTGGGCGGGGTGAAGTTCGGCGGCATCAACGAGACCTTCCTGCCGCCGGACGACACCACCCGCGTCGCCCAGAACCACTTCGACGGGAACTTCCCCGAGCTGCGCACCGACCCGGTCAAGCTCGTCATCCGGCAGGACGACGGTGCCTCCGCGGTCGGCCAGGTGTATCAGCAGGCCAACGCGGTCGAGGGGCTCACCGGCCAGTTCCAGGTCACCCAGCCCACGAAGGACGGGGTGACGGTGCTCTCCGCCGGTATCGCCGACCGGGACGACAATGACCGCATCGTCAACGAGCTGCGCGACATCTCCGTCGACGGGGCGGAGGTGCTGGTCGCCGGCACTCCGGCGATGGAGGTCGAGTCCATCGACGCACTGTTCGGCAAGCTGCCGTGGATGCTGCTGTACATCATCGTCGCGACCTTCATCCTGCTGTCTCTGGTGTTCGGTTCGGTGATCCTGCCGGCGAAGGCCGTGATCATGAATCTGCTCGGCACCGGTGCCACCCTCGGCATCCTCACCTGGATGTTCGTCGACGGCTTCGGTGCGGACCTGTTCAAGTTCTCGCCGGGTCCGCTGATGAGTCCGGTGCTGGTCCTCATCGTGGCGATCATCTACGGACTGTCCACGGACTACGAGGTCTTCCTGGTCTCGAGAATGGTGGAGGCCAGAGCCCACGGGGCGACGACGAAGGAGGCGATCCGCTTCGGCACGGCGACGACCGGCGGGATCATCACCGCCGCGGCCGCGATCATGATCGTGGTCTGCGGCGCGTTCGGGTTCTCGTCGATCGTGATGATGAAGTACATCGCCTTCGGCATGATCGCCGCCCTGGTCATCGACGCCACGATCATCCGTATGCTGCTGGTACCCGCCCTGATGGCGCTGCTGCGCGAGGACTGCTGGTGGGCACCGGCGTGGGTCACCCGGATCTCGGAGAAGATCGGGCACAATGAGCGGCTCGAGGGGGTGGACGCCTCGACCACCCCGGAGTTCGACGCAGCGGACAACCGGCAGTCCGCTGGCGAGAGCTCCGAGCGGAGTTTGCGTCGCACTTCTGCCGTCTCCGTGGCGAAGGATGCCGGAAACGGTGACGCAGACCCGGCATCCTCCGCGTCAGAGGTCCACGAGTCCGGCGCCCACGAGGACGGCCCCGTCCCCTTCGCCGAGCTCATGGCCCGGCTGGAACGCGACCGACGCAACGACAGGAAGGGCTGACCCTGTGGCCGCTGAAGAGACGCCGGATCACCTGGAGGACTCACACGGCATCATCGTCCGGGAGACCTCCAGCTGGAAGCGCCTCAGGCTGTTCATGAAGGACTTCCGTGTCCGCGCACTGTTGACACTCGCACTTCTCGTCATCATCGCCTTCGCCGCCCGCGGCCACTACCACCTCTTCTACGACGGCTGGGAGGCCATCAAGAAGGCGAACAACTGGTACGTCGTCACCGCCTGCGTGGCGATGGCCCTGGCCATGATCGCCCAGGCCGAGGTGATGGTCGTCCTGCTCCGGTCTGCCGGCGTGAAGGTGAAGCGCACGACCGCCAACGCCCTCGGGCTCTCGGCGAACGCCTGGTCGGCGACCTTCCCCGGTGGCCCGGCGATCTCGGCGGCGATGATCTTCCGTGAACAGCTCAAATGGGGTGCCACCCCGGTCATCGCCAGCTGGTACATGGTGCTGTCCGGCGCGCTGGCCGGCGCAGGCATGGCGATCCTCGGCTTCGGCGCGATGTTCTTCCTCAGCGCCGACGTCCACCCGTACTCCATGGCCTTCACCCTGGTCATCCTGTGCCTGCTCGCCTGGGGCATGAACTGGGTCGCGAAGCATCCGCAGAAGGTCGAGTCCGGCCTGTTGCGCGTCCTGACCTGGTTCAACCGGAAGCGCAAGGCGCCGGAGGGCCGCTGGCACGACAAGATCCGTGGCTTCTCCGACCAGCTCAGCGCCGTGGAGCTTCCCCCCACGAAACTGCTGTGGTCGGTCATCCTGTCGCTGCTCAACTGGGTCACCGAGATCCTGTGCCTGCTGTTCTGCGTCCACGCGGTCGGTGCGACCCCGTCCATCGCCGGCGTGGTGCTCGCGTTCATCACCGCGAAGCTCGTCGGCCAGGCCCAGATCACCCCCGGTGGTCTGGGACCGGTGGACGCCGCCCTGGTGGGCATGCTCGTCGGTGCGGCACAGATGGGCTCGGCGAAGGCTCTGGCAGCGGTGATCGTCTTCCGCATGATCAGCTTCCTCGGCCTGGCGATCATCGGTTGGCTGGTGTTCCTCTGGAACTTCGTCCGTGACTCGGTGGATACCCAGCACTCCCCCACGCTGCGCCAGATCGCCAGCGGGACGGCGGCGCGGGGTGAGAGCGACTCCCCCGGTGCAGACGGTAAGGACACGGCCCGGCCTCCGTCGAACTAGACTGTCGGCATGTCCAACAGAGACGCCGGAAGCACCACCGAGCCCGTCGGTCCGACCTCCGCCACGGCAGGGCTCAGCACCCGCAACGCCATCATCGCCGACGTGATCGCCGTCCTGGTCTTCGCTCTCCTGGCCCGGATCGCGCACAACTCCGATGACCTGCCGCTGTCCTTCACCGGCTGGCTCGACACGACCTGGCCCTTCCTCATCGGCGTCGCCCTGGTCTGGGGCCTTCTCGTTGCGGGACGCATCCATCCGGCCCCCGGTTCCGGCTGGGTCATCGTCGGGGTCACCTGGGTTGTCGGCATGCTCTTCTGGGCGCTGCGCCATTCGGAGATCCCGCACTGGTCCTTCATGATCGTCGCCGCGGTGATGCTCATCGTGCTGCTCATCGGGTGGCGCGTCGTGATATCCCGGGTCACCGCCCGGCACTGACCCCACCGGTCACACCACCCACCACGAAATCCAGGAACGCCGCAACCGGTGGGGCCGGTGTACCGTGCGCTGACCACACGACACCGAGTTCGCGACGTCGGCCGGTGTCCAGCGGAATAACCTGCATCCCGGGCAACTGCAGGTTGGGGTCGTCCAGCGGCAGCAGGGCCACACCCAGCCCTGCCGAGACGAGTCCCGCCACCGTAGTCAGCTCCATCGACTCGAAGACCAGGGTAGGGCGGAAGCCGGCGTCCTCACTGAGCTGGTCGAGGATCATCCGGGTGCCGAAGCCCTCCAGCATCGCGATGAAGCGCTCGTCCCGCGCCTCGCCCAGGGCGATGGTGGTACGGGGTCGCCCCGCCGTGTCCACCGACAACGGATGGCCCTCCGGGACCGCCAGTCCGAGGCCCTGCTGGGCCAGTTCCTGCCACCGCACCTGACCGGCGCGGATCTGACCGACCGGCTCCGGACCGACGAGTGCGAGGTCGGACGCACCTTCCACCACGCGGTCGATGAGCTCGCGGGCCGCGCCCTGGACCAGCTCGAAGCGGACCGTGGGATGCTCCGCACGCCAGGACCGCAGCAGGTCGGGGACCATCCAGGTGCCCAGCGAGTGCATGAATGCCAGACGGACGGTGCCTCGTTCCGGGTCGACGACCCGGCGGACCTCCTCGACACCGTCCCACCAGGTGTCGCGGGTGCGCCGCGCGGCCGCCGCAAGGATCTCGCCCCGGTGGTTGAGCACGAGGATGCGTCCCCGCCGGTCGAAGAGGCCGGTACCGACCTCGGCTTCCAGTCCGGCGAGCCGACGGGACAGGGAGGACTGGCTCAGGCCGGTGGCCGCGGCGGTGTCCGCCATACTCTCGGTCTCCACGAGGTCGAGGAACCATCCCAGATCATCAATGCGCATAACGGGACAGTATCCTGTGTCTGTTGCATTTTGTGGAGGAAAACCCGCGGTGCACCATGGGATCCATGACTGAGACAGGACTCTCCCCCGGCGACCCCGGCTACCGGCGCGTCATGGTCGCCGCAGCGACGGCCGGCCTGGCGTCCTTCAACGCCATGTACCTCACCCAGGCACTGCTGCCCTCGATCAGCGAGAATCTGCACGTCTCCCCCACCACCGCCGCGCTGACCGTCTCGGCGACGACCGGACTGCTCGCCGTCGCCGTCGTGCCGGTGAGCATCATCTCCGAACGGGTGGGACGCCGCCGCGTCCTCCAGGTCTCCGTCCTCGCCGCCACCGTGCTCAGCCTGGTGCTCTGCCTGGCTCCCGGTATCGGATCCCTGATCGCTCTGCGTGCCCTGCAGGGCATCGCCGTGGCCGGGGTACCGGCCGTGACGATGACCTTCCTCGCCGAGGAGATCCACCCCAACCACCTGGGCCGCGTGATGGGCCTCTACATTGCCGGCACCACCCTCGGCGGCCTGCTCGGACGCCTCATCCCCTCCTGGTTCCTGGAGATCACCGACTGGCGTGGCGCGACACTTGCCGGCGCGGCCGTTGCCTTCCTGCTCGCCGTCGTGTGCGCCTGGGCCCTACCCGCACAGCGCAACTTCACCCCGAAGAAGATCACCCTGCGTCACGAGATCAACGCTTTCCGCCGGCACTGGAGCAACCCCCGACTGGTACCGCTGTTCATCCTGCCGTTCCTTCTCATGGGAGTCTTCGTCTCGCTGTACAACTACCTCGGGTTCCGCCTCACCGACCGGTTCGGGCTCTCGGAACTGTGGGCCGGGATGGTGTTCCTGCTGTACCTCTCCGGCACCTGGTCGTCGGCACGGGCCGGGGCGCTGGCGACGAAATACGGGTCTGGACAGGTACTCACCGGGGCATCCTTCCTCTCGGTGGTCGGACTGCTCATCGCCCTGGTCCCGAACCTGTGGGTCACCGTCGTCGGCGTCCTGATCTTCACCGCGAGCTTCTTTGCCGCCCACTCCACAGCGTCCTCGCTGGTCGGGGCACGGGCAGAGGGTGACCGGGCCGAAGCGTCCTCCACCTACGTGATGAGCTACTACCTTGGGTCGTCGATCCTGGGCTGGAGTCTCGGCCATGTCTTCGACCTGGGATGGATTCCCCTGGTTCTGGCGTTGACGGGGATACAGATCCTCGCACTGATGCTCACGATCCGGGCAGGTCAGCGCACCGTCCGCCGATAGTTACGGGGAAAATATCCACATTGCGCAAGAAAAACGTTGCGGAGCGCTAGGATGATCCGGACAGGACGAGGCGGACTGACCGCCGACACCATACTGACGGACGCCGACGGGGCGTCTACGGAGGAAACACAATGGGACATATCAAGGGCAAGCGCTTCGCCGGCATTCTCGCCGTCGGACTCCTGGCCACCGGCGGCATGGGCGTCGCCGTCGCCCAAGGCGGTATCTCCGCCAACCTGGCACTGTCCAACACCATCTTCTCACAGACTGTCACCGGCCTCGACGGTGAAGGTGTCGCCATCTTCGTCGGCAACGACAAGCTCGAGGGCGGCGACGTCGCCGTCGCGAAGCTGAAATTCAACAAGGCCAAGGTCACCGACCTGTGCATGGCCGCCCCGATCAAGCTCCCGGGCCTCGGTGAGAAGAAGTTCCAGATGAAGGTCCCGGGCCAGAACTTCAGCGCCGACAATCTCGTCATCGGTGCCCCCGGCCTCAACGGTGGCATGACCCTCACCAACCCGCAGATCGGTGTGGACGCCTCCCAGCTCGACGACAGTGCCGGCGCCGGCCAATGGGGTATCGCCGCCGACACGATCCACGCCTTCGACCAGAAGATCAAGGCCACCTCGATCGCTGCCGACGAGCTCACCGCCGCCGGTTCCCAGGTGTCCGTCGTCGACGCGGACAAGGCCGACTGCTGATGTCCGACGCCTCCACCCCCGACACCCCGACGGACGCCACCGCGCCCGTGAACGGTGCTGAGGACCCGGCGAAGGACTCCACCGGAGAGTCCCGGTCAGAGAAACTCGAGAAGGGGAACCGCCGGTTCACCCGCTGGCGTAGGCAGCGCGCTTTCGCCGCCGGTCTCCTCATGATCATCTCCGGAGCGTGGATCCTCACCCCGGCGTACCTCGCCCTCAGCGTCTCGAACATCCAGATCCAGGTCTCCACCATCGGTGGCGTCTCGACACTGGTCATCGGCATCCTGCTCATCGTCTGCGGGCTGATGACCTGGTTCCGTGGCGAAGGGCGCATCCTCACCGGCGTGGCCGCGATGATCCTCGGTATCGTCGCCCTGCCGCAGTCCAACCTCGGCGGTTTCTTCATCGGTACCCTCCTCGCCGTGATCGGTGGCGCTCTCGCTCTGGCGTGGGTCCCCCAGTCCAAGGAGGACGCGAAGGCCGAGAAGCAGTCCAAGAAGGACAAGAAGAAGGCGAAGAAACAGGCCAAGGCCGCCGGTGGTGCCGGTGCCGCTGTCGCCGCTGTCGTCGCTGCCCTGACCGTCGGTCTGGGTTCCAGCACTCCCGACGCCAACGCCCAGCTGCCGGCACTGCCGGATCTCCAGCTGCCGACGATCCCGGGCCTGCCCGGTGGTGACAACGGCACCGGCGACGAGGGCGACGGCGAGGAACAGAGCAACAACACCCCCCGCCTGCCGTCGCTGCCGGAGATCCCGACCCCGCAGCTCCCGTCTCTGGACGGCAATGACCTCCAGGACCAGATCGACGGTGGTCTGGATGCCCTCGGCGTCGAGATCCCCGGCCTGAATGTCGCTCCCCCGGAGCCCGTCCCCGGGATGGGGACTCCGACCGGCTCCCCGTTCGTCATCCAGGCGGACACCACCGCGATGACCCCGAACATGAAGATGTCCTTCGTGACCATCGACACCCTGCAGGGGCCGAAGCAGGCGATGCGGATCGACTCTGACGAGACGGTCCTGGGCAACCTGAAGGTGCAGTTCCCGAATGCAGCGGGTGGTACCGATCTGATGCAGGACACCCGGGGCGGCACGACCACCCTGTCCGGCAACTTCCACATCTTCGTCAAGAAGGTGACGATGACCCTGGAGTTGATGGGGCAGAACACCCAGATCCCGATCACCATTGACGCGGACTGGGCACCGGAACAGATCATGGCGGAGCTCTCGAAGATCGGTCTGGGTCTGCCGGATCTGCTGTCCGAGAAGACCCGCATCCTCAACGGACGCATGGACACCTACCTGGTCATGGCTGACAAGCTTGAAGCCCCGACCACAGAAATCCATGAGTGGAAGGACTCCGGTCCCTACCACGCGATCCGGGACTGATTCTTCCCTTCCCCGGCGCCGGTGAGCCCGGCATCCTCAGTCATGAGGGTGCCGGGCTTCTCCGTGTGCGAGCTCGGTATCAGTCACATGACGCTGCCTCTGTCTCAGTTGTCCCGGTTCCGCCCCAGCCCCAGCTGTCCGGAAGTAGTGCCGGGAAGTCGCTCGGACGGCGCAGTGCCGACTCCTCGGCGCTACTTCCGTACATGTGGGGTTCCAGAGGACGCGAGCCTGTACGCCTGTGAACGGAACGAAGCCCGGCACCCCCTCCCAGGAGGGGTGCCGGGCTTCGTCCAAGCAGAAGACGGTTGGGGCCGTTCTTACTCGGCGGGGGTCTCCGGGGTCTCGGGAGCCTCCGGGGAACCGGTGTCGTCGCCCTCATCGGAGCTGCCGGCAACGGCGTCGGAGACAGAACCGATGACGTCGTCCAGCTCGATGCCGGAGTCAGCGGAGAGCTGTGCGGCGTCCGCCAGGGTAGAGCTGGAGAACGGTGCCGCTGGAGAAGGCCGCGAGGACCTTGAAGAGAGTCACCCAGTCGGTCTCGGCGAGCGAGCTGATGACGTCGGCGCCGTCGGAGCCCTCAGCCTCGGGAGTCTCGGGAGTCTCCGGGGCGTCGGTGTCGTCGCCCGGGGTCTCCTCGGAGGAGCCGGAGGACGGGTCGGCGGAGCCCTCGGAGTCGGTGTCGGTGGACTCGGAGGAGGGCAGCGCGGAGCCGGAGGCGTCCGCCTCATCAGCGGTGGCGGCCGGGACAGCGAGTGCGGCAGCGGTGGCCACCGACAGCGCGGCGGCACCGGCACGACGGGTGAAACGGGAGGAAAGGGTGGAACGAGACATGTGGTGAACCGTCCTTACGAGGTAGGGGAGAAAGTTGAGGTGTGCGGATCGTGAGAGGTGTACACGGCGGATAGTCACATCCGCCGCTCACAGTAACCGCCATCCCCTACCTCGCGCTGCCCGCTGTTCCCACTGAGTGGAATGCTTCGGAGCCACCAGCGTAAAGAGCCACCTGACCACCCCTGAATCAGACCGGGTGGCCTCCCCCGAATCGACAGGTGGCCCTCATTGCCGCAATGACTACAACGGCATGATGGTGTGCTTCTTGGGCACCTCGGGCACCTGCTTGTTCGCCAGCATCCGCAGCGACTGACGGATCCTGAGCCGGGTCTCGGCCGGGTCGATGATGGCGTCCACGTAGCCACGCTCCGCCGCCACGTAGGGGCTGGTCATGTTGGCGTTGTAGAAGTCCATGAACATCTTCTTCGCCGCCGGACGCTGCTCCTCCGGCAGGGCGGCGAGCTGGCGTCCCTGGATCATCACCGCGGCACCTTCGGCACCCATCACGGCGATCTGTGCGGTCGGCCAGGCGAAGTTCATGTCGGCGCCGAGGTTCTTCGACCCCATCACCGCGTAGCCACCGCCGAAAGCCTTGCGGATCACCACGGTCACCTTCGGCACGGTCGACTCCACCATCGCGAAGCCGAGCTTGGCGCCACGGTGGATCAGGCCGACCTTCTCCTGCTCCAGACCCGGGAGGTAACCGGGTGTGTCCACGACGAACACCAGGGGCACGTTGTAGGCGTCGCAGATGCGGATGAAACGGGTGGCCTTGTCCGCGGCGTCCGCGTCCAGGCAGCCCGCCAGCTGCATCGGCTGGTTGGCGACCACACCGACCGACCGGCCGTCCACACGGGCGAAGCCGGTGATGATGTTCTGGCCGAAGTCCGGCAGCACCTCGAGGAAGTGCTCGTCATCGAAGATGCGGGTGAGAACGTCGGTCATGTCGTAACCGGCGTTCGGGTCGTCCGGGACGACGTCGAGCAGCTCCGCATCGACATCGTTCGGCTCGTCGCCCACCGCCCAGAACTTCGGCGTCGGCTCGAAAGCCGAGGACGGAAGATGGTCGAGCAGGTCACGGACGTAGGCGAAGGCATCCGCCTCGTCTGGCGCGACGTAGCTGAGATTGCCTCGCTCGGCCTGCACCCGGGCACCACCGAGGTCCTGCATGTTGATCTTCTCACCGGTGACGGACTCGATGATCGCCGGGCCGGTGACGAACATGGTGGTCTGCTCCTCGACGCCGACGAGGAAGTCGGTCGTCGCCGGGGCGTACACCGCACCACCGGCGCAATTGCCGAGCAGCACGGAGATCTGCGGCGACTGGCCGGACAGCGGCAGCTGACGCCGGGAGATCTCGGAGTACATCGCCAGACTCATCACGGCGTCCTGGATGCGGGCTCCGCCGGAATCGTTGATGCCGACGACCGGGCACCCGATACGGGTCGCGAAGTCCATGACCTCGCACACCTTGTTGCCGAAGGTCTCGCCCACTGAACCGCCGAAGACGGTCTTGTCGTGGGAGTAGACCGCCACGGGACGCCCGTTGACCCGGCCGTAGCCGGTGACGACGCCGTCGCCGTAGGGCGCCTCGTCGTCACCGGGGGTCCGCGCCAGAGCCCCGATCTCAGTGAAGGAGCCGGGGTCCAGCAGTTCGTCGATACGCTGACGCGGGGTGGTGTGACCTGCTGCATCGCGCTTGGCCCGGGCGCGTTCACTGCCCGGGTCGAGGGACTCCTCGGTGCGGCGCTGCAGGTCCGCCAGCTTCTCCGCGGTGGAGCGCCCGGACCCGGGCGCGTAGCGGTCGGCCGGCGTCTCTGCCGTGTTGTCTGCTGAATTCTCAGTCATACTCACGTCTCCCACGCTAGCCCAGTGCGGCGGTGATCTCGTCGAGGTGCTCGACGATACCGGCACCGACGATGCCGATCGCCGGCTCATCGGGGACGCCGAGGTGGTCGCCGGCGAGCTGGACGATCTCCAGGTCGTCGACGATGCCGCCCCAGCCGCCGTCGGGAGCGATCTCGGCGAAGCTCGGCTCCAGCTCGATCGCGCCCTCGTGCATGCCCTCGGACTTGTAGAGCGTCACCGGTGCGGTGACATCCGCCCAACGGTGGAAGTCGAGGGTGTTGAGGATGCGGGTGTCGACGAAGCTGGCGCGCTGGTGCTCCAGCACACCGGCGGCCAGGCCGTGCTCGGAGGCGTCGGTGTTCTGCAGGAACATCGTCATCATCCCGATGAGCGCCTCCTCGCCCTGCTCCTCGAGCAGGTCGTGCGGAACGGGCAGCTCGATACCGTAGGTCTTGGCGGCGAAGGCGGAGTAGCGGTCCCAGCGGGCGTGCATCTCCTCCTTCGTGTCCGGGGCGGGGTGCAGCGGCTGGACCAGGTCGAGCAGCTCCAGGTGACCGACGGTGACGTCGGTCTTCTCCAGTCGGTGCGCGACCTCGTAGGCCAGGGCACCACCGAAGCTCCAGCCGCCGAGGACGACGGGCAGCCCGTCGGCCAGCCGGGTGATGTCGGCGACGTAGGCCTCGGCCCGCTCGTCGAGGGTGCCTTCGAGACGCTCGACGCCGTAGACCGGCACGTCGGCGGGCAGGCGACGGGTCAGCGGTTCGTATACCACCGAGGAGCCGCCGGCGGGGTGGAACATGAACACGGCGGGGCGTCGGGATCCTTCAGGACGCTCACGAAGGACGCGGATATTCCCCTCGACCTCTGTCTCCAGTGACTCACGGGCGATGTCGGACAGCGGCTCGACGGAGTCCGCCTCCAGCACCTGCGCGACGGTGATCTCCGAACCGGAACGTTCGTTGATCCGGTCGGCGATCTTCCGGGCGGTCGCCTCGTCGATGCTGTTCAGCGGGCTGGTGACTCCGGCCGGGGCGACGCCGGTGAGTGAGGCCCAGGTACCGAAGACCATGCGCTCGGCGGCATCACGCGGGGCGACGCCGACACCCTGGGGCCCGGCGTCCTTCTCCTCCGAGGACGCTTCGGCGGGTGCTTCGGCCGTCTCAGCAGGAGCCTCGGCAGCCTCAGCAGTCTCGCCGGTGGCCTTCGCGGCGACCTGCGCCTCGACCATGGCGATGACGGAGTCCACGGACCCGTCGCGCAGTTCCTGGACGTTCAGCGGCGGCAGGTCGAAGTCGTACTCGACCCGGTTCTTGATGCGCATGCCCATCAGCGAGTCGAGACCGAGGTCGATGAGCGGCAGCTCACCGGGCAGGTCGTCGACGTCGTAGCCCATGGACTCGGAGACGATCTCCTTCAGCCGGTCGGCGACGGACTGACCGGACTCCGGGTTCCAGCGCACGGCGTCCGTGTCCACGGTCGGCAGAGCGTGGGCGGCGGCGCCGGTGTTCGCTTGCCGGGCAGCGGCAGCGGCCGGGGAGGTGGTCTCCACTGCGGATGCGGTGAGGGCCGCAGCGGCGCCGGCTGCGGCAGACGACCCACCGGTGGTCGGAGCGAAGGCCTCACCGACGAGGGTGGACGCCCCGCCTGTGGTGTCGTTGGTGACGGCGTAGATCTGGACGTTCAGACCGCCGAGGGTGCGCTGGATGATCGTGGTGATCTCGTCACCGGCACCGCCGGTGAGTGCACCGTAGGTCTCGGTGGCACTGACCTGCGCCCCGGCAACCACCGAAGACACCGCAGCCTCGGCCAGTGCGGCGATCGAGGTGACCTCGGAGACCGGCACGGAGAAGGCGGTCCGGCCGTCCGGCAGGGAGACCTTCGCACCCGGCATGCCGCGGACCGCGCCGCCCCCGGGTCGGGCCTCGGTCCAGTGACGGTGCAGGTTCCAGTGCACGCCCGGCACCTCGGCGTAGCGCTTCGCGCCGGAGAGTCCGGGCACGTCGGACAGTTCGGCGAAGTCGATGTCGGCGCCACGGACGTAGAGCTCGGAGACGGTGGCCAGCAGGGTGTCGGCGCTGGGCTCCTTGCGCTTGAGCAGGAACATCAGCGAGGAATCACCGGCATTGTTCGCGAAGGCCGTGTTCATCATCGGCATCAGCGCCACCGGGTTCGGGGAGAACTCCACGAAGGTGCGGAAACCCGCCTCGAACTGGGCTGCGGTCGCGGCCTCGAACCACACCGGCTGACGGGTGCAGCGCACGAAGTAGTCTGCGTCGTGCGGGGCGTCCCCGGGGCGGTAGACGACACCCTTGTCGACGGTCGAGTACAGCGGCGTATGGATCGGGTGTGCCTCGACGGTGCAGATCTCGGCATGCAGCTCACCGAGGATCGGATCGAGCATGCTGGTGTGCCCGGCACCCTTGACCTGCATCTTGCGGGCGAAGCGTCCCTCCTCCTCGAAGTGGGCGACCAGGGCGTCCACCTGGGCGGCGGGGCCACCGACGGTGGTCATGCCCGGCGCGGCGTAGACCGCCGGCTCGACGGCGGCGAACTCGGGGTGGTCGGCCTCGAACTGCGTGAGTTCCTCGACGCCGAGGTCGATGACGGCCATCGCACCGAGCTTGTCCTCGGGTAGCAGCCGCTCACCCTCGCCCATGAGACGGGCG
Organism: Corynebacterium sp. UD i78; assembly: GCF_056280545.1. Classification (NCBI taxonomy): domain Bacteria; kingdom Bacillati; phylum Actinomycetota; class Actinomycetes; order Mycobacteriales; family Corynebacteriaceae; genus Corynebacterium; species Corynebacterium sp. UD i78. The sequence continues at coordinate 2,937,157 of NZ_JBWCED010000001.1, read as the reverse complement.
CGGTGGCAGGCGATGCGCACGGCGTCCGCCATGGACAGGCCACCGACGGCATAGGCTGCGGCGATCTCGCCCATGGACTGGCCGACGACGGCGGCGGGCTTCGCACCCAGCGACTTCATGAAGTCGGTGAGGGCGATCTGGATGGCCGTGATGCCGACCTGGGCGGACTCGAGGTCGAAGTTCTGGGCGTCATCGTCGATGAGCGCCAGGAGGTCCCAGCCGGACTCCGCGCGGATGACCTCGGCGATCTCGGCGACGCGGGCGGCGAAGCGCGGCGAGAGGGCGCAGAGTTCCTTGCCCATCTTGCGGTGCTGGGAGCCGTAGCCGGAGTAGACCCACACCGTGCCCTCCCGGTCGGGGCTGTCGGCCACGCAGATGCCTGCGCCCTTCTTCCCGTTGGCGAGACGTTCGAGACCTGCGGCGGCGGTCTCGGTGTCATGGGCGAGGACGATGCCGCGGGACCGGCCGTGGTTGCGGCGGCCCAGGGTGCGGGCGGTGGCGGCGAGGTCCGCCTTCGCACCTTTCCCGGTCAGCCAGGCGGCGACGTCACCGGCGGCGGTGCGGCGGCGGGAGGGCAGCAGCCCGGAGACCGGCAGCAGCTGCGGGATGCCCTCGGCCGTCGTGTCGAACAGCGGGAGGGAGGCGGCGTCCTTCTCTGCGTCCTTCTCCCCTGCCTCGGCGGCGCCGGCCGGATCGACGACCACGACGTGGGCGTTGGTTCCGCCGAAGCCGAAGCCGGAGACACCGGCGACGGCATGGCCGGAGTACTCGGGCCATTCGCGCGGGTCCTCGACGACCTCCAGGTGGTCACGGTCGAAGTCGATGTAGGGGTTCGGGCCGGTGAAGTTCAGCGACTGCGGCAGCATGCCGTGGCGCATGGACTCGACGACCTTGATGATGCCGGCGACACCGGCGGCGGCTTCGGTGTGGCCGAAGTTCGTCTTCGCCGAGCCGAGCAGCAGCGGGTCGGCGTTGTCGCGCCCGGCGCCGAGGACGCGGCCCAGGGCACCGGCCTCAATCGGGTCACCGAGGATCGTGCCGGTGCCGTGGGCCTCGACGTAGTCGACGGTGGCCGGATCGATGCGGGCGTCCGAGTAGGCCTGACGGAGCACGTCGACCTGCGCCTCGGGGTTGGGGGCGGTCAGTCCGTTGGAGCGTCCGTCCTGGTTGACGGCGGAGCCGGCGATGACGCCGAGGATGTCGTCGCCGTCACGGCGGGCGTCCGACAGACGCTTGAGGATGAGGACGCCGGCCCCGTCGGAGCGGACGATGCCGTCGGCGTCCTCGGAGAAAGCGCGGATGCCGCCGGTCGGGCTGAGCACGCCCAGCTCGGAGAAGGCGACGGTTCCGAAGGGGTTGGCGAGGATGTTCACGCCACCGGCGACGGCGACGGACGCCTCCCCGGCACGCAGAGCGGCGACGGCGTCGTGGACCGCGACGAGAGAGGAGGAGCAGGCAGTGTCGACCGCGATCGAGGGGCCGCGGAAGTCGAAGGCGTAGGAGATACGGTTGGCGATGACGGCGGTCGAGTTGCCGGTCAGCGCGTAGGGGTGGGCCGCAGTCGGGTCGGCGGCTATGAGCATCCCGTAGTCGTTGTTCGACGTACCCATGAACACGCCGGTCCTGGTGCCACGCAGGGTGTTCGCCGGGATGTGCGCGTCCTCGAGGGCCTCCCAGGTCAGCTGCAGCAGGATGCGCTGCTGGGGGTCCATGTTCGCGGCCTCGACCGGGGAGAGTCCGAAGAACTCGTTGTCGAAGGAGGCGATGTCCTGCAGGTAGCCGCCGGTGAGCTGGGCCTCGTTCATGCGGCGGACCATCTCCGGGTCGCCGTCGAACTCGCTCCACCGGCCCTCAGGCAGGTCACCGACCCCGCTGCGCCCCTGCTCGAACAGCGTCCACATGTCACGCACGGACTCCGCGCCCGGGTAGCGGGCGGCCATGCCGACCACGGCGACCTGCCGGTCCTCCGGGTCCAGTGCCCCGGCGCCCGCCGCCCCGGTGAACTCCCCGGCACCTGTGATGCTGGCGCCTGCCTGGTTGATCACGTAGGACGCCAGATCGGCGATCGTGTTGTGCTCGTAGGCGACGGTGGCGTCGAGGCTGATGCCGGTGAGCCGTTCGAGGTCACCGGACAGCACGACGACATCGCGGCTGGAGAGGCCGAACTCCTCCATGAGGCGGTCGTCGGTGATCTCCGCGGCGTCCAGACCGGTGGTCGTGGCAACCCAGTCGTGCAACCAGGCACGCATCTCCGGGACGGTGGTGGGGGCACTTGCAGGCGTGGTCGACATAAAGCGGGAGCGTCGCCTTTCTGGGCGGTGATTCGAACGGATCGGACTGGGGCGGTAGGGGTACGCAACGATCGGAAGCGGCCACCGTCGAGGTTATATCGACGGTGACCGCTGGATCGCTACATTCAGCCGGATGTACAGCATACCGGTCAGAAACTGTGGCGGGCTGTGAACGCTATGCGAAAACGCCTTCAGTCCAGAGCTTGGAGGCGACGCGACGGGCGATCTTGTTGGCCGAGGACCGCGGGATGCTGCCCTGCTCGACGATGCGGACCTCGGTGGGCTGGACGCCGTGGACCGAGGTGACGGCGGAGCGCACCGCAGCGACGGCGTCGGCGTCCCCGGCGGGGTCGGCCTCCGGGTCACGCTCGGCGATGATGATGAGTTCCTCGACATCCGCGCCGGTGTCCAGCGCGAAGGCGGCGATGACGTCCCGGAGGATCTGGTCGGTGGCCTCCTGGGCGGTGGCCTCGATGTCCTGCGGGTAGTGGTTGCGGCCGGCGATCACGACGAGGTCCTTGATACGGCCGGTGACGTAGATCTCGCCGTCGATGATGGTGGCGAGGTCGCCGGTGCGCAGCCAGTTGTCCTCCGGGAGGCCGGCGGCGGCACTGTCGTCGAGGCGGTTGGCCTCCGGCAGCTCATTGCGGAAGGTCTCGACGGTCTCCTCGTCGCGGTCGAGGTAGCCGGCGGCGACGTTGTTGCCGTGGATCCACAGCTCGCCGACGGAGCCCAGCGGTAGTTCCTTACCGGTCTCCGGGTCGACGACCACGACGGCCTCGTTCGGGCCGGGGGCGCCGACGGAGACGATGGCCATGGCCTTGTCGGAGTCGCTCTCGGACTCCGGCAGCTCGACGATGCGTCCGGCGGAGAGCTCCTCGCGGTCGAAGACGCGCAGCAGGGGGCGGTTCTCGGTCTGCGGGGTGGAGACGAACACGGTCGCCTCGGCCAAGCCGTAGGAGGGACGCATGGCGGAGCGGACGAAACCGTAGGGGCCGAAGACATCCTGGAAGCGGTCGATGGACTGGAGGCTGACGGCCTCGGCACCGTTGATGACGCCCTCGACGTGGCTGAGGTCGACATCGGCGAGATCCTCACGCTCGGCAGGGTTCGCGTAGCGGGCGGCGAGCTCCAGGGCGAAGTTCGGCACGGCGGCGTAGACGTTGACGGCGTCCTCGCCGACAGTGCCCTTCTCGGAGAGCTGTCGGATCCAGCGACCCGGGTCCTGGATGAAGTCGCGGGGGCTCATGATGTCCTGCGGGATGCCGAGAATCAGACAGAAGGACGCCAGGATGATGCCCATGTCGTGGTGGAAGGGCAGCCAGTTGACCAGGCGCATCGGCATCTGGAGCTGCCCGGCCTGGAAGACCTGGAGCACATTGGTGACGACGTTACGGTGGGTGAGGACCACGCCGGCCGGGGCGCGGGTGGAGCCGGAGGTGTACTGCAGGAAGGCGGGGTCCCCGGCCTTCGGGGCGAGCTCCGGGTGCTCGGCGAAGAGCGTCATCGGGTTCTCCCAGTCCTCGGCGAGCGAGTCCGGGAGGGCGTCGACGGTGAGGATGCGGGGACGCTCACCGGCGGGCAGGTCGGAGAAGTGCTTGCGCACGTCCGCCGCGGAGTTCCTGTTCGTCAGCACCACGGTCGGGGTGGAGGATGAGAGAACGGCGGTGAGGTGGGCGCCGTGACCCGGCTCGGTGGGGTCGTACAGCGGCACGGGGACGGTACCGGCGTAGAGGGCGCCGACGAAGCCGATGAGGTACTCGGGGCTGTTGTTGGCCAGAATGGCGACGCGGTCGCCGGGGGTGGTGACCTGCTTCAGGCGGACGCTGACGGCCTTGATCTTCGTGTTGACCTGGGCGCGGGTCCACTCAATGACCTCACCCTCACGGGAGGAGGAGAAATCGTGGTAACGGAAGAGCACGTCATCGGCGGTGCCCTGCATGCCGGCCAGTGCGAAGAGCATCTCGTTCATGCCCGAGAGCGTCAGCTGGTCGGGGATTCTGATGTTTCCCTTGTCGTCGTAGAACTGCTGCATCGCTGCGCTGACGTCCATGTGGTCTCCTGTGGTTCTTGTCTGGGCGGGGAGTGATCGAGTTTCTCCCAGAAACCTTAACGGTTCGCGGCGCTGAATTGTTATGGACACCGCTACAAAACGGATCTAACTGTCGATAATGTCCTTCGCCCAGTTCACGATCCACTCGGGCACGGTCGCGTCGGGGACGACATTGCCGTTGGTGGAGTACTGGGCGTGGACGCCGTTGGCTGCGATGAGGTCATTGGCGCGGGCGACGGCGTTGCCGATATCGCGCGGGGCACTGCACACCAGGTCGGCGGGGTCGCAGAACTGGTTGACGCGGTCCTGGAGTTCGCCGAAGCCCGTCGGCCTGGGGCCACGCATGGTCGCACCGGGGACGATCGGCTGGACCAGGAGGTTCACGGAGCTCAGCGCGATCTCCGCACCGATGCCCTGGACATCCGGGCTGCCGACGAGAGTGCCCTTGCCGTCTTCGCGGCGGCCGTCGGCGATAAGGGAGACGCCGGCGACGTTCGCGGCGGGGACCGGCCCGTTCCCGTTGCCGATCTCGGTGGCGAGATCACCGGTGAGCACCGCGCCCTGGCTGAATCCGGTGAGGATGAACTGCGTTCCGGGACACTCGGCGTAGGTGGCGGACATTTCCTCCACGATCCGGTCGTAGCCCTGGTTGCGGGAATCGTCGTAGCTCATCTCGCCGAGGGCGTTGATGTTGCGGAACTGTGCCGCGTACGGGAGGGTCCATACCTTCACTCCCCCGTTCGCGCCGTCGGCGGTGGCGTCTCCGCCGTAGGCCTCCTGCAGCGGGTTGGTGACACCGAGGAGCAGCGAGTTCGGGTTGGCCGTGGGGTGGACCGGGTCATCGTCGGCATTGGACTCCCAGGTACCGGGCGCGGAGATGACCTCGTAGGCCGGGCAGCTGTCCGGCTGGTCGACATCGGTGCCGGGCGTGGGCGAGGCACCGGTAGTGGTCGGACCGGGCTGGCCATCATCAGTGCGGGACATCCACTGACCGACGCCGACAATGAGGATGACGACCAGCACGATGACACCGAGAACGGTGAGAGTCTTCTTCATTGATACGACGCTACCCGTGCGGGCTGGCAGGTCGCTGGCAGGTACCCGTGATCGGGGTGGTAGTCGTGGGGCTGGTGGGTTCTAGGTATGACGCCAGGACGCGCCCTCACCCGCCCCTTTGCCGGGCTCCCCACCCCATGTCCGCGTCGTGGGGCCGCAGGATGGTCTCCGGCCGATGTCCCATCCTGCCGTCCCACGATGCCGACACCCCTCCTGTGTCGGCAACGGGGCAACTAGGAGCGGGTGACGTTCCCGGCTGCATTGACAGTCAGCGTGCCGCCCTCGAACTCCACGGACCCGGGGGCGTCGTCGATTCCGGTGTAGTCGCCCTTGATGAAGCCGAGATCACTGGACTCGTGGCCCCGTGCGGCGTAGTAGTCCCAGATCTTGCCGTGCATGATCACGTAGGTGCCGAGGTCAGAGGTGTAGATCACGCCGTTCTCGTAGTTGCGGTACCGACCGGAGGTGCCCTGCGGAGACTTGGGCGTCGTGCCCGAAGACCCCGCTTCACCGAGAGCCTCCCTGACTTCCTCGGAGAGGCCCTCGAACTTCGCGTCGATGGCGGCAGTGGTGCCGGTCTCGATGGCCTTGCCATCCTCCTCGGTCAACGTGCCGCCCTCGAAGGTCGCAGTGCCGGTCCCGAAGTAGTCACCGGTGATGAAGCCCAGCGGACCGGACTCATTGCCCTGTGCGGAGTAGGCGTCCCACACGGTACCGTGCACGATGACGTAGGTACCAAGGTGCGAGGTGTAGATGACGCCGTTCTCGTAGTTCTGGTAGCGCCCGGAGGTGCCCTGTGGGGAGGCCGGGGTCGTCCCCGAATCCCAGGGATTGTTGTTGACCGCGGTACCGAGAGCCTCCTTCTGCTCCCGGGTCAGCGAGTCGTACTTGTTCTCGACGGCAGAATTGGACTCATCCGTGGTGATGTTGCCCTCTGCGTCCGCCCGCACGGTTCCGCCCTCGAACTCCGCCACGCGGGAACCGTCGGCGTTGATCGTCTCGTCGGAGACGAGCTTCCCCAGGTCACCGCCCTCGAAGCCCTGGCCCTTGTAGTGGTTGAAGATCGGGCCGTGATACAGGACGTAGTCGCCGTAGCTCGTGGAGTAGACGACACCGTGGTCGAAGTCGTTGAACTTTCCGACGTTGTCGTACATCGTGCCGGTCGAGTTGGTCGGCCAGCCGAGCCGGGCGCGGTCGGCGGCGGGAAGGTCCTCGAAGCGCTCGGCGATGCCGCCGGCCAGCAGACGCACGGCTCCGGAGGTTTCGTCGTCTCCCGGCAACCGGACCGCAGCACCGTCCTCGAAGTCCTGGATCTGTCCGGTCTTCCCGTCGACGGTGATGTCCCGTTCCCCGGACACCGGGTAGCCGTAGGGACCGTACTCGTGGTTCGTCTTCGCCCACTCGTCGTAGACATCCATCTTCATGGTGACGGGGCCGGCGCCCTGCTGGACATTGGACCAGTAGATGAAGCCCTCCTCGAACTGCGCCCAGGCGCCGCCTCCCTTGCCCCGGGAGTCGGGCTCGACCGGCCAGCCCAGCCAGCCGGCCGGGCCACCCTCGGTACGGTACTTCGCACTGGTCCGGCCCCAGGTGGCGACAGCCTCGTCGGCACCTGCGGTCGTGTCATCGACCTCGCCACCCTTGAGGTACAGGACACCGTTGCGGTAGTCCTGAGCGGCACCGATGACCTCGCCGTCGTCGTCCTTGATTTCATAGACCTCGCTGATGCAGTCGCCGAGGTCGTAGTTGTTCTGGTTGGTCTGGTAGCGCTCAACCGCCTCAGCGAACTTGCCGGTGGACTCGCACTCCACAGCCTCATCCTCTTCCCCGAGACCGAGATACCGGGCCGCCATCGGCCAGGACTCCTTCATCTCGTGGGTCCAGTACGGCCAGATGTGGGTACCGGTCGGGCGCCACCGGGTCGTCACGTCGACGCCGGCGACCTTGGCAGCGTTGACGAAGCTCTGCGAGGTGACACGTGCCATCGACTCCATGGTCGCCGACCGCAGGTCAGCGGGAACCGACGGCAACACGCCCGGATTGTCGTGGGCGCCGGTGAACCCGTTACCGGCGGCGACGTAGATACCCATGCCCTTCATACCGCGGACCAGCAGTTTCGGATCATGCTCACGCCACTGACGGCTGTAGTACGGCCCCCACATGTCGGTGACGTCGTAGCCGGCCTCCTTGTCGATCATGCCGAAGAGCTGCGGCATGCCCACGGACGTGGTGTCCAGGTATCCGGAGAAGGACGCCATGAAGTTGAACTTGTCCGGGTGTCGGGCAGCGAGGACGGCGGCACTGGTGCCGCCCATGGACAGGCCGTTGATGCCGCGCTTGTCATTGGTGCGCCACTGGGTCTTCAGAATCGGGATGAGCTCGTCCATGAGGAAGCTCTCCCACTTGATGGGCTTACCGTCGACGTCGTTGACCCAGTCGGAGTAGAAGGTTCCGCCGCCGCCGATCGGCATGACGACGTTGACGTTCTTGTCCGAGTAGAAGCTCACGGCATCAGTCGAGTAGGACCAGGCGGATTCGTCCTCACGGCTGTACAGCGGGCCGAGCTGCCAGAGGGACGGGAAGGTCCGCTCCGGGTCCTTGTACCAGTCGCGGGCCAGGTGGATCTGGACCTGCATCGTCCTGCCCGGCATGTTCGACGAATGGATGTAGAGCTTCACCCACCGCTCGGTGATCCACTCGACCTTCTCGACGGAGGTGCCGTCGGGAAGGCCGGAGTTGTCCGGCACCGTGGTTCGCATGATGCCACGGTCCGGGGCATCACCCGGGTCCATGAAGGCCAGCGGAGAGTTCTCCGGTGCGCGGACACCACGACCCTCGTCCTGAACCTGATCAGGCGAGTCCATGAGCGCCTCTGGAGCGTCCTGCAGGGTCTGAGCGCGAGTATCGCCGACTGCCGCCGGCTCCTCGTCTGCGCCGGCAGACGGAACCGCCACCGGCACGGCGAGTGCCAGAGCAAGTGGCAGGGCGAGAACGGATCTCGGGATACGGCGAGACTTGCGGTGACGGGACTGCTGCGAGGTGGGGCGCATGGGGAACTCTTCCTGAAACGACAGCAGCAACGGCACGGAGGCCGACGCTGTGACAGATGTGACGGAAGTAAAAGTAGCACGGCGTCAAAAGCCCGTCACTGGCCCGATGTGCTGCACAGGCGCTGCATTGCCGCCGGATCATCCCACCGGAAGACCGGGTAGAAGGACGCCTGGCCGCCGACCGGCAGGACCAGCATGATGTTCTTGTCGCCGTACGTCGACCGGATGTCGCCACGGTTCTTCTGTAGCCAGGCGCTGGAGTACCCGCTGCCGTAGATGCCGTTGAGTCCCCACAGGGACAGGGAGCAGAGAACCGGGACCGCGGCAACGGCACCGCGGCGTCTTAGGTCAGGAAGTGTCAGGTTCTCCTGATGATCGTAGCGTGTTCACCCCACCCTCACGGACGCTTCAGGTGACCCCGACGGTCACAACTGGCGTCCACCCCGCTTGAACATGGACTGACCAGCGCCTGGTCGGCAGCTGATCAGATCCCGATCATCCGCAGTAGTTGGCCTCTGCGGCGGCCTTGATGGCCTCAGCCACAACCTCCGGGTCCTCGTCGGTCTCGCCGAGTGCCTGCAGCTGGCCGGCGATGGCCGGGACAGCGAAGCTGTCGCGTCCCTCCTCGTTCGCCAGGCACTGCTCGTGGGCGGCGGCGATCATCTGGTCCTGCAGGACCTGGTCTCCGATGTCGATGTTCTTGCCCTTGAGCTCATCGAGGAAGGCGTCGTCCTCCTCGCCACGCACGGCGGACGCCTCGGGCAGCTCGGTGATCTCGGAGATGCCGCCGTCCTGGGCGTCGCCCGAACCGGAGTCACCGCCGTCCGAGTGCGGGTTCGGAGTCGTGGTCACGACCTCACCCGAGGTGGTCGGGTTGGCCGGCACGACCTGCGACGGGCCGGAGGACGCCGAGTCGTCGCTCTCCGCGGTGGAGGAGTCGTCACCGCAGGCCGCGAGGGCCCCGGCGGTGGCCAGCGCGAGGACGCCGGCACTCAGTGCACGGGTGGTACGGGTGGTACGGGTGGCACGGAAACGCATGAGCATCAGCCCTTGTAGTCCTTCTCGATCTTGCCGTCGACCATCCGGATCTCACCGTGCTGGAAGGTGACCTTCCGCACGCCGTTCTCCTCGGTCTCGTCGGAGGTCGGGTAGCCGAACTTGCCCTGCTCGTAGCCTTCCTCGCCCCAGGCATTGAAGATGTCGCCCCGGGAGAGGCTGTGCGCACCCGTGGAGGCAGACCAGTAGATGTTGCCGCTGTCGAACTCACTGAAGGCACCACCGTTGATCTTGTTCTCACCCGAGGTCGGGAAGCCGAGACCGGACTGCGACGGGCCGCCGTCGGCGATGTACTTCGCCGCTATGACGCCCTGGACGTAGTTCACCTTGCCGTCCTTGTTGCGGAGGATGACGCCGTTCTCGAACTTCTGCCACTGACCGCCGTCGATGTCGACTGCCGCCTCGGTCGGGAAGCCGAGCGGGCCGTTCTCCCAGTTGGTCTGGCCCCAGGAGTCGATGATGTCCTTCTTCACGGGGACAGCGCCGGTCTCCGGGGTCCAGTAGATCGCCCCGTTCTCGAAGTTCACGAAACGGCCGCGACCGTTGGCGATCGTGATCTCCTCGGAGGTCGGGTAGCCGAGCCAGGAATCCGCGCCGCCCATCTCGGAGTAGCGGGCGCTGATCCGGCCCCAGGTGGCGTGGGCGCCGGTGGACGGCTTCCACCAGACACGACCGTTGCGGAAGTCCTGCACCTTGCCGCCGTCCTTGGCGTCGTACTCGTTGGTGATGCAGGTACCGAGCTGGCTGCTGTACTTGTCGGCGGTCTTGGCGATGTCACCGACCGGGGCACAGGTGGCGCCGGTGTCCTCGTCGGAGAGACCGAAGGTCTTGGCCATGTACGGCCAGGCCTGGGTCATCTCGTACTGCCAGTAGGGCCAGTCGTGGGTGCCGGAAGGGCGGAACTTCTCGATGACCTCGACGCCGGCTTTCTTCGCGGCGGAGACGAAGGTGCGCGAGGTCAGGTTCGCCATCGCCTCAAGACCCCAGGCAGCCGGGTTCTCCGGGAATCCGGGAATCGGGCCCTCAACGTCATAGGCACCGGCGTTGCCGTTGCCGGAGGAGACGTAGACGGTGGAGTCCTTGAGCTTGTCGACCAGCTGCTTCGGGTCGTTCTCGTTCCAGCGGGCGGAACCGTAGGGGCCCCACATGTTGGTGGCGGACAGGCCGCTCGTGTCGTTGACGGCGTAGTCGATGGCCATCGGCATGCCGAAGGAGGTGGTGTCCAGGTAGCCGGAGAACGAGCCGACGAACTGGAACATGCCCGGGTTGTGGGCGGCGAGGTTGACCGCGGCGGTACCGGACATGGACAGGCCGGTCAGTGCCCGCTGCTCGTTGGTGCGCCAGCCCTCGCGGAGCACCGCAGGGAGCTCGTTGATGAGGAAGGACTCCCACTTGTAGTTGACGCCGTTCTGCTCCTTGTCCCAGTCGGTGTAGAAGGAACCGGCACCGCCGACAGGCATGACGACGTTGACGTTCTTGTCGGCGTAGTACTGCGCGATGTTGGTGGACAGCGTCCAGCCGGACTCGTCGTTGCGGGCGCGCATGCCGTCGAGGGCCCAGACGGACGGGAAGGTCTTGTCCGGCTGGTTGTACCAGTCGCGGGCCAGCAGGATCTGGACCTTCACCGGCTCGCCGGGCATGGCGGCGGAGTTGATGTAGACATTCGCCCACCGGTCGGTGAGCCACTCGACCTTCTCCACGGAGACGCCGTCGGGCAGCCCCGGAAGATCCTGCTCCTGGATGGACTGCGGGATGCGCTCCGGGACCGAATCGGGGTCGACGATGTCGCCGAAGATCGACGGGTTGGGCTGCGGGGCGTTCTCCTGGGCGGCGGCCGGGGTGGCCAGCGGCAGGGCGACGGCCACGGACAGCGGCAGGGCGAGCACGGCAGTGGTCACCCGTCGCGCGCCACGGATACCACGGGTATCACGGGCCCAGGGGGACTTCTTCGCGGCGAATGGCTTCATGTTCCGTTCTTTCCTCTTCAGGTCTCGTACATCAGGGGCCGGCGGGCCACCTGCCGCGTCCGCTCCGAGCGGGTTCCCCTCCCACTCGGAGTGTCGACGGCACGGGCCCGAACTCACCGGCGGAGGCCGGAGTGAACCGGGGGTGTGACAGGAGCCATTATGGACGCCTGCCCCGGCGTCTCAGTGCTGACACGCCAGAAGTCTAAAGTTTTAGTTGAAGGTTAGGGTCCAGAGTAACAGACCCGACGTGGCGCCAGAACCCGCACACAGAACACCAACGGATACTGTGCCCCGGGTATTACCACCCGCTCCCCCGCGTCCGACCCGGCGCGCGCTCCGCGGCACTCAGTCGAGGATGAGCAGCCAGATCGCCACATGGTGCAGCGCCGCCGCCACGACCGTCGCCGCATGGAAGACCTCGTGGAAACCGAACCACCGGTCCGAGGGATTCGGACTCTTGCGCCCGTAGACCACCGCCCCGGCCGAGTAGACCAGACCACCGACGACGATGAGAATGCCGGCGACCGCAGGCAGAACGTCCACGAAGCCGGGAAGACGCAGCACCGCGACCCAGCCGAGGACCAGGTAGACCACCACATCGACCCAGCGGGGATGGCCGATCCAGAAGATATTGAGCGCCACGGCGGCGATCGCCGCGACCCAGCACACCGGCAGTACCCACAGACCGTCCGACCAGGAGCCGAAACTGTAGACCACCACCGGCCCGTATGTGCCGGCGATGAACACGGCGATCATCGAATGGTCGGCGCGTCGCCACGCCTGCACCGTGGCCTCACTGCGCCACGGCGCGCGATGGTAGAGCGCAGAGACGGTGAACAGACCCACCAGGCAGGCGACGTAGAGCAGCGTCACCCAGGACAATGTGCCGGCGCCGTGGAGGCTGAACGCGGTGACCACCAGTGCGGTGCCGGTACCGGCGAAGTACCAGGCCGAGTTCTCGTGGAGCCGGCCTCGCAGTAGCGGACGTAGCCCCCGGTCGACGGGAGGGCGCCGCGTTCTGTGGGAGGGCCGGGAATCGGGCACCACGGGTGAGGTCATGTGCACATTCTAACGGGAACACCCCGGGGTGGTTTCCTGACAGAGGAAACCGCCCCGGGGTGCAGGTGCCCGGACAGCTCGCCCGGACCCCAGGTCAGCAGATGAGCTTGCCACCGCGGTAGCAGACGTTCAACGCATCGAGGATGGAGTTGCGCGCCTTCTGCAGCTCCGGCTTCCACAGCGTCCAGTTGTGGACTCCGATCAGCGGGTAACTCGCGGTGACATTCGCACCGGCGACCCGCGCGGCGAGCTCGTAGCGGACAGTCTGGCTTGCGGCCATCTGTTCGAGCAGGATGCCGGAGACTCCACCGATCGGGTCGTTGAAGAAGTTGGTCATGTCCTGCCCACCGTTCGGGATACCGGCACCGGAGGCCAGGTAGACCGGCATACCGCGCAGCGAGGCGACGTTGAGCATCGGGTCGTTCTGGAAACGGACCGGGTCAACCGGGCTGCCCCACATGTCCCAGATGTTCGCGCCCTGGGAACCCTGGTTCATCGCGAACTGCAGGGCCAGGTACATGCCCGGCCAGGTGGTGTTGAGGTAACCGGAGAGCGAAGTGACCTGCTTGAACTGGTCACGGTGACGGCCGGCGAGGTTCAGAGCCGCTGTGGCCCCCATCGACAGGCCGACGACCGCATTGCGGTTCTTCGAGATACCGAAGCCGCTCTGCAGCTGGTCGGGCAGCTCGCGGGTGAGGAAGGTCTCCCACTTCGGGTTCTTCGGGGTGGTGTTTCCACCGAAGTTGCCGACCCAGTCCGCGTAGAACTGCGAGGCACCACCGACCGGCATGACCACGTTCACGTCGTCGTTCTCGAAGACGTCGCCGATCCTGCCCTGCCAGGTCCAGCCGTTCCAGTCGTCACGGGCGCGCAGACCGTCGAGCATGTAGACCGCGGCGTCGCTGTTGGAGCGCTTGATCTGGACCTGAATATCCTGACCCATGGCGTTCGAATAGAACCAGCAGTTCTGGATCCAGTAGTTGTAGTTGCTCCAGCTGCAACGCGGTCCCAGGATCGCCCGGTCGTCGGCGGAGGCCGCCGGGGTGGCGACGGCGGCGATTCCCAGCGCAGCGGCCACAGCGGTGATCAGGGCCACGACCTTGCGCCCCAACGAGCCGGTGGCGGACCTGTGCTTACCGGTACGTGTCGTCATCATTCTCTCTTCCTGGTGTCGGCTCCGGACCAGCGGGTGTAACCCAGGTCTGGACGGAACTCTCGTCTGTCACGGAGCCTATCGCGTCATCGGCCAGGGATGTTACCAAACGGTGACAATCCGAGCCAAAAGTTTCCCGGTGTCCGGTACGGCGGTCGCCGGGGCGGGATCAACTGACCCCGGGAATCACGTACACCGCCACGGCGATGGTGACGACCCAGATCAGGGCCAGCGCCTGGAGCGTCCGGTCCCTCAGGGCGATCTCGTCTGGGGCACCGCCCTCACCGCGGTCGACGTCCGCGGCGTACCGCAGGATCGCGACGGTGAACGGGACCATCGAGACCTGGTACCAGACCGAGGCATGGCCCGGGTGCTGCTGGCTCATGTCGAAGCCCCACAACGCGTAGAACACGACCACGGCCGTGGCCGCCATCGTCCACACGAAACGAAGGTAGGTCGGGGTGTAGCTCTCCAGTGACTTACGGATCTTCGCACCGGACCGCATAGCCAGCTTCAGCTCCGCATAGCGCTTGCCGGCCGCCATGAACAGCGAACCGAAGGCGGCGATGAGCAGGAACCACTGGGACAGCTCGATGTCCGCGGCAACACCACCGGCCATCGTGCGCAGCATGAATCCGGAGGAGACCAGGGCGATGTCGATCACCGGCTGGTGCTTCCAACCGAAGCAGTAGCCCAGCTGCAGCGCAATGTAGATCGCGATGACGAGCGCCAGCTCCGGACCGTTGGACGCCAGGAAGCTCAGGCCGATCGACGCGACGATGAGCACCACGGCCATGACGTAGGCCAGGCTGACCGGCAGCACACCGGCGGCGATCGGGCGGAACCGCTTCGTCGGGTGCGCCCGGTCGGCGTCGACGTCACGGGCGTCGTTGATGAGGTAGATCGAGGACGCACCGAGGCAGAACACCACGAAGGCGATGACGATGTCGCGGATGACGTCGCCGTGGAAGAGCATGTCCCCACCGGCGGCGGCGGGGGCCGCGACCACGAGGACGTTCTTCACCCACTGCTTGGGGCGCAGCGCCTTGATCATGCCGTCGAGCAGGTTCTTCGGCGGCTTCGGGGTCTTGCCTTCACCGTCCTGCGAAGTCTCGGTGTGTCCCTCGGTCCACGTGGCCACCGACTCGTCGTCAAGACCCGCGGTGTGCGGTTCGGAACCAATGAACCCGCCGTCGGGGTTCTGGTTGTTCTGGCTCATCGGCCGTTCTCCTTACTGGTGCCGCCGCCGGAACATCGGGCGGCGAGCCGGTGGACAGTCTGCTCGGTCGCGACGCCCAGCGCCACCCCCGCGCACACATCGGTCGGGTAGTGGACGCCCAGCACGAGGCGGGACGCCATCATGACCGGAATCCCGGCCAGCGGTGCCTTCGACCCGGAGATCCGGGACAGGGCGACGAGTGCCGCCGCAGTCGAGGTGGCGTGCGAGGACGGGAAGCTCAGCGAGCTCGGCGTCCCCACACCCACGACGATCCGAGGATCGTGGGGACGCTTACGGCGCACGATGCGCTTGACCACCACGGACGCCGCGTGTGCGGTGAACGCGGCAGCACCCATCGCGATCCAGGCGTCCCGACCCGTGCGCGCGTCGGAGTCACCACGGTGGGCGACGGCACCGGCGGCGGCGATCGCCAGCCAGCCCAGGGAGTGCTCACCGAAATGGCTGAGCCCCCGGGCGGCGGCCTGGACCGTGTGGCCGGACGGGTTCTTCACCACGGCGTCCTGCAGGGAGACGAGCAGGTCCGCTTCGTAGGCTCCGTCCCGCCATCCGCCGCGACTACTCAACGACCGACTCCGGTTCGAAGATACGGCCCCAGGCCTCGGTGCTGGTCAGCTCGGTGTGGGCGACACGGTAACGCTGCCGCATCTCGTCGAAGCGGGCCGCGACCTCCTTCTGCAGGCGAGCGGACTCCTTCGCCAGCTCCACCGCCTTGTCCCGGTCACGCTTGCGGTAGACCACGCCACGGCCGTCGGCGGTGGTCACGGTCGCACCGTCGATGCGTCCGAGCGAGAACCAGCGTGCCTCGATCGGGGGCAGGTTCACCTGTGGCACCTCGTGGTGGTGCGGATCAGCGGGACGCAGGTTGTTGCGTACCACCTTGGCCAGCGTCGTGATCTTCTTCAGCGGGTTCAGCGGGATATCGGTGAGACCGGCGGGGCCGCCGTCCGCCTTCGGCAGAGCCTGGGCGGAGGGGACGACCACGGCGTCCGGGTAGTTCTTGCGCAGCGCATTGATGCGCGGCAGCGCGGTCTCCAGGATGTCGAAGAGCTGGTCCGGGCCGGCGAGGAAGTCCTTCATCGCCTCGTTCTGGATCGCCACGGTCGAGTACTCCAGGCACATGAGGTGCTTGGCGGTCGCCTTGGTCATGGAGGCCACGATGCCCTTCGGGCTGCCCTCGTGCTGCAGGGCGGCGACGATGAGGCGGTTGCGCAGGTGGAAGTAGGCCTGCCAGTCGATGGCGTCGTCCTTGTCGGACCAGGCCATGTGCCAGATGGCGATGCCCGGCCAGGAGGCGGTCGGGAAGCCGTGGTCACGGGCGCGCAGACCGTACTCGCCGTCATCCCACTTGATGAACAGCGGCAGCGGCTGGCCGATCGTGTCGGCGACGACGCGCGGGATCATGCACATCCACCAGCCGTTGTAGTCGGCGTCGATACGGCGGTGCAGGTCCTTGGAGTCGATCTGTTCACCGGAGGCGTTCTCGCCGTACTCACCGCGGTCACGCAGCGGGTGGTTGTAGAAGTCGTGGTCGTAGTGGGTGTGCGGCGCGGCGGTCCACATGAAGCTGCCACGGTCGATGATCTCGCCCATGGTGTGCAGGTGGGAGCGCTCCTGCAGGTTGAGCATCTGGCCACCGACGAGCATCGGGTTGGCCGCGTAGCGGGCGGCGGCCAGGGAGCGCAGGACGCTGTCCGGCTCGATGGCGATGTCATCGTCCATGTAGAGGATGAACGGGCTGTCGGTGCCGCGCTCGGGGTGGCGGGCCTCGTACATGATGCGGGAGTAGCCGCCGGAGCCGCCGAGGTTGCCCTGGACCGGCATGCGCAGCCGGTCACCGTAGAAGGCCTCGACCTCGGCGAAGCCCTCCTCGTCCTTCGGGTGCTTCGTTCCCTGGTCGGGCATGATCAGCGCGTCCACCACGGAATCGACGACCGGGTCGGAGGAGAGGGCCTCGAGGGCGGCGACGGCGTCCGTCGGGCGGTTGAAGGTCGGGATGCCGATGGTGACGCGGGGCTCCGGAGCGGGGATCGTGTCCCCGGCGTGGCGGGTGGCCTTCTCACCGGTGGCGGGGTCGGTGACGACCGCGTCGGCGACGAGAGTCTGCTCCGCGGCGTCCTCCGTGGCGTACCAGCCGGCCGCGTGGACGGTGGTCTCCGACTCACAGGTGAGGTCGAACCAGATCCAGCCGCCGTCCTCGAAGGGGGCGAGGGAGACGGTGAACTCGGCGACACCGTGGCCGTCCTCGTCCGTCTCGACGACACCGCCTGTCACCGCGATGCGGGAACCGTCGATCTTGGAGCGGTAGATGTCGATGCGGGCGTCGCCGGTGAGCTCGACACGCAACTGGACCTCGTCGAGCTGGCTCCACCGACGCCAGTAGGACGCCGGGAACCCGTTGAAGTAGGACTCGAAGCTGACCTCGGTACCCGCCGGGATGCTGGCGGAGGTACGCGACAGAGCCGTCACGCGCCCGGGGGCGGCCTCATTCTCCACGATGTACAGGGACCGGACGTCCCGCGGCTCACCACGCTTCGGCAGAATCACCCGGGCGAGACGCCGCGGGTCGAAGGTGTCGTTCGTGATGCTGTTGTCGCTGGTTGCGCTCATGTAAGTACTACGCCGGCTTCCGATAGACAGTTGTTCGCCGACGATTATCCCCTATCGGGACGCGCTCGCGTAGTCAGGCACGCGGAACCGTGCTGTGAATCACCTGTCAGAGGGGGTCCGACCTCTTCCGTCTGCTCGTCACAACTCAAGTCCCCTACGAGCATAAGTGTTACCGGGCGTCGGTACCATAATCCGACATTTCCCCAGGTCGTGAAAATTGCTACCCGCCAGAACCGGTAACACTTTCCCTAGCCGGAGCAGCCCGAGCCCATGTCCGGTCCGGAGCCGGTGGCGGATACCGCCACAACAGACGCGAATGGTGCGACCGGAGAAAAGTGCAGGTCAGCCGAGGGTCAGGCCCAGGCCCTCGAAGTCGCTGCCGCCACAGGTGCCGAGCGTGTTGACGCAGTACCCGGCGAGAGTGTCGGAATCCAGGGGGAGGTACTGGTCGGCGAAGAGATCGTCCGTCGCATCCCCATCATCTGCTGCATCCTCACCGGACCCGGCGTCCGGCACGCCACCCGAGAGCGTCTCGCGGGCCAGGCGTGCCGCCTCCGCCCCGTCGGCGACCTCCGCCCGGTCAAAGACGGCGAAGACCGCCTTGGTCAGCACATCCTCTGCACCCGGGTTGCAGGTCGCGCCCGGCTTTCCGGTGTAGGGGTCTGCCCCGGGGATGCAGTTCCACCCCGCAGCGGTGGCGGTGGTGACAAAGGCGTCCACGTTCTCTGAGACGGCGGTCTCCCCCGGCGCGTCCGAAGCATCGGGCGCGAAGGGCGCATCAGGGACTGCGGACAGGTCGGCAGACGGGGAACCGTTGCCACCGTCGCCGTTGTCGCCGTTGTCGCTGTTGTCTCTGTCATCGTCATCTCCCACCGTGCAGGCGCCCAGGGTGAGCGTGGCCGCAGCGGTGACGGCGAGAACGGCACGACGGGAACGGGAGATGCGCTGGGTTTTCACGGTGTCCATTCGACCACACGTGACCAGTACTGTCAGTAGCCGGACCGGAGTCGTGGTCAGAGAAAGGCTCAGGGACCGGGGACGCCCGGGACGTCGACCACGTTGCCGGAGTCCACGGTGACACCGCTCTCGTCGGTTGTGACGGCGGGTTCACCGTCGGTGGTGGCGTCATCGTCGCTGTCGTCACCGTCGCAGGCCGCGAGGCCGGAGGAAGGCGACGAGTGCCGTGGCGGCAGCAACAGCGCGGAGGGAACGGGAACGGGTGGTCTTCCTGAGATCCAACATGGGATGAAAGACACAGCACGGCAAGGAAACAGAGCACCCCTTCAAGGAGAGTTCCACGGACGCGGGGGCTCGGGATGCCGGGAACGCAGACGATGTCCTTTTTCTGCATGGGGTGGAACATCAGACCTCGTCGACGACCGGCGTCACCGGAGCCAGACCACCCTCCGCCGAGCGCGGATCCAACGGCACGATGCTGGGCGTCCCGGTCACCGGATCCGGCACCACCAGGGCACGCAGCCCGAACACCTCCTCCACCAGGTCGGGTGTCATGACGTCCGCCGGCGCACCGGTGGTCACGATCCGACCGTCGCGCATGACGATGAGGTGACCGGCGTAGCGGCACGCCTGATTCAGGTCGTGCAGCACCGTGACCACGGTCTTTCCCTCGTCGTGGAAGGTGCGCAGCAGTTCCATCAGCTCATACTGGTGGGCGATGTCGAGGAAGGTCGTCGGCTCGTCGAGCAGCATGATCGGCGTCTGCTGTGCCAGCAGCATCGCCACCCACACCCGTTGCCGCTGACCACCGGACAGTTCCGAGACCAGACGGGCCGAGAGGTTGTCGGTCCGGGTCGCGACGAGCGCCTCCTGCACCGCCCTCTCGTCCTCGGGGCTCCACTGGTGGAACAGGGACTGGTACGGGGCACGCCCACGGGCCACGAGATCCGCGACCCGGATCCCCTCCGGCGCCAGCGAGGTCTGCGGCAGCAGGCCCAGCTGGCGGGCCACCTCCTTCGCGCCGTAGGACGCGATCGGCTGACCGTCGAGCAGCACCTCACCCTTCACCGGGGTAAGGACGCGGGCGACCGCGCGCAGCAGCGTCGACTTGCCGCAGCCGTTCGGGCCGATGATGGCGGTGAAGGACTCGTGGGGGATGTCCACGGTCAGGTCGGTGGAGATGATCCGCTGGTCGTAGCCGATGGTGGCGTTGCGGACCTGAAGTCGTGCGTCAGTCATTGTTCCCTTCAATTCAGCGTCGCTCATGTCGGCGTCCCGTACTGCTTGCGTGCCTCGCGGATCAGCAGCCAGATCATGTAGATACCGCCCACGCTCACGGTGAGCAGGCCGACCGGGATCGACCGGTAGAAGTGGGCGATCACCAGGGACAGGAAGTGGGCGAAGGTCAGCAGCGCCGCACCGACCGCGGCAGCACCAGGCACCGTCACACCCGGCGTCCCCGCGATGCGTCGGGCCAGCTGCGGAGCGACCAGGGAGATGAAGCTGATCGGCCCAGCCGCCGCGGTGACCAGCGCAGTCGTCGCCACGCCGACGACCATGAGCATCAGGCGGGTGCGTTCGACGTTGACGCCCTGGGTCGTGGCGGCGTCATCCCCGAGTTCCATCTGCTTGAGCGCCGGGGCGAGCAGGGCGACCAGGGCCACCACCACTGCGGCGAGGATCAGCACCGGGACCAGGGAGTTCCACGTCACCCGGTTGATCGAGCCGGCCGACCAGAAGCCGACCATCATGGCGTCCTCCACGTCCGCGCGGGTGATGAGGTAGGAGTTCAGCGATCCGAGCGTCGCCGAGACACCGATGCCCACGATGATCAGACGGAAACTCTCCACCTTCTTGTTCTTGCGCGCGAGCATGAAGACAGTGAAGGCGGTGATGACGCCACCGAGGATCGCGGCGACGGCGATGTTCCAGTACGCGGTCGTACCGATGACCAGCATGCAGATGGTGACGGCGGTGTACGAACCGGCGTCGAAACCGATGATGTCCGGGCTACCCAGCGGGTTGCGCGTCATCGACTGGAAGATCGCGCCGCCGATACCGAGCAGAGCCCCGAAGACCACCGCGGCGATCGCCACCGGCATGCGCCATTCCACCACCACGATGCGGTGGAAGCGGGTCTCCGGTGCGCCGAAGATCGCCTTGGTGATCTGCCACGGGTTCAGCGGGTAGTCGCCCATGCCGATCGCGATGATCGCCAGGACGGCGGCCGCGAGGATGAAGGACACCGCGACGACCGCGAGGCGCACATGGATCCGGTTACTGACCTTCGGGGTACGCACGACGATGGTGCGGTAGCCGAAGTCGACCGTCGAAACGGAGGTGTAGTCCGAGGTGTTGCGGGAGAAGCGTTCACGGATACTCACAGGCCACTCGCATTCTTCCGCCGGACCAGGGCGATGAGCACCGGGGCACCGATGACGGCGGTGAGGATGCCGACCTCGATCTCACCGGGACGCGCGATGACGCGGCCCAGCGTGTCCGCCAGCAGCACCAGGACCGGGCCGCCGAGCAGACAGTAGAAGAAGATCCAGCGTTGGTCGGGCCCCACGATCCAGCGGACCACGTGCGGGACCATCAGGCCGACGAAACCGATGCCACCGGTCAGGGCGGTCGCGCCACCGGCCAGCACGGTCACCGCGAGGATCGTGACGACACGGGTGCGCACCACCTTCGTGCCGAGGGACGCGGCGAGGTCGTCACCCAGGGCGATGGAGTTCAGGTCGGTGGAGACCAGTACCGCCAGGACGAAGCCGAGGAGCAGGAAGGGGATGACGAAGCGGGCGTCATCCAGGGAAGTGCGGGCGACCGAACCGAGGTTCCAGTTCCGGATCGACTCGAACGTGTCCGGGTCTATGAGGGTGAGGAAGCTGGTGATGCCGCCGAACACCGCACCGAGGGCCACACCGGCGAGCACCAGGGTGGCCGGGTTCGCACCGCGGGCGCCGCCGGCCACACCGATGATGTAGACGAGAATGGTCGTTGCGGCTGCACCGATGAAGGCGAACCAGATGTACTGGGTGATCCCGGCGATGCCGAAGATGCCGACGCCGACCGTCACCGCCAGCCCTGCACCGGCGTTGACGCCGAGGATGCCGGAGTCCGCCAGCGGATTGCGGGTCAGCGCCTGGATCAGTGCACCGGCCAGGGCGAACGCCGCACCGGTGAGGATGCCGATGACGGTGCGGGGCAGTCGCTGGTCCCAGACGATCCAGGACGCCTCGTTCTCGCCGCGGTGCCAGATCACCTCCCACACGTCGGAGTAGGGGATCGGGTTCGCGCCGTTGGCCAGGCTCAGGAGGAAGGCGATGACCAGGGCTGCGGCGAGGCAGATGAGTCCGATGGTGCGTCGGGTGTAGAGGGAGGCCTGCTTCGGCGCGTGGTCGGCACCGTCGGAGACGCCGTCAGGGTTGTCCCCTGGGACGCCGCCGGAGGCACTGGTCGTCTGCTGTGTCATCTCGGCCTGTCCACTTCACTGACTCGGTTCACTGTGTCGGGGTCGGGGCACGACGGTCTGCCGCGTCTGCCGTTTCTGTGCTGTCCGTCGTGAGGGCACGTTACCCACCACTGCGCGCGTAGTGTAGCCTGCCCTCCCCACACGTAGTTGTCCGGAAGTGACAGGTTGTTGGCATGCCACCACCGCATTTCCCCTGCAGCCCCATGTCCGCATCACGCAGTCTGAGGTCGCTGGCGAGGTACCCGCAACGCCCTCAGCCTGCGTGATGCCGACTACCCGAGGCGCCCGGATCACGAGTTGGCGCGGACCACGGCACCGCCGTCGACGGCCTTCGACAGGTCGGCGAGGAAACCCTCGTCCAGCGCCCACCGGATGCTCAGCGGGCTGGGTGCGTTGGTGGCCATGGCCAGCGCCTCGTTCTCGAGAATGTAGTACCGGCCGTCCCTGATCGGCGACCACCGTGCCATCGCCGGATTCTCCAGCGTGTTCTTCGTGTACTCCGCCCCGCTGGACCAGGCGACGAAAAGGTCGGCACTGAGTTTCCCGATGCTCTCCAGGCTGACGGCGCCACTGAAGTCGTCCGGCTTGTCCAGCCCCAGCTCCTTCTCCAGGTTCGGACTGTCTACCAGACCGAACTCCCGGAGGAAGGCGACGCGCGGATCGTCGGAGACGTAGAGGCCGACCTCAGGGCCGTTGCCCTCGAAGGTCAGACCGTAGAGGAAGGACGCCCCCTTCAGGTTCGGGTACTTCGCCGCCTCGGTCGCCATGGCGTCCTCGGTCCCGGAGACGAGGTCGGCGACCTTGTCCTCCTCACCCAGGGCCTTCGCGACGACAGCGGTGAGATCCTGCCAGCTGCCGGACTTCCAGGGCGACTTCTGATATGCCACGGTCGGAGCGATTCTGCTGAGCTTCGCATACTCGTCATCGGTCACCCCCGAGTGCGGGGCGAGGATGACGTCCGGTTCCAGTGTGGCGATCTTCTCGATGTCCAGGGCGCCGTCGTCCGTGTTGGTGATCTCGGGCATGTCACCGCCGATGACGTCCTCGACCTGGTGGCGGAACCACGGGCTGAAGCCCTCCTCGTCGCCACCCCAGGTGCTGTCCACCCCGATCGGGTCGACACCGAGGGCGGCGACGATGTCATGCGTCATCCAGCCGACGGTCACGACCTTCTCCCGGCTTCTCCGGGATCACCGTCTCGCCGTAGACGTGCTCCATGGTGACGGGGAAGCTCCCGTCACCGTTGCCGCCGGGTGCGGCATCCTCATCGTCATCGGATGAGCAGGCCACCGCCGCTGACAGGGTTGCCGCGGCGAGGACGGTTGCCGCCACCCGTCGCATCAGGGACGCCGGGCGTCGCAGGGTCGTTGTCGTTGTCATCAAGTCTCCTCAGGGTAGGTTCGCCTCAGATGAGACTAGTAGTGCGGGTGAGCGTCGGGACGACAAGGATCTTCGCGTACCGGACACGCCCTGACGTGCGCATACCCTGGGCTATCGTCCGTGCCCACCACCGCTGCCCGAGGAGGACACCGTGACACCATCCCGCATCACTGAACCGCGGATCCCTCCTCGCCACCCACAGCTTTCCGGTGCCGGGCTCCACCACCCGGCGTGAGAGGCATCACGACGTCCACGAACTGCTGCGGACGGCCCTCGCCTACGACGATGAGTCCGACATGACGTCCGAGGCCAGGTTGCAGCTCCAGACCGTCATTCTCGCTATGCCGGAACCGGTGCCGCACCACTCATTCGACATTCCGCTGCCGCGGAGCGATGACCTCCTTGCCGTGGCCCACGAGCACTGCCTCCATCCCCGCGCACTGTCCCGACGGTCCCGACGGTTCGCCGCGGAGACCGGCCACACCTTCACCAGTGGAGGATTCTGGCCCGGATGCACCTGGCCGTGCAGAGACTCGTCGGTGGCGGCACCGTGGTCTCCGCCATGTCCGGCCGGGACAGGATCCGGCGTGCGACCGCCGACACCCGCGGGGACGCCGGCATCCGCAGGTCGACGACCGTACCCGGCACCGATGTGGGCGGTTCCACGACCACCACCGCGTCCGGCAGCGTGGTGGCGTCCGTCCAGGAATGCAGCCGGGGAACGTCGAAGCGGACCGTGGTGAGCAGGAGACCCGTCACCGTGCCCGTCACCTAGACCGGAATTCCTGCGGCGCACGGCCGGTGATCCGCTTCAACGCCGTGGCGAAGGCACTCGGGTTGGCGTAGCCGACCCGGCGCGAGACCGTACCGACCGGAGTCCCCTCCCCCAGCAACCGCACCGCCGA
The DNA here is from genome assembly GCF_056280545.1 of Corynebacterium sp. UD i78. Taxonomy (NCBI): domain Bacteria; kingdom Bacillati; phylum Actinomycetota; class Actinomycetes; order Mycobacteriales; family Corynebacteriaceae; genus Corynebacterium; species Corynebacterium sp. UD i78. The sequence continues at coordinate 2,912,908 of NZ_JBWCED010000001.1, read as the reverse complement.
GGACATCCGGGCGATGGTCCGCCACTCGCTGAAGGTCATGCCGGTGTCCGTCCGGAATACCCGCGCGATGGTGCGCCCGGAGGTGGCGAGCAGCCAGGCCCAGTCCTCGAGGGAGCGGGCGTCCTCCGGGTGCTCCAGCAGTTGTCGGGTGATCGGCTGGATCAGCGGATTGCGGGGCAGCGGCAGTTCCAGGCCCGGCGTCGCCGGCTCCGCCATGAAGTCGAGGCACAGCCGTTGGGCACGGAAACGCTGGTCACGGGATATTCCCCGGTACGCCAGCAGGATCAGCATCTCCCGGGTGGCGGTGTTCACGGTGACGTCCCGCACCGTGCCGACCACCCCCTCCCACGCGGACGGGCGGATGTAGACGGCCGTGAGCGTGCTCGTCGGGGACGTGTCCGCGGTGTGCTCCACCCCGGCGGGGACGAAGACGCCCTGGCCGAGGGTGAGGTGGTGCCGACTGCCGGTGACATCGACTTGCGCGGTGCCGCGCACGGCGAAGAACACCACATGGTGGTTGTCGTGCCGGTGCGGCCGGTCCGTGCACATCTCCGGTTCCAGGGGGCTGCGGTAGCGCAGTTCCCGCAGGGTGAGCAGGAAGTCGCCGGGGATGAGGGCGTCCGCTGCGTCCGCTGCGTCCGCTGCGTTTTCCAGGTCGTCCCGTGCCGACGCCTCCTCGACGACGATGTCCGCCGCCGTCCGGTTCCCCGGGGTGATCATCGCCGCGGTCACAGGCCGTTGCTCTCGTAGAGCTCATCGACGACCGCGATCATCTCGTCCTCGTCCCGGTCACTGTCGAAGACGTCGCGGACCTTGTCGGCGAAGTCCGGGCCGAGGGCGTCATAGGCGGCACGCCACTGCTCGGAGTCGTGGATCCAGTACCCCATCGTCGTGGCCGCACCGCGGGCCAGGCCCTTGTCCTGCCGCAGGATCTTCCGGATCGCCCGGGAGGTACGCGTCTCCGTCGCCGCCCAGACGGCGTCCTGCCCGGTGATCTCCATACCGGCGAGCACCTCCGGCAGACGACTCTCCGCCACCCCGTTGCCGGAACCGGGCAGCCAGATGCACTCGACATCGTCCCTGGTCGGGGCGATCTCATAGCCCTCGGCGCGAACCTCGCACACCAGGGTGGACGCCACCCCCTCCGGCGCGGTCTCCGCAATGCGCAGGGCGGCGGGCAGGCCGGGTTCGTCGCAGAAGAGGACCTGCCGGGTGACATTGCCGGGGCGGGTGTAGACGTCCACCGGTGGGGTGACGCCGACCTCACCACCGGTGTCGACGGTAGTGGCCCAGGTCGTGGCGACACCGTTGCCGTGGACGACGAAGTCCACGTCGATCTCTCCGGAACGCCACGCCCGGACCGTGTAGGCGCGCATCTCGGAGGGCTCGATACCGTCGGCGTAGTCCCAGCCGCGGCCCTCCAGGGTCGGGAGGCGGACGGGGTCGGCGGGCGCGTCGGGGAAGAAGACCCGGATCCATTCGTCGCCGACGCCGGTGGTCGGGTAGTCGGCCATGTCCGGCCCGCCGAGGGTGACACGCACCATGGCGGTGCCCACACGTGTGACGGCGAGGACCTCAGCCCGGTGGATGCGGGGCGTGTAGTCGGCGGGGTACTTCTCTTCTGCGCTGGTCATGATCTGTTCTCTGCGTCTTCTCCGGTGAGTGTGGTGCGTCGACGGGCCCGTTTCCGGCACACCCGGACGCCGGGTTCAGTGAGGCAACCCTACTTGGATTCATCTTCGCGGAGCGGACAGGTGCCGTCGTGTGGCGGGCAGCAGACGCATCACCGCACGACGTGTCCGCCGGACGCCACAGCATGGCCCGATCACGCGACGACCCGCCGATAGCCTCATCGTCATGACCTTCACCAGGACCCTCCCCGCCGGCGTGGCCGCAGCGACTCTGCTCACCGTGACCGCCTGCAGTTCCGGAGACAACCCCGCCGAGGACGCCGAATGGCCCCAGCCTCTGGTCGACCGGGCCGACCAGATCGGGAGGAAGGCCGAGGCGGAGCAGAGCATCGCCGACTACAACGCCACGATCGACCGGCTCTCACCGACCGTGAGGATCGAGGGGATGACCGTCGCCGTCGTCTCACTCCAGGATGACCAGTTCGTCCTCGAGGACGAGGATCAGCCGATCGAGGTCCCCACGGACCCCGGATTCACCCTGCTCACCGATTCCGGCAACCGCGAGGCCGACGGTTCCTTCCAGTTCTACAGCCGGGAGAACCTCAACATCCTGCAGGTCGCGGACGTGATATTCGTCCAGAACCCGGACAATGTCCTGTCCGACGACGTGCTGTGGAAGAGACTGCCGGCGGTGGTCGCGGGGAGGACCCCGCAGCTGCTCTACAACCACCGAGCCGGATTCCCGAAGGTCGGCGCGAACTTCGCCGAGTACGTCGCCGAGCAGCGCGCCGACAACAGGCGCGAGAAACGGATCATGGACGGTCGGCACCTCCGCACCGTCAAAGCGGGCGTCCGCGAGGAGTTCGAGGCAGACCTGCCGGGCACGGAGCCGTCGGTTGTCCGGCATCTCCCGGACTGCGAGATGCAACAGCAGTTCCCGCAGGGACGCCGGGACCGTCACGGTGCGGACCGTCGTGCTGACCACCCCGGAGATCTGCGCGGTGCATGCTGTCCGTGACCAGGCATCCGGGTCGATGGACAACGCACAGAGTTGCTCCTCCTCACCGGACGGTCACGCGTGCGCTGTGCCCGCCGGGAACAGGACCGTGTGGTCGACGTGCGCGTGGTGGCTGCGTCCGCAGAGGTCGGCGTCCTGCCAACGACGGAGCCGCGGTTCGCGGGCGGTGAGCAGGTACCCCTCGGGGACGACCGGTGCGGTCAAGACCGCGTCACTTCTGCAGCGGCATGAGGATCTTCTCCTCGATCGTGTCGAGGTACGCCGTCGCAGATGCATAGTCCGTGACCTCGCCGAAGATCGGGAAGACGTGGTCGTTCTTCGTCGCCTTGAGGTTCCTGAACAGGGTATTGCCGAGGATCGCCTGGATCGAGGGGTCGATGGCACCATCGGGACGCTCCGGAATGATCACAGCATCCGCATCTCCGAGCAGGTCCCCGATCTTCTCGGTGGAGTACTCCTCCCATCCCTTGGGGAACTCACCTGTCGGCAGCGAAGGCGCCGGCATCATCCCGACCTCCTCATAGACCGCACCGATGATCCCCGAGGGGTAGTTGATGAAGAACTTCGCGGCGTCCTCCATGGCGCCGATGGAGGCGAAGGTGTTGTCGGCGAGAACGTCCTTGTAGTCCTCCCGCAGCGTCCCGAGCCGATCCTCGTAGGCGGCCTTCGATTGCTCGAGCTTGTCCTCGGCGCCCACCGCGTCCGCCAGCATTCCGACGATCGGCTTCCAGTCGCCGCGGGTCTCCCCCTCGACGATGACGGTCGGCGCGATCGCGGAGAGCTTGTCGAAGAGCTCCTGGTCGATCTCCAGGACATCGCCGACGATGACATCCGGGTCCGCCTTCGCCACTGCCTCGATGTCCAGCTCGAAGAACTTGCCGACGGTCTCGACCGGCTCCAGGAACTCCTTCTGCTCCGCGGAGATACCGTCGCTGTAGTCGGAGTAGTCCTGCGCGGCGACCGGGGTGACGCCGAGCGACTTCAGCTGCCACGGGGTGTCGTAGGAGACCGCAACCACGCGCTCCGGGTTCTCAGGCACCTCGACATCACCGTAGGCACTGGCCACGGTGTGCGTGTCGTTGCTGTCGCTGTCATCGTCGGAACTGCAGGCGGACGCTGCAAGGACGCCGACAGTGGCGGTCAGGGCCACGGCGATCCGACGGACGCGGCGGGTCGTGAGTGGGCGAAGGGTCATGACATTCTCTCTCAGTCGGGGGTTCCGTACCGCGAGAAAGTATAGACAGGCTCACCTTTGTGTAGCGGTCAAGATCTGTCCGCTGGGTGACGAAAGGGTGGGCACGGCCGTGTCCCACCTCGTCATGGAAGGAGGTGAGGCCGATGGGGGTTCCAGGAAACGCCGTGGCCGGTGTCGCCGGGGCAGGCTACAGTGCAGCGGACAGCACGTCGGCGATATCGTCGATCGCCCAGGCCAGGCTCAACGGAGTGGACACCGACAGCGCCAGGTTCACGTCGGAGTCCGTCATCAGCGCGGCGTGCCCGTCCCTGACCGGACCCCAGGCGGCGAAGGCACGGTCCGAACGCGACGCCGCGTCCCACTTCTCCCGGTCGGCGCCGGTCACGTACAGGTCAGCGGTGGTGGCGATCAATTTCTCGATCGACACATTGAAGCTGGACACACCGTCCGACTCCTCAGCGAGTGCCGCGAGATCCGGCGAATCCACCAGCCCCAGCTTCTGGAGGGTCTTCACCCGCGGATCGGTGTCGGAGAAGATGACGGTCTGCCCGTCCTCCGGGAGGAACCCGTAGAGGAAGGTCTTCCCGGCGAGGTCCTCATGCTTTCCGGCGGTCTCGGCGATGCGGTCATCAAGTTCCCCGGTGACCTTCTCCGCCAGGGACGGGCGTCCGAGAGCCTCGGCCACCATGTCCAGATGGTCTTCGGCGGAGGTTCCCCACGGCTCGTCAGGGAAGGCGACCGTCGGGGCGATGTCGGAGAGCTTCCTGTACTCGTCCGCGGTGATGCCGGACTGCACCGCGAGAATGAGGTCGGGGTTCTGCTTCAGGACGAACTCCGTGTTCACCTCGCCGCGTTCCAGTGAGGGATCGGTGGCGGGAAGTGGGGCACCCAGGTCACTGACAGCGTCCCGGAACCAGGGGTAGAACTCCGCGCTGTCGCCCGTGCCGCCCGCGGGACCCTGCGCCACGGGTACGGTGCCGAGCTGCACCGCGAGGTCTGAGCCCGCCCACCCGACAACCACCACACGCTGGGCCTGCGACTCGATAGTGGTCTGCCCGTAGGTGTGCTGGACCGTGACGGGGAAGGCGCCGTCCTCGGCCTCCGCGAAGACGCGCTTCTCCCCGCCCGCCCCCTGACCGGAGGAGCCGCAGGCGGCGAGGCCGAACAGGGACACACAGATGACGGCCAGTACCGCGGCCAGGGCACGGACCGGAGAACGGGACGCGAGACGGTTTTCTGCGCCGGGGTGTTCGCAGCTCCTGCGGGTTACTCGGATGTCGGACACATGGACTCCTTCGTCGTCAGATGGCTGCCGGACAGACAGCACCGGAGACGCTACGGTTGACCGGCAGGGCCACGGGGGACAACGTTCTTCGCCCGGCGGACAGATTCTGTCCTGTCCGCGGTCCGCCGACAACCGGCACCCACCCCTGTCCGCCCCGCGACAGCGGTCGTCCGCCAGGCGCGTCCGGCAGGCCGTAGCGTCGGATCCATGCCCGCTCCCCCTCTGACCAGCGCACTCCCGACCACAGTCACCACCGCCGCGATCCTGCGCGCCGCCCTCACCGCCGACGGACGCGCCTGGCGCCTCAGCGCCTGCACCCTTGGCCTGATCGTCCACAGCCTCGGAGAAGCGTCCGTCCCACTGCTCATCGGCCTCGTCATCGACCGCGCCGTCATCCCGGGCGACGTGTCCGCTCTGGTCACCTGGCTCGGCGTTCTCGGGGCGTCCTACCTGGTCATGTCGCTGAGCTACCAGCGCGCCGCGCTCGGCATGGTCCGCGTCTACGGCCACGGGGAGCATGACCTGCGCCAGCTCGCGGCAGGTCGTGTCCTGCACCCGCGCGGCACCGCCGGGAAAGACCGCCCCACCGGAGAGGTCCTCTCCGTCGCCACGAATGACACGTACCAGGTCGCCGGCGTCGCCTGGTCGATCGTGCAGCAGGGTGCGACGGTCGCCGGCCTGCTCGCCGCCGCGGTCGCCCTGCTGCTCATCTCCGTACCGCTCGGGGTGGGCGTCCTCGTCGGCGCGGTGGGCGTCCTCGTGCTCATGCAGCGACTGTCGCGCCCCATGTTCGCCCGCGGCCGGGCGGAGCAGAGTGCCGTCGCCGACGCCTCCGAGGTCGCCGCGGACGCCCTGTCCGGCCTACGGATCATCCACGGGCTCGGCGCGCAGGACGAGATCAGCCGCCGCTACCGGGCAGCCAGCCGGCGGTCCCGCGACACCGCCGTCGACTCAGCCGTCTCCCTGCGCACCTACGACGCCGTCAGCGAGATCATTTCCCTGCTCTACCTGGGCATCCTCACCTTCGCCGCGGGCTGGCTGACCGTCGGGGGCCTGATCACCCCCGGCCAACTGGTCACGGTCATCGGCCTGGCGCAGTTCCTCAAGGGGTCGCTGGCGCACATCGGCATCTTCGGTGCGAACTGGGCGTACAAGCGGGCCTCGGCGGCACGGTTGAAGGACCTGCTCGCCGAGGATTTCGGGCTGCCCTCGGGAACGACCGGGGAGGACGCAGCAACGGACGCACCGCAAACCGGCTACCTCACCTGGTCGACCGGCGGAGTGCGCGTCCACGCGGTACCCGGGCAGCTCACGGGCGTCCGCGTACCGGATGCCGCATCGGCCCGGCGCGTCTCCGACCGCCTGGGTTTCCGCACCCTGCCCGACCCCGGCGAGCTGCACTTCTCAGGGTGTGACGCCCTGGCTCTCGGCCCGGACGCGTGGCGTCGGCAGGTAACCGCCCCGCCGCATGAGGCGACCATCTTCACCGGGTCACTGAGGGACAACGTGACCCTCGGGGACGGGCCGCTCGATGACGCTGTCGTCACATCCACAGCGCTGGATGACGTCATCGACCATCTCGGCTCCGCGGACGTCGAGTTGGGTGAGGGCGGGCGCCGGCTGTCCGGTGGGCAACGCCAGCGGGTGGCGCTCGCCCGGGCACTGCACACAGCGGGCCCGGTGCTGGTGCTCGATGAGCCGTTGACTGCCCTTGACCCCGTGACCTGTGGTGATGTGGCGTACGGCCTGGCTGGTCTGGTGGCATCCACCGGCCGGGTGGTCGTGGTCGTCACCTCCGACCGGCTGCTGCTGGACGCCTGCAGCGTGATCGTGGACGCGGCGGTGACGGCATGAGCGCGCGACCGGCCGGCAGACTGCCGGAGACACGACTGCCCGAAGCCTCCGTCGCAGAGACCGCCCGCGCCACCGGGGTGCTGCTGCGCCCGTACCGGGCGGGCCTGTCCGCGTCGGCGGTGCTCCTCGTCGTGGGCGCGGCCGCCGGACTCGGCGTTCCCGCGCTGCAGGGACGCATCGTCGACGACGTCATCGCCGGGGCCGGGCTCACACGACTCGGGGCGACCGTCGGCCTGATTCTCCTGTGCGGCGGGTGTGCCGCTCTGTTGGTGCTGTGGGGTGGCCGGATCCTGGTCCGCGCCCTCCAGAGTGCCCTTGCTGACCTGCGTGAACAGGTGGTGGACGCCGCGGTCCGGCTGGACCCGGGACTGGTGGAGACCGCCGGGAGCGGGGACGTGGTCTCCCGGGTCACCGGGGACGTCGAATCGGTCACCGGCGCGGTCACCGAGGTCCTGCCGCGCACCACACAGGCGGTGGTGACACTGCTCGTCACCGCCGCAGGCTTCGCTGTGCTCGACCCGTGGCTGGGCCTGGCGGCACTCGTCGCACTGCCGGTGCAGCTGTTCGCCGGTCGCCGGTTCCTGCGCAGGTCACGACCTCTGTACGTGCGCCAGCAGCGGATGAACGCCGACCGTGGCCAGGCACTCATCGAGTCCGTCACGGGTGCGCCGACCGTGCGTGCCCATGCCCGGGAGGCCGGGCGGCTGGGGCTGATCGCGACCCGTAGTCTGGCGTCCGTGGAGATCGGCCGGGCGGTGACGAAGGTGCGCAATGTGTTCAACGGCGGGATCAACGTCGCCGAGTTCCTGGGGCTCGCCGCGGTTCTCGCGGTCGGGTTCCGGCAGGTTGACGCGGGCCTGCTCACCGTCGGCGCGGCGACGACCGGTGCCCTGTTCTTCCAGCGGTTCCTCGCCCCGGTGAGCGTACTGCTCGCCGGCATCGACGACCTGCAGCGTGCCGAAGTGGGGTTGTCACGCCTGGTCGGGGTACTGCGGGTGCCGGTGCGGTCCGCGGTCCCTGCCACGGACGTGCCGGAGGGCGCGGTGACTCTTGAAGGGGTCTGCTTCTCCTACCCAGGCACCACCCGGCGCGTCCTCGACGGGGTGTCCCTGGAGGTTGCTCCGCGGTCGCGGGTGGTGCTCGTCGGGGCGTCCGGGTCGGGGAAGTCGACGGTGGCGCGGCTGGTCGCCGGGTCGTTGCGTCCTGACGGGGGGTCGGTCCGGGTCGGTGGGCGGACACTGCTGGTCACCCAGGAGATCCACCGGTTCACCGGGACAGTGGCGGAGAATCTGCGGCTGGTAGCCCCGGAGGCGTCGGATGAGGAGCTGCTCGCCGCCACGGACGCGGTCGGGGCGGCGTGGGTGCGTACCGGCGGCCTGGATTCGGACGCGGTGCTCGACGAGGCGGCCGTGCAACAGTTGGCCCTGGCGAGGGTGCTGTTGGCGGACCCGCCGGTGGTGGTCCTCGACGAGGCGACGGCGCATGCGGGCACCGATGACCGGTTGGACGCCGCGGTGGACGCCGTGACCTGCGGCAGAACCTCGCTGATTGTCGCGCACCGGTTGAGTCAGGCGGCCGGGGCGGACCTGGTGGTCATGCTGGACGCGGGGCGGATCGTGGAAGCCGGTCCGCATGAGGTGCTGGTCGCCGGGGGCGGACGCTACGCGCGACTGTGGGCGGCGTGGCGGGCGCGGGCGCGGTGAGCAGCGCCGATATCCCCCGACCCCCTACTCCTCCAGCATCTGCTCCCGGACCTCCACACGGCGCACCTTGCCCAGCTGGTCCGCCGGCAGCTCGGCGAAGACCTTGAACACGCGCGGGACCTTGTAGCGGGCGAGTCCCTCACGGCAGTGGTCCTTGAGGACCTCCTCGTCCAACCGCGCGCCCTCGGCAAGCACCACACCGGCGGCCACGGTCTCGGAACCGTCCGACCGCGGCAGGCCGACCACACTCGCGGCGGCGACCGACGGATGCTCGCACAGCACCTCCTCGACCTCCTGCGGGTACACGTTGAAACCGCCGGTGACGATCATCTCCTTGATGCGCGAGACGATCTTCACGAACCCGTCGGCCTCCATCACGGCCATGTCCCCGGTCCGGAACCAGCCACCCAGACCGTCCTCGCCGGTCACGAACGCCTTCTCATTGGCGTCCTCCCGGTTGAGGTAACCGTCGAAGACCTGCGGGCCACGGACGACCAGCTCGCCGGCCTCGCCGTCGGGCAGCACCACGGTCGGATCATCCTGCGAGACGACACGCACCTGCGTGTCCTGGAAAGGGACGCCGACATAGCCGGGACGTCGGGCGTCGCTCATCGGGTTGCCGATGACGATCGGGGAAGTCTCGGTGAGGCCGTAGCCCTCGACGAGGCGTCCTCCCGTGAGGTTCTCCCACCGCTTCACGACCTCCACGGGCAGGCCGGAGGCGCCGGAGAAGGACGCCCTCACACCCGAGATGTCGATACCGTCCTTCTCCGCGAGGTCCATGATCGTCTGGTACAGCGCGGGGACGCCGGGGATCCACGTCGGCTTCTGCTTCTTCATTGCGCCGGCCAGCAGCGTCTTCTCCGGGGCGGGCAGCAGCAGCACCGTGCCACCGATGAGCGGGCCGAGGGTGATGTTCATCGTCAGGCCGTAGGCGTGGAAGATCGGCAGGGCGGCGAGCATCCGCTCCGGCTCCTCGTCCTGGCCGAGGCCGGGAACCCAGTTGCGGCCCTGGATGATGTTGGCGCAGAGGTTCGCGTGGGACAGCGCCGCACCCTTCGGGGTGCCGGTCGTGCCGGAGGTGTAGAGCACCAGGGCGGTGTCCTCCGGGGTCACCACCGCGGTCTCGATCAGAGCGCGACCCTCGGACGCCGAGGCATCCTTAACCAGGTCAGACCATTCGGTGAGCCCCTCAGTGGAGCCGGCGAGCTTGTTGCGCATCGCCTTGAGCGGCTTGACCGGGATCTTCAGCGCGGTCTGGAGGTACCAGGGCATCGAGCGGGTGATGGTCACCGGGATGATCTGCTCCAGCGGGGAGACCGTGCGCAGCTCACGGGCGACATCGACGGCCTTGTCCCAGAACACCCCGACCTTCGCGCCGTGATCCTTGAAGGCGACGGTGAGCTCACGGGCGGTGTACAGCGGGTTGTGCAGCGTGGCGGTCGCGCCGAGGGAGAGCACGGCGTAGAAGGTGATCAGCGCCTGCGGGCAGTTCGGCAGGGCGATCGCGACCCGGTCACCCTTGCGCACACCCCGGTTGTGCAGCATCGCGGCGGTCTTGTCGACCTGGCGTCCGTACTCCCCGTAGGGGACGGTGGTGCCGAAGAACGTCATCGCGGGACGCTTCGGCCAGGTCTTCACCGCATGGTCGAAGATCTCGGCGAGGGTGCGCTCGTGCCCGGCGTGATAGTCGAGCTCGGGGTTGACCCACTCCGGGTAGGCGTCCCACCAGGGGTGGTCCTTCCAGGTGGTGGACGGGTTCTTCGGGGCTTCCTGGTCGTCCGGGGTGGACGCACTGTTCTCGCTCATGCTGAGTCAGGGTACGCCGGGGGTGGTGTGCAGGGTGAGTCCCGGCGGTAACGTCGAAGCATGAGCACCTGGCTGAATCCCTATCTCAAGTTCCGCGACACCGCTGCCGAGGCCCTGGCGTTCTACCAGGAGGTCTTCGGCGGTGAACTGCAGACGCTCACCTTCGGTGCCGCCGGTGCCACCGATGACCCGGCACGGGCGGACCTGATCATGCACGGCCACCTGGAGACCGCTGACGGCTGGACCTTCATGGCCTGTGATACCGCGGAGAACGACCCCCGTGATTTCGCCGCCCCCTCCGTCGACATGTGCATCGGTGGGGATCCGGAGGAGTACGACAAGATCGCCGGCTGGTTCGTCCGCCTCGCCGAGGGCGGGAATGTGTTCCTGCCGCTCGAGAAGCAGATGTGGGGCGACTGGTTCGGACAGCTCCGTGACCGCTACGGCGTGAGCTGGATGGTGAATGTCGCCGGCGACAGCGCCCGGGGAGCGTGAAGGGTGACGGGCGCCCCGACACCGCCTGTCCCGTGGTCCGGACCAGAGTCCGCTGCGGACAGGGATGCGGCGGGGATCCGTCACCGGAGACCTGCACCCGTATCGCCGTTATGCTGGGCGCATGGGCCTGTTCAGCAAGAGTTCGAAACCTCCACCGGAGACCGTCGATGTGGATGCCCCCTTCAGTTTCCGCGTCGACGATGTGTTCACGATCACCGGCAGAGGCATTGTCTTCACCGGAACGGTGGAGTCCGGCGCTGTCACGGTCGGCGCTCCGGCGACCCTGATCGTCGAGGACCGCATCCTGCCCGGACAGGTCAGGCACCTCGAATCCCGGAAGCGCCGGAAACCTGCCGTGCTCAGCGAGGGCGACGGGTGTGCGATCGGTCTCGCCGGCATTGAACTCGACGACCTTCCGCTCCGGCCCTACGGTGGACACATGATCCTGGACAGCGGCTCGCTGAAGGGCGCTGTGATCCGTTCCCGGCAGGCCTCCGACATCCCGCCGGCCACTGCGTGACCCGCCCTCCCCGGCCTAACCCAGCAGCGGGGCGATCTTGTTGTCGTAGGTCGACAGTGCCGCGCCGATGGCCATGTGCATGTCGAGGTACTGGTAGGTACCGAGACGCCCACCGAAGAAGACCTTGTTCTCGGCCGTCTCGGCCTCCGCCAGCTCGCGGTAGCGCAGCAGTTTCTCGCGGTCCTCGGGGGTGTTGATCGGGTAGTAGGGCTCGTCCTCGCCCTCGGCGAAGCGGCTGAACTCCTTCATGATGACGGTCTTGTCGTCCGGGTAGTTCTTGCGCTCCGGGTGGAAGTGGCGGAACTCGTGGATGCGGGTGAAGGGGACGTCCGCGTCGTTGTAGTTCATCACCGGGGTGCCCTGGAAGTCACCGGTCTCCAGCACCTCGGTCTCGAAATCCAGGGTGCGCCAGCCGAGGTGGCCCTCGGAGTAGTCGAAGTAGAGGTCGAGCGGGCCGGTGTAGACGACCGGGGCGTCCGGGTTCTGCTCCCGCAGCTCCTCGCGGACGTCGAACCAGTCGGTGTCCAGGCGGACCTCGATGAGATCGCTCTTCGCCATGTTCTCCAGCCACGCGGTATAGCCCTCGACGGGCAGACCCTCGTAGGTGTCGTTGAAGTAGCGGTTGTTGAAGGTGTAGCGGACGGGCAGGCGGGAGATGTTCGCCGCCGGCAGCTCCTTCGGGTCGGTCTGCCACTGCTTGGCCGTGTAGTCGCGTACGAAGGCCTCGTACAGCGGGCGGCCGATCAGGGAGATACCCTTCTCCTCGAGGTTGGCGGCGTCCTCCGGATTGAGCCCGTCGGTCTGCTCCTTGATCAGTGCCTTGGCCTCGTCCGGGGTGTAGTACCTGCCGAAGAACTGGTTGATCAGGCCCAGGCCCATGGGGAACTGGTAGGCGGTGCCGTCATGCATCGCGAAGACGCGGTGCTGGTAGTCCGTGAAGTCGGTGAACTGGTTGACGTAGTCCCAGACCTTCTTGTTGGAGGTGTGGAAGAGGTGCGCGCCGTACTTGTGGATCTCGATGCCGGTGGTGGGCTCGGCCTCGGAGTAGGCGTTGCCGCCGATGTGGCTGCGGCGCTCGACGACGAGCACCTTCTTGTTCAGCTGGCTGGCCGCACGCTCGGCGACAGTCAGTCCGTAGAATCCGCTGCCGACGACAATCAGGTCATAATCGCTCATGGCCGTCCACGTTACAGGTCGCCTACCCTGGAGGGCATGAGCGACCTGCCAGCACTGCCAGCCACGATGCCCGCCGTCGCCGTGACGGAGGCGTTCCCCGTCACCGACCCGCGATGCCTCACCGATGTCGTCACCGATGTCCCGACACCCGGCCCCCGCGATCTGCTCGTCGAGGTGGCGGCGGTGTCCGTCAACCCGATCGACACGAAGATGCGGCGCCGTGCCGCAGCGGCCGTCGCCGCCGGTGAGCAGCCGGTTCTCGGGTATGACGCCGCGGGGACCGTCGTCGCCGTCGGTTCCGGGGTCGTCGGCTTCGCCGTGGGAGACACCGTGTTCTACGCCGGATCGCAGCTGCGTCCGGGCACGAACTCACGGTTCCATGCCGTCGATGAACGTATCGTCGGCCGCGCCCCGTCCTCGGTTCCCGTGGTGGACGCCGCCTCGCTCCCCCTGACCGCACTCACCGCCTGGGAGGCCCTGTTCGAGCGCCTCGGCATCAGGTTGGACTCCGGCGTCGCCTCAGGTGCACAGAACCCGGCCTCCCTGCTGGTCGTGGGTGGTGCCGGTGGCGTGCCGAGCATCATGATCCAGCTGGCGCGCGCACTGACCGGACTGACGGTCATCGCGACCGCCGGTCGTGAGGAGTCGCGGGAGTGGGTGACGCGGATGGGGGCCCACCATGTGCTGGACCACAACAAGGAGCTCGCCGGTCAGGTCGCGGCGCTGCAGAAGCCGGTCGCCGACGGTGGCACAGGGGTGCCGCCGGTGCGCTACGTATTCACCTCACAGTCGGGTGGGCGCTCCGGTGACCTCGCCGCGCTGATGGCGCCGGCGTCCCACCTGTGTCTCATCGACGATCCGGAATCCTTCGAGCTGGGCGCGTTCAAGCGCAAGTCCATTTCGGTGCACTGGGAGTCGATGTTCACGAAGGTGATCTTCGGAGACGGGGACGCCGGTGACGCCACAGTGGACCCGGCGTCCCAGGGGCGGATCCTGGACCGTATCGCCGATCTGGTGGACGCCGGACGCATCGTCCCGACCACCGGGGAGACCCTGGCGGGCATGAACGCCGAGGCGATCGCGGACGCCCACCGTGACCTCGAGAACGGTCACGTCACCGGCAAGATCGTGGTGCGGGTGTGAGTGTGTGAATGGCACTATGTGAGACACACTGAGCACACGACAGACAACAGCGTTTCCGCAGCACAGGCCAACACTTCATTCCGGAACCCCACACTCCGGTGCTGATTCCTAATGTTGGACATTAAACACCAACAGTGTTGACACTGTCGGTATGATCCGGATCCAGTGAACGCATCCGCACAACGCTGTCGGACATGCGTGCCTTCGGCGACGACCTCTCACCCTCGTCGAAGTGAAGGAAGCTGCCGGAGGGCTACCGGAGAACCTGCCGGAGACCGTCTGCGCCTTCGCCAACATGCCCCAGGGCGGTACCGTACTCCTGGGCGTGGGCCAGCGACAGAACTTCACTGTCACCGGTGCCTCCTCCCCAGTGACATGATCCAGGTGATGACCAGCCAGACGAGAGGTTCCGTCACCCCGGTACCACACATCGAGCCGTACCCGGTGAGCGTGGACGGGCACACGGTCGTCGTCGTCGACGTCAAAGCCCTCACACCGTCACAGAAGCCCGCGGAACACAAGGGGGAGGCCTACCTCCGGCAGGCCGGACGGTGACTACCGGATGAACTCCGACGACCGTCGGATGATCGAGGTCGAGGCACTGCATGATTCCGAACGCGCCGACTACGACCTCAGCGCCGTCCCCGGGACCAGCGTCGCTGACCTCGACCCGGAGCTTCTGCCCCGGTACCTGGCGTCTGTCCGCGCCAGCCGCCGTCGGTTGAAGGACAAGGAAGAAGAGGACATCCTCCGGCTGCTCTCCGTGACGACGCCGACGGGCGAACTGACAACTGCGGGACTGTACGCACCGGGCCTCTATCCGCAGGGTAAATTGCCGTCCCTTGCCGTCACAGCGGCGGTCCAGCTGCCCCACGACGGCAGCGGAGCCCGAACCCGGAACCGACAGGATTTCGACGGTCCACTGCCCGCGCTCCTGGAGGAAGTTCAGGCATGGATCGTGGCGAACACCGGCACCTTGGACGTCTACCACCCTGATGGTCACATGGTCCGACGGCCCGCGTTCCCGCCCAGAGCGGTCCTGGAGTTCATTACCAATGCCCTGGTCCACCGGGCACACACAGAAAGCGGTCAACCAACGCCTCCACGAAGTGGCGAAGCACCTCACCACCACCGAAGGAGCTGGCGTTGTCGAAGTCGAAGGCGGCGGAATTCGCGAGGCTCTCGCTGAGACAAGGGACGCGGACCTGCACCGGCCCCGGTTCTCCGACAATGGAGTCCGGTTCACGGTCCAGTTTCGCCGAGGCCCGGTGTTCACGTCATCTGATCTGCAACGGATCTCCGAGCTGGCGCCGGATGTCCGGCTGTCCCATATCCAGAAGGTTCTGCTGCTCTCGCTGAGCGACGGAGAGCCCTGGAGCATCACCCGAATGCGCGAAGAGTTCTCACCGCTCTCCCGGACCGAAGCACAGATCCAGATCGACGGTCTGGTGAGACAGGGGCCGGTCACGGAAACTGCCACGGGGATTCACCTGACCGGAGAAAATGTACCTGCCACAGGCGCCGAATCAGACGCCGGCGCATCCCCTGCCTCACCGGAGACCCCGGCGGTAACGGAACAGGCCGGAAAGCCCGGACAGCACGATAAGGCGCGCGGTGGTGCAACCGATCCGGACGTGCTGCGGTCGATCACCAGGCACGGCCCAGCCGTGGTGGCAGCTCTGGATGCCGATGCCCCCGGTCCCGGAACCACTCACCCGCCGGTCGGCGCCCAGGCCATCGCCGACCGCGTCGGCCTGTCCGTGTCCACCACCCGATACTCGCTCAACCGGCTCATTGCTGCCGGCGTCGTCGAGATGGTCGGCGGCCAGGGCCAGCACGACACCGGATACCGCCGATGCCTGGTTCAGGAGCAGTTCCTCACGGTGCACCCCAGGTGTCGTTCGCTCAGTGCTCCAGCGCCTCCGGGAACTGCCCACGGAGATGGTCGAAGAGGCTGTCGGTGACCGCCACTGCGGTGGTGATGTGCTGGTAGAGCTGCTCATCGGTGACGCCGAAGGCGTAGTCCACGGTGTGGTTGGCGAATACACGCCCGTCCCCGTCCCCGTCGACGACCACGTACGCGTTGGGGAAGAACATCTTCTCGTTCCACGCATTGCAGGCCTCCAGCAGCTCGTCTCGGCGGTAGTCAGGTAACCAGCCGTCCCAGCATCCGGTGACAGACAACAGGTTACCGTCCTTGCCGGTGATCTCGAACCAGATGCGTCCCCCGTCCCAGCGTGAGCTGATCTCGCGGTCGCGGTCGACGGTGTAGACGACGTCGGAGGCTTCCAGGGCGTCCATCAGACGGTGGCGGGTCGGACGGCGCAGCACCATGTCCGGGATGGCTGCACCGAGGTCGTCGGTGCGGAAGTCATTGACGCCGCTGAAGTCCTGGTCAGTGTCGCTCAAGGTGGAGTCTCCTTCGCGTGGGTGCGCGGTGGCGGAACACCTCCTGTTCTACCGACCGCACCGGACACCGCTGCTCTGTGTTCGACCACCGTATTCGACCACCGCATTCGGGTGCGCCGTTTGGGTGCAACGTGCGAGTGCGCTCCCCCGTTCACCTCGGATACATCACAGCCTATGCCGGTTCCAGACCTGAAAAGTGACTCAGCGTGTGATGTATCCGAGGTGAACGCGGACGACTCCGGAGAATGGAGTAGAGGGAACTCCGCTGCGGTACCGCGACCGTCGGGCACCGCTCACTGCAATGACTGGTGGCAGTGCTCCGTGCCCGGCGGCAGCTCCTCCTGTCGCCTCGGCCGAGTCAAGCGACAGGAGGAGCTGCCGCCGGGCAGGAGAAGATGCCACGCAGCTCTTCGCACACACGGACTCCGTTGATCGGGAGCCCGCCGGCCGGCGGGCTGCCTCAGAAGCACAGACCCGATCGCCAGCAAGATCGAGATCCGTAAGGAAGGCAAGATCGGGCGGGTCTACTACCCGGCGCCGCACATGGACAACGACAATCTCGAGTACTTCGAGGACGCCTACGAGATCGGCTACGAGAAGATCATCGACACCTATGCGGTGGCGACGAAGTACGTGGATCAGGGTCTGTCGTTGACGCTGTTTTTCCGGGATGACGCGACCACGCGTGACATCAACAAGGCGCAGATCTACGCCTGGCGTAAGGGCATCAAGACGCTGTACTACATCCGTCTGCGTCAGACCGCGCTGACCGGCACCGAGGTCGAGGGCTGCGTGTCCTGCATGCTGTAGTACCCGCCGGCGGACGCTCGGCAGTGTCCGCATCACGCATCCTGAGGTCGTTCTGACCTCAGTCGGAACGACCTGACACTGCGTGTCGCCGACATCATGAGCTCCCCGCTGACGCGCAGAAGGGCCCCGCACCGATCCTCGGATCAGTGCGGGGCTCTTCTGACTGGTGTGCTGTCGGCCCGGGTGGCCGGGAAGCCGTCGGCTACCCGGTGACCGTGGAGACTGCTACTCGGCGCGCCCACTGTCCCGGACACCCTGCCCGACACTGTCCGTGAGTTCGTCACACACTGGACCTCCGTCACCCGCCCCGCCCGTATCGAGGTCATCGACGCCTCCGACGATGCCCGGCTCATCGGCGAAGCCCACGCCGGCGTCTACAACAACTGGCGTCCCGCCGACGAGGTGAAAGCCGAGCTCCTCCCCCGTCTGACCGGGGCGTCCGAAGGCAGGACGATGTACGTCGTCCCCTACCTCATGGCCGTGCCCGGCAGCCCCCTGTCGCCGCACGCCCTCGGCGTGGAGCTCACCGACGAGCGAACCATCATCCACTTCGGCTCCGCCTTCGGCGGCAACGCCGTGCTCGGGAAGATCGCCCACGGCCTGCGCCTGGCGTCCTACGACGGGTGGCGGTCCGGGGAGTTCCTCACCGAACAGTTCATGCTGCTCGGTATCGAGGACACCGTCACCGGGAAGACCCGGCACGTCGTCGGCGGTTTCCCCAGTGCGTCCGGCAAGACGAACCTGGCGATCGAGGCGATCCGCCCCGGCACCGGCACGATCTTCACCAACGTGGCCTACAACGAGCTCACCGAGGAGGTCTGGTGGGAGGGCCGGACCCCCGCCCCGCCGGCGGACGTCACCGGGTGGCGGGACTGGACCGGCGAGCTCATCGCCGAGCGTCCCGCCGACCGGAAGGACGCCCCGTGGGCCCACCCCAACAGCCGGTTCACCACCACGCTCGCCAATGTCACCAGCCTGGCCCCGGATGCCGGGGATGCCGCCGGCGTTCCCGTGGACCTGGTCATCTTCGGTGGCCGGACCCGGGACCGTGAGCCACTGACCCGCGTGGTCGACGGTAGTGCGGCCGGCGTCTACGACGGTCTGCCCCTCGGCGCGGAGGCGACCTTCGCCGCCGAAGGTGTCGACGGCCGGCTGCGCTACGACCCGATGTCCATGCGCCCCTTCCTCTCCTATCCGGAGGGACGGTACGCGCAGCACTGGCTCGATGTGCTCGGCCGCGTCACCGAGCCGCCGACCTTCGCCCACGTCAACTGGTTCCAGCGCGAACCCGAGACCGGCCGCTACCTGTGGCCCGGCTTCCGGGAGAACCTGCGGGTGCTGCTCTGGTTGCTCGCCTACCGCGAGGGTTCGGTGAGCGGGACGCAGACTCCGGTGGGTGTTGTCCCCACCGCCGGTGAACTCGACCTCACCGGCCTGGACATTCCGGACGCTGACCTGGCCACCCTGCTCAGCATCAACCCGGAACGGTGGGAGGCCGAGATGCGGTCCCGGACCGCACACCTCGATGCCTTCTCCGGACTGCCGGACGAGGTATGGCAGGGCCCACCGTGACATGGCGGCGGCCATCGCCACCACCGCATGCTGACCGGGGTGCCCGGGCAGACCGGCTGTTCACCCGGAATACAACTCACGCTGTGTCGCTTTCCGCCCTGGAAAACAGCATGGTGTGTGATGTATCTGAGGTGAACGCGGGAGTGGGGACGTGATCGCGGGAGGCCCGGTCTCAGAACCAGCGCTCGAGGACCCGCGCCACGCCGTCCTCGTCATTGGACGCGGTCTGGTGGTCAGTGGCGGCGGCCACCTCGTCCACCGCGTTCCCCATCGCGAAACCGTGCCCCGCCCAACGCAGCATCGCCAGATCATTGGGCATGTCACCGAAGGCCACGACCGTCGTGGGGTCGATGTCCGGCACGGCATCCGCACCGACGTCCGATCCCGAGGCGTCCCCCAGCGCATGGGCCAGCCCCGACAACTTGGTGACACCCGGGACGTTGACCTCCAGCAGGCCACCGTGGAAAGACCAGGTCACGTGTGCGTCCGTCGGGTCGACGACCGGGTTGACCAGCTCGAACATGTCGGCGGAAAGCATGCTCTCGTGCCGGACCAGCAGCTTCACCGCGGGCTTCGACAGCAGCACATCACGGGTCTCCACGGCGTGTTCGTCGGTGACCCAGGCGTGCGGATACGCGGGCTCCACCGCGAAAAGCTCCGACGCCCGGTCGAAGGCGCTGGTCCCGGTGCGCTCCACGGCGAAACTCACCGGCCCCAGGCCCATCCGGGCCAGCGGGGCGGCGGTGGCCTCGAGGATCCCGCGGGTCACCCGGCGCAGAACCGCGGGTGCCAGCTCGGCGGCGTAGGTGATGCGGTCGGTGGCCGCGTCATAGACCACGGCCCCGTTGGCGCAGACGCACACCGGGGTGATGGCCAGCTGTTCGACGACCGGCAGCATCCACCGCGCCGGCCGTCCGGAGGCGAGGATGAACCGCGCACCGGAGGCGACGGCTCTGCCGATGACCTCCCGGGTGCGGGGTGAGACCCGGTCCGCGGAGGTCAGCAGGGTGCCGTCGAGGTCACTGATGATCAGTGACGGGGCGGCGGTCAACGCTTCAGCAGTTTCTTCCACAGTGGCTTCTTCTCCGGTTCCGGCTTCGACGCCTTCCCGGCCTCACGGGCGGCCCGCTCCTCGCGGCGCTTCCGGGCGTCCTCCCGGTCCTTGACCGTGGCCTCCTCCAACGACGGAGCGGAACCGCCGAGGGACACCGGCATCCAGTTCTCCCCTTCCGGGAAGGGACCGTAGAGCTCGTCGTAGCGGGCGCGCACCTCATCGAGGCCGGTGGCCATCGCGTCGTGCAGACGCTGCGCGGAAGCCTTCGCGTCCTCGGTGACCTCGACGGGTTCCCGGACGGAGACGATGAGGTCGGCACTCTTCAGCCGCCAGATCGGTTTGCGTCCCTTCGTCCAGATCCGCTGCGAACCCCAGATCACCACGGGGATCAGCGGGACGCCGGCCTCGTGTGCGATGCGCGCGGCACCGTCCTTGACCTCCTTGATCTCGAAGGAGCGGGAGATCGTGGCCTCCGGGAAGATGCCGATGAGTTCACCACCGGCGGCGCGCTCGGTCGCCTCCTTGACGGACGCCGCACCATCGGCGCGGTCCACGGGGATGTGCTTGCATCCGCTCATCGCGGGGCCGGCGACGGGGTTGTCCCAGATCTCCTTCTTCGCCATGAAGCGGACGAGGCGTCCACCCTGGTAGGCGGCGGGGATGCCGCCGAAGACGAAGTCCCAGTAGCCGGTGTGGTTGACCGCCAGGACCGCACCACCGGTGGCGGGGATACGCTCCGGGTGCTGGATCTCCACGTTGAGGTGCTGCATCCGGCGCATCCACAGCTTCGCGAAGGGGATGATGAGCCGGCCGTAGAACGGTTCCCGCGACTCCGGGTGCGGCGGGGTGTCCGGCACCTCGGGGAGGACAGTGAAACCCTTGGGGAGCCAGAAGTGGTCGCGGGGCAGCTTGAATGCCATGGAGTGTCTCTACCTCTTCTACGTCTTCGGTTCTACTTGCTCTTGGGTGTCAGGACGTCCTTGCCGATGAACGGGCGCAGTGCCTCGGGGACGACGACGGAGCCGTCGGCCTGCTGGTTGTTCTCGAGGATCGCGACGAGCCACCGGGTGGTGGCCAGGGTGCCGTTGAGCGTGGCGGCGGTCTGAGCCTTGCCGTTCTCGTCACGGTAGCGGGTCTTGAGGCGCCGCGCCTGGAAAGTGGTGCAGTTCGAGGTGGAGGTCAGCTCGCGGTAGGTGTTCTGGGTCGGGACCCAGGCCTCGGTGTCGAACTTGCGGGACGCGGAGGAGCCCAGGTCACCGCCGGCGACGTCGATGACGCGGTAGGGCACCTCGACGGCTGCGAGCATGTCCTTCTCCATGGCCAGCAGCTGCTGGTGGATCTCCTCGGCGTCCTCCGGCTTGGCGTAGACGAACATCTCGACCTTGTCGAACTGGTGGACGCGGAGGATGCCGCGGGTGTCCTTGCCGTAGGAACCGGCCTCACGGCGGAAGCAGGAGGACCAGCCGGCGTACTTCACCGGCCCCTCGGAGAGGTCGATGATCTCGTCGGAGTGGTAGCCGGCAAGAGCCACCTCGGAGGTGCCGACGAGGAAGAGATCGTCCTCGTCGAGGTGGTAGATCTCGTCGGCGTGGGCGCCGAGGAAGCCGGTGCCGGCCATGATCTCGGGGCGCACGAGCACCGGCGGGATCATGAGCTGGAAGCCGTGCTCGACGGCCTTTCGGGCGGCGAGCTGCAGCATGGCGAGTTGGAGCAGGGCACCGTCGCCGGTGAGGAAGTAGAAGCGGGCGCCGGAGACCTTGGCACCGCGCTCCATGTCGATCAGGCCGAGGGACTCGCCGAGTTCCAGGTGGTCCTTGGGCTCGAAGTCGAACTCGCGCGGGGTGCCGATGTGTTCAAGGACGACGAAATCGTCCTCGCCACCGGCCGGGGCACCGGTGACGATATTGGAGATCTTGAACTGGAGGTCGTGGACGTCCTGCTCGGCGATCTTCTCGTCGGCCTCGATCTTCCTGACGGCCTCGGCGAGCTCCTTGCCCTTGGCCTTGAGCTGCTCACGCTCCTCAGGGGTGGCGTCCTTCATCTGCGTGCCCATGGACCTGGAGTAGGCCTTGGCCTCGCTACGGGAGGTGTCCGCGGCGGCGATGAGGTCGCGTCGGCGCTGATCGGCCTCCAGGAGCTGGTCGACCAGCGACGGGTCCTCGCCACGGGTGCGCTGTGAATCTCGGACGACGTCAGGGTTCTCCCGGAGGAACTTCAGATCAATCATGACGACCAGCTTAGCGGCACCGACGTGACACAATGGTCAGCATGTCCTCTGAAACGCCCTCGCCGTCCCCTGAGCGTCCTGAGCAGACTGAGCAGACTGAGTCCGCTGAGCGTCCACTGCACCCGCGCCGTCGCCGCGTCCTGAAGACCGTGCTCGTCGCCGCCCTGTGCGGTGGCGTGGCAGCGGCGATGTACGCGGTCGTCAGCCCGGACGGGTCCAGCCCGGTTGTCCCGGAGAAGAACGATGTCGCGTCCGAACCGGCGTCCTTCACCGACGCGGACGAGGGCAGCTGCCTGAACTGGACGCAGGATGGGGAAGTGACGCGCGACATCGTCACGGTGGACTGCGCGCAGCCGCACCGCTTCGAGGTCGCGACCAGGGAGGACCTGTCGCAGTACCCGACCAGTGAGTTCGGGGAGGACGCCCCGCAGCCGGATCTGGAGCGCCAGGCGCAGCTGACCGCGGAGGTGTGCACCGGCCCGGTGACGGAGTACATGGGCGGGAAGCTGGACCCGAACGGCCGGTACACGATCTCGCCGATCCTGCCGCCGGCGGAGGGCTGGGCCGAGGGTGACCGCACGATGCTCTGCGGCGTCATGGAGACGGACGCCGACGGCACCGCCGAGGAGGTCACCGGTGTGGCCGCCGGTTCAGACCAGTCACGCTTCTCGGAGGTGGACGCCTGCGTCCGTGCCAACGGGAACACGGCGACCGAGGTACCGTGTGAGCAGCCGCATTCGTGGCAGGTGACGAAGGTCGTGAACCTGGGCGACAACTTCGACGGCGCGTGGCCGACCGTGGACGACCAGAACAAGTGGCTGGCCGGAATATGCCAGGCTGCGGCGGTCGATTACCTGGGTGGCGGGGACGCCGGAGACGAGGCGCTGTACCAGTCGACGCTGGCCCCGTTCTGGACCTCGATCGCGGAGGACTCCTGGAACGCCGGCTCGCGCACGGTGAACTGTGCACTGACGAAGGGACGCGAAGGCGACGACGCGGGCTTCGCTGACCTGGCCGGTGACGTGCGCGGCGATTTCACCATTGACGGCAACCCGCCGGAGCCGCAGCCGACGCGGAACCCGCGGCGGTAGGGGTCCCGGGGGACCCGGTCTGGGAACTGCCAGGCGGACTGGTCCTGGCCGGATGCCCACATGCCGAATCCGAACGTCGCGAGCATGAGAATCACCGCCGGAGCGAGCTGCATGAGTTTCCCGCCGACCGACAGGGGCCACACGGTTCCTGGAGCGGTCGGAATCCGGCTGTCGGCGTCCTCGGGACTCGCACGGGTCGCGACGTCCTGGACCAGCAGCAGAAGGAGGAGCGCTGCCACTGCGAGCGGGACGGCATACTGCACCGCCCAGTTACTCCCGACGGCCAGGACGCCGCGACCGATGACTCTTCCGACTCGTTCACCCATACTTAGCCCCGTGAATTACCCCGCGTAACTCTCAGCGCTTCTTCATCACTGTCGCCTCCCCACACGCTGCGTCGCAACCTTGCTGTCGCACCCCACCGCGTCCCACCGCAGGAATCCGCCGCAACTACACTCGGCCCCGGCAACTGAACCCGGGGTACATCCACCCCAATACCAGCACTCCGGAGGCTCCCCATGGTCGAGGTCACCGACGAAGAGTTCGAGGAACTCGTCGACCGGGGACTCGACATGATCCCCCGAAAACTCCTCAACAGCCTGAACAACGTCGCCATCGTCGTCGAGGACCGCAACGAGGAAGACCCCACCCTCCTCGGCCTGTATCACGGGGTCGCACTCACCGAGCGCTCCGTCGAATGGCCGACGTACCTGCCGGACAAGATCAGCATTTACCGGGGCGCCCTGTGCGACTGGTGCCGCGACCACGATGAGCTGGTGGAGCAGGTCGCCATCACCGTCGTCCACGAAATCGGACACCACTTCGGCATCGACGACGCCCGGCTCCACGAACTCGGCTGGGGTTAGACCCGGGCGCCCTTCATGTCGGGCCCTCCACCCCGTCAGGGACGGTAGATGTAGAGGTCGGTGGAGTCATCCTGGACCAGGAACGGGTTATCGCTCGCCTTCAGTCCTTCCTCGGTCACTGTGGCCCGGACCGTCAGCACACCGCCACCCGGTGAGCGTCATCCAGGGTGTCACTGGTCAGAGTCATCGTCAGCTCCTTGCCCGTGATCGATGAATGGTACCGATAGGACGGCTTCCCACCAGCGAAGACGATACTCAACCGGTCGCAGTGCCCGACCGCCGTGATCCCGGATTTCACTCCGAGCTGCTCCACCGCGATGCCGGCGACGCGGACGATGTCGCAGACGCCTTCTCCTCTCCGCCTGCGGAACTGCAACCCCCCAGGGAGACTGCGGCCGCCACAGATACCGCAGCGACGGGAGGGTGAAATGAACCTGAAGAGAGTGAGGTCATGCGCTGAGTATGCGTTGGGCCCCCGGGCCCCGCACCGGCCCTGCGCCAGTTGCCGGCAAGACAGGTCCCGCAGGTCAGACCTGGGCGCCCACAGCCTCGGCACCCTCGATCGGCATGGTGTCGAGGTCGTACTTCTCGTTGGTCTCAAGACTCTCGAGAACCTCGGTGACCTCATGCTCCTCGTCGACGACCGGCATGGAGCCCAGCAGGTTGCGTCCCGCAGACTCCCGCATGAAGTACACGCCGATGCCGCCGACAATGCAGGCGAACATGATGTAGTACGCGCCGGCGAAGTCAGAACCGATGAGGTTCTGCAGCGCGGTGATGACGAAGCCGGTGGTACCACCGAACAGCGCGACCGCGACGTTGAACATCAGGCCCATCGCTGTGTACCGGCTGGCTGTCGGGAACAGTGACGGCAGAGCCGAGGCCTGGATCGAGACCTGGAACATCATGATCACACCGATGATCATCAGGCCCGCCAGCGTGGACCACACGTGGTCCATCATCATCAGCGCGAAGGCCGGGATCGCGAACACCACACCGACCACGCAGCCGGTGATCATCACCGGGCGGCGTCCTATCCGGTCGGACAGCGAACCGAACAACGGCAGTCCGATGGAGACGATGATCAACACCGGCACCAGCAGCGCATTGCCGTGGACAGTGTCGTAGCCGAGGGTGTCGGTGAGGTAGGTCGGCATGAACGTCGTCAGTGCGTAACCGACGACCTGCGCACACATGACGAGCGCGGATCCCATGAGGATCTCCGGCCAGAAGTGACGGATCAGGTAGCTGACCTGCCCCATCAGGCTCGTGTCATTGCCGCCGGACGCCGCGGTGGCGGCGTCCTCGCCATCCTGGGAAGACGCGTCGACAGTGTCACCGACGCGCTCCTCACGGCTCTCCTGCACGGCCTCGAAGGCCTGCGACTCCTCGATATTGGAGCGCATGTACAGGCCGGTCAGGCCCAGCGGCAGCGCGACCCAGAAGGCGACGCGCCAGCCCCAGGACTCCATCTGGGCGTCCGTCGTCACGACCTCCAGCACCGAGACCAGCGCCGCC
This sequence comes from Corynebacterium sp. UD i78, assembly GCF_056280545.1. Classification (NCBI taxonomy): domain Bacteria; kingdom Bacillati; phylum Actinomycetota; class Actinomycetes; order Mycobacteriales; family Corynebacteriaceae; genus Corynebacterium; species Corynebacterium sp. UD i78. Next base: position 2,887,532 of record NZ_JBWCED010000001.1, on the reverse strand, counting down.
GCAGCGGCGAAGCCCAGGTAGGAGCCGAGATCCAGGAAGGACCCCCAGAAACCGCGGCGCTTGTCCGAGGAGTATTCGGCGATGAACGTCGCCGCGCCGGCGTACTCACCGCCGGTGGAGAAGCCCTGGACGAACTTCAGCAGGATCAGCAGGACCGGGGCCACGATCCCGATCTGCTGGTAGGTCGGGAGGCAGCCGATGAGGAACGTGCCTGCGGACATCATGATGATCGTGAACGCGAGGATCGCCTTGCGTCCCACCCGGTCCCCGATGGGCCCGAGGATCAGTCCGCCGAGGGGGCGGACGAGGAATGTCACCGCGAGGGTGGCGAAGCTCGCCAGCCCGTCCCACGGCGAGGGCAGCGGGAAGAAGTGGAAGGTGATGTAGGTCATGACATAGGAGAAGACTCCGATGTCGTACCACTCCATGAAGTTCCCGAGCAGTGTGGCGCGCAGCGCCTTCTTCATCTTTGACTGGTCCACGACGTGAATGTCGCTCGCCTCGATCGGCGTCGTGGAGGGTGCATTGTTAGCCACAATGGTTCCTTCCTATAGTCGAACCCGATCGACCGTAGCGGAAACCAGCGGAAGATATAACTAAGTGACCTATGTTAACCGGGGAGGTTCTCCGTGCCCGCCCCACTCAGTAACCTTCCAACCAGCGGAAATGACGTCGGTCAGAGTTTCTCCGACAAATCTCGATGCCACGTCCTTCTCCGGCACCCACGCCGCCGTGTGGAGCATCGGGGCGTCCGTCGTGGGAAGCGTCGGCAGGGCGGTTGACGGCAACGAAGCCCCCGGTCCCAGTTCCGGCACCTCCAGTTCCACCCGGGAGGTGTTCGGCAGCAGCGAGCGCACCGCCCACTCCGGCTCGACCCTGCCGAGGAACCCGGCCACCAGACGGATCACCGCTCCGTGGCTCACCACCGCCAGATCAGAGCCCGTCGACTGCGCCGTGACCAGCTGCGGCAGCAGTGTGTCGAGGTAGCGGCTGACCACCTCACGTCCGGTCAGCGCCCCGGGCATCGCCAGATCCAGCGACCCACCCAGCCACTCGCCGAAGAACCGGTGGTAGTTGTACTGGGCCTCGGGATCACTGCGCATCTCGTAGTCACCGGCCGGGATCTCAGAGATCCCCGGCCACGCGTCCGGCGTCGGCAGCACCAGCCCGGCCCCGGCGGCACCCTCGACGATCCCCTTCGCGGTCTGCTGCGCCCGCAACGCCTGGGAGGACGCCAGGGTCAGACCGACCCCTGAAGCGTCCTGCGCTCCGTACTCCCCCGCGATGAGTTCACCGGCGGCGTAGGCCTGTGACCTGCCCAGTTCTGTCAATGCGGCACCGGGCAGATTCGTGTCCAGCGAGTGGGAGACATTCGACGTCGTCTGTCCGTGACGGATCAGCAGCAGCCGGGTCATGCGTACGGCTCCCCCTTCGTCCGCGCCTCGATCCACGCCCTCGACTCCGTGTAGTCCGGCGGCATCGACCCGGACGGCCCGTTCACCCCGCCGACCCAGCCCTCCTGCGGCCAGGACCCCAGGTACCGGAACCGCTCGGCATAGCGGTACAGCCCGGCAAGTGCCTCAGCCACGGCCGGATCATCGATGTGCCCGGCGACCTCGACATGGAAGTTGTACGTGCCGGCCTTCTCCCGGGTGGGCCGCGACTCGATCCGAGACATGTCCACCCGGCGCGTCGCCAGCTCCATCAGTGCCATCACCAGCGACGCCGGCTCATTCGGCACCCGCAGCACGATCGCGGTGCGGTCGTTGCCGGTCCGGGCCGGCGGGGTCTGCGGCCTGGTGACCAGCACGAACCTGGTGCGGGCATCCGGCAGGTCGTTGATGCCGTCGGCGAGGGTCTCCAACCCGTTGAGCTCCCCGGCGCGGGCGGGCGCGAGGGCGGCGTCCACCTCCCCGGCGGCGACGGCGGTGGCCCCGGCACCATTGGAGGACGCCGCGACGAAGGTGACGTCCGGCAATGTGACCCCACGCCAGTTCGCCGTCTGGTTGTACGCCACCGGATGGCAGGTCAGCGTCCTCACGTCGGCCAGCGTCGTACCCGGGCGGACGAGTAACTGGAAGGCGACGGGCACATCATGTTCCCGCACGATCTGCAGTTCAGAACCGACGGTGAAGGCGTCGAAGGTCTGGGTCACCGGGCCGTCGACACTGGATTCCAGGGCGACGCAGGCGACGTCCGCCTCCCCGGAACGCACCATGTCCAGGGCGACCGCCGGAGAGGTGACGGTGACGTGGTCGGCGTCCGCCGGCAGATGCCCGGCGGTCGTGAAGTCGAGGACAGCCTGTTCGGTGAAGGTGCCCCTGGGCCCGAGGAAAGCGACGGTGGTCATGCCCATCAATTTACCTGGGCGAGCGCTACGCTGGGTCACCATGGGAACGCCCGGAACACCGACCACCACCGCCGCACGCCTGGCCGCCGTCGCCGCGTCGACCGGGCTCAGTGCCGCCGAGCTGGGGGTCGCCCGGTTGTACGACATCCCGCACACCAGCAGCTGTGCGGAGAACACCGGAACGCTGCACGGCACGGAGGTGCTGGTCAAGGACCTGCAGCGGGTCGCCGGGGAGACCACCGGGTTCGGCAGCCCCGCCCACGAGGACGTCTCCGACGAGCACGACTCCACCGTCCGCAGCCTGCTCGCCACCGGAGCCTCGCTGGTCGGCGCCTCGGTCACCGCCGAGTACGGCGCCACCGTCTACACCGAACCTGGCCTGGTCGGTGGCGGTCCGGGACCGGTGAACCCGGTCGATCCGAGGATGACGACCGGTGGGTCCTCCTCCGGGGCGGCGGTGGCGGTCGCCCGCGGGATCGTCGACATCGCCCACGCCAATGACGGCGGCGGGTCGATCCGGGTGCCGGCGGCGGCGGTCGGTCTGCCCGGGCTGAAACCGGCGCACCGGGTCTTCGGGTCCGGAGCACTGCCGAACCCGGCGGCGCAGGGCTTCATCGCCCGTGACCTCGCGCTCACGGCGCGGGCCTACGATGTAGCCTCCACGGCCCCGGTGCGCCCGGGCCTGCGCCTGGGCATGTCCACGGTCCCCTTCCACGGGGATCCGGGGCAGGCCGGGCCGACGGCGGTGGACCCGCGGATCGCCACGGCCACCACCGCGTCCGCCGCGTTGTTGGTGACCCACCCGCAGGTCAGCGGGATTGTTCCGGTCGAAACCCCGTACCCGGTGGAGCGGTTCACGGTCTTCTCCCGCATCATGGCCGCCCGGTGCGTGGGCCTGCCCGATCCGCTGGGCCCGATGCCCGGGTGGCTCAAGGAACAGGGCCGGTCGTTGGCGGCGTCCGATATCGAGGACGCCGCGGCGTCCCTGCGCGTCCTGCCCGGGGACATCGAACGCGCCTGGCCGGACGTGGACGTGGTCGTCACCCCGACGCTGGCCTGCGCGCCGCCACCGGTCGGCGCATTCTCGTCTCTGGCATTGGCCGGGTCGCACCGGCTCGATTTCCTCGCGCAGACCGCGTGGACGCCGTGGGCGACCCTGTGGAATCTCACCGGTTGGGCCGCACTGTCGGTGCCGCTCGTCACCCCCGCACCCGGGCAGTGGCCGGTCTCGGTACACCTGGGCGCCGTCGGCGACCGGGCGGACACCGCGACGCTGCTCGCGCTCGGCGCCCATCTGCAGGACGCCGTGGCGCGGATGACCGGTTCCGGGGACGCTGACGTATCCGGGTTCGTGGTGGCCGAGCCGGGCAACATCGAGGCCCTGCGGTACCGGCCGGTCGTGGCCGGGCACTCCCACGGGCACTCCCACGGAGACGGGCGCACACATGACCACTGACCAGGGTCGCGTCCGCCGGTGGTTGGCCGCACCCTCCCCGGTACAGCCGGAGCCGGTGACCGCGGACGCCGACCGCCGGGCCCTGCGCTGGGAGATCGCCCTTGTCCTGGCCGTCACCTTCGGTACCTCAGGCGTGCGGGCGGCACTACGGCTGCTCGAGTCCGCGACGACGCCGACCCGGCTCAACAAGCAGACCACCACCCTCAACGCCCAGAAGTCCTCACTGGCCTGGCTGGACCCCCTGTTCCAGCTCATCAGTTCCGGGGTGCTGCTCGCCTGGGGCGGACTGGCGGTGTTCCTGCTGCTCCGGCATGTGCCGGTGTGGTTGACGGGGATCTCGCCGCTGCATCCTTCCCGGCGCGATGTGTTACCGGGAGTCGGCCTGGCGGCACTGATCGGGCTGCCGGGGCTGGTGTTCTACGTGGTGGCGGTGCAGCTCAACCTGTCGAAGCAGGTCATGGCCTCAGGCCTGGACTCCTCGGTCGGCGATGTCCTGCTGCTGGTCATCAACGCCTGGGCGAACGGCTTCGCTGAGGAGTTCATCGTGGTCGCGTGGCTGGTGTCCCGGCTGCGGCAGCTGCAGGTGCCGTGGGCGTGGGTGTTCGTCGCCTCATCGGTCCTGCGTGGGAGCTACCACCTCTACCAGGGCTATTCCGCCGGGTTGGGAAACATCGTCATGGGGCTGGTGTTCGTGTTCTTCTTCTGGCGGACCGGTCGGGTGTGGCCACTGGTCATCGCGCACGGACTGATCGACACCGTCGCCTTCGTGGGCTACCAGGTCCTCGGCGGGGTGCCGGGGTTGTAGTACCCTGTCCGCCCGCACCCTGCCCCGTTCACCTCAGATACATCACAGCCCGTGCCGCATCCGGGCCGGAAAAGCAGCACAGCGTGTGATGTATCCGGGGTGAACAAGGGGCCCGGATACGGGGCGCCGCGCATGGGCCGGACCGGTGCATCCCCCTGCCAGCGTGCACGCACCGGACTGACAGCGAATCATCCGCGAACCCGGACGTCGGTGTCATGGCTACGCCAGTACCGGGTCCTAGAGTTCTTCGCATGGACGTCAGCCACTGAGGGGGCGGCGTCCTGAGAGGGCCCCGACACCCCGGCCGACCTGCGTGATCCGGTCCGGTCGTGATGCCGGTGTTCACCGTGGCGAGGACGGTGACTCCGGTGGTGTCGGGAACGACGGAGCCGCAGGCGCCCGGTACTGAGAGGGACCGGCACCTGCGGCTCCGCTGTATCTGCCGCGTGTGTCTGACGTGGTTGTGCCGCTGTCAGCGCTTCCGCTTCTTCTTACCCCGCGAGCCCTTCTTCGCCGCCTCGACGGCCGCCGCGTTCGCCGCCTTGACCATCGGCACGAAGCCACCGACCACCGCGAGGTAGGGCACCAGACCGAGATAGCCGGCCCAGTCCGCCTGCACGATCAGGCCGATGACCAGGGCGACCAACCACACAACCGCGGTCACGGCGATGGTCTTCCTGGCGACCGGCAGCGCAGCCTCGTGACCGGCAGCCCAGGTCGCGTCGGTCTTCTTCACGGTCGGGGTGACCAGGCCGAAGCCGCTGTCCCGCGACAGATGCCCCTGCGCCGCCGCCCGGACCATCGCGAAGACGATCCATGCCGCGACTACCGCCAGTACACCGGCCAGCAGGCCCAGGGTCTCATCACTCATAGACACAAGAGTATCGGCGTTCACCGCGGGGACCGAACCGGACTCATCTCATCCCCGAGGATGATCAGCTCCCCCGGCCCCTTCGTTATGCTGTCCTCCATGACTCAACCTCCCCGACCGAACGACGGAAGCGACAACTACGCCCGGGACCACCTCGGGCGCGTCCTGCGCGACCGGTTCGGCAACCCGGTGCCGCGGCGACCCGAGGCCCGCCCCGGTAGCGCCGGGACCGGCGGGGAGGCAGGACAGGACCAGCCGCGGGGTCGCCACGAACGCTCCGGGGCACAGCCGCCCGCACAATCCCCCTCACAATCCCCCTCAGAACCCCCCTCACAACCCACGGACAACAGCACCCGGATGTACGGGGATTCCCCCTCACAGCAGAGCTCCGGTGGCCAGCCCGCGCCGCCGCAGTACCGGCGGGCCGGGAACCAGCAGCAGGGCCAGCCGCCCTACCGCGACCAGTACCTGCCACGCGATCCGGCGCAACAGCCGATGCCACCGATGCAGCGCCCGGAACAGCGGGGCCAGCCGCCCCGCCAGACCCCATCCCGGGCGCCGCGTCAGAAGAAGAAGCGCCGTCGCCCGCGCATCGGACGCATCCTCGGCGTCCTCCTGCTGGTGATCGTCGTCATCATGGGCGGTACAGCGTGGTGGGTCGATTCCAGCCTCAACCGGATCGACGCACTCACCGACTCCTCCACCGGCAACACCAAGGGCACGAACTGGCTGCTCGTCGGCTCCGACTCCCGCGAAGGTCTCTCCGAGGAGGACGGTGAACGCTACGCCGCCGGCGACCTCTCCGAAGGCGGCCAGCGCACCGACACGATCATCGTCGTCCACGTCCCGTCCTTCGGTGGCAAGCCGACGATGGTCTCCATCCCGCGCGACTCCTACGTGGAGGTGCCCGGCTACGGCATGGACAAGATCAACTCCGCCTTCTCCTACGGCGGTCCACAGCTGCTGCAGCAGACCGTCGAGCAGAACACGGGCATGCGTATCGACCACTACATGGAGCTCGGATTCGCCGGCTTCGCCGGGATCGTGGACGCCGTCGGTGGCGTCACCCTGTGTCCCAAGGAGCCCATCGACGACCCGATGGCCGGCCTGAACGTCGAGGCCGGCTGCCAGGAGATGGACGGACCGACCGCGCTGGGCTACGTGCGTACCCGCTACACCTCGGCCAACGGTGACCTCGACCGGGTCGAGCGCCAGCGTGAGTTCCTCACCGCGGTGATCAAGAAGGTCGGGTCCCTCTCGACGATGATCAACCCGTTCCGGGCCTTCCCCCTGATCAGCAACCTGACAGATGCCGTGACCGTGGACAACGGGGACCATGTGTGGCACCTGGCGTCGCTGGGACTGGGTCTGGTCCGCGGTTCCGAGCAGCAGACCGTCCCGGTCGGCGGTTTCGCCGACACAGACGCCGGCAGCGTCGTCCTGTGGGACGACGCTGCCGCAGAGGAACTGTTCTCGACGATGCGCTGAGCGGTGCTGACAGCTGCGCCGGGCAGTTCCGGGAGGGGGGAGCTGAGCTGACTAGAGCGCAGCGAGGGCGGCGTCGTAGTCGGGCTCGGTGGTGATCTCGGGGACCAGCTCGGTGTGGAGCACGGTGCCGTCGGTGTCGATGACGACGACGGCCCGGGCCAGCACACCAGCCAGCGGGGAATCCAGCAGACGCACGCCGTAGTCCTCACTGAAGGAGGAGCGGAACGACGAGGTCGCGGTGACGTTCTCGATGCCCTCGGCGGCGCAGAAGCGGCCTAAGGCGAAGGGGAGGTCCTTGGAGACCGAGATGACGACTGTGTTGTCCAGGCCGGTGGCGCGCTTGTTGAACTCACGCTCGGAGTTCGCGCACACGCCGGTGTCGACCGACGGGAAGATGTTGAGGATCACGCGCTTGCCGGCGAAGTCTGTCAGCGAGACATCCTGCAGGTCAGCGTTGACGGTGGTGAAAGCGGGCGCCGCGGCACCGACGGCGGGGAGATCGCCGACGGTGTGGGCGGGGGTTCCGGAGAATGCGGTATCAGCCATGACACCGTTTCTACACGGTTCTCGCGGATCGTGACCCCGCGGTCAGCGGATCGTGACCTCGCGGGCGATGATCGTCTGCTTCGACTTCTGCTCCTCGGCGGTGAGCTGGGCGGCATCACCGGAACCTGCGAGCTCGTCGAGGGCGGCGGCGAGCTTGGCGTCCAGCTTCTCCAGCGGGGCGGCGAACTCCGGTGCGGTGACCGAGTTGTCCAGGTCGAAGACCGGGACGAGCAGGCCGTGGGTGCGGAAGACACCGGCGAAGCGGGTGTCCTCGCCGAGGTTCAGCTCACCGGCGGCGTGCACGCGGGCCAGGGCCGGCAGCAGCACATTCTCGGTCTCAGGGCGGATCCAGCGGATGTGGGCCTTCTCTCCCGGGTCGATCCACCAGGCGGCACCGGTGACCGGGGCGTCGATGCGCTCGGACGGCAGGACCGAGTCATTGGCCTGCTGCAGGGTCTGCTGCACGGTCGGATTGGACTGCTGGTCCTCGGTGAGCCACCAGTTGAAGTCCTCGGCGACGTCGATGATCGGGGTCTGGTCCTTGACGAGCAGGGTGTCCAGCGCCGGCTCGGAGCCGTCGGCGACACCGGTCTCCAGGGAGGCACCCGGCGCGGCGTCCTTCACCCAGTTCAGGGTGAAGGCGAGGTCGCGGTTCGGGTTGTTGCCACGCTGGGCAGTCTGCAGGGCGACGAGTGCCTCACCACCCTCCTCCTCCGGGCGGACCAGGGCGGCGACGGCACCCGGCAGCACGGTGACGATGCGCACCGGGCGGGGGAACGCGGCGTCCACCACCGTCTCGGCGAGGAAGTGCGCCGAAGGGACGAACTCCTGCATCGCGACGAGGTCGGCCTCGGCCGCGAAGCCGTCGTAGGGGCGGGGGTCGCGCGCAAAGGCGGCGCGCTCTGCAGCGCGGCGGGCGAGCTTCGCCTGGCGGCGGCTCATGCCCTCGGGCAGGACTTCTTCGTTCTTCTTCTTCTTGGCCACCCGGCCAGTGTATGTCAGCGGCTCAGGCTCCGGAACGGGTCGCCCCCTCGCACCACCCGCGGGCCCGGTCCGGGAAGTCCGTGGCGATCCACCCGATGTCGTGACGCTGCGCCCACCGGACGTTCCCCGGAGTGTTCAGCGTGTAGAGGTAGGTGTTGGACGGCGCGTCCCCCAGTCCCTGCGGTGCGGTGCGTGCCCGGGTCACGGCGAAACCCGGGGACTGGGCGACACACGCCGGCTCCAGATGACGGACCACCTTCCAGCCGGTGTACTCCTTGCGCAGGTACACGCGGTGGATCCCCGGGTTGATCTTCCGGAACCGGGCCAGGGAGCCGGGGTCGAAGGAGATGAGGTGGACCAGGTCCGCGCCCGGGCCGGTGGCCGTCTCCTCAGTCAGGCCCGCCGCCATGAGGTCGCTCTGCAGGGCGTGTTCCAGCTGGCCGCGGCGCTCGGCGAAGGTGTCGAGGCGCTTGGTCTCCACGAAGATCTCCGGGCGGTAGTCGTGCCGCCCGTCGGGCCGCTGTGCGTCCTTCACCAGCCCCAGCAGCTCTGCCAGGGTGAGGATCCGTTGCGGACGCTCGACTGTGCCGAAGTTCAGTTCCCGCAGCTCGGCGAGGGTCTTCGTGTTCACCGCGCCGGTGCCGTCGGAGGTGCGGTCGACCGTCGGGTCATGGAGGCAGACCGCCACCCCGTCGGCGGTGAGCTGGATATCGCACTCCACTCCGTCCGCACCGAGCGCGAAGGCGGTCTCGTAGGCGTCCTGCGTCATTTCCGGGTGGTATCCGCTGGCGCCGCGGTGCGCGATGATCTTCACGCTTCACACGGTAGTCACGGCAGGCACCGCGGTCACGGTAGGCTGACTTCCGTGGCAGAAAACCCGGCAGTCGGTACCCCACTCCCCTCGGTCAGCGATACGGCGCTGGTGTTCGAGGGCGGGGCGATGCGGTCCGCCTTCTCCTGCGCGATGGTGCAGGCACTGGTCGAAGCGGGGATCTCCTTCGACTGGACCTACGGAAACTCGGGCTCCGCGGTGCACGTGGCGACCTACCTCTCCCACGAACCCGAACTCGCCCGCGACTACTACACGGTCTTCCCCGGCGACCCGCTGTTCGGCGGCATCCGACCTTTCCTGCGCGGCGACGGATTCTTCAACACGAAGTACCTCTTCAGCGGCACCGCCCGTATCGAGGACCGGCGTATGGCCCCGGACTGGACCGCCATGAAGGCCAATCCCGGCAACTTCCGCATCTCCGGATTCAACGGTCGCACCGGCGAGACCGTCCACTGGAGCAAGGCAGACATGACCGGGTTGGACGACTTCCTGCTCCACGCCCGCGCCTCGGCGTCGCTGCCGGTGCTCATGCCACCGACGCGGATCGGCGGGGAGATCTTCTTCGACGGTGCCTTCGGGCCGACCGGTGGCATCCCCATCGACTCCGCACGCGAGATGGAGGGCTTCGACCGTTTCCTGGTCATCATGACGAGGACGCGCTCCTACCGGAAGAAGGCGACGAAGCTCGCCTGGGCGGTGAACCGGTGGTTCCCGCAGTACCCGGCGCTGGTGGATTCTATGCGTGACCGGCACATGCGCTACAACCGCACCCGCGACTGGATCTTCGAACAGGAGCGGCTGGGCCGGGCCTACATCTTCGCGCCGCACCGGATGCCGATCGGCAACGGCACCCGGAAGCTCAACGAACTCGCGGAGACCTACGAGGCCGGCCTGGCGCAGGCCCGCGAGGAGATTCCGCTGATCAAGCGGTTCCTCGGACTCTAGTTCGGCGCCGGATCCGCGCTAGAGGTCGAAGACGCCGGCGCCCTCCATGACCTGTTCTAGAGTGTCAGCGGAGTGGGCGAACTGGTCGCTCTCCGTGGCGTCCAACGGCAGTTCAACGGCTTCGCGGACGCCGTCGCGTGCGATGACGGCGGGAGTGCCGATGTAGACGGGACGGCGTCCTTCCCGGCCGTAGATACCGTCGACCAGCGTGGACACCGGTAGGGCGACATCCTCGTTGCCGAGGACGGCCGCGGTGATCCGGGCCAGGCCCTGGCCGATGCCGAAGCTGGTCGACCCCTTGGCCTTGATGATCCCGTAGGCGGCGTCCCTGGTCTGCGCGAAGATCCGGTCGGCGGCCTCGGTGCCACCGGCGGCGGCGAGGCGGGTCGACAGCGGGACGCCGGCGACCGAACCCACCGACCAGACGGGCAGCTCGGTGTCCCCGTGCTCGCCGATGACGTAGGCGTGGACCGACGTCGGGGCGATGTCGAAGTGGTTACCGAGCGCCCAGCGGAGTCGGGCGGTGTCCAGCACCGTGCCGGAACCGATGACGCGGCGGGAGGGCAGCCCGGACACCTTCCAGGTGACGTAGCTGAGGATGTCCACCGGATTGGACGCGACAAGGTAGATACCGTCGAATCCGGAATCACGGACAGAACCGACAATGCCCCGGAAAATCCCGACGTTCTTTTCGACGAGATCCAGTCGGGTTTCGCCGGGCTTCTGGGCAGCGCCGGCGCAGATGCAGACGATGTCGGCGTCCGCGCAGTCGGCGTAGTCACCCTGGGTGATGACGGTGCGGTGGTTGGACCAGGGGACGGCGTGGTTGAGGTCCTGGACCTGGCCCCAGGTCTTCTTCTCGTCGAGGTCGATGAGGACGAAGCGGTCGCAGAGACCCTGGTTGATCAGGGCGAAGGCGTAGGCGACGCCGACATCGCCGGCGCCGACGAGGACGATCTTCGTGGCCGGAATGCCGGCCGGGGTGGTGGCGCCGGTGGTGGTCATGGCGCGGTCCTTCCGTTGAGGTGGTGGTTTCATGTTCAAGGATAGCCGCGGCATGCCCGGGCGAACGGGGTGGAGAATGTCACTTTGCCCACAAAGTTCCCTACCTTGAACTTTCTTTTTCGAATTGCTGACCATTGCACAGTTCGGAATTTCGGGCCACACTGGACGCCGTAACAGACGTTATGACGAAAGGACCACGAAACATGGCCGTGTACGAACTTCCCGAGCTCCCTTACGCCTACGATGCGCTGGAGCCGCACATCTCCGCCGAGATCATGACACTCCACCACGACAAGCACCACGCGACCTACGTCGCCGGCGCCAACGCCGCTCTGGAGGCCCTCGAGAAGGCCCGCGAAGAGGGCGGCAACCCGGACACCATCCGTGCGCTGTCCAAGAACCTCGCCTTCAACCTCGGTGGCCACACCAACCACTCCATCTTCTGGAAGAACCTCTCCCCGAACGGTGGCGGCGAGCCCACCGGCGAGCTGGCCGAGGCCATCAACCGTGACTTCGGTTCCTTCGAGAAGTTCCAGGCGAACTTCAACGGTGCCGCCCTGGGCCTGCAGGGCTCCGGCTGGGCCGTCCTGGGCTACGACCACATCGCCGGCCGCCTCATCGTCGAGCAGCTGACCGACCAGCAGGGCAACACCTCGGTGAACTTCACCCCGCTGCTCATGCTGGACATGTGGGAGCACGCCTTCTACCTCCAGTACAAGAACGTCAAGGCCGACTACGTCAAGGCTGTCTGGAACGTCTTCAACTGGGACGACGTCGCCGAGCGCTTCGCCGCCGCCAAGGCGTAGCAGTTCCCGCAGTTCTGTAGCGCCGGACCGCTCCAGGCGGTTGTACGGAGAGTCGTCACCGACTCCTCTGTGAGGTCCTGACACGGGCGTCTCAGGGTGGTTTCCATCCCCGGAACCACCGTGAGGCGCCCGTGTCGCATGTGTGGGTGGGCACAACCCGGCCACAACCCCAGACGCGGCTACGACTCGACCGGTTGGTCTGGTACGCCCGGACCAACCGGTCGGGTCGTACCCGCACCACGCGTCCGCCGCTAGGCTGGCGAGGGTGAGCAAGAAGGACAGGAAGAAACAGCACGGGGCCACGCCCGCCGTGCTCGCACTCGAAAAGGCCGGTGTCGACTTCACCGTCCGCACCTTCGAGCACGATCCCGAGGTCGCGGACTACGGGGACGAGGCTGCCGCAGCACTCGACATGCCGGCACAGCAGATCTGCAAGACTCTCCTCGTCGAACTCGACGGCGGCCCGCACGACGGACGTATGGGGGTCACCATCGTCCCGGTAACGATGATGCTCGACCTCAAGGCCGCCGCCTCGGCCTTCGGGGCGAAGAAGGCGACCATGGCGGACCCGAAGGCCGCCGAGCGCTCCACCGGCTACGTCGTCGGCGGCATCAGCCCACTGGGCCAGAAGAAGCGCCTGGCCACGGTGCTGGACGACGGCGCCGCGTCCGAGGAGACCCTCCTCGTCTCCGGCGGACGCCGCGGCTTCGACGTCGAGCTCACCCCCGCAGACCTGGTGACCGTCCTGGACGCAACGGTCGCCCCCATCGGCCGGGAGGACCTCTACCGGTGACCCCACCGGCAGAAGACGACTACCCGCAGGTGACGCCGGTGGCGTGGACCGGACAGTAGCCGTCCGGGTTCTTGTCGAGATACTGCTGGTGCTCGTCCTCGGCCAGGTAGTACTCTCCCGCCGGCGTCTCGGCCAGCGGCACGATCTCTGTGGTGATGTCACCGTAGCCGGCGTCCTTCAGCCGCTCCCCGTAGGAGGAGACCACCGACCGGGCGATCTCGACCTGCGCGGCGACCTCCTCCGGCGTCCCGACGGGGTAGATCGCCGAGCGGTACTGCGAGCCCACGTCATTGCCCTGCCGGTCGCCCTGGGTCGGGTCGTGGTTTTCGAGGGCCACCCTGAGGATCGACTCGAGCGAGACCGCCGACGGATCCCAGACCACATCGACGACCTCGGAGTGCCCGGTCCGCCCGGTGCACACCTCACGGTAGGTCGGGTTGGGTGTGTAACCGCCTGCGTAGCCCACCGACGTGGCCTCCACCCCGTCGATCTGCCACAGCAGCTTCTCCGCACCCCAGAAACACCCCAGGCCCAGCACGATGTGCTGCTGGCCGGGCTTCCACGGGCCGGTGACCGGCGTCCCCAGCACCGTGTGGGGCTTCGGATCGGTCAGTACGGGTTGGTGTCCGCCCTTGAGCGCGGTCTCGCTGTCCGGCCGTTCCGCGTGAAACGGCCCGGACGAGTTCATGGCCATCAGTCGTTGCAGGAAATCCACGGTTGTCCCGTCCTTTCTCAGTACTCCAGCGGCGGAACACCGGGTGCCCCGAGCCGCAGCCAACGACGCACCGCGGCAGGTGCGTAGCAGTCGTCGGCGTTGTAACGCTCCAGGGTACGCCGGGCACGGGAGGACGCCTCGGCACGCGCACCGGCGTCCGACCCGTCATCCCCGTCGACGTCCCCCACCGCGATCTCGAAGAGGTCGACCGCTGCCCGGCCGTCGACATCCTCCTGGCTGAAGGTGAAACCCGCGAGCTTCGCCACGGACTTCAGTCCCAGTGACCCGTTCGCCGCCAGTGCGGTCTTGACCAGGGCGAAGACGTCGACCCATTCGGGCGAGTTGAGGAAGGCGTTGACGTCGGCGAGGGTCGGCATCACGATGCCCGGCGCGTACTCGCGTCCGCCGAACCGGGTCGCATAGCTGCGCATCCAGTGGTTCTCGCCCTGCTGGGAGTAGCAGTAGGCGCGGAAGACGCGGTAGGAGTCATGTGCGGCTCGGCGGCGGGCCATGAGCCAGGTCCAGTAGCGGGCGACGTGCTCCCCCTCGTCACCGTCGCGACTGAAGTCGGTGAAAGGCCGGTACTCGGAGCCGTCGAAGGTGCCCCAGAGGAACGTGCCGCGCGAAGGGTGGGCCTCCATGTCGACGTCGATCTCCACGGCGTCCCCGATCTCCGCGGCCATCGGCAGTTCGCCGTCGCCGAGGTGTCCGGGCATGCGGAAGGCGTGACCGCACCACAGGTCAGGGCCCGTGATCCACCGGCGCAGCGGTCGACGCAGGAACTCCACCCCGGCCATCCAGGCGGCCGCCAGGGCGGGGTCCTCCCGGTTGACCCCGGGAAGCGTCGACAGTTCCGCAGGCCGGTCGGCGAGGGCGGCCAGATCCGGCAGGGTGTGGACGCCGAGTTCGCGCCACTGCCGGCCCCGGTCGCCGGGGAGCATGAGGCTGAGGTCGCCGCTGTCGACGAGCTCGCGCCGGCAGTGGTTGTGGAACTCGCAGCCGAGGCACTCGCGGACGCGCACCGGGTGGGCCGGGACCGGTGCCTCGAGGGCACGTTCCAGGCCGTCGAGTACGCGGTCGGCGGGGATGACGACGCACCGGGCGTAACCGCCGACCCCGGTGGTCCCTCCGGCGCCGCCACCGATGAACCCGACGTCCCCGGACGCCAGACCGAGCCGGTCGAGCAGGACATGGGCGACGGCGACCTTCTGGGAGTCGACGGCGTTGCTGCGGTGCTTCAGTGGGGCGACGACCGGTGTGGACAGACCGAGAGCTGCGACGTCCACCACGCGGACACTGTTCTTCTCCGCCGCGCCTTTCGCCCGACGCGCGGTGGTGTGCGCGGTGACGGTCACCGGCATGTACACAGTGGACCCGCTGATCCCCGCACCGTCGTCGAGCCGGACCAGCAGGTCGACGTCACAGGCCAGGGCATCGTCCGCGAGGCGGGCCCCGGTGATGACGCGGACGCCGGCGGCGAGGGCCTCCAGGGTCTGCTCCTCGGCGGTGCCGTCGTCGACGACGTCGATGCGGCTGAACGTCACCCGGTCACCTTGACGGGCGACGGTGGGCAGGGCCGAGGCCACGGCTGCACGGCGCAGGGCCGCGCGTTGCCGGTGGGCCTGACGGTCCGCCCTGGCGGTCAGGGAGAGTTCAGGGGTGACGCGTCCTCCGGTCGCGGCGCGCAGCAGAATACTGCGGCGGCGGCAACCGGTGAGGTCTGCTGGAGTCACCGGTGTGACCGGCAGAAGGTGGTTCGTCACAATAGGTCCCATCCTATTGGCTAGAGTGGTCCACCAGAAACACACGCGGTCACCGGTCGGCACCGCAGTACGTTCCACAGCAGGTACAGGAGACCTTTCACATGGGAGTTGTCAGTTCTATCCGCCGTAGGCGCCACGAGAAGAAAGCGGCGTACAAGGCGGCGAAGGTCCAGGCGAAAGAGACGGCGAAGGCCACCGCAAAAGCGGACAAGGCCCGGGAAAAGTACCTGCAGAAGACTGCCGGCAAGATCCGCGCCATCGACGACAAGGCCGCGAAGCGACAGGACAAGAAGGATCTCGAGTCTGCGAAGGCCCTGGTCGCGCAGGCGAAGTCCAAGCGCGTCACCGCAGGTAAGGTGCTCGGCTGGGTGAGTGCCGCCCGCGTGGTGATCCCGGTCGCCGCACCGCTGGCCTACCGTGCCGTCGCGAAGCTGGGGTCCACCCCGTCCGGTCAGGGCATCTCTTCGCTGCTCGGCGGTTTCGGCGCCGGCGCCACCGCCCCGGGGCATGACGCTGTCCAGCGCGCACGTATCGCGGATCTGCGTAACCGTGCCGGTGCGACCAATGTCCCGGATTCCGTGGAAAAGGAAATCAACGGAAAGCTGCGGACGCTGGAGACGAGGCTGAAATCCGCGTCCTCCGAAGCCGAGCTCGCCGCTGTGTCCACGGAACTTGATCTCCTGGACGCCAGGCTCGACGCCGCATAATTCACGTCAACAGTGCCGACGTTAGTTTTCCCGCGTCGACATTCAGCGAATTGACAGGGCAGATATTCGCGCGGCCCGTTCTATATGGGTTACACTCGCTCACCAGAAGCATCAGCATCCATCAGCGTCCATCTGCATGAACGAGTAAAGGATTATCACCATGGCACGTCGTGAAGTCACCCAGTTCTTCGACGATCTGGACGGTACCGCCCTCAGCGCGGACGCCGTGAACGTCGTCGAGTTCTCCTACGCCGGTTCGGATTACACCCTGGACCTGTCCGAGGACAACGCACTCAAGTTCGCCGTTGATCTGGAGCCGTACCTCAAGGTCGCCACCAAGGTCGCGAAGACCCGTTCCAACCGCTCCCGCGCCACCGGTTCCGCTGCTCCGAAGTCCGACCCGAGCCGCAACAAGCGTATCCGCGAGTGGGCCCGCGACAACGGGCACACCGTGTCCGCCCGCGGCCAGATCTCCCACGAGATCATCTCCGCCTATGAGCAGGCCAACCCCTCCGACCGCTGATCGACGACTGATAGACCGCCGCTTCCCGGCAGGTCAGAGCATTCCCGCTTCCCGGGCCGCCGCCACTGCGGAGGTACGGGAGCGGACGCCGAGTTTCGTGTTGATGTGCACGAGATGCGATTTCACCGTCGCCTCGGAAAGGAACAGGGTGGCACCTATTTCACGGTTACTCCGCCCGTCCGCGACCAACTGGAGAACCTCGAGTTCCCGACTGGTCAGCGCATTCGCCGGTTCCTCTTCCCGGTGCATCAGACGGGTCGCCACCGACCCGGACATTGCCGTCGCCCCGGTCGCCGCAGCACGGACCGCGGAAATGAGTTCCGCCGGTGGGGCGTCCTTGAGGAGATAACCCACCGCACCGGCCTCAATGGCCCCGAGAATGTCGACATCGGTATCGTAATTCGTGACCACGAGCACATTCGGTGGATCCGGGAGTTCCCGGATACGGGCGGTGGCAGTTGCCCCGGTCTCCAGTTCCCGACCGGACTGTCCGGGGCCGAAGCGCAGATCCATGAGCACCACGTCAATGTCCGGGCCGGCATTCTCCACGGCACGGACCGCGTCATCGGCGGTGTCCGCCTCACCGATAATGGTGATGTCCTCTTCACTGTCGAGAACGGCACGCAGCCCCATTCGGACAATAGCGTGGTCATCGGCGAGAAGTACCCTGATCATTCTGATTCTCCTGTATCTTCACTCACCACGGTTCCGCGCGGCACGCTCACCACGACGGCTGTCCCGCCGTCCGGTGTCGACTCGATCTCCAGCGTCCCGCCGAGGCTCCGAGCCCGGTGGGCCATCGCCGACAGGCCGATGTGGCCCTCCCCGGCGCGCTCGGCGGCACTGTTGTCCACCGCGTCCCGGTCGAACCCACAGCCGTCGTCGACGATGTCGAGACGCACTGACCCCGGCTCCACCGTCAGCGTGATCCGCGCCCTGTCGGCCCCGGAGTGCTGGCGGACATTGGACACCGCGGACTGCGCGATACGCAGCAGCCCCGCCTCCACCCGCATCGGCAGGTCTGGGCCGTCACCACGCCCGCTCGTGGCGTCCTCGATGTCGACACTGAGGTCGAGGTCGTCACTGCCCGCGGACGCCGCCAGCCGACGCAGTGCCTCCGGGAGTGATCCCTCCTGGAGATCGTCGGGCTGCAGGGCGGCGATGATCGCCCGGGTCTCCCGGAGGCTGCGGGCAGCCGTGGAGCGGGCAAGGTGCACCCGGTCCAGGGCGGCCGACTCCTCGGGAATGTCGCGTTCGGCGGCGTGGAGCAGCATCTGGATACTGGAGAGCCCCTGGGCGACCGTGTCGTGGATCTCGTGGGCCAGACGCTCGCGCTCGGTGATGATGCCCGCCTGACGCTCCGACTCGGCGAGCAGGCCACGGGTCCGCACCAACTCGTCGATGAGCTGGCGGCGACTCTCACTGACCGCGGACATGCTCCGCACGACCATCGCGATGGCGATCGCCGCGACACCGGACAGGACCGGCCCGAGGATCGCACCGGTGCTCGGGCCGGCGACCGCCGCGGAGAGCATCACCGCCAACGCGGTGACCACGCCGGTCGCGACCGCCCCCCAGGGCGCGGGCAGCAGCAGAAGATAGAGGACGAACAGGACGAGGGCCAGATAGGACGCGGTGGCCTCCTGTGACGCCAGGGCGATCCAGAGCAGCGTGAGGACGGCCAGCCAGCCGTAGCGGTGCGGCGACTCGACCGGGAACGGCCGCATCAGGCCACTGGCCGCGACGACAGAGAAAGGGACGACCAGGACGACCACGAGGGTGAGGGAATCGTCCTCCCGGCCCGCCGCGGCCCACACGGTGACCACGAGGAGCAGTGCGAGAGCGAGTCCCAGCGACCCCCTGATCACCGGGGAACCGCGGAAGACTCCCGTCCCCGGGCCCGACACTGTATGCATGGGACATACCGTAGCCTGTCCTGGGTACGCAGGGGGATTCCAGGGGCTTCGGGGCGGGGACGCAGGGGAAGTACAGACGGCAAAGGTATCCTCGTAGCGTGCAGCTCATCGAGTACCCCGTATCCCTGGTCATGAAGGCGTGGCATGTCTTCCTCACCTGGCTGGGCATGGACGCCATCTCATCATGGCCGCTGACGATCGTTCTTCTGGTGGTGACGGTGCGCCTGATCCTCCTGCCGTTCGCGTACCGGGCGCTCTACTCGTCCCGGATGCTGATCAACCTGCGCCCGGCGATGCACGCACTCGAGGTCGAGTACAAGGGGGTGAAGGACCGCGACAAGATCCGCGAGAAGATGGGGAAGCGCAAGAAGCTGCAGCAGGACGGCGGCTACCGGATGCGTGACGGCTGTATCCCGTCGCTGATCCAGATCCCCTTCTTCCTCGGCCTGTACCGGATTCTGCTGACCGTCTCGCGGCCGACCGACCTGGAGAACGGCACCCACCAGAGCATCGGCGCCCTGAACGGTACAGATGTGGGACAGTTCCTGCAGGCCGAGGTCTTCGGTGTGCCGCTGCCCGCGTACTCGGTGATGACCGATGAGCGGTTCGAGTTCCTCGGGACCTCCTCCTCCGAGGTCTTCCACATCGCACTGCCGCTGTGTCTCATCGCGTCGGTGCTGACGACCTCGAATATGGCGTACTCACTCAAGCGGAACTGGATGACCCTGGACGAGGACAGTGCCGTCGCCCGTGGCCTGTTCAAGTTCATGATCCTCCTGGTACCGGTGATGCTCATCTTCCCGCTGGCCTTCGGTCTCGCCGGCCCGGCCCCCGTGGCGATCATGTGCTACTGGGTGATGAACAACCTGTGGACGATCGCCCAGAACGTGGCTCTCCAGTTGGTCATGGACCGGAAGGCGCCGTACTCGGAGGAGTTCCTCGCCCACCGCAGGGACGTCGGGGCACGGCGCAAGCAGCTGCGGGTCGCGAAGAAGTCGAAGGACCTGCCGGCCGGGGCACCTGCGGAAGACGACGAGGACGCTGCGCCTGTCGAGGACGCGGCGTCCGGGGAGGAGACAACGGAGACAGCCCCCGTCGAGGAAACGACGGAGGCAGTGGAGACAGTGGAGGATCCGGACGAGGGCCCCGGTGGCCGACACCGGATCGACTGACCGGGGCTCAGTAAGTCAGATGCTGTACATCATCGGTGCCGTGTAGAGCAGCTGCTTCGCCAGTTCACGGGCAGTCTCCAGGGGAGAGACGGTGCGGCTCATCTTCGACCCGGCGATACCACCGTCGAGAAAGACGATGAGCTGGTCGGCGAGAGTGCGGGAGGCGTAACCGAACTTCTCGGTCAGCAGGTCCGCCATCGTGTCACGACACCACCGGCGGTGCTCCAGTGCAGCCTGGCGGATACGGTGCTCGCTGTCGGTGTCCGGACGCGGGTACTCACTCGCCGCATTCTGGAAGTGGGAGCCGCGGAAGTTCTCCTGCGGCTCATCTGCGATGGCCATGTCGAAGAAGGCGAGAATGCGGTCCTCCGGCTTCGGACGGTCGGCGCACATCTCCTCCCAGCGACGACGCCAGTCCTGGTCGAGCTCCTCGATATAGGCGACGACGAGGTTGTCCTTCGACCCGAAAAGGGAATAGAGACTGGCCTTCGCGACGTCGGCGTCCCGCAGGATCCGGTCAATGCCGATGACACGGATGCCCTCGGTGGTGAACAGCTGCGTGGCGCTCTCCAACAGCCGCTGGCGCGGGCCCGGGCGGTTGCGCCGACGGGAGGACGCGGACTTCGCGGAACTGCGGGAGGATGACTTCCGTGCCGACGTACCTGCGGCGGAGACCGGGGTACCGTCGCCGTCCTTGGTCGTCGGAGCGGAGTTCGTCATCAGTTATTCTCCTGGATCTCAGCGGGGTGGGGGGACCGGAAAGGCCCCACCTTTCCCGGACAAGCCTACACGACAGACAGAACAGTCCATATGTGGCTTGCGGGCGAGGTGAGGCCTCCGGGTGCCGGTGAGGAGGGCGTCCTCCCGGTCCTCCTAGCGGGAGTTCGGGCGGACGACCATCATCGGGCACGGAGCGTACTGCAGCAGAGCACGCGAGGTGGAGCCGAGGAGCATGCCGCGGAATCCACCGCGACCGTGGGAACCCAGCACGAGGAGCTGGGAGCCCTCAGCGGCGTCCTTCAGCACCTGGATCGGACGGTCACGGGAAAGAACCTCCTCGATCTCGACGTCCGGGTACTCCTCGCGGAACGGGGCGAGCTCCTTGGAGAGCATCTCGCGTTCCTGTGCGGCGATCGCGTCGATCTGGCTCTGCATGGCACTGAGGCCGACCAGGCTGGTCTGAAGTTCCTGGTCCGCCCAGCTGTGGACGGCACGGAGCGGGGCCTTGCGGGCGTCCGCCTCACGGAAGGCGTACTCGAGGGCCTTTCGGGAGATCTCGGAGCCGTCCACACCGACGGAGACGGGGCCGTACTTGGTGTCGGTGGTGACGTTGTTGTCCTTGCGGATGACGACGACCGGGCAGGCGGCGTGCGAGACGACGGCCGAAGACACCGAGCCGAGGACCAGGCCGGACAGTCCGCCGAGGCCACGGGAACCCATCACGATGATGTCAGCGCTCTCGGAGAGCTCGAGGAGCATGTCGATGGGGGTGCCCTCGACGATGATGTGGCCGACCACGAGATCAGGGTTGAACGCTGCGACCTGCTCGCGGGCGTTGTTGATCTTCTCCAGCGCCTCCGCCTCAAGCTCGTCGTAGAGTTCCTGCGGCGGAACCATGCCGTCGGCGTACATGAACTGGGGCATGGTGTAGGCGGTGACGAGCTTCAGCGAAGCTCCACGCTTGGTGGCGGCGTTCGCAGCCCAGGCCACGGCGGTGGCACTGGCCTCGGAGCCGTCGACGGCGACGACGATCGCATTGTCAGCGGTGATCTTGGTGTCCGACATGGGTTCCATCCTTGTCTTCGTGGGTTTTACTTCCCGGCACCCCCTAGTATCCCCCTTTTCGGTCACAAATGGGACGCATCCTCACCCCCGCAATGGGGTAAACCGGAAGTGACCCACCCGGAGGGTGCAGTGACCAGCACTGATCCGCGGGTGGGTTGGTTGACCTCGTGTTCCCGTCAGGAAATGGCAGGGGAGTTGGCGGGGAAGAAGAAGCCGAAGGCGGTCTGGGCCGAGCCGACCACGGAGCCGCCGATGCTGGTGCCCATGAACTGGTTGACCAGTGCGATAATCAAGTTCAAATCCATAACTGAGGAGCTTATCCTGCGAAACCCTCCGCTACCAGTAGTAGACGGCCTCAACCCCTCCCGGGTGAGGGTGGAGTCGGCGACGGCAGCTGCGGCGGCGGTTCGCCATCTCATCGAGACCCAGCACCACCACGACCCCACGGACGACGAGACTGCGTTGTACGAGCGCTTCCGTCGCGGGGAGGTCCGGCTCGACGACGGCACGGTACTTCAGCCGGCGGACACGGTGGCCGGGGGCACCTTCATCTGGTTCTACCGCCGTCCTGCCCCGGAACGTCCGGTGCCCGGTGAGATGCACCTCCTGTACCGGGACGAGAACATCCTCGTCGCCGACAAGCCACCGTTCATGTCGACACTGCCCCGTGGTCGGCACATCACGGAAACGGCGGTCGTGCGCGCACGGCGCCAGTTCGGCGTCGACGATCTGTCTCCGGTGCACCGTCTTGACCGTCTGACGCGGGGCATCCTGCTGTTTACGGTGCGTCGCGAGGTCCGCGGCGCGTACCAGCAGCTCTTTGAGCGCCGGCTCGTACAGAAGACCTATGAGGCGGTGGCGCGGCGTCCTCCGGAATGGAATGACCTGTCGCGGGTGGACGTTCCCGCTGGTGCGCTGCACTTCGGTAGCCCTGCGTCAACGCTGCCTGCACCGGGCGTTGCTGAACCGTGGGTCCTACGCCACCGACTGCTCAAGGACCGCGGGCATCTCGCGACCTACGTCGCCGAGGGGAACGCCAACAGTGATACCGCTGTCATCGGGATCCGTTCCCACGACAGAGATGACTCGAAGCTGGTGTGGACGCTGCAGCCCCATACAGGCCGCACCCACCAGTTGCGGGTGAACATGAGGTTGTTCGGGACGCCGATCCTGGACGACCCGATATACTCCGACATCTCAGACCGGGCACTGTACGACCAGACCGCTCCCCTGCCCTACGTGCCGGCGGTCGAAGATGAGGACTTCTCCCGCCCCATGGGCCTGACCGCCCGGGAACTGTCCTTCACTGATCCCCTGAGCGGCGAACCGCATCACTTCGCGAGCTCGTACACGAGCTGACCGCCCACACCTCCACGTTCGGCCCACTGCGGCCAACACCACCGCGGTCAGGAGGCGCGGTCGATCGACCGCCACACCACAACCCGGTACAGATCCGACGAACTACCGGGTTCTCCCGATCCATGACGAGTTCTGACGGACACCGACCCCGCTCCGCACCACGCCCACACAACCCCACACCCCCCAGGCACCATCCGGGTACACAAAAAAAGGGGCCGGGCCCGGCCGACCACCCCACAAGATGACCGACCAGACCCGACCCCCGACACACGCACAAAAAAGAAGAGTGGAAGAACAATCCGAAGATCGTTCTCCCACTCCTCAATATCACGATGAATGCCGGCGGCGTCCTACTCTCCCACACCCTCCCAGGTGCAGTACCATCGGCGCAGGCAGGCTTAGCTTCCGGGTTCGGAAAGGGACCGGGCGTGACCCCACCGCTAAAACCACCGACAAAACACACGAAACAACACACACCCAACCACCACAGTGGCCAGTATGCCGTGCCATTCCAGACACTGCACAGTGGACGCAACATACGCTTCAATCAACACAATCAAGCACAACGCTCTTAATGCAGCGCTCGGCCAATTAGTACCGGTCACCTCCAACACTCACATGCTGTCCAGATCCGGCCTATCAACCCCGTAATCTACAGGGAACCTCAAACGAAACCTCATCTCGAAACAGGCTTCCCGCTTAGATGCTTTCAGCGGTTATCCCTCCCATACGTAGCCAACCAGCCATGCCACGGGCGTGACAACTGGCCCACCAGAGGTATGTCCAACCCGGTCCTCTCGTACTAGGGTCAGCCTTTCTCAAGTTTCAACGCGCACGGCGGATAGAGACCGAACTGTCTCACGACGTTCTAAACCCAGCTCGCGTGCCGCTTTAATGGGCGAACAGCCCAACCCTTGGGACCAACTCCAGCCCCAGGATGCGACGAGCCGACATCGAGGTGCCAAACCATCCCGTCGATATGGACTCTTGGGGAAGATCAGCCTGTTATCCCCGGGGTACCTTTTATCCGTTGAGCGACACCGCTTCCACAAGCCGGTGCCGGATCACTAGTCCCTACTTTCGTACCTGCTCGACCTGTCAGTCTCACAGTCAAGCTCCCTTGTGCACTTACACTCAACACCTGATTACCAACCAGGCTGAGGGAACCTTTGGGCGCCTCCGTTACTCTTTGGGAGGCAACCGCCCCAGTTAAACTACCCACCAGGCACTGTCCCTAACCCAGATCATGGGCCGAGGTTCAGATATCCAATACGATCAGAGTGGTATTTCAACAACGACTCCACAACCACTGGCGTGGCCGCTTCACAGTCTCCCACCTATCCTACACAAACCGAACCGAACACCAATACCAAGCTATAGTGAAGGTCCCGGGGTCTTTTCGTCCTGCCGCGCGTAACGAGCATCTTTACTCGTACTGCAATTTCGCCGGGCCTGTGGTTGAGACAGCAGGGAAGTCGTTACGCCATTCGTGCAGGTCGGAACTTACCCGACAAGGAATTTCGCTACCTTAGGATGGTTATAGTTACCACCGCCGTTTACTGGGGCTTAAATTCTCCGCTTCGGACAAAAGTCCTAACAGGTCCTCTTAACCTTCCAGCACCGGGCAGGCGTCAGTCCGTATACATCGACTTACCGTCTTCGCACGGACCTGTGTTTTTAGTAAACAGTCGCTTCCCTCTATTCTCTGCGACCCACACCAGCTCAAGAGTGCAAGACCCTATCACCAGCACGGGCCCCCCTTCTCCCGAAGTTACGGGGGCATTTTGCCGAGTTCCTTAACCACAGTTCACCCGATCGCCTTAGTATTCTCTACCTGACCACCTGTGTCGGTTTGGGGTACGGGCCGAATGTGCACTCGCTAGAGGCTTTTCTCGACAGCATAGGATCACCGACATCCCCGCAAACGGGTACGCATCACGCCTCACCTTTCACGTCGCCCGGATTTACCTGGACAACAGGCCACACGCTTACACCACAATCCACTAAGTGGCTCGGCTACCTTCCTGCGTCACCCCATCACTTGACTACTACCAGCTCAGGTCCCACGCATCCATCAACCACCACAGCCAAAGACCATGGCAGAAAACTTCAGGGCGGTTAGTATCACCGATTCATCATGATCGCACACACACGGGTACGGGAATATCAACCCGTTATCCATCGACTACGCCTGTCGGCCTCGCCTTAGGCCCCGACTCACCCTGGGAAGATTAACTTGACCCAGGAACCCTTGGTCATCCGGCGGATGAGGTTCTCACTCATCATTCGCTACTCATGCCTGCATTCTCACTCGCATAGCCTCCAGCACTGGGTCACCCCGCACCTTCAACGGCCACACGACGCTCCCCTACCAACCCACACACTGGCCAAACCAGAATGCGAGCTCCGCGGCTTCGGCGGTGTACTTGAGCCCCACTACATTGTCGGCGCAGGACCACTCGACCAGTGAGCTATTACGCACTCTTTCAAGGATGGCTGCTTCTAAGCCAACCTCCTGGCTGTCTTCGCGATCCCACATCCTTTTCCACTTAGTACACCCTTAGGGGCCTTAGCCGGCGATCTGGGCTGTTTCCCTCTCGACTACGAAGCTTATCCCCCGCAGTCTCACTGCCGCGCTCTCACTTACCGGCATTCGGAGTTTGGCTGATGTCGCTAAGATGATAGTCCCGCTAAACCAACCAGTAGCTCTACCTCCGGCAAGAAACACACGACGCTGCACCTAAATGCATTTCGGGGAGAACCAGCTATCACGGAGTTTGATTGGCCTTTCACCCCTACCCACAACTCATCCCCTCAGTTTTCAACCTAAGTGGGTTCGCGCCTCCACGACGTCTTACCGTCGCTTCACACTGGCCATGGGTAGATCACCCCGCTTCGGGTCCAGGACACGCCACTCAACACACTAGTTAGTATTCGCTTTCGCTACGACTACCCCACACGGGTTAACCTCGCGACGTGCCGCTGACTCGCAGGCTCATTCTTCAAAAGGCACGCCATCACCACCACACACAGTGCAGCACGGCTCTGACGGATTGTAAGCGCACGGTTTCAGGTACTATTTCACTCCCCTCCCGGGGTACTTTTCACCATTCCCTCACGGTACTATCCGCTATCGGTCACAATGAGTATTCAGGCTTACCGGGTGGTCCCGGCAGATTCACAGCAGATTCCACGAGCCCGCTGCTACTCGGGGCACCTCGTAACCCAACCACACATGCTTTCACGTACCGGACTCTCACCGTCTACGGCAGGCCATTCCAAACCACTTCCGCTAGCACACATGACCGGGCGACTGACTGTCAGACCAGTCGAACAAGACCCCACAACCCCGACCACGCAACCCCTGACAGGTATCACACATGACCGGTTTAGCCACTCATCCACTTTCGTTCGCCACTACTCACGGAATCACTATTGTTTTCTCTTCCTACGGGTACTGAGATGTTTCACTTCCCCGCGTAACCTCCACACCAGCTATACATTCACCGGCAGGTGACCGCACATAACCACGGCCGGGTTTCCCCATTCGGACATCCTCGGATCAACGCTCAGTTGACAACTCCCCGAGGCATATCGCAGTCTCCCACGTCCTTCATCGGCTCATCATGCCAAGGCATCCACCGTGCGCCCTTAACACACAACACTAAGAACGCATCAGATGAACACAAACCTGCAGAAAAACCACAGAATCAGTATTCACACGACACTTACAAAATTGCATCAAAAAAGAAGATACTCGCGTCCACTATACAGTTCTCAAACAACACAGTCACAAAGGACCCGGAGCACCCACAACCAACCACACACAACCATGCACGACCAGCCACAAGAACCCCAACAGAAACAAACAACACACAGCTGCTGTTCCAGACACCCAACAACGCAACGAACCAAGCAGTCACACAATCACAGACAAACGACCCACAAACGGGCTGATCTCCACCCGGATAAACAAAAACACCCGACGCCCGTATTGACGCGGAATGCACAAAAAATAAAGCTCCTTAGAAAGGAGGTGATCCAGCCGCACCTTCCGGTACGGCTACCTTGTTACGACTTCGTCCCAATCGCCGATCCCACCTTCGACAGCTCCCTAACGAGTTTGGGCCACTGGCTTCGGGTGTTACCAACTTTCATGACGTGACGGGCGGTGTGTACAAGGCCCGGGAACGTATTCACCGCAGCGTTGCTGATCTGCGATTACTAGCGACTCCGACTTCATGGAGTCGAGTTGCAGACTCCAATCCGAACTGAGACCGGCTTTAAGGGATTAGCACCACCTCACGGTGTAGCAACCCACTGTACCGACCATTGTAGCATGTGTGAAGCCCTGGACATAAGGGGCATGATGATTTGACGTCATCCCCACCTTCCTCCGAGTTAACCCCGGCAGTCTCTCGCGAGTCCCCACCATAACGTGCTGGCAACACAAGACAAGGGTTGCGCTCGTTGCGGGACTTAACCCAACATCTCACGACACGAGCTGACGACAACCATGCACCACCTGTATACCGACCACAAGGGAAAACGCATCTCTGCGCCGATCCGGCATATGTCAAGCCCAGGTAAGGTTCTTCGCGTTGCATCGAATTAATCCACATGCTCCGCCGCTTGTGCGGGCCCCCGTCAATTCCTTTGAGTTTTAGCCTTGCGGCCGTACTCCCCAGGCGGGGCGCTTAATGCGTTAGCTACGGCACAGAAGTCGTGGAAGACCCCCACACCTAGCGCCCACCGTTTACGGCATGGACTACCAGGGTATCTAATCCTGTTCGCTACCCATGCTTTCGCTCCTCAGCGTCAGTTACTGCCCAGAGACCTGCCTTCGCCATCGGTGTTCCTCCTGATATCTGCGCATTTCACCGCTACACCAGGAATTCCAGTCTCCCCTACAGCACTCAAGTTATGCCCGTATCGCCTGCACGCCCGGAGTTAAGCCCCGGAATTTCACAGACGACGCGACAAACCACCTACGAGCTCTTTACGCCCAGTAATTCCGGACAACGCTCGCACCCTACGTATTACCGCGGCTGCTGGCACGTAGTTAGCCGGTGCTTCTTCTACCACTACCGTCACTTCCGCTTCGTCATGGTTGAAAGGAGTTTACAACCCGAAGGCCTTCATCCCCCACGCGGCGTCGCTGCATCAGGCTTGCGCCCATTGTGCAATATTCCCCACTGCTGCCTCCCGTAGGAGTCTGGGCCGTGTCTCAGTCCCAATGTGGCCGTCCACCCTCTCAGGCCGGCTACCCGTCGACGCCTTGGTAGGCCATTACCCCACCAACAAGCTGATAGGCCGCGAGCTCATCCTGCACCGAAAAACTTTCCACCACCGACACTAAACGATGGTCCTATCCGGTATTAGACCCAGTTTCCCAGGCTTATCCCGAAGTGCAGGGCAGATCACCCACGTGTTACTCACCCGTTCGCCACTCGAGTACCCTGCAAGCAGGGCCTTTCCGTTCGACTTGCATGTGTTAAGCACGCCGCCAGCGTTCGTCCTGAGCCAGGATCAAACTCTCCATAAAAGCAATAAACCCCATAAAGAGCCATCACTGGCAAAAATAAATATACTGAACTGCTGACATCCAAAAAAATGAATATCCACGCATGCTCCCGGTCGGGGGACCGGGAAACCATGCGCCGGTCACAACAACCGACAGAACAGACCTGAGATTCAGTATTTAACACGCAGTCACCCACGTGCCGGCACCAACCCAAGTCACCATCTGCCGACCATGCGACAAAAACTTGATTCATCACGCTATTGAGTTCTCAAACAACATCCGCACACAACGAATCACTCACCCTTGATCAGGCGAGCTCCGAAGCGGCTGTGACCGATACTGTACAACACCCGGTGCACGAGGGCAAACCGAAGATGTCCGCCGGGTAAACAGTCCGTTACCCGATGTGACGTACACGTTCCAGCGCCGTTGTCCTCCGCCTCAGTCCTCGTCCCTCTCGGGCCGGTGACCGGCGGTATCGGTCGCGCTGACCAGACATAATCTACACAGCACCCCTCAGCGCCACAAACCTGCTGGTCGGAGACGATTTTACGTTGGCACCAGTTCGCCATGCCCCGGACTTCGCGCATGGAACAGCGCGACGCCAGCCGGGTCAGCAGCGGCACGAGCCCCATGCCACCGCCCCGCGCCAGCACCGCGTGCTCCGGATCCGGTTCGCTGAGCCACAGTCCGAGGTCGTGGGCGCGGACGCCCAGCTCGGTGTACTCCACGTGGCGGGGGGGCGATGATCCAGGTGCGGTCCGGATCCGCAGTGATCTCGCCGAGAAGGACGCTGTAGCGGAGATCACGGTTCTGGATGTCTCTGGATGTCAAAGCCCCGGTAGCGCTCGTCGAGCAGTGTGACCTGCGCGCGGACTCCCCGCCCGATCACCAGGCTGGCCAGGGTCTCCTGTCCGCGCGAGAGTGAGGGGAACCGGGCTTTCGGGTCAACTCCGAAGCGCCCGACCAGCTCCGTGGCGAAGGACTCGTCCCAGCTGGTCCACCGGGCGGCTGCGATGTCCATGAGCGTCCGCACCGACATGTTCGGCGGATAGGGAACGTCCGCGCCGGCGGGAACGAGGTGGTCGAGGACGCCACGGTTGTCCCACACCGGGGGACGCATCACCCTCCTCACCGAGCGTCAGTGTGCCGCTGACGCGGATCTGCCCGGCGAGGGTCCGCAGCAGCGTCGCCTTACCGGCACCGTTGCGGCCGATGAGACCGCGGACGTGTCCGAGCGGGATCTCGCAGGTCACAGCGTCCAGCGCGGTGGTGCGCCCGCACTTTTTCGTGACCTCGCGGAGGTGGAAGGCGGCGTCGGTATGAGAGCCATGGTTCCAGTCCTCTGCCTTCTGCGGTGCTTTCCACGAGCTCGTGGAGGTCGGCGCGCGTCAGCCCGAGGGAGCGGGCCTCATCGATGAGGGGGTGAGGTAGTCGGCGGCGAGGGCCTCACGGCGCCGGTCGAGGACGCGGTCGAGGACGCGGTCGAGGACACGGTCGAGGACACGGTCGCGGGCACCCGGTTCGACAAACATTCCCAGGCCACGCCGCTTCGCGAGGATGCCGCGGTCCACCAGCAGCTGCAGACTCTTGCGGGCGGTCGCCGGAGTGATGGAGTGGAAGGACGCCAGTTCATTCATCGACGGCGCACGGTCCCCCTCGGCGAGGGAACCGTCGACGACCGAGTCCTCGACAAGGTCCGCGATCTGCCGGAACAGCGGTGCGGTGGTCTCGTCCATGACCGTCCTCCCGGCGCGTCCTCGTTGTGGTGAGCGGTAGTGAGTGGGTTGGTTACTCCAGTAACCAACCCAGAGCGCAACACGTACCCGTGACAAGGGTTCGGTGGACCGGTGTTCCCCCTGCCCCGTCCCCCTTGGGGCACACTGGGGCCTACACATTTTCCGATAACTGTGATTGAGGACTGACAGTCATGCTTGAGCGAACCCTTGTTTTCGTGGACACCTCCTACCTTCTCGCGAGCTTCTACAACTCCTGGGAGACTGGAGCGAGATCACAGTTGGAGATAGACCTACCTGAGGTGGTCAGCGTCATCCAACGGATGGCCGTCAACCAGTTTGACCAGCCCGTTCACCGGCAGAACTGGTATGACGGCATCCCCGATTCCGGTCCCCACCGCTACCAGCGCGCACTGCGCTCCGAACCCGGCGTGCAGCTGCGCACCGGCCAGCTGATCGAGTGGGGCGACCGACGCACCCAGAAGGGCGTCGACACCCGCCTGGTCGCCGACATGGTCAAGGCCGCCCTCACCGGCACCTGCAGCGATATCGTGCTCGTCTCCGGTGACGCTGACATGATCCCCGGTGTCGAGGAGGCCGTCGACGCCGGCGTGCGCGTCCACCTCTACGGCTTCGGCTGGGACTCCATGTCCTCCAACCTGCGCTTCGCCTGCGACTCCACCACCATCCTCGATCCGCGCGAGGACTTCCGCGACTGCATGCGCCTCCAGATCCTCGAGGGCCCGCTGCCCACCTCCGTCTGCGGCACCGCCGGGGAGGACAAGGACGCGGCCGACGCCACGGAGTGCACCGGGGCCACCGGGGGCGCCACCCCGGACACGGCCGCCGCTGAACCCGCACCGGAGAGCCAGGCACGGCACAAGCCCCTGGGGGACGCCCAGCCCGTCGAAGATCTCAGCGGCACCTCAGTCGTGCCCGACCTGAGGAAGAAGAAGCGGCATCCGGCCGCCCCCGCACCAGTGGAGGACACTGAGTTCGCCGCAGTCGCCGAGGTCGCCGAGAAGCCGGTCCCGGGCACCGCGACAGACGCTGCCGCGACAACCGACGCGGCGTCCGGGACCAAGGGCGCCGAGACCGAAGATGCCGAAGCCAGGGGCCCCAGGGACGCTGCGCCGAAGGTCGAAGACCCTGCACCCGCCCCGCTGACCCCGGGCGGTGCCCCGGAATCCGCCGACGACACCCCGGCGGCGCGCCCCAACCCGTCGATGATGGCGCCGCGGCGTCGGATGCGCAGCCGCTATGTCCCGTTGCCGAACGAGATCTGGCAGAGCACCGGTGAGCAGAGCCCCTTCGACGTCGGCCAGCAGTACGCGGTGTGGTGGTACGAGCACGCCGCCACCGCCGACCAGCGCGATGATGTCCACACCCTCTCCGGCGGCGGCCTGCCCCAGGCCATCAACCAACCGCTCGTGCAGTTCGCCTGCCAGACCCTCCACGAGGTCACCCTGTCGGAGAACCAGCGCATCCACCTGCGCGACGGTTTCCACTCCGGGATCCGGGGCATCCTGCACAATCCGCGGGGTCACTGAGCCCGGCTTTTCTGCGCCCCGTGCAGCCACCGGTACCGGGGCGCTGAATTCAGGTACCTGATCACCGCACCCCGGTACCGGTAGCGACAGTGGAGCTCACCCGATACCGGTCCTGACATCCGGCAGGTACCGGAACGCGCCCCTACCCCGGGAGCCCAGCGCGGTGTGGAACAATCACGACCATGACAGACTCCGCCTCCACCAGCGCGTCGAATTCCCCGGGCAGCGATACAGGCAGTGCCACGGACACCGTCCCGGACAGTGCCACGGAGAGCACCCCGGCGACCACCCGGACCGGTTCGCCCCGTCCCGGTGCCCTGAACTTCGTGGGTCAGGTTGTCGGGGCCGGCGTCCTCGCCGCCCTGGTGACGCTGGCGGCGTGGATCGTCCTGGCCCGCACCCACCTGCCCGCGTTCTCCAACTCGAACGTCACCAAGGCGCTCGCCAGCGCCGGGGCGATCCTCGTGCTCGCGGTCCTCGGCCTGGTGATCTACCGGATGCTCCACCCGCGTACCCCGGGCACCTCGGGCGCCGCGACACCCCGGTGGAAGACCGTCCTCAGCACCCTCGTCTGCTGGCTCGCCCCTGCCGCCCTGGTCATCACCCTGATCGGCATCCCCCTGGCCGCGACCCGGCTCTACCTCGGCGGCATCAGCGTCGACCAGGCGTTCCGCACCCAGTTCCTCACCCGCATGACCGAAGACCCCGGCTTCGGCGACATGGCCTACCCGGACATGCCGAGCTTCTACCCGCGCCTCTGGTTCCTCACCGGCGGGATGTTCGCGAAGCTCGCCGGCCTCTCCGGCTGGGCAGCCTTCCAACCCTGGGCCCTGATCACCCTCGCGGTGGCGGCGTCCGTCCTCGTCCCCGTGTGGCACCGGATCACCGGTTCCCTGCCGCTGGCCAGCATCATCGCGGCGGCGACCACCGTGACCCTCCTCTACGTCGCCCCCGAGGAGCCCTACGCCGCCATCGTCGCCGTCGGCATGCCCGCCGCCGCGGCGATCGCGGGCCGTGCGATGCGCGGTTCCCGGGCTGCGATGGCCGGACTCATCATCTACCTCGGTGTCTCGGCGAACCTCTACACCCTCTACACCGGGATCTCCGCGGCGTCCGTCACGCTAGTCGCCCTCGTCATCGCCTGGCAGGCCTGGAAGGGACGCCGCGCCGACGCCGGCACCTCCCCCTGGCCGCCCCTGCTACGCCTGGTGACCGTGGGCGTCGGCTCCGGCATCATCGCACTGATCGGCTGGGGCCCGTACCTCTACTCCCTGCTGACCTCCTCCCACGGTTCCACCGGCCGCGCCCAGCACTATCTCCCGGAGATCGGCACCGAACTCCCGACCCCGTTCTTCGAGTTCTCGGTCGTCGGCGCCCTGTCCCTGGTCTGCATCGTGTGGATGGTGCTGAACTTCCGTGACCGCACCGTGCAGTGCCTGCTCTCCGGACTGGTCGTGGCCTACGCCTGGGTGGTCCTGTCGATGATCATGCCGCTGCGCGGGACGACCCTCCTCGGTTTCCGTATGGAACTGCCGATCTCCCTGTTCCTCGTCACCGGTGGCGTCCTCGCCCTGGAGCAGCTGCGCCGCTCGGGTGTGGCGAAGGCCTACCCCGTTCTCGTCACCCCGCAGCGTGCGCCGCAGGTCACCGCAGTGCTCGGCGTCCTGCTGGTGTTCGCCACCGCCGTGTACGCCGTGTCCGTGCCGCTGCACCTGCGTGACGAGATCGACCTGGCGTACACCGACACCGACGGTGATGCCGAGCGTGGCGACACCCTCCCGGCGGACTCCACCGTCTACTTCAACGAGGTCGACGCCGCGATCCGCGAACTGCGCGGTGACAACCCGGCGGACACCGTCGTCCTCACCGACGAGCAGAGCTTCGTGGCCTACAACTCCTACCCGGTCTTCCAGGCGATTTCCTCGCACTACGCCAACCCGCTGGGTGAGTACGAGGAGCGCAACGCGGAGATCGAGCGGTGGACGCAGATCGACGACCCGACCGAACTCCGTGAGGCGATGGACGCCGCGGACCGTGACCGGGGCTGGCGCTCACCGGACGCCCTGCTGCTGCGCGGTCAGCTCGAGGACGACGGCAGCGGTGAGATCGACTCCTTCTCCTACCGGATCTCCGAGGACATCTACCCCAACGACCCCAATGTCCGGTTCCGCCCGGTCAGCTTCCATGCCAGCGCATTCAGCGAGGGGTGGACGCTGCGTCAGATCGGACCGTTCGTGCTGGCGGTACGAGAGTGACGCAATAGCACCAACCACTTAGGACGCACTGCGGTACTGACGTAACATGTGCACCTATGTCACGAGTCGATGAAGCAGCCCCCGACGCGTCCCATTCGCCACAGGACCCGACCGGCACGCCGGCCACCCCGGTGAACCCTTCCAGGTTGAAGCTCACAGCGATCGTGTCAGGCCTGCTCGGCCTGCTGATGTTCTGCCTGATCCCGCTGCTCCCGGTGCAGCAGGTCCAGTCGAGCTACTCCTGGCCGCAGGGCGGTGACCTGCGCAGCGTCACCTCCCCGCTGGTCTCCTACCAGGCACAGGACCTGGACATCACCATCCCGGTCTCCGAGGTCCGTGACCTCAACGACGGCCAGACGACGGTGCTGTCCACCGTCCCGGAGGACTCCGAGGACCAGACGCTGCGCGGCCTGTTCGTCCGCTCCACGGACAACGGCCTCGACGTCATCAACCGCAACTCGGTCCTGCTGTCGATCGACAACGCCACCCTCACCGACCTCCCCTCGGACGCGGTGCTGCGCATCTCCTCCTCCGCCGACGGCACCCGTGCCTGGGTCCCGGACGCCACCGGCGCCGCGGAGATCGCCGATGTCTCCGGTGCCGCCCGGGAATCCTCCGACGGCGCGGTGCTCGACGGCCTCGCACCCGACGACATGCGTCCGATGCTCACCGGTATCTACACCGAGCTGACGGACACCCCGGAGAACACGCAGGCTGCCGTGGACGCCGGGCTGAACGTGGATGTCACGATCGACTCCCGATTCACCTCATCCCCCTCTGCCATGAAGATCGCCGCCGCGGTCCTCGGCCTCCTATTCACTGTCATCGCCCTGTGGTCACTCCACCGCATCGACTGCCTCGACGGCCGGACCCGCACCCACCGCCGCTTCCTGCCGGCGAACTGGTGGCGACCGCGCTGGCTCGACGGCATCGTCGGCGGCATCCTGCTGATCTGGTACTTCATCGGCGCGAACACCTCTGACGACGGCTACCTGCTCACCATGGCCCGGGCCAGCCACGAATCCGGCTACATGGCGAACTACTACCGCTGGTTCGGTGTGCCGGAGTCCCCCTTCGGCGCCCCGTACTACGACCTGCTCGCTGTGATGACCCGCATCTCCGACGCCTCGACGTTCATGCGTCTGCCCGGTCTGCTCGCCGGATTCCTCGTCTGGATGCTGCTGTCCCGTGAGGTCCTGCCTCGCCTCGGCGCGCCGTTGAACAACCGCAGGGTCGCGCACTGGACCGCTGCCGCGGTCTTCCTCGTCTTCTGGATGACTTTCAACAACGGACTTCGTCCGGAGCCGGTCATCGCCCTCGGCGCACTGCTGACCTGGGTCTGTATGGAGCGCGCCATCGCGACGAGCCGACTGCTGCCCGCCGCGTTCGGCGTCATCGTCGCCTCGCTGTCCCTGGCCGCCGGCCCGACCGGCCTCATGGCCGTCGCCGCCCTGCTCGCCGCCCTGTCCGGGCTCATCCGCATCGTCATCCGCCGGCTGCCTGCCCTGGGTGCGCCGAAGGGATCCCCGAAGAAGAAGATTTTCGGCGCCGTCATGGCACAGATCGCCCCCTTCCTCGCAGCCGGCACTGCCGTGCTCATCTGTGTCTTCGGCGACCAGACCCTGTCGACCGTCATCGAGTCGATCCGCGTCCGCGGCGCGGTCGGCCCGTCCCTGTCCTGGTACGACGAGCCTTCCCGCTACACCGAACTCCTCAAGCAGACTGTCGACGGTTCCTTCCCCCGCCGGTTCAGCGTCCTCATGATGCTGCTCTGCCTCGGCGTCGTCGTCGCCTCGATGCTGCGCAACCGTCGCGTCCCGGGCACCGCCAACGGCCCGGCCGTCCGGCTGACCCTCGTGGTCATCGGAACGATGTTCTTCATGACCTTCACGCCCACCAAGTGGACCCACCACTTCGGCGTGTACGCCGGCATCGCCGCCGGACTGGCCGCCCTGGCGGCGGTCGCGGCGTCCACCATGGCGATGCGCTCGGCCCGCAACCGGATCCTGTTCATCGGTGCCTGCCTGCTGCTGTTCGCCTTCTCCCTGTCCGGCACGAACGGCTGGTGGTACATGTCCAGCTTCGGCGTGCCGTGGTTCGACAAGCCGGTGCAGATCGCCGGAATCGAGATCTCCACGGTGATGATGATCGGCTCGGTCGTCGTCATGCTCGTCGGTGTGGTCATCGGCTTCCTCGCCGACATCCGTGAGGCGAAGGCCACCACCGCCGCCGAGGTCGCCGAGGCAACCGACAAGGAACGGGACCGTGCCCGCCAGCTCGGCGGTGTCGCCGCCGCCCCTATCGCCGTGCTCACCGCCCTGGTCGTGGTGTTCAACCTCGGCTCGCTGGGCAAGGGCTTCATCTCCCAGTGGCCGGCGTACTCGGTGGGCAAGGGCAATCTCATGTCGCTGACCGGCGACAAGTGCAATGCCGCCTCCGACGTCCGCGTCGAGTCCGACACGAACGACTCCTTCCTCACCCCCGCCGACGGCACCGATTTCAAGGATTCCCTCGTCAGCGACTCCACCCGTGGCTTCGCCTCGAACAACATCCCGGACCGCATCCAGGACTCCGGCGACGACGACGGCACCGGCACCCCGGCGACCTCCGCCACCGCCGGAAACACCTTCGGCAGTTCCGACGATGACGCCACCACCGACGGCACCGCCGGTGGTCTGCAGACCGAGGCCGGTATCAACGGCTCCTTCGCCACCCTGCCCTTCGGCATCGACCCGACCCGCGTCCCGGTCGTCGGTTCCTACACCGACGGCCTGCAGGAGGTCGCGAACACCACGAGCTCCTGGTACTCCCTGCCGGAACGCCGGGAGGACGCCCCGCTGCTCGTCGTTTCCGCCGCAGGCGAGATCGCCCACGACGACCTCAACGGTGTCTTCCAGTACGGCCAGGAGCTGACCATCGAGTACGGGAAGTCCACCGGCGGTACCGGTGACGACTCCTTCGAGCCGATGGGCTCGATCGTCCCGCTCGACATCGAGACCTCTCCGCAGTGGCGCAACCTGCGCGTCCCGATGGAGTGGCTGCCGGAGGACGCCGACGTCGTCCGCATCGTCGCCAAGGACAAGAACGTCACCGCCGACCAGTGGCTGGCGGTCACCCCGCCGCGTGTCCCGACCCTGGTCAGCATGAATGACGTCGTCGGACCGGACGAGCCCACCCTCATCGACTGGGCCACCCCGCTGCAGTTCCCCTGCCAGCGACCCTACGATCACTGGGCCGGCGTCGCCGAGGTCCCGACCTTCCGCATCGCCCCGGACCACTCCGCCGAGAAGGGTCACTCCCCGGTGCAGGACTACTACGGCGGCGGTGCCGGTGGCCTGGTCCAGATGACCACCACGAGCGAGGAGATGCCGACCTACCTCCAGGATGACTGGCAGCGTGACTGGGGCATCCTCATGCGTCTCACCCCGTTCGAGTCCTCCACCGGCGAGCTGCCGAAGGAGGCCGAGCTCACCACCGAGGAGCACACCCGCTCGGGTCTGTGGTCCGAGGGGCCGATGAAGTTCACCATGAGCTGACCGGCTCGGTGGCCCCTCCGGGAGCGCGGGCGTCGCGGCGTCCTTAGAGTGGTGGGCATGACTGAATCTGCCCAGGCCGCCCACCAGCTCCCCGAGAACATCACCGAGGCCGTTCGGCCGACCCCCACGGCCGCCGACGACCTCTACCGGCACGTCAACGGCACCTGGCTGGCGACCCACGAGATCCCCGCCGACCGCGCCGTCGACGGCACCTTCCACGCGCTGCGCGACCGTGCAGAACTGGATGTGAAGGCCATCGTCGAGGGGGCCGACCCGGACACCCGCATCGGCGCGCTGTACTCCTCCTTCATGGACGAGGACGGTGACAACGGCATCGAGTCCGCGGGCCTCGGGGTACTCGACGCGGACCTCGACCCGGTGCGCGCGGCATCCTCTATCGGAGAGCTTGTCGATGTGCTGGCGCAGCTGGACCGCAGCGGCGTGGGCGGTGTCCTCGGATTCTGGACCGAGAAGGACGCCGGTCGCTCCGGTGACGGCATCGAGGTCCCCTACCTGGTGCAGACCGGCCTGGGACTGCCGGACGAGGCCTACTACCGCGAGGACCAGCACGCCGGGACCCGCGAGGCCTACCGCGGCTTCGTCGCCCGCTACCTGGAACTCACCGAGGCCCAGGAGCGTCCGGGCCGGTTCGCCGGTACGGGCGCAGCCGCCGCCCAGGAGGCCGCCGACGCCCTCATCGCCTTCGAGACCGACCTGGCCAAGGGCCACTGGGACACGGTCGCCAGTCGGGACGCGGAGAAGACCTACAACCCCACCACCCACGCGGACCTGCCGACCGGCTTCCCCTTCGCCGCCTGGCTCGACGGCGTGGGCATCACCGAGGAGAACTCACCCTCGGTGATCGTCTCCCAACCGAGCTACCTGGACCACGTCGCCACCCTCGTGCCCGGCGCGGCCGGCGGCGAGGGATACTCCGCCCACGACCTGGACGAGTGGAAGCTGTGGGCCTACTGGCACGTCGTCACCGCCCGTGCTGGCAAACTGCCGCGGGTGTTCTCCGAGGCGTCCTTCGACTTCTACGGCCGGACGCTTTCCGGTGCCACCGAGCAGCGTGACCGCTGGAAGCGCGCCCTGACCCTGGTCAACGGCGCGATCGGTGAGGATGTGGGACGCGTCTTCGTCGAGAAGCACTTCCCGCCGGAGTACAAGGCGAAGATGGTAGACCTCGTCGACCACCTGCTCGCCGCCTACCGTGAGCGCATCAGCGATCTGGCGTGGATGACGCCCACCACCCGTGAGAAGGCGCTGGAGAAGCTGTCGACCTTCCGCGCCCGGATCGGCTACCCGGAGGTCTGGCGTGACTTCTCGGAGATCAGTTTCAGCCCGCGCGGTGCAGACCTGATGGACAACTACCGGCGGATCACCAGGTTCAACCACGAATTCGAGGTCGGCAAGCTCGGCAAGCCCTCCGACCCGGAGCTGTGGTTCGCCACTCCGCAGACCGTCAACGCCTTCTACAATCCGGTCCGCAATGACATCACCTTCCCCGCGGCGATCCTGCGTCCGCCGTTCTTCGATCCGGATGCGGACATGGCCGGCAACTTCGGCGCGATCGGTGCGGTCATCGGTCACGAGATCGGTCACGGCTTCGACGACCAGGGTTCCAAGTACGACGGCGAAGGCAACCTCAACGACTGGTGGACCGATGAAGACCGGGCGGCGTTCACCGCGCTGACCGACAGACTCGTCGGCCAGTATGACGGTCTGGTTCCCACCGGTCTGGCCGAGCGCGGCCAGACCGAGCACACCGTCAACGGGAAGTTCACCCTGGGTGAGAACATCGGTGACCTCGGCGGTCTCGGGATCGCCGTGGTCGCGCTGAAGCGCTGGCTCGCCGAGCAGGGGCTCACCGTGGAGACCGCACCGACGGCCCCGGTC
This sequence comes from Corynebacterium sp. UD i78, assembly GCF_056280545.1. Taxonomy (NCBI): domain Bacteria; kingdom Bacillati; phylum Actinomycetota; class Actinomycetes; order Mycobacteriales; family Corynebacteriaceae; genus Corynebacterium; species Corynebacterium sp. UD i78. Next base: position 2,848,211 of record NZ_JBWCED010000001.1, on the reverse strand, counting down.
GAGGGACTCGAGGGTGAGTTCACGGTGCTGCAGCGGTTCTTCCTGCGCTGGGCGCAGATCTGGCAGACCGCGATCCGCCCGCAGATGGCGGCGCAGTACGTCGCCATCGACCCGCACTCCCCCGGCGAGTACCGCTGCAACGTGGTCGTCTCGAATGTGGCGGAGTTCTACGAGGCCTTCGGGGTCTCCGCGGGTGACGGCATGTGGCTCGATGAGGAGCAGCGCGTCACCATCTGGTGACGGCTGCGACAACCCTGTACCGAGATAACCCTGTACTGAGACTTCACCGTGCCGATCGCCGCCGTTCCGCCTGAACCCCCTGTCCCGCCCGGGTCCCCTGGCCCGGTGCCTCCGCCGCCCACTTCTGGTCTGACCCCTGGCCTGACCCCGGACCCTGATCCCGAGGGCCGGTACCTCACCCTGCCCACCGGCACCCGCCGTACCTCGGCGTGGTTCGGTGTCCTCGGGGTGGCGCTGCTGGTCCTCTGTGTCCCCTTCGCGCTGCCCGTCGACCGTGATGTCGTCGACGGGGACTACGACACCCTCGGGGACGCCGCCAATGACACCGTCCTGACCTGGGGCGACTGGGCTCCGGACCTGTCCGACCTCGACTCTTCCTGCAGTGCCCCGCGGATGCAGCCGGGCATGGCGAGCCTCTACGCCGACTGCGGTTCCGTACTCGTCGACCTCGTCGGCACCGCCGGGGTGGACGCCTCGGGTACGGACTCCGACCTGGCCCACTCCGCCGACCGCGCGGTCCGGGCTGCCTGGTCGGAAGACCAGGACCCGATGGACTTCGTCCGTGAGGACGTCAGCTCCCTGTTCCACCCGGATCTGGCGTCCTCCGTGGAGAACGTCCTGGTCAGTGACACCTTCGTCTACGACTACGACGACGGTTCCGACGACGACTGGAACGACTGGTCGCCGGAGGACGGCTTCGGCGGGTTCGGTGGAGCCGGCGGTGGCGGTAACGTCCAGGACGTGAACTACACGCCGGGTGGTGCGTCGGATGATGCGCCGGATACGGCGTCCGACGCGTTCTCCGGCTACCACCGGGTCGCCCGCTACAGTATCTACGCGCAGGCGGCGGCCTTCACCGGACCGAATGACGTGATGTACACCCTCGTGGTCAGCGGGGCCTCGCCCCACCAGGTGTCCGCTGCGCTGCCTGACCTGCTGTGGAGGATGCGATGAGTACGATGACCACTCCGCCGACCGGGAACGGGGCACCCGACTGGGAGATCGTCTCCGTACCACGCGCCTGGCACGATTCCCACCCGCCGACAGCGCGTCCGCGTCTGAAGTTCTTCTGGGACGTCTTCACCGTCTCCCTGCTGGTGGTGACCGTCCTGTGCGCACTGGTCATCGGATTCACCCTGCTCGGCGGGATGCTCTTCCCCGGGCCGGGACCTACGATGCTCGCCCTCGGCCTCGGCGTGGTCTTCGCCGCCGTGGTCTGGTTCATCGTCTCCCGCACACTGCTCTACCGCGGGACGCCGGTCCTGCTCGCCCTCGCAGCGATTCTGTGGGGAGTGACCGGCGGTGTGGTGCTCGGCGGGTTCACGTCCTCGGAGCACCTGTCGGAGCTCGCCGTCGGGTGGGGGATGCCACAGATCGCCTGGTCCCTGGCCGGCGCATGGCCGGAGGAGACCGCCAAGGCCCTCGGTGTGGTGCTCCTGCTCTTCGCCGGGCGCACCTGGTGGAACCGCCCGTGGCACGGGCTCGTCGCCGGCGTACTGGTCGGCGTGGGCTTCGAGGCCTTCGAGAATGCGCTGTACGCGATATCCCTCGCCCCGACCCATGCGGTCTCGGACGTGCAGGGTGTACTGGAGATGTGGCTGATCCGCCTGGTCGCCGGACCGCTGCTGCACGCGCTGTGCACCGGGCTGGTCGGCTACGCGATCGGTGTCGCCCTGCTGCGGGCCGACCTCACCGGCATGCAGCGGGCCGGCTGGGTCCTCGGCGGCTGGGGTGCCGGTTTCGCGGTGCACGCCCTGTGGAACCTCATGCCGGACTGGGAGAAGGACTCCACTGCGGCCGCCCTGGTCCGCATGGCCCTGGTGTGGGTCGGCGGTATGGCGGTCCTGGCGTCCATCTGGGTGCACAGTCACCGGGAGGCCCGTGCCGCCGCGGATGCCGGGATGTACCCGGTGGTGACCGTCTACCGGAAACGTCCGGTGGCTGTGGCCGGGGTGCCGGGGATGCCCGGCCTGCCTGGTCTGCCCGGCTATCCGGGTGCGACGGTGATGCCGGGGTATCCGCCGGCTACCCGTCTCCCCGGCTACCCGGGCGTGCCGACGCAGCAGTTCCCCCAGGCCCCGCAGCAAGGCCCTCAGCAGGGACCGGAACATCCCCCGCAGTGGCCGGATCCGCGTCAGTAGCAGCGCCGACAGTGCAGCAGATCAACCACCGGTACCGAGGTGCGGAGATCAGGTACCTGAATTCCGCCTCCCGGTACCGGTAGCTGCATCACGGAGATCCGGACGGAGGTTCAACCTGCATACCGGGCTTGCGCTGACAGGAAGAACCGATAGCATGGCTGCCATGTCTCTCCAGCCTCACGGTTCCCACCGTTCCCCGTCCACCCGTCGTTCCCCCTCCCGACTGGTCCGCGCCTCCATGGTCGGACTCACCGGCCTCGCTGTCGCCGGTGCCGGTATCGGCATCGCGTCCACCGCCGGCGCCTCCCCCGAAGCCCCCGCCGCGGCCGCCTCCACCAACAAGATCCAGGACTTCTCCGGCGCCGCCGCTGTGGCCCTCGCCGCCGGTGTCAGCCCGGAGACCATCGCCACCCTCACCGCCAACCCGGAAGCCACCTACGCCGCGGCCCTCAACTACGGCGTCCCCGCCGAGACCATCGACTGGGTACTGGCCAACCCGGGTGCCGCCCTCGGCGCCGCCCAGGCTGCCGGCATCGACGTGGTCTGGGCAGCGGACACCCTCGCTGCCGCCGTCTGATCAGGTCAGGCTTCACCGAAAACTTTTCTCCCCCGCCCGGTCCGCCGCTTCCCGCGGCAGGCCGGGCTCTCTCATGCCACGGTCCTGTCCGGACGCTGGGCGTTTCCTCCACCATCGGAAACAAATCACACTCCTGTTATTCGATGACCTGGTGTGATGATGGTCGCGACACGCCGATGTTACTGATGTGACTAACGTGATTTGTGTGTATGGTGTGGCTCATGCGTTCTCTTCCCTGGCGCCGCCACGTGCGCACCACCACTCCCGCCCGACTGACCGCCACCGTCCTCTTCGGCTCGGCAGCCACCGTCGCCGCGCTTGTCGCCACGGACGTCCTCCCCTCCCCCTCCTGGGCCGACCTGGACGGCATCGACGTCGCCGGCCACCAGCACCCGGGAGGTGCCTCCATCGACTGGCAGGCCGTCGCCGACTCGGGCCAGTCGTTCGCCTTCATCAAGGCGACCGAGGGCACCGGCTACACCAACCCCTACTTCTCCTCGGACTCCGCCAAAGCCTCCGCCGCCGGCGTCACCCCGGGCAGCTACCACTACGCCCGTCCCGAGTACGACGCCCGTTCCCAGGCCCGTTACTACGCCTCGGTCCTCTCCACCGGCGTCAGCCCGTCCCTCCCCCCGACCCTTGACCTCGAGGAGACCGGCGGCCTGGGTCCGGAGCAGCTGCAGAACTGGGTGCGTGACTGGATCGACGAGATCAAGACCCTCACCGGTCGCGATCCGATCATCTACACCTACTACTCCTTCTGGATCGGCTCGATGGGCAACACCACCGAGTTCTCCGAGTACCCCCTGTGGCTGGCGTACTACACCGACGAGCTGCCCGAGGAGACCCCGGGAGGCTGGGACGCCCCGACCTTCTGGCAGTACAGCGGCAGTGGCCAGGTGGACGGCGTCATCACCGACGTCGACCTGAACACCTACTACGGGTCGGACGCTGAGCTCCAGGCCCTGGCCGGTTCCGCCTCCGCCGGCACCGCCGTGGGCAACGCCTCCGACGCACTGCGCCCGATCCGGGACGCCGCGGTCGCCGAGGCAGGCCTGACCAACACCGTGGAACACAGTGCTGCCGGGCTCGGCATCCCGATCCCCGACATCCCCCTGACCACCGACATGCTGGTCAACCTGCTCGGCCTGGTCGCCGGCGAGGTCGGACCGGAGGCCGTGTTCGGCTCCGCCACCGAGGCCGGCTTCGACGCCGAGACCTCCGAGGCGATCACCTCCGCCGGCACCGAGGCCCGTGACTCCGACGTCACCCTGCCGGAGTCCGAGATCTCGCAGCTGGTGTCCGGCGTCCTCGGCGACAGTTCGGGCAAGATCACCCTCCAGAACGTCCTGGACCTGCTCAACGCCTTCGGCGCACAGGACTACATCGCCCAGCTCATCGCCGACGGCGCCGACAAGGTCGCCCCGGTCGAGGACGCACCGGCGGAGGCTCCGGCAGAGGCTCCGGCAGAGGCCACCGCACCCGAGGCGGAGGCTGCACCGGCCCTGTAGCCACAGGCCTGCAGCACTGAGGACGCATACACAGAACGCAGTCAGAAAGCCCTCACCAGCTGAGGTACACCCCGGATCTCCGGACGTACCTCAGCTGGTGAGGGTTTTCGTGTACGACGGGTGGGTACCCGGCTGGTGCCCGACTACTCGCAGTCGGCGCCGCGCTTCATCTGCTCCGCGGCGGTCTCACCGGCGGTTCGGGCGGCGTCCATGGCGTCCTTGAGCTCCTGGGGCATGTTCTCCGGGTCCAGCAGGTCCGGCTCGTGCCAGTCAGCCAGGGTCTCCGGCTCCGGCTCGGCGATCTCGCAGAGGTTCACCAGCGCACCGGTCGGGTCGACGATGGTGACCATCCGGCCCAGTTCCGAGTCCCAGGGCTGACGCACGAGGCGTCCACCGGCGGCCTTGACCTTCTTCGCTGCAGCATCCACGTCAACGCAGCCCAGGTAGAGGGTCCACATCGAGGGGTTCTCGTCGAGCTCGGAAGTGTCCCACAGCCCGACCAGCGGGGCGCCGTCGTACTCGCCGGTGGCGTAGCGGAAGCGGTCCGTGTCGTTGTGGACGCGGATGTCCCAGCCGGCAAGCTCGTGGTAGAAGGCGGTGGTCTCGTCGAAGTGTCCGCCGACCAGCAGCTCGTGCCAGACCGGGGTCCCCGGCTCGCCGGCGGCGAAGAAGGGCTCGTTCTCCTTCGGCTGCTTCAGACCCACGGTCGCGCCCGAGGGGTCGACCAGCACAGCCATCCGGCCACGCTTGCCCACGTCACGCGGGGGGAGTACCGAGGTGGCACCGGCCTTCACGGCCTCGTCGTGGGCGGCGTCGATGTCCGGGGTGAACAGCAGCATGCCCCAGAGGGAGGACTTGTCGTCCGGGACCTCGCCGAGGCCGGCGACGGGCATCCCCTGCTTCTTGGCGATGGTGTAGCCACCGCACGGGTCGTCGTACTCCCAGCCGAGGACTTCGGCGTAGAAGTCCTTCGCCGACTCGAGGTCCGTCGTCGCCAGATCAATCCAGATCGGCATGCCGGGTTCGGCAACGAGAGCGGGCATCAGAGGTTCCTCCACTTTTCCGGGTCAAAATCGTCATCAGCGGTGGCTTCGTCGAAGTAGTCGTCTTCGCCGTCCACGGGTGCTGCGACACGTGCTGCAGAGCCGGTGTCACCGGCCTCGGGGTCACGCAGGCTCACCACGTCACCGACGTGGAGATGGCGGCCACGGCGGGTGTCGACCTCACCGTTGACCGCCACCTGACCTGCAGCGATAACTTCCTTGGCGGTGCCACCGGACTCGACGAGGTTCGCGAGCTTGATGAACTGGCCGAGACGGATGTCGTCACCGCGGACAGGGACGTCCTGAATGTGCATGCGGACCATCCTATGCCCGGTGCCGCGCGTTAACTAACTGACGGTGCACATCGTGACCAGAGTGTTACAGCGCAGGTCAGAGCAACCGGGCGATACCCTCGATGACCAGCACCGCAGCGAGGATGAGAAAGACCGTTCCGGCGACGATGTCGATCCACGCTCCGGCTGCCTGCAGGCGTTTCGACAGTGCCGGGACGGACACCGCGACAGCCACGAAGACGAACCACGCCACACCGGTGACCATCATCATCACCAGCACCACGGTCCGCATCGCCCAAGAGGTGTCCGGCGGCACGAAGCCGGCGAAGACCGCGCCGAAGAACACCAGCGCCTTCGGGTTCGACAGGTTCGTCACGAGGCCCAGCCGCCACGCCTGGGCGGTGCCCATCGTGGTGGAGAGCAGGGAGGACGCCGCGTCGGGCAGCACGGCGTCCTTCCTTCTGGCGGCGAGTCCACCGCGCAGTGCGCCCTGCCCCATCCATGCCAGGACGCAGCCACCCACGAGGAACAGTGCGGTGAGGATCCCGGGAACGTTGTCGACCAGTGCGGAGAGGCCCAGCATGGAGGCCACGATCCACAGCAGGTTGCCGCTCATGATGCCGAAGGCACAGGCCACGCCGTTACGGCGGACGGCCCCGACACGCAGCAGCTGCACGAGGTCGGGGCCGGGCGAGGCGATGGCGAGGAGCCACGCCACGAGGATGCTGAGGAGGGCGCCGGTGGTCACGTGAGGGATTCTAGTGACCGGTCGACGGCATACAGACGTGGGTCGGGTGCTCCAGGTTGGTCTCTCAGTGGCTCAGGCCAACCTGCAGCGCCCGACCCGGCGCGTCGAAGCGGAACTACGCCCGCAGCGGCACGTCCGTCGGGGCGACCGGGGTCGGCAGGGCGGTCTCGCCCATGAGCTGGCGGTCCACGGCGGCGGCGCAGGCGCGTCCCTCCGCGATACCCCACACGATCAGGGACTGGCCGCGACCGGCGTCACCGGCGACGAAGACCGGGGCGTCGAAGCCGGCGTCCTGCACGGCGGGGGTCTCGATCCAGCGGGCACGGTAGGAGTCGTCGCGGACCACGCGGCCACGACCGTCGATGCGCAGGCCGAGTTCGTCGACGATGCCCTTGGAATCGACCGAGGCGAAACCGACGGCGAGCAGCACCAGGTCGGCGTCCATCTCGATCTCGGAGCCCTCGATGTTCGCCAGGCCGTGGTCCGTACGCTCGCAGCGCGCCGCCTTCAGCCCGGTGACGTGCCCGTCCTTGCCGGTGAGCTCGACGGTGTTGATCTTGAAGTCACGCTCGCCCAGGGCGTCACCCGCCACGCGGGACGCCAGACCCAGGGCCTCGATCTCGTCGGCGGACTCGTTGCCGGTGACGGTGTACTCACCCTCCTCGTGTGCGGAGGCGACCCGCCAGATCCGCGGCCAGGTCGGCCACGGGGTGTCGGCGGGTCGGTCCTTGGTCGGGGCGGGGTTGATGTCGAACTGGTGCACAGACGCAGCACCCTGACGCAGCGCGGTACCGAAGCAGTCGGTGCCGGTGTCACCGCCGCCGATGATGACGACCTTCTTGCCCCTGGCATCGATCGGGGAGACCTCGAAGTCGCCCTCCTGGACCTTGGTGGCCAGCGGCAGGTAGTCCATCGCCTGATGGACGCCATCGAGGTCACGGCCGGACACCGGCACATCGCGTCCGATGGTGGCGCCCAGGGCGAGGACGACAGCGTCATACCGGGCGAGGTCCTCAGCGGTCGGTGAGGTGTTGGTGCGGAATGTCGTGCCCTCGGCCTCCATCTGGGCGAGACGACGGTCGAGCCACTTCTTCTCGAGTTTGTAGTTCGGCACGCCGTATCGCATCAGGCCACCGATCCGGTCGGCACGCTCGAAGACGGTGACGTCGTGGCCGGCGCGGGTGAGCTGCTGGGCGGCAGCGAGACCGGCGGGGCCGGAACCGACGACTGCCACGGACTGGCCGGTGGAGAAGGACGCCTTCACCGGCGTCACCCAGCCCTTGTCGAAGGCGTGCTCGACGATCTGCAGCTCGACCGATTTGATGGACACCGGGTCATCCCCGATGCCGAGGACGCACGCGCCCTCACAGGGGGCGGGGCAGACGCGTCCGGTGAACTCGGGGAAGTTGTTGGTGGCGTGCAACCGGTCATAGGCCTCACGCCAGCGGCCCTGACGGACCAGGTCGTTCCACTCCGGGATGATGTTGCCCAGCGGGCAACCGTCATGGCAGAACGGGACGCCGCAGTCCATGCAGCGGGCGGCCTGGGTCTGCACTTTCCCGTCGGGGAACTCGTCGTAGACCTCGTGCCAGTCGAGCAGACGCAGCGGCACGGGACGGTGGGTCGCCTCTTCGCGGCGGAACTTCAGAAAACCCTGCGGATCAGCCATTGCTACTTCACTTCCTCCATGATCGCGGCGGCAACGCCGTCGTCGTCGAGTCCGGCGGCACGCGCGGCCTCGATGGTGAGGGTCACGCGGCGGTAGTCCCGCGGCATGACCTTGATGAGCGCTGCCGGGTTGACGTTGACGGTCGAACCGGTGAGGCGCCGGTGCTTGCTGATGGTCTCGATGAGCCAGTCGATCTCCTCGGCGTCGGTGACGTCTTCGACGTCCACCAGCTCGGGGTTGACCCTGCCCTTGACCTCCTCGCGGTAGCCCTCCTCGCCCGTGTCGAGCAGGTAGGCGATACCGCCGGACATGCCGGCGCCGAAGTTCTCGCCGACCGGGCCGAGCACGATGACGCGTCCACCGGTCATGTACTCGCAGCCGTGGTTACCCACGCCCTCGACGACGGCGGTGAGGCCCGAGTTCCGGACGCAGAACCGCTCGCCGACGCTTCCGGCGATGAACATCTCACCGGAGACGCCACCGAAGCCGAGCACGTTGCCGGCGATGGTCTGGTGCGGGCCGACCGCACCGTCGCGGGCATCCGGCCGGATGGCGATGATGCCGCCGGACAGACCCTTGCCGACGTAGTCGTTGGCGTCGCCGACCAGGGTCAGCGTCATGCCCTTCGGTACGAAAGCGCCGAAGGAGTTGCCGGCCGAGCCGGTGAAGGTCAGGTTGACGGTGTTCTCCGGCAGGCCGTCGCGTCCGGCGACCCGGCTGACCATCGACCCGGTCATCGTGCCGACGGAACGGTCGACGTTGGTGATCGGGTACGCCAGGTCGATGGTGGCGTCCTCTCCCGTGGCTCCGGCGGCGACGCGGCGGATGGTCTCCTCCGCGTCGGTACGGATACGGTTGTCCAGTGCCTTCTCCAGGCCGTGCTCCTGGGCCCTGGTCCGGTAGCGGTCCTGGTGCATGAACGGGCTGTCCGGGATCGCGAAGATCGGGTCGAGGTCCAGGGCGGCGGCGGTCTTGTGCGCCGGGTCGACCTCACCCTTGCGCAGGCACTCGGCGTGGCCGACGGCCTCTTCCAGGGTGCGGAACCCGAGCTCGGCGAGGTACTCGCGGACCTCCTGGGCGATGAAGGTGAAGAAGTTCACCACGTGGTCGGCCTGGCCGGTGAAGCGCTTACGCAGCTCCGGGTTCTGGGTGGCCACGCCCACCGGGCAGGTGTCCAGGTGGCAGACGCGCATCATGATGCAGCCCTCGACGACCAGCGGCGCGGTCGCGAAACCGAACTCCTCGGCGCCGAGCAGGGTGGCGATGATGACGTCGCGGCCGGTCTTCATCTGGCCGTCACACTGGACGGTGATGCGGTCGCGCAGGCCGTTCATCAGCAGGGTCTGCTGGGTCTCGGCGAGGCCGAGCTCCCAGGGCCCGCCGGCGTGCTTCAGCGAGTTCAGCGGAGACGCGCCGGTACCGCCGTCGTGCCCGGAGATCAGGACGACGTCGGCGTGGGCCTTGGACACACCGGCGGCGACGGTGCCCACACCCTGCTCGGCGACGAGCTTGACGTGGATACGGGCGTCCGGATTCGCGCTCTTCAGGTCGTAGATGAGCTGGGCGAGGTCCTCGATGGAGTAGATGTCGTGGTGCGGCGGCGGGGAGATCAGTCCCACGCCCGGGGTCGTGACGCGCACCTCGGCGATCCAGGGGTAGACCTTGTGCGGCGGCAGCTGGCCGCCCTCACCGGGCTTGGCACCCTGGGCCATCTTGATCTGGATGTCCGTGCAGTTGTTGAGGTAATGGCTGGTCACACCGAAGCGTCCCGAAGCGACCTGCTTGATCGCGGAGCGGCGCCAGGTTCCGTCGGCCTCCGGCTCGAAGCGCTTCGGGTCCTCGCCTCCCTCACCGGAGTTCGACTTGCCGTGCAGCCGGTTCATGGCGATGGCGAGGGTCTCGTGTGCCTCGGCGGAGATGGAGCCGTAGCTCATCGCGCCGGTGGAGAACCGCTTGACGATCTCGCTGACCGGCTCGACCTCGTCGACGGGGATGGACGGGCGGTCGGAGTGCAGCTCGAACAGGCCGCGCAGGGTGGCGAGGTTCTTCGCCTGGTTGTCGACCTTCTCGGTGTACTCCTTGAAGATCCGGTAGGTTCCGGTGCGGGTCGCGTGCTGGAGCTTGAAGATCGTCTCCGGGTTGAACAGGTGGTACTCACCTTCGCGACGCCACTTGTACTCGCCGCCGATCTCGAGCTCGCGGTGCGCAGCCTCCTCGGGCCGGGGCAGGAAGGCGAAACGGTGACGCACGGCGACGTCGTCGGCGATCTCGTCGAGGCCGATACCGGAGATCGGGCTGACCGCACCGGTGAAGTACTCGTCGAGGAAGGCCTGGGACAGCCCGGTGACGTCGGCGAGCTGCGCGCCGCGGTAGGACGCCACGGTCGCGATGCCCATCTTGGACATGATCTTCTGCACCGACGCGCAGGAGCCGTCGATGTAGTTGCGGCAGGCGGTCTCGACGTCGAGACCGCCGAGGCGTCCGTCCTTGCCGAGCTCGTCGATGGTCTCCATCGCCATGTAGGGGTTGACGGCATCCGCGCCGAAGGTGAGCATCATCGCGAAGTGATGGACCTCGCGGGCGTCACCGGCCTCGACGATCAGGGACGCGCGGGTGCGGGTCTTCTCCTTGACCAGGTGCTGGTGCACGGCGGAGACGAGCAACAGGGAGGGAATCGGTGCGAGCCGGCCGTTGGATTCACGGTCGGACAGGATGATCAGCGTCGCACCGTCATTGATGGCGGCGGAGACCTCCCGACGGACCCGGTCGATGGCCTGTCGCATGCCGCGGCCGCCGTGGGCGACCGGGTAGAGCCCGGAGATGACGGCGGAGCGGAAGGCCTCGAAGCCCTCGTGCTCCCCGGCCTCACGCAGGGTGGCCAAGGTGGAGTTCAGCAGCAGCGGCTTACCGAGCTGGATGCGGTGGGCTGCCTCGGGTACCTCGGAGGTGATGTCGAGCTGCGCACCGAGCTGGGTGAACAGGCTGGTGACCATCTTCTCACGGATAGAGTCCAGCGGCGGGTTCGTGACCTGTGCGAAGCGCTGGGCGAAGAAGTCGAAGAGCATCCGCGGCCTGTCGGACAGGGCGGCGACCGGGGTGTCGGTACCCATGGAGCCGAGCGGCTCGTGGCCGGCGGCGGCCATCGGCCGGATGAAGAGGTCGACATCCTCCTCGGTGAACCCGAAGACGCGTTGACGCAGCACGACACGCTCGTGCGTCATCGGCTCGTAGTGCACCGGGGGCAGGTCGGAGAAGCGGACGATGTTGTCGTCGACCCACTGCCGGTAGGGCTTGTCGGCGATGGTCGCCTTGATCTCCTCGTCGGGGATGATCCGGCCCTGGGCGGTGTCGACGAGGAACATCTTGCCCGGCTCGATGCGTCGTCGGTCGATGATCTCGGACGGCGGGACGGGCAGCAGACCGGCCTCGGAGCCACCGATGACCAGGCCGTCCTTCGTGACCCAGATGCGTCCGGGACGCAGACCGTTGCGGTCGAGGACGGAGCCGAGCACGGTGCCGTCGGTGAAGACGAGGGCGGCGGGGCCGTCCCAGGCCTCCATCATCGAGGAGTGGTACTCGTAGAAGGCCTTGACGTCCGGATCGATGTGGGGGTTCCGCTCCCAGGCCTGGGGGACCATCATCATCACGGCGTGCGGGAGGGAGCGTCCGGCGAGGTGGAGCAGTTCCAGGGCCTCGTCGAAGCGCCCGGTGTCGGAGCCGTCGGGGTCACAGACCGGCAGGGCGCGGTCGATGTCGCCGAGGATCCCGGAACGGATCTGGGACTCACGCGCCCGCATCCAGTTCTCGTTACCGCGGACGGTGTTGATCTCACCGTTGTGCGCGAGCAGGCGGAACGGGTGGGCCAGCGGCCAGGAGGGGAAGGTGTTCGTGGAGAACCGGGAGTGGACGACCGCCAGGGCGGACTCCATCCGCTCATCCTGCAGGTCGAGGTAGAACTCGCGCAGCTGCGGGGTGGTCAGCATGCCCTTGTAGACGATGGTGCGGGCGGACAGTGACGGGAAGTAGACGGTGTCCGCACCCGAGCCTGCACCGGCACCCTTGGAGCCGAGTTCACGCTCGGCGCGCTTGCGCACGAACCAGGCGCGACGGTCGAGTTCGATGCCTTCGAGCTGGCGTCCTTCCGTGTCCTTACCGGCGAGGAAGAGCTGGTAGAAGATCGGCTCGGCGTCGCGGGCCATGGCGCCGAGGGAGGAGTCGTCCACAGGAACCTTGCGCCAGGCGAGCAGGTCGAGCTGCTCTTCCGCGATGATGTCCTCGACGGCGCGCATGGCGTCCAGGGCGGCCATGCGGGACGCCGGGAGGAAGGCGATACCGGTGGCATAGGCACCGGCAGGGGGCAGCTCAACACCCTCGGCCGCCATTTCCTCGCGCAGGAACCGGTCAGGGACCTGCAGCAGGATGCCCGCACCGTCACCGGTGTTCTTCTCCGCACCGGCGGCACCGCGGTGGTCGAGGTTGACCAGGGCCTGGATGCCCTTCTTCACGATGTCGTGGGTGGCTCGGCCGTGGATGTCCGCGACGAAGGCGACGCCACAGGCGTCGTGCTCGTAGGCAGGGTGGTAGAGGCCCTGCGGTGCGGGGTAGTTGGAACGGATCTGTTCGTCAGTCATGGGGTCGTCAGCCTCCGGGTAGTCGTGGTGGGGCATGAGGTCCGGGCGGGACACGGAGGTGGTGCGTCGCTGCCTGTGGACCGTCATCGGACCGGTGGGTTTCCCTCACAGATACGGCCGTCGTCAGGGGCCGCCAAATCAGGGTTTCCTCACCCCCGCAGGTGCCCACTCTGCACTGTGACGGATGCCACAGTTCTGAGGTGAACGCGGGTGCGGTCTCCACATGAAGTTGTGTATGTATCTTAGCGCCCAGGAGACCGCATATCGTTCCATCTGTTGTGTCCCACTGTATAAAACTTAGAGTCTCACATATCAGAACTATTGTTACGGACGTATTTCACCGCAGTTTCACCAGGGTTTCCCGATAGGTGGGAAGGGTGGGGGTCGTACGATGGCGGCGTGAAAGATCCCCGACGCATCCCGGTGGTGACGGACGCCCTCATCCGACTCTGGGAGGCCCGCCCCGACCTGACTCTCACCCGGCTCCTCGGGCTCCTCGAGACCCACGGCGCCGACTGGAACGCCACCGACGAGGAGACGCTCGCCGTGCTGCGGCGACTGGCCGAGGAGACTCCGGCGCGGCTCGACGATCCGACGGGACGCTACCTCGTCACGACCGAGAACTCCGCCGGTACCGCCACCCAGCTGGTGACCGTCGGGGCCGACAGGGTGGCCGTGCGACGGATCCCGGCGTCCCGCACCGATGCCGTCCATGACCTGCCGCAGCCGGTGGTGTGGGAGCACTCCGGAGTGCGCAGCTGCAACGTCGCAGCGCCCCTGGTCATCACCGACACAGAGGGGATCGCGCACCGGATGGGGCTCGTCTCCTCCATCCGGGTCATCGCCGCACCCGGGGAGGACACCCCGGTGACCTCACTGGACGGGCTGCGCCGCCGGACGCTCGACGGCGTCTACCTGCTGGAGCTGGAGGACGCTTCCCTGCTGCTCGACCGGTCGGCCTGGTTGTTCACCACCGGACGCCGCGAGCTGCACCGCGAGCGTCTGACCTGGGCACGACTGCTGGACTGCACGGTCGGAGCGCCGCTGCGGATCGCGCTCGACGGCGGTGAGGTGAGGGAACTGCCGGAACTGCGGCGGATCACCGTCCTGGAGTAGCCGGGCGGGGGTGCATTCCGGCGGGTAGGTTGGGAAGGGACTCAGGAGGTTTTCGATCATGAAGTTCATGCGCACGATTCTCACTGCACTCGGCATCCTCGTCGCGGGCTCCCTGGCCCTCGCTCCGGCGGCGACCGCCCAGACCGGCCCCGCTCCGGCACTACCCTCAGTGCCGTCGGCGACCGATCTCCAGGGCATGGCGGAGGACGCCCTCTCCGACGCGCAGAATGCCGTCGACGGAGCCGTCGACGACACCCTCGGGCACCTGCCGGACATCCCCGGTGTCAGTCCGGCACCTGCACCGGCGCCCTCCCCGTCGCCGACCCCGCAGCCGGCACCGCGACCGTCGACCGGCTGCTCCGCCCAGGCGAAGGCCTGCATCAACCTCACCAACCAGACCGCATGGCTGCAGTCCGGTGGCACGATCACCCGCGGTCCGGTGCCGATGAGTTCCGGACGCGCCGGCTACGAGACCCCGGCCGGGCTGACCCAGGTGACGCGCAAGATCATCGATGAGTGGTCGAACACCTATGATGCGCCGATGCCGTACTCGGTGTACTTCTCGGCCGGCACCGCCTACCCGGGCGACATCGGCATCGCCTTCCACGAGGGCTCCCCTGACGTGATGTCCCACGGTTGCATCCACCTGAACCATGACGACGCCGTGGCCTTCTTCAACACCCTGCAGGTCGGGGACTACGTCGACGTGGTGGCGTAGGAGGGGACCGGGGTGGGCTCCGGGGACATGTGTACGCATCATGCAGCGTCAGGCTGTTCGGGAGGGGGCTGGGCCGACCTCAGACTGCGTGATGCTGACATCCATCGCGACACAGGCCGCAGATCCAGCTGCACAGCGTCGGTCACACACAAGATCTGCCACCCCTCAGGTCGTTTTCCGGACTGTCCGGCGACCTGAGGGGTGGCAGATCTCTCTTCGTGAACGGCGGAGACGGGGGGATTTGAACCCCCGGACGATTTCTCGTCGCTGGTTTTCAAGACCAGTGCATTCGGCCGCTCTGCCACATCTCCTCGTGCGCCGGACGGTCCTGCAGGGGCCGCCGACACAGCGGGACAAGTGTAGCGCACCGAGTCCCCGCCGAAAGACTCCCCCGCTGGTGCGTGACCGCTCCCCCACCCCGACCGGGGCAGACGCAGTTACGCTGGAGAGGCATGAAGGCGATCATCCAGACAGACACCAGTGACCCCACCTCCCTGACCTGGCAGGAGACCCCTACCCCGACCCCCACCGACGGCGAGGTCCTGCTGCGGATCACCGCAGCCGGTGTCAACCGGGCCGACACTCTCCAGGCCCAGGGCCATTACCCACCACCGAAGGGGGACACCGACATCATCGGCCTCGAGGCGTCCGGCGTCATCGAGGACGCCAACGGCTGCGTCCGCCCGGACGGCACCCCCTGGTACGCCGGCGACGAGGTCGGAGCACTGCTCTCCGGCGGCGGGTACGCCGAGTACGTCGCCGTCCCCGCAGGTCAGCTGCTTCCTGTGCCGTCCGGGTACAGTCTGACGGACACCGCCAGCGTCGTCGAGGTCGCCTGCACCGTCTGGTCGAACCTCATGATGACCGCTGAGGTCGGGAAGGGCGACCTGGTGCTCATCCACGGCGGTGGCGGCGGTGTGGGCCTGTTCGCCATCCAGGTTGCGAAGGCCCTCGGGGCGCAGGTGGCGGTGACTGCCGGCAGTGAGAAGAAGCTGGAGGTATGCCGCGGCTACGGCGCTGACATGCTCATCAACTACCGCGACGACGACTTCGTCGAGGCCGTCAAGGAGGAGGGCGGGGCAGACGTCATCCTCGACATCATCGGTGCGAAGTACCTGGACCGGAATGTCTCGGCCCTGGCGAAGGACGGCCACCTCGTCATCATCGGCATGCAGGGCGGTGTGAAGGGCGAACTCAATATCGGCAGGCTGCTCAACAAGCGGGGCAGTATCTCGGCGACCGGCCTGCGCTACCGCGACCGGGAGGACAAGGCCCGCGTCGTCGCCGCGACCGTCGAACACGTCTGGCCGCTGCTGGAGAACGGGACGATCCGCCACCACATCGACCGCGTCATCCCGGTCCAGGACGCCGCGGCCGCGCACCAGGCACTGCTCGCCGGGGACATCACCGGGACAATCGTGCTGTCGGTGGAGTAGACGGGGGCGTGAGGCGGAGCCCCTCACGGCGGTGCATCGCCCGGACGCCGGTGACCAGTCCACCGACGGCGAGCATGACACCTCCGCCCTCCAGCGCCCACGCCCAGACCGGGGCACCGGCCAGCAGGCCCAGCGCACCGACCAGAAGCAGCAATGTCCCCAGGACCGTGACCATGCCCGGCAGCATGTCCCTGACCCGCACTCGGCGCGGGGCAGGCGGGGCAGACTCCACCGGTACCGGGACGACCGGGGCCGGCTCCGGAAGGGGAGCCGGTCGGGGACCCCGGATCACGCCCGTCGCCACGGTCTTCAGCACCGACCACCAGCTGAGGAAATCCGGTACCCTGTCATCCACATCAGTCGCCGGGCCGTCCCCGGCATCCAGGGACTGACGCACCAGTGCCCTGACGTCCGGCGGCAGGTTGTCCAGGTCACCGACGGAGACGTCGCGGCGTCCCACCAGGACCCGGACGACCAGACCGGCGAAGACGGAGGCGTCGTTGAGGAATGTCGGCTCCGCCGTCCCGGTGGCGAGCAGCACGCCCACCTGCAGGTCAGCGGCACCGGTGAGGACGACGTCGCGTCCCCGCTCACCGACCCGGACGGCGTCCCCGGTGAGTCCGACAAGATCGCGACCGTTCTTGCGGAAGGTGTCGAGCAGGACGCAGAGCTGCGCCAGCGCGCGGTAGCGCTGCCGAAGTGACACCTCGGACTCGACCGGGGTGTCTGCCATCTCCGCCAGGGACATGGTCGGCCCCACCGCCCGGGCCGCGACCTGGGCAGCCGTGTGCGACGCCGCGAGATCGACGACGAGGACGCCACAGACCAGTCCCCGGTCACGGACCAGTGCCACCGGCCAGTCCGACTGCCGCAGCACCGCGACCCGGACCATGTCGGGACGGACCCGCAGGTACTCCACGAGACCCTCGAGTCGCTTCCGGTCATGGTCACTGATCTGGCGTCCCGGGACTTCGCCGGGGCTGCCTTGACTACCGTGCCTGCCGCGGGCATCCGGCGTGCCGGAGCGGTAGACCAGCGGAATGACCCGGCCCGCCACGACGACAGACCGCCGGTCGGCGTCGGCCAGCTCGACGACCTCGCCGATGCGGACGCTCCACAGGTCACGCGCTGAGGCTGTCGGTTCCCCTGTTTCCACTGTGTCCCCGGTCCCCGCCGGTACCGGTGGCTGTGACGCAGTCATGACCTCTCCTGCCTCCGTGCCTGGGTCTGTGCGGGTTCCGTGCCTGTCTTCAGGCCTGTCCCCGACATCTGCGGAACCTACCTCGCACACCGTACCCGTCGGCAGGACGCCGACCGTGGGCCGGACTCTCCCGCGTGTCGTCCCGCCTGCGGGCGATCCTTCCCCTCGAAAAAGGGGTGTGGCGCGCACTCAGGCAAACCTCATCTTCCGGGTAGACTGTCAGTGTTGCGTCCGGCACCGCCGACGGCAGCGCAGCCACCGGTGACCGTCAAGGAGAAGCCCCGCATGACCACCCGGGGACCGTACGCGAACTCCCGTTCCCACCCCAGCAGGGTGGGGCTGCCCTCACCGGCCAGCCCGACTGGGCGCCACAGAACGGACAGCAGCCGAACGGTGCAGCCCAGCAGCCCACGCAGACCCCACCGAAGCGCCGGGAGATGAGCGGGGCCGCCGCCTGGACACTCACCCTCGCCATTCCCCTGGCGGTCATCATCGGCGGATACGCCCTGCTCCACCTCTTCTTCGGCAAGACCATGCCGACCACCGTCGACGCCGGGAAGTACGTGCTGGAGATGGCTGACGGCGACAGGGTCACCTGCGCCTTCGACGCGGAGACCCCCGGCGGGGTGACCGTCGCTGACGAGGACGCCAGCTAGGCTCCGCTACACCATCCCGCCGACGACGCGGACCAGCTGGTCGACGTCGTAGCGGGTGTTGTGCGGTGCGAAGCCGACACACACGGCGCCACCCATCTCCGCGACCCCCATCTGGTCGAAGAGGGCGCTGTCCTCCAGGCCCACGACCTCGGCGACCACGCCGTTGTCGAGCAGCCGCCCGACCACGCCGGACGCCGTCACACCGGGCACCAGGAAGCTCACCCGCGGCACGCGGTCGACCGAGTTGTAGCCGCTGCCGTCGCTGTCGAAGGAACCGGCGGCCCCGTGGCTGCCGGAGTGACCGTAGCCGTCGTCCTCGCCGGTCACACCGATGACGTGGACCACGCCGAAGTCCCGCAGCCCGTCGACCAGGTGCCGGGCCAGGGTGTGCATGTACGCCTCCGCGGCCGGCAGGGAGGTCCGCAGCCGCTCATGGCGGTCTCCCGTGGCGTCCTCGTCCAGTCCGGCGAGGAAGTCGACTGTCGCCGGGACGGCACCGAGCAGACCGGGGGCCAGCCCACCACGCTCCAGGGCCGCGACCCGGCGCTGCGCCAGGGCCAGCAGATCAGGGGTGGAGTGCCGACCGGTCTTCACCTCCGCCAACCGCAGCTCGGCGAGCATCGCCGGATCACGGAAGACCAGTGCCCCGACCTCCGGACCACCCAGCGGGGCGAGGTCCAGGGCGACGACGTCCGCACCCCATTCCGCCATGTCGATGTAGCGGTAGGGGGCGTAGGATGCCGCATCCACCACGAGCCACCCGTTGGACTTCGCGTGCAGCAGGTCGGCGATGGCACGGACATCCGTCACCGTGCCGATGTGCTCATTCGCCGCAGCGACCGCGACGATGGAGGTCGATGTGCCGATGAGCTCACTGAACTGCCACGTCGGCAGGGAACCCGTGGTCAGCTCGGCCTCGGCCCAGCGGAGGGATGCGCCGTAGAGGTCTGCGGCCAGTTCCCAGGGGGCGTTGCTCACCGGGTCGTCGACGCGGGAAAGCACGACCTCGCGGCCGATCCGCAGCTTCGCCGGAACCGAGGCCGCCAGGGTGTTGAGCAGGACGGCACGGCTGGGGCCCAGCACCACACACTCCGGAGTACCGCCGACCAGGTCGGCGACGGCCTCACGGGCAGCGTCGATGTAGGCGTCCCCCCGGGTGCCGTTGCCGGCGCCGGGGTCCGCCTGCAGCGGCGCGGTGCGGAAAGCCCGCGTCACTGCGGAACTCACCTTCTCCGGGACCTGGGCACGCGCTCCGCCGTTGAGGTAGGTCCACCCGTCGGACTGGGAGACATAGAGCCCTCGGACCCTCGCGGAATCGAACACGCCTGTACGCACCTCTAATCTATGACAGTCACTCGTCTGCACGATCCTACAGCGCCGGGCTGACAGCACCGCAAGCCCCGGAGAGCCGTGCTCGATCCCACAGTGAAACCCCCCTGGAAACGTCCCCCGTTCGTGCGCGACTTCACCTCGCCTCTGCCGCGTCTTTGCCCCGGGGGAGGGAGACCGGGGTACCTTTGTCGGGTGTCAGATTCAGAGAACGAGAGCAGCACCGCCCCGTCGGTCGCGCTGACCCCGGAGTTCGACCGCTACGTCGCCCGGGTCGACGAAGACAAGATCCCGGCGTCCACCTCGCAGACCTACGGGGCCGCCTGGGACGATCTCAAGCGCGGTTTCGGCCAGCGCGAACTGTGGCTCACCCTGGGTTGGCAGGACATCAAGCAGCGCTACCGCCGCTCCGTCCTGGGCCCGCTGTGGATCACCATCGCCACCGGTGTGATGGCCACGGCCCTCGGTCTGCTGTACTCACTGCTCTTCGACATCGACATCAGGACCTTCCTGCCGCACGTCGCGGTCGGCCTCATCCTCTGGGGATTCATCGCCGGCTGCATCAACGAGGGTTCGCAGGTCTTCATCGCCAACGAGGGCCTGATCAAACAGCTGCCCAGTGCGTTGAGCGTGCACGTCTACCGCCTGGTGTGGAAGCAGTTCCTCTTCCTGCTGCACAACCTGGCGATCTGGCTGATCCTGCTGGCCGTGTTCCAGATCCCGGTCGGCTGGGAGGTCATCCTCGCCGTACCCGGCCTGGCCCTGCTCGTCGCCAACGGTGTGTGGGTGACGATGTTCTTCGGCATCATCGCGACCCGCTTCCGGGATGTCGCCCCGCTGCTGGAGTCCCTGGTGCAGCTGCTGTTCTACATGACGCCGATCGTGTGGATGGACTCCACCCTGAAGGACCGTATCGGTGACCTCGGCAACAAGGCCTACCTCGCGGAGATCAACCCGCTGTACCACTACATGGCCATCGTCCGTGGACCGATGATCAACGAGCCGGTGGAGTGGCGTTCCTGGTTGATCGTCTGCGTCCTCACTGTCCTCGGCACCCTCTTCGCCATGATCTTCATGCGCCAGTGGCGCTCCCGCGTCAGCTACTGGGTTTAATCGAGTACAGGAGTTATCCCATGGTTTCCATCGACACCTACAACGCCTGCGTCGACTTCCCGATCTTCGATGCCAAGACCCGTTCCCTGAAGAAGGCCTTCCTCGGCGCCGCCGGCGGTGCGATCGGCCGCAACTCCGAAAACACCGTCGTCGTCGAGGCACTGCGCGACGTGAACCTGCACCTCAAGGAGGGCGACCGGATCGGGCTGGTCGGTCACAACGGTGCCGGCAAGTCGACCCTGCTGCGGCTGCTCTCCGGCATCTACGAGCCGACCCGGGGCTCCGCGGTGGTCAAGGGCCGCGTCGCCCCGGTCTTCGACCTCGGTGTGGGTATGGACCCGGAGATCTCCGGGTGGGAGAACATCATCATCCGCGGACTCTTCCTCGGTGAGTCGAAGCGGTCCATGCAGAAGAAGATGGACGACATCGCCGAATTCTCCGAGCTGGGCGACTACCTCTCCATGCCGTTGCGCACCTACTCCTCCGGCATGCGTGTGCGCCTGGCCCTGGGCGTGGTGACCTCGATCGAGCCGGAGATCCTGCTGCTCGACGAGGGTATCGGCGCGGTGGACGCCGCCTTCATGGCGAAGGCCCGTGAACGGCTGTCCGCCCTGGTCGCGAAGTCCGGCATCCTGGTCTTCGCCTCCCACTCCAATGAGTTCCTGGCTCAGCTGTGCGATTCGGCCCTGTGGGTCAACCACGGCGAGATCAAGGCCTGCGGTCCCGTCGACGAGATCGTCGGCGCCTACGAGGGGCCCGGTGCGCAGGAACACGTCCGCAACGTCCTGCGGGACCTCGGCCGGCTGTAGGTCGGGCGAACGGCCCCCTACCGCACGTACTCCAGCTGCCCCACGTCGATGTAGCCGCAGGCGAAGCCGGCCTGGCAGTACGCCAGATAGAAATGCCACAGCCGCTGGAAGTCCGGGCCGAAGCCCAGGGCATCGACCTGCCCGGTGGATGCGGCGTCCAGGAACGCCGCATCCCACTCCCCCAGCGTCCGCGCGTAGTCGTGTCCGAAGCTGTTCCGCATCCCCAGTGACAGTCCGGCACGCGATGCCGACTCATTGAGCGCCCGCACGCTCGGGATCACCCCGCCGGGGAAGATGTAGGTGGTGATCCACGTCGCGGCGTCCTTCGTGGCGAGCATCTGCGCATGCTCCATGGTGATCGCCTGGATGACCGCGCGCCCGCCGTCCACCAGCCGGTCATGGACGACCTGCATGTATTCGTCCCAGTACTCCGCGCCGACCGCCTCGATCATCTCGATGGAGACGACCGCGTCATAGGTGCCGGTGGCCTCGCGGTAGTCGCACAGCTGCACGTCGACCCGGTCGGCGAACCCTTCTGACGCAATGCGCTCCCGCGCCAGGTCCGCCTGCTCGGTCGACAGCGTCACCGAGGTGACCTGTGCCCCGCGCCGTGCAGCGTGCAGCGAGAGTTCGCCCCAGCCGGTGCCGATCTCGAGGACGCGGCTTCCCTCGCCCACCCCGGCGCGGTCCAGGGCACGCTCGACCTTGGCGTCCTGCGCGGTGGCGAGGTCATACTCCGGGTGCTTGTCGAAGAAGGCCGAGGAGTAGCTGAGTCCCTCGTCGAGGAAGGTCGCGAAGAAGTCGTTCGACAGGTCGTAGTGGGCGCTGATGTTCCGCTTCGCCCCGGCCACCGTGTTCTTCTGCCCGAGCGGACGCCGCGAGGTGTACAGCCCGCCGAGCTTCTGCAGCCACGGCGGCAGCAGCCCGGTGATCTTCCGGCACAGTTTCGTCAGTGTGCCCGCCAGGTCGGCGGCGTCCCAGTCCCCGGCGACATAGGACTCCCCGAAGCCGACGAGTCCCTGGACGCCGAGCCGGGCGTAGAAGTCCCCGGGACGGTGCAGCACCAGGTCGGCGTCCTCCCGCTCCCCCACCGTGATCCCGCACATCGCCGCGGCCCGGGCACAGACCCTCCTCGCAACTTTCCCGGCCAGGGCGGCGTAGGCGCCGGACGGGGCGGCCGGGTAGAGAATGGGCTGGTCGGTGGTGGGCGTCTGGCTCACGGTGCTGTCCTCCGAAACGGGTGGTCTGAACCTGAACTGGTACCTCTCCGAGCGTAACCCTGTCTCCGGGTCAGGGCCGGGTGGGAACCGCGTCACCCGGCCGGCGACCTGGTCTCCGCCACCTGCATGGCACAATGAGCACCATGTCTGAACCGTCAGCAGCACTCCTGGACCGCACCGGCACCACCGCCGCGGTCATCGTCACCCACAACCGGGTCGAGCTGCTGAAGGGGTCCCTCGGCATCGTCTGCTCCCAGACGCACCCGGTGGACAAGGTGATTGTGGTGGACAACGGTGCAGATGACGCCGTCCGTGCTCTCGTTGAGGAGGTGGCCGGCGACCGTGCCGTCTACGTCCCGTCGAAGACCAACCTCGGCGGCGCCGGGGGCTTCGCCCTCGGTTTCCTCACCGCACTGTCCCTGGGGATGGACGCTGTGTGGTGCGCCGACGATGACGGACGCCCCACCGACGAGAACGTGCTGGAGACGCTCTACGGCGTCGCCGAAGCGAACGGTCTTGCTGAAGTTTCTCCCGTGGTCTGCAACATCGATGAGCCGGCCCGGCTCGCCTTCCCGCTGCGCCAGGGTGTGGTCTGGCGACGCTACCTCTCCGAGCTGCAGGGCGACTTCCTCCCCGGCATCGCCAGCCTGTTCAACGGGGCACTGATCAGCGCCAGGGCCATGGATGTGATCGGTGTGCCGGACTACCGTCTGTTCATCCGTGGTGACGAAGTCGAGTACCACCGCCGCATCGTCCGGTCCGGCCTGCCCTTCGGAACCTGCCTGACCACCTCCTACCTGCACCCGGACGGCTCCGACGAGTTCCGTCCGATCCTCGGTGGGAAGATGCACACCCAGTACCCGGACAGTGAGTTCAAGCGCTACTTCACCTACCGGAACCGGGGTTTCCTCATGAACCAGCCGGGGATGCGTCGGCTGCTGCCCCAGGAGTACGCACGCTTCGGCTGGTACTTCCTGGTCCAGCAGCGTGACATCAAGGGTTTCAAGGAGTGGCTGCGGCTGCTGCGCAAGGGTCAGCAGGAGAAGTTCTACCGTCCGTAGGCGGGCCGCGTCCTCGCGCGGCTGGTGCAGGGCCGGCCGGGGCCGGTGCAGAAAACTGCCCCGATTCGGAACTGCCGACACATCCGGAACGCCCGAATCAGACCAACATTCCGCACAGCTACCCCTGGAACGTTCTACTCAACGCCGCTACACTGCAGAGGCACGCGGCAGGGGGTCGTGGCGGAGGGGAACACATGGGCACACAGCAGACCAAGCAGATCTGGACAACCGCCGAACTGAAGGACGCCGGGTGGGATGACCGGAGAATCGCCGCCGCCGTCACGAAGAAGGCACTCTACAAGTTGATGAACGGGTGGTACGTCACCGATCCCTCCCCGCGGCTCACTCTCGCCGCCTACGCGACGGCGTATCCGAAGCTGGTCTACACGGGGAACACTGCGTCTTTCCTGCTGGGGGTGGGTCCGATGCGGTGGCCGGCGGAAGCGGACCACCCGAGCTCCACCCGCAGAGATCCACGCATCCGCATCCGTCGCCGCATTCCCAGACCCTCGCTCGACCTGGGGGACCTCCGGGTCAGCACACCCGCCGCCATCGCGGCGTCCCTGGTCACCGACGATGAGGACGCTGCGATCAAGGTACTGGAAACCGGTTACTCCGGGCTGACGGGGAGTGCTCGACTGACGGAGGACCTGGAAGACCTCAGTGGCACCGGGCGGGCGAAGCTGGAGAGCATCCGGAACAGATCAGTCATCGGCACGGCCAGCGGGCTGGAGAAGAAGGCGTTACTACTGATCAGGAAGTCATTGAAAGCCGAGCGCGACAGAGGTGAGATCACGATCGAGACGAATGTGATGGTCAGGGGCTACTGCTTCGACATCGTGATCCCGGAGGTCAGGCTCCTCATCGAGATCGACAGCTACACCTACCACGGAGGAGGGAATGCGAGGCGAACCACCTTCACGAACGACAGATGCAAAGGGAACCAGGCGACACGATGGGACTACCACCTGTTGCGGTACTCCGACCTCAGCGTCAACAAAGCACCGGAGTATGTCGCGACCGAGGTGGCGGACACGGTGCGCCACCTGCTCAAGCGGCTGCGACGTAACCGCCGGGAGGACGAGGCGATCGACACCGACCGGCCGATGAAGGACTGGCACCCACGTCCGTGACTTCCTGGCCCGGTCACACCACCCGGAAGATCACCCAGCGCTGGATGATGAAGTTCAGCACCGTCGCCGTGCCCTGGGCAATGACGAAACTGATCGCTCGGACCCAGAAGCCGGAGAAGTCGTTGTCCTCCAGCCAGGGGATGCACACCACGTACAGGCCCAGCTGCACCACATAGGTCAGCAGGTAGGAGCACATCGTGGCGATGAACCGCTTGGTCGACGGAGCCGCCTGGAAGGTCCACCGCCGGTTGATGAAGTACGCGGTCAGCGTCCCCAGGATGAAGCCGATGGTCTTCGACAGGCCGTCGCCCAGTCCGGCGAGGTGCAGCAGATACGTCGACCCGAAGTCGACGACCGCACCGATGACACCAGTACAGATGAAGCGGAAGAGCTGCGTCTTCAGCGGGACGTTGACCGTCATCGTCCCCGGTTGTTCACCGGATGCGACAGAAGTCACCTCAGCCGACATTCTTCACCTTCACCTCTCCCTTCCCGGGCCTGTGCCGGAAGGTCCACAACTTGTTGAACAGGAAGTTCGCCGGGATCGCGACGATCACGCCGATGAAGTTACCCCAGTAGGCCCGCGTCCTCAGCCCCGTCGAATCATCCCAGATCGCGTGGGACAGGGCGATGGGTGAGTCATCGTTGACCAGCGCCGTCTGCACCAGCAGGGTGATGAGCAGGCCGAAGATGCCCACCAGCATGAAGCTGAACATGGGACGCACCCACGGCGTCCCCTTCTTCGCCTTGAAGGTGTAGTGCCGGTTGAGGAAGAAGTTCCAGATGTTCGCCACGATGAAGGCGAGCACACTGAAGACGTGGTACCAGCGCACGTGGAACGCCGAACCGAAGAGGTTCACGAACGGGTGGTACTGGTCAAAATCCCACACTGCCTGGGTGAACTTGTTCGACAGCACCATGACGCCCTGGTTGACCACGAAGCCGGACGCGCCGACGATCCCGAAGGTGATGAACTGCTTCAGGATGCGGCGTTTGCGCCCGACAGGCCGGGGCGGCTGCTCGGGCGGCCGTTCGGTGACGGCATCGGTCACGGGAGTCCTCACTTGCTGCAGGAAAAGGGAATCACCGCTCTACGCTACTCAGCGGCCCCCTGATTCACCGAACCGTCACACCGGCGCGTCCCTGTCAGTTCCCCGGCGCGTCACGCCTGGAGCAGGAAGCGGTACATCTCCAACCGGTCGACGAGACTGCATTTCGGCACCAGCGGGATGACGGCGGACGCGGTCCCCTCCCACACGTCGGCACCGCAGGTCGCAAGCAGATGACCGGACTCCCGTGACAGGTCACGGATCTCCTCGGCGCTCAACGGGTCGCAGGACCGGTGGTCGTCGGTGGCACCGAGGCCGGCGTCCGCCCGGGTGAATCCGAGAGCCGCCATGAGCATCGCGGTGACCTCGTCGACGGTCTCCCGGTCCGACAGAGTCGACAGAGCCACGACCCGCGACCAGGCGGCGGCGCGTCCTACCGGGGTCGTCTCGACGGGGAAGCCCGACAGCACCCGGCGCGTCGCCTCCCCCACCTGGGCCGGACGCCCCAGATCGAGGGCCTGGAGCAGCGGGGTGAACTCGTACAGGTCCCCACTGAGCAGCAGGGCACGCAGCTCCGGGCCGAGCTCACCGAGGATCTCGGCGACGGTCTCCTCACCGGTCAGGGCGACATTCACCGCGGCGAGGTCGACGTCGCGCGGTAGTCCGACGGGGTGGTCCACTGTGCCGGGGACGGGGAAGGACTCAGGATCAGCCGGGGCGTCCCCGTCGGGCGCGAAACCACCGGCGAGGCAGACCGCGTCGGGGGTGTGGTCGTCACGGGGCATCGCACCGGCCGTGGTGACGGTGACGGTGTACCCGTCGACGACGAGGATGCCGGTACCGTCGCGACCCAGTGCCTCACGCAGCGGCGTGCCGATCGGACCGGCGGTGCGGGAGTAGACACGCAGCCGGTCGTTGCGCCGGGCCTGCAGGGACCAGGTGGTGATCGCCGGCAACCGGTCGGCAGCCTCGGAACCGTCGGCGCCGTTGAGCATGGTGGACGCCCCGGGCCAGTCCAGGGACAACAGGACCGCACGGACGGTCTCGGCGACGGAGAGAGCACCGTTGAGTCCGAGCGCACGGGTGAACCAGCCGAGACCGGGGACGTGGTGCTCGGCCAGGAGCAGGAGGGTCAGTTCATGGTCGGCGGCGTCCGCCGGTGGGACGGGTCGAGCGGCATGGGCGATCCCCGGCAGTTCGAGCACCGCGGCGAGGCCGCCGGGGTCGCCGGACGGGGTGGTGTCGCGGACGACTCCCCGTCCGGATCCCCGACGCTGCGGCAGGTGCTGGGCATTCATGCGACCCAGCGTAGCGCCGTCCGCGACAGCTCGCCGGGGACGGCGGACCGATTTCTGAGGCCGTATCAGTTCATGACCAGCGGCAGCGCACGCAACTCGCCGCCGAGACGCTGCACCCGGAGCTTGTCCAGGGCGTTCCAGCTCTGCACCAGATCGCGCAGGCCACGGGCCGCCGCCATGGCACGGACGACGGCCTCGGCGGTGTCCCCGGTGATGCCCTCGGGGGCACGGCCGGGTTGCGGAGTGAAGTCGGCATCCGCCCAGGCACCGCCCCAGCCAGGCTGCCGCTTGCCGGGGTTGGCCTCGGCGAAGGTGGCCTTGTTCTCCTCGACGGCCTCAGCGGCCTGAGCCACCGTGGCGGCCACGTCGACGGTCCGCAGTGTCCCGGCGGTGTCGGTGGGGAAACCGAAGGAGTCGCGGGCCGCGTCCCCGGTGAGCGGTTCCCCGCCCTCGCCGACGACGACGGTCGGGCGGGCGAGCAGAAGTTCCAGCATCCCGTCACGGGACCCGCGCCGGTCGATCCAGTCGGCGTCGGCGGCGAATCCACGGATACCGTCGGCGTCGACGAGCCAGGCGCCGGAGAATTCGCCGAGCACGACGCGGGCGTCGACCTCGACCTGCCAGACCGCGGTGACCTCACCGACGGTCGCGGCGACGAGCACCGGCGGATCCTGTGGTCGGGTGCCGGTCTCCGTGGTAACGGGAGCGGTCTCGGCAGCGGTCACTTCGCGTCCTTCGCGGTCGAGGTCACCGGTGTCTTCGCACCGGTGGTGGCACCGGAGTCGGCGGCGACGGCGGGGTTCTGCTCCGACAGTCTCGCCACGACGGCGACGGCACCTACCTGGGCGATGCCCCAGACAGTGAACGGCAGGCGGCGGAAGATGCCCCCGAGCAGCGGGAGCCGGCCGAGGGTCCGGGTGATGACGCCGGTGGCCACACGGTCGACCCTGGCATTGAACCAGGACCCTACGACGACCGCCACAATGCCGACGGTCACCGGGACGAGGTGCTTCCGCAGTCCCGCCCCCGCGGCCGGGGTCTCACCGTGACCGGTGGCGGCCGGAGCACCCGTGCCGGCCTGCTGCGGAACAGGGAGGGGCACCTGGTTCGTCGCGACAGCGGTCCCACCGCCGGCGGCCAGGACCCCGAGGCTGACGAGTCGTCGCTTCCACGGCGTCGTGACGAGGTCATGGGCGAGGTAGTAGCCGACGGTCGTCGTTCCCAGAACGGTGAGATCGGGCGTTCGGTTCAGGTCTGGTGCGGCACTCATGGAGCCCAGCGTAGAGGACGCACCTGACCGCGCAATGCCGGTTCCGCTGCAGGTTCCCTGGCCGTACGCGCCGGAGTAGGCTGAGCTGCATGTTCGGCAGGAGAAACACAGGCAGCAACGGCGACGGCAGCGGTGGGAAGGACAAGCTGAAGGACCGGATGCGGCGCAACATCGCCAAGGCCAACGACGGCAGGCCCGCCGGCGAACGCGGTTCCATGGCACAGACCGCGGTGGTCGGCGGCACCGACCCGGAGGCCCACTACGAGGCGGCGCGGCACATCGAGGCGCCGGTCAACGAGTTCATGGGCCGGCTCATCGCCCAGGAACTGCCGATCCTGGACTCCACCAGCCGCTCGATCGTCAATGCGGCACTGCGGGAGCACAAGGAGGCCGGTAAGCCGCAGATCACCTGTGTGGGCGAACTGCCCGAGGAGATCCGCGAGATCATGGGGCTCTAGCGCTCTAGCGCTCTAGTGCTCTAGAACTCCGACGCTCTGGCGTTCTAGCTGCGCCTCGTCGCCGCCTCCCCACGACAGGCTTCGGCCAGCCGCCAGCGCCCGCGGTACTCCGCGGCCTTCGCGGCGGCCTCGGCGCAGCGGTCCGCACCGGTGGTGTTCCCCAGTGCCGACAGGGCCGCTGAACGGGCGCGCAGCAGACGCACCGGACCGTCGTCGTCCGCCCCTGCCTCCCCGGGGGCGCAGCCGGACGCCACGCCGGTGTCCACCCAGTTACCGCCGACCGCGGCCAGTCCCGCGGCGGAGACCGCGCACGCCTCATGGCAGGCACCGGCGACGACCAGGGCGTCGGCGAGATCCGCGAGGTCGGCGACATGGTCGACCAGACCCAGCGGGGACGCCGAGGGCGGGGCGGGCAGGGACCGGGCGGATGCCGTCACCGCCGTGATGACGGTGGCGTCCACGATGCCCCGGCCCGACACCGGGTTCATCATCGTTTTCCCCGGTCACCGCCCCGACCAGGGCACCACCGGTCAGCGGGACGGCCCGGGGCAGCAGCCGCAGCACGGCCCACAGCCCCTGCACCGCGTACTCCACCGACGGGCGGGTCGGGAGTGCACCGGAGAGCAGGATGTCGAGGTCGATCAGGCGTCTGACCAGGGGGTGGGATCCCGACCGGAGCCGGGTCATGTTCCGTACCCGGCCCGGGGCGTCGTGGGCGGTACCGGCGCAGGCGCACTCCCGCACCATGCGGTCGACCTCGGCGAGCAGTCCGCTGGAGGAGGGGGCGATCTGGCGGGCACAGGCGAAGCAGCCCACTCCGTGGCCTGCGGCGCAGTCGGAACGACGGACGAACTCCGCGGCGACATCGAGCACCACCGGGTCACCGTCATCGGCGGTGAGGACGCGCATCCGGTCGACGACGCAGTCCGCGGCGTCCGTCAGCCCGAGCAGGGTGTACATCACGGTGGCGCACAGTGCGTCCGTCGCATCGAAGGACGCCAGGTCCACCGGTCCGACACCGGGCAGTTCCGCCAGATCCGCCGGATCAGAGGGAAAGGCGGTGGGCAGGGCCGCCGGCAGGGCCAGACCGCGCAGGGCGGGGATGCCGGCGAGGTCGGCGGCGTCGATGAGCGGGACCGGGTACTCCAGGGTCTCCGGCACCAACGTCGTCCACATCGCCCGGCCGTTGCGGGTATCACAGCGTACCGCCTGCTCACGCAGCTGCTCCGACAGCTCGTCGGCCAGCTCGCGGACCGTCGGGCCACCGGTCACGAGGCGGCGTCCTCCCAGATCGGAGGCGGAATCCGCGGACCAGCCGGTCTCGACCACCGCGCGCAGTACCGGGGCGGCCACCGCCGGCGGGTCGACGACGTCGACGGTGCGCACCAGCAGCGACAGGGCGGTTTCGGGAGCGCCCGCGAGGGCGAGGTAGCCGGCGACATGCAGCAGGGCGGGCACCAGTTCAGGCACACCGGTGGCGGTGGCGACGATGCCGGCGATCCGGTCGACCGTGGTGGTGGTGTCGACCATGTGCGCCAGCGGGACCAGCGAGGCAGCGGTGAGCAGCGTCCACTGCACGGAATCGGCCCGGCCGGTGTCCTCCCCGTGGCACAGCACCCGCAGCAGGGTGTCCAGGTCCCCGCGCAGCAGCGCGACGGTCCCCCTGACCACCGCCAGTTCCTCCGCCCCGCACGAAGTCTCCCCCACCAGTTCCAGCAGTTCACGGGCCTGTTCCAGGCGTCCCGTCGCGAGCAGGACCCGGGAGCGCAGCCCGGCGATCTCCACGGTCTCCGCCCCGTACCGGCGCAGCACGGCCACGCTGCGGTCGGTGAGGGAGTCGATCTCGGCCAGCGACGTCTCCGGATCCGCGGCGGCGGCCAGGGGGACATCCACCCAGTGGCCGCGGAACTCATCGGTCAGCCGTCCGCCTTCCCCGTCGAGCGGTGCACCGTCAGGCCCGGGATGACCCACGGCGTCCTGGTGGGACGGACGCCGCACCGGATCATGCCGGTGCCGGTGCCACAACTCCGGCAGTCCACTGACCGGGTGCCCGGCAGGCGGCAACGGCGTGACACCGGGCAGCACCAGCGGACGCGGCGCGAGGGTGACCGTGTGCACAATGATGCGGTGCCGCAGGTCAGCCGCCGATTCTCGGGCCGCAGTGAGCGAGGGATGCTGCGGTGAGGCCTCGACGGAGGCCAGTTCGTCGGCCATGGCGGTGAAGCGCCTGAGAAGCACCGGGACCGGGATCTCGCCGCGTGCATGTGCCGCACGCAGCGTCTCCCATTCGTGGGCGATCCGGGCAACCCTACCCTCAGCACGACTGAGGCCGCCATAACCAAGCATGTCCTTACTATGGCATACCTGTGGTGGCATCCGTACATCAACGGCAGTGAAAGATGCGTCACTATCCGCACCCGTCCGCCGGGAAGAGTCCCTGAGGCGTCCGGTCCCGGCTGTAGTGTGGTCCGCATGGAATTGCAGACGCACACCCGGTCTCTCACCGGTTGGGGACGCACCGCCCCCACCACCGCAGAGGTCCTGTCCACCCCGGACGTCGACGTCATCGCCGCCGCCGTCGCACAGGTCGCCGACAGTAACGCCGACAAGCCCGACCACCTCAAGCGCGGCGTCATCGCCCGCGGCATGGGCCGCTCCTACGGCGACCCCGCCATGAACGGCGGTGGTCTCGTCATCGACATGCAGGCGCTGAACACGATCCACTCGATCGACCCGGACACCGCCATCGTCGACGTGGACGCCGGCGTGACCCTCGACCAGCTCATGAAGGCCGCGCTGCCCTACGGCCTGTGGGTCCCCGTCCTGCCCGGTACCCGCCAGGTCACCATCGGTGGCGCGATCGGCCCGGACATCCACGGCAAGAACCACCACTCCGCCGGTTCCTTCGGCAACCACGTCCGCTCGATAGAGCTGCTGGTCGCCGACGGTCGCGTCCTGCACCTGGAGCCGGAAGGCTCCTCCGACGACCCGGACGGCACCCTGTTCTGGGCGACCGTCGGCGGCATGGGCCTGACCGGTGTCATCCTGCGCGCCACCATCGAGATGACGAAGACCGAGACGGCGTACTTCCTCTGCGACGTCGACCGGACGAACACCCTCGACGAGACCATCGCCGCGCACTCGGACGGCTCCGAAGTCAACTACACCTACTCCTCGGCGTGGTTCGACTGCATCTCGCCGGAGCCGAAGCTGGGACGCTCCACGATCTCCCGTGGTTCGCTGGCCACCCTCGACCAGCTCAAGGAGTTCGCCCCGAAGCTGGCCAAGGACCCGCTGAAGTTCAACGCCCCCCAGCTCATGACCGTGCCGGACATCTTCCCGTCCTTCACGCTCAACAAGCTGACGCTGTCGGCGGTGGGTATGGCCTACTACGCCATGGGCAAGCCGGCACGGAACCAGATCGAGAACCTCACGCAGTTCTACCAGCCGCTCGACCTCATCGGTGAGTGGAACCGCGGCTACGGCTCCAAGGGCTTCCTGCAGTACCAGTTCGTGGTGCCGGTGGAGGCCGTCGAGCCGTTCAAGCAGATCATCAAGGACATCCAGTCCTCCGGCCACTACTCGGCACTGAACGTCTTCAAGCTCTTCGGCCCGGGCAACCGCGCCCCGCTGAGCTACCCGATGCCGGGCTGGAACGTCTGCGTCGACTTCCCGATCCGTCCGGGCCTGGGCGACTTCCTCGACCGTCTCGACAGACAGGTCATGGAGTTCGGCGGACGCCTCTACCTGGCAAAGGAGTCCCGCACCACCGCGGAGAACTTCCACCGGATGTACCCGGGCCTTCCGGGCTGGCTGGAGACCCGCCGGTCCATCGACCCGACGGGCGTCTTCGCGTCCGACATGTCCCGCCGCCTCGAGCTCAACTAGGAGACTTTTTCCATGATCAACGCTGTGGGTAAGCCCCAGTCCATCCTCCTGCTCGGCGGTGCGTCCGACATGGGCCTCGCCGTCGTCGAGCAGTTCCTGTCGCGTGGCCCGGCCCGCGTCGTGCTCGCCGCCCGTGCCGGTGAGGACATGTCCTCCCCGATCGCCCGGTGTGAGGCCGCCGGTGCGTCCGCGGTCGAGACCGTCGGGTTCGACGCCACCGCCTTCGACACCCACGAGGAGATCATCGACTCCATCGAGGGTGACATCGACCTGGCCATCGTCGCCTTCGGCGTCCTCGGTGACAACGAGGTGCAGTGGCAGAACCAGAAGCAGGCCGTCCTCGCCGCGCAGGTCAACTACACCGGTGCGGTCTCGGTGGGCGTGCTGCTCGCCGACCGGATGAAGAAGCAGGGCCACGGTCAGATCGTGGTCTTCTCCTCCGTCGCCGGCGAGATGGTCCGCCGCTCGAACTTCGTCTACGGCTCCACCAAGGCCGGCGTGGACGGCTTCTACCGCATGCTCGGTGAGGCCCTGCGCGGCACCGGCGTGCGCGTGCTCACCGTGCGCCCCGGTCAGGTGCGCACCAATATGACGGCCGGGCTGGACGATGCCCCGCTCACCGTCGACAAGGAGGACGCCGCAAAGGCCATCGCCGCCGGCGTGGACGGCAAGAAGACCGTCATCTGGATCCACCCGCTGTTCCGCTGGGTGATGCTGATCCTGAAGAACCTGCCGCAGTTCGTGGTGCGCAAACTCCCGATCTAGGGCGGTACCCGGTCTGGGCGGGGCACCACGCCCCGCCCGCCCCCTCGTCGAATCAGCACCGTCGAATCAGCACCGTCGAATCAGCACCCTCACCAGTCGTCGAACCCCCGGCGACCCCCCGGCGGCTGCCTGTGAGAGTGCTTTCCCGACATGCAGGGTCACTCTTCGTCTGAGAGCCCCAGCGATTCCCGCTCTTGTCCGGTCAACCGGAACCGCAGCGGCTTTCCGGAAGTCTGCTCCACCAGCCCACGTTCCACGAGATCGACGGTCCTCGGTCGGACAAACTGCTTGGACTTCCTGATCGAACCAGCGACCACATCGAGCCCGACCTCGCCGCGTCCGCGAATGGGGACGCCGCGTTCTCCTCCAACATCCTTATCCGATCGAATACACGGGAAAGCTGGCGGTGCCGTAACTCTGTTCAGCTGCCGGTGGGGGTGCTTTCTCGACATGCGCCTCCTCCACATCCCGCAACTCACCCTCACCGGAGCAGAAATCGCTGCTCATCCTGCTGGTGAGGGTGAGTTGCGGACATCAGGCGGAAGGAGGGGAAGAGGCGAGGGGACGGCCCCTGCTCCGCGCTACTCCGCGCTACTCCGCGTCCGCCGGGGCGAGCTCGCTCTCGGTGACCCACTTGTGGTTCGTCATCGTCATCCCGTCATCGGTGGTGATGTCCACCATGTAGACGGTCTCCTGCGTCGAGGAGTCGATGGTGGCGGTCGCTCCCTCCATTCCGCTCATATGGTCGGCGGCGAGTGTGACCTCGGTGCCGTCGGCGAGCGGGGCGTCACCGGGGTTCTCCAGCTCCTCCTGGACGACCCAGCGGTGGTCACTCACCGGTGCGCCGCCGTCGGTCGGCGTGTAGCTCACCGAATAGGCCGTGGTCGAGTAGGCGCCGGTCACAGTGCCGGTCGCGCCTTCCATCCCCTCCATGTGATCGGCCAGCACGGTCACCTCGGTACCGACCGGATACATCGGATTCACTGCGTCCTCGATACCGGCCGGCGCCTCACCGCCGTCCATGGCGTGGTCGTGCATGTCACCCATGCCACCGTCGTCAGCGTCCTCGGTGGTCATGCCGGTCATGTCCGCCATGTCGTGACCCTCGTGGCCGTCATGTCCACTGTCGGAATCGTCTCCGCAGGCCGCGAGAGTGAGGGCGGACGCCAGAACCAGCGATGCCAGGGCAGGGGTACGTGAGATCTTCATGCCGCCGATGGTATACCCCCGCGGGGTATTGAGGCACCCCTCAGAGACTCCCCCTCCCACCCGGGAAAGCCGTCAGAACGAGCAGACGCCGGGAGTGGGATTGTCACTGTTGACGATCGGGCACCAGACGAAATAGTAGAGCGCCGCCAGGGCGAGCGGGCCACTCCAGACGATGCTGCCGACGATCGACTGCGCGCTCGGAGGCAGAGCGTCGTACGAGGTCTGGATGGGTTCCGGAAGGCCCTGGGCGGCAGCGGACGGCGCGACGGCGGTCGCTCCACCGACTGCGAGCAGTGTGGCAGCCGAGACAGCGGCCACCCTGCGACGCAGGCCGTGTCGCCTGCGGGCGCTCTGCGCGGATCCGGAGCGTGTCGTGCGAACGGCAGATGCAGGTTCGCCGTACATGATGTTCCTCTCGTCTGAAAGATTCAGAAGTCAGGTGCGGAACGCGGCGCCCCGCACGTCCCCCATCATTGCGCGTCACCTCTGCCCGTCGGCACCCCCACCCCTCCCGACGCCCTTGAAATATACCCCCTAGGGGTATATCGTCGGAATCGGACGAACGGCAGGACCACACGGGCCCCGCGCACGCCACACAACACGGAAGGATCACCACCATGGCCACGAAGAACTACACCGTCACCGGCATGAGCTGCGGACACTGCAAGGCGGCTGTCGAGAAGGAGGTCGGCACCATCGAGGGCGTCACCGCTGTCGAGGCCACCCCGGCCACCGGCGCCGTCGTCGTCACCGGCGAAGGCTTCACCGACGAGCAGGTCGCCGCCGCCGTCGACGAAGCCGGCTACGACATCGTCAAGTAACACCCCACAAAGGACTGACCAGCAATGACACAGCAGGTAGGGACCACCCCTCCGGTCGACCCGGTCAACCCGGTCGACCCGGTCAACCTTGTGCAGCTCGACCTCGGCGTCACCGGGATGACCTGCACCTCCTGCTCCGCCCGCATCGAGCGCAAGCTCAACCGGATGGACGGGGTGGACGCCACCGTCAACTTCGCAACCGAATCCGCCAAGGTGGACTACGACCCGTCGAAGACCGACCCCGATGCGGTCATCCAGACGGTCCGGAACACCGGCTACGACGCCTTCACCATGGCCGACAGCTCAGCCGATGAGAGCGACACAGACACGGACAACGTAGGCGCGGCGTCCTCCCCGAAGAGTGGCCCACAGACCGGCCAGGCCAAGGTGGACGCCGCCCGCGACGCCGAGGCCGCCGACCTGCTCCACCGCACGATCCTCTCGGCGATCCTCGCCTTCCCCGTCGTGCTGATCAGCATGGTCCCCGCCCTCCAGTTCGACAACTGGCAGTGGGCCGCCCTGACCCTGATCTCCCCGGTCTACTTCTGGGGCGGCGCCCCGTTCCACCGCGCCACGCTGGTCAACCTGCGGCACGTCTCCTTCACGATGGACACGCTGGTGTCCCTCGGCACGACCGCCGCCTACCTGTGGAGCCTGTGGGCACTCTTCCTCGGCAACGCCGGTATGACTGGCATGACGATGGAGATGCACCTCTTCCCCGCCGTCGATTCCGGTGCCCATAGCGGCATGGACGAGATCTACCTCGAGTCCGTCGGCGTGGTCATCGTCTTCCTGCTGCTCGGACGTTGGTTCGAGACCCGGGCGAAGGGACGCTCTTCCGAGGCACTGCGCGCCCTGCTCGACATGGGTGCGAAGGACGCCGCGGTGCTCCGCGACGGCGCGGAGATCCGCGTCCCCGTGAACCAGGTGAAGGTCGGCGACATCGTGGTGGTGCGTCCCGGCGAGAAGATCGCCGCCGACGGTGAGGTCACCGACGGCACCTCGGCAGTCGACGAATCCATGCTCACCGGCGAATCGGTGCCGGTCGAGGTCACCGTCGGGTCGAAGGTCACCGGTGCGACAGTGAACACTTCGGGGCGCCTGCTCGTGAATGTGACCCGCACCGGTGAAGACTCCACCCTGGCGCAGATGGCGAAGCTCGTCTCCGACGCGCAGGCCACCAAGGCCCCGGTGCAGCGTCTGGTCGACAGGATCTCGCAGGTCTTCGTGCCGGTCGTGATGGTCATCGCGGTCCTCACGCTCATTACCCACCTCATCGTCGAGGGCGATGTCACCAACGCCTTCACCGCCGCCGTCGCCGTGCTCATCATCGCCTGCCCGTGCGCACTGGGCCTGGCCACGCCGACCGCACTGCTCGTCGGTACCGGTCGCGGCGCCCAGCTCGGGCTGCTCATCAAGGGGCCGGAGGTGCTGGAATCCACCCGGCGTGTCGACACGGTCGTCATGGACAAGACCGGCACCGTCACCACGGGCGTCATGGCGGTCACCGGGGTCACGGGTCCCGACGAGACCCTGCGCCTTGCAGCCGCAGTGGAGTCCGGCTCCGAGCACCCGATCGCGAAGGCGATCGTCACCGTCGCGGCAGAGCAGGGCGAGATCCCTGAGGTCACCGACTTCGCGTCCACCGCAGGTCACGGCGTCACCGGAACCGTGGAAGGACGCACTGTCGAGGTCGGGCGCCCGGCGTCCGCCGACGATCTGCCGGCTGAGCTGCGTGAGGCCTTCACCGGCGCGCAGGACGACGGTGCCACCCCGGTGCTCGTCACCGTCGACGGTGAGCCGGCCGGTGTCGTCACCGTGCGGGACACCGTGAAGGAGGACTCGGCCGACGCCGTCGCCGCCTTCCGCGATCTGGGTCTGACCCCGTACCTGCTCACCGGCGACAATGCCGGTGCGGCGAAGGTCGTCGCCGCCGAGGTCGGCATCGACCCGGACAATGTCATCGCCGGGGTGCGCCCGGAGCAGAAGGTCCAGAAGATCTCCTCGCTGCAGGACGCCGGCAGGAATGTGGCCATGGTCGGTGACGGTGTCAATGACGCCGCCGCGCTGGCCAAGGCCGACCTGGGCCTGGCGATGGGTGCGGGCACGGATGTGGCGATCGAGGCCAGTGACATCACCCTGATGAACAACGACCTGCGCTCCGCGGTGGACGCCGTCCGGCTGTCACGGCGTACGCTGCGCACCATCCACGGGAACCTGTTCTGGGCCTTCGCCTACAACGTGGCCCTCATCCCGGTCGCGGCGTTCGGACTGCTGAACCCGATGCTCGCCGGTGTGGCGATGGCGTTCTCCTCGGTATTCGTGGTCTCGAACTCGCTGCGGCTGCGCGGTTTCCGCTCGAGCCGTTCCTGATCGACGACGAGAGTAATGGATAAGGGGTTATCCGTTCTCTCCGACTTTCCGGCCGGGCTCCGTGCCAGGCTCCGGAAGTGTTACCGGTTCCGACTGGTAACACTTTTCGCGACCTGGGACAATGTCACTTTACGGACCACCGGCGTGGTAACACTTTTCAGGGCCGGTCCAGTGTCCTCGCCGAACGGGCAGGGACGCCGGAGCGCCTAGGCCTCGGTGGGCGACAGGGACGCGGCCTCCGAGGCCTCCGACGACCCAGCGAACGGGTAGTCCGTGTACCCGTGCTCCCCACCGACGTAGAAGGTGGGCTGGTCGGGCGTGTTGAGCTCCAGACCCTCCTGCCACCGGCGGACGAGGTCCGGGTTGGCGATGAGCTCACGGCCGACGACGACGGCGTCCGCCAGATCGTCCTCGACGATGTGCCGCGCCTCCGGCAGCTCCGTGACGCGTCCGAAACCACTGTTGAGCAGGAAGGCGCCGCCGAAGCGCTCGCGCAGGTGCGCGACCAGGTCACCGTCGATGTCGGCGTGCAGCACCGAGAGGTAGGCGATCTCGGGCAGGCCGTCGATGAGGGCGCCGTAGGTCGCCAGGACATCGGCCCGGTCGTCCTCCGGCACCCCCTGGACGCCGTGCTCCGGGGAGATGCGCAGCGCAGTCCGCTGCGCACCGATCTCCTCGGCGACGGCCCGCACCACCTCGACGGTCAGTCGGGCCCGGTTCTCCGGGGACCCGCCGTAGACGTCGGTCCGGTGGTTGGAGGATGCCGCGGTGAACTCGTGCAGCAGATAACCGTTCGCACCGTGGATCTCCACGCCGTCCACTCCGGCATCGACCGCCCGCCGCGCACCGGCGACGAACTCCGCGATGATCCGCGGGATCTCCTCAAGGCCCAGTTCACGGGGCACCACACCGTCGAGCTTGCCGGAGAAGCCGCGGACCGGCGCACCGGTACCCAGCGCACTGGGCGCCTCGGGTTCACCGCCGCGCAGGAGGTCGGGGTGGCTGGTACGGCCGCCGTGCATGATCTGCATGACGAGGGTCCCGCCGGCGGCGTGCACCGCCTCTGCGACCGTGGCCCAGCCGGCGGCCTGCCCGTCAGTCGCGATCCCGGCCTGTCCCGGGAAGGCCCGGTTACTGAACGCGGGGAAGGTCCCCTCGGTCACGACGAGGCCGGCGGAGGCCCGCTGGCTGTAGTACGTCGCGTGAAGGTCGGTGGGGACACCGTCCTCTCCGGCGCGTTGCCGGGTGAGTGCGGCCATGGTGACGCGGTTGTCCAGTTGCAGTGCTCCCGCATTCAGCGGGTCGAAGAGAGATGTCATTCCCCGTCCAACCCGGCGACGGCCGGCGGCATTCCCGGCCTACTCCGGGACCCCGTCCCTCGGCCGGAGTCACTCCGCCGGGGAAGGCACCATGGACAACGGGGAGATGTTCCCGCGGGTGGAGTTGAGGATGAAGCTCGCGGTCCCGGGCAGATAGCGGTCGTCGGAGCATTCCACCGGCGTCCCGGCGCGGGTGAAGGCCCGCCGTCGGACCCGGAGCAGCGGCGACCCCTCGGCCACACCGAGCAGTTCGGCGTCGCCGGGGTCCGCACCGACCGCGTCGATGGTACGGGTGACGTGGTCGATGTCCACACCCGAATCCAGCAGCCGCTGGTAGATCGACCCGGAGTCCGTGTCAAAGGTGAGCAGGTGCACGCCCACATCCAGCGGATAGTTTAGTCGCTCGACCATGGCGGGGTCACCGTCCTTCAACCTCAGCCGGAACACCGAGACCACCGCGTCCCCCACCGCGATCTCCAATCCGGCGGCCAGGGAGGCGTCCGCCGGGTGACGGGAGACACTCCGGGTGTCCTGCCCCGGGACGAACCCACACTGCCGGCACCACTGGGTGTAGGAGATGACGCCGTCGAAGGACTGCGCCGGGACGGTGTCCAGCACGGTGGTGCGACGCCCCTGACCCGAGGAGAGCAGCCCCTCGGCCCGCAGGGTGGCGATAGCCTGCCGGACCGGCCCCCGGGAGGATCCGAACCGGGCACAGAGGTCCGACTCGGTGGGCAGGGCGTCCCCGGTGGCGAATTCCCCGCCCGAGATCGCGGCGCGCAGGTAGTCGGCGATCTCCTGGTGCTGCTGGCGGGTGGTGGTCATGGCCAGGTCACTCCTTCATCGGGTGCGTCGTACAGGGTCGCCTGTGCCGTCCGTGCTGGCCGGTTGTTCCGGTTGTTCCTGTTGCCCTTGGTCGTCCTTGCTGTCCATACAGGCTAGCGCAGTTCACCACTTCCCGCGGGCGTCCAGCCGACCCGACCATGACGGGAGCATGAACTTCCCGTGAATCTCGCGGCAAATGTATATACAAGTGTTGCGGACCTCGGAGGCGCGTGGTGGCATGGGTCCATGCACAGCACAGCACCCCGCACCGACCTCATCGTCGTCGGTTCCGGCATCCTCGGTCTCGCCACCGCGTGGCACGCCCACCGTGACGGACGCACCGTCCGCGTCATCGACAGCGCCGACCGGCCGGTCGGGTCCTCCATCCAGAACTTCGGCCACGCCTGCTTCACCGGCCAGGCCGACATCGTCCAGCCGGTCGCCGCCAGATCCCGCGCCAGTTGGCTCGCCGCCGCCGCGGACGCCGGCTTCTGGATCGCCGAATCCGGCACCACCATCCCCGCCGTCACGGAGACCGAGGCGGACATCCTGCGCGAGTTCGCCGCCCACCGCGGCACCGACCAGGTCACCCTGCTGACCGGGGATGCCGTCGCGGTCGCCCTCGGCAACCCCGACCTCGACACCGTCGCCGGTGCGGTCCTTCCACAGGACGCCCGGGTCAACCCGCGGGAGGTCGCCCCCGCCCTCGCCCGGTGGCTGGCCGGGCAGGGCGTGGAGTTCACCTGGAACACCCAGGTCACCGAGGTCGCCGACGGGACCGTGGTCACCAACCGGGGAGACTTCCACGCCGGGCGAGTTGTCGTCTGTCCCGGCTACCGGCTCGCCGCCCTCTTCCCCGACCTCGCCGAGAAGCGGCAGGTCAGGGTCTGCTCGCTGGCGATGTCCCTGGTGGACCGCCCGGCCGGGGTCCCCGCCGACCTGGCGATGCTCTCCGGCACCTCCCTGGCCCGCTACGACGGCTTCGCCGCGATGCCCTCAGCCCCCGCCCTGCGCGAGGAACTGGCCGTCCGAGAACCCGGCCTCGTCGACTGCGTCGCCAACCTCATGGCCACCGGCACTGCCGACCACCTGTTCATCGGCGACAGCCACGCCTACTCATTGAGCCCGGAGCCCTTCATCGACGAGGACATCGCCGGCCTCCTGCTGGACCGGGCATCCGATCTGCTGGGCCTCGGCACCCCGCGCGTCCGACAGCGCTGGCTGGGCCGCTACGCCGACAGTCCCGACACCAACCTCGTACTGGAGCACCCGGACGAGCACACGACCGTCCTCGTGGTCACCTCCGGTATCGGCATGACACTGTCCTTCGGCGTCGCCGAGCTCGCACTCGCCGGAGAGTCCCTCTCCGGTTTCTGAACGACCGCCATCCGTCCTCCCGGCGACACTTCGGTGAACTCTTCATTCTTGTATAGACAGGCTGTTCGCCGCCGCCGACAATAGATGCCGGAACCCCGGTCATCCGGACACCCCGACCCCCACCCGAAAGGTCCCCGACTGCCATGCTCCGCCACACCCGCGCCGCAGCCGCTGCGCTCCTCACCGCCGCCACCGTGCCCGCCCTCGCCGCCTGCGGGGGTTCTTCCGATGACGCCGACGGGGCGATCACCTTCGCCGCCGTGCCCGCGGAATCCTCCTCCTCCGTGAACAGTGACTACGCGAACCTCGTCGCCCTCCTGGAGAAGGAGACCGGCCGGACCGTGGAGTTCCAGAACGCCTCCGACTACGCCGCCGTCATCGAGGGTCAGCGCGCCCGGCCAGATCGACATCGCCTCCTACGGCCCCTTCTCCTACGTCATCGCCAAGGACTCCGGCATCGACCTCACACCCGTGGCGTCCCCCACCCACGACGAGAACGAGGCCCCCGCCTACCAGGCACTCGCCTACACCCGCGCCGGCTCCGACATCAAAGGCCTCGAGGATCTCAAGGGCAAGACCGTCTGCCTGGTCGACGCCGCCTCCACCTCCGGCTACCTCGTGCCGATGAAGGGCCTGAAGGACGCCGGCCTCACCCTCGACGAGGACGTCACCGGCAAGCTCACCGGCGGCCACGACGCCTCCCTCCTCGCCCTGAGGAACGGCGAGTGCGACGCCGCCTTCGCCCATGACACCATGCTCTCCACCCTCGAGTCCGGCGGGCAGGTGAAGGAGGGCGAACTGACTCCGGTCTGGACCTCCGACCCGATCACCGAGGACCCGATCGCCGTGAACCACGTCAGC
This sequence comes from Corynebacterium sp. UD i78, assembly GCF_056280545.1. Lineage (NCBI taxonomy): Bacteria > Bacillati > Actinomycetota > Actinomycetes > Mycobacteriales > Corynebacteriaceae > Corynebacterium > Corynebacterium sp. UD i78. The sequence continues at coordinate 2,806,053 of NZ_JBWCED010000001.1, read as the reverse complement.
CTCGACGACGACGTGATCGCCACGATCACCGAGGCCCTGCAGACCAAGGCCAACAAGCCCGCCCTGGTCGCCGAGGGAATCTGCGACTCGGAGGAGGAGTGCACCCTCCCCGAGGAGATCGAGTGGGGCTACCGCCCGGTCACCGACGCCGACTTCGACTCCATCCGTGAGATCTGTGCCGGCACCGACGCCGACGCCTGCAAGAACATCGGATAACGGACGCCACCAGAGGACATCACAGTGAACACCACGCCTGAACTCCAGCGCGAGATCGACGGCATCTACGCCGTCCAGCTCGACAACGTCATCCGCCAGTACACTCCCACCGTCCGCGGTCTCGACGACGTCACCGTCGGTGTCCGTACCGGCGAGATCACCACCCTGCTCGGGCTCTCCGGCTCCGGCAAATCCACCCTGCTCCGGCACGTCAACGGCACCGAGACCCTGGACGCCGGCAGCATCCGCGTCCTCGGCTCCGACCTCGCCGACCTCGACTGCAAGGGGCTGCGCGCCCTGCGCCGCGACGTCGGCGTCATCTCCCAGCACTTCAACCTCATCGGCCCGATGTCCGTGCTGGAGAACGTCTGCACCGGACGCCTCGGCTCGCTGCGCGGCCCCCGCATCAGCCTGATGATGTACCCGAAGCAGATCCGCCGGGAGGCCCTGGCCAACCTGGAGCGTGTCGGCCTCGCCGACCGCGCCTTCCAGCGCGCCGACACCCTCTCCGGCGGCCAGCAGCAGCGCGTGGCCATCGCCCGCGCCCTCATGCAGAAGCCGCGCATCATGCTCGCCGATGAGCCGGTCGCCTCCCTCGACCCGGTCTCCGCGGAATCGGTGATGACGCTGCTGCGGGAGATCTGTGTCGAGGACAACCTCACCGTCCTGTGCTCCCTGCACCAGGTCCAGCTCGCCATCGACTTCTCCGACCGGATCATCGGTCTGCGTGCCGGCCGGCTCGTCCTCGACCGGCACACCGGCGGACTGCAGGCCGAGGAGGCGGAGAAGATCTACTCCGCGGTCACCCCGGCGGCGGTGCCGGAGGAGGTCGTCCGGTGACGCTCACCGCCCCGCGCCCCGCCGACGCCCTCCCCGAACTCCCGCCGCGCCCGGCGCCGCGTCCCTCGAACGTGGCCGGCGGTGTGGCCATGGTCCTGCTGCTGGTCGCCGGCCTGTGGTCGGTCAGCTCACTGGGCATCAACCTGGCGACGATCGCACAGTCCCTCGACAACGCGGTGACCTTCGTGCGGCGGATGTTCCCGCTGGACTTCCCGCCGTTCGGGGAGACCGCCAGCCTGCTCGCCGAGACCCTCGCCGTCGTCTTCCTCGCCACCGCCCTGTCGGTACTGCTCTCGGTGCCGGTGGCGCTCGCCGCGGCGTCCTCCACCACCCGGGGGAAGGTCTCACGCAGCACCGCCCGGACCATCATCGTCCTGGCCCGTGCCGTCCCGGACATCGTGCTGGCGATCTTCTTCCTCCGCGTCTTCGGCCTCGGCGCGGCGGCCGGTGTGCTCGCCATGGGCATCCACTCGGTGGGCATGATCGGCAAGCTCTACGCCGACGCCCTGGAGGAGCTCGACGACGGCCCCCGGCAGTCCGTCGAGGCCGCCGGCGGCACCCGTGGCCAGCAGTTCCTCGCCGCTCTGCCGCAGCCTCTGCTGCCCCAGCTCATCGCCACCGCCCTGCACCGCTTCGACATCAACCTGCGCACCTCGGTGCTGCTGGGCTACGTCGGGGTCGGCGGGATCGGCCTGGCCATCGCGGACGCCCTGCGTTCCCTCGACTACCAGCGGGGCATGGCCCTCGCCCTGATCGTGCTGCTGGCCTGTGTGGTCCTGGAGCTCATCTCCGGCGCTGCCCGTGCCGCCCTGCTCGGCCGCACCGGTGGCAGCGCCGGCCGGACCTCCTGGGCCGACCGGCTGTGGCGTTCCAGTGCCGCCTCCGACATGCCGCAGAACGCCACGAGGACACAGAAGGCACAGCAGGCACAGCAGGCACAGCAGGACGCCGCAGAGGGCGCCCCTGAGCGGCTCACCCCGCCGTGGACCGCCGACCGGATCCGCCGGTTCACCAGCATCGCCGTGGTCCTCGTCATCACCGTCGCGGCTGTCCGGCAGGTCGACATCTCCGCGTCCTCGCTGTGGAACGGCCTGCTGAACCTGCCGGACACCCTCGCCCTGTTCTTCCCGCCGTCCTCCGGTGGGGCGATGGACGCCATGCTCACCGAACTCGGCGTCACCGTGAAGATCGCCCTGGCCGCCACGGTGCTCGGTGCGATCCCGGCGCTGCCGCTGGGCATCCTTGCGGCGTCCAATGTGACGACCAACCGGGCGGTGCGTACGGTCGCCCGCGTCCTCATCGTCGTCTTCCGCGGCATCCCCGAGCTGATCCTGGCGATCATCTTCGTCGTCATCTCCGGACTCGGCGCGGTGGCCGGCACCCTGGCGCTGGCCGTCGGCGCCCTCGGCCTGCTCTCGAAGCTCGTCGCGGACTCCCTCGAGGAGACCGACACCGACGTGCAGGACGCCGTGCGGGCCACCGGCGCGACCGGCACCCAGGTCTTCCTCGGTGCGACGCTGCGCCAGGCGGCACCGGCCATCGTCGCGCACACCATGTACCTGTTGGACACCAATATCCGCTCCGCCACCCTGCTGGGCGTCGTCGGCGCCGGCGGCATCGGCTTCCTGCTGCTCAATGCGGCCCGGGTCAACCAGTTCGATGTCGTCACGATGATCCTCCTGCTCATGGTCGCGGTCGTCCTCGCCGTCGAGGTGCTGTCCCTGTGGCTGCGCCGGATCGTCCGCTGACCCCGTCCCCTGTTCCTCTGTCCCTGTTTCCTGAAAGGATCTTCCCCGTGATCTCCACTACACCCCTGACCAGCGTCCCCGCCCTCGCCGTCTTCGACATGGCCGGTACCACGATCGACGACCGCGACGAGGTGTACCGCGTCCTGCGGGAGGCGACCGAACGGGCCGGCGCCGTCTACTCCGATGAGGAGTTCCAGCGCTGGATGGGCACCGAGAAGCACTGGGCCATCGAAAACCTGCTGCGTATCGGCGGTGTCGGGACCGAGGAGGAGACCGTCGAGGAGGCCTGGACCTGGTTCCGCGCCGAGCTCGCCGACACCTACACGCAGCACCCCCCGGTGCCGCTGCCCGGTGTGGAGGACGCCCTGCGCATCCTGCACGACCGCGGCATCCGGACCGCACTGACCACGGGGTTCTCCCGTGAGATCACCGACCTCATCCTAGGCACCCTGGGTTGGGTGGACAACGGGCTCATCGACGCCACCGCCGCCGGTGACGAGGTCCCCGCCGGACGCCCCGAGCCCCACCTCATCCGGGCGGTCATGGCGAAGGTCGGGGTCTCCGACCCGGACGCCGTGGTCAGTGTCGGCGACACCGCCTCCGACGTCCGGTCGGCGCAGGCCGCCAGGGTCACCTCCGTCGGTGTGCTCACCGGGCACCTCACCGACGCGGACTTCACGGATGAGGGCGTGGACCTGGTCCTGGATTCCGTGGCCGACCTGCCCGGCCTGATTCCCACGGCCGGCACGGGTGCCCACGCGTGACTGATACCGCGACGGCCACGGTGTGGCGGGGCGGCACCCGGTTCGAGCGGGTCAGCGTCCCGTTGCCGACCCCCGGACCAGGTGAGACCCTGGTGCGGGTCCGGGCGGCGACGGTGTGCGGCTCCGACCGGCACAGCGTCCTCGGCCGACGCCCCGCCGCCTGCCCCTCCGTCCTCGGCCACGAGGGCACCGCGACAGTGGTGGCGACGGACGGCGGGACCACCGTCGACGGCACCCCGCTGACCCCCGGTGACCGGGTGGTCTTCGGCGTCACCGCCTCCTGCGGGGAGTGCGCGACCTGCCGCCGGGGCCTCACCGCCAAATGTGAGCGGGTCCGCAAGGTCGGCCATGAGTCCTTCGACGGCGACTGGCCGCTCTCCGGCACCTGGTCGACCCACCTGCTGCTCCCGGCCGGTCTGGCCGTGGTGACCGTGCCGGACGACCTGCCGGACGACCGGGCCGCCACCGCCGGCTGTGCGGTCGCGACAGTCATGGCGATGCTGGAGAAGGCCGGTCCGCTGGCCGGACGCAGCGTCCTCGTCAACGGTGTCGGCATGCTCGGGATCACGGCGGTGGCCGCCGCCCGGTATGCCGGTGCGGCCGAGGTCATCGCGGTCGACCCGGCGGACACGGCCCGGGAACTGGCCCTCACCGCGGGCGCTGACCGGGCGCTGCGCCCCGGGGAGGACGCCGGTACTTTCACCGGTTCCGCAATCAGAGCCGCAATCGGTGCCGTGGATGTCTCCCTGGAACTCTCCGGCGCACCGGCAGGGGTGCGGACCTGCGTCGATGCCCTGGCGACGGGTGGCACCGCCGTACTGGCCGGCAGCGTGAGCCCCGCCGGGACGGTGAATCTGGATCCGGAGCGCCTGGTCCGGGGGTGGAACACCGTCACCGGGGTGCACAACTACGAACTCCGGCACCTCGCCCGCGCCGTGGACCTGCTGGTGGACCTGGACGCTGCCCCGCACCCGACCCTGCCCTGGGAACGGATGCTCTCAGCACCGCGGCGGCTGGACGGTCTGGACGGGACGGACTCTCTCGGCGCGGTGTTCACCGGCCCATCCGACGGCACGCTGCGCACCGTGCTGCTGCCCTGAACCGGAAAGCAGGGCCACACCCCGGCTGCGTAGACTGCCACTCAGGACGCCAGACCCCCGATGGCCTGGTCGGCAATCTGTTCCGCCAGGTCACGGATCTCCGCGGCGTCCTGGTTCTCGCGGACGCGGAACCACATCGCGGTGCTGTTGAGGCTGCTCAGCAGGAACCGGGTGGCCAGCCGGGCGTCCCCGTCGCACAGTGATCCGTCCGCCATCCCGTCGGTGACGACGCCACGGAACAGTCCTTCGTAGCGGGTGCGGACCTCGTTGAGCTCGATGAGAGCCTGACGCTGGTGCTCCTTGAGCGCGGTGGAGCGGCCGGCGATGACGCCCTGGGAGATGACGTCGTGGTAGCCGAGATCGGTCATGAGGTTCACCAGGTGCCCGACCGACATGGCGGTGAGCCGGTCCCGTCCGGTGCCGGGCCCCTCGGAAAGCGGCTGGACGGAGCGGAAGGCCCCGTTCATCCCCGCCTCGTAGACGGCGAGGTAGATGTCGAACTTGGAGCGGAAGTAGTAGTAGATCCGCCCCTTGGTCGCGCCGATCCGGTCGGCGATATCGTCCACGGTGGTCCGTTCGAACCCCTGGGACTGGAAGACCACGGCCGCGGCGTCGAGGATCTGCGCCCGTGCCGTGTCACGGACGCCGGGAGTTCCTGCTCCGTCAGCCATGGACGGGACTCTACAGCTCGAAGAGCCCGGCCGCGCCCATTCCGCCACCGATGCACATGGTGATGACGACGTAGCGAGAACCGCGGCGACGCCCCTCCAGAAGGGCGTGACCGACCATGCGGGCGCCGCTCATACCGTAGGGGTGACCGATGGAGATCGCACCGCCGTTGACGTTGAACTTCTCCGGGTCGATGCCGAGGGTGTCGCGGCAGTACAGCGTCTGGGAGGCGAAGGCCTCGTTGAGCTCCCACAGGTCGATGTCGTCGATGGTGAGACCGTGCTGCTCCAGCAGCTTCGGGATGGCGAAGACCGGGCCGATACCCATCTCGTCGGGCTCACAGCCGGCGACGGCGATGCCGCGGTAGGTGCCCAACGGCTCGAGACCGCGGCGGGCGGCCTCCTCCTTCTCCATGAGGACGACGGCGGCGGCACCGTCGGAGAGCTGCGAGGCGTTACCGGCGGAGATCGTCGCGGCGTGGCCGTCGGAGTCCGGCAGGACAGCCTTGAGCTTGGCCAGCCCCTCCGCGGTGGTCGAAGGGCGGTTGCCCTCGTCGAGGGTCAGGGTGACCTTCTGCTCGACCGGCTGACCGTCCTCACCGGCGACAAGCTTGATGGCGGTGAAAGGGACGATTTCGTCGTCGAAGTAACCGGCCTCCTGGGCGGCGGCGGTACGACGCTGGGACTCCAGGGCGTAGGCGTCCTGCTGCTCGCGGGTGACGCCGTAACGCTCGGCGACGATTTCCGCGGTGTTGAGCATCGGCATGTAGATGTCGTGGCCGTTCTCCCTGAGCCACGGGTCGGCGGCACGGAAGGTGTTCTTGTGCTCGTTCTGCACCAGGGAGATGGACTCCACACCGCCGCCGACGGCGATCTGCAGGCCGTCGGTGATGATCTCCTTGGCGGCGGTGGCGATCGCCATGAGTCCGGAGGCGCACTGGCGGTCGACGCTCATGCCCGGCACAGTGACCGGGAGCCCGGCGCGCAGCGTCGCCTGACGTGCGACGTTCGTGCCGGTGCTGCCCTCCTGCATCGCACAGCCGAGAATGACCTCCTCGACCTCCGCGCCGGAGATGCCGGCACGCTCGACCGCGGCGGCGATGGCGTGGGCGGCGAGTTCCTGGCCCTGGGTGTCATTGAAGGCGCCACGGTAGGCGCGGCCGATGGGGGTGCGGGCGGTGGAGACGATGACTGCTTCGCGCATGGGTGTTCTCTGTTCCTTCTTCTGGTTCTCGCTGTTAGTTCTCGTCGTACATGGCGACAGACATGGTCGAGGTGAGACCGCCGTCGAGGGGGATCGTGGTGCCGGTGATGTAGGAACTGCCCGGGGACAGCAGGAAGGTCACCAGGGAGGTGACGTCCTCGGGCCGGCCGATGCGTCCCAGCGGGTTGGCTTTGTTGACCTCCTCGCCGCGCCCGTCGAGCACCCAGGCCATCATGCGGGTCGGGAAGGGACCTGGTGCCACGGCGTTGACCAGTATTTTCGGGGCCAGGGAGGACGCCATGACCTTTGTGAGGTGATGGACCGCCGCCTTGGACGCCGCGTAGGAGAAGTTGTCGTAGTTCGGGACGGCGAGGCCGTCGATGGACCCGATGTTGATGATGCGGGCCGGGTCGAGACCGGCGTCCGCCCGGGCGTCCAGCAGCGGACGCAGCAGCTGGGACAACCGGAACGGTGCCTTGACGTTCGCGCCGAGGACCTTGTCCCAGGCGTCCGGCGGGAACTCGTCGAAGGACGCACCCCAGGTCGCCCCGGCGTTGTTGACCAGGCCGTCGAGATGACCACCGAGCCGTTCGGTGTAGCCGCGGACCGCGTCGGCGAGCGTCTGACACCCCTCCTCGGTCGAGATGTCCGCGGCGATGGCGTGGACCTCGCCGGCGGTATCGAGGGCGGCGAGTTCCTTCCCCACCTCGGCGGCGGCATCGGGTCGCCGGGTCGAGATGAGGACATTCGCGCCGGCCCGGAGCAGGCCCTCGGCGAGCCAGCGTCCGATGCCGCGGGCACCGCCGGTGATGAGGACGGTGCGCCCGGAGATGTCGAATGCGGAGGGTGTACCGGTCATGCCTCCTCCCCTGCGGCGATGGCGGCACGCACGTAGCGGTCGGTCTGGTCGAAGGCCGATCCGAGGTGGCGGTGCTCGCTGAGATCGGAGATCCGCTCCCAGTTCGCGGCGATGTCCTCGGCGGTGGCGTCCGCGCCGAGTGCGACGGGGTTGGCCTCGACCATCTGGGAGACGGCGAAGACGCCGGCACCGGCGCCGAGGATGACGCCCGTGGGCGCGTCCGGGGAGACGAGGAACTCGGCGGCGGGAGCCACGGTCTCCGGGCCGAGGAGCTCGGCGGCGTCCTCGGCGATGAGGCCGTCGGTCATCTGGGTGGCGGCGGTCGGGGCGAGCGAGTTGACGCGGATGCCCTTCTTCGCGCCTTCGATGGCCAGCACATTCATCAGGCCGACCAGTGCGGACTTCGCCGCACCGTAGTTGGCCTGGCCGAAGTTGCCGTAGATGCCGGAGGCGGAGGTGGTCATGAGGATGCGGCCGTAGCCCTGCTCGACCATGTACGGCCAGGCGGCCCTGGTGCAGTTCACCGAGCCGGTGAGGTGGACGGCGATGACCTTGTCGAAGTCAGCCAGGTCCATCTTCGCGAAGGACTTGTCACGGAGGATGCCGGCGTTGTTGATGAGGATGTCGATGCGTCCCCAACGGGAGACGGTGTCGTCGATCAGCGCGGCGGCGGCAGCACGGTCGGAGATGTCGGTGGAGTCTGCGACGGCCTCCCCACCGGCGGCGGTGATCTCGTCGACGACGCCCTGTGCGTTGCCGAGGTCGTTGACGACGATCTTCACACCGCGGGACGCCAGGGCGAGTGCGTGTGCCCGGCCGAGTCCGCCGCCGGCTCCGGTGATGACCGCGACCTGGCCGGCGACCTGGCCGGCGAACTGTGCGGTGTCTGCGGTGTCTGCGATGTCTGCGGTGCCTGCGGTGCCTGCCATGGTGGGAAGTCCTTTCCTGCGCGACTGCGCGGCTGTGATTCCGGGGTGATCGTGGTTCCTACCAGCAATACTTGTGAGTATTATGTGATATGAATCCTAGTTCAGTCAAGGTGTGGCATGGAGAACTCCGGCCTACGGAGGGTCAGTCCGTCAGCGAGTTCCCCACCGGCACCGAGCCACAGGTGGACGGGGCCGGCTGCCCGGCGAAGCGGGCATTGACCCACGGCACCATCTGTGTGGCCCAGTACGGCCCGGCGTAGGTGTGGCCGATCGGCGGATACTCCTCGTACTGCACCGTCGTGCCGACGTCGCAGTAGTACTGCGCCATCGCCCGGGTGTCGCCGAGCAGCATGACGCCGTCACCGTCGCCGAGGGTGGGGTGCACCGGCGTCTTCTGCTGGTCTGCCCCTCCCCCTGCCTGGGCGATGTACTGCGGGAACGACGGCACCGGTGCCAGACCCATGTTCGACTCGTCGAGGACACGACGCACCGGCGGGACATCGTCCGGGGTGGGATACTCCGGCTTGAAGAGCTCCTCCCACCGCAGGTGGGCGTAGGCGTCCTGCGCATCGTCGATCTTCACCCCACGCATCCGCTCGATGACCTCCTTACCCAGGTCGGTGAGGTACGGGCTGAGATCGTCACCGTAGGCGTCCGCCATGCCGGTCAGTGCCATACCGACCACGCCGGACCACTTCGCACCCTCACCGGCGTAGGCGAGATTGTGCTCGGGACGCACCATCACCCCACCCTGGGCGACGCCGACGATGTTCTGCGCGATATCGGGGGCGTAGTCGTCGGCGATGATCGCCGACCAGCCGGAACCGATGGAGCCACCGGAGTAACCGGTCAGTGCGGTCGGCGAATCGGCGGCGACCTCCGCAGCCGGGGTGTCACGGGCGGCGCGCAGGCCGTCGAGGATGATGTGGCCGTACTCTTCACCGACCGCGAAGATGCCGCGTTCGCCCTGGATATCCGGCATGACCACGGTGTGCCCGGCAGCAAGCAGCGGGGTGACGAACGCCGCCTCGGCATAGTCGAGCATCCCGGACTGTGCCCCACGGGCCAGGACGCGGGAAGGCCCGTCCTCGGGATTCATCGAGTCGTAGAAGCTGGCGTACATGACCGTGTCCCCGGTGCGCGGCACCCCGGCAGGCGGCTGGAGGACACTGGTCACCGCCACCGTGGGCTCCCCGGTGACGGTCGTGGTGCGGTACTGGATCTGGGTCATGGTGACCGGCGTGCTGCCGAGATTGTTGATCTTAGCGGGGACGCTGCGCTGCTTCAGCGGCGTCCCCGGTGCCAGGGACGCGAGATCGGTGTCCGTGGTGTCCGGCAGGGCGAAGAACCCGGCGTCCCCGGGGACTGTCGCGATCTCAGTGGCACCTGCAGTCGCCGCTGTGCCCGCCTCCTCAGCACCGGCGACGGGGGCCGCCACCACCGCCGTTCCCAGGCCGAGAGCCGGGACCAGGAGTGCGGCGCACGCCCTCCGCCGCAGGGAATGCACCGTGGAATGAGGATTCATGACAAGAACTGTATCCCTGTCCAACCTAGGTTGCTGCCGGTTCCGGCTTTCCCACTCTTTCCACCCTCAATTTCCGGATCCGGTCGGCGGCGACCTGTGCCGGTCTGTTGTGCCGGGCTACTGCGCGTGGTTCGCGGCGTCCAGCAGCTGCTGCAGTTGTCCGGTGCTCACCTGTCCCGCGGAGAAGCCGACCAGCCGGTCGAGCGGGATGCTGCCCATCATTACGTCGAGGTCGACACCGAGTGCTTCTCCGCCACCCTCATCGCCACCGGTGAGTGCACCCATGGCGTCGCCCAACGCCTGTGCGACCACCGGGCTCGCCATCGCCTCGCCGAGCGTGGAGTTCAGCGTCAGCGGGACACGCACCTCCTCACCCTCCAGTTCCACCTCGGTGGAACCGCGCAGGTCACGACTACTCGCACCGACGGCGACGACGTAGCGTCCCGGTTCCAGCACCATCTGTCCGGTGCGGGTGTCGCGGTACTCCAGGTCGCGGCGGTCGATGTGGATCTCCAGCTCGGCACGCTCACCGGGGTCCAGGGTCACCGACCCGAATCCGCCGAGGGCCTGCGGGACGCGCTGCACCGTGGACTCCGGCACCGCCACATACGCCTGGACGACCTCGCGGCCACGGCGGGAACCGGTGTTCGTCACTCCGACGATGACGGTGATGCCCTCGCCGTCGTCGTCAGGCTGGGCGAAGATCCCGTCGTAGGCGAAGGTGGTGTAGCTCAGCCCGTGGCCGAAGGGGAAGGCGACGGAAAGTTCGCGGGCGTCGTACCAGCGGTAGCCGACGTGCAGTCCCTCGGCGTAGCGGACATGCCCGTGCTCACCCGGGAAGTCCAGGTAGGCGGGGGTGTCCTGCAGGCGCAGCGGGATGGTCTCGGTGAGCTTGCCCGAGGGGTTGACCCGCCCGGAGAGCACCTCGGCGACCGCCGCACCACCGGCCTGACCGGAGAGGTTGGCGTCGACGATCGCGCCGGCGTACTTCCGCACCTGACGTAGATCGAGGACGCCACCATGGGACAACACCACCACGACTCGGTCCTGGACCGCCCGGACCGCACGCAGCAGGTTGATCTGCTCGGTGGGCAGGGTCAGACCGGTGCGGTCGAAGCCCTCGGACTCCTGCTCGGCGGCCAGTCCCAGGAAGACCAGTGCGACGTCAGCGTTGGCGGCGTCCTCCACGGCCTCGGCGAGGAGCGAGGGGTTCACCCCGGCACCGTCGGTGGTGAATCCGGCGGCGAAGGTGACGGGGGTCTGCCAGGTCTCGCGGATGGCTTCGAGCGGGGAGGTCAGCCTGGTGGGATTCACGTGGGAACTGCCGCCGCCCTGGTAGCGGGGCGCATCGGCGAAGGCACCGATGACGGCTACGGAGCCGGTGACCCCGGATTCGGCGATCGGCAGCAGGTGACGACCGTCGACTTCCTCGTTGCTCAGCAGCACGACCGAGGACGCCGCGGCCTCGCGGGCCAGGTCATGGTGGGCCTCGACCGCGGCATCATCGAAGGACGCAGTGGAATCGTGGGCGTCATGCAGCCGGTTCGCCAGGTCGGCGACGCGCTGTGCGGCAGTGGTGGCTGCGTTCTCCCCGAGATCACCGTCGTGCACGGCGGCGACGACCTCCGTGTCGCCGGCCCCACCGTCGTAGGGCATCTGCAGGTCAAGGCCGGCCCGTACTGCGTCGACGCGACCACCGACTGCTCCCCAGTCGGAGACGACGGCGCCGGTGAAGCCCCACTCGGTGCGCAGGATGTCGGTGAGCAGTTCCCGGTTGTGCCGGACAGGTACCCCGTTGACCGCGTTGTAGGAGCACATGACGGTGGCGGGAGCGGCGTCCTCCACCACGCGGCGGAAGCCGCGGAGATAGAGCTCGTGGAGCGGGCGCTCGTCGACGTCGGAGCTCGACCGCATCCGGTCGGCCTCCTGGTTGTTCAGCGCGAAGTGCTTGAGCGACGCACCGACGCCGCGACCCTGCAGTCCGTTGACCCAGGCGGCGCCGAGGACGCCGGACAGGTGCGGGTCCTCGGAGTAGTACTCGAAGTTCCGGCCACCGAGCGGGGAGCGCTTGATGTTGATGCCGGGTCCGAGGACGACCTGCACGTCCGCCGCCTGTGCCTCATCGGCGATGGCGGCGCCGACACGGGAGACGAGGTCCGGGTCCCAGCTCTGGCCGAGGCAGGCCGCCGGTGGGAAGCAGGTGGCAGGTACCGAGCCGGAGATGCCGAGGTGGTCGTTGGCGCCCTCCTGCTTTCGCAGGCCGTGGGGCCCGTCGGTCATGGTGATCGACGGGACGCCCGGTGCCTCCTTGGTGGTCCAGAAGTCGGCGCCGGAGCCGAGACCGGCCCGCTCGTCGAGGCTGAGGGTGGAGAGGTCGGTGGATGTGGTGCTCGAGTCACTCATGACCCCTTTGTACGCGAAACTGTCACCCCTCGGCGGTGGTTGGCGTCATCTGGTCGGGCGGGCGATCAGAGGCCGGTCAGGCAGGCGCTCAGGCGGCGGCGTCCTGCGCTTCCGGCTCTTCCTGTCCTATGAGCCGTAGCCCGGTGAAGACCTCGCGGTCCTCCTGGTCGAAGAGGCGGAGCGTGTCGCGTACCATGCCCGCCGAGCAGCAGCGACCGATCACGGCGGCCCGGTCAAGAACGGTGCCCGGGAGCTGCAGGAAGAAGACCGAGATACGGTCCCCGTCGGTCTCGACGATCGCTGCACCGCTGTCGCAGAGACTGCTCCGGCACTCACTCCACCAGTGCCCGTCGAGGCCGGGGCCGATACAGTGCCCGCACCCGCAGGTCATGTCATTCGCCCCGGGGGTGACCGGCAGATCCGCGCCTTCCCGGCTGATCTCGGCATAGCCGGTGGCGGTGACGAGGATGCCGGGCTGCAACGCCACGACCCTCGTGACACGGGGCAACGGGCGCCCCGGTCGGGCCGGTTCGGCCTCCACCAGATCGCCACAGACCAATGGGACGCCGAAGCAGATGTTGTCGAGCATCCGGAGGGCGTGCCCGGGGCGTCCCCGTGTGGCGTTCCGGATCCCCGGCGGTGCCGTATCCAGCTCAGTCTGCGGGATCGGGTGGCCCCACACCATCTCCGACCAGGTGACGGTGCCGAGGCCGGGGAAGGCGTCGCGCATACGGATCTCGATCTTGTCGTGCGTGTCCATGAGGTTCTCCTTGATGTCTGTTGGACAGGTGGGGGAAAGGTAACAGGCAGAGTGGACGGGTAGTGCGGAAACTCGACCACGGATCGAACACATGTTCCATATAAGTCAACGGCAGTAAGGGCACCGGGACGATCCTGCCGCGCTGGATCTACGAACTCGGCGGAGCACCCGTCCCCGACCACGCCACCGACGCCCCGGCAGCCTGCCGGTCCCGCCCCAGCCGCTTCGCCTGCCCGTACTCCACCAGCCCGTCATGAGGCCCCGAAATGATCATCACCGGGGCAGTCTGCAGCGGCGATCCCGGCCCCGCAGTGGGAGCACCGAGTCGAGCTCCGCGGCCAACTCCTGGTAGCTGGCCGCCAGCCCGTCGGCGGGGCGGAGGCGTAGGACCCGGCGACCTGCAGCTCAGGAGCACAGGTCCCGACCTGCTCCGCAGCAGCCGCCGAGGCCCCACCGTCCTGCGAATACCCGTAGAACCCGACTGCACCGAAGCCTTCCCCGGCGTCCTCCACGAGGGAGCGGACGGCACGGGCGGCGAAGACGAGATCGTAGAGACCTTCGAGGTTCGAGTTGCGCCCTGAGGTCAGCAGGTCCGGCTGCCCGTCCAACCGCCGGTTACGTGAAGGCGCGCACTGGTCACCGTGGCCGGGACGGAAGAACCCCACTGGCCGGTACTGACCGGGTTATACGGTGTGCCGACCGGCGTGCTTCATGTCCCATGCCGCGCACGCTACCGGGCTCGGACCGACCATGTCCGCAGCACGCAGCGTGGGGCTGTTCTGACACCCCCTCAACCGACCTCCGGCTGCGTGATGCCGACATCCTGCAGACGTCCACGCCGGTCGTGGGCCCGGCAGTGGACCTCAGTACCGCCGCGCGTACCCCAGCCCCACCAGCGACAGCAGCACCGTGATCACCGAGAACACCGTCGTCGAGCCGACCAGGCCCATCGGCACGGTGAGGAACCCCGCCAGCATCGCCGGCACCGCCAGCGCCAGGTATCCGATGATGAAGTAGGAGGTCGTCACCGCCGTCCGCTCCTCCGGCTCCACCCGCGAGGTCATCGCCCGCATGCCGGTCATGAAGCTCAGCCCCTGGCCCACACCACCGAACACCGAGGCCACCAGCAGCAGCGCCAGGGAATCCACCGCCAGCGCGATGATCACCACCAGGGCGCACACCACCAGCAGCACCAGGCCGAGCACCATGAGCACCCGGTCACGCAGCGACCGCAGCACGATCTGCGCAACTGCCGAGGCGATGAACAGCGCCGCAGTGACCGAGGCGATCGTCGCCGTCGACGAGATCCCCAGCTCATGGCTCATGAAGTTCGGCGCCAGTGAGGAGAACACACCGCACACCGTGTAACCGGCGATCACGCCCGGGACGGACGCCACGAACAGTCCGCGGACCGACGCCGGCACACCCGGCACCTGCAGCCGGGGCAGCCACCCGCCGAACCGCCCTCGCTCTGCCCGGGCAGGACGCACCACCCGGTCCCGCACCACGGGCAGCAGCAGTGCCGCGACCGCCAGCATCACCGCATGGGCCACGAAAGGCCAGGTCAGCGGATCATCGACCAGGTCAGCGACACACCCGGCCACCAGCACACCCAGTCCCAGGCCACCGATGTTCGCCGCTGTCGCCACCGCCGCAGCCAGGGTGGCGCGTCCGGCCGGTGCGTTCTCCATCACAGTCACCGTGCCGGTGCCGGTGAAGATCCCGGCGGCGAGACCCGAGAGCACACGTCCGACGTACATGAGGACCAGCCCGGCGACGGACCCGCCCGTGGCATCCACCCCGGATCCGTCCGTGGGAAGCCCGGCGACCAGGAAGAGCACCGCGGAGACCACGGACAGCACGAGCGCCAGGGCCAGGACCGGCCGGCGGCCGAGGGTGTCGGAGAGACGTCCGAAGATGACGAGCCCGGCGACCACACCGACGGCGTAGACGGCGAAGAGCACGGTCGTCGCCGCAGAGCCGAAGCCGAAGGCGGCGGACATCGTCGGGTAGAGCGGCGTGGGCATCGTCGTGCCCATCATCACGACAGCGAAGATGTACGCCGCGGCGACCAGTGAGCGGCCGGTCGCAGTCCCGGTGGCGGGCGTTGTGGCGGGCGTTGTGGCGGGCGTTGTGGCGGGGGAGGCGGTGACGGCGTTCACAGGGGCCACTCTACGACGCGCCGCAGGTGAGTGGCGGTCACCGTCGTCAGCGTCGGCAACTGTGACTACCCCCGTGCCACCGCGTAGGGTGATTCCCCATGTCTTCGAAGTTCTCGCCCGTCCACGTCGTCCTCACCGGCGTGAACGGCACGGGTCGGTCCGGTATCGCCGAGCACCTGTCCCAGCTCACCGGAATGCCCGTCGCCGACGCCGCTGCCTTCCACCCGGCCACCTCCCGTCGCAAGATCGCCAGTGGCCAGGTGCTCTGCACCGCCGATGTCACCGGACAGCTGCACCGGATGCGCGACTGGATCGCCGACCGGGCCGTCTCCGGCACCTCCACCATCCTCACCTGCCCGCCGCTGAGCCGGGCAGACCGGGATGTCCTCCGCGAGGCCGAGGATGTCGCCGCCCTCACCGGGCAGGACGCTTCCCGCCTCATGTTCATCGGGCTGACCACTCCGGACGCGACCGGCACCGATCCCCTGGCCCTGGACGAGTTCGGCACCACCGTGGACGCCTCCGGCCACCCTGAGGATGTCGCCGACCGGGTGCTGGACGCCATCGCCCGCATGAGGTCCGACCAGCAGATCGTCGCCGGGTCCCCGAGCATGGCGGACCGGCTCATGGCCCAGGCCCGCGAAGCCGCCGAACAGTAGTTCAGTCCACTTCCGACCCTGTTCCGGACGGCTCCGAATCGGTAAAGTCCGGGATCATGTCCGAGAAAACTTCACAGCCCGTTCACCTCGTGATCATGGGGGTGAGCGCCAGTGGAAAAACCACCGTCGCCGAGCGCCTCGCCGCGATCACCGGTTTCCCTTACGCCGAGGCCGACGACTTCCACCCGGCCGCCAACAAGGAGAAGATGGCCTCCGGGAATCCCCTCAACGACGACGACCGCTGGCCCTGGCTGCGCAGCCTCGCCGACTGGATGAAGGGCCATGCCGAGGCCGGTGACTCCTCCATCGTCACCTGCTCCGCCCTCAAGCGCTCCTACCGGGATGTCCTCCGCGAGGCCGACGGCGTCCACGACGGCCGCGTCCTCTTCGCTGAGCTCGACGCCCCGGCATCCGTCCTCCTGGAGCGGCTGAACAGCCGCAAGGGGCACTTCATGCCGGCGTCCCTGCTGGACAGTCAGCTCGACACCCTCGAGCCGCTCACCGACGACGAGAACGGCCTCACCCTCGACGCCACCGCCGACCCGGACATCCTCGTCGCCGAGGTCCTCGAGGCCGCCGGACTCAGCCACCTCAGCACCTCCGACACCGGGGTGAACTCATGAGCACCATCGCGGCGCTGAGCGTCCTCGCCGAGGACGAGGTCGTCACCACCGCCTCGGACCCACGCCTCGTGGTCTCCGCGGTCGTCGGCATCGCGCTGATCATCGTCCTCATCGTGTGGGCGAAGGTCCACCCGTTCCTCTCCCTCATGCTCGGCTCCGCCGGCCTGGCGCTCATCGCCGGTATCCCGTTGGTCGACACCTTCTCCTCCTTCACCTCCGGCTTCGGCGGCACCGTCGGCGATGTCGGCGTCCTCATCGCGCTCGGTGCGGTGATCGGCCAGTTCCTCGTCACCTCCGGGGCGGCGGACTCCATCGTGGACGCCTTCCTCGACAAGACCGCCGCGAAATGGCGGCCGTGGGTCATCGCCGGGCTGGCGATGCTGCTCGGTATCCCGCTGTTCTTCGAGGTCGGTATCGTGCTGCTGATCCCGGTGGTCATCCTCGCCGCCCGCCGCTCGAACCTGCCGCTGATACTGCTGGGTATCCCGGCACTGGCCGGCCTGTCCGCACTGCACGCCCTGGTCCCGCCGCACCCCGGCCCACTGATCGCGGTGGACGCCCTGGGTGCCAACCTGGGCCTGACCCTCGCCCTCGGCCTGCTGGTCGCCGTGCCGGTCGTCGCGATCTCCGGACCAGTGTCCGCGAAGATCATGGCGAAGTGGGTCCCGATCCCCGCACCGGCCGCTGCCGCCGAGGCGGACAAGGACTCCAACGGTGCAGACGCCGGCCCCCGGCCCTCGGTCGCCCGCGGCCTGACTGTGGTCCTGCTGCCCGTGGTGATGATGCTCTCGCGCACCATCGTCGAATCCACGGGTGTCGACGAGGGCTCAGCGGTCTACAAGACCTTCGAGTTCCTCGGTGAGCCGATCGTCGCCCTGCTGGCCACGGTGCTGGTCGGCATGACCCTGCTCGGTTTCTTCCAGGGTCGCACAGCCAAGGAGGTCTCGGACACGGTCGGGGCGTCCTTCGGACCGATCGCCTCGGTGATCCTCATCGTGGGTGCCGGTGGCGGCTTCAAGCAGACCCTGGTGGACACCGGCGTGGCGGACATCATCGGTGACTGGGTGCAGGACGCGCCGGTCTCCACCATCGTCGCCGGCTGGCTGGTGGCGGTGTTCATCCGCCTGGCCACGGGTTCAGCGACCGTGGCGACAGTGACTGCGGCCGGCATCATGGCGCCGCTGGCCGAGGGGATGCCCTCGGCGGAAGTTGCCCTGCTGGTGCTGGCCATCGGTGCGGGTTCGGTGTTCTTCTCCCACGTCAATGACGCCGGCTTCTGGCTGGTCAAGGAGTACTTCGGCATGACCGTGCCGCAGACCCTGAAGACCTGGTCACTGATGGAGACGGTGCTGTCCGTCTCCGCGCTGATCGTGGTTCTTCTGGTGAACCTCATCGTGTGACCGTGCGCCGGTGGACCCTCACGGGGCGTCCCACCGGGCCTCCCACAGGGCGTCCTACAGGGCGCCGTCCTGCTCGGCCCGGCGCTTCGCCAGGTTCCGCTTCACCAGCGGCCACAGCACGACGACCACGCCAGTGGCGATAAGGCTGGTCCACACCTGCGTCCGGCTGGACTCCTGCACCACCATGACGATGAACACGGCGATCACACCGGCAATGAGCAGGAAGTTCACCCACGGGTACAGCGGCGCCTTCATCTCCAGCGCACTGACCTCCGCCGGCGTCATCTTCCGGCGCATGTTCCAGTGCGTCAGCGCGATGATGACGTACACGAACAGCGCGACCAGGCCCGACGAATTCATGATGAAGTCGAAGATGCCGGTGTCCGGGAAGGCGAAGTTCACGATGGTCGCGGCGACACCGCCGACGGTGGACGCCACCAACGCGACCAGCGGCACGCCGCGCTTATTGCGCACGGTGACGGTCTTCGGCGCGAATCCCTGGTCACCCATCGCGGCGAGCATGCGGGACGCCGAGTACAGCCCGGAGTTCAGCACGGACAGCACCGCGGTGAAGATGATGAGCTGCATGACGTTCGCCGCACCGGGCAGACCGAAGAGCTCGAAGACGTACGTGAACGGCGCCGAGGAGACGTCAGTCGGCTCCGGCAGTTCGTCCCACGGCACGATCATGACGATGAGGGCGACCGAGCCGACGAAGAACAGCAGGATGCGCCACACGACGGTGTTCGTCGCACGTCGCACCGACGTGCCGGGGTCCTCGGACTCGGCGGCGGCCATCACGGCGATCTCCGTACCGAAGTAGGCGAAGATGACGATCGCCACGCCGGTCAGCGCCTGACCCACACCGTTCGGCGCGAACCCGCCGTGGTCCCAGAGATTCTGGACGGAGAAGTCGGAGTCCGGCCAGAGGCCGAGAGCGAAGAGGACGCCAGCGACGAGGAAGACGATCACGGCGATGACCTTGATCCCGGCGAGCCAGAACTCGATCTCACCGAAACTGCGGGTGGAGACCGCGTTCGAACCGACGAAGACAGCCAGCAGCAGCAGCGACCACGCCCAGGTCGGCACGGCGGAGAACCAGCCGTGCATCGTCTCGCCGCCGATCACCGCCTCATAGGCCAGCACGCCGACCCAGAAGTACCAGTACAGCCAACCGACGAGGTAGGACGCCCCGTCGCCGAGCCCGTGCTTCGCGTAGTCCATGAAGGAGCCGACGGCAGGCCGGTGTGCGGCCATCTCTCCGAGCATCTTCATCGCCAGGTAGACCAGCAGTCCACCGAGCAGGTAGGAGACGATCGCGGCCGGGCCGGTGGACCGGATGATGTTGCCGGAACCGATGAACAGGCTCGACCCGATGATGCCGCCCAGGGCGATGAGGGTGACATGCCGGTTGGCGAGCTTCTTCGCCTCTTTCCTGGTGCGGCCGTGGGTGACCTCTTGTTCGCCTTCCATCAGGCCTCCAGGGCCGCACGCACCGCGTCAGCGAGGACATTGAGGCCCTCACGCAGCAGTGTCTCGGAGATCACCAGCGGCGGCAGCAGGCGGATGACGTTGCCGTCGAGACCACAGGTCAGGGTCAGCAGGCCCTTGGCCTGGCAGGCTCCGGCGATGGCCTTCACGGCGGCCGCGTCGGGGCGTCCTTCCGCGTCCACGATCTCGAAGGCCATCATGGCGCCACGGCCACGGACCTCGGCGACCTTGCCGTCTGTCTCACTGACCAGCGGCTCGAGGATCTCGCGGACGACGGCCTCGATCTCACGGGCACGTCCGGCGAGGTCGAGCTCCTCCATCTGGCCCATCGAGGCCAGGGCGGCGGCGCAGGCGACCGGGGAGCCGGCGTAGGTGCCGCCGAGGGAACCGGGGCCGGAGGCGTCCATGATCTCGGCGCGACCGGTGACCGCGGACAGCGGCAGGCCACCGGCGATGCCCTTGGCGGTGGTCATGATGTCCGGGACGACGCCCTCGTGGTTCACGGCGAACCAGTCGCCGGTGCGGCACATGCCGGCCTGGATCTCGTCGGCGATGAAGACGACGCCGTTGGCGCGGCACCACTCGGCGATCGCCGGCAGGTAGCCCTCGGCGGGGACGACGAAACCGCCCTCACCCTGGATCGGCTCGATGACCACGCAGGACAGGTTGGACGCGCCGATCTCCTTCTCCATCTGCCAGATGGTCTGCTCGGCAGCCTCGGCGCCGGTGAGTCCGTCGTGCAGCGGGAAGCTCATCGGGGCGCGGTAGACCTCGCCGGCGAAGGGGCCGAAGCCGTCCTTGTAGGGGACGTTCTTGGCGGTCATGGCCATGGTGAGGTTGGTGCGGCCGTGGTAGGCGCGGTCCATGACGACGACGGCGTTGCGTCCGGTGTGGTGGCGGGCGATCTTCACGGCGTTCTCGACGGCCTCGGCACCGGAGTTCAGCAGCACGGTGCGCTTCTCGAAGTCACCCGGGGTGATCTCGTTGAGCTTCTCGGCGACGGCGGTGTATGCCTCGTAGGGGGAGGTGGTGAAGTTGGTGTGGGTGAAGTGCGCGACGGCGTCCTGCACGGCGGCGACGACGGCCGGGTTGGACGCGCCGACGCTGGTCACGGCAATGCCGGAGGCGAAGTCGATGAAGGAGTTGCCGTCGGCGTCCACGAGGACGCCACCGTCGGCGTCGACGATGTAGGCGGACAGGGTCGGGGCGATGCCCCGGGCGACGGCGGCGGAGGTGCGGGCGGCCAGGGCGGCGGACGCCGGTCCGGGCAGCTGGTCGGTGATGATCTTCCGCTCCTGGGGGAGGCGGTGGGTGAGTTCGGTGAGGACGGTCGATCCGGTGGAAGCGGTCATGGCAGTCATTGTGGGACACGTGTGGTGATGTGGCTCATGTCCCATCTGGCGAAGAATATCCGGATACTTGTACACTTCGGCCATGAGTGACACACCGGCTCCCCTCCCCCTGACCTGGCTCCACGCCCAGCGCGGGCTGGACCTTCGACCGGTCGTGGCCGCCGCACCGGACGCCGGGTTCAGTGTCATCCAGCCGACCGAACTCACCGATCCGCGGGAGTTCCTCGCCCCGCAGGCCGTCGTCCTCACCGTCGGTGTCGCCCTGTCGCGGGAGGCCGACCCCTTCCCCGACTACATCGCCCGACTGGCGGAAGCACAGGTCACGGCGGTGGGATTCGGCACCGGACTGTTCTATCCGACAGTCCCGGAGGCCCTGGTGGACGCCGCCCGCGCCCGCGGCATCGCCGTATTCGAGGTACCCCGGCGTACCGCCTTCATCTCGATCCTCAACACGGTCCAGGTCGAACGCACCCGGCGCGCCCGCCTCGACCAGGAACGGCTCATCTCTGTCCAGGAGCAGCTCTCGGGCGCGGCGGTACGTGGTGGACTCCCGGCCCTGCTCACGGACGCGGCGTCCCACCTGGCGGCGGCGGTCGCGGTGACCGACAACGACGGGCGGACGCAGGGTCACTGTGACCGGACGACCGAGGGTGGCGTCCTGCTGTCTGCGATGGAGGCGGCGAAGGAGGCCTCACGGAGCAACCGGAGCAGCGCGGACCACAGTGACGCCGGTGGTGAGCGCTGGCGGATCACGCAGCGGATGACCCAGCAGGGCGAGCGGCTGCATTTCATCACGGTGCTCGCCGACCACCCGTTCAGCCCGCATGACCGGTCGGTGCTCAAGCACGCCGCGGGTCTGGCGGACATCCTGCTGCAGCGACCCGTCTACCTGCGGCAGGAGCGCAATGAGCTGAACTCCCTGGCGTTGCGGCTGCACCTCGGACTGGGTCACGCCCCGGGCGGTCAGGTCCTGGACCAGGCGGCCGACGGGGAGGGTCGGGTGCGTCCGGTCGTCGTCGCCGCGGACCGGGTCGCGGACCTGCGACGGGCACTGGACGAGGCGGACCGTTCCACAGCGAAGGCGGGACGCAACCTCGTGTCCACCGGGCTGGACACCTCCACCTCGCTGTTCCTGTTCCGTGGGACGCGGACGCTGGAGGGGATCGTGGAGACCTTCGGGGCGTCCGCGCGACGGATACGGATCGCCGTCGGTGAGCCGGTGGCCTGGTCAGAGGTGTCGATGGAGCGGGTGCACCGGTTGGAGACCGCCGCCCGGTCGCTGACGCCGGGGTCGGTGGCCGGACCCTATGAGGCGGGGGCGGACTGGTTGGAGCGTCCGGCGGTGCGCGAGGCGTTGGACATGCGCGCGGCGGAGACGGTGGACCGGGTCATTGCTGCGGGACGCACCCCGGAGGAGGGTCGTGACCTGATGCAGACCCTGGAGACGTGGCTGCGCTCAGGCGGGAAGACCGCGGCGGCGGCTGATGCGCTGGGGGTGCACCGGCACACGGTACGCACGCGGATCGCCCGCATCGCGGAGGCCTGCGAGGTGGACCTGTCCGACCCGGTGGTGCGGGCGGAGTTGCTGCTGGTGGCGGTGACGCGGCGGTGAGCGCGGCGGTAGCTGGTGGGGCGCGACAGGCGGAGCGGCAGCCCTACGTGCACTGCGGCATCTCTCTATGTCGCCCCACGCCGCCCAAGCGACCGGAGGAGATGCCACTCAGCACGTTGAGATGCCACAGCGGGTGCGGGAGAGTCAGGCGGGCTGGAACAGGCGGCCGCGAGGTCAGTCGAGCAGCGTGAGGGTGCGGGCGACGAGGGCGTCGAGCCCCCACTCGAAGGGCTGGTCGGCGTAGGGGTTGGGGGATGCAGAGGAGGACGATGCCGGGGTGGACCATGCCGGGGTGGACGATGCCGGGGTGGACGCAGCGTCCTCCCCCGCGTCCACCTGCGCGGTGAAGGACTCCACCACCGAGCGGAACGACGGGGCGTCCTGCTCCCCCGGCCGAGAGCCGAAGATTCCGGCCGGAGCGTGGACGTCCATCGCCGAGCCGTAGAGAAAGGACTCGAAGGCCACGATCACCGGCACGACCTGCGCAGTCGGCACGCCGGCGGCGAGGAGTCCGGCGGAGACCGCGTCGTACATACGGCGGGTGGCCGGGGCACCGGACACCGGCATCGTCGCGATGAGCGGGACGAGGGAGGGGTAGTCGGCGAAGACCTGACGGTAGGAGCGTGACCAGGTCCGCAGGGCCTCAGCCAGGCCCGGACCATCGGCGACGGCGGTGAAGGCGGACGCGTCGACGCGGGACATCACGGCGTCCTGCACGGAGGTGAGAAGCTCAGCCTTACCGGCGATGTGGTTGTAGAGCGAGGAGACGGACACCCCCAGCCGCGCGGCCAACGACTTCATGGTCAGCCCGTCGGCGCCGTCGGAGGTGACGAGGTCGAGCGCGGCGTCTGCGATGAGTTCCCGATTGAGCAGGGGTTTCGCCGGACGCCCGGCGCGGCGACCCGGCTGTGGTCCTGTCATGGTCCATCGACTCCTGTCCTCGCCGTCAGTGGTCGTCAGTGGTCGTCAGTGGTCGTCAGTGGTCGGAAGTGACCTGTCACACAGAATTTACAGACAAACCGTAGGAAAACCGCACCACACACGGTACAGTCACCCTAAACGAACGTCGTTCTTTTTAGAGAGGGTACCAATTCATGAGCACCACCACCGCACCGACCACCGAGTCTGACGTCGTCATCATCGGCGCCGGCCCCGCCGGCCTCACCGCCGCATACACCCTGGCCAAGGCCGGTAAGAAGGTCACCGTCATCGAGGCGCGCGACCGCGTCGGCGGACGCACCTGGAACGGCCACATCCTCGACGACAAGGGCCGGAAGCACTTCATCGAGATCGGTGGTCAGTGGATCTCCCCCGACCAGACCCGGCTCATGGCACTCACCGAGGAGCTCGGCCTGGAGACCTTCCCCCGCTACCGCACCGGCGACTCCGTCTACGTCTCCCCCGACGGCACCCGGCACACCTACACCGGCGACCGTCTGCCCGTCACCGACCACACCCTGGCCGAGATGGAGAAGCTCATCGGCATCATGGACGAGCTCGCCGAGGAGATCGGCGCCGAGACCCCCTGGGCCGCCGCGAAGGCCGAGGAACTCGACACGATCGCCTTCCGCACCTGGCTCCACCAGCACTCCGACGACCAGGAGGCCATCGACAACGTCTCGATCTACGTGGCGTCCGGCATGCTGACCAAGCCGTCCTACGCGTTCTCGACGCTGCAGGCCGTGCTCATGGCCGCGTCCGCCGGGTCCTTCTCCAACCTCGTCGACGAGGACTTCATCCTCGACCGGCGCGTGGTCGGCGGCATGCAGTCCGTCTCCCTGACGCTGGCGGAGAAGATCCGTGAGCTCGGCGGCGAGATCATCCTGGACTCCCCGGTGCGTCAGATCGACTGGCACGAGGCGGACGCCTCCACCGTCGACGAGATCAACACCGTCGCCGACGTGCGCAACGGTGTGGCCGACAACGGTGCCGCCGGTTCCGTCACCGTCCACGCCGAGGGCGCCACCGTCCACGCGAAGAACGCGGTGCTCGCCGTACCGCCGAACCTCTACAACCGGATCAGCTTCGTCCCGCCGATGCCGCGCGAGCAGCACATCGCCCACCAGCACATCTCCATGGGCCTGGTCATCAAGGTCCATGCGGTCTACAAGACCCCCTTCTGGCGCGAGGACGGCCTCTCCGGCACCGCCTTCGGTGGCGGACGCCTGGTCCAGGAGGTCTACGACAACACCAACTACGGCGCGGACGGCACCGAAGGGGAAGACGCCTACGGCACCCTCGTCGGCTTCGTCTCCGACCTCTACGCCGAGGAGATGTGGGCCCTGCCCGAGGCCGAGCGCAAGGAGCGGATCCTCTCCGCGATGGCCGACTACCTGGGACCGAAGACCATGGAGCCGGTCGCTTTCTACCTCTCCGACATGGCCGCCGAGGAATGGACCCGCGGCGCCTACGCCACCAGCTACGACCTGGGCGGGCTGCACCGCTGGGGCCACCTGCAGAACCAGCCGACCGGGCCGGTCCACTACGCCTGCTCCGACATCGCCGCCGAGGGTTACCAGCATGTCGACGGCGCGGTCCGCCAGGGCGAGGCCGCCGCACTGGCGATCCTGGAGTGCCAGGGCGAGAAGGGTGAGGAGGTCACCGCATGACGGCCGGCCGGGGTGCAGGTGAGGGCCGGCAGCGCAGCCCGATCGTCGTCGGGTACTCCGCCACATCCACCGGACGCGACGCCCTGACCCTCGGCGTCGCGATGGCCCGCCGTCAGAATGTCTCCCTGCGCCTGGTGCTCGTCGCCCCGGAGGACACCGGCTTCAGCCCCTCCCACGGCTACGACCGCAGTTACGACCGCATCCTGCACGAGCAGCTGGAACAGTGGCTCACCGAGGCACTTGCCGAGGTCCCGGACGACGTCACGGCGTCCGGCCATGTCGTCCGTGCGGTGGACGCCGCCGAGGGACTCCTCGGTGCCGCCCGCACGCTGGACGCCGGGCTGATCGTCATCGGCGCCCGCTCCGGTGGTCTGCTGCGCAGTCACCGGCTCGGCCAGATGGCCTCGGCCCTGCTGCACACCTCGCACATCCCGGTGGCCATGGCGCCGACCGGCTACCGCTGCGAAGGCCCTGTCGGACGGGTGACCACGATGTTCGGCCGACGCACCGGTGCCACCGATGTCATCGCCGTCGGCCTGGAGACCGCCCGCGAACGGCAGATCCCGCTGCGGCTCGTCTCCCTGGTCATGCTCGACGAACCGGACACCACCGCCCCCGACGACACCGCCGAGATCAACATGGCCGTGATCAACGAGGTGCACGGTGAAGCCACCGGCCGGCTCGCCGCCGAGGCGTCCGACATGGTGGACGCCGGTACCGCGACCACCGTCATCGCGACCGGACGCTCGGTGACCGACGCGCTGACCGAGCTGGACTGGGCCGACGACGAGATCGTGCTGGTGGCGTCCTCCCGTCTGGCCACGCACGGCCACCTCTTCCTCGGCAAGACCGCCACGAAGATGATGCGCACCACCCCGGTGCCGGTCATCGTCGTTCCGGCCGGGTACACCCACCCGGCGGCGTCTCCGGTGGAGGACCCGGCCGAGGGAGGTGCGCATGAGTGAGAACACGCAGTCCAGCGGCGGTAAAGGCCTGGCCGCGGGCAAGATCGGCGTCCTCGGTGCCGTCGTCGTCGGAGTCTCCTGCATCGCCCCGGCCTACACCCTGACCTCCGGACTCGGCCCCACCATCTCCGAGGTCGGTACGCACGTCCCCGGCATCCTGCTGCTCGGCTTCCTGCCGATGCTGCTCATCGCCTTCGGCTACCGCGAGCTCAACAACCGCGTCCCGGACTCCGGCACGTCGTTCACCTGGGCGACAAAGGCCTTCAACCCGTGGATCGGCTGGATGGGCGGCTGGGGTCTGATCGCCGCGACGATCATCGTGCTGTCCAACCTCGCCGCCGTCGCCGTGGACTTCTTCTACCTGCTGCTCTCGCAGATCTTCGACAACCCGGACATCGCCGACCTGACGAAGAACCTGTGGATCAACATCCCGACCACGCTGGTGCTCATCACCGTCGCGGCATGGATCGCCTTCCGCGGGGTGGAGTCGACGAAGAACCTTCAGTACTGGCTGGTCGGCTTCCAGCTGATCGTGCTCACCGGCTTCGCCGTCGCCGCACTCGTCCAGGGACGCAACGGCACCAGCTTCGACCCCACCGACGTGGAGCTGTCCTGGTTCAACCCCTTCGACCTGGACTCCTTCTCCGTCATCGCCGCCGGTGTCTCCCTGTCCATCTTCATGTTCTGGGGCTGGGACGCCACGCTGACGATGAACGAGGAGACCAAGGACCCCCAGCGCACCGCTGGCCGGGCGTCCACCATCGTCGTGCTGATCATCATGGCGATCTACGCGCTGTGCGCCGTCGGCGTCATCGCCTGGGCCGGCACCGGTGACCAGGGCCTGGGCGCCGGTAACCCGGACAACCAGGAGTCCATCTTCGCCGCGCTGGCCGACCCGGTGCTGGGCAGGTGGGGCATTCTCATGTCCCTGGCGATCCTCAGCTCCTCCTTCGCCTCGCTGCAGTCGACGATGATTTCGCCGTCCCGGACGATGCTGGCGATGGGCTACTACAAGGCGCTGCCGGCGTCCTTCGCGAAGATCGACCCCCGGTTCCGGACGCCGTCGGTGGCGACCATGGCCTCCGCGGTCGCCGCCGGCGCGTTCTACACGATCACCCGGCTGATCAGCGAGAACGCCCTGTGGGACACGATCACGGCCCTCGGCCTGATGATCTGCTTCTACTACGGCATCACCGCCGTCGCCTGCGTCTGGTACTTCCGCCACGAGATGTTCGACTCGCTGCGTAACGCCGTCTTCATGTTCCTGTTCCCGCTGATCGGAGGGGTGGTGCTGTTGGTGATGTTCTTCTACACCGCCGTGGACTCCCTAGACCCGGCCTACGGCTCCGGATCCTCGATCGGCGGGGTGGGCATGGTGTTCATCCTCGGGATGGGTGTGCTGGCCCTCGGCGTGGTGTGCATGCTGTGGGTCCGCGCGAAGCAGCCCGCGTTCTTCCGGGGTGAGACCCTGGCGCACAGCCACTCCGGCGACGACAGCGCCGCACCACAGGACGCCACTACCGTGGGTACCGAACCCGGGGACCGGCCTGACCGGCCTGTCGACGAACTGACCATCACCTCAACCACAACAGACCACTGACATCACACCTCAAGGAGTCATCATGACTGTCCCGACCAACTCCCCCGTCTACCGCACCACCGTCCCCGCCACCGGCGAGGTCACCGCGAACTACAGGCACCTCACCGACGAGGCACTGACCACCGTCCTGGAGGACGCCGCGTCCGCCGCCGCCGTGTGGCGCGCCACCCCGATCGAGGAGCGCGCCAAGGTCGTCACCCGCGTCGCCGAACTGTTCAAGGAGCGTGCCAAGGAACTCGGCGAGCTCGCCACCCTCGAGATGGGTAAGCCGCTGGGTGAATCCGTCGGCGAGGCCGACTTCTCCGGCGACATCTTCGCCTACTACGCCGACAACGGCCCCGCCTTCGCCGCCGACCAGGTGCTCGAGGACACCGAGGAGACGCTGAATGTCGTGCAGCGTCGCCCGGTCGGCGTCCTGCTGGGGATCATGCCGTGGAACTACCCCTTCTACCAGATCGCCCGTTTCGCGGCCCCGAACCTGGTCACCGGCAATGTGATCCTGCTCAAGCACGCCGAGTCCGTGCCCGGCTGCGGCCTGGTCGTCGAGGAGATCGTGCGCCAGGCGCTGCGCGAGGGCGGCTACCCGGAGGCCGTCTACACCAACATCTTCGCCACCCACGAGCAGGTCTCCACCATCATCGAGGACCCCCGCGTGCAGGGTGTCTCCCTCACCGGTTCCGAGCGCGCCGGTGCGGCCATCGCCGCCCAGGCCGGTGCCGCGCTGAAGAAGGCCGTCCTGGAGCTCGGCGGCTCCGACCCGTACGTCATCCTCTCCACCGGCGATGTGAAGGCTGCGGCGGCGACTGCGGTGGCGATCCGCCTGGAGAACACCGGCCAGGCCTGCAACTCCAACAAGCGCATCATCGTCTCCGAGGACATCTACGACGACTTCGTCGCCGAGGCGGTCGAGCTGGTCAGCGCCCTGACCCCGAAGGATCCGGCGCAGATCGAGGACTACACCGCGGAGAAGGCCTTCGGGCCGCTGTCCTCGGAGCGTGCCGCGGAGAACCTGCTCGACCAGCTCGGCCGGGCCGTGGACGCCGGGGCCCGGCTCCGGGTCGGCGGCACCCGGGTCGACGGTGACTTCGCCGGCGGCTTCTACGTCGCCCCGGCCGTGGTCACCGACATCCCGGTCGGCTCCCCCATCTACTACGAGGAGTTCTTCGGCCCGGTCGTGACCGTGTACAAGGTCTCCTCCGACGAGGAGGCGCTGGCACTGGCCAACGACACCCAGTACGGTCTCGGCTCCACCGTGTGGGC
The DNA here is from genome assembly GCF_056280545.1 of Corynebacterium sp. UD i78. Taxonomy (NCBI): domain Bacteria; kingdom Bacillati; phylum Actinomycetota; class Actinomycetes; order Mycobacteriales; family Corynebacteriaceae; genus Corynebacterium; species Corynebacterium sp. UD i78. The sequence goes on along the minus strand of NZ_JBWCED010000001.1, from coordinate 2,777,304 downwards.
TGTCGAGGAAGGACGCGCCGAGAAGTTCGCCGAGGGCCTGGAGGCCGGCATGACCGGTGTGAACCAGTCCGCCCCGGAGACCGAGTCCATGCCCTTCGGTGGCGTGAAGCGCTCCGGTTACGGCCGTGAGCTGGGCCCGCTGGGCATGGACGAGTTCGTGAACAAGCGGCTGTACTCCGTGAAGAAGTAGACCACCACTGCTCGAACGAGGCTTTCGAACGCGAGCTTTCCACGTCCGGACGTCCGCCATGATGTTCCCTGTGCCCGGCGATCGACCGTGCACCCCGGCCCACCGACGCCCACATCGTCGGCGGGCCGGGTCACCTGACCGCGGCACGCCGTCGCGCACACGAGAGAGAACACCATGACCACGACACCTCCCACCGGACCTCAGGACCAGTCGAACCCCTACGGCGCGCCGTACGCTGCCCCGGGGCAGCCGATGCAGCCGACCGCGCAGTTCGCTCAGCCGGGAATGCCCGGCCAGCCGGCGCCGTACGGCGCACCGGCCCCGCAGGAGCCGAAGAAGAAGCCCTTCTACAAGCGCGCCTGGTTCATCATCCTGGCTGTCCTGGTGGTCATCGGCATCATCGCCTCTGCCGCCGGTGGCAGTGATGATGACAAGGACAGCTCGGACGCGGCGTCCTCCAACGACAACACCATCTCCGCTCCGGACGCCGGGGAGCAGGTCGACGCCCCGGTCGCGGACAACGAGGACGCCAGCTCCGACGATTCAGCCGGTTCGGACGACTCTGTCCCTGCCGACTTCCAGTCGGCCCTGCGCAGCGCCCAGCGCTACTCCGACATGATGCACATGTCGAAGGCGGGCCTGTTCGACCAGTTGACCAGCGAGTACGCCGACGAATTCTCCCCCGAGGCCGCCCAGTACGCCGTGGACAACGTCGATGCGGACTGGAACGAGAACGCGCTGAAGAGTGCGGAAAGCTACTCGGAGACGATGCACATGTCCAAGGCCGGCATCTACGACCAGCTGACCAGTGAATACGGTGGGCAGTTCCTGCCCGAGGAGGCCCAGTACGCGGTGGACAACATGGACGCCGACTGGAACAACAATGCACTGGAAAGCGCACGAAGCTACCAGGACACGATGGACATGTCCCCGGAAGGCATCCGCGATCAGCTGACCAGTGAATACGGTGGGCAGTTCACCCAGGAAGAAGCGGACTACGCCATCGCGAACCTCTAATCACCGGTGATGCGCCCGGCTGCGGCGTCCTCCCCGGGTGGCCCGGCGTCGCTGTGGCTCTGGTACAGATGGACCGGACCACGACGGTCGGCGGAGACGACCGACGGAGAGGGAACGGGCAGAGACACATGGCACGACACACGCTGCGGAAACAGTCGGTGGGGACGGCGCTGACACTGTTGACGACCGCGGCCCTGGTACTCACCGCGTGCAGCGGCGGTGACGACAGCGACGGTGCCGGTGCCGGAGAAACCCCGTCGTCCACCGACACCCCCTCCGATGCGGCGCCGGACGACGGCCCCGAAAGCGCGTCCACTGATGCCCCCGGTGACCGGCTCACCGTCACTGCGGCCGGACACGGCCCGGTCGCCGTCACCGCCGACGCCGACAGTGGGGCAGACACCACCACGGTCAGTGGAAAGCTCATCGTAGGCCCCGGTTCCTGCTTCGCACTCAAGGAGATCGGCCACGACGGCCAGGACGCTCCCCGACCGCTCATCCTCCCCGCCGGCAGCGAGGCCGTGACAGGTGATGGTCGACCGTCAGTGACCCTGCCTGGTCAGGACACCACCTACATCGGCACCGACATCACCGTGGACGCCGCCGAAGTTTCCGTGACCGACATCGACGGTTTCCCGGAGCAGTGCTCCCACGCCACAGGCACCACACTGCTTGTCTCGGCGGGCTGAGCCCACAGCACGGTCGACACAGCCGCCAGGTCCCACGACCACCATCGCCCGACCATGGTTTCTTAACCGGTACAGACCCCGCGTCCGGGCGTCCTGCAGGCCAGCACTACGATTTCGGGCAGTCCCCCGACGGCGTCCTCATGAAGCGCACCACCCCGCCCTGAAGACTCCGGTCCCCACCAGGACCCGGCGCCGCCGGCGGCACCCGGCTCTTCAACGCGGCAATCCCGCAGCTCGGCCTCCCCCACGCTCACCCGGGAGTAACTGCACCATGCATGCCCTGACGATCAGCGTCCTCGTCCTGATCTTCCTGCTCGGAACCCTGCGCAACATCAACCTCGGCATCCTCGGCCTCATCGGCGCCTTCCTCGTCGCCCTGGCCGTCCCCGAATTCACCGACGCCGCCGAAGACTCCGGCGATGTCTTCGACCAGGTCTTCGGCGGTTTCCCCGTCGACCTCATGATCGCGCTGATGGGTCTGACCTACCTCTTCGGCTTCGCCCAACAAAACGGCACCATCGACATCATCCTGCGCTGGGCGATGCGCGCGGTGCGCGGCAACCGGGCGGTGATGCCGTGGATCTTCTTCGCGCTGACCGGCTTCTTCATGTCCATCGGCGCGATCTTCGCGATCGGCGTCATCTCCCCGCTGGCTGTCCCGTTCGCCCGCCGCTACCGCATCAACCAGCTGATGATGGGCATGATGGTCGTCCACGGCGGTATGGCCGGCCTGCTCAGCCCGCTGAGTGTCTACGGCATCTACGTCAACGACTTCCTCAAGAACAACGACCTCGGCAGCCACACATGGACACTGTTCCTCATGGCCCTGGTGTTCAACGTCCTCATGGGTGTCATCGTCTTCGTCTTCCTGGGAGGACGCCGCCTCATCGGTGCGCAGGCCCGCGCCGAGATGGCCGAGATCCGGGCTGAGATGGAGGACGCAGCGGACGCCGAAACGACCGAGACGGGATCGGGATCCACCACCGTCGCCACCGCCACGACCCGCGCGGTGACGCCGTACCAGTGGGCGACGATCGTCGGGCTGGCCGCCCTCGTCATCGGGGCCGGGATCTTCGCGCTCGACATCGGCGTGGTGTCGCTGACGATCGGCGGTGTGCTGGCGATCATGAAGCCGGTCGAGTCACGCAAGGCGCTGGACAATGTGTCCTGGGCGACGATTGTGCTGGTCGGCGGCATGGTGACCTACATCGAGGTGCTGCAGGCGGCCGGGACGGTGGACTGGATCTCGGACAAGATGTCCTCGATGGGCGCGCCGATGATCGGTCTGCTGCTGCTCTGCTACCTGTCCGGTGTGGTCTCGGCGCTGGCATCCTCCATCGCCACGATCGGTATCGCGATCACCATGGCCGCCCCGTTCCTGGTCAACGGAGACCTCCCGGTCGCCGGTGCCGCCGCGGCGATCGCCGTCGCAGCGACAGTGGTGGACGTCTCGCCGTTCTCCACGAACGGTGCGATGGTGCTGGCCAACGTGGACGCCGAGCACCGCGACAAGTTCTTCAGGCAGATGCTGGTCTACTCCGGTGTGGTCGTGGCCGTCGGGCCGCTGGCAGCGTGGCTGATGGTGCTGCTGCCGTTCTAGTGACTACTCGTCGGCCGAGTAGGCGTCCACCTCGACCTCGACGAGCCAGCCCTCGACCGCCATGGCCGAGATGCCGAAGGCGAAACGTGTCGGACGGGTCGCATTGATGACCAGCGGATCCGAGGTCTCCTCGGAGGTCCCGCGGGCGAGCTGCTGGGGTTCGCCGCTGCTCAGGTCAGTGTTCGCGAAGTACTGCTTGTACGCCCGGTTCCAGCCGGCGAAGTCCGGCTTCTCGTCACCGTCGCCGACGAGGAAGACGCGCATCGTGGCGACATCCTGGACGTCGAGGCCCTCAGCCTGGAGCTGCTCACGGATTTTGGCGAGGACCTGAAGACCCTGGGCCTCGGTCGGGGTCATGCCGTCCGGGAGCTTCCCGTCAACGAGGAGGGCCGGGTCGACATACGCCAGGGGATCGGTCTCCTCTGCGTCATCATTCAGAGCGTCCGGCCCGATCCCGGCGGTCTTGAACAGCGTGGTGCCCGGCGGGATGCTCACCCCGTCGGCCAGCAGTGCGGTGGGATTCTCCTCGGCGTCGAGACGGCTGTCGAAGGCCAGCTCATCATCGTTTTCTGCGGAAGTTGTCGGGTCCGAACTGTCGTCGTCATCACTGTCGGAGCAGGCTACGGCACCCAGTATCAGCGATCCGGCTACGGCGATGGCGGCGGAACCACGGACAATGCGGGAAGCGAGGCGGGTGGTGCGGAAGGAGGGCAGGGAAGAGCGGTTCATGTGGTCGGCCTTTCAGGGTCGATCGGGAGTGAGTGATTCAGTGTGGTGGTGATCATGCGGTGACGCGCTCGTGGATGGCAGTCACTGCGGCGCGTCCCGACTCGAGGGCGCCCTGCTGCCAGGCGATGGAGTTCGAGAGGTGGTCGCCGGCGAAGTACATCCGGCCGACGGGCTCCAGGGCCTTCTTGTAGGCGGCGGAGTCGTTGCGGGAGTGCGAGCCGCCCTCCCAATCGATCCAGGCGCCCTCCGAGTACTTCGTCTTCATCCAGCTGCCGGAGAAAGAGGAGGAGATGTCCTTGCCGTACACGTCACCGTGGATCTTCTTGCCCAGGTCTACCGCCTTCTTGAGTCGGTCAGCGTGTTTGAGCTTCTCGAACTCGATGTGGTTGTCGGCATTGTTGTAGTACGCGACGACGACACCACGGTCCGAGTTGTAGTGGTCGTAGGGGTACATGATCTGCTCGATGGCGAGGTCCGTGTTGCTCGCACCGCCGTAGATCCGTGCATCCTCCTCCCACCAGCGGCGGGAGTACTCGATGCCCAGTTTTCCGGAGCTGAACGGTTTCGCCGACTTCAGCGCGTTCGCGTTCTCCTTCGGCAGATCCGAGTCGAGCTTGAGGACCAGGTGCGGCGGGAGGGCACAGATGATGTAGTCGGCCTCGACCTTCTGCTCCCTGCCGTTGCGGATGTAAGTTGCCCACGGTTTGGTGGAACTGTCGCCGGTCGAGAAACCGGTGACCTCAGCCCCGTACTTGATGTGGTTCGCACCGATTGCCTCGGCGAACTTGTAGTAGATGCGGTCCATGCCACCGACCGGGCTGAACATCATCATGGCCTGGTCGTGTCCGAACTCGAAGGAGAAGTTGCGTCCGATGCCGGACTGGATGACGTCGCTCATCGCGTTGGCTTTGCGCTGCTCTCCGTAGTCCAGACCCGCTCCGGGGGACGCACCAACGAACCCGGCGCGACTGGAGCCCTCGTACTTCCCGGACGCTGACAGGTCGCCGAAGTCGGACAGGAACTCCGAGAGCGCGTCTTTGTCGTCCTTGGAAAGCTCTTTGTCGAGCGCCCCCTGGTCAACCGCTTTGGTCAACAACTCCGAGACATAACCGTAGGTGTCCGCCTTGGCCTGACGGTAGGTCATGGCGTTGTTGTTCAGTGGCGTCTTACCGTCGTAGTAGACCAGGGAGTCCGCGTTCTGGTTGCCGAACGCGAGCAGTTCGACGCCCAGCTCACGGCAGTAGTCGATGGTGATGTGATGCTGGGGAATGCGGGTGGCGCCGACGTTGTAGAAGTGTCCGGGAGAGAACTCACAGGTCTGAGTCTCTCCGTCCAGATCAGTCTCACTCACGCCCTGGCGGGCAGTCCACACGCGACCACCGGGGCGCTTTCGTGCCTCGAGGATCTCGACCTTATAGCCCCCCTTCTGCAGCTCATAGGCACTGACCAGACCTGCCGGACCACCACCGAGAACGAGAACCTTAGGCGCGCTGCCACTGACCCGGTCAATCAGGTGCCCCGGGCGGATAGGTGTGAAAGCCTTCCGTGCCAGGTCTGCGTCTGCCACAGCGGGCGCCATGCCGAGAGTGGACAGTGCCCCGTAAGCGGCACCGGTGCCGGCAAGCATGCCGAACCTGGTGAGGAAGGATCGCCGTGTGAGGGTATACCGTTCCAAGATCTTCTCCTTGGTTGAAAGATGTCTGAGCGACTCTCATCCTGCAGTCGGTCAGTTTCCCGTCCGTGAACCCTCAGTAAAAGGTATTTCCTATTCGGAAGCGCCTGTGTTTCCGGCATGTACGCCACGCAGCTCAGGGGCTCTGCGTCGGTGATCCCCAACCCTTCCAGCAGCACCCCCTCTGACAGTCGTCAGCCCGAACATGCTTATCGACCTGCCCATCAGGAAGGAATCGGACCCCCACCACCCCCGTTCGAGACGTCCGCGTCCGTCGCAGCGATAGTGTCAGCGACGGACATGAGGACCGGCGCGACACCACGCGTAGCAGGTGTCCCGGAGAGACGGAGAGACCATGAACGACCAGCAACGACCCGAGAACCCGTTCCGGGTGACGCAGCCGACGCCACCGTCCGCTGCTCCGGCGTCGATGTCGAACATGGCGCCGAGAGCGGCGTCCCCCGCGATGCCGGCGGCACCTGCCCAGGAGAAGAAGCAGGGGAAGGGCGGCACGGTCGTGCTGTGGCTCTGTGCCGCTTTCGGCGCGTACATGACGGTCTTCAGTGCCTTCGATGCCCGCTATTCGGTGGTCTACGCTCTGGGCGGGGTGCTGCTCGGTCTGGCCATCACCCTCGGGTTCGGCTGGCCGCTGTACTGCCGCAGCCGGGACAGGAAAGCCCTCGCGGCGTGGGAGAAGGACCAGTCGGAGACCAGGGAGCTGTCCGCCCTGCTCACCAGCGAGGACGCCGCGATCGCGCAGGCGCTGGCTCCCCGACCCCGGCCTGAACCGATGCCCCGGAACTGGAAGAAAGTCGGTACTGCGGTGGCGATCATCACCGTGCTGGGCGGCGTCCTGATCAGCGCGGGGGACGCCGAGTACAAGGAGAACAACCCGGATGCCGTGACCTCGACGGAGGGCTGAGCCCGTTCCGGACCCCTCCCGCGCGCAAGCGACCCCCGCACCATGGCTGGTGCGGGGGTCGTTGTGCGTTCTGCAGGTGTTCCCGGGGCGGGCGCCTGTCCCGGGACCCGTGCCTGGCTCTCTGCCTAGGAGCCGAGGATGCTGCTGCCGCTGACCGGGGCCTTCGGGGCCGGGGCGGAGGGTGCGTGCTGCTCGACGAACTGGCGGGCCTGCTCCGGGAGCTCCTGGGCGTGCTGACCGAACTGGTGGAACGGCTCGAGGAAGTTGTTGATGTCCATGGTGATGTCCTTTCGGTGGTGGTCGCTGTCCTGCGACCGTCAAGCGGTAGGGGATCTGAGTCGAACTCACCGGGCACCACTGCTGTGCCCGATGACGATCAATCTACGAACCGGTTCTGGGACGGCGATGGGACCCCGCTCCGGGGTACCGCAGCGTTGCCTGGTATCCACGGGACGGTGACCGGGGGTTACCCTCCAGGGGACGCGGTGTGGGCCGGCACCGGGCTGGCAGAAAAGCTGGTCGGAGGTTTCGAACGAGTGGTTCGAACGGCGGGGTCCGCTGTCCGCCCCGTCCGTAGTCTCCTCTTCTGCCACTCCCTCACGTGGACCGACACCGACTGCTCCACGCGAGCACTGACACGAGGAGAACCCCCACCATGAGCACGCCTGACCGGACGCCGGAGCAGCCGGAACCGGACACCCGGCAGGGCCCGCAGAACCAGCTGGTGAATGAGGGATGGGGCACAACTGCCCCGGGGAATCCGTTCACGGAGGGTGCCCGGACCGTCCCGTGGTTCCGGCGTCCTGGGACACTTATCGGAAGTGCGACGGTGGCGGTGGTCGTCATCGTCGGCCTAGTGATTGCGCTGGTCGTGACTATGAATGACGGGTCAACTGAGACAGCCACGCCGACGACGGCACCAGCGGTCACCACAACCGTAGCCCCGTCCCAGGTGAACTCCGACTACACCGCAGAGACGGATGCGATGTTCCTCGGGACCGTGAATCCGGTACTCCGTCTGTACGCCAGTGACGATGACCTCTTCATTGCCGGAGCCGCCGTCTGCATGATCCCGACATTTGGAACCAGTGAGACAGGGAAGTTGGCAATCATAACCACTGCTCAGCAGATCGCAAAGTGGAAGGGCCTCGACATTCCGACCACTGAAGGATCATCAGTCTCCATGCCGCAGTCACTCGCTGACGATGCCGCAGAACTCGTTGTTGCCGCTGAGGCCGCCTACTGCCCCGGTGAAGTAAACGACGGCTCCAGTGACCTGCTGTGATCAGGTTACTTCGCAACCATGACCGCAGCGCACGATCACGCTGCACCTCGACAAGAATCCCCAGCGGAGTGCCATCCTCCGCGAGTCGAGCTTGTTGAGGAGACTATCCGGGTGGGCAATAATGCTCCCCGGTTCACCTCCCCACTACCAGCAATAGACTGGGCCTCTCCCGTGGACGCTGCTGGCGCAAAGACAGCGCAGATCATCAGGTTGACCTTCGGTGATCGGATGTTCGAAGTGAGGCAATGAACTATCACTTGCATCAGGTGGCCCCAGAAAGCCTGTACGCCGCATGGTAGCCGACTGTGCGGTAACCCAGGGACTCGTACAGGTGACGGGCATTACTCGAGTTCTCCACGTCCACTCCGAGGCTGGCGGTGTTCAATCCGGCATCGAGGGCCGCCGCCCAGACTAAATGCAGCAACGTCGCTGCCACACCTTTCCTGCGGTGCGAACGGGACACGCCGATGTACTCCGTGTGCGCCGTCACCCGCTCCCCCTCCACCGCCACCGACCGCGACCTGGCACCGAGCACGTAGCCGACGAGCTCGCCGGAGGCAGCGTCGAGCGCGGCGCCACTGAATTCGGCGGCGAACTCGAGGCCACCCAGGAAGTGCTCCCAGTCGGCCTCTGACTTCGACAGATGGCCCCAGTGTTCCTCGAAGGTCAGGTACTGCAACTTCCGCACATCCTCGGTCCGGCCACTATCCACCACCTGTTCCCAGTCGAGGATCTGCAGCCCCGTGCGGTGGGCAGCCTGATCCAACTCCTTCCGCAGCGCAGATGCCGTTTCTCCGATCAGCCGGTGCTCGACTGCGAATCTCCGCTCCAGGGAGAAACCGGCGTCCCGCAGCGCCTCCTCCAGCGGACCGTTGTCTGCATCAATGACGACAACGAGACTGTCCGAGCCAGTCCCGGGGGCGTGCACGGGCACCCGCGCGACGAGGTCTCGCACGGCACTGGCCGCGATTCCCGGAGAGACACCGGCGTCCACGACAATTTCCGCATGTAGCTCACTCGGGGCAGCGGAAGGCGCAGCGTAGAGCAAGGTCCATCCCTGGGTCTGTCCGTCCCCATCAGTCACGATGTGGACCTCCCCGGGCAATGCGTCGGCGATCCTGTCGGCGACTGTCCGCTCGTCCGCAGGCCAGAGTCTCGAGAGGAGGCCGGGACGGGACGACGCCAGATCCGCAATCTGGCCGGCGGCTGCGGATACGTCAGTGTTGTGCGCTGTCGTGCTCATCTCATTCACTCCTTGTTCGGACACGATCACCGGTTTCTCCTGCGACCCTGGATTCCCCTATCAGACCCAGGTCGGTCAGCCGTTCCCTTTCAGCGTCGCTGAGAGTCTGCGTCGTACCGATCCGCATCGCAATCTCGGGCCGGCGGACCTTCAGGTAGAGGTATCTGGCTAGCCCCACGGCAAGAACAGCGAGGTAGACGAAGGGCAGCACATTGTAGGGCCACTCCGGAGACGGGATGAAGTTGCTGATGATCACATACCCCAGGGCAATCAGCGCAGCGCCGGAGACCAGCATATGGACGGGCCGCAGGGCCCGGATCCGGCGTAGCCACAGCGGCGTCGCCAGCACGGTCAATAGATACGAGCCGAGGAATCCCCAGTTCGTCACGTAGCCGCCGTAGACGTCGAAAAACAGCCGACCGACCGAACTCACCGACGCAAGCACCCCGAAGACCAACGCGAGCAGTCCGATGAACAGAACCGCGTTGACCGGGGTCCGACGAACAGGGTCAACCCGGGCGAACACCGCCGGGAGCGCGCCTTCGCGGGCGAATGTGTAGAGGCTGCGCGACGCGGAGTTTGTCACGGCCGATACAAAGACGACCATCGCGACAGTCACCGCCGCGGCGACGACCACGTTGATCCACGACAGTCCGGCACTGTCGGCGACCTGAGGCAGCACCGCGGTATCGACATCGAGGTCGTCGAAGTGCAGCACCTGTGGGTAGGTCGAGAAAAGGTAGAGCACACCCAGGATGAGAACCACCCTGATCAGCGACCGCGAAATGTTGCGGTGCGCGTCACGGACCTCGTCACCCAGCGAGGCCACGGATTCGAACCCGGCGTAGGCTCCGACCGCGGTCACCGCGGCGACAAGAGTGGAGCTGTCCCCCAGATGGGACAGTGAGAACTGTTCGGTGTCCACTCCCCCGTCACCGGTGAGGTAGGCGGCCACGATGACCACCAGGATGACCGCCAGCGAAGCGGACTCGAAGATCAACTCGAAACGCGCCGTGAACGAGGTCCCCCGCAACGGCGAGTAGATGGCCGCCGCAACCACGAGCAGCACCAGCAGCAGCCGGAACCAGGTCTGCTCGGATCCCAGCCCGATCTGGTCCAGGAAGGCGTTGAGGTAGAGGACCGCCCCCAGTGTTCCTGTGACGCTGAAGCCGATGTATCCGAACAGCAGGCTCCACCCCGAGACGAATGCCGCACCGGGACCCAATCCGTTACCGGTGTACGTGCCGAGGGACCCTGAACTGACTGTGCGTCGTGCCTGGAAGGCGATGGTCGTGGCCAGCAGAACCGCAATAAACAAGCCGAGGACCGCTGCCCAGAATGCTCCTTTACCTGCGGCAACGTACAGGCCGACGGGCACCGATGCCAACGCCACGCTGGGTGCCGAAGCCGCCACCCCCTGGGCGAAGGCGCCGAGTCCGCCGACTGCACCGGAATCGAGGGCATCTGGAGTCAGTGCCTGGCCGAACGAGGCCTCCCGCCCCGACTGGGCGCCCACTGTCGATGTGTTGACCGAGTTCTTCGTCATGTGAGGCTCCTTCACTGCTCAGCGAACGTCGGGATGCCTCGCGGCGCACCGAGGTTTCCCCGCAAAGTGGTCTGTTCGTACTCATGGCGATATAGACCTCGCCGGGTGAGCAGCGGCACCACCTCGTCCGCGATGATTTCGAGCTGGTCAATCAAAATGTCCGGCTGCAGGTTGAATCCGTCGACGAGACCGCGGCGGTACCAGTCCTCGATGTGGTCGACGAGTTGCTCCGGTGTCCCCACGAAGCCACCGTGCCCGGAGCCGCTGTAGCGGGTCTGCCGCAGGTACTCACGGACCGTGGGCTGCGTCCGTCGAATCTGGGCGAGAATGGACTGTCGGAACCCGATACTCCCCGCAAAGTTTTCCGGCACCGGCGATGACAGAATGTCCTCCGGGAACCCGTCGTCCAGGTCAAGACCGGAGACATCCACTCCAATGGCGTGGCTCAACCATCCCGCGGCGTAGGCAGGCGGACTGGTGTCGTAGAGATGGTCGATCCTCCGACGGGCCTCTTCCTCGGTGGATCCGAGGGTCAGCAGCAACCCGGGGAGTATCTTCACGTCCTCCGATTGTCGACCGGCCCGCTGAGCACCGTCTTTGACTGTTGCGTAGTGTTCCGCGGCACTGTCCGGCGTGATTTCCGCGGAAAACACGGCGTCGGCGAACCGGGAGGCTATCTCGCGGCCGGCAGCGGATCCGCCCGCCTGGACGATGACAGGGCTTGTCTGGTCAGACACCGGTGCATCGACGGTGTCGTGGAAGCTGAAGTGGTCACCGTCGTAGTCGACCTGGCGCCCGGACCCTGCGGCCGCCCATATCGCGGTGACCAGTTCGGCGAACTCGGCACCCCGGGCATAGCGGTCGGAACGGCCCGTCACGTCATCAAGACCGAAGTTTGCGGCGGACGCCCTGTCCCTCGTGGTGACGAGATTCCATCCCGCCCGTCCCCCGGAGACGTGATCGAGGGTGAGAATGCGACGCGCAAGATCGACCGGATCATTGAACGTCGTGGATGCCGTAGCCACCAGGCCGATGTGCTCAGTGGCCGCGGCCACCGTCGCGAGGATTGACGTGGGATCGAGGCGAATAGGGTTGGCGTCGTAGGAGGGGTTACCAAGTGCCAGGCCGTCGGCGAGGAAGAACGCGTCGAGCCGTGCCTTCTCCGCCATACGCCCGATCCGCTGCCAGTAGGACCTAGACTGGAAATCGTTGTCCCCGAGCAGCGGAGACTGCCACGCTGACGGGACGTATCCGTACACCAGCGCATTGAGGCCGAGGATGACGTGACCGTCCCGGTCCGGTGCGACCGAGGTGTGGGTTCCGGTGGACATCACTACACCCCCTGTCCCTGGTCGGAACCGAACGGGGAATCGCCCTGCGGCGCCGCACCGTTGACGAAGTAGTCGCCGAGGATGCGTTCCTTGAAGGCGCGGGGATTGTGGGAAGAGAGGGTGCGGGCGTTGCGCCAGTGCCGGTCGAGGGCGGACCGCCGGTAGGTCGCAGATGCCCCCAGCGCATCGAAGATCCGGGAGGTGACGTCCAGGGCAGACTCCACGACGACCGACTGCGCCTGGTGGGTCTGCACCGTCGCCTCACGGAACGCCTCGGCGGTCGGAGTCCCGGCGGCCGCGACGTCACCACCGGCCGCAAGCAGTGCAGCAAGGTGATCGAGCGTGCGGGTCTGGACGTCAAGCGCGGAGCCCGCCTGGTAGACCTGCGTCGACAGCTGGCCCACTTTCTCCTGGAGGACCGGGTCATCTGCCGGCTTGTCGGCAATGCCGAGCGGGTAGTTGCGCCGCCGTGCCCGCAGATTTTCCACACCGTCCCGGAAGGCTGCCCGGGTGATGCCGACGAGTACGGCAAGAATCGCAGTCTGATAGAAGATTCCCTGGTACACGTAACGGTCGCGGGCAGGGAACAGTCCGTACTCATCAGCGACGGCGTCGCGGTATGTCGCTGACCCGCTGGCGGTCGTCTGCTGACCAAAGCCCGGCCAGTCGTCGGGGACCTCGACGCCGTCCTGGCCCCGACGGACCAGCGCGGTGTACAGCTCCCCCTGTTCGTTGCGTCCGATCACGTCGAGCCAGTCAGCGTACAGACTGCCGGTCGCGTAGAACTTGTCTCCACTGACAGTGGTCACTCCATCAACTGTGCGGATCTCCGTACCCACCTTGTCGAAGCTGGCGGTCGAGGCCTCGGTCCACCCGCCGCCGACGAAATCACCGTCGCGGAAGCGCTGCAGCCACACCGCTGTCGCCTCACTGTCCGGGTCATTGAGCCTGTCCTCGACGAAGGCCAGATGATTGCGAAAGACGTGGGCGACATTCGGGTCAGCCTCGGCGAGCTCGACGAGCAGCGCGAATGTCTGGTTGAGTGTCGCTGCATCACCACCATATTCGACAGGGATCCGGATCCTCGAGAATCCGGCGTCGATGAGTTCCCGGACCTGCTTGTAGGGGAACACCCGGGCGTTCTCTCTCGCGACGTTCCCCTCGGCGATGTCGCGGAACACGGGTCGGTACCGTGCGGTGAGTTCGTCCCAGTCCGCACCGCCCGCAACGGGGTCGGCGGCCAGTGAACCGGTGAGGTTGGCAGGTGCAGTGGATGTGGTCATCGGTTTTCTCCTTCAGTGGTGGTCAGATCGGCAGTGCCGTCCGGAAGGGTCAGTGGACGCGGTGCGGGAAATGCCGCCGCGCCGACAGGTTCGACAAAGGTAGGCATCGGAAGTCCCAGAACCTCACGCGCCGTGGCGTCTGGGCCCTGCAGGGAAGCGGTATGTGCCGGGTCTGACGTGACCGCAATCTCCTCGAGCGTTGTCAGGAGTTCCGCAAGTGACTCAGCCGGGTCATCGCCTCCGCGGCCGGCGCTACGCAGGACGAACCCGGCCGCCCCTGCGTCACGGACGTCCTGCAGCGAGCCTGGCACGTCGCCTGGCCCCACGGCGGCCAACCAGTGGACCTCTTCCGCGAAGGGAATGCCTGACCATTCAGAGGCAGCATCGAGAACGATGAGGTCGGAGCTGGAAGGTGCTCGGGCGACATCATCGACCGAGTTCGCGGACCAGAGGAGGACCGGACTGCCCTGCAACGACGAAGGGACACTGAGCGGTCCCGCCACACCGGAATGGTCGACCCTCCGTATCTGGTCAGCCTCCACGAGAATTCCGGTGTCCCGGTCGGCGACGACCGACTCCCGGGGCCAGCTGTGCCACAGCCGGACGAGAGTCTCGGCGAAGGTCTGGGGGTCTGTTCCGGCGTCCCTGCCGGTGAGCAGGACACCACCGCGTCCCCCTGAGAGCTGGTCCGCGGAAAGAACCTGCCGGGCGAGGTTGTAGGGCAGATCGGTGCCTGTGTCACCGGAGGCGAACACCGGCGGTGATTCGGCACCAGCGAGGAAGGTGGCGAGCACTCCAGGGTCAAGTACTCGCGTCGGACCCGAATCACCGAGACCGATGATGGTGAACGCTGGCGCTAACTGTTTCCAACGCCCGGTGGACTGCGGATCGGACGCCAGTTCTTGTGCCTCGGCAGTTGTCAGGCCGAGTGCGATCATCAATGTCATTGATCAGTTCTCCTAAGTTGATAGGTCCGCGGCAGTCAGTGCCCGGACGGCGGCGGAGCGGGACGGGGACCGCAGGTCGGCGACGGCGAACTCATCGACGAGCCGACCCCCGTCCATCACCCCGACCCGGTCGGCGACCCACTCGACGAGCCCGAGACTGTGCGCGATGAAAACGCAGGTCAGATCCCGTTCTTTCCGGAGTTTCAACAGCGTCGAGATGATCTTCCGTTGGGTCAGGACGTCGAGCGCCGAGGTCGGTTCGTCGAGGATGAGCAGTTCGGGACCGGGAGCAAGGGCACGGGCGAAGCAGACCCGCTGGGCCTCCCCACCGGACAGCCCGAGCGGGTAGCGGGAGGCGAAAGAGCCGTCGAGCCCGACGTGTTCGAGCTCTGCTTCGACCGTTTCCCGGTCGGCGGGCAGTCCGTATCGTCGCAGAGGTCGACTGATCTGCGCGCCGACCGTCTTGACGGGGTTGAGTGAACTCGACGGGTCCTGGAAGACGTACTGCACCGCAGCTCTGCCTGGCCCCTCGACTTTTCCTGCAGTGCGCGGGACGAGGTCGCCGAGGAGCCTGGCCAGAGTCGATTTCCCGGACCCCGACCGACCGAGAACGGCGTAGATCTCACCGCGTCGGATATCGAGGTTGACGTCGTCGACCACACGGCGTCGCTGACGTCGATACCCGCTGGCCCAGCCACCGACGGTGTACTCCTTGGTGAGGTTCCGGACGCTGAGCAGGGTCTCCCGACCACCGGCGGCATCACCCTGCTCACCGGGACCACCTGAGACGCGCACCGGGGCTGTCCCACGTCCGGGGACAGCGGCAAGCAGATCCCGGGTGTAGGAGTCCTCCGGGGCGGTGGCGACCGTCGCGGTCGGCCCGGATTCGACGACCCTGCCGCCATGCAATACCGTGACGTCGTCGGTCAGATACCGAATGACGTCGAAGTCATGGGTGATCAGCAGTAGTGCGACTCCGGTCTCGTCGACGATGGATCTCAGCAGGTCAAGTACCTGTTTCTGGACCACGGTGTCCAGGGCCGTCGTGGGTTCATCAGCGATGATGA
Organism: Corynebacterium sp. UD i78; assembly: GCF_056280545.1. Classification (NCBI taxonomy): domain Bacteria; kingdom Bacillati; phylum Actinomycetota; class Actinomycetes; order Mycobacteriales; family Corynebacteriaceae; genus Corynebacterium; species Corynebacterium sp. UD i78. The sequence continues at coordinate 2,761,783 of NZ_JBWCED010000001.1, read as the reverse complement.
CCCGTGGCCCGGAGGAGCACACCAGGGCGACGACGGCCCGTTGCCGCATGCCGCCGCTCAGTTCATGGGGGTAGGACCGCAGGACCACGTCCGGGTCCTCGAAGCCGACCCTGGAGAGCCAGTCCCGCGACGTCCCGGCCTGGTCACTGTCCCGTCGGGAGTCGATCCTCGAGAAGTGGCGTCCGATAGTGAGGGTGGGGTCCAGCGTGGTGAGGGGGTTCTGGAAGATCATCCCGATCCCTGTCCCCCGCACACCCGCGAGTTCGCGTTCGGGCGCCCGGGCGATGTCTACGCTGGGCCCGGTCAGCCCGGGGTCGTATCCGATGCTCCCGCCCCTGACCGCGGCGGTGGCCGGAAGAAGCCCGAGCACCGCCGAAGCGAGCAGGCTCTTCCCAGATCCTGATTGCCCGACGAGGCCGTGGATCCGGCCCGGTCGTAGTTGGAGTGACACCTGCGAGAGGGTGGGGTCCTGTTGTCCACGGAAGCTGACGGTGAGATCACTGATGTCGAGAATGACCTGTCCGGTCGGTTCGCGGGTCTTGTCGGTAACTGGGGCGGTCATCGTGCATCTCCTCGGGTACGGGTATGGAATCTGTCGTTGAGGGCGTCTCCCAGCCAGGTGAAGGCGAGGGAGGTGACAAGTACGGCAAGACCGGGTACGACCGCGACGTGCATGTTCCCGGAGATGACCACCTTGGCCCCCGAGGCGATCATCTGGCCCCAGTCGGCCTCCGGTGGTTGGACGCCGATGCCGACGGCACTGAGGCTGGCGGAGAACACGATCATCGTTCCCACGAGGCCGGTGGCGTAGACCACGACAGGCGCGGAGATGTTGGGGAATACTTCACGAAAGATGATGTCGGCGCGCCGGGCCCCCAGCGACCGGGCGGCCTCGACGTACTCGAGCTCGCGTTGTGTCTTCGCCTCGGAGAAGACGATGCGGGTGACATACGGGGTCACCGCGATAATGACGGCGATGACCACTACCGATTTACCGGTGCCTAGCAGTGCCGCCAGGGCAATGGCGACGAGAATGACCGGAAAGGCGAACGCGACGTCGGTGGCCCTCATGATCACCGCCGAGATCCGTGGCCCGGTGAATGCTGCAAGCAGTCCCACCACAGTTCCGACCACCGTCGCCCCGGCGACCGACGCCACCGACAGAAGCAGCGAGGTGCGTGCCCCGTAGATGACCCGGGACAGCAGGTCGCGGCCCAGTTCGTCGGTTCCGAGTAGGTGTCCTTCTGCGCCAACCGGCAGGTACTTCTTGGAGGGGTCTCCGTCCAGCGGACCGTAGGGAGCCACCCACTGTGCCAGTACAGCGGCGGCCACGATGACGGTGATCAGTGTCAGGGACACGGTGAGCTGGAGACCCGCGCGCGGACTGCGACGCGGTGCAGGGGACGTGTCTGGCCGACCGGCCACGACGTTTCCGCGCAATGCGGTGGGAGCAGTCATGAGGCCCTCCTGAGCCGGGGATTGAGTGCATCAACGATCAGGTCGGTGAAAAGGTTGATGACCAGGTAGCAGGCGGCAACGAGCACGATGCCGGTCTGTATCACCGGATAGTCCTGACTGTTGACGGCATTGACGAGCTGGGTACCGATACCCGGCCAGTTGAAAACGATCTCTACGAAGAAGACCCCGGTGATCAACGTGCCGACCTCAAGACCACTGATCGTGACGATGCTCGGCAAGACATTCCTGAGGACGTTGCTCCGCAACAGCCGGGCTCTACTGAATCCCTGCGACCGGAACAGCCGGTAGTAGCCGGAAGATGATTCGCGCACCACTCCTATCCGCACGAAACGGGAGAGCACCAGTAGAGAGATCAGTGCGGCCGAGAACGAGGGGAGCACAAGGTGTACCAGCAGGTCCGGCAATCCTCCCGACCCTCGCGACGCCATCCCGCCGACCGGGAGCCACTGGAGCCTCAGCGCGAAGATGCTGACAAGCACAAGTCCGAACCAGTAAACCGAGAGGTTGCTGCCGATCTGGACGATGAACATCACCCCACGGTCAATCCATGTCCCGTGGTAGTACCCGGCGACAAGACCGATGACGGTACCGAGGACCAGGAAGACGATGCCGGACGCCACCGTAAGGACGAGGGTGTTGAGGAACGCAGGCCCGAGTACGTCAAAGACCGCCCGCCCGGTGATCAGCGAGGTGCCGCCACCGGCGGTGAACAGGGCTCCCACCCAGTTGACGTAGCGGGTCACCAGGGGATCATTGAGGCCGTACGCGTCCCGTAGTACGTCGAGTTGCGCCTGGTCGAGGGTGTTTCCGTACTGGGCCTCGATCGGGTCCCCGGGGCCGAGCACACCGAGCAGGAAGGCGAGGACGGACACGACAAACAGAACGAGGACAAGGATCACGAGCCGGATGGCGAGCCGCCTGAGGAAAGGGAAGTATCCGCGGACACCCCGCCTTCTTCCGGACAACCCTGTCCGGCGAATCGTGTCAGTCCGCTCCGTGACAGATACTGCGGTCATGAGTTGTCTCCTCGTGTCACCGGGGCCAGGTCGTACCAGTTGGTCGAGGCAAAGGTGAAGCCCGAGACGTCTTTCCCCAGCGCGTAGTAGCGGTTGAGGTTGACGGCGGGCAGCGCCAGAGTGTGACTGCGCACAGTCCGTTCAGCGTCCTGCCACAGTCCGATTCGAGCCGCGGCGTCATTGGTGTGCAGTGCCCTGTCGATAGAGGACGTGACGTCCGGAAAGCCGTCGAGGTCGAGGCCGCGGTTGGTCAGTCCGTTCACCACGTTGTAGAGCCATTCGGCGTCTGTCTCCCCGAACTCATCGATGTACAGACCGTCGTCGGGGGCCGGGTTGTACTGGCGGTCTGAGTAGCTGGCGCGGTCGAGGCTGACGACGTCGGCGTCGATGCCGATATCCCGGAGTTCCGCCTGGAGCCACTGGCCGAGTGCCTCGTTAGCCACGTCGATGACCAGATTGATGTGCAGGCTTCCCGCAGGATGGCCGGCCTCGGAAAGCAGGCGGCGGGCGGTATCCGGGTCATAGGGTCGACCTTCCTCAGCCTCGGAGTGCGCTTCGTTGCCAGGGGGGAAGAAGGTTCCCTGTGGGGTCGCGTAACCGTTGAACACTTCGTCAGCGAGGGCACGCCGGTCGATACCGAGATCAACGGCCTCGCGGACACGCGGGTCGAGGAAGGCAGGATTGCGCGCGTTGAAGGAGAAGTAGATCAACTCCGCCGCCGTACCTTGCGGTACCTGGAATCCCTTGGCCTCCAGCATCTTGACGTCGTCGGGTTGGACGTAGCTGATCTGGTCGACCTCGTCGTTGAGCAGTGAGGCTACACGGGTCTGATTGTTCGGGATGACGCGGAAGGTGAGGTGGGTACTTTTCGGCTCGGTACCCCAGTAATTCTCGTTTCGGCTGAGATCAATTCTGTCGCCGATGGTCCGGGAGGTGAAGGTGTACGGGCCGGTTCCCTCCGGGTGGTCGGCGAAGCCGTCGTTCCCGTACTTCTCCCAGACCGCAGGATTTCCGATCGGCAGGGTGTACATGGACTGCGCGAGAATCCTGGGGAACCCGAGGAAAGGTTGGTTGAAGGTGAAGGAGAAGGTGTGATCATCGACGATCCGGTACGACGCGAGGTCGCCGAACCACAGCTGTGCGGTCCCCGCCGACTTCTCGTCGTAGTACTCGTAGTCGGGGTCAGTGACCCGACGAAGATTCTTCTCGACAGAAGCCGCGGTAAAGGGGGTCCCGTCATGGAAGGTGACACCCTTCCGCAGACCGAAGGTCCACGTCCGTCCATCATCACTGGAATGCCAGTCGGTGGCCAGCACAGGTTCGAGATCGGGGACACCGGAGGTGGTGGTGAGGTCCTCGCCAACCAACGGTTCGAAAATGTTCCTGGAGACCCGGTACGTTTCCCAGAAGACCTGACGGTGCGGATCCAGTGCCTTGGGTTCGAGGTAGAGCGCTGAGACGAAGGAATCATCCGGCGACGCCGAGGCTGATCCGCCAACACTACAGGCGGACATCGACGTCGCAGTTGCGGCGACGACAACCACCGACAGCACGGACACCAGGAAACGACGGACTACGTGTCGCCTGCTGTTGCTGGGACTACTGCCGGATCGGTACCGGCAGGGGGCCGTGGCATTGGGCATGTGGATCGGTCTCTCGTTGTCTTCTTCGTGGACAACGGGAACCCTAGCTATAGACCGCTTAGTCTAGAATCCTTCATTCCCTCCTGAACGAATCAAATACTCACCCTGCTGTAGAGCCACGGAACGTCGGCTACGCCCCCACCGGCACCGCAGCGGCCTTGAAGTCCGCGAGAATCGTCCTGATCACCGTCAGCTCTCCGAACTCGAAGCCGGTCTCGGGGTCCATCGGGTCGGCGATGATGTCGCTGTACGGATCCTCGAAGAGCCGGGCGACCTCGACCACACCGTTGACCGTGAGCTCGTCGATGATCGTCTCGATGAACCGGATCTGGTCGACATTCCGGGTAGAAGCGTCGAGGAAGTCCGCGAACCGTTCGTTGACGGTGGCCCGGTCCAGGCCGACGATCGAGCGGATGAACAACCCGAGTCCGCCCGCACCCTCGGCGGCCTCGTCAATCACCCGGTCAACCTGGTCCTCGGCGGCACCGTCCCCGGCCGCGTCCTCCAGCATGTCCTCCAGGGCGTCGAGATCGGCGGCGGTGAGCTGGTTACCGCGCTGCAGCCGCTGCAGTACGATGTTGTCCGCGTGCTCCTCCAGGTACGCCCGCGCACGGTCTCGGAGCTTGTCCACGTTGAGGGTACTGGTTCCGCCGAGGCCGACCGGACCGCCCGGTCCGACGGCAACCTCCTCCGTCGCCCGGATCTCATCCTCGAAATCGACGTACACCGGGTTGCGCACGGACTTCTGGATATGCCGCAGCAGACCGCGGAGCTTCAACCGGACCTCCTCCAGCATCACCGAGGTGACATCCACCCACCATTCCTCGGAGGCGACCGCCTCCAGGACCGTGGCCTGTTCCTTGACGGTGGGGATCGTCATCAGGGTCAGCAGCTCTTCGGCCACTGCCCGGGTCTTCTCACCGATCCGTTCCAGTGCAGGAACGTCACCGGTTTCCCGGGCGAGTTGCGCGGTCAGCATGACCAGGTCGAAACGCTTGGCATCGGTGTCCTTGTCCACGGCGATACCGCCGGTACTGGGCAGACCGGCGAGACCGAGAACCGTCTCAGCATCCTCCGGGGTCAGCGACGCACCATCCCAGAAAGATCGGTCTCCGTAGCGTTCAATCTCCCGGCGATGCGGACGCACGATGACGTTGTCCGGATTCATCCCTCCGATGAAGCGGAACAGTTCGCCGGCAGCATCCCGCCTCAAGGCCCGGTCGTCCTCGGTGAACTCTCCCGATGAGGACGTCGCCTTCTCGTCAAGCGCCTGCAGCAGTCCGAGCCGGCGTTCGGTGATCCGCTGGGTGAGGGACCGCGCCGTGCTGTCCTTCGCCTTCGGAATCTGCTGGCTGAAGTACTCGAGGTTGCCGCAGAAGTCGAAGACGAGGAAGTCCTCCTTGTCTCGGCCCGGACCGTAGAGGTCCGGACACAGTCGGGTGCCTCGTCCGATCATCTGCCAGAACTTCGTCTCGGAGTGGACCTCCTTGAAGAAGACGAGGTTCGCGACCTCCGGCACATCGATGCCGGTGTCGAGCATGTCCACGCTGACGGCAATCTGCGGTGCAGTGCGCTGCGCGTCCGAGAATCTGTCGATCCGGTCCTGGGCGTAGTCCACGGCGTGCGTGATGACCTGGGCGAAGTCCGGCCCCAGTTCCGGCCAGCCGATGCGGAAGCGGTCGGCGATGAACTCGGCGTGCCGCTGACTCTTGGCGAAGATGATCGTCTTGGCCAGGACTTCGCCGTCCTCGATCCGGTGGCCCTCCTCCATGAGTCGGCGCAGGACCTTGTCCACCGTGTCCTTGTTGAAGAGGTACTTGTTCAGTTCGCGCCCGGTGACAGAGTCCGGGGTCTCATCGCCCCAGTCACTGAGCTCCCATTGCACCTGCTCTTCCGGGGAGAGGTCATCGAACTTGATGCCCTCGCGCAGGTAGAGGGTCTCCACCCGGCGTCCCTGCGGCGGAACAAGATAGCCACCTTCCACCGCTTCGTCGAGGGTGAAGGCGTCCGTCGGTTCGCCGTCGGGCAAGTCGAAGAGACTGTAGGTGTTGTGGTCGACCTGGTCCTTCGGGGTGGCGGTGAGGCCGAGGAGGAGGGAGTCGAAGTACTCGAATATGAAGCCGTACTTCGCGTACACGGAGCGGTGCGCCTCGTCGATGACGACGAGGTCGAAGAACCCGGGGCCGAAGGCCTGCGCCTGGAGGAGGTTCATCATCGTCGGGTAGGTCGACAGGTAGACCCGCCCACTCGGGTCGACCTTCCCCTTCCTGCCGTTACCGTCGCCGAGCAGGTTGACGGTGGTGGCGTCCGGCAGGTGGTAGGCGAAGGCCTTCGCTGCCTGGGTAACCAGCGCGGTGCGGTCAGCGAGGAAGAGGACGCGACGCACCCAGTTAGCCTTCATCATCTGCTTGACCAGTGCGATGGTGGTGCGTGTCTTGCCGGACCCGGTGGCCATGACCAGCAGGGCGGCTCGCCGGTGCCGGTCGAAGGCCTGGTCGACGGCGCGGATCGCACGGGTCTGGTAGGGACGCCCGGCGATGTCGCCGTCGACCTCCCCCTGTTCGAGAGGACGCCGCGCGGCGATACCGGTGCCGCGGCGCTTGATGGCGAGCTCAACCTCGTCGGGGGTGTAGAAACCGTGGACCCGGCGGGCGGGGTAACCGGCGGCGTCGTCCTTGATCCAGGTCTCGATGCCGTTGGTGCAGAAGATGAGGGGACGCCGCCCGGTCTCTGCTTCGAGGCAGTCGGCGTAGAGGGTGGCCTGGTGTTCACCGTCCTGCGGGCTGCGGGTGGTGCGCTTGGCCTCGACAACGCCGACCGGGGTTCCGTCGGCGCCGAGGAGGGCGTAGTCCGCGTAGCCGGTGCCGCGGGTGCGGCCGACCTCGACGGGCATGCCGTGGACCTCGAATTCCTCGGCGAGGTTGTTGTTGGCCCGGGACCAACCGGCTTCTGCGAGGAGGTGGTCGATCAGCCGGGTCCGGGTCTCGGCCTCGGCGTAGTCGTGGGTGTCCTCGACTGTGGTGCGGGACCGGGCTTCAGCGATCTGTGCGCGCAGCTCGGCGATCTCGGCATCCCGGAGTTCGGCGGCGGCTGCGGCGTCTGCGGCGGCGGCACGGGCGTCGGCGAGTTCGGCCTCGGTCTTCTCCAGCTTCTCCTCCGCCTCGGCGAGCAGCTGGGCGCGCTTGGCGTTGAGGTCGTCCCGGTGCTTGAGTTCGGCGGCGATCTTCCGACGGTCCGGCGGGGCGACGCGCTGGGCGAGCTTCGGGTCGAAACGAGCGTTGACCGGGACGTTCTCCGGGTGGGTGGTGTAGCGCTGGGCGGCCCAGATGACGACGTGGAAGAGTTCGGTGACCACGCCTTCCGCCTGCTCGCGGCTGATGCGCTTACTGCCGTGGGTGGCGGAGTTGCCGACGGTACGGATGAGGTGGATCTTGTCGCCGATCATGCGACCGACTTCGCGGCGGAACTCCGGGGTGGTGGTGCGCCCGAGGAAGCTCGTGTCCGGGGACGGCGGGAGGCCGGCGGCATCGTAGATGCGGTCGGTGAGGCGTTCGCCGGCGAGACGGGAGAGCCAGCAGGCGACCTGGGGGTCCACGGTGTACATCGCCTCGGCGCGCATGGCGGCATCCCAGACTTCGGGCCACTCGTCACGGATGAAGGCGAAGTTGCTCACGGTGGTCTCCTGAGGGGTGTGGTGCGTAGTGAGGGCTGAGGATTTGCTTGTTGCAGCTTAACAGTGGGGGTGGATGCGTTGGCCACCGTCGACTATGGGACGCCCACGAGCTCGAACGGCATCAATCTTCATTCGCCGATGCCAGCACCTTCACTGACCAGAATCCATCAGAACGGCCTCGCGATAACCTGACCCGCGCCTCCCACCACGAGGCTTCAGAGCCGCGCACATCCACGCCGCTCACCAGCAAGTTCAGGGCTGCGCACCAACGGAATCACGGCTTCTACCATGACCCCACTCCATGCAACTGATGCCTCTGGAGTTCCCAATGGCCTGAAGATTCAGGCCTCCATCACCGACGAAAGGACTCACAGAGTCATCATGTCCAACCACACCAGCACCGCCGAATACTCGCACTTCCCGCGGTCCCTCCTTTGGCGCACATGTCACGTGCTCGCGGTCATCTGTCTCTACACTCTCTTCTTCAAGGAAGACACCCGACCGTTCAACACCTACACGGTGCTGTTCATCTTCACGACCATCTTCTTCACCGTCACCAGCCTGGTCAGACTGATTCACGTGTTCCGGCAGCGCCGTGCTGCCCCGCGTGAGTAGGACTACATCTCTCCCCTGCCCAGTGGCTCACCTGGCTCCGTTGGGATCAGCTCCTCCATACTCAGATTCGCCCGGCCGAGACTGATGAAGCACGTCCGCAACGGGCGGATTCCGACGCACATGGTCGGCAGCCCCCACCAGCGGTTCTTCCGTGACGTCCTGGCGTTACAGGAGGTACCCAAGGAGGAGAAACAGCAGGCAGTCTTCGCTCTCATGAATGCAGCTAGACACCGCGTACACCGGAACAAAACTGTTCCAGGAATCGGAGATGTACCGTTCGCCGACTATGACTTCTTCAGCGGAACTCGACCTTCCGGTGGCCTGGTCTGACTGGGGTGACTACTCGAAGAAGTCCTCGTCGATCTTGACGATCTCGACGGTGCGTTCGACCTGGACACCGACGCCGTAGCGGATCATCAGGCGGGCGAGGCGTTCGCCGTCGATGAGGACGACGCGGGACTGGATCGCGTCGGCGTACTGCACTGCTCCCCTGCTGAATTTTCCGGTGGTGAGGAAGACGCCTTGGTTGGCCTGGGCGCCCTGCAGGGCGCCGACGAAGGCCTGGATGTCGGGCCGGCCGACGGTGCTGTCCACGGCGTAGCGCTTGGCCTGGACGTAGATCCGGCTGAGTCCGAGGGCGTCCTGGTCGATGACGCCGTCGATACCGCCGTCGTTGGAAAGCTGAGTGCGGGTAGCTTTGCCTTCGGCTCCGCCGTAGCCCATGGCGATGAGGAGTTCGAGGACGGCTTCCTCGAAGAAAGCGGGGTCGTTGTCGTGGAGGCGAGTGAGCAGTTCGTCGGCGATGGATGCGTTGAGCCGTTGGACGCCGTCCTCGATCTGTTCGACAGGGTCGAGGGGTTCAGGGTCGTCCTCCTGGGCAGGAGAAGGGTCTTCTGAGATCTGGCTTTTCATACCGCGCTGATCACTGTTGAACAGTGCGATTCCTCGGTCGCCGACGAACTTCTTGAAGTCGACCTCGTTGAACCCATCGGGAAATTCGTCGAGCAACTCCCTACCCAGGTCAGTGAGCGCGTAGTACCCACGGGAGGGACGCGTGACAGCGCCGACCTTGAACAGGTAGGACACTGCCCAACCGGTACGGTTCCGGAACCGCAACTGCCCGGAGGGGAGCATCTCTTCGCGTTCAATTGAGGTCAGTTGCACCAGGTCAGCCGCACGGTCCTGGAGATCACGCAGCTTGAGCACGTCGCCGTTCTCCAGCAACCTGAGCATCGGATGCATGAAGAGGTCCCATGTGATCATTGTCTACAGCTCCCCTCGGAAGGCACGGGACTGGAGGGAAGAAGCGAGCCTAACGAGATGTTGCGAAAATAAACAATAGTTTTTCCGACGCTCCTCAACTTGTTTGAGTAGATCAGAGAACTCCTGGAGCTGCCCGTCGTCGGGAACAAGTACCGGTATTGACTTAAGCTCTTTCGCACTAATGTTCGCCTGATTCACAGCAGCCTTGGCTAACTTCCTCCTCGTGGCTTTACCGTGAGAACTCCTTAAATAAGCACTAACGAAATCAGCTACCCTGACATCCTCAAATCTGACTCGCACAAGGTATCCGGCGTAAGCCAATGGCGAATCAGTTTTAACTACAGCAGCTTTACCAACCTTTTCCACGCTATTGGTCCTATTGAACAGCATGTCTCCAGGCCGGACAGTGTACTTGCCAATCTCGCCTTCTGGAATATTCAGATATTTCATGTCAGCCATGTCAATAAGACCAGAGTCGGTAATATTTCCCATTCTGAGAATAGGGAGGTCTCCCTCAATTCCGGACTTCGACGAACTCCCGTAGGTGACAGATTGAGCAAGCTCGCCGATTGTCTTTAATTCCCTGCCCTTTTCCCAGAAAGAAGGATTGCCGAAGACATTCAGGAAGGACGAAGTCACCAAACTGCCCAGCACACCTTCACGTTGATTGTGCTTCTCATTAATGCGGCTGACACTGTCGAGAATCTCAGCGACCCTCCTCTGCTCCGCCAGCGGAGGGAGCGGGATGTCAAGCCGTTCTATCGCCTTGGGCGATATACGAGGAAGGCTCGCACCAGTGGCAACCTTGTTCGCTTCTTCGACCATCGCATCAGTGCGCAACCAGTGTCCGAGAAAGCGCCGGTCGAGATCTTCACGAGGCAAAATAGGGATTATGTCCGTACTACAAAGTCCACCATTTTCAGGAAGAGAAATCTTCCCAAGATAGGGCCGCAGTTTACCCATCAGGACATGCTCCTCCGAGAACGCAAACTTGTTGCTCGCAACCTTCTCGGCTCCAGTAGTTGTCCATCGCTCAATCGCGCCGCCGGCAGCAATGCAGTCCAGGCCAAGATATGGTTCATCACCGGACATATCCTCGGGCTTCACGCCAGTCCGGACAATCTCTGCAACCTCCCCCAGCGTCACCCACCGCCAACCCTCCGGCAGCGGGTACGGACCATCCCCGGTAGCAGCCTTGCGCGCGCTCACTTCAGCATCTCCTTCAGCTCCGCCGTGCCCTTGGCGATCTGCTCGTTGAGCACCTCGATCTCCGCGAGGATCTCCAACGGATCCCGGTGCTCGACCTCCTCGAACTCGATCTCCTTATACCGGTTGATCGACAGGTCGTAACCCTGCTCCCGGATCTCGTCGACCGGCACCGTGAAAGACTGCTCCGTGCGCGCACGCTCCCGCTCCGAAGCGTCCTTCTCGCTCCACCGGGCGACCACGTCCGGCAGATCATTCGCGTCCACCGGACTGCGCTTGTCGTCCAGCGAGAGACCGTCCGCCTTCACGTCATAAAACCAGACCTCGTCCGTTCCGCCGACACCCGTCTTCGTGAAGCAGAGAATCGCCGTCGAGACTCCCGCGTACGGTCTGAACACGCCCGAGGGGAGCTTGATCACCGCATCCAGCTTGTGATCGTCGACCAGCACTTTCCGGAGCGTTTTGTGAGCCTTTGAGGAATTGGAGATCACGCCTTCCGGCACAATCACCGCCGCGCGCCCACCCGGGCGCAACAGACGCAGGAACAGGGCCAGGAACAGCAGCTCCGTCTTCTTCGTCTTCGCCACCGCCAGCAGGTCCTTGGACGTCGTCTCGTAGTCCAGGGAGCCGGCGAAGGGCGGATTGGCGAGGACCAGCGTGTAGTTGCCTTCGTCATCGCCGGCGCCCTGAGACAGCGAGTCGCGGTAGCGGATATTCGGGTCCTCGATGCCGTGCATCAGCATGTTCATGCTCCCGATGCGCAGCATCGTGGAATCGAAGTCGTAGCCGTGGAACATCTCGTGGTGGAAGTGCTCCCGTAGACCCGCGTTGAGCAGATCCTCCTTGTGGTGCTCTCGGATGTACTCCGAGGCACCGATGAGGAAGCCGGCGGTACCACACGCCGGATCCACGATCCGGTCCTTGCCGTGCGGGTCCATGATCTGCACCATCATGTCGATGATGTGGCGCGGGGTGCGGAACTGACCGTTCACTCCCGCACTCGACAGCTTCGACAGCAGGTACTCGTAGAGGTCGCCGTTGGTGTCTCGCTTTTCAAGGTCGATTGCATCAACCAGACCGACGACCTTGGTCAGCAGGTTTGGGGTGGGGATCGTGAACCGTGCGTCATTCATGTGGGTGGCGTAGGTGGACTCCGCACCATCCACCCCACGGGCGCTGCCGAGGTTCTGTAGGAAGGGGAAAACCTCCTTCGAGACCACCTCGTACATCGTTTCCGGGTCGAGGTCCTTGAACTTGTGCCAGCGGAGATCCTGCTGCTTATCGGTGAAGCGAGGATTCTTCACCGGCGCTCCGATGAATGCCGCCTTCTTCTCCTTCGCCAGCTCAAGATCATCCAGGCGCCGGATGAACAGCAGGTAAGTGATCTGCTCGACCACCTCGGACGGGTTGGAGATGCCGCCGGTCCAGAAGGCGTTCCAGACGGCGTCGATATCAGACTTCAGTTCACCAGTGATCACGGAGGTCATCGTATCGGGAGGGGCCGACAGCGTGGGGCACCGCGGTGCTCCGATTCCAGGACGGTAGGAAAAGGTGCACCACGAACCCGGAGCTACGCGGAGTTTTCTACCGGGGCCTCTAACTCGAACATATCGTTCGAACTCCATCGGGTGTTGTCCCGTCCAGTTCGTAGTCTTCTCGCTTGTCTGCCCCTGAGATGGGCGACCGGACAAACAGCTCTTGGCGAGAGCCAACGAGCACTGACATGAGGAGACCACACACGATGAGCACGCCTGACCAGGTACCTGACCAGCAGGATCCGGAGGCTCGACCGGATCCACAGCAACCACTGCCGCGCGAGGGGTGGGGGATGCCGGGGCATGAAGGACTGCCGAATCCGCTCCCCGAAGAAGCAGCAGCCACACCGTGGTTCCGGAGTCCCGCCGTTGTCATCGGCGGGGTCGCAGTGGCAGTGGTCGTCATCGTAGGGTTGGTGATTGCACTGGTGGTGGCGGTGAATGACCGGACCGATGAGGCGTCCTCGGCGACGACAGCACCAGCGGCCACCACAACCGCCGCCCCGTCGGTGGTGGATTCCATCAACTACACCGAGGAGACGGATGCGATGTTCCTCGGTTCCGTGGACCCGGTGCTCCGTCTGTATGCCAGCGATGACGACCTCTTCGGCGTCGCGGCCGGTGTCTGCATGTCCTCGAAACTTGCCGCCAAGGAGAAAGGGAAGCTCGCCGTCATCACCGCCGCGAAGCAGATCGCCAAGTGGAAAGGGACGGATATTCCGACCATGGAGGGGTCAGTGGTTTCCATGCCGCAGTCACTCGCTGACGATGCCGCCGAACTGGTAGTCGACATCGAGGCTGCCTACTGTCCCGGTGCGGTGAACGACGGCTCCAGTGAACTTCTGATGAGGTAGCGAGCCAAGCTCCTCGAGGAGGGTGCCGGGGGTCATCACGATCGCTGGTCTTCACCCTCAGTGATGGAACCCCGTGCCCTGCCCACCGTCGGCAGAAGCCGGCAGCGGCGCGTCCAGCCCGTCGAGGTAGCGCACGCAGGTGCGCAGGTCCCGGACGAACAGCGTCGCCAGGTCGTGGCTCATCCCGTTGCGCACCACGATGCGCTGCACCGTCACATCACTGAGATCATCCGGCATGGGGTACGCCGGCACCTGCCAGCCGTGCATCCGCAGGCGGTCAGAGAGGTCGTAGAGCGTCCACTTCCGCTCCTGGCGCGCGCCGCCCACCGCGTCCGCCCGGCCCGCCGCTCGGCCCGCCGTCCGGCCGGCATCCTCCCCCGCCAGCCGCCACGCGAAGACGGGGATGTCGAGGCCCTCACTCCACAGCTCGAAGTCCGGCATCTTCCCGATCTCGCCCGCGAGGTACCGGGCCACGTCCATCGTCGTGCCCTGTACCCGCCGGTAGCCGTCCATCCCCAGCTGCAGGAACAGGTAGTACTGCAGCAGCACCTGCGCGCCCGGCCGGGAGAAGTTCAGGGCCAGCGTCGGCATGTCCCCACCGAGGTAGCTGACGCGGAAGACCAGGTCCTCCGGCAGATCCTCCTGCGTGCGCCACACGATCCAACCCAGCCCCGGGTAGACCAGCCCGTACTTGTGCCCGGAGGTGTTGATCGAGGCCACCCGCGGCAGCCGGAAGTCCCACTCCAGGTCGGGCTGCAGGAACGGGGCGATCATCCCACCGGACGCCGCGTCCACGTGGATCCGGATGTCCAGGCCACGTCGGTCCTCGATCTCGTCGAGGGCGGCGGCGATCGCTGCCACCGGCTCGTACATGCCGGTGTAGGTCACGCCCATGATCGCGACCACGCCGATGGTGTTCTCGTCGACGTAGCTGTCCAGGTCATGACCGTCGAGGACGCGGTGCTCCTCGGTCACGGGGACGTAGCGGGGCTCTACGTCGAAGTAGTTGCAGAACTTCTCCCAGCACACCTGCACCGCCGAGGAGAGCACGATGTTCGGCGTCTCGGTGGACTCCCCCGCCGCCCGACGCCTGTGCTGCCACCGCCGCTTCAGCGCCAGGCCACCGAACATGCACGCCTCCGAGGACCCGACGGTGGAGGTGCCCATGGTGTGGTCCGGATCGGGCGCGTTCCACAGCCGGGCGATCATCCGCCAGCAGCGGTCCTCGATCTCCGCGGTGGCGGGGTACTCGTCCTTGTCGATCATGTTCTTGTCGAAGGCCTCGCTGTACAGCCGGTTCGCGTGGTCGTCCATCCACGTGCCGACGAAGGTGGCGAGGTTCATCCGGGCGTTGCCGTCGAGCATCGCCTCGTCATGGATGAGCTGGTAGGCGGTCTCCGGCAGGCTGCCGGCCTCCGGGATGCGGTGACGCGGGAAACTGGTCGCCTCGTCGGTGCGGGCGAACAGCGGGTTGAGTTCGAGATCGCTCATCGGTGGTCTCCGTTCGCGTACGGTCCCGTCAGGCCCTGCAGATCAGGACGCCGTGGTGGTCGGGACGCGGTGGTGGTCAGACGTCGTGCCGCCGAGCGTACGCGCGGCAGGTGACGGCGATACCCCCTGAACTCTCTACCCACCGGGACTACCCTCGCGACCATGACCACCAACAACCCCACCAACACAGACACCACCGACATCAAGTCCATCCCCGCCACGACTCTCGACGGCGACCCGCTCGACCTCCATGATTTCGACGGCCCGCTGCTCATCGTCAACGTCGCGTCCAAGTGCGGGCTCACCCCGCAGTACACCGCCCTCGAGCAGCTCCAGAAGACCTACAGCACCACCGACGGCACCGGCCTCACCGTCCTCGGCGTCCCCTGCAACCAGTTCGCCGGCCAGGAACCCGGCAGCGCCGAGGAGATCCAGACGTTCTGCTCCACCACCTACGGCGTCACCTTCCCCCTGCTCGCCAAGACCGACGTCAACGGCGACGACCGCGACCCGCTCTACCAGGCCCTCACCACCACGCAGGACGCCGAGGGCGAGGCCGGCGACATCCAGTGGAACTTCGAGAAGTTCCTCATCTCCGCCGACGGCCGCGTCCTCAACCGCTTCCGCCCGCAGACCACCCCGGATGACCCGGCGGTCATCGACGCCATCGAAGCGGCACTGTAGGGAGTCTCCGCCGGAAGCACCCTGCCGCACGTCCTTCTCACGGATGAAAAGTTGTTCAAACGTCTCCGGAATCCCGTTTGACCAGCTCTTTCACGTGTAGTGTCGAATCAAGTAACGATTTGCTAACGGACCACCCCGCGAGGAGAAGAGCCTGTGCCGCTCCCTGAACTGACCCTCGAACAACGGCAGGACGCCCTCAAGCTCGCCGCCAACCGCACGCTGCGCGGCCTCGGCAAGGTCCAGCTGCAGGCCGTGAAAGACGCGATCAGCCGGTAACCACCCCCGCCCACCACTAAAATCATATTCTGATGGCACCAGTTACTTACGGCGTCTCAGTGACTGCGCGCAAGAAGCAAGGTGGCTGGGATCTCGCGCTCAACAACGGGGACGTTCTCTTCGTCCCTGTCCTCGACGACGCCGCAACCAGGGTCCGCACCCATCTCAACCTGCACCAACCCGCGATCGACCACCACAGGGTCACGGTCACTCTGACCATCGAGCCGGACCCGGCACCCGCGCCCGAGACAGTCTCCGGGCCCGCCGTCGCCCCCTCCTGGAGCAGCGAGGCATTCCACACTCCCCGACCGGAAGCCGAGCCGGCACCGGTGCCGGAACCCGGGCCCGCATGGAGCTCGACCCCGGAACCGGTGTGGACGCCACGGGCAGAATCGCCCCCGGACCCCACCCCCGTAGCGGCCACTCCAGAACCCACGCCCGAACCAGTCGCAGATATCAACGGCATGTCCCTCACCCTCCGCTTCCTCGCCGCCCGCGACACCTCGACCGACTTCGCCGGCGCGGCATCCCAGGTCGTCCCCTGGGTGGACGCACTGCCCGAGTCCGATCGTCGCCAGTGCCTCTCCGACCTGTGGGTCGCACTCAAGGTGGCCAACGAGGACTTCCGCTACGGCCCCCTGGAGGAGGCCGTCGCCCGTTGGCGTCCCGGTACATCACCGGCACCACAGCCCGCGCGACCGACCCCGGAGCCGACCCCGGAGCCGACCCCGACCTACACCTACACCGCCCCGGACCCCGAGCCGATCGACCTGCTCCCCCGGGTCAGCCCGCCGCCGGAGGCGCCGCCGATGACCTCCCCGAGCTACCTCAGCGGTTTCCCTGAGCACTCCTACGCTCTACCGGAGCGTCCCACATGGACTGCGCGCCCGGGGCGTCGTCAAGAGAGCGGACGCCACCGCCTGTGACCTTGGGGCGTGACCACACCCTGTGGTCTTCCCCACAGTTGATGATTCATATTGTCAGAAATGCAGACTATTGAGGATGGTCGGCTCTTCGTCTCCGTCGGGACAGGAAGACCTGTCTGGCGGGACCCGACCCCGGTCACCAGATTCTCCTGCGCCATCGCGCGGACCACGCTATATTTCTTGTATGCCATACAAGAACGGTGAGGCCCGCACCGCACTGCTGACCGCTGCCGTCACACTCTTCCGCGACCGGGGCTACGACAACGTCTCCGTCGCGGAGATCGCCCGGGCCGCCGGTGCCTACCCGAACCAGGTGACCTACCACTTCGGCGGCAAGGAACCCCTGTTCATCCACGCGGCCTCCCACGCAGTCCTGCGCACCGCCCGTCTCGCCGAGCAACGCACCCGCTGCTCCGCCACCCCGGAGGCCCACGCCCGCGACCTGGTCACCTACCTGCTAGGCCCGGGCGCGCAGACGTTGACCATGTACGCCGAGGCCATGCTCGCCGCCCGGCGCGTCCCCGAACTGCAGCAGGTCATCGTCACCACCCACGCCGCCCTCCATGAGGCAGGCGAACGCGCGATGGTGGACACCTTCACCCGCACCGGCTGGACGGTCCGGGCCTCGCCAGGTGAGATCACCCGCGGCTTCTGGGCCGCCGTCCTCGGCCTCGCCCTGGAGAAGGCAGCCCTCGGGGCGTCCTTCAACGAGGCCGACGCGGACGCCGTCACCCTCATGCTCGTCCGGCTGAACACCGGCGACCTCACCCCTACCGACACCCCTACCGACCAGGAGCACCCATGACCAGTAAAGACACCGTCACCCTCACCGCCGGCAACGGCGAGCCGATCGCCGTCACACGATTCGCCCCGGACGGGGAGCCCCGGGGAGCCGCCCTCATCTCCCCGGCGATGGCGACGAAGGCGAGCTACTACACGGCCTTCGCCACCTGGCTCGCTGACCGGGGCATCGTGACGTACACCTTCGACTACCAGGGCTACGGCGCCTCGGCCCGCACCCCGCTCAAGGACGTCGACGCCGACATCCTCACCTGGGCCGCGGACGCCGCCACCGTCGTCGACCATGTCCACGAGGATCTGGCGGAGAACTTCGGTGGCGTCCCGCTGACCTGGATCGGTCACAGCCTCGGCTGCCAGCTCCTGCCCTTCACCGACCACTCGAAGATCACCCGCGCCGTCATCAGCTGTGGCGGAACCGGCTGGTGGAGGAATGCGGACTACCCGGACAAGGCCATCGCCCCGCTGCTGTGGTGGGCGGTCGCTCCGGCGCTGGTCAAGGTGCTCGGATACTACCCCGGCAAGAAGATCAGGCTGCTCGGCGACATCCCCGGCCCCGTGATGACGCAGTGGGCGAGCTGGTGCCGGAACCCGGACTACCTGTTCGGAGTCCTCCCGGAGCACCGCGCGACCTACGCCGCGGTGACCATGCCCGTCACCGCCCTGACCTTCACCGATGACGCCACGATGTCGGCAAAGGCGAGTGCCCACCTGGAGAGTTTCTACACCGGGGCCGAGCTCACCCCGAAGCGCTTCGCACCGTCGGAGGTCGGCCGGGAGAAGATCGGACACATGGGCCTCTACCGTCGCGGCAACGAGGACCTGTGGGAGAAGCTGCTGCTCCCCGAGGTCGCAACGGTGTAGCTTCTCCGCACGATGTCGGCAGCACGCAGTCTGAGGTCGTTGGCAGGGTGCTGAAAACAACCTCACGCTGCGTAATGCCGACATTGCCCGACCGACATCACCCACCCGACAGCGCCCCTACGCATTCACCTCAGCCCGGATGACATGCTTGAGCAGCTTGCCCGAGGGGTTACGCGGCAGGCCACGGGCCACGACGACTTCACGGGGGATCTTGTACTTCGCCAGCTTCCCGGCGAGGTGCGCCCGCACCTCGTCCACACTGAGCAGCTGCCCTTCATCGGTGACGACCACGGCCACCACCGTCTCACCCCACTCCGGGTGGACGCGTCCGACCACGGCGACATCACGGACCTCCGGCATGTCCCGGATCGCCTCCTCTACCTCGGTGGAGTACACGTTCTCCCCGCCGGTGATGATGACGTCCTTCTTGCGGTCGGCGATGTAGATGTAGCCCTCGGCGTCCACCCGTCCGACGTCCCCGGTGCGGTACCAGCCGTCGATGAAGGCCTCCGCCGTGGCCGAAGGGTCGGAGAGGTAGACGCTCATCATCGAGTCACACCGCATCCAGATCTCCCCCTCGCCGTCCGCGGTGACCTCGGCACCGTCGTCGGCGACGACCTTGAGGTCCACACCGAGCATCCCGCGGCCGATGGATCCGGCCTTGCGAACCTGGTCGGCGGGCTTCAGCAGCGATCCCGCCGGCCCGGTCTCGGTCATGCCGTAGACCTGGTAGAAGTTCTCCGTGCCGTAGGCGTCGATGAGCATCCGCGCCATCTCCTCACCCAGCGGTGCCGCCCCGTAGATGAGCATCCGCATCGCCGAGAGGTCGTAGGACGCCGGCTGCCGCACACCCTGCTCCGCACCCGCCTTCGCCAGCTGCACCGGGGCGATGAACGCGACCGGCGCCCCGAACACCGCGGTGATCCTCTTCTCCTCGAGCGTCCCCAGGAACTGCGCGGGGTCGTACTCGCGCATGAGCACCACGGTCCCGCCGATGAAGACGGTGGTCAGCACCCAGTTGTTCAACGGGGAGGCGTGCCACACGGGCATGCACACGAGCATCCGCTCATCGGCGGCGAAGGGCATGTTGGAGACCATGTTCGGTGCGATCGCGCTGACCGCCCGGTGGGTAAGGACGCATCCCTTGGGTGACCCGGTGGAACCGGAGGTGTAGAGCACCTGGGCGTAGTCGGTCTCGTCGACGAGACCGCCGGTGTACGGCTCAGCAGCAGAGACGGCGTCCTCGAAGGTGCCCGGTTCCCGACCGGTGGTGAGCCAGTCGATGCCCGGTGCTCCCTGGGCCGCGGTATCCGCCAACCGGTCGCTGACGACCCCGGTGACGGCGCGGGAGTGTGTCGCGACCTGCTCGATCTCCGGCGGGGTCATCTTGTGGTTGACCGGGACAAGGACGCCCCCGCACCGCCAGATGCCGTACATGGCGACGAGGAATCCGGGGTCGTTGAGCGTCATCACCATGACCCGGTCCCCGGGCAGGACGCCGCGCGCGGCGAAGACAGACGCCGCTCGGTCGGCGGCGTCCCGGAGCTCCCGGTAGGTCATGCGTCCCCCGTCCCACTCGACGACGGCATGGTCGGGGTTGCGTCGCACACTGGCGTCGAGGACATCTACGAGATTCATCGTGCAGCTCTCTTTCGTTCGGTAATGTAACCTGAACCACAGTGAACCACAGTTCACACTTTTGTGGAAGATCACGGAAGCCGACAACCGGAGGACTCCATGCCCTACCGCCCCACCGACAACACCCGGGCCCGCGCCGAGAGACGCCGTGCCGACATCCTCGATGCCGCCACGGTCCTCGTCGCCACCGGCGGATTCGGTGCCGCCACCGTCCGTGCCATCGCCGACACCTCCGGCATCGCCACCGGCACCGTCTACCGCTACTTCGGCAACCGCGAGGAACTCCTCGCCGAGATCTTCCGCAGCCTCGCCGACCGGGAGTACCGCGCCGTGGAGCACGCCGTCCAGTCCGCCGACGAGCGGGTCAGCGACCGGATAACCGCCCTGCTCACGACCTTCTCCCGGCGCGCCCTGACCGGCCCCCGCACCGCCGAGGCCCTGCTCTTCGAGCCGGTGAACGCCCTGGTCGAAGGCGAACGGCTCATCTTCCGCCGCCGCTACCACGAGCTTCTCGTAGGCGTCATCGCCGCCGGGATCTCGGCCGGGGAAATCCCCGCACAGGACGCCGCCACCTCCGCACGCGCCGTCATCGGCGCCAATGCCGAGGCGCTGATGGGCCGGCTCAGCAGCCGCCCCGACACGCCCGAGGAACTCATCAGTTCCGTGACCACCTTCTGCCTTCGAGCCCTGGGAGCATCATGACCACAACCGCACACACCGGAACGCACACCGTCTTCAACCAGTCCGCACCGCGGGTCGACATCAACGAGTTCACCTGCGACCCCGCCCTCGTCGAGGCGGTCGACACCTTCGCCCCGGACGCCGACACCTACCGTCTCGGCCTCATCGGCGCGGAGGTCGGGACGGCGTCCTACCAGCATGACGCGGACCTGGCGAACCGGATCACGCCGGTGCACACCTCCCACGACCGGTGGGGCAACCGGGTCGACGAGGTGGAGTTCCATCCCGCCTACCACCGCATCATGGGGTTCTCGGTGAGCCAGGGGCTGCACACCTCGGCCTGGGCGAACCCCGGACCCGGTGCGAATGTGGAACGTGCCGCTGGATTCATGCTGGTCAGCCAGGTTGAGGCCGGCCACGGCTGCCCGGTGTCGATGACCCATGCGGTGGTCCCGGCACTGCGGAAGTCGCCGGAGATCGCGGAGTTCTGGGAGCCGAAGCTGCTCTCCACCTCATATGACCCCGAGCTGCGCGACCCGGCGACGAAGTCCTCGGCGATCTTCGGCATGGCCATGACGGAGAAGCAGGGCGGCTCCGATGTGCGGGCGAACACCACCCGCGCAACACCGAACGCCGACGGGACATGGTCCCTGACCGGCCACAAGTGGTTCTGCTCCGCCCCGCAGTCGGACGCCTTCCTCGTCCTCGCCCGGACCGGAGCCGCCAGCGGCTCCGGTAACGCTGGCCAGGCACTGTCCTGCTTCCTCGTGCCCCGGATCCTGCCTGGCGGGGAGCGCAACCCGTTCTTCATCCAGCGCCTGAAGGACAAGCTCGGCAACCGGTCGAACTCCTCCTCCGAGATCGAGCTCGACGGCACCGTCGGGTGGCTTGTCGGCGAGGAAGGACGCGGCGTACCCACGATCATCGAGATGGTCAACCGCACCCGCCTGGACTGCATCTTCGGCTCAGCGGCGGGGATGCGCCAGGGTGTGGCGGAGGCGGCGTGGCACGCCCGGCACCGGGCGGCGTTCGGGGCCACGCTCATCGACCAGCCGGCGATGGCGAATGTCATCGCCGACCTGCAGGTGGAGAGCGAGGCGGCGACGTGGACGGCGATGCGTCTGGCCGCCGCCCACGACGATGACGACCTCGAGGACTTCCGACGTCTGGCCACGGCCGTGGCGAAGTACTGGGTCTGCAAGCGGGGCACCCACCATGCCTATGAGTCGCTGGAGTGCCTCGGCGGCAACGGCTATACGGAGCTGTTCCCCCTGGCACGGCGGCTGCGCGAGGCCCCGGTGAATGCGGTGTGGGAGGGCTCGGGCAATGTCATCGCCCTGGATGTGCTGCGCGCGCTGGCCCGTCAGCCGGAGGCCGGCGAGGCCTTCGTGGCGGAGATGTCCCGGTCAGTGGGCGTCGACGAGCGGTACGACGCCCAGTTCGACCGCATGACCACACTCCTGAAGGACGCCGCCTCCTCGCCGGCCGATGCTCCGGGGCTGGCCCGGCGACTCATCGAGTCCCTGGCCCTGACGTTGCAGGCCCAGACCCTGCTGACCCATGCGCCCGCCCCGGTGGCCTCCGCGTTCCTCGCCGGCCGGGTGGACCCGTTGACGCGCGGGATGGAGTACGGGACGCTGCCGGCGGGCGTGGATCTGACCGCCCTCGTCGACCGCGCGTAGATCGGGGTGTGTCGGCATCACGCAGTCTGAGGTTGCCCAGGGGGCGTGAAAACCAGCCTGACGTTGCGTGATGCCGACATGGCAGGGGCGGCAGGGGTGGCAGGGGAACCCGGACGGGCTCCGTAGGGGAAAAGTTTCGGCAGAAGTACGTTGTTTTGGCTACCCTTCCACATCCAAACCTGTAGTGTGCGCTACAACATAGTTTCACGGCGCCTCCGCCGACGGACTGTCACCGGACAACACACCCCCACCACGGAAGGTTCGACCATCATGACCGCTTCACTCACCCGCCCCACCACCACCGGCAACGCGACCAACACCACCGTCAGCAACTCGCTGGCCCACGGCCACTCCCCGAGCGACCCCGCCCCCTTCACCACGACCCGCCCGGCAGTCTCCCTGTCCACCTCCCGGACCGCCCGGCACTCCTCCCGCGTCCACCACCCGGACCGAGATTCCCGGACCGACATCCTCGACGCGGCGTCCTCCCTCATCGCCGACGGCGGATTCGTGGCCGTGACGACACGCAACATCGCCGAGCTCACCGGCATGGCGTCGGGTGCTGTGGAACGGCAGTTCGGCAGTCACGAGGATCTGCTCGCCGAGATGTTCCAACGGCTCGCGGCCACGGAACTCGCCGCCGTCGACCACGCCTCCCGGACCCACGGCCCCTCTGCCATCGAACGGCTCACCGCCCTGGTCGGTACCTTCGCCACCCGTGCCCTGCACGGCCGGCACACCGCCGAGGCGCTGCTGTTCGAGCCGGTGGGCGCGCGGGTGAACCAGGAACGGCTGACCTGCCGGCGTCAGTACCACGCACTGATCGTCGGCATCATCGCCGACGGTGTCGGCTCCGGTGAACTCCCCGCCCAGAACCCCACGACCTCGGCGCGGGCCGTCACCGGCACCGTCATCGAGTCCCTCCTCGGGTATCTCTCCCCCCACTGTCCCCGTCTCCGGCGACGGCCGGGACGCGAAGGACGCCACCCCCCTGATCGACGAGGTCACGGAACTGGTCCTGCGCCTCGTCGGAGCTCACTGCCGCTAGGCCGTGACCTCGGCGTCGTCATCGGAGTTGATGACCTCGACCGGCTCACGCTTGGCGTCGATCCTGAAGATCACCGTCATGACGAGGGCGATGACGGCCAGCGCCACACCGAACCAGAAGGCGATCTTCACACCGTCGGTGACGAAGCCCAGCGGATCCGGGAGACCCTCCGGCGTGGTGGCGTTGGAGTGGGACGCACCGATGCCCATGATCGCCACGAACAGGGCGGTACCGGCGGCACCGGCCAGCTGCTGCAGGGTGTTGAGGATCGAGGAACCGTGCGAGGACAGCTTCACGTTGATGGAACTCAGCGCGTTGGACATCAGCGGGGTCATCATCATCGCCATACCGGCGTTGAGCACCACACCGTCGAGGATGAGGTACCAGATCGAGGTGTCCTCGTTGACGAAGACCATCAGACCCATCGCGACGGCCAGCAGGGCGGCACCGGGGATGATCAGCGGGCGGGTGCCCTTGGCGTCGTAGGCACGGCCGATGAACGGCGCCATGATGCCCTGGAGGATGCCGCCAGGCAGGGTGACCAGACCGGTCTGCAGGGCCGACAGGCCGAGGACCTGCTGGCCGAAGATCGGCATGAGGATGATGAAGCCGAAGAGGGCGCAGAAACCGACGAGCAGGATCGCGACCGACAGGTTGTACTCGCGGGACTTCAGCGGGGAGATGTTCATCAGCGGGGCAACGTCCTCGCCGGCCTCCTGCGCCTTGAGCAGCGCAGACTGGCGACGGAAGAACAGGGTGAGGATGAGGACGCCGATGACCAGGAAGATCGCGGACTGGGTCGGGAAACCGTCGGCGAGCTCAGAGAGCTTGGACAGGCCGTAGATCGTCGAGGCGAAACCGAGCGCGGAGAGCACTGCGGAGTAGACGTCGAACGGGGGTCGGCTGGTCGGGGTCAGAGCGCGCATCTGGGCACCACCGAAGGCGAGCGCCAGGGCACCGAGGATGATCATGGTGCCGAAGATCCAGCGCCAGGACGCGATCTCCAGGACGACACCGGCGTAGGTCGGTCCGACCGCCGGGCCGACGGCCATGACGATGGCGACGACGCCCATCATGGCGCCACGCTTCTCGACCGGGATGAGGACCATGATCGAGGTCATCAGCATCGGCATGATGATCGCGGTACCGGCGGCCTGCACGATGCGGGCGATGAGCAGCACCCAGAACTCCGGGGCGAAGGTCGCGATGACGCTGCCGACGACAAAGAGGGACAGGGCCGTGATGAACAGCACGCGGCTCGAGATACGGGCCATGAGGTAGCCGGTCATCGGGATGATGACGGCCATGGTCAGCATGAACGCGGTGGTCAGCCACTGTGCGGTGTCTGCGCCGACGTTGAACTCGATCATGAGATCAGGCAGGGCGTTCGAGAGGGTCGTCTCATTGAGGATCATCACGAACGCCGCGGCGACGATGATGCCGATGAGGAAGCCGGGGCGGGCAGGTTTCTCCGGGACGGATGCTACCGCCGCGGTGGGATTCTGGGGTTCAGACATGGTCCGGGAGGGTCACGCTTTCGTTGCTCGGTCTGGGGCCGTGAACTGCGGCTCTTCAGTGTGGACAGTGCGGGAGGAAGTCACCGGTGACTGTCTTCAGTGCCCGCTCCGGACCGGTCGGAGGGGCAGCGACGAGGAGCCAGCATACACCGGTTTTCACCGGATGCAAACTTGCACCTGAGATGCAAAGACAGACAAAAGCACAGGTGAACATGCGTTTACCTGTGCTCGTCCGGGTGATGTCGGCCACCCCGGCAGCCGTGTCGGAGGTGCCTGTCTCAGGAGCGACCGAAGGGGTTCTCCGGGGAGGACGCCGCGGCGTCCTCGGTAGCCTCCGCGTCCGCCGCGTCCGCGTCAGCGGCCCCCACCCCCGCCTCGATCGCTGCGTCCCCGCCGGACCCGCCCGACGCAGACTCCACGGCCGCCTGCTCCCCGCCGCCCATCGATGCACGGATCTGCTCGAGTCGGTTGGCCGCGGCCATGTCCCTACCGGACTGCTCGATCTCCGCCATCCGGCCGGAGACACTGCTCTCGGTGAGCTCCTGGGCACCGAGGGCATTGGCATAGCGGGCCTCGATCTTCGCGCGCACCCCGTCGAGGGTCGGCACAGAATCATCGGCCTGGATGCCCTGCATGGACTCCATCGCCTGGTTGGAGGCCTCCTGCATCTTCGCCTGGTCGACCTGGGCGCGCAGCTGGTCGATCTGGGAGAGCTGCTCCTCCAGCTTCGCGGCGGACTGCGCCTGCTGCTGCTGTGCCTGCTCGGCGGCCTGACTGGCCTGCGCGTGGAGCTGCTTGGTCTGCTCGATCTGCTGCTCGACAGTGACCAGCTGGGTGGCGAAGATCTCCGCGGTGGACGCCAGATCGTTGGCCTTCGCCTGATCTCCTGAGGCGGTGGCGGCGTCCGCCTGCTGGATGGCGGTACGTGTATTGGCCTCCAGCGACTCGCGGTCCTTCGCCAGCCGGTTGAGCTGCATCTCGAGCTGGTTCCGGTTGCCGATGACCTTCGCGGCGGACTCGGTGATCTGCCGGTGCTGCTTCTTCGCGGCCTCGGTCGCCTGCTGGATCTGGACCTTCGGATCGGCGTTCTCGTCGATCTTCATGTCCAGAGACTGCATGAGGTACTTCCAGCCCTTGGAAAAAGGATTCGCCATGGTGACTCCCGGTGGTCGGTGGTAAGGTCAGTGCTGTCCAGCATAAACACTTCCTGCACGTCGCGTCAGCGACGATCACCGGCAGCCACCGGGACCGACCGGTCATTCCGGCCGGGAGATCAGCCCTCCTGGGACTGCTGCTCAGCGACCTTCTGGCGGACCTCGTCCATGTCCAGGCCCTCGACCTGCGTGATCAGGTCCTTGAGCGCCTTGGGGGGCAGGGCACCGGCGTCGCGGTAGACGAGGATGCCGTCGCGGAAGGCCATGAGGGTCGGGATGGACTGGATCTGCAGACCGGCGGCGAGCTCCTGGTTGGCCTCGGTGTCGATCTTGCCGAAGACGTGGTCCGGGTACTCCTCGGAGACCTGCTCGTAGACCGGGCTGAAGCGCTTGCAGGGACCACACCACTCGGCCCAGAAGTCGAGGAGGACGATGCCCTCCTTGTCGATGGTGTCCTTGAAATTGTCGTTGGTGATCGTCTGGGTGCTCATGTCTGGTCCTTTCGGGAAAAGCTGTTCAGGTCGTGCAACGCGCGGGTCCGGCGCCCTATTCCGCAGGCGGGGTACGGGTACTCCCGCCCACCGTACCGGCACTTTCCACCGAACGTCGGCGGAGTACGGCCCCACCCACTAGGCTGACCGCACATGAGCGACTCCACACCTCCCCTGCTGAAACTCTGGAAGAAGTTCAACGGCTCCGCCCCGCAGCGCGGCCTGTTCTCCCCTGGGTTACGCCCTCAAGGCCCCCTACTTCCGCACCGTCGCCCCGCGTGTCCGCGAGGTCGAGCCCGGTCGTGCCGTGCTGCGCCTCGGCAAGTGGTGGGGCGTGCAGAACCACATCGGCACCTTCCACGTCATCGCCGCCCTCAACGGTGCCGAGGCCGCGATGGGCCTGGTCTGCGAGGCGACCGTGCCGAACACCCACCGCTGGATTCCCCGCGGTATGCGCGCCGACTACCCGGCGAAGTCCACAGGTGGACTGACCATCACCGCGACCCTCGACGACGTCGACTTCTCCGCCATCACCCGCGAGTCCGGCGGTGAACTGCACACCATCACCTTCCAGATACTCGACGACGCCGGCGTGGAGCCGGTCACCGCCGAGATCGACGTCTGGATCACCGCCAAGAAACCCCGCTGACCGCAGCTGACCGCACCCACCCCCTGTCCGGGTCCGACCCGGTGGTGGGCCCGGTATCGGTATCGGCGAGGCCGTCGCCCTCGGGCCCGTACCACCTCATCGACGGCGGTTACACCGCGCTGTAGCTGCGCCTCTCCAGTCGTCGGTGTAGTCTGACCGGCAGTACTTCAGGTTCCCGGGACGCGGTGACGCGGACCGGTGCCACGGCGGTGGGGCTCGCCGTACCCAACCTCGCCACCTCCCGTCCGGGAGGTACCACGACAACAGTCCCTACCGACCGCACGTCCGGTGTCCCTCCGGCGTGCCCGAAGGTAGGAGAACCCTGTGCCAGAACAGCCCCGTCAGCACCATCTGCGGCCCGGCTTCATCCTCATCGTCGTCCTCGGCGGCATGGTCGGCGTCGCCGCGCGCGAAGGGCTCGTTCTCGCGTTCCCCTACGACGACGTGCCCTGGGTCATCGGCGCAATCAACATCAGCGGCGCGTTCCTCCTGGGGTTCCTGCTCGATCTGCTCCCCCGGCTCGGTCCGGACACGGGAGGACGCCGCGCCCTCCGTCTGTTCGTCGGCACCGGCATGCTCGGCGGGTTCACCACCTACAGCGCCCTGGCGACGGACGCCGCGTCCCTCACCTCGGACGGTCTGCCGGTTGCTGGACTGGGGTACGCGCTGGTCTCGGTGGTTCTGGGCGTTCTCGCTGCGGCGGCGGGCATTCGGACAGCTGCGGCGGTACGCGTCACCCCGCGGGTCGAACTGACCGGGGAGGAGGACGCCTGATGACTGCCCTGCTCTTCTGCGTCCTCTGCGTCGCCGGTGGTGCCGGTGCCGGATCCCGCTTCGTCCTCGACGGAGTGGTCAAGGCACGGCTCGCCCACCGATTCACCGACAGCGACGTCGCCGGCCTGCCGTGGGCGACGTTCCTCATCAACGCCACCGGTTCACTGCTCCTGGGCCTGCTCACCGGGCTGGTCACCGCCGGTGCTCTGCCGGAGGACTGGCAGTCTGTCGTCGGAACCGGATTCCTCGGCGGCTACACGACCTTCTCCACGGCGACGGTGGAGACCGTGAACCTGATACGGCAGAACCGTCACCGGGCGGCGGCGCTCAACGGGGTGGGCGTACTGGTGGTGACGGTTCTGCTCGCGGGTCTCGGCCTGTGGGCCGGGACGCAGCTGGCCGGTTGACTCTGCCGACTAGGCGTTCTTCGTGGCGGAGATGTCGAAGTTCAGCTTGATCTTCTCGGAGACGAGGACGCCGTCGGTCTTCAGCGGGGCGTTCCAGGTCAGGCCGAAGTCGGAGCGGTTGATCTCGGTGGAACCCTCGAAGCCGACGCGGGTGTTGCCCCACGGATCCACGACCTCACCGTCGAACTCGAAGTCGACGGTGACGGACTTCGTGACGTCCTTGATGGTCAGGTCACCGGTGATCTCGAGCTCGTCGTCGCCCTTGGCAGCGACGGAGGTGGAGGTGAAGGTGATCTTCGGGAAGTTCTCGATGTCGAAGAAGTCGGCGGACTTCACGTGACCGTCGCGGTCGGCGTTGCGGGTGTCGATGGAGCCGGCCTCGATTTCGATGGAGATGGTGGCGTCGGAGAGGTTCTCGCCGGTGGTGGCGGTGCCGGTGAAGTCGATGAAGGAGCCGCGGACCTTGGTGACCATCGCGTGGCGGGCGGTGAAGCCGATCTCGGAGTGGGCGGGGTCGATGGTGAAGGTGCCGGCGTAGTCGTTGACGGAGCTCATGGTGTGAACCTTTCGGTTGGCTTTCTGTGATGTTCTGTGACGTCCCACGGTCTCCCGCGGTGATGGGGACCAGTGTAGACCCATGTAGTTGACGTGTCAACCATCAGTCCGATGTGATTGAATGGTGGACATGACCCGCACTGATGACCAGGACCCCCAGGAACCCCGCTGGCTCTCCGATGAGGAGCAGCAGCTCTGGCGTCGGTGGCTGCTGGCAGGTACCCGGATCCAGGCCAGTCTGGCGCGTCAGATGCAGCGTGACAGCGGGATCTCCATGGCGGACTACGAGGTGCTCGTCAACCTCTCCGAAGCCCCCGGTCACCGGATGCGCATCGCCGCACTCGCCGACCGGCTGCAGTGGGACCGCTCCCGTCTCTCCCACCAGATCACCCGCATGCGCAACCGTGAGCTGGTCGACCGGGAGGCGTGTGGCGACGACCGTCGCGGCGCCTTCATCGTCCTCACCCCGACCGGTCTCGAAGTCATCGCCGAGGCCGCTCCCGGCCACGTGAAGACCGTCCGGGAGCTGTTCATCGACCGCCTCTCCCCCGCCCAGGCCACGGAACTCTCCGCAATCCTGGGCGATCTCCTCACCCAGTTCGAGATCCCCCCGGAGTGCCTCGGCGAGAAGTGACTCCCCCGGCTCACGCCCCCGGCGACAGCTCCGAGAAGCGCGAGTAGTGCAGCTGGTGGGCCACCCGCACCGTGCCGATCGGACCACCACGGTGCTTCGCCAGGATCAGATCCGCCTCACCGGCCCGCTCATGGTCACGGTTCTGTGAGTCAGGACGGTTGATGAGGATGACGATGTCGGCGTCCTGCTCCAGCGAACCGGACTCACGCAGGTCGGACACGCGCGGCAGCGCGTCGTCACCACGAGCCTCCACACCACGGTTGAGCTGCGAGATCGCCACCAGCGGCACGTCGACCTCCTTGGCCAGCAGCTTGAGCTGACGGGAGAACTCCGACACCTCCTGCTGACGCGACTCGACCTTCTTACCCGAGCTCATCAGCTGCAGGTAGTCGACCACGATGAGGCCCAGGTTGTGCTTCTGTGCCAGGCGACGGGCCTTCGCCCGGATCTCGGTCATCGTGAGGTTCGGTGAGTCGTCGATGAAGATCGGCGCATTCTCGATCTGGGTGACGCGACGGGTGAGCTTGTCCCACTGCCCGTCATCCATCTTGCCACCGCGCATCGCCGACAGCGGCACCGCCGCCTCCGCCGAGAAGACACGCATCATCACCTCGGACTTGCTCATCTCGAGGGAGAACAGCACCGAGGCCTTGTTCTGCTGGACCGAGACCGAGCGCATGAAGTCCAGCGCCAACGTCGACTTACCGACACCGGGACGCGCCGCGACGATGATCATCTGACCACCGCGGAAACCGTTGGTCATCTCGTCGAGGTCATGGAACCCCGACATCACGCCACCCTCACCGCCGGCACCGGACGCCAGGTCGTCGAGCTCGTCCATGGTGGACTCCAGCAGGTCCGCCAGGACCATGTAGTCCTCGCTGGCGGACTCGTTGGTGATGTTGAACATCTCCTGCTGGGCGCGGTCCACCACGCTCTCCAGCTCCGCGCCCTCCAGGCCCGAGTAGCCGTACTGGACGATGCGGGTGCCCGCCCCCACCAGACGACGCAGCACCGCCTTCTCAGCGACCAGGTCGGCGTAATAGCCCGCGTTGGCGGACGTCGGCACCTTACTTGACAGCTCGTGGAGGTACGGCAACCCACCGACCTCGTCAATGAGACCGTTGTTGTCGAGCCGGCCACCGAGGATGACCGGGTCGACCTCCATACCCTCGCCGTAGAGCTCGAGTATGGTCTCGTAGATGGTGCGGTGGGCCGGACGGTAGAAGTCCTCCGGCTTGAGACGCTCGACGACATCGGCGATGGCGTCCTTGCTCAGCATCATGCCGCCGAGGACGCCCTGCTCGGCCTCCACGTTCTGAGGCATCTGCCTCATCGGCTCACCGAGACCGGAGAAGTCGGCGTTGCCGTTGCCACGGCCGCGCCCCTTCCCCTTGCCCCGGAAGTTCCCGCCGGACCGGCCGGCAGTACTCCCGCCACCGCCCCCGAAGCTGTCGCCGGGCCCCTCGTCCCAGGCCGACGGCTCGGGCGGCAGCGGGGTGTCCCCGAAAGTCGTCGCGAAGTTCTCCCCGGAGCTTCCCCCCGGCACGTCGGTCCCCATGTTCTCCTGTGCACTCATGAGCCCACTGTAGACGCGTCCGAGGGGGTGGTCCAAGCGCGGGGGAAGTGCACTGTGCTCCAGCTCTCCACAGAGTTATCCACAAGCCGTTGTGGACAACTTGTGGACACGGGGTGCATAGCTGGCAATGGTGCAGGTCGCATTGTGGACAACCTGTGGACAACTCCCTCCCGCAAGGTAAGGTGACCATCATTTACGCAGGTCAACGAGCTATGGCGCTGTGGACTGTATGGAAACCGTGCGTGGACAACTTCGCGCCCGTCCGCCGAACAGCAGGTGAACGTAGGTCTGTTTCCATCACCGCAGGTCGCATATGCGCATATTTACCCTACTTTATGCATCGGGCTGTACGTGAGTTGTCCACAGGTACGGAAACCGGCCGGGACGCGCCCCGGGGCCACAGGGCGCCCTCCCGGAAAACCCCCGGTGGCCCCGGATCACGGACACGTCGAAAACACGACACGGACCTGCCCCGGTGTCTGGCCGGGAAGGTCCGTGTCGTGTGCTGTTGTCGAAGTATGTTCTTCGGGGTCGCCCTCGTTCCCTGGGCGCAGTGGATGACGGAGACCGGGTGTCTGGGCCGGTCGTCCCCGGTTGTCTGGGCCGGGGCCGTCCCGCGCTGCGGTTCACCGTGACGGTGTACTGCGGGGAGGGCGGATAACGGTGGTGACGCCAGTTACTTGGCGACGACCTTGAAGTTCAGGGAAGCGACAACCTGCGGGTGCAGCTTGACGTCCACGTTGTAGGAGCCGGTCGCCTTGATGTCGCCCTGGTTGAGGACGATGGTGCGCTTGTCCAGCTCGCGACCGCCGGCAGCCTTGACGGCGGCGGCGATATCGGCGGCGTTGATGGAGCCGAAGAGCTTGCCCTTGTCAGAGGTGCGGACCTTGACGGTCACACCCTGCAGGTGGTCGATCTCGGCCTTGACCTCGTGAGCGTGGTCCAGGTCGCGGATGACCTTGTCAGCCTGCGCGCGACGGATGTTCTCGACCTGTGCCTCAGCACCCTTGGTGGCGGTGATCGCCAGGCCGCGGGGGAGCAGGTAGTTACGGCCGTAGCCGGCCTTGACCTCGACGATGTCGCCCGGGACACCGAGGTTGTCAACGGCAGCGGTGAGGATCAGCTTCATTGATCCGGTGCCTTTCGTTGTTCTGTGGGTTTGCGGAAGTGTCTGTGAACGCGTTCACACGACAGATCAGAACGGGGGCTCGTCGCCACCGTCGAAACCGGAGGACTGCGGAGCGGAGCTCCAGGGGTCGTCGTCAGTGGACGCGTTGCGTCCGCCGAAGCCGCCCTGGTTACCCTGCTGCGGGGCAGCGGAGCGGTTCTGGTTTCCACCGAAACCGCCCTGGTTGCCCGCGTTGCCCTGGCCGCC
Source organism: Corynebacterium sp. UD i78 (assembly GCF_056280545.1). Taxonomy (NCBI): domain Bacteria; kingdom Bacillati; phylum Actinomycetota; class Actinomycetes; order Mycobacteriales; family Corynebacteriaceae; genus Corynebacterium; species Corynebacterium sp. UD i78. Next base: position 2,729,276 of record NZ_JBWCED010000001.1, on the reverse strand, counting down.
CTGGTTGCCACCGGAGTAGCCGCCCTGGTTGCCCTGGTTGCCCTGGTTTCCACCATTCCAGTTCCCCTGACCACCCTGACGGGGAGTCTTGGTGACCTGGGACGTCGCGTACCGCAGAGACGGACCGACCTCGTCGACCTCGACCTCGTACACGGTGCGCTTCTCACCTTCGCGCGTGTCGTAGCTGCGCTGTCGCAGACGGCCCTGGACGATCACCCGGTCACCCTTGGTGAGCGAGTTCGCCACATTCTCGGCCGCCTGACGCCATATGTTGCAGGCCAGGAAGAGAGCTTCACCGTCCACCCACTGGTTCGACTGTGAGTCGAACCGGCGCGGGGTGGAGGCGACACGGAAGTTCGCCACGGCAGCGCCCGAGGGCGTATACCGGAGTTCAGGATCAGCAACGAGGTTGCCGACCAGAGTGATCGGGGTGTCTCCCTGTGCCATGTGGTGTCTTTCCTGTCTTCGCTGGCGATGATGAGGTGGTGGAACCGGGAATCCGGTTGACCTGCGCCGTGAGGAGCCTTACTTGGCGTCCTTGCGCAGCACCTTGGTGCGCATGATGGTGTCGTTCAGGTTCAGCAGACGGTCAAGTTCCTGGACGGTAGCCGACTCGCAGTGCATGTCGACGACGGCGTAGATGCCCTCGGCCTGCTTGTTGATCGGGTACTCCAGGCGACGCTTGCCCCAGATGTCAACGTTGTCGACCGTACCGTTTTCCTTGCGAACCGTCTCGAGGAACTTATCCAGGGACGGGGCAACGGTGCGCTCGTCCTGGGACGGGTCGATGATGATCATCATCTCGTATTGACGCACGGACCTCATCACCTCCTGTGGTCTAGTGTTTCGGCCGTGCCCCTGTTGGGCGCGGCAGGAGGGTTCGTTGCGTCAGCAACCGGTCCAGCATACTCTACGAGGCCCAGAACACCGCAATCCCCACCGGCACGAGTGTGATGAACACGACCGCGGCGGTGAACAGCCCCCACGTCACCGCCGCCCGCCGCCGTGCCATGAAGCTCTTGAAGGACGCCCCGAAGAGCACGAATCCGATGAAGACACTCACCATCGTGACGATGAGCCCGGCGTCCGACACGGTCAGTTTCCTCCGTTGAGGAAGTCGTCGATCATCTGCCCGACATCCGGCAGTTCACCGCCACCGTTGTCGGCCCCGCCACCGTTGTCCTCCGGCGCCGGAGCTTCCTCTGCCGGACTGTCCTGCGTATCCTGCTGCGGGGTGCTGTCGTAGCCACCCGTCCAGCCACCGGTGCCACCGGAGCTGCCGGTGGAGGTGTCGGCGGACACGCCGCCCTCGAAGTTCTCCGCCGGCTCATCGACCAGCGCGGCGTCCATGAAGGTCTTCCAGATGTCCGCCGGCGACTTCGAACCGTACATGGACCCGCCGTAGGTCATGTCGACCAACGGCTGACCGTTGACGTTGCCCATCCAGACCGCCGTGGCGAGCTGCGGGGTGGAGCCGATCATCCAGGCGTCCTTGTTGGCGCCCGTGTCACCCAGCTGGGCGGTACCGGTCTTCGCGGCGGACTGGCGTCCACCGGCCAGGTCATGGTTGTTGGAGTAACCGGCGATCGGACCCATGGCCGAGATCACGGCGTCCGCGGTATCCGGGTTGATGACCTGGGTACCCTCCATCCCGGAGTTGTCCAGCAGTACTTCACCGGACTGGGTCTCGACCTTCTCGACGAAGTGGGCCGGAATGTACTTGCCCTGGTTGGACAGGGTCGCCAGGATGGACGCCATGTCCAGCGGACGGGACTGGTACTGACCCAGGGTGATGCCCTCGTAGGGGGTTCCACCGTTCTCTGTGAGTGTCTGGTCGATGCCCGGGATGGACTCGGCGGCACCCAGTCTGTGGGCCATGTCCGCGACGTCCTGGGCACCGTTGTCGAGGCTCTGGGTCAGTCGGATGAAGGACGTGTTCAGCGACATCTTCAGTGCCTGGGCCAGGGAACAGGTACCGCAGGTCTCGCCCGAGTCATTGGTGACCGTGTTGTCACCGGAGGTGACAGGGGAGGAGTCGTACATCGCACTGGTGGGGATTCCCTGCTCCACCGCGGCGGCCAGGGTGACGATCTTGAAGGTCGAACCGGTCTGCAGGCCGGCATTCGCCCAGTCGTAACCGTTCGGGTCATCGCCGCCGTAGTAGGCCTCGATGCCACCGGTCTTCGGGTTGACGGAGACGCCGGCGGACCGGACGTCGTCCCCGTAGGAGTCCAGGCGGGAGTGGACCGCGTCCACCATGGGCCTGCTGCTTCGCCGGGTCGATGGTGGTGGTGATCTTCAGACCACCGGTGTTCACCGCCTCCTCCGAGATGCCGTTCGCCGCGAGCTCGGCGAGGACCTGCGACTTGATCAGGCCGTTCGTGCCCTCGGCGATCGAGCCCTGGTCGACGGTCGCCGGGTCGATGGTCTCGGGGTAGACCGCCGCCGCCCGCTGGTTGTTGTCGATGCTGCCCAGCCCGACGAGCCCGTCCATCACGTAGTTCCAGCGGTCCTCGGCCTCGGGACGGTTGGTCCACGGGTCGAGCTGGCTGGGCCGCTGGATGGACGCGGCGAGCACCGCACCCTCCTCGACGGTGAGTTCCTGGACCGGCTTGTTGAAGTAGGCCTTCGCCGCAGCACTGATGCCGTAGGCGTTACGTCCGAAGTAGATGGTGTTGAGGTAGGCCTCGAGGATCTCGTCCTTGGACCACTCCCGCGTCATCTTCGCGGAGATGACCAGCTCCTTGCCCTTACGGACCAGGGAGCGCTCGTCACCGACAACCGCGTTCTTCACGTACTGCTGGGTGATGGTGGAACCACCACCGGCGGAGTCGTTACCGGTGAGCTGGCCGATCGCCGCACGCCCGAAGCCGGTGACCGAGAAGCCGCTGTTCGAGTAGAAGTCGCGGTCCTCGGCGGAGATCACGGCGCTGCGGACATGCTCGGGCACCTCGCCGATGTCGATGTTCTCGCGGTTGCCCTCCGGGGGCACGATGCGGGCGAGCTCCGAGGAGCCGTCCGCCGCGTAGATGTTCGAGATCTGGTTGTTCTGGAGCTCTTCAGGCTGCGGAACCTTCGTCACCGCGTAGGCGGCGAAGAAGGCGACGAGCGGCACGATGATGAGGACCGCGATAACCGAGCAGACGGTCGTGACGACCCGCCGCCACCGCGGACGGCGACGCCGGGTCCGGACGCGGAGATTCTCCCCGGCGTCACCCGACGACGCGGCCGCGCCGTTCACGTCCTCGTTCGAACTGTTGTCGTTAGTCACCTAGCTGGTCTTCCCGTCGATGGCCGGGCCCGTCGTCGTACGCTGTGGGATACTCCACGGGCCCGGATTCTGGCAGAACTTTCCCGGCAACTCCCAGGTACCTGTCCTCCCGGAGAAGATGGTTCCACCCGCACCGCAGGCAGACCTCCACCGTGTGGACGGTGAGTTCCTCACCGCCCCGGAGGACAGACAGAAGCTGTCGTATCTCCGCAAGACTACGCGCTGTGCCTGACTTTTCCCCTATTGCAGTGCCATGGATCCACTGAGTTTCCCGCAGGTCCGCACCGCACACCGGGCATGTCCGACCAGTGGAGACGCCGAGTACCTCAGCACTGGACCGCGCCTCACGGGTCGCATCACATGCCTCGGCCCGGGAGATTTCGCCGCGGGACAGGGCACGCAGCGTACGACGCCGGTCCAGTTCGTGGTCCACCGAACGATAGGGGACAGGGGAGTGGGTCATACCCACCATTCTAAGGAGCGCCGGACACAGGCCGGGGCACCCGACCGGCACCCCGACTTGATCGGTCAAGCAATCCGGTGAACCGGTCAAGAGCCGTTCAGACCCTTTTCGACGTGCAGGTTTTCACCGGAACGGGTCTATGGTCCAGAGCCATGACCGAGAACACCTCTTCCAACATCAAGCTCGCCATCGTGGGCCTGGGCAACTGTGCCACCTCTCTCGTCCAGGGCCTCGAGTACTACAAGGACACCCCGGACGACGACACCGTGCCCGGCCTCATGCATGTCCGCTTCGGTGACTACCACGTCCGAGACATCGATCTCGTCGCCGCCTTCGACGTGGACGCCGACAAGGTCGGCAAGGACGTCTCCGTCGCCATCGAGTCCGGCCAGAACTGCACCATCAAGATCTGCGACGTCCCGGAGACCGGCGTCACCGTCCAGCGCGGACGCACCCTCGACGGCCTGGGCAAGTACTACCGCGAGTCGATCGAGGAGTCCGCCGAGCCGGACGCCACCCACGACGACATCGTCAACACCCTCAAGGAGACAGGTGCCGACGTGCTGGTCTGCTACCTCCCGGTGGGTTCCGAGGAAGCAGACAAGTTCTACGCGCAGTGCTGCATCGACGCCGGTGTCGCCTTCGTCAACGCCCTCCCCGTCTTCATCGCCTCCGACCCCGAGTGGGAGAAGAAGTTCGCCGACGCCGGCGTCCCGATCGTCGGTGACGACATCAAGAGCCAGGTCGGTGCGACCATCACCCACCGCGTCCTCGCGAAGCTCTTCGAGGACCGCGGCGTGACCGTGGACCGCACCTACCAGCTCAACGTCGGCGGCAACATGGACTTCAAGAACATGCTCGAGCGTGAGCGTCTCGAGTCCAAGAAGGTCTCCAAGACCCAGGCCGTGACCTCCAACCTGCACGGCGAGCTGGCCGGCAAGATCTCCGACCGCAACGTCCACATCGGCCCGTCCGACCACGTCGAGTGGCTCGACGACCGCAAGTGGGCCTTCATCCGCCTCGAGGGTCGCGCCTTCGGCGATGTCCCGTTGAACCTGGAGTACAAGCTCGAGGTCTGGGACTCCCCGAACTCCGCCGGCGTCATCATCGACGCGGTGCGTGCCGCGAAGATCGCGAAGGACCGCGGCATCGGCGGCTCCGTCGACCCGGCCTCCACCTACCTCATGAAGTCCCCGCGCCGCCAGGTCAACGATGACCAGGGCCGCAAGGACCTCGAGGTGTTCATCGCCGGCGAAGATGGCGCTGACCTGCAGCAGGACGTCACCGAGTCCCTCGCCCGTCTCTGACCGACCCGCTCCACCCGCTGACCGTCACACTGTGACGGTCAGCATATTCTTCCAGAACATTCCGCCCCGGTGAACAATTCGTCCGTAGAACAGGTAGGTTAGAGAGCATGACCGTCTCTTCCCTCGGCGTCGCGAAGCAGCTCCGTCCGGTACTCACCCGTCTGTACCTGCTCTACTTCCGCCAGACCGCCACCTCCGCCATCAGCATGGCCCAGCTGTCGATCATGATGAACCTGCAGGACAACGGCCCCCTGCGCATCAGCCAGATCGCCGACCTCGAAGCCATCCGGATGCCCACCGCCTCCAACGCGGTGAACCATCTGGAGCAGATGGGCCTCGTCTCCCGCGTCCGCGACGTCAGCGACCGTCGTGGTGTGCGTGTCCGTCTCACGGACGAAGGCACCCGCCAGCTCGAGAAGATCACCGAGGAGCGCGTCGAGCAGCTCGCCACGCTGCTCAACGGACTCACCGGCGAGGAACTGCAGCAGGTCGAGGACGCCCTGCCGCTGTTCGACCGGGTTCTCTCCACCTTCGGCCCCCACGTCACCGGCACCTCGACCGAGGCCGACGCGGAGACCACCGACGGGGACGCCGCGAAGTAACCCGTGGCCGCCGTGAGCACCACCCGGATTCTCCTGGCCTGGCGTCCCGGCGACGGGACCCCAGGCTCCGCCGGTGCGGACACCGCCGCTGTCGCGGCATGGATGTCCCGTAGCGGACCGCTGTCGATCCGTCCCGTCTGCGTCATCCCGCGCATCTGGCCGGGAAGCCCCGCTGGCGGCAGCGTCGTCGACCCGGACACCCTGGACAGGGTCAGAGACTGGGCGCGCGCCGAGACCGCCGCCTGCCTGGCGGACGCCTGTTCCGCACTCCGTGAGGCCGGTGTCCCCGACGAGTGCATCGACACCGGCGCATCCGGCTCCGACGGGACGGACACCCCGCTGGTCAGCCATTCCGAGACCACGGCCCTGATCACCGCCGCCACCGACTTCGGTGCCGACCTGATCCTCATCGGTTCCCGCGATGACGCCCCCGAAGGGCGGTTCCGGGCCGGTGCCACCGCAGATGCCCTGCTGCACTGCTCCCCGCTGCCGGTGCTCGTCGCGCCGCACCTGCCGACCCTGTCGAGCCACGGTGTGACCCGGGTGAGCTGCGCCTACGTGGACACCGAACAGTCCCAGCAGGCACTGCGCCACGCCGCGGACCTCGCCGCCCGGTGCTCGGTGCCGCTGCGCCTCGTCGCCTTCAGCCCGGTCGGGGCCACGATGTACCCGACCCGCGTCCCCCTGCCCGACAGCGCCGATGCGCTGGAGCGGTGGCGGACCCAGGCGGAGGCCATCCTCGCCCGTGGCCGGAACCGCGCGCTGGAGCGTCATCCGGGGCTGGAGGTCCAGACCGGGGTCGGTACCGGCGACGACTGGGCCGGCGCCATCAGTGACCTGCGATGGAAGAAGGGCGACCTGCTGGTCGTCGGTTCCTCCGTCCTCGGTTCCTTCAACCGGGTCTTCATCGGCCCGTCGACGAACCAGATCCTGCGTCATTCCCCCGCCCCGGTACTCGTCAGCGCCGTGTGACCCCCTGTGGTCGTGGGGTGTGGCTGGGTTACGCTGGAACCATGGATTCGATGGACAGTTCCGAGGACCTGATCTCCCATCTGGAGCAGGAGGACCACCGCGCCACCGTCCGGTTGGCGTGGCGGCTCGGTCTCGGCGTACCAGTCCTCACCCTGCTGACCCTGCTGGTCTTCTGGCTGATCACCGGCGATTCCGTGGCGACCCACATCGCGCCGATCGTCGTGGCCCTCGTGGGTGTGGTGGGGACCTGTGTCATCACCAGCCGCAAGTGGAGCCGCTACCATGCCTGGGCGCCGCTGATGGGCGCCGTGTGGGCGCTGGTGCCGTGGTTCCTCCTGGTGGCCACGACACTCCTGCCGAAGCTCATCCTGGGGGAGTAGCGGGCACCTGCGTCCGGGCCCCTACCTGGCGACGATGTTGACCATCTTGCCGGGGACCACGATGATCTTCGCCACCGTCTTGCCCTCGATGTGCGCCTGTACGTTCGGCTCGGCGAGAGCGGCGGCCTCGACGGCGTCACGGGCGGCGTCCACCGGGACGGTGATGCGGCCACGGACCTTGCCCATGACCTGTACCGGCAGCTCGACAGAGTCGTCGACCAGCCACTTCTCCTCGAAGGTCGGGAAGTCGACGTGGGCCAGTGACCCCTCGTGGCCCAGACGGGTCCACATCTCCTCGGCGATGTGCGGGGCGACCGGGGCCAGCATGAGCACCAGCGGCTCGACCGCGGCCCGGGGCGCAGACGCACCGGCGTAGGCCTTGGTGAGGTAGTTGACGTACTCGATGAGCTTGGCGACGGCGGTGTTGTCCCGCAGGTTCGCGTAGTCGTCACGCACGCCGGCGACGGTGCGGTGCAGGGCACGGCTGTCATCGTCGGTGAGGGCGGCATCTCCGACTGCGACGTCCCCGGTGGCCTCGTCGACCGCCAGACGCCAGGCACGCTGCAGGAAACGCTGCGCACCGACGACGTCCTTCGTCGCCCAGGGGCGGGAGGTGTCCAGCGGGCCCATCGACATCTCGTAGACGCGGAGGGTGTCTGCACCGTAGTTGTCGCAGATCTCATCGGGGGAGACGGCGTTCTTCAGGGACTTGCCCATCTTGCCGTACTCCTGGGTGACCTCTTCGCCGTTGTAGAAGAACTTCCCGTCCTTCTCCTCGACCTCGGCGGCCGGGACGTAGACGCCACGGGTGTCCGTGTAGGCATAGGCCTGGATGTAGCCCTGGTTGTAGAGGCGGTGGTACGGCTCGTAGGAGCTGACGTGCCCCAGGTCGAAGAGGACCTTGTGCCAGAAACGGCTGTACAGCAGGTGCAGCACGGCGTGCTCCACACCACCGACGTAGAGGTCCACGCCGCCGGAGGGCATGCCCTCGCGCGGGCCGGTCCAGTACTTCTCGTTCTCGATGTCGACCAGCGCGTCCGAGTTCGTCGGGTCGATGTAGCGCAGCTGGTACCAGGAGGATCCGGCCCACTGCGGCATGACGTTCGTGTCGCGCCAGTAGGTCTGCTCGCCGTCGCCGAGGTCCAGGGTGACCTCGACCCACTCCTTCGCCTTCGCCAGCGGCGGCTGGGGCTCGGTGGAGGCGTCGTCCGGATCGAAGCTGACCGGCTTGTAGTCCTCGACCTCGGGCAGCTCGACCGGCAGCATGGACTCGGGCAGAGCGTGGGCCACACCGTCCGCGTCGTAGACGATGGGGAAGGGCTCGCCCCAGTAGCGCTGACGGGCGAAGAGCCAGTCACGCAGCTTGTACTGGATCTTCTCCTCACCGAGGCCCTGCTCCGCGAGCCAGGCGATGGTCGCCTCGATAGCCTCGGCCTTGTTCTTCCCGTCGAGGGTCAGCCCGCGATCGTTGCCCGAATTCACGAGGACGCCGTCGCCGGTGTACGCGGCGTCCTGAACGTCATCCCCACCGGACACGACCTCGTGGATCGGCAGGCCGAAGACGGTCGCGAACTCGTGGTCGCGCTCATCGTGGGCGGGCACGGCCATGATCGCGCCGGTGCCGTAGCCGGTCAGCACGTAGTCTGCGATAAAGACGGGGACCTGCGCGCCGTTGACCGGATTGGTCGCGTAGGCGCCGGTGAAGACGCCGGTCTTCTCCTTGTTCTCCTGACGCTCCAGGTCGGATTTCGCGGCGATGGCCTTCCGGTAGGACGCCACGGCGTCCTTCGGGGAAGCCTCACCGTTGGTCCACAGCGGGTTGGTGCCCTCGGCGTAGGGGGCGTCGGTGACCAGCGCATCCACCAGCTCGTGCTCGGGTGCCAGGACCATGTAGGACGCACCGAAGAGCGTGTCCGGGCGGGTGGTGAACACCCGGATCCGGGCCTCGGACCTGGGTGCGGCCAGCTCGACGGCGAAGTCGACCTCGGCACCGCGGGAGCGGCCGATCCAGTTGCGCTGCATGGACTTGACCTTCTCCGGCCAGTCCAGGTCGGCGAGGTCGTCGATGAGGCGGTCGGAGTAGGCGGTGATGCGCATCATCCACTGCGACAGACGCTTGCGGAAGACGGGGAAGTTGCCGCGCTCGGAGCGTCCGTCCGCGGTGACCTCCTCGTTGGCGAGCACGGTGCCCAGGCCCGGGCACCAGTTCACGGTGGAGTTCGAGCGGTAGACCAGGCGGTGCTCGTCGAGCGCCTCCTGCTGCTGCTTCGGGGTGAGGTCGGCCCAGGCGGTGCCGTCGACACCCTCGGCGATGAACTTCTCCTCGAGTTCGGCGATGGGGCGGGCCTTCTGGGCATCCGTGTCGAACCAGGAGTTGTAGATGCGCAGGAAGATCCACTGCGTCCACCGGTAGAAGTCGGTGTCGGTGGTGGCCACGACGCGGCGGCGGTCGTGGCCCAGACCCAGGCGACCGAGCTGACGCTCCATGTTGTCGATGTTCGCCTGGGTGGTGGTGCGCGGATGGGTACCGGTCTGCACGGCGTACTGCTCGGCGGGCAGGCCGAAGGCGTCGTAGCCGAGGGTGTGCAGGACGTTGCGGCCCAGCATGCGGTTGTAGCGGGCGTAGACGTCCGTGGCGATGTACCCCAGGGGGTGGCCGACGTGCAGGCCGACACCCGAGGGGTAGGGGAACATGTCCTGGACGAAGAGCTTGTCGTCCGGCAGCGCCTGGTCCGGGTCAGCGAGGTCCCCGACGGGGTTCGGGGCGTTGAAGGTGCCCTGCTCCCGCCAGGTGTTCTGCCAGCGGGCCTCGATGTCGCCGGCGAGCTCCGGGGTGTAACGGAAGGGGGTGGACTCGCTGGAATTACTCATGGCTGCTCATTGTAATAGACTGCTGGTCATGATCGTTCTCTCTGTCCTGCTGTTCGTCCTCGGTGTTGCGGTGCTGGTCACTGGTCTGATGGGGCTGACGGGGAGACTGCCGGGCAACAGGTGGGTGGGCCTGCGTATCCCGGAGGTCCGCAAGTCGAAGGACATGTGGGTCACCGGGCACCGCATCGCCGGCCCGTTCTGGACCGGTGCTGGCATCGCCCTGCTGCTCGGTGGGCTGGTCAGCCTGCAGGGAGGCTGGCTGTGGGCCGTTGCCGGTGTACTGGCCGTCGGAGCTCTGGCGCTCATCGGCACCGGTGCGGCGAATGCGGCGCACATCATGGCGCAGATCGACCTGCGCAAGGGTCAGGAGGCGGAGCAGAGGCGTGCGGCGGCCGGATGCTGCTCCTCGGGGAGCAGTGCTCCTGCCGCGTCTGCCGCATCTTCGCAGGACGCCGGCCTGGTCATCCCGCCGGTGAAGGACGCCACCGGTACCGTCTCCGCGGCCGGTGACTCCTGTGGCGGGTCCTGCGGCGACTGCGGTGCCTGCGACCACGGGGACGACGACCTGTCCGGAACCACCACCTCGCTGAATGCCCCGTCGCTGGACATGGACGCCGCCCGCCGTGCCATGGCCGCCCAGGACGGGAAGTAGGACGCAGCTCCGGCACCACCTGCAGATCCACGGTGGGGACCGGGGAAACCGGCAGTCCCTCGCAACCCTGCTACGCCAGCGAGGTCACCCGGAGAGAGCACACCGGCAGCTACCGGGATGCCGATCGCGTTGTAGATGAACGCGAACACCAGGTTCTCCCGGATATTGCGCATCGTGGCGTGCGGCAGGGGCGTCGGGTGTGGTCTCCTTGACCGGATCGACGACGGCGAGGGCCGCGGAGATCCAGAACCGGCGGGTCATGTCCGTCAGCTCGGGGTCGGGGCCGGTGGCGTCACCGGCCTCTTCACCGGCTCCAGGGCCCTCCCGCACCTCAGGGTGCATGGGGCAGGTGTACTCCCTCGTGGGCATCGTCTCCTCCTTCCACCTGCCACCGTAGGCGTCGCGCGGCGCATGTCGCGTGGACCACCGCCGACCACCGCCGACCACCGCCGACCACCGCCGCGGGTACCGTCGCAGGTACGACAACCGCACCGGATGAGGAAGAGGCTGCCCCATGCGAACCATGACGATCACGAGGACCGCCACCCTGCTGGCCGCGGCCGGCATTGCCCTGGCGGGCCTGGCCGCCTGCTCCGGCGAGGAGCGCAGCGAGGAGAACTTCTGCTCGACCGTCAACGACCACCGCGACCAGTTCACCGCCGCGATGGACACCGTCACCTCCAGCGCCGATATCGGCGACGGCCTGAACCAGGCCGGAGACGCCTTCAACAATCTCGGTGACATGTGGTCTGAACTGGCGGACGTCGCTCCCGAGGACATCCAGGACGACGCCGAGACCATGGACAAGGCCTTCGGCTCCGACTCCGACGAGGCCGAGGAGACCGAGGAGACCGAGGAGACCGAGGGCTCCGGTGGTCCGCTCGCCGGTCTCTCGGACGCCCTGGGCACCGCGCAGTCCGCAGTGAACATCAACAACTACGTCAACGAGCACTGCAGCTGATGGCCACCGGCTCCGTCGTCTTCGTCTGCGGCACCGTCAACATCGACACCTTCGTCCGTGTCGATGCCTTCCCGACCGCCGGGGAAACGGTCATCGCCACACCCGGCGCGCTGCCCGACGGCGGGAACCAGGCTCTCGGTGGCAAGGGCGCGAACCAGGCCGTCGCCGCCGCAAGATTCGCTGTGACCACGGGAGATGACACGGACACCACGGTCCGGCTCATCGCCACAGTGGGCGAGGACGCCGCAGGTGAAACCGCTCTCGGCGTCCTCCAGGATGCCGGTGTCGACATCTCCGGGGTGGCGCGCACCTCGGTTGCCCCGACCGGCCAGGCATTCATCATGAATGACGCGGCCGGGGAGAACATCATCATCGTGACCTCCGGGGCGAACACGGTGACCGATCCGGCGTCCTTCCCCGGCAAGGAGGGCGAGGAGCGGGCGGACGTCCTGCTCGCGCAGGGTGAACTGACCCCGGAGCACTCCGCGTCGCTGCCTGCGCTCGCGGAGCGACTGGGTGCCCGGTTCGTGCTCAATCTCGCACCGGTGACGACCCGGAACCCGGACCTTGTCGCCGCTGCCGACCCGTTGATCATCAACGAGACCGAGGCGGCGGATGTCCTGGGCGTCCCGCGGGACATCGGACTGGACGAGGTGCTCGACGGGCTCGCCGCGGCGGTCGGACGGGGACTTGCTACAAGTGCCGTGGTGACGCTCGGGGCGCAGGGCGCGCTGGTCATCGAGGGTGACGGGGAGGATCAGCGCACGATGGTGGCGTCCTCTCCCGTCCCGGAGGTGGTGGACACCACCGGTGCCGGCGATGCGTTCGCCGGCACCCTGGCCACCGCGTTGGCGCAGGGAATGTCCCTGGTGGACGCCGCACGGTACGCCGCTGCGGCCGGTTCACTGGCGGTGCGTGCGGCAGGGGCGGCGTCCTCGTATGCGCGGGGCGATGCTGTGCGGAATCTCGCAGAAAACTGTGTCGACCGATAAGGTGTCTCACTATGAGGAACTTCATTGACCGCATCCTGGGATACCGACCCGATCTGCTGATCGTTCTCATCATCCTCGGCGTGGTACTGGCGCTGATCTTCCCGGCCGACGGCGCCTTCGCCGACGTCATGGACTGGGTCGTCAAGATCGTCATCGGCGTGCTGTTCTTCCTCTACGGTGCGCGCCTGTCCACGCGCGAGGCCCTCAACGGACTGATGCACTGGCGGCTGCACCTGCTCATCCTCGCCTTCACCTTCCTGCTCTTCCCGCTCATCGGGCTGGCATTGATGCCGTTGCAGCATGCCATCGGCGAGGACCTCTACCAGGGCATCCTGTTCATGTGCCTGGTGCCGTCGACGGTGCAGTCGTCCGTGAACTTCACCTCGATCGCCCGCGGCAATGTGCCCGGCGCGATCATCAGCGCCTCGGCGTCCAACATGATCGGAGTCATCGTCACCCCGGTGCTGGTCCTGCTGCTGATGACCTCAGGCGACGGCGGCCTGACCATCGACACCTCGGTCTTCCTCGACATCGCCCTGCAGCTCCTGGCACCGTTCATCATCGGCCAGATCGCACGTGCCGTCTTCCCGGCGGTGCAGACCTTCGCCAAGGCCAAGCCGACGAGCTACGTCGACAAGATCTCCATCGGCCTGGTGGTCTACGTGGCGTTCTCCGAGGGCATCGTCATGGGCGTGTGGTCCTCGGTGAGCTGGGGCGCGATCGTCGGCATCTGTGTCGGCTCGGTGGTGCTGGTGTGGATCATGCTGACGGTGACCTCGTGGGTAGCGAGGAAGCTGGGCTTCAACTACGCCGACCAGGTAGCGATCCAGTTCTGCGGCACGAAGAAGTCCCTGGCCTCCGGCCTTCCGATGGCGACGGTGATGTTCAGCGGGGGAGCGGGGCTGATCATCGTGCCGCTGATGATCTTCCACCAGGTGCAGCTGATGATGTGTTCCTTCCGGGCCTCGAAGTACGAGCAGAAACGCCCGGAGAACACCTGGTAGGACGCGGGGCGCCAGCTCACCCCACCACCACGGCCAGCGTCCGGTCGGACAACCGCCACTCGTCACGACGCTTCGATGTGCGGTGCAGCAGCTCCCGCTGGGCCAACCAGGTCATCAGCGTCCTGGCGTCCGCCTCGGTGGACTGCTGCAGGGCCGCCGCCCGCGCCAGCGTGATCACCGCGGTGCCGGCTGACCCCGCACCACCCGCACCACCGGAACCGCCCAGCAGGTAACGCAGCACGACCAGCGTCGCGGCGTCCCGCGTGATGCCCCGGCCGAACTCCTCCCGGATCGCCGAGAGCGCCGCGACAAATGCCTGGTCGGCGACACCGTCGAAGAGCACCACATCCACCGAGTCCGCCCGCACGTCCACCGTCGGCGGCTCGAACCCCGCCGCGAGCATCGACACCCACATCCGGTCGAAACCCCGCGAGGACCATTCCACCAGTCCGAGGATCTGCATCGCATTGACCAGCGACGGGTTCCTCGGCTGCGACGGCCCCGACAGCAGCCGTTCCGCGGCCACACCCGGCGCGAGCCCGCCCGGCGAGGAGACCCGTAACATGTCGGTCGACTGGTACACCACCACCGGTTCCGGCCGTGACCAGTCCCGGTGCAGCAGCGCATTGTTCAGCGCCTCGGCCTGCGCCGGCACCGGCATCACCGTGTCCGCATGGGACCTGACCAGGCGTTGCAGCGCCGGCGCGGCAAGGATCAGCGGGTCATGGATCTCCGTCTCCGCGACCATGTCCCCGCCCGAGTCCCGGAACAGGTGCCGGGCCACCGGACGCTCCGGGTCCGGTCTGCCGAACAGGATCCGCGCGGCCAGAGTGGGGGAGCCGTCGGGAGTCAGCAGGTCCAGCGCATGCAGCACCGGTTCCGGCGCACCGTCACCCACGGCCTCGGCGAACCAGCCACCCCGCTCCTGGAGGACGCCGCACGCCACCGACAGCCCGTGCGGATCAAGGGCGGACGCCGGCATCGCGACCGCCCGTGCCGTCGGATCCGGATTGTGACGCACCCGCCCCAACGCCACCCGCTCCTCCCCGTCGAGCGGCAGGCACGCGTCCCCGACGCGGTGCTTCACCACCCCGTCGAAGCCGGTGTACACGGCCATACCTGCGGCGACGCGGATGATGACCAGGCGGGCGCCATGGACCTCGGCGGACCAGGCGTCCACGGTGAGGTGGGGACGCGTGTTCGCGAAGATGGTGTGGGCGATGTCCGCCGGATCCCGGTCGGTGCCGTTGAAGGCGTCCGGGCCGGGGGTGCGGTCGGCGATGCCGAAGACGATGAAGGCGCGCCCCGCCGAGCCGTTGGCGAAACAGGTCGCCGTCCTGACCAGCATGTCCACGACCTTGGCCGTGGCATTGCGGGTGGGGGTGTGCGCCGGATCCTCCTTGAAGTCGAGGACGGCGGACTCCAGGTCGTCAGCGGTCGCGCCCTCCCAGATGCGCTCCAGCGCATCCGCGACAACATTGGGCAGCGCCCGCTTCCGGCTCATGGTTCAGTGCTCAGATTCAGTGTCCGGACTCAGTGCCAGGCCGGCCGGTCGCGCTTGACGTAGCCCATCCGCGGCCGGAACCCGGACGGATGTTTGAGCTGGGCGACAGCGTCCGCGATGACCAGGCGGAACCGCGGGTCCAGGGGAGGAAGCTGGGCGATCTGGAACCAGCCGACCTCGGTGGATTCCTCGTCGTTGACGCGCGGGGTCCAGGCGTCCTCCGAATCCCCGGTGACGACGCAGCGCAGCGTGGTGTCCATGTACCGGCAGACGTCGCCGTTGGGGTAGGTCACCGGACCGACGGCGCCGACGCCGATCAGCGCGTCCACCTCGACGGTCAGGCCGGTCTCCTCGCGGACCTCACGGACCGCGGCGGCATGGGGCTCCTCACCAGGGTCGACGATGCCGCAGACCGGCGTCCACCGGCCGTCGTCGGCCCGACGGACCAGCAGGACCTCCGGGGTGGCGAAGGCGGGAGCGTCGGGGGCGACGTCCTTGACGACGATCGCGGTGACGCCCGGGAGCCACAGCTCGGCGTGGCCGATGTGCTCACGGAGTTCGGTGATGAACGGCGGTGTTCCCATGGGGTCCGAGTCTAACGCGGTACGCAATTCAGGGCTGTTCAGTTCCCCGGGCTAACGGTAGGCTCACCTGCATGACCTCCAGGATGATGCGCATCAGCGCGGCCGCCATGGCCCTCACCACCGCAGTCGCTCTCGCGGCCTGCTCCTCCGACGACGACGATGACGACACCTCCTCGTCATCGTCCTCCTCCGAATCCACCGCCACCGACTCCTTCCCGGTCTCCGTCGACACCAAGTTCGGCGAGGTCGAGATCGAGGAGCAGCCGCAGAAGGTCGTCGCCCTGGGCTGGGGCGACGCCGAGATCGCCACTGAGCTGGGCGTCCAGCCCGTCGGCGTGAGCGACTGGCTCGACTTCGGCGACGACGGTCTGAGCCCGTGGGCGGAGGCGTCCTATGACGAGGCCCCTGAGCTGCTCGGCACCATGGAGCTCGACTACGAGAAGATCGCCGCGCTGGAACCGGACCTCATCATCAACGTCCGCTCCGACGGCTCCGAGGACACCTACAAGAAGCTCTCCGCTGTCGCGCCGACCGTCTCCGCACCCGAAGGTGCCGACAACTGGACGACCCCCTGGGACACCCAGGTCGAGATGATCTCCACCGCCCTCGGCGAGAGCCAGAAGGGCGAGGACCTGGTCACCTCTGCTAACGACCGGATCACCGAGGTCAGGGACGCACACCCGGAGTGGTCGGAGAAGACCGGTACCGTCCTGGCGAAGACCAGTGAGGAATGGGGCGCGTACGTCACCGGTGACGCCCGCGCTGACCTGTTGGCGGACATCGGCTTCCAGCCGAACCAGGAAATCACCGATCTCGCCGGCGACACCTTCTACGTCTCCCTGTCCGAGGAGAACATCGACAAGGCCGACTCCGACGTGGTCATCGGCTTCCCGATCATGCTCTCCGCCGACGAGCTCACCAAGGACACGGCCTGGAACTCCCTCACCGCAGTGAAGGAGGGCCACGCTGTCGTCGCCGACGACGAGCTCGCCAACGCGATTTCCCTGGGCACCCCGGCCTCCATGCTCCACGCGCTCGACCTGCTGGTCCCGCAGCTGGAGGACGCCACGGAATAGCCCTCCACGGAGGTCCCGTAAAGGTCTCCGTCCGGGTCTCCGTCGCAGAGATGTCGGCATCACGCACCGTGAGGCGGGTTCTGAAGAGTCAGAACAGCCTCACGGTGCGTGATGCGTACACGGCCAGGGTGCCCGGCTCGGGTGCTTGGGTGGGAGCCGCCGGGGTCAAGCGGCTGTGTGCGGGGTGATGTCCGACATTCGAGGGGTTACGCAGACACAATCCCCCGCGGTACTCCGGCGACATGGCCATGGATGCCGTTGAGATCGAGCGCGCACTGCTGACCCTGAGCAGGGAAGAACGTGCCGCTGTGATCCACCGTGGCCTCCTGAGCCTGGATTCCCCGAACTCCAGTGCCGACCAACCGGCCGGCCGCGAAGGCGAGGCAAGGAAGGGACGGGAGCGAGGACCCGGAAACGACTCGGGAGGGTGGCCTGAAGATCCAGGACCAACCACCGGAGTCGCTCAGAGCCACCCCAGGCTCAGAACACCCAGTTCACCAGCACCACGTACAGCGCCGTGCCGAGCAGGATCGACCACGTCGCCGAGCGCTTCCACAGGTGCAGCCCCACGGTGAACGCCACGGCGATGAGCGCCGCCCCCACCCCGCCGGGCTTGTCGGTGCTGTCGACCAGCGTGTACATGACCAGCACGATCATCACGCCGACCGGCATGGCGATTCCCAGCCACGCCACCAGCGCAGACTCGCGGAAGAACTTCATCGCCGCGAAGGGCAGGGCACGCAACACCACGGTCACCACGCAGATCCCGGCGAGGATGAGCAGGGTGTTCGTCAGGTCCACGCCCTCAGGCAGGCCGGCGGACGCCAGGGTCGGTGTGGACGGGGACAGGGGGACGGACCCGGCGCTCATGACGCATCTCCCTTCTCCGGGTCTCCGTCGGCGGATGCAGACCCCGGAAATGAAGACCCCGGGGACGCAGCACCGCAGCCTGCGTCCTTCCGCCGGTCCCACAGGAACCGCCCGACCAGGAAGGCGAAGTACAGCGTCAGCCCGATGAGCAGCATCTGGTCCCGGCTGATGAGCAGCCCGACCACACCGGTCACCACGGCGACGACCGGCAGCAGCACATCACGCCGGGCGGACATCGCCTCAATTGCCAGCACCACGAACAGGGCGGTCAGCGCAAAGTCGAGCCCCTCGACGTCCATCGGCAGGGCCGCGCCGACCAGCGCGCCGACGATGCCGGGAAGCACCCAGGACGCCTGGCAGAACGCCTGCACCGCCATGACCTTCGGCTGCGTCCACGTCGCCCCACGGTGGGACGACAGGATCGCATAGGTCTCGTCGGTCAGCGCGTAGACACCGTAGGCCTTCGCCACCGGCGAGCGCACCGCAGAAACCGGGTAACTCAGCCCGTAGAAGATGTGCCGGAAGTTCACCAGGAACCCTGTCACCGCGGCCGACAGCGGAGCCACACCCCCGGTGACCAGGGAAATCGCCAGGAACTCCATGGAACCGGCGTAGATGACGAAACTGAAGACCGGCGTCCACCACCAGGCGAAGCCGGACTGACTCACGAGCAGACCGAAGGCCAGACCCAGCGGCAGCAGTCCCAGGCCCACCGTCCAGGACGCCCGGACGCCGGCGGCCACCTCAGAGCGGGTAGTCGGGGACACTAGAGGTCCCGGTTCTTCCACCAGGCCTTGAGCTCGGCGACGGCCTCGTCGTGCTCCATCGGGCCGCGGTCCAGCCGCAGTTCCTTGAGGAACGCCCAGGCCTTGCCGACCTCGGGTCCCGGCGCGATGCCGAGGATCTCCATGATCTCGTTGCCGTCCAGTTCAGGACGCACCGCCGCAAGGTCCTCCTTCTCCTTCAGCTCGACGATCCGGGCGTCCAGGTCGTCGCAGACCCGCTGCAGGCGCGCGGCCTTGCGCTTGTTGCGCGTGGTGCAGTCGGCCCGGACGATGAGCTGGAGCTGGGGGAGCAGGTCGCCGGCGTCGGTGACGTACCGGCGCACCGCGGAATCGGTCCACGTGCTCTCGCCGTAGCCGTGGAAGCGCATGTGGAGGAAGACAAGCTGGCCGATCTCCTCGGTGGTCTTCTTCGGGAACTTCAGCGCCTTGAGCCGCTTGCGCGTCATCCGCGCACCGACGACCTCGTGGTGGTGGAAGGTCACCGCACCGGACTCGGTGAAGGCACGGGTCGCGGGCTTGCCGCAGTCGTGCATGAGCGCGGCCCAGCGAAGCACCAGCCGGCGGTGCTCCAGCTCTTCCGGCTCACCCGCCAGCCGCCCCTCCAGCTCCGTGACATTGCGCAGCACCTGCAGGGAGTGGGCGTAGACGTCCTTGTGCTGCCGGTGCTCGTCCTGGGTGAGCTGCAGCGCAGGCAGCTCGGGCAGGACATGTGCGGCGATGCCCGTGACGACCATGAGGTCCAGGCCGGTCCACGGCTCAGCCCCGAGCATGAGCTTGTCGAGTTCGGCGGCAACGCGCTCGGCGGTGATCCGGTCGATCTCGGCGGCCATCCGCGTCATGGCCTCCTGCACCCGCGGGGCGACCTCGAAGCCGAGCTGGGAGGCGAAACGGCAGGCCCGGAGCATGCGCAGCGGGTCGTCGTGGAAGGACTGCTCAGGCGCAGCCGGCGTATCGAGCACGCCGTTGACCAGGTCCTCGAAACCGTTCAGCGGATCCCGCAGTTCGTGGGCACCGTCAGCGGACAGCTCCAGGGCGATGGCGTTGCCGCGGAAGTCCCGGCGCACCAGGTCCTCCTCCAGGGAGGTGCCGTAGGTGACCTCGGGGTTCCGCGATGAGCCGTCGTACCGGTCGGCGCGGAAGGTGGTGATCTCCACGGTCATCCCGTGGATCAGACCGGAGACGGTACCGAAGGCGATACCGGTGTCCCAGACGGTGGACGCCACCTCGTCGAGGATCTCCGTCACCACGTCCGGACGCGCATCGGTGGTGAAGTCGAGGTCGTGGGAGAGTCGACCGAGGAGTGCGTCCCGGACGGAACCGCCGACAAGGAACAGGGAATGTCCACGGGTGGCGAAGGCGCCGGCGAGGGCGGTGAGTGTCCTGTCGTGGACTTTCACGGCGTCCTGCGCGGTCGCGAGCATGGTTCCGGCATCTCGTTGCATTCCCACAATGGTACAGCCGGGTCCCCCTTTCACAGTCGCAGGCACTACGCTGGTCAACCATGAGTCAGAGGCGTCGTCGAAGCATCCCGGACCCCCGGCGGTCCCCGGCGCGCCCGGTTCACCAGCGTGACCACCACGAACTGCCGACCTCGGTCGAGACCAGCGCCGGTGGCCTGGTGCTTTCGGGCATGCCGGAGGCCGTCCGTGGCGACGGTTCCGTGGATCTGTCGAAGATGTACGTCGCCCTCATCGGGCGTCTTGACCGGCGCGGACGCCTCCTCTGGTCCATCCCCAAGGGACATATCGAGGACGCCGAGGACGCCCACACCACCGCCGAGCGCGAGGTGTGGGAGGAGACCGGGGTGCACGGCCAGGTCTTCTCCGAGCTGGGCACCATCGACTACTGGTTCGTCTCCGAGGGCAAGCGGATCCACAAGACGGTGCACCACCATCTGCTCCGCGTGGTCGACGGGGAGCTCAACGACGAGGACCCGGAGGTCACCGAGGTGGCCTGGCTGCCGGTGAGCCATCTCGTGGAGAAGCTGGCGTACGCCGATGAACGCAAGCTCGCCCGGCAGGCCCTCGACCGGCTGCCCGACCTGGCCCGCGCCGAGGCGAAGGCCGGGCGTCGGACGCTGCGGTAGGTGGTCGTGTGCGCCTGCCCCGTCCGCTCCCCAGACTGGTCCCCCTCGCCGTCAGCGCGGCGCTGGGGGTCTGTCTGGCATGTCCGGTCTCTCCCGCGGCCGCCCAGGTACCCACCACCTCTGACCTGCTGTGGGCCAATCCGGACGCCCGCTCGGCCGAGCCGGAGTCCGGGGTGACCGCGCAGGTCACCGCCCAGTCCGCGGCCCGGGCCGTGGAGGACGACGAGCTGGAGGTCACCGTCTCGGTCACCAACGGCTCGGACCAGACGCTCAGTGGACTGGAACTGCGCGCCCAGCATGCCGAGACGGTCACCGAGCCGGACGGTGTGGCGACCTCACTGCTGGCCAACCAGGGAGAGTACCCGTGGGTCGGCCCGTTCCAGACGCTCGACGCGACGGTGCAGCCGGGGGAGTCCCTCGACATCACCGTGCGGGTGCCGGTGGGGCAGTCGGATGACTGGTACCGGGACAACACCGACGGGGACGTCGCGCCCGTCGACGACGTGACGTTGCCCGGTCTGGGGCTGACCGGCGCCGGTGTCCACCCCCTGCTGTTCAACCTCAACGGCAGTCTCGGGGGCGCCGACACCTCCTACCTCGCCGGGGCGCGCACGACCCTCACCGTCACCGACGACCGGCCCGATGACGACGAGGGCGCAGAAGACACGGAGGAGACCACCCCGGGTCTCACGGTCCTGTGGCCGCTGTCCTCGGCGTCGGTCGCCGTCGCGGGTCAGGTCGGCGACGCCCCGGACCCCTCCGAGCTCTACCTCCCCGACGAGACCCTCGCCGGTGAGCTCTCCGAGGGCGGACGCCTCCGCGGCCTGCTGGACACCTGGCGCGACGCCACCGACGGCAGCGACGGTGACCGGGTGAAGGCGTCCACCTGCCTCGCCATCGACCCTGACCTTCTCGAGACCGTCGACCGGATGACCGACGGCTACCGCGTGGGCGCCTCGGTGCCCTCGCCGGTCGAGGAACCCACCCGGCTGCGCGACCGCTGGAACCGCCACGACGATGACACTCCCTCGGAGTCCGGCACCGGGGCGGACGCCGCCTCCGCCTGGCTCAGTGACCTGCGCGACGTGGTGGAGGACGCCTGCGTGGTGCCCCTGCCCTACGCCAACGCGGACATCAACGCCGTCGCCACCGGCAACGACCCGTGGCTCGCCGAGGAGATGACCGACCGTGGCGTCTCCGTGGTGGAAGACGTCCTCGACATCACCCCCGCCACCGGGGTGCAGATCCCCGGCTCGGGCTACATCGAACCCGCCGCCCGGTCGCTGATGGACGGTGGGGATGACAGTGCCCCGTCGACCGCCGTCATCGCCGACGCGACGCTCACCCGTGAAGCAACGGAGGAGGACATCCCCGGTGCACGCAGCGCCACCGGCACCCTCCCGGATTCCCCGGTGCGCACCCTCCAGTTCCCCGCCGCCCTCGGCGCGGCTCTCGCCGCGACCGGTGAGCGCCCCGAGACCGCCGCCTACTCCGACACCGACTCGCGCCGGGATCTCTCGGCGGACGGGGCGGCGTCCCGCATGGCGGCGGCGGTGGGCGTCCTCGACCGGGAACTGGACGCCGCCCGCACGACGACCGGCCAGGTTCTCGCCGTCCCGCCGGCCGCATGGTCGGTGGATCCGCAGGACGCCACGGCCTTCCTCGACGCGGTACAGGCACACTTCGCCGACGGGTCGGCCGAGCCGGTGAGCTTCGGTGACGCCCTGTCGGCCCCCGCCGCACCGGTGACCCTCGACGACACGACCGAGAACATCGACCCGGCCCCGGTCGACGACGGTGCGGCACGCAATGTCGCCCAGGTCGCCGGGCACCTGCGCAACCTGACCAACATCATGGAGGATGTCCCGAACATCGCCCTGACCCGCCGGATCTTCACCCGGCCGATGTTCGATGACCTGCTGCGTGCGGTGAGCGACACCGGGCGCCGCTTCCGGGCGGACGCCGCGGCGGTGCGTGACCGTGGTTCGGAGCGCACCGGGCGGGTCACCGGTCTGGCCTATGCGCTGCGGACCTCGGTCTCCCTGCTGCCGCCGGGCAATGTCTTCACCCGCACCAGTGACTCCTCCCCGCTCATCGTGGTGGCCCGCAACGGGCTCCCACTGCCGGTGTCGGTGCGGGTGCACTATGCCGGAGCGCCCGGCGTGACACTGAACACGCCGGGCGTGCAGCAGATCCCCGCACAGGGCAGTGTGACCCTCCAGATGACCTCCGAGATACCGACCGAGGCCGAGCAGTCTGATCTGACGATGTATCTGTCGACCCCCGATGACGTGCGGATATCCGACGAGGTGACGATCAGGCTGGCGTCAGTCCCCGGGCTGAACTGGCGTCTGGTCGGCATCGTCGCCGCCTGCCTCGCGCTGATCTTCGTCGCCGCGAGAACACTACGGAAGCGGCGACGCGCCGTGGACGGTTCGCCAGACAGCCGCCGAGTAAAGAATGATGGTGCACGTGACTGATTCCAACGAGGACCCCGAGCAAAAGCCCGGTCAGCGCCACCGGTTCCGCGCGACCGGTGGACCGTCGAAGCCGACCCGGCGTCCGGCGTCCGCGGCCGCGGCATCCACCGGGTCTTCCCGTGCTGTTCCGGGTTCCGCCGCCGAGGCGGACGCCGCGGTCTCGGCCGAGTCCGCTCTCTCGGGCCGGTCGAAGGCCACGACCGTCACCGTGGACGCGGACGGTGCAGTGGACGGGAAGCCGAGTGACGCCGACGTGGTGCGCACGACCGGTTCCATGGCCTTCGCCACGCTGTTGAGCCGTATCACCGGCTTCCTGCGCACCGTACTCATCAGTTCGGCACTGGGCGGGGCGATCGCCTCGGCCTTCAACACAGCCAACGTCCTGCCGAACCTCATCACCGAGCTGGTGCTCGGTGCGGTGCTCACCAGTCTGGTGATCCCGCTGCTGGTCCGGGCCGAGAAGGAGGACTCCGACCGGGGCGAGGCGTTCATCAGACGACTGGTCACGCTGACCTTCACCCTGATGATGACCGTGACGGTCGTCGCTGTCTTCGCCGCGCCACTGCTGACCAGGATGTCGCTGGGTGGAGACAGCAAGGTCAACGTAGGCATGTCCACGGCCTTCGCCTACCTGGTCCTGCCGCAGATCGTCTTCTACGCGATGTTCGCGGTGTTGATGGCTGTCCTCAACACGAAGGGCTACTTCAAACCCGGTGCCTGGGCCCCGGTCGTCAACAACGTGGTGACGATCGGGGTACTGAGCCTCTACTGGCTGCTGCCGCAGGACTCGAAGCTCTCCCCGAATGACTCGGTGACCATCACCGATCCGCACATCATGCTGCTGGGTCTGGGCACCACCTTCGGTGTCGTGGTGCAGGCACTGATCATGGTGCCGTACCTGAAGAAGGCCGGCGTCAACCTGCGTCCGCTGTGGGGCCTGGACGACCGGCTCAGGCAGTTCGGTGGAATGGCCCTGGCCATCGTCGTCTACGTGGCGATCTCCCAGGTCGGATTCATCCTCAACAACCGCATCGCGGCGGGCTCGGACGACACCGCCCCGACCATCTACACGCAGGCGTGGCAGCTGCTGCAGATGCCCTACGGCATCATCGGCGTCACCCTGCTCACCGCGTTCATGCCACGCCTGTCTCGCAATGCCGCCGACGGCGACGACAAGGCCGTGGTGAAGGACCTGACGACGGCGTCGCGGCTGACGATGCTGGCGATGGTGCCGGTGATCATCTACCTCACCGCCTTCGGCACGGTCATCGGCCCGGCCCTGTTCGCCTACGGTTCCTTCTCCCCGGACGCGGCGAACGTCCTGGGCTGGACGGTCAGTTTTTCCGCGTTCACCCTGATCCCCTACTCCCTGGTTCTGCTGCACCTGCGCGTCTTCTACGCCCGCGAGGAGGTGTGGACACCGACTTTCATCATCGGTGGAATCACGGTGACCAAGCTGGTGCTCGCCTATCTTGCGCCGCACATCGCCAGTGAACCGCGCCTCGTGGTGGTCCTGCTGGGTGCGGCGAACGGCATGGGTTTCGTCACCGGTGCGATCATCGGCCACCGGCTGCTCAAGCGTTCCCTGGGGCACCTGGGCATGCGCAGCGTGGCGAAGACCGCACTGTGGGCCCTGGGTGCGTCCGTCATCGCGGCACTCATCGCCTGGCGGGTGGACGCCCTGCTCACCGCCTTCGTTGTCAGTGACTCCTCCTCCATCGGCTACATCGTGCGCCTGCTGATCACCGGAGTGGTCTTCCTGATCCTCGCCGGCATCATGCTGTCATTCTCGAAGCTGCCGGAGGTCCTCACCATCGGTGCGGCCCTGGCGAGGCTGCCGCTGGTCGGCCGGTTCTTCCGCAAGGCCGCGGTCGCCGCCGCCCAACTGGAGGAGAACGCCCCTGCCACCGGCTCCACCACGAGGATCACCGACATGTCCTTCGGCGACAACTCCGGAATGGGCACCGGCCTCGTCGGTGCGCTGCCGCCGCTGTCCGCCGGGCGGGTCCGCGGGCCGCGCCTGGTGCCGGGTGCGCCGATCCTGCAGGGCCGGTTCCGGCTGCTCGCCGACCACGGTGGCTCGCCGACCGCCCGACTGTGGCAGGCCCGCGACAACGCCGACGGTGACCTGGTAGCCCTGACCGTCATCGACACGCTGAAGTCTGGCCGGTCGGCCTCCGAGATCGTGGCGGCGTCCGCCCGGCTCGCCGACGCCACGGCAACCTCGCCGGCGGTCGCGCTGGTCCGGGAGATCTGCAACGCGGGTTCCGTGGTGGTCATCGTCTCGGACTGGACCCAGGGTTCCCCGCTGACCCGGGCCGCGGAGTCCGGTCCGGATCCGCTGGCGGCGGGCTACGCCATGGCCGATCTGGCGGACGCCGCAGGTGCCGGCTGTTCGCTCGGTATCGACCACCGCAACCGGCTGCGGATCAGCACCGAGGGCCGCGCCGTCCTCGCCTTCCCGGGCCTGGTCCCGACCGATGCGGGAACGGACGCCGGCCCGGGCGACGTGCATGCCATCGGCGTCTCCCTTGACCTGCTCCTTGCCGGGGTACCCGGTGCACCGGAGTCCGTCCCTGCCGAGCTCACCTCGATCGTGGACGCCGCCCGGTCCGGCGGAATCACCGACGGCCATGAGCTGGCCCGGCAACTGCGCAGTGCCACCCGTCCGTCGGACGACCCGCACACCGGCCCGCACCTGGCGGCCACCGCAGACGTCACCCCGGAGGTCACCGACCGGGCCGGTTTCGGCGCCGCCCCGGAGAACCGTGGACGCCTGGCGGCCATCGGTGTCGCGACCGTCGCCGGTGTCATCGCGGTCGTCGCGGTGATCGTCATCGCCCTGGCCTTCTTCGGTGGTGACCGGAAGGATTCGCCGGTGACCACGGACTCGATCCTCGGCGGCCCGGGGCTGGGCACCATCGGTGTGCAGCAGCCGACGGAGGCAGTGGAATGGTCCCCGGTCGACGGCCGCGGCACCCCGGACAATCCGGAGGACGCCCCACTGGCGATCGACGGGAACCCGGACACCGCCTGGGCGAGTGCCCAGTACCAGGTGCAGTTCGGTCCGACGGACTCCTCGGTGAAGGAGGGTATCGGCCTGCTGCTGACCCTTCCGCAGGCCACGGCCCTGACCGAGGTCCAGCTGACCGGAGTCAACCCGGGGATGACCGTCGAACTGCGCACCGGGTCCGGTGACATCACCTCACTGGACCAGACCACACTGCTGGCCACCGGCATCTCGGAGGGCGACACGCTGAGCCTGGCGCCGGACGGGGACGGTGTGACGGCCGACGGTGAACAGGGGACGAAGGACCTGCCGGATCCGGAGGACCGGGTGCTGCTGTGGATCACCGGCCTTCCGATGCCGGATGCCGCGCAGGTCGCGGAGATCACGGTGCACGGCGCACCGAAGGTGACGAAGGAGGACGGCGCCGCGGAGGGTACCGGGGCACCCTCTGCCGGGGAGACCGTCCCGGCAGAGTAGGGGCGCCAGGGGGAGCAGGTCCGGTTACAGCCGGGCCTGCGTCCAGGCCTCGATCTCGTCGGTGCCGAAGGGCATGAGGTCGGCCGAGAGGTTCTCGTGGCCGTCGGCGGTGATGACGAGGTCGTCCTCGATACGCACGCCGATGCCGCGGAACTCCGGCGGCACGGACAGGTCGTTGACATGGAAGTACAGGCCGGGCTCGAGGGTGTGGACCATGCCGGGTTCGAGCATGGCGTCCTGGTAGTCCTCGTAGGGGGAGTGGCTGCAGTCGTGGACGTCGAGGCCGAGGTGGTGGCCGACGCCGCAGACGATGTAGCGGCGATGGTGCTGGCCGTCGGCCGACAGTGCTTCGTCGACGGAGACCGGCAGCAGGCCGAGGTCGTCGAGACCTTCGGCGAGGACCTGCATCGAGGCGAAGTGGAAGTCACTGTAGCGGTGGCACGGAGTGCAGACGGCCAGGCCGGCACGCTGGGAGGCGACGACGATGTCGTACACGGCACGCTGGGCGTCGGTGAACGTCCCTGAGACCGGGATGGTGCGGGTGACGTCCGCGGTGTAGCGGGACTCCATCTCGATACCCATGTCGAGCAGGGCGAGGTCACCGTCGCGGACGGGCCCGTCGTTGCGGGGCCAGTGCAGGTGGGCGGCGTGGCCGGCGGCGGCGACGATGGTCGCGTATCCGACGTCGACACCGTAGGTGCGCGCCGCCCGGTCGAAGGTGCCCTGGAGCCAGCGCTCGCCGCGCTCCATGGTCTTCGCGGTGGCGATCTGGCCGACGGTCTGCTCGAAGCCGAGGACGGTGGCGGAGACCGCGGCCCGCATCTGGTCGATTTCCCAGGCGTCCTTGATCTGCCGGAGCCGGTCGGCGACACGACGGGCGTCCGCGTCGGCACGGATGTCGAACCTGTGGGCCAGGGCGTCGGGGATCCGGCCGAGGCCACGGAACGGGCCGCCGAGGGTTGTCAGGTCGTCGTCGAGGTCGCTGAGCGGCCGGACGTCGATGCCCAGTGCCGTCGACCATTCGGCGGGTCCGGTCATCGCGCCGACCCACAGTTCGCCGTAGGCGGCGTTGCCGAAGAAGTCCGGGTCGGCGGGGCCGGCGGGCTGCTGGGTGTAGAGGGTGGTGCTGGTGTCCGTGAGGACCAGGTAGGACTCGTCGACCCCCATGCCGGTGAACCAGAGGAAGGTGGAGCTGGCGCGGAAGGCGTGGTCGTTGTCGTCGTTGCGCACACGCGGCAGTCCGGAACCGATGACGAAGACGCCGTCACCGGGGCGGTCCACGGCGGCGAGGAAGCGTTCACGGTGCGCCTGTGCTGCCTCGGCTGCCCCCGGTGTGAGGGTGGGGGTGCGGTCGAGCGGACCCCAGTTCTCCGAGATGACGGCGTTGAATCCGGACGCCTCGCGGATCTTCGGGATCCTGCGCTGACCTTCCATGGGGTGCTCTCCTGTCGTTCGCGGTGTTCTCGCGGTTCTCACTCTACGAGACCCCTTCTGTTCACAGCACTGCGCAGTCCCGGAGGAAGCCGGTGAGTTCTGTCGGGTCGCCGTGGTCGAGCGTTGCCAGGGCATGCTCCAGCTCGATCCGGCGCGACCGGGGGACCAGTGGGACACGGTGACCGGTGGGCAGCAGGTCCGCAGCCAGGCCGATCTGGGCGGACGCCAGGTCGCGGCGTCCTTCCTCGTCAGCGACGACACCGGCTGCGTAGCGGGCGAGGGCCTCGTCCACCGTGACCTGTCCACCCTCTTCGGTGTCTGCGCTGCCGACCGTACGGGCACACCGGGTGCATCGGGCGGCGAGATCGAGGACGCGACGTTCCTCGTCGAGCAGGTATCCGCCGACGGTCACTCCGCCGAGCAGGGTGTGGACCTCCGGCAGGGTCATCGTGCCGTCCTCGAGGGCGGTCATGTTCCACACCAGGCGGGGGACCGCCCCGGTGAAGGAGGCGACGGCCTCGGTGACGCCGACGTGGCGGATCCGGTCGCGGAGTGCTGTCGGCGGGACCAGGCGAGGGCCGACGGGTTCGCGGTGCGTCGGCGTCGTTCGCAGAGGTGTTCGTGTCATGTCCACCACGACCTGGCGATGTCGAGAGCATGTCGTTCCGCCACGGGACCGAGGCCGCAGGCGTCGATGACCTGTCGGACCGGGGCGACGAAGCGGACCCCGTCGTGCTCCGAGAGGTCGCGGAAGAGGCGGTCGTCGCCGGCCGCGACGATGACGTCGGCGCGGGCCGGGTCGCGGACGCTGCGGTGGGTGTCGGCGAGCGCTGCGACGGCAGCCGTCACATCACTGACCCAGAGGATGCCCGGCACCTCGGACACCCCGGAGAAAGAAGGTGCCGCTCCTCCGGAGACCGCCCAGAAGCCGTGTGCGGCGTCCCCGGCAGAGGCGAGTCGCAGGGGGTCCGACCGGCCCCTGAGGTAGGCGGCGCCTTCCCGGTGGCGCAGGTCCGAGGCCCGGCCGGCAGCGCAGAGAACCTGCAGTGTCGCCGCGGTGATCTGCTGGTCAGGAGCACTCTTCACGCCGGCCGCGATGCGTTCCAGCCGGTGCATCCAGGACCGTACGCCGGCGGGGATACTGTCCTGGGACTGCTCCTGGGACTGCTTCGGGGCGGCCAGCAGGAGGTCGGCGGCGATGGCGGCGTCCGGGTCGCTGAGTGGCCTGAGCTGCACTGTCATGTCCTTGCCGTGGACGATCGCGAGTTCCCTGAGCGTGGTCAGGGTGGGCTCGACAGCACCGTTGCTGATGCGGTGGAGCGTGGATCGGTTGATCCCGGCACGACGTGAGACATCGGTGGCTGTCCATCCGTCGGGGATGGACGCCACCTCCGTCACGACATCGTCCAGGGTGTGTTGCACGCATGCAATACTACAGGCATAGTGGTGCATGTATGCACCACCACTGGTCCGGACGGACGGGATTGCGGGCAATGCCCCGGTCGCGACCATTCGGATATATAGTGGAGATGTTCGAATATGTGCCGTAGGACGTCCGCCCGGATGACAGACTGGGCCCGTTCCGCATCCGGCACGAGAGGAGCCCCCGTGACAGACACCACCACCCCTACCGACCGCTACCGCTACGCATTCCCCGACGCCTTCGCCGGCCTCACTGCGCGCCAGGCCGATATCCTGGCCGACACCCTCACTCTCGGAACACAGCGGGGCACGTCGGTGTCCACGGCGACCGCCCGTGATATCTCCGCGAAGATCCGCGGTCTGCTCGCCGACTGATCTGGCGCACAGATGATCGGTTAGGTGACACTGACTGGTTTCATGTGCGGCGGCCAGCCGTCAGTTCCGGATGCCGGGGAAGGATCCGGAGCTGCCCTCAGATCACACGACGACCACCGGGAATATCGGCGGTTCCTTTCGCGCATCCGGCGGATATGCATGTCATGGCGTTCCACTTCTCATGGCCCCCTCCGGTTTCACGTGAAACCGGAGAACTTCGGGAGTGCGCATGACGCATTCAGCGCCACCGCGCCACCGCTCAGACATACCCGTTTCACGTGAAACACCTGCTACACCGACACGTCCCTGCACCGATTCGAACCCATATACCAAATATGTGATTACATGGTTCGTATTCGTAGTTCTACACAACTGTGGCCGACGGGACCCTCCCGGACCTCCGACTGACCATTCGCGACACCTCGCGGTATCACTGCAGGCCATCCGGCCCACTGTGGACAACTCATCCACAGGACCGGGCGCCCCGGGCCCCATTTCCACCCTGATCGCGGAAAACCCCGCTACACTGCGACTCACGGATACTCCACCAGCTTGAACAGAAGCATGGGGCGGTGGAGACGGGGATATCACGAGGGGATAGCCACAGTGACCGCTGTACTTCCGGCACAGATGCCGGCAATTGACCAGACCATCACCGACCACGACAAGCTCACCGACGCACAGCTACTGCAACGTCACTGTGACGGTTGCAGACGGTCCTACCGGGTTCTCATCACCCGTCATGAACGACTACTGACATGGACTCTCCACCACCTGCGGATAGCGCCTGAGCACCACGCGGACATTCTGCAGGACGCACTACTGAAGGTTCACCGCCAGGCGGCGTCTTTCCGGGGGAACGGGGGAGCGGGGCCCTGGCTCCGCACCATACTCACCAACACCGCACTGACCCATCTGCGCGACACCGGGCGTCGCCGCGAAGAGGTCGATGCAGGGGACGACGGACTCCTCGACAGACTCCGCCACACCCCGGACACCCGGGTCATGGACGCCGGTCGCACCGTCCAACGCCTCGTTCTCGTCGAGGCGGTCAACACCCTGCATCCGGGCCTCCGCGAGACGGTCGTCCTGTCAGATCTGCACGGTCTGTCGATGGAGGACGTGTCCTCCCGCACCGGTGTGCCGGTCGGCACCGTGAAGTCACGGCTGAGCCGCGCACGCCGCCAGTTGCGTAACCATCTCACCACCGCCGGGCTGGTCCCGACGGTCCGGGTTTCGCCCACAGCGGACACGCGTACAGCGTGAGCCTGTGGGGTCTAAGATCGGACCCCATGAGCGAGCAGAACCCCACCCTCCACGACGTCATCATCATCGGCTCCGGCCCCGCCGGCTACACCGCCGCCGTTTACGCGGCCCGTGCCGAACTCAAGCCCCTCGTGTTCGAGGGCATGGACTTCGGCGGACTGCTGATGCAGACCACCGAGGTGGAGAACTTCCCGGGGTTCCCGGAGGGCATCATGGGCCCGGACCTCATGGAGAACATGCGCAACCAGGCCGAGCGTTTCGGTGCCGACCTGCGCATGGAGGACGTCGTGCGCGTCGAGCTCGAGGGTGAGGTCAAGAAGGTCTTCACCGAGGACGAGGAGTTCCACGCGAAGTCCGTCATCCTCGTCACCGGCGCCGCACCGCGCTACCTCGGCGTCCCCGGCGAAGAGGAGCTGCTGGGTCACGGTGTGTCCGCCTGCGCCACCTGCGACGGCTTCTTCTTCAAGGGCAAGCAGATCGCTGTCATCGGTGGCGGCGACTCCGCCATGGAGGAGGCCGATTTCCTCACCAAGTTCGGTGAGAAGGTCACGCTGATCCACCGCCGCGATGAGTTCCGTGCCTCCGCGATCATGGAGGAGCGTGCCCGCAACAACCCGAAGATCGACATGATCATGAACGCCACCGTCGACGAGGTGCTGGGGGAGGGGACTGTCCAGGCCCTGAAACTCCGGGACACCGTCACCGGTGAGACCCGTGAGATCCCGATGGACGCCATGTTCGTCGCCATCGGCCACGATCCCCGCACCACCGTCTTCGAGGGACAGGTCGAGCTCCAGGACAACGGCTACGTCAAGGTCGCGGAGCCCTCCACCGCCACCTCGCTGCCGGGTGTCTTCGCCGCCGGCGACCTGGTGGACCACCACTACCAGCAGGCCATCACCGCAGCCGGTTCGGGCTGCCGCGCCGCGCTCGATGCCGAGGCCTACCTCGCCGCA
Source organism: Corynebacterium sp. UD i78 (assembly GCF_056280545.1). NCBI lineage: Bacteria > Bacillati > Actinomycetota > Actinomycetes > Mycobacteriales > Corynebacteriaceae > Corynebacterium > Corynebacterium sp. UD i78. The sequence continues at coordinate 2,697,476 of NZ_JBWCED010000001.1, read as the reverse complement.
CTCTGACTCTGTTCCGGTGACCGCGTCAATGCCCGGATAGCACCCTTCCACGGGTATTCTCGGGGTATCGTCTGTCACTCCCACAACCCCAGGAGGATCTCCCATGACAGAAGCCGTCACCGTCACCCAGGACACGTTCCGCTCTTCCGTCATCGACGCCGATCAGCCGGTCATCGTCGACTTCTGGGCCAGCTGGTGCGGGCCCTGCAAGCAGATGGAACCGGTCCTCCGTGACATCGCCGAAGAGTACGACGGCCGTGCGACCGTCGCCAAGGTCAACGTGGAGGAGGAGCGCCTGCTCGCCTCCATGTACCAGATCATGTCCATCCCGGCCCTGCTCGTCTTCGACGGCGGCAAGAAGGTCGCGGAGTTCCACGGCAAGCAGTCGAAGGCGCAGCTCACCGACGCGCTCGACTCGCTGGTCTGAGCAGCAGGGCATCGCAGCAGTGTACGGCGAAGTGTACAAACTGGGTGACAGCGGACCCCGCGTCGCCGAGGTCCGGGGCACCCTGGCACGTCTGGGTTTCATCGACGGGTTCTCCGGGGACGCCACCGGCGAGTCGAACCAGCGGTGGCGCCCCGAGGACGAGATCTTCGACGAGCAACTGGACTCCGCCCTCCGCGGCTTCCAGCAGCACCGCGGCATCGTCGCCGACGGTCACATCACCGACGGCACGCTCCGGGCGCTGCGCGAGGCGTCCTACTCCCTGGGGGCCCGCGTCCTGTCCCTGCAGAGTCCCGGCCACTTCCTGGTCGGTGACGATGTCGGCGAGCTCCAGGAGCACCTCCACGACCTGGGTTTCTTCACCTCCCGGGTCGACGGTCACTTCGGCCCGCTGACCCATGAGGCACTGGCGAACTACCAGCTCAACGCCGGACTGAATCCGGACGGCATCGTCGGTCCCGCCACACTGCGCTCGCTGTCCTACCTGGGGCGGCGCATCACCGGCGGGTCCCCGCAGGCGATCCGTGAACGCGAACAGATCCGCGCCGCCGGCCCCCAGCTCACCGGTAAGCGGGTCGTCCTCGACCCCGGCTTCGGTGGCAGGGACAACGGCAGCATCGTCCGCGGACCCTACGGGGACATCGCGGAGGAGGAGATCCTCTGGGATCTCGCCACCCGCACCGAGGGACGCATGATCGCCGCAGGTGTGGAGACCATCCTCTCCCGGCCGCGGACGGACAACCCGTCGAACATGGAGCGCGCGTCGATGGCCAACGCCTTCGGTGCGGACCTCATGATCTCCCTGCGCTGCGACTGGTACCCCAACGACAAGGCCAGCGGGGCGGCGTCGTTCTACTACGGCTCAGAGGCCGGGGCGTCCTCGATGACCGGTGAACGCCTGGCGGGCCTCATCCAGCGTGAGGTGACCGCGCGTACCCCGCTGGGCGACAACCGCCCCCACGGGCGTACCTGGGACGTGCTGCGCACGACGAAGATGCCGACCGTCCAGCTGGACGCCGGATACATCACCAACCCCGGTGACGTCGCCCTGCTGACCAATCCGGACACCCGTGACGCGATCGCCGAAGCCCTCGTCGTCGCTGTCAAGCGGCTCTACATGTTCGACAAGGACGTCGCGGAGACCGGCCAGTACTCCTTCTCCGAGCTGCTGGCCGAGGAGGGGCGCCTCTAGCGCCTTGCGCTAGCGTCCGCCGCCCAGCACCGTGGCCAGGGGACCACGGTCATTGAGCATCTCGTGGGCGTCATCCCCGAAGGCGGAGAACAGGTTGGATCCGGCGTTGAGGTCCTTGCGGTACCGGGGGAAGCGACGGTGCGGGCCGATGACGTAGAAGCCCTCCTGCTCGAGGATGTCCGCGGAGAGCACCGGGGCGGCCTCCAGCGCGTCGTCCGCGCCCTCAGGACGCTCCTCCCAGCCGTGGTAGCCCTCCGGGATGTACATGTCCATGGCCTCGCCCGAGTCATTGCGCCCGAAGGCCTCCACGGCTTTCACACCGCGGCGTTCGGCCTCGGTGAGGACCGTCTCGATGAGGCTGTGCTCCAGGTAGAGGCCCATGTAGGGCTGGTCGACGAAGACGGTGGAGATGAGCACCGCATCAGAGGACGCCGGGCCCGAGGGGAGTGCGGCGGCACCCGGGAAGTAACCCGAGGGCGCGAAGAAGACGGTGGCGGCGGGACGCTCCACCGATCCCTCGTCCCCGGTGGCGACATAGGCCGTGTAGCCGCAGATGCCCCAGCGGTGAAGGACGGACTGCATCCACATCTGCTTGTCGAACTCCGGGTCGTCCGGACGCGTTCCGACCGGCAGTTCCCAGAAGATGTCGCGGGACGCCTGCTCCTCGAGCTGGGAGCCCCCGTCATGGCTCAATGCGCTGTACCTGATCTCCACCCGTACTCCTCACCGGCCGTCTGGTTCAGCCGAAGTCTACCGTCTGGGACTAGTCCCGGGGCAGCTTCAGCAGGTCAGTGATCCTTTCGAAGTCATCGGAGTCGCCGAACTCGACCACGATCTTCCCCTTCTTCGCGCCCATCTGCACGGTGACGCGGGTGTCGAGCGCATCGGCCGCGGACGTCGCCCATTCACGGACCGCCTCGGGCTGTTCCCGGGGCTCCCGCTTCTTCGGCTTCTCCTCGGCACCGTCGCCACGGTTGAGGAGTACCACGGCCTCCTCGGTGGCGCGGACGCTGAGGCCTTCGGCGACGATGCGTCCGGCAAGGGCCTCCTGGGCCTCCGCCCCGGCCTTCACACCGAGAATGGCGCGGGCGTGACCGGCACTGAGGACGCCGGCGGCGACCTTGCGCTGCACCGGTACGGGCAACTGGAGCAGACGGATCATGTTGGTGATCAGTGGGCGGGACCGGCCGATCCGACGGGCCAGCTCCGCCTGGGAGACGTCGAACTCCTCCATCAGCTGCTGGTAGGCGCTCGCCTCTTCCAACGGGTTGAGCTGGACGCGGTGGATGTTCTCCAGCAGCGCGTCCCGCAGCATGTCCTGGTCATCGGTCTCCCGCACGATCGCGGGGATGACCTCGAGACCTGCGAGCTCGGTGGCGCGCAGGCGACGCTCACCCATGATGAGCTCGAAGGCGGTGTCGGAACCCTGGGGGAGGGGACGGACGACAATCGGCTGCAGCAGGCCGAACTCGCGGATGGAGTGGACCAGTTCGCCGAGCGCCTCCTCCTCGAAGACCTGACGCGGGTTCTTCGGGTTGGTGCGGATGTCCGACACCGGGATCTCGCGGTAGGTTGCACCGAACTCGTTGACGGCACCGGTGTCCGCAGTGCCGGCCGCATCAGCCGTCGCTGCGTCGGCAGCGTCCACGACGGCTTTCTCCACCTCCGGGGACCCGGAAGTTGTCACCGCGGCGGACACCAGGGCGTCCTTGGCGAGGCCGAGTGCGCCGAGCGCACCACCGGCAGCGGCCTTCTCGGAGGTGACCGACCGCGTCGACGGACCAAGGATCACGTCGGCGGCACCTTCGCCGAGCCGCGGCCCCGAGGGTGCGGTGGGAATCAGCGCGGACAGCCCACGTCCGAGACCACCGCGGTGGGTGTCCATCTTCGGCAGCTGCGGGTGTGCAGGCTTCTTCGCCTTCTTCTTCTCGGTCATGACCGCTCCGCCTCCAGTCGCAGCTCCGGCGCCACGCCGATCGGCGCAGTGCTTTCCGTCGGAAGATAGTCACCTCGGGCCGCGAACTCCACCGCGGCATCGAAATAGGCCATCGCACCGCGGGATCCCGGGTCGTACTGCAGTACCGTCTGGCTGTAGCCCGGCGCCTCGGAGACCTTCACACTGCGCGGGATGAGATTGTCCAGGACCACCGACCCGAAGTGGGTACGGACCTCGTCGGCGACCTGCTCGGCGAGCTTGGTGCGTGCGTCGTACATCGTCAGCAGTACCGCGGAGACGTGGATCTGCGGATTGAGATGCATCCGGATCATGTTGATGTTGCTCAGAAGCTGTCCCACGCCCTCCAGGGCGTAGTACTCGCACTGGATGGGGATCAGCACCTCGGTGGCGGTGTTCATCGCGTTGATGGTGAGCAGGCCGAGAGACGGCGGGCAGTCGATGAAGACGTAGTCGAAGCCGTACTCCTCGAGGAAGTCGTCGTTCAGGGCGTCATGCAGCCGGTACTCGCGGCGCACCATGGAGACCAGTTCGATCTCCGCGCCGGCGAGGTCGATCGTCGCGGGGATGCAGTAGAGGTTGGGGTTGGACTCGCTCTGCTGGATGGTCTCCTCGGCCTTGTTCTGCCCGATGAGCAGCTCGTAGCTGGAGGGGGTGCCCATCCGGTGCTCGGCGTTGCAGGCGGTGGAGGCGTTGCCCTGGGGGTCGAGGTCGACGACGAGGACCTTCATGCCGTGCAGCGCGAGAGTCCAGGCGAAATTCACGGTCGAGGTGGTCTTGCCGACGCCGCCCTTCTGGTTCGCCACGGTGATGAGGCGGGTGCGCTCAGGGCGGGGGAGAGACAGCTTCGAGGAGTTCTGGATGATCGACGCACGACGTGCAGCCTCTGCGATCGGGGTCTCGTCCCACTCAACTGGACTCATGGAGTTCCTATCTCTTAGGTCTGCGTCGCGTCTGCTGCCCACCGGTGACGTGTTTCACGTGAAACAAGGGCAGCGGTCCCCTCGGTTACCGCCCCCAGCCTAGTCCCACTCAGTCACCGCGACAACGGCAGCCGACGCACGAGAGCACCCCACCGTTTCACGTGAAACCGGTCAGCGAAGAGTCAGCGCAGCCGCTCGACCTCGGCGACGAAGGTGGGCTGATCGAGCACGCCTTCACCCACGGTGAGGACGCGTCCTTCAGAACCGCCGGCCTTGCGGATGTCCAGGGCGTCCCGCTGGAACTCCTCGGTGACGCTGGACCCCTTGAGGGCACGGACGAACCCACCCTTGCGCGCCAGCGGCAGGGACCAGCCCATCAGGCGCCCCACCGGAGCCACGGCGCGGGAGGTGACCACATCGGCACCACCGACCGCCGTCACGATGGCCTTCTCCTCGGCACGCCCCCGGTGCACCTCGACATTGTCCAGCCCCAGATCCTCGACGACTTCGCTGAGGAAGGTCGCCCGTCGCAGCAGCGGCTCGACGAGCTGGACGCGCAGATCCGGGCGCGCGATCGCCAGCGGGATTCCGGGCAGTCCGGCGCCTGACCCGACGTCCACCACGCGTGCCCCCTCCTCGATGACCTCACCGATCACCGCACTGTTCAGGATGTGGCGGTCCCAGAGCCGACCGACCTCGCGGGGTCCGATGAGACCACGGACCACCCCGGCATCCGCCAGCCACCCGGCATAGCGCACGGCGAGGTCGAGCCGGTCACCGAAGACGCGGGCGGCGTTCTCCGGAGCAGCGGGGGGAGTAGGAGAGGAAGGCTCAGTCACGCCGTCCATCCTAGCCGGTGGCCCCTCCGGACAGACGACACCCCCGGCAGCGACCTGAGTGGGTCGCCGGCCGGGGGTGTCTGGGGAGACGGAAGCTACTGCTGCTCGTCGCGGTACTGCTTCAGCACTGCGAGACGCTTCTGCTTCTTCGCCCGCTTCTTCGTCTCCGGGTTCTTCAGCTGGGTCTCTATCTCGTCGATCGTGGAGTCCAGCTTCTCGGGACTCATGGCGGCCGCCTCGGAGCGGTAGGTCTTCACCTGCTCCTCGGTCAGCGGTGGGCCGGCCGGGGCTGCCTGGGACTCAGCCTCAGTGAAGGGGTTCACCGGGGTGGTGGCGTCCTTGGCGTCCTTCTCATCCTCGGCGTGCTCGAGGACCGCGGTGGAGGTCGCCTGCGCCTGTGCCTGACCCTTCGGCTTCTTGCCGGGCTTGGGGGCGTTCGTCCGCTTCGCGGCGAGCTTCGCCTCCTTCTCCTCGGCCTCCTCCCGGTCCATCTTGCGGTAGACCAGGATCTGCTGGCAGAAGGTCCAGGTGGTGTTGGTCAGCATGTAGACCGCGAGGCCGACGTGCCAGAAGTACGCACCGAGCAGGGACAGCACCGGCATGACCCAGACCATGAGCTTCTGCATCATGGCCATCTGGTTCTCCATCATGTCCTGCTGAGGAGTGCTGGCGCCCTTCTTCTTCGTCTTCGCCTGCTCCGCCTTCTTGCGGGCCTGGCGGGCCAGCGAGTGCTTCGCGTTGAAGTGCATGATGACCGCGGCGATGAGCATCATCGGAATGACCACGAAGGCGATGTTCGCCCGGGTGAAGTCCACCGAACCGTCATCGGTGAAGGCGCCGAAGGAATCCGTCGGCATGGAGATGTAGGAGGACAGCGGCGCACCGAAGAGACGGGCGTCCAGGAAGGACTGGACCTCGTCGACACCGAAGCCGTAGTTCGCGGTGTTACGCGTCTCCTCGATGGACATCCCCAGCTGGCCGGTACCGGTACCGGTGCGGTTGAACGAGCGCAGCACGTGGAACAGGCCGATGAAGATCGGGATCTGCACCAGCATCGGCAGACAGGACGCCAGCGGGTTGACGCCCATCTCCTTCTGCAGCTTGCGCATCTCCAGCGCCTGCTGCTGCTGGTCCTTGGCGTACTTGCGCTTGATCTCCTGCATCCGCGGCTGCATCTCCTGCATCTTGCGGCCGGAGCGGAGCTGCTTGATCATCGGCTTCAGCAGCAGCAGACGCAGCGTGACCACCAGGAAGATGATCGACAGGGCCCACGTGACGCCGGAGTCCGGGTCGAGGATGAGGCCCCAGGCCTTATGCCAGAACCAGAGCACCCATGAGATGGGGTAGTAGATGAAATTGAGCACTGCTTGTGGACTCTCCTTGCGTGGACGAGCTGGTTGTCTGCGGACGCCGGGGATGCGGCGGAGGGTATGGTGCTACCGCCGGTGACGCCGACTCCCCGCAGGCGGGACAGGGTCCCATCCGCCGGGGTGCCAGGGGCCGCATTTCGCCAGCCGCGCGGCGCTCAGGACAAAACCCTTCACCACTCCGAACCGGGCGAAGGCGGTGAGGGCGTAGGCGCTGCACGACGGCGTGAAACGGCACGACGGCCCCAGTTTAAGGGGTGAAAGGTAGTTCTGGTAACCGAGGATCATCCGCCGGAGGACGCGGGCCCGCCCGGTGGACACGTCGCCGGGGGCGGGGCCGTCAGCCTGACCGTCTCCCCGACCGTCAGCCGAGGAGGCGGCGGAGTGCGTGTCGCACATCCCGCTCCAGCTCCCCGGAGGTCGCGGTCGCGGCGGCCGGGAGGGCGCGCAGCACGATCGACAGGTCAGGACGCAGCGTCTTCGCCAGGTCCTCGTCAACGAGGACGCGGCCGGCGGTATGACGCAGGCGTCGGGAAACGGCGTGCCTGGTGACGGCGTTTCCCACCGCCTTGGAGACGACCAGGCCGACGCGCGGCCCCCCCACGGTCACGGGTGCAGCGGTCGGGCGTCCGGCACCGGGCCCCTCGAACTGCCCCTCATACACGTACACCACCGCAGTGCGACTTCCCTTTTTCCTGCCTCGGCGGACCGTCTCCCCGAACAGGGAGGTGGACCGGAGGCGGTGTTCTTCGGGAAGCACTGCGGTGGTGTGACTTCGTACCGCGCGATAGTTACGCGGTGAGGGACTTACGGCCCTTGCTGCGGCGCGCGGAGACGATGGCGCGGCCGGCGCGGGTGCGCATACGGGTACGGAAGCCGTGCTTGTGGGCACGACGGCGGTTGTTCGGCTGGAAAGTACGCTTGCCCTTGGCCACGGTACTCACTCCTTGTTCTGTCGTCCGCGCTCGGCGTTCCAGGGCGGGGCACCGGCCCCAGTGAGGGGAGAGGACGCCGCGTTCCGGTCGCCGACCGCGGTTCATGCGGTCATTGTTGGTGTGGCCGACGGCGACGGGGGAGACCCGTGCAGTGCCGACCGTCCGCCCCAGTAGTTCCGGGCGGGGGAGTATCGGGAGCGTCGGACAGGGTCCGTCGTTCAGTGACACTCAGAGACGATGGCCAATTTACAGGCTTGACCTCGCTGTGCAAAATCTGACACGCATCACAACCTTGTCATTTATCCACCGGGGCAGGGGGATGGTCCGGACACCGGTGGGACAGGCTCACAGCTGGCTCGCAGACTTCCCCGTGCAGGTCAGGCTTTTGCGTCACCAGCTCACAACGGTGGAACCCACAACCTGTGGACAACTTTTTCCGCCCCCGAACCGTAAAGGTGTAGTTTAGGGCGCATAAACGCAGGTCAGAGAGTTTTCCACAGTCATCTTGGGGTTGTCCACAACGGTGGAGTAGCCTGTTGACAACAACACGGGAAAAGTTATCCACAGGTGTGCACAAACCTGTGGATGCGCAGGCCACACCAGTGCCGGGTTATCCACATCCCGGTGGGTTTCTGTCCGGTGAACCTCTGGTGTCCCCTGTGTATCAACGCGGCGTCCGGAGCGTGTTCCACGCGCCGGGTACTCTTGCATTCTCTGCTCTCCGCTCTCCTGATCTGCCCGCCCTGCAATGAAAGGACCCGCCCACGATGACCACAGCCGAGGACTTTCCCACCGTCTGGGCGAACCTCGTCACACGGTGGGTCACGTCGGACGCCGCGTCCGCCGAGTTCCCCGAGGTCACACCCCGTTCCCGGTCCCTGCTCCAGCAGCTTGACCCGGTCGTCCTGGTCAACGGGATCGCCGTACTCACCGCACCGTCGAAGTGGGTACGTACGGAAACGGAGAAGAAGCTCAGCGCACACATCAGTGAGGTCCTCGAGCGCGAGATCGGTGTGCCGGTCACTCTCTCCCTCAGTGTGAAGGAACTCGCCGCCGAGGCTCCCGCGGAAAATGCGCCGGCTGCGGCGACCGCTGCAACCACTGCAACCGCCCGACCCGCGGATCCGCCGGCCCGGACACCCGAAGCCGTCGAGGCTGCCGGGTCCGTCGAGTCCGTCGAGGAACCGCGCCGTCCCTCCCAGTTCGGTGACCTCCCCTCCGTCCCCCCGGGGCCCGTGCACACCCCGGATCTCTGGGAGAACCTGGACGACGCCGCCTTCCCGCACCCCGAGCTCGGGGAGAAACCGCAGGTCACCCAGACCGCCCCCGCCCCCGCCGCCTACGCGGAACCCGCCCAGGTCGCGGAACCGGTCACGGTGACCGCCGGCGTCCCCGTGACGACCGCCGCCACCGCCCCGGCCGCTGCCGCGACCCACGCCGACGACGAGAACCGGCTCAACCCGAAGTACACCTTCGACACCTTCGTCACCGGCCCGTCGAACCAGTTCCCCGCCGCGGCCTGCCGGGCCGTCGCCGAGAATCCGGGCAAGGCCTACAATCCGCTGTTCATCTACGGCCAGCCGGGACTTGGCAAGACACACCTGCTGCACGCTATCGGGCATTACGCCCGGGAGCTCAAACCGGAGATCCGGGTGCGCTACGTCTCCAGTGAAGAGATGACCAACGAGTTCATCAACGCGATTCAGGGTGGTCCGCTCGCACTGGACCAGTTCAAGCGGAACTACCGCAACCTCGACCTCCTTATTGTCGACGACATCCAGTTCCTGCAGGGCAAGGAGTCGACCCAGGAGGAGTTCTTCCACACCTTCAACGCCCTCTACCAGGCGAACCACCAGATCGTACTGTCCTCCGACCGCCCGCCCTCCCAGTTGACGACGCTGGAGGACCGGCTGCGTACCCGCTTCGAGGGCGGGCTCACCACCGACGTGAAGACGCCTGACCTGGAGACCAGGATGGCGATTCTCGCCAAGAAGTCCCTGCTCAACGGGGCAGAGGTACCGCGCGACGTCCTGGAGTTCATCGCCAGCCGCAACGAGTCCTCCATCCGTGAGCTCGAAGGCGCGCTGACCCGGGTGGTGGCCTACTGTTCCATGACCGGTGAGCCGATCACCATCGCCGCAGCCGAGGTCGTGGTGAAGGACATCCTTCCGCAGGACGTCACGATCACCCCGGAAATGGTCATAGAGGTCATCGCCGACCACTTCACGGTGTCGATCGACCAGCTCACCGGCCCGTCGAAGGTCCGCAAGATCGTGACCGCCCGACAGTTCGGCATGTTCCTCACCCGTGAGTACTGCGAGATGTCGACGACGAAGATCGGTGAGGTCTACGGCGGACGTGACCACACCACGGTGATGCACGCGGAGAAGAAGATGCGCACCGCCATCCAGGAGAACACCGCCATCTTCGAGCAGTTCCAGGAGCTGACGCAGAAGATCAAGTCCCGCGCGCGCCAGCGCTGACGGGGGACACAAGGAGACGCGACCGGTGGGGAACCGGTCGCCGGGGGACAACTCAGACCGGTATCCACATTCTCCACAGGGTTATCCACATCGATGTAATTACAAGAATGTGAGTAGGCTCCCGCCTGCACTGTTCAGGCGTCCGACCCCGGATCCGGACCCTGGCAGTCCACCGCCCGTGGATAACTCCACAGCGCCTGTGGACAAATTACAAGAATGTGTTTCCCCAGGAGACCGACTCCGACGATCGAACACCAGAATCTGCATTTCTGCAGGTCACAGTGGTGCACTAGATGTGGATAAATCACCGTCTCCCCGTGCATGGCCCGGTGGACACGCGGTGTACACCGGCACCAGCACCCGAGTTATCCACAGTTCCGTGGAGTTATCCACAGGGTCGGCCACCGGTGACTCCACACGACAGCAACCGCCCCGAACTGCCCGGATTCCCGGTTGTCCACAGCATCCACACCCCCTACTGCTACGACTGGCGATCTACATGAAGTCCTTCAAGAGAAAAAGGTGGTGGGGACAAGCCAGCTCCATCGTCCGGGTCCGACGGAGCCTCCGGCCCACAACGTAAGGCAGAGACAGAAGAAGACCGGACGGGCCTCGCGGGAGTCCACCACTGTGGACTACTCTGGGGGCACACAACGGGCCCGTGAACCCGTGCCGGGAGCGCCGGGGAACCCGGACGGCGCCGGTGTTCGAATGATGTTCGAATGAATGACCTGCAGAAAGGTACGAACGAGTGACCACCGATCAGCTGGGGGACCAGCAGTCCGTCAGCTTCACCGTGGCCAAGGACGACTTCTCCTCGGCACTCGCCTGGGTGGCCCGCAGCCTCCCGAGCAAGGCCTCGCAGCCGATCCTGCGTGGTGTGCTCATCGAGGCGACCGAGGACGGGCTCCAGCTCTCCGGTTTCGACCGGGAGGTCTCCACCAAGGTCCGCGTCTCCGCGGACGTCGCCGAACCCGGCCGGATCCTCGTGGCCGGTCGTCTGGCGTCCAACATCATCGGTGCCCTCCCGGACAAGCCGGTGCGTATCGACTACGACGGCACCAAGGTGCTCGTCAACTGCGGCAGCTCCCACTTCGAGCTGCCGGCGATGACCATCGACGATTACCCGGTCCTCCCGGAGTTCCCGTCGACCGCCGGTTCCCTCGACCCGGATCTCTTCGCCGAGGTCATCAGTCAGGTCGCCGTCGCCGCCGGTCGGGACGACACCCTGCCGATGCTGACCGGTATCCGGATGGAGATCGACGGCGAACATGTCGTTCTCGCCGCCACCGACCGCTTCCGGCTCGCGGTGCGCACCGTCGACTGGGCTCCCGCCCGTGCCGACATCTCCGCCGAACTGCTCATCCCGGCCCGCACCCTGGCCGACACGGCACGCTCGCTGGACTCCAACGGTGAGCCTGTTGAGATCGCCCTCGACACGGACGCCGCATCCGGTGGCAGCCGGCTGCTCGGCATCGCCACCGACGACCGTCGTTCCACGACCCGGCTCATCGACGCGGACTTCCCGAAGTTCCGCCCGCTGCTGCCGAAGCAGAACACCGCCCTGGCCACAGTGGAGATCGCCCCGCTGCTGGACGCGATCCGCCGTGTCTCCCTGGTCACCGAGGGTAATTCCCAGATCCGGATGGCCTTCGAGGAGGGCGGGCTGACTATCTCCGGCGGCGGCAGTGACATCGGTGTCGCCGAGGAGCAGCTGCCCTGCGCCTTCGTCGGCGAACCGCTGGTCATCGCCTTCAACCCGGGCTACCTCAAGGACGGTCTCGGTGTGATCCACACCGACCGTGTCGTCTTCGGCTTCACCCAGCCGTCCCGACCGGCGATCCTGTTCCCCGAGCCCGAGGACCTGCCTGAGGCAGGCCCGGACGGCGCCTTCCCGACCCCGGAGACCCCGTTCACCTACCTGCTGATGCCGGTCCGCCTCCCGGGCTAGATCCGTCACCTGCATGTACCTGCGTTCCCTGTATCTCGGTGACTTCCGGTCATGGGCGTCCCTCGACCTGGAACTCACCCCCGGTGTCACCGTATTCGCCGGTCCGAACGGCAACGGGAAGACGAACATCGTCGAGGCGGTGGGATACCTCGCCCATCTCGCCTCACACCGGGTCAGCGGGGACGCAGCCCTCGTCCGCGAGGGGTGCGACTCCGCCCGCGTCTCGGCCACCGCCGTCAACCACGGCCGCGAACTCACCGCACACCTGGTCATCAACGCCCGTGGCGCGAACAAGGCCGCGGTGAACCGCACCTCCCTACGCAACCAGCGTGGTCTCGCCGGCATCGTCCGGACCACCATGTTCGCCCCGGAGGATCTGGCCCTGGTCCGCGGTGAACCGGAGCAGCGCCGGCATTTCCTCGACCAGGTCGTCGCCGCCCGCTACCCGCGCCTGGCCGGCGCCCGCGCGGACTACGACAAGGTCCTCCGGCAGCGCAATGCACTGCTCAAGTCGGCGTCTTCGTCGTCAGCGTCTTCGGTGGCGGACACCCTCGACGTGTGGGATGCCCAGCTCGCACAGCTGGGCGGAGAGATCATGTCGGCCCGGGTGCAGGTCGTGCACGATCTCGCACCTCATGTCGAGGAGTCCTATGCCCGACTCGCACCGGGTTCCCGACCTGCGCTGATCAGCTACACCTCCACGGTGGACGCCGAGCTCGCCGACGCCGGCGTCGATCCCACCGGCGCCTACCTGCTCGATCCGGATGTCGCCGAGGCTGTGCTGCTCTCCCGCCTGGCACGGCGACGGGACGCTGAGGTCGACCGTGGAATCACACTCACCGGCCCGCACCGGGACGACCTTCAGCTGATCCTCGGCACCCAGCCGGCCAAGGGCTTCGCCAGCCACGGCGAGTCCTGGTCCTTCGCGCTGACGCTGCGCCTGGCGTCCCACCGGATGCAGCGTGCCGACGGCACCGAGCCGCTGGTGATCCTCGACGATGTCTTCGCCGAACTCGACCGCGCCCGTCGCCGCGCCCTCGTCGACCTGGCGGGGGAAGCCGAGCAGGTGCTCATCACGGCCGCTGTCGACGAGGACATCCCCGCTGACCTCCGCGATATCGCGCGGGTCCATGCGGTGCGCGCCCGCGTGACCGATGAAGGACGCCTCTCTGAGCTGGATCCCGGGCCGGAACAGACCGATGACTGAGCCACACGATCCCGTCGCCGCGCAGTGGGAGAAACTGCGGGGGTTGTCGGGGCCCGCGAAGAAGACCGGTGACGATCTCTCGGCGTCCCCGGTCCCGCCCCGTCAGCCGTTCAACCCGCGGCGTCGTGGGGCGAAGCCGAAGCGCATGAAGACCCGTTACGACGGGCGGATGGACCGTAGTTACAGGGACCCGGGCAAGTTCGGTGACCTGGTGCAACGCGAGATCCGACGCAACGGCTGGAACCGGAACTTCGCCGTCGGCACGATCCGCGGCAACTGGGCCGGCATCGTCGGCGAAGACGTCGCCCGGCACACGAAGGTCGTCATGTACAAGGAGAAGGAGCGCCAGCTCCACATCGAGTGCGACTCCACCGCCTGGGCCACGAACCTGCGGCTGATGCAGACGTTCATCCTGCAGACCATCGCGAAGAAGATCGGCGGCGACGTGGTCGCTGAACTGCGGATCTACGGGCCGCGTCCGCCCAACTGGCGTAAGGGCCGGTACCACGTCAAGGGCCGCGGTCCGCGGGACACCTACGGATAGCACCTGCTTACGCGAGGACGCCTGACCGGGTAGGATGGAGTGGTTAAAGCTCTACCTATCAAGGAGTGGAAAAGGCTGTGGCTGAGGCTGAGATGAACGCTGGACCGGAATCCCACCACGGGTCCGAGGATTACGGTGCAGACCAGATCACCATCCTGGAAGGCCTCGAGGCGGTCCGTAAGCGTCCGGGTATGTACATCGGCTCCACCAGTGAGCGCGGTCTCCACCACCTCATCTGGGAGGTCGTGGACAACTCCGTCGATGAGGCGATGGCAGGTTTCGCGGACCGTGTCGAGGTGACCCTCAAGGACGACGGTTCCGTCCAGGTTTCCGACAACGGCCGTGGTATCCCGGTGGAGATGCACCCGACGGGGCGTCCGACCGTCCAGGTCGTCATGACCGAGCTGCACGCCGGCGGCAAGTTCGACTCCCAGGCCTACGCGGTCTCCGGTGGTCTGCACGGTGTCGGTATCTCCGTGGTCAACGCCCTGTCGACCCGCGTCGAGACCGAGATCAGGCGCGACGGTTACCTCTGGCACCAGGTCTTCGACCACTCCATCCCCGAGGAACTGGAGCAGGTCAAGAAGGCCCGCGGATCCGGCACCACCCAGCGGTTCTGGGCCGACCCGGAGATCTTCGAGACCACGACCTACAACTTCGACACGGTCTCCCGCCGCCTCCAGGAGATGGCCTTCCTCAACAAGGGCCTGACCATCACGCTCACCGACGAGCGCAAGCAGGTCGTCGAGCAGGCCGAAGATCTCGAGGACGCCGCCGCCGACGAGGCTGCCGCCCCGAAGACCGCGGACGAAGAGGCCCTGGAGGAGAAGAAGGACGCACCGAAGGTGCGCACCAAGGTCTTCCACTACCCGGACGGTCTCAAGGACTACGTCGACCACCTCAACAAGTCGAAGACCCCGGTGCACCCCAGCGTCATCGACCTGGAGGTCAAGGGTGACGACCACGAGGTCGAGATCGCCCTTCAGTGGAACTCCGGTTACGCGCAGTCGGTCCACACCTTCGCCAACACCATCAACACGGTCGAGGGCGGTACCCACGAGGAGGGCTTCCGCGCTGCGCTGACCTCCCTGATGAACCGCTACGCCCGTGACCACAAGATGCTCAAGGACAAGGAGCCGAACCTCACCGGTGACGACTGCCGTGAGGGTCTCGCCGCGGTGATCTCCGTGCGTGTCGGTGACCCGCAGTTCGAGGGGCAGACGAAGACCAAGCTCGGTAATTCCGAGATCAAGGGCTTCGTCCAGAAAGCCACCAACGAGCATGTCTCCGACTGGTTCGACGCCAACCCCGCCGAGGCCCGGGCGATCGTCAACAAGGCCGTCTCCTCGGCCCAGGCCCGTGTCGCCGCCCGTAAGGCCCGTGACCTGGTGCGCCGCAAGTCCGCCACCGATCTCGGCGGCCTGCCCGGCAAGCTCGCCGACTGCCGTTCCAAGGATCCGGTGAAGTCCGAGATCTACATCGTGGAGGGCGACTCGGCCGGCGGTTCCGCCAAGTCCGGCCGCGACTCGATGTTCCAGGCGATCCTCCCGCTGCGCGGCAAGATCCTCAACGTGGAGAAGGCCCGCCTCGACAAGGTCCTGAAGAATGCCGAGGTCCAGGCGATCATCACCGCCCTGGGTACCGGTATCCACGATGAGTTCGACATCAACAAGCTCCGCTACCACAAGATCGTCCTCATGGCGGACGCCGACGTCGACGGCCAGCACATCGCGACTCTGCTGCTGACCCTGCTCTACCGTTTCATGCGTCCGCTGATCGAGGACGGCCACGTCTACCTCGCCATGCCGCCGCTGTACAAGCTGAAGTGGGCCAAGGGTGAGCCGGGCTTCGCCTTCTCCGACGCCGAGCGTGACAAGCAGCTCGCCGAAGGACTCGCCGCCGGCCGGAAGATCAACAAGGACGACGGCATCCAGCGTTACAAGGGCCTCGGCGAGATGAACGCCAAGGAGCTGTGGGAGACCACCATGGATCCGCAGGACCGCATCCTCAAGAAGGTCACCCTGGAGGACGCCGCGGACGCCGACGAGACCTTCGCCGTCCTCATGGGCGACGATGTCGTCGCCCGCCGCAGTTTCATCACCCGCAACGCCAAGGATGTCCGGTTCCTCGATGTCTGATATGACGACGGTCCCGGCCACCAGCATCCTGGTGGTCATGCCCGACGGCTCCGCCTCCCGCATCCCGGTGTTCCCGGGGGAGGGCTCTGGCGAGGGGAGTGATACCACCCGGCCGTTGATCATGATCTGGCCGGGGTTCGGTGTCGGTGCGCACTACTACCGCCCGGTCGCCGAGGCGCTCTCCCGACGCGGTTTCCCGGTCGGTATCGGTGAGCTGCGTGGCCAGGGCTCCAGCACCGCCGTGGCGTCCTTCACCGACCGGTGGGGGTACCACGACCTGGCGTCCGAGGACTATCCGCGCACCATCCGTGCGGTGAAGTCGCGCCTCGACCTCGCCGCCGACCACCCGGTCATCCTGCTCACCCACTCGATGGGCGGACAGATCGGTTCGCTGCTCCTGGCCCGCCCGGAGGCCCGTGAGCTGGGAATCATCGGACTGATGGGGGTCGGGACCGGTTCGCCGTTCGCCCGTGCCTTCCCGAATCCGGAACGACGACGCCTGCGCGTCGGTGGCCTGCTCATGGGCACTGTCGGCCGGATCCTGGGCTTCTGGCCGGGCGGGCCCCTCGATGTCTCCGGATACGGCCGCCAGTCCGGTGTCCAGCTGAGGGAGTGGGCGCGGTTCGGTCGCACGAACTCTCTCGACCGGCTGCGTGGCCGCGACCTGGAATACATGGAGGCGCTGCAGGCCGTGCGGGTGCCGGTCCTGCTGACCCGGTACAGCAACGACGACTACTGCACGGTGGACTCCTGCCGGGCGCTGGCGAACCTCATGCCGAAGGCGTACCCGCTGGTCGAGGAACTGCCCGGCACACTGGGGCACAACCGGTGGGCCCGCGAGCCGGAGGACATCTCCGACCGGCTCGAGGCCTACGTCGACCGGATCAGCTGAGCAGGTCAGCCCGACAGTTCAACCCAGGGGATCCGTCCACAGCCGGTGCAGGGCTGTGACCGCGGCCGCCCGGGACAGGATCCCGTCACCTGCCCGCTGGATGCTCAGTCCCCGCCGCGGGGCACTGCGCTGGAGTCCACCGGCGATGATCTTCACGGCGTCCGGATCGGCGGTGAACGCGTCACCGGCGAAGACCACCGTCGCCGGATCGACGACCTCCACCGCCAGGGTGATGATGCGTCCGAGGAGCTCGGCGCGCTCGTCGAGCAGTGCACGGGCCACCACATTGGAGGACGCCAGTGCCACCAGCTCCGGGATCGAGGACACCCCCAGTCCCTTGCGCCGGGCCGCGTCGAGCACTGCCGTGGTGCCCAGCGGATGTCCGGTTCCGCCCCGTGAACTGCGGAAGGACCCGGATTCGGCGATGGCGGTGAAGGCCGCGGGGGAGGTTCCGGTGAACGGCTGGTGGACGGCGTCCCCGACGATCCAGGCATGGGCGACCAGTTCGCGGGCGTAGACGTAGAGGGTGGAGCGTCCGCCGGGGGTGACCCGGTCGGTGGTTCCCAGCGGTGTGCTGGTCAGCTCAGCGCCGGCCATGGCACCGACACCCGTCGCCGGGGAGACCGGTAGGCCCGTGACGGAGCGTCCGAGAATGCCGGCGACATCGACATCGTCCCAGCCGTAGGCCTGCGAGGTGACATGGCCTGCGGCGTCCACCGGGGAGGAGAAGGCGACTCCGAGTCCTACCGGATCCGGAAGCCCACGGCCCAGTGTGGTGAGACCGTGGTTGACCGCTTCCAGCGCGTCCTCCGGAGCGAGATCGGCCAGCGGGAGCTTCAGGGTGCGGGAGCGCAGCGGACGACCGACACCGTCCACGGCCACCAGCTGGGTACTGCGCAGGCCGACGTGCGCACCGAGGGCGCTGAGGTGACGACCAGCGGGCAGGAGTGTGGTTCCGGGCCGCCCGACAGTGGTCGCCGAGGACTGGGTGGGGGATGCCTGCTCCACCAGGCCCACATCAATCAGTGCCGCGACATGCCTGGTCACGGTGGGCTGCGAGAATCCGAGATCCTCGTGCAGTCGCGTCCGGGTGATACCGGGGGCGGTGCGGATCTGGTGGAGGACGCGGGCAGGGCCGTTGACCGGCGTGGCGAAGTGCGCGGTGCCGGTGGCAGTGTCTGCGTCGGGGGCGTCTGCGACAGTGAGGGTCATGGGAGCTACCTTAGGTCACTGCGAATGAAAAGAACAGACTGCTCTGTCTGTTTCGATCACCGCGAATGGATCAGTGGGTTCGTCACAGACCGAGTGGTCTACTCGATGGCTATGACTCTTCCAACACCTTCCGATGTCACCCTGCACTGGTTCCTCCCCACCAACGGCGATTCCCGCGGGATCGTCGGTGGCGGACACGGAGCTGACGCCCAGCTCGGCACCCGATTCCCTGATCTGCGCTATCTCACCCAGCTGGCTCAGGCTGCGGAGTACAACGGCTTCGAATCCGTGCTCACGCCCACCGGCCGGTGGTGCCAGGATTCCTGGCTCGCAACCGCGGCCCTGCTCGGCGCGACTGAGCGTCTGAAGTTCCTCGTGGCCTACCGTCCCAGCCTCGTCCCTGCGACGCTCCTGGCCCAGCAGGCCCAGACCTACCAGGAACTCTCCGGGAACCGCCTGCTCCTCAATGTCGTCGTCGGTGGGGAGGACGCCGAACAACGTGCCTACGGTGACTACTCCACCAAGGAGGAGCGTTACGGCGCCGCAGATGAGTCGCTGGACCTGGTCCGGCGGCTGTGGACCGAATCTGAACCGGTGGACGTCCGGGGGGAGCACATCTCGGTGGACGGTGCCTCTCTGGCCCGGCGTCCTTCCGTGACGCCGCCGGTCTTCTTCGGCGGTTCCTCGCCGGCCGGCATCGAGACCGCCGCAAAACGCGCCGATGTCTACCTCACCTGGGGTGAACACCCTGATGACGTCGCAGAGAAGCTGGAGACCGTCGCAGCCCGTGCCGCAGCCTACGGAAGGACGCTCGACTACGGCATCCGTCTCCACGTCATTTCCCGGGACACCGAGGAGGAGGCCTGGGCGGTCGCACAGAAGATCTACGATTCCATCGACCCCGCCGATGTGGCCCGGGCTCAGGCGGGACTCAAGACCTCGCAGTCGGTCGGGCAACGTCGGATGTCTGAGATCCATGGTCGTGGTTCGGGATTCGTTCCCGGCGGAGATGCCCGGGCTCTCGAGTTCTCCCCGGGGCTCTGGTCCGGTATCGGACTGCTCCGTGGTGGAGCAGGCACCGCACTGGTCGGGTCCCACGATCAGGTGGCCGCGACCATCGACGCCTTCCGCCGGTCCGGCATCCGACACTTCATCCTCTCGGGCTATCCGCATATCGAGGAGAGCTTCCAGGTGGGGGAGGGGACCGTTCCCGCTCTCCGGCGGCTTGGCGTCACAGTGACGAATCATGGGGCACCCGTGGGTAACCAGGAATCTGCGCGGAATCTGGCATGAGTACGACCATCCGCGCCGACAGTCAGGTGACGAAGAGTACCGACTCATCTGTAAAGACACCGGCATCAGCGAAGACCGGGGGAGTGGGGAAGGGGCGCGGCGTCCGGGTGCTTCGGCATGTGGGTGTTCTTGCGGGACTGATTGCCGCCTGGTGGGCGGTCGCGCGCTGGGCAGGACTCGATCCTGTCGTACTTCCCGGTCCGGGTGAGGTGGCTGACAGACTCGTCTCCACCAATCTCTGTGAATCGGCGTCTGCCGCCAGCAACCGTCAGGAGTGTGGCGTCCAGGGCTACTTCCTCTGGCAGCATCTGCTCGCGACTCTTGAGCGGATCGCGGTCGGCCTCGGTGCCGGCACGGTTGTCGGCATTCTTGTCGGCTGGGGACTGGGCAGTAGTGCGGCTGTCCGTTCGGTCGTCGAGCCGTATCTCTCCTTCCTCCGTGCGCTTCCTCCGCTGGGCTACATCGGGCTGCTGATCGTGTGGTTCGGAATCGGTGACCAGTCGAAGGTGGCCCTGTTGTTCCTAGCGTCCTTCCCGACCGTGGCTGTAGCGACACTGTCCGGTGTCACCGGAGTACGCCGCGACTGGGTTCTGGCGACGCAGTCCCTCGGCGCGAACCGGCGACAGGTCTTCCGGACTGTACTTCTTCCCGGCGCTCTGCCGGACATCATCAACGGCATTCGACTGGCGTCCGGGTTGTGCTGGTCCGCCATCGTCGCGGCCGAGATGAACGACGGAATCCCCGGCATCGGCGGGCTCGCCTACATCTCCGGAACCCAGTTGGATACCGCCCTGGCGATCGCCTGCATCATCGTGATCGGTGTCGCCGCTCTGCTTCTCGATCAGCTGCTGCTGTGGGTGGAGCGGACCTACGCCCCCTGGAGGACGAAGCAGTGACTCATCCGCGCACCCGGTTTCACGTGAAACCGCGACGACTTCTTCCGCTCGCCGGTGTCCTCGCCGTCACCGGACTGGGGACCTCGGCCTGTGTCGGACCACCGGCCAATGAATGGGTCAACAGCTCTGATGACATCGAATGTCCGGTGGCCCCCTCGGAGGCTGACGGCCGCATCCGTATCGGCTATCTCGGGGGCCCTGCGACGGACCTCTACATTGAGGACCAGCAACTCGCCGAAGCCTGTCTGCCGAACGCCGAAGTCTCCTGGACGCGCTTCCCGACCGGACAGGACATCGTCCAGGGCTTCGCAGCGGGCTCCGTGGACATTGCTGCACTGGGGTCGACTCCAACCACGAAGGCACTCAGTGCCCCGCTGAATCTGGATGTCTCGGTCGTCTCGGCGAACTCGGTGATCGGTGAGACAGAGGCTCTGGTCGCCAAAGACGCGGACTCCATCAAGGACCTCAGGGGATCACGCATTGCGGTGCCGTTCTCCTCGACCTCCCACTACAGCCTTCTCAATGCTCTCATCGACGCCGGGCTGGACCCGTCGCGCGATGTGGAGATCGTCAACGTCTCCCCGGACAAGCTTCCCGCCGCATGGAAGTCCGATCAGATCGACGCCGCCTACGTCTGGGACCCGACACTCGAACAACTCAAGGAGGGCACCGGCGGCTCTACTCCGGGGCACGTACTCACCGACTCGGCCGAGCAGGCAGAGGCCGGCCATTCGACCTACAACGTCACCCTCGCCTCCAATCTGTGGATCGATCAGCACAGCGAGATCCTCAGTACCTTCCTGTCCCTCGAAGCCTGGGTGGTCGACCATGCCGACGAGGACCCGGAAGAATTCGGGAAGGTGAATGCCGGCGCCTCCGGTATGGATGAGGATTCGGCGTCGCGACAGATTGAGGGGCAGACGTTCATCCACGGTTCCGAGGAGACCCGCTATCTCGCCGAGCTCGCTGAGGCGATTCAGTCGACGGCAGAGTTCCTTGTGGATCAGGGAGAGATTCCGTCGGCCAAGACCGCACAGGATTACCAGGCGGCCACCCGCCCCGAGCTCTGGAAGGACTACCAGTGATCACGATCGAGAATGTCAGTCAGGTCTACGAGACCACATCCGCCGGACGGGTCGAGGCGCTGAGGGGAGTGGAGCTGGAGGTTCCGGACGCGGAGATCATCTGCCTCGTGGGTCCGTCAGGGTGCGGGAAGTCGACACTACTGCGGATCCTGGCCGGGTTCCTCGAGGCGTCCGATGGGGCGATCCGGGTCGACGGACGACGGGTTCGTGGTGCCGATCCCGAGAGGGGAGTGGTCTTCCAGCAACCGACCCTGCTGCCGTGGTACTCGGTGCGTGACAATGTCCGCCTCTCCCACCGGTACTCGGGGAGTGAGGCGCAGAAGGCGGACGCAGATGAGCTCATTGAGTTGGTGGGTCTCGCCGATGCCGCCGACCGCTTGCCCCATGAACTCTCGGGAGGCATGCAGCAGCGCACCCAGATCGCCCGGGTACTTGCGGCAGGACCCCGGTATGTCTTCATGGACGAGCCCTTCGGCGCGCTCGATCCTTTCACCCGGGAGCAGCTCCAGGCGGAACTGTTGCGGGTGTGGGCACGGTCCCGTCCGACGATCGTCTTTGTCACTCACAGTGTGGAGGAGGCTCTGCTGCTCGGTCACCGGGTCGTGGTCATGGCGGCCGGCCCTGGGCGCGTGATTGAGGAAGTGCGCGTCCCGGATCATCTCCGGATCCCTCTCGGGGATGGCGATGTTTCACGTGAAACACTGCAGTCCCGACTCCGCGATCTCACCGCAGAGCCTGGGTTCGTGGCCCTGCGTCACGAGGTGACGGCGGCGATCAACGCGGCACATGCGGTGGTCTAGAACGGCACCTCCCCATGGCGTGCATCGGAGAGTGCCTGAGTCAGTTCATCGAGACTCTCCAACCTGAGGCGGTTGTGTTCGCGCAGAGTCGCCCGGCGCCGGTCCGACCGTATCCGGAGGGTGGACCTCGCGTACGTCGCCAGTGGGCCACTCGGTTCCGTCATATAGATGTGGCCGTCGTCGATGCTGGTCCACATCTCGGCGCCGTCGCCGGACAGGGTGACGTCGAACCATCCCATTGTCTTCATGACGTGGTGCTTCCGGCACAGGCAGTGGAGGTTCTCCGTTGACGTCGGACCGCCGGCATTGTCCGGGAGGAAGCGCATCACATGGTCCAGATCGCAGATGAGTGCCGGAACATCGCATCCGGGGAAGCGGCAGGTTCCGTCCCGGCCGCGGACGAAAGCAGCGATCGCCTCCGTCGGGGTGTAGCGCTCTGTCGCACCATGACCGATGACGCGCAGTGCACTGACCCGCTCCATGAAATCCTCGGTGGCAAGTGCGTCCAACCAGGTGCCGTTCTCGGTGGCGGCGATGGGGGAGTCCGGATCACGGAAGAGGTTGAGGGTCACAGAGACGTCGGCCGTTCCCCGTGCGAGGTGCATCAGTCCGTCGGCACGGGAACACGAGAGCTTCCGGCAGACGGCGTCGAGAATGGTCGTGAACTCCTCGGCTTCCACATCCGTGAGGACCGCGGTGAGTGTGGTGACGGAGGAGTCGGGGAAGCTCTGCGAATACACCCGGCGTTCTTCGGTAGGGCGTTTATCGAGGGGTCGGGTGGACGCCTGCTCACCCTCGTCCAGGGGCCGGGCCAGCGGATCGCAGTCGGCGATGATCTTCTGGACCTCGTTGTGCAGTGCCCGGACGCCGGGCAGTGCCTCACCGCTACGACGCGGGACAAGTGCACGGAGGAGACTCTCCTGGACGGCAGGGAGACGCTCGTCATCCACCCCTTCCAGCGCGCGCGTCAGCATTGTCAGGTGTTCGAGGCTGAACGCACCGTGGGCGAGCCGCGAGGCCACCGCGTGGAAGCGGGTGAGCATGAACCCGATGTCGCAGTAGGTGGAGACTCTGTGACGGGGAATGCCCGTACGCGCAGTGAGTGTGGACAGGTGCCGTTCGAGATCCGTGTCCGGGGCGGGGAGACAGGCACGCGCCATCGCGAGGTGGTTGAGATTGAGCTCCCGGGTGGACGCGGCGAGCGCATCCCCAGCCAGTTCGACAGCCCACAGCGGTGCGTCACGTCCCGGCCTGTATCCGGCGAAGACGTTGACGGAGAACGCAGCGAACTCGAACTGAGGCGGTGGTGGATCAGGGGCAGTCGGTGGTGGTGCCTGTGGTGTGGTCATGGTGTCAGGGTAGGAGGCGGGCGGACGCCGGAACGTCACTCCGGCACTTAATAGAACATATGTACACATGGACGAGGAGTGGGTCGCGGGGGAGCTGTCGGGAAGGTGTCGGGTAACTACCTATACAGACCGCTTGGTCTACTTAATTTTCACGGTGTGACCTGGAAAGACAGAGAAAGTAGACAGATCGGTACTTGCATTCGTCCAGACCGAGTGGTCTACTTGTCGTCATGACCACAGCACTGAAGGCGGCCGAAGCCGCCACCAACACAGGAAATGTCGCCGACCAGGCCCGACTTCCGCTGGCCGTCCTGGCCGCGGAGGTCAACGGTCGGATGATGTGTGTGGTCATCGACTCCTTCTTCGACGAGAGCCTGGCCCCCGGACTCGTCTCCGTCCGCGTCCCCGCTGACGATCCCGCCTGGCAGGAGATCCGTACCGCCCCGACTCTCGGGATCTCGGTCCTCAATCCCCTCCAGACCCTCGCCGCGGGCCGCTTCACCCGGGAGCATCTCCCGGCGTCCCTCCACGCGGACCGCAGCGGGGCAGGAGTCGTCGACGGCGCCTCGGTTCACCTCACCACCCGGCTCTACCAGGAGTTCGATGCCGGAGGCCACACTGTCGCCCTGCTCCACGTGAGCCAGCGGACCACCGGTGAGATCACGGACGCCGAGCGTCCGTACCTCTACCTTGCGGCCTGACTCTGCCGCCTAACTCTTCAGCGCGGCAGCCTCAGCGGCCTCGATCTCCTCGGTGAACTCGCGCTTGGAGGCCTGCCATTCGTCCTCCACCATGCCGAGCCGCCAGTAGCCGGAGATCGATACATCGGCCTTGGGGATACCGTTGTCCACGAAAAGGTGACGACGCATATCGCGGATCATCTCGGCCACACCGTGGACGAACCACGATGCACGCCCCTCACCGGCGAGACCGGAGTCCACGACCGCGCGGACCAGTTCCGTGCCGTGTACCGCACCGTTGCGCAGGACGCGGTGCAGGGTAACCTCCGCGGCGGACTCCGGTGCCTCCAGCTCGTGGTCGGCGTCCTCCTCCTCAACGAAGACCTCGGCGGTCGCACCTGCGGGGAGCGCCTCGACGGCCGCGAAGATCGCCGGTGCCGCGGCCTCGTCACCGACGAGCACGAAGCGGTCGTGGTCGGGGGAGGGACGCCAGGCGCCACCCGGACCGGCGAAACCGATGACCGCACCAGGTTCGACCGTGGCGGCCCAGGGGCCGGCGAGACCGGTGTCGCCGTGGACGACGAAGTCGATGTCGAGGGTGTTCGCCGCGGCGTCCCATGAACGCAGCGTGTAGGTACGCATCACGGGCCACTCCTCGCGCGGGTAGACGTCGCGCAGCGTGGCGGGGTCGAGATCGGCGTCATTCCAGGACCAGGACGCACCGGCGGGCGGGAAGAGCAGCTTCACGTAATGGTCGGTGAAGACCAGGTCCATGTCGGCGACAGGCTTCGACGGAGCCACCGTGACGCGGACCATGCCGCCGGGGATCGTGCGTACGTCCGTCACCTTCGCGAGGCTGGGCACCGGGGGTCGACGGCGTGCGGGGCGTCCTGATTCCTGTGTTCTGTCACTCATGCAGCCCAGCCTAACCGTGAAACCGGGAAGAAGAGGTGCGAGCCGCCGGAAATACGTCCCCTGACATGCTAGAATGGTCAGGTCATATCCAGGCAGCCAGAAGGGATCGCACTACGTGAGCGACGACACCAACGGCGGCGGCGAGACGCTGTTCGACCGCATCACCCCCATCGACCTCACCGAGGAGATGCGGAACAGCTACATCGACTACGCCATGAGCGTGATCGTGGGTCGGGCCCTCCCCGAGGTCCGCGACGGCATGAAGCCGGTCCACCGGCGCGTCATCTACGCGATGTACGACAACGGCTTCCGCCACGACCGTGGCTACGTGAAGTCGGCCCGCCCGGTCGCCGAGACCATGGGCCACTACCACCCGCACGGCGACACGGCCATCTACGACACCCTGTGCCGTATGGCGCAGCCGTGGTCGATGCGTTACCCGCTCGTCGACGGACAGGGGAACTTCGGTTCCCGCGGCAATGACGGCCCCGCCGCCATGCGTTACACCGAGTGCCGG
This sequence comes from Corynebacterium sp. UD i78, assembly GCF_056280545.1. NCBI lineage: Bacteria > Bacillati > Actinomycetota > Actinomycetes > Mycobacteriales > Corynebacteriaceae > Corynebacterium > Corynebacterium sp. UD i78. The sequence goes on along the minus strand of NZ_JBWCED010000001.1, from coordinate 2,671,859 downwards.
TTGACGCCGCTGGCGCTTGAGATGGTCCGGGACATCCGCGAGAACACCGTCGACTTCTCCCCGAACTACGACGGCAAGTCCCAGGAGCCGGACGTTCTCCCGTCCCGCGTCCCGAACCTGCTGATGAACGGTTCCAGCGGTATCGCCGTCGGTATGGCGACGAACATCCCGCCACACAACCTCACCGAGCTCGCCGAGGCCATCTTCTGGCTCCTGGAGAACCCGGAGGCGGACGAACAGACCGCGCTCGAGGCCTGCATGCAGCGGGTCAAGGGCCCGGACTTCCCGACCGCCGGCCTCATCGTCGGCGACCAGGGCATCAAGGACGCCTACACCACCGGTCGTGGTTCGATCCGCATGCGCGGCAGGTCCACGATCGAGGAGGAGGGCAGCCGCCAGATCATCGTCATCACCGAGCTGCCCTACATGGTCAACCCGGACAACCTGGTCAGCTCCATCGCCGAGCAGGTGCGCGACGGCAAGATCGCCGGCATCTCCAAGATCGACGACGAGTCCTCCGACCGCGTCGGCATGCGCATCGTCGTCACGCTCAAGCGGGACGCCGTGCCGCGCGTCGTGCTGAACAACCTCTACAAGCACTCGCAGCTGCAGACCAGCTTCGGCGCGAACATGCTCTCCATCGTCGATTCGGTGCCGCGCACCCTGCGTCTCGACCAGATGCTGCGCCTCTACGTGAAGCACCAGATCGAGGTCATCGTGCGACGGACCCAGTTCCGTCTCGACGAGGCCGAGAAGCGCGCCCACATCCTGCGTGGTCTGGTCAAGGCGCTCGACGCCCTCGACGAGGTCATCGCCCTGATCCGTCGGTCCGCGACCGTCGACATCGCCCGTGAGGGCCTTAAAGACCTCCTCGATATCGACGACGTCCAGGCGGACGCCATCCTTGCGATGCAGCTGCGTCGCCTTGCCGCCCTGGAGCGCCAGAAGATCATCGACGAACTCGCCGAGATCGAGGAGACCATCGCTGACCTCAAGGCGATCCTGGCGTCCCCTGAGCGTCAGCGTGAGATCGTCCGCGACGAGCTCGCCGAGATCGTCGAGAAGTTCGGCGACGAGCGTCGTACCGAGATCGTCGGCGCCACCGGTGACGTGTCCGAGGAGGACCTCATCGCCCGGGAGAATGTGGTCGTCACGATCACCTCCACCGGTTACGCCAAGCGCACGAAGGTGGACAACTACCGGTCGCAGCGTCGTGGCGGCAAGGGTGTCCGGGGTGCCGAGCTGAAGCAGGACGATATCGTGCGTCACTTCTTCGTGTGCTCCACGCACGACATCATCATGTTCCTCACCAACTACGGCCGTGTGTACCGGCTCAAGGCGTACGAGCTGCCCGAGGCGTCCCGTACGGCCCGTGGCCAGCACGTCGCCAACCTGTTGGAGTTCCAGCCCGGCGAGCAGATCGCGGAGATCATCCAGATCCAGTCCTTCGAGGACGCCCCGTACCTGGTCCTGGCGACCCAGCAGGGACGCGTGAAGAAGTCGCGCCTCACCGACTACGACACCGCCCGGTCCGGCGGCCTCATCGCCATCAACCTCAACGAGGGCGACAAGCTCATCGGTGCGCAGCTGTGCACCGGGGACGATGACCTGCTCCTCGTCTCCGAGGAGGGTCAGGCACTGCGGTTCACCGCCGACGACGACACGCTGCGTCCGATGGGCCGCGCGACCGCCGGTGTGAAGGGCATGCGTTTCCGCGGCGAGGACCAGCTGCTGGCTCTCACCGTCGTCCACGACGACTCCTGCCTGCTTGTCGCCACCTCGGGTGGATACGGCAAGCGCACCCCGATGGAGGAGTACCCGGTCAAGGGTCGCGGCACCATGGGTGTGGTCACGTTCAAGTACGACGCCAAGCGCGGCAAGCTCATCGGTGCAGTCACCGTCACCGAGGACGACGAGATCTTCGCCGTCACCAGTGCCGGCGGGATCATCCGCACCGAGGTCGGGCAGATCCGCAAGACCTCCCGTGCGACCATGGGTGTGCGCCTGGTCGACCTGGCCAAGGGCGTCGAACTGCTCGCCATCGACCGCAATGTCGAGGACGAGGGCGAAGAATCCGCCCAGCAGGTCGCCGAGCACGAGGACCAGTAGGGCCCGATGGGAGAGGACGCCGTGAGTGACGGGACCGTGCGCGAGGACGGGCCGACCCTGGTCCGGACCACGCTCGCCTCGATCGACCCCCGCAGTGCCGCGAAGCTCGGTGCGGCCGTGGGGGTGTGCCTTTTCGTTGCGTGGATGATCGCGGCGGTGCTCGTCTACATCATCCTCGGTGCTGCCGGGGTCTGGGACCGGGTGAACAGCCTTGCCGGAGACCTGCTCGGTGCTGACGGTGTCAGTGCGGGCATGTACTTCGGTATCGCCGCGCTCGTGGGCGTCGTGGAGGTCGTTGTCGCCGCGCTGTTCATTCCGCTGGGCGCGATGCTCTACAACGCCGTGGCGGGCTATGTGGGGGGCCTGCGGGTGACTCTCGGTGCCGGTGCTGTCCTGGAGGCTGCCGAGGCTGCCGAGGCTTCCGCTTCCGAGAGCGTTGCGGAGGCTGAGGTCGCTGCTGGGGACGCTGCTGGGAACGCTGAGGTTGACACCGGAACGGAGGCTGCAGCAGACACTGAAATGGCTGTTGAGGCGGACACGGTGACCGCCGAGGTGGCCGTGGAAGCGCCCGCTGCCGGTGGTGCGGCGGCGGCTGGCTGGGGCAGTGGCACACACCGCGTGGAATGACACGCTGAAATTCTGTGAAAATACACTGTGACCTGCTGGTTTGTGTGTTTCGGGAGAGTGTCGGTATAGTTTCCATTCGTTCGAGGGCCTATAGCTCAGGTGGTTAGAGCGCGTCACTGATAATGACGAGGTCGCAGGTTCAAATCCTGCTAGGCCCACCAACGGACTTTTGGGGCTGTAGCTCAATTGGTAGAGCATCTGCTTTGCAAGCAGAAGGTCAGGGGTTCGATTCCCCTCAGCTCCACAAGTAATGACCCAGGTCAGACCCTCATTCCGAGCAGTCGGAGTGAGGGTCTTTTTTGGTTTGGTCCGCTCTCAGTCCGCCAGAGATCCGCGCATCCATCTTCACCGCTACCGATTCCGGATCATCATCGAACAGTCCCGTGTACACCCGCAGCGTGAACGCAGCACTGGAGTGTCCCGGCATCCGCTGAACCGCCGGCGGTGTCGCGCCGGAAGAGATAGCCAATAACGCCGCTGTATGCCGAAGATCATGCAGGGTGAGGTCGGGGAACTCCGGATCACTGTGACGAATCGTCTTCACGGCAGGGCGGAACGAGCGACGCTGGCCCTACGTTCGTTGAGTGGGCACGCGAAGTAGCGGGACCCGACCCGCACGAGAGGAGGTCACCATGGCCGGGAAGATCCCCGGCAAACGACTCCGGAGACGCACCATCGCCGAGGTCGCCCGGGAGCTGGGTGTCGGTTCCCAGTCGTTGGGCAAGTGGGTCGCCGCCGTATGAGCCACCGGGGCCGGCGGACCGACCGGGGAACTGACCCTGGATGAACGCGCCGAGCTCAAGGCCCTGTGCTTTCAGGTCGCCGAGTTGCACAAGGACAACAGGTTCCTGGGAAGAGCAGCAGCCTTGTCGGCGAGCTTTTGCCAACGTCCGACGAGCGCTACGAACCGGGCACCAGGGTCGGGAAGGTCTTCGCCGGGTCCGATGACGTCTACGGGGTTTTCCGGGGCCATGCGCAGCTCGCCCGGGAGGGCACTGAGGTCACCGTGAAGACCGTGGCGACATTGATGCTGCGCCAGGGCCTGGGGCATCAGCGAAGGAAAAGTCCACCCCGGTGACCACGATTCCCGGTGTGGGCACCTATGAGATCCGTGACCGGGTCACATGAGGTTGGGGCGCCGGCGGACTCAGCCGCGTCTGGGGTTGTCGACATCACGTGTTTTCGCACCGGTGAGGGCTGGTTGTACCTCGCTGGGGTCGCCGATGTGCTGTGGCCCGGAGATGCTGCAGTCGGTCGGGAGGACCGGGGTGTGGCTTAGGACGATGTGATGGCCGAGAATGTGTGGGCGACGTTGAAGACTTCAGTTCTACGACCGGGGGGGGAAGTGGTCCGCCGGGGGTTGGGGCGGGGTTGAAGGTCGGTGACTGCACTGGCGCGTTGGGGTACGTGCCGTCGGTGGAGTTCGAAATGAATCTGCTCAACAAATCTGCTGCTGAGGAACCTGACGCAGCGTAGTTACCTGTCCACGATCTGCGGGCAAGGCCAGGCCCGATCCGAGCTGCCGGACTGTGCACCGACTTGCGGCATCATGTGGTTGTTCACCTGGTAGTACGGGGATGCTGCGAGGACGGACTTGACGAGGATGTAGAGGCTCATGGGGGCTTCCTCTCTTTATGTAAGTCGACCCTGACTCTTCCTCGGTCGTGTCTTCTAGTGTGAGTTACAGCACACCCACCTATGAGGTCTTTTTGCGACGGTAGTACACCTGGCGTCGCACCTTCGCGACAGTTTCTCCGGCGTCATCCGTCACGTCGACTTCGAACCAGTGGAGGTACTTTGAACCGTCTGCGGTCTTCTCGCGGATGAGATCGTAGGTCGCGTCGTCGATTCGCATGTCTGCGGTGATGGTGCCGCGTCCGGGTTTCATGAAGCTGACCTCCGCGCCGATGTCCCACACGTTGTAGTTGCGCCCGAGGCGGGACATCGAGGCGAGCATATAGAACGGGTCGGTCATGGACATGATCGTGCCGCCGAACGCAGTTCCGACTGCGTTCCTGGTGAGTTTATTCGGCTTGTGTGTGACTACGACACGCGATCCATCATCAGCGAACTCCCTGACCTTGACTCCTGCCCCCAACAGTGGTGGCCAAAGTGACATGAAGCGCTTCAACTGTCGTGGTGTGTATGCCATTGCGGTACCTCCGGTGTGGTGTGGGACACGTTGTGATGGTTCTACCATGATATGAAACAAGTTGCCTATGGTTTGTGCCGATGCGTTATCCATGGAGTTCACTACAGTCCGCTCTCAGTCCGCTACAGGAATACAAGCCGGTATCTGACTGCTCCGTTGTAACCGCTTTGAGTCGGCTGAACGCAACACCGGCAACGAGACGTCTGTACCTGGACGCCTGGTACGTGTCTTCTGCAGGCAGAAGGTCAGGGGTCCGATTCCCCTCAGCTCCACAAGTAAGCACCCAGGGCGTCTTCCGGAAACGGGAGGCGCCCTTCTGCTGTATCCGGGGGCTGGGAGAGGGAACACACACAGAAACACCCCGGACGCTCCGTCTCGGAGAGCTTCCGGGGTATCGTTCTGTGCAGCTGTTGCGCGTGCTCTGCTATGCGCGGCCGGCGAAGGCACCGAGCACGGCGTGGCCTTCATCCGTCATGTGCAGCGGCAGGTTGCGACGCGCGGAGGTGGTGTCGATGAGGCCGGTGATGTACCGGTTGTTCGAGCACATCTCGTGGCCGTTGCTCGGCTCCTTGAGCGAGACGAAGCGTCCGCCACCCTCGGCGGCTCCGGCCGCACCGGCGCGCTCCATGGCCCACTCGACATCGGAGATGTTGATGCCGAAGGTCGGGACCTGGACACCCGGGATGAGGTTGATGGCACAGACCTCACCGGCGGCGTTGGTGACATGAGGCATACCGAGGACCTTGACGTCGGCGGCGCCGGCGTCCTTGGCGGCACGGACAGCCTTCGCGATGGCGTCCCTGAGGTTGCTCTCGATCTGCGGGACCGGCATGTGGTCGTTGAGGATGTAGGGGTACGTGTCGTTGGCACCCGCGAGCAGGTAGACGGTGGCACCATTGACGTCGCCGTTCGCTGCGGCCTGTTTCACCTGGTCGATGACGTGCGCGCCACCGGTACGGTAGGACGCGCCGGCGCAGGTGTAGTTCTGCACGTTCTGACCGCTGGCACCGGCTATGGCGTCACGGAACCGGTTGTCGGTGCCGCAGCCGGTCCGGGACAGGACCGGGTCCGGCAGCGGGACACCCTTGCCGGCGAGGAAGTTGTAGAGATCAGGGTTCGCGACCAGTGAGTCTCCGGCCAGGACGGCGCGGCCACCGTCGGCCTCGGCTTCAGGGGCACCGTTGCCGGTGACGGCGACGGCTCCAGCGGCGATACCTGCGACGGCAAGCACTGCGGTCGCCGCGGTGGCGATGCGGTTACGCAGTCGGCGGCCGGAGGTCATGGTGTGGCGTGAGCTCATGGAATCGAGCGTCCTCTCGTAGTCTCTGTCGTCGGCGTTACGTCAGGGAGACACCGACGGCGCGCGGATTCACGGTGGTCCAACGCACAGGTCGTCAGGAACGTTACACATTCGTGACCAATAGTGCGACCTTCGGTTTCACACTAGTACCTTTAGCCCCACAAATACCATGGGTTGCAGATAATACGGTGAATTACACAGCTGCAATTGCGGCGATGCGGTCGAGCGCATTATCGGTCGCGTGGAAGGGGAGATTGTAGTGGTCGGCGGTCGTGTCGACGATCCCGACGAGCCAACGGTTCTCCGAGCACATCGGACCGTCCGCCGAGGGGCCTTTGAGGTCGACGAATTCCGCCCCGGCGTCCGCTGCCGCGTTGATCTGGGCCCGCTGGAGGGACGCCCCGATGTCCGGGACCGGCGGCATGCCGACATCCGGCATCCACGGGGTGAAGACGCCCGGTGTGACACTGATGATGCAGACCTCCCCGGCATCATCGGCGATCCGGGGATAGCCGAGGACCCTCACCCGGGCATCGGGTGCCGTGTGGTGGATCTGACGGACCGTCTCCGCCATGGAGTCGCGGATGGCGTCCTCGACCTTGTCGAGCGGAACTCCGTCCATCAGGAGCGGGTAGGTGTCATTCGCGCCGGCGAGGATGATGACCTCGCGGGTGGCGGCGGTCAGGTCCCGGTGGTGCACCGCGTCCGAGACGGCATCGCTGACCAGGGTGTCCCCGGACCAGAGTGAACTTCCGGCACACGCGTAGTTCGCGACCGGTACGCCGGAGGACGCGGCGATGCCGTCGGCGAGACGGTTGTCCGTGGAACACCCACCGGCACCGACGGTGGCGGGGACGGGGTACCCCTCCTCGGCGACCCTGCCGACGAGGAAGTTCAGGGGCGCAGGGTTCGCTGCGACCGAATCGCCGAAGAGCAGGGTCGGTACGGCGGCTGTGATGTGTGCGTGTGCGGGGCCGGCGGCGGCGAACGGGAGACCTGCGATGAGGAGTGCCCCGAGAATCCGGGCAATGGGGGTGGCGGCACGGGGCATGTGAAAAGGTAACCTCTGGTATCGATAGTGATACATCTTCGTCTTTTTTCTGGAGCGGAGTAACGTTTGACCCTCGCTGACCGGTGGTAAGCGGCGGAATCGTTACTGAACGGATAGTGTAATGGTCCCGGCATGCCGACGCTCCAACCCGACTGGAAGGCTCCAATCCTCGTGATCAACCTGTTCGACAGCGCTGAACGCCAGCAGTTCCTCGATGACACCCGTGGTCTCCTGCGCGGTGGCAAGGCGGTTCTGGGTACCGGACTGCTTAAGGGGGGGACGCCGGGGGAGCACCTCGCCGCGGCGAAGCACCTCGCCCGCTACGGCGCGTCGATGACCGGGCTGCTCGAGTCCGGCGCCGCCCGCTACCCGGAGCGCACCGCCCTCGTCGACGACGAGGGTGAGCTCACCTACCGTGAGCTGCGCACCCGGGCCCGCCTCACCGCGCGGGTCCTCGCCAGCCGCGGCATCACCGAGAAGAGCCGGGTGGGCATCCTCGCCCGCAATGGCCGCGGGTTCATGGTGCCGCTGTCCGCGAAGGGCTATCTCGGCTTCACGGTCTTCCTGCTCAACGTCGGTGCCAGCAAGCAGCAGCTCCACGACATCGCCGTGGAGCATGACCTTGACGTGATCTTCGCGGACTCCGAGTTCGACGAGAAGCTCCCGACCGACGTCGAGGGCCTCACCCTCGTCCACGCCTGGGCCGGACCGGACCACCGCACCGACATCGACTTCCCGACCATCCAGGACCTGTGGGCCGCACCCGGCACCGAGGACGACACGCTGCCGAAGAAGGTGAACCAGGGGGGTGTGGTCCTCATGTCCTCCGGTACCTCCGGCACCCCGAAGGCGGTCAACCACTCCGAGCCGATGCTGCCCTTCGGCGTCATCGGCCCGCCGCTGGAGAAGTTCGACGTCGAGGCCGGCTGCACCCTGCAGATGACCGCGAGCATGTTCCACGTGCTCGGCTGGGGTGTCTCCGTCATCGCGCTGCTGGCGGGCTGCAAGATCGTCACCCAGCGCGTCTTCGACCCGGAGAATGTCCTGCGCCAGGTTGATGAGCATAAGTGCGACGGCATCATCAGCTCCGCGGTCTTCCTCAAGGACCAGCTCGCCGTCGATCTCGCCAACCCCGGCAAGTACGACCACTCCTCCGTGAAGTTCATCATGAACGCCGGCAACGCCATGAGTGAGGACCTGGTCCTCGGCCTGGAGGAGCAGTACGGATACATCCTCGGTTCCGGCTACGGCTCCACCGAGGGCCTGCTCGTCGCTTTCGCCGGGCCGGAGGACCTCAAGGCCGACCCGAACACCGCCGGCTACCCGGTGTGGAACGGCAAGCTCGAGGTGCTCGGCGAGGACGGTCAGCCGGTGGCGCCGGGCGAGGTGGGCATCATCCACGCCCGCAACGTCATGTCCATGGAGGGCTACCTCGGCAACCGTGACCGGGCCGAGGAGACCCGCGGCATGCTGAACCTCGGGGACAAGGGCGTCATCGACCCCGAGTCCGGTCGACTGCGCGTCCTCGGCCGCGACAATGACATGATCATCGTCGGTGGCGAGAACATCTGGCCGAGCTCGGTCTCCGACCTGATCTGCCGCATGGACGGCGTGGATGACGCCTACTGTGTCGGCGTCGAGGACGAGAAGACCTTCCAGCGCGTCAAGGCCTATGTGGTTCTCGACGGAACCGTCGAGGTCACCGAAGACCACGTGCGTGCACATGTCGAGAACAACCTCATCGTCCCGGCGATTCCGCGTGATGTTGTCCTGCAGACCGAGGCGCTGCCGCGCAATGCCATCGGCAAGGTCGTCAAGCGCGACCTGGTCCGTTAGGACGCCGCTTTACGGTCTTTGAGCGTGGCCAGGCCGACGAAGCCGAGGCCGATGAGGACCCAGACGATGAGGGTGACCACGGAATGCGTGGCCCCCGCACCGTCGAAGAATCCGACGGAGCGGGCGGCATTGCCGGCCGCTCCGATCGGCAGGTACTGGCCGATCATGCCCCAGGGGGAGGGGAGCCACTGCCAGCCGGTGGCGATGCCGGACAGGGGGTTGGAGACGAAGAGTGTCAGCACTGCTCCCAGCCCGAGTCCGGCGTAACCGATGAGGGACTCCAGCCCCAGGACGAACATCGACGTGCCGGCGATACCCAGGGCGAGGATGAGGGAGAGCTCCCAGTAGCTTGCGTCGAAGGTGCCGAAGCCGAACTGCAGGATCGCACCGACGAGGAAGCCCGCGATCACGGAGAATGACAGGGACCCGATGACGCGGAGGCTGTAGCGCTTCTTCATGGTGATGGACAGGAGAGCGGCGGAGATCATGCCACCGAAGGCGAGGGGAAGGGCCAGGACGCTGAGTCCGGTGGCGTTGGGGTCGTCGTCGGTGGTGGGGGCGACCTCGTCATAACTGACGGTCATGCCCTGGTCTTCCAGGCCTGAACCGATGGTTGTCAACAGCGTCTTGTACGAGGTGCCCGCACCCGCGGCGGTGTAGACGGTGAGCTCGTTGTCACCGTTGACGGCGATGCCGCCGATCTCATCGCGGTTGAGGACGGCGTCGCGGGCGTCTTCCGGGGATGCGTAGGTGGTGGCGTCGAAGGCACCCGGCTGCTTCTCCTCCAGGGCGCCGGTGATCTGGGTGACGGCGGCTTCTGGACCGGCGACCGCCAGGGGGAGGTCTTTTGCGCCGGAGTTGTAGGAGGGGGTGAGGAACGCAAGCAGCATGAGGCAGATGACGGCGGAGAGCGCGAGGACGATGCCGATGAGTTTGCCCCAGGGGGTCGCCGGAGCGTCTGTGGTCTCTGGCTCGGTGGACTGAGTGGTCACGGGGTGCTCCTGTCGAACTGGAAACGGAACAGTATGTTCCGGTAGCTTGAAAACGGAGCATAGTGTTCCGGTGGTGGTGACGCAAGCACTACGCTGTGGATATACGGGAGAAAGGACACTAGATGCGTGCGGATGTGCGGCAGAATCGGGCGGCACTGGTGGATGCCGGGTGGCGGATGATCGCGGACAAAGGGCCGGAGGTCTCGTTGCGTTCCGTGGCAGCGGAGGCAGGGGTGGGGATCGCCACCCTGTACCGGCATTTCCCGACCAGGGAGGACCTGGTCACCGGTGTCGTCAAGGAGATGGTCGACCGGATACTCGCAGTGTTCGACGAACATGCCGACGGGTGGGGGACTGCGCAGGACGCTGAGCAGACCTGGCACGCCATCGCGCACGGGGTCGCCGACCTGAGGGTCGGCGAGGTGGCCCTGGGGACCATCGCCGTGGTGCCCGAGGGTGGCAAGGTGTGGGCTGAGACCTCGGATGACCGCGCGCGTTTCGCCGTGGCCTATGGGCAGCTGCTGGACACTGCAGCGTCCTACGGGCTGGTGTCCGAGGATCTCACGGCCTGGCGTTTCCATCTGGGGCTGGCTGCACTGTCCCGACCGTTGGCGGAACGGGCGGAGGAGTTCGCGCCGGATCAGGCGGGGTGGATGGTGGACGTCTTCCTCCGGGGACTGCGGCCGTAGGTTGCTCCGCGGGCTGCCGCAGAAGTTTCACGTGAAACCGTTCATGATGAAACGAAGAGGGGCGCAGAAAACAGACAGCATGGTCTACTCGGTGCATGCTGAACAGATCCCGCCGACCGGCCCGGGCGACTGCCGTCCTGTCATCTGTCCTCGCCACCGTGCTGCTGGCGTCCTGCACTTCGGCGGTGGGGGAACGCCGCGATGCCGCCGACGGCACACCGGTGGACGGTGGGACTGTCCGCATCGGCGCCCTGACCGACCTGAGGCCGAAGAACCTCTACGCCGCGGCAACAACCGCCGAACAGGTCGTCTCCGGGCTGGTCTTCGACACCCTGACCAGCTACGCGACCGATGAGGGGTCCGGTGCAGGCAGCCTCACCCCGCAGCCGGCCCTCGCTGAGTCCTGGGAGGTCAGCGATGACGGGCTCACCGTCACCCTCCATCTGCGTAACGGCGTCCTGTTCCACGACGGATCCCCGTTCACCTCCGTGGATGTCGCCGCCAGCCTCGCGAACTACGCCGACCCGACGCACTCCGGCCAGCTCGCCCGTACCGCTGCGTTGGTCGGGGACGTCGACACCGACGACCCCCGCCACGGCAGTGCTTCACCTGACCCGGCGGGTCAACAACCTCTTCGACCTCTTCGACATCGTCCCGGTCATCGACGACAAGGAGGTCGACGCCTTCAACGCCGGCACCGGGTTCAACGGCACCGGAGCCTTCCGCTTCGGCACACGCCACCCCGGTGCCGGACTCGAACTGCCCGCGAACGACGCCTACTGGGGAGGAGCTCCCCGCCTCGACGCCGCAGAGCTCGTCGTCGTCCCCGATGAACGCACCCTCTACTCCCAGCTGCGCTCCGGCCAGCTCGACGTGGTCTCCGACGCCGGTGCCAGGGACGCTGAGGCCCTTGAAAACAACGGCCTGTTCCGCGTCCTCGACCGGACCGGTGTCGACGGCAACATCTACGCCGGGCTGAACACGCTCCACCCGGGTCTGACCGATGTGAGGGTGAGACGGGCCATCGGCAGCGCCATCGACAGGGACCGCATCCTCGAGGAGGTCTTCCGGGGTCGCGGACGCACGACCTCGCTGCCCTGGCCGACCTACTCACCGGCCTACGACGAGGCGGCCAACGAGCATTACATCCGTGACCCTGGCCTGGCCAGGCAGCTCCTCACCGACGCCGGGGGAGCGGAGAGTATCCCCGAGATTCCCGTCTCCTACACGGCGGGCAGCGCCAGCGAACAGAACATCGCGCAGATCATCGCCGCGAACCTCGAGGAGATCGGGCTGCGCACCCGGCTTGACCCGCAGGAGAACGCCGTGATGATCGACCGGCTCCGTGGCGGTACCTTCGATGGCATCTGGGTGCTGGGCCACAGTTTCGCGCAGTACACCCCCTCGACCCTCCCGGTCAGTGCCTTCCCGTTCAACTCGGAGAAGAACGCCTCCAACTTCCTCGACGAGGACTACGCCACCGACGCAACCGACGCCTGGACCGTCGCTGACCCGGACAGCCGCGAGGCGTCGGGCATCTACCGGCGACTCAACAACGACCTGCTCGAAGATGCTTTCGTCCTTGAACTGGTCGCCCCGGACTCCCCACTGGTGACGACCTCCGCCCTGCACGGCGTCAACTGGTCGAAGCGCTCCGAACCCGACCTCGCCCACGCCTACCTCACGGAGTGACCACCATGACCAGCTTCCTCCTCCGCCGTCTCCCGGCCGCCCTCGGCGTCATCGTCGCCGGATCGGTCGTCGTCTTCGCCCTACTCCGCCTCATCCCCGGTGATCCTGCCGCCTCACTGGCCGGCCCGGACGCCCCACCTGAGGCGGTGGACGCTCTGCGCGCCACGCTCGGTCTCGACCAGCCCGTCGTCACCCAGTACCTCCACTGGATCGGTGGGCTGCTCACCGGGGACCTCGGACAGTCACTGGTGCTCGGCGGGTCCGTCGCCTCCCTTATCGGGGCGGCCGTCGGTAACACCCTCGCACTGACCGTTGCGGCGCTGGTCCTTGCCGTGGTGACCGCCGCCGCAGCCACCGCCGCGCCGGAACCACTGCGGTCCACCTTCGCCTCCCTGGCCGTCGCCGTCCCGAACTTCGTGACCGGTACCGTCGCCCTGGTTCTCGTCGGAGTGGTCTGGTCGGTCCTGCCCGCCGGCGGGGTGCCCCGAGATGGCCTGCTCGCCGACCCCGGCATCACGGTCCAGTACCTGTTGCTGCCTGCGCTGTGCCTCGCTCTGCCGGTCGCCGCGACATTGACCCGGTACCTCTCGGATGCGATCACCCACGAACTGGGCCAGCCCTATGTCACGACCGCGTTGGCCACCGGACAGTCGCGCCGGTCCGTGATCCTCACCCAGGTGCTGCCCAATGCCCTGCCCCCGACCCTCACCGTGCTGGGACTGCAGGTCGGGCAGCTCCTCGGCGGAGCGGTGATCATCGAGTTCCTCTTCGCCTGGCCCGGGCTGGGCTATCTGGCCCAACAGGCTGTCACCCAGCGTGACTACCCGGTGGTGCAGGTCCTGCTCGTGCTTTCGGTGATCGTGTTCGTGGTCCTGCAGACCCTTACCGACCTGGCGCACGCCGCCCTCGACCCCCGTATCCGACTGCATCGGACACCGACCCCGTCCAGAAACCCGGCAGGAGCTGCATCATGAACACCCACCTGCACGCCCTCACCCACGGCCGTGGCCTGGCCGGCACGATCGCCGTCGGCATCGTCGTTCTCGCCGGACTGGCCGCTCCCTGGCTCGCCCCCTATGCCCCGGACACGCAGATCCCGGGCGCGAATCTCCTGGGCCCGTCGGCCGCGCACTGGTTCGGGACCGACGCTGTCAACCAGGACCTCTTCTCCCGCACCCTCTACGGCATCCGGGTCAACCTGTTCATCGTGGTCCTCGCGGTCCCGGCCGGTGCGGTCATCGGCGGCCTGCTCGGCCTGGTGTCAGCCCGGTTCCGACGCCTCGACACCCTCATCCAACGCACCTTCGACCTGGTCCTCGCCTTTCCAGCGATCCTGCTCGCCATAGCGGTGACGATGATCCTCGGGCCGGGCATCCGCACCGTCTTCCTCGTTGTCGTCCTCGCCGAGATCCCGCTGTTCGGACGCCTCGTCCGCGGCGTCGCCCTGTCGGTCAGGGAACGCCCGTACGTGGAGGCGGCCCGTACGGTCGGTGCGTCCGAGAACTGGATCCTGCGCCACCACATCCTCCCGAACTCGGTCGACCCCCTCATCGTGCAACTCGCTGTGGGCATGTCCACGGCCGTGTTCGTCGAGGGGGCGATGAGTTTCCTCGGACTCGGCGTCGTCCCGCCGACCGCGTCGCTCGGATCCCTGATCAACGAAGGTGCCGCCTACGCCTGGCACGCACCCTTCTACGCCGTCGGCCCTCTGTCCGTGGTCGTCGTCCTCACCGTCGGCCTGCTGCTCATCTCGCAGGCGCTGTCCCGCTCCACCCGGAAAGAGGTACCCGCATGACTGCCACCGTCGACACCGTCGACACCGTCGACACCGTCGACACCGTCCTGTCCGTCCGTGAACTGTCCATCAGCTTCGCCCATCCGCGCCCCGCTGTCGTCGACATCAGCCTCGACCTCCACCGTGGAGAGCTCCTGGCACTGGTCGGTGAGTCCGGTTCCGGCAAGTCCATGACCGCCCGCGCGGTGCTCGGTCTGCTGCCGCCGGGGGCGGATGCCACCGGTTCGGTGTGCCTGGGGGAGGAGGAACTGCTCGGTGCGGAGGACGCTGTGCTCGAGCGCGTCCGTGGCGCCAGGATCGGCCTGATCTTCCAGGAGCCGCAGACTGCACTCAATCCGGTGCGGACCATCGGCGCCCAGCTCGTCGCCGCGATCCGTGCCCACGACCGGTCCCTGGCCCGGCCGGCGGCCCGTGCGAAGGCGCTGGAGTTGCTGGAGACGGTGGAGATCCCCGAGGCGTCCGCCCGCCTGGCGTCCTACCCCCACCAGCTCTCGGGCGGGCAACGTCAGCGCGTCGCCATCGCCCTGGCACTGGCCGGCGACCCGGAGATCCTGCTGGCCGATGAACCGACCACCGCACTCGACGTGACGGTGCAGGCCGGGATCCTCACCCTGCTTGACCGGCTGCGGGAGACCCGCGGTCTCTCGGTCATCCTCATCACCCATGACATGGGTATCGTCGCCGAGCATGCGGACCGTGTCGTGGTACTGCGACTCGGTGTTGTGGTGGAGGAGGGGCCGGTCGGGCAGATCCTGACCGCGCCTGAACAGCCGTACACCCGTGAACTCATCGCAGCGGTGCCGACCCTGCAGGTCACCGGTTGTACGGTCGACGAGCCGGAGGACGCCGCGCCCGCGCCCGTGGCCGCGGCACGCGGCGTGACCGTGCGGTATCCGGGGTCGACGGTGGACGCCGTGTCGGAGGTGTCCGTCTCTGTCGATGCCGGGGAGACTCTCGGACTGGTCGGGGAGTCCGGGTCCGGGAAATCCACCCTCGGTCGCGTCCTCGCCGGCATCCAGCACGCCGACCGCGGGGACGTGGTCACCCGGCCACCGCGGCAGACCGCGGTGATACAGCAGGATCCGGTCTCCGCGCTCGACCCGCGCAAGACTGTCGGCTGGTCGGTTGCCGAACCGCTGGCGGTGCACCGTGTCGGGACCCGGGCCACACGCCGGGCCCGGGTGACTGAGCTGCTCGCCGCGGTGCAGTTGCCGCCGGAGGTCGCCGACCGGTACCCGCATGAACTGTCCGGTGGGCAGCGGCAACGTATCGCTGTCGCCCGGGCGCTGGCCCTGGAACCGGAACTGGTCATTGCCGACGAACCGACCAGTGCCCTCGACGTGCGGGTCCAGGCCGAGGTCATCGACCTGCTCGCCCGAATCCAGCGGGAGTCGGGTTTCGCGCTGGTGTTCATCAGTCATGACCTGGCGGTGGTCTCCGAGATCACCGACCGCGTCGCCGTGCTGCGGCGTGGAGCCCTGGTGGAGTACGGGCCGACCGCGTCCGTCTTCGCCGACCCCGCGACACAGTACACGCGGGACCTCCTGACCGCGGTCCCACGGGTGACCGCCCAAGGCTCACCCACCCGTACCCCCGATACCGAAGGAGTCGTCCAGTGACCGTCCCCGAATTCGCCCGTGGCTATGAGAACTTCCCCGGCCAAGTGGGCCGTACCGTACGGGAATCCACCCCGTCCTGGCCGGACCCGGTGCGTCCGCCGGAAGGAGCCCCGAACGTCATCGTCGTGCTCCTCGATGACATGGGCTACGCGGACATCGGCCCGTTCGGTTCCGAGATCCCCACCCCGGCGTTGCAACGGCTCGCCGACGAAGGGTTCGCCTTCACGAACTACCACACCACCCCGGTGTGTTCGCCGGCGCGGGCCGCGATCCTCACCGGCCTCAACCCGCACCGCGCCGGGTTCGCCACCGTCGCGAACTCCGATCCCGGGTTCCCCGGTGTCCGGCTGGAACTCGGTGAGGACGTAGCCACCCTCGCCGAGGTGCTCCAAGGTGCGGGCTACGCGACCGCGGCAGTGGGAAAGTGGCATCTGACCAGGGACTCCCTGATCCACGAGGGGGCGGACAAATCCTCCTGGCCGGTACAACGGGGCTTCGACCACTACTACGGGTCACTGGAGGGGCTGAACTCCTTCTTCCACCCGAACCAGATCGTCCGGGACAACACGGTGGTGCAGTTCGAGGAGACACCGGAGGACTACTACCTCACCGACGACTACACCGACGAGGCACTTCGCTTCATCCAGGCGACGCGGGCCGGCAGTGACCGACCGTTCTTCCTCTACTTCGCGCACACCGCCATGCACGGACCGTTGGGCGCGAAGGACACCGATCTGGCGAAGCACCGGGGCCGGTACTCGGAGGGGTGGGACGTTCTGCGGCGTGAACGTCACGCCCGGCAGATCGAACTGGGCATCATCCCGCCGGAGACGCCGTTGCCCGAGGCCGTCGGACGGTTGGGGAAGGAGGTCATCGACTGGGACTCGCTGGACGGGCAGACGAAGGACCTCTACGCGCGGTACCAGGAGGTGTATGCTGCAATGGTCGATTCCGTTGACCAGTCACTCGCACGAATCATCGATCTTCTCGATGAATTGGGGGAGAAGGACAACACCCTCATCGTCTTCACCTCCGACAACGGCGGCACCGCCGAGGGTGGACCGGAGGGCACCCGTTCCTATTTCAGCCGCTTCGCCCATGTGCCGGGACTGCCTGATGACTGGGCCGCGGACGTCGACCGGGACCCCGCGTTCATCGGTGGTCCCCGGTCGATGGCGCACTATCCGGAGGGTTGGGGCATGGCGTCCAACACCCCGTTCCGCTTCTACAAGGGACAGACGTTCGCCGGGGGCGTCCGCGTACCGCTGCTGCTGAGCTGGCCCGCAGGACTGGCACCGGGTGGACTCCGCGACCAGTACCAGTACGCCACGGACCTCACCCCGACGATTCTCGACCTGGTGGGTGTCCCCCACCCGTCGACGGTCGACGGAACCCGGCACGGTGTTCCGGTGAAGGACATCGACGGGGTGAGTTTCGCCCCGGTGCTCCGCGATGCGTCCCACCCCTCCACCAGGCCGGAGCAGTACGCCGAGTTCGGAGGCAACCGTGGGCTGTACCGGGACGGATGGAAGATCCTCACGAACCATCGTCCCGGCACGCCCTTCGAGGACGCCGAGTGGGAGCTCTACCACGTCGACGAGGACCCCAACGAGATCCACGACCTCGCCGGGCAGTTCCCTGAGCTGGTGCGGGATCTCGCGGCGCGCTGGGAACGACTGGCCTGGGAGAACACCGTCTTCCCGTTGAACGACCACTCGAATCCGCGGGCGGAACTACGGCGCCCCGCCGACGACATCTACGGGGAGGCGCTGACGCTGCTTCCCGGAACTCCGAAGCTGGAACGGTGGCGGTCGTCGCGACTGACACAGCTGCGGAGCTTCGACGTGGTCATCGATCTGACCGTCGCGGAGGGGAATTCCGGTGTGCTGGTCTCGCACGGCGACCAGGGCGGCGGCTACGTGGTGTGGGTCGACGCCGGTCGGGTGTGGCTCGCGGTCAACGAGTACGGCGACCTGCATGAGACATCTGTGCCGGTGCCGCCGGTGTCATCGGGGTGGCACACCGTACGGCTGCATTCGGCGGCGCTCGCGGACTTCCGGACGACCTGGACCCTGACGGTCGGGGAGACGTCGGCGGAGATCCCGGATGTGTGGGCCCTGCTCGGTATGGCACCGTTCAGCGGTATCGACGTCGGTGTGAACCGAGGTGGTCCGGTGCACTGGGACAACTACGTCGCCCACGGCTCATGGCGGTACTCCGGCACGCTGCATTCGGTACGCTACGAGCCGGGGGAGCGGGCACCCTACAGTCCCGAGGTGCTCGCCGAGATCGCACGGGACGCCGCGGAGGTCTTCGACTGAGCAACCCGGGTGGGGAGGCGCTGCGCTCCTGACTGTCACGGTTTCACGTGAAACGGGGACTGCTCAGGCATGGGGATAACGCCGGAACGTACGGGTGATATCCCGCTCGGCGGTAGCGCTCAGTGGGCGGAAGGGGGAGAGGGCCAGCCGCCGGCCGGGGCTGCCCTTCGGTGCACGCCAGGTCGCCACGAACTTGCCGCCCCGCACGACCGTCTTGCGGAAGGCGCCGTTGTTGCCGGGGGCGACCTCGTCATGGTGATCGTCCGTGAGGAAGGCCAGGCGGTCCCGGTAGCCGAGCACCAGTTCATCGAAGGCCGGTAGCAGGAACGTGCCGTGCGCCGCCGCCGTCACGGCAGTGATCTCGTCGACCAGCCCGGGGCGTACCCAGGCGTCCTCGCCCAGGGCAGGGGAGAAGGACGCCGCGGGTTCCACCTCGTCGCGGACCATGGTGAAGGCGTCCCTGATGAGCTTCACCGGCAACTTGGTCCACCACGCGAAGTCCCGGAGTCCGGCAGGCCCGTGGCCGTTCAGGTACCGCAGCAGCAGGGTGGCGGTGGCGGACGTGGCGTCTCCGTTGAAGCGCCCCTCCAGACCGGAACCGGCCGGCAACCAGGTCTCCGCGGGGACGACGAGCTGGTCGCCGGACGCGGTGACCGGACCCGTAGACGGCCGTGCCGTGGAGTAGCATGTCGCGCACCAGGAGATAGAGGAATGAGCGGGTCTCCGGCAGCCCGTGGGACGCCCACAGCGCGGCGAGATCCGCTCGGCTCAACCCGCCGGGGTGCTCCAGCAGCAGGTCATGGGCCTTGGTGATGTCAGTCGGGGTGAGACCGTCCTTTGCGAGCCGGCGTCGGGACTGTGTGCGCTGGGGTGCGGCACAGAGCTCGGTGACCCACGCAGCGTCCCGGGCGCCCAGGGCGAAGACCGTGGCGCGCATGGGATAGCCGCGGACGATCGAGCCGTCGGCGAAGGCGTCCTGCACGGCGGTGGCGTTTTGCCCGGTCAGGCGTAGGGCTATCGAGGAGGTGACGCCCGGCAGTTCCTGCCCCTGCATCGGTCCGAGGTCCGCCAGCACCTGTGCCGGGGTGTCGCGGGAGGGTGCGGCAAGGCCGAGTGCGGTGAGACGGGCTTCGACGAGGGCGGGATTGACCATGCGGGCCAGCGTAGTGGGCTGACGGACGTCTTCAGTTCACGGTGAGGTGAATGCTGGGGTGGTACGTGGTGGCACCGTAGGGTCGGCAGTCACAACCGGAACAGACCGAGCGGTCTACTTGTCCGGGGTCCACTCCCTACCGCACCACCGAAAGGAACCACCATGACCAGCACGCTCTCCCGCCCGACCGACACCACCGACTCCGCCGACACCACAAGTGCCGCCTCGACCCCGACCGTCACCCGTCTGGGGAAGAACATAGGTGCCGTCATCGAGGGCATCGACCTCTCCGGCGACATCACCGACGACGAGGTCGAGTTCATCCGCACCGCGCTCGCCACCCACAAGGCCGTGGGCTTCCGAGGTCAGTTCCTCGACGACGACAGCCAGTACGCCTTCGCCTCCCGGATCGGCACGCCGACGCTCGCCCACCCCACCGTCCACTCCACCGGCCTGGACCGCCTGGTGATCGAGGGGGCGGCGAACTCCTGGCATACCGATGTCTCCTTCGTCGACCGGGTGCCGAAGATCAGCGTCCTGCGGGCCGTGAACCTGCCGCCCTACGGCGGCTCGACCCTGTTCGCCAACACCGTCGCCGCATATAACGCACTGCCCGAGCCGCTGCGCGCCCTCGCCGACAGCCTGTGGGCGACGCACTCCAACGAGTACGACTACGCCAACAGCCACGACAGCAACGAGGACAGGACCGAGTACCGCCGTGAGTTCACCCGGGTGCCTTTCGAGATCCAGCACCCGGTCGTCCACCTGCACCCGGAGACCGGCGAGCGGTCCCTGCTGCTCGGTCATTTCGTCCAGGGCTTCGTCGGTCTGAAGACCCACGAGTTCCACGACCTGTTCGCTCTCTACCAGGACCGCATCACCCGCCCGGACAACGTTTTCCGCTGGGACTGGAGCGACGGCGACGTGGTGCTGTGGGACAACCACGCCACCCAGCACTACGGTGTCCACGACTTCGGCGACCACACCCGCAACCTGCACCGGGTGACGCTGGCCGGCTCGGTGCCGACGTCCGTGACCGGGGAACGGTCGCGCATCCTCACCGGAGACGCCTCGGAGTACTCCGTCATCGACGATGTCCGCCCGCTGGTGGGCTACGTCGGGGACGCCTCGGTGATCTGACCGCCGGCGGGGGCTGACTATGTGTTCCGCCGACCGGGGTGTATGCTCTCTCGGTGTCGTCTCCGGGGTGTTCCGGAGAGGGCAGTGACGGGGCTATAGCTCAGTTGGTAGAGCGTTGCGTTCGCAATGCAAAGGTCTGGGGTTCGATTCCCCATAGCTCCACCGCAGGTCAAGGGCACTTTCCGGGAATCCGGGAGGTGCCCTTTTCTGTCATTTCTACCATTTCTACCGCTCGACCGGACCCCTCAATTCGGGGGCGGCGCGACGCGGCCTCCATGCCTAGGGTGGAGAGCCCACAAAACCACGACATCACCGAAAGGGGATGAGCACGATGACCGATCACGACAAGAGGACCGGTAAGCATCACGCCGAGGACGCCCCTGCGCCCGAGGACACGAAGAAGGACCCGAAGCACACCGCGGACAAGGAGATTCCGCAGCAGGGCCCGGAGACGATCGAGGAGACGGTCGACGAGTGGGGCGAGGAGACCTTCCCCGCCAGTGACCCTCCCGCGAACTACTGACGTGCGGATACCGGGCGCCCCGGGGTGGTCCGGGGTGTGAGATCAATTACATTAGGCCAGGCTCACTGATCCGACAGGAAAAAACCGGCGGGGTGTGGGTACGCTACCCGCATGACGTTGAAGATGAGCCGCGTGTCGCGCGGCGCTGCCACCATGATCCTGGCCGCCGCCACCGCCGGCTCCGCGTTCGTTGTCGCCCCTGGCGCGACCGCGCAGGACGCACCTGCCCCCACTGATGAGACGACCTGCAAGGACGCCGGCACCATCTCCGTGCTCGCCGCTTTCGACCAGATGGCCGCCGAGACCAGGGCAGGCATCCCCGCCCAGTTCGCGTCGATGTTCGACACCAACGTGAACAACCTGCGGGCCTCGCTGGTCAGCACCAACGTCGCCTACATCGACGTCTCCCGTGACGCCTCCGAGATCAACGAGGTCGCCGAGGACAATGCCGATCCGTACGCGAACTTCGCGGTCGCCCGCCTCGACAAGATCCGCAACGGCGAGGCGGACGCCGTCGTCGCTTTCCAGGACCTCACCCTCTCCGAGGTCGTCGAGACCCTGGTGCTCGGCATGTACACCTTCACCGTGCCACTGGATGTCGTCGCCACCTCGATGCCGTCCATCGCGCCGATCCCCGTGATCGGTGACGCGCTCGGCGGCACCCCGCTCATCGGCGGCTACCTCACCATCGGCTACCTGGCGAAGCTGCCCTTCCAGTACGGCTCCAAGGGCATCAAGTCCCTGGCCACCGGCCTGCAGGACAACCTCACCTCCCGGTGCTGGGAAGGGGAGGACGCCCCGGACAACGAGGAGCGTCTCTCCGACGGAGGCGCCCGCCCGGTCGTCCCGGTGCAGCCGGCCGAGCGCGCCAACGCCGAGTACATGACGCTGGATGACGCCGAGACCTGCGTCCCCGCCTCCGCCGAAACCCTCAGCGCCGCCCTGGACCGCGTGGCTGAGGGCATGCGTGGCCAGATCCCCGCCGACAAACTCGGTGCCTTCGACGCTGAGGTCGCCCGACTGCAGGCCAACGCCCGCACCGCCCGCGTGACCAACAACTGGGTCATGAAAGACGAGGAAGACCTCAACCCGATCCTCAACATGATCGACAACCCGATGGTCACCCTGCTGTGGGGCGGTGTCGAGGGCTACATCGACGGCACCGCGAACGATTCCACCGCGGTCGGTGACCTCACCGTCGGCAACGGCGTGGACTACGCCACCGTCGCGGACTCCCTGGTCGGCTTGATCATCTCGAAGATCTGGGATGTCGCCACCGGAGACGTCGTGAATACCGCGAATCCGGGCAGTCTGTTCAACCTTGGTGCTCCTGGCCCGGACAAGAACTACACGCTGATCCCGAACCTGGCGAATGTCGCGTCCTACTTCTCCGGCACCGCCCTGGACGTCTACGACAACGTCCTCGACACCATGTGCCTCGTCCATCCGGAGGACGCGGAGACCGGCGAGTAGCCGTGCCACAATGGCCAGGTGACCGGACGACCTGACCTGCAGACACTCGTGCTCCTGCGGCGCGTCAGCGACCGTATGGACCGCGAGTACGACCGACCGCTCGACGTCACCTCCCTGGCGCGGGCGGTGCACCAGTCTCCGGGGCACCTCATCCGCCAGTTCAAGGCCGCCTACCGGGAGACCCCGTACCAGTACCTCATGAAAAGGCGTATCGAACGCGCGATGACGCTGCTGCGTACCACGGACATGAGCGTCACCGAGGTGTGCTTCGCCGTCGGCTGCGGCTCACTCGGCACCTTCAGCACCCGCTTCTCCGAGCTCGTCGGTGTCCCTCCGAGCGTGTACCGCGCGCAGGGAGCGGACGTGGTTCCGGGGATGCTGCCGTGCATCGCCAGGCAGGTCACCAGACCCCGCCGGGAGCGCCCCACCGCACCGTCAGGAATCGAGAAGCGGGCACATCGGGCGCACCGTAGTCTCAGCGGTATGAGCGATCCACGTACCGGTCTCAGCATCCACTCCAGCTTCCTGCCCCACCTCGACCCCGAGGCGTCCCTCGCGTTCTACCGCGACGTGCTCGGTTTCGAGGTCCGCCTCGACGTCGGCTACGAGGCCATGCGGTGGATCACCGTCGGCCCCGTCGGTCAGCCGGACACCGCCATTGTGCTGCACCCCTTGGGTGTCGGCTCCGACCTCACGGACGGGGAGACCGCACTGCTCACCGAACTTGTCGCCAAGGGCACCTACTTCGGCGCCAACCTCGCCACCGCCGATCTGGACGCCACCTTCGAGGCACTTGTCGCCGCCGGTGCCGACATCGTCCAGGAACCGGTCAACCAGGACTACGGACTGAGGGACGCCGCCGTCCGCGACCCCGCCGGAAACCTCCTGCGCATCCAGGAGACCCCGACCCAGGAAGGGAAGTAGCACCATGTCCGGATTCAGTGATGAAGAGCGTGCGGCCATGGCCCAGCGCGCCGAGGAGATCCGCTCCACCAAGGGGCTCAAAGGGGCGGCGAAGACAGCCCGTGAGTTCGAGGCCTGCGTCGCCGCGATCGACGCCCTCGAAGGGACGGACGCGGCCGTCGCGGCTCTGCTGCACCGCGTCGTTACCGAGGAGGCACAGCAGCTCGCCCCGAAGACCTGGTACGGCTTCCCGTCCTACGCCCTCGACGGCAAGGTCATCGTCTTCTACCAGCCGGCCTCGAAGTTCGACGTGCGCTTCGGCACCGTTGGTTTCTCCGAGGACGCCACCCTCGACGACGGCCCCATGTGGGCCACCAGTTTCGCCGTGGTCGAGGTGACCCCGGCGGTGGAGGAACGGCTGCGGGTCCTCGTGCGGAACGCCGTGGGAGGCTGAGCCGTCTCTGGGGCCGGTCCCTACCGCCGCCCGCCCCTGCCCCGGAACAGCACCATCGCCACGGTACGCAGGGACAAGAGGAAGCCGGCGAACAACACCACATAACCCATCGCCGCGTGCCAGGTCAGTTCGTCGACGAGCTTCGGGCCACCGTCCCCGAAGGCGATGAGCATCACCCCGCCGAGGACGCAGAACCCTGCCACCATCGCCACGGTGATCTGCTGCAGCAGCCCGGTGAGGAAGGCCCGGTCACCGGGGTTGCGGAACATGCGCATGCTGACCGACATCCGGCCGTTCTGCAGGTCACCGACGATCCCCGAGACCTGGCGCGGAAGGTCCCGCAGCAGCGGCAGGGACTCCATGAGGACGCTCTCGGCGGCGTCCTTCAGACCCCCCGGACGGAACCGGTCCTGCACCAGGTCCGATCCCTCACGTCGGGCGGTCTCCACCAGCGGATAGCCGGGGTCGAGGACGCGCAACGTGCCCTCCAGCTCGGCGAGACTGCGCAGCGCCACGGCGATCGTCTCCGGCACGACCAGCCTGTAGTCGTTGAACAGCCGCGTGAGCCGGCTGAACAGTGCGGCCCCCTCGCCGTACCCGATCCCCCCGCCGTAGCGGGACAGCAGCGCACTGACGGACCGCTGCAGGGCACGGATGTCCAGCTCCTCCGGACGGTCCATGAGGCCCAGCAGGGCGTCGGTGAGGACCCTGGCGTCCCCCAGGTCGATGGCGGCGAAGACGGCCGCCAGTGCGGTGCGGTCCGTGGAGTCCAGGCGACCCACCGCACCGAAGTCGAGCATGCCCAGCCCGGTCTCCCTCGTGGTGACCGTCTCCTCGTCCGAGCCCGCGGTGACATGCAGGCGGCCCAGGCTGTGCTCACTCTCCGAGGAGGAGGCCGATCGTACCGTCACATCGTGCATCACCAGCACATTGCCCGGGTGCGGGTCGGCCTGGAAGACGCCGTACCGCATCATCTGCCGCAGTGAGGCGCTCATGAGCAGGTCACCGAGCTCCCGGCGCAGCTCCGGGGTCATCGCCGCGATCTCCCCGTCCGGCCCGGTCGCCGAGCCCAGGGGAGTACCCACCAGCTCGTCCATCACGAGCAGTCGCCGGGAGGAGAACTCGCCGTAGACCTTCGGCATGACCATGCCAGTCGCTGCGACCGGTTCCGCCATCTGGCGCATGTTCGTCGCCTCGGTGCGGTAGTCCAGCTCCTCGGCCAGCGTTGTGGTGAAGGAGGACGCCAGCTGCTTCAGCCGCATGTCCCGGGCCCACTGCGCGGAGTTCTCCAGCCGGGTGCAGACCCGCAGCACGATGTCGGTGTCCCGCGTGACCTCCTCGACCACGCCGGGACGCTGTATCTTGAGGACCACCGCCGTACCGTCCTCCAGTGTCGCCCGGTGCACCTGGGCCACCGACGCCGCGGCCATCGGCTCATGCTCCACCGAGGCGAAGACCTCCTCCGGAGCCGCGCCGAGTGCCTCGGTGAGTGCCTCGCGGATCTCCGACCAGGGTGCGGGGGAGGCGGAGGTCTGCAGCTGGGAGAGTTCGCTGATGAACTCCGGCGGCAGGTTGTTCTCCCGGGTCGAGAGGTTCTGGCCGAGCTTCACGAAGGTCGTCCCGCACTCCTCGAGGGCCTCACGGAAGGACTGCGCGATCCGACGGGTCGCGTCGGCGTCCTTCCCGGAGAACGAGGGGCGCCCCGAGGTCAGCCCCCGGCGGACGAACACCGCCGTGACCTGCCGGTAACGGCGGTTGCGGCCGCGGGCGTCACGCAGGCCGCTGAACCAGGACAGCGGGGAGCCGCCTGTCGCCCCGGTCGGTGCGATGAGCTCCAGGACGGTCAGCACCGCCGCGCCGAAACCGAGCATCCACAGCAGTGCGATCCCGCCGAGGATGACCGCCGGGCCGGGTTCCACCCCGGAGTCCCAGAACTGGTCGATCGCCAGGTAGACCAGGCCACCGGTCGCCAGGGAGACCACCAGGGCCACGACGATCGACCGGGGCCAGCCCACCGGGACACCGAGAACCCGGCGCATCACCGTGGCCAGCAGCCAGGTGACAGCGGCGAGGGCCACCGCACCGACGATGAGCAGCAGCGGCACGAGGAACCAGGTCGCCACGGAGGCGGTGCGGGTGCCCTCAGCCACGGACAGGTACGGTGAAACTGTCGACACGTCAGTATCCATGCCGTACAGGCTACCGACGTGGAAGAACATCCCACCCCCGGAATTCACCACCTCTGAAAGGTTCCCATGACCGAGAACGGCGAGCCCGACAATCCGGCACAGGTCCACCTCAACCTCTTCGTCAGCGGCTGCGGCCACCATGCAGCCGCCTGGCGTGCAGCTGACTCCGCCGTCGACCGGCTAGGCGACATCTCCTGGTGGGAGGGCCTGGCGCAGACCGCCGAACGCGGCAGGTTCGACGCCATCTTCTTCCCCGACGGACAGGCCGCCCGGACCGAGGCGCTCACCGCCGGCCCGACCTGGTTCCTTGAGCCGATGACCAGCCTTGCGGCGATATCGCAGGTCACCGAACATATCGGTCTGGTGTCCTCGGTGTCCTCGACATTCTGGGACCCGTTCCACGCCGCCCGCATCATCGCCAGTCTCGACCACATCTCCGGCGGACGCGCCGGGCTGAACATCGTCACCTCCCAGTTGGACGCCGAGGCCCGCAACCACGGGATGGACGCTCTGCCGAACCACGCGGTGCGCTACGCCCGTGCCGGGGAGTTCGCCGAGACGATCAAGGAACTGTGGGGGTCCTGGCCGGCGGAGTCGATCGTCGCCGACCGTGGTGGACGGTACACCGAGACCTCCCAGCTGAAGAAGATCAGCCACCGCGACCGGTGGTTCCGGGTCGACGGTCCGCTGAACATCCCCACCCCGCCCCAGAAGCAGCCGGTGATCTTCCAGGCCGGTGTCTCGGAGCCGGGGCGGGACCTTGCCGCGTCCCACGCCGAAGGTGTCTTCACCGTCGCCTGGGACTCCCAGGGCGCCCGCGGTTTCCGGAAGGACGTCCGCGCCCGTACCGCCGCCATGGGCCGCAACCCCGACCACGTGCGCGTCATGCCCGGCCTCGTGGCCTATGTCGGATCCACCGAGGAGGAGGCGCGACGCCACCAGCAGGAGCTCAATGAGCTGCTCCCGATCGAGGCGGCTCTGCACGACCTCTCCGCCTTCCTCGGGGTGGACGCCACCGCCTGGGACCCGGACGCCGAGTTCCCCGTCCTGCCGCCGGTCAGTGAGTGTGATGCGGCCCCGGGACGCGCCACCCTGGTCCGGCACATCGTGGAACACGCCGGACGCCGTGGCGGGTCCAGCAGCGGCCAGGACGACCTTCGGCGCCCGACCGTGCGGGAGGTGCTCGGCTACCTTGCCGCCGGTGGCGGACACGCGACCCTGGTCGGTACCCCGGAGCAGGTCGCGGACGAGATCATCCGCTGGATCGACTGCGGGGCGGCCGACGGATTCAACATCATGCCGCCCTCCATGCCGCACGGACTGGACACCTTCGTCGACCAGGTGGTGCCGGTGCTGCAGGAGCGCGGCCGGTTCCGTCGGGAATACGAGGGCACGACCCTGCGCGAGAACCTGCTGGGGTAGTCCGGGGCTTCGGCCTGCCTGTGCGACAATCACAGGCATGACCTCCACCTCCGGGCAGACGACCGTCGCCGATGACACGACCACCGCAGACGCCGCCTACGCCCGGCTGCGCCGCGGAACCACACTGCTCTGGCAGGGGGACTTCCACAACGGACGCCAGCTCATCAGGGCCGTCGACCGGCGACTGACGAAGCAGGCGGCGCGTAAGGGGAAGAAGAAGCAGAGCGCGGGGACCGCGGCAGACCTGTTCCAGCGGCAGCGTGAGGACCGGGCGCGCCGGGCGGAGATTCTCGGCCGCATCGTCGTCGACCTGGCGGAGCGGGACGGTCAATGGCTCCTGGACCTGCACCGCGCCCCGGACGTGGCCGGGGCCTGCGGGCACGCCTACGGTGCCCCTTCGCGGGGGGAGAGCCGGCGGACACCATTCACCGCACTACAGGGTGTCCTCGGGGCATATCAGTGGCATCTCAACGGTGTGGAGGTACCGGCATTGGGGGAGAAGGTGTACCCGGACTACGGCGTTTTCTCGCCGACGCGCAGCGAGTACGTCGACCTGGTCGATGACGTCGCGGCGGCTTTCCTGCCCTCTCTCAAAGAGGGGGCGAGCGTCCTGGAACTGGGTACCGGGACCGGCGTCCTCGCCGCCGTGCTGGCCAGGAGAGGCGCCGTACGAGTGACGGCGACGGACGTGAACCCGCGTGCGGTGGCGTGTGCACGGGCGAACCTGGACCGGCTCGGTGTGGGGGAGCGGTGCGAGGTCGTCGAGGCTGACCTGTGGCCGGCGGTGTCGGAGGCCACGAGGAGCACGGAGACCACGGATGCCGCGGATGCCGCGGATATTGTCGTCTTCAACCCGCCGTGGCTACCGGGGACGCCGACCTCGGAACTGGAACTCGGGATCTACGACGCCTCCTCCGATGCCCTACGGCGCTTTCTCACTGAACTCACCGACCACCTCACCGACGGTGGGGAGGGCTGGCTGGTGCTGTCTGACCTGGCGGAGCACCTCGGACTACGTACCAGGGAGCAGCTGGAGACCTGGATCTCCGACGGCGGCCTGCAGGTTCTCGGACGGTCGGACACCACGCCGCGTCATCCGAAGGTGCTGCGGGAGGACGATCCGCTGCATGTCGCCCGGTCCCGCGAGGTCACCTCGCTGTGGCGGCTGGGGCGGATGTAGGGGTGTTCCTGTGCGGGGCGGTGACCGCACGCCGCACCGGGTCCCCGCCTGCGGGTGTCCCCGGAGAACCCCCGACCGTACTGATGCTGACACCTGGATGAACTCTCCGTGTTCACCGTGAACACCAGGTGCACATAGCTGACAGGGAGCGTGGCCGGTCGTTAGCGTTCTCCCCATGACCCTCACCCGACGCCTCGCCGCCACAGTCCTCTCCAGCGCAGTGGCCCTGTCCACCCTCCTCGTCTCAGTTCCCGCAGCCACCGCCGCCGGTGCCCTGTCCGACAGGGCCCCGGGATCCGTCCCCGGATCACCCGGTGGCATCACCGGCAGCCTTCCGGGCATCCCGGGTGCGGACCCCGTCGACAACCTGCCGACCACCTTCGACCTGCAGGCACACCGTGGCGGCCGCGGTGAGCACACCGAGGAGTCCCGGACCGCCTTCGAGACCGCCATCGACCTAGGCGTCACCACTCTCGAGCTCGACATCCACATGACGGAGGACGGTATCCCGCTGGTCTGGCACGATCCGTCGATCCAGGACGACAAGTGCACGGATACCGCGCCGGTCACCGCCGATGACCCGGAGTTCCCCTATGTCGGCAAGGACGTCCACGACCTGACCTGGGAACAGATCCAGACGCTGACCTGTGACAAGGTGCTCGACGATTTCCCGGACGCCGTGCCCGCCACCGGTAACCGGATCCTGCAGCTCAGCGATGTCTTCGATATCGCGGAGCGTGATCCGCAGGTGTACTTCAACATCGAGACCAAGGTCGAGGCCGAGGAGCCGGAGCGGTCCGCCGCGCCGCAGGAGTACGTGGACGCCATCCTCGATGCCGCGGACGCCGCCGGCACCACCGACCGGATCACCGTGCAGTCCTTCGACTGGTCGACACTGCCGCTGGTCCGCGACCGCGCCCCGCAGGTCCCACTCGCCGCACTGTGGGACAAGAGCACGTGGACGCCGGACTCGCCGTACCTCGGGCCGGTGGACTACGACGCTGTCGACGGTGACGTCCTCGCCGGGGTGGGGGAGCTGGGTGTGGAAGTCGCGAGTCCCGCCTTCGACACCTCCTCGTCCTGGGTCAGAGGTGACCTCGCGGGGTTCATCGACCGGGCACATGAGGCCGGGGTGCGCGTCCTGCCGTGGACGGTCAACGAGACCGCCGACATGGCGGAGTACATCGACGCCGGAGCCGACGGCATCATCACCGACTACCCGTCGCGGCTCAAGGAGCTCCTCGATGAGCGGGGTATCGCCTACCGCCGTTGATCAGGTGGGGAAGAACACGCTGTAGACAATGATCCACCGCACTGTGAACCACACTATGAGGTGAGTCACTGGTAGCGTGTTCGTATGTTCACTAGGGGAACAAGTGCCGTTGCCGGGGGATTGCTTGCTTCCCTCGGTCTGTTGTTCGCCGCACCCCAGGCAGTCGCCGCGCCGGCTGTACCTGAGATGCCTGAGATGCCCGTCTTGCCGGCGATGCCCGCCCCTCCCGAGTATCCGGAGGTGCCCCATCCGCACGAGACCACGACCGGGAACGGTCCCGGCGCCGTCGATTTTCGGGACGCCAGTGCACAGGCCCGGAATAACCCACGCATGGCTCCGCCCGGTGCCGACGACTGGGACTGCGTCCCCACGGCGGAGCACCCCGAGCCGGTCGTTCTCGTCCACGGGACATGGGGGAATACCTACAGTGCCTGGTCGGGTCTGGCACCGCAGCTCAAGGAGGACGGCTACTGCGTATTCGCCCCGAACCTCGGCGAAGCGGACATCACCACCAGGGGAGGGGTGCAGTCGCTCGGGCCCGGTGTCTTCGCCACCAAGGACATCGCCCTCACCGCCGGTGACCTCGCCGACTACGTGGACGCCGTCCTCCAGGCCACCGGGACGTCCCAGGTCGACATGGTCGGCCATTCCCAGGGCGGACTGCTCGCCCGGCAGTACCTGAAGTTCAATGGCGGGGCGGAGAAGGTGGGTAGGCTCGTCACGCTCGGCGCGACGAACCACGGCACCACGTTGAACGGGCTGGGGACGCTCGACCGCACCATCGGTGACCTCGGACTCGATCTCGATCCGGCGCTGGACTACGTCATCGGCGAGGCAGGCATACAGCAGGTCTACGATTCCCCGCTGCTCACCGAGCTGAACGCGGACGGGGATACGGTGCCCGGCGTCAACTACACCGCCATCGGCTCCCGCTACGACACGACCACCACCCCCTACGAGACCACCTTCCTCACCGCCGGCCCCGGGGCGACGGTGGAGAACATCGTGCTGCAGGACGGCTGCGAACAGGACATGTCGGGCCATGACATGACCTACTCGCCACGGGTGATCGACCTGGTGCGCAACGCCCTGTCCCCCGGGTCGGTGGAGCAGGTCCGGTGTGAACCGGTGGCGCCGTCTACATGACCTTTGCCTTGCCTCATGTCGTGTTTGTAGTCTGAATGACATCGCACACGACCTGAGGAGATCCCTTGTCCCTGACCATGCGCCGCCCGTTCCGGAGAGTGGCAGCTGCGGTTCTCGCTGCCGTCACCGGGCTCACGCTCACCGCCTGCTCGTCGGATGACGACGACACCGGCAATTCCGCGTCGTCAGAAGAGGTGGCAGACGGGACGGCGGTGGACTCGGCGTCCTACCCGCTCACCTTCGGGACCGCGTGGGGGGAGTCCACCCTGGAGGAGAAGCCGACCCGCATTGCCGCGGTCGGGTACAAGGACGCGGACATCATGGCTTCACTCGGTGAGATCCCGGTGATCATGTGGGAGAACACGCTCAAGCAGGAGGCCTGGACCGTCGACGCCTTCGACGGCCAAGAACCGGAGAACACCTCCGCCTACGCCGAAGACGGCTCCATCGACCTGGAGAGCGTCGCCGCTGCGGAGCCGGATCTCATCCTCGCCAGCCAGATGGATCTCGGAGACCAGTACGACGACCTTTCGAAGATCGCCCCGGTCATCGGTGCACACACCGAGGAGGATGTCAGCGGGAACTGGCAGCAGACCGTGACCGACCTCGGCGAGGCGCTCGGTAGGCAGACCGAGGCGCAACAGATCATCGATGACACCGCTCAGGTGGCTGCCGACGTGAAGGCCGAGCATCCCGAGTTCGAGGGGAAGAGCATCTCGATGCTCAACTACTTCGGGCTGGACACCATCCGCTACCTCAACCCGGACGATTCGGATGCTGCCGACCTGATGGAGTCCATCGGGCTCACGACGATCGCGGAGTCCTCGAGTTTCGGCAGCGACGACATCTCCGCCGAGCGCCTCGACGACACCGCCGCCGATGTCATGGTCATCATGGACAACTCGAACGGCAGGATCGACGAACTGACGGACAACCCGACCTTCCAGGCGATCCCGGGAGTGAAGGAGGGGCGGGTCCTGATCCTCCACAACAAGGCCTTCGAGTCCGGGAAGGCCGCGTACACGGTGAACGACGACACCGAGGAGCAGGAAGGCAATCTCCCCTGGGCCATCGCCTACCCCGGACCGCTGTCCACCCAGTGGGCGCTCGAGACCCTCGCGCCCCTGCTGGCGGATGTCATCGGCGGCGACGAGGGATAGTGCGTTTCACGTGAAACCGCTCGCCCCGGAAGCTCCGGGGTCACCGCGGGGGATGAGCTGAGGCAAACTTTTCTTCTGGAAATATGCCCGAACCGTGGACGCTGCCGTCCGGGCGCCGGTAGTTTGTCTCCCATGGGTAATAAGAGCATTTTCATCTCCGGCGGCGCCGCGGGCATCGGCCGTGAAGTCGCACTCAAGTTCCACAACGCCGGTTGGACCGTCGGCGCCTACGACATCGACGAGGAGGGCCTCGGCAAGCTCGCCGCCGAGGCTCCCGGCATCATCACCGGCAAGCTGGACGTCACCGATTTCGCCAACTGGGAGGAGGCTCTGGCCGACTTCACCTCCCACACCAACGGCAAACTGGACGTCCTCGACAACAACGCCGGCATCATCGGTGACTTCGACATCGCCGAGCAGCCGGCCGGCCTGATCGCCAAGCAGATCGAGGTCAACTGCACCGGCATCACCCTCGGTGCCAAGGCCGCGTACCCCTACCTCAAGGCCACCAAGGGTGCGCACATGCTGTCCATGGGTTCCGCCTCCGGTATCTACGGCCAGCCGCACATCACCCCCTACTCCGCGTCCAAGTTCTACGTCCACGGTTTCACCCAGGCCATGAGCCTGGAGTGGCGCAAGGACGACATCCGCGTCGTCAGCATCATGCCGCTGTGGGCCAAGACCAAGCTGGCCGCTGTGGAGGCCAAGTCCACCAAGCGTCTCGGCGTCCGGATCGAGCCCAGCGACGTCGCGAACTCCGTCTGGAAGGCCGTCCACCCGAAGAACTTCATCGAGCGTCAGCGTCAGGACTACTCTGTGTCCTTCCCGGACCTTGCCCTCCGCTGGTCCGCCCGCTTTGCTCCGGCTCCGGTCGTCCGCCAGGTCAACAAGATCATCGCCGGCTAGATAAGTACCGGGGTATGGCCGCGCAGTTGTGCAGCCACCCCGACAACGACACACCCCGTGCCGCTGCAGGATCACTGCAGCGGCACGGGGTGTGTCGTTGTCGGGGGAGTACCTACTCCCCGTCGGTGTCCTTCTCTTTTGCGTCCTTTTCCGCTGCCTCCCCTGCCTCCCCTGCCTCCGCTGCCTCTGCTGCGGCGCGGTTCTCCTGGGTCCGCGAGTACGCGGCCCACGGGTCCGGAGTAGCGGCAGCCTCCTCCTCGCGCTGCTTCCGCGCCTCCTCCGGATCCTCGGAGGTGGCGTCGGTGTACCAGTCGGTCAGCTCCGGATCCTCGCTGTCGAAGTGCGCGCCGGCGCCTTCCTCAGCAGGGACGGGGTCCACCCCGAACACGAAGTCGTCACCGTGCTCGTCGATTCCCTTGGCGACGCCCTTGTAGACCGCCGAACGGGCGTACCGGCGACGGATCGTCGCAGGGTCATTGGACAGGTCCTTCCACCAGGAGACCATCATGCCGATGATGATCAGGGCGAACGGAACGGAACAGGAGACCATGATCGACTGCAGTCCGGACAGTGCATTGCGTCCGCCGGCGAGCAGCAGGAAGATCGCGATAAGGCCGAGGGCCGCGCCCCAGATGATCGTCACCGGCTTCGAGGGGACCGCGCGTCCCGACTGAGACATCGACCCCATCACCACCGTTGCCGAGTCGGCTGCCGTGACGAAGAAGATCACCACGGCGATGAGCACCACGATGGACGTCACACCGGTGAAAGGGAGGTTGTCCATGATGTCGAACATGACGTTCTCGCCGGACTCCTTGATCTCCAGGCCCAGACCGTCCAGGTTCATCCTGATGGACGTGCCTCCGAAGATCACGAACCAGGCGATGGAGATCGCAGACGGGACGAGCACGACAACCGTGGCGAACTCACGGATCGTCCGGCCGCGGGAGATCTTCGCGATGAACATGCCCACGAACGGGGACCACGAGATCCACCAGGCCCACAGCAGGGTGGTCCACGAGGTGAGGAACTCCTCTTCCACCTTGCCCTCGCTCGCACTGACCTGGAACATGGCCAGGAGATTCTCGGCGAGGTTGTAGACCGTCGACGGAAGCAGGTCGAGCAGGAACACGGTCGACCCGGTGACCAGTACGAACAGTCCCAGTGCAACGACCAGTCCCATGTTGATGTTGCTCAGCAGGGCGATACCCCGCTTCACACCGGACACCGCGGAGATGATGAAGGCGACGGTGAGAACCGACATGGCCACCACGACGAACCCGTTGCCCTCCAGTGGCTTGCCGGTGAGGATCGAGGTACCGGTCCGGATCTGGAGTGCGCCGATACCCAGAGAGGTCGCGGTACCGAACAGGGTCACCAGCACAGCGGCGACATCGATGATCTTGCCGAGAACGCGGTTCGAGCCGTCCGGGAAGATCGGCTCGAAGACCGCGGAGATCAGCGGGACGCGGCCGCGTCGGTAGGTGGTGTACGCCAGCGAGCCACCGACCAGGGCGTAGATGCCCCAGGCGAAGCTCGCCTGGTGCAGGACCGCCTGGGAGAGTGCCGGCCGGACAGCCTCCATGGTGCCGCCTTCGGCGTCCGTCGCCGGCGGCGGATTGAGGAAGTGCTGCAGCGGTTCCATCGGGCCGTAGAAGATCAGGCCGATGCCCAGGCCGGCGGCGAAAAGCATGGAAATCCACGTCACAGTGGAGAAGTCCGGCTCGGCGTCATCCGGGCCGAGTTTGATGCGTCCGGTCGACCGGCAGGCGATGACGATCATGAACACCGCGCAGGCGACGGTGATCGCCCCGTACATCCACCCCAGGTTGCGGACCACCCAGGACTGCATGGTGGAGCCGACCTCGGCGATATTGTCCGGCGCGACCGCTGCCCAGACGATGAAGCACAGGGCGACCGTCAACGCGGTGGCGAACACTCCGATCCGGGTCGGGAACTTCGTGTTCGTGTCCTCGACACTGATGCCGGGGACCAGGGCCGGGTGGATGGACTGCTCACCGCTGGCGGCCTTCTTCAGGACGGTACTCAGTCGACCGGACGGTTGCCTGGGCTGTTCGCCCGGACTGGTTCTCTTCTCGGATGCGGGTGGCATCTGAACACTCTCCTCACGTCGGTGTGTCACGTCAGTGAACAACGTTACGTCAGGCCTGACCACCGGAAAGACCTGGACACAAAGGTGAGGAGGTGTCAGTTTCGGAGCAGGCTACTCCGCGCCGGTGAGGGCGGCCCGGATGCCCTCGGCGAAGGTGGTCGGCTCGTGGCCGATGAGCTCGGCGAGTGCAGGGCTCTCGATGTCCAGTCCGCCGGTGGCGATGCCGGAGGCCAGCCCGGTGAGGAACCCGATGGTGCCCTCGTCAAGGCCCGCGGCCTCAAGTCCGGCACGGTACCGCTCGGCCGGAAGATCCTGGTATACGACTTCGCGGCCGACGGCCTCACCGAGTGCCGCGGCGATCTCCGGGTAGGTCAGTGCCTTACCGGAGAGCTCGAAGGTCTGCCCGGCGTAGGTCGGCTTCCCGTCCTCGTCGGAGGCGAGCAGGACGACGGCGGCGGCGTCCGCGTAGTCTTCGCGGGTCGCGGCTGCGACGCGTCCTTCGCCGGCCGCACCGGGCAGGACGCCGGTCTCCTTCACCTGGGCGGCGTTGGGCAGATAGTTCTCGATGTACCAGACGTTGCGCAGGACCGTGAAAGGTACACCGGAGGCATGGATGGCCTCCTCGGTGGCTTTGTGCTCCGGGGCGAGCAGGAAGTCCGTGGTCAGGGCTTCACCGCAGCTGGTGTAGGCCAGCAGCTGCACGCCGGCGGACGCGGCTGCGTCCACGACGGCGGTGTGCTGCGGGACGCGGCTGCCGATCTCCGAACTGGAGATCAGCAGGACGCGGTCGACGCCCTCGAGGGCGGCGGGGAGGGCGGCGGGCTCGTCGTAGTCGAGGTGACGGACCTGCACACCCTTCTCCGCGAGGTCGGTGGCCTTGGCGGGGGTGCGTACGCCGGCGACGATGTCGGAGGCGTCGGCGCCACGGGCGATGAGCCGGTCGATGACGAGGCTGCCGAGGTGGCCGGTGGCTGCGGTGACGAGAATGGTCATGGTTACTCCTGGTTACTCCTGGTTGGTTCGGGTGTCGGTTGAAGTGATCCGGTCGAGGCAGGCGCGGGCGGCGGTGACCGGGCAGGGGAAGGAGGACGCCGTGTTCAGTGCACCCCAGCGCACCACCCCGGCCAGGAGGCAGGCGACCATGGCGGCGTCCTGCTCCTGTTCACCGGTGGTGCCGGAGTGCCCACCGCGCAGACGCAGCAGCACCAGGTCACGGATCTCGTCCTCCACGGCGTCCATCCGGGCGACGTGGGCGGCGAGGAGCTCCGGGCACGAGGTGACGATGCGCATGCGGGCGATGTCCTCGGCGCCGGGCAGGGTGATCATGGCGAGGGCGTCATCGAGCAGGGGCCCGGTGCCGACGAGGAACTCCCTCGTCGCCTTCTCGTCGAGACACGGTGTTCCGTGGTCGAGGAAAGCGTCCTGCTTGGTGGGGAAGTGGTTGAAGAAGGTGCGTTGGCTGACGCCGGCACGCTCACAGATCCGGTCGACGGTGGTCTGCTGGTAACCGTTCTCGGCGGCCAGGTCCAGTGCTGCTGTCCTGATAGCCGCGACGGTGGTTGCTGTCCGTGTTCCTGCCATGGGGACGACAGTAACCCAATTCTGCAGTCACTGTAGAATGGGATTGCAGTGACTAAAATTCAGGCCTACGGTGGCGACCATGAACAGTGACCGCACCCTTGACCTGTCCGTCCTCGACCTCGTGCCCGTCCGCACCGGTCAGACCAGTGCCCAGGCTGTCGCCGCGACACTCGAGGTCGCCGCCACCGCCGATAAGCTCGGCTACCGCCGCTACTGGTTCGCCGAGCACCACAACATGCCCGCCGTGGCGTCCACCACCCCGCCCGTCCTCGCCGCCGCCGTGGCGGCGCGCACCGGACAGATCCGGGTCGGCTCCGGTGGCGTCATGCTGCCCAACCACTCCACCCTCATCGTCGCCGAACAGTTCGCCGCCCTCGCCGCGATCGCGCCGGGACGCATCGACCTCGGTCTCGGGCGCGCGCCGGGCAGTGACCCGGTGATCAGTCAGCTGCTGCACCAGTCCGGTACCGCGCCCGGGGCGGAGTCTTTCCCGCAGCAGGTCCGGGAGATCACGGCCCTACTCGACCCGGACGGTGCCGGCGTCCGCCTGCGTGGTGGCGAGGGCTACGCCGTCCGCTCTACCCCGGTCGCCGTGGCTGGGGAGATCCCGCAGGTCTGGTTGCTCGGGTCCTCCGACTTCTCCGCGAAGCTCGCCGCCGAGGTCGGCCTGCCCTACGTCTTCGCCAACCACTTCGGTGGCCCCGGCCTGCAGGACGCCCTGACGACCTACCGCGACACCTACCAGCCTTCCGAGGCGTTCCCCGAGCCCCGGACCATTCTCACGGTCAACGCCTCCGTCGCCCCGACCGCTGAGGAGGCGGCCGAGCGGATGCTCCCGCAGCGGCGCACCATGGCACGGCTGCGTACCGGTCTGCCGATGGCCGCCCAGGAGACGGTCGAGGAGGCGCAGGCGACGCCGCTGCCCGGACCGGCGGAGAGCTACGCCTCGAAGACCGGCAGCACCGATCCCGACCGGCTGAAGGAGGTCGTCGACACCCCGGACAACGCCCTGGAGCAGCTCACCGTCTTCGCCGGACGCCACGGGGTCGACGAGGTCATGATCGCCCCGGTCGGCGGTGCCTACGACGGTGAACCGCTCGACCGCGCGCCGGGCGCCGAGCAGACCGTCCGGCTGCTCGGCGAGGCACTGGGGTAGATCACTGATGAGTCACCGCAGCCAGTAGGTGACGTCGGGTCCCCAGCCGGCGATGACTGAGTCGGCGTCCTGCCCGTCGGCGCCGGGGACGGGGATGGAGCGGGTCGCCGCGTTGAGGTAGCCGGCGACGGTGAGGTGCACGGCGTCCCACCTGTCGGCGACCGCGGACCAGTCGGGGATCAGCCACGGGCCGGCGTCCCGGGAGTCCCGACCGGTGACCTCCCACCACTCGCGGCGACGGGACCAGGTGACCTCGAGGGGGAACTCACGGCATAGGGCGGACCAGTCGTCGGCACCGGTGATCTCCCGGATGCGGGCATGCTCCGGCGGGGTGAACCGGGTGGCGCAGAAGGCGTCCTCCCACCGGTCCTCGACGAACAGGGCCCCGACCGGGTCTCCGCCGCCGGTACCGTCCGGCCAAGCCCGGGTGGACGCCGGGACCTCCCACAGTGGTACGGACCACCAGTCACCGCCGGCCGCGGCCGTCACTGACCGCAGACGGTCCAGGAAACCCGAGTCGCGCTGTTCGCTCTCCCTGGTGCGGGTGCACCAGGCGAGGAGGTTCGAGATCTTCTTCTCCGCCGTCATTGCGGGGCACGGGGCGGCGTCCTCCCCCCCAGGCCACCGTCCACTGGTCGGCGGGGTCCGGGGCGGACCACCACCAGTCGGTGAGCGGGGACGCCGCGAGGTGTTCCGCCCATGGCGTCAGCGCGGCGCGGACCGCAGGATCAGCGGTGAGGACGTCGGCTCCGTCTGAGGGGCACCAGTACCTGGCGGCGTCGACGGAGGTGCCCAGGGCGTCCCGGAGCTGTCCGGCTGGGGGGTCCGGGAGGGGAATGCGACCGGCCGCGACGGTGAGCAGCCGGGCGACGGTGTCCGGGGTGGCCGGGGCGGAGGCACCGGCGGTGTCTCCGGGGTCGTCGGTGTACCGGACGTACCGGGCGATCCTGTCGCGTTGCGGATCGAGGTCCGCGCTGACCTCATGCACCGCGGAAGCCAGGGCGTTGTCTGCCACGTCGCACCCGAACTCCAGCAGCAGGCGGCGTCCGCGGGGGCCGGCAAGCAGGTCAGCAGCGCGGAGTGAGATATCCGGGGCATCCACGACACCAGGGTAACGGGGCGTCAGGACGCGGTGACGTGTTCCTTGACAGCGGTGGCGTCGACCGGTGTCTCCGCGGTCCCTGTGGCGTAGGACGGGGCCAGATCGTCGATCGTGACCTCGCCGACCGCGGCATCGTGGTCGGAGGCGTCGAGCCCGGCCTCGACCGCGGCGTCCGGCCACCGGTCCCAGGTGGCGTCCCACTCCGTGTAGTCGGTGCGGTCACGGCGACGCAGGTGCAGGGACCGGCGCATCCGCTCCAGCGTGCGGGCCACCCCGGCGGCGTGCTCGGGGGACTCGACCTGCGGGCTGTTGCCCACCAGCGGCTGGCGCGCGGATTCCGGCAGGAAGCGCACGGACACCAGGCCGACGACACCGAAGATGACCAGCCAGATCGCGGGCCACCAGGTACCGAGGATCGGGATCAGGGCGGAGTTGATCATCGGCGTCGTCCCGGCGAAGACCGCGACCGACAGGTTGTAGCCGATGCCCAGCGCGGCCATGCGGGTGTGGGTCGGGAAGATCGCCGGCAGTGTCGCGGCGACCGGACCGGCGAAGCCGCCGAGGTTCACGGCGAGAACCGCGCAGCCCATGAAGATCAGCACCATGTTGCCGGACTGCAGCAGGGCGAATACCGGGAAGGAGAAGATCAGCAGGGAGACGGACGCGGCGATGAGCACCGGGCGGCGTCCGATCCGGTCGGACAGGATGCCGATCGGGTGCGCGGTGACCACCGTGATGACGATCGCCACGAGCACCAGCATGTCGGACTCGAAGACCGTGGTGGTGTGTGCCGCGAACTCGGTGAGGTAGGTGTTCATGAACGACGTCAGCGTGTAGCCGAGGACGTTGTACGCGGCGACGATGCCGAGCAGGACCAGCATCTCGCGCTTGTGGTTGCGCAGCAGGAAGACCAGACCGGTCTTCTGTCCCTTGGTGAGGTCCTCCTCGCGGGCCTCCGCGGCGTCCATCGCCTCCTGGAAGGCGGGGGAGTCCTCCAGCTTCAGGCGCAGGTACATGCCGACGACGCCGAGGATGCCGGCGCACCAGAACGGCAGACGCCAACCCCAGGCCTCCATCGTGTCGGCACCGAGTGTCGCATTGAGCAGGGCGACAAGGCCGGCGCCCAGGGCGAAGCCCAGGTAGGAGCCGGCATCGAGGAAGGAACCCCAGTGCCCGCGGCGGTTGTCGGGGGCGTACTCGGCGGTGAAGGTCATCGCGCCGGCGTACTCGCCACCGGCGGAGAAGCCCTGCACGAGGCGGGCGGCGACGAGCATGAGCAGTGCGACCCAGCCGGGCACGAGACCGACCGGGATCAGACCGATGGACACGGTGCCGATCGCCATCATGATCATGGTGGTGGCCAGCACCTTCTGGCGTCCGATACGGTCGCCGAGGGGGCCGAAGAAGATACCGCCGAGGGGGCGGATGAGGAAGCTGATGGCGAAGGTGGCGAAGGTGGCGACCAGGGCCAGGGAGTCCGACAGGGTGTCGAAGAAGACGGCGGACATGGTCACGGCGAGGTAGCCGTAGACGCCGTAGTCGAACCACTCCATCATGTTGCCGAGTGAGGCTCCGCCGGCGGCGCGTTTCAACGTCGGTCCGTCGACGACGGTGACCTTGTCGGCGGTGTACGGCCCGGTGAGGGCGGACGCTTCACGGCGGTAGCGGCGCAGTCGGGCGGCACCGACTTTCCGCGAACGTTTCGAGGCGAATTTCAAGTTGTTCCGGGGCACATCGGCTCCTCGTGGTCGTCGTCCCGTCGCGGGAGAATACCGACGCGGCGAGCCCGCACGTGAACGTCGTGACACCGTGTTCTGTGACTGCACGGTGACGCCGTCTGCTGCGGAGACCCTTTCCATCCCTACCGCCGCTTCGGAGGTACTGCAAATGCGGCAGACGGGTGAATACCGGATGAATATTGTTCACAATGTGGATTGACCTGTGGAAATGTGCATAACCTGTATATTTTGTCGCCCAACCGTGATTCCGGCACCGTGAACCTGTCCACAATGTGCATAACTGCGGTCCTGGACACCCTTGCCGAATGTCACGGTGGGATCATGACACCGGGGGACTTCGGGGACGTCTCGCCCCGGAGTTTCGGCTCGGGTGGACGGACCGTCCGCGCACTGCGCAGTTGTGACCTCACCGTCGAGCGCGGGGAAATCGTCGCGCTCGACGCCCAGCGCGTCGGTGCGGTGATGCAGACCGGTGGCCTGCTGCCCGACCTCACTGTCGCTATCACCCTACGGACCATCGACGCCGCCTTCCCCGCACCCCGCGACATCGACGAGGTTCTGGACCTCGCCGACCTCACTGCCCTGCGTGGCCGTCGGGTGGGGAAGTGCTCCGGTGGTGAGCACCAGCGTATCCGTTTCGCCCTCGCCCTCCTCGGTTCCCCGGATCTGCTGATCCTCGACAAACCGACCGCGGGGATGGACGCGGCCTCCCGCCACCGGTTCTGGGACACGATGGCTGCACGTGCCGCCGAGGGCGTCACCGTCGTCTTCGCCACCCACTACCTCGAGGAAGCGCAGAACTTCGCCCGACGCATCGTCATGCTCGACCGTGGCGGGATCATCGCCGACGGCACCCTGAGAGGACCTCGGGGACAACGGCCGCGTCCTCAACCTGGACCGGGGAGGGCGCCACACGCACCGCCACCGCAGGGGACGCCGCGGCGTCCGACGCGATGGCCCGTGAACTTCTCGCGGATCCGGCGGTCAGCGCCGCGCGGGAGAACGGGTGGTTGTAGAACGGTCTCTATGACTGCTTCCGTTCTCGCCGATGCCGCACCACCCGACGGCTGGGGTGCCGCCCTGGCCCGCACGCTCGGCATCGACGCCTGGCGCATCCCCGTGGTGATGATCAGCGCGGTGGGCGTCTACCTGGCATTCCTGGTGATGGTGCGGGTGTTCGGTTCCCGGATCCTCACCGCCTGGTCCACCTTCGACGCCGTGGTCATCATCATGTTCGGTGCCGTCGCCGGCCGTGTGATCATCGGCCATCCACCGACCCTGTCCGCCGGGCTGATCGGACTGCTCACCCTCATGGCCATGGAGGCCCTGTTCGGCGCGGTCCGTCGGGTGCGATCGGCACGGTTGGCGATCACGGCGTCCCCCGTGGTGATCATGGCCCACGGTCAACGGGTGGACGACGCCATGCGTCGGCAGCACGTGACCTCCGCCGATCTCGCCAGTGCACTGCGCCGGGCCGGGGTGACCGCACCTGACCAGGTGCAGTGCGTCATCGTGGAACCGACCGGGGCGCTGTCGGTCCTGCGCGAGGGGGAGACCATCGACCCGGAGCTGCTGCGCGGGGTGGTCGGGGCGGAACTCGTCGGTGACGTCAGCCGCGACGCGTGACGGACAGGACAAGGGGGACGGACGCCACAGCCACCACCGCGCCGGCGGTGAACACCGGGATATGGCCGGTGTGCGGGGCGATCAGCGAGATGACGAACGGGGCGAAGAAGCCGATGTACGTCAGCGAGTAGAACACGCCGGTCAGTGCACCGAGTTCCTCGGTCGGGGCGATGCGCTGCACCTCGCGCAGACCGGAGACCATCATGATGCCGTAGGCGGTGCCCAGCACCATTGCGGTGGGGACCATGAGCCATGCGGCGGCGGCACCGGGGGCCGCAGCGGTGACGGCGATCGCGAGCAGCATGCCGACCGTGGCGGTGGCCAGGCCGAGCACTGCGGGGTGGGGTGACGCGCCGAGGTCGGCGTGGCGTCCTATGCGAGGCTGGATGACGGCACCGGTGAGCATGGTGATGCCGGCGATGAGGCCGGTGTAGGCGACCACCGGGCCGACGGACTCTCCGGCGACCGGGGCGAGGGCGGCGAAGGACGTTGTCGCGCAACCGAACGCCCAGGGCGCCCAGGACGCGACAGCGAACAGGAAGTGACGACTGCGGGCAGACGGTGGGACGAGTGGTGTTCTGTGCCGGCGCATCTGCGGGGTGTGGGCTGGTCGTGGTGGTGCGGACGTGGTCCAGACCAGTGGGGTGAGCACGAGAATCATCACCAGGTGCAGGGCCGGACCGGTGGTGTCCGGCCCGGGCAGCCATTCGGCGACAGGGCCGGTGACCAGGGGACCGATGCCGAAACCGGCGGAGGTGGCGACCGTGGCGCGCCGGGCGGCGGTCCCTGCGCCGTCTTCCGGTGGGGCGACCTCCTTGAGCCAGGACGCGCCGGCGGCCAGCACGAGTCCGACCGCGGCTCCGGTGAGCATCCGGCCGGCGACGAGGAGGATCAGGCTGACCGGTTCGCTGACAAAGTGTGCGGAGAGGGTGACGAAGGTGCCGGTGATCGAGAAGACCAGGGCGGGGCGGACCACGGCGCGGCGTCCCCGTCGGTCGGAGGCGGGACCGCCGATGAGCAGGGCGGGGACCAGGCCGACGATGTAGATGGCGAGGAGGAAGTTCACCTGCGCCCGGCTGAGGTCGTGGACCTCGCGCATGACCGGGAGCAGTGGGGCGAAGAGGTTGGCGCCGAAGCAGATGGCGAACATGCCCAGGGCGACGCGGAGCCATGGGGCGAGGGTGGTCCTGGCACTGGTGCCCTCCGCACCAGTGGTCGGACCGGCGTGGGGGTGGTGATCCCGCGATGGACGTGTCATGGGTCACAATTCTGGCACGGAAACTACCGTGGTGATCGTGCCGGGAGGGGGTGATCACGGACCGCGCTGCGAAGGCGGTGGAACAGGGGGATCGTAGAGCGAGGTCACGGAGTTTGCGCCGACATTTCCCGGGATCCGTGGCAGCATAGGTCGAAATTGTCGGCGCAACCTCGGGGACAGATCACCTGAGGCTGTTCGCCACCGATTCACCCTGGCACCGGGCTGACGCGGGAGTGCTCTGCGCAGTCATGACGATGATTCGGCGGGGAGCCGCGACAGTCGCGCTTCCGGCGCTCGCGGTGCTGGTCGCGACAAGGCTGGTCGGCCGCACCGATGGCAGCGGTGACAGCGGTGACAGCGACGGCACAGAGCAGACCATGGTCACGGTGACGAGTACGGCGTCCTCTGCGGCGCAGCCGGAACCGATGACAGGGGAGGACGCTGAACCCGCCGATGACCTGCCGGAACCTGCCCAGTCGCCAGGGGAAATCGTGGGGTCCTCGGACATCTCCACCGGCTCATCCAATGCTGGTGCCACCGGTGGCCCGGCAATCGGGGACGCCTGCATCGGCGCGAACATCGGCATGCGCGCGACGGCCGATGACGGGACCGGGATCATCTGCGACAACTACTCCTGGCAGGTCGATGTCGGGCAGGAGGCGTCGCATCCGTGGGTCGACGGTCAAGTCG
The DNA here is from genome assembly GCF_056280545.1 of Corynebacterium sp. UD i78. Taxonomy (NCBI): domain Bacteria; kingdom Bacillati; phylum Actinomycetota; class Actinomycetes; order Mycobacteriales; family Corynebacteriaceae; genus Corynebacterium; species Corynebacterium sp. UD i78. The sequence continues at coordinate 2,627,489 of NZ_JBWCED010000001.1, read as the reverse complement.
GGTGGGGCAACTGCATCGCGGAGAAGACCGCCGAGGAATGCCGGGCTGAGCTCAACGGGTGATGCTGTGAGGGGTGCGCACACAAAGGCCCCGGCACCACACGCAGTCGGGGAAGATCTGCGTACGGTGCCGGGGCGGGTCTGGCGTGGAGCCGCTACTCCGAGATCGAGCTCACGACATCGCCGGCGGAACCGGTGACCGTGTCGAAGAGGGAGGTCACGAAGTCGGTGACGGCGTCGAAGATGCTGGAAGCGGAAGAGACGATGGTGTCCATTACTGGGCTCCTTGTCAGATAGGGAACTTGGTAGGGTCGCTCCGATCGTGACCGGAACGTGACAATTACGTTATCCAACCGTGATCGACGAATGCCACCGAAAACCGGGGATCACAGGGAACCGACAGGGAGCCCCAAGCGCTGACCTGCGGTTCTGTGTTTCTGTGTGTGTCCGCGGACCCTCCACCACTGGGACCAGATCGGCTCGCTGCTCGACGACCCGGACGCGGACGCTGTCGCATCCCTCACCGCGCAGAAGGAGCGGATCCTGGAGAAGGTCGCCCGGCTCGCGGACCTGGATCGCGGCGTGGACCGGATGATCGAGGCGCACCGGGGTGGCGTCCTGCTGACGACGGAGCAGCAGCGCGAGATCTTCGGTGACGGCCGGGACCCGGACTGGACGCGGCAGGCCCATGAGAAAAGGGGGGCACACCCACCAATGGTCCGAGTACGCCGAGCGCGGGGCGCAGCATTCGCCGGAACAGCGGGCGCAGCTGCGGGACGCGATGGCTGACCTGGAAGGACGCCTCGGCGACGCCGTGCGTGACGGGGTGCTTCACGGGTCGGACGCCGCGGACGCCCTGGTCGACGAACACCGGGAAGTCTTCTCGAACTTCTTCACCCTGTCGGTGTCCATGCAGGTCTGCCTGGGCCGGATGTACGAGGCGAGTGCCGGCACCGGGGGCGGACTTCGCCGAGCACTATGAATCGGTCGCGCCGGGGCTGACGACATGGCTGCGTCAGGCGATCGACGCCCGGGCGCGGGCGTTCGGTGTGGATCCGGACGCGGCGGAGTGGGGGTGATGTGAGGCTTGAACCTCACACCCCCAGCAACCGCCGCAGCACCTGCACCACGCCCTCGTCGGTGTTGCGCGGGGCGATGAACTGCGCCGCCCGCTGCACCGCACCGTGACCGTTGTCCATCGCGAAGGACCAGTCGCCCTCCGCCATCATCTCCAGGTCATTGAGGTAGTCGCCGAACACTGCGACGCCCGACCGGGGGATCCCCAGGTTCATCTCCAGGGCCCGCAGCGCCCTGCCCTTGTTCGCCGAGCCGTTCATGATGTCGATCCAGTTCTTGCCCGACACCACGACCTGGTGCTCCTCCCGCAGGTCAGCTACCCCCGGACCGCCACCGGTGAACAGGGCGGATGCTGCCTGGGCGGCGGAGTCGAAGTCGAAACAGGCGCACTTCAGCACGGTGCCCTCCTCGATGTCCGGCACCACGTGAAGGTTCGGTACGACCTCCAGGGACCGGTAGTACCGGTGCGCCTCTGCGGCGAAGATGTCGTCGTCCCGCTCGATGTACGCCTTCTTCGGCCCGCAGACCACCAGGCCCACATTGCGGTCCGTCTCCGCGGTCCGCACGATGTCGATGATCCGGTCCACCGTCGGCGAATCCACCGGGGAGGTCGAGACCACCTCGTCGTCATGCACGACCAGCGTTCCGTTCTCGCAGATGAAGGTCCGGATGCCGTGCTCGGCGAACATCCCCTTGAGCGTGGCGTACTGGCGTCCGGACGCCGGGACCACGGTGATGCCCCGGCTCCGCAGCTCAGGCAGTAGCTCCCAGAACGCGTCGGGCACCTCGTCCGACCCGTTGAGTAGGGTGCCGTCCATGTCCAGGACGACGAGTCTCAGGTCAGGCACCGGGCCGGTGATGTCGGTCCACGGGCGCGGGGTGGGAACAGCTGGGGGAACACAGCGGTGGTGTCCATGCTGTCCATCGTCCCTGTTCTCCCGCTACACTGCCACCCATGGGCATCTACTTCCGCAAGCGTCAGAAGACCGGTAAAGACTCCTGGATCAACTACTCGGGATCCGGCGCGTCCGCGTCCCGGCGCTTCGGACCGGTGACCGTCAACTCGCGCGGCACCTACTCCGTCAAGCTCCCCGGCGGCATGAACATCCGCGGTAGCTTCAGGAAGAAGAAGTAGAAGAACTCCATGCCTGCCCTGTCTTTCCTGGACCGCACCCCCCGTTGGGTCGACGGTGTCACGTCTTTCGTCATCTTCATGATTCTCGTGGTCTCCAGCGCGGGACCGCTGATCTCGATCCCGGTGCTGGTCATCCTCAACCTGGCTTTCGACGCCATCCGGAAGTACCACGAGCGCAGCAAGGAGCGGAGCGGCCACAACCCGGCCCCCGCCGCGCCGACGAGCCCGACCTCCCCGGCGCAGGGGTAGCAGGGGTCAGATCTCGATCTCGAAGTCGTCCTCGAGCTCGCGGCCCTGGTCGCGCAGTGCGGCGATGCCCGTCAGCCGTGCCATATCGGCGTCTGTCCCGGTCTTCCCGTGGCGCCAGTACCCGAAGACCTGCACCTGCGGCTTCGGCAGTACCAGGTCCCTGAGACACCGCGCGCGCACCGCACGGATGTCCTCCCGCTCACCGGCGGCCCAGACGGTGTCCGTGGCGGTCACGTCCAGGTCGGCGAAGGCGTCCGACAGGGGAGTGGGGGAGGACGCCGCGAACCGCAGCTCCGCTCCCGGGAAATCGGCCGCATAGTCTGCACAGTCGCTGACCTGCGGATCTTCCTCCGGCAGTGCGAGAACAACCGTCGCCACACCGGGCAGTGCCCGGGTGATGGCGGACGCCGCGGGGTAGGCCGAACCGTCGGCCAGCAGCACGATCCGGCCGGTGGCGTCCGTCGGTGCGGCATGGGGACGCGGACCTGCGAAGTCCACCCGGTCACCGGGTTCCAGACCGGCCAGCCACCGCATCATCGGTGAACTCTCGCCGTGCACCACGATGTCGATGTCCAGGGTGGAGGACGCCACATCCACCGCGGCGACGGTGTACACGCGTCGGCATACCCCGGCCTGCCCGATCATCGGACCAAGCGCGTCCGTGGCGTCCGGTATCGCCAGCCGCAGGGCGAGGTTCGGATGTGACCAGACCGAAGGATCGGTATCGGCCATGCCCGGCACCACCCCGGAGACCCGGGCCAGCCAGGGGTGGCGGCGCGTCACCGAGGTGACCTCGAGGTGGAGGTCATTGAGCCCGGCCCGGTGCTGCGGGCTGTTGAGCAGTGTGTTGAAGGACGCCGCGTCCGGAGCGGAAGAGACAGAGTCACTCACCGTCGGCCTCCTGCAGGGCCGCGAAGTAGGGGTCCATCTCGTCGAGCACCCACGGCACACTGCGCACTGTCGGTGCACCGAGGGCGGTGGCGGCGACGGTCTGCAGCTGCGCCGCCGAACCGTTCTTCACCGATGGGAGATCCGACCAGCCGGGCAGGTCATCCGGGGTCTCGCCGGAGATCCACAGCACCAGCAGGTCCATGTCGAGCAGGTCGAGGTTCTCCGCGGAGACCGCGATGCCACGGCCGGATTCGGTACCGGTGATCCGGTCCGTCGCCTGAGTCATGCCCAGGTCGGCGAAGAAGGTGTTGGACGCGTCCTGCGGGGAGGTGATGACGGTGAAGGACTGCGCCCGGTACGCGGCATAGGCGAAGGTCGCGCCCTCCAGCGCCGGGTATGTCTCCTTGACCTGCGCCATCGCGTCGTCGACCTCGCCGATCTTCTCCTCGGCCTCGTCGGACTTCCCGAGGATCTCGCCGGCGGCAGTGGTGACCGCGCGCCAGTCATCGACCTTGCCCTCACCGACGGTGGCGACGGTCGGGGCGATGTCCGACAGTGCGTCATAGGTGGCCTGGTCGGGCAGGAACCCGGCGAAGATGACGTCCGGGTCCTGCTCGGCGATCGCCTCCATGCCCAGGGTGGTGACGAGGTCGGCCGAGGTCACTGAGACGGGCACGGTGGTCCCGGCGACGTCTGTACCCTCTGTACCCTCTGTACCCTCTGTGTCCCAGGGCTGGCCGTCAGCGAACTGGTCATTGACGACCTGTGTGGCGACCGGGGAGCCGAGCTCGGCGAAGGCGTCCGTCCAGGTCTGACTGAAGCTCAGTGCGTGCTCCGGGTTCGAGGGCACCTCGGTCGTGCCGAAGGCGTGGGTGACGGCGACGGTCGTCGCACTGCTGTCGCCATCGCCGCTGTCACTGCCGCTGTCGTCGGAGCAGGACGCCAGCCCTAGTGCGCAGACCAGGGCCGTGGCCAGGGTCGGTACTGCTGTCAGAGTAGGGCGTCGTGTCGTGGGTGTCACAGATGTTCTCCTGTCGTGTCAGCTGAGCCTCAGCTCAGTTCGTCGTGAGAAGTGTACGGTCGTGGCCATGCCCGCAGTTGACCAGAACGGTCAGACAGTTGAACTGAAGATGCCGCACCTGTGGTGGGTGCTCCGCGGCAGTCTCCGGCTCACTGTCCGTGACGGCGACACCACCCGGTCACACCACATCGTCGCCGGAGCCGCCGTGTCCGTCGACCGTGGGGTGCGGGTCAGCGTCCACCGGTCCGCTGACGCCGTCGCCCTCGGCTTCCCCCTCCCGGAGGACGCCGCCCTCCCCTTCACCCCCGACAGTCCCGTGACCGTCTCGGAGATACCCGACGACTGGTACGGCACACTCATCACCCGGTTCGCCGACAGCCTGAACTACCTCAGTACCCCCAGTTCCTCCGGTGGGGACGCGTCACTGCGTCCCCGGATGCCCGTCGACCCCGCGGCCCGTGCCGCCGCCCGGATCCTGATGGCCGACCTCTCCGGTGGACATAGCGTCGGGCACAGCGTCGAGGACCTCGCCGAGGAGGTCTTCGTCTCCCCGTCGACGCTGCGCCGACGCTTTCTCGCCGAGACCGGACTGTCCGTCGGGGCCTGGCGCGGCAGGCTCCGGGTGTCCCGTGCTGCTGAGCTGCTGGATGGCGGCAGCTCCGTGGAGTCCGCCGCCCACCGTGTCGGACTGTCCTCGGCGGCCGCCCTGTGTCATCTCGTCCGGCGGCACACCGGGATGACGCCCGGGCAGCTCCGCGACCGACCGGACCCTGCCCCGTCCGTGACGCCCGCCGAGGAGCTGCACACCTGGCCCCGGGTGAACCGTTTCCACGTGCTGATCTGGGCATGGCGTGGATCCTGCCGGGTCAGCATCGGCGGCACCACCACTGACCTGGGGGAAGGTGAGCTGATCTGGCTGCCCGCCGGTCTGCCGAACCACGTCGCCATGAACCCCGGTGGACTGGTTCTGCCGGTCGGCGCCCGGGCGGGGCGTCCGGCCGGTGATCTGACCCCCACAGTGATCCCGGGGGCGGACGCCGCCGAGGAGACTGATGCGCTGCTCGCCGCCCTCGGCCGTGAGTACGACCCCGTCTCCCCGGAGCAGACGGACCTGGTGGACCGCCAGTTCTACAGACTGCTCACCGGGGCCGGCGACACCCACGGCTCGCACCTGCTGCGCCGGCTCACCGAGGACTTCCGGCGGCACCCCGACATCGACCGCACCCTGTCCGGGTGGGCTGAGCGTCTCGACTGCGCCACCGGGGAACTCACCGAAGCACTGGATCTCTTCGGTGCCGGGAGTCTGCGGGAGTGGGCGGCGAAGGTGCGCATGGCGGCTGCCCGGCAGCTCCTGGCGTCCGGCATCCCCGTCGGAGCGGTCGCCCGTCACCTGGGGTACAGCGGCACGGCGTCTTTCAGTCACGTCTTCCGCCGTACCCACGGTGTGCCACCGGGTCGGTGGCACGGGTACGTGTGACGCTCAGATCTCCGGTGACTCGCGTCGCGCTGCGGAGGCCAGGGCCGCCCGGAAAGCCCGGACCGCAGGGTGCCCGGTCTGGCCCTCGCGCACCGCGGTGAACAGTCGCCGCGCCGGATCGCCGGGCAGTACCTGGGCGGTGGTCTGGTCGAGGAACGGGCCGACCAGCAGTGAGCCGATCACCGCGACGGCATGCCCGGTGCGCACCAGGTGTGCCTGCAGCAGCGGATCATCGGTGTCGCACAGTACCTTCGGGACCACACCGGCGTCCGCCAGCATGCGTCGCACCCATTGGCCGCCCGGCAGGTACTCCGGGTCGATCGCCCAGTGCGCGTCCGCCAGCGACTCCAGGGACGCCGGCTCCGGCCAGTCCGCCGGCATCGCCAGCAGCAGCGGATCGGTGAACAGTTCCTGACGCTCCATGCCGGGACGCACCGGATCCGGCTCATCCGGCCACTGGTCGCCGATCACCAGGTCGTAGAGGTGTGTGGCGAGCCCGTCGAAGGCGGTGCCGATCTCCCGGTGGAAGACCTGTACCTGCAGGTCAGGGTGCCGCGCCTTGAGCAGTGTCAGCGCCGTCGGCAGGACGGAGACCAGTGCCGAATGGAAGCTCGTCACGCGCAGCGTCCCGGAGACCGTCGGGGTGGACGCCGCGAGCTCGGCCTCTGCCCGGTCCAGCACCGCGAGGATCTCGTCGGTGCGGGTGACGAGCTGGCGGGCGGCGTCGGTCAGCTTCACTCCGCGGCCCACCGGTTCCAGCAGTCGGACGCCGGCCTCCTTCTCCAACTGGTTGAGCTGGTGGGACACGGCGGAGGGGGAGTAACTGAGCACGCGGGCGACCTCGGCGAGGGTGCCTCGCCGGGAGAGCTCGCGCAGCAGGGTCAGACGGTGAACGTTCAACATACTTCACCATTATCGTCCATATACCTGCGCTGGACCGGCCGATCAGGTCAGGTGCACAATATCCGGGTGAGAACCACGACATCTTCCGCCCCCGCACCGTCGATGACCTTTCCGGTGCTGTGCATCCTCGGCTCCTGCGCCTCGCTTCAGTTCGGTGCCGCCACCGCCGTCAGTCTCTTCGATGACCTAGGGAGCTGGGGCGTGACCCTGCTACGCCTCGGTATCGGTGGCCTGATCCTGGTGGCTCTCTCCCGGCCCGCGGTCCGCTCCTGGAAGCGTGGCGACTGGCGCTCTGTCGTGCTCTTCGCCGTGACCATGGCCCTGATGAACGGCTTCTACTACGCCGCGATCGGCCGGATTCCGCTGTCTGCCGCCGTCGCCCTGGAGTTCACCGGGCCCCTGGTGTTCTCGGCGCTGACCTCGAAGAACCGGCGAGACCTGATCTGGGTCGGTTTCGCCACCACCGGGATGGTCGTTCTCGGTGCCGAATCGGTGCTCGGCGGGGCGGACCTCGACCTCGTCGGCGTGCTCTTCGCGCTCATCGCCGGCGGCTTCTGGGTCGGCTACATCATCTACTCCGGACAGGTCGGGGCGAAGATCCCCGGGACCGGCGGACTCGCGGTCGCCATGGTTCTCGGAGCCGTGCTGCTCGCCCCGGTCGGTGCCCACGGTGCCTTCGTCGGAGTCTCCGGCGGGGACGGCGGGCTGATCGACCGGCCGGGACTGTTCTGGTTCGCCGCCGCGACCTCGCTGCTCGCGTCCGTCCTGCCGTACACCCTGGAGCTCATCGCCCTGCGCCAGATCTCCGGCGCGATCTTCAGCATCCTCGTCAGCCTGGAGCCGGCCTTCGCCGCCGCGGCCGGGATGATCATGCTGGACCAGGAACTCACCGCCTACCGCGCGGTCACCATTGTGCTGGTGATCTGCGCCTCGGCAGGGATCACCTGGTCACAGCACCACTACAGGGAGGCTGCCGGGGTGACGCCGACGCCGGACGCGGAAGGCACGGACGATACCGTCCTGGACGATACCGTCCTGGACGCGACGACCGTGGCGTCCTCGTCGAAGAGCATCTCCTCGGTGACGTCGCCGCGGGAGAGCTCCGGCCACTCCGCCAGGTAGTCCTGCCGGTAGAGCCAGGGGGAGCGGTCGCCCTGGCGGGGGGTGAGGTGCTGACCGCGCTTGATGTACCCGGCCTCGAACTCCAGCAGCTCGCGCCGCTCCACGTCCTTACCCGGGATGACCGGGGCGGCCAGGTCGATGCCGTGGTCGGCCATATGGTGCCACAGCCGGACGACGTAGCGGGCCGTGAGATCCGCACGGGTCGTCCACGACTGGTTGAGGTATCCGACCGTGAAGCTGACGTTCGGCAGCCCTGAGAGAAGGACGCCGCGGTAGGCCACCAGATCCGACAGCTCGACCGGCTCACCGTCGACGGACACGGACGCCCCGCCGAACATCTGCAGCTGCAGGCCGGTGGCGGAGATCACCGTGTCCGCTTCGAGGACGCGACCGCCTGTGAGCATCACGCCCTCCGGCATGAAGGTGTCGATTTTCGCGGTGACGACCTCGGCCTTGCCGTCCTTGATGGCACGGAAGATGTCACCGGTCGGGGCCTTGCAGACGCGTTGGTCCCAGGGCTTGTAGGGCGGGGTGAAGTTCCGCTTGATCTGCTCCGGGGTCAGCCAGACACGCTGCAGGCCGTGGAGGAACCACCGGAAGGCGAAGGGGAGGTACCGGGCGATGTACCACTGGGTCATGTCGCGGACAATGTGGTTGCCGCGGGCGACCTTGTGCGCCAGCCGGTCGTTCCACGGGATCACCCGGTTCCAGATGTTCGAGATCGTGTCGAAGTCCGCCAGGGCCGCGACCCAGGTCGGGGTGCGCTGCAGCATCGTGACCTCCGCACCGAGTTCGGCCAGCGCCGGGACCACGGTGATCGCCGTGGCGCCGGAACCGATGACGACGATCCTCTTGCCGGCGACCTCACCCTGCTCCTCGGGCTTCCAGGCCTGCGCGTGGATCAGGCTGCCGCCGTTGCCGGTGAAGTCCTCCTGACCGGGGTAGTGGGGCAGGAATCCGTCGCGGTGGTCGTAGTAGCCACAGGCCAGGTGGAGGCGCCTGGCGCGGACGACGGTCTCGACGAGGTTCTCGGCCGGGGCGTCCGGACGGTCGTCGGGACCGTGGCGGTGGGCACGGACGGTGGTGACCTCCCACAGGCCGGACGCCGTGTCGAAGTTCACCGACTTCACCCAGGTGTTGAGCCGGATCCGGTCGAGGAAACCGTCCTCGCGGGCGGCGTCCCGCAGATACTCGCGGATGTGGGCGCCGTCGCCGAGGGTGTGCCTGCCCTTCCAGGGCTTCCAGGGGAGGCAGAAAGACGCCATGTCGGAGTCCGAACGGATGCCGGGGTAGGTGAAAGTGGTCCAGGTGCCGCCGATGTCGGTGTTCGAGTCGACGATCTCCCAGGTCCAGCCCGGGAAGTTCGTCGCGACGTGGTGGCCCATGTCGATGCCGCCGATGCCGGCGCCGACGATGAGGAGGTCGAGTGGTGCAAGGGTCCGGGTCATGGACACACCGTAGCCTGATTTCGTTTCTTTAGTGATAATTACGAGAAGAATTCTGGCCGGACGGTTCCGTCAGGGGGGTGGCCGCAGACGAAAACGCCCGTCCCGGGCAGACTGCCTGGGGCGGGGGTTGACGGTGGGTTGGGGATGGACCGGGGAAACCGGGGGGCTCAGAGGCGGTGCTTGCCGCCGTCGTCCTCTTCGCCCTCTTCACTCTCGGCCGCCTTCGGGGCAGCGGGGGCACCGGGGGCGGCCGGGGCACCCGGAGCTGCGGGGGCTGCCGGAGCGCCCGGGGCTGCCGGAGCCTCGGTCTTGGTCTCGGTCTCATCCGCGGACTCATCCGCGGTTTCGTCGGCGGTGTCCTCGGCAGGCTCTTCGGTGGCCTCCTCGACCTTCTCCTCGACGGGAGCGGCCTTCGGTGCCTCGGTCTGCGGGGCATTGTTGCGCGGGGCAGCCTTCGGGGCGGGGGACTCCGGCTTGCGGAACTTCGAGGCGACGACGGCCGCGACCACGGCGACCAGGGCGATGACCAGCACTGAGCTGAAGACACCCTTCTTCTTCCTGTCGGCCTTGTCCGCCTTCTTCAGGTGCTTGGAGCGGACCTTGTCGGCCTTCTTCTTCGCACTCTTCTCGATCTCGGCAGTGGACTTCTTCAGCTGCTTCTCGGCGATCGCGGCATTCTTCTTCGCCGACTTCTTCGCCTGCTTGGTGAGCTTCCGGGTCTTCTTGCCGGCCTTCTTCTGGGCCTTCTTCGCCGTGGTGCCGACCTCGGAGGCGATCTTCGGGGCCTCTTCGGTGACGGTGTCCAGTGCGTTGGAACCGGCGTCCTTCAGGTCAGCGACCTTCGAGCCCAGCGTCGCGGCGGCGGCGGAGATCTGCTTCTTCGCCAGCACGCGGGCCTTCTTGGCGGAACGGGTCAGCTTCTCCGCCTCCTCCTTACCGGCGTCACGTGCCTCGCCCGCCTTGGCGGACAGGGCGGAATTCACGGCGATCTTCGCGGACTTCTTCGCCACCTTCTTCTCCTTCTTCTCGGCCTTGGCCTGAGCCTTTTCAGCCTTGTCGGTTTTCTTGTCGGCCTTGGCGGTGATCTTGTCGGCCTTGTTCCGGGCTTTCTCCGCCTTTGCGGTGAGCTTTGCGACCTTGGCGTCCGCCTCGATCTTCGCGTCGGTGGCCGCGGCATCCTCCTCGGAGAGGATTTCGCGCACGACAGCGCGGGTGTGGCCCGGAGCGTCCGCGAGGAACTTCTCGCGCTCCTCCGGCGAAGTCACCTGACGTCGGAGAACGGCGAGCTCCTCATGGCGCGCGGATTCGTTGCGGGACTTGCGGTCCTTGTTCCAGGCCCGCGCGCGCTGGGCGGCGAGTAGAGCGATTCGTGCGTTTGTGAGGGCCATGGCCCGGTACTCCTTCGCGGTGCGTGCTGACTTACGGTGGCATTTAACGTCCGATCATAAACACTAACCAGGCTACGGTGTGGCGCTTTGCGCTGCACGGGGGCAGTCCGTGACACAGAGCCCCTTTCAGTTGGGTACGCTGGGTCACCATGAGCGCCCAGAAGACTGCGACCGCGGTTCTGCACACGAACCTCGGCGACATCAGCATTGACCTCTTCGGAAACCACGCACCCCAGACCGTCGAGAACTTCGTCGGTCTGGCCACCGGTGACAAGGAGAAGGCCCCCTACACCCAGCCGAACGCCTCCGGTACCACCGAAGGCCCGTTCTACGACGGTGCGGTCTTCCACCGCATCATCGACAACTTCATGATCCAGGGCGGCGACCCGACCGGCACCGGTCGTGGCGGCCCCGGCTACCAGTTCGGCGACGAGTTCCACCCGGAGCTGCAGTTCGACCGTCCGTTCCTGCTGGCCATGGCCAACGCCGGCCCCGGCACCAACGGCTCCCAGTTCTTCATCACCACCACGATGACCCCGCACCTGAACAACCACCACACCATCTTCGGTGAGGTGACCGACAAGGAGTCCCAGAAGGTCGTCGCCAAGCTCGGCCGCGTCGCCACCGGCCGCATGGACCGTCCGGTCGAGGACGTCGTCATCGAGTCCATCGACATCACCGAGTAGCAACCAGTTCGGAACCGGCACAGTACCGGACCGGTACGTCGGTACCCCCGCACCGCCACAACGCACCATGGATTTCGTCCGCAGATTCGCCCGGGAAGCCCCGGCCTGCACCGTACTGATCCTGGTGTGCGTGGCGGTGTTCTGCGTTGAGGTGGTGCAGTCCGGCAGCCTCGAGGCCCCGGTCGGCAGCTACTCCGGGGGAAGTGACCTGGCGTGGTCGCTGATGATGGTCGCCCCCGACATCACTGAGGGGCACGAGTGGTGGCGACTGGTGACCAGTGCGCTGGTGCACCTCAACATCGCCCATCTGCTGCTCAACATGCTGCTGGTGGTCCTGCTCGGCAGGGAGCTGGAGCGGGCCTACGGTACGCGGACCGTGGCGGCGTCCATGGTGTTCTGCGCGGTCGGCGGCAGTCTCGCCGCACTGTGGTTCGCGCCGGACTACGCGGTCGGCGGGGCGTCCACCATCGGCTACGGCATGTTCGCCATGCTGGTGGGGCTGTCTGTCACGCGTCGGACCGATGTGCGCGGCCCACTGGTGCTCATCGGCGTGAATCTCGCATTCACGGTGACGACCGCGGGCGTGTCGCTGGCGGGCCACCTCGGTGGCCTGGCCGCGGGCACGGTCATCGCGCTGCTGCTGTGGTGGCGTTACCGCCCGACAGTGAGGTGAGGGCTACTTCCAGCCCATGGTCATCAGCAGACCCGCGATGAGCAGACCGAAACCGATGAGGTAGTTCCAGGCGTTGAGATCGCGCATCAGGGGGATGTCGCCGCCGGCGATGTAGTTCACGACGATCCACGCGAGACCGAGCAGCATCAGGCCGAGCATCACGATGATGTACCAGCGTGACGTGCCGGTGGCGTTCAGTTTGACCGGGGTGCGGTGGTCGACCGGTGAGGCGCCGGCACCTTCCGGAGTGGAGGAGATCCTGGACTTGGGCATAGGGACACTCTCGCTGACTTCGTACTGCTTGTTCGGACCTCACCAGCGTAGCAGCAGGGTATATGGAGCGACGTCGCGCAGCGGGACGGATAGAATGACGCCATGCGCATCCTCGTCATCGACAACTACGACAGCTTCGTCTACAACCTCGTCCAGTACCTGGGCGAGCTCGGCGAGGACTGCACCGTGTGGCGCAACGACGCTCCCGAGCTCGGTGATCCGGGTGAGAGTGTTGCGGGGTTGGACGCAGCGCTCGACGGGTTCGACGCCATCCTCCTCTCCCCGGGGCCGGGCGAACCCGCCACGGCAGGACGCATGCTCGACGTCATCACCTGGGCCGGGGAGCACCGCACGCCGCTGTTCGGTGTCTGCCTGGGCCACCAGGCCATCGCCCTGCACTTCGGTGGGGATGTGGTGCGGGCCGGAGAACTGTTCCACGGGAAGACGAGCCCGGTCTTCCACACCGGTGTCGGGGTACTCACGGACGTTCCGTCACCGTTCACCGTGGCGCGGTACCACTCTCTGACCGTCGATCCGGAGACCGTGCCGGAGTGTCTTGAGGTCACCGCGACGGTGGACTCCGGGATGATCATGGCGATGCGCCACAGGACGCTGCCGATCCACTCCGTCCAGTTCCACCCGGAGTCCGTCATGACGCAGCACGGACACCGGATCCTCTCCAACTGGCTGGCGGAAGCCGGACGCCCGGTCGACGAGCGTCAACTGTCCGTGGTGGAGGCCCGGCACGCTGAGGCACAGGAGGCCTCGGCGGCGGTGATCGACGGGGCACACGGCTCCGTGCTTGCCTGAGAGCCGGAAGGAGTATGCGTGTGGAGGAAGCCGCGGGGGACGGTCTTCATGCCCGGCCGGCCGTCGTCTCGGACATCCCGGCGATCCGGGATCTTGAACGACGTGCCGGAGCCCCGTTCCGGGATATCGGTCTCGATGTCGTGGCCGACGATGAACCGCCGGCTGTCGACGTTCTCACTGGTGCCGTCCGGAGCGGGGATGTGCTTGTCGTTGAGGATCACTCGTCGACGGGAGCACTGGAACGCGGGCCGATCGCGTGGATCTGGCTCTCGACCGCTGACGGTGACCTCCTTGTGGAACAGGTGTCTGTGGATCCGCCGTACCGGGGTAGACGCATCGGATGCGCACTTATAGGGAAGGCCGGCGACCGGGCGCGGGCGCAGGGGCTTCCCGGGATAGTCCTCACGACATTCCGGGATGTCCCGTGGAACGGTCCGCTCTACCACCGGCTGGGGTTCCGGACGCTGCAGGACGCCGAGATCGGCCCGGAACTCAGAGCAGTTCGCCGCACTGAGACGGAGGCAGGGCTCGACGTGCTCCCCAGAGTGTGCCTCCGGAGGCAGATAAGGGCTTGACCTGCTGGTTTGTGACGCTGAGGCCGAGTGTGTAGATTAATCCGGGTCGCCGAGAGCGACCGGGGGAACAAACCTGGTCAGCAACGGTGTGCGGATGTTGTTTGAGAACTCAATAGCGTGATGAATCAAGTTTTTTGTCGCATGGTCGGCAGATGGTGACTTGGGTTGGTGCCGGCACGTGGGTGACTGCGTGTTAAATACTGAATCTCAGGTCTGTTCTGTCGGTTGTTGTGACCGGCGCATGGTTTCCCCGGTCCCCCGATCGGGAGCATGCGTGGATATTCATTTTTTTGGATGTCAGCAGTTCAGTATATTTATTTTTGCCAGTGATGGCTCTTTATGGGGTTTATTGCTTTTATGGAGAGTTTGATCCTGGCTCAGGACGAACGCTGGCGGCGTGCTTAACACATGCAAGTCGAACGGAAAGGCCCTGCTTGCAGGGTACTCGAGTGGCGAACGGGTGAGTAACACGTGGGTGATCTGCCCTGCACTTCGGGATAAGCCTGGGAAACTGGGTCTAATACCGGATAGGACCATCGTTTAGTGTCGGTGGTGGAAAGTTTTTCGGTGCAGGATGAGCTCGCGGCCTATCAGCTTGTTGGTGGGGTAATGGCCTACCAAGGCGTCGACGGGTAGCCGGCCTGAGAGGGTGGACGGCCACATTGGGACTGAGACACGGCCCAGACTCCTACGGGAGGCAGCAGTGGGGAATATTGCACAATGGGCGCAAGCCTGATGCAGCGACGCCGCGTGGGGGATGAAGGCCTTCGGGTTGTAAACTCCTTTCAACCATGACGAAGCGGAAGTGACGGTAGTGGTAGAAGAAGCACCGGCTAACTACGTGCCAGCAGCCGCGGTAATACGTAGGGTGCGAGCGTTGTCCGGAATTACTGGGCGTAAAGAGCTCGTAGGTGGTTTGTCGCGTCGTCTGTGAAATTCCGGGGCTTAACTCCGGGCGTGCAGGCGATACGGGCATAACTTGAGTGCTGTAGGGGAGACTGGAATTCCTGGTGTAGCGGTGAAATGCGCAGATATCAGGAGGAACACCGATGGCGAAGGCAGGTCTCTGGGCAGTAACTGACGCTGAGGAGCGAAAGCATGGGTAGCGAACAGGATTAGATACCCTGGTAGTCCATGCCGTAAACGGTGGGCGCTAGGTGTGGGGGTCTTCCACGACTTCTGTGCCGTAGCTAACGCATTAAGCGCCCCGCCTGGGGAGTACGGCCGCAAGGCTAAAACTCAAAGGAATTGACGGGGGCCCGCACAAGCGGCGGAGCATGTGGATTAATTCGATGCAACGCGAAGAACCTTACCTGGGCTTGACATATGCCGGATCGGCGCAGAGATGCGTTTTCCCTTGTGGTCGGTATACAGGTGGTGCATGGTTGTCGTCAGCTCGTGTCGTGAGATGTTGGGTTAAGTCCCGCAACGAGCGCAACCCTTGTCTTGTGTTGCCAGCACGTTATGGTGGGGACTCGCGAGAGACTGCCGGGGTTAACTCGGAGGAAGGTGGGGATGACGTCAAATCATCATGCCCCTTATGTCCAGGGCTTCACACATGCTACAATGGTCGGTACAGTGGGTTGCTACACCGTGAGGTGGTGCTAATCCCTTAAAGCCGGTCTCAGTTCGGATTGGAGTCTGCAACTCGACTCCATGAAGTCGGAGTCGCTAGTAATCGCAGATCAGCAACGCTGCGGTGAATACGTTCCCGGGCCTTGTACACACCGCCCGTCACGTCATGAAAGTTGGTAACACCCGAAGCCAGTGGCCCAAACTCGTTAGGGAGCTGTCGAAGGTGGGATCGGCGATTGGGACGAAGTCGTAACAAGGTAGCCGTACCGGAAGGTGCGGCTGGATCACCTCCTTTCTAAGGAGCTTTATTTTTTGTGCATTCCGCGTCAACACGGGCGTCGGGTGTTTTTGTTTATCCGGGTGGAGATCAGCCCGTTTGTGGGTCGTTTGTCTGTGATTGTGTGACTGCTTGGTTCGTTGCGTTGTTGGGTGTCTGGAACAGCAGCTGTGTGTTGTTTGTTTCTGTTGGGGTTCTTGTGGCTGGTCGTGCATGGTTGTGTGTGGTTGGTTGTGGGTGCTCCGGGTCCTTTGTGACTGTGTTGTTTGAGAACTGTATAGTGGACGCGAGTATCTTCTTTTTTGATGCAATTTTGTAAGTGTCGTGTGAATACTGATTCTGTGGTTTTTCTGCAGGTTTGTGTTCATCTGATGCGTTCTTAGTGTTGTGTGTTAAGGGCGCACGGTGGATGCCTTGGCATGATGAGCCGATGAAGGACGTGGGAGACTGCGATATGCCTCGGGGAGTTGTCAACTGAGCGTTGATCCGAGGATGTCCGAATGGGGAAACCCGGCCGTGGTTATGTGCGGTCACCTGCCGGTGAATGTATAGCTGGTGTGGAGGTTACGCGGGGAAGTGAAACATCTCAGTACCCGTAGGAAGAGAAAACAATAGTGATTCCGTGAGTAGTGGCGAACGAAAGTGGATGAGTGGCTAAACCGGTCATGTGTGATACCTGTCAGGGGTTGCGTGGTCGGGGTTGTGGGGTCTTGTTCGACTGGTCTGACAGTCAGTCGCCCGGTCATGTGTGCTAGCGGAAGTGGTTTGGAATGGCCTGCCGTAGACGGTGAGAGTCCGGTACGTGAAAGCATGTGTGGTTGGGTTACGAGGTGCCCCGAGTAGCAGCGGGCTCGTGGAATCTGCTGTGAATCTGCCGGGACCACCCGGTAAGCCTGAATACTCATTGTGACCGATAGCGGATAGTACCGTGAGGGAATGGTGAAAAGTACCCCGGGAGGGGAGTGAAATAGTACCTGAAACCGTGCGCTTACAATCCGTCAGAGCCGTGCTGCACTGTGTGTGGTGGTGATGGCGTGCCTTTTGAAGAATGAGCCTGCGAGTCAGCGGCACGTCGCGAGGTTAACCCGTGTGGGGTAGTCGTAGCGAAAGCGAATACTAACTAGTGTGTTGAGTGGCGTGTCCTGGACCCGAAGCGGGGTGATCTACCCATGGCCAGTGTGAAGCGACGGTAAGACGTCGTGGAGGCGCGAACCCACTTAGGTTGAAAACTGAGGGGATGAGTTGTGGGTAGGGGTGAAAGGCCAATCAAACTCCGTGATAGCTGGTTCTCCCCGAAATGCATTTAGGTGCAGCGTCGTGTGTTTCTTGCCGGAGGTAGAGCTACTGGTTGGTTTAGCGGGACTATCATCTTAGCGACATCAGCCAAACTCCGAATGCCGGTAAGTGAGAGCGCGGCAGTGAGACTGCGGGGGATAAGCTTCGTAGTCGAGAGGGAAACAGCCCAGATCGCCGGCTAAGGCCCCTAAGGGTGTACTAAGTGGAAAAGGATGTGGGATCGCGAAGACAGCCAGGAGGTTGGCTTAGAAGCAGCCATCCTTGAAAGAGTGCGTAATAGCTCACTGGTCGAGTGGTCCTGCGCCGACAATGTAGTGGGGCTCAAGTACACCGCCGAAGCCGCGGAGCTCGCATTCTGGTTTGGCCAGTGTGTGGGTTGGTAGGGGAGCGTCGTGTGGCCGTTGAAGGTGCGGGGTGACCCAGTGCTGGAGGCTATGCGAGTGAGAATGCAGGCATGAGTAGCGAATGATGAGTGAGAACCTCATCCGCCGGATGACCAAGGGTTCCTGGGTCAAGTTAATCTTCCCAGGGTGAGTCGGGGCCTAAGGCGAGGCCGACAGGCGTAGTCGATGGATAACGGGTTGATATTCCCGTACCCGTGTGTGTGCGATCATGATGAATCGGTGATACTAACCGCCCTGAAGTTTTCTGCCATGGTCTTTGGCTGTGGTGGTTGATGGATGCGTGGGACCTGAGCTGGTAGTAGTCAAGTGATGGGGTGACGCAGGAAGGTAGCCGAGCCACTTAGTGGATTGTGGTGTAAGCGTGTGGCCTGTTGTCCAGGTAAATCCGGGCGACGTGAAAGGTGAGGCGTGATGCGTACCCGTTTGCGGGGATGTCGGTGATCCTATGCTGTCGAGAAAAGCCTCTAGCGAGTGCACATTCGGCCCGTACCCCAAACCGACACAGGTGGTCAGGTAGAGAATACTAAGGCGATCGGGTGAACTGTGGTTAAGGAACTCGGCAAAATGCCCCCGTAACTTCGGGAGAAGGGGGGCCCGTGCTGGTGATAGGGTCTTGCACTCTTGAGCTGGTGTGGGTCGCAGAGAATAGAGGGAAGCGACTGTTTACTAAAAACACAGGTCCGTGCGAAGACGGTAAGTCGATGTATACGGACTGACGCCTGCCCGGTGCTGGAAGGTTAAGAGGACCTGTTAGGGCTTTTGTCCGAAGCGGAGAATTTAAGCCCCAGTAAACGGCGGTGGTAACTATAACCATCCTAAGGTAGCGAAATTCCTTGTCGGGTAAGTTCCGACCTGCACGAATGGCGTAACGACTTCCCTGCTGTCTCAACCACAGGCCCGGCGAAATTGCAGTACGAGTAAAGATGCTCGTTACGCGCGGCAGGACGAAAAGACCCCGGGACCTTCACTATAGCTTGGTATTGGTGTTCGGTTCGGTTTGTGTAGGATAGGTGGGAGACTGTGAAGCGGCCACGCCAGTGGTTGTGGAGTCGTTGTTGAAATACCACTCTGATCGTATTGGATATCTGAACCTCGGCCCATGATCTGGGTTAGGGACAGTGCCTGGTGGGTAGTTTAACTGGGGCGGTTGCCTCCCAAAGAGTAACGGAGGCGCCCAAAGGTTCCCTCAGCCTGGTTGGTAATCAGGTGTTGAGTGTAAGTGCACAAGGGAGCTTGACTGTGAGACTGACAGGTCGAGCAGGTACGAAAGTAGGGACTAGTGATCCGGCACCGGCTTGTGGAAGCGGTGTCGCTCAACGGATAAAAGGTACCCCGGGGATAACAGGCTGATCTTCCCCAAGAGTCCATATCGACGGGATGGTTTGGCACCTCGATGTCGGCTCGTCGCATCCTGGGGCTGGAGTTGGTCCCAAGGGTTGGGCTGTTCGCCCATTAAAGCGGCACGCGAGCTGGGTTTAGAACGTCGTGAGACAGTTCGGTCTCTATCCGCCGTGCGCGTTGAAACTTGAGAAAGGCTGACCCTAGTACGAGAGGACCGGGTTGGACATACCTCTGGTGGGCCAGTTGTCACGCCCGTGGCATGGCTGGTTGGCTACGTATGGGAGGGATAACCGCTGAAAGCATCTAAGCGGGAAGCCTGTTTCGAGATGAGGTTTCGTTTGAGGTTCCCTGTAGATTACGGGGTTGATAGGCCGGATCTGGACAGCATGTGAGTGTTGGAGGTGACCGGTACTAATTGGCCGAGCGCTGCATTAAGAGCGTTGTGCTTGATTGTGTTGATTGAAGCGTATGTTGCGTCCACTGTGCAGTGTCTGGAATGGCACGGCATACTGGCCACTGTGGTGGTTGGGTGTGTGTTGTTTCGTGTGTTTTGTCGGTGGTTTTAGCGGTGGGGTCACGCCCGGTCCCTTTCCGAACCCGGAAGCTAAGCCTGCCTGCGCCGATGGTACTGCACCTGGGAGGGTGTGGGAGAGTAGGACGCCGCCGGCATTCAACTTGGAATTGAGGAGTGGGAGAACGATCTTCGGATTGTTCTTCCACTCTTCTTTTTTGTGCGTGTGTGGGGGTCGGGTCTGGTCGGTCATCTTGTGGGGTGGTCGGCCGGGCCCGGCCCCTTTTTCTGTGTACCCGGATGGTGCCTGGGGGTGGGCTGCTGTGGGGTGGGGGTTGGACCACCATAGCCGGGCCCGCGGATCCGACTTCGCCATCCGGAACGACTTCTCGATCTGGAACAACCGGCGGTAGAACCCGCTGATCACCATCGGATCCTCGGTCAACCTGCTGGTCACGTATGCCTTGATCCCCGCCAATTCCCGATGCCTGGACGCTAACTCCTCGTTGACGACCTTGCTGGCCTTGCCCATCTTCATGTACCGGTTGCGCTTCACTTGAATCGGCCCAGGTTTGATGCCGCTGCTGTTTGAGTCCGAGAGGATGGACAGCATGCCGAAGAAGATCGATCCCCAGCTGCGCGCGAGGTGCGTGCGGCTCCTCAGGGAGCACCTCCAGGAGTACCCCACTCTGACCGCCGCCGTCACCGCGGTGGCACGGCAGGAAGGCGTCTCGCGCGAATCCGTGCGGCGCTGGCTCGCGCAGGCCGAGGTCGACGACGGGACCCGCCCCGGCATCACGACCGAGGAGTCTGCCGAGGTCAAGCGCCTGAAGGCCGAGAACAAGCGGCTGCGGGAGGACAACGAGATCCTGCGCCGCGCCTCAATTTTCTTTGCGGGGGAGCTCGACCCCCGCAACCGCTGATCTGCGCGTTCATTGACGAGATGAGAGCCGAGGGCTATGCAGCCGAGCCGATCCTCCGCGTCCTGCGTCAGCAGGGCCTGAAGATCGCTGCACGCACCTACCGGTCCTGGAAGAATCCGGCCAGCATCGCGGCCCGCACCGTCACCGACGCCCTGGTCGAGGACAAGATCCGCGACCTCGCCTGGACCATCAACCCCGCCACCGGGCAGGTCCAGATGACGCCCGAGGGACTCTACGGACGCAGGAAGTGGGTCGCCCTGCTCCGCCGCCAGGAAGGCCTCACGGGCACCTCTCGCGGTGCGGTGGACCCTGCGATGCGGACCCTCGGTCTTGAGGGCATCCGGCGAGTGAAGAAGGTCCGCGCCACGATCCCTGGCCCGGACGGGAAGCGGGCCGGTGACCTACTGAATCGCGATTTCACCGCCCCTGCTCCGAACCGGGTCTGGGTCACCGACTTCACCTACGTCCGCACCTGGGCGGGGTTCGTCTACGTCGCGTTCGTCGTGGACGTGTTCGCCCAGCGGATCGTTGGCTGGCACGCCTCCACTTCGAAGCAGGTCGACCTGGTCATGACTCCGCTGCGCATCGCGCTGTGGCAACGCGAGAGGGATGGAAACCCAGTCTCACCAGGGGACTTGATCCATCACAGCGACGCTGGGTCTCAGTACACCGCCATTCGGCTGACCGAGCATCTCGCTCTCGAGGGCATCGCTGCGTCGATCGGGACCGTCGGCGATGCCTTCGATAACGCGCTGATGGAGACGATCAACGGGCTCTACAAGACCGAGTGCATCCGCACCACCGTCTTCCACGCCGACCCCTACCGGACCCTCGCGGACGTCTAGTTCGCGACCGCCGGCTGGGTCGACTGGTACAACAACCGGCGCCTCCACGGCTCCCTCGGGATGCTCACCCCGGTAGAGTCCGAGACGCTCCACTACGAGGCCCTCACCCGAGAGCCCGAACCCGCTAAGTAGCGGCAGAGAACCTGGGCCGGTTCAGTTCACGGTCGTGACGTAGATTGGCAGGACGTATCACCGACGATGACTCAAGCCCGGTTGGGGTGTTTGACGCCCGTCAAGTTCGAGGCCATCATGACGCAGAACGTCGCCCTCGCGGCGTTACTACAACTTGTCATCTAATCGTGCAGCAGACCCAACCTCCTTGCGGTTTCGCAGGGGTGCAACCCAAGGCTCTCCGAAGATGAGCTGTGTACGACAGTGCGCGACCTGCGGCAGCGCAAGCAGTTTGTCGATGACCAGAGTCTGTAGCTCGGTGCTGTTGGCTACGGCCACGTGGACGAGGTAGTCCTCATTACCACTGACGTTATACAGCGCCAAGGTCTCGGGCAGGGCGAGAGCCTGCTGCACGAAATCGTTAGCGGTGTCGCGGGCGTGTGGGCGGATTTGGATGCCGAGGAACGCCTGCTCGCCCTTGCCCAGCAGACTCGGGAGCACATGCGCACGGGTCGCGACGATAGTGCCGTTGCGCCGCATCCGCCGGATGCGCTCCAAACACGTACTCGGCGCGACACCGACCTTGGCGGCGATGTCCTTATTCGGCATCGTCGCATCAACTTGCAGTAATTCGAGGATCGCCCAGTCGACCGAATCTGGTTCGGGGACCTTCAAGATATTCCTTCCATGTTCGATCATGTGACAATTATACCGAATCATTCTTTACGGTGAGAGGGCAGACCGAGGAGGAGAGCTGATTGGGAATTGAGTCATGGGCGGCGTTCGCGCTCGCATTGCTTGTCGCCTTGGCAGTGCCCGGACCCGATCTTGTCCTGGTGGTGCATGCAGCAACCCGGAGCGTGCGTGAGGGGGCCTCGACGGCGGCAGGAATCGTCAGCGGTCTGGCCCTGCATGCGTTGTTCGCCATCGCGGGCGCGACCGCGTTGCTGCTGTCGGCTCCAAGTGCGTTGACTGTGGTGCAGTTCCTCGGAGCCGGGATACTGCTGTGGATGGGCACGAGCATGCTCCGCGCCGCGCGAGCGCAAGAACCGGCCTCGCAGGATTCGGTACCCCGGAGGAGGCAGCACGGGTACATGCGCGGGTTCATCACGAACGCGACCAACCCGAAAGCGCTACTGTTCTTCGCAGCGATCCTGCCCCAGTTCATCGGCCACGGAGCCGGTACTGAGCTGCGCACTATCACTCTCTGCGCGACAGTCGTGCTGGGAGCCGGAATATGGTGGGCTGGTGTGATTGCCCTGGTGCGCTTGTTCGGCTTCCACCGATCGGCGGCAGCGGATCGGACCATCACGGTGCTGGGCGGGGTAGCGCTGCTACTGCTGGGTGCCGGTCTGCTCGTGATGACCGCGCTCAGCCTCGCCGGAACCGGCACCTAACCCCACCACTCATCAACATGGAACTGCACAAGGGAAGTCAGAAAAGACGCCTGTTGACGCGCATGCTCGTCGTCGCAGTCGGAGCGACCGGAGGAGTACCTGTATCTGTCGGCCGATGCGTTGACGATGGAAGCCCGTGAGAGCGGCCGGGTGGTGAAAACCCCGGTCCTGCTGGCCTGTGGCATCAACGCCGAAGGGTTCCGTGAGATCCTCGGCATGCAGGTCGCCACCGCTTCAGTCCACGGCGTCGCGGACCGGGTTCTTCTACCGACCTGAAGGCGCGTGGCCCGGACACCGTCGGGCTGATCACCAGTGATGCCCACTGCGGGATCCAGCAAGCGATTGGCGAGGTGTTGCCGAACACGCCCGTGGCAACACTGCCGGACACACTTCGCCAAGATCCTGTCGGAAGTGGTACCGAAGTCCGGATGGAAGTGGGTACGCACGATGTTCCAGTTGATCTTCGACCAGGAAACCCCTGACCGGGTCTGGGCGCAGGCCAGAGCGGTGGTCGACATGCTCGATGACAAGCTGCCGAAGGCTGCCGCGCATCTGGAGAAGGCCCTGGATGAGATCCTGGCGTACACCGCGCTTCCGAAACCCGCGTGGACGAAGGTGTGGTCCAACAATCCGACGGAGCGGTTGAGCAAGGAGATCCGCCGGCGGAACAATGTCGTGGGGATCTTCCCTGACAGTGGCTCGGTGGTCCGGTTGGTCGGGGCGGTGCTCGCCGAGCAGCATGAGGACTGGATCGAGCAGAAGCGGCACATGCCGTTGACGGTGCTGTCCGCGACAGCAGAGATGCTGGCGAACACCCGGACGACCGATGCTTCCGGCGTTGTCGTCGGTGACGGTCAGGAGGCTCTTGTGGCGTAGGGAATCCTGTTCCGTCCGCGGTCAGTTCACTGCTGAGCCAATCGCTGACGGATGCACCACGCAAAAGGACTTGACCCGGGACTGGCGGTGCACGATGACCTGTGCACCGTCACCGATACCACCGGGCGTACCCGCCACCGGTTCAGCGCCACGGCGGCGAACCGGTTGTGGTTGACCGACAACACCGAGCACCCCACCGGAGAAGGCAAAATCTACTGCTGTGCGGTCAAAGACGTCTTCTCTTCCCGGATTGTCGGTTACGTCATTGACTCGCATATGCGCGCTGAGCTGGCGGTCCGTGCCCTGAACAATGCTGTGGCCATTCGCGGCGGGCTTGAGGAGGTTGCCGGATGCATTGTCCACTCCGACCGGGGTGGTCAGTTCCGCAGTTGGGACTATCTCGCCACCCTGCAGCGTTACCGGATGGTCGGGTCGATGGGCAGGGGGGCGTCGTGTGGTGGCAACGCAGCGATGGAGTCGTTCTTCGCTCTGACCACCGCGTCCGTGGCGTGACTACTTGCTGTCACCTCAACGTGCAGCAGTCCCCCCCCCGATAGCCTGATCAGTCCTGCGCTCATGCAGAAGATCGACAGAGAGTAGACCTCCTAACACGAGAGACCGCTATCAGTAGACACAGGGGCCTGTGGCAGACGTGCTGGTCTGGGAGATGCGACGGAGTGTGAAGACGACGCCTACCTGGCGTAGCGGACCATCACGGGCGCCTCCCGGTCGGCGTCGCGCACCTGCGACCCGGCAGCGCCATCAGATCCGGAGATCCGGTCGTGCATTGCGGTGACAGAGGGTTAAGGAAAGCCACTGTCGCACAATGGGTTGTACACAATTAAAATGTGTGCAATCGTTGTCGGCATGGGAGCTATCGACCGCATGCTGTGCTTCGCCCTCTACTCCGCAAGCCGTAAGACCACACGCACGTACCGGGAGTGGCTCGAGCCCTGGAACCTCACGTACCCCCAGTACCTGGTGCTCTACGTCCTCTGGAACCAGGGGCCCCGGACCATCCGCGAACTCGGGGAAGAGATGCAGCTGGATTCCGGCACCCTCTCCCCTCTGGTGAAGCGTCTGGAACAGGCGGGCTACGTCAGCCGGCACCGTGCCCTGGAAGACGAACGGGTGGTCAACATCGAGCTCACGGACGCGGGTGAGGGACTCCGGGAACCCCTGTCCGGGGTTCCCCGCGACGTCGCGGCGGCGATGGGAGTCCCGGATGACGACACCGCCGGCAGGCTCATCCGGAGCCTGCGGCAACTCGGCGGTCAGGAACCGGCCCCCTCCACACACCTACCCGAAAGGACCGACATGACCCCGATCTACACCGCAGAGGCACTTGCCGCCGGCGACGGCCGCGACGGCCACGTCGCAACTTCCGACGGACGCCTGGACCTGGATCTCGCCGTCCCCACCGAAATGGGCGGTAGCGGCGACGGCGCCAACCCGGAGCTCCTCTTCGCCGCCGGCTATGCGGCCTGCTTCCACTCCGCACTCCAGATAGTCGCCCGAACGAAGAAGGTGTCCGTGGCCGACAGTTCGGTGGGCATCCGGGTCGGCATCGGATCCGACGGCAACGGCGGATTCGAGCTCAGCGTGCACCTCGAGGTCACGATCCCCGGCATGCCGCCCCAGGAAGCACAGGCCCTGGCCGATGCCGCGCATCAGGTTTGCCCCTACTCCAACGCCACCCGCGGAAACATCGAGGTGACGGTCTCCGTCGTCGACGACTGACCTCACCCTCAACGACCAACCTGAACGACAACCGTCAACAGCACACAAAGGAGACGTCAATGCGTAGCCTCATCCACGACAGCTTCGGTGAACCCGAAGATGTCCTGCGCCTCACCGAGGAGGACGTGCCTGAGCCCTCAGAGGGGCAGGTCAGGATCCGGGTGGTCCTGTCCCCCGTTCACAACCACGACATCTGGACGATCCGAGGAACCTACGGATTCGTTCCCGATCTCCCCGCACATGCCGGAACGGAGGTCCTCGGCACCGTCGACGCCCTCGGCCCCGACGTCTCGGGTCTCGTGCCCGGACAGCGGGTGGTCAGTGGAACCTCCTTCGGCACATGGTCTGAGTACGCGCTGATCGATGCCGCCGGGGCAATCCCCGTTCCCGATCAGTTGTCCGACGACAGTGCGGCGCAGCTGGTGTCGATGCCTTTCAGCGCGATCAGCCTGCTGGACTTCCTAGACCTGCATGAGGGTGACTGGCTGATCCAGAACTCCGCCAACGGAGCCGTCGGAAGGATCCTCGCCCAGCTCGCCAAGGCACGGGGCATCCACGTCATCGGTCTGGTCCGGCGTGATGACGCTGTCGCCCAACTGGCGTCGGAGGGCATTACCGACGTCCTGTCGACCGAAGAACCGGACTGGCAGGGCAAGGTCCTGGAGATTACCGGCGGCATTCCGATCTCCGTCGGCCTGGACTCGGTGGGTGGCCAGTCGACCGCAGATCTCGTCTCCGTGCTCGGCGAGGGTTCCACCCTGGTGTGTTTCGGCGCGATGGGTGACCCGACTATGACGATCCCCTCCGGCCCGGTGATCTTCAAAGACATCACCGTCCGCGGATTCTGGGGCAGCAAGATCAGCCAGGAGATGAACCCCGGGAAGAAGTCTGAGCTCTTCGGAGAACTCATCACACGGATCTCGGAAGGGAGTGTCACCCTCCCCGTCGAGGGTATCTTCGACGCTTCTGATTTCCGCGAGGCGATGATCTCCAGCATGTCTTCCGGACGCACCGGCAAGGTCCTGCTCCGGTTCTAGCTGACCCCACCAACAACGTAGAGAACCGGAAGAACAGCAGAGGCGAACAGCAATGATCATCACAGGTGCCGTACTGGCAGCACTGGCCGCACTACTCCACGTGTTCATCTTCTACCTGGAGTCCATGGCCTGGACCACCCCCCGCGCACGCGCGATCTTCGGTCTCACGGAGCAGGAGGCGGACAGCACCAGGGAGATGGCTTTCAACCAGGGTTTCTACAACCTTTTCCTGGCTGTCGAGGTCCTCGTCGGCGTCATCGTGACCGTGACCACCACTGCCGGAGGTATCGGGCTGGCCCTGACCCTGGCCGGCACGGTGAGCATGTCCTGCGCCGCTGCGTTGCTCTGGTTGACGTCACCGGACAAGCGTGGCGCGGCCCTGAAGCAGGGGACGCTCCCCCTGCTGGCGACCGTAGTGTTGGCTGTCGCTGCGTCTATGTAGTCGCACACCGTGCTCCGCCCGTGAGGACAAACAAGGTCGGGGTAGACGAGGGTGGGGCAGGGTCCGGCAGCGGGGGCAGGAAGTCCTATTCCTCCAGCCAGTGGGCGGCCTGTATGCCGGCGTCGCCGATGGAGTCCGTCTCGTCGACCGACCACTGGAGTTCGACGTCCGTGTCGTCACGGGAGAGTGTTCCGTCGTTGCGACGCCCGCCGACCTGTTCAAGGACCCGGGCGCGGATCAACTGCTCCAGCTCGTCGAAGGAGGATCCGGTCGCCACACAGTCCGGGAGCTCCGCGATCCGGGCGGTCCAACGGAGAGCTCCTGCCTCCCCCATCCCTTCCCCGGATCCGTTGATGTCCGCAGGGCGGACCGAGACCGTGTATACGCGCGTCATTCCGGAATTCATGTCCTGCATTCTAGTGGCGGAACATGCCGGCGCCGGTGCGTGGCCGGGAAGACGTCGGATCCGACGTCTGTATGCGGCGAACCGGAACGGCGATGGCACCATGGACACCCCGGGTGCCTACCCAGGGGCGGCGTCACGACCGTCGGAGCACCGATCCTTCACAGGCACCAACCGCCCGGGCACCCAGCCGTCAGGGCACCCCGAGGACGTTCACCCGAACGGTGATCGTCGCGTCCTTGCTGACGGTCGAACCAGATGCCTGGGTCTGTCCGACGACACGGTCGATCGCCAGCGGATCGAGGGTGTTCACCGGGTCGCGCTGGACGGTGCCGCCGGTCCAGCCGGCGTCCTTCAGCAGGCCTTCGACCTCGTCGATGTTCCGGTTCTGCAGGTTCGGCATGGTGAACTGGTTGCCCCTGGAGACCGTGATGGTGACCGTGGACCCCTTCGGCTGACGGGTTCCCTCGTTGGAGGCGCTGAGAACACGGTTCTCGGGCTCCGTGGAGTCGACCATCTCGACGTTCACGGTGAAGCCGGCGCCCTCGAGGTTGTCCCGGGCATCGTCCAGATCCTGACCGGAGACCGTCGGCACCCGGACCTCCTCGGCACCGGTGGAGACGGTGATCGCCACCTCCGTGCCCTTGGAGACCTGGGAGCCCTGGCCCGGCGACTGTCGGGTGATCTTGCCGGCCTCGACGGAGTCGTTCGCTTCCTCCTCGACCTGGGACTTCAACTTCAGTCCCACATCGCTGAGGGCACGCTGCGCCTGCTCGGTGTTCATGCCCGTGAGGTCCGGCACCTCGGTGATCTCCTTACCGGAGGAGACGTACAGGGTGATCTGTGAGCCCTTCGGTACGGAGGAATCGGTGCCCGGATCCGTACGGATCGCGTTACCGCGCGCAATGTCGGCGTCAGCGGTTTCCTCAACCTGGACGTTGAACCCGGCCTCCTCGAGGATCTGTTCGGCCTCTGCCTGTGGCCGGTCTCTCACGTCCGGCACGGAGACCTGGGTTTCGCTGCTGTCGAAGCCGTCGTCACTGACGAGGTTGTAGGCGACGACACCTCCGACGCCGAGCAGGGCGAGAAGCGCGACAATCCAGGCGATGGTGCTCGCGCGGCGCTTTCTTTTCCCCTTCCCGGAATCGTCGGCGTCGTCCTGTCCGGAAGCCTGTGTCGAGGAGTTGTGGTCTGCCGGAGCCGCATCCCCGGCTCTGCCACCGGCAGCACCGGCACCCGCAGCAGCGCCGGCGGCACCCGCCAGGCCGGCACCTGCCGCGGCAGCACCCGCCTGCGGGAAGACCGTCGTGGACTCCGCGTCCGCGGACGGCTGCTCGTGCGCCGGGGCCCCGGTGTAGTTGACCGCGGCCATCGGCATGCGACGGTCGGCGACCGCCTGCAGGTCCGAGGCCATCTGGTCGGCGGTGTCGTACCGGTCCGAGGGATCTTTCGCCATGGCGGTGAGGACCACCGAGTCCAGGGCGAGTGACTGCCGCTCATCCAGGTGCATGCCCGGCAGCGTCGACGGCGGGACCGGGGCGTCCTGAACATGCTGGAATGCCACGGAGAACGGGGACTCGCCGGAGAACGGCGGGCGCCCCGTCGTGATCTCGTAGAGGACGCAGCCCGCAGCGTAGATGTCGGAGCGCGCGTCCGCGGACCGGCCGCGCGCCTGCTCCGGGGAAAGGTACTGCGCGGTGCCGATGACCGCGGAGGTCTGCGTCATGGCGGAGGTCGAGTCCGACAGGGCCCGGGCGATGCCGAAGTCCATCACCTTCACCGCGCCGGTGTTGGTGATCATGATGTTCGCGGGCTTGACGTCCCGGTGGATGATCCCGGCCTCGTGCGAGAACGACAGGGCCCGGCAGACCTCCGCCATGACCCGGCCGGCCTCGGTGAGCGGCAACGGGCCCGAGTCGCGGATGATCTCGCGTAGCGTGGACCCGTGGACGCGTTCCATGACGATGTACGGCACCGAGCCGGTCTCCGGGGCGGTCTGGCCGGTGTCGTACACCGCGACGATGGCGTGGTGGTTCAGCTTCGCGGCGTTCTTCGCCTCGCGGCGGAAACGTTCGAGGAACGTCTCGTCACGGGCGAGGTCGGCCCGCATCATCTTCACGGCGACATCGCGTCCGAGCAGCTCATCGGTGGCGGCGTAGACATCCGACATGCCACCGGTGCCGATGACGGCACCGAGGCGGTAGCGACCGCCGAGGATGGTGTTGGTCAGATCCACGTTGCCTCTCCTTTCCACTGCGCGGGGTGTCCGGCGGTGGCGTCTCCAGTGAGTTTACCGGTGTTGTTAACACCACTACCAGCAATCACAGCGTCAGTCCCGCGTCATCCGCGGCGTCCGCGGCGCGATCTCCGGTGCTGGTCGCCTCCGGTTCCGACGGCATGGCGCTGTTCGCCCCGCCGTTACCGTTGGTCTGTCCACCGTTCTCACCGTTGTCGGTGCCGCCGTTGTTACTCCCGTCGTCCCCGTTGTCCGGGGTGGTGGGAGTCGTCGGTGTGGACCCGTTGCTCTCAGTGCCCGGGGTCGAGGTCGGGCCGGGGTTCCCATTGGTCGGCAGATCATTGTCGGTGGTCTCCGGGACGGTCTGCTCCGGCGTGTCCTCGGGGGTCTCCTCCGGGGTCCACTGCTGCTCCGGAGGGTCCACCGGGACCTGCTCGATGACGGTCGTTGTCCGGGTCGGGGATTCCTCGCCGGAGTCGCCCAGGCCCGAGGACAGCGCCCACACGAGGACGCCGATCCCGGCGATGGCGACGATGACGATGAACCAGATCCAGCCGTTGCCGGACTTCTTCTTCACAGGACGCTGCGGGGCGGCGGTCTGCGCGGCCTGACCGGTGTTCTGCTGTCCGGTGGGACGCGGCGCCGGTCCCATGTTCGACGG
This sequence comes from Corynebacterium sp. UD i78, assembly GCF_056280545.1. Taxonomy (NCBI): domain Bacteria; kingdom Bacillati; phylum Actinomycetota; class Actinomycetes; order Mycobacteriales; family Corynebacteriaceae; genus Corynebacterium; species Corynebacterium sp. UD i78. The sequence goes on along the minus strand of NZ_JBWCED010000001.1, from coordinate 2,597,687 downwards.
GTCAGTGACCCGGCCCAGCCGGGTCTGCGTGGCCGGGGCGACCGGCGGCGCACTGACCGCCCGGGTCTGAGCCGACATCGACACCGGCACCGGCGGCATGCCACCGGCCCGCACCTTCACGGCCGCGGCGGCCAGCTCGCCACCGTCGGCGTAGCGGGTGCGCGGATCCTTGCGCAGGCAGATGTCGATGAGCTCGCGCACCGGGGTGGAGACCTCCCCGGGGATCTGCGGGGCCGGGGTGCTGATGTGCTTCAGTGCCACGGAGACCGTCGACTCCCCGGAGAACGGGCGGTGCCCGGCGAGGATCTCGTAGCCGACGACGCCGAGCGAGTAGACGTCGCTCGTCGGGCCGACATCATGGCCCTGCGCCTGCTCCGGGGAGACGTACTGTGCGGTGCCGACGACCATGCCGGTGCGGGTCAGCGGCACGGCGGACGCCGCCTTGGCGATCCCGAAGTCGGTGACCTTCACCAGGCCGTCGGCGGTGATCATGAGGTTGCCGGGTTTGATGTCCCGGTGGACCAGCCCACGGTCGTGGATCGCCTGCAGACCGGTTGCCGCCTGGGTCAGCAGGTCCAGCGCCATGACCTCGGGCAGGGTGCGCTCGCGGGCGAGGATGTCCGCCAGCGACTCACCCTGGACATACTCCATGACGATGAAGCAGTAGGTCACGCCGGTGCCGTCGACGTCGGGTACCTCGCCGTAGTCGTAGGTCTCCACGACGTGCTGGGAGTGGACCGTCTCGGCGGCCTCCGCCTCGGCGCGGAACCGGGCGCGGAACTCGGCGTCGTCGGTGAGCTCGGGCTTGAGGACCTTCACCGCGACATCGCGGGCAGGGGTCTTGCCGGTCTCCCCGGTCTCTCCGGCGCCGGAATCCGCGGCGAGCCAGACGGTGGACATGCCACCGCGGCCGATGACGCGGTCGACCTGGAACCGGTGCCCGTAGTGGGAGTCGAGGACGCGCTGCATGCGTCGGGCGTCCTCCCGGTGCGGGTCGCTGGACCGGTCACCGGAGGGGAAGGCTGTCGTCTCGTCGCTCATTTACTGCGCCTCCTGGAGGGCGGCCTGGATGACGGCACGGCCGATCGGGCCGGCGACGGCACCACCGGTCGCAGCCTGGCCACGGTCACCGCCGTTCTCGACGAGGACGGCCACGGCGACGTCACCCTCGGGGGCGAAGGCGACGTACCAGGCGTGCGGGTTGGAGTTGCGGGAGTCCTCACCGTGCTCGGCGGTACCCGTCTTCGAGGCCAGCCCCATGGTGCCGCCGGCGTAGGTCTCGGCGTCCTTCATGAGGTCGGTGAGCTGCGAGGCGATCTCGCCGTCGATGGCCTGGTTGACCTCCTTCGGCTTCGTCGTCTCCAGCGGCTTGAGGTCCGCGCCGGTGACTTCCTTGACGAGGTGCGGTTCCATCCGCTTGCCGCCGTTGGCGATCGTCGCTGCGATGACCGCATTCTGCAGCGGGGTCAGGGCGACGTCGCGCTGGCCGATGGCGGACTGTGCCAGGGCGGACGCGTCGGGGATCTCGCCGACGGTCGAGTCCTGCACCGGCAGGCCGACGTGGCCGAACGTGTTCTCCTCGTCGATGCCGAAGGCCTTGGCGGTGTCCTTGAAGGCATCCGTGCCGTGGCGCTGGGAGAGGTCCACGAAGGCGGTGTTGCAGGACTTCTCGAAGGCGGTGCGCAGGGTCACCTGGTCGGCACCGCAGGAGGAACCGCCGTAGTTCTCCAGGGTGGTGGTGCCGTCGGGCAGGGTGATCTGCGGGGAACCGGTGACCAGGGTGTCGGCGCTGTCGCCGTCGGCCAGGGCGGTGGCGGTGGTGATCAGCTTGAAGGTCGATCCCGGGGGCTGGGTCTGCTGGGTGGAGCGGTTGAGCAGCGGGGCGTTCTCGTCGTTCTGCAGTGCCTTGAAGGTGGCGTCCGCGGCCTCGGAGTCGCTCGAGGAGACGGCCTCCGGATCGTAGGAGGGGGTGGACGCCATGCCCAGGATCTCGCCGGTCGACGGACGCAGCGCGACGACCGAACCGGAGTAGCCGGCATTCGACAGCTGGTCGTAGGCCGTCTGCTGCACGGACGGGTTGAGGGTCAGCTCGACGTTCGCACCGCGCTTCTCCTTGCCGGTGAGGGTGTCCCACACCTGGCTGGGCAGCAGGGAATCATCGGTGCCGTCGAGGATGGAGTTCTGCGACTGCTCGATGCCGGCGGCACCGTAGCGGTCGGAGAGGTAGCCGATGACCGAGCCGTAGGCGGCCGGCGCGGTCGGGTAGGCGCGCTGGTAGAAACCGTCCTCGTCCGGGGTGGACTGGGCCAGGATCTGACCACCGGCGGTGATCTGGCCGCGCGGGACGGACTTGGTCTCGAAGTACTGGCGGGCGTTGCGGGAATTGTGGGCGTAGGTGTCCGTCTGGAAGCCCTGGATCCAGGTCAGGTTGACCAGGAGGATCGCGATGAGCACGAAGACGAAGACGGAGACGTTCCTGATTGCGCGGTTCACTGGGGCACCTCCGCCCGGTTGTCACTGGTGGTCTCGGCTGCGGCGTCCTTCGCCCGGGTGCGGGTGTCGTGCGAGATCTTCAGCAGGATCGCGAGCAACAGGTAGTTCGCGAGCAGACTTGACCCGCCGTGCGACATGAACGGTGTGGTCAGTCCGGTCATCGGCAGCAGCTTCGAGACACCGCCGGTGACCACGAAGATCTGGATGGCGATGGTCAGCGACAGTCCTGCGGCGACGAGCTTGCCGAAAGAGTCCGGCGCGTTCAGCGCGGTGACCATGCCGCGGGTCACCAGGACCGCGAAGAGAATGAGGACGGCGGCCAGACCGATGAAGCCGAGCTCCTCACCGATGGAGGAGAGGATGAAGTCGGCGTAGGCCACCGGCACGAGCTGCGGGTAGCCCTGGCCGATGCCGGTGCCGGTCACGCCACCGAAGCTCATCCCGAACAGTGCCTGGGACAGCTGGTAGCCGGTGCCGTCGTCGTAGGTGGCCAGCGGGTCGAGGAAGTTGGTGAAGCGGTCCTGGATCTTGTCGGAGATCTGGAAGACGCTCCATCCGCCGATGACCGCCAGGCCCACACCGATGATCAGCCAGGACGACCGGCCGGTGGCGATGTAGAGCATGCCGAGGACCGTGCCGAAGAGCAGCAGCGCGGGGCCGAAGTCGTTCTGGAAGATGGAGATGAGGATCGCCACGCCCCAGACCAGCAGGATCGGCCCAAGGTCGCGCAGCCGCGGGAACTGCAGACCGAGGACGCGGCGTCCCGCCACGGTGAACAGGGTGCGCTTGTTGACCAGCAGGGCGGCGAAGAAGATCAGCAGCATGATCTTCGCGAACTCACCGGGCTGGATGGAGAACGGGCCGAGACTGATCCACACCTTGGCGTCGGAGTTGATCGACGTCGGCCAGACGATCGGCAGGGCGGACAGGAACAGCCCGCCGAGACCGAGCAGGTAGGCGTAGTTCTGCAGGTTCTGGTGGGACCGCATGAAGATGATGACGGCGCAGAAGATCGCCACACCGATGACCGTCCACATGATCTGCGAGTTCGCGCGCGTGGTCTCCGCGGCAAGGTCGATGCGGTAGATCATCACCAGGCCGATGGCGTTGAGCAGAGCGGCGATGGGCAGCATGAGCTGGTCGGCGTCCGGTGCCTTGAGACACATCACCACATGGGCGACGCCGAAGACCACGATAAAGCCACCGAGGACCGTGAAGACCTCGGAGGTCAGGCCGGTGGCCTCGCCGCCGGCGCGGGTCGCGGCGTCGGACTGCGACAGCTGCAGTGCGATGACGGCGATGCCGAGGATCAGGGCCGAGAAGATCAGCAGGCCGAACTCGAGCGGCCGGACGTGCGAGGAGCGCACCTTCGGAACCAGGCGGACCATGTCAGTCCACCTCCCGGCAGGACACGCCCGGGGTCGTGAGATCCGAGGGGTCCCCGCCGCTGTCACGGTCGGAGTCCCGGGTCACGCAGATAGGCAGGGTCTGTGCCGACAGGCGGCGCAGCTGGTCCTGGACGGACTGGTAGGAGTCCCGCGGGAGCGTGTCGAGGGTACCGCGGGCAGCCGGGGTGAGGTCGGCGGTGGTGAACCGGTGGCAGGGATCGTCGGAACCGGCGGGCAGCAGCCGGATCTCGCTGTCCTCGCTGAGGCAGATCTCCTGGTAGGCGGAGTTCAGCGAGATACCGAGGAAACTGCCCGGAGCACCCTGGTAGATGAGGATCGGGGTGCCCTTCGCTGCTGCGGCGGCCTCCGGGTCGTCCGCGTCCAGGGTGGTCGAGGGGGACGCCGCGCCCGTCGACGGTGCCGCGGGTTCCGTGGTCGACGGGTCGGCGCTGGTGGGTGCGGCGGCCGTGGTGGGCGCCGTGGACGACGTGGTCGACGGAGTCGGCACATCGTCGGAGGATGCCACGGCGACGAAGTAGGAGTCGTCGAGGTTGCGCTTGGCGATCCAGCCACCGATACCGGCGATGACCACCAGGGCGACGACGACGGTCAGGGCGATGAGGATGCGGCGACGTCGCTTCGGGTGGCGCCGGCCGGAGGTACCGGCGTCACCGGCACGGTCGGGGTCCGCCTGATCCTCGGTGGACGCGCCGGGGGAACCGGCGTCACGACGGCGTCCGACGCGCCGGGAGAGGCGCATCGGCGGCATCGCGTTCTGGTCGGTGCCGGGCGCGGCGGACACGGCGTCCTTCCCCTGGTCGGCGGGCGGCGTCGGGGAGGAACTGTTGACCACGTTGACGGCCATGGCGCGTCCGGCGGCGGTGTCCGGGCGGGGAAGTTCAGTCTCGTCGGAGTTGATCGCACCGGCGAGTGCGGCGACGGTCGGCAGTGCGAGGGCGCCATCAGCGCCCGTGCCACCGGCGTCTGTGTCGGCGGTGTCGACGACATCGGCGACGACAACGGTGACGTTGTCGGGGCCACCGCCGCGCAGTGCCAGGTCGATGAGCTTCGTGGCGGCCTCGTCGGGCGTGCCGGTGGCCAGGACCTCGCGGATGGTATCCGCGCTGACCGGGTCGGACAGGCCGTCGGAGCAGAGCATGAACCGGTCGCCGGCGTGGACCTCGAGCAGTTGCAGGGTCGGTTCGACGGGGCGTCCGGTGAGGGCCTTGAGGATCAGTGAGCGCTGCGGATGGCTGGAGACGTCCGCCGGGTCGAGCTTGCCCTCGTCGACGAGGGACTGGACGTAGGTGTCGTCCTTGGTGATCTGGGTGAGGACGTCGTCGCGCAGCAGGTAGCCGCGGGAGTCGCCGACGTGGCAGACGCCCATCCGGCCGTCGAAGAAGAGCAGGGAGCTCAGGGTGCAGCCCATGCCGTCGAGGGTCGGGTTCTCGTCGACGTGCGCGGCGATGGCGCGGTTTCCGTTGTCCATCGCCTCGACGAGCATGCCGGGCAGCCGGTCGACGGTGATGTCCCGGGCAGCATCGCCGAGGAACTGGGCGTTGAGCGGCAGCAGGGCCTCGATCATCAGCTGCGAGGCGACTTCACCGGCGGCGTGGCCGCCCATGCCGTCGGCCAGGGCGAGCAGGTTGGACGCCGCGACGGCGGAGTCCTCGTTGTTGCCGCGCACCAGACCACGGTCGGAGTGGGCGGCGAAATTGAGGGCGAGTGTCTCCGACGTCATGCGTCCATCCTCACTGTGGTCTGGCCGATGCGGAACTCACTGCCTGCACGCAGGGGTTCCGGCTGGTCGATGCGCTGGCCGGCCAGGAATGTGCCGTTGCGCGAGTCGAGATCCTCGAGGTACCAGTCCGGGCCACGGCGGATCAGCCGGGCGTGGGTGCCGGAGGCGAAGTCGTCCTCGAGGACGAGGGTGCAGCCCGATGACCTGCCCACGGTGACCTCGTCGTATCCGGCGAGGGCCAGGGTCGTGCCGGTCAGTGGTCCCGTCGTCAGTGCGAGGGACTGAGGCCCGACGCTGCGTGAGAATCCCCGACCGCGGTGCTGGGCGGGGGCGGACGCAGCGTAGGCGGCCTTGCCGCCACCGACGGGGACGGCACCGGCGGTGGCGGCGCGTCCGACGTCGCGGTTCATCGCGCGGACGGCGACCCAGATGAACAGCCAGAGCACGACCAGCAGGCCGATCTTGACGACCAGGACCAGGGTGGACTGCATAGGGGCAACTCCTCACGGATGTCACGGACGGTGGGCAGGGGGTACAGCTGTGCCCACTTTACGGCAGGTACCTGTGTTTGGAGGGGTCGTGACGGATGCTCCGGGGTCGGGCGGGGTACGGATGTGTCCGTCAGCTGAAGCGCACCTCGATGCTGCTGTGACCCAGGGAGATGACGTCGCCGTCGGCGAGTAGCCAGTTCTCCACCGGGATGTCGTTGACGGTGGTGCCGTTGGTGGACCGCAGGTCGGTGTAGACGGCGTCGAAACCGTCCCAGGTGATGTCCCCGTGGCGGCGGGAGACGCCGGTGTCCGGGAGGCGGAAGTCGACCTGGTTGCCGCGGCCGATGGTGTTGCTGCCCTGGTTGAGGACGTAGGTGCGGTCGGAGCCGTCCTGGAGGTAGAGGGTGACGGTGCGCTGCGGGGTGCCCTCACCGGCACCGGTGGCCCCGTCGGCACCGTGGACCGCTTCGCCCGACGGACCGGGGACGACCTCGGTCTCGGGTGCGGGTTCGGGGCGTCGTTCCGGTTCGGACGCAGGTTCCGACTGTGCTTCCGGATGCTGTTCGGGGCGTGATTCCGGCGGGTTCTCCGGTGCGGACGTCGGCTGTCCCCAGGCGGACGCCGAGGACGCCCGGCCCTGCGGGTGGGCGAGACCGGCGAGGGAGCCGGCCGCTGCGGCACCGGCGGCGGCCGCGCCGGCATCGCCGTCGGCATTGTAGGGGCGGGCGACGGGGGAGCGGCCGGAGTCCGGCTCGGAGCTGGGCCACTCGGGGGCGTCGGTGGACGTGCCGGGGGAAGCAGCAGACGAGGACGCGGCACCCTTCTTCTCCTCGGCGGCCGCACGCTGGTGGGCGGCGGTGAAGCTCGACCGGCACTTCAGCTGGCCGGTGTGCATACCGTCGTCGCGGACGAGGTCCACGGTCAGCGGGGCGGAGGTGGTCCAGCCCTCGTTGCGGATGAAGCGGTTGATGCGGTCGCGGAGCTCGTGGTCCAAGTCGGGGCGCTGCGAGATGAGATTGTCATGGTCGCGGGCGGCGAGATGCACCTCATAGGTGGACGGTGCGTGGAGGGCACCGGAGCTGTCCTCCATCAGTGCGTCCTCCACCTCCTGCTTGAGCAGCTCGTCAATCTCGGCAGGGACGACCTCGCCACCGAAAACGCGCGCAAAGCCGTTGTCCAGGCCACGCTGGAGCGAGCTGTCGAGCTTGCGGAATCGTCCGAAGAGATCCATGAACCGGGGTCCTGCCTTCCTTGTGCTGTGCCTCCCAGGTCGCGGGATGATGTCCGGGTTGATCAAGGGGTACCCGGGGACGCTGACACGCTGAAGTTCGAGTCGGGTGAACAGTGAGCGCCCATTATAGGGATCCGTCGGACGCGATGGGAGTCGAGTTGGCCGGGATCGCGCTCGGCGATCGGGAAAACAGTATATGAGCTGCGCCTTTGTGTGATCGTGGCGCCGGTGCTAACCTTACAACCCGTTGCAGAAGCAACCCACGTTGATCATCTTGATCGATGCCACGGGCGAGTGGCGGAATGGCAGACGCGCTGGCTTCAGGTGCCAGTGTCCTTAGGGACGTGGGGGTTCAAGTCCCCCTTCGCCCACAGTGAGCGGTTCACGAACTGAACCGACCGGAGGTCACAAACTCGAAAGGGTTTGTGACCTCCGGTTTTTCGTTGTCCGAGTGTCACGCCCTTCGAGATTAGCAGTTGGGGGAGTTGCACGGCGAAGTCCCGGCGACAGCCTGAGAGGCTGAAACCCCCGAGGGTTTTCGGGCGGGGTCGGTCACGGGTGCTGTTGCAAAGTTAGGGGTGGCACGTGAGGATCAGTTCTCATGAGCATCTTCTCCGGTCGCCACTACCCGAAAGACGTCATCCTGTGGGCTGTGCGGTGGTACTGCCGCTACGGGGTGTCCTACCGGGATCTCGAGGAGATGCTGACCGAACGTGGAGTGCCGGTGGATCACACCACGATCTACCGGTGGGTGCAGAAGTATGGCCCGGAACTGGATAAACGTACCCGCTGGTACCGTCAAACCTCACCGTTGGTGTCGGATTCCTGGCGAGTCGATGAGACCTACATCCGGGTCGGCGGTAGATGGTGCTACCTCTACCGGGCGGTGACCAAGCACGGCCGGACCCTCGACTTCTACATGTCCACCCGCCGCAACACGCAAGCGGCAACGAGGTTTCTGGGAAAAGCGATTCGCGGTACTGGTCACCGCGTTCCTGATGGTGGTCCCCGAGTGATCTGCACCGACAAAGCACCGGCCTACGCCGCGGCGATAGCGACGCTGATCAAGGACAGGAAGCTGTCGAAGACAGTGGAACACCGTCAGGTGAAGTACCTTGGGCAACGTGATTGAGGGGGATCACGGCAGGTTGAAGCGGATCCTGGGTCCCAAAGGCGGTGGCTTCAAGAACCCGGTGTCTGCCTACCGGACGCTACAGGGTATGGAGGCGATGCACGCGCTGCGCAAAGGACAGGGCAGCGTCTTCGCCTTCGGATGCCCGAACCCGGATGCGGTGATCGTGAGCAAGGCCTTCGCCGGCGCCTGAGATACCAGGGCCACGGGTTGAGGACCCGTGTCCTGATCAGCTTCCGGCCACCGCCGCCCCCAGATTGCAACAGCACCGCCTACCAGCTGGCGCTCATCGTCGTGCTTCCCTTGTTCGGGAACCTGTCCGATCTGTTCGGTCGACGTCGTATCATGATCGCCGGTGTCACCCTCATCAGTGCGTCCGCAATCGTGTTCGCTTTCGCCCCGCACGTCGGTTTCCTTTACGTCGGACGGGTTCTCCAGGGGGCGGGTGCCGGCCTGGCGATGGGATCCGCCACGGCCTCTCTCATCGAAAACAACACCAGCAGAAGTCCCCGGTACGCCAGTGCCGTGGCCACCATCGCAACCTCCACCGGGTTGACGCTCGCGCTGCTCGCCGGCGGCGTCTTCGCTGAGTTTCTGCCCCAGCCCCTGGTGTGGAGCTACATCGTCCTCCTCGTCCTCGCCCTGGGCTCGGTCACTGCTCTGCTCCTCTCGCCGGATGACCGACCCGAACAGCGGAAGCGGTGGCGTCCGCAACCGCCGATCGTGCCCGCTGGGATCCGCATCGGGTTCGTCACGGCGACCCTCTCCGTCGCGCTCGCATACTGTGTCGGTGCGATTGTTCTGTCCCTCGGCGCCCATATGATCGACCAGATCACTGACACCACCAATAGCGCCTTCGTCGGCCTTCTCCTGGCGGTTTCATCCGCGTTCATTGGAATCACGGGACTCTTCCTCGCTCGCATCGGTGCTCGAACGCTCATCTGGACAGGCGCCGGTCTCACCGTTGTGAGCCTGGCACTGATGGCAGCTGCCAGCAGCTTGCAGTCCCTGCCGATTATCGTGGCCTGGTGCGTCATCGGCGGCATCGCCTACTCACTGGCGTTCAGTGGTGGCCTCGGATTGATTAACCGTATCGCCCCGGAACGTCACCGGGGAGCCACCCTCTCCCTGCTCTACCTCGTCGCGTACGTCCTCCAGGCCGCCACCGCCGTCGGAATCGGAGCCGTGACAACCGCGACCTCGATCGGCGTCGCCGCACTCGTCGCGGCCGCGGCTCTCGGCGTTCTCTGCTTTATCGTCTTGGCCCTGCTACTCGCCAGCCGGAGTGCCCGCCCCACGAGATGAGTTCCACTTTGTGGCCACCGTCGTATCAGGCAGGCTGGAGGCGTCAGCCCGGAGCACATCGACTGCAGAGTGGTTGCATTCGGTAATTACTCGATCAGGGGTATGATGACCTGCGTCAGATTCAAGCCATCTGGAGATGTGATGATTCACGAACCCCGGTCATCGTGCCCGATCAACCGCTGTCTCGAGGCTCTCGGGGACCAGTGGAGTCTACTGATCCTGCGGGACATCGCTCTCCACGACCGACGTTCATTTCGCGAGATCCTGAGCGGTAATGCCGAGCACATCAGTGCCCCCGTACTGTCCCGTCGGCTCACCGATCTCACGACGTCAGGGTTCCTGACCAAGGTGAACGCCCCCCGTGGGAAACAGGGGAAGTACTCACTGACCGATCTCGGTCTTGCCACCGTCCCCCTGCTGGTGGAGCTCAGCCGACTCGGCGGGCTCATCGACCCCACCACGCAGGATGCGGACGGGCTGCCGGTGATGGATGACTCGGAGATCGAGGAGCGCACGGAAGCGCTACGCGCACGACATCTCGGGTCAGCAGGAGAATAGGTGTCGTAGGCCTCGCCACATCGCGCGTTTCCGACTCATCCATTCACCGGCATGGAATTCTCTCCCCCCGGACGCCGCCAGGCGAGCAGGTTCATCGTGCCGCTCTGGCGCACCTGCCCGTCCTGGTTGAGGGTGCGGGACCCGACGGACAGGATCGCCTGGTCCGGGCGGGAGTTTGACCAGCGGAAGTCCTTGATGGTCATCTCGACATGCAGCTCGTCCCCGGCGACCGTGGCGCTGGGCCAGGTGAACTCGCCGCCGGCACCGACAATCCCGGTGGCGACCGGGAACGCCTCCACCGACAACCGCATCGATACTGCTGAGGTATGCCAGCCGCTGGCCACCAGGCCGTTGAAGAAGGTGCCGACAGCGGCGTCCTCGTCGAGGTGGTAAGGCTGCGGATCGTAGTGCTCTGCGAAGTCCAGCATCTCAGACTCCTCCATGCGGTAGGTACCGCTGGTGAAGGTCTGTCCGATGCTGAGATCGTCGGCCCAGAATCCGTCTGCCCTGACTGGCTTCGGTGCGGTCATGGGTGTGCCTCCTGTGCAACCTGCGGGTGAAGTACGTCCACGGGTTGGTTGAGCACACTCCTGACCTGCACGGTCTGTTCATCAGCCAGCACCTCGTAACCACCGGCCTCGGTCGTGTCGAACACCGCCCGGACGAGATCTTCCGGAGCGATCTTCGACGGTGCATCGGCTGCAGCCATCGCAGTGTCGACGTAGGCCATGTAGACGCCGACGACCTGCACATCTGACGGGGCGAGCTCGAGGCGAAGGGCATTTGTCGCGGACGCCAGCGCCGCCTTCGACACGCTGTAGATCCCGGCGACCGGGTACCAGGCGAGCACGGAGTGCAGATCAATGAGAGCTGCGCTGTCGGCGGCGGTCAGCGCCGGGGCGAAGGCCCGGGCGACCTGGAGGGGGCCGAAGAAGTTCGTCTCCATCACCGACCGGAGTTCGTCGTCCCCGATGTCCAGGAGGCTGCCGGTGGACGGTGCCACCCCGGCGTTGTTGACCACGACAGTGACATCGGGGGCGGCCTCGGCTGCCGCCTGCACTGAATCCGGGTCGGTGACATCGAGGGTGAGCGGCACCACGCGGTCGTCTTCCCAGGCCCGGGGATGCCGCGCGGTGGCGTACACCTTTGCCGCGCCCCGGGCGAGCGCCTCGGCGACGAAGTGTTCGCCGATGCCGCGGTTTGCTCCGGTGACGAGGACGACGGCATTGTTGAGTGAGGTCATGGATCAGTTCTCCTGTCCGACGGTGGCTTCCGCCAGGGTCGGGTAGTCGGTGTAGCCGGCGGCACCGCCGCCGTAGATGGTGGTGGGGTTGATCTCGTTGAAGGGGGCGCCGGTGCGGATCCGCTCGACGACGTCCGGGTTCGCCAGTGCGAACCGTCCCAGCGGGGCGATGTCCGCCAGTCCGGCATTGATGTCGGCGGCGATGTGGTCGCGGTCGCGCCCGTACCGGACGACGGCCACCGCGGTAGGCCAGATCTCACGGAGCTCGCTCAGCAGAGCGTCATCCCCGAGGTGGTGGACATGCAGATAAGCGAGGTTCAGCGGGGCGAGCTCGCTGACCAGGTGGCGGTACTGGGCGTGCACCGCCGTGGCGTCCCCCTCGTCGAGACCGCCGAGCGGGAAGGCGGGCGAGATGCGGATACCGGTGCGGTCAGCCCCGATCTCGTCGACGACCGCGCGGGCGATCTCGACCGTCAGGCGTGCCCGGTTCTCCGCTGATCCGCCGTAGTTGTCGGTGCGGGTGTTCGCGTTCGGGGCGAGGAACTGGTGGAGCAGGTAGCCGTTGGCGGCGTGGATCTCCACGGCGTCCGCTCCGGCGGCGACCGCGGAGGCGGCGGCATGCCGGAACTCATCGACGACACCGGCGATCTCGTCGGTCTCCAGGGCACGGGGCACCGGAGTCTTCTGCACCCCGGTGGGGGTGTGCATGTCCTCGTCGGCGGAGATCGCCGAGGGGGCCACCGGGGTCCGGTGGTGCGGGGTGTTGTCGGGGTGGCCCATCCGGCCGGCGTGCATGAGCTGGATGACGAGGTGACCGCCACCGGCATGGACGGCGTCGGCGACCTCGCGCCAGCCGGCGGTATGGTCCTCGGTGTATGCCCCCGGAGTGTCCATGTAGCCCTGCCCGTCGGCGGAGGGCTGCGTCCCTTCGGTGATGATCATCCCGAGGGAGGCCCGCTGACCGTAGTAGGTGGCGGCGAGGTCACCGGGTGTGCCGTCCGCGTGGGCGCGGTTACGGGTCATCGGTGCCATCGCGAGCCGGTGGTTCAGGTGCATACGGCCGACGGTCAGCGGCGTCCAGAGAGCGTCGGTGGAGACGGTCGGGCCGGATGGGGAACTGGTCATGAGTGCTGTCCTTGTCTACTGGGTCTACTGGAGGTTCACGGGAGGCGGACGCCGGCGAGCTGGTGGGCCTGAGCGACCACGGTGCCCGTACTGTCCCGGACCGTGCAGGTCTCGTCCCCTAGTCCGCCCTGGATGAGCGTGGCGTCCATGACGAACTGCAGCGGTCCGGGGGCAGGGGCGGCACGGACATAGGTGGCCATGGTGAGTGTCGGCACCCACCCGGAGAAGGCGACGTCATAGGTCGCCGGCGGCATCGTGTCCACCGCGAACAGCAGGGACACCGGGTCGAAGTCTTCACCGTCGGGCAGGCTGACCCAGCCGCGGAGCTCGCCGACCCCCTGCGGCCGACCGTCGTAGAACTCCAGCGACTGCGGTTCCATCCGTAGCTGGATCTGGTGCATGAGGGTCGCCGGGATTCTGTCGGGGTCCGGGGCGTGCGGGACGCAGTCCTCGTAGGGGACGCCGGCAGGCTGCAGCCGCGCCGACGTCCAGGACGGGGCGCTCGAGGGGGCGGAAAGATGACCGAGAAGGAACAGGGCCTCCACTTTGGGTTCGCCATCCTGCGACAGGGTCGCACGGACATGTGTCGTGGATTTTCCTGCACGCAAGACGACCGTGTCGATGTCTGCGGCACCGGCTCCCGGGGCGGCGAGATAGTGGCTGCTGGCGGAGAGGACGTGCTCACGCCCGGTGGCATCCAGTGCTGCCCTGGCCATCGTGGCCTGGAGATAGCCGCCGTTCGGGTTGCCGGCGAAACCCCACAGCGGGTCGAGGTCTGCACGGTGACGGTGCGGGCCGGTACGGGTCACCGCAGACACATCGGCGAAGGTACGGACGTTCGGAGTTGTCATTCGTAGGACTCCTCACCGGTACCGCGCAGCCGCAGTTCAACGTCTTCGGGCGCCAGCAGGTGCCCGGCACGGCAGCGCACCTCCACCTCGACAGGTTCACCGCACTCTGCGTGGACAGATTCCACGCGGGTCGGCCGCTCGCCGTGCTTACTGCCCCAGACGAACAGGCCCATGATGACCGGCATCAGGTCGCTGCCTGCCTCGGTGAGGACGTACTCCTGCCGGACGCGGTCCCCCTCTTCCTGATACGGACGGCGCTCCAGCAGCCTGGCTCCGGTCAGAGCCTTCAGGTTCGACGATGCAGTGGCCGACGACATTCCGACCCGGTCGATGAAATCCTCGAACCGGGTCGTGCCGTAGAAAGCTTCGCGCAGGATCAGCATCGCAGTGCGGGATCCGACGACCTTCATCGTCTGTTCGATCGGGCAGCGTTCTCTCGTGGTCCATGCCGACCGGTCAGCGAGGCGTGACTCCAGGACCATCGTCCCATTGTTCTCTGACTTCATGAAACTGAACTTAGCCACTTTTCTGACTTCAGTCAAGTGATGTCAGCGTGTCGAGCTCCCGTTGTCGAGATGTCCAAGGACGGCGGCGGCGAAGTCGTCCACGTACTGGAACACCCCACCGTGTCCGGCATCCGGGTAGATGACCAGCGTGCTGTCGGGGATGCGGACCTGCATGTCGGCCGACAGTGAGGAGGGGACCATACGGTCCTGGTCGCCGTTGGCGATCAGTGTCGGCGCGGTGATGCGGGAGAGGTCCTGGGGTGCAGCTCTTCCCCAGACCCGGATGGCGGCGATCTGCCGGCGGAAGGCCGTCAAGCTGATGGGCTCGTCCCGGTCCATGACCCGTGCCTTCAGACGGTCGAGGTACTCCTTCGCCGCCGCCTTACCGGTGGGGGTCCGGGGGAAGAAGAGGAATTCCTTGGCATCCGTCCGGGCCAGTACGGCACGCAGCATGTCCAGGTAGATGTATGTCCCACCGGTCCGACGGTCGATGCCCTCCCCGCCCGCCGGGCCCGTTCCCGACAGGATGAGACGGCGCACCAGCCGGGGGTCATCCAGTGCGACCTGCTGGGCGATGAACCCGCCGAGGGAGAACCCGAGAAGGTCGATGTTCCTGAGGCCGAGGGCGGCCACGAATCCCTCGGCGGCTTCGGCCATTTCCGCGACAGATCCGGGGACTGTGCCGGTGGATCCACCTACCCCGGGCAGATCCACGGCAATGACGCGACGGTCCCGGGCCAGGACGTCGATGAACAGTGGATCCCACTCGTCCAGCGTGGCGCCGAGGTGGGTGAGCAGAATCAGCGGTACACCCTGGGAGGGACCGAGGTCACGGTAGACGAGAGTGTCCGCACCGACCGTTATCCGGAGGTTCGGTGCGGTGACCCAGGTGGTCGGGCGCGGTCGGATGTCGGTCTCAGGCATGGTCGGTCACCTCGTCCGGGTCGGTCGTGACCAGGACTTTTCCGCGCAGACCACCGGCGATCACCTGCTCGAGGGCCTCCACGGTCTGCTCGAAGGGAAGCACCCGGCCGATGACCGGCCGCACGGCACCTTCGTCGACGATCCTGGAGAAGTTCCGGAGTGCGGTGCCGTCCGGACCGATGAACAGGAACCTGTAGGTGACCCCGTGCTTCCGGGCCTGACGACGTACGCCGGAACTCAGGGCCCGGATCGCGAGACCGACCACCGGGTTGACACCCACGCGACGGGCGAACTCCGGATCCGGCGGGCCGGTGATGCCGATGACGGTCCCTCCGGGGCGCACCACGCCGAGGGAGTTCTTCAGGGTGTCGCCGCCCTGGGTATCGAGTACGACGTCCACGGTGGTGCCCGCCAGCGCCTGTGCCAGATCTTCGCGCCGGTAGTCGATCACGATGTCCGCGCCCAGGTCGCGTGCGGCGTCGATGTTGGCGGTGGAGACTGTGGTGGCCACTGTGCAGCCCAGGGACTTGGCGAACTGGACGGCCACCGAGCCGACACCGCCGGTACCGCCGTGGATCAGTACGGTCTGCCCCTCAGTGACCTTCGCCATGTCCACCAGTGCCTGCCAGACCGTGCGCGCGACGACCGGTAATCCCGCCGCCTCGACAAGACTCACCGACGTGGGTGCCGGGGCCACTGCCGCAGCATCGACAGCGATGTACTCGGAGAAGGTGCCGGTCTTGGCGAGGTCGACGTAGCCGTATACACGGTCTCCCACGTCGATATCCGTGACATCGGTGCCGCACTCCACGACCTCTCCGGAGAACTCGCCGCCCATCACCTTGGGCAGGTGGAACGGGAAGATGGCCTTGAACTCGCCGGACCGGACCCGTTCATCGGCCGAGTTGACGCCGGCCGCAACCATCCGCACCAGAACCTCGTTGTCGGCCGGGACCGGTACGGGCATGTCGATTGATCTCAGGGGAGAGCCGTAGTCCTCCAGGATGAAAGCCTTCACAAGGTTCCTCACGTGATAAAGTAGTAACAGAATGTAACCACCGCGATCATAGGACGGCCTGATTGCATTCTGCAACCACCTGACACGGGGTAGGGGCTCCCGGCGGCCTTGACCATGCGATGCTGGACGGTGAGTGGAAGCCTTCGCATTCTCACCTGCGGCATTGTCTCCACGGCCGGGGTACAGGCGTTCTTCTTCGTTGCACTGGGGCACCTCAGCGTCGCCGTCACTATCCTGCTGGAGATGATGGGAGCGCCGTTGCTCATCGTGTTCTGGCGCTGGGCGTGCACAAAGCAGCTCCCGAACCTGACTACTGGCATCGGAGTGATCGTCTCCCGGCTGGGCGTCTTGCTCGTCCTCGATTTCCGCAACGCGTCATTGAGCTGGACTGGCATCCTCATGGCGATGGCAGCCGCGGCATGTTTCGCCTCGTACCTCCTCGTCTCCGCCATTCAGAGAATTCGGCTTCCTTCGATCGCGTTCACCGGACTCGGCATGGGCATCGGAGCTATCGGCACACTGATCGCCAACCTCGCCCACTTCATGCTTGCACGGTTCGTTGCCTCCCACATCGACGCAACCGCCCTGATGGATGGGTGGCGCAAGCAGGACTTGCGTCGGCTCCCCTGGTTGGCCCGCAACTGTCAGCTCGACTTCAAGGTCACGACCGATGTGCAGGAACCGTACGACGTGTTTTGGAAGGTCCGGAACGTGGGCGTAGCCGAGCATCGCCTGCGTGGCGAGATCACGCGCGACCCCGGCCGTCGGACCAAGCGGGAGAACACCCTCTACCTGGGTCGTCAATACGTCGAGGCCTACATTGTCAAGGATGGACAGGTGCGTGCCATGGACCACCACGACGTGCCTATCGAGTAGCTGCGGCCCCTCAGCGGCCCCCGGCACACACGCCCATGGCCCTGCGCCCATGAGCGGCGCCCGGCAATCATTGCCACACTCGTACAGTTAGTCGTACTCGACTTCGTCGGCAAAGATGACCTCGGTGTGGAACGACGGGTGGCGCCCGGAACAGTACGGCGACTATCTCGAAGCAGTGGAAGAACTGCGGGAGCGGTGGTGCCCGCAGACACCGGTAGATGTAGTGAAGTACCAGTTGTTCGTCACCGGTGGCCGTGGTAGCTGAGCGGCGGGTAGCTTTCTAAGCCGGAGTGTTGCCGTCAGCCAGCTGCGTTGCCCCTCTAGGCTGTCCGTCAGGGCACGCCGTCACCGGTGGCGCACTGGACGTCAGTGCATCTCCAGGGCACCTTCAGTCAGCTAATAACCCACGTCGAGCGCCATCGCTCATCCTCCTAAGAGGGCGACAAGTTGCTCTTCATGGTTGTCTCATTCCCTTCCTGTATCTTGGGAATTCTGCGGTTCAGACCACGGTTCCTGATCGAGAATCCGGTCGTGAAATTGCTCAATGATGGAGCGGACGACATCTTCGATGGTGACCATGCGTTGATCGAGGCGGCAGTCACGCCCAAACCCAGGAACTGCGTCGTCAACCCAGTCAGGGAGGTCTGGCTGAATCGTGTATGCGACGTCGAGGTCGTGCGTACTCAGTGTGCCAGATCCTGACCGACGGCGAAGTGCGACAAGCTCCAGGGGCGCGGTGCCGGAGATGAACGACCACTGTCGGTCACAAATCCGGAACCCTTCTTCAATGAACTTGTCGCCCGATGCTCGGACCTCGATAGCGGAGACCCGCCAGGCAAGGAGGTGATGCCGGCGATGTCGATCCAGCTTGGCGAGCTCGCTGAGCCACCAGAGAGCGTGACCTTTTGAGCCGGTGGGAATGTAGTTCGGCTGCGTGTGCTCGATCCCCGTCCTGGCCCAGACGAAGAGGTCGCACAGGTAGCCGCGCTTGCGGTTGGCCGTCTTCTCGAACTTTTCTGGAGTGTCGCAGATGGGGTACTGCAGTACATCGGCATTGGGTGGTGGGTCTTGGTCTGTGTTGTCTACTGCGAGTTCATAAATCAGGGCATCGAGCGCCGCCCGAAGGTTGTACAGCCATTCACCGAAGATCACTGCTACTTCGACGGGGAAGGGTGAGGTAGCGCTGATGACGGCACAAACCTCACTGTCGATCGTCTGGAAGCGCTGGGCGAGCGGATGCTCGGTCTTGTGGACTAGGGCTGCGGCCCACAGCTCTTCTCGATGGGCGACCGCACGATCAACGCGTGTCAGAGCAGTGGTGAAATCGGCTGTAGGCATGTCGTTGATCGTAGGGCACAGGTCGGAGGGGTCACCCAAATATACGTTCGTATGAACGATAAATCGGCTCTTCCGGTTTCAGAGTGCGTTGATTGCGCCCCGGAGTCCACCCGAGTGGATCAGTGACCGCAAGATGTAGTTGGCCTTGTTCCGGAATCCCAGGGCGATACCGCGCAGGTGTTCCAGCTTGCCGTTGATGTTCTCGACCGGACCGTTGGACGCACCGGTGTCGAAGTACGCGAGGATGTCAGCCTGCCGCCGCCACAGGGTCTGACCCAGCACCCGCAGTTCCCGCAAGTCATTGGGGATCTTCACGTGCAACGCCTTGATCACCTTGAACATCCGCAGCTTCCCGTCGCGTGGCCGGTCAGCCTGATAGGCGGCAAGAATCTCCTGGTAGAAATACCACGTCACCTGCACCGGCAGGTGCGCCACGGCGGTGAGCACGTCATCAAGTTTCACCGCGTTGGCCGGGGTCACCAGTGACTTACGGGTCAGCAGAATGCGCCGGATCCCGTACAACGGATCCCCCGACCGCCCGCGGTGTCCTGTCGTCTCATTCTGGACCCGTTGCCGACATGCGGTGAGCTTGTCGATGGCCAGATGGACGACATGGAACGGGTCCATGACCTGCCGGGCCTGGCTCAGATGCTGGGTCGCGGCTTTCGCGTAGCCGGTGAATCCGTCCATGGTCACCACCCGGATCCTGTGGCGGAACGTGCTGCCGCGGGCGTCGAGCCAGTCGCCGAACGCGTCGGCACTGCGGCCGGGCACCATATCGAGCAGTCGGGCCGAGCCCACCCCGTCGACCAGTGGGGTCAGGTCCACGATGACAGTGACAAACCCCGGTGACCCGTCACCGCGCACATGCTTCCACTTGTGCTCGTCGACGCCGAGGACCCGGACCCGGTCCAACCGGGACGGATCCTGATAGGACAACTGCCGGCAGGCCGACAGGGCCAGTTGGTTGACCTTGTCCCAGCCGATACCCAACGCCCGGGCACAGGCTGTCACGCTCATCCCGTCGGTCGCCATGCGCTGGAGGATCCAGCGGGTCACTCGGCAGGTTACGGACTGTCGATCGTCGGCCGCCTGTGGGATCGACGCCCGGAAGATCGTGACCTCACAGTCGTCGTTGCCGCAGGCCAGTCGGGGTACACGGACGTGCAGGAGGCTGGGGTGGCCGACGATGGGCAGGTCCGTGAGCCGGCGTTCGACATGGTCACGGACTTGGCAGGCATGCCCGCAGCCCGGGCAGTTGAGGTCGAAGCTCACCGGGTGGCAATACAGGTGGGTGACGTCCCCGGCGTCGGCGGCGTTGTCGATCGACAGTCCCAACTCGACGGTGCGGCAGATCGTGTCCGCTACGAGGTTCGGGACAGGGGCAGGGGTGACGGTAGGGTGAGGCATGGATCCTGTGGTGGGAAGGTAGAGATTCGACACCTTCATCTTGTCACCGCAGGGTCCTTCTATGTCTGTAGCCACGTAGCGCCCACCGTGGGGGTCTACATGTTGTGGTGACTCATCCCTCTTGCTTCACACCTACTACGCACTCCCCATCCGGAAGAGCCGATAAATCTGTCGAGTGATAGGTGCCAGCGGGCTCAGGTAGGGCACTTGCCGCGCGGCACCAGGAGCGTAGAACCAGACACTCTGTGCTCCGAGAGGTTTCGGTGCACACGAACTACCGAGGCCGGCGGGGGACCGTGTTGTCTTTGGTGAGCTCGATGTCGAAGATGTCCGGGTTGGCGGCGAAGTAGTGTTTCACGGCGGTGTCGATATCTCCACCTTCTTGAGTGCTCATGATTCCACGGTACTGCGGTGGAGGTGGATTCTCGACCCTTTCCACTGCCCGCGGCCAGCGTCCCATCATGGATGGTTGCAGGACTTAGGATGCGGCGGCGCGGAGTGCCAGCGCGCTGGCAGAGG
Source organism: Corynebacterium sp. UD i78 (assembly GCF_056280545.1). Lineage (NCBI taxonomy): Bacteria > Bacillati > Actinomycetota > Actinomycetes > Mycobacteriales > Corynebacteriaceae > Corynebacterium > Corynebacterium sp. UD i78. The sequence goes on along the minus strand of NZ_JBWCED010000001.1, from coordinate 2,577,538 downwards.
AGCGCATCAGTCAATCAGTCGGTTTATCCGATGCTGGCCCGTTGACTGCCTAACTCCGGGGTGTTCTGGACACCAGCTATTGCCCCGGAGCGGTCCCTGCGTCGTTGCTGACGTACATCGCCGGGGCTCCGACTTTTCAGAGCAGTGTGGATCGGCCGAGGATCTCTTTCATCCGGGTCCGCTGTCTGGTTCTCTGGTTTGGGGCTGCCGGTCCATCAGAGTGGGGCACGTCCGGTTGCCTGATGGTGGGTTAGGTCTCGGCGAGGCGCTCCAGTAGCTTCCGCCGTCGCGCGGCGATCTCGTCGAGGTGCCGCCCTACGACCTCGTTATTGCTGCGGTCGTTGTCGGCGCCGGTGACTTCTCCGCTTTGGTGTCGGGTGCCTTGTGGGGAGTTCTGCGCAGGTTCGGTTGCGTCGTAGTCGCGTATTTCTGGTGGTGTAGATGTCGGTGAGATGCTCAAATTCGGGTGTTTCGCCATCGGATTTCTCCTCTGCACGGGATACGTAGTCCTTGGGTCTGGTGGTCCGCTGAAAGTCATGTGGGGACTTCTGCGCAGCGTGAACTGCAACGATCACCGACAGAAAGGCCTCTCTGTCCTCGGGCTGGAGCTGGAAGGCGACCGTGCTGTAGCCTGAGAATCGTAGAGCGGACTTTACCCCGCCTTAACAGGATCCCGGCGCTGAAGCGTGAAGCTTCAGGGCCGGTTCCTTTTTGTATGGGTGGTGGATGGTGTGACGCCCCTCCTCGGTGGGAGGCGAACATAGGAGGGGCGGGAACCAGTCCCCTTGAGAAGTACTCTTCAGTGAATTGACAGATCGACCCAGGTGGACTCGCCTTTCGAACCTGGCTCTACGACAGCATTATTGAAATCGCGCTGAACTCGAGCGCGACGTAGTGCGTTAACAGCGATATCTTTCAGCGGCTATTCCCAGCGGTGACGCTGAGCAGAAGGATGGCAACAGGCAGGTCATGCTTGCTCGGGGAAGAAGGCGGATATAAACAGCTCACGACCTTCGGAGAGTTCCTGGGTAAAGACTTGGAAGGTGTCTGTTGTTACATCATCACTCCCATCCTCGGTGAGGGTCCATGAAACCTCCACATCGGCTGCCTCGGGATTGCGAGCAACGATCACGTAATCATCTTGATTGCTCGACCATGAGCCCTCTGGGCGGAGCGAGTCCAGGGAGAGCGTGACCTCCGCATCTTCTTCGCAGTTGGTCCATGACACCGGGTAGTCGCCCCGTATGCTCCGCAGGATGGGGAAATTGAGCCCTGCACCAAACGGTTGCTGCGCCTTGACCACCGGTTCGACTGCCTTCTCGTAGTCAGCATCGTCCGGGTCAACGTGATCGAGGACCTCACAGTCGTGGAAGGTCACCGTCAACTGCGGTTTAGCGATGTGCCTACGGTGACTTGTGACCCGCAGGCCGCTTCCAGCTAACGCGACTCCAAGGAAGTGCGCGCGCCCCTGAGCGATGTGGTCGGCCTTCTTGCTCTGCCACCTAGCCAGGGCTTCCTCCCGCTGAGCGGCGGACATGGGTTTGACACCGCCGAAGATCTGCGCGGGGAGCAGTGACGGATAGAAAGCACCCGTTTCGGGACGATCCGCCCGCTGTAAGAAACTATGCTCTTCGTTTTCGAGAAGTTCTTCCAGCACCTGGTTCACGTGGGCGACCCTGCTGATTGGCCCGAGCACCTCAACGTCGAGGTCGATCGGACGTTTCCCTCCTCCACGGGCACGTTCGACAAGGTCCAAGACCTCGCCCGATCGCGCTGGTCTGGTGTTGCTGGTGCCGCGGACGTAGATCGCACCGTCCTCGAGTCCATCGCGCCGATCCTCGCCCTGATATCCCTTATGACATGGAAAAATCGGCTGACCTTCCTCCGGCGGTTGCGCAATGATAAATAGCACTTCGCGGTCGGAATCGACGGCTATCCTTCCGAACTCGAAGGGTGGGAAAGTGGGGCCGAGATACGGACGCAGTCCGTCCTCAAGCTCATGGGGTTCGGTACCACGAGGTACGCCCGTGGATTGACCCTCTTCGGCACCGATCACCAGCACTGCATACCCGTGGAAGTGTCGAGCTGCCTGCGCTGGTCGCCGGTTGGCTGTCCCGAGGAGAAACTTCGCGATCTTGGCGACAGCAAGCTTGCTCGTCATGTCGAGGCTGCTTTTGACCTCAAGGTATGTCGACTCTGCCTCGTCGCCGACGGCGGTGACGTGATCGAGAATGCTCTGGAGGGCTCGCTCGCCCAGCGGGAGGATGCTGGTGTCGAGAACGGACACCTGGGCGTTCCCACCAGGTGAATCCGAGATGTCTGACATGAGGTGAGACTAGCACTTTCCCGGCCATGATCATGGGTCCCGGCTGATGCGTGAAGCTTCGCCACCGGTTGGTTTCTGTAGGTGGGCGGTTGATGTGAGGGATAGCAGTCCCGAGACTGCTGAGCCTGAGGTCATGAGGGGTGGGGCGGTCCGTATGACCAGCCTCGGTCTTCTTCGTCGGCATACTGAGCAGATGGCTAACCCAACCCCTGTATTTCCGTCCGGCACCGTTGAGGCAGTAGCCCGTGCTGTCGGTGACCTGTACTCCGGCTCTATACTGACCCAGATGCTCACTGACATTCACCTCCCTGACCCACTGGGGGAGGGGACGACGAAGTGGCGTCGGCTTGATGGGTCACTGCGACAGATGCAGAGCCAGACGGGCGACGGCCGCGCGGTCATCGGGCTCATCCATGCGGCGATGAGCCCAGATCGCACTCTCGACCGCCGAGCACACGCCGCTGGTGTGCGGGACAAGTTGAATCAGGTGCTCTCCCTTTCCGGGCTCCGTGTCCGTGAGGACGGTCGGGTCGTGAAGACAAAGCGTGCCTCGACGGATACTGAGGCCGCTGCCCGCTCTGAGAGGCTTCAGGGTTTCCTCTCCGAGCGGGGTGCACACGAGGAAGTGCTTGCTCACTGTCGGGCCGAGCTGCCTCGTGACGACTACTACGAAGCTGTCTTCGAAGCGATCAAGGGACTCGCTGACCGGCTTCGGACACTCAGTGGACTGGACCTCGACGGCTCCCCGCTGGTGCAGCAGGCACTCGGCGGCAAGACACCGGTGATCAAGCTCAATGCGCTCAGCACCGCGACGCAGCGCAATGAGCAACGAGGCATCGCGCTGCTCGCAGAGGGACTGTTCGCCGCGGTCCGGAACCCGTCAGCGCATGAGCCGAGGACGAAGTGGGAGATGTCCGAGCAGGATGCGCTCGACGTGCTCGGGACCGCCTCGATGGTGCACCGGAGGCTTGATACCTCCGTGAAGGGCTGACTCTACGGGGCCTGTGGGAACCTGCTGGAGTACTGCCCAGGAGTTCATCTACGGGGTTGCTCTGGGCAATGGCCATCGCGGAGTGATCCGAGACACCGCGAGATGAGTGACTGATACTCACCCCGTACGGGGGTAATTTTCATGGTTTTTCGCGTGGGAGGTGGTTAATCGTAATCGGCCAACACTTCCGGTCAACGCATCAGAACAATGGAAAAGTACAGTTCAGGGGGAATTTAAGTGTCACACTCATCGGTGGGTAGGTTGCATTTGTACAGGTAGGGCCGTGTGAGGGCGGATGGTGACCGCACTGCTGTTCCAGGTCGAATGCGGCGACAGGAAACCCGAGTTTTGTCCGACGTAAGTGCCACCGTTTCTGTGCTTCTGAAGTGCTGTTTCTGCGAATTTCACCAGGTAGATGCTGGTCTGCTGCTCGAATCCCGGGCTTGTTATTCGCGGTTGCAGCCGTGATTATGGTCACCACGTCGCCTTCAGGATTTACCTGGGGTGACGGACACGAACCCGATGAGCTGATGTGGACACGGAGAGGACTGTGGTGACGATGATGGGTGATGGTCCCTCACGCGGAGCTTTCGGCCGAGCCCGCCGTCCTTTTCGCGATGATGACGTGGTGCGCATGGAACTGCACTTACCAGGGTCGATTGTGCGCAGAATGCACAAGCAGTCCCTTCGGCAGCGTCGACCACTCAGCTCGATTGCTGTGGAAGCTCTCGACGACTATCTCGACCCGGATGAGCCGGGGAGTGAGTAACGGGCGAGCACTGCAGTTCAACTGAAAACGAGAGCGGGCCCCGGCTGGAACCGGGACCCGCTGATGATCAAGACCGTCACAGTTTCGCAGCTACAGCGATCTTGATCTGACCCTCTGGAAAGGATCGACAATGACTACTTTGTCATGCCCGCATGCCGTGGGCAAGCCCGCCGTCACGCCTTTGGGGGTGTCGCACTGATGGGGCGCCACAAGAAGATGCAGTCAGCCCCAGTAACAGACGCTCAAGCTTCCAGCACGGGTGAGCCATCTCCGGTAGCACCAAGTGGTGGTGCAGATACATTCTCAGCGCGTCCTCGACGGATGACAGTGAGGACCCTGTCGGACAGCGAGCGGCAGCGCTACGAGGAGCTGGTCAACACGACCGGGATCCAGGTACCGGAGGGGCCCTTCCGGGCCTGGGCGATCGAGAGAGCGGCGATGATTCAAGCCCGGACCCCGTTCATCTCTGCGGAAGTTGACCGTAAAGGGGTCCGGGTGATCGCTCGGTGCCTCTACGATGACGCGCTCCAGTGGCAGGATGTCGATGAGTTTCGGGCAATGACCAAAGAGTCAGTAAATGGATGGCTGCTCCGACAGTCTCGGCGTGTGAGTCCTGGAAGTGTGAAGACCTATGACCAGGTTCTTTCACGGGCCGGGAGGGTTTTGCACCCGCAGCAGTTCCCGGTGCGAACCGCGGTCAGCGGATCACGGCAGAAAGGGCGTCGTGCAGCCGGACGCAGCGCGGCAGGCGATCTGTATGCGGTCGCTCCACTGCTGAGCCCATCGATGCGGCTGACCTGTGTTCTGGTGCTCGATCTGATCACTGGGGCCGGTCTGCGGGCCAGTGAGATCAAGGATCTCAGGGGCAATGACTTCACCGTTGTGCGGGTCGGACCGGGATACGAGGTGGTTGTCGTCAGAATCAAGGGGCGGTGGGGGAAGACGCGGTCGGTCCCGGTGATTGAACCTGCGAAAGGGCATCGGCTTATCCAGCGCGCTCACGAAGTTGGTACCGGATCATTCATGCCGCTAACCGCGAACGCGCAGGTCGACAGGAACGTTGTGAATCGGGTCAACGATGCTCTGAAGGGACAGGGTTTTCCGGCGATGGATGCGCGCGGTCTGCGTAATCGCTGGGTCCTGGACTTGGCCTCACAGCCCGGGGTGCCTGCGGCGGCCTTGCTGAGGCTGGCCGGGGTCGGCGATCTTCGGGTCCTGGCTGACCAAGTCGAACAGCTGCCGACGTACAAGCCGGCGGATCTGGCGCAGCTACTCATCGACGCTGAGGACGACACCCAGGCAGGTGCGGCATGATCACCGACAACACCCCTCCCTACAGGCTGGAGAGCGAGCACTTCACCCGGTGTGTGGATGTCATTGAGCGGTCGGGTGCCGCCGAGCTCATCGAGACCTTCTATGGGATGGCTCGCGGTGCCGGTGGGCGTCCGCCGGCCGGTCGCCGGTACACGATCAAGGCTGTGCTGGCGACGCAGTTGGCGATTATCGGGGTCACTCGGGTGCCGTCGCTGGCGGAGACCCACCGGGTGATCTGCACTCTCGAGGATGATCAGCTGGTGGCTGTGGGAATGGACCCTGAGCAAAGGCAGTTGGGGGCCGGTGAGTATCCGAGGTTCAGGCAGTGGTGGGGCAGAATTCTGGAGCCGCTGGACCCCACCGGGGATCTGCCGGCACAACGGGTCACCAACAAGAAGCACAAGGATCAGCTCGCCGCCCGAACCGAAGCTGAGCAGCTGAAGGCGGAATTGGCCCATCGGCGACTCCACGACGTGTTCAACAGGATCATCGCGGGCTCGATCACGATCCCGATCCAGGAAGGTGATCAGGCTGGCCGCATGGTCGATGAGACGATCATTGACCTCACCCGACCCGGCCGTGGCTTGGGATCCAGGGACGAAAAGTCTCGCGGCGCTTCCCCGATGGGGCGCTACATTGTCCGGGACGAGGTGGACAATTCCGTGGAACGGCCAGCTGGTAAGAAGGTTTCAAAGCCGAAAAAGCATGGCTACAGCATCGGTATCACCGCCGTGAGCGTGTGTGGCCCGCCGGGGAACCCGAACAGTGTCCCGGCGGTGATCACCGGGGCTGCGGTCCATCGCCCGACCTCTGGCTCGCTGGAGGGGATGCGTACGGCCATCGAGTACCACAAGAAACAGGGCCGTGACCAGCGTGGACCACGGGCGCGGGCGCCGTATCTGGTGGTGGACATGGGCTACAGCCCCAAGAAGCATTTCTCCAGCGTGTGCTGGGATCTGGGCTATGCGCCGGTGGTGAGGTACCCGGCACAGCATCGCACCGTCTTCGCCAGTGAGGGCCCGGAGCACACCTACCGTGGGGTGCCGGCCGGGCCGGTGCAGATCTCCGGTGATTTCTACTGTCCGGTCGCCAAGCAGGTCATCGGCAACCGCAAGCTGATCCAGCCGACGCGGAAACTCCAGGAGATGAAGGCCGACGGGTTCGATCAGCACGACCGACTGCTGGCCCGGCTGTTCCCTCTGCTGATGGGGACGAATTCTAGGCCCTATCGGAAGCGGGCGAAGCCGGGCCGGCCGAAGGTAGGGGAGAGGCAGGTTGAGGAGAAGGTCCGGATGGACCTGGTGTGCCCGGCGGTGCAGGGCCGGGTCTGCTGCCCGCTGAAGCCCGAATCCATGGACACCTCGGATCCCGAGGTGCCGGCGATCGAACCGACGTGGACTGCGGATCGCTACCGGTGTTGTTCCCAGTCGCAGCTGACCGTGACGTTGTCGGATCATCAGTGGCGGATGGCTCAGTGGGGTGGCCTGGTCCCGGGGTCCTGGGAGCATGCGATCTACCACGAGGCGGTGCGCTCGGCGACCGAGCGCCAGTTCTCTAAGCTGAAGAGTCCGCACATCACCGGGTTTGAGCATCTGACCTGGGCGCCGAAGCGTGAGCCGATGATCACGCTTCTGATCGGGCTGTGGATCGCCTCGATGAACATGTCCACGCAGGACACGTTCCTCGCCCGTGGGCCGGCACCGTCATCGACGCCGTACCGGTGGCGTCAGCTCGAGGAGGACCTTGGCCAGCCGCCGACACGGATCCCACCACGCACCTGACACGCCATTTCTTCCCGTCCTGAGGCCACCTGCATCATGCGGGTGGCCTCAGGGCGCTTGGTGCGTCCGTGTTCCGGGAAACCCTCGGGAGTTTCGGCGGCCCGAGGGGGCCGGTCTCATTCATGGGGAGTCTGCACTGGTCACGTCGAGTGTCTTACCCAGATCCGTGTTGAGCGCGGTCATCGCTCAGCGGGCCCCGAGGCGCGATCCAGAGGGGTTCCCGGCGGCGGGTAGGGACGGTGGAAACCCTCGGGAGTCGACACAGAAATGGTCGGGAGCCGGTCGCTGGATTTGTACCAGGTACTGCGCTCGTGAACCGCTCACAGTGAGTGGTTCACGAACTGAACCGGCCGGAGGTTACAAACTCGAAAGGGTTTGTGACCTCCGGTTTTTCGTTGTCCGGCGGCGAGGTGGTCTGAGAACTGACAGTGAGGGGAGTTGCGGGGCGAAGTCCCCATTTCTGGAGGTTCACCGGCTCTTCGCGTTCTAGAGTGCGTTGATCCGGTCCTGCAGCTGACCTGAGTGGATCAGTGACCTCAGGATGTAGTGGTTCAGGTTTCTGAACCCCAGGGCGATGCCGCGCAGATGCTCCAGCCGTCCATTGATCGCCTCCACCGGCCCGTTGGACGCGCCAAGGTCGAAGTACGCGAGGATGTCGGCCCGTCGGCGCCACAGGGTCCGTCCAAGCTGTGCCAACTCCTCCAGGCCCTCGGGAAGACCCTTATGCAGAGTGTGGATCACCCTGGTCATCAACTTCTTGCCCCGAGACCTGTCCGGGTGCCCGTACGCGCCGATCAAGTCCTGGTAGAACTCCCAGGTCACCTGCAACGCTACGTAGTCGTCGTCGGTGTCCCACAGCAGATCCAGACGTTGTTTCTGCCGGTCGGTGAGGAAGTTCGTCCTCGTCAGCAGCGCCCGGCGGTGCTTGTACAACGGATCGTCCTTCCTCCCCCGCCGCCCGGTGGTTTCGCGCTGCAGGCGTTGCCGACACCCCGTCAGCTTCTCGGCGGCAAGGTGGACGACATGGAACGGGTCCATCACCTTCCTCGCCGCGGGCAGGGCGTGGTCCACGGCGGTGGCGTAACCGGCGAATCCGTCCATCGTCACGACCTGTACCCCGGCCCGGAACTGCGAGTCACGTTCACGAAGCCAGGTCCGCAGAACCTCCGCGCTGCGGCCCGGCCGCATGTCGATCAGACGGGCCGGACCCGCCCCGTCGACCAGTGGGGTCAGGTCCACCAGGACGGTGACCATTGAGGACGGCTCGCCGGGCCGGCGGGTGTGCTTCCAGACATGCTCATCGACTCCGAGGATCCGTACTCCGGCCAGGTGCGACGGGTCGGCGTAGACGAGGTTCCGGGTGGCGGTGACGGCGACCTTGTTGACCAATTCCCAGCCCACGCCGAGGGCCTTGGCGGTTGCCGCGACGCTCATCCGGTCGATGGCAAGGCGCTGGAGGATCCAGCGGGTCACCCGACGGGTCAGCGTGGCTCCATCGTCGGCGCACGGCAGGGAGGCCTGGAAGATCTTCCTGCTGCAGGTGGGGTTGGTGCAGGTGAAGCGGGGTACCCGGACGTGCAGGCGAGTGGGGAACCCGACGACCGGCAGGTCGACGAGTCGACGTCGGACGTGGTCCCGCTTCGCCCCAGGCATCGCGCAGTCCGGGCAGGAATCGGCGACTGCCACCGGGGCAGCGTCGATGATGGTGAGTGTGCCGGCGTCGGCAGCACCGGTGATCGTCAGTCCGAGTTCCGCAGTGCGGCGTGAAAAGTGTCGGCGACGAGGTTGCCAGTAGGGCGCACGGTAGGGTCCTGGTTCGGTCAGATGAAGGTGTGGTAACTCTCATCTTGTACCGGCCAGGGCCTCTGTATGTTGTGGCACCCCGGGTCCTCGTCGACCCCGCCCGAACGTCAGCTACGCACTCTCAACCGCGAAGAGCCCGGTTGGTCTGCGTCAATGACGACTGCGAGGTCACCATCTTCCGGGCCTCGATCCCACAAGCCGCCGACGACCGTCAGACGGTAACCCACCGGGTGACCCGCTGGATTCTGCAACGCATGGCGGCTGACGGCATGAGCGTGAAAGCCTGCGCCCGCGGGCTGGGCATCGGCTGGGACAAGACCAACCAGCTGGCCCTGACAGCCTGCCGGCACTTGTCCTACGGAGATCCCACCCGACTGGACCGGGTCCGGATCCTCGGCGTGGACGAGCACAAATGGAAGCACGTCCGCGGCGACGGGTCCCCCGGCTTCGTCACCGTCATCGTGGACCTGACCCCACTGGTCGACGGGGTAGGCTCGGCCCGGCTCCTGGACATGGTGCCCGGCCGCAGTGCCGACGCCTTCGGCGACTGGCTCGATGCCCGCGGCAGCACGTTCCGCCACCGGATCCGGGTCGTGACCATGGACGGGTTCACCGGCTACGCGAAAGCCGCGACCCAGCACCTGGCCCAGGCCAGGCAGGTCATGGACCCTTTCCATGTCGTTCACCTGGCCATCGACAAGCTCACCGCATGCAGGCAACGGGTCCAGAACGAGACGATGGGACACCGCGGACGGTCCGGGGACCCGTTGTACGGCATCAGACGGATCCTGTTGACCAGGAAGACGCTGGTCACCCCGAAAAACGCGGTCAAGCTCGATGACGTGCTCACCAATGATGCGCACCTTCCGGTGCAGGTGACGTGGCACTTCTACCAGGAGATCATCGCCGCGTATCAACAGGACCGTCCCCGGGACGGGAAGCTGCGGATGTTCAAGGTAATCAAGGCGCTACACGTGAAGATCCCCAACGACCTGCGGGAACTGCGGGTGCTGGGCCAGACGCTGTGGCGGCGACGAGCCGACATCCTCGCCTACTTCGACACCGGTGCGTCCAACGGGCCGGTGGAGAACATCAACGGCAAGCTGGAGCACCTGCGCGGTATCGCGTTGGGGTTCAGGAACAAGGCCAACTACATCTTGCGGTCACTGATCCACTCGGGAGGGCTCCGCGGGGCAATCAACGCACTCTGAAACCGGAAGAGCCGCTTAACCCAGGAAACCCCGCACCGATCGGTGCGGGGTTTCCTCATGTCTAGGGGACACCGCCGTAGGCTGTCAGCATGAGCATAACCGCAGTTTCAGAGGCCACTCCAGCGCGCAGCATCAGCTGGTTCAGGGGAGCGGAGGGTGAGCATGTATACGCTGCGCTGGATCGAGCCCCGGCCCTTTTCGAGGGGACGGGCGAGCCGGTGGCTCCGCCGTTCCCCGTCGCTCAGCTCCTGGAGGATGCCGCGATCAATGCAGCCGGGGAGCCGTGGAAGGCTGAGTCGCTGCTGGCCCATCTCAACCCTGCGGTTCTGGCCGACATGCTGCACGACCCCGTGCCGGGCCCTGAGGTCACCCGGCAGGTCCCCCTGTCCGCAGGCGTATCCGTCGAGGTCACAGTGCGGCGGATGGTCGAGACGGGCGGGCCGTTGTTCTGGCAGCTCTGGATTGCGTCCTTCTAGCCCCTCCGCGCCCTAGCTGCGATTGCCGCAGTCGTTCGGACACGGGCGGCGCTATCGGCCGGGTGCTCGATCATCAGCTCGGGCAGCAGGTTCAGCAGCGCCCGGAGAGTCCCACAGAGCGAATAAGGAGGCTGGACCCGCCTGATCTCAGAGACTCGTTGCGGTACCTTAGCGCTCAAAGCCAGCAGCCAGGTCTCGCCTTCATGAACAATGGCCAGGTAGACAAACCGCTCACCCTACGCAGTTTCGCAAATCTCGAAGTGTAGCTGCCCGTCGTCCATGAGGTGGCCGAGTCGCTGCATCTCGTCCTCGATATAGGTGCATAGATGAGGGTGAAAGGCCTACATCTCGTCAAGGAGATAGTCCACATCTTTGGATACCTCCATTGCCCACATCCGGGGCTGCGGCGGTGGAAGGGCTCAACCTCGGCGCCTAGTCGCTCCAGCAGCGGTGCACGTTGTGCCCAGCACCATGCCGACAGTGACCTAGAATGTGAAAACCTCATGTTCGGTCCGACGGGTCGCTAGGCTAAGCCGATCTCACCTAGTGCATTGCCTAGTTGTCCACGATCCTTCACAAATACATCGACTGTTGAAAGCAAGGCTAGGTTATCTGTCAGGTCAGTGATCGCAATAACTTTAGCGCCATGTAGTTTACTCGAGTAGAGCTCCATGGCGGTCCCCATACTCAGTTTTCTTCCTGGAAGGTGGCATACAACAAGGTCTGAACTTCCCACCTTTCTGGTGGCCTCCAGAAAATCCGCGGATACCTCTCGCAGAAGCTTACGGGGGGTAAAAACCCCCTCATAAGGGGTGGGCTCCAGGGGGGCCATCCCTCTTTCTGCAAGCGCTTTCCCTTTTTTCATAACCTCGGTATGCGGCTCATACTCGGTCCAGGAGGGGAGGTATGACCTGAGTAGCTCGGAAATAGAGTTTCTGTAGGCTTGATTATCAATAACTCCCCTTTCGTTATCTCCTTGTATGGGGCCTATTATGGAGAAGACCTTGGTACTCATTTGCCACGCCCCCAATACTCTTCTCCCCACTGAGGACAGTTTTCCACATACAGATCTTTCGCGAGTCTCAAATGGTCCTCGATGTCTCTCCACGAGAGACCAGTAAGCTCACAAAGACGGTTCGTTGCGCTACCACTCCGCGAAAATCCTGGTCCGCTTGAGTCGGAAACAACAATATCATCTGATACAGCGGGTTCATACCCCGCTGGGAGACTAAGTCGAGCCTCGATGTACTGCATATCCACCGGGTCAACTACGCGGATAGATACAGATTTCTGTTCTGGGTGAAAGAGCAGTGCTTTAACATTTATTCCGCTCAGATCTTTGCTTACTTCAGAAGATAGGTCTAGACAAAACTTTCTATATGTAAAATACTCACGTTTACTGACTGACCATACATGCTGTTCGATTTCAATACTACCAAGGCTCTCGTCGTAGTTTGCCGAGAAAACACCAGGCTTAGCAGAAGGGGTATAGGCTGTGGGCGCGGCAGGTACAGCTACCGTCTTTTGGGGTGCAACTTCGTGAGTAGAGACGATGACTGGTGTGAGGTGGCTGAGGTACGGGTCGATGATGACGTAAAAACCCTCTAGGTCATATACAGCACCTATGTGCCTGTCATCCCGAATAAACTTGGGGTAGACTCCTGTCCTCCGCGCAATTTCCTCTGCTGCAGCAAACGTCTGGAACACGCATACGTCACCGTACCGATGGTCGATCGAGAAACCTGTCTCAAACTCCCTCCGGTACGGTGTCGCGGAAGAATAGGGCATATGGAGTAGCGTTTCCGTAAGCGCGCACTGTGCATGGTGCAGAAAATTTAGTGTTGAACTGTCTTGTTTAGGCATATCGATCATCAACCTCATCCGTTACAATCGCTAGCTTGTCTCTGAGCTCACTTCGTTTTACTTTCCAGGTTGAGGTAAGAGGGAGCTCTTCCCATCTAAGATACACCGGAGGGGCTAGCTGTTCTGATATTTTCGACACGGAGTGGAAGTAGCGTCCGGACATTTCAACGTCGCTGGTTACTATTACGGGCACGATGGTTCGGCCACCGGCTTTCAAAAGAACCACCTCTTCCGCCGTCGGGATTTTGGAAAGAAGTGCTGACTCTAGCTGAGTCAGGCTCCGATCAGAGATGAGATCGACATTACGATCAACAAATACAACACGATTTAGCCTATCCCGATAGGCAATATCTCCAGTATTCCACCACCCATCTACCCACTTTTTAGAGTAACGCCCTTCATCACCTAAGTACCCTATACAGATAGAGTCACTCTTTACCATGGCGATACCCTGTCGTCCTCGTGGCAAAATAACTGAAGTATCATCAGGATCCACTATCTTTACCCGCACTTTCCCGGGCCAAGGCCAACCCATATTGTTCATGTTCTGCACTGCACGTTTCCTGCTTTCAAGTACGAAACGAGGGAAGATTCCTGCAGATATGGGGCCGACTTCACTTTGGCCCCAACTATGAATCCAGACCAAGGATCGGACTTTCGACATGGCCACGTACTCTCGGGCAAGGGAGGGATGCATCATGTCGTAGGTGTTTATGAATGTGCGGACGTTGGCAAAGAACTCTGGGAACCTCTTCGCTACGCGTAAATTAACACCCATAATATTGGGCAGCGACTCGAATACTGTAGGTCTCAAATCGCCTAATGCATTGATCATGACTTTATAATCAAAAGAGCCCACAGCAATTGCTAACTTGGGTTCCCACTTGATCTGAGCGAATAGCCAGCAGAATGAGCGCGAATGGAAAAATGAAATGTTTGCAAGGGTAGTGTCGCCTTTACTAATTTGAAAAACGGTATACGCGACAACTCTACAGCGGTTGCTCCCCTGAGTGAGTTTGCGGAATGCTCGACGAGCTTTGGATCGCCCGTCGTCCCAGAACTATGCGTAATAAGCATTAGAGCGTCAGGATCGCACACATCAGGTGTTGAAGGTAGCGGCCTGTGGGACACTTCACTTAGTCCGGAGAATAATTCGCTTGTTTGGTGACACTCATAAGAGCTGAATAAGTTCGGTGTCTGGGGGTAGTTCTCACCCTCAAATCGTCCACCGAGAACAACTCCGGCTGGACTAAGCTTTCGCAATAATCTAAGAATTGTCTCATCGGTTGCGGAATCTGAGATCAGTGCTGGTATTGCTCCGAGTTTGGATATTGCGACGGAGATTACCAAGTTGTCAAAGTGATTGTCTTTAACAACAGCAACCACGGAGCCTTTTTCTAATCTTTCGAATGCCGCATATATTGCTGAGCCCATTCGAGTTGACAACCGCTCCAGATCGCGCGCCGTGTAACGACGAGATAGATCGGGTAATGCTGGCGTAGAAGTATCCGTAACAAACACTGTCGGACAGTCAGGCTGGCTAGAAAATATGCTGCCCAGATAGACATCTGGGTCGATGTTAGATTGCGCGAACATTTCGTTGCAACCCCCCTTAGAGGGACAGTAAAGTCGCGATAAGCGTCACGACAGCTAGGGCGGTCATTCCAAGGCAATTTACCCAGAACTCACTCTTGAGGAATCTGGCGCGAATGTGGGCCACGATAGCGCACAAGAAGTATGCCAAAACACCTGCAGAGACGGTTGCGGTAATGGCCGGCTCATCCCTAATCAATCCGATAACCAGCCCCGCCGTAGCGGATGCTTTGATAACAATAAGCACCCACCACCAGTTCCTGGGGAAATTAACGCCAGAGAGGCAGTTAACTATGAATTTGGGAGGTCTGAGCGAAAGAATTGCATCTCCGCCAAGAGATAGTGCAAGAAAAATGGATGTGACGGTGGCGAATGTGGTCATGTCATTCCTCCTTGGTTTCGTGGATATCTCAGTGCTGCCCGCTTCAGGATAACAGTGTGTCCTTGGTTCCGTACGGTGTTTGAGGAGGAATCGACTACCCTCTTGGTGGAGGACAGACCGCTGGTAACGGTGCTCTGCAGCCTGTAACAGCACCGGTGCGGTCGTCGCGGTAGGTCCTCCAGCTCAATCCTCTTTCCAGTGCGTGTCAGCCGTCACATCGGCCAGCAGCGGGATGCCGAGCGGGCCGGTGCCCAGCGGCTCTAACAGCGCCTCGGCTGTGACTTTGTCCGCTAAATGGCGTGACATCTTGATCGCTGTGTGGCGTCCTCAGAGTGTCCACTCGTGAGACGCGTCGCAGGTAGGGTGAACAGGTATGAAACCCGCCTGTCTCACAAACGCATCAACGACAGACGGTGATACCGCTCTGGCAGGCCTTCTACTCAACTCCTTGCCGCTCAACCGCCCCGTCTATGCCGCCTGTCTCGCCACAGTCGGCCCGGTAGCGGGCCGACCACCGGGATAGAGTGCGGGTGCTGATGCCGGTGGACCGTGCCAGGTCGGTCAGGGTGATGCCGTCTTCGATGTGCAGGCGAAGGATCTCCCAGCGCTGCATCTCGTCCATCACCATCACCTCACGACCTGGTCATTGTGCCCGCATCAGGCGGGCAGTGCTGACTGTCGTCGTTTAGCACCCTGCAGATGCCGGTACAGTGTTGCCCTCGACCAGCCGACCATGCTCGCGGCGTCTTCTGCGCTACGGCCTTTGGCTCGTTCCTCGGCGACGATGGCGAGTTTGCGGTCAACCACCTCAGGATCAACAGGTGGTCGGCCGAAGCGAGTGCCCTGGGCTTTCGCTGCGGCGATGCCGGCGTTGACACGTTCGGTGATCAGTTCTCGTTCGTACTCAGCCAGGGTGCCCAGCATCCCGAGCATCAACCGGCCCGACGAGGTCTCCGGGTCGATGCCGTCAGAGACGGACTTGATCTTCACCTCTCGTTCGCGCAGCAGGTTCACTGTGTTGAGTACGTCGAGCAATGATCGGCCCAGCCGGTCGATGCGCCACACCACCACCGTGTCACCGGGTTGGGCATAGGCGAGAAGTTTCTTCATTCCCGGACGCTCGGTCGCGTTCTTCGCCCCGGAGGTGACGTCGCTGAAGACATCACGGTTCTGGACCCCGGCGGTGTGCAAGGCGTCGTGTTGAAGTGTCGGATCCTGACCGACGGTGGATACCCGGGTGTAGCCCAACAGTCTCATGCCCTCCATCATGCCTCACTAACCCCCGGCATGGAAGAAGGCGGAACACATGGTGCTGTTGCAAAGTGGTGCGGGCAGTGCCCAAGTGCTGCCCACGGTGGGGATCCCCAACCCTGTGGCACTGGCCCCTCAGACGCCGGCGAAGGCCTTGGCAACGATCACCGCATCCGCGTTCGGGCGCCCGAAGGCGAACACTCTGCCCTGGCCCTTGCGCAGCGCATGCATCGCCTCCATGCCCTGCAGTGTCCTGTAGGCCGACACCGGGGTCTTGAACCCACCACCTTTAGGACCCAGGATGCGCTTGAGTCGGCCGTGATCGCCCTCGATCACGTTGTTCAGGTACTTCACCTGACGATGCTCTACCGTCCTCGGCAGTTTCTGCTCTGTGATCAACTTCTCGATCGCGCCAGCGTACGTGGGCGCTTTGTCGGTACATATCACCCGGGGACCGTTGTGAGGACCGCGGTGACCAGCACCGCGCAGTGCTTTACCCAGGAACCGTGTCGCTGCCGTCGTGTTACGTCGGGTGGACATGTAGAAGTCCACGCTACGGCCGTCCTTGGTCACTGCCCGGTAGAGGTAGCACCATTTCCCTCCGACTCGAATGTATGTCTCATCAACCCGCCAGGAATCGGAGGACCAGGGTGAGATTTGACGGTACCAACGGGTTCTTTTGTCCAGCTCTGGGCCGTACTTCTGTACCCACCGGTAGATGGTGGTGTGATCGACCGGCACACCACGCTCGCTGAGCATCTCCTCAAGATCCCGGTAGGACACCCCGTATCGGCAGTACCACCGTACGGCCCAGAGGATCACATCTTGGGGATAATGCCTACCGGAGAAAATGCCCATGCGGGCCGATCCTGATCGATTGCCCCCAACTTTGCAACAGCACCATGTCTTGCGGGTCGGTCATCTGACCCAGGATCAGGTCCTGGGAAACGATCTGGTCGAGGATCAGGTCAGCTGCGGTCGCGCGATCGACTGTCCGGCGATCGGCCAGCTGGGCGGTGAGGTCGGAGAGTGTGGTCATCGTCTATTCCTTCGTTTCGGCGTCAGTTGGTTCGGGGATCAAGACGGGCAGCGGCGGGTCAAGGAGCCCTTGCGCGCGCCATCGTTTCGCAAGCCTGGAGATCCACGAGCGCGAGGTCCCCATGAGCTCGGCAATCTCGCGCTGCGAATACTCACCGGAGGCAAGCATTTCCTGCATCCGTTTCTGCTGGTATGGGGTGAACCGCGAGGACTTTCCCTGCATCTTCCCTTCGGCCCGGGCTATCTCGATACCCTCGCGAGTCCGCTGCCGGATAAGATCCGACTCAAACTCTGCGAAGATCGCGGCGAAATAGTAGAAAGCCTTTCCGACCGGGTCATTAGCGTCGTAGACGGTCAGTCCGGTCTGCAGAGTCACACCAGCGTCGGCGAGCTGGTCGGCAATGGCGGCCGCGTCGGAAATGGACCGGGCGAGCCGGTCCAGTTTCGTGACCACCAGTGTGTCGCCGGCCCGGCACGCGGCGAGCGCCTGGTCCAGACCTGGGCGCTCTCGTTTGCGTCCGCTGATTCCGTGGTCAACGTAGATCCGAGCAGTGTCTACCCCGAGGTCTCGGAGCTGCTTCTTCTGCGCCCGAAGGTCCCGCTTCTGCGTCGAGCATCGCGCGTAGCCGATTTTCATGGTCCGTATCCCTATTCAGTGCCGAGCTACCGGCCGCTTCGCAGCGCCGTGTGGTACCTATGACTCATACGTTCGATAAGTTACCGATAGGGTACCTGCTCGCACATTATTTACGCAATAGGTATAGGAACCTACTCTGAGCTTGTGTCGCATTGTGCTCGACAGGAGTTCCGTTGACGATCGAGAGGATCAACCCTTCGCTCTTGGTCGGACTAGGACTTAGCATCGTCACTGTGATGCATTGGTATCGACGGAGCCAGGTTGTCGAGCTACGAGGTGAAGGCAACGGCTAACGTCTGCAGCGCTAGAGAGTGCGCTCCCGTCGAGTGAAGAATAAGCAGACCGCCCGAGGGCCACTATCAGGACCGCACTGAACAGAACCGCGCAGCTTCTATAAGGACAATTCGTCGCGGCTCCTACCACCGCACAGCCCACAGGATGACACGATGGGAAGCGCCTGCCGGAGAAGATGCTCGTACCGCCCGATCTTGTATGGCCAGCAACAACTTGGCGCCACCTCCGCTACTCCACTTCCCCGAACTCAACCAAACTATCTGGACTGCCCGGCTAGAGAGTGTCCCGAGACTAAGCGTACCTTTCCCCAGGTCGTCTCAACCCAAAGGGTCGATTCTTCGATATTTCCGTCAATACGTGTTCCGTCCGGGAACACTGTTTCAGGATCTATTATAGATCCGCTCAAGTCGATCGCGTAGTCGCTTCCCGATAGGTCCGCTCCCCTAAAGCTACACTCGAAAAAGTTAGTTCCGGACGTTTCTCTCAGAATGCAACGAGCTCCCGAGAAATCAGAAGTCGAGAAAGAAGCCTTTTCTACTCTCAGGTCGACTCTTGAAAAGCTAAAGTCGGACGAGCGAAAATCTACGCCTGAGGCACTACCGGCCACAATTGCGTCATTAAAAGAAGATCCGACAAAACATGATCTATCGAAATCACATTTATCGAATGACGACATTGCGAAACTTGCCTCGGAAAAATTCATACCAGAGAGACAGGAACCAGAAAGATTTATCCCTTCGAAATTCAACCTCGCACCCAACATGAATACCCTAGGTAAATCATCTTTACTTTCTAAATGCATTGGCGAGTAAAAATGCTGTGAGAGAGTGCCGTTTCCCGCGAACTCCGAAGGGCTGACCACTTCAGTCGGACGCAGCCGATCTCCGATCAAACGGAGGATCTCTTGCGAGACTGTCTTACTGAGTGATTTTGGACTTACTTGCGGCATTGAGTCTTCAGATCGAAGATGCAGATTTACTATCTGGAATATTTTCTGCACTGCATTTTTGTCCAGCTCACTACCCGAGGATGAAAGTCGATCCATGAGCCAGAAGGCATGTTCAATACAAGAAAGTCGAACTGCAGGATACTCACTCGAGAGTCCTTTTATAAAACTCTGAAAAATTGGCTCGGTGAGGACAGGATTCACATCCGTCATACTAATCATGCCAATTTGCTATAGTTGTTTACGTACGCGGGACATTTGGAACTTTTGTTTCCATTTCCGCTGGCCTCAGATTTAGTATTGTGGCAATAGGCTGTCACCACGCCGACCGGCCAGTTGTCGTTGCTGATTTTTGGATCTTTAGATTCGTATCCCTTGTACGTATTATTAGGTATTGGCCGATAGATCGCCGTGACCCATTGCTTCGGCTCAACCTCATCACACGTTGGCTGAAGTGAGAAACCTCCGCATTTCACAAAGAAGACATCCTGGGTATATGCGTAATTGTCGGGAGCAGTCGAAATAGAGGTATTCCTCGCGCCTTGCTTTATTGCATTATATAGAAGGTTGTAGTTGTAGAAGTTGTGCTTTTGTGTTAATTTATCATGTCCCCAACCGTCATCGTTACCATTTGCATATACCGAATAGAACCCTTTTCTGACAACAAAGCGGACGCCCCCGGCTGGGAAGTCAAACTTTTCCAGGATGCCAGGTGCATCATTACTCATGCGCGTTCCAGCCGAAATGTTCGCCCTGGCCTGATATGGGTTACTAAGTGGTGCACTTTCTAAATCATGAGCGAATCTTGAAGACACTTCTGAGGGACTTGATGATTCGGATTTACGTATGACTGAAATATTATCACCGGACCCGAGAACTGTGGCGTTCGCAAATTCTTGAATGCTAGAATCCGCGAACGATACCGGGTCAGCTAAAGGATAGCCGATATCGTCTGCTGTATTTAGGAGAGAACTCCAGTATAGGAAGGCTTGTCCGCTAATTTCTCGGGCACCGAAAAGACTAGACCAGACGATTACCCCTTTTTCTTCAAAAGGTACAGTATGGAAAACTCCGGGAATGTTCGCTTGTTCATCGCTACCAGGGAATCCATAAGCGCCAGTTTCGCGCCCAAGCGCATCCCATATTTTTTGAGTGTTGAAGTACATGAACCTCGTGGCTCTGTCGCTTCCACGCCAGCTCAGTGTTCCATTCGAGAAGTTCGTATATCGGAATGCGTTGGTGTTAGTGGCCTCATTGGCGATCGGGACGCCGATGGGATGCTCGGAGGCCCCCATTCGGTCGTAACGCGCTTTGATGTCGCCCGTGACTGATCCGCCGGTGAGGGGCGAGTAGTAGATATCACCGCCAGAGTAACGCTGTCCGAAAGTGAGATTCTGACGGGTCGAAAATGCTTCAGAGGTCGGGTAGCCCAGTTTCCCGGTTTCGTACCCCAGGATCTGCCACTGCTTGGAGGCATCCGGCGCCACGCTGTGGGCTCCGTGACTGGGGTGCCAATAGATGTTTCCCCCCAGAAACTCGGAGCGCCGACCGATTCCGTCAGGGTTGACCAGTTCGTTGCTCCGAGGAAGGCCCAGCCAACTAACGGGCCCCCCGATCCTCTCATAGCGTTCTAGGATCACCCCGCACACACGATTCGGAGAGGGCCAGAAGACCTTACATGTCTGTCCTGCCGCAATAGCCCTCGGCGCGGACTCTAGGCGTGCTTCGGCAACCTCAGCTTGATCGGCTTCCTGGTTGCTGAAGCCTTCCGGTACAGCCAGAGTGTCCGACCGCATCTGCCCGGGCGTCACTTTATCCTTCGCCTTCGGCAGATTCTCGGGTGGCGCCTCCGTCGGCGGCTCCTCCCGGTAGTACTCGCTCACCCGCTGATCATCTTCAGAGAGCTGCTCGACTTCGTCGGCAGGAGCCGGCTCATCTCTGTTGGGCACGTAGTCCTCGACGGGTTGCTGCGGTACCTCATCCAACTGTGCCGGTGCTGGCTGGGCGGACTCGATGGGAGCGTCCTGTGCCGATGCGATCGGAACAACAGTAGCGCCCAGCAGCGCGGCGAGTGTCGTCGCAAGGAGTGTGCGGGTACAACGGAGCATGTGTGAACCTCGTGCTAGCGGGACGCGACCGAATAGTCACCTTTAGATTTTTCTAGTTAACCATTGATGAGGGTCTTTTGCTAGATGGCGTCGTCGGACAGACGACTAGAACAATCTCAGAACCTGCTGGTTTATCGGGTACGGTCGGCTCCACATGGGGAGTAGACATCTGGCCAGCTCGTCGGCCAGTGCATGCCAGGGCGGTTTCCACCTATCCATGCAAGAGGCCCCGAGGCTTCCCTCTGTTGACACTGGGTCCCGTGGTTGCCCATTGGTCGTCACTGCTCCTGCAACGATGTGTCGGGGGCGTGCGTGCGCGCACTACGATCCAGTGCCCGGTAGATCGTCGAGCGGCTCACCCCCAGAATCCGCCCGATCTGCGCGACACTGACCGACCCGGACTCATACAACGACCGGGCAGTGTCAACCTGCTGCTCAGACAGCTTCGCCGGCCGACCACCCACCCGACCCCGCGCCCTGGCCGCCGCCAGGCCCGCAGTCGTGCGCTCGACAATGAGATCACGTTCAAACTGCGCCAGCGCAGAGAACACGTGGAACACCAACCGGCCTCCCGGGGTGGTGGTGTCGATGGCCTCCTGGATGGAGACGAACCCCACCCCACGGGCCTGCAGATCCTCCAACTGCTTGATGAGGTGGCTGACCGAGCGGCCCAATCTGTCCAGGCGCCACACCACCAGCGTGTCACCGTCGCGCAACTGATCCTGCAGCCGGGCGAACTGCTCCCGGTGGGCCAGCGTCCCCGAGGCCGTGTCGGTGAACACCCGGACGCAGCCGTACTTTGTCAGGGCGTCGTGTTGCAGTCGGGCATCCTGATCGGTCGTTGACACCCGGGCATAGCCCAACACCTCACCCACGACGACGACCCTCCGGTGAGTTGATGGAGGAAACAAGATCGACGACGCGGAGCACCGTCGCCTTGCGTGACATCCGTGCATCAGCTAACTGTTTCTTCATCGAAATAGTCCCTACCGCCACAATCATAGTTCCCATCATCGGTAGACCAACACGTCAACCTGTCTAGTTGTTCATATCATCAAATACTGCGTCGTTACTCGTCATTGGACAATGTCGTGACACATTGATTATGGCACAGGGTTGTGACACTCGCCCAGCAGGACAAACACCCCGATAGTTTCCCAAGAGTGGGAGTGTGTCACAAATGATCGTTTCTGACACAGCGCACACAGAACGGCCCATTAATAGGTGTCTTCTATATGCGACCAGGACAGGTACACGATGCTCCGCTTCCCCCACTAGACTCGACCCGAGTTCAGTTCCCACCAGATCGCCAACCTACTTCCGGAGTCCCCCACGTGCATCTTGCCTACGTCGACGATTCAGGGGACTCCAAACATGGCACGATGCTGACAGCGCTCCTAGTAGAGGATCGACACTGGAACAACGTGCTTGCCTCATGGCTCCAGGGCCGTCGCGAGATCCACCGCGAGTTCGATGTTCCGAAGACCCAAGAGCTCCACGCCAACAACCTCTACAAGGGCCGCGGCCACTTCTGCGACTCCGCCGAGGCCGAGGACGCGTTCTCGTCGGGACGCCGCGCAGCAACCGGCCGCATCATGCTGTCGTGGCTAGCCAAAGCCGACGGCTTGACAATCGCGACGATCGCGACACCTCATCGATCATCAACTCAGGCCTACGCTACGTTCATCCGCTGGCTCGACGCCTGGGCGGCGAAGATGCAGACCACTGCCATGGTTTTCTACGATGGCCAGCAAGGCTACGGTCCCGATGATTCTTCCCGCACCCCGGAACAGATACGAGCGCAGTGGGATGCTGCCTTTCGTGGTTCGGCACCCTATCGCGATGTACATCGCTCACTGAATCTGAGTACACGGCACGTCATAGAAGACGTCGTGATGCAGGACAGTAGATACAATCAACTCATCCAGGCGGCCGATCTCGTCGCCTACGGCGCCTACCAGCTTCACACGCAGGAACACCCCGAGCGCTGGTCATCGAAGCATACCCCCGCCGCAGACGCGATCCGCGCCTACCTGCGTACAAAGAGGCTCTGGATCCCAGATTCTGATCAAGGGATTCTGTGGGTCGAGGAACGCAAGAACCCCTGACCATATGGTCAGGGGTTCGCGAGGTGCGAGACCCTGTGGACGACCAACAGGCCGTATAGGGCCTCGCTGCCGTCGACCCTAGCATCAACAGTCATAGACCTCCACTAGACGGCTAGCCGAGGATCGAGGAGTGCGGCAACCAGGTCCGTTGACGATCGTCAACAGAACCCATCTAAGGCTTTGCCTTGATGATCCTCGGAAGGGTGGCCTGTCCAGCGATGATCTGTGCGAAGTCAGTGTCCATGGAGCGGAGCATCCGTATCGCGTAGCGGTGGGTGGCCCAGAGATCGTCGGTGTTGAGCATGGGGCGCAGGTGTGCAGCACGGTTCCTCATCCACCGCAGTTCGTGGGCGTAGCGGTACACCGCCTCACGGCGGACTCCTGCGAAACCTGATGCCAGCGCGGCATCCCAGATCTTGACCCGGTTGGGGAACTAAATACTTTAGTTTCCCAACCGTATCGCCAAGGCGAGGTCCCGATCCTCGAGAAGGGCGTTCAGAGGTTTGCGAACCGTTGGTGAGCCCGGATTGTGATACTATTTTTCGAGACGATTACCTGGCGTACCAGTACTTAAACCACCACTTTCCGTCAGCATGCTGGCGGCACTCGCGAGCCATTTGGTAACCCTTCCCCTTCATCCAATTATACATACCCCTGCACTCTGTCCTGGTGTTGAAGGGTGCTGAATAGCGCTGATGCATTGCTTTGGTGGTGATCGCTTGCTCAGCAGAAGATTCGACTCCGGACACACTGGCCGGAGAGGAGAACTCAGGGACTGACGCACTTGCTGGCGCACAGCCGATAGTAACTGCAACGAGGCCAGCCAAAAAAACTGGAGCTGCATTAGTCTTTCTAATCATGTGATTACTGCTCCCATGAGAGTCGAGAACGATGTGCCTTCAGGACATGTATAGCACACTGCCAGTACGGGCGGGCTATCGCTGCAATCAAGTGAAGCTGTCAACCCCCCCCATAATGGGCCAATGGCAAGACGTAGGGACGTAGAGTTGGTTCGGCGGTCAGCGCACATAGTTCTGGGTATGCAAGTCGCTGATGCTAGCGGGAGATGGCACAGAGAATCGGGGTACAGGGGTCCCGGCTAGTAACGTTCAGGGCATGTCCGACGCGGCCACCGCCACCGAATCAGTCAGCGGATCCCCGACAGGGGATCCGCAACGTCCGTCCCGCCCCTCCCGTCCTTCCGGACGGATCGGCTCGCCAGTCGCCATCTACGTCATCGCCGCAGTCATGGCCGGGCTCGTCGCCGCCGTCATCGGCGATGCTTTCCTCGGTCAGTCGTTGGACGTCCTGGGTATCTCAGATCCCGGCCCCGTCACGACCTCGGGAGTTCCGCTCGTCCGTGGCACCGGAACGGTACTGGCGTGCTTCGGCGTCGGCTCGTTCCTTATGAGCGCCTTCGGCGCGCAACCGGGGAAGGACGGCTACCTCGGCCTCGACGGCTACCGGGCGTCCCGCACGGGCACCTGGGCGATGGCCGGCTGGGCGCTGTGCGCCCTGCTGCTGGTGCCGCTCTACCTCTCCGATGCCTCGAGTCAGCCGCTGAAGGATACGCTGCAGCCCGACATGTGGGGTGTCGCCATCGCGCAGGTGTCGACGGCCAAGGCAATGCTCTGGATCGCCGCCATCGCCGGCGCGGTCGCCGTCCTGTCACTGCTGACCAGGCGGTGGATCTGGCAGCCGGTGTTCTTCGTCCTCTCCGTGGCGTCGTTGATCCCGATCGCCCTCGAAGGGCACTCCGCCGCCGGCGGCAACCACGACTACGGCGTGAACTCGCTGCTGTGGCACATCATCCTGTCCGCCATCTGGATCGGCGGACTGATGGCCCTGGTCGCGCACGCCGCCCGACGTGGCCCCTTCCTCGCCGAGATCACCCGGCGCTACAGCTTCGTGGCATTGTGCGCGATCATCGGCATTGCGGCGTCCGGCCTGATCAACGCGGGAATCCGCCTGTCGTTCTCCGAGTGGTTCACCACCGACTACGGCCGTGTGATCGTGGCGAAGGCCGTGCTCACGCTCATCCTCGCCTTCTTCGGCTTCGCCCACCGGCGCTGGACGTTGCCGCAGCTCGAGGCGGCCGAGGCGTCCGGCGCGAAGACCACCGCCTGGTGGCGGCGTCCCTTCGTCCGTCTGGCGCTGGTCGAGATCTTCGTCATGGCCGCCACGGTCGGCGTCGCGTTGTCGCTGACCCGCATTCCGCCGCCCGTCGAGGCCGTCGCCGACGTCACCCCGGCCGAGCTGATCATGGGCTTCGACGTCTCCGAACCCTTCAGCCTGGCCGCGGTGCTCACCAACTGGCGCTTCGACCTGGTCTTCGGCACCGTCGCCCTGCTGCTGCAGGTGGTGTACATGTGGGCGTGGATCACGCTGCGACGCCGCGGCGTGGAGTGGAAGACCAGCCGGCTGGGGTGGTGGACATTGGGCAACCTCGTGCTGATCTTCGTCACCTGCTCCGGACTCGGCATGTACTCCATGGCGATGTTCGCCCCGCACATGCTCCAGCACATGGCGCTGACCATGCTGATCCCGGTGTTCTGGGTGCTCGGCGGACCGATGACGCTGCTGCTGCGCGCGCTACGCCCCGCCGGACGCAACGGTCTGCAGGGCCCCCGTGAATGGCTCGTGGTCTTCATCAACAACCCCGTCTCACAGTTCCTGACGAACCCGATCGTGGCGTCCTTCCAGTTCGTCGTCGGTTTCTACGCGCTGTACCTGTCGGACCTGTTCAACGACCTGGCCTCCGAACACGCCGGGCACCTGTTCATGATGACCCACTTCCTGATCTCCGGGTACCTCTTCTACTGGGTGGTCATCGGCGTGGACGCCGCGCCGCGCCAGCTCAGCCCGTTTATGAAACTGCTGATGACGCTGGCGTCCATGGCCTTCCACGCCTGGTTCGGTATCGCGATGATGCAGATGGCGCAGCCGCTGGCGGAGTCCTACTACCTGTCGCTGCAGCTGCCCTTCGACGTGGACCTCATGGAGCAGCAGCACACCGGCGGCGCGATCGCCTGGGGGCTCAGCGAGCTTCCCCTGCTGCTGGTCAGCACGGCGCACGCTGTGCAGTGGCTGCGCCAGGACCGCAAGGAGGCTGCCCGCTACGACCGCAAGGCCGAGCGCGACAATGACGCCGACCTCGACGCCTACAACTCCATGCTCGCCGGCCTCACGGAAGGACGCGACGACGCCGCGGACGCCTACTACCGTACCGAGTACCGCGGCGAGGAGGTGCAGGGTTACGTGCATTCGGAGAAGGCCAAGCGAGATGCTAAGCAAGGGCATCGGAGTGAGCGCGATCTCTAGTTGAGCACTATTGACAGAATGGTCATGTCAACGTCAGTAGTCAGACGGTAATTATCAGGCAGCAGCTCGCACTGGTCCGCACCGTTCGGCAGATCAGGACCGTGCCGTAGCCGTTGCCGCAGACGATCGTCAACCGCAACAACATGCACACCCCCGTTCCTCGAACTGTGGAATCATGAGGTCATGAATAGTTACCCGCGGCAAGCGTCTCTGTCCACGTCCGAGCTGCGCTCCTGGCTGCTCCCCACAACCGAGAAGGTCGCATACTCTGGCCGCGAGATCCCCACGGCGGAGCTACTGTCCGATCCCCACACGGTTCTCGGTGTTGCCGCCCAGGAACAAGATAAGATGTGGACGACTCACGGGCGTATCGAGTTCACGTCAGAGACCGAGGCGACCGTGATCATCACCATGAAGGGAATGGGGGGAACCGACCGACTGCGCTTCGCTCTTGTTCAGCTTCCGAAGTAACACTCTGCAGCCGAGCCTCCAGGTCGAGTCACACTTGAGTACGCTCCCAGCGACTCCGAACGCTTGCCCTGACTCATCCGCGTCGACAGGCAGCCGGTCGTCCGCCCGTCCACTTAGGCAAAGATTGGCCTCCGCCCAGACAATGGTTCCCATTCGGGAACCGGCAGTGTAGTGTCTGCACCATGGACCCAATCACCGAATCAACGGTCAGTCGGATCATGACCACCATCAGCATCTCGGAGCACGAATCAGGCCAGGTCAAAGACCTATTTTTTGACCTCGTTTACCACCCTGTTGTGAAAGGCCTAATCCTCAACGGCGCTTCTCGAAGCGGGGTGGCTTCTTTGCTCGGCCGACGCAAGAGGGTCATCCTCGATGTGGCAGCACGCCCGTTCACTGCACTATCGGGTGCGTCTCTACCTGGCCTGGACCGGGTAGCGGCCTTTCGGGAGTTCTGGGACCACCGCGGGGGGTCACGGATGGATGCTGACCAGGCACTCATCGACTGCATCATCTACGACGGTCTAGAGTGGCCTGATGACAAGCCCGTCATGCGCCGGTCTCGCTACAGCGTCGACGATGAGTGGATCCTCGGTGCTGTGGTGCGCGCGGCAGCTCCGTCAGACGATCCCGAGTCAGCCCGGAAGCTCGTCGATGCGGAGCAAGCCGCAGATCTCCTAGGATGCTCTCCAGCCGCGATAGCACAGGCCAGGGCCGCTCATGCGTCCTGGACAGTGCCTCTGGCCGATCTGGATCGGCTGGCCGATATGGTCGACCCTGCGGACGCCGACAAGATTTTTGTCGTCAATGTCGCCCGGGCGCTCCTACTGCGTAGATACAGCGACATGATACCCGCTGCAATCATGCATAAGCGCGCACCTCGCGGCGGAGGTCACGATCCACTCGGTAGGCGCCCAGATGAGGTCGCAGAGGCCATTGCCACTGCCCGGCAGACCACTGCGCAGTGGGAAGGGTCACTGGCGGCTATCGGTAGCCGAATCCTGCTTCGTGATGTCAATGACCTGCTCGCGTGGGGCGAAGAGATGTTGCCTGCGCCACCGGCACTCTAGTCTTGTGCCCTCGATGGATGACGATCGCCGATACCTCGTTGCCGAGTCGATCTAGCCCTGCGAAAGTGAGTAGCCGTCAGTCAGACCTGTTGGCGTCGAGCAGGGATCGGCCGGGTTTGGCATGAATCTCAGCGTCACAGGTGGTGCAGATCCAGTAGCGGTGTCCGCGATGCAGGTTGGATCCGGTCCACCCGACGAGGAACGTTCCCGGACGGTCCCAGGGGTGCCCGTCCGGGCAGGCCGCGGGCCGCCGTTCTGTCACGGTTCCATCGGGATTTCTGGGCACCGGGGTCCTCCTCTAGGCGCTGGTGCGCGCTGTGCGGCGCGCCGCGAGCTCATCGCCGGCGAGTGCTGATCCCTCACCGGCAGTGTGGGCCTGGATGCTGGTGAGATCACCGGTGAGCTGGGCGACCAGGCCCGGAACCGCGATACCGAACACGCCCTGACCGCCAGCGAGCAGGTCGATGACCTCTTCCGTCGAACGACACTGGTAGACGGTCTTTCCGTCGGAGAACAGGTTGATGCCGGACAGTTCCGTCGCGTCGAGCTCGTCGAGCTGGACCAGTGCCTTTCGCACGTTCTGGAGACTGATGCCGGTATCCAGCAGTCCCTTGATGATCTTGATGATCACCAGGTCGCGGAAGCCATAGAGACGTTGGCTGCCCGATCCGGTGGCCTCGGCGACTGAGGGGTGGATCAGGTTGGTGCGGGTCCAGTAGTCCAACTGCCGGTAGGTCACACCGGTGATCTGGCAGACCTGCGGGCCGCGATATCCGCCAGCCGGCGCCTCGGCGCCGGCGGTGGTGGCCTCGACGTCGAACAAGGTGTCCTGGACGCCGGTGGTTGGGCTGCTGTCCAGCGGGCGCGGATGTGTGGTGGTCATGGTGAGGTGCCTTCTTCCCCAAGGATCTCAGTATGAATCTCAGTGTGGTGACTACCGGATCCACCGTAGTCGCCGATCGTCCTGACCGACACTCCCGAGACACATGGAACTGGCGTCCTCGACCTCATCACCTGCCGTCGTAGACCCCGCCAAGAACCTGACATATATGCAGCACAATGCACCTTTTTCACTGTCCTTCCCCTGCCCTCTGTGGTAGGATGATGCCCACTACAGGCCACCAAGGAGGACCCCTGTGATGCTCAGCCCGACCAAGGAACGAATCTTTTTCGCCGAGTACGACGTGATGAAGTCCGTCGCCGCAAGCCTGACTGCCGCCTACGGCAATCGCGTGCGCGCGGCAACGACCGAGGCTGAACGAGACTGGTGGGACGCCAAGCGCCATAACCTCCCGCATTTCCTCCGAGCCGCGGTCGACACTGATCGCGATGACCTTGTTTCCCGGACCCGGCAGATGCGCGAGGAGTACCACCGCATCGGCGGGCTGGCAGCGCCAAACAAGTGAGCGCACGTCGTCTCACTGCCGATGATTTCCCGGTACCAGCTGATGTCCGCGCAGAGATCCTGGCGGACCTGACCAAGACGATAGACTTCGACTTTCAACCGTCATCGTCACCGCAGCTGGTGTTCGTCACCGGCCAGCCGGCCGCGGGGAAGTCACGAACTGTCGACCGCTTGTCGGCGCAGCTGGATACTCCCGCGGTGGTCCTAGACTCCGATGTTCTGCGCCTGAATCATCCGAGCATGCCGCTGATCATGAACACTGATCCGCAGCGCATGGATGTCCTGTCCAACGGCCCTGTCGGTGAGTGGATGCGTGGCCTGATCGAGCACTCGGCCCGCCGTGGGTACAACACGATCATCGAAAACACTCTGACCGCCCCTGACCAGGTGGCGAACACTGCGGAAAAGTTCAGGCAGGCCGGTTTCGAGGTCTCAGTCGCCGCTCTTGCTGTTGATGAGTCGATCAGTCGCCTCGGCATCGTCAGCCGGTATCTCGCGGGGATTGATCACGACGATTTCCCCAGATGGACCACTGAAAACTCCCACACCGGCGCCTACACCGGGATGCTCGCTGGCCTTGCGGCAGTCGACGGGGTTGTCGATACCCTCGATGTGTTTGACCGGTCAGGTCAGCGGCTCTACCACGGCGCTGACGGTGTGGCCGCTGCTAAAGCGGTCATTGCCGGACGGGAGGCCAGTATGGATTCCGCGGCGATAGCCACCTGGGCGGCGGACTATGCCGAGGCAGTCCCCCGCCTTCTGGACCCGGACATGATCACAGACCAGACCCGTACAGTGCTCACCGGGCTGACCGCCGACGCTCAGCGACTTCTCCCACCTGCAGACCTTCCCGAACACCACGATCTCCTGTGCGCGGTCCTCAGCGGTGAGCAAGACCTGCCGACATCGATGGCGCCGAGTCCCCAACAGGCCTTGGATCTGTTCGATTCGGCGGACCTCAGCTCGCCAGTGACGCACGAACCATCGGATTGGACCGCACCAGGCAGACAACAGTCCCCGGATCACCGACCTGAGTTTTGACCTAGTCTCGTCACTCCTACCGGTTGACCTCGGTTCCTCATCCCCCACCGTCGGCGTCGACCCACCTGGAGAATATGAGGCAAGGCGTAGCGCAGCGGCGCCGCGGCAGCCCTGTTGTTACCCACTCCCCCACTTCCCCCACGCTCTGGCACTACAGCTGCTCGTTCCTGCCCATGTCGGTGTCGGATACGCCTTCCATGACCTCGGTGACGGTGACCTGCGGGATGATTGCCCTCACCCCGGTCGGTGCGATGTCGGTGCGCCAGGACAGTGAGCGCTCTGCAGCGCGGATGGTCACCTCCTCACCGATACAGAGATTCCGGGCGGATCCGGGCGCATCGTCAGGCCATCGGATCGTCAGTGGCTGGAGCTGGCCATGCCGCTTCATCACCAGGGTGGCCAGCCCGTTGCCCCGTGCGGTGTCTGTGATGTCAGCGACCGTTCCAGTGAACTCCAGGTCGTGGTCCTGGATCGTGGCGTAGATGTCCTCGGCCGGGGCGTCATCGTCGATGACGTCGTAGAACTTCCCCATGGCCACGAGAATGGTGGAGGTCGCTCCGGTGGTCTCGTCGGTGTGCATGCGCTGGGTCAGTGTTTCCTCGCGGGCGGCGAAGATGATGCGGGTGCCGGCGGTGAGGTCTGCCAGTGCGTCGGGTGAGCGTGGGATCGACCAGAGGACAGCAATCTGTTGGGGCCGGTCCAGGCCCTCGATGCGGATGAGGGATTCTGCGCGGTTCTTGCGCTCGACGGTGCTAAGGACGGTGCCGATGTACTTCATGGTGGTTGCTCCTTGTTCTCCGCGTTGTTGCGGGGTTGTGGCTAGCGTTAGCGAGGCATGCTTGAGTGCGCGCTAGAAAGCTAGCTAGAGTGATCACTAGCAAGCGTTCTAGCATGCTAGCGTTCTATGATTCTACTTCTCAGGGTAGGTGTTGTTGATGGCGTGTTCGACGATCTCGCGGATCGACTTGCCGGTGTCAGCCTTGATGGCGTCGATGCGCTTCTTGATCGACCATGCGACGCGCGTGTTGAACTGGACGGCCGGGTCGTCAGCTTGGGGCGTCGCTGGCGCAGTGGTCGGGCTGGTGTGGCCGGTGACTTCCGCTGAGTCCGTGCCATAGTCTGCCGGCGGCTTAGGGCTTCGTCGGGTCCGTCGGGAGGTCAGATCCGGGGCGTTGTCACTCATGGTTCATGTTTCCTTTGGTTAAGTCGTTCGTCCTAGCGTGCGTACTATCTAGCACGCTAGCACGCTTGCTAGCGTTCAATCTAGCTAGTGGGCGGTGGCGGACAGGCCAGCCTTGGTGAGGATCTGGTCGAGAATCTGGTCGTAGGCGGCAGCAACGGGAGCTCCCTTGTCGTAGTTGCCGTACCACGTTCCGGTCATACGCGCCTGGTCAACAATGGTCCGCCGTGGGATCGGCGGGTAGAGCATCAGACCGGTTTCCGCGAGGTCTTCGAGAGACGCCTTAGCTACCTTGGTGAGGATGGTGTCGGCGACATTGCCGACGACGATCCCAGTCTCAGTCAGGGGAACCGGGGCACCGATGCGCTGACGAGATCGAACGAATCGGTCAACGGAGTCGCGGGCTCCCAGGACGCCGTCCACACCGTCCTGGGAGGCGCTAGCGGCGTAGATCACCCCATCGGCGGCGCCGAGGGCGTTCTGGGTGAGCATCCCGCCCTGGCGGTTCGGGCAGTCGATGATAACTAGTTGCTCAGGCAGGTCTTCCAGTGACATCGACAGTCGCTGCTCGGAGTTGTCTGCTTGCACGCGCTCCTGGACCGACAGGTTGCGGTCGGAAGGCACGATACGTAGGTTCTCATTCCAGGGAGGACCGGAGGGCAAGGTCGTTGGCCCATCCGATGGGTTCCTCGTCACCAATGATCGCGGCAACGGTCTGCCAGGGCTCCTTCGGGGTGCTGTTGCAAAGTGGTGCGGGCAGTGCCCAAGTGCTGCCCACGGTGGGGATCCCCAACCCTGTGGCACTGGCCCCTCAGACGGTGCTGTTGCAAAGTTGGGGGCAATCGATCAGGATCGGCCCGCATGGGCATTTTCTCCGGTAGGCATTATCCCCAAGATGTGATCCTCTGGGCCGTACGGTGGTACTGCCGATACGGGGTGTCCTACCGGGATCTTGAGGAGATGCTCAGCGAGCGTGGTGTGCCGGTCGATCACACCACCATCTACCGGTGGGTACAGAAGTACGGCCCAGAGCTGGACAAAAGAACCCGTTGGTACCGTCAAATCTCACCCTGGTCCTCCGATTCCTGGCGGGTTGATGAGACATACATTCGAGTCGGAGGGAAATGGTGCTACCTCTACCGGGCAGTGACCAAGGACGGCCGTAGCGTGGACTTCTACATGTCCACCCGACGTAACACGACGGCAGCGACACGGTTCCTGGGTAAAGCACTGCGCGGTGCTGGTCACCGCGGTCCTCACAACGGTCCCCGGGTGATATGTACCGACAAAGCGCCCACGTACGCTGGCGCGATCGAGAAGTTGATCACAGAGCAGAAACTGCCGAGGACGGTAGAGCATCGTCAGGTGAAGTACCTGAACAACGTGATCGAGGGCGATCACGGCCGACTCAAGCGCATCCTGGGTCCTAAAGGTGGTGGGTTCAAGACCCCGGTGTCGGCCTACAGGACACTGCAGGGCATGGAGGCGATGCATGCGCTGCGCAAGGGCCAGGGCAGAGTGTTCGCCTTCGGGCGCCCGAACGCGGATGCGGTGATCGTTGCCAAGGCCTTCGCCGGCGTCTGAGGGGCCAGTGCCACAGGGTTGGGGATCCCCACCGTGGGCAGCACTTGGGCACTGCCCGCACCACTTTGCAACAGCACCTGTGGTGCCAGGAGGCTTGAAGCCGTCCGTACCAGTGGCCTGCGCGATAACTGCAGGTATCGCTGGCCCCACTGACACTAGGTCCGGAAGTACACACTGTCAACATTGGCCGAGAGGTCGGACTTTGTGCGGCGGGGGCCGGTTCAGGAAAGGGGAACGACGGCGCCGAACGTGGCGCGCACGCGGTCCTCTACCTCACTGAGGTCGTCGGCGGAGAGCTTGCCGTCGACGTGCAGGCAGGCCAGTCCGTGGGCGGTTGCCCACAGGCCGGTCGACAGGGTCGAGAGTTCAGTTTCTGATCTTCCGGGGTACGCGCAGCGGAGCGCCAATGCCAGGTTGTCGTGCAGTTGGGTCGAGGCACGGACCCTCTCGTCGGTACGGTCATCGCATTGTGTTCCGAACATAAGCCCGAACATGCGTGGCCTTGTGAGTGCAAACCGGACGTAGCGGACCGCGAACTCTGGCAGCTCTACGGGGCTTGAGGGGAGCTCTCCTCCGCTGAGCAGAACCGTGTTCAAATCCTGAAATCCTTCGGCGGCAACTGCGGATTCCAGTCGGCTACGGTCAGGGAAGTGTCGGTAGGGTGCGGTCTGAGATACGCCAGCTTCGCGAGCGACGGCCCTGAGTGAGAAGTTGTCGCCACGTTCAATCATGGCGACGGCTGCCTCGACAAGTGCCTGTCGAAGATTTCCGTGATGGTAGTTGTCGCCTCGGGTAGCCGGCACTTTCCGAAAGCCCTTTCTGCCTGGATGTTGTCACTGAATACATTGAACGGCGGTATGGGGAAATCATGTCACATGTACCTGCTACCTGTTGATTCCGCTATCGCAGTGGTGATGCAGAGCTCTGAACAGTCGCGGCTCTGTTGCCGCTGGTGGGTTGGCCGGGCACCGCTTCCGTGCCCGACAGTGTTCGCCTTCAGTGGCGCGAGGCTGTGCCGGGTCGGCATGTCACCGGCGACCGCGTACACCGACCTCAAGGCGCTGACCGGAGCGGGACTGCTGAAGCGGCGCCCCTACCAGGAAGAAGGGGAGAGGGTCCGGCAGGAGTTCGTCCTCACCGATGCCGGCACCGACCTCATGCCGGTCGTCATCGACGACATCCACTGGTCACGGTCCCAGCCGGACCGCGTCACGCTCACCGTCAACTCGCGCACCGTCAACCAGGACGGCGCGGAACGGCAGCACTCGACGATGAAGCTGCTTGCCTGGGCGCGTCCGCAGTAGGGTACAGGGACACAGGCACGCCCAGGGCTCATGCTCAGCTCCGGTTGCGCACCATCAGTGCGGCACCGGTGAGCAGTGAGACCACGCCGGCACCGGCGGCCAGTGCCGAGACGCCGAAGGACAGCGTGGCCGTCATCAGGGAGGAGCGGACCGTCGCGCCCTGGAGTGCCATGTCCCGGTTCGGGTCGTCCTGTTCCAGTTCGGCGTAGGTCTTCCCGCCGGTGGCTGCGGAGACATGTCCCTTCACGGCCTGGGCCTGGTAGTAGGCGCTGAAGGGCCCGTCGGCCGGTTCGCCGCCGAAGTGGTCGGCGTCCTCCGAGACAGTGACGTGCTCGTCTTCGAGCTCGGCCTTGACGGTGAACCAGCCGACGACGCCGCCGGCGAGGAATGCCAGGCCGATGACCGCGACGAGCAGTCCGGCGATGAAGGGGAAGCGCGACCGGGAGGACGCGGCATTCTTGGTGGCTGCGTCGGTGGCCGCCTCCGAGGAGTCGTCATCGTTGCTGGTGAGGGTGGTTGTCGGAGAGGTCATGGATCCTTCCGGGGTCCGTGATCGTGGTAGGGGAGATGGTTGACGGATCAACCGTCGGTGAGTGTAACCGGACCGGTCCGCCCACCTGCACCCCCTTGTGACGCGACTAACACCACCTCAGTACAGCGCGAAGGACCTCCGCGAGAACCCGACCGCGTAGCCGTCCATCCCGTCGATCAGCTTGTCTGTCCGTCCGTCGACCGCGCCCAGTGCGATGAACAGTGGCAGGAAGTGGTCCGCTGTCGGGTGTGCATAGGGCATACCCGGGGTCAGCGTCCGGAAGCTCGCCAGCGTGTCGAGGTCGCCTCGCTGGATGGCTTCCAGTGCCCAGGCGTCGAAGGCCGCCGCGGGAGCTGGCGAGGTGGTCACTTCACGACCGCGAAGCCGGCGGTCCAGGAGATCTGCTCGGAGGCGGCCAGGCTCATCTGCATCAGGGCGACGGCCTCGAGCTCGCGGGCACGGGAAAGGGCGCCGGCGTCGAGGACGCGCAGGCCACCGGCGGTGACGGTGGCGGAGAAGGACGCCTTGGCGGCCTCGTCGTCACCGGCGACGAGCACGGTGGTCGGTTCGGAACCGTTGGTCTTCGCGGCGAACGTGGCGGCGAAGTTCGTGTTGAAGGCCTTGAGGACGTGGGCCTCCGGCAGCAGCTCGGCGAGTTCGGCGGTGGCGGAGGAGTCGGCGGCGGGCAGGAGGCTGAAGGTGGTGAAGTCGAGCGGGTTGGTGATGTCGACGACGGTCTTCCCGGCGAACTGGGCGCCGAAGGTGCCGGCGATGCCGGACAGTGCCTGGTAGGGCACGGCGAGGACGATGATCTCGCCGGTGACGGTGGTGTCGGCGTCGGCGTGGGAGTCGAGGACCTGGACGTCCGCCCCGGCGTCGGTGAAGACGCCGGCGATGGCGGAGCCCATGTTGCCCTTGCCGAAGACGGTGACGGTGGAAGCGGTGGTGGCCATGATGATGTGTGTCCTTAGTGGGGCTGTACGCCCCGTCGGTGTTCGATGCCTTCAATTTAGATGACGTGTCAACTAAATGCAAGAGGTGGTGAATTCTCCTGCTCCGGACCTGCGCACAGGCCCCGTGTCACCTACCGTGGCACGCATGGAGCCGATCCGCACCGACCGCCTCACCCTGCGCACCTACCTCCCCGGCGACGAGACATGGATGCATGACCTCTACTCCCGCCCCGAGGTGACTGAGCTGCTGCTGGACGAGCCGTGGAACCGGGAGTACACGCTCAACCGGCTCGGCGACCGGCTCATGAAGACCGACCTGCTGGGGTTCGCCGGCACGCTCGCGCTGGTCATCGAGGAGGACGGCACGCCCGTCGGCGATGTCATGATCTGGACCACCACCTACGGCAACGCCGAGGTGGGCTGGGTCCTCGACCCGGACGCCGGTGGCCGGGGCATCGCCTCCGAGGCGGTCACGGCCGTCATCGCCCACGCCTTCGACCGCGGTCTGCACCGCGTCGTCGCCCAGATGGACGCCCGCAACACCGCCTCCGCGAAGCTGGCCGAGCGCATCGGCATGACGCAGGAGGCGCACTTCCGGTCCAACTGGTACTCCAAGGGGGAATGGACGGACACGTTGGTCTTCGCCGTGCTCAACCCGGATCACTGACCGGGTCCGCCCCGCTCAGCAGCGGTCGAACGCGTAGCCCGGATCATCCGGTGTGACCAGCCCGGGATCCCGACGCACCGCCTGTTCCGGCAGGTCACCGGACCGGCAGAGCCCGGCGAACTCCGCGGCGTCCGCGTACTCGATGTCCAGCACCGAGCTGTAGACGGTGGTGTACGCCGCGCATTCCCCGTAGGCGCCGCAGTCCTCGGTGACGGCGAAGTCGAAGCCCGCATCCTTCCCCTCCTCGGCCAGCTCCGGAGCGTTCTTCTGGGCGGACGCCAGCCCCGCGTTGCGCGCGACGCCCGTCAGCAGCCGGGCGAGGGCGAGGTTGCCCGCCGGGGTCAGTGCCGTGCCAGCGTCACCCGAACGAAGGTAGGAGTCGAGGTTGTCGAACTCCGCCGCATCGAAACCGGCGTCCGCGCAGCCCCTGATCGCCGGGGCCAGGCGGTCGGCGATCTCCGCGCGCCGGGACGCCGAGGACGTGTCCAGCAGGAACTCATCGGGCCAGTCAGGGTCGGCGACCGGAGCCCCCGTCGCATCCTGTAACAGCAGTTCACCCCATGAATCTTCCGTTCCGGGCTGCGACTGGAAGGCGTTGAGGTAGCAGACGCTGTAGATCCCCGGCGCCGGTTCGGCCGTGGCGTCGCGGACCACGACGGCCGTCCCCGCCGACGGCTCATAGGCCCCGCCGAGCTGGTAGTCGACCCCGCCCGACGGCGGCAGCCCCGGGGCATCCGACCCGCTCCCGGTGGAGCAGGAGGACGCGGCCAGAACGAGGCATACCGTGGCGACGGCTGCGGAGACGGCCACGGCGGCGGAAGGACCGGACATTCTCATCCGACAAGGATAGGAGAGGTCAGGGTAGGAACGGGGGTCAGAATAGGGGACTTCCCTGAGGCGCACCCCCACCCCCGGGCCTTACGGTGGGTACATGACCACGGGCGGACGCGCCCTCCAGACCTCCCGAGAGGACCGATCATGCCCGCCGCAACAACGACCTCCAGCACCACCGGCACCGCCGCCGCCCGCGCGGACGCCCTCACCAAGATCTACGGGGCCGGAGACACCAGGGTCACCGCCCTCGACAACGTCTCCGTCTCCTTCGCCACCGGCGAATTCACCGCCATCATGGGCCCGTCCGGCTCCGGAAAGTCCACCCTCATGCACTGCATGGCCGGACTGGACACCCCCACCTCCGGGGCCGCCTGGCTGGGCACCACCGACCTGGCGTCCCTCAAGGACAAGGAACTGACGAAGACCCGCCGCGACCGGCTCGGATTCATCTTCCAGTCCTTCAACCTCGTGCCGAC
This sequence comes from Corynebacterium sp. UD i78, assembly GCF_056280545.1. Taxonomy (NCBI): domain Bacteria; kingdom Bacillati; phylum Actinomycetota; class Actinomycetes; order Mycobacteriales; family Corynebacteriaceae; genus Corynebacterium; species Corynebacterium sp. UD i78. Next base: position 2,539,809 of record NZ_JBWCED010000001.1, on the reverse strand, counting down.
CCTCACGGCCGAGGAGAACATCACCCTGCCCACCGACATCGCCGGCCGGAAGGTCGACCGCACCTGGTTCGACGAGGTCACCGGACGTCTCGGGCTCACCGACCGGCTGTCCCACCGCCCCGCCGAGCTCTCCGGCGGCCAGCAGCAGCGCGTGGCCTGCGCCCGCGCCCTGGTCTCCCGCCCCGAGATCATCTTCGGCGACGAGCCCACCGGCAACCTCGACTCGAACTCGTCCGCAGAAGTCCTCGCCATCCTGCGCACCTCCGTCGACCGCGACGGCCAGACCGTCGTCATCGTCACCCACGACGCCAAGGCGGCGTCCTACGCCGACCGCATCCTCTTCCTCGCTGACGGTCGGATCGTCGAGGAACTGCGTCAACCCACCGTCGAATCCATTCTCTCCGTGATGTCCCGCATCGAGGAGCTGTAACCGCCATGTCCACGACCCGCGCGGCGTCCAACGCCGCGGCCACCATGCGCCGGGTCTCCCTGCGCAACCTCGCCGGCCACAAGGTCCGCCTGGTCCTCACCGTCCTCGCGGTCGTCCTCGGGACCGCCTTCATCTCCGGCGCGCTGATGTTCACCGCGTCGCTGTCCAGGACCTTCGACACACTGTCCGAATCCACCACGAAGGGCGTCGACGTCACCGTCACCCCTGACGAGGCCACCGGACGCTCCCTCCCGCTCGAGCTCGGCGACATCCTCGCCGACGCGCCGGGTGTCGCGAAGGTCAACAACTCGACCCAGACCACCGTCGTCGTCGCCCACGACGGCACCACCCTCCAGACCGGCGGCGGCGCCCGCTTTCGCCATGGCCTGGTACCCCGGGAATGACCAGGTCGGTCCCGTGTCCACGGTCACCGACGGCGACGCCCCGGTCGGCGACGACCAGGTCGTCGTCAACTCCAGTGTCGCCGATGACCAGGACATCTCGGTCGGGGACGCCCTCACCGTCGTCGACACCGGTGGCGTCCACGAAGTCACCGTCTCCGGCGTCTACGACATCGACGTCGACGGCGGCGGCTTCATCGGTCTCCTGATGGAGCAGGACGCCTACCTGGCCACCTTCACCGACGGGAGCACCGCCACCGGATTCTCCCTCGCCGCCGACCCCGGCATCAGCCAGGAACAGCTCAAGGAAGACGTCACCACACACCTCGCGGACGCCGGCGTCAACGGTGTCGAGGTCAAGACCGGTCAGCAGACCGCCGACGAACAGTCGGACGCCATCGACGAGGCCCTCAGCTTCGTCAACTACTTCCTCATCGCCTTCGGCCTGGTGGCCCTGGTCGTCGGCACCTTCATCATCGCCAACACCTTCTCGATGATCGTCGCCCAGCGCACCCGCGAGTTCGCGCTGCTCCGGTCACTGGGTGTCTCTTCCCGGCAGCTCACCGGCTCGGTCGTCGGCGAGGCGGTCGTGGTCGGCGTCCTCGGATCGGCCATCGGCGTCGTCGCCGGCGCCGGCCTGACGAAACTCATCTACACCGTCATCGGCTCCACCGGCGCCGGGTTGCCGGACACGGGAGTGCAGGTCACCGTCAGCTCAGTGGTCACCCCGCTGATCCTCGGAGTCCTCGTCACCGTCGTCTCCGCGTGGGCACCGGCCCGGCGGGCCGGTGCAGTCCGCCCGGTGGAGGCGATGCGTTCGGGTGACATGTCTTCGGCGTCCTCCCTGCGTGGACGGACCGTCACCGGTGCGGTTCTGCTGGTTCTCGGCGTGGTCGCCGCACTGGCCGGCGTGCTGCTCGACGGCTCCGGCACCGGCACCCGCGCGGCACTGGTCGGGCTCGGTGCACTCGGCGTCCTGCTGGGAGCGTTCCTGGTCTCTGCGGCGATGGCCGTGCCGGTTGTCCCGGCGATCGGCCGTGTCATCGGTGCACCGTTCCGTTCGGTGGGACGCCTGGCGTCCACCAGTTCCTCCCGCAACCCGCGTCGTACCGCGACCACCGCCTTCGCGCTGACCCTCGGGGTCGCCCTGGTGGCGGTGTTCGGGATGCTCGGCGCGTCGATGAAGGCCTCGATCAGCGGCCTCGTCGACAACACCGTCAGCTCTGACCTGGTGCTCTACGGGCCGTCCGACGGTTCCTTCCCCATCCCGACCCAGGCGCTGGATGCCGCCCGCGATGTCGACGGCGTCACCGAGGTCTCCGGCTTCGGCCTGGCCCCGGTGACCCTCGGCGGCACGGCCAGTGACTCGATCGTCAGCTCCGGTTTCGGTTCCGGCTATTTCGTCGGTGACCCGCGGGTCACCGGTGAGGTCACCGAAGTCCAGGGGTCGGTGGATCTCACCGGCGAGGGTTTCATCGCCTCCGAGTCCGCGGCACAGCGCAACGGCTGGACGATCGGCGAGGAGGTTCCGCTGGTCACAGAGGTGCCCGGGGCGGACGCCCGCGACATCGGCACCGTCGCACTGCTCGGCACCTACGAGGACAACGACCTCCTCGGTGACCAGGTCATCTCCTGGGAATCCATCGCACCCCACATGGACGCCGGCGAGTTCGGTTCCGGGATGTACTCCCAGCCGATGCTCTTCGCCGCCTTCGTCAACGGCGACATCCCCCTGGACGACCTGCGTGACCGCCTGGAGGATGCCACGGACCAGTTCATCGTGGTGCAGGTCCTCACCCCGTCCGAGTTCGCGGGGACGCAGGCCGTGTTCGTCGACCAGATGCTCAACGTGCTCTACGCGCTGCTCGCCCTGGCGGTCATCGTCGCGGTGCTCGGCATCGTCAACACGCTGGCGCTCAACGTCATCGAACGACGCCAGGAGATCGGCATGCTCCGCGCAGTCGGTACGTCGCGGCGTCAGGTGCGCCGGATGATCACCCTGGAGGCCGTGCAGATCTCGCTCTACGGCGCGGTGGTCGGCGTGGTTGTCGGACTGGCGCTGGGCTGGGCCTTCCTGAGGGTGCTCGCCGGTGAAGGCCTCGACACCATTGCGGTGCCCTGGGGCCAGGTCGTCGGCATGGTCGTCGCGTCCGGTGTGATCGGCGTCCTCGCAGCGGCGTGGCCTGCGGCGAAGGCGTCGCGGACGCCACCGTTGGAGGCCATCGCCGACTGATCCGGCTCCCTTCGCCGCCTCCGGCGCCCGCAACTCACCCTCACCGGCAGGCTCGCTGCCATTCCGACTACCGGTGAGGGTGAGTTGCGGAGGACGACGGGGTGATGCGTCCCACCAGGTGGACTACTAAGGTCACACCAATGACATCACGTACCGACGCCACCCCGGCGTCCCCGACCCCGCCCTCGCCGGTCCGGGAACTCACGATCCGCGCGGTCATCATCGGTGGCCTCATCACCCTGGTGTTCACCGCCGCGAATGTGTACCTCGGACTCAAGGTCGGCCTGACCTTCGCCACCTCGATCCCCGCCGCGGTCATCTCCATGGCGATCCTGCGCAAGGTCCGCAACCACACCATCGCCGAGAACAACATCGTCCAGACCATCGCCTCGGCGGCCGGCACCCTCTCCGCGATCATCTTCGTCCTCCCCGGACTGATCATGATCGGCTGGTGGACCGGCTTCCCCTACTGGACCACGATGCTCATCTGCCTCATCGGCGGAATCCTCGGCGTCATGTACTCCATCCCGCTGCGCCGCGCCCTGGTCACCGGTTCCGACCTGCCCTTCCCCGAGGGTGTCGCCGCCGCTGAGGTGCTCAAGGTCGGCGACCCCGCCAACAACGAGGGTGGCGATCACGCGGACTCCGAGGCCGCGAAGTCCAACCGCGACGGCTTCCTCGCCCTCGTCGTCGGCGGTATCGGCAGTGCCGTGATGGCGCTGCTCGCCGCCCTCAAGGTCAGCGCCGCGGAACTGTCCACCACCTTCAAACTCGGCGCGGGCGGCACCATGGTCGGCTCCAGCCTCTCGCTGGCACTCATCGGTGTGGGCCACCTCGTCGGCATCACCGTCGGTATCGCGATGATCGTCGGCCTGCTCATCTCCTTCGGCGTCCTGCTGCCGGTCTTCACCAGCGGCGACCTGCCGAGCACCGGTGACATCTCCGAGGTCGTCTCCGGCACCTTCTCCGACGATGTCCGCTTCGTCGGTGCCGGCACCATGGCCGTCGCCGCGGTGTGGACGCTGGCGAAGATCCTCGGCCCGGTGATCCGTGGCATCCGCGAATCGCTCGCATCCTCCCGCGCCCGCAGTGCCGGTCAGGAGGTCGACATCACCGAGCGCGACATCCCGGTGAAGACCGTCGTCGGCGTCATCGTCGCCCTGATGATCCCGATCGGCCTGCTGCTGTGGGTCTTCCTCGACGGCACCGGCATCAGCCACCACACCGGCTCACTGATCACCCTCTCTGTCCTCTTCGTGCTGGTCCTAGGACTGGTCATCGCCGCGGTCTGCGGTTACATGGCCGGCCTCATCGGTTCGTCGAACAGCCCGATCTCCGGTATCGGCGTCATCATCGTGCTGCTCGCAGCGCTTCTCATCAAGGCTGTCACCGGCAACGACAACGGCGGCGACCCGACCTCCCTGGTCGCCTACACCCTGTTCACCGCTGCAGTGGTCTTCGGCGTCGCCACGATCTCCAACGACAACCTCCAGGACCTCAAGACCGGTCAGCTCGTCGGCGCGACACCGTGGAAGCAGCAGGTCGGCCTGATCATCGGTGTCTTCTTCGGCTCGCTGATCATCCCGCCGATCATGGGGCTGATGGCGTCCGCCTTCGGTTTCGTCGGCGCCCCCGACGCCGGTCCGGACGCCCTGGCCGCCCCGCAGGCGGGCCTGCTGTCCTCGATCGCCCAGGGCATCTTCGGTGATTCCCTCGACTGGTCCAAGATCGGCCTCGGCGTGCTGATCGGCCTCGGCGTCATCATCATCGACGAGGTACTCTCGCGGACCACGAAGGCCGGCCCGCGCCGCCTCGCCCTGCCGCCGCTCGCCGTCGGTATGGGCATGTACCTGCCGGTGTCGCTCACCCTGATCATCCCGCTCGGCGCGCTCATCGGCTGGCTGTACAACCGCTGGACCGACCGTGCGGCGATGTCCGGGAAGGTGAAGGACGCCACCGACGCCAAGCGGGTCGGCGTCCTCGGTGCGACCGGTCTGATCGTCGGTGAGTCCCTGTTCGGCGTGGTCAACGCCGGTATCATCGCCGCCACAGGAGACTCCGAGGCGCTCGGGATCATGCCCGACGGCTGGGCGGACGCCTCCCGGTGGGCCGGTGCGCTGATCTTCGCGCTGATCATCGTGCTCGTCTACCGCTGGTCGCGGCGACGGGTGCAGGCCGACGCGTAGCCGACTAACGTGGTTGATGTTTCAACCACCGTCGCACCACCAGGGCACGACCAGTTCGTGACCAGATCAAGGAGCTCCCCATGACCCGTATCGGCATCCTTGCCGGATCCTCCCGCCCCGGCGCCCTCAACCCCCAGGTCGTGACCTGGGTGAAGACCCGGCTCGACGAGGCGGGTGTGGAGAACGGGGTCGTCAACTTCGGCGACTACGACCTCCCGGTCCTCGACGAGGAGATCCCGGGTGGCGCGCACATGTACGCCAACGAGCACACAAAGGCCTGGGGCGCGGCCGTGGAGCCCTTCGACGGCTACATCGTCGTCACCCCGGAGTACAACCACGGCGTGCCCGGCCCGCTGAAGAACGCCATCGACTTCATCGGCTCCGAGTTCAACAACAAGCCGGTCGCCTTCGCGTCCTACGGCGCGGACAAGGGCGTGCGCGCCATCGAGCAGTGGCGCCTGGTCTTCGCGAATTTCCGTGCCGCCACCGTGCGTGGCACCGCGTCCTTCTCCACCTTCACGGACTTCACCGACGGGACGTTCACCCCCGGCCGAGGTCTCCGCGGGCACCTTCGGCCCCCTGCTCACCGATCTACTCGCCTGGGCGGAGGGATTCGCGGTCGTCCGCGAGAAACTGGCTGACTAAGTTAGACTCGCCAGATGAAGTTTTCCTCGCCGGCGGGTCACCGTACCCGCACCATTGCCGCTGCCCTCGCCGTGTCCGCCGCACTGGTGGTCACCGCCTGTTCCTCTGACGAGGACGAGGACGCCCCGACCAGTTCGGCGACGTCCGCCCCGACCACGACGGAACAGCAGGACGCCCTGCCCACCGCTGCGGAACTCGGTGACCTGCTCAACCGCGCGCTCGATCCCGAGCTGCCGGTGGAGGAGAAGGCCGCCACTGTCCAGGACGGAGCCGAGGCCGGTGAACTCTTCGCCCAGATGACCCAGGCCGCCCAGGACTCCGGAGCGACCTTCGCGGTCGTCGACCCGGTGCTGCCCGGTGACACCCCCGAGATCGCGCTGGCCACGGCCACACTGACCCTGCCCTGAGCAGGAGCCGATCACCGTGGACAACGCCGAGTTCGTCAAGCAGGACGGCGAGTGGAAGATCTCGCGGGCCTGGGCCTGCACCCTGGTCGGTCAGGTCGCTGAGGGCGGCGAAGAGAATCTCCCGGTGTTCTGCGGCGGGGATCCCGCCCCGGCTCCGGAAGCCCAGGAAGAGGTCCCCGCCGAGGAGCCCGCGCCCGTGGAGGAGGCCCCGGCCCCTGGGCCCGCTCCCGAAGCCGCCCCGGCCCCGGCCGGTGACGAAGGCATCCGTAGCGCCCTGCTCGCCGAGGGTGTGGACCAGGCGACCGCCGACAAGCTCGCCGCCAACCCGGACGCCACTGTCGCCGCCGCTGTGCGCATGGGCATCCCCCAGGCGACCGCCGACCAGTTCCGTTCCGACCCCCAGGGTGCGATGGCCGCCCTGCGCGGTGCCGGCATTGACCCGGTCACCGCTGCGCCGCAGCTCGCCGCGCAGCTGTGACCTGCGCTGCCCGGCTACATCGGGCAGCTGATCGAGGTGTCCTGCTTACCGGCCACGGCCTGGCGCAGGGCGTCCTCCACCGCATCGGCGTAGAGCTGCTGCCCCTGCTCGTCAGGGTGCACGCCGTCACCGATGAGGTCCTCCGGGTGGTCGACGGCCTGCTGGCACCACGGTGCCAGGTAGACGTCCGGATTCTCCGCCGCATAGGCGATGACCTGGTCCGCGGCGTCCTGGATTCCGTCGACGTAGCCGAAGGGCACCACGAGGATCATCTTCCGGTCCGGGCCGAGCATGTCACGGATCTTGTCCAGCTCGCCCTCGAAGGCCTGCCCGTTCGTCCCGAAGCCGAGGACGACGTACTCGCCCATGGACCCGTCGTCGACCATCGCCTGGATGGAGCCCTCGCCACCGGAGTAGTGGCGGGAGACCTCCGCGTCGATCCGCATCCCGGGGAACCGCTGCTGCAGTGCCACGGTGGATGCCAGCATCACCGAGTCGCCGACACCGGTGATCTCGGTGCCGTCCGGAAGCCCGGGCGGGGTGGACGCATTCGGCGGGGGCGGCGGGGCAGGGGAATCCTGCAGGTCGGAGATCTCGTCGAGCTGGCGCTCCAGCTCCGACTTCGACGGTGACCCACCCAGCGCGGACCCGGCGAACAGGGCGATGACGAGGATGGCGATCGGCACGATGAGCAGCTTCGTCGATCCCATCGCGGCGACGACGCGACGGTAGCCCTGACGGCGGAGCGGGTTCTCCACGAACCGGTAGGACGCCTCGGAGAGCACCAGGCTGATGACCACGGCGATGAGGCCGACGAGCCAGTCCGGGGTGTCCGAGCCGGGCTTCTGCATCTTCGCCTCGAGGAAGACGATGACCGGCCAGTGCCACAGGTAGAGGCTGAAGGAGCGTTCGCCGAAGTACCGCAGCGGGCGGATCCGCATCAGCCAGGCGACGGGGCCGGCGTCCCGCAGGACCGTCATCATCACGGCGACAGCGAGCAGGGACGCGCCGAACAGGCCACCGCGGTAGGTCACCGGGGAGGTGTCCGGCAGCAGGACGAGCATCGCGATGAGGCCGAGGAAGGCCAGCGAGCCGAGCGTCCACCCGGCGACACCGGTCAGCCGGGAGCGCTTGGTCGGGACACCGGACGCCCCGGTCGGACTGAGCAGCGGCCAGGAGTCCACGGCCCTGGGGGACGCGGTGGTGACCAGCAGTGCGAGGACCACACCGGCGAGCAGCCCGAAGGCGTGGGTGTCCGTGCCGAAGTAGACGCGGCTCGGATCCTCGTCCGGGTTGTACAGCAGGATCATCACCAGCAGCGAGGCGAGGCCCGCGACCGTCGCGAACAGGGCCGGCAGGCGGAAGGTCCGGTCACCGGAGGAATCGCGGCGGCCGAAGCGGCGGGCGACCCAGAGCAGCCCGAGGAAGATCAGCGGCCAGAGGACGTAGAACTGCTCCTCGATGGCCAGTGACCAGTAGTGCATGAAGATCTGCGGCGTCGTGTCCGCGAAGTAACTGTGCGACTGCGAGATCTGCACCCAGTTGTTGGCGAAGAACAGCGAGCCGAGGAACTGCGGGACCAGCCCGACCTGCACATCTCCGCCGATGAACCCGGCGACGGCGGTGGCGACGACGAGGACGGTGACGGACGCGGGGATGATGCGCCTGGCACGCCTGCGCCAGAACTCCTTGAGACTGATCCGGCCGGTCGCGCCGAGTTCGCGGACGAGCAGGGCGGTGATGAGGAAGCCGGAGAGGACGAAGAAGATGTCCACACCGAGGAAGCCGCCGGGCAGGACGTCGCCGAAGAAGTGGTAGATGACCACGGCGAGCACGGCGATGCCGCGCAGTCCGTCGAGACCGGGGACGCGGCGGATGCGGCCCGGCTTCAGCGGCTTGACCGGTGCCGGGTCCTCGGCGGTGTAGGCGGGCTCGGCCTGGGAGGCGTACTCGTCCCCGGTCTGCTCTGCTTCGGTTGCCTCTGCGGCTGCGGCCGCCGGCTTCTGCGCGGGCCACATGCTCGACGGGGCGTGCCCGATGGCGGGGGCCGGTTCCTGGGCCGGTTCCTGGGCAGAAGGCTGGGCAGCGAAGTGTTCCGTCGGCTGATTGTCGGCGTCCGCGGCATCGTCTGCCTTGTCTGCCTTGTCTGCCTTGTCTGCCTTGTCCGCTTCGTCCGACTCCGCGGAAGACTCACCGGCGAACACCGGGGCGACCGGGGCCCCGGGGACCGTGGCCTGCTGGATCGCGAAGAAGACCGTCGGCGCGTCGGAGGGGTCAGAGGCGTCGGCGTCCGCTGCGTCCCTGGCGTCCTCTGCCGTCTCCTCGGTGGCCACCTCGGACGCCGAGGCAGGCGGCGTCACCCCCGGAGGCAGTGGTGCGCCGGTCGGCGCTGCCAGCACGATGGCAGGGGTGGGGGTCGTCTCGTCCTTCACCTCGGCGGTCGGCGGCGGTGTCCACCGGGGTGCCGGCGGTGCGCTGACCTGGGCGGACAGGACGATGACGGGCGGCGTTTTCTGGGCCATCTGACGAGCGAAGACTTCCGTTGGGTGCGTGGGATACGTGGTGTGACTGAAGTGACGAATCTAGTCGCCTCGGCACCGACATTAAAGCGACGCGGGTGGCTAATCCCCCCACACCTTGTCAGGGCACCGGGGTGGAGGAAACTGCGCCGTCCGGTGGAGCCGGGCGCCATCGGGCTGTGTCGATTCCAGGTCCAGATCGTCCCGGCCGGATGGCGCTGGAACGAGGTGGATGGCGTCAGGTGGAGGGGAAGGACGGTGTCACAGATCATCGGGCCCGAAGGCGTGGGGCAGCAGCTCAGCGAAGGACAGCGAGTGAGGCGCGGCGTCCTCACCCTCCACCACCACCCGCGCGCACCCGAACTCGTGGAGTACCTGCCGGCACGCCCCGCAGGGGAAGCACGGCGCCGCCCCGGGGCCCACCACCGCGGCGACCTCGATCGTGGCATCGGCAGCACCCGCACCCGGCAGTCCGTCCGCCACTGCCCGGCCCACAGCCACCCGCTCCGCGCACATGGCCAGCCCGTAGGAGGCGTTCTCCACATTGCACCCGGTCACCACCGTGCCGTCGGACAGCAGCAGTGCGGCCCCCACACTGAAATGCGAGTACGGGGCATAGGCTCGGGTGGCGGCATCGCGGGCGAGGTCGAGCAGTGTGGCGTCGGAAGGAGCAGACGAAGGCGCAGGCATGGCACCATCGTGGCATGACTGACCCTGACCAGCATGTAGATCCCTTCGACGCCGTCGACATCATCGCCGCCAAGCGTGACTGCCGCCGGCTCACCGACGCGCAGATCGACTGGGTCATCGACGCGTACACCCGTGGCGTCGTGGCCGAGGAGCAGATGGCGGCACTGGCCATGGCGGTCTACCTCAACGGCCTGGACCGGGCGGAGACCGCCCGCTGGACCACCGCCATGGTGAACTCCGGCACCCGGCTGAACTTCGATGACCTGGGTAAGCCCACCGCAGACAAGCACTCCACCGGTGGCGTCGGCGACAAGATCACCCTCGCGCTCACGCCGCTCGTGGCGTCCTACGGGGTGGCGGTACCGCAGCTGTCCGGGCGCGGCCTCGGTCATACCGGCGGCACCCTCGACAAGCTGGAGTCGATCCCGGGCTGGCAGGCGCAGTTCAGCACACAACGGATGCGGGAGATCATGCGTGATGTCGGCGGCGTGGTCTGCGCGGCGGGGGAGGACCTCGCCCCGGCTGACCGACGGCTCTACGCCCTGCGCGACGTCACCGGCACCGTCGACTGCATCCCGCTCATCGCGTCCTCGGTCATGAGCAAGAAGATCGCCGAGGGCACCGGCGCGCTGGTCCTCGATGTGAAGGTCGGCTCCGGTGCGTTCATGAAGGATCGGGAGAGCGCCCGCCTGCTCGCCTCCACGATGGTGGAGATCGGGCAGGACGCCGGGGTCACGACCACCGCGCTGCTCACCGACATGTGCCGGCCGCTGGGCCGCACCGTCGGCAATGCCCTGGAGGTCCGTGAGGCCGTCGAGGTGCTCGCCGGTGGTGGGCCGGAGGATGTGGTGGAGCTGACCGTGGCGCTGGCGCGGGAGATGCTCACTGCCGTGCGCGTGGACGCTGACCCGGCCGACGCACTGTGTGACGGTCGGGCCATGGACTCCTGGCGGGCCATGGTCACCGCCCAGGGCGGGGATCCGGACGCCGACCTGCCCACCGCCACGCACACCCACGAGGTCACTGCTGACCGGGACGGGTGGCTGACTCACACCGATGCACTGGCATTCGGGGTGGCGTCCTGGCGACTCGGGGCGGGCCGGGCGCGCAAGGAGGACCCGGTGCAGGCCGGGGCGGGTATCGAGCTGCACACTGTGGTGGGCGAGCGGGTCCGCGCCGGGCAGCCCCTGTTCTCGCTGCACACTGACGATCCCGCCCGGTTCGACCGGGCACTGGCGTCCCTCGAGGACGCCTGGACGGTCACCGGTGGAGAACCGGAACCCCGGGAATCCGTGGTCCTGGAGAGAATCGGCGACTGATCAACTCCTGATCAGAGCGAGGCGTGGTAGTCGTCGTACGCCTGGTCTCCGACCGCCTGGGCATCCGCGACAGACTCCGGGCCGAACAGGCCGGCGGAGAGGGTGGGCCAGGACTGGTACATGTCCTCGCGCCAGTAGGCCCACTGGTGGGTGCCGGTGTTGTGGAAGTTCCAGGTGATGTTGTCGGAGACGCCCGCCTTGTCCGCCGCCGCCTTGAACATATGGGTGCAGCCGTTGGTCACTGCTTCGATCGGGCCACCCTGACCGGCGACAGTCGACTCGTTGATGAGGTTCCGGTTCACGTCGGGGGAGGACCACACGTCGTGCTCACCGAGCAGTCCGGTACCGGAGGAGACGTAGATGTTCTGCTGATCACCCAGTTCGGCGACGTTGACCTGTGCGTCGTTGTAGCGGGCGGTCGCACCGTTGCGGTCACCCCACATCTGCTCGTAGGTGACACCGGTGCCCTTCATGGCCAGCGTGGCGTCCACCGCCGTCGCGGCGGCACCACTGGTCGCCGGGCAGCCGGAGTAGGAGCCGACCGCGTCGTACATGCCGGGGTTGTGCTCGGCGTAGACCAGGGAGGTCGACCCGGTCATCGACATGCCGACGATCGCCCGCTTGTCGCTGCTGGTCCCGAGGTGGCCCTGCTCCATCGCGCCGGGAAGCTCCGAGGTGAGGAAGGTCTCCCACTTCTGGACGCCGCCGTTGCCGTTGCCGTCGCCGTCGAGCACGGACTCCTGCTGCCAGTCGGTGTAGTAGGAGAAGCCGCCGGACATCGGGATGACCACGTTGACGTTACCGATCCGGTTGCCGTAGAAGTCGATCGCCGTGGTCTGGGACAGCCAGTTCGCCTTGCCGGATCCGCCGTCGGCGCCGTTGAGCAGGTAGATCGTCGGGGCGTTGGCGGCGTCCTCCTTCGCCCGGATCGTCACGACCGGGATGTCGCGGTCCATGGCGGGGGAGTGGACCTTGAGTTCCTCGACATTGGGCAGGCGGTTGCCGGCATCGTCGTAGACCGCGTCGCGCCAGACCGACTCGTCGGAGGGGACGTAGGTGTCGGCGTCCGCGGCGTCGCGGGTGGGGAAGGCGTCGTTGATCACGGCAGGGCCGGTCGCCGGGGCGGCCGGGGCAGGGGACGCCGTGGCGCCCGGCGTCCCACCGTCGAGGCTGACCGCGACCGCGGTGACGGGCAGGGCTGCGGCGACGACGGCGGCGGCGATGCGGACGGAGCGCGGGGTGCGGGACGCGGTGCGGTGACGGGACTGTGCGGACGGGGCCATGGTGTTCCTCGGTGACTGGTGCGGTGACTGGTGTGGTGACTGGGCGGTGACGGGAGGTGTGCAGGCACGCGAAGATTACCAGACGACAGTTGGAGTCTCTGACCTGCGGTGATGCGTAGCTGCCGCCCGTTACCGTGTCCTACCTGTCCGGTCCCGCCTCTATGCTCGAAGATGTGCAGCTGCTACGCCTTCTCCGCGCCTACTCGCGGCCCTATCTGGGACTGCTGACCGCGGTCCTCATCCTCCAGGGCATCTCCGCCCTGGCCACCCTCTACCTACCCAATCTCAACGGGCGGATCATCGACAAGGGTGTCTCCACCGGAGACATCGGCTACATCTGGTCCACCGGTGGTGTCATGCTCGCCGTCGCCTTCGGTCAGGTCATCGCCGCCGTCGGCGCGACCTGGTGCGCAGCCCGTGTGGCGATGGGGATCGGACGCGACATCCGGCGGGACGTCTACCGCAGTGTCGACCGGTTCTCCGCCCGTGACATGGGCGAATTCGGTGTGCCGACGCTGATCACCCGCGGTACCAATGACGTCCAGCAGGTCCAGCAGGTTACCTCGATGGCGCTGAGTTTCATGGTCACCATGCCGATCATGTGTATCGGCGGCATCGTCATGGCCCTGCGGGAGGACGCCGCCCTGTCGTGGCTGGTGTGGGTCTCCGTGCCGGTGCTGCTCGCCGTCGTGGCCCTGCTCATCGCCCAGCTGGTGCCGCTGTTCAAGGTCATGCAGGACAAGGTCGACCGGATCAACGGGGTCCTGCGTGAACAGATCACCGGCATCCGTGTCGTCCGCGCCTTCGTCCGCGAGAAGCACGAGACCGACCGGTTCCGGGACGCGAACCTGGACATCGGCCGCGTCTCCGAGAAGGTCGGCCAGGTCTTCGTGCTGATGTTCCCGGTGATCATGATCCTGCTGCACGTCGCGACCGCGGCGGTGCTGTGGTTCGGCGGGCACCGCGTCGGCGACGGCAATATGGAGGTCGGGTCGCTGACCGCGTTCATGCAGTATCTGCTGCAGATTCTCATGGCGGTGATGATGGGCGCGTTCATGGCGATGATGCTGCCGCGCGCCATCGTCTGCGCCGGGCGTATCAGCAAGGTCCTGGGCCATGAGCCGACCGTGGCGGAGCCGGCCACGGCGCAGGATCCCGGGGAACTGCGCGGCGAGCTGGAGTTCCGCAATGTCTCCTTCACCTACCCGGGTGCGGACAAGCCGGTGCTCTCCGACGTCTCCTTCACGGTCCGTCCCGGCCAGACCACCGCGGTGATCGGGGCGACCGGGTCGGGCAAGACAACCCTGGTCAACCTTGTTCCGCGGCTGCTGGAGCCGACCGCCGGTCAGGTGCTCCTCGACGGCGCACCGGTTGACCGGATGTCGCGTGCCGCGATCGTGGAGCGCGTCGGCCTGGTGCCGCAGAAGGCCTTCCTGTTCTCCGGGACGGTGGCCTCCAACCTGCGTTTCGGCGCTCCGGACGCCACCGATGACGAGCTGTGGGACGCCCTGCGCATCGCCCAGGCCGACCGCTTCGTCGCCGAGCGCTCCACCGGGGAAGGAGAGGACGCCGACGGTACAGAGGACGCGGTCGCCGCGACGGGCCTGGCGTCCTCCATCTCCCAGGGCGGAACGGACGTCTCCGGTGGTCAGCGCCAGCGCCTGTGTATCGCGCGCGCCCTCGTGGCGTCCCCGAAGATCTACGTCTTCGACGACTCCTTCTCCGCCCTCGACGTCCGCACCGATGCGGCGTTGCGTGAGGCCCTGGCCCCGCGCACCACGGACGCGGCGGTGGTGACCGTCGCCCAGCGCGTCTCGACCGTCCGGGAGGCCGACCAGATCCTCGTGCTGGAGGCCGGCCGTATCGTCGCCCGCGGTACCCATGAGGAGCTGCTGGAATCCAGCGGCACCTACCGGGAGATCGTCGAGTCGCAGTTGACCGGTGCCGTGAACGGAGGTGACGAGTAATGGACGAGATGCAGCAGCCCCAGAAGATCCGGTCGTTCTGGTCGGCGACGAAGCGCATGCTCGGCCTGCTGGGCGCACGCAAGGCCGCGATGGCGTGGGTGTTCTTCCTGCTCACCGTGTGTGTGGTCCTGTCGGTGTGGGCGCCGAAGGTGCTCGGCTACGCCGTGGACGTCATCTACGACGGTGTCAGGGCGATGTGGAGCGGCGAGCCCGGTGCCGGGATCGACTACGGTCGGCTCGGTGAGCTCATCGGCATCGTGCTGGGCATGTACGTCGTGGCCGGGGTGTTCAACTGGCTGCAGGGGTTCGTGCTCAACCGGGTGGTCGTGGCGGTCGTCATCCAGCTGCGCGCGCGGGTGGAGCGCAAGATCCACCACCTGCCGCTGAACTACTACGACACCCGCCAGCGTGGCGACATCCTCTCGCGCACCACCAATGACGTCGACAACATCCAGCAGGCGCTCCAGCAGGCGATCAGCCAGCTGGTGTACTCGGTGATGATGATCATCGGTGTGCTGGTCATGATGTTCACCGTGTCCTGGCAGCTCACGTTGCTGTCGCTGCTCGTGCTGCCACTGACGGCCGTGATCGTCGGCGTGATCGGTGGTCGGGCGCAGAAGGAGTACGGCTCCCAGTGGCGTGAGACCGGTCGGGTCAACGGTCATGTCGAGGAGTCCTTCACCGGGCACGACCTCGTCGTCGCCTACGGTCGGCAGGAGGAGATGGCCGAGGAATTCACCGGCCGCAATGAGTCGATGTACCGGGCGAGCGCGAAGGCGCAGTTCCTGTCCGGGTCGATGATGCCGCTGATGCAGTTCCTCACCTGGTTGTCCTACGTGGTCATCGCGGTGGCCGGCGGGCTGCGGGTCGCCGGCGGGTCGATGACCCTGGGTGCGGCGACGGCGTTCATCACCTACTCGCGCGAGTTCAACCAGCCGCTGTCGGAGGTCGCCGGGATGATGACGATGCTGCAGTCCGGGCTCGCCTCCACCGAGCGTGTCTTCGAGCTGCTCGACGCCGACGAGGAGGACGCCGACCCGGCCGATCCGGTAACGCCGGAGCTCGCCACCGGTCAGAAGCCGGGCCGGGTGGAGTTCCGGGACGTCTCCTTCGGCTACGGCGGGGCGGACGCCGAGCCCCTGATCACGGACCTGGACCTCACCGTGGAGCCGGGGCAGACGATCGCGATCGTCGGTCCGACCGGTGCCGGTAAGACGACACTGGTGAACCTCATCATGCGGTTCTACGAGGTCACCGGTGGGTCCATCCGGCTCGACGGTGTGGATACCCGCGCCATGACCCGCGCTGACCTGCGCTCGCGCACCGGCATGGTGCTGCAGGACGCGGTGCTGTTCGAGGGCACGATCATGGAGAACATCCGCTACGGCCGGCTGGAGGCCACGGACCAGGAAGTGATCGACGCGGCGAAGGCGGCCTATGTCGACCGGTTCGTCCATGCGCTGCCGGAGGGCTATGACACGGTCATCGACCAGGACGGTGGCTCGGTCTCTGCCGGAGAGCGGCAGCTGATCACCATCGCCCGCGCCTTCCTGCGTGCCCCTGAGCTGCTGATCCTCGATGAGGCGACATCGTCGGTGGACACCCGCACCGAGGTTCTGGTGCAGAAGGCGATGAACGCGATCCGGGCGGACCGGACCTCATTCGTCATCGCGCACCGGCTGTCCACGATCCGGGACGCCGACCGGATCCTCGTGATGGTCGACGGTGCGATCGTGGAGCAGGGTTCCCATGAGGAGCTGCTGGAACTCGACGGCGCCTATGCGGACCTGTACCGCAGCCAGTTCGCCGCCGGTGGTGCCGGGGATGACGTGGACACTGTCGACCCGGCTGACGCGGCCGGTACAGGGGGCGCGGAGTAGACCCGTCCCCGCGCTGCCCCGTCACTTCCCGTCACTTCCCGTCACTTCCCGTCACTTCCCGTCGCCCCCGTTGTCTCCCGATGTCGACTCTGCCCCCTCACAGGCAGCTGAACCGCCCGTTTTTCTGCCGGTGAGGGTGCTGACTCGACACCTGCCGCCTGATCCACCCTGAGGCACCCGACCTGGAGCCAGGGGGTGGTGGCGTCAGTGTGTGTAGGTGCCCGCGGAGGAATCACCGGTGTCTTCGGCATCGTCGGCGTAGCCGGTCTCCCAGTAGTCGAGCACCACTGTGTCCACGGGGAGAGCTGCCGTGACTTCCGCGTGGAGGCGGCGTCCCTCCTCCTCGTGAGCCCGGGCCATCTCCTGCGACGGCCACCGGAAGTTCCGCTCATAGTTCTCCGCGAACTGCCTGGTCCAGGATCGGACCTGCGCTGCGAGATCATCCGGAAGGTGGGGGAGTGGATCATCCATGTCGGAGAGCAGATAGGGCAGGTCAAGGTCGGGATTGCTGCCAGCCGGGTTCCAGAACGGCCAGTCGACCGAGTACTCGTTCATCATCTTGATGTACATGGCGTCCTTCTGTGTTCTCTTCGTTCTCAGATCACGCAGTTGCCGTCAGGGGAGGGGAGAACCAGGCACAGCGCGAGCGCTCCGGCGGCCGCACTGCCGTAGATGGCCTGGTCGACAGGCAGTCGGAAGAAGGCCCCTACACTGCCGGCGACGTAGCCGCCGTACTCGACCGAGTCCTCGACTGCGCCGTTGACCTGTGACTGCACCTCCGAGCTGGACGGGAGGTCTGCAGCACCGGCGGTTCCGGCGGTGGTGACGGCGAGCACGCCGGTAAGGCCGGTGGCGAGTGCTGTGGTGGTAAGTCGCCGACGGCGTGATGTGGTGGTCATGGCGTCCACGGTAGCGGGGAAGCGCCCGGCCGGACAGGCCCCGACTACCCTCGACGCCATGGCATACGAACTCAGCGACTCCATCACCATCGCCGCGTCCCCGGCCGAGGTCTTCGACCTGGTCAGCGACATCACCCGCACCGGCGAATGGAGCGCCCAGTGCTACAACGCGGAGTGGAACGACGCCGCCGCCACCGATCCGGCCGCCCGGGGCGTCGGAGCGACGTTCACCGGCCACAACCGGACCGAGGACCGGGAGTGGAGCACGGTGTCCGAGGTCGTGGTCTGCGAGCCCGGCCGCGAGTTCTCCTGGCAGGTCACCT
The DNA here is from genome assembly GCF_056280545.1 of Corynebacterium sp. UD i78. NCBI lineage: Bacteria > Bacillati > Actinomycetota > Actinomycetes > Mycobacteriales > Corynebacteriaceae > Corynebacterium > Corynebacterium sp. UD i78. The sequence goes on along the minus strand of NZ_JBWCED010000001.1, from coordinate 2,522,149 downwards.
CGTCCGGCACGGTGTGGGGTTACCGCCTGGAGCCGGTGAACCGCCGCGACGACGCCACCGTCCTCACCGAGTTCACCCGTTTCACCGAGCAGGGTGAGGCATTCTTCGTCGAGAAGTACGGGGAGGACGCCGCCGCCCAGGAAGCCGACCGGCGGGACGCCGCCACCTACGGCATCACCGAGACGCTCCACACTCTCCGGTCACTCGTCGAGGGCTGAGCGGCCGCGCGACTGAGTGACGTCCGCATCACGCACCATGAGGCCGTCTCAGCAGGCATGCGACCGACCTGCCGTTGCGCGGTGCGGACAACCGCTGCTAGCGTGAGTCACATGCGGAAGTAGAACCCCTGAACCGTCCCGCGCCTGAGGCGCCCCCGGATCCCCGTCGAGCGAACAGCTCCGGACGCCGGTGAGCACAGCCCGGCGGGGCACACCTTTTCTCCACTCAGGGAGTTCCGCCATGTTGTCCGACACCTCCACGCACACCGCCACCCCGGACGCCGTCCTGCGTATCGACGACCTGTCTGCCCAGATCGCGGGGACGCACATCCTCACAAACCTCAGCTTCACCGTCTCACCAGGGCAGCGCATCGGTCTGATCGGTGAGAACGGCTCGGGCAAGTCCACCCTGCTGCACGCCGTCCACGGTTCACTGCCGCGCGGTGCGACGACCGCCGGGACCATCGACACCGGTTCCGGCAGTCACCGGGCCCGCGTCGGTCTGCTGCACCAGCAGGCGCCCTTCGCCCCGGCCGACACGATCGGGCAGGCTCTGGAGTCCGCCGTCGCCGTCGAGCGTCAGGTCGCCCGTGACCTGGAGTCCGCCGCCGACCCTTACGACGAGCAGGCCTACACAAAAGCCATTGACCTGGCCGAACGCCTCGACATCTGGGAGACCGACGCCCGGATCTCAGCCACGCTCGCCGGCCTCGGCCTGTCGCACATCCCGACCGACCGCCCCACCGGGGAACTCTCCGGAGGTCAGCAGGCGCGCCTGTCCCTGGCGTGGCTGCTGCTCAACCGGCCGGACATCCTCCTGCTCGACGAGCCCACCAACCATCTCGACGACGCCGCGACGACTTACCTGGTCAGCGTCCTTTCCGCGTGGAAGGGGCCGGTACTCTTCGCCAGTCACGACCGTGCGTTCCTGGACATCGCGGCGTCCGGCATCGTGGATCTGGACCCCGCGCCGAGCATGGTCGGCCAGGACGGCGGGGTGACCCGCTACACCGGCAACTACAGCGACTATCTGGCCGCCCGCGAAGACGTCCGCGTTCGTTGGGAACGCCGGTACCGCGATGAGCAGGCGGAACTGAAGCGCCTGCGTGCCGGTGTGCGCGACAACCACACCGTCGGGCACGTCGGCGCCCCGCCCCGGACCGAGGGGAAGCTGGCGAAGAAGTTCTACGCCGACCGCAACGCGAAGGTCGTCTCGCGCCGCGTCAACGATTCCCGCTCGCGCCTGGAGAAACTCGAGGAGGAGCAGGTCCGCAAGCCCCCGAAGGAGCTGACCTTCGCCGGTCTCACGGCGGCATCGGCCGGTACCACCCGTGAACCTGCCGAGGGGCCGGTCGTCGTGGCGTCCTGCATTTCCGTGGAAGGACGCCTCCCGGGGACATCGCTGACCCTCAACGGCACCGAGAAGCTCCTGGTCACCGGACCGAACGGGTCGGGGAAGTCCACGCTGCTCTCGGTCCTCGCCGGACAACTCACTCCGGACGCCGGGTCTCTCACGGTCACCGGGGTACGCACCGGCTACCTGACCCAGGACGTCGACCTGCCGGGCCCGCACGACCGCGGCGACGACCGCACAGTCGAGCGCGCCTACCGTGACCTGGTCGGTGAGGAGCTGGCCGAGGAGGTGCCACTGTCCACGTTCGGGCTGATCCACCCGCGCGACGAGAACCGACCGCTGGTGGACCTCAGCCTCGGCCAGCAGCGCAGGGTGGCCCTGGCGGTGCTGCTCGCGGATCCACCGGAGGTCCTGCTGCTCGACGAGCCGGACAATCACCTCTCGTTGTCCCTGGTCACTGCACTGGAGGAGGCGATTCCGGAGTACCCGGGGGCGGTTGTCGTCGCCTCCCACGACCGGTGGCTGCGTGAACGGTGGTCGGGGGCGCGGCTGGAACTGTAGTTGCCGTGCACGTCATCAGAAGTTCACCTGCGTGTGCTTGACTGACGTCGTGAAACTCACCGGTGATTCTCAATCTCCCCTGACTCGCGGTGCCCTCGCGGCGCCACCCCGGACGCTCATCGACATTCTCCGGGCGACAGCACAGGACCATCCCGAGGCATCCGCCATCGATGACGGATCGGGGGCGTTGAGCTACACCGAACTGCTCGACGCCGTCGAGGCGAAGGCAGCGGTGCTCCGCTCGGCGGGGGTACGACCGGGGGACAGGGTCGGTATCCGGGTCGACTCCGGATCGAAGGAACTCTACATCTCGATTCTCGCCGTGATGCTCGCCCGGGCTGCCTACGTTCCGGTCGATGTCGACGACACCGATGAGCGGGCCCGTCTCGTCTTCGGGGAGGCACAGGCCGTCGGCATCGTCGGTAACGGCGGCTATGCGCCGCGTGAGAACGGGGACGAGCAGGGTACGCAGGACGCCGAGGCGTCCCACGACCCGACCCCGGATGACGACGCCTGGATCATCTTCACCTCCGGATCCACCGGCGTGCCGAAGGGGGTCGCGGTCACACACCGCTCGGCCGCGGCATTTGTCGACGCGGAGGCAAACCTCTTCCTGCAGGACGACCCGCTCGGCCCCGGTGACCGGGTGCTCGCCGGGCTCTCGGTCGCCTTCGATGCGTCCTGCGAGGAGATGTGGCTCGCCTGGCGGCACGGCGCGTGCCTGGTGCCGGCGCCACGCTCGCTGGTACGCAGCGGAGTGGATCTCGCGGGCTGGCTCGTCCGCCAGAACGTCACGGCTGTCTCGACCGTACCGACGCTGGCCGCGATGTGGCCCGCCGAGGCGATCGAGAACGTCCGGCTGCTCATCTTCGGTGGCGAGGCCTGCCCGCCCGAACTTGCCGCGCGCCTGGTGGAGGAGGGGCGTGAGGTGTGGAACACCTACGGCCCGACAGAGGCGACCGTCGTCGCCTGCGGTTGCCGACTCGACGAGAAAGGACCGGTGAGCATCGGTCTTCCCCTCGACGGCTGGGACCTCGCCGTCGTCGACGCCGAAGGCGGGAGGGTCGCGCCCGGGGAGCAGGGCGAACTCATCATCGGCGGCGTCGGACTCGCCCGCTACCTCGACCCCGCGAAGGACGCGGAGAAGTACGCACCGATGCCCTCCCTCGGCTGGGAGCGTGCCTACCGCTCCGGCGATCTCGTGCGCTACGAGGAGGACGGCCTGATCTTCGTCGGTCGTGCCGACGACCAGGTCAAGGTCGGTGGACGCCGTGTCGAACTCGGCGAGGTGGAGAATGCGCTGCAGGACCTGCCCGGTGTGACGGCCGCGACTGCTGCGGTCCGGAAGAGTGAGGCGGGGGTGCCGTTGCTGGTCGGCTACCTCGTCGTCGAGGGCGACCGTGACCTCGACCGCGCCGCGGCCCGCGAACATCTCGCCTCCCGTCTCGCGGCGGGGGTGATGCCGTTGCTCGCCGTCGTCGAGGAACTGCCCACGCGGACCTCCGGCAAGGTGGACCGTGCGGCACTCCCGTGGCCGCTGCCGCCCTCGGCGACCGGCGGCGCGGGACACGACAGTACGGGCGAGGGTGACGCACCCCGGACAGAGGCCGAGCAGTGGCTGGTGGAACAGTGGGAGGCTGTCCTCGGCATGCCCGTCCCGGGCACCGACGCCAACTTCTTCGACCTCGGCGGCGGGTCCCTCGCCGCCGCCCAGCTCGTCAGCCGGATCCGCACCAGGGTGCCCGAGTTCGCCGTCGCTGACGTCTACGATGTGCCGCGGTTGGCGGCGATGGCGGCAGCGGTCGCCGCGACGGACGCGCAGACCACCTCTGACACCTACCACCGCCCGGTTCCGACACCGCGTCGTACCCAGTGGCTGCAGACGCTCGCCGGCGTCCCGCTGTTCATCGTGGGCGGGGTGAGGTGGCTCGTCTACCTCCTCACCGCGGGAACGATCCTCACCTCGGTCGACGGCGACGCCTTCAGTGTGCTGCCGAGTGTGCCCTGGTGGCTGCTCATCGTCATGATCGTCGTCGTGGCGACGCCCTTCGGTCGCATGGGTATCGCTGCGGCCGCGGCCCGTCTGCTGCTGGGCGGACTCGTCCCGGGGGACTACCCGCGTGGCGGTGCCACCCACATGCGACTCTGGCTCGCCGAGCAGTTCGCGGCCCAGATCGACGCCGTCGGTCTTGCCGGGGCACCGTGGATCACGGTGTACGCCCGCATGCTCGGCGCGAAGGTCGAGCGCGATGTGTCACTGCATACGTTGCCGCCGATCACAGGGATGCTGGAGATCGGCCGGAACTCGGCGATCGAGCCCGAGACCGACCTCAGCGGGTACTGGATCGACGGTGACCTGCTGCGCGTCGGCCCGGTGCGCATCGGACGCAATGTCACCGTCGGCGCCCGGTCGACGCTCGCTCCCGGCACCCGGATCGACGACGGGGCGGAGATCTCGCCCGGTTCCGCGGTGTTCGGCCGTGTGAAGTCGGGCCAGCGGTGGAGCGGATCTCCCGCCGTGCGTACCGGTGGTGCGAAGCGCATCGCCGGCAGATGGCCGGAGAAGAAGGCGACGCAGTCGTCGGCGTGGAAGATCGCCTACGGTGTCTCGTCGGTCGGTCTGGCCCTGCAGCCGTTCGTGGCGTTCGCGGCGGGAGCCGCCGTCCTCTCGATCGGGATCGCCGGTGCAGACACCCCCTGGCAGGCGTTGCTCGGCTCGCTTGTCTGGTTGGTGCCGGCGGTGCTCGCCGTCGGCCTCGTGTACGCGGGGATCGTCCTGGTGCTCGTCCGTCTGTGCGCGGTCGGTCTGACGGAGGGGACATTCCCGGTGCACAGCCGCATCGGGTGGCAGGTGTGGACCACGGAGCGCCTGCTCGATGCATCCCGCAACTTCCTTTTCCCGATCTACTCGAGCCTGTTCACCCCGGTGTGGCTGCGCATGCTGGGCGCCCGGGTCGGGAAGAACGTCGAGGCGTCCACCGTCCTGCTGCTGCCGACGATGACCCGCATCGACGAGGGCGCGTTCCTCGCCGACGACACGATGGTCGCATCCTATGAACTGCATCGCGGATGGCTGCGGATCGCCCCGGTGCGCATCGGTAAACGGGCGTTCCTCGGCAACTCGGGCATGGCCGGCCCCGGGCACAAGGTCGCCAAGCGTTCGCTGGTCGCCGTGCTGTCGGTTGCCCCGGACAAGTCGAAGTCGGGTTCGTCATGGCTCGGCTCCCCGCCGACCCGCCTGCGCCGCGCGGCGCAGACCGGTGACGACGAGCGCACCTACAACCCCGGGACGCGGCTGAAGGTCGCGCGCACCTTGTGGGAGCTGTGCCGCATCGTGCCGGTGATCGTCTCCTGCCTGCTCGGTGTAGCGGTGCTCTGCGTCTTCACCTGGCTCTGGTCCTCGGTCGGGCCGTGGTGGACGCTCCTGCTGTCCGGCATCGTGATGCTCGCCGCCGGCGCTGTCGCCGCAGCGGTCACCACTGTCGCGAAGTGGACGATCGTGGGGCCGATCCGGGCCGGAGAGAAGCCGTTGTGGTCGAGTTTCGTGTGGCGCACCGAGGTCAGTGACACCTTCACCGAGATGCTCGCCGCACCCTGGTTCGCCCGTGCCGCCGTAGGGACGCCCGCGATGGCGGTCTGGCTGCGCTCGCTCGGTGCGCACATCGGCAAGGGCGTGTGGTGCGACTCGTACTGGCTGCCCGAACCCGATCTGGTGACCCTCGGTGACGGTTCCACCGTCAACCGGGGCTGTGTGGTGCAGACGCACCTGTTCCACGACCGCATCATGAGCATGGACCGTGTCGAGCTCGAGGACGGAGCGACGCTCGGCCCGCACAGTGTGATCCTGCCCGCCGCGTCGATCGGTGCGCATGCGACGGTCGGTCCGGCCTCGCTGGTGATGCGCGGTGAGGGCGTGCCCGTCGGCTCCCGGTGGAGCGGCAACCCGATCGGCCCCTGGAAGGCCGTGAAGGTGCGCGCCTACCAGTCAACGACATAGGATCGGTCCGATGCCCCACATCTCTGCTCCACACCCCTACCTCCCGCATTCCGGTGACCAGCGGTTCTCCGTCGCTCATACGACGCTCGCCATCGACTACACCCCGCGCACCAACCGCCTCGAGGGACGTGCCGAGTTCGACGTGCGGGTGCTCGAGGAGACCCGGGACCTGCGCTTCGACCTCGTCGGGTTGCGCGTAGGCAAAGTGCGTGTCGACGGGAAGGTGCACAAGCAGCTCAAGCACGGGAAGGACGCGCTGCATGTGCGCTTCGGTCCGTCTCTGCAGCCGGGAACCTCGCTGACCGTCGTCATCGACTACGCCGGCAAGCCGGCGCCGCGCCGGTCGCACTGGGGCGAGGTCGGCTGGGAGGAACTCACCGACGGTGCGCTCGTCGCCTCGCAGCCGTGCGGTGCGCCCACGTGGTTCCCCTGCAACGACCGGGTCGACGACCGAGGCACCTACGACATCGAGTTCACCTGTGACCCGGAGTTCTTCGTCGCGGTGACCGGTGTGCCGGGTCGCGTGACCTCCGCGGGACGCAAGAAGGCCTGGCACTTCGAGAGCCATGTCCCGACCGCGACGTACCTGCTCGCCGCGCACGTGGGGGAGTACACGGAGTACGCGTTCCGCCTCACGACCGTGGGCGATGTCGTCGTCGGCGCGGTGCGTGCCGGGGCACGGTCGCTCACCGGACACGCCCCGCAAGGCGCCGGATCCGCCAGGCTCATCGCCCCGCCTGCCCACTCCGGCCTCGTGCGCGAGGCCTTCTCCCCGGTACCCGACATGGTGGCGGTCTTCGAGGACTGGTTCGGCGACTACCCGCAGGAGGATCTGACTGTCGTCGTCGTTGACGAGGACCTGGAGATTCCGCTGGAGGCACAGGGCATGACGACCTTCGGCCTGAACCACTGCGAGGAGTCCGAGCAGCGACTCATCGCGCACGAGCTCGCCCACCAGTGGTTCGGCAACAGTGTCGGCCTCGCCCGCTGGGAGGACATCTGGCTCAACGAGGGCTTCGCCTGCTTCTCCGAGTGGATCTGGTCGCAGGAGTCGGACGGGCCGTCGATCGCGGAGTGCGCCGGCTTCCACCATGCGCGGCTGGCGGAACTGCCGCAGGATCTACAGCTTCTGGACCCCGGCGCCGCCGACCTGTTCGACGACCGTGTCTACAAGCGGGGTGCGCTGCTTCTCGAGACACTCCGACGCACCCTCGGTGACCTGTCGTTCCGGGCCCTGCTGCGCACCTGGGCGGAGACCAGGAAGCACAGCCTGGCGACAACCGACGAGTTCACGGCACTGGCCGACTCGGTGAGCACCGAACCGCTCGACGGCATCTGGCAGGCGTGGTTGCACAGCACCGCGCTGCCGGAGCTGCCGGAGCTGCCGGAGCTGCCTGCGGAATAGGTTCCACCTACCCGACGGGGATGGCGCCGCGCAGGTCCTCGCCGGTGAGCGTCCCGGCGGCGGAGGCGGTCATGACCTCGCGGGCCTTCGGCACGCTGTCCCAGGTGTTCCACAGCAGGACGCCCCGGGCGATCCCGCCGTCCAGGTAGTAGATGACGGCGGCGGTGTGGTCGTCGTTCCAGTCCTCGAGGGTGTCGAGGTCCGTGCTCAGCGTGCCGACCGCCTCATAGCCGTCGTCGAAGATGTCGGAGAAGAACAGCGGCGTGTAGTCGTAGGTGGCCGTGTCGCCGGCCATGTTCTTTCCGGCGATCTCACCGGACTGCTCGGCATTGTCCACGTGCTCGACATGACGACGCCCGAGCAGTGGATCGGTGAATCCGATGATGTCGCCGGCGGCGAAGATATCGGGGTCGCTCGTGCGCAGGGAGGCATCGACGGCGACGGCACCGTCCTCGACGGCGAGCCCGGCGTCCTGGGCGAGGCCGGTCTCCAACACCGCGCCGAAGCCGATGACCACCAGATCGGCGTACGCGGCGTCCCCGTGTTCCGGGACGAGTTTCAGCGTCCCGCCGGAGGCGTCGAGGTGGTCGAGGAGGAACCCGTGGTGCACGGTGACACCTTTGTCGGCGTAAACCTCCTCGAGATGGTCGGTGACCGAGGCCGGGAACATGTGCCCGAGCAACCGGTCGTCCGGGGTGTAGACGTCCACGGTGGCGCCGATGGCGTTGAGTGCGACGGCGATCTCGGAACCGATGTAACCGCCGCCGACGACGGCGACCCGGGTCCCCTCCGAGACTTTGCTCCGCAGGTCACGGTAGTCGCTGACGCTGCGGATGCAGGTGACCCGGCTGTCGTCGCCACCCTTGGCGTCCTCCAGTGTGCGGGCGGACGCACCGGTCGCCAGCAGCAGCGTCCCGTAGGTGACGGTGTTCCCACCGTCGGTGGTGACGGTGTGGGCGGACGGGTCGACTGCGGTGACCGTCACACCGGTGACCAGCTGGGCGCCGGTGTCCCCGGCGGTGCCCAGGTCGATGTCTTCGAGGCGGGTCGACTCGTCGAGCCAGAGGGTCTTGGTGAGGTCCGGTCGGGACACGGGGCCCTCGGGATCCCTGGTGAGGATGAGGACGGCGGCGTCCGGTGTGCGCCCGTGGATGGCACGGGCGGCCTTGTCAGCGGCCACGCCGCCGCCGACGATGATGTGATCGTAGGTTGCCTGCAGCTCACTGTGTGTCATGGTTCCGAGGCTACGCGTGACCCGGACGTGGAATCAGCCCCTGTGGACAGGGCCGGTGGACAGGGCCGGTGGACAGGGCCGGTGGACTGGGTCGGCACGGTGACACCGCGTGCGGTGCTCACCTCGTCGAAGCCACCGGTACGCTGGCGGCATGACTGACTCATCCGCCACCGGCGGCACATCCGGTAATGCCTCGGAGACCTCGGGTGCCGCGAACGTGCCCAGCAACTGGTTCACCGGCGGCGCCGAGTACGCCATCTACCGCCCGGAATATCCGACGCAGGTCTCCGCTTTCCTGGCGGGGCTCGCTCCCTCCACCGGTACCGCGGTGGACGTAGGCTGCGGTACAGGGCAGCTGTCCACCCAGCTCGCGGACAATTTCGACAAGGTACTGGCCTTCGACCCCAGTGAGTCGCAGATCGGGGCGGCCACGGCGAAGCCCAATGTGACCTACGAAGTCGGACGCGCCGAGAACCTCCCGGTGGCCGACGGCACGGTGGACCTGGTCACCGCCGCGCAGTCGGCGCACTGGTTCAACCTGCCGGAGTTCTACGCCGAGGCCCGCCGTATCGCCGCGCCGGGAGCGGTGATCGCCCTGGTCAGCTACGGCGTGCTGCGCATTGCGGACGCTGACCTGCAGGAGCGATTCGGCCGCTTCTACTACGACGAGATCGGCCCGTTCTGGGATCCGGAACGACGCTACGTCGACGAGGGCTACCGCACCATCGGGTTCCCCTTCGAGGAGCTGGACACCCCGGAGCTCAGCATCGACCGGGACCTCGACCCGGAAGGCTTCCTCGGGTACATCGGCACGTGGTCGGCGGTGCGCAAGGCCGAGGAGGCTGGCCGGGCGGATCTGTTCCAGAACTTCAGTACCGACATCGTGCGGATCTGGGGGGACAACGGTCGGCCGCGGCAGGTGTCGTGGCCGGTGACGGTGCGCGTCGGAAAGCTGTGCGTGGAAGTTCCCCGGTGTGACCCTTCCGACACATAGTTGACACGTCAACAGTTTGGGGCCTAGTGTGGTGCGCGATCATTACTTACTTTATGAAAGGACGCCATGCCTTCCGCTGCCGGTGGCAACACCCTCTCCCGTACCACCTCTGACATCGTCATCCTCATCGCCCGCGTCGCGCTGGGCGTGACCCTCCTGGCCCACGGTTGGCAGAAGTTCTTCACCAGCACCATCGACGGAACCGCGACCTTCTTTGAGTCGATGGACATCCCGGCGGCCACCGCGTCCGCGATCTTCGCGGCGACCGTCGAGCTCGTCGGCGGCATCCTCCTCGTCGTCGGCCTGTTCACTCCGGTGGTTGCGGTGCTCGTCGTCATCGACATGATCGGCGCCTGGTGGTTCGTCCACTCCGACGCCGGCACGATCTTCGTCGACGGTGGCGGCTATGAGCTGGTTCTCGTCATTGCCGCAGGTGTCGCCCTGGTCGGCGCGGTGGCCGGTGGCCGGTACAGCCTGGACCACCTCATCCGCGGTCGGCGGAAAACTGCCTAGGTATCGCCCGCGCAATCCCTGATTCACCCCCGGTTGCCACCCCCGTCGCGGGATGGTCTTCCGGGGGTGTTCTTTTGCCAACTTGACAGTTAAGGGGTGGCGTCCTGCGGTGATAGGTGAGCCTGTGTGATATCGCTGAGTATATGAACTTATAGTGGTCGCCATCACATCCCGGTCCCGATAGGTTGGTTCACGCAATCCATCACCATTCGATCCGGGAGAAGCCCGGTCCACTACGGAGGTAGCCAGTCTCATGACCATCACCGCACAGGGCAGTAACGTCTACGCAGCACCCGGCACCGAGGGATCCCTGATCTCGTTCAAGCCCCGCTACGGAAACTTCATCGGCGGCCAGTGGGTCGAGCCCGCTGACGGCCAGTACATGGAGAACATCAGCCCCGTCGACGGCAAGGTCTTCTGCGAGGTTCCCCGCTCGAAGGCCGCTGACGTGGAGAAGGCCCTGGACGCCGCCCACGCCGCCGCCCCCGCCTGGGGAAGGACCAGCGTCCAGGAGCGCTCCCGCATCCTGCTGAAGATCGCCGACGTCCTCGAGGAGAACCTCGAGATGCTCGCCGTCGCCGAGACCTGGGACAACGGCAAGCCGGTCCGTGAGACCCTCGCCGCTGACCTGCCCCTGGCCGTGGACCATTTCCGGTACTATGCCGGGGCGCTCCGTGCCCAGGAGGGGCACCTCTCGCAGATCGACGAGAACACCGTCGCCTACCACTTCCACGAGCCGCTGGGGGTCGTCGCCCAGATCATCCCCTGGAACTTCCCGATCCTCATGGCGGCGTGGAAGATCTGCCCGGCCCTGGCCGCCGGTAACGCCATCGTCCTCAAGCCGGCCGAACAGACCCCGGCATCCATCCTCGTGGTCGCCGAGCTCATCGCCGACCTGCTGCCGGACGGCGTCCTCAACATCGTCAACGGCCTCGGCGAGGAGGCGGGCGCGGCGCTCACCGCCTCCGACCGCATCGCCAAGATCGCCTTCACCGGTTCCACCGAGGTCGGAAAGATCATCAACAAGGCCGTCGCCGAGAAGCTCATCCCGGTCACCCTGGAGCTCGGTGGAAAGTCGCCGAACATCTTCTTCGGTGACGTCATGGACGCCGACGACTCCTTCCGTCAGAAGACCCTCGAAGGCTTCTCGATGTTCGCCCTCAACCAGGGTGAGGTCTGCACCTGCCCGTCCCGTGCGCTGGTCCAGGAGAGCATCGCCGACGAGTTCCTCGAGCTCGCCGTCGATCGCGTCCGCCAGGTCAAGGTCGGTAACCCGCTGGACCCGGACACCATGATCGGTGCCCAGGCGTCGCTGGAGCAGATGGACAAGATCTCCAGTTACCTCAGGTCCGGCCCCGAGGAAGGTGCCGAGGTGCTCATCGGCGGTAGCGTCCGCACCGTCGAGGGCCTGGAGAACGGCTTCTACGTCGAGCCGACCGTCCTCAAGGGCAGCAACAACATGCGCTGCTTCCAGGAGGAGATCTTCGGCCCGGTCCTCGCCGTCACCACCTTCAAGGACTTCGACGACGCCATCGCGATCGCCAACGACACCGACTACGGCCTCGGTGCCGGCGTCTGGGCCCGTGACGGTCGCACCGCATACCAGGCGGGACGCGCCATCCAGTCCGGTCGAGTGTGGGTGAACAACTACCACTCGTACCCGGCCCACGCGGCGTTCGGCGGGTACAAGAAGTCCGGTATCGGTCGCGAGACCCACCTGATGATGCTGGACCACTACCAGCAGACGAAGAACCTGCTCTGGTCGTACGACGAGAACCCCAACGGTCTTTTCTGATCCGCTGTCCCGGCCCCCGATCCGGGTGTGTCCGGGGCGACGTCCCGGGAGTCTGGTGATGGGAATCACCAGACCCCGGCGTACCATCAGGTGGCATGAGCGATCTCAGTAAGTGGACCATCGCGATCCTGGCCACCACCGGCTTCGAGGACACGGAAGTCAGCCGGGCGAAGCACGCCGTGGAACAGGCTGGCGGCCGCGTCCTTATTGTCGCGCCTCAGGACAGCATCATCACCGGTAAACGCGGTACCGCGTTCGCCCCGGACATGATCACCGCCGACGCGGACGCCGCGTCTTTCGGCGGGCTCATCCTGCCTGGTGGTGTGAGCAACGCCGATCAGCTGCGCCTCGACGAGCATGCCGTCGAGCTGGTCCGTGGCATAGCGACGGCGGGCAAGCCGATCGCCGCTATCTGCCACGGCGCCTGGATTCTCACGGATGCGGCCGTGGTGACGGGGCGCACCCTCACTTCGTCACCGACTTTGCGCACCGACCTGGTCAATGCCGGTGCGACCTGGGTCGACGAGGAGGTGTGCGTCGATGACGGCTCCGACGTGGGGGAGGACGCGCGCGACCTCGGGTCTGCTGATCACCTCGCGGACCAAGGCCGATGTCGACGCCTTCAATGCCGCGATCGTGGGGAACTTCGGCCGGTAGGCCTGAGGCCTACCGGCCTGTACCTGCCGCCCGGGTCGTCACCGATGTCGGACGGGCGGGTCCGGGATGATGCCGGGCAACGGGTTCGCGATGAGGCGCTGCTGGACAGCCCAGGTCACGCCGGCCGCGCCGGCACCGGCAGCCAGCGCGGAGACAAGGAACGCGGTGTAGTCGGGGTCAGTGAAGAGGGAGCCGAGAGGCCCCTCCGTGAAGATCGGGTCGGAGCTGCCGATGATTCCCGGCAGATCAACACCTGACGTGCTGCCCGGTGCGCTGCTCGGCTCGGCGCCCGACGAGGTCGCGTCCCCGGCGACGGCGGGAGCCACTGTGCCGACGGCGATGCCGATGGCGACGGTCAGGGTCAGAAGGGTTCTACGCATGGTCGTATAGTGCCGCATCCGGTCGAATACCGCACCTACCTCGTCGACTCCGTCGCTTTCGCCCACTGGTTGATGCCACGGTCGACGGCGTATCGGTCGATCTCCGCCAGCTCAGCGTCCGTGAAGTCGAGGTTCTTCAGCGCATCCAGGGAATCGTCGAGCTGTTCCACAGAGGATGCCCCGATCAGGGCACTGGTGACTTCCGGGCGGCGTAGTACCCAGGCTATCGCCATCTGGGCCAACGTCTGCCCGCGGCCCGCGGCGATGTCGTTGAGTGCCCTGACGGCGAGCAGGGTGTCGTCGGCGAGGAACCCGGAGTTCATCTTGTGCGTCCCCAGCCGGGATCTCTCCGGCACGCCGTCGAGGTATCGGTCGGTGAGCAGCCCCTGCGCCAGCGCGGAGAAGGCGATCACACCCATGCCCTGGTCAGCGCAGGTCTCCAGCAGTTCGTCCTCGATCCAGCGGTTGAACATGGAGTAACTCGGCTGGTGGATGAGCAGCGGCGTCCCCAGGTCCTTCGCGATCACCTGGGCGTGCCGGGTGAGCTCGGGGGAGTAGGAACTGATGCCGACGTAGAGGGCCCGGCCGGACCGCACGATGTGGTCCAGGGCGGCGACGGTTTCCTCGACCGGGGTCTCCGGGTCCGGCCGGTGGTGGTAGAAGATGTCGACGTAGTCCAGGCCCATCCGCTTCAGCGAGGCGTCGCAGCTGGCCACGAGGTACTTCCGCGAACCGCCGAAACCGTAGGGTCCGTCCTGCATGTACCAGCCGGCCTTGGAGGAGATCAGCAGTTCATCGCGGTAAGGCCGGAAGTCGGACGCCATGATCCGCCCGAAGTTCTCCTCCGCGGCCCCCGGGACGGGTCCGTAGTTGTTGGCCAGGTCGAAGTGGGTGACACCGCGGTCGAAGGCGCGGCGCAGGATCTCCCGCTGATTCTGCAGTGGCCGGTCGGAACCGAAGTTGTGCCACAGGCCCAGCGTGATCGCCGGCAGCTTCAGACCGGAGACACCGCTGCGCCGGTAGGGCACAGCGGGGTGTTCGTCGGTGCCCGTGTAGCGGGTGTCGGCGGCGCGGTAGATGTCGGGGTACGCAGGTTCGCTCATGGCATCCGAGGTTACGCGGAGAGATCGTGTAAACTTCGTTCACCGCTACCGTCGCCTACACAAGGAGTTGATCGTCCACCATGGACGATGGTGAACCCAGGTGAGTACCGCCACCGCAGTCGCGGCACTCACCGCCGGCGTCCTCGCCGTTCTCATTCTCATCGCACTGAATGCCTGGTTTGTCGCCCAGGAATTCGCCTACATGTCCGTCGACCGGTCGCGCCTCGCCGCCCGGGCGGACGCCGGGGACCGCAGGGCCGCACGTGCCCTGACCGTCACCCGGCGCACCAGCTTCATGCTCTCCGGCGCGCAGCTGGGAATCACCGTCACCGGCCTGCTCGTCGGTGAACTCGCCGAACCGTTGATCGGCGGCGTGGTCGCCGAACTCACCGGGGTCTCCGCGGCGACGATCGCGCTGCTGGTCCTCCTGGTCGCCACAGTCGTGCAGATGATCGCCGCCGAGCTCTACCCGAAGAACCTGGCCATCGCGGCCCCCGAACCTCTCGCGCTGGGCCTGGCCCGGTCGACCTCCTTGTACCTGAAGATCTTCGGCCCGCTCATCGCCTTCTTCGACTGGTCGTCCAATTTCCTGCTGAGGATGGTCGGCGTCACCCCGGTGGAAGACGTCGACTCGACAGCCTCCCCACGGGAGCTGGAACGCATCGTGGCGGACGCCCGCACCTCCGGCGACCTCCCCGCCGACGTCTCCGGCGTCGTCGAGCGCATCCTGGACTTCCCGGAGCGCACGGTCGAGCATGCGATGGTGCCGAGGTCGAAGACCGGTGAGTTGTCGGCCACGGACTCCGTCGCCCGGGCCCGCGCACGTATGGCGGTCGAGCACACCCGCTACCCGGTGGTCTCCGGTACCGGGGACGCCGAGGTCCTCCACGGAGTGCTGCACCTGGAGGATGTCCTGGCCGAAGGGCTGGATCCGGCGACCCCGGTCGTGGACCTGGTCCGGGATGCGGTGGTCCTGCCGGAGGCGATGAGCCTGCCGGACGCCCTCGTCGCGCTGGTGGAAAGTGATGACCGGCTGGCGTGCGTCGTCGACGAGTACGGCGGTGTATCCGGCGTCCTCACCGCCGAGGATCTCGCCGAGGAGATCGTCGGTGAACTCACCGACGAACATGACGAGAAGGTCGCCGTCGCCTGGACGCCGGGTGAGGTGCCCGGCGTCCTGCCCGGTGACGAGCACCTTGACGAAGTCGCCCGCCTGCTGGGGATCCTGCTGCCGGAGTCGGACGCCGAGACACTCGCAGGCCTGGTCATCGAGCACACCGGTGACCTCCCGGAGGTCGGTGACGTGGTGCGTATCGCCCTGCCCGCCGACCCCCGCGACGTCCTGGACGAGGTTCCGGTCCGTGTGCTCGTCGCCGAGGTCCGGTCGGTGGAGCGCCATGTCCCCGCTGAGGTTGCCCTGTCCGTGGAGTCCGTGGAGTCCGTGGAGACCGTCGATCCCGGGGAGGAGCTGTGATGACCACCGTGACCGTCATCCTCGTCACCCTGGCACTGTTACTGGCAAGTGCCTTTTTCGTCATGATCGAATTCGCCCTGCTGGGGGCGAAGCGGCACCGGCTGGAGGAGCAGGCGTCCATCCGGCTCACCGCCCGCGCCGCCCTGCGCGGCATGGACGAACTCACCGTCATGCTCGCCGCCGCCCAGCTGGGCATCACCGCGGTGACCTTCGCCCTCGGTGCGGTGACCAAGCCGGCGGTCTCCTCGTGGATCAAGCCACTGGTCGAGGCGGTGGGACTGCCGTCGTCCGCGGCCTACCCCGTCTCCTTCATCCTCGCCCTGCTCGTCGTGACCTTCCTGCACCTGGTCATCGGCGAGATGGCGCCGAAGTCCTGGGCGATCGCCTTCCCGGAGCGTGCGGTGCGCCTGATCGCCGTGCCCGCCCGTGGGCTGGCGTGGTTGCTGCGACCGTTGCTGATCGCCATGAACCGGGCGGCGAACCGGCTGGTGCGCTGGTCAGGCGTGGAACCGGTGGACCGTGCCGCCGCCGGTGGGCACGATGCCGATTCACTGCGTCACCTCGTGGAGCACTCCGCGCAGACCGGTGCACTGGATGCCGCAGACCGTGACCGGGTGATCGGTGCACTGGATCTGACGCGTCGGACGCTGGGCGAGCTGCCCGGGGCGTCCGTCCCGGTCCTGCCGGCTGCGGCGACGGTCGGTGAGGTGCAGGACGCCGCCCGCGCCTCGGGTCAGATGCGCGTCCTCGTGGGCGCGGGCGCTTTCGTCCATGTCCGCGACACTCTCACGCTGGACCGGACGTCCCTGGTCAGTGAGGCGGGTATTGTCCGCCCGTTGCTGGTCCTTGACCCGGAGCTGCAGGTGCACGAGGTGCTCCGGCGGATGCGGGAGGAAGGCGAGCAGATCATCGGGGTGAGCGGCAGCCTGGAGAGCATGCCCACGCGTGTCGTGGTCCTGTCCGGGATCCTCGCGGTCGTTCTTCCCGGGCCGGCGGGGTAGGGTGTGTGCCCTGATGCGGTGGCCCCGTCCCGTGGGGGCAGGTAGCGTGTGCGTCACTGGCGCAGTACCTGGGATCCGCCATCTGCGCCCACTCCGTACCTACGCAGGGGATGGTTGTCCCCCAGAGGAGCACAGACATGACCGTGAAAGTCATCAGGTCCGCGGACAGAAGCACCTGGCCGGGCAGCGACATTGTCTCCAGGCAGTCGTTCCCCGCCACCGGGTCCACCAGGATGACCGATTACGCGTTCGGACTACTACTGATCCACAACGATGATCTCGTGGAACCCGGCGAAGGCTTCGACATGCATCAGCACGCCGACGTGGAAATCGTCAGCTGGATCGCACATGGACGGCTCAAGCATCGTGATTCCTCCGGTGAGGTGATGATTCTGGGAGCAGGTAGCGCGGAAGCGATTACCGCGGGCAGCGGTGTCCGGCATGCGGAGACCAATGCTGCCGGGTCGACGACCAGGGACTCGGTCCGCGTCGTCCAGATGTGGTTGCCCACCGACACGGCGGGTGTGGAGCCCGCACACTCGGTTGCGGACCTCAACGAGGCACTGGACGCAGGCGGTCTGGTCACGGTGGCTTCAGGGGACGGTGACCCTGGTGCCGCCATGGCGATCAGGACCTCCGGAGCTCGACTGCGTGCCTCCCGACTTCATCCGGGCGAGTCGGTGACCACGGCTGAGGCCCCTTACCTCCATGTTTTCGTCGTTGTCGGCGACGTCCGTGTCCGGGCATCTGAGGTGATCGACATGACGGAGGGGGATGCGGCCAGACTCACCGACGAAGGACCGGTCGTCATAGAGGCCAGCCCGGACGAGGAGGGGCGGGGACCGGCAGAGGTACTTGTCTGGGAGATGCATCGGAGCGTGAAGACCACTCCGACCTGGCGCAGCTGACGACGGGACCGGCTCAGCGCGTGAGATGACCTCCGCCGGATTCCCCGATGGCGCGTCTTCTGCTGAAGTGGTCGTTGAGGATGACGCGGTACAGGTCCGCGCCGTCCCGAGCCCAGTTACGCATCAGTTCGGATCCGACTGCCAGGGAGGTGACCGGCTGTGCGCCTGCCGCCTGCATGCGCTCTATCGCGCTCCGGTGACTCACCTCGGACACTCCTCCGACCGCATCGGTGACGGGGTAGATCTCGAAGCCCTCCCGGAGCATGTCGAGCGCGGGAAATGCCAGGCAGACTTCCGTCCACAGGCCTGCCATGATGATCTTCCTCCGTCCTGTCGCATGCACCGCCGTGCGGAAGTCGGCATCTTCCCATGAATTGACACCGGTCCGGTCGATCTCGGGAACGCCGGGCAACTCTGCAGTGAGTTCCGGAACCGTGGCCCCGTTGACGCCCATCCCCACCGCGACCGTAGTGAGAATCGTGGGCAGTTCGTAGGAGTGGGCGAGTTTGGCGAGGGTCACGGCTCCGAGGTTGATCTCCTCGCGGGTGGCAGATCCCACAGTCGCATACTGCGCCTCCTGGTAGTCGATGAAAACCACCGCGGAATTCTGTGGTGTCAGCAGATGGTCTGTGCAGGGGTCACGGACAGGTTCCGGTGCCAGCTTTGGTTCGCGCATGAAACCTATGTTACCGTGCGGGCTGCCGTCCGATGAGATCCGCCACCGACTCCACGACTGTCACCTGACCCCCGTCGCCCGGGTCAGGGTCGGGTATCACTGCCGTCGGATCGATCAGGTACACCGTCCGGTCCTCGAGGCTGAGGCGGCGCACCACCTCCAGCAGCATTCTCCTTGCGACATCATCCAGTGAATGCACATCCGTGAGGTCCAGGGCGATTCTCGGTTCATCGAAGGCCTCGGCGGTCATCTCCCGGACCAGTCTCTCGGCGCCGGCGAACCGCAGACTGCCCTGCAGCCCGATGACCCTGACAGCTGAATCCCCGTCACCGAACACCCTCATCCCGCCGAGCACGGATCTGGACGGGGCAGGGACCTCCATGAGATGAAGACCCATGTCAACGGAGAACCGTTCGAACAGTTGCACTCCACGGGCACTGTTGCCGTGTTTATCCAGACGGGGAGAGAACGTGGCTATGCCCAGCTGTCCCGGCAGGGCTCCGATTATTCCTCCGGCGACCCCGCTTTTCGCCGGGATGCCGACCTGTGTGAACCAGTCGCCGGCGGCATCGTACATGCCGCAGGTCGCCATGACGCTGAGGACCTGACGTACGACACCTGCGGACACGACGTTCTCACCGGTCAAAGGATTGGTTCCGTTGTTCGCCAGAGTAGCCGCCATCACCGCGAGATCCGTCACCGTCACCATGACGGAGCACTGTCGGATGTAGCCTTTGACGACCTCGGCGGGATCCTCTTCCAGAATGCCGTGACTTCGGAGCATGTATCCGATTCCCAGATTGCGATGGGCGCTGCCCAGTTCATCGGAGACCAGTTGCTCATCGACACGCAGAACGCGTCCGGCGAAGGCCGACAGGCCCGCGACCACCATCTCGTCGCGGTCGGCGGTGGTGAGTGCGGCGTCCCCGATCAGGGAGTGGACGGTGACGGCCCCGGCGTTGATCATCGGATTCAACGGTCGCCCGTCGGCATCCAGCGACATCTCGTTGAATGCCTCCCCGGACGGCTCTACCCCGACCTTCTCGAGCACATGACGGCTGCCGTGGGACGACAGGGCCAGGGCGTAGGCGAAGGGCTTGGAGATGGACTGGATCGAGAACTCAACTGACGTGTCTCCCGCCTCGTAGACCTGGCCGTCCACGGTGGCGAATGCCGCGGCGAGATACCCTGGTTCAGCTTCGGCGAGGGTAGGGATGTAATCGGCCCGCTCCCCGGAGTCACGGGTTCGTACGGTCCCGAGGATCTCCCAGAGATAGTCGGGTACCGGGGACTTCATGACGGGGCCCCTACGGACGAGATCACGGCATCGCAGATAGCGGTGGCAGTCTCCATGCGAAACTCCACGTGACACTCGTCAGGTGTGGAGGTGTGGCAGGAAAGCGCCTTCCGGAACGGCGGACGGGGCCTCGGGCCGGCCGTGACCATGTCGATTCTCGGCGCAGCAGCACACCGGTGACGTATCGGGGACGGTGCGCCGTCTCCACCTCGGCCGGTGAATCCGAGGTGTTTGCGCGACCACTCATCCAAGACGGTGTCGAATGCGTTATTTGTTGTGTCGGGGATACCTGTGTCGACCATGTGTCCCTGTCTACCAGGACCAGCCGTCATGGGGGCGGTGTCTGACCCGATCCGAACGATGCCCGGGTTTTCCGGCCCTTCGGGGACCTCCTGGCGGACCGGTGTAGGAGCCCCGCCGCCGGCAGGTGGTCGGGAGATCGCCCCGGCCGGTGTTGCCGCGGCCGGGCAGGAGGTCCGGGAGCCCTTCGGTGAGGTGCCGGGCGTGGCCGTAGCCCTCGGCCCGTCGTGCCAGGTCATCGGGGGAACTCCGGCCCGCGGCAGAGGTGCTATCCCAGCAGACGCCGGGGGATCGCCAGCTCCAGCAGTTCACCGGTGGTCAGCGCGTCGCGGGACAGGATCTCGCCGCACACGTAGCGGGCCTGCTCCTCGGGCTCGGGGATGCGTCGTGCCGCGGAGAGCACCGAGGTCAGCAGGCCGTGCTCGCCGCTGCCGGTCGGTCCCCAGGCTCGCCAGGCGGCCGCGGTGACCAGGTGCTCCAGTGTCATCCCCTTCGGTTCCCGGGGCGCCATGGACTCGTCGGTCTCGCGCGCCGCCCCGGGCGTCCTCGACGCTTCACGGCCCTTGCGGGGACGCACGTGCAGGTCCTGCTGGCCGACGCCGACGACCGTTCCGTCCCGGTTGGTGATGACGCAGGTGAAGGCGACGTTGTAGTAGCCGTCGTCCTCGATGCCGGCGAGGATCTCCTCGCAGAGCTCGTCGGTGACGCGCACCGTCATCCGGGCACCGTCGCGACCCGGGGCGAGGAACTGGAACTGGCCGGTGCGGGTCCAGGCCTCGTAGTCGCGGCCGAGACGTTTCATGACCAGCGTCCCGAAGAGGAAGTCGGTCATGGAGAACAGGGTTCCGCCGAAGGCTGCACCGTGCATGTTCTGTGTCAACGGCCCCGAATGCAGCACGACCTCGCCGTAGGACCAGTCGTCGGAGATGTTGTGGACGCGCACGCCGTCGCCCGCCAGTGGGGGCCAGATCGCCAGGCCACGCTCGAAAGCACGGGGGGACCCGAAGACCTTCTTCATGACGGTCTTCTCGATCTTCTTCAGCGGCTTGCGGAGCGGCTTCTTCAACTTCTTCGGCACAGTCAACATAGTTCTGTTCACGTTACCTTTTATGGACCTGTTCGGGGGTGGAACAACCACCGGCTCCCCGGTGATCTGGAATAGGCTGGGCCGTGATCCGTTGAGAACAGCGGACACGGCAGATCACCACATGTCATACGAAGGAGCGATAGACACCATGGGTAACTTCACTGTCCCGGGCCTGTCAGAGGGCGATGCCAAGCAGGTCATCGACATCCTGCAGGAGCGCCTCACCGCCTACAACGACCTCCACCTCATCCTCAAGCACGCGCACTGGAACGTTGTCGGCCCGAACTTCATCGGTGTCCACGAGATGCTCGACCCGGAGGTCGAGGCGATCCGTGCCAACGCGGACGCCGTCGCCGAGCGCATCGCCGCCCTCGGTGGCGAGCCGATCGGTACCCCGGACTCCCACTCGCCGGGCCGCGAGCCGCTCCAGTACCCGGTCAACAAGGGCAGCACGGTCCAGCACCTCACCGCTCTCAACGAGATCTACGACAAGGTCATCATCGACTCCCGTGAGGCGGATGCCGCCCTCGACCAGCTCGACCCGGTCAGTGAGGACATGTTCATCGGCCAGATCGGTGCCATGGAGCAGTTCCAGTGGTTCATCCGCGCCCACCTGGAGAACGCCTCCGGCGACCTGCCCGACGGTCAGTAGATCCTCGGGGCTCGGCGGGTGCCCGGAACGGGAGTCAGGGCAGGTAAACTCTCCCGGCAATGACTGCCCCGACCGTATCCCCGACCACAACCGCAGATACCCCGCGCACAGCGTCCCGACCGCTGGTGCGGGGGCTTTTCGCTGTCGTCACCCTCGTCGGCCTGGTCTGCCTCGTCTGGCAGCTGGACGGCGTCTTCTCCCATGTCCGGGAGAACTACCTGCTCGACGTCGGTGTCTTCGTGGACGCCGGTCAGGCGATCCTCGACGGTAACGCCCTCTACGGTGACGATTTCCCCTCCCGCTCGGGCTTCGCCTTCATCTACCCGCCACTGGCCGCGGTGCTTTTCGTGCCGTTGACCTGGATGGGCGAGGAGACGATGGAGATGGTGTGGACGCTGGCCTCACTGGCCGCGGCCTGGGCCGTGCTGACCATGGCGGTCCACCGGATCACGGTGCTGGCCGGTGTGTCCACTCTCTGGCGTCGTCTCGCCCCGCTCACCGGGCTCGCTGCCCTGGGCTTCGCCCTGCTGATCGAGCCGCTGCAGGTGCATCTGATGTACGGGCAGATCAACGTCTTCCTTGTCCTGCTCGTTGCCGCTGACCTGCTGGGTTACACACCGAAGTGGCTGCGCGGTGCGGGCGTGGGCATCGCCGCCGGCATCAAGATCACCCCGGCGGCCTACGCCCTTGTCTTCCTCGTGACGAGGAAGTGGGGTGACCTCGCCCGCTCTTTCGTCGCTTTCCTCGTGACCGCGGGCCTCGGCTGGATCTTCCGAGCCTCGGACTCGACGTTCTTCTGGACCGAGGAGTTCTTCAACGGCGAGCGCGGTGGTGGACCCGGCTACGCGGCGAACCAGGCGCTCACCGGCATTCTGACCCGCGCGGGCATGGACGGCGACACCGCCCAGACCCTGATGATCCCCGGTCTGCTGGTCATCGCCGTGATCTCCGGCTGGGCGGTGTGGCGGCTGTCGGCGGCCGGACGCCCCGTGAGCGTCCTGCTGACCCTGGTACTCGCGGTGAGCATCTCGGCGCCGATCGCGGTGACACACCACTGGACCGGCATCATCGTCGCGATCGTGCTCCTCGCGGCCCAGCTCTCTGCCCTGGTCACCGGACGCCGGGACGGGTGGGACTGGCCGACGCTGACCGGGACCCTGCTGCTCGTGGTCGCGAACCTGTCCTTCGGGCGGCTCAGTGACGAGGACTACCAGACGAGCGCGAACCACCACTACCAGGTGTTCCCGGAGAACGGCCCGTGGTCGTTCAGCGACATCGGGATTGTAGACTTCCTCTACGGAAATATTCAGGGCATCTCAGGCATCATCTGCCTGGCGTTGCTGTGCCTCGCCGCGTGGCGGGCCCGGCCTGCGGAAGATGCTGGACCCGCTGAAGTCAAGGAACCCCACACCACTGATGCGTAACACCCTCCGGACGGTCGCCGGTCTCTCGGCGTCCGTTCTCGCTGCGTCCGCCCTCGTCAGCTGTTCGACGGATGAGGACGCCACCGTCGTCACCGTCACCTCCACCTCTGAGGTGGTGACGTCCCCGGCCGGGACCCCGTCGGCGGAGCCTACCGAGGATGCGGAAGATCCAGGGGATGAGGGGGGCGCCGCGTCCTCCGCCGATGACGCCGTCGCCACGGCACTGGCCACCCTGGCCACCCTCGAGGTCAAGGGTCGCGCCCCGAAAACCGGCTATGACCGGGCACTGTTCGGTCAGGCGTGGGCGGACGTGGACCGCAACGGCTGCGACACCCGCAATGACATCCTCGCCCGCGACCTCACCGACATCACCTACAAGGACGGGACCTGCCGGGTGCTCACCGGCACCCTGGATGACCCGTACACCGGCCGGACCATCAACTTCGTCCGTGGTCAGGACACCTCCACGGCCGTGCAGATCGACCACCTCGTCGCCCTGTCGGACGCCTGGCAGAAGGGTGCACAGCAGCTCTCCCCGGAGCGCCGCGAGCAGCTGGCGAATGACCCGGCGAACCTGCTCGCTGTCGACGGTCCGGCGAATATGCAGAAGAGCGACGGGGACGCCGCCACCTGGCTGCCGGCCAACAAGTCCTTCCGCTGCACCTATGTGTCGATGCAGATCGACGTGAAGGCCGCCTATGCGCTGTGGGTCACGCAGGCGGAGAAGGACGCCATGGTGCGTATCCTCTCGGGCTGTGGCGCCGACGGGATCGCCGCGGGTGGTTCCCCGGTGGCCGGGGACAATGCCGGTGCCCCGGCCGAGGTTCCGGTGGAGGAACCTGCCGCGCCGGCTGCTCCCGCCGCGGAGGATGTGCCGGCCGACCCGGCCGGTGTCTACTACGCGAACTGCTCCGCAGCCCGTGCTGCGGGAGTGACCCCGCTGTACCGCGGCGAGCCCGGCTACCGCTCGGGCATGGACGGCGACAACGACGGCGTCGCCTGCGAGTAACTGCTCAGGGCTTCCCCGGCGTCCGGGCATCCTACCTGGATGCAGCGGTCACAGGAAGGTCCACGCGGCGGCAGCGGCGAGCGCGCCGACGGCGTTGAGGGCCCAGTGCAGGCCGATGGGGGCGAGCACGCTGCCGGTGTGGTGACGCAGCCAGGTCAGCCCCGCACCCGCGCCGGCGGTGGCGACGACGGCCAGGCCGACGCCGATCCACTGGGCGGCGGTACCCGAGCCGAGGAACGCGGTCAGACCCACGTTCGTGGCGGTGAGGCTCAGCGAGCTGGCGACGTGCCACAGGCCGAAGAGGATCGAGCCGCCGATGAAAACGGCCTTGGTGCCGCCGAGGCGACGGAGCCGGCCGTGGAGCAGGCCACGGAAGGCCAGCTCCTCCGGCAGCACGGTCTGCAGCGGGATGATCACCAGCGCGGCGATCAGCGCGGTGCGCAGCGAGGCATAGGACTCATTGAAGAAGAAACCCCTGGTCATCGGGATCGCCAGTGCCACGGCGATGACAGCGGCGACGAGGACGACCGCGCCGATGCCGTACTTCAGGCCCTTGCCGACATAGGCCCGGCCGAGACCGAGATCGGTCCAGGTCATGCCACGTGCTTTGGCGATGACGAGCAGGCAGGCCACGCCGACCGGGACGATCGCCGCGACCGTCGACAGTGAGGTCAGGTGCGCGGTGACGTTGATGGTGGCCAGACCCATGATGACGGCGACGACGCTGATGAGGTCGCCGCGTCGGACGCGGAAGCGTCCTCCCAGGGAGATGGTGTCGGACATGGTGGTGGGGGCGGCGTCGGTGGAGTCAGCACCGGTGGCCGCTGTGGTGTGTGCAGTCGTGGTGGTCATTGCCTTATGAGGCTACGGGCCCGGCGACCTGCATACCTAATGAATACGGGCAGAATCACCGTCTTCGTCCTGAACTGACAGGTCGCTGCCAGCATATTGCTTCACGAACCCACTGACCTGGGATGATGTGCATCATCGTCCGGTTCCGACGTGACCTCAGGAACACCGGCCGGGCAGTATTGTCTCTCCGCAGGTAGAGGCGTAGAGTGACGGGCCGATATAGACAGATCTGTTCACTAGGAGAATCCCATGTCCCACCAGGACACCACCGACGCCCCGGCAGCGGCGTCCACCAGCACCGCCGCGCCGCGTCGGCACCTGCCCGCCTGGCTGACCGGCTTCGGCGCGCAGGTCATCGCCGGCCTCGTCGTCGGTCTGGTCCTCGGCTTCATCGCCCGCGCACAGGCGTCCGACATCCCCGACGCCGACGCCCCCTGGCTCGCCCAGTTCCTCGACAAGACCGGCTCGATCTACGTCTCCCTGCTGAAGACCATGGTCCCGCCGCTGATCATCACCGCAGTCATCACCTCGGTGGCGAACCTGCGCAAGGTCGCCAACGCCGCCCGCCTGGCGATCAGCACCCTGATCTGGTTTGTCATCACGGCGTTCTTCTCCGTGATCGTCGGCATCCTCGTCGGCGTCATCATGAAGCCGGGTTCCGGCACGGACATCGACGCGTCCTCCGCCGCCGAGCCGTCCAACACCGGCTCCTGGATGGGCTTCATCGACTCGGTCGTGCCCACCAACTTCCTCGGCCTCGGCGCTTCGGCGAGCTCCGACGGCGATATCTCGGTGAGCTTCAACGTTCTCCAGCTGCTCATCATCTCCCTGGCCCTCGGCATCGCCGCGGTGAAGGCCGGTAAGTCCGCCGAGCCTTTCCTCAACATCACCGAGTCCCTGCTCACCGTGGTGCAGAAGGTCCTGTGGTGGATCATCCGCCTCGCCCCGATCGGCACCGGTGCCCTCATCGGCCACGCCGTCGCCGACTACGGGTGGGACGCCCTGGGCTCCCTCGGTAAGTTCGTCCTGGCGATCTACGTCGGTCTCGCGATCGTCCTGCTGGTCATCTACCCGGCCGTGCTGATGTTCAACGGCCTGTCCGTCACCGGGTTCTACCGCCGCGTCTGGCCGGTGACCTCGCTGGGCTTCGTCACGCGGTCCTCGATGGGCGTCATGCCGGTCACCCAGCGCGTCACCGAGCAGTCCATGGGCGTGCCGAGCGCCTACGCGTCCTTCGCCGTGCCGCTGGGCGCGACGACGAAGATGGACGGCTGCGCCTCGATCTACCCGGCGATCGCCGCCCTGTTCGTGGCCCAGTTCTACGGCCTCGACCTCGGCTTCACCGACTACCTGCTGATCATCTTCGTCTCGGTGATCGGCTCCGCGGCGACGGCAGGCACCACCGGCGCGACCGTGATGCTCACCCTGACGCTGTCGACCCTGGGCCTGCCGCTGGCCGGTGTGGGTCTGCTGCTGGCCATTGAGCCGATCATCGACATGGGCCGCACCGCGGTCAACGTCACCGGTCAGTCCCTGGTCGCGGTGGTCGTCGCCAAGCGCTCCGGCATCTGGGAGGAGGACGTGTGGGACGCCGCCGGCGAACACGGCTTCGACCTGGAGGTCGGCGATGAATCGTCCGATGAGACCTCCGACGCCGATGCCTCTGACGCGGACGCCGCCACCGCGGACGTCACCTCACGCTGACCAGACGTGTCCCCCACGTCTCGGCGTGACCGTGATGCCGGGACGAACTACACCGGCATCCCGGTCAGTGACACCGGGGCCCAGGCTTCGCGCAGCTCAGGGGAGGGGTCCGCGACCGTCTTCTCGTCGCCGTCGAAGAGCTGCGTGGCGTAGTCGCCCGGGTAGGGCTCCCACCCAGGGTCGCCGTCGTGGATGAACCGCTTCCACCGCGGTTGCATCACGGCCGTCGTCGCGGCCATCCGGTCGCGCCCGCCGAGCAGAAGAGCCCCGGGCCCGCGTCCGGAATCGTAGCGGCCGAAGAGAACCGGCAGGTCCAGGGCGTGCGTCGCGCCGATGCCCGAGACATTGAGCGACGGGGTGGACATGTCCAGCCGATACATCCACGACCGGCCCGACGGGTGTTGCGCGGCCATCCGCATCGAGGGGGCGGTGAACAGGGCGTCGCCGATGAAACGTCCGGCGTCCGCCCGTCGCTTCCCGCTGCCGTACAACCCCGAGAGGACGCCGGGACCGTGCGCCGGGTCGACATCCTCGGCGAACTTCTGCGCCTCCGCGGTGAAGACGCGCGCCCGCGGATACGCCCACCGCATCAGCACGTACTCGTCGAGGTTCGTGCCGATGAGCATCGGGATGTCGGACTGCGCGCCCGGCACCAACGGGTGTGCCGGCAGCAGGTCGTCGATGACCGGCGCGAACCCGCCGGCGATGCCGGACTGACCCCAGGAGGCTTCGTTGACCCGCTCGGTGAGCCACGCCAGCCCGTCGGCGGATGCCGTGAGCAGGTCCTGGCCGGTGCCTTCGGGACGCGGATGCTTCTCGCCGTCCGGTCCGCGCAGGATCTCCAGTGCCTTGTCCGAGATGCGGGCGGCGTCCGCCGGGGTGTGTACCATCCCCGCGGCCGGGGACTGGGCGATGAACCCGTGGACCAGGTCCTTGACTGCCGGGACCGCGGACAGCGCGGTGACCATCGCACCACCGCTGGATTCGCCCATGACGGTGATCCGGTGGGGGTCGCCGCCGAACTGTCCGGCATTTTCGTGGACCCATTCGATCGCGGTGATGATGTCGGAGAGCCCGGTGTTCGAGTCGAAGCGGTGCTCGTCGAGATCATCGGCCATGCCCAGTGCGAGCTGGCCGAAGATGCCGACCCGGTAGTTCACGGCGACGTAGACGGCGTCCGTCGCGGCGGCGAAGTACTCGCCGGAGAGCAGTGGTTCGGCTGCGGAGCCGTGGATGTTCGACCCGCCGTGCAGGTACACCACCACCGGGCGCTGTGCGCCGCGGTCGATCACCGGCCCGCGGGAGTCCGGCCGCGGCACCACCACATTGAGCCAGAGGCAGTTCTCGCTGCCGACCCAGCCGATGCTCTTGTTGCGCCACTGCGCGCAGTAGTCGCCGGGACGGGTCGCGATGAGGACGCCGCGCCACGGGTCGCGCGGGGTCGCCCGACGGAACCGCAGGTCACCGGTGGGTTGTTCGGCGTAGGGGACGCCGCGGAAAGCGACGGCACCGTTGACCTGGTGCCCGCGGACGGCGCCGGTGGAGGTTTCGACGGTCCAGGAATCGCGGCCGGAGACGCTGGTGGAGATGTGGTTCGGGGGCACGTCACGCATTATTCAAGAATAACGCTGCCGATGTGATCAGCAACACGGGCCGAAAATCGGTCACCCTGTGTTGTGATTCGGCAAGGCTATACTACAATTCTCTCCGAAAGAGGAGACTGCGGCGCACGTGCCCGCACATCAAGGAGAACTGAATGGCCGAGAACACCGGGTACGACGGCGCCGACAACGCCGACTACGACGACGCCAACGATGAGCAGCAGGAGAAGTCCGGCAGGTCGGTGGCATGGCCCACCGTCGCACTGTCCGTCGGGCTGTCGGCACTGGCCTCGGCTGTGGTCATCGGCGTGGGGGCGGCCGTGATGATCGCCAACACGAATGATCCGCAGGTCACCCTGGTCCAGGGCGACGGCACCACGAACGCCGGTGTGACCTCCAAGAAGGACGACAACACCACCACCGCGCAACGTGCCACCACCAGCGCGAAGCCGACCTCCACCAGCGCCGCCGGTGCCGGAAGCTCGGGCTCCGGCAGCTCCGGCAGCGAGCCCGTCCGCATCAACGGTGGCGGCAGCGCCCCGATCGACGACGCCTCCGCCGGCGAGAGCGGGGGTGACAGCGACAGTGGTGCCTCCGCCCGGTCCGGCGGCGCCGACATCCCGGCCCAGCCCTCCAACAGCGAGCTGAAGAACCAGATGGAGACCATCCTCGCGCAGGGTGCCTCGGATGACACGATCGCCGCCAACCTGGAGAACCCGGCCGGCGTGCAGACGATCAGGGACGCCGGTGCCGCGATGCGCGCAGTGCCGATCTTCCGCTACGAGATGGTCGACCCGGTGGTCGTCGAGGGTGACCAGATGACCGCCACCATCCAGATGTCGATGGTGGGTGTGGGAAGCAAGCCACCGACCGACCTCTACTACGTGGCGAAGGACGGCAAGTGGGTCCTCACCGACGAGTCGGTCTGCCTCATTGCCTCGCAGGCCCGCGTGTCCTGCACGGTCTAGCAGCGTCGACATGGCAGGAGTGAACCCCCGGTCCGTCATGGACCGGGGGTTCTTGCCGTGATGTCTGGTGTTCTACCCGGCGAGGACGGTGCCCAGGGCACTCTTCGCCGAGCGGACCTCGGGGCTGCGTCCCACCGTGGTGACGCCGACGACCGTGGGGCCGGCACCTGTGTCGCTGACGGTGAAGACCACCAGCTCCTCGGGTGAATCGAGCACGACGTGCTCGGTGAGGCCGTCACCGGCACCGGTGGTGCCGAGGACGTTGAGCATGTGACCGTACTGCTTCGTCCAGCCCTTCTGCGGGGTGTCGAGGAAGGACGCGGCGTCCTGCCCGTTGTCCCCGCAAGTGAGCTGGGTGGCGACGATACCGGCCAGGGTGCGGGCGGAGCCGTCGTCCTCCGGTCGAATGATCCGCCCGTCAACGGTGTGGATCTCGGCGCAGTCGCCGGCGGCGAAGATGCCGGGCACGCCGGTCCGACCCTGCTCGTCGACGATGATGCCGCCGCCGACACCCTCGCCGACGGCCAGGCCGGCGTCCTCGGCGATCATGGTGTCGCGCACCGCGCCGACCGAGACGATGACCACCGACGGTGCCAGCTCTTCCACCGCGCCGGGCAGCACCTCGGGGGAGACACCGCAGGTCACGGTGACATTGTGCTCACCGTGCCGGTCCCGCAGCCAGCGGGACGCCGACGGCGGGAGGATGCGTCCGCAGACCTCGGGGGCGAGCTCCAGGACGTGGACCTGCGCCTCGCTGAGGGTGGACGCCGCGGAGGCGGCCTCGAGTCCGAGGACGCCACCACCGATGACCACCACAGTCTCGTCGGCGGTGAGCTCGAGCAGACGGGACCGCAGCGCAGTGGAGTGCTCGGGGGTGCGGACGTAGTGCACGTCGCGACCGTCGAGCCACTCGACCTCCAGTAGCCGGGGGCCGGCGCCGGTGGCGAAGACCAGCTGGTCGAAGTGGCGTGTGGTGTTCCCGGCGGTGAGGGTGCGGGCCTCGGCGTCTACCGCGGTGACGCGGGTGTTCAGGTGGAGGGTGACGCCGGGGGTCTCGAAGACTCCGCCGGGCAGTGCGACATCGGCGGGCGACTTCCCGTCGAGGAGGATTCCCTTGTTCACCTCAGGACGCCGGTACGGGGCATGCGCCTCAGTGGTGAAGACGTCGATGGTGAGGGCGTCTGTGGCGTCCCCGGGGCCTTCCGGCTGTGCCGACGCTGCCGTGGGCAGGGACTTGACGAGGGTGTGGGCGGCGACGCCTCCGCCGATGATCGCGATGTGGGTCATGAGTGCCTCCGGTCAGCCGATCTGGACCATGTCGAAGTCGACCTTGGCGGCACCGCAGTCCGGGCACTCCCAGTCGTCGGGGATGTCCTCCCAGCGGGTGCCGGGCGGGAAGCCTTCCTCGGGGTCACCCTTGGACTCGTCGTAGATGTAGCCGCACTGTGCGCATTCCCAGACCTTGTAGTCGGTGATGGTGGAGGTGCTCATGATGGATTCCTTTCTCGTGGAGTGCTGGGGCGTACCGGGGGGTACTGATGTCTGCCGGGTCAGCTGACCTGGTCGAAGTCGACCTTGTCGCGGACGCCGCAGTCGGGGCAGAACCAGTCCTCGGGGACCTCTGCGTCCCAGTCGAAGCCGGGTGCGAAGCCCTCGGAACTGTCGCCGACAGCGGTGTCGATGCGGTAGTCGCAGCCGGGACACTGGTAGACGGCCATGGTGATCTCTTCTCTTCAGTCGTAGGTGTGGATGCTGTTCCGTGACGCCGGTCCGGTCGGTCCGGTCGGTCCGGTCAGGACGTCGGCGCCGGGCCGGCCGCGCCGCCGGCACCGGCGGTCGGGTCGATCGGCTTGCGGTTCTTCGGACGCGGGATGACGTGCGTGGAAGGCTCGCCCGGTCCGCGGAACAGGCCGACGACGCCAGGGAGGAGGAAGAACAGCGAGATGAGCAGGAACCAGGGGTAGGCCTCCTCGAGGAAGGCGGTGCCCGTGGCGCCCAGGGTGCCGAGCACGATGACGATGACGCCGAGTATTGTCAGCGCGATGCACATCGCGTAGTGGAACGTCGGGTTGGTCTTCTTCTGCGGCGGGGCGGCGGTGACGGGGATGTTTCCGCCACCGGCGGCGCGGAGGGCCTCGAGGTCAGGAGTGGAGGTGGTCATGTCAGGCCACCGTCGCCTTCTCGGCCCGGGCCTGCTCAGCGGCGATGCGGTTCCACTTCTTGCGGAGCTTCGCGGCCTTCGGCGGGTGCAGGTTCGCCCGCTCGATGTCGTAGTTGTAGTACTGCATGAGGCGCTTGTCCATGATCCAGGACCACACCGGCGGGACGGCGGCGGCGGCGATCATCGTCGCGTAGCCGGCGGGCAGCTCCGGGGCGAAGACATCCGAGCGCAGCGACTGGTAGCGGCGGGTCGGGTTGGCGTGGTGGTCGGAGTGACGCTGCAGCTGGTACAGGAAGATGTTGGTGGTGAGGTTGTCGGAGTTCCAGGAGTGCTCGGGGGAGCAGCGCTCGTAGCGTCCGTCCTCGAGCTTCTGACGCAGCAGACCGTAGTGCTCCAGGTAGTTCACGAACTCCAGCAGGGCGATGCCGATGACGGCCTGGAGGATCATGTAGGGCAGGATGCCTAAGCCGAAACCGACGACCAGGGCGACCCACAGGACGGCCGTGATGAGCCAGGCGTTCCAGACGTCGTTGTCCAGGTTGAACTGGCCCTTCTTGGAGCGGGCCAGGCGGGTCTTCTCGACGTTCCAGGCACGCGGGATCTGCTTCGGGATGGAGCGGATCAGGTAGACGTAGGCGTTCTCACCCATGCGGGAGCTCACCGGGTCTTCCGGGGTGGCGACCTTCACATGGTGGCCCTTGTTGTGCTCGACGTAGAAGTGGCCGTAGGCGGGGACGGCGAGGACGATCTTGGCGAGCCAGCGCTCGAAGCCGGTCTTCTTGTGGCCGAGCTCGTGGGCGGCGACGATGCCGATACCGGAGGTCATACCCATGGACCAGGCCAGGCCGAGGTTGTCGTACCAGGTCAGGTCACCGGAGGTCCACTTCCAGCAGCAGAGGAGGAGACTGGCGAGCATCACCGGGAAGTAGAGGTAGGAGACGATGCGGTAGTACTTCGTCTCCTCGAGCTGGGGGACGAACTCCTCGGGGGCGTTCTCGCCGTCACGGCCGAGGACGAAGTCGCCGATCGGGATGAGGACGAACACGGCCACGGGGCCGAGGAACCAGGTGGCATGCTGGAAGAACGCCGGGGCGTTGATGGCGATCATCCACTCGGCGAGAGCCCAGATGAAGATCGGGATGGCGGCCGGGACGATGCTGAAGATCCAGGCGTACTTCTTCTTGTCGATCCACTTCTGCTCGTCGGCGGTGAGGTGGTGTTCGTAGGTGGCGTCGGGACTTCCGTTGCCGCCGGCGGTGTCACCGCCGCCGGCGAGCGGCTTGGATTCGGTCGTAGTCATGTTCCCCTCCGGGGGTTGTGGTGCGTTCCGGAGGTGAGTGTGACCTTACCTCCGATGGGCTGCAGATTGTGTTCTGTAGCACACGTTCCAGATTGTGTTGTAGACCATACGAGATATTTTTGTGCGCAACAACCGATTCGGAAAAGATACTTTCGGGTATGTTGGCGCGACGCTGTGAAATGGGGAAATACGTCGGTGTAACAGTCTGTGCGAGTGCGGCGGGCGCCTCTGTGGTGACCTCCGTGACCGTCTGGTGGTGGCGTGAAGGCGTGTCCGAAGGTGGGCGCCGGGAACGACTCGACCGGTTGGTCGGGTCGACTGATTCCACCCCCTCGGGTCGCACCTGGGTCAGGAGCTGCGGGGTGGTTCGCCGGTGTCCTTCCACCCCGAGGCAACCGACCTGGAGAGGAGGACTCGCGATGCGCACCGCCGCGTACCAAGCAATGAGATTAGGAGTCCGTTAGACGGGAAAGGGCAGGTGGAGTAACCTGCCCCGCATGACTGAGACCACCACCGATGCCCCCGCCCCTGCACCCACCGACTCGCTCGAAGCCACAGCAGCCATCGTCATCGACGACGTCACGATCCGCCGCGGACCGAACACCCTCGTCGAGAGCTTCAGCGTCACCATCCCGACAGGTACGCACTGGGCGGTCCTCGGCCCCAACGGCGCCGGCAAGTCCACCATGCTCAAGATGGCCGGCGGGCGCCTCTACCCGACGACCGGCACGGTGCAGATCCTCGGTGAGGAACTCGGCCGCACCGCCGTCCAGGACCTGCAGAAGCGCATCGGCTACGTCGACCCGAAACAGCGGCTTGACGACCTCACCGCCGAGGAAATCGTGCTCTCCGGTGTCTCCGGCTCCAACGGTTACATCCAGCGCTTCAAGTACACCGACGAGCACCGCGTCCGCACCGCCGAGCTCCTCACGCTCGTCGACATGGGCCACCGTGCCGACCGCACCTGGCGGCAGATGAGCCAGGGCGAGAAGGCCCGCACCCTCATCGCCCGTGCTTTGGTCACCGAGCCGGAGATGCTGCTGCTCGACGAGCCCTCCACCGGCCTCGACCTGCCGGGACGCGAGACACTGTTGCGCGTCGTCGACGACCTGCGTGCGGCGATGCCGGGGCTCACCACCGTCCTGATCACCCACCATGTGGAGGAGGTCGCGGCGTCGACCACCGACGTGCTCATGGTCAAGAACGGTGGAGTGCTCGCCTCCGGTCCGACGGAGCAGGTCATGACGGCGGAGAACCTCGGCGTCCTCTATGACATGGACGTGCAGCTTGAACGCGTCCGCGGACGCTGGTTCGCGTTCAGCGACGGAGTCGGGACGTCCCGCGAGTCCCCTGAGGCGTTCCGCCACGTTCCGGCCGCGGGCACCGACTAGGGTGGCACGGGTGAGTGACGACAACGACAAGACCGTGCCGGACGCCGACACCGACGGAACCGCTGACACTGCTGAGGCGACCACGGCGGACACGTCCGACAGGTCCGCCAAGCCCGCGAAGGAGAGAGAAGCGCCCCGCCTGGGTCGAGTACACCGTCACCATCGTGGTGGCCCTGGCGATCCTCGGCCTGGTGAACACCTTCGTCGGACGCCTTTACCAGATCCCCTCAGAGTCGATGGAGCCCACGCTGGTCGGCTGTGAGGGCTGCACGGGTGACCGCATCGTCGTCGACAAGGTCTCCTACCGCTTCAGTGATCCGTCGCAGGGCGATGTCGTCGTCTTCGCCGCCCCTGAGGGCTGGGAGGACGGCTGGACCTCCGGACGCTCCGACAATGCGGTGATCAAGGCGGGACAGGACCTGCTCTCTGCCGTCGGATTGCTCGCCCCCGACGAATACACCCTGGTCAAGCGGGTCATCGCGACCGGAGGTCAGACCGTCCAGTGCCTCGAGGGTGATGAAGGTGTGATGGTCGACGGCGAGCAGGTCGACGACTCCTACATCCTGGATCCCCCCGCGTACAACGTCGATCCCCGGTCCGGTTCCGAGGCCTGCGGTGGCCCGTACTTCGGGCCGGTCACCGTCCCGGATGACGCCGTGTGGGTCATGGGTGACAACCGCACCAACTCCAAGGACTCCCGCTACCACCAGGACGCCGCGGACGGCGGTTCCGTCCCGGTCGACGACATCGTCGGCAAGGCGCAGTTCAAGGTCTGGCCGCTGAGCCGCATCGGCGGCATCAGCTAGATCAGCTTCCTGACCTGCGCTTCGGTCACTGCGGCGGTGCGGTTGTCGACTCCGAGTTTCCGGTAGATGTGTATCAGGTGGGTCTTCACCGTCGCCGGGGAGATGAACAGGGAGGACGCCACCTCCCGGTTGGACGCCCCCGTCGCCAACGCCCGGAGGATCTCGGTCTCCCGACGCGACAGGGCCAGGTCCGGATGGCCGACACGTCGGGCCAGGGCAGCGCCGACCTCAGGGGAGAAGGTCGGTTCACCACGGGCCGTGGACATCACCGCACGGTGGAGGTCAGTTTCCGGGGCGTCCTTGAGCAGGTAGCCGCGGGCCCCGGCAGCGAGCGACTCGACGATGTCCGCCTCACTGTCATAGGTCGTGAGGATGAGCACCGGGGGACCATCGGCGGCGACCAGTGCTTTTGTTGCGGTGATGCCGTCCATCCCCGCCATCTGGATGTCCATGACGATGACATCCAGGGTCGTGGCATCGGCGTCCACCGCTGCGGCACCGTCCGCACCTTCGGCGACCACGGTGATATCGCCGAAGCTGTCGAGGATTGCCCGTAGACCGGCGCGGACCACCGGGTGGTCGTCGACGAGCATCACCCGCACAGGACCGTTCACGGCTGCACATCCCCGGTCGGCACGCGCACGGCGACGACGGTGCCGGCCACCGTGCCGGCCACCGTGCCGGACACGGTGGAGTCCACGGTGAACTCGCCGCCCACAGCGGCCACCCGGTCCCGCATCCCGGCGATGCCGTAGCCGCCCATCTCGGTACGCTGCACGGACGCCGGGTCGAAGCCGCAGCCGTCATCGAAGACGTCGAGGGTCGCCTCGGTGTCCCACACCCCGAGAGTCACCCGGATGCGGGACGCCCCGGCATGGTCCACCGCATTCGTCACCGCCTCCTGCGCCACCCGCAGCAGTACCTCGCTGACCGGGGCGGGGAGTGCCGTGGCCTCCGCCTCCTCCGCGTCGAGGTCGACCGTGGTGGACGCCCCCAGCGCCCGGGCGCGCCTGGCAGCGTCCTGGGTGAGCTGGCGCAATGACTGAGACAAGGGGGTCGTCGTCATGGCGGCCGCACATTCGGCGACCAGCGCCCGGGTCTGGATGAGGTTGTCGTGGGCGGTGGAGGTGATGACGCTGAGCTGGTCGGTGGCATCCCCGGTCCGTCCCTGGTCAATGGCGGTCCGGGCGGCGCGGGAGAGCAGCAGGACAGAGTTGAAGCCCTGGGCGAGGGTGTCGTGGATCTCGCGGGAGAGCCGTTCACGCTCGGCGAGGCGTCCTGCCTGGTTCTCCGCGGCGAGCAGCCGGTCGCGGGTGGCGACGAGCTGCTCGGCGACCTGCCGGTGGTGTTCGACCTCCCGGGTGAGCCGCAGGTAGGTCCAGTAGGCCACTCCGGCGAAGAGCACGCCGATCGCCGGGCCGAGGACGCCGCCCACACCACTGCGCTGCCCGGTGATCAGCGGAACACCGGCGGCCACCACCCAGCATCCGACGACGGCCAGCGCCCCGGCGACCGACCCGGTGAGCGACAGGACGACGAAGACGAGGGGGAAGAGCAGCCACACGGCGTCTGCGGAGAGACCGACGAGCACCGCCCACAGCCCCAGCGCCACGGCCAGCCAGGGCAGCGCGAACCGTCGCAGGCCAGGACTGGTCTGTCCGGCCACCGTCCCCGCGAGGTACACGACAGCCAGCAGGGCGGTGAGGACGATGACCGCGATCCGGCGGGCGGGGGAGGCGTCGGCGGCGTCGGAGGCGAAGAACTGCACCAGGGAGACGACGAGCAGGGCGGCGAAGACAAGGTGCAGGGCGAGCCGGAGGGTCTCCAGCAACTGGGCGAGCGGGGTGGTCACGACCTCCAGCGTAGGGCGGGCGACGGGGCCGGGGGATCGACCGATCGGTTGAGAAACAGACCACCCGCCGGGGCGATGTGCCGCAGCGTCCCGGGGCGAAGCATGGGACTCGGCAACAGAAAGGAGAATGCCGTGTACCTGGCATTCCGGGACATCCGCGCCGCCACCGGCCGATTCGTCCTCATCGGGTCCGTCGTCGGACTCGTCACCCTGCTCATCGTCATGCTCACCGGACTCACCGCGGGCCTGGGGAAGCAGAACACCTCCGCCCTCGAGGCTCTCCACCCCGACCGGTTCATCGGTACCACCGGTGAAGACGGCTCCTTCTCCTTCACCGGATCCTCAGTCGGACAGGACGCCGCGACCACCTGGGCAGGGACCACCGGGGTGGACGCCGTGACGCCGTTGGGCATCACCCAGACCAGGATGGCCGCCAGTGACGGCGGGACACGCTCCACCGGAACCGTCGCCGTCTTCGGTCTGCCCGCCGGGACCACGGTGGGCGGGGCGACGGTGTCCGCCGACGCCGCGCTGCTGCCCCCGGCTCTCAGGGGCATCACCGGGGACGCCACCTCCGTCGACCTGGGTGGTGTCGACGTGCCGGTCGCCCCCTCCACCGCCCCTGAACTGCAGTACAGTCACCTGCCGGTGGCACTGGTGGATCTCGGCACCTGGCAGGCCGTCGCCCACACCGATGACCCGACCGTGCTCATGGCCGACGGTTCCTCCGCCGACTGGGACGCCACCGCAGCCGCCACCGGCACCACCGCCCTCACGGTGAAGGACTCCTTCTCCGGGTTGAGCGCCTACACCTCTGAGCGTGGTTCCCTGGTCGCGATCCAGGGGCTGCTCTACGGCATCTCCGCGCTGGTCATCGTGGCCTTCCTGTCCGTCTGGACGATTCAGCGGACCCGCGACATCGCCGTGCTGCGGGCACTGGGGGCAACGAAGGCCTATGTCTTCCGTGACGCTCTCGGCCAGGCGGTCGTGGTCCTCGCCGCCGGAGTGGCGGTGGGCGCACTCGCCGGGCTGGGGCTCGGCACAGTCGCCGGGTCCATGGTGCCTTTCAGTCTGTCCGCGTCGACCGTGGTGGTGCCGTCGACCGGCGTCCTCATCCTCGGTGTGGTCGGCGCACTCGTCGCCACCCGCCGCGTCCTGTCCACCGATCCCCGCATCGCCATGGAGGCGACATCCTGATGACGAACACACTCACCCTGACCGACGTCAGTGTCCGCTACCCCGACGGTGACCGCACCGTCACCGCACTCGACCATGTCTCTCTCACCGCCGCGCCGGGGACTGTCACGGCAGTGGTCGGCGAGTCCGGCTGCGGCAAGTCCACACTGCTCTCCGTCGCCGCCGGACTCACCGTCCCGGACGCAGGGCAGGTGCACCGCGACCGCACCGGCATGGTCTTCCAGTCCGCGAATCTCTTCAGTTCGCTACGGGTCCGTGAGCAGCTGCTCATCGTCGACCACATCCAGGGCAGGCGTCCTGGTGCCACAGAGAAGAGGAAGGCTGACGCACTGCTGGAGCGCGTCGGCCTGGGCGGGTACGGTGACCGCCGCGTCCACCAGCTCTCCGGTGGTCAGCGCCAGCGGGTGAATATCGCCCGCGCGCTCACCGGATCCCCCCGGGTGCTGCTTGCCGACGAACCGACCTCGGCACTGGACGCCGCGCTCTCCCGCACGATCGTCGAGCTGCTCCGTGGTCTCACCGACGAGCTCGGACTGGCGACCGTCCTCGTCACCCACGACCGTAGCCAGCTCGATGTTGCGGATGCCGTGGTGACGCTGCGTGACGGGGCAGTCGTGGCGTCCTGATCAGTTCTGGATCAGTTCCGGGCGTCCGTGATGGACTCGGCGGCGGCCTCGTTGATCTCCGCCTCGCGGGAGTCCATCCCGAGCTGACCGCCTGAGATCTTGTTGACGATCAGGGCGATCGCGCCGTCGCCGGTGACGTTCGCGGCGGTGCCGAAGGAGTCGATGGCGATGTAGGCCGCGATCATGATGGCGATCTGGTCCTGGTCGAAGCCGAGCTGGTCACCGAGGACGCCGACGGCGGCCATGATCGCACCGCCGGGCACACCCGGGGCGGCGATCATCATGATGCCGAGCAGCAGCAGGAAGCCGATGAACTTCCCGGCGGAGACGTCCATGTCGAACATGTGGATCACGGCCAGGGCGAAGAGGCTGATCTTCATCATCGAGCCGGCGAGGTGGATCGTCGCACACAGCGGGACGGTGAAGCCGGCGACGTTCGGGGAGACACCGTTCTTCTTCGTGGCTTCCAGGGTGACCGGGATGGTCGCCGCCGAGGAGGAGGTGCCGAGCGCGGTGGCGTAGGCGGGCATCATCGTCCACAGGGCCTTGAAGGGGTTCGTCTTCGTGATCGCGCCGGTGACCAGGTACTGGGCGATGACCAGAAGGACCGTCATGACGACGGCGAGGATGAGGACCTTGATGAACGCACCGATGACGTCCAGCAGGGTGCCGTTCATGCCCATGCCGAGGAAGGTGCCGAAGACGAACAGCGGCAGCAGCGGGATGACGAAGACCTTGATGACCTTCATGACGATGCCCTCGAGCTCGTTCACGCCGGCACGGAGGACCTCGGAGCGCACCGCGGTCATCGCCAGGCCGATGCAGAAGGCGAGGATGAGGGCGGTCATCACCTCGAAGGGTGCGGGCATCTCGATGTCGAAGTAGGTGGTCAGCGCACCTTCGTCGATGTCATCGAGGGTGTCGAGTGACTTGTCGCCGAGCAGCCAGTTGTAGGACGCCGAGGCGACACCGAAGGCGGCGAGACCCGAGATGATGGTGGACGCGTAGGCGATGCCGGCGGTGAGGCCCAGCCACTTGCCTGCGCCGCGGCCGATGTTGGCGATCGCCGGGGTGATCAGCGAGAAGATGAGGACCGGGATGAACAGTCCGAGGAAGTTGCTGAACAGTCCGTTGAAGGTCACGAACACGCGGCCCAGCCAGTCCGGGAAGAACAGGCTGCAGAGGATGCCGAGGATGATGGCGACCACAATGCGGAAGAGCAGCATGCCGCTGAGTTTCTTGAACGTCATGGGGTGACTGTAGGACGCTGCCACCATGTGAAACAAGATGTTCACATGGTGGCAGGGGTAGAGTGTGGCGGTCGGTGTGGGTCGGTGACCGCGTCCGGGGGAACTACAACTAGTCCTCGAGCCCCAGTGCGTCCGCGATGGTGAAGTGCAGGTCGGTCTGGTCGGTCAGGCCGGTGGCGTTTGCCGCGCCCGGGCCGTAGGCCGCGAGGCGCAGCTGGGTGCCGGTGTGACCCTGGTCGGTGGTGTCCTGGTTGTCGGAGGTGGCGTAGGCGACGGTCATCTCCGAGCCGTCCTTCGTGGTGAGATTGCGGGACAGACCCGGGTAGACGGAGGCGCGGGCCTCTTCGACGGAGACGCCGGCGTCCTCGGCGATGCCCTCGATGTCCTCCTCCGACACCGGGGCGACGATCTGGCTGGTGTGCGCGTGATCGGCGGTGACGAGGACGAGGGTCTCGCCGTCGGCCTCGGCGAACTCGAGGGCCTTCTGCACCGCCTCGTCGAGGTCGACGGTCTCGCCGATCTGTCCGCAGGGGTTCGCCGCGTGGTCCTCCTTGTCGATCGAGGCACCTTCGACCTGCAGGAAGAAGCCGTTCTCCTTGCCGTTGTCGTTCTCGGAGAGCAGGTCGATGGCCTTGGAGGTCATGTCGGCGAGCAGCGGCACCTCGGCGGTGCGCTCCGGGTTGTCGGTGCAGGTCTCCGCGGGCTGGAGGTAGCCCTCCTTCACTGCCTTCTCACCTTCCCAACGTACCGGCATATTGCCGTCGCTGAACAGGCCGAGGACCGGGGCGTCCTGGTCGGCGGCGGTGATCTCGTCGAGCTCGGCGGCGGTCGTCGGCAGCTGGTAGCCACGTTCGGTGGCCTGCTCGATGAGGGTCTTCCCCTCCCAGTCGCCGGCTTTGGCGGTCTGTCCGAAGCTTTCGGCGCCACCACCGAGGGTGACGTCGGCGCGGGTGTCGAGGATCTGCTCGGAAATGGAGCCGGAGCCCCCGTTCTCCAGCAGGTCATCGCCGCATTTCTCGGTGTCCTCCGGGCCGTAGCACTTGCGCTGTTCGACGTGTGCGGCCTGGACGGCGGGGGTGGCGTCCTGGATCTCGGCGGTGGAGACATTGCCGGTGGCCAGGCCGGCGTCCTTCGCCTTCTCGATGAGGTTCTGCTGCGCCTCGCCGTGGATGTCGACGCCGATCGCGCCGTTGTAGCTCTTTGTCCCGGTGGCCCAGGCGGTGCCGGACGCGGCGGAGTCGGTGACGTAGTTCGGCGAGCCGTCCTTGTTCAGTGAATAGTGGGTGTACTGGCCGGAGACGGGGAGGGCGTCGATGCCGGCGAACTGGCCGGCGGCGCCTTCGGCGTAGTTACGTGCGGCGGTGATCTCGGAATCGCCCATGCCGTCGCCGATGAGGAGGATGACGTTCTTCGCGCCGGCGTCGCGCATGGCGTCCCGGATGTAGTCGGTCTGGTCGCCGTCGAGGCGTCGGGCACCACCGTTGGTGGTGATGTCGCCGTCGGCGGAGCGCTCGGCGAGGGCGCCGGCTTCGGAGGACGCCGCAGTGGCAGTGCTGTCGGTGCTGTCGTCATCCCCACTGCTGCAGGCGGCGGTGACGAGGAGGGTGGAGGCGCCGAGGGCGGCGAGAACTGTTCGTGAAACGGTCATGCTGCAGGACGCTACGGGCGACCGGTGAATCGGTTATGAGCGCAGAAGTACGAGGTTCTTAACATGAGATGAACAGCCGTATAATCTACTCTTCCCCATGACGTTCACCTCATCGATCAAACACGTCCTCTCCCGTGGCGCCGTCGCCGCCGCCGGGACGCCGGACATCGACGACCGCTTCTCGGTCGAAGGTGCTCTCGCCGACAGGCAGCCGACGAAGATGCTCAGTTACTCCACCGAGGCAGCGTCGACGGAGGACACGACGTCCGGCGGCCTTGACTACTCCAGTCGTGAAGTGGCGGGGCAGGGCTACCCGGCGCTCGACGGTGACGAGGTCACCGGCGTGTGCCACACCTTCTCCGAGGACTGCGACGAGACCGCCGGGAAGCCGGTGAAGGACGAGAGGTGGTTCTCTGACATCTGTGCAGGTACACGTGTCGGCACCAGTGCAGCTACCGGTACCGGTAGCGACACTGCAGCACGCTCGGTTCTGGTGCCGACAAGGGGGAGTGACTAGGAGGTGGCCTCGTCGGCGCCCTCAGTGTCCTCAGTGTCCTCACTGTCCTCAGTGTCCTCAGCGGGATCGTCGACCGGCTCGCCGCTGGTGGCACCGGATTCGTCAGTCGGCTCGTCATCCTGGGTGGGGGACGCGGCGGTCGACCCGGGAGAGGGGTCGGTGGCACCGCCCGATTCCGCAGGTGCCGTAGTCCCGGCGGACGGACGGGCCACGGTCGTGTCGGTGGGTTCACCGGAGCGCCGGCTGGTGGCGTCGTTCTCGTCCAGGCCCTGGCCCGCCGGCGTGGTGGACGTGGAAGACCCGTCGGAAGCGGAACCTGAGCCGTCAGCCGATCGGCCGGCTGCTTCCTCTCCGCAGTCCTCGTTGTCCCCGGACTCCCCGGACTCCCCGGACTCGTCTGTACCGTCAGCGGTGTCGCAGGTGCCGGTGCCGTCCTCTGCATCGTCGGCGGATTCATCATCCTTGCCGAGACCCAGCAGATCACCGATCCACTTCAGATCGGACGGCAGCGTGACGCTCTTGGCCCAGTTCGTGAAGATCCGGTCCGGACGGGTGAGATCGTCCAGGGTGACCGTGCCCAGGCCGAAGGCGTTGTCCCAGGTCACGAGGCTGACCTTGGGGAGCAGGCCGGTGTCGGCATCGTCGGCGATCTTCTCGATCTGCGGCAGACTGAGCAGGTTCGGACGAGTCGAACCGTTGACGTCGACGCCCGGGAAGAAGACCACGCGGTGGCCGAACCACTCCACGGTCACCGGCTCGCGCAGACCGTAGTCCGAGGTCAACCAGGCTGCCGTGGTCTGCCGCGTGGTTTTCTCGGTGACTGCGTCACCGTCCTCGTCGAGGAGCGGGTTGCCCTCGTCATCGAGCACCGGAACCTCGACCTCCTCGGTCGTGACGTTCCTGGTCAGACGGACAAAGTCCTTGGCGAACTTCAGGCGTCCTTCCTCGCTGGTGATGTTGGTCATCAGGTCGTCGAGGAACGGGGTGGATCCAGCGTCCCCGGTGAGCTGCTTGACCAGGGCATCATTACCGAGGACGAGGGAGGACAGGTCGGTCAGGCCCCACTGGGTCTGGCGGGATTCTCCGACGACCGGGTCGCGCAGGTCCTCGTAGCGGTCGAAGGTGCCCAGGATGTTTGTGCAGGAGCCGAGGCCTTCAGCGGTGGCGGACGCGGAGATGCCGAAGCAGGAGACCTCCTTGAGCTTCGGGATGTCGAGGTTCTCGGCGGTGTCGAGGAGGTCCATGACCTCGTCGCCGGCGTACTTCTCGATGCCCAGATCGCGGAGCTTGGTGAGGTCGAGCGCCTGGCCGAACCAGGTCAGGCCGATCTCGTTGGTGTCCATGTTCAGTGCGGTGGAGATGCCGAGGGTGGAGTGCGCGATAGAGCTGCGTCCCTGGTCGGCACCGGCGAGAGCAGCGGCCGGAAGGCCGAAGAGCTTCTTGGCCTCGGCCAGGGCATTGCCGTCGCGCATCGCGGCGGCGACACTGATGCCGTCGCCGGCGATCGTGGCGGTGCCGCGGGGGCCGGAGGACGCCAGGTCGGGCAGCTCGACGGGGCGGGACGCGTCGTAGGTGTGGCCGGTGAGGTACTCGGCGATCTTCAGGGCGTCGGCGCGCCTCTCGAGGTTGGCGTCGTACTCGACGCTGACGGTTTCCCAGCCGATGCATAACCCGAGAAACCACTTGTTGCACTCTCCTCTTTCACTACGGTAGGCGGCCTCGTACGGCAACGCCGCATCAGCCTGCACCTGCTCGTAGGAGCTGTACTCACCGAGCTTCGACGGGTCGATCCGCGGCAGGCCGAGCGCGCCGACGACGCTCTTGATGGTGTCGCTTCCCAGCGCAGCCGCGCTGAGGATCTCGAAGAGGTTCCGCTCGCCGAGCTCGTAGGTGTAACCGAGGATCTTGATGTCATCACCCAGGTCAACGGTCACGTTCTCCGCGGCAGACCCCAGTTCAATGTTGTCCGGCAGGACAATGGCGATGCCGTCGCCGGTCGCCCGGGAGCAGTCCGCGACCGCCACCGGGCGGGCGTCCTCCGAACCCTCCTCGGGCACCGGGGTGGAGCCGTCGGCGTTGCGGCAGACCTCGAGGTAGTCAAGGATCATGTCGTTGTTCAGCAGGTCATCGAGCTGATCCATGCTGAAGTCGCCGGTGTAGGAGTTCGCCGCAGATGCCGACGGGCCGACCGCCACGCCGACGCCCAGTGCGGTGACCGCGCCGAGACTGAGG
This sequence comes from Corynebacterium sp. UD i78, assembly GCF_056280545.1. Taxonomy (NCBI): domain Bacteria; kingdom Bacillati; phylum Actinomycetota; class Actinomycetes; order Mycobacteriales; family Corynebacteriaceae; genus Corynebacterium; species Corynebacterium sp. UD i78. Next base: position 2,478,005 of record NZ_JBWCED010000001.1, on the reverse strand, counting down.
ATGCTGGTACGCCACTTCTTCCGCTGCATCGCGGTGGTGGCGAGCCCGGTGCGGGCGGATCGGGTGGAACGGGAAGCGGCGCGGTGGCGGGCGGAGCTCATGCAGGGAGCCTTTCGGTGGCGGAGTAGAAACTTCACCCGCACCAACCGGTTGCCCGGTTCTCCTGTTACCGGGGGTCGGCACCGGTGTTAAGTTGCTACCCCTAACCGTTCGGCGCGCAGGTGCCCGCTGTCCTACAGTTCCCGGATCACCCGCGCCGGCGTCCCCACGGCCAGCACCCCGGACGGCAGATCGCGGGTCACCACGGCACCCGCACCGACTACCACGTTGTCGCCGATGGTCACCCCGGCGCATACCGTGACATTCCCGCCGAACCAGCAGTTCTCGCCGATGGTGATCGGCGCCCCGTACTCCCAGCCCGTCGCGCGCAGCGCATGGTCGGTCAGCGGGTGCAGCGGCGTGAGGAGCTGCACGCCCGGCCCGATCCGCGTGTCCTTACCTATACGCACCGGGCAGACGTCGAGGATCGTGGCGTCCACGTTGAGGAACACGCGATCACCCAGGTGGATGTTCGGCCCGTAGTCCACCCGCAGCCCGGGCCAGACCACGGCGTCCTTCCCGACCGAGCCGAGCAGGTCGCTCAGTATTTCCTCGTAGGACGCCACGTCCGCCGGGTCGGTCTGACCCAGTTTCCAGCATGCCGAACGGGCGGCCAGGCCCGCGGCGGCGATCTCCGGGTCATCGGCGTGGTACAGCTCCCCGGCGACCATGCGGTCCCACATGGAGCGCGGATCGGCGTCCACCTCAGCACGGAGGGCGGCGTCCGGAGCAGCGGGCACGGCGGCAGGATCAGATTCAACCATGCCAGACAGTATGCCGGACGCCGTGCCAGACAGCTCTGTCCGATAGGATGGCCTGCGCATGCACTGTCCCGGAACGTCGACCCGGGGCAACGACGAGAAGCACCCAGGAGAACACCCGATGACCAGCGCCGATCAGGCACAGCACGCCGAGCACGAGAACCGGGCGGACGCCGGTACCGCCGCGCGACGCGAGGCCGCACTCACGGCCGCGGCCCGGCTGACCGACGCCACCGGCCGCCCCTTCGGGTTCAACACCAACGCCATCCACTCCGGTTACGAGCCGGACGGCCAGACCGGTGCGGTCAACGTGCCCGTCTACACCTCCACCACCTACGCCCAGGACGGGGTGGCGCAGCTCCGCGGCGGTTTCGAGTACTCCCGCTGCGGCAACCCGACCGTCACCGCCGTCGAGCAGGCCGTCGCCGCCCTCGAAGGTGCCCGCTTCGGCCGCGCCTTCGGCTCCGGCATGGCCGCCACCGACACCCTGCTGCGTGCCCTGCTGCGCCCCGGCGACCACCTGATCCTCGGATCCGACGCCTACGGCGGAACCTTCCGCCTCATCGACACCACCTACAAGGAGTGGGGCGTCACCTGCTCCATCGTCGACACCGCCGACACCGCCCAGATTGTCGGGGCACTGGGTCCGGAGACGAAGCTGGTCTGGCTGGAAACGCCGACCAACCCGATGCTCGGCATCACCGACATCGCCGCCACCGCCGCCGCGATCAAGGACGCCGGCCACGGTGCGAAGCTTGTCGTCGACAACACCTTCGCCAGCCCCTACCTGCAGAATCCGCTGGCCCTCGGCGCGGACGTCGTCATGCACTCCACCACGAAGTACCTCGGCGGACATTCCGACGTGGTCGGCGGTGTGGTCGTCACCAATGACGAGGATCTCGACGGTGAACTGCTGTTCCTGCAGGGTGGAGTGGGTGCGGTGCCCGGCCCCTTCGACGCCTACCTCACCTACCGCGGGATCAAGACCCTCGGCGTACGCATGGACCGCCACTGTGCGAACGCCCAGGCTGTCGCCGAGTTCCTGCAGTCCCGGCCCGAGATCCACACCGTCCTCTACCCGGGCCTGCCGGACCACCCCGGCCACGACATCGCCGCGCAGCAGATGAAGGGCTTCGGCGCGATGGTCTCTGTCCGCTTCGCCGGAGGGGAGGACGCCGCCCTGAAGTTCTGCGAGTCCACCCGGCTGATCTGCCTGGCGGAGTCGCTCGGTGGTGTGGAGTCCCTGCTGGAGCACCCGTCGAAGATGACCCACCAGTCCGCCGCCGGCTCCGCCCTCGAGGTGCCCGATGACCTTGTGCGCATCTCCATCGGCATCGAGGACATCGACGACCTGATCGCCGACCTCACCCAGGCGCTCGACGCTCTGTGAGTGAGCGCCTGTATGACCCCGCCGACTGCTGCATCGGCATCCGAGCAGGACACAGCATCATCCATGTGACGGTGTGGCACCCGCAGTGGGGCTCGGCGAAGACCGCGGCGCTGCGTGCGGGACTGTTCGGTGCAGCTGTTTCTCCGGATGCCGCTCCCTCTGCCATGTCTTCTGGCGAGAACGCCACCCCGGACCCGGCGGTGGCGCGTCAGCTGCTGGAGGACGCCCTGGGTACCGCGACTGTCGCGACCTGGATCGGTTCGATCGAGGTCACCGACCATAGCCCGGACCGCGCCGTGAGCATGGCTGACCTGCGCGGGCTCGTGACGCGCATGGCGTCCTCCGCGAAGGATCCGGACGGGCATCCGACGCACACCGAGCTACGTATGGAGGTCAACGGGGCGGACGCGGTGGTGCGCACGATCGTGCCGCTGGCGCCGACGGTCGCCCCGGGCCGTAACCACCATGTCGCGGTGACGCTGCATATCGACCCGCTCCGCTCGACGGAGCTCACCGGCGCGCAGGTCCGCTCCACCGTTCTTGCGCTGGAGGACGCCCTGTCGGCCACCGTCCGGGAGAACCGTGCGGGGCTGCTCGTCGCTGTGGTCCACCAGGAGGGTGCCGGGACCGGTGAACCCGGGGCCGGACTGGATGGCGTGGGCCGGCAGGACGCGGTGACGCTGCACTACTACCTGGGTATCGGCGCAGGTGACAGTGCCGACATGGCTGGTGGAGCCGACCTCGACCACATCCTCAACTCCCTGCGCGCCACGGTCTCCACCTGGGAACTCGGCGAGGCGTCCCTCGATGATGAGGTCGACCCGACCTGGACCGCGGTGCAGCGCTACCGGGTGTAGGTGTTTCCTCCGCCTGCCGTTTCCCGTTTCCTCGGTGACTCCTCCCCGCCTTCCGCCGTGCAGCAGATCTGCGGAGTGTGTGAATGATTACACGCCAGCGTTCCCGCGTGCACTGATGTGTGACTGGGTGTGTGACTGGGTGTGAGTGAATCCCGCCCGGATCCGGTAGCGTCGTGTCCATGAGTGACGTGAGTGAAGTGGTCGTCTCCGGTGGTGTCGTCCACGAACTGCCCGATGACCTGCGCGCAGCGATCCTCGGCGGCGACCGTGGCGAGGGCGACGACGGCAGCCCGGCGGTCGCCCGCAGCGTCCTCGATCTGTGGGAGGCGTGCACCCCGTTGGGGCGCAACGAGTTCATCTGCTGGGTCGGGGACGCCAAGCAGGCCAGGACCCGTAACCGACGTATCCGTCGGACCTGTGAGGAACTGGAGGAGGGGAAGCGGCGTCCCTGCTGCTGGCCGGGCTGCAAGCACCGCGAGCGCACGGGCAGGGCGTGACAGCGACCGTCCCGCCGTATCGGCACTACGCAATGTCGGCAACGCGCAGCGTGAGGCTGTTCTGACCCGGGTCAGAACAGCCTCACGCTGCGTACTGCGGACATCTCGGACATCGGTGGACATCGGTGGACATCCGCAGGAGGGGGTAAGCAGCGGATCAGTAGCGGATCGCCATGCGTCCGTCGATCTTGCCCTTCTCCATGTTGGTGAAGACCTCGTTGACGTCATCGAGGCGGCACTCGGTCACCGTCGGGTGGATGAGGCCACGGGCATAGAAGTCCAGCGCCTCGACCTGGTCCTGGCGGTCACCGACGAGCGAGCCGCGGATCGTCAGACCCTTGAGCACGATGTCGAAGATCGGGGCGGGGAACTCTCCCGGGGGCAGGCCGTTGAAGACGATGGTGCCGGCGCGGCGGGCCATGTTGATCGCCTGGCCGAACGCCTGGGGGTGCACCGCGGTGACGAGGATGCCGTGGGCACCGCCGTCGGTGTACTCCTGCACGGCCTCGGCCGGGTCGACCTCGGCGGCGTTGACGGTGAACTCCGCACCGTGCTTCTTCGCCAGCGCCAGCTTCTCATCGGCGATGTCGACGGCGATGACGCGCATGCCCATGGCCTTGGCGTACTGCACGGCGAGGTGGCCGAGACCACCGACACCGGAGATGACCATGAACTGGCCGGGCTTCGTCTCGGAGACCTTGAGGCCCTTGTAGACGGTGACACCGGCGCAGAGGATCGGGGCGACCTCCAGTGGGTCAGCGCCTTCCGGGATCTTCGGGGCGAAGCGGGTGTCGACGAGCATGTAGGTGCCGAAGGAACCGTCGACGGTGTATCCGCCGTACTCCGCGTTCGGGCAGAGCGTCTCCCAGCCCTTCAGGCACTGGTCACAGTTCCCGCAGGCGGACCAGAGCCAGGCGTTGCCGACGATGTCGCCGACCTTCACGGTGTGGTCGCCGGGTCCGAGCTCGACGACCTCACCGACACCTTCGTGGCCGGGAATGAACGGGGGCTCGGGCTTGACCGGCCAGTCGCCGTGGGCGGCGTGGAGGTCGGTGTGGCAGATGCCGGAGGCGATGAGCTTGACGAGAGCCTGGTTGTGTCCGGGAGTGGGCAGTTCGACGTCCTTGACGACGACGGGGGCGCCGAACTCCTCGACGACAGCTCCGGTGAACGTATCGGTCATGGGGCAGATCCTTCCGGTCGGGGAAAAGGTGTGACGGGACGCTAACAAGACCCCCGCTGTGACGACCAGAGCATTCTGCATCGGATCTGCGCCGGCCACGCCGGATCTTTCCTGCAAAGAACCATGTCAGACCCACCTTTTTCAGTGGATGTGATGCATTCCACACTTCTGGCCTCCGGGGGGTGCCGGGGGTGATTTTGCTGACAGTATCGCCATCAGGTACCGCCGAACGGTCACCTGTTATGTCGTCACAGTATTTTTCGTAGTGCCACTGTTCCGGTGCCCACCAGCACTGCAGCAACGAGGAAGACATAGAGCAGCGCGCCGTCCGGTCCCCAGGCCGGTTCCAGGGCGATATCCTGCCCCGTCGCGTACTGTCCGTTGAGAAAGGGCATCCACCCCAGCAGGTCGGCACCCTTCGGGATGTAGACCAGGGCGCTCTCGACGAGCAGTGACCACAGTGTCAGCACAGCGACCGCAGCTGCCGGCACCCGCACCAGTGCGCCGAGCCCCACCCCGATGCCGGACGCGGCCACCGCGTACAGCGGCACCGTCCACAGGAACCGCAGCCCGGCGTCCGACCCGATGGACACCGTCCCGTACACACCGGGGAACAGTGCCGGCAGCGTCACGAGCAGGGTGACCACCGCCACCAGCGAAGACAGGGCCGCGACCGCACCCGTGACGGCCCAGCGCGCGGGAAGATCCCACCGGATACGGGGCAGGAGGTGCCGTCGCAGCTCACCGACCGCACCGCGGGTGGACGTCGCCTGGGCGTAGGCCGCGACCACCGCATGCACCGTGATCCCCAACGAGATCACCCAGTACAGCGAGTTCGTGGTGCCTACCTCGCGGACCCGGATCAGGGCCTCGCCGAGTCCACCGGACCCGTCTCCCGGATCGCCGTGCAGCTTCTCTGCGACGGCGGCGACGACAACACTGACCAGCAGCGGGAGGACCAGGCCCAGGGGGAGGGACGCCCGGAGCAGCGGTCCCCGGCGTCCGCCGAGACGCACGGCCTCGGCCCGGGCACTACGCAGGAACGCACTCATCGCCGCACCTCCGCGGAACCGGCCGCGCGGGGGACGAGGGCGACCACGGCGTCCTCCAGACTGGAATGTTCCCCGCGCACCTCGTCGAGCGGACCGGCGGCCACGGTGTGTCCGGCTTCGAGCAGCATGACGGCGTCCGCGGACAGCTCGACCTCGCTGAGGTGGTGACTCGCGACGATGACGCACCGCCCGTCGGCGGCCAGTCCACGGAGCAGACGGCGCAGCCACAGCACCCCGGCGATGTCGAGGCCGTTGAGCGGCTCGTCGAGGATCACATTGGGCGGGTCGCCGAGCAGTGCGCCGGCGATGCCGAGACGCTGGCGCATCCCCAGGGAGTACCCGGACACCGCGTCATCGGCGACAACGTCGAGCCCCACGTCGGTGAGCCGACGGTCGACCTCGGCGGCGTCCAGCCCGGAGGCGGCGGCGAGCCACCGGAGGTGACGGCGTCCGGTGTGGCCGGGGTGCACGGCGGCGGTGTCGAGGAACATGCCGGTCCGGCGCCCCGGGGCGGGCCAGGCGTCCGGTGCTCTCCCGTCGACGAGGACGCGCCCCGCGGTGGGACGCCGCACCCCGCACAGCAGACGCAGCAGGGTGGACTTGCCGGTGCCGTTGAGTCCGAGGACGTAGGTGACCCGGCCGTCGGGGAAGGTCTGGGTGATGCCCCGCAGCGGGGTGACAGGTCGGCGCCGTCCGAAGGTACAGGTCAGGTCGGTGGTGGTGATCATGGCGGCTCAGGCGTTGCAGTAGACGGGCAGGCCGACGGTGCGGACGCCGGTACAGACCGAGGCGCTGGACAGTCGCCATGTTCCGTCGCGGTAGACGAAGGTGATCGGCAACGACACATCGGGTATTCCCTGTGACCAGGCGTTGAGGTGGGCGGTGACTGTGTCGCCGTCGCGTTCGACGGGGCCGGTGATCTCGGATCCGCCGCGGGGTGCGCGGAAGAGTCCGACGCGTGAGACGGTCTGCGGGACGATGAGGGCGTCGGTGGACTCGAGGTACTTCTCCTTCTCGGCGTCGGTGGCGTCGGACGCGGTGAGCAGGTGGACGATGTCGGTGAGTTCGTCGGTGCCCGGGGTGGGTACGCTGTCTGTGCCGTCGGTGGTGCCTGCGTCGGCTGTATCACCGGTGCTTCCTCTGCCTTCCGCCGGTTCGCCGGCCGAGGCCCCGTCGGTAGCTGCGCCGGTCGATGCATCGGGTGCCGGGGCGGACGCCGATCCCGAGGCGGACCTTGAGGGCGTTGCCGACGGTGCTGCAGAGGATGTGGAGGTGGCGGAGCTGGACATGGCAGGCGCCTGCGATTCCGCGGACTGCCCGTCGGAGCCGACCGGCACCGTGGTGTCGCCGTCCCCGCCGGAGCGCTGCAGGGCGATGACGCCGACGGTGAGGATCACTGCCGTGACCAGTGCGGCGCACAGGACAGAGACGAGGACGGTGGTCCGGCTTTTCAGGTCGGTGGAGGCTGGTCCGGGCATCGGGGTTTCCGTTCTCCCCGGGCTCGGACCCGGGGTGTCAGCTGGTGGGGGAGGTGGGGACAGGGAGAACAGTGGGGGCGGTGGACGCGGGGGCTGTGGGTGCGAGGCGGAGCGTGACCTCGCAGTCGCCGAAACGGGGGTCGGGGCGGGATGTCACGGTCCAGCCGTCCGGCGTTCCGGCCGCGGTGGATCCGGTGGAACCTGCGAGGCCGGTGAGAGCGAACTCCACGGCACCGCGCTGGATACCACGGGCGACCTCGGGATGACGCTGCCCCAGGATCCGCAGCGGACAGGAGCACACCCGGATCTCGCTGGTACCGAAGATGCTGCTCATCGACTGGATCTCGAAGCCCAGCGCGGTGAGGACGGCAGCTGCGGCGTCCAGCGGATCGGCGGCGTCCAGCGCAGAACCGACTGGAGAATCGACCGCAGAACCCACCACACTGGACGCCCAGATCCGGCCCGCCTGTGCGGCCCGTTCCTCACGCTCGTCGTCGGTGTCGGCGAGCGCTTCCACAAGGGCGATCAGCAGGGTGTCGGTCGGTGTCGCAGGAGCCGGACGGTAGCGCTTGCGAGGGCGGCCGCGCCCGTCAGTCGTATCCGCCGACTCTTCGACGATCTGGCCGGCGTCCAGGAGTTTGCGCAGGTGAAACCGCACGGTCGACGGATGGAGGTCCAGGGTGTCGGCGAGCTCGGCGGCGGTCACGGCGTCCCCGGTGCGGGTGTGGGTGTCCTCGACAGCGGCGAGGACGCGACCGCGGGGCGACGGCTCGGTGACGGAACTCATGTCATGATCCTGCCCCCTCACTCATCGGAGTCGGAAACCGGGGCATCTGCGCCGCCGTGCAGCACGAGCAGGGTGACGGTGGACGCCTCGGTGGCGGTGAGGGAGTGGACGCGCCGGGCGGTGACATTCAGCGCGGCGCCCGGGGCGAGCTCCACGGTGGCGGCGTCCTCCCCGGAGAGGTCGGCATTGTCCGGACCGGCGACGGTCACCTCGACACGGCCGGACTGTCCCATGATGAGGATCGGCCAGACCGCGGAGTGGTCGGCCATGACGTCACCGGCGCGGAATGCGAGACGGACGGCGGTGACGCCCTCGAGCTCGCCCAGCTTCTTCACCGCGGGGATCGCCCGTTCGCGGCGCTGGTGGGGGCGGTCACCGGCCAGTGGGACGGTACCGGGATGGGCGTCCAGCAGGCCGTCGACGAGGGTCCAGCCGTCGCCGGAACGGTCGTCGACGAGAGCGTCCGCGGGGACACTGCCGGGGGTGTCACTCATTGTCTTCTCCTGTCGGGTTCTTCGTTGCGACGACGGCGATGGCCGCGAGGTTGTCGCTGTACCTGTTGAAGACCTTGCGCATCCCGAGGACGCGCCTGCGGGCGCCCGGATTGCGCAGCAGGTTGACCACGATGGTGGCCACACCCTTCAGGCCTTCATCGGCGAGGTTGCGCCGCGGCTTGAGCAGTTCCATGCCGTTGTGCTGCACCGACTCGACCGTGAAGCCGTGGGAGGTGAGCAGGTCGGTCCATTCTTCGGTGGTCAGCGGGCGGGCGTTGACCTTGATGGAGCGGGCGAGGGCCTTGCGGATCTCGGTCTTCGCGTCGTCGTCGAGGGTGTCGGGCTCGAGGCAGAGCTCGTGGATGGCGTAGCGGCCGCCGTCACGCAGCACGCGGTGGGCTTCGGCGACGATGGCGTCCTTGCCCTTCGCGCCCTGCATGGTGAGCATGGCTTCGCCGAGGACCACGTCGGCGGAGTCGCAGTCCAGGCCCGTGGCGTCCGCCTTCGCCTCGGTGATCTCTCCGGTGTTGCCGATGGTCTGGTTGGTCAGGGTCACGGCCTCGGCGTCCTCGTCCACACCGCGGTAGGACGCCGGGTGGGTGTCGAGCAGCAGCTTGGCGGTCTTGCCGAGACCGGGGGCCAGCTCGACGACGTCCTTGCCGGCGGGGGACGCGGCGGTGATGAGCCGTTCGGTGAGCTCCCGGCCGCCGGGGCGCAGGACGCGCTTACCGAGCCGGGCCAGCAGCCAGTGGCCGGGCAGATCCTCGATGGGCCGTTCGGACATGGGCAGAGTGTCGGTCACAGGAACCTCCGTCGGTAGCGCCGACGGCACCGTCGGCGATGTAGTCGGCTATTTATGAGGATGATCATGCTCATAATAACCGACATGAAGGCAGGAGAACCTAAGTGTGGGATACCTCACCTGACTCCGGGGGTGGTGGCGGTCGGATACCCTTCGGACGCCCCCGTGGCGTGGTCACGGTCCGGTCGCCGGGGATCCAGAACCGCAGTGGTGCCTCGACATTCTTCGAGATGCCGATCCGTGGGCCGCTGACATAGTCCGCCGGGGACGCCGGGGGAGTGAGGGTGAAGGTGGCGTCGGTGGCGGCATCACCACTGACCACCGCCAATGTCGCGCCGTCGAGATCCAGGTCAAGGCCCAGCACAGCGCCGAGATTCCCCGGCCCGCGCCCCAGTGCCTCATCGGTGGGAACCACGGCCACCCCGTCCTTCACCTTCCTCCGTCGGCGCCGCGCGACCTCCAGCCCCTCGACCACGCGCCCGGCCCGCATGAGTACCCCCGCGCCGGTCCCCGCCGGCCGGCACACGATATTTCCGGCCCGGTGGATCCCGTAGCTCGCGTAGACGTAGATGTGCCCCGGTGGGCCGAACATCGTCGCACACCGGGGCGTCCACCCGTTGGCCGTGTGGGACGCCGGGTCCCCGACCCCCGGATATGCCTCGACCTCGGTGAGCTGCACGGCGACTGTGCCGGTGCCGCCGACGCCGTCAGGAGTCACCCGACGCAGCACTGCGCCGAGCAGCTGCGGCGCCACAACCTCGGGGGACGCGGTGAGGTCGAGCATGCTCAGCTCCGAGAATCCTGCGTGCCCTGCACATCCGGCGAGCTCTGCGCGATCCGCAGTGCAGACACCGCCGCCCCGTCCGTCTCCTGCAGCATCAGCGGATCGGTGCGCGGCATCGGCGAGATCGTCATGTCCGCCCGGTAAGCCAGCAGCGGAATACCCAGCATGTGGACCCGCGGATCCACCTCGCCGTCCGGGTGCACCAGCAGACCTGTCGCCAGATCCACCTCCGGCGCGGTCGTCACCGAGCCGTCGGCGAGAGTGAAGGGACGCAGCCGCCCCTCGAGCCGCAGCTGCCGGGTCAGCGGATCGGCCGAGGTCCGGGCGTCCGGCTTGTGCAGCCAGGCGTCCACCAGCGTGGTGGAGAACACCGCCTCGTCACCGGTCGTCGGCGAACTCATGGCGAAGGCCGGCTGCTCCGGATCGACGACCAGGGTCGGGTGGGCACCGAGGAAGCGCACATAGCCGGCGTCCAGCAGGCAGAGCAGTTCGGCGGTACGGAACGCAGGCGGTCCGGACCCGACCATCTGGCCGACGCGCCGCAGCTCGGCGTACTCCGCGCGCCGTGACCGGGTGGTGAACCGGCCGGGCTCGTCGGCGACCTGGGCGGGCTTGCGTGCCGCACCGATGACCTGCAGCCCCGCCTTCACCGCGGAATCCTGGCCGAGGTTCGCCTCGTGGAGGTCGGCGGCGAGCCGGTCACCGAGGAAGGTCGTCAGTTCCGCGATCGTGGAGCCGGAGAAGGTCGCCACCGGATCGGCGTAGAAGCCCAGGTCGAAGCGGTCGTCTTCCGGGACCAGGGCCTGCAGTTCCGGGTAGGTGTGCAGTCGCCACGGGTCCAGTGCCGGATCGTCGACCACGGCCAGGACCTCGGCCAGCCGGTCGGAGTCCTCGGCATGTCCCGGGCAGCGTCCGCTGAACAGGACCGTGTAGTAGGCGGCCTGGGCGTCCCGCAGGATCGCCGGCCACAGGGTCTCGCCGAAATCGACGGACCCCGCCGGGGCGTCCTCCGCAAGTGCGGCCAGCGCAGCCCGGAACCGGGGCATCGGGGCCGGCGACGGCAGTGCGTGGAGCACGGGTTTCGGCTGGTAGGGGTAGCCGTGGTGGGAGGCGACCACCAGTTTCGGCTCGCGTCCGGACGGCCGGTAGGCCAGGCCCGAGCGGGAGGTGGCGTCCGTGACGAACTTTCCGCCACGGTCGATGGTCACCATCGCCATGAGGTCGAAGAACCCCATACCCAGGCCGCGGACCACGATCTCTTCACCCGCGCCGACGGCATCCACCGCCTGGTCGGCCGGGTTGCCGGGCCGGACCCAGTGCAGCGTGGGGTGCATCTGCACGCTGGTGGCGGTGAACCCCTCCAGCGCGTCCGGCTCATTGCCGGTCCAGCCCAGCGCCAGCACCGTGGCGTCCGCCGTGAGTGTGACAGGGGAGGACGCCAGGTGGGCGGCGTCTCCGCTGGTATGGTGCTCCAGGGTGATCTCGTCGCGGACGATCCCGTCATCCCCGGTGACCTGCGTGATCTCCGTGGCGCGGGCCTGGTGGACCTCGACCTTCAGGCTTTCGGGGGCGCTTGCCAGCACCACCGACAGGACCCAGCGCAGGTACTCACCGTAGAGCGCACGCGACGGGTGGGACTCCGGCTCCGTCGCCGCGATCTCACTGTGGAACTCGCCCCGGACCATCGCCGGGTGACCGCGGAACAGGGCGGTCTTCGCGCCGTTCGGATCGGCCTGGTCCGGGAGGGAATCGCCGCGGATCAGGCGGATCCACTCGTACATCGTCGGACCCTCGACGACCGGCGCCGTGACCGTGGATCCGGGCTCGGTGAACAGCGTCACCGCGTCCGCCAGGGTGTTCATGCACAGCGTGCGGGTCTGGTCGGTGCGCCAGACCCGGCCGGCGCCGGGTTCGGTGTCGTCGACGAGATGGACGGTGACAGGGCCGGAGTCGGAGGCGTCACCGGGCCCTCCTGCCTCGGCCGCATGCTGTGCGGCGAGACGTTCCAGGACGGAGATGCCGCGGGGGCCTCCCCCGATGATCGCGATGGTGCCCGATGATCTCATAGCCACCCATCGTAGTCAGGCAGGGCCGGTGCTACGATGACGCCCTGAGCCTAGAACAGACAGGTCTGTACATGTCACTATTTCCCGATCGTCACCGCCGGGGACGTCGACGGCCCGCAGTGAAGACCCTCGCGGTCGTCACCGCTCTCGCCACCGCCACCGGCCTCGCCTCCTGCAGCAGCAGCGACGGGCCCGCCCCGCGCGAACTCACCTACCTCGAGTCACTGCCCTTCCAGACCCTCTACCCGCCGACCGCGGGCTACTACCCGAACGGCGGTGTGGTGAACAACATCACCGACCGCCTCCTCTGGCAGGACCCGGACACCCTCGAACTCTACCCGTGGATCGCCACCGACCTGCCCGAGATCAACGCGGACGCCACCGAATTCACCTTCCACCTGCGCGATGACGTCACCTACTCCGACGGCACCCCGCTCACCGCCGAGAACGTGGTCCGCAACTTCGACCTCTTCGGCAAGGGTGACAAGGAGCGGAAGCTGACCTCCTCCGAGCAGATCAGCACCTACGACCGCGGCGAGGTCCTCGACGACCACACGGTCCGCTTCCACTTCACCGACCCTGAGCCCGGCTTCCCGCAGGCCACCAGTTCCTTCAATGCCGGACTCCTGGCGGACGCCTCCCTCGACATGACCGACGAAGGATTCGCCCCCGGCAACGCCCGCCGCGTCATCGGCTCCGGCCCTTTCGTCATCACCGACGAGGAGCGCAACACCGAGCTCACGCTCTCCGCCCGGGAGGACTACGCCTGGGCTCCGCCGGAACTCGGCAACCGGGGCGAGAACACGGGACGTCCGGACCTGGACACGATCCACGTCGTGGTCGCCAAGGAAGACAGCGTCCGCGTCGGCGGTATCCGGTCCGGCCAGGGCGACGTCGCCCGCCAGATCGAGGCCCCCGAGGAGAAGCACCTGGAGGACGCCGGGGTGGACATCCTCTCCGCACCGACCTCCGGGGTGAACAACCAGATCGCGCTGCGGTTCCGCCACCCGCTGCTCGAGGACATCCGGGTCCGCCAGGCGATCATCGCCGGAGTCGACCGGGAACGCATCCTGACCTCGCTGTTCTCGGAGTCCTACCCGTTGGCGACCTCGGCCCTGGCGTCCACCGCCATGGGCTACCGCGAGCAGAAGGACGCCTACACCTTCGACCCCGAGCGCGCGAAGGAGCTCCTCGACGAGGCGGGCTGGGTGCCGGGCTCCGACGGCATCCGCGTCAAGGACGGGAAACGGCTCAGCCTCACCGCCAATGACGCCGAACAACAGCCCCGCACGCGCGAGGTCGTCACCATGGTCCAGGAGCAGCTGAAGAAGATCGGCATCGACGTGCAGCTCTACCCCGGCGATGTCGCGGCACAGAAGGCCGCGCAGACCGACATCGACAAGATCCAGCTCAACGTCACCATGGTCGGACGCGCCGACTACGACGTCATCAAGTCGCAGTACTATTCCGACAACCGCAACCAGCTGCTCAACCTGCTCGGTGATGACTCGATCGGCGACGAACACCTCGAGGAACTGCTGCGCAAGGTGTCCTCCTCGGCCACACCCGAGGACCGGGCGGACGCCTCCGGCGACGTCCAGGACTACCTGACCGAGCAGGCCTACGTCCTGCCCATGTTCGAGGAACCGCAGGTCTACGGCGTGCAGTCCTATGTCCACGGCTTCCGCGCCGAGTCCATCGGCCGGCCCTGGTTCTACCTCACCAGCGTGGAAGGGGACGAGTAGATGACCACCATGACTGTCCTCCGCCGCATCGGCGCAGCGGTCCTGGTCCTCTGGGCCAGCTTCACCCTCGCCTTCATCCTGCTCACCGCCCTGCCCGGGGACGCCGTCTCCACCCGCTACGCCGATCCCGAGCTCGGCCTCTCGGCCTCCGAGATCGCCGATATGCAGCAGGCCTACGGCTCGGATGAGCCTGTCCTGTCGCGGTACTGGAACTCGCTGACCGGCGTCCTCCACCTCGACTTCGGCAACTCCCTGCAGACCGGTGCCGATGTCATGGACTCCCTGACTGACGCCCTGCCCGGCACCCTTGCCCTGGCTGTGACCGGTTTCCTGGTTGCCCTGGTCATCGCGGTGCTCGTGGCGGTGACCGCCACCTCGTTGCCGGACAACCGGGTCTGCCGCTGGATCTCGACGACGCTGCGTGCACTTCCGCCCCTGTTCGTCTCCCTGCCGGCATTCTGGCTCGGCATCATCCTCATCCAGGTGTTCAGCTTCACCCTGGAGTGGATCCCGGTGATCCACGCGTCCAGCGTCCAGGACCTCATCCTGCCGTCGATCGCGCTGGCGGTGCCGCTGTCTGCACCGCTGGCCCAGGTGCTGATCCGCAGCATCGACGATGTCACCGACATGCCCTTCATCACCGTGGTCAAGGCCCGCGGCGCCGGTGCCCAGTGGGTGCTGTGGCGGAATGTTCTGCGCAACGCGGTGCTGCCGGCGATCACCATCGCCGGGCTGACCTTCGGCGAACTCGTCGGCGGTGCGGTCATCACCGAGGCCGTGTTCTCCCGCGCCGGGGTCGGTGCGATGACGGTGGACGCCGTCGCCAACCGAGACACCCCCGTCCTCATGGCAGTGGTCGTGCTCGCCGCGGCGGTCTACGTCGTCATCAACCTGGTCGTCGACCTGCTCTACCCGGTGCTGGACGCCAGGCTCCGCACCGGTGAGAAGGCCGGGCAGAAAGCCGGGCAGAAGACCGGCAAGAGCGGGAAGAAGGTGAAGGCATGAAGACCCTGACACGCATCCGTCCCGGCGTCTGGCTCGCCGGCTTCGTCGTCCTCCTCGCCGTCGCCTGGGCCCTGGTCCCCGGCCTGTTCGCCTCCGGTGACCCCACCGAATCCGGCACCACCGAACCGCTGCTCGCCCCGTCGGCGGACCACTGGTTCGGTACCGACGCCGTCGGCCGTGACCTCTACACCCGTGTGGTCTGGGGTGCCCGGCACTCCCTGTCCGGCGCCCTGGTCGCCGTGCTCGTCGGCATGGTCGTCGGCACCCTGCTCGGCCTGGTCGCCGGCTCGGTCCGGGGAGGACGCAACGGCTGGCTCGACACGCTCATCATGCGCATCGTCGACGTGCTGCTCTCCATCCCGGCCCTGCTGCTGAGCCTGTCGGTGATCATCCTGCTGGGCTACGGCACGATGAACGCCGCCATCGCCGTCGGTGTCACCAATGTCGCCATGTTCGCCCGCCTGGCCCGTTCCGAGGTCCTCGGTGTGGCCGCCGCCGATTTCGTCGAGGCCGCCTACGGTTCCGGCGGAACGGCCTGGTCGGTGCTGTGGCGACACATCCTGCCGAACTCGCTGACCCCGGTGCTGGCCCTCGCCGCCCTGCAGTTCGGCAGCGCGATCCTGCAGCTGTCCACCCTCGGCTTCCTCGGCTACGGCGCACCGCCGCCCACCCCGGAGTGGGGCCTGATCATCTCCGAGGGACGCGACTTCATCGCCACCTCCTGGTGGCTGTCCGTCCTGCCCGGCCTGGCGATCGTCCTCGTCGTCCTGGCCACCAACTATCTCAGCCAGGCGCTGCAGCGCTCCGGCGGGAAGGCGATCCGATGACTGAGAAGCCAGACATGAACTGGGACGACGGCTCCTGGCGTCCGGACACCCACGAGGCCTCCGGCACTGCTGCGGCGTCCGGGGCCGACCATGCTGCCCCGCTGCTCGAGATCCGCGATCTCGCGGTGACCTACCGCACCCGCCGTGGTGGCGTCCCCGCGGTGAAGAACGTCAGCGTCACCGTCGAGCGTGGCAAGGTCACCGCCATTGTCGGCGAGTCCGGCTCCGGCAAGTCGACCTCCGCCATGGCCACCCTCGGCCTGCTGCCCGGCAACGCCGAGGTCAGCGGCACGATCAAGCTCGACGGCCGGTCGATCACCAACCTCTCCGAGCGCGAGTGGCGCAGCATCCGCGGCACCCGTGTCGGCCTGATCCCGCAGGACCCGAACAACTCACTGAACCCGGTGAAGACCATCGGCGCGTCCGTGGGGGAGGGGCTGCGCATCGCGCCGAAGGCGGTGCGGCTGTCCGCGTCCGCGCGCAAGAGGAAGGTCCTTGACCTGCTCGAACAGGTCGGGATCGACAACCCGGAGGTGCGCTACGACCAGTACCCGCACCAGCTCTCGGGCGGTATGAAGCAGCGCGCACTCATCGCCGCGGCCGTCGCGACCGAGCCGGAGCTCATCATCGCCGATGAGCCGACGAGTGCCCTGGACGTCACCGTGCAGCGCACGATCCTGGATCTGCTGGACCGGATGCGGACCGAACTCGACCTCGGCATCCTCTTCATCACCCATGACCTTGCCGTCGCCGGTGACCGCGCCGACCGGCTCGTCGTCATGCAGGGCGGCGAGGTCAGGGAGACCGGCCCGACCGACCGGATCCTCACTGACCCGCACGACCCGTACACGCAACGCCTCCTGTCGGACGCACCGTCTCTGGTCAGCGCGGTGGAGCAGTCGACCTACCGGACCGGCCCCGCGCCGGACGCCACGCCACTGCTCACCGTGGACACGCTGCGCCGCGAGTTCGGTGGCGGTGGCAGAGACTCTGACTCCTTCGTAGCCGTCGACGATGTCTCCTTCACCGTCGCGCCCGGCACGACCCACGCCATCGTGGGGGAGTCCGGCTCCGGCAAGTCCACGCTCGCCCGGATGATCACCGCTTTCCAGGAGCCGACCTCCGGCAATGTGACCCTGGCGGGAACCTCCGGTGATGCCGCTGACCTGCGTATCGACGAGTTCAGCACCTTTTCCAGGGCAGGACGCCGCGACCTGCGGCGTCGGGTCCAGATGGTCTACCAGAACCCCTACAGTTCGCTGGACCCGCGGCAGACCGTGGGCAGGATTCTCGCCGAACCGCTGCGCAACCTCACCGATCTGTCGAAGTCGCAGATCAGGGAGAAGGTCGACGCGATTCTCGACCGGGTGGCCCTGGGCTCCGGGGCGGGATCGGTGAGCGGAGATGTCGCGCAGCGGCGTCCTGCGGAGCTGTCCGGTGGTCAGCGCCAGCGCGTGGCTATCGCTCGCGCCCTGATCCTCGACCCGGAGCTCGTGGTGCTCGATGAAGCGGTGTCCGCACTGGATGTGACCGTGCAGGCGCAGATCCTCAGCCTGCTCGATGAGCTGCAGCGCGACCTCGGGCTGACGTACCTCTTCATTTCCCACGACCTGTCGGTGGTGCGTGAGATATCGGACACTGTCACGGTGATGAGCCACGGGCGGCAGGTCGAATCCGGCCTGACCTCGGAGATTTTCGAGCACCCGCAGGATGAGTTCACGGAGAAACTGCTGGACGCCATTCCGGGTCACCGCTACCGCTCCGGAGGGCTGAACCTTGGGTTGTGAAGGGTCGTTTCCGGGAGCGGGCATGGCTGTATGCCGCGGGGCGGTCTGCTGGAGGGAGACGCCGGAGCCCGCGGTTGTCGGTAGGGCAAACCGTGACAGGCAGGCCGTGACAGGCAGGCCGTGACAGACAGGCAGTGAGGTCGGGTGGGTGGTCAGCCGGTGGGTCGGGCCGGGGTCAGTAGGCCCAGCAATGCCCGTGACTGTCGGCGTAGGACCTGCCCCGGTGTCGTCCAACTCGCCGGATGCACGGTGATCGTCGGTGCCCGGGAGGGGTCCACCTGTTCCGGAGGGGTCCACAACACCCGGTCGGGACACCCTTTCGGCGGTGGGATGGTCTGCCATTTCCGTGGATCAGTGCGGGAATCGTCGATCCCGGCGTGGGCCTCGGGGCCGACGAGGGTGAGATTCGTCAGGTCGGTGCGTCCTCCGAAGAGCCAGGACGTGATGTGGTGGATCTGTGAGAACGCCGGGGGTGTCGCCGGTCCGGGTGCGGAACTCGCCCCTTCTTCGCCGACCAGGGCGAGATACTGGTCGACCGACCCCAGCCGTCGTGACCGGCCCAGGAACAGTGACCGGCCGTGGAAGTCCATGACCTGCAGGAAAAGGTCACGGGCATCGCAGGTTTCCACCAGTTGGTCGACAGTCATCCGGACCCCGGCGTCGGTCACTGCCGTACCGGCGCGTGCGGCCAGTTGCTCGAGAGTCACTGCGGCGACGATGGTGGTGGTACCCCGTCCAGGGGCAAGTTCCTTACCACGCCCGTAACCCGCGGCTATGGCGGCGAACAGTGCGTCATGACGCCGCTGGGCGGGGTTGCGGCTATCCGCCTCAGCGGGATCCTGCACTGTGCCACGCTCTCCGGCATCGGCAGCATCGGCGTCGGCGGTGAGGTCGCCGGGGTTGGCGTGGTCTGCCATGAGCCGCTGCAGGATCGAGGCCAGTTCCGGTGTCAGGTCACCGGAGATCGGGGACATACCGTCATCACGCTGTCGGCCGATGGTGACACCGCGGAGGCGGGCCCGGTCATCGTCGGTGTAGGGTTCGTCGATTCCGGCGATGCCCATGAGGAACGGACGTAGGTCGGCCACTGCATCAGGGCCGGCAGTGCGGACCAGCTCGGCGACCGGGGCGTCGGCGGCGGTGGCGACGCGGTCCTGGACCTCGTGGGGCAGGGCGCGCAGCAGGCGATCGAGGCGGGCGACAGGCTCGGCGTCGAGGACGCCGTCCCGGACAGCGTCGCCCAGGACGGGAAGATGCGTCGAGGTCGGTACCGCGAGGTTCGTGATTTCGGTGGTGGTTATCCGGTCTGCGGCAGCCACCCTGGTCTTCGCTTCGCGGAGAGTGAGCCCGAAGGTGCGGGCGAGCCAGCGGGGACCGCGGGGTCCGCACGGCATGGCGAAGTCGGTGCGGAGACTGGTGACCATCGCTGCGTCCGCGGCGGTGAGTTTCCGGCGGGAGCGTTCCAGTCGGCGGTAGAGCTCCTCTCGCTCACCTGTGCTGATGCGTGACCATGTGTGCTCTCCCTGGGCGAGGATAATCTCCACGGCATCGTCGAGTGCGGCGACGGCATTGACGAGGTCGGCTGTGCTGCCGAAGGGAAGTGGTGCGATTTCTTCCTGGATGAACTGGCCATCAGGCAGATCGGACCAGGGGTCGGCGGTGGTTGTTCCGGTCGTGTCGTCCATGGTCTTCCCCTCCCCAGAGATGCGGTTTCCGGATCCTGTGCTTCTGACAATGATAGTACACCCGTTCGACTGGAATGGCAACGTTTCGGGGAAGAATACTTTCGGGATGAAGCCACCGGTCCACGGCAGCCACGGGTCCCTGACCTTCCTACCGGGAGGGGGCTACCCTGGTCACCATGACTACCGAGTCCGCCGCAGGCACCACCACCGACTCCGCCGACATCATCGACTTCCTCGCTGACCTCGACCCCACCTCCGAGGTCTCCGGCCCGGTCGCGCGGCTGCGGCATAACCGCACCCAGGCCCGGGACAGTGCCCAGCAGTCCTTCCGTGCCCTGTTCGAGCCGGAGACCCCGGGCGACTTCACCCTCGCCGAGCGCTACGTCGTCGCCGCCTTCGTCGCGGGCCTGCACGGTGGGGCGACCGCCGCGGCCCGGGCGACGAGCCTCTACACCGACCTGCTCGTCGACGAACTCGACGGCAATGCCACCGAGACTGAGACGAATGCGCTGATCACCACCCTCGCCGCCGTCGTCTCGGACGCCCGCGCCCACGTCAACGCCGCTGGGGTGCCGACCCCCTACGGCGTCTACCGGGAGCCGGACCTCGCCGACGAGTCCGTGCCCGGCCCGGAGTTCCACCTACTCGAGGCGCAGAAGAAGATCCTCGGGTCCCGCCTCGCCGCAGCCCTCGAGTTCACCCATCTGCTGGTACTGCACCCGCGCGACTCGCGCGCCGAACGACTCCAGCCACTGGCCGACGCCGGGTGGTCGCCGACCGAGGTCGTCCGCCTCGGCCAGCTCGTCTCCTTCCTCACCTTCCAGATCCGCACCGCCCACGGTCTTGGCGTCCTCGCGACGAAGTTCGTGCCGCAGGGGGATGTCCGCCGGCCCGGTAAGCATGCCGGAGCCCGGCAGGCGGACGCCCCGCAGCGCCCGGTCCATGCCGATGCGGCGCCCGGCACCGGGGTGAACGCCGGGTTCGACGTCATCACCTACCCTGACCTGGTGCGTCCCAGGGGTTTCGTGAGCCACTCGCTCGGCTGGGTGCCGTGGGTGCCGCCGGTGGAGGAGTCTGATCTCACCGAACGGCAGAAGGTGGCGCTCGTCGATCCGCTGCGGGCGAAGTCGGAGTACTTCCGCCTGCTCGCCCGGGATCCCGAGGCACTGGAGGCCCGTACGCTGACGGACAAGGACATCTTCTACAACGTCACCGACGGGGCAGGACGCGCCGAACGCGAGCTTTCCGCCGCCGTGACCAGCAGGTTCAACGGCTGCGTGTACTGTGCCTCGGTGCATACCGGCCGCGCGATCGCGGAGTCCGCCGACGATGAGGATGCGGCCGCCAAGGCCGACGCCATCCAGCGGCTCTGCGATGAGGGTGTCGCCGCCGACCTGGGGTCCGATCTCTGGAACGCCATCCGCGACGCCTCGGTTGCGCTGGCGACGGTGCCGGTGCGCTTCGGTGCTCCGCACGTCACCGCGCTGCGGGATGCCGGCCTGTCGGGCGGGGAGATCATCGACGTCATCAATGCGGCGGCCTTCTTCAACTGGGCGAACCGGCTGATGCTGTCGCTGGGCGAGCCGGAACTGCCGAAGCGGTTCCGCTGATAGTCGGTGCAGTCCGGCCGGAACGACTACGGGGAGAAGTCATGTACCTGGGTGGGGGAATGACTTCTCCCCGCTCGTAGTTCCACGTCGTTGCCCTTCACATGACGGGTATGTAAGGTTAGGTAAACATTCCTTTTCGATGGTGACGGTGGTCTGGTGAGGGGGGGCTGCGGGCGGCTGATGGGCAGGATCACTCCGGAGAAGGAAACAACGTCAAGAAGGCAGATTTCCTGGCGGCAGCAGCTGGCATTCAGTTCTTGGAGCGCGGACTGCATGAATACAATGCTGCCGGCTTGTGGGATCATTATTACGGCAATACCGGCGAACTCTTCGTGTTATCGAGTGCAGTTGTTGACCAGTGGATGGTAGAGATGAATATGGATTACGACAGGGGGCCGGAGAATTCGTGGATCCACCGGGGCCACTGGTTCTCATGGACAGGGAATATGCGATAAATCGAGCGGTGCAGATTGCAAAGGGTCGGGGGGGGGGCATCGCTGAAATATACGTACTCCTCCAGATGGAGATTGACTGCCGGGATCAGTGGCGACTATGTGCATTCTCTTGGGCGTCATAGTTCTTCGACATCGACAACGGTTATTGCACGGCCGTACCCCAATGGCGTCACCTATGTTCAGTTTGAGCAGGTTGTCTATTACTTCGATCACTATGATTTTGCCTACCACGATACTCGGTGGGGGCGTGGCAGGAGAACATGGTGAATGTTGCGTACGAGGGTATGAGACTTGGAATTGCTAAACCATTTGAGGTCCAGGGAGAGAGTACCCCTGTGACCGGTTTTAGGGCAGTCTAGGGACGGTGAGGTTCTGCAATCTTGATGACCCGGACAGGCGTTGCGATGCACGGGTCTCACTGTGGACAGTTTTGGCGGTTGTCCTTGTCTGCACCGGACTGGCAATTGGCTGGTGGGCATCTGATCTACTGAGTGACCGCTATCGCATTTTTCTTGAGGGCGTTTTTGGTATGGTTGATCGGCGAGACGTCAAGGTATCAAGGAATCCGCTGACGGGTGAAGGAATGCTGCTGCTACTCCTGTGTTCGGTCCCGCTCGTCGGCTATGTCGTGGCCTGGGTTGCCTGGGTGGTGCGGAGCCCTGCGGTGGGGAGGTTTAGCTATATGTGGAAACTGGTTTTCCCCGGTATTCTTGTGACGTTGTTCCCCGGCGTACTTCTGTCGTCCATCGGAGAGTGGCTGCTCATTGACGCGTGAGGATTTCACGGGAATCTTGGACGTCGGAATCGCGGCACGTGTCCTGGTCTGCGCGACAGTGCAGCGGTAACGCCAGCGGCTGTGGATTGGGTGGGCGTACCGTGGTCCGCATGACTGACACCCCCGATCTATTCACTGACGCCCTGCCTGTCGTTCTCGGCGGCAACACTTTCGGCTGGACCTCGGACACCGAGGAGTCACATGCCGTGCTGGATGCCTTCGTGTCCGGCGGCGGGTCGCTCATCGACACCGCCGACATGTACTCCCAGTGGGCGGACGGGCTGTCCGGCGGGGAATCGGAGAGCGTGCTCGGTGAGTGGTTCGCGGCGTCCGGAAAGCGCTCTGACGTGGTGCTCGCCACCAAGGTCGGTGCGATTCAGTCGGCGCCCGGCCTGGAGCGCGGCGTGGTTGACCGGAACCTCGACGACTCCCTGGAGCGGCTCCGGACCGACGTCGTGGACCTGTACTACTACCACTACGACGACGAGTCCGTGGGCATCGAGGACCAGGTCGCCACCGCTGCCGCGCTCATCGAGTCCGGCCGGGTGAAGCGCATCGGGCTGTCGAACTACCCGCCGGAGCGAATGCGTGAGTTCCTCACTCTCGCCGCCGGTTCCGCTGCTGTCCCGGCCGCGATCCAGCCGCAGTACAGCCTGCTGGCCCGTGCCGGCTACGAGAACGACTACCGGCGGCTCGCCGAGGTCGCCGGCGCTGCGGTGTTCTCCTACTTCTCCCTGGCCTCGGGCCTGCTCACCGGCAAGTACCGTTCGGCCCACGACATCGCCGGCACCGCCCGCGAATCCATGGTCTCCGGCTACCTCTCCGGGCACGCCGACCCCTTCGCGGTGGTGGAGACCCTCACCACCGTCGCCGAAGGACGCAGCGTGGAGCCCTCCTCTGTCGCCCTGGCCTGGCTGCGGGCCAAGGGTGTGACCGCGCCGATCGCCTCGGCGCGCACCGTGGAGCAGGTCGCACCGCTGCTCACCAGTGCAACCGTGGACCTCGACGAGGACGAGGTCGAGGCGCTCGACGAGGTGTCCGCCGCCTTCTGACATGCGTTGATCCGTGAGTTTTTCCGGTGCGCCAGAGCCTACGCGTCCTCCATCACGACTCGGAACCGTGTGCGCCATCGGGCTCGGTACAGTGCCATCCGGCTGTGACGGTTTCTCGTGGGAATCGACACAGCCGGATGGCGCCAGGATCTGCCGGATGGCGTAGTCCGAGCCCGGACCAGGGCAGGGGCTCATTCCAGTGCGCCAACCACCCGTTCCCGGAGCTTCTCAATCTCCGCCATGGACGCCAGGTTCCCCGCGGTGACCCGGATGACGCGTCCACCACCGTGCTGTAGGGCGGCCAGCACCTCCGAATCATGGTCGCGCTGCTCCCGCTGCCGGTGATGGACCCCGTCGTACATCAGGTGCAGGCCCCGCTCCTCCCACCCCAGGTCACTGACCGTGAGAAGCTTCCCGTCCTCCTTGAACACCGGAATCTGACTCCGCAGCCCCGGCGCCAGATCATTGACGGCCAACCGCAGCAGCGTCTCCTGTGGGGACTCCGCCCCGACGTCGGTACTCCCGAGAACAGACGCCGCGAACATGACATCCACCCCGCCAGGGACTCTGAGCTTGCGGGGATCTGCAGGTGACACATTTCCGATGCTCTGATGAAAAGCATCACTGACCTGGACACACCGTATGAAGTCCGGGGTGAGGTGCGATCGTATCCTGCTGAGGTCGGGAACCTTCCACCGTTGCTCCCGCGAGGCGTCCGGGACGCTGACGGACTCCAGCATGTGCGAGAGGGTCGTGTGTGCATCGGCGCACTTCAACTTCCGGTGATCCTCGTGCACGGGTACTGCTGTCGACCGGTGCAGGTCAAGAAGCCGGGTCGGGTGCAGCAGCACATGATCCGGCGCGCCGGTACGTCGGGTCCCCGTCGACGTGAGAAAGGCGAGCAACTCCTCGTCGACGAAATAACGCATCCCGTAGAAGGATGCTGCGGCGAACCCGGTGGCGATCCGCCCTGGATGACGGATGAGGTGGGCAAGAGCGAGGGTGGCGGGGTGTACGCGTCGTGCCCGTGGGAAATCCGAGTCGGTTGTCGCCGGGAGAAGTTGGTTCACGTGGATGTACATGCCGTAGTCCACCTTCACCCAGTTGTCGCGGAGACCGACCCTGGTAACACCTGCCTTCTTCAGTTCCGCACTTGTCCGTGGCCGGTAGTTCGGTAGCGTCGCGGATCTGTTGCGGTGACGCCATGGAATCCGGCCGATGTACCAGTCGCTCGGCCGACATTCGTACTCCAGTGGCAGGAATGATCCTCCGATGGACGATCCTGTGCGGGTTGATGGTGCATGCCCTGATGGTGTGTGATCGCGGGCCCCTGCCCCCGACTCTCCCCCGATAGTCATGGTGACAGTCAACTACACCGTGACGCGTTCGTCTTCAGAACGTCAGACGTGAGGCGCTCCGCGCGTGTGACGCCATTCGGCTGTGTCCAGCGCCATCCGGCTGTGTCGATTCTCGCGAGGAACCGTCACAGCCGGATGGCGCTGAACCGAACCCGATGGCGCAGACAGGGAGGGGAGTGCGTGAGGGCGAAACAGGAAGGGGAAACGCACGCAGGGCAGGGCGCAGGGCAGGACGCAGGGCAGGATGCACGCGGCACGCGGCCCCACGGCGGAAGCCTCCACCTACCGCTTCGTCACGAGGCCCCGCCCGATCAGCCGGGTGACCAGCAGGTACCCCGGCCGGGTGAAGCGCTTCGGGTACCAGCCGAACAGCCGCCACGCCGTCCGGCGCCACGACGAGCAGCCGTGGTCGCGGTGCAGGTCGCCATGCCCGGCATGCTCACCAGTCCCGCCGCGGAGACGGTGAACACCAGCTGTCCACCGACGGTGATGCCGGCACGGCGGGCGCATCGTCGAGACCGGTGAGGAGGACAGAGGCCCGGCGTCGGGGGAAGGGGGCGCCAGTCCCAGGCCCGGCCCGGAGGCCGCTCCCGTGACGAGGACGTGTTGACCGACGCTGCGCCGTGGACACCGTCACTTCATTGATGACAGCATGTCCGGAGTGTATCGGGACAGGGGTGGGTCGGTACGGTGGTTCCCGATATGACTACGTCCAGTTCCGGTGGCGGCGCCCGCGCCAGCGCCACTGCCCGTGCCACTGCGGGTGCTTCAACCACTGCCGGCGCCACGCGTCGCCCCTACCGTCGGGACATCGACGGGCTGCGCGGTCTCGCCATCGCCCTCGTGGTGGTCTTCCACGTGTTCGTCGGCCGGGTGTCCTCCGGCGTCGACGTGTTCCTGCTGGTCGGTGGCATCTTCTTCTTCGGCCCGCAGATCCGCAATGCGCTGAACCCCACCGGGCAGACCCTCATCCAGTCGGTCGTGCGCCTGCTCCGGCGCCTGTATCCGGCGCTGCTCGTCGTCGTCACGGTCACCCTGGCCGCCGGCTTCGCCGTCTACGCGCGGGCGCGCTGGGCACAGACCGCGGAGGACGCCGCGGCGTCCCTCACCTACCGGCAGAACCTCCACCTCGCCGACCAGGGGCAGGATTACGCGGCGGTGGGACGCGACGTCAGCCTCTACCAGCACATCTGGTCGATGTCGGCGCAGCTGCAGATCTACCTCGGCAGCCTGCTCGTCATCGTGGTGCTGGCGTGGCTGCTGAAGAGGGTGCCGCTGCGGTTCCCGGGCCTGTCGCTGCACTGGCTGCTCGTCATCGCGACGGCCGCGAGCTTCGTCTATGCGGTGCACCTGCACGGCACGGACCAGGGCTGGAACTACTACTCGCCGCTGAGCCGCTTCTGGGAGATCGGTCTCGGTGGCCTGCTGGGTATCTGGCTGGTCCACAAGGAAACCCCGACCCGCCTGGCCTGGGCGCGCTGGCCTGCGGGCGTGGTCGGTGTCGCGCTGATCATCGGCACCGGCTTCTTCCTCGACGGTGCCGACCAGTTCCCCGGTCCCTGGACGCTCGTCCCGCTCGCCGGTGCGACGCTGGTCGTCCTGGCGGGTAACCCGGTCGCCGACGGTCGCGGCGCAGAGGGTGTCTCCGCCCTGCTGGACACCGCCCCGTTCCAGACGCTGGGCCGGATCTCCTACAGCCTCTACCTGTGGCACTGGCCGCTGCTGGCATTGGCGACGTTCCAGTTCTCGGACGTCCTCGGCAACCGCTCGACCGGTGTCCAGGGCATCACCGCGACCCTGGGGACGAAGAAGGGCCTGGTCATCGGCGCCGCGGTCATCTTCATCTCGCTGGTGCTCGCCTGGGCGACGGAGAAGTACATCGAGACGCCGCTGCGTCAGACCCGCAAGCCCGCCCGCGCGTGGCTGCCGTCCCGCACCGCCGTGAAGGATGCCGTGAGCCACCGTGCCGGGGTCGCCGTCGCGGTGGTGACTGTGGTGGCGACGGTGGGCGTCCTTGCCGCGGGTCCGGTGATCCAGAACCGTGACGACGCCCGCCTGGCGGCCCAGGACGACGAGAATCTTGACCCGGCGCAGTACCCGGGTCCGCGGGCGTTCCTGGAGGACGCGCCGGTACCCGAGGATGTGGAGGTGCGCCCGGATCCGACGAATGAGGAACATATGCTCCCGCGTACCCAGCCCGACGGCTGCTACGCCCGCTTCGAGGACACGGACCTCATCCGGACCCACGACTTCAACGGCACTGACGAGCCCTGTGCCTACGGCGACGTGAATTCCGCGCGCACCATGTACCTCGCCGGCGGGTCGCATTCCGAGCACTTCCTGCCTGCCCTGGACGTCATCGGACGTCAGCAGGGCATCAAGATCGTCCCGGTGCTGAAGATGGGCTGCGTGCTGGGGATGAGTCTGCCGAAGCTCGACGGTGAGGACTACCCGGAGTGCGACGAGTGGGACGGTAAGGCCCAGCAGTTCATCTTCGACAACCCACCCACCGACGGCGTGTTCATGACCGTCACCCGACCGACGACGATCGAGGGTGACGGCCCGGACCAGACCCCGCCGGAGTACGTCGACCAGGTGAAGAAGTTCTCGGAC
Organism: Corynebacterium sp. UD i78; assembly: GCF_056280545.1. Classification (NCBI taxonomy): domain Bacteria; kingdom Bacillati; phylum Actinomycetota; class Actinomycetes; order Mycobacteriales; family Corynebacteriaceae; genus Corynebacterium; species Corynebacterium sp. UD i78. The sequence continues at coordinate 2,450,843 of NZ_JBWCED010000001.1, read as the reverse complement.
GCCGGGATCCACACCTGGGGTGTCCGCGACACCCCGTGGGCGATGCAGGCCCCGGGCGTGCAGGGCAACGGCCGACTCTGTGTCGCGGAGGATCTCGGCAGTGGCCCGACGGCGGACTGCGGCACCGATGAGCACTCTTCGATGGCTGAAGTGAACCCCGCCCTGGTGGCGCTGGCGGGCCTCGACGTCTCCGAACTCGACGTCACCGCCGCCCTGTGCCGGGACGGACGCTGCCCGGCGGTCATCGGCAATGTGCTGGTCTACCGCGACGGTCAGCACTTCAGCGATGTCTTCTCCCGGATGCTCGCCCCGGAACTGGAGCGGCAGATGTTCGACCCGGCGGCGGTCGCCGAGATGGAGGCGGCACAGGTCGCGGCGGTCGAGGAGGCCGGGACGACCGGTGCCGCTGCGGCCGGACCGACCGCCAAGGACGTCTTCCGCATCCCCAAGTCCTGGGAGGCGGAGGACCTCCCGGAGGACGACGGAGAGCCCGGGGAATCTTCTGAGGACGACCCGGGGGACGACCCGGGGGACTATCCGGGGGACGACTCCGGGGAGTACCCGGACGAGTACCCGGACGGGTATCCCGGGGAGGTCCCGGATGCCGGGGAGTCCCAGGAGGTACCGCCCGGCCTCCTCCCGTACTAGCGGTCGGATCAGCGGCCAGGCCTCTGTCGGGAGGTCCCCCGGTTCCCGTGTAACGGCGCGCCGCATTGCGGCGATAGGCACCGGACCCGGTAGGCTGTCTATCCGCCATGAAAGAACCCTCTGATCCGCCGGTGCCTCCACGCCGCACGCTGACGCACCGCCACGACATCGACGGTCTCCGGGGGCTCGCTATCGCCCTCGTGGTGATCTTCCATGTGTTCGTCGGCCGGGTGTCCTCCGGTGTGGACGTGTTCCTGCTCATCGGCGGTATCTTCTTCTTCGGCCCGCAGATCCGCAATGCGCTGGACCCGCGCGGTCTGACGATCGTGCAGTCGTTCCTCCGGATCTTCCGGCGCCTCTATCCGGCCCTGGTGGTGGTTGTCGCCGTCACCCTTGCGGCTGCGGTCGCGGTGTACGCGCAGGTCCGCTGGGCGCATGCCGGGCAGGACGCCGTGGCCTCCCTCCTGTACTTCCAGAACCTCAACCTGGCGTCCGAGGGGCAGGACTATTCGGCGATCGGCACGGATGTCAGCCTCTACCAGCACATCTGGTCGATGTCGGCGCAGCTGCAGGTCTACCTCGGCTCACTGCTGGTCATCACTCTCGTTGTCGGTGCCATCAGCCTGGTCTTCCGCAAGCCCACCGGCAGCCGAGTCACGCGGACGCTGGTCATGGTCGCCACCGTGGCGTCCTTCGTCTACGCGGTCCACCTGCACGGCACCGACCAGGGCCTGAACTACTACTCGCCGCTGAGCCGCTTCTGGGAGATCGGCCTCGGTGGCATCTTCGGGTTCTACCTGCTGCGTCGTCCGGTGCCCCGGTGGGTGCGTTGGCCGGCTGGCTTGATCGGCCTGGCGCTGATCATCGGCACCGGTCTCTTCCTCGACGGCGCGGCGCAGTTCCCCGGCCCGCTGACGCTCATCCCGCTCGCCGGTGCCGCGTTGGTGATCCTCGCGGGCAACCCCGTCAAGGGCGACACGGACGGGGAGGTCGGCCTGGTGGGTGTCACGGCACTGCTGTCGACCCGTCCGTTCCAGAGCCTGGGCCGGATGTCCTACAGCCTGTACCTGTGGCACTGGCCGCTGCTGACGCTGGGGACCTTCTACTTCGCCACCGGCACGGTCACCAACGCCGGTGGCCTCAGCGGCATCACCGCCACCCTCGGCAACCGTCGTGGACTGGCCGTCGGCCTCGGCGTCATCCTGGTCTCCCTGGTGCTGGCCTGGCTGACGAACCGCTACATCGAGAAGCCGCTGCAGCAGGGCCGCAAGCCCGTCCGCTCCTGGATCATCGGCGACCGCGGTTACCTCTACCCGTCGCTCGGTACGGGCTCAGGCAAGGTCAAGGCCGGCGCCGCGGTACTCCTCACCGTGCTGACCGCGGCGGTTCTCGCGTTCCAGCCGTGGGTCGAGGCACGCAATGACGAACGTGCCCAGGCACTGTCGGTCGACGATGTCGACCCGGAGCAGTACCCCGGCCCGGCCGCGCTGCTCGACGGTGCACCGGTGCCGGAGGTCGACCAGATCCTGCCCGACCCGATCGATGACGGGCCGATGATGGCGGACACGCTCAAGGACGGCTGCGTCGCCCACTTCGAGCACTCCGACCTGATCTTCACGAAGTGGTTCAACGAGGACGACGAGCCCTGCGAGTACGGCGATGTCGAGTCCGACCGCACCATGTACCTCGTCGGTGGTTCCCACTCCGAGCACTACCTGCCGGCCCTCGACCTCATCGCCAAGCAGCGTCACATCAAGATCATCCCGATCATCAAGCTGGGCTGCGTCCTCGGCATGGGCGATCTGCCGAAGTGGGACGGCAGTGACTACCCGGAGTGTGCGGAATGGGACCAGAAGGCCCAGGACTACATCTTCGACAACCCGCCGACCGACGGTGTCTTCATGACCGTCACCCGGCCGACGACGATCCAGGGCGACGGTCCGGACCAGGTGCCCGCGGAGTACCACGACATGGTCAAGCGACTGTCGGACGCCGGGATCCACACCTGGGGTGTCCGCGACACCCCCTGGATCCTCGACCGTCCGGGTGCCCAGGGCAATGCCCGCGTCTGTGTCGCCGACGGTGACTACGAGCGGGACAACCCGGAGAAGGACTGCGGTGTCGACCGGGCGGAGGCGATGAGCCCGGTGAACCCGGCCATCGAGGCCTACGCGGGTCTCGACGTCACGGAGATCGACATCACCGATGCGGTGTGCACTGAGACCCGGTGCCCGGGTGTGGTCGGCAATGTCCTGCTCTACCGCGATGCGCAGCACTTCACGAACCTCTACGCGGCGATGCTCGCCCCGGAGATCTACCGGCAGATGTACGACGGTGGGTCCATCAGCGGTTCCGCCGTGCCATCGGGAGCCCCGGTCGAGGGTGCACCCGGTGCGGAGCCGGCTCTCCCGGCGCCCAAGGACGTGACCCGGATGGCGAAGCCGCTGGAGAAGGGCTACGTCGAGTCCGATCCCTCGCTGCTGGCGGAGCGGGGCGCCACCTCCTCGGAGGCGCCCACGACAGAAGCCCCCGTGCCGGAACCGGAGCCGGAACCTGAGCCCGTGGCACCGCCGTTCGTCGACATGGACGGCGACGGCTACGACGACAACACCTTCGGCCTGGGCTTCGGGTTCAACTACAACCCCAACGGCTACGGCGGGGGTTACGGCTACGGCGGCGGAGGCTACGGCTACTAGCGGGTGCCCGGTCCTATTCGGCGAGGTCGCCGAGGGTCGAGGAGAGCGGCAGGCCCTCCCAGGAACCGGCGGCGAGGCTACCGGTGCCCAGGGACCCGGCGGTGGAGATAAGGGAGCCGAGGACGTCGGTCTCGGGGACGGAGCCGACGACCATGGTGAGCAGGCCGTCGATCGTGGTGTTGCCGGTGGCGCCCTCGGCGGACGCCGCACCCGCGGCGTCGGAGGAGGCCCCGGAGGAGGAGAAGGGGGCAGGCAGGTCAGCAGCGGAGGCGACACCCGTCAGACCGGCCGCGGCCAGGCCGGAGGCGGCGGCGACAGCGGCGAGACGATGACGCATCGGGGAGTGGGTGCGGGCCGGGCGTGCACGGTGACGACCGGCGGCAGGGGAGACGGTGGTGGTGCGCGAGGAGGAAGTCATGGACAACAGTATTGCCGCCCACACCTCTGTGATCAAGCGCACCACCAGTCACACGGCGTCCCCGCTGTCCCCGGTCGTCCCCCTCGTCACTGACCGACATGAGGTCGTGCACCGTCGCGAACTCGTCGAGCCCCATCGACTCGAGCATACCCGGGCCCTCCGTGGGCCAGACCTCGTCGCCGTGGACCGGCAGGAAACTCAGGGAGTCCCCGTCCGGCAGGCAGAAGACGACGGTGTCCTGCGCGGTGAGATTGAGCAGGGCGTCCCCCAGCAGATCATCGGGGAACAGGGTCACGAGGATGACGTCCGCCGGACCCTCCGCCCCGTCGGCGGTGTCTTCACCGACGAGCTCCGGCAGGGAGGTGCGGATCTCCGGGGTGGCACGGATGCCCTCGAGGTAGGCCTGGGCGAGATTCTGCCGGTGGAGCCGCTGATTCGTGTCGTCGTCCTGCAGGGTGCGCACGAACATCGGGGCGCCGGGGGTCAGCATCGCCTCGGGTTCGGTCTCCTGCTCGACCGCCCATTCTGCGTAGCTGCGCATCTCGGGTTTCGCCTCACCCGAGAGGAACTGCAGGTCCTGGGTGGCGGCGAACTTCGCCTCCGAGAGTTTCGCGGCGGTCCCGGCCAGCGGGGCGTTGATCCCGTAGTAGGACCACTGGGGACTGCTGGTCGGGTCGTGGCGGAACACGACCTGGGCAACAGCGCTGCCGGCGTTACCGGCACTGCCGGCGCCGCTATCCGACTCATTCATGGGGCACCTCCGGTTCAAGGATCGCGACGAGGAATCCGGCGTCCGGTGCAGCGTCGGCACCACCGGCACCACCGGCACCACCGGCACGGGGTCGCAGATCCCAGGAACTGTACTCCTGGCTGATCCGCAGCCCGACCGCCGCGGCGTCCTCACTGAAGGCGGTGTGGTCGCGACCGCGGTCGAGTCCGAACCCGACGACGAGGCGTCCTCCCGGGGCCAGACGCTTCTTCAGGACGCCGAGGGCGGCGCGATGCGCCGGGTCCGGGATGAAGGCCAGCACGTTGCCGGCCGAGACGATGAGGTCGAAAGGGCCGGCCGGGACCTCGGCGTCCACGGAGAGGTCGCCGGTGTGCCAGTCGACGCCGGGGTAGCGTCCACGGGCGTAGTCGACGAGGGCAGGGTCGATGTCCACGCCGGTGAGCTGCAGGTTGCGCCCTGTGTTCCCGGTCGCGGCGTTCCTGGCGGCAAGGTAGCCGGCAAGGCGCCCGGTGCCCGCCCCGGCGTCGAGGATCCGGTCTCCGTCGGACGCCAGGGCGTCGATGAGGCGTGCTTCCCCGTTGATGTCCCGGCCCTGTGCCTCGAAGGATTCCCACCGCGCGATGTAGTTGCGCGAATGATCCGGATTCCGGTCAGTGACCTCGGTCCAGCTGGTGATCATGGGGTCCAGTATGCCGCAGGACGGCGGGTCGGTTCAGATGCGGCTCAGACCAGCGTCGGCAGGACCTCGTCGAGGATCTCCCGGGCGGTCTGCTCCGCGGCCGCCCGGTCGCCGTCCACCAGGCCGATCCGGGTACGCCGGTCCAGCAGATCGTCGACGGTCAGCGCCCCCTCATGGGTGACATGGAACTCGAACTCGGCGCGGGTCACGTCGATGTCGCGGGTGGGCCCGACAGACTCCAGTGGGCGTCCGACGGTGGCGCCGGCGACCACCGCCGGGGCCTCGAACCCGAACCGGTCGACCAGTGAGGCCGGCAGTCCGGCGACATCCGCCGGCGAGATGCCGACGGCCGCATCGGAGCCGGGCGCGCCGATCAGCGGGGTGTTCTCGGTGACACACGGTCCAGCGTGGATGCCCGAGTCAGCGAGGATGGACGCCACGAGGTCCACCGTCTGCTCCGCCATCAGCCGGTACTCGGTGAGCTTGCCGCCGGTGACGGTGACGAGATTGCACGCGGTATCGCCGCCGCCCGAGGCGTCCTTCCCGCGCAGGATGATGTGTTCACGGGAGAGGTCGGCGGTGGAGGAGTCGGCGTCCTCGGTGAACTGCACCAGCGGACGCAGCCCGGCGAAGGCGCCGAGGACGTCGCCGGGGGTCAGATCGACGGCGAGAGCCTGGTTGACGACGTCGAGGATGAAGCGGACATCGGAGTCCGGCACCTCGGGCACGTCCGGGATCACGTCGGAGCCGTAGTCCTCGTCGGTGATGCCGACGTAGCAGCGGCCGAGCTGCTCGGGGAGGATGAAGCAGAACCGGGTGCCGTGGCCGGGGACCGGGACGGTCAACGCGCCGGTCGGGTTGCCGACTTTGTCGGCGTCGATGACCAGGTGGGTGCCGCGCGAGGGGCGGATCTTCACCTGGGGCTCCATATCGCCGGCCCAGACGCCGGTGGCGTTGACGATGACGCCCGCCTCGACCTGGAACGGGATGCCGTCGGCCGCGCCGGTGCCGCCGGTACCGCTGGTGCCGGAGGTGTCGAGAGTATCGCTGAGGGTGACGCGTCCGCCGGTGCCGTCCGCGACGATGTCGGTGGCGCGGGTGTAGGTGAGGATGCGGGCGCCGTAGCCGGCGGCGGTGCGGGCCAGGGCGGTGACGAGGCGGGCGTCGTCGACCAGCTGCCCGTCATTGTTGACGTAGCCGAAACGCAGGTCAGAGGTCTCGACCGCCGGGCAGAGCCCGATGACCTTCTTCTTCGACACGGTGCGGGAGCGCGGCAGGGTCTTCCCGGAGGTGCCGGCGAGGACGCGCAGGATGTCGCCGCCGAGGAAGCCGAGGCGGGACAGGATGTTCACCGGCAGCGGGTAGCGGTCCTGGACCGGGGTGACCTGCGGGAGCGTGCGGGTGAGGTGAGGTGCGGTGGACTCCATGAGGATGCCCCGTTCCCGTGCCGAACGCTTCGCGATACCGACGTGGCCGCTGGCGAGGTAGCGCAGGCCGCCGTGGGCGAGCTTCGAGGACCAGCGTGAGGTGCCGAAGGCGAGGTCGTGGGCGTCGACGAGGAGGACGTCGAGACCACGTGTCGCGGCATCCAACGCGATACCCGCACCGGTCACGCCACCACCGATGACCAGGACATCCACCCGTTCCGGGCCTTGGGCGGCGTTGGCGGAACGGGCCTGCAGCTCCGCGAGGTCACGGGCCCGGCGGGCGGCGTGCAGACGGGCGGCGGTGGCGTCGAAATGCGGCATGGTGTCGAGCATAAGTGCCGGGCGGACGCCGCGGGGGAGGTTGGACTCACCGGACGACCGGCGTCTCGCACGCCACCGGACCTACCACCCCACTTAGCAGGTGTGAAGACAGGTGGTAAGGCGGGTGGTGAGTCGCGCTTCCCCGGGACCGTCCCCGGACCTTCGCCGAACCGGGCCCGCGGCGTCCGGCACGCCGGTAGGCTGCACAGCCATGACCAACGATGCTGTGACCGGCACTTCCGCCGGCGTCTCGCTGCCGCCGATGAAGTTCAACCTCTGGGGGGCTGTGGAGGAGGCGAAACCGCTGGGGGACTCGACCCGGAAAATGCTCGCCAAGCTCATGGGCGTCACCGGGGGCGGCGGCACCGCCGCGAAGGACGTGGCCGTCGCAGACATCCGGCTCACCCCGGTCCGGCTGGACGCGGGTGACCTCACCGCCCTCGCCGACATCGTCGGCGCGGACCACCTCACCACCGAGGACGCCCAGCGCGCCCCTCGGTCCCGCGGCAAATCCTCCCTCGACCTGCTGGAATGGCGGGCCGGCGCAGCGGGGCAGGAGATCTCCGCGCCGGACGCCGTCATCGCCCCGGGCACCGATGACGAGGTCCTCAAGGTGCTGCAGTACTGCACGGAGCACAATATCGCCGTCGTGCCCTTCGGCGGCGGCACCTCCGTCGTCGGCGGGCTCACCCCCTTCCATGAGGACGGCGGCCACGGGTACGCCGGTGTCGTCAGCCTCGACCTCGCCCGCTTCGACACCCTCAGCGACGTCGACCCGGTCTCCGGTCTCGCCACCTTCGGCGCCGGACTCTCCGGCCCCGCCGCCGAGCTCAAGCTCGTCGAGCACGGCCTGCAGATCGGTCACTACCCGCAGTCCTTCCCCTACGCCACGATCGGCGGGTACGCGGTCACCCGCTCCTCGGGACAGAACTCCGCAGGGTACGGCCGATTCGACGACATGGTCCGCGAACTGACCCTGGTCACCCCGTCGGGGATCATGACGGTGGGCCAGGCGTCCCCGGCATCCGCGGCAGGTCCGGACCTGCGCGAACTGGTCATGGGGTCGGAGGGGGCCTTCGGCGTGGTGACGTCCGTCCGGCTGCGCGTCCATCCGGTGCCGCAGGTCAAGCGCTACGAGGCCTTCACCTTCCCCGACTTCGCGACCGGCGTCGCCGCGCTGCGCGCCGTCAAACAGACCGGCACCGGGCCTACCGTCATCCGGCTCTCCGACGAGATCGAGTCCTCCATCAACCTCTCCTCCGGCGACAAGGCCGGCGAGACCCAGGCCCCGCCCGGCTGCATGTGCATCACCATGTTCGAGGGGATGCCCGAGCACGCGGCGTCCCGCCACTCCGAGACCCGTGACCTGCTGCTCGCGCACGGTGCGACGAGCGTCGGCGAGGACCCGGCACGACACTGGGAGCAGGGGCGCTTCAACGCCCCCGTGCTCCGCGACTCCCTGCTGGACGCCGGTGCGCTGTGCGAGACCCTTGAGACCGCCACCGACTGGGCGAACGTCCCCCGGCTGAAGAGAGCCGTCGGGGAGGCGCTGGCGTCGTCCCTGAACCCGTCGGGGACGATGGCGCTGATCATGTGCCACGTCTCCCACGTCTACGCCGAGGGCTGCTCGCTGTACTTCACCATCGTCGCAGCGCAGCAGGGTGATCCGGTGGCGCAGTGGCGCGCCACGAAGACCGCCGTCACCCGCGCGCTGACCGAGAACGGCGGCACCGTCACCCACCACCACGCCGTCGGCAACGACCACCGACCCTTCATGGACGCCGAGATCGGGGAGCTGGGTGTGGCCGTCCTGCAGGCCGTGAAACAGCGGCTCGATCCGGCGGGGATCATGAATCCCGGCACGCTGGTTGAGGCGACCTCATGAGCGGGCAGGACGGGGCCTACGAGGTCGGCCACGTGGACCTGCAGCGCGTGGCACTGCTGACCAACCCTCACGCCGGGAAAGGACGTGCCGGGCTGTCCGCGGAGATCGCCCGGGGACGCTTCGCGCAGCACGGCATCGACGTCGTCACCATCCAGGGCGCGGATCCGGAAGGTGCCCGTGACCTGGCGCGGCAGATGGTCGAGGACCCGGAGGTGGACGCGCTGGTGGTGTGCGGCGGCGACGGGCTGATCAACCTCGCACTGCAGGAGCAGGCCGGGTCCGGTGTGCCGCTGGGCATCATCCCGGCGGGCACCGGCAACGACCACGCCCGTGAGTACGGCATCCCGACGCACCCGCGCCGGGCGGCGGATATCATCGCCCGCGGGTTCTACACCACCACTGACCTGGGGCGGATGCGCGCGCTTGAGGGGAAGGACGCCGGCCGCGAGCACTGGTTCGGCACCATTGCCTGTGCCGGTTTCGACTCGCTGGTCAGTGACCGGACGAACCGGATCGTCTGGCCGAAGGGGCAGATGCGCTACAACCTGTCCATCGTCGCGGAGTTCCTCAACTTCCATTCCCTTCCGACGCGGCTCGTTCTCGACCCGGACACCCCGGAGGCGCGGGTAATCGAGGAGAACATGACGCTCGTCGCCGTGGGCAACACCAAGAGCTACGGCGGAGGCATGCTCATCTGCCCGGACGCCGACCACCACGACGGCATCCTCGACATCACCGTGCTGGAGCGGATGGGCCGGGCGAAAGCGGCGTTCAAGTTCATCAAGATCTTCGACGGCAGCTTCGTCGAGGAGGAGGGCGTGAACACCTACCGGGCGAAGAAGGTGCACATCGAGATGACGGACAGGCGTGGCAGGCGCATCAACGGTTACGCTGACGGTGACTGCTTCGCACCGTTGCCGATGGAGGTCGAGCTGGTCCCGGGTGCAGGACGCTACCTCGTGCCCCGGCCCTGACGAACCGGCCAATAAGTGCGCGGGTCAGTGAGTTGCCGGGACGCCGGCCGCGAGCTTCGCGGCCTCGATACCGTTGGTCCTGGTGGGGGACTCGGTGACAGGTGCGTCCGGCACGCCGGCGGCGAGCTTCGCCGCCTCGACCCCGCTGATGTGGGCCGCGTGCTCCGGAGACGCGGAGGTGGCGTCCTTCCCGGAGGTCTTCTTCCCGCTGGAACCGGTGAGCTTCCGGATCACCTTGCCGGCCAGGACCGGGCGGTCGATCTGCGCGCGGGTCAGGGCGACGTTCTTCGCGTGCGCGGTGCGGGTCTTCAGGCTGCTCAGGGCGGTCATGGCTCTGAGCCTAGCGGGTGGCGGAGGGGCGGGCGGTACGATCGCCCACATGACTGCTGAGAACCAGACCTCATACCGCCGCCTCGCCGTTGTCACCGGAGCCTCCGCCGGTATCGGGGAGGCCACCGCCGTCTCGCTGGCCGTCGACGGATGGGACGTGGTCCTCGCGTCGCGGCGTCCGGAGAAGCTGGAGGCCGTGGCGTCCCGCATCAACGAGGAGGCGCCGGACGCCACCACCCACATCGTGAAGGTGGACGTCACCGACAAGGAGTCGGTGGCTGACCTGGCCGCCCGCGTCGCCGAGTTCGGCGGGGTGGATCTGCTGGTCAACAACGCCGGCGGCGCCCGGGGGCTCGACAGTGTCGTCGACGGGGACGTCGAGGACTGGCGCTGGATGTACGAGGCGAATGTCATCGGCACGCTGCAGGTCACGCAGGCGCTGTTCGGTGAACTGACGAGGACGCCTGCCCCGCAGGTCATCAACATCGTCTCCATCGCGGGACGCTGGGGCTACCGTGGCGGGGCCGGTTACAATGCCGCGAAGTTCGGCGAGACCGCGCTGAGTGACGTCATGCGCATCGAGTTCGCGGAGAAGGGCGTGCGTGTCTGCCAGATCGACCCGGGCCGGGTGGAGACCGAGTTCAGCCTCAACCGCTTCAAGGGGGACGCCGCGAAGGCGGACGCGGTGTACGAGGACGTCATCAACCTGCAGGCCGAGGACATCGCCGAGACTGTTCGGTGGGTCGCGGACCGGCCGGCGCACATGGACGTCGACACGGTGATGATCCGGCCGGTGGACCAGAACCTCAAGGCGTAGGGGAAGGTCTGCGCCGAGTCTGCGCCGAGTCTGCGCCGAGTCTGCGCCGACAGATCGGGCCAACAGTGCCACGGAACGGGCTGAATGTCGGCGCAAACCCGGTAGGGGACGGTTGGCCCGGTGGGGGAATGCCGGGAACCTACCCCTTCAGCTCGGTGGCCAGCGCGTGGAAGGCCGGGGCCGGGTTGCCGAAGCGGTGCAGGGTCATGGCGAACGCCTGCTCCTTGAGCCACAGGCGCAGCTCCACCCGACCTGAGGCGGTCACCTCGTCATCCAGGAGAGCGACCTCGGGGCGTCCTGCCATGGTCTTCTGCGTGGCGGCAGGCACCGAACCGACGTAGCGGACGCGGGCCGAGGCGTCATCGTCGAGGGCACCGAGGTGCAGCTGGGCGGTGAAGGTGTCGTCGTCCAGCACAGTGAAGGTGAAGCCCAGCTGGCCCGCGGCGGTCAGCACCGAGTTCACGTCCGCGGACACCGAGGGAGCGGCGATGACCTGGACCGTCGCACCGGCGCGGGACGCCGCGACGAGGGCACGCGCCACCTTGACCGCCGTGGCGTCCGCGCTGACCCGCAGCACGACCTCCGCCGGACGGTAGCGGAAGATGTTCGCCTCGGACTGCAGGCCCGAGAGGTCGCGCGGGGTGCCGAACTCCTCCGACCAGGCAGCGGCGTCATCCACTGCGGCGGTGGTGAGCCACGCCAGATCATCGGCGGACAGGGCGTGCTCACCGTGGGACACGGCGCCGAGGAAGGCGTCCACCGCACCGGAACCGGTGGCCACACCGACCTCGACGGGCTTGGTCACGGCGTCGGACCACGTACCCATGAGCATGACGTAGTTCGGGCCGCCGGCCTTCGACCCCAGGCCGACCGAGGACTTCTTCCAGCCGCCGAAGGACTGCCGCTGCACGATCGCGCCGGTGATCCCGCGGTTGACGTAGGCGTTGCCGACGCGCACCTTGTCCGCCCACTGCCGCACCTCCGCGACATCGAGGGAGTGGATGCCGCCGGTCAGGCCGAAGTCGGTGGCGTTCTGCAGCTCGATGGCCTCCTCCAGGGTGTCGGCGCGCATGAGTCCGAGCACCGGGCCGAAGACCTCGGTGAGGTGGAAGAAGGACTCCGGCTTCACGTCCGCCCGGATGCCCGGGGACCACAGCCGCCCGGTGTCGTCGAGCTGCCGCGGCTCCACCAGCCACTTCTCGCCCGGCTCCAGGGTGGTCAGCGCACGCTCCAGCTTGTCGGACGGCAGCTCGGTGAGCGGTCCCATCGTCGCCCGCAGGTTCGTCGGCCAGTCGACGATCATCGACTTCGCGGCGTCCACCAGCTGGCGCAGGAACCGCTCCGACTCGTAGACCGTGCCGACGAGAATGCCGAGGGACGCCGCGGAGCACTTCTGCCCCGCATGCCCGAACGCGGACGCCACCAGGTCGGCGACAGCCAGGTCACGGTCGGCCGAGGGGGTGACGATGATGGCGTTCTTGCCCGAGGTCTCGCCGTTGATCTGCAGGCCGGGGCGCCAGGAGCTGAACATCGCGGCGGTCTCCGAGGACCCGGTGAGGATCACCCGGTCGATGCCCTCGTGGGAGACGAGGGTCTGCCCGACGGACCGCTTGGCGGGGTACACACCGCGCAGCAGCTCACGTGGCACACCGGCGTCCCACAGTGCCTCGAGGATCTCCATGGAGCAGTGCGGGGTCGGCTTCGACGGCTTGTGGATCACACCGGCACCGGCGGCCAGCGCGGCGAAGGTACCGCCGGCCGGGATGGCCAGCGGGAAGTTCCAGGGCGGGGTCACCAGGACGACGCGGTCCGGGGTGAAGGTCGCGTTGCGGACCTCGGCCAGGGCCTCGGCGCAGTGCGCGTAGTAGCGGGCGAAATCGATGGCCTCGGAGATCTCCACATCGGCCTGCTGGACGGACTTGCCGACCTCGGCGGCGGCGACCGAGATCAGGTGTCCGCGCCGGTCGGCGAGGATGTCAGCGGTGCGGTACAGGATCGCCGCCCGCTCACGCGCTGGACGCCCGGCCCACTCGACGGCCGCGGCGGCGACCGAGGTCACCAGGGGGTCGATGTCGGCGTCCTGCACGGATTCCGGGGTGGTGAGGGCGTCGAGGAAACCGTCGGAGGTGGCGTCCGCGATGGCGGACGCCGCCCACGCCTGGTTGGCGGGCAGTGACGGGTTCGTGTCCGGCTCATTGGCGAAGGCGGGCAGCGGGGCGTCGGCGTAGGACGCGGCGGTGGCGTCCTCCAGCACCTCGGCGCCACGGTCCTGCAGGTGGTTCGGACCGGGGGCGGTGTAGCCGTCGTGGGAGAGCAGCACCTCCAGGTCGGCCAGCGAGGCGCGGAACCGCTTCTCCTCGCGGCGGAAGGTCTCGTTGCCCGGGGCGATGTCGAAGACGCCGGACATGAAGTTCACCGTCGCAGAGTTCTCCTCCAGTCGCCTGACCAGGTAGGACACCGCCACGTCGAATTCCTGGGGGCGCACCGCCGGGACGTAGAGCAGCAGCTGGCCGACATCCTGGCTCACGGCCTCGGCCTGGTCGTTGGCCATGCCCTGCAGCATCTCGAACTCGACCCGGTCAGCCACGCCACGCTCGACGGACAACGTGTGGGCGAAGGCGATGTCGAAGAGGTTGTGGCCGGCGACGCCGAGGCGCAGGCCGGTGAGGTTCTCGCGGTGCAGCGCCCAGTGCAGGACGCGCTTGTAGTTGGCGTCCGTGGCCTGCTTCGAGGCGCAGGTGACGTTCGGCCAGCCCTGCATTTCGGCGTGGACGGTCTCCATCGCCAGGTTCGCGCCCTTGACCAGGCGGACCTTGATCCCGGCACCGTCGTTCTCCACGCGCTGCGCACCGAAGGCGGAGAGTTCCTGGATCGCGCCGAGGGCGTCCGGCAGGTAGGCCTGCAGCACGATGCCGGCCTCAAGGTCCTTCGTCTCGGGCAGGCTGAGCAGGCGTTTGAAAACGTCGATGGTGAGCCGGAGGTCGTGGTACTCCTCCATGTCGAGGTTGATGAACTTCGAACCCTTCGGCGCCTTCGCCGCCTCGATATACAGCGGGGCGAGGCGGTCGACGACGTAGTCGACGGACTCCTCATAGCCCCAGAGGTTGATCTGGGACGCCACGGAGGACGCCTTGATCGACACGTAGTCCACATCGGGGCGGGAGACGAGGCGTCGGGTCTCGGCGAGGTGGTGGTCGGCCTCCTCCTCACCGAGCACGGCCTCACCGAGGAGGTTGATGTTCAGCCGCTGGCCGCCGGCGGTGAGCTCGGCGACGGCCTTGCCCAGCGGCCTGTCATTGGCGTCCACGATCATGTGGCCGACCATCTGCCGGATGCGGGACTTCGCCGTGGGGATGACGATCTGTGGAAGGGTCGTGGCGAGTACGGAACCTGCTCTGATCTGCGCCCGATCGAGCCAGGAGAGGGTCTTCGGGGTGATCTCGCCGAGGTCGGCCAGGGCCTTCGCGGCGGCGTCCCGGTCCTCGGTGCGGACGACGCGGTCGACGAAGCCGACGGTGAAATCGAGGCCGTTCGGGTCGGAAAGGACGGCGGCGAGGCGCTTGGCCGCACCGGTGTTCCTGCCACGGGTGGCGTCGGACCGGGCGGCGGTCAGCCAGGTGGTGACCTTCGCGGTGGCCTTGTCGGCGAGCTCCGCGAGGCCGGCGATGTCCGCCGGGTCGACCGCGGTGTTGACGGCGGTGGCGGTGTGGGCGGCGTTCCGGGCGTTCTGGGCGTTCTGGGCGTTCTGGGAGTTATTGGTGTTCATGGGGGCAGTCTGCAGCTGAATCCGGTGGGGTGAAAGTGGGGCGGGCAATGAACCGTGGTTTATGAGTCAGAAATCTGTGGAAGACTGTTCTGCATGGATAAAGGTCGGCAGGATCCGCATCGGGGGCGCCCCCGGATCCAGGAGCAGGCGGACGCCATCGTCGCCGGTGTGCTCGCCGGTGCGGGGCCGCGCGTCGGCAGTCGGGAGTACTCCACCCGCCGGATCTCGATGATGACCGGTATCAGTCAGCCTCTGGTGAGCCGGTCGATGCGTCGGATCCGTGGGGTCGGCGACGGGGAAGGTGGTCCCGGCGCCCCCACTGTGCCCGATCTGTCCGGCCTTTCCGGGCGCCGGACGTTGCGGCTGGCGGCCTTTGTCGTCGACTTCCCCCGGATCCGTATCGACTTCACTGACGGTGGCGAGGATGTCGTCGGTGAGGTCAGGGCCTTCGAGCGCCGGGCCACCGCGGTCATGGCTGCACTCCGGATCTCCGGGGCGGACACCTGGCCGACCACCTGGCGTGCGCCGGGGGCCGAGGAACTGGAGCGGGCCTGGGATGCTGACCGCCCGGCAGAACAGCCCTCGGCGGACCCGGATCCGGAGCTGGGCCCGGGGTCGGTCCGGGTGTACTGGGAGCCGGGCCGCCAGTCGTGGGAGGTGTTCCTCGCGCGGATCGCCGGGTTGTTCGGCGCCTGCGGACGCTCGGTGGACGCGGTGCCCGGCGCCCTGTTGACCGCCCTGTCGGTCCGGGCGGGGCAGGGGCTCCACGGGGTGCGGTGGAGTCGTCGGGGCGTCGTCGAGGGGCCCGGCCAGGGTTACGGTGAAGTTTCACCGACCGCAGGAAATGACCCTCATTCTGACTCAGAACGATCGGCGTCCCCGCCCTACCCGACACCGGTCGTGGGTGAACTCTCGATGGCCGAGCAGGTTGCCATCGCCCTGCGCAAGGAGATCACCGATGCGGGGTACTCGGCCGGCGACCGGGTGACCAGCGTGGTTCTGGCCACCCATATGGGCCTACGGCAGTCGGCGGTGCTCGCGGCGATGCGCCGGCTCGTCGATGACGGCCTGCTGGTCTCCCGCAACGGCGTGTTCTCCCTGCCGCTGGTCACCGGTGCCGACATCATCGACCTCTACGCCGCCCGACTGCAGGTCGGCACGGTACTGCTGCGGGCCTGTGCGAGCCGTCCGCGGTACCGGCTGCTTGCCCCGCAGACCGCCCTGCGGACCCTCGAGGCCGCGGTCACCCGGGGGGACGCCGAACGGGTCGACCAGGCTGACCTGTACTTCCAGCAGGAACTCGCCGAGGCGTCCGGTCTGACGCAGTCCGCCCGGACCTTTCATTCGCTCACGCTGCGGCTGCAGATGTTCATCTCGGTGCTGCAGCTCAACTACGGCCAGGCGGTGCCCCGCATCCTCGCCGACGACCGGCGGATCATGGCGGCACTGATCACCGGGGACGCCGAGGTTGCGGTGTGGACCTGGCGCTCGAAGCTGGACAACGCCGTGCGGCACATGAGTGCGGCATCCCAGGTGGGAGGCGGTGGTGCCCGGAGCGGTTCAGGTGGGGGTTCAAGCCGTGCCGGTCGCACCGGGATGCGCTTCGACGTGTCCCTGTGGGAACGGCTGACTGAAGGGTGAGCCGGCGGGGCCCCGCCCGGCCAAACGCCCGTCCGCTCAAACATTATGCATGCTGTGACGGGGACTATGGAACCCGGAAAACTCTTTGACCGGTACGTTTCATGTTGGTTGGCGGTGTTGAGAGTGCACAATGTTGCCGCGCCTGCTTCGGACGCCTGTCTCTACCGCGGGTGCCGCACCACGACGAGCGTCCGCACCGGCCGAGTCCCCGGCAGACGGTCGGACGCCAGCAGCTCGTCCAGCTCGACGGTCCCCTCGGCGTCCAGGTGCTCGAAGGGCTCGTCGAGCAGCAGCACCGGGGCATCGGTGAGCAGCATCCGGGCCAGCAGCAGCCGCCGACGCTGCCCACCGGACAGACTCTCCACCCCGTCGACCAGCATGGTGGACAGTCCCCCAGTCAGTCCCCCAGGCAGTCCGGCCACCCACCCGGACAGCCCCACGGCCTCCAGGACGGACAGCATGAGGTCGTCCGGGGCATCCGGCGCACCGACGGCGAGATTGTCCCGCACGGTCGTGGCGAAGATGTGCGCGTCCTCCGGCAGGTAGGCGACCGTCCGGTGCAGCAGCTCCGGGTCGATCCCGTCGACCAGCACACCGTCGAGGGTGACCTGCCCTTCCCGCGGCGGTAGCAGCCCCGCGAGGGTGAGCAGCAGTGTGGTCTTTCCGGTACCGGACGCCGCGGTCACCGTGTGCCGCGACCCGCAGGGCAGGTCCAGGTCCACGGTGCCGAGCGTCCTCCCATGGCCGTATCCCAGACCGGACGCCCGCAGGTGCGGGGTGTCGGAGACATGGGTGGAGCCCACCACCGCAGGTACCGGCAGTTCCTCCGGGTCGGTGAGCGCGGAGAGGCGGGTGGCTGCCCCGGTAGCCCTCGTCGCGGCCTCAGCGGCCTCGGGCAGGGCAGAGGTCGCCTCGAAAGCGGTGGTGGCCAGCAGCACGAGCACCCCGAACCACTGCGGGGAGTGCACCGGAGCCCCACCGTCGAGGTAGCCGACGGTGGCAACTACCAGGACGCCGACCACTGTCGCGGCGGAGGCGAACACGGACAGTCCAGCGCCGGCGGCCCGCGCCGGGGCGCCGGACTCCTCGGCCGCGGAGAGCCCCCGGGCGGCGTCCCCGGCCTCGGCGAGGGCAGGACGCAGTGTGCCGCGCACCCGCAGAGCAGCAGAGTCGGTGAGCACCCGGTCGACTGCGGCGGCCCAGCGCTCACCGGCCCCGGCCCGGCGGGCCTCGGCGGTACGGACCGACCGGGAGACGGCCCAGGGGGCACCGATGCCGGCGACGAGAAGTCCGCAGGTCAGGACTGTCGCGGCGGGGACAGACAGTGCCGCGGTGAATCCGACGGCGAGAATACCGGTGGTCGCCGCGACGAGGGTCGGGACCACGGAGCGGACGATGACGTCGGCGACGGCGTCGATGTCATCGGTGAGGCGGGTGACGAGCTCACCCCGCCCCAGCGCGGCGGTCCGGGACACCGGTGCCCCGGCCAGCCGCCGGTACGCCGTGGCACGGGCAGTTCCCGCGCAACGCAGTGCGAGCCGGTGGGACGCCAGCCGGTCGGTGTAACGGAATGCCGCCCGGGAGATGCCGAGTGCGCGGACCGCGGTCACCGCCACGGTGAGGTCCATCACCGGTGGCATCTGCCAGGCGCGGGTGATCAACCACGCGGAGACGACCGTCAAGGTGAGGGACGCCAGCAGTGTCGCCGTCCCGGCAGCGACCGGTCCCACCAGGTCACGGGTCCGCAGCCCGGTCAGTGGCCGGGCGGTCCGCAGGGCGGTCAGTGTGGTTCGGGTGCTCATGACCTCACCTCGATCCGGTGGTCGGCGGCCGCGGTGACGAGCGGGTCGTGGGAGGCGACGAGGACTGTCGCCCCTTCGGCGGCGCGCCGGGTGAGTGCGTCGAGCATGAGCTGCGCGTTGGCGGTGTCGAGGTGGGCGGTCGGTTCGTCGAGGAGCAGCAGGCCACGGCCGGTGGCGCGTCCCCGGTCGAGTTCGGCGGTGAGCGCGTGGCGTTGCCGCTGGCCCAGGGAGAGGCCGGAGGTGTCGCCGACGGAGGTGGCGTCCACGGTGTCGAGGACGGGTCGTTGCGGCAGATAGGAGGTCCGTTCCCACAGATCAGGGCCGGTGAGGGCGGTGCCGGAGTCGGTGACCGTGGCGGTGCCGTCCACCCCCTCGGTGGCGATGCCGAGCAGGGCGAGCAGGGCGGTGGACTTGCCGGCCCCGTTCGGCCCGGTGAGCACGGTGAGCTGACCGGGGCGGGCGGTACCGGTGATGTCCCGGGGGTGGTCCCCGTCGCGCCCGGTGGCGTGCAGGTGCCGGAAGGTGACGGTCAGTCCGGGCCAGGCGGGATCACCCGTGGCTGTTGACGTGACTGTTGACGTGGCCGGGGCGACCGGAGCGTCCCCGCTGTCCAGCAGTGTGAGGATCCGGTCGACGGCAACCATGCCGTCACGGGCGTCGTGGAACCGGGCACCGACCTGGCGGACCGGGGTGTAGACCTCCGGGATGATGATCATCACCGTCAGCCCGGCGGCCAGCGTCATCGACCCGTCGAGCAGGCGGAAACCGATGCCGACGGCGACCAGCGCGATCGACAGGGTGGCCAGGAACTCCAGCACCATCGACGAGAGGAAGGCGATCTGCAGGACCTGCACGGTGGACCGGCGGTGGCGGTCGGACAGTCGTTGCACCTCGGCGACCGGGGCGTGGAGTCGGCCGAGGGCGCGCAGGGTCGGCAGTCCGGAAACCAGGTCGAGCAGCTGGTCGGAGAGGATGCCGAGGGCGGCGAGCTTCTTCTCGGTGCGTCCGGCGGTCAGCGTGCCGACGAGCCACATGAACACCGGGATCAGCGGCAGGGTGATCACCGCGATGAGGGCGGAGCCGGCGTCCAGGAACCACACGACGAGGAGCACAGCCGGGGTCGCCAACGCAGTGGACACCAGTGCGGGCAGGTATCCGGTGAGGTAGGGGCCCAGCCCCTCGACCCCGTCGGTGAGCAGGGTGCGCCAGGTCGCCCGGTCGACGGTGCGGGGGTCGCGGTGGGCCAGCGTGTCGAGGGCGCGGAGCCGCAGGTCCTCGGTCGCCTGCACCGCAGCACGGTGACTGAACCTCTTCTCCGCCCACGCCAGCCCGGCCTGGACCGGGACGAGGACGCAGAGGGTCACCAGGGCGGCGCGGTGGCCGGCGGGACCGGTGTGGTCGGTGACGACCGCGGCCGCTGTCGTCCCCAGCAGGACGCCGGACGCCACGAGTGCGCCGGTGCGCAGGGCCGTCACCACCGCGAGGAGGACGGTCCACCGCCGGGTCGGGGTGGAGAGGGACAGCAGCCGGGGGTCGACCGGGCCGGTGCTCATGACCGGCCCCCCGACGCCGGATCCGGCACGGACCCCGTGACATGTTCCGTGACCGGCTCCGCGGTGATCCGCTTCCGGAAGACCCAGTACGTCCACGCCTGATACGCGATGACGAGGGGCACGAGGAACAGTGCCGCCCAGGTCATGACGGTGAGCGTGTAATCGGCGGAGGACGCGTTGCGGATGTCGAGACCCACGCCGTCAGCCAGGGTGGTGGGCATCAACCACGGGTAGAGCGACCCGAACAGCAGCACCACCGCGGCGACCACGGTCATGGCGGTGGCGAGGAATGCCACACCGTCGCGGTTCCGCAGCATCGCCGCCACCGCCACGAGGACGCCGACCACCGCGGAGACCGTGACAGCCCAGGTCCAGTCCTTGCCGTGGGAGAGCTGGGTCCACAGCACGAAGGCTGTACCGGTGACCGCGGCGGTCACGGCGACCGGGATGACCAGCCGGTCGGTGGTGTCCCGCAGATGACCGGTGGTGCGCAGCCGGAGGAAGCTCAGACCGTGCAGCAGGAAGATGCAGGTGAACGCGGCGGCGCCGAGCAGGGCGTAGGGGTTGAGTAGTCCGAACAGGGTGGACAGGCCGCTGTCCATGTTCTGGTCGGCGTCCAGCGGGACACCACGGACGAGGTTGGTGAAAGCCACACCCCACAGCACCGGCGGCATCCAGGAGGAGACGGTGACGGTGAGATCGCACCGCCGACGCCAGGTCAGGGTGTCGATCTTGGCCCGCCATTCCAGGGCGACAGCGCGGAGGATGAGCGCGACGAGGATGAGGAACAGGGGCAGGTAGAAACCGGAGAACATGGCGGCATACCAGCCGGGGAAGGCGGCGAACAGGGCACCGCCGGCGGTGATGAGCCAGACTTCGTTGCCGTCCCACACCGGACCGATGGTGCGGACCAGGCCGGTCCGTGTGGCGTCGGACGCGGCGTCGGGGTAGGCAGCGCCTTTCCTGCGTCCGGCGAAGGGCAGCAGCATGCCGACGCCGAAGTCGAAACCTTCCAGCAGGAAGTACCCGGCGAAGAGCACGGTGACGAGGATGAACCAGACGACGGGGAGATCGAGGGACGACATCTCAGGACTCCTTTCCGGTGGTGTCGGTGGTGGTGGAGGTGACAGTGGTGGTGCTGAAGTGCACGGGGTCGGGGGAGTCGGGGTCGGCGTCCTTCCCGGTGAGACCGAAGGAAGCGCCGACGGTGGCGGCGGGGTCCGGTCCGGTCTCCTGTGGCGGTCCGGCGAGGATCACGCGCCTGATCAGCCAGAACCAGATCACCGCCAGGACGGCGTAGAGAAGGGTGAAACCGACGAGGGTGACGATGACGGTCCACGGTGCGTGGTCGGAGACGCCCATGTCCACGGTCATCCGGATCATCTCGGTGCGGGAGTCTCCGACGGAGTCCGGGTTGGGGTGGATGATCCAGGGCTGGCGTCCCATCTCGGTGAAGATCCAGCCCGCAGAGTTCGCCAGGAACGGCGTGGGGATCGCGATGAGGCAGATCCAGCCGAACAGCGTTCCGGCCTTACCGGCGGGGACGCGGCCCTTGCGGGTGAACCACCAGCTGGCGGCGAGGAGGATGCCGGAACCGGCGAGCAGGCCGATCATCGCGCGGAATGCCCAGTAGGTGACGAAGAGGTTGGGGGAGTAGTTACCCGCGCCGTACAGCATCTCGGACTGCTGCTGCAGGTCCTCGACACCCTGCAGGGTCACGCCGTTGGATTTCCCCTCGGCGAGGAAGGGCAGTACCCACGGCAGTTCGATGAGGTGGGTGACGTTCTCGCAGTTGTTGTGCGTGCCGATGGTGAGGACGGAGAACATCGGGTCGGTCCCGGTGCTGCACAGGGACTCGGCGGACGCCATCTTCATCGGCTGCTGGATGAACATGAGCTTGGCCTGGATGTCGCCGGTGATGAACAGTCCGATCGCCGAGATCAGGGTGGTCCACCAGGCGAGACGGTGGGCGGGCCGATGTGCGTCATGCCGGTTGCCTGTGTCGGAGCCGTCGTCAGTGCCGGGGTCAGTGTCGGCGGTGGCTGTCCTGGCGGGCAGTTCACCGGTCTTCTGCAGGGCGAGGCGGGCGCGGTGGTCACGGACCATCCACCAGCCGGTGATGCCGAGGACGAAAGTGCCCGCGGTGAGCAGGGAGCCGGCGACGGCGTGCGGGAAGGCTGCCAGGGCGGTCGGGTTGGTCAGCAGTGCGACGATGTCGGTGAGCTCGGCGCGGCCGGTGTCCGGGTTGTACTCCGCGCCGACCGGGTGCTGAATGAAGGAGTTCGCCACGATGATGAAGTAGGCGGACAGGTTCACCGCTACCGCGACGATCCAGATGGACGCGGTGTGCAGCCAGGCGGGGATCTTCCCTGCCCCGAAGATCCACAGGCCGAGGAAAGTGGACTCCAGGAAGAACGCGACAAGCCCCTCGAGCGCCAGAGGTCCGCCGAAGACGTCGCCGACCATGCGGGAGTAGTCCGACCAGTTCATGCCGAACTGGAATTCCTGCACGATGCCGGTCGCCACACCCATGGCGAAGTTGATGAGCAGGACAGTGCCGAAGAACCGGGTGGCCCGGTACCATGCGGGTTTCTTCGTGACGTGCCAGAACGTCTGCATGGCGGCGACCATGGGGGCCAGGCCTATAGTCAGTGGAACGAAGATGAAGTGATAGACGGTGGTGATACCGAACTGCCACCGTGAGATGTCGACGACATCCATGCGTACCTCCCGGGGAAGGAATCTGGCCGGCACCGGTACGGCGCCGGAGGTGCTCTCAGACGAAATCGCCTGCACAGCAATGGTCGGACCAGTCGGCTGCAGAGTTCCTGTCGGGGGTGGGGGCTGAATTATGCGTCCCCGAACGCTGCTTATGCCCCCGGTTATAACCCCGTTTATTTCCCTGTTTTCAGTTGTGACTCACCGGGGCTGCCGGGGTGGCCCACGGGGCAGGTGAAGCGACCGCGTGAGGGCCGCGGCGTCGGGCAGGTCGGAGCATGTTCACATCACGCACCCGGAAGTTGGTGGGGAGGGGGCCAGAACAGCCTCAGGATGCGTGATGCCGACACTGCGGACATGTGGGAGATTTCCTCACTCCCCCGGTCAGACATTATGCATGCTGTAGCGGGCACTGCAGGATAAGAAAATCGCCGCGAACTGCACGTTTCATGATGGCTGACGGCGTTGAGAATGCATAATGTTGCCGACTGGTCGCCTCGGTCGCCTGGATCGGCCGCTGCGTCAGTTACGACAGTTACGTCAGTTACGTCAGTTACGTCAGTTACGACAGTGACAGGAACATCTTCTCCAGCTGCTCCTCGGACAGCTCCGGACTCTCGCCACGTTCGGCGGAGCGGATGCACTCGCGCATGCCGCCGGAGATGATCTTGACGCCTGCACGGTCCAGCGCCCGGGAGACGGCGGCGAGCTGGGTGACCACGTCCTGGCAGTCGCGGCCGGCCTCGAGCATGTCGATGACGCCGTTGAGCTGACCACGGGCCCTCTTCAGTCGGGCGAGTGCGGCGGTGGTGGTGTCGTCGTTGAGCTTCATGGTTGCGATCCTATACCCCCGTAGGTATCTTCAACTCTCACCGATACCCCCCGGGGTATATTGACGATGAAGGGAACCTCGATGACCACACGCGCTGACCGGGACGAACACGTGCCCACGACAGCAGTGGCAGCACCACCGGCAGCACCACCGGCAGTACAGACACCACCGCACGGCGTCCTGGCCCGGTGGGCCGCCTGGACCGCCATGCACATGAAGGCCGTCCTCGGCGTCTGGCTGCTCGTCCTTGTCGGCCTCGGCGCCGCAGCCCCTTCGGTGTTCAGCTCGCTGGCGGGCGCCGGCTGGCAGGCGAACGGCTCAGAGTCCGTCGCCGTCCGTGACCTCGCCCAGGAGCACTTCGGCGGCAATGCGTCCTCCGCGATCCAGGTCGTCATCCACACCGAGGACGGCACCATCGGCGACCGGGCCACTACCGAGGTCATCGAGGACGCCACCGGCCTGCTCAGCGCGGACGACCGGATCGCCGACATCATGCCGCCGACCCCCGGCGTCACCGTCAGTGAGGACGGGCGGACCGGCATCCTCATCGCCGGTGCCGCCGCCGACACCGACGACATGGTCCGTCTCGCCGACGACCTCTCCGACCGCATCACCGCCCTGGGGGCGGACACCATCGACGTCCTCCCCACCGGCCAGTCCATGCTGTGGAGCGACTTCAACCACGCGAACCACGACGCGATGATGAAGGCCGAGATGATGTCCTGGCCGGTCACGCTGCTCATCCTCGTACTGGCCTTCGGCAGTCTCGTCGCCGCCGGCCTGCCGCTGATGCTGACTCTCGCCGGCCTCGTCGCGTCCGCCGGCGCCCTGGTGCTGCTCAACATGGTCACCCCGATCTCCGTGTGGGCGATGAACTTCGCGCTGATGTTCGCCCTCGCCCTCGGCATCGACTACGCACTGTTCCTCGTCGCCCGGTTCCGCGACGCGCTGCGTCCCCACGGTGGCTCCCGACCATCCACCCGTGACGCTGTCGCCGTCACCTACGCCACCGCAGGTAAAGCTGTCCTGTTGTCCGGCATCACGGTGCTGGTCAGCCTGTCCGCCGTGCTGCTCGTGCCCGCCCCGGCGGTCCGGACCATGGCCGTCGGCATCATGCTGGCCGTGGTGTTCGTGCTCGCGGCGTCCTTCACCCTGTTGCCGGCCGTCCTCGGCGCGCTGGGGGAGAAGGTCAACGCCGTCTCCCTGCCGTTCGCGACGAAGCAGGAGCACCGCTCACCGCTGTTCGCCCGCTGGGCCGGTGTGCTGCAGCGCCGCCCGCTGGTCGCCGTCCTCGGATCCGCGGCCCTGCTCGTGTTGCTCGCACTGCCGGTTCTCGGACTGAAGGTCGCCATGCCGTCGATCGCGGTCGTCCCGGAGGACGCCCCGGTCCGTCAGGGATACCACCTCGTACAGGACGCCATGGGCGACGGCGCCCCGGGCATGCTGCAGGTCATCACCGACGCAGAGGACGCCGGGACCGCCACTGACCTTGCCACGTCCACCGACGGGATCGCCGCGGTCACCCCGGCCATGCCCGCCGGTGACGACTCCGGCCTCGTCATGTTCCACGCCGTGCTCGAGGTCGATCCCTCGGACGAGGAGATGACCGGCATCCTCGCGGACCTGCGGGCTGATCTGCCGGAGTCTGCCCTGGTCGGCGGTGCCCCGGCGGAGAACATCGACCTGCAGGACGCACTGGACGACTGGTTGCCGGTGATCATCGGTGTCATTCTCGTGCTCGGGTTCCTGCTGCTGCTCGTCGCCCTGCGCGCCCCGCTGACCGCCCTGGTCGGTACCCTGGTCAGCCTGCTGTCCACCGGCGCGGCGTTCGGCGTGGCCCGGCTTGTTTTCCAGGACGGGCACCTGTCCGGGCTTTTCGGCTTCGAGCCGCAGGGCTTCCTCGACGGCTGGGGTCCGGTGTTCTTCTTCGCGATGATCTTCGCCGTGGCGATGGACTACACCGTGTTCCTGCTGGCCACGGTGAAGGAACACCACGAGAAGACCGGGGACGCCCGCCTCTCCGTGACCGAGGGCATGGCCCGTTCCGGGCGCATCATCTTCGCCGCGGCGGCGGTGATGGTGGCGGTGTTCTTCACCTTCGCCCTGGCCGAGCCGTTGCCGCCGAAGGAGATGGGCATCATCCTCGGCACCGCCGTGCTGCTGGACGCCCTGCTGGTCCGCCTGGTGCTGCTGCCTGCGGTGATGCTGCTCGCAGGACGCGCCGCCTGGTGGTGCCCGGCATGGCTGCGGAGGATCCTGCCGGACGTGTCCTTCTCCCACTGACCGGGGCGGAGCCGGCATCTGAGGACCGCTTATGACCTCTCAACGACGCTTATGCCTGTTCTCGTCAACCTCCAGTACACAGACATAGGATAAAAGCATCATGAATGGTCGCCTGTCCCTCGAATCGCTGCGCTACGCCGATGCCGTCGCCGACGCCGGCTCCTTCAGCGCCGCCGCCCGACGCTTCAACGTCACCCAGCCCGCCCTGTCCTCCTCCATCGCCAAGCTCGAGGAGTACCTCGGCGGACGCCTCTTCCTGCGCAACCCGCGTGGCACCTCGCCCACCGCTTTCGGCACCGCGATCCTGCCGCGGATCCACCAGGTCATCGTCGACCTTGAGCGCGTCGAGTCCGAGGCGGAGACCTTCGCCAGCGCCGGCCACGGCACGATCCGTGTCGGCACCTCACCGCAGATCGAGAAAGCTCTCGTCGCCAGGCTGCGCGGCATCGTCTACGGTCCCGAGGCCTACGGGTCCGGCCGCCCGGGACGTCCCGGCCACCCCAACCAGCACGGCCGCGACGCGACCCTCCTCGAATCCGAGCTCGACCAGCTGGAGGAGTACCTGCAGGTCGGCGTCCTCGACATGATCATCGTCCCGGCGCTCGGCCTGCTGCCCTCCTACAGTCACCGGCTGATCAACTCCGACTACCTCGTCCTCGTCGACGAGAACGCCGACCCGGCACTCTCGCCCGCAGAACAGCCGCCGGCCACCGTCCGCGAAGTCGCCGACCGAGAACTCATCCTCTCCCGCAACGGCTGCGGCATCACCCGTACCATGCAGGCGCTGATGGACGAGGCCGGGCTGCCGCTGAACCAGGCGGAGATCGAGGTCGCGAACTGTTCCACCCTGTTCAGCTGGGTCGGCCGCGGCATGGGCTCGGTCGTGCTGCCGGAGCGCAATGTCACCCCCGGCACCCCGGTCCGCCGCATCGTCCGGGACGACGGCACCTACGCCGAGATGTTCAACGAGATGATCTGGGACCCCGGTTCACAGGACGCCGTCTACCTCGACGGTCTTGCGCGGGCCCTTGCCGAATCGTCGGCGTCCCCGGCATCGTGACCCCATAAGTGCCGCTGCTAACCCCATTAATATCAGCCCTCTACCTGCGATGATCGGACAATCATAGCGTTGTCGGAAGACACTTGCGGTGAACTGTCCCCGTTCCACAACCGGGGACGCCAGGTCCACCGCGCGCACCAGGAGGTAGACCAATGACAGCGGTAGCTCCGCGGGAGGACGCCGGTTCGCCGGTCACCACCGCACGGCCCGCACCCCAGGGCGGGAAGTCCCTCAAGGGCTTCCATGCGTGGGACATGCTGACCACCACCGACCACAAGAAGCTCGGGATCATGTACATCGTGATGTCCTTCTGCTTCTTCTTCGCCGGCGGACTCATGGCACTGCTCATCCGGTTGGAACTGTTCCACCCGGGCATGCAGTACCTCTCCAACGAGCAGTTCAACCAGCTGTTCACCATGCACGGCACCGTGATGCTGCTGCTCTACGGCACCCCGGTCGTCTGGGGTTTCGCGAACTACATCATGCCGCTGCAGATCGGCGCCCCCGACGTCGCCTTCCCCCGCCTCAACGCCTTCGGCTTCTGGATCACCACCTTCGGCGGCATCATCATGCTCTCCGGGTTCCTCACCCCGGGCGGCGCGGCCGATTTCGGCTGGACGATGTACATGCCGCTGGCGGACGCCATCCACAGCCCCGGCGTGGGCACCAACCTGTGGATCATCGGCGTTGGTCTGACCGGCGTCGGCACCATCGTCTCGGCGGTCAACATGATCACCACCATCCTCTGCCTGCGTGCACCGGGCATGACCATGTTCCGGATGTCCATCTTCACCTGGAACATCCTGGTCACCTCGCTGCTGGCCCTGCTGATCTTCCCGCTGCTGACCGCCGCGGCCCTGGGCGTGCTCTACGACCGCCTCTTCGGCGGCCACATCTTCGACCCGGCCAACGGCGGCGGCGTGCTGTGGCAGCACCTGTTCTGGTTCTTCGGTCACCCCGAGGTCTACGTCCTGGCCCTGCCGTTCTTCGGCATCGTCTCCGAGATCTTCCCGGTGTTCAGCCGCAAGCCGATGTTCGGCTACGTCGGCCTGGTCTTCGCGACGCTGTCGATCGCCGCCCTGTCGCTCAGCGTGTGGGCGCACCACATGTTCGTCACCGGTGCGGTCCTGCTGCCGTTCTTCTCCTTCATGACCTTCCTCATCGCCGTGCCGACAGGCCTGAAGTTCTTCAACTGGCTGGGCACGATGTGGAAGGGGCGGATCACCTTCGAGACGCCGATGATCTTCGCGATCGGATTCTTCGCCACCTTCCTGTTCGGTGGTCTGACGGGCATCATGCTGGCGTCCCCGGCCCTGGACTTCCATATCTCGGACACCTACTTCGTGGTCGCGCACTTCCACTACACGCTCTTCGGCACGGTGGTGTTCTCCTCCTACGCCGGCGTGTACTACTGGTTCCCGAAGATGACCGGCCGGATGCTCAACGAGAAGCTGGGGAAGATCCACTTCTGGCTGACCTTCATCGGCTTCCACACCACCTTCCTGGTGCAGCACTGGCTGGGCAACATGGGTATGCCGCGTCGCTACGCCGACTACCTGGAGTCCGACGGTTTCACCACACTGAACCAGGTCTCGACGATCGGCACGCTGATCCTCGGAATCTCGGTGATCCCGTTCATCTGGAACGTCTTCAGCTCCTGGCGTTACGGCGAGATCGTCACGGTCGACGACCCGTGGGGTTACGGCAACTCCCTGGAGTGGGCGACCAGCTGCCCGCCGCCGCGCCACAACTTCGACTCGCTGCCGAAGATCCGTTCCGAGCGGCCTGCCTTCGAGCTGCACTACCCGCACATGGTGAAGACGCTGCGCGAGGAGGCACACGTGGGACGACATTTCTAGGTTCCAGGTGTCGGTAACCGATCTGACATTCGGTCCGCGTCCGGACCT
The DNA here is from genome assembly GCF_056280545.1 of Corynebacterium sp. UD i78. Classification (NCBI taxonomy): domain Bacteria; kingdom Bacillati; phylum Actinomycetota; class Actinomycetes; order Mycobacteriales; family Corynebacteriaceae; genus Corynebacterium; species Corynebacterium sp. UD i78. The sequence continues at coordinate 2,422,356 of NZ_JBWCED010000001.1, read as the reverse complement.
CGTGCCGGGTTTCCCGACCTGCCCCCGCCCCGACGCAACCTCCGGGTACCGGACAGAACTCCGGAAGCCACCTCCGGGCACGTCTCACCGGCAGCGGATCACCCCGTCAGCGCCCCGGCGGTGACGGCCCCGGCTGTCTCCGTGTTTCTCGGGCCCGTGGTCATGGCGCTGTCGAACCCGGCCTATGCGCGACTGGGGAAGGACTGACTACAGTTCGTTGCCCTGTGGCACGGTGGCGCAGTTGTTGGTGGTCGGAGTTCCGCTGAGCCTGCCCTCCAGCCAGAGGTAGCCTTCTACCGCCCACGGAACAGCCGCGATGACGTGGCTGGCGAACGGATACTCGCGGTACTCGACCTGTGTTCCCGCCTCGCAGTACTGCCGCACCAACGTGCGCACGTCTTTCGTCACCATGATTCCGTCGCCCGGGCCCACGGACGGGGAGGCGGGGGTTCCCTCGATCCAGCCTGCCGCACCCTGGAAGACGAACATGGGGATCCGCGGCGAGCCCCAGTTGCCCATGTTGATGTCGTCGATGACCGCCTTGACCTGCGGGGCGTCCTGCGGGGTGGGGTACTCCGGCTTCGCCAGGTCGGACCAGTGCAGGCCGGGGTACCGGGCCACGGATTCGACGATCGACAGGTCACGGACATCGTTGGCGACAGCCATGCCGTAGTCGTTGAAGTACTGGGAGAAGTCGATGTCGTAGGCGTCACCGAGGGCTGTCAGCGCCAGTCCGACCACACCGGACCAGAGGAGGCCGTCGCCGGCGTAGGAGAGGTTCTTCTGGGGGTCCACGAGCACACCACCTTGTGCGACACCGACGATCCGCTGCTCGATCTCCGGGGCGTATTCCTCGGCCCGGATCGCGGCCCAGTTGCTGGCGATTGCGCCGCCCGAGTAGCCGAACAGTCCGATCTGGTCGGTGGGGGTGATCGGGGAGGTCTCCGCCGCCGTGGCGGCCCGAAGGGAGTCCAGCGTGGCGGCACCGTAGGCGGGTCCGGCGGCGAAATTGGCGTCCTTGCCCTGGGTGTCTGCGACGATCACCGGGTGGCCCAGCGCCAGTGCCGGGACCAGGAAGCTGGTTTCGAAGGCCGGTATCAGGCCACCGAGGCTGAGGTTTCCGGCGATCATGCGAGAGGGGTTGTCGAGGGGGTTCGCCGAGTCGTAGAAGGACTGGTAGGAGATGACGTTGCCGTCGGACTTGGTGGGTGGATGAACAATCGAGGTGACGTTGGTTTCGTTGGCGCCCAGGGCATTGGTTGTGACGTAGAGGACCTGGGTGACCTTCACCGGGACCTCGAGGGTGGCGACGTGGTAGTTGAAGGTGCGCTCACGCAGGACGGTACCGGGTGCGAGGTCGGCGACGCCGGTGTCCCCGAGCTCCTCGGGGACCTCGTAGAAGGTCTTGTCGTCGGCGGGGTTCTGCACGTCGAGCAGGGGGCGGACTCCGTCCCAGAAGCCGCCGATGATCTGTGTCTGCAGCGGCAGGTCGGAACGGTCTGCCGGGGCGGCTGAGGCCGGTGCGGCGACGGCGGTGGCGAGGGAGACGGTGAGGACGGACGCCGCGACGGTGGCGGCGGTACGGTATGCGCGTCGAGGGCGCTGAGAGAACGTCATGGGCGGATAGTATTACGGCAGTAATTATGTCCGCAGCGTTTTAATTAGTTTTGCTGTTTCACTGTTCCAGCTTGACGCCCGGCCGGTCCGTGACCGGGAAAGTGTCCTCGGTGGGGAACCACGGACGGTCGGCGGCACTGAGGACCACGGAGCCGTCGATGTCCCCGTAGGCGGCGATGATCCGCCGGTCCGGGTCGCCGAACCCGTGGGGGAGCCGGTCGCCGTAGTGCTCGGCCAGCGCCTCGCCGGACGCCCGGACGTCCGGGACGCCCAGCCCGACCTCGACGACGCCGAGCAGCAGCGCCGGGGCGCCGGTGGTGTCAGGGGTGTCGTCGGCGGGACGGTGCTCATGCTCGACGAGTTCGATCACGGCGTCCTCCGGGCCGGTGAGGTAGACCGAGCGCATGGCGAAGGGCCCGTCTGGCCGGTCGACGGTGTCGGTGTCGAACTGCGTGGCGTAGTTGTCGATGGTGCCGGTGGGCACGGCGAAGGCCAGGTGGTGGGCCCGTTTCTGCGGGGTGCCGTTGTCCGCGTCCGGACCGGTCCGGACCGTGACGTCCGCCTCGGGAAGGTAGCGGAAGGACAGCGTGCTCCAGCCGACGGTGACGGCGTCGGGCATGACAGGGTGGGGAGGCACGTCCAGTTTCCGGGTCATCCACGCGGACCACCCGGACGGGTCGTGCACCGGAAGATCGATCTGTCGGAACCTCATGGCGGCCGAGGGTAGTTGAGGGGACCGGGCGGTGCCGGGGCGCTGTTCGGTTCTGTGGTTCATGAGGCGCGCTGTCAATAAATGAGGTTCCTGAGTCGAACGCGGGCTGTGAATACTGTTCCGCGACTCTGTTTTACGAGGTGTCACCAACTACGCTCGCGGCCGGAGGTTACTGACACATGACACACTCACGTTCCTATGTCGGACGGCACCGCCGTCCTGATCCGCGCCGCACCCGCGCTGCCGGACTCGCCGCAGCCACCGCCGTCGCGGCGTCCCTCACCGTTGTGCCGACGGTGATCCCGGCCGCTGCCGCGGACCCGGCCGGCTGCTCGGCGATCGACAACGGTGCCTTCCAGTGCACCGTCCACTCGGCGTCGATGAACCGGGATTTCCCGGTCATCGTCCGCCCGGCGCTCACCCCCGGCAACAACAGGGTCGCACAGTTCATCGACGGAGCCGACTCCGGCAACATCAACGGCTGGGTCTCCGCCGGTGGAGCTCTGCAGGCCCTCGCGGACGAGGACGCCACCCTCGTCTTCCCCGCGATGGACCCCTTCACCTGGGTCCAGGACTGGGACGGCGACCGGGGCAAGCAGTTCGAGACCTTCATGTCCCAGGAGCTGCCCCAGTACCTGCAGGAAAACTGGAGTGTGCCCAACGGCGGACGCGGCACCACCGGTGTCACCGGCCTCAGCTCCGGCGGATACGGGGCGATGAACCTCGCCGCGAACCACCCGGACATCTACAGCTCCGTCTACGCCCTGTCCGGTGTCTACGACCCGGGCATGCCGCTGCAGCGCGCGGTCGTCGACGGCACCGCCATGTTCAACAACGACTTCGAGGGCATCCCCTGGGCCAACGAGGGCGGACGCGTGGCCAACAACCCCACACTGAACATCGACCGGCTGACGATGCCGGTGATCGTCTCGGCGTCCTCCGGTGTGCCGAACCTCCTGGGTGACATGGGGCCGGACCCGATCGCCACCGTCGTCAAGGGCGGACCCTACGAGACAGGGTCGATGATCTTCACCGCCGAGTTCCAGGCACGCGCCGCACTCGCAGGACGGACGAACATCGAGTTCAAGTACGACCTCATCGGTGCGCACGCCTGGGATACCTGGCGCCGGGCGTCCTTCGACCAGGGCAACATGCACCAGTTCATCGCGAACATCTGACCGCGGTGACCACAGTGACCGGTTGGTGAATGCTCCGGTCAGGGGCATAGCGTAGGACCACGTGAGTCCCGTAACGCCGTCGCCCGCCTCCGACCAGCCACCACAACCACCCCGGGAGAACATCCCCTCCCAGATCACGCTGGCCCTCGGCACCGGCATCATGCTCCAGGCGCTGAACTCCTCGATGATCGCCGTGGCGATGGTCTCCATCGGCAGCCATTTCGGAGCCGGGGCGGAGGTCTCCTGGGTCCTCTCCGCGTTCTACATCGCCACCGCCATCGTCTCACCGATGGCCGGGGTGCTCGGCGTGGTCTTCGGTGCGCGCCGGGTGTACCTCGCCGGGCTGGTCCTCGTGCTCATCGGGTCTGTGCTCGGGGCACTGGCGCCGAGCCTCGGCGTCCTCGTGGCGGGACGCCTCATCATCGGTGTCGGCGTGGCGACGCAGATGCCGAACGCCATGACGGTAGTCCGCGTGCTGGCGCAACGGCACCGGTGGCGGACCGGGTCGGCGATCAGCGTGTTCACCGTGTGCGGCCAGGCGATGAGTGCGGTGGGTCCCTCCCTCGGCGGACTGCTCGTCGGTGTGGCCGGGTGGCAGTCCACACTGTGGATCAATGTGCTGCTCGTGGCCGTGTCCGGGGCGTGGGTGCTGGTCAAGGTGCCTCGCATCGCCGGGGAAGGACGCCCCGGGACGGGCCTCGGACGCCGCCTCGACATTGTCGGTGCACTGCTGTTCGGCGTGACCGTGACCATGCTCATGCTCTTCCTCATCTCCCTGACCGACGGCATCTCCTGGTGGACGCTGCCCCTGCTCGTCCTCTTCGGTGGCGTGTGGGCGTGGTGGGAGCTGCAGCGGGCGTCCGTGCCGTTCATCGATCTGCGGGCCGTGGCGGCGAACCGGCAGCTGGCGAACACCCTGGGGCGGACCATGGTGACCTATGCGGCGTTCTACTGCCTGTATTACGGGCTGCCGCAGTGGTTCGAGCAGGGTGCGGGCATGTCTGTCTCGCAGGCCGGCGCAATGATGTTCCCCATGGCGGTGGTGTCCGTGTGCTCGACCTTCGTCGCCGCCCGGGTGATCGCGGTGCGCGGGCCACGGGTGGTGCTGGGGATCGGCGGGTTCTTCCTGCTGCTCACCGGCCTGGCGCTCGCGCTGGTCGAGGACAGCTCCACTCCGGTGTGGGTGATGGTCATCGTCGCGCTCATCGCCGGTGTGCCCAACGGGTTCAACAACATCGGCAACCAGGGGCTGATCAACACCGTGACCTCGGTGGAGAAGGTCGGTACGGCGACGGGCATCTACAAGACCAGTCAGTATGTGGCGGCGAACCTGTCGGCGGTGATCGTGGCGCTGTGCATGAGCGTGGGCGCCGGCGACGGTTCAGCGGGTGCGACGGATGCGGGGCTGCACTTCACCGGCTGGGCGATCGCCGCGCTGGGCGCGGTGATGACACTGGGGATCATCTTCGCGCGGAAGATGCCGGTGAAGGTGCGGGCGTAGGTTCTGGTCGGGCAGAGACGGGCGCAGCCTCTACACCGGGTCGGGGAGGACGACAGTGCCGCCGAGGATCCTGGCGATGTCCTTGCACTGGTCGATGCTGATGGCGGTGTCCGGACCACAGTCGAAGAGCCAGTTGTTGCCGACGATCACGGCCGGGGACTCGTCCTGGAAGATGACGGACGCCGTCTCCGCGGGATGGTCGTTGAGGTAGATGGCGTGGATGCTCGGCTGGTCACGGTTCTCGCCGCCGCCGATCGCGGTGAGGCAGGAGGACGCCGTGCCGTCGACTTCGCCGGTGTCCCCGCTGTCGTCGCTGTTGTCGCTGTTGTCGCTGTCGTTCCAGACCTGGCACTCCCAGTCCGTGCCGGCGAGCTTGTCGCGGATCTCCGCGGTGGATTCGAAGCGGGGCAGATCCCCGGTGACGGCGTCAGAGGATTCCACGGTGGTGGGGGCGGCGTCCTCATCGTCACCGCCACAGGCGGCGAGAGCGAGGACACCACAGGTCGCGGTAGCGAGGGTGGCGGTGCGGAGACGGTGTGGTCGGTTCATTCGGTTGAGGTGACGCACGGCGTCCCTCAGAAGCGCACGGCGGTGCCGGCGGCGGTGACCATGACCATCCCGCCCTGGCCGAGGGACTCGTAGTCGATCTTCACACCGACGACGCCCTCCGCCCCGAGTTCGATGGCGCGCTGCACCATCTCGCCGAGGGCCTGCTCACGGGCACCGTTGATCTCACCCTCGTAGCCGGCGGAACGTCCGCCGACGAGGTTGCGGAAGCCCGCGCCGATGTCCTTGAACATGTTGATGCCGACGACGGTCTCGCCGGCGACGACGCGGATGTACTCGGTGACCGGCTTACCTTCGACGGTGCCGGTGGTGGTGACGATCATGGCGGGCTCCTCGGGGTCTGGCTGCGTTGCGGTGACGCGTTGTGTGACGCAGTTCCTGATGCGGATGACTGCCCCGAGTCTACGGCGGTGGGGTGAGGCCGGGCGGGTGGTTGGTCAGAACCATAGAAGGACTCTGGTGCACTCGTCGGTGACAGCAGCGGTGAGGCGGGAGATGAGTTCCCTGGCTTCCGGGGTGGCGACGAGTGGACCTGAGGTAGAGGAAGTCACCATTTCGATCACGGCTTTCTGGGTGGATTCAATCGGTCGTCGCAACACCTTGACCTTGGAGGTGTTCAACGATGGCAACGGCAGACTGGGACAAGAAGACCAGTGACGTACCAGAGGAGCTTCGTAGGCAGTGGCGTGCCGACCGGGCGTTGCGGCCGGCGATGCGTTCACCTGGCCGTCCGGAGCCGTCCCGGGCGGTACAACGTCAGTTCTGGCGACTGATCGCCACCGGCATCACTTCAGCCGATGCGGCGTTGAAGGTGGGGGTGTCCGTGCCTGTGGGAACCCGGTGGTTTCGGCATGCTGGCGGTATGCCACCAATCTGTCTGTCCGAGCCCACCGGCCGCTACCTGTCCTTCGAGGAACGCGAGGAGATCGCATTGCTGCGGGTCCAGGGCGCCGGTGTGCGTGAGATCGCCCGTGCCCTCGGACGTGACCCCGGGACAATTTCACGTGAGCTGCGCCGCAACGCCGCCACCCGCGCTGGTAAACAGGAGTACAGGGCCACAGTCGCCCAGTGGAAAGCGCAGAACGCTGCCAAGCGTCCGAAGACCGCAAAGCTCGTGGATAATCCGAGGTTGCGCAAGTACATCCAGGACCGACTCGCCGGGTATGTCCGCCAGGCTGACGGCACCGTCGTCGCCGGTCCGACTCCGCCGCCGTGGAAGGGACTGAACAAACCGCACCGGTCCGACCGACTGTGGGCGACAGCCTGGAGCCCGGAACAGATCTCGAACCGATTGAAGATCGACTTTCCTGATGACCCGTCCATGCGGATCAGTCCCGAAGCGATCTACCAGGCCTTGTTCATCGAGGACCGTGGCGCGCTACAACGCGAACTGGTGACCTGCCTGCGAACCGGCCGGGCGCTGCGCAAGCCACGGGCCCGATCACGCAACAAGCCCCAAGGACACGTCACTGATGATGTCGTATTGTCCCAACGTCCCGCAGAGGCCGCAGATCGCGCTGTCGCCGGCCACTGGGAAGGTGACCTGATCATCGGTACTCACGGCTCCGCGATCGGAACCGTGGTGGAACGCAGGAGTCGCACGACTCTGCTGGTGCACCTGCCTCGGCCTGACGGCTATGCAACGATTCCGAAGGTGAAAAACGGCCCTGCACTTGCCGGACACGGTGCCGAAGCGATGAACATCGCACTGACCAGGTCATTGAGAACTGTGCCGAAGCCGCTACGCGAGACGCTGACGTGGGACCGGGGCAAGGAACTGTCCGGACATGCTCAATTCACTCTGGATACGGGTACAAAGGTGTTCTTCGCGGACCCTCACTCGCCCTGGCAGCGACCGAGCAACGAGAACACCAATGGCTTGCTGCGTCAGTACTTTCCGAAGGGTACGGACCTGTCCAGGTGGTCGGCTGAGGATCTCGAGGCAGTCGGATTAGCACTCAACAACAGGCCCAGGAAGGTTCTCGGCTGGCGCACTCCGGCGGAAGTGTTCGCCGAGCAGCTAGGCTTGCTTCAACAACCCGGTGTTGCAACGACCGGTTGAACTCACCCTGCATTGCTGTCGGAAGCCCTGAGGCGCAGGAGATGAGTGCCCGGTCCATCGAGTCATACGGGAGCCCTGCTTTGTCGGCGTATCTGTGCCAGTGTCGGCGTTCAATCTCCGCAGGGATGTTGCGGCCGCCGATCTTCATGGCCAGGCGATGTTGTGCACTGTCGTCGTAAGGGAAGACAGATGCGACATCGTAGATCGGGGCGAGTTGGATATCGCCGTCCACCGGGCGGAGAAGTGAGTAGTTCTTCGCATGCGCATCTGTATTGCCCAGAAGGACATTGAGGACGAGCGCTTCAGTGAACTGTTCAGCCAGTCGCTGCCCGGGTGCTGCGTCTGTCAGGAAGCGGGCGATCTCGTAGGCCTGAGGGCCACCGTCTGAGGCGTACTTGTTTCGGGGATGTACGTGCATCGCCTGACACAGGTCTTCCTGGGGAATGCGGTCTATGGAACCTGTGGATGTCGTCCGCCGGTCCCACCGTGCACTGACCACCGCAGGAATACCGCCGAAGTCGTGAAGCTCCGTCTGTGCGACGGGCACGCCGAGCCAGGACAGACTGCGGAGACAGAGAACTTCGTTCAGGGTGTGTTGGGGCAACGGGCCGGCGGGCTTGATGATGTGGGTGGTAGGTGCGGCGCCCAGCACCTCGGACCATGCCCCGGTGTGGGGGCCACGGTGAAGGGTGATCTCCGCCTGCATGCGGGCCAACGACCAGTGCTCCCGACCGGCCAACCAGCTTTCGGCGGAAGGCCCGCTGATACAGGCAAGTCGGTCTGCGATCTCGTCCTCGGTGACCGGGTGGAGCGAGGATTCCATGTCAGGAGACTGTGCGGACGGGAGAAACTGAACCGCACCGGCGCAGTCGCGACCGAGCACCTTCAGCAGCGAGAACGAGGTCCTTCGCCGCCATGGTCGCACCGGTGATCCGCGAGCTGGTGGATGCCGGCACTCTCGTACCGGGTGATGTCACTGCTCTGACCCAGATCCACTGCCACGAGCGGTCGCTGGGTGATCCGTCGGATTCTACGGTGATCCTCGATGCCCTGGGTGTTGAGGAGTCACGGATCGGGACAGGATGCTGTGGGCTTGCCGGCAACTGGGGCTTTGAGAAGGGCCACGCAGAGATGTCGATGGCGCTCGGTGAACGTGAGCTGTTCCCGAAGGTCCGGGAAGCTGCCGGTGAGGTCATCGCCGACGGCTTCTCCTGCTGGACCCAGATCACCCAGGGCACCGGTAAGCAGGCGAAGCACGTTGCGGAAATTGTCCGGGATGCGCTGGTCGGACAGCGGTTCGGAGTGGGGGAGTAGGCGTCTCGCGGGTAGACTTGACTATGTTCTTCCGTCAGGACGTCGCGTCAGAGGCTACTCGCAGGCGATGCCATCGTGGTCCAGGTCGAGGGAATGCCCGGGCTGGCCGACGGTAATCGGGGCGGCGCCGGCGACGCGGACGGCTTCGCGGTTCGCGTAGTAGGCGGCGGGAGAGGGGGCCGGTGGCGCTTCGCCTGGGTCGGTGCCGGAAAGGAGGGAGACGGGGTTGTTGCGGGCAGCGTCCGCGCTGCACAGAGGTTAGTTGTTCCCTCGGCGATAGAGTTGGTCCATGGACCAGGACAGGAAGGGGTCAGATGCGGTGGTGGTGACTTCTGGTAGCGGGGTGGCCCCACTGAACAGTCACGTCCGTGAAGAGATGCGGAAGATGCCGCGGCGGGACACGAAGCCGGAACTGGCACTGCGGAAAGAGCTGTACCGGCGGGGAATCCGGTACCGGGTGAATCTCGGAGGAGTGCCTGGTCGACCGGATATTGCACTGACCAGGGCAAAGATCGCGGTGTTCGTTGACGGCTGCTTCTGGCACGCATGTCCTGTCCATGGCACGCTGCCGAAGAACAACCGCGACTGGTGGCAGGCGAAGCTCAACCGGAACGTGGAGCGGGACAAGGAGAAGGACGCAGCACTCGTCGAACTGGGATGGATTCCGCTTCACTACTGGGAACACGATGACATCGACGAGGTGGCGGACGAGATCGAGTGGGTGAGGGGATCGGTGCTGGCGGAGGGGCGCGAATGAAGCAATGAGAATGTCTGTTCTATTATTTTCATGGTGTCTGATCCCTACCTTCCTCCGACCTGGTCCTTTACCTCAGGCAGTGTTCTGACCTGCAAGACTCGTTTCTTCCACAGGCGGCGCCCGCCTAGACTCTGACAGGTGACTGGAGTTCTGGAAGACAGTGAGAAGACGACAGGTGGCGACCGCTACGCGGTCGCCCAGATTCGTGGACCCTTCCTGAAGCTTCCGAAACACCCGGAGCACTGTGCGACCACTGATGAGCTCAAGGCGCACTGCGACAGGCGCCGTGCTGCGGGGCAGGTGCTTGCTGCCGATCTGTTCTCGGGTGCCGGAGGAATCTCTCTGGGGCTCGAGGAAGCGGGCTACGAGGTGGTACTCGGTGTAGACCACTACACCGAGGCAGTGAAGACACATGCCCATCACTTCGCAGGAATGTCTGTCGACTGGGATCTGTCGACGGCGGACTCGATCATCAAGGTCGCTGACCTCATGAAGGAATGCGGTATCGAGATTCTCGCAGGTGGACCACCGTGCCAGCCGTTCTCCAAGGCCGGACGCAACGGCATCCGCAAGCTCGTCGAAGAGGGGCGCAGGGAGCCGAAGGATGAGCGCCGCGAACTCTGGCGCTCCTACATCGAGATCGTGGAACGTGCCCGACCGCGGGCGATCATCATGGAGAATGTCCCGGACATGGCGCTTGACACCGAGATGTTCATCTTCCGGTCCCTCGTCGAGGAACTGGAGCAGCTGGACTACTCCGTTTACGCCAAGGTCATCGAGACCTGGCGGTACGGCGTTCCCCAGCACCGCCAGCGTCTCATCGTCGTGGCGTTCCGTGACGGCCTTGAGTTTGAATGGCCGGATGACTATCCCGAGAAGGTCTCTCTCTGGAACGCCATCGGCGACCTTCCGGAGGTTGAGGGCGGTTGGCGTCCGGAAGGTGGCGCCGACGGTTGGGCTGAGTACGACGAACCACTCACTGAGTTCCAGCGGTACATCCGCCGGCGTGTCACTACTGCGGACGCACACAAGGTCTTCGACCACATCACCCGCCCCGTCAGGGAGGACGACCGGGAGATCTTCGAGATGATGGATTCATCGACGAAGTACTCGGATCTGCCGGAGCACCTGCGCAGGTACCGGGCGGACATCTACGACGACAAGTACAAGCGCCTTGACGAGAACGACGTGTCCAGGACGATCACGGCACACATTGCCAAGGACGGGTACGGATTTATCCACCCGCGACAGCCGCGCACCCTGACCGTGCGGGAGGCTGCGAGGATCCAGACCTTCCCTGACGATTTCCGCTTCAACGGCCCTCCCAGTGCGGCGTTCAAGCAGATCGGTAATGCTGTCCCGCCACGTGCGGCGGGGGCTATCGCGACGAAGATGGTCGAGGCCATCGAACGTGATGTCCCGAAGAAGCGGTCTTCCCGGGAGATCTCGAAGTCACTCGGTCGCTGGTTCCATGACCGTGCGTCCAACCAGCGGATACTTCCGTGGCTGTGGACCGATGACCGGTGGAAGGCCGCGGTGGGCGAGATTGTCCTGTCCAGGATGAAGAAGACCCTGGTGGACCAGCTGTGGCCGGTCATCAACAACATGCCGGCAGCGACCGCTGACAATCCGGCCGCTGCAGACACGACAGTTGCTGTGCTGACGGACATGCTCACCGGCATCGGACAGCAGAACCGTGCGAAGAGGCTCCGGGAGTTCCACGAACAGACCTCATCTGCACCGGAGTCATTCTGGGCCCTGAAGATCGACCGCACCGTGATCAAGGCGGTCGGCAAAGCTGATGCGGAGATGATCGACCTTATCGCACCTCATCGCGAGCACGGCGACAAGTCCGAGGAGCCGGTGCTCACGACGCGTGGCGTCCTGCGAGTGACATCCCGGTACAAATCGATCTCTATGGAGCGACGCAACCAGCTCACGGACGGTCGCATCGCTGTCGCCCGGATGCTCGGCCTGGGTCCTGATTCGAGGGAAGCTCATCTCGGACTTATCGAGGTGGCGCAGGCGCACTGCCGAATCAAGAATCCGGTGTGCAGCGGATGCCCGTTGTTCGCCACCTGCGACAGGTTCGAGGTCGAGCAGGACGAGATCGACTGATCCGCCAGCGAGGCAGGCCGCGGGGGTCAGAGACCGAGCTGCTTCGCCAGTTCCGGTGAGCTCTTGCGGATGATCTTCGCCATCTCGAGGAATGCCTCGTAATGTCCTGACTGGGCAGCGGCTGATTTCAGCGCCAGGCCGACCTCGGCTCCGTTCGAGATCGAGATGGAGTCTGCTGCGCGGTCGCCGAGTTCCAGTTGCTCACCACTGCCGCGGTTCTGGTCGCGTCGGTAACGGGCACCGGCCTGCGCACAGACATCGGCCACAGACCGTGCCAGCATCTTCTTGAGCTGGTGGGGCATCGTGACACGCATCTTCGCGACGTTGATGTTGAACTCGTCGTCCAGATCGGTGTCGAAGTCGAGGGCAACGCGGGCAAGCTTGATGTGCTCGTCGATCGTCCGGATCCCGTCCCAGCCACCCCACTGCACGAGTCGGTTGGCACGGTAGATGTACAGGCCCTGCTGTCTGTTCCACTTACGGGGCCCGGCAGCACGGTCGAAGGCTTCAGGAGAAGAGAACTGTGACCGCGCGGGGAGGCAGTAGGCGTGGACGGCGACTTTGCCCAGTTGCCCGGTCGACGTTGGGAGGTCCAGGACGTCCTCGCTGACCAGCTCGGTTTTCTCTTCGTCGATGACGAACGGATCCCAGGGAGTGAGCTCCTCACCGTTGACCCGGATAGTGACCTTGTCCACGCTGTCTCCGGCCAGGAACCGGTGGAAGACCATTTCCAGGTGCTGCTGAAGTCGATCCGCAACTTTGAGGAACTTCTGACGGGCCCAGCTGCTGTCCGGATTCTTGGCGGGAAGGAGCCGGTCCAGCTTCTCCCAGACGACCACGGTTCCTGTGGAGTGGGAGAACAGGGCGCGTACCCGTTCCTCGAGATCGGCATCGTCCGGGTAGGTGACCATCCAGTCGTCAACGGCCTCGATGAAATCGAGGTCCAGGGAGAGTCCGCTAAGGTGGCCGTCTTTCGGGTCGCGCGAGAAAACGACGACACGTCGGCACTGGGACAGGGACGCAGTCTTCAGTCCGAGGCCGTATCGACCCAGCTCACCGCGTTCGTAGCCGCGCTTCGTCCCGAACCGCAGTGCCTCCGTGAGGCCGTCTTCAGCCATCCCGCGACCGTTGTCGATGATGAATACCCGGGAATCCCGGCCGTCGTAGTGGACTCTGACAGCAACCGCGGTCGCTCCTGCGGCGATGCTGTTGTCGATCAGGTCTGCAACCGCAGACTCGAAGCTGTAGCCGATGTCGCGCAGTGAACCGGTGAGACGACTGGCAGACGGTGCGACCTTGATTCCGGACGACTTCATCCTCTTCTTTCTTGTTGAAACTGTCACTGACCAGGCCATTGTCTCGCGGGCTGCCGGTCATGGACGACAGGGAACTCAGGGACCAGGTTACCGGGCAAGAGCCGAGTCCACGCAATCCTGAACCAGCTGGGCAACCTGATCATCATCCAGTGCCTCGACGCAGACGGTGGCCAGACGTGCCTTCGTGATGAGCATGGTCGAGCGGAACTGATCCGAGAGGTTCGTGGACGAGGAACCGGAGGCCGTCCGGTCGAAGAACTCGCGGATGATTGTCTTCGGTAGTCGGGGATCACCTGCTACCGAAGTGCGCTCCAGCAGAGCCACGGACTGGTCCTCACCGATCCTGTCGCTGAGCTCACCGAGGACGTGACCACGCCACCAGAGCTTCTTGAAAGTGCTCTTGGGTGAAGACCCGAGGTAGCGGTTGAACCTCGGGTTTTCGCTGTTGTTGGGGAAGCGCCAGCTGGCGACGTCGAGCAACAGGACCGAGGTGATGAAGTTCCAGAGTTCCGTCGAGCGTGCGTCGTTCACAGGGGCATCCACGTGCTTCATGATGACGTGAGTCGCCTCACGGTCGAAGTCGGAGAACGCACTGCTCTTCTCGCTCGCGCGGTGCGGGAAGCCGTACTTTTCCGCCACGGTGACGATATCGTCCCGAAGCGACTGAAGATCGGCGTCTGATGCGCAGGCGATGCCGGTCTCAGACAGGCGCGACTTCGGGTGACTGGTAGAGACTTCTGCCGTGAGGGTGGCGACAGACTTATTCTGTTCAACGGAGGAGCGCACGATGTCCTCCGCGAAGCGGGTGTCGAGCATGGGGAAGGATTTCATCGTCGACTACCTTTCGTCTCCGTAGTTGTTCTGTACCCGTGCGGAGACCATCCCGGGATCGACCGCGGCTTTCTGGAGCAATGCGAGCGGATCTTCCTCAGGGAAGTAGGCGCGCAGTACACCGTAGAGAGTCTGGCCGTAGCTTTCGTCGTCGTGCTCGAACTCGGCGAGGGCGTACTCCTGTGACAGTCCGAGGGCAGCCCACACCAGATGGGTACGTAGGTCAATGTCGAGGAACCGTTGCCACATCTGGGTTTCCCTGGTCAGGCTCTTCCCTGAGTTGATGTTGTCCAGAGCGACCTTTGTGACCTTGTTGGCGGTGTTGAGATAGGTGCGGACAGCACGGGTCACATGGAGCTCGGGATCAGATTCCAGAGCGATCCGCCACATCGCACCAGGGTCGCGTTCACGGGCTTCAGCGAAGTCGTAGGAAGTCGTCTGTACCGTGGCACCGATTCCTTCGAGATGGATGCGGAGTTCACGGGACCAGAGGACGCTTCCGGGGCGCACAGGTGCAACCGAGTTCGGGTCAGGTGCCGGATTATCCAGAAGGACTACGTCGAGCTCCACGGACACTGCACCGGCGATCCGGTCACCGGGAATCAGCACGGTCGGCCGGACGGTACCGTCCGTGACCGGGACGGTGTCTCCGTACCCACGGATCGAAGTGGAGGGACAGTTCCACCGCAGCAGGGTACCGAGACGGGCACCGGTCAACGGTAGGTCACAGTCCTCAATCACCGCCGAAAGATCGGTGGAAAGTTCACCTTTCACGTGGATGTCGTTACCTCTACCCCAGGAGGCGAGCTCCGTGGACAGACGGGAATCGGTCTCGAAGGTGAGAGTATCGACGTCATTACCGCATTCAACGGTGACTGAGATGTCTGTGAAACTGTCGTCCTGCGGACGGAGGAAGCCGTAACTGATGTCATGCGCCATTGATCTAGTCCTCCTCGACGTCAGTCTGGGTACGGGCGATTCTGAGACTCACTGCGAGCCCCCGTTGCTGCCGGACGAAGAGTACGGCTCTGCTGTTCTCCGGAGAAAGGGTGATGATGTCGGAGTCTCCGGTTCCGACGGTGTGTCGGGAGGGTCTGAGCTCCTTCGGCGAGCTGTTCTTGTCGATGAAACGCCAACCTTCGATCACCGGGCGGTACCCGAGGTCATCCCAGTTACGGGTCGGACCGGTATCCGTCTCCACCTGGACGCTGACTTCGAATGCGGACGGTGGGGTACCAGCAGACATGTCCATCGACAGCTGGAATACCGCATAGAGTTCGTCACCTTCCGGAATCAGGGTGATGAGTTTGGTACTGGGTGTTCCCTTTTTGCCCTTGGACTCAGAGGCTCCGGAGGAGGATCTCCTGCCCTTGGGCTCAGCCGTGGCGGACATTGAGGTGCCCGGGATACTTCCGAGGACGCCTCCGAGCATGGATGCGATCTGCCGACTGGCGTTGTCGTAAGGAGAGTCCTTGTCAGCCGTACCGTCGGAACTCCAGGACCTGATGAGATCGTCCATGTGATTGAGTGCGATCTTGACGGGGTTATTCCGGCTCTGCCAGCTGGAGCCGAGGAGATCCTGGTCGGTAAGGGTTCGGGGGTGCCAGGCATCGTGAGTGGTCGGCTCACTGAGCGCGAACTCCCGGTCCAGGTCCTCGGCTGCGGTGAAGACGGCGGCGTAGTCACGTCCAAAACGGTCGGCCGGACCCTGGCGGTACTCGACCACCATCCGGGGACCACGCATCAGCGCGATGGCACCCGACGTGTGTTCGACGACGCTTTTCTGGGCGGGTATTCTTCCCTGAATCTCCCGGATACCCAGCCGACCAAGCCCACGGGACGGACGTCCTGAGCGAACGGAAGAGACTTCGGTGGACCGGCGGAAGGTGAATCCTTCAGCCTTGGTCAGATCGACATTCCGACTGTCCAGATAAGCGGTCACGAACTCCTTGAGGAGTGGATCGGCCTTCGGATCCGGAACCGTGACCGGCTCATTGTTGTGGGTTACGACGAAATTGAGTTCGTCCTCGTCGTCGGGCGTGTGGACCATGTGTGGCCATGCCCAACGAGTCAACGCGCGGGCAATTTGGTTCATCTGCTCTTCGGAGGAGTCCTCGAAGGCGGGGTCGATGACCGCAATGGAAGTTCCGGTCTGCTTCTCGTCCGTGAAGTGCCTGTCCATCTTGAAGAATGCTGCGGCGTTGTCTGCCTGGGCGCCGGTCATCGGTTCTGCGAAGATGGAGGTGTTCCCGGTTCGGTCATCCTCGAACTCGTCACGGACGCCCCACCAGTGCCGACCCGTGTATTTGAATCCCTCGTAGACGTAGGAGTCATCATTGGCGACAGCGATGAAACGGTTGACCCGCATGCCGTTCTCATCGATGGTACGGGTGTAGACGAGGATGGTCCGGGATCGGCCGGCGGTGAAGAACACCCCCTTGCCGAAGCCGTAGGAACCGCCTTTGACGGCCTTGGTCGCACTGCGTCCGATCTCGCGGACGAAACTGTTGAAGTCTGAGGGGCCGTCGGTGGCAACTGCCGCGTTCGTCGGCCCACGGAGCCCGGTGGTTCCCGAGTCCGAGACGATGAGCAGGGGAATGTTGCTCTTCGCAAGAGCATCCTTCAGGCCGGGGACGTGCGCGGTACCTTCTCCGAACACCCGACGCCGGAGAATGTCACTACTGCGGTCGTCGAGTAGTCGGTAGTCGATGGCATAGGTCACGCCGTCATCGGCGTTGGATTTGTCGCGTGCATCCCAGCTGTTCTGGAGGGATTCACGGACGAAGAGTTCCCAGTTGGTCAGATTCGGTCTACCCAGCGCTGTAGATGCGGATCGGCCGTGGGTGAACGAGGAGGCGGAACCTCCGTCGTGGTCAGCGTAGAGCGGATAGACGCCCATCAGTTGTCCTCCAGGATCTGCGGTTCAGAACGGTAGCCGGGCAGTGACGACGGGTCGCGGAGATCGACTGTGTAGGCGACCCGGGAGATTCGGTCGGATAGATTTTCCGTGGAAATACGGGGGAAGTTTCCGGTGACGTCGAACTCATGGGTCTCGACGTGGAGGAATCTGGCGAACTCGGTGTCTTTCTCCAGGACCTCCGGAGATAGTCCTGCCTCGGCGA
Organism: Corynebacterium sp. UD i78; assembly: GCF_056280545.1. NCBI lineage: Bacteria > Bacillati > Actinomycetota > Actinomycetes > Mycobacteriales > Corynebacteriaceae > Corynebacterium > Corynebacterium sp. UD i78. The sequence continues at coordinate 2,405,261 of NZ_JBWCED010000001.1, read as the reverse complement.
GTCTGCGAGCGAGTTCATCGGTGTCGATTCCCGGAAGCTCTGAGATTTCCCGGACTATGTCAGGGACAGAAGCTCCGCCGTCGACGGTCTTCTCGTACTTCCTGACGAGAAGAACGAGCGGTTTGTCGCCCATGGGATCGAGCTGGTGGGCTCCGTGGATGGTCACCGCCAGGTTCTCCCGGGACAGGGTGGCCTTGCACTCGAGTGATGTGTCCTCGAGCTCGAAATCATGTCGTTCGTTGTCCGGTCCCGTCCAATGGCGGAGAGCGTCGATCCCGACCGACTCGAAGAGGGTCCGGAGTGTCTCAAGTTCCAGCAGGAGACCGACCTGGGCCTCAGTTCCGGGGACCACTGTTCCGGCGGCACGGAAGAGCCGCTGGCTTTCGGCGAGGAGCCGGACAGTTACGGCACCGGGGTCCTCGGTTCCGTTGTCCTCGAGCGCCTCGAGGAGGTTGTCCACGAAGTCGCCGAACGTGCGGAGCAGCTTCTCGTCGGACAGTGTCACCTGGATGTAGTCGGTGCCGGCACGGTGGAAGGTGGACGTGGAGACCAGCCTGAGGGCGGTACGTTGAGGCTGCCTGTCATAGGCCTCCACCCAGTCCGTTCCGACGGGGACGGCTATGCCGTAGGTGTGGTCGATCTTCGCCGCGAGATACGGGACGCCGGTCGTGAGAGCGAGGTCGATCTCGTAGACCTCTTCCGTGGTCCGCTGACTGGCGCGGTACGCGTCCAGGGTCTTGAGGTTCTCGAAGGCCGTGTTCTGGCCGTGCTTAAGCCTCAACGGTGGCCTCCTCCTGCTCGTCGGCGGCGTCTTCGCGGTCGACGGTGTCCTCGTACTCCGCCTGGTCGTCCCGGGCCTCCTCCAGCTCTTCCTGGGTGATGTTGTCGATGCCGCAGATGTAGCCCACCCCCGAGTCGTCGTCGGACTCCGGCAAGAAGATACCGAGCGCGATGATGTCGTCGGCGGCCTCCAGGGCCCGACGGATCCGGCCGGTGTCCTTGACCTTGGTGAGGTCGATCTCCCGGTCCGGTGCGGAGTTCCGGTTGATCGCGTAGATGGTCAGGTGGCCGACACCTGCGCCTGCGTACTCGTCGTGCTTGTCCCGGAGGACAGCGTCGGTGGCGCCACCCTTGTGCTGATTGAGCTCGGTGTCCAGCTGCTTCCACTGGTCGTCGTCGTGGAAGGGGAGGTCGTTGATCCGGTCCTTGGGCCCGACGAGGGTGTTGATGCTGGCGCGTCCGGGGGCCGAGGAACTGACACGGGTACGGTTCACCAGGTTGAGCGGCTGTTCCAACCCTAAGTCGATGGTGCCGCGCTTGTCTGTCTGCTGGCCGATGACAGAGACGTTCCAGGAACGGAGCCCACCATTCCCGGCTTCCTTTTCGATGTAGTCGATCAGGAGATCCCGCTTGCTCTTGCCGTGCGGCTTCTCCTCGACATCCTCGATGAAGAGGTACTTGTCGAGGTAGTCGAGGACTTCGTCATTGGTGAGCCCGGTGAAGATGGTGGAGCCGTTGGCTTCCCGGGTCCAGCTACGCCTGCCAGAATCTCGGAGCCCGGTAATGAATTCACGCGTGACGGAGATGTTGTGGCCGAGGAAATCGGCGTCCTTCTCCCGGAAGATGATGGTCTGAACACGCTGCCCGGAGAAGCTCATGGAGGCGTTCTTGTGGTTCCGCATCTTCGCGGCGCTCGTCACCTGCATGGCGGGGTGGAGCCGGATTTTCGCGCGGAACTGGGCGGGGGTGAGCCCGTCGCCCGCGTACCAGCTGAGGTCACGGCGGAGGTCCGCCTCGACGGTGGCGAGGTCGCGGTACCACTCGGCGAGTTGGGGTGTCATCCAGATTCGCACGAGATCCTCATAGCCGTGACGGAATCCGAACCACCGACCCATCTGGAGTAGGGTGTCGTAGGTCCGGGAGACGCGGGCGAAGTAGCTGCACACCAGACCTTCGAGAGTGAGGCCACGGGACAGAGTGTTACCACCGACAGCGATGACCGTCTGCGCCCCCTCGGTGTAGTCCAACCGCTGGTCGGACTGGCCGTTGTCCACGATGAACTTCACCTCGTCGAGGACCTCCTGGAGCATGGGCCAGATCTCGTCGAAGGAGACGGCAGGTGCGTAGTCAGGGTTCTGCGGCTGGAGAGAGTTCTCCCTGTCCCAGTACTCCTCGATCTCCGCCCGGAACTCCGGGGCATTCATGGAACGGCCGAAGTCGTGGACAGTATCCACGACGATGCGGGAGATCAGTTTGTGGGCGTGCACCCGGGGAGAGCTGTGCACCAGCATGGAGGAGTGCTTTCCCCGCTGGCCGCGCGCCCACCGTGCTGCGGTGGCGAGGAGGAACCACCGGACGGCGTCGCGGAGCGAATCCGGCAGGGTCGGAGTCCAGGACTCGATGTCCCTGCTGGGAGGGCGGACGGCGTCGGCCTCGGCCGGCAGGATGTCGCGGATCGCGTCCAGCGTCGTGTCACCGATGTCTGCGGGGTCTTCACCGGGCACCGCGTCACGTCCGAACAGCTGCTCCGCCCCGAAGTAGCCCTCCGGTCGGGGGAGGACGGAGATGAAGTTCTCCGGGTAGAGGTCGGACTCGTCATTCGGGTCGATGAGGATGTTGGCGAACGGGGTCGCGGTGTACGCGATATAGGAGGTCCGAGGACGGTTGAGCAGAGTGCCGATCTGTGCATTGATGGCGCTACGGCGGTTCTTCTCCTTCGCGGAGGTCACGACGTTGATGCTCGCCTGGTCCGCCTCATCGTCGATGACGAGGATCGGGACATTGAGTTGCCCGTGCTTCCGGGCGATTCCGTCGAGCCACTTGTTGAGTTTCTTCAGCCGCGGACCGTTCTTCTTGATGACGACGAGCTGCCGCTCGGTGTCATTGAGCAGCTTCGCCCCGTTGTCACTGCCAGAGAAGTCACGGTCCTTACCCGTGAGCAGGGTCCAGTCCTTGTCGGTGTACGAGACGAGGCTCTCGAGGAGCCGTTCCTGTGTCTGCTCCCGCAGACTGTTGGTCATGCCGGCCAGGACGATGATCAGCCTGTACCCCTCGTCGGCGGCCTTGGCGATGACGGAGAGGAAGTTGGTGGTCTTGCCACTCTGGACGAAGCCGACGACGAGGCCACGGGTTTTCAGGTCCTGGATGGCGGGCATACCGGCATTGGCGATGACCTGGTTGCTCGTCTCGTCGATGGATTCGAGGGCGTGCTCCCCGAGGTCTCGGGCGATGGCATCGTGCACCGGCGGCCAGAACACGTCCTTGTCCAGGTCCGGCCCTTCGTACCAGCCGTTGTCTACCTTCCGGGTGCGGTCGTCGACGAGGACGGTTCCGTCCTTTGGCGTCCTGATGGCGGTCACCACGGTGATGATCTGGTCCAGCGCTTCCCGGAGGATCTGGGAGGCATCACCATTCCGCCAGTTGCGCTGTGTCGACAGCTGTTCCGCGGCCTGTACCGGGGTAGCGCCGTGCAGTTTCATTCGGCCGCGGATGGCATCGGCGGCCTCCTCAAGCCATTCAACTTTCTCTTCGAGTGTCAGGTCAAGATCCATGTGGTGTCCTCAGTGTGCCGGGGTGTTTACGGGGAGAAGCATATGAGAACGGGTGGACAACTCTGCTGAGAACCGTTCGAAGTTCGATTCTCGAACGCCACTTGAAGGTAGGGAAAGCCTCCCTGGCCTGGTAAGAAGAGCTTTCGGCTATGTTTGAGTTGTGGTCATGTTCACCCCCGAAAAGGTGACGGATAAAGGGAAGTTCGACCGGAGCGCCCAGCAGACACTAACCTGCAACAATCCTCCGGCACGATAGACTGATGACCACCCCCTCAATCTCCACTCTGACGATCGCCGATGTCCTTGCCCTACCCGAGGCTGTCTCTGGAAGGCCCCGGGTCCTCACTGGTGAGAACCATCTGGCTCGAGGTGTTCGTTGGATCCACGTTGCTGAACAGGCGGCGGCGGCCCGGTTGCTCGACGGTGGAGAACTGCTGCTCACGACCGGGGTCGGCTGGCCGTCGACTGCACGCGAGCGGGAGCGGTTCATCGCAAACTGCGCCGCCAGCGGTGCCGTGGGGTTCGTGATTGAGCTCGGGGGCACCTGGGACAGCGTTCCCGGCGACGTCATCGATGCAGCGCGGAAGCATGGATTCCCTCTGATTGTTCTTACTCGAGAGATCAGGTTCTCCAGGCTTACGCGGGAGGTTCACGAAATGATCATCGACGACCACCTCACCGCAGTCGAGGCCACCGCTGAGGTCGCTGACACCTTCATCCGGATGATTCACAACGGTGCGCCGACTGAACAACTGGTCACTGCAGCGTCCCGCCTACTCGGTTGCCCGGTCATACTCGAGGACGTCGGGCACCGCATCGTCGTCGTTGAGGAGGCAGGTCTCGGGCTCAGCGGCCTGCTTGACGGGTGGGCCAGGCGGTCGGCTGAAATCACGCGGCCGGCAGGGGTCCGGGACGACCGCTCTTACACGTCTGATGCCGGGGGCGGGGAGTGCTGGACCGTCGCCCCGGTCCACGTCCGCGGGCGGGACTGGGGCAGGCTTCTTGCCTACGGGACCACCAGTCATCCGGCCGGTGCTGTCCGTGTCCTCGGCCAGGCAGCCATTGCTTTGGCGATCGACCGTCTCAGCTCAGCGGAGACCACCGGCTGGTCAGATCTAGTCCGCACAGCAGCCATGGCACGACTGCTGAACCTTCCCGCAGCTACCCGGGACGACACAAAGGCTGCTCTTGATGCGAGTGGATTCCCTGTGGAAGGTCGTCAGCTCATCGGTCTGGAGGTTGAACTCGGTGGTGGCTCCCCAGCACCTGAAGCGGTGGCAGCAGCGATCAGAGAAGGGCTGACGGGGGTCCGGGGCCTTGCCATCCGTTCGGATGCCGGATCAGGTGAACCGTCCCAGGTTCTGTGCCGCTTCTATGCTGGGAGCGGCTCTCTGCTGAGGGCCGCGTAGTAGGCCGCCTCGTACTCGTCGGGGCTGACCATTCCGAGGCTACCGTGGAGCTTGCGGTGGTTGTACCAGTCGACCCAGCCGGCAGTCGCGAACTCGACGTTCGCGATGGTCTGGTACGGGCCGTCGCGGAAGACCGTGGTGCAGATCGCCTTCGCCCGCGTGATGCCCGACAGTCCGAGGATCCGCATCGCGCGGTCCACCGCCCCGCAAGACGCGCCCGTGATCGCGGTGCGGCGGATCAGCGCGGTCATCTTCTTCCGCCCGTACAGGCCCTCCGGTGTCATCTTCCGTCGTTCCACACCTGCCTGGTCGACGACGGTCGTCCAGGCTGCGTCACGGACCGCGTCCACGACCATCGCGTCGGTGACAGTCCGGGCCGCGATCCGGGGGCGCTTCCAGGCCCGGTAGGTGCGTGCCGCGATCTACACGCCCTGCTCACGGAAGGACACGACAGATCGACTCGATGGTGAAGCCCTCCGAACGCATCTGATCAATCAAGCCCATCATCAACGGTTGCGGGGGTCGAGTTCCCCCGCGAAGAAAGCCGTCGCCGCTTTCAGGATCGCGACGTCCTCACGCAGCCGCCGGTTCTCGGCCTTCAGCGCCCTTGATCTCGGCGTGTTCCTCGGTGCTCTGCCCGTCATCGCCCTGGTCTTCACCCCGCTGTTCCCCTTCGTCAACAACGACACGCTCATCCTCGGCTTCCCCGTGATGATGGTCTGGGTCGCCGGATGGGGCGTGGCCACCACACTCTCCTCGCCGCCCTCGGACGCCGTGAGTCTCTGGACACCCACACCGGCTGGTCCATCGAAAACCGTGGCATGAGCAGCCTCACCACGTTCTTCCTCCAGGCTGGTGCGATCTTCACCAGCTTCACCTTCCTCGGCATGTCCGGGCTCACCGTCCTCGGCGGTGTCTCGGCGACCTACCTGCCCGCGTACCTCATCCTCGGGTACATCGGCATGTTCGTCATCGGCCCGGTCGTGTGGAAGCTCGGCAAGGTCTTCAACTACCACACCAATGCCGACCTGGTCGGCCACCAGTACCGCAGTCCGCTGCTCGGCAAGCTTGTCGCCCTGGTTTCCGTCGTCTTCTTCGTCCCCATCGTCCAGGTCCAGATCGTCGGTCTCGGCACCATGGTCTCCTTCGCCACCGGTGAGAAGTCCGCGGGTAACGCGTCCATGATCATCGCCACCGTCCTCATCCTGCTGTTCGTCGCCTACGCAGGCCTGCGTGGTGTGGCGTCCGCCGCATACTTCAAGGACGTCGCGATGGTCGTCGCGCTGCTCATCGTGCTGTTCGGCGTCCTCGTGCACTTCTCCGGTGACTGGGGTGGTGACGGCGTCATGGCCGCTGCCCGCGACAAGCTCACCGTGGACGCCGGCTCGCAGACCTACGGCATCACCTGGTTCATTACCAGCGTCATCGTCTCCGGCATCGGCCTCGGCGGCATGACCCTCCCGGAGAGCTGGCCCGCGGTCCTGGCCGCCGACGGCTCCCGCGCCGTGTCGAAGAACCACGTCATGCTGCCGCTGTACACCCTGGCCACCTTCATCCCGATCGTCATCGGCTTCTACGCCGCCAGCCACGTCACCGTCGGTGAAGGTGAGGAGAACTCCGCGATCCTGTCCATCGCCCAGGATTCCCTGCCTGGCTGGCTCATGGGCTGCGTCCTCATCGCCGGCATCTCGTGTGCGATCGTCCCCGCCGCGCACTGCGTCCTCTCGATCGCCACCCTGGTCTCCTCGAATCTCATCCCGTCCGGCACCACCAATGAACGACGCCTGCTCATCGGCAAGACCGCTGCCGGGGTCATCCTCCTGGCGTCCCTCTGGCTGTCGCTGGCCCGCCCGGATCTCATGGCGAACCTCTACCTGCTGACCTACGCCGGACTCGCCCAGCTCGCCCCGGCGAACATCCTGTCCTGCACCAGGTCGACGTTCATCAACGCGAAGGGTCTCATCGCCGGACTGGTCGTCGGCGAGCTTATCGTCATCGGCTACACCATCGCCGACACCACCCTGTGGGGCATGAACAACGGTATCCCCGCCTTCATCGCGAACCTCGTGGTCATGGTCATTGTCTCCGTCGTCACCGGCAAGGCGGAGCGCCCCGAGTTCCCCGACATGCCGACGCAACGCACTCCGGTCCGCACTGTCGCCCCGGTCTCGCCCGGCACCGCCGGGCGCCTTCGCTGACCCGCGTAGAAAGGAAGACCACGACCGCCGCACCTGCCACACCCGCCGGATTCGCCGCCCCCACCGCCACAGAGCTCCTCGTCGATTACGCCGCCGGCCGCCGCCGCCGCCCCACCGAGGTCCTCGCCGAATGCCTCGCGACGATCAAGGCCACCGAACCGACGATCAACGCCGTTGTGGAGCTCCTCGAGGATGCCGGGGACGCCGCAGCCGTTGCCGATGCCCAGTGGGCCACCGGCGAGGCACCTGCCGGCAAGCCCCTGCTCGGCGTGCCTGTCGTCATCAAGGAGAAGCACGGTATCGCCGGTCGACGCCTCGACCAGGCCGTCCCTGCCACCGCAGTGACCCCCGAGGTCGACCACCCGATCGTCGAACGGCTCCGCGCCGCCGGTGCCGTGCTCGTCGCCCGTACCACCAACCCCGAGTTCTGTGCCGCGACGACCACGGACTCCCTGGCCCACGGGGTGACCCGCAATCCGTGGAACCAGGGGTTCACCCCGGGCGGTTCGTCGGGCGGATCCGGTGCCGCGCTTGCCGCCGGCTATGCGCCGCTGGCCACCGGCTCCGACATCGGAGGCTCCACCCGTATCCCCGCGACCTTCTGCGGAGTGGTCGGTTACAAGGCTCCCTACGGTGTCGTCCCGGGCCTGCACCCGTCGACGATGGACTGGTACCGCAGCGATTCCGCCATGGCCCGCACCGTGGAAGACACGCTGCTCATGCACAATATCATCGCAGGTCAGCATGCCCTCGACCCGCACAGCGTCCCCGTCGGTCCGGTCGAGGTACCGGAGCGGTCGGTCGACGGCTGCCGCATCGTCGTCTCGGAGACGCTCGGTAACTACCCGGTGGACGCCGCGATCCGCGACAACCTCGCCGCCGCTGCGTCCGCCCTGGAAAGCCGGGGTGCCGTCATCGAACACCGCAACCCGGACTGGACGGTCGAGGAGATCATGACGGTCGCCATGGCGCACTACGGGCACACCCTCGCCCCGGGGATGGCGGACGTCATCGAGTCCACCGGTGCGGAGGTCTCGCCGTACATCACCCAGTTCATCGACCACACCATGGCTGCGGCGGCGCGCATGCCGCTGCACGAGACCTTCGCCCGTGAGACCCGGATCAGGGAGGAACTCGGCCAGCTGCTGTCCGGGGCGACGGCACTGCTCACCCCCGTGACCACGAAGGACGCCTTCCCCGCCGAAGCACCGCAGGTCTCGGTGGACAGTCACGGCCGGCACTACTGGGCGGATCTCGTGGCGGTGCCCTTCAACATCTGCAACCGGCATCCCGCCCTGGCGGTGCCGACCGGCACCGGGCCCCGCGGCGTCCCCACCGGACTGCAGATCGTCGGCAACGCCTACGACCAGGCATCCGTGTTCCGCGTCGGGTTCGCCCTGGAGGACGCCGGCGTCGGGGTGTAGCGGGTCAGTGTGTCAACGGGTGGTGTACCCGCCGTTGGCGAAGATGGTCTGACCGGTGATCCACCAGCCCTCGGTCGCCAGGAAACGGACGATGGGGGCGATGTCCTCGATCTTCGTCAGCTGGTTCCCCATGGCCTGGGACTTGTGGAACTCGACCCGCTCGGGGGTCTCCTGGCCGTAGAAGAACGGGGTGTCCATCGGTCCCGGACCGATCGCGGTGACCGAGATGCCGCGGTCGGCATACTCCTTGGCCGCGGCACGGGTGAAGTGCTCGACGGGGGCCTTTCCGCCGGCGTAGGTCGAGTAGCCGTCGGTGAAGGCGGCGAGCAACGACGTGACGATGGTGATGATCTTCCCGTTGTCGTTGAGGTGGGCGCCGGCCTCCTTGATGAAGAAGTAGGCGGCCTTGGCGTTGATGTCGAACATCGCGTCGTACTCGTCCCCGGTGGTCTCTGCGATGGGCTTACGCAGGACCTTTCCGGCGGTGTTCACGGCGACGTCAAGGGTCCCCAGCGCCGCTTCGGCGTCGGTGAACAACGTGGCGACAGTGGCGGGGTCGGTGAGGTCGGCCTGGAGCAGGACAGCCTCGGAGCCCTGGGCGCGGACCGCCTCGACGGTCGCTTCGGCGTCGGCACGGCTGGCTTCGGAGTTGTAGTGGACGGCGACGTTCGCGCCTTCGGACGCCACCTGGCGTGCGATGAGGCCGCCGAGGTTCTTGCCTCCGCCGGCGATGAGGACGTTCTTTCCGTTGAGCGTGTGGTCGGTCATGAGGAGCCTCCTGAAGTGTGGCTAGCGCTGATATGTAACACCATTTCGGTGATACATGGGCTACGCTAGCAGAATGGTTGGACAGCTGTCGACGGGAACCAGGGAGAAGCTGATCAACGCGGCCGTCGGCATGATCTCCCAGACACCCGGTGAGGACTTCTCCCTGCGCGCCGTATGCGAAGCGGTGGGAGTCACCCTGCCGACGGCGTACCACTTCTTCGGCTCGAAGAAGGGACTCATGGACGCGGTCGTGGAGCACGGCTTCGACCGGTACATGGCGCTGAAGGAGTCGACGGAACCGTCAGGGGACCCCGTCCAGGACATCCGTGCCGGGTGGGACGCCCACGTCGCCTTCGGGCTGGCCAATCCGGGCGTCTACGCCCTGATGTTCGGCAAGGTCCAGCCCGGTTACGTTCCCGCCGGTCAGTCCCGGCCGGGCGAGGTGCTGCTGTCACTGACGTCCCGGGCCGCAGCACAAGGACGCCTGGCCGTGTCCGCGGAGCAGGCCACCGCGCACATCCTGGCGACGAATATCGGGGTGACCCTACGCCTGATCGCCCTGGACCAGCCGGATCCCGCACTGTCGGCCGCGGTGCGGGAGGGTGTGATCAGTGCGATCACCGGCGCTGAGCCTGCGGACCGCGACGACCGCGACTCGGCCTTCGCCACCGTGGTTGAGCGGGCCGTGGCGGACCCGGACATCCTCGGCCCGGCGGAGACCCGACTTTTCGTCGAATGGGCGCAGCGGCTGCGGCAGGCGCACGAGGTACAGGCGTGAACCTCACCACACCCCGGTGATGGACACGTTGTAGGTCACGTTCGGCAGGTCCACGCCGATGACCGTGACCGTCGCGGGGAAGACGGCGCCATGATCGCCCACCGAGCATTCCACCGCCGCTCCGAGCTCCACATCCAGGGCATCCGGGCAGGTCACGTACTCGGGGATGTGGCCACGGTCGTTGAGGTAGTCGCCGCGGATCGTCGTCTCCATCTCGTAGACCGAGATCTTCGGGGTGGTGTCCCCGGGTTCCTCACCGGTTCCGCCGGCGTCCCCGGCAGGCACGGCAGTGGCGACCTCGGACTCGGATTCCGTCGGCTGATCCTCAGATGCTCCGGCAGGAGTTTCCGAGACCGCCGGTGTTGCCGGTGCAGGGGCAGGGGAATCGGATCCGGACCGGCCCACCAGCATGACCACGGCCGCGACGACGACCAGGGTCACCACAGCGACAATCACGACGATCAGCCCGGTCGCCGGATTCTGCGACGGGATCAGCGGGTTGGCCTTCTTCTCCGGTGCCGAGAACTCCGGACGCTCCACCTGCAGGTCCTTGATCAGTTCCAGCAGGTCACCACGGGTGGCGGCCGTCATCGCCGCAGACACGCGCTCGTCATGCTCCAGGGAGTTGAGCTGGCCCTCCGCATAGGCCCGGTCGATGAGGGACGCGATCTTCGTGCGGTCCAGATCCGTGGCGCGCAGATGGGCGGCGTACGGGTTGTCCATGGCGTCCTCCCGGGTCGGCGCGGTGGTTTCGCGGGGGTGGATGCCCAGTCTAACCGCGTACCCTTGACCTGTATGCGTCCCACCACCGCTCTCACCGCCCGCACCACCACCCACGAGTTCGAGACCCAGCTGCCGCACCCCGCAGTCGACGTCTGGGACTGGCACACCCGCCCCGGCGCCGTCGTCCGCCTGACCCCGGGATTCGCGCGCATGCGGGTCCGCTCCGAGGCCTCCGACCTTCGCGACGGCACCACCACCTTCTCCCTCCCCGGTCGGCTGACCTGGGAAGCGCGCCATGATCCGGAGGGTTTCGCCGAAGGGCGCAGCTTCGTCGACGACTGCGTGAACCGGCCTTTCCGCTTCACCGGGTGGCACCACGAGCATCTCATCACCGACAGTGGCGACGGCACCTCCACAGTCACCGACCGGATCACCTCCCGCGTCCCGACCATCCTGCTCAGCCGCATCGCCGCCTACCGCCGCCGCCAGCTCACCGACGACCTCGCCCACCTCGCGGAGTTCCGGGAGCTCGACACTCCGCCGCTGACCATCGCGGTCTCCGGGGCATCCGGCCTCGTCGGCACGCAACTCGTTGCGCTGCTCCGGACCGCCGGGCACACGGTGATTCCGCTGGTCCGTAACCATTCCGGAGAAGGACGCCACTGGGATCCCGCGGCGCCTGACCCTGATCTTCTCAACGGGGTGGACGCCCTGGTCCACCTCGCCGGGGCCCCGATCTTCGGACGCTTCACCGACTCCCACAAGGCCTCGATGCGTGACTCGCGGGTCGGGCCGACCCGACGGTTGGCCGAGGTCGCGGCGTCCTGCGGGGTGAAGGTCCTCGTGTGCGCCTCCGCCGTCGGGTTCTACGGGGCCTCGCGCCCCGAACCGGTGGGTGAGGACGCCCCGAGGGGCGACGGATTCCTCGCCGACGTCGTCGCGGACTGGGAGGACGACTGCACCGTCGCTGCTGAAGCCGGGGTGCGGGTGGTGAGTATCCGGACCGGACTGGTGCTCGGCGGGGGAGCGCCGCTGCTGTCGCTGTTGGGCGCCTCATCCCGGGTCGGGGCAGGACGCCTCGGGTCCGGCGGGCAGCACTTCCCCTGGATCGGGGTCGACGACCTCGCCGACATCTACCACCGCGCCGTGGTGGATTCTTCCCTGGTGGGGCCGGTGAACGCGGTCGCCCCGGAGGACATCACCGAGGGAGAGTTCGCTACTGTGCTGGCCGAGGCGCAGAAGGTGCGGGTGCCGTTGCGCGTACCGGTGCCGGCTGTGGGACCTGCGGTGCTGCTGGGCAGGGACGGTGCCGCGGAGCTTGCCTTGGCCGACCAGCATGCACGGCCGGTGGTGCTGACGAACCTGGGGCACCGGTTCCGCTTCACCACCGCGCGGGACCTGCTGGCCCACGAGCTGGGGTAGCGGTCTCGTTTCTCCCACTCCACCGCGTCACACCGCACCATGTCTCGCCGCGCCGCATGTCCGCATCACGCAGCGTGAGGCTGCTCTGGCCCCCTCGTAAACGACCTCAGCCTGCGCGATGCCGACATGGTTGCCGAGGGGCTTCCCCAGGGCAGCGTCCTGAAGGTATTGTCGGGAAATGCACTGTGCCGGGGGACGGGGCGGGCGCCGCGGGGAGGCCGCGGGGGATCACAGGGAGGGACAACACTATGGCGCATATCGTCCGGCAATTGCCGGCGCACATCATCGAGGCACAGGAGAACGGCCTGCACACGGCAGGAAGAGGTCCCTGGTACTGCACCAGAATCCTGCCCGATCACCTACCGGTCCGCAGGCAGGAGCTGCTCGCTTCGGGCACGACGAGGTGGGTCATCGACCGTGACTGGATCCAGGTCGCGGACGGGATGATGGTGGAGAATCAGCGTCTGCCCGGTCTTGCCGACGCCCGAGACCTCGGAGCATTCCCCGCGTGCATGGTCACCCGGGTCCGCGCGCTGCATCAGCTGCACCCGACCTTCATCATCTCCGGCTGGGCGGCGGCGCCGTTCCACGGACTCCTCTACTGGGCGGATTCGGCGGCCGTGCTTCTCCTGGCGGAAGGCCGGTCCAACGGTTCCGACCGCACGGAGATCGCGCAGGGGAGTCCGCTGAGCCCGGTGATCCGTCCGCTGCCGCCGGGTTTCGACCTGGAGCGGGACACCATTGCCCCTGATCCACTCTGTCCGCAGATGCGCGTGGTCACGGCGGCGGTGGCGCTCGCCCAGTGCCTGCGGTCGGTCCTGTCCGGCAAGCACGGGTGGCAGGTGGTGCAGGTCGACGGTCTCTCCGACCGGCAGGTCCGCGCGGTGCAGCTGATCGACGCCTTCGCGCAGTGCTCGACCGTGACGTGGAACCAGCTGGAGGACGCCGCGACAGGTCTGATCTCCCGCAGGGAACTACGGCGGCTCAGTCGCCTGGTGGCGGCAGGGGCGGAGTCGCCGCGGGAGACCGAGCTCCGACTCATCGTGCGTGACCTGCTGCCGGACGGGCATCGGTGGGAGACGCAGGTGGAGGTGGCGTACCGGGAGGAGACATCGTGGGGTGGGACGCGGGACCGGACGACCTTCTTCGACATCGGCTGCCGCAGTCTGCGGATCGGGCTCTACTACGACGGGAAGCACCATGATGAGGAGGGGCAGACGGAGAAGGATTTCGAGCAGCTGCAGGATCTCACCGACGGGGAGTGGATCGTGGTGCGGGTGAACAGGACGCTGATGAAGAACCGTCCGAAGTTGATGCGGCAGCTGCGCAATGCGATCGCCCGGGCCGTCGCTGCGCGGCAGGCTGCTCCTGCGACCCGGAACTCATGACGATGTCCGCATCACGCAGCCTGAGGCTGGTCAGGCCCCCTCGCCAACGACCTGAGGCTGCGGGACGCCGACATCCAGGTCGCCCCGTGGGCCACCGGGGGCAGGCGGTGGCATAGTTCACCGGGGACCCGCCCCGCAGACTCTTCCGTCGCAGGGGGCTGCTGCCGACACACTACGGGATGTTACGGATACCCCGTCAGTTCCCTGGAAGCTCTGCCGGAACACCCGCAGGAACAGGTGAGCACCCCGTGAAGACGGCAGCGCATCGAGTCACGGTCGGAGGGCCGGCCGTCCTCACCGCACTGCGGGGATGCCTGCTACACCGTCATCGGGTCCAGCGCCTCCAGCGACCGGAGGTGGGCGTCCGTGTCCGCCATCGCGTCGTTCCACAGGTTGCGGACCACGTCGATCTTCGTCTCGGGTTCCTGCACCTTCTGGAAGTAGGAGGTCAGCGGTAGCGGGGTGTCACCGGCTCCCTCGTGCAGCGCGATCATCCGCAGGATCCGTGTGGTCTGCTCGCCGTACACCGGGATCTGCGGACCACGCGGTGCGATGAGTCCGACGAAATAGAGGTTCTCCACGCCCTCGGGCAGGATCCCGCCGGCGTAGCGTACCGGCGCCCCGTTCTCCTGCCGCAGCAGTCCTGAATCCAGGAACGGCAGGGACGTGCGGAAGCCGGTGGCCCAGATGATGGAGTCGTACTCCTTCGACATGCCGTCTGCGAACGTGACGGTCTTCCCCTCGATCCGCTCGATCGCCGGCCGCACGCCGATGCGCCCGTGCTGGATCCAGTAGAGCAGCAGGTCGTTGACGGTGGTCGGCCCGTCCGCGAGGGTGTGTGCCTCGGGCATCGGAAGGCCCGGGTAGGCACTGTTCTCGCCGATGGAGACCCGTGCCATGAGCCGGTTGATCAGGTCCTGCTCGTCGGGGGTGAAGTCGCCGAGGAAGGGGACCATGGACCGCGGGATGCCGAAGTACATCTTCGGCTGGAACTGCACTCCGTGTCGTACGACGATGTCGCATTCCAGCCGGTGCTGGGCGACGTCCACCGCCATGTCACAGCCGGAGTTACCCACACCGACGACGAGGACGCGGCGTCCTTCCAGTTCTTCGGTGTTGCGGTACCGGCTGGTGTGGACCTGGTAGCCGGTGAAGGACCCGGAGACCGGCGGTACCTTGGCGTCCCAGAGGTGCCCGTTGGCGACGAGGACGCCGTCGAAGACGCCCTCGTCGCCGCGGGAGGTCACCACGGACCAGCCGGCGGAGCCGACCGGGTCACCGTCCGGTGCCTCCAGTGGGGACGCCGAGATCACCGTGGTGTCGTAGCTGATGACACGGTGCAGGTCGAAGGCGTCCGCGTAGGAGTGGATGTATGCGGTGACCTGGTCACGGCTCGGGAAGTGCGGGTAGTCGGCGGGCATCGGGAAGTCCGGGAAGTGGGTCTGGTCCCGGGCGGTGATGAGGTGCAGGGCGTCGTAGTCGGTGTTCCAGTGTCCGCCGGGGACGTCGGAGGCCTCGAACGTGGAGACGTCATGTCCGGCGTCGAGCAGCAGTCTGGTGGCCGAGAGTCCGGCGGCGCCGGCTCCGATGATGGCAAAGCGTCCCATGGTCGTTCCTCCTGAGGTTGTGTGGTGGGGCTACTCCCATGCTCGGCGACCACCTAAGATAAGGGAAGACCTTTGTTACTTCAGCAGTTCGAGCTAAAACCTTGAGCAGAGAGGTGCCATGACGCATCCCCGCCCGTCCCCGGGTATCACCCTCCAGCAGTTCGCCTACTTCCTGGCTGCGGTGGAGCACGGCTCTCTCTCGGCCGCCGCCGAAGCGAACTACATCGCCCAGCCCAGCCTGTCCGAGCAGATCAGACGGATGGAACGGACGCTCGGTGTCCCCCTGTTCATCCGCACGAACCGCACCCTGATCCTCACGGACGCCGCCCGTACCCTCGTCCCCCACGCTGAGGAGGTCCTCGCGACCGCCGCGGCCGCGGTCGACTCGGTCACTCCGATCCGGGAACTCACCGGCGGCACCGTCAGTTTCGGGTCCTTCAGCACGGCCCGTCATCTCTTCCACCGGATCCTCGTCGAGCGGTTCCGTGAAGAGTTCCCGGACGTAGGCCTGCGCCTCATCGGCGACAATTCCGTCCAGGTCGCTGACGAGGTCCGGGAAGGGCGCCTGGAGGCGGCGATCGTCGCGCTCCCGGTCGACGACTCGGGCCTGGAGGCCGAACCGGTCGCCTGGTCACCCCAGGTCTACCACTGTTCCTCCACACCCCCGGAGGACGCCGCCCCGAAGACCGTCCGTGACATCGTGGACGCTTCACTCATCATGCCGGAGGTGCAGTGGGGTGATTCCGACCCGACCCGCCGACGCCTCATGGAGATCGCCCAGCAGCAGGGGCTGAAGATACGGGTGGACATCGAGGTGTCGCCGCTGACAGCCCTCGAACTCGCGGCGGACGGAGTGGGTGACACCATCTCCCCCTATCCGTTGGCCGACGTCGCCGGGGTCGCGCACCGGCTCCACTGGACCCCGCTCGAGCCCGTGATGCGCGAGAACTTCGCCTTCATCCGGCGCCGGAACGCTGTCCTGAGCCCCGGTGCGCTCGCGGTGCAGCGCATCATCCTCGACCGGCTGTCGGAGATCCCCCCGGATGCTCCGTGACGGTTACCGCATGACGTCCGCCCCGGAGAGCACGATAGTCTCCCCGGAGAGGAAGGCGGCGTCCTCTCCGCCGATCATCTCCACCCACCGGGCGATCTCCACCGGCTGCGCCACCCGCCCCAGGGGCACGGACTTCGCCGCCTCCGCCATACGACCCGTCGCCGCATTGCCGGGGGTGTCCACCCAGCCCGGGGCGATCGCATTGACCCGGATTCCCGAGGGGGCGAGCTCCAGGGCCAGCTCCTTGGTGAGCATCACCACCGCGGCCTTTGTCGCACCGTAGATCAGCTGCCCGGGGGAGACGGTGAAGGCGTCGACCGAAGCGAAGTTCACCACTGCCGACCCCTTCCCGAGGTACGGGCGGGACGCAGCGATGACGTTCAGCGTGCCCAGCACATTCACGTCGAAGGTCAGCCGGTAGAGCTTCTCGGTGAAGGTGTCGAGCGTCGACGGCGGGAAGACACCGGCGATGTTGGCGACGAGGTCGATACGGCCGCTGTCGTGCAGGGCGTCGGCGAGAGCCGTTTCCACCGCGTCCCGGTCGGTGATGTCAACCGCGGCCGGCAGGAGCGCATCTGCGCTGTAGTCCAGTTCGTTGAGGTCCAGGGCGATCACGGTCCAACCATGGTCGAGGAGGAGCTCAGTGGTCGCGCGGCCCATTCCGCTCGCAGCGCCGGTGACGACGGCGGTGTGTGTGGTGTTCTCGGTCATTTCTGTCCTGCTTTCTGGAGTTCGGTGTCGTGGGAGCAGCGGGTGTCGTGGGTGTCAGGCCCGGGTTCGGCGGCGAGGCTCCCGCCCGTGGCGGTGGTCTCTCCGCCGGTCTTTCCGTCAGCTTCCTCGTCCTCGTCCGGGACGGTGGCGACGGTGAACTGGGTCAGCGCCACCAGCAGTCCGAATCCGGTCGAGAAGAAGGCGAAGAAGAGGAAGGGCATGTAGTCCAACGTCGCGACGCCGAGCGCACCGGCGGCGAAGATGCCGCCACTGGACCAGGGGAAGAAGGGATCGTAGACGGTGCCGGAATCCTCGATGGTGCGGCCGAGATTCCGGGGGTCGAGCCCGAGCTTCCTGTACCCGGGCAGCAGGAGCGTTCCGGCCATCACCGCAGCGAAGGAGAAGGACGCCCCGAGTCCGACCGAGGTGAAGACGACCGGGGAAGTCAGCGACATCAGCCGACGCCGGGTGTTGGCGAAGCGCAGGAACTTCTCGATGATGACGCCGACGAATCCGCCCTTGTTCAGCAGGCCCGAGGTGCCGACCGCGAAGAGGAAGAGCATCGCCAGACCTGCCATGGACAGAAGCCCACCGCCGGAGATCAGGCCGTCGATGTCCGGGGTACCGGAATCGAGGACGAATCCGGAGTGCAGGACAGCGATGACGTCCTCGACAGTCGCACCCTGCGTCGTCATCGAGACGCACATCGCGCCTACCGCGCCGGCGAAGATGGAGATGAACGGGGGAACGCGGAAGATCAGCATCGCCACGGTGACCAGGACCGGGAGCAGTGAGAACCAGCCGGTGTCGAAGCTTCGGTTGATGCCGTCGACGATGGTGTCGATCGAATCGCCGGTGTTGTCGTTGTGGTCGACGACGAACCCCAGCACCGTGAACAGGACCACGGTGCAGATGTAGGCGGGGACCGTGGTGATCAGCAGGTACCGGATGTGGGAGAACAGTGGCACGCCGGTGATCGCGGCGGAAAGGTTGGTGCTGTCGGACAGCGGAGACATCTTGTCGCCGAAATAGGCGCCACTGATGATCGCGCCGGCGGTGAGCCCGGCCGGCAGGTCGAGGGCACCGCCGACGGCCATCAGTGCGACACCGACGGAGCCCATCGTGCCCCAGGAGGTGCCGGTGACGAGGGAGGTGATCGAGCAGAGCAGGAGCGCGGTGACGTAGAACCAGGTCGGGTTGATCGTCTCCAGACCGAACCGGATGATCACTGGGATGGTGCCCGCCTGGGCCCAGGTGCTGATGAGCATACCCACGGAGAGCAGGATCATCACGAGCTCCAGGACGGTCCGCATGGAGTTGAAGGCCGCGTCCTGGATCTCGTCGAAGTTGAAGCCGCGGACGGCGAGAATCAGCATCAGCGCCACCATTGCGAAGAACATCGACATTTCGATGGGTGCGTCGAGGAAGATGGTGCCGACCGCGAGGATGGCGGCGACGATGAAGATCACACCGGCGGAAAGCTGCACACGCGGTTTAGGGGGCTCGTCACCGGTTCCGCGTCCGACGGCGCCGGATGCGGTGGCGGATTTTTGGCCGGGCCAGATCGTCAGAGCCATGATGCCTCCTTGGTTGTGTCGTGCTTCACAACCTATGGAGTCGATTCGCTATCGGTCCAACATGTAATCAGATGACTGGATCAAGGTTTTGCCTTCAGCCAGGGAACTGCGCAGGTCGGAGCGTGTTTGATTCGGAATGTAATCTCCCGGACACGCAGCATTTAATCCTCCTGACACAGAAGCGCCCCGGACCGGTACCTGTCCGGCAGCGCAGCACCACCGACCGCGATACGCTGAAACAATGACTGCACCACGTACCACCCGACGTCCGTCCCTCACTCTCGGCAGCCTCGGCATCCTCGGCGCGTCCACCGTCATCGCTCTCGCGCCGGCGGCCACCGCCGCCCCCGCACCGCGCCAGGACGATGGCGGACACATCGTCGCCCCCGCCCGGACCCAGATCACCGTCGAGCACACGGGGACCGGTTTCCGCGCCGGCACGGCCAACCAGCACGAGTCCCGGCCGGCACTGTCGATCGTCAAGCTCTACATCGCCGACTACGTCTTCGCCCACGGCACCCCGGCCGACCAGGCGGACGCCACCCGCATGCTGCAGACCTCGGATGACGGCATCGCGTCCCGGCTCTACGCGAAGTACCCGCAGTCGATCTCCACGACCGCGAACGCCTACGGCCTCAACGACACCCACGATCCCGGCTACTGGGGCGATTCCACCACCTCCACCGCCGATTCGGTGACCTACCTGGAGGCGAAGAAGCGTCAGGATCCGGGCTCCCCGGTGCTCGCGGCCCTGGCCAGCGCCTCCCCGGTGGCGGCCGACGGGATGCGCCAGGACTACGGCACCGCCGTGCTGCCCGGTGTCATCGGCACGAAGTGGGGCTGGTCGGACGACCAGACCTCGTTCACCGCTTCGGCGTCCTACGGTGCGGACTTCTCGGTGGCCGCCCAGACGAACGGGCCGGCCGCACAGCTGACCGGCGATGTGGTGGACGCGTTCCAGCCGTCCGCGCCTTCCCCGTCGCCTTCCCCCGCCCCCGGCATCCCGGGGCTGCCCGACCTTCAGCTGCCGGACCTGCCTGATCTGAACCTCCCGGAAATGCCGCCCATGCCTGAGCTGCCCTTCCCCTGACGGTGACACGCTGACCCCTATGTCGGCATCACGCAGCGTGAGGTCGGTCTGACCCCCTCGCCAGCGACCTCAGCCTGCGTGCTGCGGACATCCTCTTTCCCGGGGGACGCCGCGGCGACGCAGGCAGGACGCCGACCCCACCGAACCCCTACAGCAGCTCCTGCGCCTGACCCAGCACCGAGCGCAGGATCGCCTCCATCTCCTCGAACTCCGATTGGCCACAGGTCAGCGGGGGAGACAGCTGGATGACGGGGTCGCCGCGGTCGTCGGCCCGGCAGTACAGCCCCTCCTCCCAGAGCTTGCCGGTGACGAACCCCTTGAGGATGCGCTCCGATTCCTCGTCGGTGAAGCTCTTCTTCGTGGCCTTGTCCTTCACCAGCTCGATGCCGTAGAAGTAGCCCTCGCCGCGCACGTCACCGACGATGTCCAGGTCGGACAGCTTCTCCAGGGTGGACCGGAACGCCGGCGCATTCGTGTGGACCCGGTCATTGAGTCCCTCCCGCTCGAAGATGTCGAGGTTGGTCATCGCCACGGCACAGGCCACGGGGTGCCCGCCGAAGGTGTAGCCGTGGCCGAAGGTCTCGCCGTCGCGTCCGAAGGGCTCGAAGAGGCGGTCGGACGCGATCATCGCGCCCAGCGGTGCGTACCCGCTGGTCAAGCCCTTGGCGCAGGTGATGATGTCCGGCACGTAGCCGAAGTCGTCGCAGGCGAACATCGAGCCGACGCGTCCGAAGGCGCAGATCGTCTCATCGGAGACCAGCAGCACGTCGTGCTCATCACAGATCTCCCGGACCCGCTCGAAGTAGCCGGGCGGCGGCGGGAAACAGCCGCCGGCGTTCTGCACCGGCTCGAGGAAGACGGCGGCGACGGAGTCCGCCCCCTCGAAGAGGATCGCCTCCTCGATCCGGTCGGCGGCCCAGCGTCCGAAGGCCTTCTCGTCGCCGTCGAAGCGGGCGTCCGCCCGGTAGAAGTTGGTGTTCGGCACCTTCAGCGCGCCGGGAACCAGCGGCTCGAACTGGTTGCGCAGCCCGGGCAGGCTGGTGATGGTCAGCGCGCCGTGCGGGGTGCCGTGGTAGGCGACGGCACGGGAGATGACCTTGTGCTTGCCGGGCTTTCCCTGCAGTTTGAAGAAGTTCTTCGCCAGCTTGAAGGCGGACTCCACCGAGTCGCCGCCACCGGAGGTGAAGAAGACGCGGTTGAGGTCGCCGGGGGCGTAGCCGGCGAGCCGTTCCGCCAGCTGCACGGCCGGTTCGTGGGCGTAGGACCACAGCGGCATGAAGCCGAGCTTCTTCGACTGTTCGTAGGCGGTCTGTGCGATCTCCTCGCGCCCGTGGCCGACCTGGACGACGAACAGTCCGGCGAGTCCGTCGATGTACTCGCGGCCGGCGTCGTCGTAGATGTGGTGGCCCTCACCGCGGGTGATGACGGGTGTGGTCCCGCCCTCGTAGAGGTGCCGGTGGCTGGCCATGTGCATCCACAGGTGGTCGCGGAGACTGTCCTGTGTGGTCGTTGGTGTGGTGGTCGGTGGTGTCATCGTGTTCCCCAGTTGTAGGTTTCGTTCCTGATGTCGAGGTAGGTCATGGTCTCGGTCTCGCGGACGCCGGGCGTGGCGCGGATCGTGTCGACCAGGTCGAGCAGTTCGCGGTCGTCGGCGCAGACGACCTCCACGAGGAGGTCGTAGACGCCGGCCGTCACAACGACGTAGGACGCTGCGGACAGCTCGGCGAGGGCGTCGGCGACCGGGCTGACAGGGCCGGTGGTGCGGACGCCGATCATCGCCTGCCGCAGAAACCCGAGCTGGCCGGGGTCGGTGACGGCGACGATCTGCATCACACCTGAGTCGATGAGCCGGGAGACACGTTGCCGGGCGGCGCCCTCGGACAGTCCGACGGAGCGGGCGATGTCGGCGTACGAGCGGCGTCCGTCCTGCTGCAGCAGCTCGATGATCTGTTTGGACGTGGGGTCCAGTTCGGTCATGGGTGTCCTCCTCTGCTCATCCGCAGATTCTACTGAATTCGTGGACGGCGGTGTCTCTGAGTGTGGTTTCAGTTGTTACTTGGTCGTTAAATAGTGGTTTCAGGTGTTCCGTTCGAGGGATGAACAACGTACGGTGTCTTAAAACGAACGTCATTCGTGATGTACGTCACTGATCTGCCCCACTGCCCCGCCCTCCGACCCCGACCGACGAGGAGATCCCGTGAACGTCCCAGGCGACAGCTTCACCATCGTCAACGCCGTCATCTTCGACGGCCATGCGGTGCTGGACGCCGACAGCCTCACCGTCACCGACGGCGTCCTCACCTCGGTGGGACCCGCCCCGGGGACCGATGCAGACGCCGGGCCCCGCCGCATCATCGACGCCGCCACCGACCTCGACAGCACCATCTGGCTCACCGGTGGCGGCTGGTCCATGTCGGACTTCCCGGGCGGAGCCCCCACCGCCGCCCAACTCGACGCCCTGTGCGCCGAGGTCGGTGTCGACCGCCCGATCCAGCTGGCCAGCGCCGACCATCACTCCACCACGGTATCTCCTTCCTCCCGTGGTTCGTCACCCTCGGTGTGGACTGGGGCATCAGCCCGGTGAACAACGGCATGGTCCGCCTGGTCATCAGCCATGCGATGTTCTCCCTGGCTGTGGTGACCTTCATCATCCGCGCCCGGATGGGCACCGTCGACAAATCCCTGGAGGAGGCCGGTGCGGACCTCGGGGCGAACGCCTGGCACCGGTTCAAGGACATCACCCTGCCGATCGCCGCCCCCGGCGTGATGGCGGGTGCGCTGATGGCCTTCACCCTCAGCCTCGACAACACCATCCTCTCCAGTTTCGTCCAGCAACCGGGCTACACTCCGTGGCCGGTGTACATCTTCGCCGCGGTGCGCGTGGCGTTGCGCCCGGAGGTCGCCGCGATGTCGACGATCATGCTGGTGCTCACGCTCGTCGCCCTGGCACTGGTCGGACTGGTACTGAAGAAGACCGGCGAATCCGCGTCCGGCATCGTCAAGACAATGGCAGGAAGCTGACCCATGGGATCCCTCAACATCATCGGCGCCCTCAAGGACGCCTCGACCACCCCGTTCTGGCTGGACACCTCCGACCGGTCGGCCCCGGAGCCCGCGCTGCGCGGCCATGAGGACGCCGACCTGGTCATCGTCGGCGGCGGGTTCACCGGACTGTGGACCGCGCTGCAGGCGGTGGAGGACGATGAGGCCGCCGGCACGCCCCGCCGCATCGTGCTTCTCGAGGGCACCGAGATCGGCTGGGCGGCGTCCGGACGCAACGGCGGCTTCTGCTCCGCCAGCCTCACCCACGGTGAGGAGAACGGCGACCACCACCTGCCCGGCGAGAATGGACGGCTCACCGAACTCGGCCTGGAGAACCTCGACGCCATCGAGGCGACCGTGGAACGGCTCGGCCTGGACTGCGAGTTCGAGCGCACCGGCGAACTCTCGCTGGCCTTCGAGGAATGGCAGGTCAAGGACCTGAAGGCCGCCCACGACCCGGACAACGGCTTCCGCTGGCTGGATGCCGGGGAGGTACAGGACCACGTGCACGCTGCCGGCGTCCTCGGCGGTCTGCTCGACGAGCGGAACAACGCGATGATCCACCCGGCGAAGCTGTGCTGGGAGCTCAAGCGCGTCCTGCTCGGGAAAGGCGTGGTCATCCACGAGCACTCCATGGTGCGTGACCTGCGCGAGGAACTGGCCGGGATGGTCGTGGACACCGACCAGGGTTCGGTCACCGCGCCGACGGTGGCGCTGGCGACGAATGTCTTCCCGACGCTGTTGAAGAAGACCGTGCTACACACCGTGCCGGTGTACGACTACGCCCTGATGACCGAGCCGCTGACCGATGCGCAGCTGGACGCGGTGGGGTGGCGTCACCGGGAGGGACTTGATGACGTGACCAACCGGTTCCACTACTTCCGGCTCACCGCCGACAACCGCATCCTCTGGGGCGGATGGGACGCCGTCTACCACTTCGGCAAGAAGGTGCTCCCGAAGTACGACCAGCGTCCGGCGACCTTCGAGACCCTGGCCGGGCAGTTCTACGCGATGTTCCCGCAGCTCGACGGTGATGCGCCGGAAGGCGTCGACGGGGGAGTGGTCTTCAGCCACAAGTGGGGCGGTGCGATCGACACCTGCTCGCGCTTCTTCCCCTTCTTCACCACCGGCTACGGCGGGAAGGTGGCGTACACCGCCGGGTTCACCGGGCTGGGCGTGGGTGCCTCGCGCTTCGCCGGCCGGGTGATGCTGGACCTGCTCAGTGGTGAGAAGACCGAGCTCACGGAGCTGGAGATGGTGCGGAAGATGCCGAAGCCCTTCCCACCGGAGCCTGCCGCGTGGCTGGGTGTCCAGATGATGACGAAGGCCCTGATCAAGGCCGACGAGAATGAGGGACGCCGGGGGCCGTTCCTCAAGGTGATGGACGCCCTGAAGATGGGCTTCGACAGCTGACGCGTCCTCTAGCGGGCGGCGCGGAGCTGACGACGGGCGCGGCGCAGGCCCCAGGCCGCCTGGTCGGTCTGCCAGTGGAGTTCGGAGGCGAGCTGGGCGAATGCCTCGTCGACGTCGATGAATCGACGGGTCATGCGTGCCTTCAGCGCCTCGACGGCAGCGTTGATGTGCTGCTGACGGTCGTGATCGGAGAGAGTGTGCATGAAGGGCAGCCTAGCAAAGGCAAGGCTGTCCAGTGCAGGAATGGTATGTACGGTACAGTAACCACCTCCGGCCAGGGGTGCACCGGGGGCCCGCGTCCTGCTAATGTCTCCACCCATGTACACCGGCACCGCTTTCCTGAAGCTCCGCACCCTCCGCTGACAGCGGAGAACGGTCGAGGCCACTCCCGTTCCCTCCGCTGTCCGACGGTCCACCGCACATCTGCGGGGACGTCGGGCGGCCCTTGGTCCCCACCCTCAGCGCTGCCCTGCCCCCCGCGCTCCACCGGAGAGCAGAATGCCCCGTACAACTCCGCGCAGATCCGCGCGCACAACCCCTTACACCGGTATGCGTACCTTCGTCCACATCCTCGTCAACACCGCCGTGGCCAACCTCGCCACGAGCTTCCTCTGGTTCGGCCTGACCTTCTGGATCTACGCCGAGACCCGAAATGTCATCGCCTCCGGCGCCGTCGGCGCCGCCTACATGCTGTTCGTCTCGGTGTGCAGCATGCTCTTCGGCACGCTCGTCGACCGGTTCGACAAGAAAGCCGTGATGGTCTGGGCCACGGTCTTCGCCCTCGGCATGTTCCTCATTGACCTGGGGTTCTTCGCCGTCGCCGGGGCCGACCGCCTGTCCGACATCACCCAGCCGTGGTTCTGGTTGTTCACGGCGATCATGCTCGCCGGCGCGGTCGTCGAGCAGCTCCGCGGCATCGCCCTGTCCACCACGGTCACCCTTCTCGTCCCGGAGGAACGACGCGCCAACGCCAACGGCATGGTCGGCACTGTCCAGGGACTGTCGATGCTGGTCACCAGCGTGTTCAGTGGGCTGTCCGTCGGCTATCTCGGCATGGGCTGGACCATGGTCATCGGTACCGGCATCCTCATCCCGGTGCTGCTCCACCTCGCGTCCCTCACGGTCAGGGAGGACGCGGCGGGCAGTGCAGAAGATACCGGTGGTGACGACAGCGCCGACAGTGACGCGTCCCCCACCGGTCTGGTCGACCTGCGCGGCGGCTGGGCCGCGGTCATCGCCGTACCCGGGCTGCTCGCCCTCATTCTCTTCACCACGCTGAACAACCTCTTCGGCGGGGTGACGTTGGCACTGATGGACCCCTACGGCATCGAGCTGTTCGGTGTGCGGGGCTGGGGTATCGGCTTCGCCGTGGCCGCCACCGGTCTCTTCGTCGGCGGCGGACTCGTCGCGGCGAAGGGCCTGGGGCGCAATCCGGTGCGCACCATGCTGCTGTGCGCCGCCGCGGTCGGTGTGGTCGGCGCCCTGTTCACGATCCGCGACGCCGGCTGGCTGTTCCTCCTCGGTTCGTGGCTGTCGATGGCCCTGATCCCTGCGGTCGAGGCGGCGGAGCAGACCGTCATCCAGCAGGTCGTCCCGTACCGGAAACAGGGCCGCGTCTTCGGCTTCGCGAACACCTTCGAGGCGGCGACGGCACCGGTGACCGGTCTGCTCGTCGCCCCGCTCGCGGAACTGTGGGTGATCCCCTACATGGAGACCGACGCCGGG
Organism: Corynebacterium sp. UD i78; assembly: GCF_056280545.1. Classification (NCBI taxonomy): domain Bacteria; kingdom Bacillati; phylum Actinomycetota; class Actinomycetes; order Mycobacteriales; family Corynebacteriaceae; genus Corynebacterium; species Corynebacterium sp. UD i78. Next base: position 2,379,381 of record NZ_JBWCED010000001.1, on the reverse strand, counting down.
CGGGACACCTGGTCCTGGCTCGTCGGCACCGGTGAATCACGCGGTATCGCCCTGGTCTTCGTTGCCGGTGGTGTGCTGTGCGTCCTGCTGTCGCTGGCCGCACTGTGCACCCCGCAGTACCGGCTGCTGCGCACTAAGGTGACGGGGTGAGGCCGCGGGCGGGGATTCCGCTGTTGCTCCGGGCGTGAGCGTGGCAGGCAGGTAGGCGATGCAGGTTCACGTCCCGTGAGGCTGATCTGACGGGCTCAGACCGGCCTGGCGGGACGTAAACCTGCATGGGGTGACGGGAGGTCAGGCTATTGCGGCTTGTCAGTGTCCCCGGCCCCTCCGTTCTTCTCGGTGGCGTCGATGACGTTCTGACCGGTGACGTCGATATCAGTCTCCGGTACCGGGCTGTCGCTCCAGGTCTTGGATTCGTAGTCGAACTCGATCTCGTTGCCATCAGCATCGGTGCGTCGGTACCAGGCGGTGACCTGTTCGGCGGTGGAGTCGAAGTGTGCACCTGCGCTGCGTCCGTTGACTGCCGGGGCCACCGACAACTCGAAGTCGTCGCCGTGCTCCTCGAGGCCCTTGACCACCGCATTCTGGATAGCGGTCTTGGCATAGTCGTTGCGGATCGCTGCAGGATCCGTCCTGAGATCCTTGATGAAGGCGACGGCTATACCGATGAGTACCAGTGAGAAAGGCATTGCCACCAGGATCGTGAGATTCTGCAGGCCAGTCAGGGCAGTCTCGCCGCCGACCAGGAGCATCACCACGGCGATGCCCATCATGCACAGGCCCCAGAAGACCACGATGATCTTCCGAGGTTCGGGGTTACCCCGCTCCGACAGTGTTCCCATGACCACGGAGGCGGAGTCCGCCGAGGTGATGAAGAAGACCGCGAGTACGAACATCAGGAGGAACGGGGTGATCGCGCCCAGTGGAAGGTTGTCGAACAGCGAGAACAGGACATTCTCGGAGGATGCCGACCCGTCGAATCCTTCCTTACCCTCCCGGTGGAAGGTGATGGCGGTGCCACCGAAGACGGTGAAGGCCAGGATCAGGATGAAGGTCGGGGCCAGTGTGGTGACGACAGCGAACTCGCGTATGGTCCGGCCGCGGGAGATGCGGGCGATGAACATGCCGACGAAGGGCGTCCAGGCGATCCACCAAGCCCAGTAGAAGGCGGTCCAGATGGACTGGAATTCGACGGTTTCATCACCCCAGGACAGTCCACGACTGACCATGTCCATCATGTTGCCGAGGTAGGACGCGATGCCGGCGGGCACGAGGTTCAGCAGGAACAGGGTGGGGCCGAGGATGAAGACGAACAGCACCAGGCCGAGGGTCAGGGTGATGTTGATGTTCGACAGGTAGCGGATGCCACGGGAGACGCCGGAGACGGCACTGATGATGAAACACAGGGTGAGGATGGAGATGATCAGGATGAGGACGGTGTTGGTGACCTCGGACGCACCCGAGACGATCTTCACTCCTTCACCGATCTGCACGGCGGACAGGCCGAGGGTCGCGGCGGTGCCGAAGAGGGTGGCGATGATCGCCATCATGTCGACGAGTCGTCCGGGCACTCCCTCAGTCTGCCGCTGCCCGAAGAGGGACCGGAATACGGAGCTGATCAGGGTGACGCGTCCCCGGCGGTAGGAGCTGTAGGCCAGCGCACCTCCGACCATGGCGTAGAGGCCCCAGATGAACAGTCCCCAGTGGTAGTGGGACTGTGCCATGGCGCGGTGGAGGGCCGCCGGGGTCTCCGCGTCCACGGTCTCAGGTGGCGGGGAGATGAAGTAGGACAGCGGCTCGGACGGACCGAAGAAGAAGATGCCGACACCGATACCGGCACCGAACATCATCGCCACCCAGGCGAAGCGTGAGAACTCCGGGGTTTCGTCGTCCTTGCCGAGCTTGATGCGTCCGAACCGGGAGAATGCCAGGTACGCCATGACGATGACGCCGAGCAGCATGGTGAGGTTCAGTAGCCACCCGAGGTTCTTCAACGCCCAGTTGAACATCGCGGAGGAGACAGTCCCCACCGAGGCCGGGCTGATCACGCCCCAGGTGATGAAGGCGACGATCAGGGCAGCGGTGATGCCGAAGACGACCTTGTTCAGTCCGAACCGGTTCCGCTGCTCCTCGACGGAGATACCGGGGACCAACCCGGGGTGGAGGTCATGCGGGTAGAGGCCGACGGAGGACTGTGTGGTGGCTCTCCGCAGGGCATCGACCGGATACCTGCGGACGTGCGTCCGCTGACTATCCCGGTTGTCATCGTTCATGGTGTTCGTGTCCTGTCTGGTTCAGGAGAAGTGGGGTCGGAAAAAGACGGGCAGGGGGTGCGAGGACCTAGTCCAGCGGGGTCAGCTCGTGGCTCTCGAAGAACTGCCCGGCCTTGTAGATGATCGGGTCGTTGTCGGTGGACTCGGAAGTGCGGACGCGGCCCACGAAGATGGTGTGGGTCAGAGCCTGGAACCGTTCCTTGATCTCGACCTCGACAGAGGCGGAGGAGCCGTCGAGCAGCGGCGAGCCGTTCGGCCCCCGGTGCCACTCCAGCTCGGCGAACTTGTCGGTGCCCTTGGAGGCGAAGGTGCGCAGGGTGTCGCGCTGGTTGCAGCCGAGAATGTTGATGCCCATGTGGGTGGCGCCGAACAGGGAGGCGTAGGTCGAGGACGTCTTCTGGATGCAGACCATCACCAGCGGCGGCTCCAGGGAGACCGAGTTGTAGGAGTTCACGGCCAGGCCACGGGGCTTACCCTCGTCGTCCATGGTGGTGACGACGGTGACACCGGTGATGAACTGCCGGTTGAAGGCCTTGAGTGCTTCCTTGGTCGGCTCGCCGTCGAGGTTGTCCCAGACGGCGTCGGTGTCCTGGTCGAAGGCGGAGCCCAGCGACTTCAGGCCGAGGTCGGCGAGCAGGGCGGAGGTGTCCCAGGTGGCTTCCTCGAGGGCGATACGGCCGGCGTCGAAGGTGAGCAGGTTGGAACCGTGGGTGACGACCTTCGTCCCGGTCGGCGGCACGTCGCCGAAGGGTTCGGTGAAGGTGCCGGTGGAGTGCCAGTAGACCGCGGCCTTGCAGTCGCGCTCGTCACCGTCGATGACGATGTGGTCGACGGTGGTGGTGAGGTCGGGGAAGGCGTCGCGGATGGCGAGGATGTCGCGCTTGATGGCGTCGAGCCCGGTGGTGGACGTGGAGCGGGTGCTGCGACGCTGGTAGTTCTGCGCGGTGAGTTGGTCGAAGACGGTGACGTCACCTTTGTTCCAGGCGGCGTCCCAGGCGTTCGTGATGGACGTCTTCAGGGAGTTGGTCATATGCACCTCTTTCGGTTGGCTGCCTGTGCTGGCGTTGCATGCAACAGGACGTCGTCTCTTGTATTCAAGACACGGTAGACAGTGAGCGTGGTCACGTCAATGGGGGAGACAGAACTTTTCCGGAAGGACGCCACCTCCCGGTCGCGGAGCTCCGACGGGGCACGTCAGCGTAACGGGGAAACTCCCATGGAAGTGCTAAGCCAGCATGTAGATGTAACAATCTGCGTCATCTCCCGGAAACAGGGCGAGGGGTGGAAGATGGTTACCCCCGGTGAAAAACATGCCCGCGGACCCTTGCGTGCGCCGGCAGTCCATGGCACAGTCGCTTGTATGCAACATACAGCCACTGAAAATGCCCCGGGAACCCCTCTGATCGAACTGATCAGGTCCCGCATCATCTCCGGTGAGCTCGCCCCCGGGGAGCTCATCCCCGAGACCGCGCTGGCCGAGGAGTTCAACGTCAGCCGCACCCCGGTCCGCGAGGCCTTCAAAGTCCTGCAGATGGAGGGACTGGTCCACATCCGTCCCCGCGTCGGCACCTTCGTCCACGAGCCCTCGCGCCGGGAGATCGTCGAGATGTTCCAGATCAAGGAGAGTCTCGAGGGGCTCGCGGCGTCCCTCATGGCCCGTCGCGGCAGCATCCCGGAACTCGATGCCCTCCAGCGCAACGTCGATGAGTCGGACGCCGCCGCGGCCCACGGCGATTCCGCCCGGTACGCCGAACTGGTCGCCGAGTTCCACTGGACGTTGATCCGTGGTGCGGACAACTCGAAACTCTCCGAGACCTACACCTGGCTGATGAACCAGCTGGCCTACCAGCGGCTGGTCGAGCGCACCGTCGCAGACCCGAAACGGCTCACCGAGTCCGACCGGGAGCATCACAAGGTGCTGGAGGCGATCCGGCAGAAAGATCCCTACGGCGCCGAGATGGCGATGCGTGACCACGTGCACGCGTCCAGTCGGGCGGCGCTGTACCGGACCTTCGGGAACACAGAAGCCGCAGAAGACACAGAAGACACAGCAGACACAGCAGACACAGCAGAAACAGAGGAGCAGCAGTGAGTACACCCACCACTTTCGAGGAGCTCGGTGCCGCCCTCGGCGTCCGCCGGGTCACTCTCGTGACCGAGGAGGTCGTCGCCGAGGCCGGTGCGGTCCTCGCCACCCCGGTCCACAAGGCCGCGGCGATCGCCGTGGTGAAGAACCCGTGGATCGTTGACGGGGCCTCCACCGGCCCCGACACCGACCTCAATGACGCGACCCGGGAGATCGCCCCGGTGATCGCCAAGCTGCTGGCCGACCGTCTTCTCGAGACCCTCGGCGGCGCCGGCAACATCGAGGCCTTCGGCAAGGCGGCGCTGGTCGGTACGGACGGCGAGCTGGAGCACGCCGGCGCGCTGATCCACACCCCGTACTTCGGCAATCTCCTCCGGGAGATGCTCGAAGGCACCTCGATCATCTGTTTCACCGACGGCCGTACCGAACCAGGCACGAATGTCCACGTCCCGATGTGGCACAAGACCCATGCAGCCAACCGGGACCACTACCAGACCATCGACGTCTCCCTGGCGGACGCCCCGCACGCCGACGAGATCTGTGTCATCGCCGCGGCGTCCACCGGACCGCGTCCCTTCCCCCGCATCGGGGACCGCACGACCGACATCCCCGTCACCACCGACATCCTGAAAGGCAGAATCTGATGGCTCTTGAACTCCGCAAGCTCACCACCACCGTCGACGAAATCTTCACCGAGGGCGGACGCGAGGTCAGCCCCGCCAAGCGCGTGGTCGTCGTCGCCGCAGTCATCAGGAACCCGTGGGCCGGCCAGGGTTTCGTCGAGGATCTCACCCCCGGCATCGACGCCACCGCCTCTGACCTGGGAGCCCTACTCGCCCCGCGCGTCATGGAGGCCCTCGGTGGCCCGCTGGAGGCTTTCGGCAAGGCCGCGATCGTCGGCACCGACGGCGAGATCGAGCACGGCTCCGCGCTCATCCACACCCTGAAGTTCGGCAATCACTTCCGGGACGCCGCCAACGCCTCGACCCTGCTGCCCGCCGTCGAGAAGCGCGGCGTCTCCGGCGCCCCCTTCGACATGCCGCTGAAGCACTTCACGGACGCCACCGTCCGCTCCCACCACCAGACGGTGGAGTGCCGGGTGGCGGACGCCCCGCACGCCGACGAGATCGTCATCGCCCTCGGCGGCACGGCGTCCGGTCGCCCGCAGGAGCGCCTGGCGTCCTTCAACGCGGCGGAGAAGTAGGAACCTGCCGTGGGCGCCGCATCAGTTGTCCTGCTGCACGGGGTGGGACTCGACCGCACGATCTGGGACGCCGTGTCCGCCGAACTCGGCCATGCACTCCCGGACAGTGACGTCGTCGCGCTCGACCTGCCCGGTCACGGCGCCCGGCCGCCACTGACCCACGGGGTCAGCCTCGGCGACCTGGCGGCGGACGTGCTTGACCGGATGCCGGCCGGGCCCGTGCACCTCGTCGGTTTCTCCGTCGGTGCCCTCATCGCGCAGTACGTCGCGGTGTACCACCCGGACCGCGTCCTCACTCTCACCTGTGTGAACTCGGTGTGTGACCGGAATGAGGAGGAGGCTGCCGCCGTCGCGGGACGCCTCGAGACCGCCGGGATCGACTTCGCCCTCGGGGCCGAACGTGCGGTGGACCGCTGGTTCCCGGACGATGCCGGCATTCCCGGCGCCCCGGCCCTGCGGGACCGCACCCGGCGCATCCTGCTGGCCAATGACGTGCCCTCCTACCTGCACGTCTACCGGGTCTTCGCCACCGGGGACGCCGAACTGGCCCCCGAGTTACACCGCATCACCGTGCCGGTGCTCGCCGTGACCGGATCGGAGGACCCGGGGTCGACCCCGGAGATGTCGTACCGGATCGCCGAGCGTGTCCCCGGCACCCACGTCCACATCATCCAGGGCGCCCGGCACATGGTGCCGGACACCCACGCGGAGCTGCTCAGCGCCCTGATCGCTGAGCTCGTCAGTACCCGTCAACACCACCGGAAGGAGTGAGAACTGTGTCTTCCACCATCACTGACCGTATCGACCATTTCATCAACGGAGAGCGACGCGCCCCTGCGTCCGGCGAGTACTTCGCCTCCATCAACCCGGCCACCTGCGAGACCCTCTACGAGGTCGCCCGCGGCACCGACGAGGATGTCGCCGCCGCCGTCGATGCCGCAGCCCAGGCCTTCCGCAACCCCGCCTGGGCCGGCCTGACCGCCACGAAGCGCGGCCACCTGCTCCGCCGCTTCGGCGACCTCATCGGGGAGTACGGCGACGAACTCGCCCTCTACGAGAGCCTCGACAACGGCAAGCTGCTGCGCGAGATGCGCGGCCAGCTCAAGAGCGTGCCGGAGTACCTCTACTACTACGGTGGACTGGCCGACAAGGTCCAGGGCTCCCAGATCCCGGCGACCAGCCTGGACATCATCAACTTCACCATGCGCGAGCCGCTGGGCGTGGTCGGTGCGATCACCCCGTGGAACTCGCCGATCACGCTGACGATCTCGAAGCTGGCCCCGGCGCTGGCCGCGGGAAACACCCTGGTCATCAAGCCCTCGGAGTACACCTCGCGCACCATCGTCCGGCTCGCCGAGATCGCCTCCGAGGCCGGCTTCCCCGACGGTGTTGTCAATGTCGTCACCGGCTACGGCTCGGAAGCCGGTGCCGCCCTGGTCGAGGACCTGCGCCTGGCGAAGATCTCCTTCACCGGCTCCACCGCCACCGGCTCCGGCATCGCGAAGTCCGCCGCCGGACGCTTCATCGGCTGCACCCTGGAGCTCGGCGGTAAGTCCCCGAACATCGTCTTCGGGGACGCGGATGTCGACAACGCCGCCATGGGTGTCGTCGCCGGTGTCTTCGCCGCCGCCGGCCAGACCTGCATCGCCGGCTCCCGCGTCTTCGCCCACCGCTCCGTCTACGACGAGCTGCTGGAGAAGGTCAGTAGGCGGGCGTCCACCATCAGGATCGGCGACCCGCTCGACGACGACACGGAGCTGGGACCCCTGGCCTTCGAAGACCAGCTCAACAAGGTGAAGTCCTATATCGAGCTGGGGAAGTCCGAGGGTGCGACCGTGCACTACGGCGGTGAGCGCCCGGATGTCGACCTGCCGGGTTACTTCCTGCAGCCGACCGTCCTCACCGACGCCACCAACGACATGCGTGTCTGCCGGGAGGAGATCTTCGGCCCGGTCACCGCCGTCATCCCCTTCGAGACGGAGGAGGAGGTGCTCGCACAGGCCAACGACACCGAGTACGGCCTCGCCGCCGGTGTGTGGACCTCCAACCTGCAGCGGGCGATGCGTATGTCGCGTGGCCTGGAGGCCGGCACGGTGTGGATCAACACCTACCGGGCGATGTCGCCGATGTCGCCGCGCCAGGGCTTCAAGAAGTCCGGTGTCGGCATCGAGCACGGCATCGAGTCCATGAACGAGTACACCCGCCTGAAGTCCGTCTGGATCAACACCGACGAGGGTCCGGTCGCCGACCCCTTCGTCATGCGTGGCTAGTTGAGGAGAACCCACATGTCTCTCATCGACATCTCCATTGCCGCAGGACGCAGCCCCGAACAGCTCAGGGCGCTCATCGACGGGGTCCACAAGGTCGCGGAACAGACCGTGGACGCCGCCCCCGAGAACATCACCGTCATCGTCCGCGAGGTACCGCACGACCTGTGGGCCCGCACCAACGTCACTATCGCCGAAAGGAACTCATAATGCGTTTCTCACTGTTCATCCACATGGAGCGCTGGGACAACTCCATCACCCACGAAGAGCACTGGAACAACCTCGTCGAGCTCGTGCAGCTGGCCGAGGCCGGTGGATTCGGCACCGTCTGGACCGGCGAGCACCATTCGATGGAGTACACCGTCGCCCCGAACCCGATGGTCTCCCTGGCCGCCCTGGCCGGCAAGACCAGCACCATCCGGCTCGGCGCGGGCACCATCATCGCCCCGTTCTGGAACCCGGTGCGCGCCGCCGGTGAGACCGCGCTGCTCGACGTCATCTCAGGGGGACGCGCCGAGATCGGTGTGGCCCGTGGTGCCTACCAGTTCGAGTTCGACCGCCTGGCCGGTGGCCTGTCCGCCAAGGACGGCGGCACCTACCTGCGCGAACTCATCCCGGCGATGAAGAAACTCTGGGCCGGGGACTACGCCCACGACGGTGAGCACTGGTCCTTCCCGACCTCCACCTCTGTGCCGAAGCCGGTCCAGGACGACGGCCCGACGGTGTGGGTCGCCGCCCGTACCGCCGAGACCCACGACTTCGCCGTCGCCGAGGGTTGCAATGTCCAGGTCACCCCGCTGATGAAGGACGACGCCGAGGTCCGTGACCTCAAGGACAAGTTCGACGGTGCGGTCGCCAACCATCCGGAGATCGGGCGCAAGCCGGAGATCATGGTCCTGCGCCACACCTTCGTCCACTCCCCGGACGAGCCCGAGGCGTGGCGTCCTGCCGCCGAGGCCGTGAGCCGCTACTACCGCACCTTCAGCTCCTGGGCCTTCGGCAGGAAGGAGCCGGTCAACGGTTTCCTCGACCCGCAGCCGTTGGAGACCGTCGCCGAGCGCCCCGAGTTCGCTCCCGACTCGCTGCACAGGTCCGCGATGATCGGCACTCCCGAGGAGGTCACCACCCGCCTGAAAGACTACGAGAACATGGGCTACGACGAGTACTCCTACTGGATCGACAACTCGATGACCTTTGAAGAGAAGAAGGCCTCGCTGCAGCTCTTCATCGACCAGGTTATCCCCAACTTCCGGTAGGACGCCCCACGCACTCACGAGGAGGTCATCATGCACATCGTCACAGGCACCGTCGAGCACGGTGACAAGCGGGGACGCGAACTCGGCTTCCCGACCGCGAACATCGCCGTCACCGGACTGACCCCGGACCAGGAGGTGGAGCTGTCCGGTGTGTGGGCCGGTGTGGCCGAGGACCGGTCAACCGGTGAGAGTCTCACCGTCACCGTGTCCATGGGGCGGCGTCCCACCTTCTACGGCCCGGAGGGCGTCTTCCTGCTGGAGGCGTTCGTGCTCGACTTCCCGGCGGGGCACTCGAAGGACCTCTACGGCCGGGAGTTGGCGGTGCATCTGTGTGAGCGGCTGCGCGGCCAGCTGGCCTTCGACACTGTCGAGGAGCTGATCGAGTGCATGGACAATGATGTCGCGCGGACCCGGGAGTGGGCTGCGGACGCGTCCTGCAACATCGGTGTCACCGGGCGGTAACACGCCTCGCAGACACTGAGGGGCATGAATGTTTCCGCTCCTGAGACCACCGGGCCCGACGCGGCATCCACCGTCCACCCGGTCGACCAGCGTCCGCCCCTTCCCAGGCTGTTCATCCTGGGCCTGCAGCACGTCCTGGCGATGTACGCCGGTGCGATCGCCGTCCCCCTGATTGTCGGTGGCGCACTGGTCGCGCAAGGGCAGTTCGACCAGTCGGACATGCACCACCTCATCGCAGCGGACCTGTTCGTCGCGGGTATCGCCTCGGTGATCCAGTCGGTCGGCATCTGGAAATTCGGCGCGAAACTGCCGCTGATGCAGGGTGTGTCCTTCGTCGCCGTCTCGCCGATGATCGCCATCGGCTCCGAGCACGGCATCACCGCCATCTACGGCTCAGTCATCGCCACCGGTGTGCTGATGATCCTCATCGCACCACTGTTCGCCCGCCTGGTGCGCTACTTCCCACCGATCGTCACCGGCACCATCATCACGGTCGTCGGGCTGTCCCTGCTCTCCGTCGCCGCCGGCTGGGTGTTCAACAACCAGGCCGGCAACGGTGAGGAGCCGGACGGCGGCACGGTGAAGGGCTTCATCATGACCCTGATCACCCTGGTCACGGTCATCCTCATCCACCGTTTCGCTCCCCGCGCCCTGAAGTCGCTGGCCGTCCTCGGCGGCATCATCGTCGGCACGATCATCAGCCAGTTCGTCGGCATGACCGACTGGTCCGAGGTCGGAAGCTCCGAATGGGTCGGCGTCCCGACGCCCTTCCAGTTCGGTACCCCGACCTTCGACATCGCCTCAATCATCACCATGGCCATCGTCGGTCTGGTGATCATGACCGAGACCACCGGTGACATCATCGCCGTCGGTGACGTGGTGAAGAAGCCGGTCGACGGAAAGACCCTGTCCAACGGTCTGCGGGCCGACGGCCTGGCCACCATGCTCGGCGGCATCTTCAACACCTTCCCCTACTCGGCCTTCGCCCAGAACGTCGGCCTGGTGGCACTGTCCCGCATCGCGTCCCGCTTCGTGGTCACCGCCGCCGGCATCATCCTCATCATCTTCGGTCTGCTGCCGAAGTTCGGTGCAGTGGCCACCGGCATCCCCTCCGAGGTCCTCGGTGGTGCCGGTGTGGCACTGTTCGGCATGGTCGCGGCGTCCGGGATAAGGACGCTGTCCACGGTGACCTGGACGGAGACCAGGGCACTCATCGTCGGTGTGGCCATCGCCGTGGCGATGCTGCCGAGCGTCCAGCCGGACCTCTACGCCAAGCTGCCCACCGAGCTGGAGATGATCATGGACTCCGGCATCTCCGCCGGAGCGATCGTCGTCATCCTGCTGAACCTGCTGCTCAACCGCGAAGACGGCGGCCATCTGGCTCCGGGGCTGGGTGCTGTACAGGAGACCTACGACGGCCCCACCGGAGACTCCGAATCCACCTCGGTGGTGCTCAACAACTCCGAGCGCGCCGCCGCCTGGGCGGCACGGAAGGCGGAGGACGCCCGCACCGCGGTCGCCGAAGCCCGGGCTGCCGCGGCGAAGGCGGAGGAGATCCGCGCCGCTGAAGACACCGGGGGCGCGGGGAGCACAGCGGAACCACCGACGAGAGCCTGACCACAACCGGGGGCGCCATGATCCCCCGGACACAGATCTCAAACAGTACGGGTGTCATAATTCTCCGCATGACCGAATCGCCGAATGCCGCGCCGGGTGAGTCCGCCCCCGACCCCGTAGCCGACTCGCCTGCCCTCCATCCCGTCGACCAGCGTCCGCCGTGGCCCCGGCTGTTCATCCTCGGCCTGCAGCACGTGCTGGCGATGTACGCCGGTGCGGTGGCCGTGCCGCTCATCGTCGGTGGCGCGCTGATCAACGCAGGTCAGTTCGACTCCTCTGACCTGCACCATCTCATCGTCGCCGACCTGTTCGTCGCCGGTCTGGCCTCGGTGATCCAGTCGGTCGGACTGTGGCGATTCGGTGCGAAACTCCCGCTGATGCAGGGCGTGTCCTTCGTCGCTGTCTCGCCGATGATCGCCATCGGCTCCGAGCACGGCGTCACCGCGATCTACGGTTCGGTGATCGCCGCGGGCGTGATGATGATCCTCCTCGCGCCGCTGTTCGCGCGGCTGGTGCGGTACTTCCCGCCGATCGTCACCGGCACCGTCATCACCGTGGTGGGCCTGTCGCTGCTCTCGGTCGCGGCCGGCTGGGTGCACAACAGCAACGGTGAAGAGTCCGAGATCGGAACCGCCAAGGGTTTCCTGCTCGCCCTGTTGACGCTGATCGTCGTGATCTGCATCCACCGGTTCGCCCCGGTTCGCGCGAAGTCCCTGGCGGTGCTCGGGGGCATCATCGTCGGTACCGTCATCGGTCAGTTCATGGGTATGACCGACTGGTCCGAGGTCGGCCCGGCGTCCTGGGTGGACATCCCCACCCCGTTCCAGTTCGGTGCCCCGACCTTCGACGCCGCCGCCATCTTCACCATGGTCATCGTGGGCCTGGTCATCATGACCGAGACCACCGGTGACATCATCGCCGTCGGTGACGTGGTGAAGAAGCCGGTCGACGGTCGCACGCTCTCCGACGGTCTGCGGGCCGACGGTCTGGCCACCGTCCTCGGTGGTGTCTTCAACACCTTCCCGTACTCCGCGTTCGCCCAGAATGTGGGCCTGGTGGCGCTGTCCCGCATCGCCTCGCGCTTCGTGGTGACCGCGGCCGGCATCATCCTCATCATCCTCGGCCTGCTGCCGAAGATGGGTGCCGTGGCGACCGGTATCCCGTCCCAGGTGCTCGGCGGGGCCGGAGTCGCACTGTTCGGCATGGTCGCGTCCTCCGGTATCAGGACGCTGTCCACGGTCGTGTGGAACGAGACCCGCGCCCTGATCGTCGGTGTGTCCATCGCGGTGGCCATGCTACCGAGCGTCCTGCCGGGTATGTACGAGAAGCTGCCGGAGGAGCTGGAGATGATCCTGGACTCCGGCATCTCCGCCGGTGCGATCACGGTGATCGTCCTCAACCTGCTGCTCAACCGCACCGGTGGCGGGCACCTCGCCCCGGCGCTGGAGGGGAAGAAGACCGAGGGGCCGGAGGAGACCGACGGATCCGGCCCGACCGGGGACTCGGAGTCCACCTCGGTGGTGCTCAACAACGCCGAGCGTGCGGCGGTGTGGGCGCAGTCGAAGGCGGAGATCGCCCGGGCCGCGGTCGCTGAGGCCCGTGCTGCCGCGGCGAAGGCGGAGGAGATCCGTGCCGCCGAGGAGCGGAAGCAGGAGTAGCCCGGCTGCTGCGCGATGCGCCGATGTGACACGGCCGAAACACGGCTCCGGCATACTCGTGCCCATGAGACACGGGACAGGACACCTCCGGGCGTGGACCAGGGGACAGATCGCCCACGGGGCGTGAGCGGGCATCACACCGCCCAGCCCCTCTGCGACCCCATTCCCCAGGAGAATCCCCGTGGACATCCACCTCGGTCACGTCGTCACCCCGCAGGACGCGACCTCCACCAACACCTCGCCCAGCACCCCCGAACTGCTCGACATCCCGAACGGCGCCGTCGTCGTCGACGGCTCCACCATCGTGGCGGTGGGGGAGGCGTCCGACATCCTGGGCGCCTACCCTGACACTGCCTTCCTCGACCACGGCGACGCACTGATCATCCCCGGCCTCGTGGACTGCCACGTCCACTACCCGCAGATCGGGATGATCGCCTCGCCCGGCGAGCAGCTGCTCGACTGGCTCGACCGCTACACCTTCCCCGCCGAAGCCCGCTTCGCCGAGAAGGCCCATGCCGAGGCCACCGCGGAGTTCTTCACCGACCAGCTGCTCCGCAACGGTGTCACCACCGCCCTGGTGTTCTCCACGGTCCACGCGCACAGCGTGGACGCCCTGTTCACGGCCGCGCAGCGTAAGGACCTGCGGATCATCACGGGCAAGATGTGCATGGACCGCAACGCCCCGGCCGACCTGCTCGACACCCCCGAGTCCGCCGTCGCGGACAGTAAGGCACTCATCGACCGCTGGCACGGGACCGGACGCCTGGAGTACGCCATCACCCCGCGCTTCGCACCGACCTCCTCGGACGCCCAGCTCCGGGCCCTCGGTGAGCTCGCCGCCGACCACCCGGACGTCGTCATCCAGACCCACCTCGCCGAGAACACCGCCGAATGTGACTGGGTGGCAGAACTGTTCCCGCAGGCAACCGACTACACCGACGTCTACGACCGCGCCGGTCTGGTCCGGGAACGCGCCGTCTTCGGCCATGCGGTCCACCTCAGTGACCGCGAACTCACCCGTCTCGACGAGGCCCGAGCCTCGCTGGCACACTGCCCGACCTCGAACAATTTCCTCGGCTCCGGACTCTTCCCGCTCAAGGACATCCGCAGCAAGGTCCCGGACCTGCGCATCGGTTTCGGCTCGGATGTCGGCGCCGGCACCTCGCTGTCCCCGCTGGCCACGGCGGGGGAGGCGTACAAGGTCTCCCGTCTCCTCGCCAGCTCCACCGGCTCCGCCCCGCTGACCGCCGCCGACCTGCTGCACCACTCCACCCTCGACGGTGCCCGTGCCCTCGGGGTGGACGCACACGTCGGCAGCATCACACCGGGGAAGGACGCCGACCTCGTCATCCTCGACCCGGCAGCCGGCACTGCCACGTCCGGGACACCCGCCGATCCCGTCCTCGCCCACCGTGCCGCACGGTGCACCACCACCGAGGAGCTCCTCTTCGCCTGCCTCATGCTCGGCGACGACCGGACGGTCGCGGGGGTGGTGGTCAACGGCACGCTGGTGGGGACGCCGGGTGCGGGGATGGCTACGATGGCGCCATGACCACGTTCACCCTCGCCGACTTCAACGACGCCCCGGCCGCCGACGTCACCCCGGAACTGGAGGCCGTCTTCGGTTCCGCTCCGCTGGCCGTCTCGGTGGCGGACGCCCGCCCGTTCACCTCGGTCGACGCACTCGTCGACGCGGCGTCCTCCCTGCTTGCGGCCCAGCCGGAGTCGGAGGTCCTGGCGGCGGTCAACGCCCACCCCCCGATCGGCGGCAGCGTCTCCGCCGGCTCCCGGTCCGCCTCCGAGCAGGCGGGTGCGACGGAGTCCGCCGACCTGGACGCCGTGCGTGAGCTCCAGCCGACCTACCGGGAGCACTTCGGCTGGAATTTTCTCATCAAGGCCGCCGGTCGGTCGAGTGCGGAGATCCGGGCCGAGCTGGAGCGACGGCTCACCGTCGACCCGGCCGAGGAGTGGCTGTTCAGCATCAGCCAGCTCGACGCCATCAACGGACTGCGCCTGCGCGGCACCGTCACTGAATAACACCGAGCAGTACACACCCACAAGGAGCACCATCATGAGTCTGTCCACGCACTGCCTCAACACCACCACCGGTCTGCCCGCCCAGGGTCTGCAGGTCGAGCTCGTCAAGCTCGAGGTCACCGACCACGGCCCGGACGTCACCGCCGAGCCGACCGTCCTGGAGTCCGCCACGACCGACGCCGACGGCCGGTACCGTTTCACCGTCGACCCGGCCCCGGGCACCTACCGCCTGCGGTTCCACACCGGTGACTTCCTCGCCGCCGCCGACACCGCCACCCTTTACCCGTGGGTGGACATCACCTTCACTGTCGAGGACCCCGAGGTGGACCCGGCGACCCCTTCCCACCTGCACATTCCGCTGCTGCTGAACCCCTTCGGCTACTCCACCTACCGCGGATCCTGAGGGGGAGGACGCGTCGATGAACGACACCACCGGCACCACCGGCACCACTGACGCCGCCGTCACCGCGGTCCGCGATCTCGCCCACACCCTGCACACCTCCCTGGCGCAGGTCCTCAAGGGCAAGACCGCGGCGATCGACGCCGTCATCACCACCCTGCTCGCCGGCGGTCATGTCCTGTTGGAGGACGTCCCCGGTGTCGGCAAGACGACCCTGGCGACCGCCCTGGCCGGTTCGGTGAATGCCGAGGTCAGGCGCATCCAGTTCACCTCGGACATGCTGCCCACCGACGTCACCGGTGTGACGGTCTACGACGACGAGGCCCAACGCTTCCAGTTCCACCCCGGCCCCGTCTTCACGAACTTCGCCGTGGGTGACGAGGTCAACCGTGCTTCGCCGAGGACGCAGTCCGCCCTGCTGGAGGCGATGGCCGAACGCCGCGTCACCGTCGACGGCACCACCCATGACCTGCCGGACCTGTTCATGGTCATCGCGACCCAGAACCCGCAGGACATGGCCGGGACCTTCCCGCTGCCCGAGGCGCAGCGTGACCGGTTCATGACCCGCATCTCGCTGGGGTACCCGGAGCCGCAGGCGGAGATCGACATGGTGCTCTCCCACGGTGCACGGCGTCCTGAGGAACTGGTGCGCAGCGTCGTCGGTGTCGACGACGTCCTCGCCGCGCAGCGTGCGGTCCGCGACATCGCCGTCGGCGAGCCGGTCGCCCGCTACCTGGTGGACATTGTCTCGGCGACGCGGCGACACCCCGACATCGCCCTGGGCGCCAGCCCGCGTGCCACCCTGCACCTGATCCGGGCGGCCCGGGCACGTGCGGCGATGCAGGGCCGCGGCTTCGTGATCCCGGATGATGTCGCCCACCTGGCGGCCATGGTGCTGCCGCACCGTCTGTCGCTGCGGGGACGCTTCGCCACCGTCGGCGACGCCCACTCCACGGCGGTGAATCTCGTCTCCCGGATCGTCGCCTCGACCGGGCTGCAGTGACGGGTCGGCGATGAGGGCGAAGCGAAAGACCCTGCCGGTCGCGCTCACCGGGCGTGGGTGGGGCTTCCTCGTCTGCACCGTGATTCTCGTGGTGCTGTGGCGCGTCCTCGAACTCCAGGATCTGCGCTACCTCATGGTGCTTCCCGCGGTGATGCTGCTGCTCTCCCTGCTGTTCGTGCTGGTGGTGCCGCCGCTGGCACAGATGCGCACCGAGGTCGACGTGCCGGACACCACCCCGACCGTCGGCGGTGGTGTGGCTTGTTCCGCGACGGTCGTCCAACGCCTGCCGCTCAAGCTGCACACCCGGGTGCTGTGGCTCTTCGGCGACCGCGCTGTCCGACAGAACGCCACAGTCGCCCGGACCCCGGTCGATTCCCAGGTGAACTTCCGTGCCCGGCAGCGTGGTGTGCAGTGGACCGGTATCGCCGGGCTCGTCCTGCCGGACCCGTTGGGCCTGGTTGTCCGCCGGATCCGGGTGGACGCCGGGCGTGACCTCCTCGTCCTGCCCCGTCCGCTCGACGGTCTGCCCGAGGAGATCCCCGGCCCGCTGCCGGCCCGCTCCGACGACGGTGACGGCGCCGCCGTGGACTACTCGGCGGTGTCCGGCATCCCAGCCGGTGTGCTGCGTGAGTTCCGCACCGGGGACGCCGTGCGTCAGGTCCACTGGAAACAGAGCGCCCGACTGGGAAAATTGCTGGTCAACCAGTACGACGCCCCCGATCTGAAGGACGCGACCGTGCACTTGGTCACCGATGCCGACTGCTACAGCTCTGAGGTGTCCTTCGAGGCGGCGGTCTCGGCGACGGTCACTGTCGCCGACCGGCTGCTCGAGGAGGGCTACCGGGTGCTGCTCACCTGCGGTGACCGCCCGGTCGAGGCCTGCGGACACGGCGACGAGGTGCGCCGCGTCCTCGCGCTCGTCAGCACCACGGACACTGCCGGGGACACGCCCGGGGACGCGCTGGTGGTCCCCGCCGATGTGATCGTCACCGGCACCGTCACCCGCGGTCTCACCGACCGGATGAGGGGCGCCGGAGATAATGGAGCCACCGGTGAACTCGTCGTCGTGGAGGACCTCGCCCTGAACACCCCGGAGGCGCGTCGCTGATGGCCGCCCCGACCAGAGCTTTCCGACCCCGGCTTCTGATGGCCGGCGTCCTCATCACCCTGCTGTGCGCCGTGGTCCTGCAGTCGATGGACCTCATCTTCCACGTCGGTGCGTGGCAGTGGCAGATCCTCCTGATCTTCGCGGTGACCGTTCTCCCTGCGACCGTCGTGGCCTCGGTCCTGCCGCCACGCCGGGAGACTCTCGCCCTGGTCAGCGGCGCCTCGGCCGGCGCGGTGACGTGGTTCGTCCTGCTCATCGGCACCGGGCGTGCGGGGGAGTGGCTACGCCACCCGGTCGACATGTTCGACCAGGCGGCGCAGGTGGTCAACACCGCGGCGACACCCTTCGACCCCGCCGGTCCGGTCGGTGACCTGCTGCTGCTCATGGGCCTGATGCTGGGGATCGCGGCGTCCTCCCTGCTGGTCGGGGTAGGTGCACCGTTCGCCACCGGCGGTTTCCTGTCCCTGCTGCTGCTCGCGCCGGTCGCCGCGACGGGTGTGGTCGTCGACCGGTCGCTGATCATCGCGGCCGGCGTCCTGCTGGTGCTCCTGGCCTGGACCGCCGCGCCCCGGATCTCGGTGCCAGGCCTGACGATGGCGGCACTGGCCGGCGTCATCGCGGTAGGTGTCGTCGCCGCGATGCCGGACGCCACCGACCGCGTCTGGAACCCGGCGGTGGTGAAGTCCCCGGTGAACAGCACCGTGCCGGACGTCACCGTCTCCCTGGCCGAGGACCTGAAGAAACGCAGCGGGTCCCGCGTCTTCAGCTTCGAGACCGCGACCCCGGGCGCGCACTACTTCACGCTGGCCACCCTCGCCGACTTCGAGGACGGGCGCTGGACCCCGAAGGAGGACGCCAGGGAGGACGGCGCCGTCAGCCTCGATGAACCCCGGTCGGCACAGACACCGCCGGGCCTGCAGTCGACGACGGTGACGATGGACGGGCTGCGCAGTGAATGGCTGCCGCTGCCGCAGTCGGCGTACCGGGTGGTTCCCACCGAGGAGAGGCCGGAGGACCGGAGCGACTTCGAACCGGACAAATGGACCTGGATGACGGACTCCGCGACCGCGAAGGCGTCGAAGGCCGTGACCCGCGACGGTGACCTGTACACCGTCGAATCGGTGCCGCTGGTCTCCAGCAGGCTCGGCGAGGTGGACCTCGGTGCCCTGGCGGCGTCCGGTGTGGACACCGGAACGATCGACCAGGCGTCCTACCTGGAACTTCCGGGAGAGATGCCGACCTCGCTGCGCGATGCCGCGAACGAGGCGGCCGGGGGAGTGACAGACCGGATCCAGGCCGGGTACGCGCTCGAGAACTGGTTCCGCACCAGCGGTTTCAGCTACGACGACTCGGTCCCCTACGACCCCGGGGCGGAGGGACCGTATTCCGTCATGGAGTCCCTGCTGACCCAGCGCTCCGGGTTCTGCGTGCACTATGCCTCGACCTTCACCGTCATGGCGCGTGAGCTGGGTATCCCCGCCCGCATGGCGGTGGGGTACGCGGCCCGGACCAATGCTGAGGGCCCGACGAACGTGAAGGCACGGGAGCTGCACGCCTGGCCGGAGATCCTCGTCGACGGCATCGGCTGGGTCGCCTTCGAGCCGACGCCGGGTGGTCCCGGTGGCCTGGAGGTTTCCGCGGAAGGACAGCCCGCCGAGGAGACTCCGGCTGAGGAGACCCCGGAACCACCGGAGCCCTCGGAGGAACCGCCGGCCGAGTCCGAGACCCCCTCGGAGACCCCGGAACCACCGGAGCCCTCAGAGCCCTCAGAGCCCTCGACGATCCCGCAGCCCGAGGAGATGCCGGAGGATCCGGCGTCCCCGGAGGTTGATGAGGAGGATTCCGGGTTCACGATCCCGCTCCCGGTGCTGGTGGCGGTAGGTGTGGTCCTGCTGCTCCTGGCTCCGGCGTTGGTGCGGTGGCTGGTGGGCCGGTGGCGTCGCCGTGGCATCACCTCCGGCGGTCACCCGGCGCAGGACGCCTGGTCCGAGGCCACCGCGAAGGCCACGGACCTCGGGCTGAGCCCGGCGTCGGGAGACCTGCGGGCCCGCACGCCCGAGGCCTGGGCCGAGCAGCTCGGCGGTGACCAGGTGCAGGCGCTGGCGTCCGCGGCCTCAGCGGAGCGTTTCGGTGGCCGGGACTACTCGGACTCGCGGGAGGACCTGCGCGGACTGTTGGACGGTGCGGTCGAGGACCTGTCCGGACGCGGCAGTCGGGTCACCCGGGTGCTGGCGGTGCTGGTGCCGCGGTCACTGTTCCGGCGACGAGGACTGTGAGGCGTTGACGATCCGC
This sequence comes from Corynebacterium sp. UD i78, assembly GCF_056280545.1. Taxonomy (NCBI): domain Bacteria; kingdom Bacillati; phylum Actinomycetota; class Actinomycetes; order Mycobacteriales; family Corynebacteriaceae; genus Corynebacterium; species Corynebacterium sp. UD i78. The sequence goes on along the minus strand of NZ_JBWCED010000001.1, from coordinate 2,359,718 downwards.
CGGTGAACGGCAGGGGAGTCGGGTATGTTGGGTCAGGTAATGTAATGAATCACAGTTCAGAACAGCCGCCCCGACCCTGGACCGACCCCGAGGAGTCACATGGACACCCGAGAATCACTGATCCTCGACGCCACCGACATCAACTTCTGCCTCTACGACTGGCTCGACGCAGAATCCCTCACCGGCTTCGACCGCTTCGCCGAGCACAGCAGGGAGACCTTCGACGGCCTGCTGGACCTCTCCCGGCAGCTCGCCGAGGACCTCTTCGCACCGCACAACCGCACCGGTGACCTCAACGAACCGACGCTCGTCGACGGCAAGGTGCAGCTCATCGACGAGGTGAAGCCCGCCCTCGACGCCTTCGCCGAAGCCGGTCTGCTCTCGGCGACGATGGACGGGAAGCACGGTGGCTTCCGCCTGCCCGCACTGATCTACCGGGCGGCCTTCCTCTGGTTCCAGGCGGCGAACCTCGGCACCGTGTCCTATGCGCTGCTCACCACGGGTGCGGCCAACCTCATCAGCACCCACGCCACCGAGGAACTCCAGCAGAAGTTCCTGCCTCCGATGCTCGACGGCCGCTGGTCCGGCACGATGAACCTCTCCGAACCCGGCACCGGCTCCGCTCTCGGCGACCTCACCACCTCGGCGACGAAGCAGGATGACGGCACGTACCGCGTCCGCGGCGACAAGATGTGGATCTCCGGCGGCGACCAGGAGGTCACCGAGAACATCGTCCACCTCGTCCTCGCCCGCACCGGAGGTCCCGGTGTGAAGGGGCTGTCCCTGTTCATCGTGCCGAAGTGGCTGGAGAACCCCGGCGAACCGGGCTGCTTCACCGAGCGCAACGGCGTCAGCCTCGTCGGCATCAACCACAAGATGGGCTACCGCGGCACGGTGAACACCGCGCTGAACTACGACGACGCCGTCGGCTACCTCATCGGTGAGGAGGGCAAGGGCCTGTTCTACATGTTCCACATGATGAACGAGGCGCGCATCGGCGTCGGCGCCGGTGCGACAGCCCTCGGCGTCACCGGCTTCCTGCACTCCCGTGACTACGCCCGTGGACGCATCCAGGGCCGTCCGCTGGACGCCAAGGACCCGAAGACCCCGGCCGTGCCGATCATCCGTCACGCCGATGTGCGCCGCATGCTGCTGGAGCAGAAGGCCTACGCCGAAGGTGCGGTCGCGGTGGTCCTCTATACCGCGAAGGTGCTCGACGAGTCCGTGGCGGCGTCCTCCCCGGAGGAGAGAGAGGCCGCCCACCTGCTGCTGGAGGTGCTCACCCCGGTGGCGAAGTCCTGGCCGTCGCAGTGGTGTCTGGAAGGCAACAGCCTGGCGATCCAGGTCCTCGGCGGCTCCGGCTACACCCGCGACCACCCGGTCGAGCAGTTCTACCGCGACAACCGGCTCAACCCGATCCACGAGGGCACCCACGGCATCCAGGGCATCGACCTGCTGGGACGCAAGGTCCTGCTCAGCGGCGGCTCCGGTTTCCGCGACCTGCTCGGCCGGATCACCGCGACCTGCGACGCGCTGGCGGACAGTCACCCGGAACTCGCCGATCCGCTGCGGTCCCGCGCCACGCGCCTCGCCGAAGCCACCGCTACTGTCTGGGAGGACAAGGACGCCGGCACCGCCCTGGCCAACGCGACGATGTACCTCGAGGCCGCCGGCGACATCGTCGTCGCCTGGCTGCTCGCCGACCAGGTCCGTGCCCTGGGGGAGAGGAACGGTACCGGAGAAAGCGCCGACAGTTTCGCTGAGTCGAAGCTGCTCACGGCGTCTTTCTTCATCGACCACCTGCTGCCCCGGGCGGACGCCCGGCTCGACCTCGTCGCCTCGAAAGACCGGCGGCTCCATGACCTCGACGACTCACTTATCTGACCTTTCAACCACCCGGGAGACTCCATGCGCAGCTTCACCAGCACCGAGGAACTGACCGCCGCGAAGGGCGAGGACCTCGGCGTCACCGACTGGACCACCATGACCCAGGAGCGGGTCAACACCATGGCGGACGCCATCGACGACCACCAGTGGATCCACGTCGACAAGGAGCGGGCGGACGCCGGCCCCTTCGGCGGACCCATCGCCCACGGCTTCCTCAGCCTCTCGTACCTGCCGACCCTGGCCGGGGAGACCTTCGACTTCTCCGCCTGGCCCGCACTGATCAACTACGGGCTGAACAAGGCGCGCTTCCCCGTCCCGGTGCACGTCGGCGACCGGATCCGTGCGCACGCCCTGCTCGTCGATGTCACCCCCAAGGGTTCCGGCACGCTGGTCACCCTTGAGCTCACCCTCGAGATCGACGGTGGGGACGGCACCGTGAAGCCCGGCGTCCTCTGCGAGTTCCTCGTGCTGCTGCTCGGGGAACCTTCGGCCTGATCAGCGGCTGACCTACAGTGCGTCCACCATCTCCGCGACGCGCTCGGCGGTGCCCCAGCTCAGGGTCACACCAGCTCCGCCGTGTCCGTAGGCGGCGATGACCGGGATGTTCACCTCGTCGGTGTCGACCTGCTCGATGCGCAGGGTGGACCGGGAAGGACGCAGCCCTGCGCCGTGACCGAGGATCGGCAGCTCCTTCAGTGCCGGGACCAGGGCCTCTGCCCGGGCGAGGATCGCTTCGGCGGTCTCCGCGTCCGGATCCTCGTTCCAGTTCCCGACCTCGGCGACACCACCGACGACGATGTCGTCCACGCGGGGGAAGATATAGGTCATGTTCGCCGGATCATCGTCGTCGACGTACCAGTCGGTGAGGACGGGGCCGCTGTCCTCACCCTCGTTGTCTTCTTCGTTGTCTTCTTCGTTGTCTTCTTCGTCGTCCCCTTCATCATCGGTACCGTTGGCGAAGACGATGACCTGCCCGCGGACCGGAGTGATCTCGTCGTCCCCACCCAGCAGCTCACCGCCACGGATGCCGGCGCAGATCACGACCGCCTCCGGGGGAGCGGTGTTGTAGGCGCCTGTGACCAGCAGGTCGAGGGATTCCACCGTCTTCCACCGGAACGCCACACCGGCGATCCGGCAGGAGTCCATGAGCCAGGCCAGGTAGGTCGGGGTCATGATCATCGGCAGGGTCGTCTCGACACCCCGCTCGGTTCCTCGTGTACCTTCCCGCTCGACCTCGGTCACGGCGTTCTCGCCGAGAACGTCGGTGACGGTCGGGACCCAGGAGCGGTCCGGCGGGTCGAGGCGCTCACGGAGGAAGCCGCGGCGCATCTCGACCGGGGCGATGTCGTCGGTGACGTCGTCCGCGCCCCCGGACTGCGCGGCCTCGGCCTGGTCTGCCAGCTCGACGAACCTGATCAGGGAGCGCTTCTCCAGGTCAGGGGCATTCTCGACAGTGACGTCGTAGGGGAACCAGAGTGCGCCGGCGCGGGCGGAGACGGTGTCCCCGGGGCCGTGGTCGGCGACGACAGTCACCTCATGGCCGGCTCCGGCGAGTTCGAGGGCACAGGACAGGCCGGTGACGCCGGCCCCGATGACGGTGATGCGCATGGTTCACAGCGTAGGCGTTCGGCTCGGGACGCTGGCAGGGCATGTCGGCAACACGCAGCGTGAGGTCGCTCACGAGGGGTCCCAGACAGCCTCAGACTGCGTGATGCCTACATGCCCTGGTGCGACGTCGTAGGCTGGCCCGCATGAGTGAGCGTACGGATACAGCGCAAGGCTCCACGTCAGCCTGAGCCACCACATCCTCGCAGTTCGCCTACGGGAATCCGTGGATCCGGGTCCGTGAGGACGAGGTGGTGCGTCCCGATGGTGCCGACGGCATCTACGGTGTCGTCGAACTACGCAACCCCGCAGTCATCATCATCGCTCTCGACGAGGACGACCGCGTCCTCATGGTCGATATCGACCGGTGCACCGTCGGGAGATCCCTCGAGGTGGTCTCGGGCGGCACAGACGGGCAGGACGCTCTGGCGGCCGCACGTCGAGAACTGCTGGTGGAGACCGGGTTCGAGGCGGACGAGTGGACGCAGACCGGAACGATGAACGCCCTCAACGGGATCTGCGCCGCACCGGAGACGGTGTTCATCGCCCGCGGCCTGCGGGCGCAGTCCGGTTCTGGTGGCAGTGAGGGCACTGTTGGCGATGGTCGGCACCGTCATCACCGACGGGGAGACCATCGCCGCACTCGGCATGGCTGCGGTACACCTCGGAAAAATCCGGGGAGAATAAGGCAGCGTCAGTGAAGTCATGCCTCCCCGGCGGGCCGGCGTAGAGCTACAGCTGCCGGACACGCACCTTCTCGTCGAACGCGTCCACCGCGGCCCGGAACTCGTCCTTGAACTGTGCGATGAGGTCCGCGGCGGGCTGGATCCCGGTGATGGAGCCGATGCCCTGGCCGCAGCCCCAGATGTCTTTCCACGCCTTGGCGTCGTTCCCGCCGCCGGAGCCGAAGTTCATCTTCGAGGGGTCGGATTCCGGCAGGTTGTCCGCGTCCAGGCCTGCCTTCTCGATGCTCCCACGCAGGTAGTTACCGTGGACACCGGTGAACAGGTTGCTGTAGATGACGTCGGAGGCGTTGCTGTCGACGATCATCTGCTTGTAGTCGTCGACGGTGTTCGCCTCCGGGGTGGCCAGGAACGGCGAACCGATGTAGGCGAAGTCCGCGCCGGCGGCCAGGGCGGCGAAGATGGAGCGCCCGTGTGAGATCGCCCCGGACAGCAGCAGTGGGCCGTCGAACCACTGGCGGATCTCGTTGAGCAGTGCGAACGGCGACTGGCTGCCCGCATGTCCGCCGGCTCCGGCGGCGACGGCGATGATGCCGTCCGCTCCGCCTTCAACTGCCTTCTGTGCGTGGCGGTTCTTGATCACGTCGTGCAGGACGATGCCGCCGTAGGAGTGGACAGCCTCGTTGATCTCCGGGACGACACCCAGTGAGGTGATGACGATCGGTACCTTGTGCTTCACGATCGTCGCCATGTCCTGCCGGAGGCGGTCGTTGGAGTGGTGGACGATCTGGTTCACCGCGAACGGCGCGACCACGGCGTCGGGATTCTCCTCCTGGAAAGCGGCGATGCCTTCCTCGATCCGGGTGAGCCACTCGTCCAGCTTCTCGGCGGGGCGCGCATTGAGCGCCGGGAAGGAACCGATGATCCCGGACGTGCACTGCGCGATGACGAGCTCCGGGGAGGACGCGATGAACATGGGGGACGCCACCACGGGCACGGACAGCGGTGACTGCAGAACGGGAGGAAGTGGCACGGAGGGCTCCTTGGTTGACTACATCGATGAAGGTGAGCCTATCCGTGCCGGTCCCGGTCTGCACTTGTTTTCAGGGAGACACCCCGGCATGTCCGCAGTACGCGCCCTGAGGTCGTTGGCGAGGGGGCTTGAGCGCCCTCAGGCTGCGTGATGCCGACATCCTCCTGCCACGTCACCGTACCGCCAGGAAAGAACGTCTCAGGGACACCGCCGACCGTGCCGGGATCTCGCCGCAGTACCTCTCTGAACTCGAACGGGGCATGAAGGACCCGTCGTCGGAGATGCTCGAGGCGGTGGCCGGGGCACTGGGGAAGTCCTCCTTCGAGCTCACCCGTGGCGCGATCCGGTCCTGGGCGCCGACGTCCCCTGCCACGACCACCGGCACCGGCGGGGCCGTCCTCATGTGCGCTGCGTGAGCACCCTGTCGACGATCCCGTAGTCGACCGCGGCATCCGGGGCGAGCACCAGCTGCCGCTCCGTGTCCTCCCTGACCTGGTCCGCGGTGCGACCGCAGTGGGACGCCAGCACCGACTCCTGCAGCCGACGGATCCGCTCCATCTCCTCGGCCTCGATGATGAGATCCGGAATGGTGCCGCGTCCTCCCTCGGTGACGGGTGCGGCCAGGACCACCCGCCCGTGGTGCAGGATCGCGCGGTGGCCCGGCGTACCGGCGGCCAGCAGCAGTGCAGCAGACGCGACAGCCTGGCCGACACAGGTCGTCTCCACCTGCGGCCCGATGAATTCCATGCAGTCGACGATCGCCATCGTCGCCGACAGCGAACCGCCGGGGGAGTTGATGTACAGCGAGACCGGGGCGTCCGCGCTCTCGCTCTCCAGGTGCAGCAACTGCGCAATTACCGCGTTCGCCACGCCGTCATCGACGGGTGTGCCCAGGTAGACGATGCGTTCATCGAGCAGGCGACTGTAGATGTCGACCGTCTTCTCACCGGTCGGGGTGGAGGTGGTGACATAGGGGATCGGGTAGCTGGTCATGGTCACGCCCCCAGCCCGAGCCGGGAACGGCGGGCGGTGAGTGCGCCGGGTCCGATGAGGAATTCCAGGTCAGGCACGATGTGGTCGATGAATCCGTACTCCTTCGCCTCCTCGGCGGTGAACCAGCGGTCGCGCAGCGAGTCCCTGGTGACCTGCTCGAGCGGGCGTCCGGTGTCGTCGGCGATGCAGCCGAGCACGGTATCGCGGGTATGGGCGATGTCCGCAGCCTGGATCTCGATGTCCTGTGCGGTGCCGCCGATCCCGCCGGACCCCTGGTGCAGCAGCACCTTGGAGTGTGGCAGGGCGTAGCGCTTGCCCGGCGTCCCGGCTGACAGCAGGAACTGGCCCGCACTGTAGGCCATACCGAGGTTGACGGTGGCGACGTCGTTGGGGATGCCGCGCAGACAGTCGCGGATGGCGAGCATCCCCGGCACCGAGCCGCCGGGGGAATTGATGAGCAGGGCGATGTCCGCCTGAGGATCACGGGCAGACAGGAGCAGGACCGAGGCGCAGAGTCGGTTGGAGGTGTCCTGTTCGAGGGCGTCGCCGAGGACGACGGTGCGTCGTTCGAAGAGGTCGCGGTAGATCTCGGCGTCCAGGATTCGGGTGGGGTCGGGTGTGTTCTCTGACATGGCGTCCACCCTGCGACCGGTGAGGACGCGCCGACAAGGCCATGCTGCCTGGAGCGGATCCGCTGTCAGCGGATCACCCGCCCCGGTAGGGATGCTCAGTACGCCGGGGTGAACCCGCCGGCGACGGCGGAGCGGACCATGCCCTCGTCGGCGGCCCGGTTGACTTCGTCGTAGGTCACGCCGTCGGCACCGGTCACACCACCGGGCAGGTCCGCGTCGAAGGCGACCTTGCCGCCGACGTATACCCGGCGCAGGTGTCGCAGCCCGCAGGCCAGAACGTAGGTCGCCACCGGGTCCCACACCGGACCGGTCGCCGGGTGCCGCGGATTGACGACCACCAGGTCGGCGTACTTGCCGACCGTCAGCGAACCCACCTTGTCCGCCACTCCGATCGAGGATGCCGAGCCCAGGGTGTGCAGGTGCAGCACCTGGTCCACTGACATGATTGAGGCGTCCGAATGGACCGCACGCTGGGTGAACAGTCCGGTGCGCATGTTCTCGAAGGGGTCGGAGGTGTCCGTGCAGGACTGGTCGTCGACACCCATACCCACGGTCACGTCCTTCGCCAGCAGCCCGGTGATGTCGGCGATGCCGGAGCCGAGCCGTCCGTTGGACATCGCCTGCCACACCACCGATGTGCCGGACTCCACCACCCGGTCCACCATCCGCTCGGTCGGGTGGACGAAGTGCCCGAAGGCGAAGTCGGTGCCGAGCACACCGGCGTCGTCGTACCAGTCGAACTTCGCCTGCTGGATCTCGATCTGCTCGGCGGTCTCCACGAAGTGTGCCTGGTTGGTGATCGCCCACTTCGCCATCAGCTCCTTCTCCAGCTCGGCGGTCCGTCGGCCGGAGGCCCACTGCACCGCGCCGTAGACGGAGCCGCCCAGGTTCAGTGCCGGGGTCTTGGCGTCGATGGTGGTCAGGTGGGACATCGCGGCGTCGAATCCGGCGACGGCGTCCGCCTCGGGAAGCTGCTCGTCGTCGACGCGTACCGAGGTGACGAACCGGATACCGGCGTCCGCCACGCCGTCGATCTGGCGGGTGACGAAGTCCGGGTCGTGGACCTTCACCGCCTTCAGCGTGGAGGATGCGTAGTCGAACCGGCACACCACGCGCGACTGGGTGAAGTTGTAGACGCTGGTCACACCCGCGGCGAGGTGGTCGAGTCCACCGGCGCGGGAGAGCCAGTACATGATCTCCGGGTCTGCCTCGGCGAGCATCGCGGAGTTCTGCGTGACCCAGGTGTACAGCGGTTCGGTGTGGGCGATGCCGCGCATGCCGCCGGTGTAGATGTGGCTGTGCGCGGAGATGTACCCGGGTGCGAGGAAGGCGCCCTCGACGTTGACGAGGGTGTCGGCAGCTTCGATGGTCGCCTGGTCCGGTGCACCTTCACCGAGACCGCTGATGCGTCCTTCGTCGTCGACGGAGAGCCAGCCGCGGAACCAGCGGGGCTGGGCGGGGTCGACGGGGATGATGACGGCGTCGGTGAAGAGCGTGCTCATGGCAGATGGAACCTCCTGGGTCCGGCTGGGGTCAGTGACATGTCAGTTGACGGTCAGTCGGCGGTGTGCAGGAATGCTCTCTTGTGCCCCTCCTGCGCTTGCCGACGGGGAAAGGCAACGGTCGTGCACCGCGGCTATGTGGTTGTCCGTGCTCGTTCTTGCTCGTTCTTGCTCGTTCTTGCTTGTTCTCGCTGACTGTGACGAGGCTACGGGCCGGGAGTTTCCGGCACGTTTCCCGGCAGTCACGGAGCGTCATGGAGCGTCACGGGGCGTCAGGGGGCGTCAGGGGGCGTCACGGAGCAGGTGTCGGCATCACGCAGCCTGAGGTCGCTGCGGGCCATGTCAGAACAGCCTCACACTGCGTGATGCGGACATGGCGACGGGTGGTCCGAGGTGGATTCAGCCCGGGAGCACCTCAGTGGTCCAGCCGTTCACTGAATTCTCAGCGCACACATAGTGCACCCGCTGCGAGGGCCCGTCACTGTCGGCGGTCCAGAACAGGTACTCCCGGGGGACCACGGCGAAGCCGGCCCAGGTCTCCGGCGGACAGGACGCCAGGTCAGGGTTTTCAGCGCTGAACTGCGCCCACTCCCGGTGCCGTTCCTCCGCCGGCTTCTCGGCCAGGTCCCGGTCGCTGAGCCAGGCGAGCAGCTGCAGGTAGCGGGAACGCGCAGCGAAAGCCTCCGCCTCCTCGCCCGGTGTCGACCGGACAGCGTCTCCCACAACGGTGACCTGCTTCGACCGGTCGGCGGCGAGAACGGTGAGCGAGACCTTCGGGTTCGACTCCAGATGCCGCACCTTCTCCGAGTGTGAGTCGGTGTGGAAGAAGATCTGGCCGGCGTCCGTCCGGCTCACCATGACATTCCGGGTCCGCGGGTAGCCGTCGGGACCGACCGTGGCAAGCGTCATGAGCACCGGCGGTACCTCCGAGAGGTCTGTGGACGTCGGCGGCCAGGTCAGCCCGGCGTCCTCGGCGATGAGGGCGCGGAACTCCACCATCCAGGCGTCGAACAGGACGGCGGGGTCAGCGGTCTGGTCCATGACACCCACGCTAGTGCTCATGACAGGTTCCCCGGGTTGAAGGTCAGGATCTCCGGCACCGCATCCAGTACGGAGGCGACGTAGTCCTCGAAGAGCTGCTCACCGACCTCAGCCGACGCACCCGTCGGATCGCCGACGACCCCGGACGCATCGAAGTCAGTGGACAACCACCCGAACTTCACCGCCTTCCCGAATCCGACATGGTCGCAGGACGCCACGGCAGTCGCAGGTTTCGGCCCCAACGCCGCAGCGGCGTCCATGTCCACCAGCGACGGTGCGACATGCAGCATCATCGAGGTCTCCGACCAGCCGGCGTGGATGCCCAAGCCGCATTCCGTCTCGCCCGGGGTCGGTGGAGAAGAGACCAGGAAAGTCCGCAGGTCGAAGCGTCGACGCAGTTCACGCAGGGCGACCTCCAGCAGTGCGGAGTTGCCGCCGTGCCCGTTGACGAAGAGCACCCTGCGCACCCCGGCGGCGGCCAGCGACCGGCCGAGATCCACCAACGTGGCGAAGAGCGTGGGCGCGGACAGCCACAGCGTCCCCGGCAGCGCAGCGTGCTCATCGGACTTGGTGATCGACAGCGACGGCAGCAGCCACAGGTCATGCCCGGCGGCCACGGCACGGGACACCACCGTGGACGCCACGGCCTCGGCCATCACCAGGTCAGTGGACATCGGCAGGTGCGGTCCGTGGGGCTCCACGGCACCGACCGGCACCACGGCCAGGGAGGACGCGGTAATCACCCGGCCCACCTCCGCGGTCGTGAGATCGGCCCAGCGACGGGATGCGGTACTCACATCCACCTCCCGGGGTTGAGCAGGCCGTACGGGTCGAAGTCCGCGGCCAACCGGCGCACCCGCTCAGGCTCCAGGTCGATGTACCACTGGTGCGGGGAGTGCACGGACACCCCGAGTGCCTCCAGCTGCGGCACGCCGGCGGCTATCCGTTCCCGCACCGTCCCGATGGATTCTCCGGGCAGGACCGGCCCGTTGAGCATGCCGAACATCATGTCGTTGCCGACCTCCAGGTGGAAGTTCGCCCGCTGCGCGGTCCCGTCGTCGCCGGTCACCGAGTACACGTCGAGCACCTCCTCGAACCGGTCGACGACCGCCGTGCCCTGGCACTCCATGTGGAACCATCGGCCCGGCTCCTTCTTCTGCAGCCACCACGTCGGGTGGTTGTAGGACAGTGTCGAGAGCTTCACGGACGCAGTGACCCCGGTGCGGGACGCCTCCATGCGTCCACCGCGGTCCGCGACGATCGCCTCGAACTCCGGCAGCCGCGAGACGTCGAGAATGCCGCGCACACTGCCGCGACCCGGCACCAGCGCCTCGTCATCGGGCAGGGCGGCGACGATGTCGGGACCGTCGGCGGACATCAGCCGGGGCTGCAGCCGCGCCCGCATCACCGCGGTCGCCGCGGCGAAGGCCGAGGACCGGTCGGGGAAGGACGCGTAGACCGACCGCCAGTCACCCAGCGGTTCGACCTTCACCGTCGCCCGGACGATGACGCCCGCCACCCCGTAGGTGTGTACGTAGGGTTGGGCGTCCTCACCCTCGAGGTGGATGATCCGGGCGTCGGCGGTGGCGGGCACGATGTCGACCGCGGTGACGAAGCCCTCGTGGTTGCGGCCGTGGACGATGGTGCCGGTGCCGGCGGAGCCGCCACCGAGGAACCCTCCGAGCGTGGACTGCACCGTCGAGGGGTACATCCACAGCTGCTGACCGTGCTCCTGGGCGTAGCTTTCCAGCGAGAGCATCTTCGCCCCGGCGTCGGCGGTGACCGTGCCGGCCTCCGTGTCGATCTCGTGGATGGTGGTCAGTGAGGTCATGTCCAGCACCAGCCCGCCGAACCGGGGCAGCACCTGCCCGTAGTTGCCGGTGCCCTTGCCACGCGTCGTCACCGGCACGCCGTGGCGCACCGCGGCGCGCATGATCTCCGGCACCTCCTCGGCGGCCCGCGGGTAACAGACCACATCGGGGACGCTGAGTTCCCCGGCGTCCAACTGCGCGGTGATCACCGGGGACATGCCCGATCCGTCGCGGGACGCCCGGTCGACCGCACGCGGCAGCTGGGAGACACCACGGGGGCCGAGCACCGCGATGAGGTCGTCGACCAGGGCGTCGACGTCCGTGGGCGAGAAGTCGGGGCGTCCGGAGTCATCGGCGACGGCGAAGAGATGGCCGACGTCGGTGCTGACCTTCACACCCTCGTGCACTGCCTGGCTCACCGGATCACCCCAGCGCGATCGACGGGTCGAGGAATTCGTTGGTGGCGATCTCGTCCATCGTGATGCCGTCCTTCACCGGGGTGTTCTGCTCGGCGAAGATGGGGGTCAGGATGTCGACGAGTTCCTCGAGGCGGGCGTCCTCGAAGGAACCGAGGGTGCCGTCGGCGCCGTTGGCGACCAGTCCCTCGTCACGCATCTTGGCCACGCCGTAGTCGGCGTTCGCCTGGTCGTAGACCCAGCCGGAGTTGAAGTCGGCGACGGACTGGACGACGAGGTCGTTGGCGGCCGTCGGGTCCTCCATGTAGTCCTTCGTGCCGCGCTGCAGCACCGGGATGAGTTCCTTGAGACAGTCGGCGTTGTCGTCCTTGGCGTCGGCCCGTACGGCCAGTGAGGACTTGTAGGTCGGGAAACCGGCGTCGTGGATGAGCTGGTAGTCCACGGGCTTCTTCCAGCCGTCGATGGTGTTCTCGTAGTTGTAGGGCTCCGAGGAGGAGTAGCCCTGCTGAGCTTTTTCGCCACCGGCGGCGACGAAGGTGGCGGGTGCACCGTCGTAGGATTCGTCGATCTGCGACTCGTCGAGGATGCCCGCGCCGGTGAGGTACTTGATGTAGGACATGTCGGCGAAGGTCAGTACGGTCGCTCCGGTGTCCTTGAGGTCGGCGATGGAGTGCACGTCCGGGTAGGTCTCCGGGTCCCACATGATCATCTGCGGTGACTTCTCCAGTGTCGTCATGACGCCGACGGTGGGCATGGCGTCCGACTGCTGGATGGTCTGGTCGGTGTCGACGTAGCCGAGGAGAATGTCCTGGTCCTGGTACATCTGCGAGGTGACGGACTGGTTGCCGATCGCCGGGCCACCGGAACGGATCTCCAGGTCGACACCGGTGTAGCCGTTGTCGCCGTCGAACAGCGGGCCGGAGACGGTCTTCTTGTCCGCGTCGATGGTGACGGCGTCCTTGCCCTCGCCGCCGTAGTTGAGCTGCTGGTAGAGGTGGCCGTGCTCGGCCTCGGGGAACCAGTCGGTCTGGACGGTGACGGTGGACGGGCAGACGGCCGAGAGGTCGGTCGATCCGATCTCGCCGTCGTAGGAGGACGCGGCGGAGGTGCTGTCGTCGCCACCGCAGGCGGCGAGGGAGACGGCGGTGGTGGCGACGAGAGTGGTGGCGGCGAGAGTACGGAAGGCAGAGACGGTGTACTTCATGGTGGGGGGCTCCTGTCAGGAAACGTGCGGGGAAACGTGCAGAAGGGACTACTTGCCGTACCAGCGGCCGACGACACGGTTGCTGATCAGGCCGAAGACGAGGAAGACGACGACACCGAGCAGGGACGCCAGGATGATCGCGGCGAACAGGTCCGGGGACTGCAGTCGCGAGCGGTAGTTGTCCAGCAGGACGCCGATGCCAGGTGTCCCCTGCTTGAAGAAGAAGTCACCGACGATCGCGCCGACGACTGCGAGGCCACCGGAGGTGCGCAGGCCGACGAAGATCGAGGGCATCGCGGCGGGCAGTTCGAGCTTGCGCAGGACGGTCAGTCGGGAAGGCTTGTGCAGGGCGAACAGGTCACGCATGCCGGGGTCGACGGACTGCAGACCGAAGAGGGTGTTCGAGACCATGGGGAACAGGGCGATGAGTACGCAGACGAAGACGCGCGCGGAGAAGCCGAAGCCGAACCAGAAGCCGATGAGCGGGACGAGGGCCAGCACCGGGATGCACTGGAGGAAGACGGCGTAGGGGAACAGGGCCGTTTCGGCGCGCTTCGACTGGGCCATGACGATCGCCCAGACGATGCCGACGACTGCGGCGATGAGCAGGCCGGTCATCGCGATCTTCGTGGTCTGCCACAGGGCCTGCCACATCTCGCCGGCGTTCGGGCCGAACAACCCTTCGGTGACGACCTGGTCGGGCGGTGGCATGAGGAAGCGTCGGGATTCGTCGAGGAAGACGTAGCTGACCAGGTACCAGACGGCGACGACGACGGCGAGGACGGCCAGCGGCAGCAGGACCGGGGCGTAGGGGATGTTGACTTTCCGCTTCGGCCGGCCGGGGGCGGGTGCGGAGCTGGCAGGGATCGCGGCAGCGGTGGTGGTGGCGGTGGAGACGGACACGGCGTCCTCCTTGGACGTGGTCTGTGCGGTGGGGGTGGGTGCAGTTGTCGTCATGAGTGGGCCGCCATCAGGGAGGTGGAGACCCGCTCGGCGATCGCGGTGAACTCCGGGGTGAAGCGCAGCTCGGGGCTGCGGGGGAAGTCGAAGGGCACGTCGACGACGTCGACGATGGTGCCGGGGCGGCCGGACATCACCGCGACCTGCGTGGAGATGAACACCGCCTCGCTCACCGAGTGGGTGATGAACAGGCCGCCGAAGCTCTTCTCCGCGAAGAGCTGGGTGAGTTCCACACCGAGACGTTCACGGGTGATCTCGTCGAGGGCGGCGAAGGGCTCGTCGAAGAGGAACAGTTCCGGCTCGATGGTCAGGGCGCGGGCCAGGGAGACGCGCATCTTCATGCCGCCGGAGAGCTGGTGGGGCAGGTGGTCCTCGAACCCGGTGAGCCCGACAGTCTCCAGCGCTTCGGTACAGCGCTGCTCCTGCTCGGCCTTCGGCAGGTGATCGAGTTCACCGAGGAGCATGACGTTGTCCTTCACCGAGCGCCAGGGCAGGAGGGTGGCGTCCTGGAAGACGTAGGCGATCCGGTCGGTGGAGGTGGACATCACGCCGTCGGTGGCTGTCTCCAGGCCGGACGCCAGGCGTAGCAGGGTGGATTTGCCGCAACCGGACGGGCCGACGACGCTGATGAACTCACCGGGGCGCACGTCGAGGGACACTCCGGTCAGGGCGGTCGTGCCGCCGTCGAATGTCATGCCGGTGCCGGTGAAACTGACGAGTGGGGTGGTCGGGTCGCTCCGGGTGGTCGGGGTACTCACGGGGGTTCTCCTTTTTCGCTTCAAGGTGCGGGGTCGGTCGCTGAGCTGCTCTGATGAGCCGTGAAGCTCAGCCGACCGGCCGGAGGTCGGGGAGGTGGGTGGTCAGGGTGGTCTGTGCGGCGAGGCGTCCGCCCGAGATGACGGTGCGGTCGGCCGGTGCCGCGGCGAGGAATGTCGCTGCGGTGGCGTGACCCGGGGTGTCCGGGGCGCGGATGCACAGCAGGTCGGCGGTCTGCCCGGGCACGGGGCCGGCCGGTGGCAGTCCCAGGGCGGCGCGGGCGCCGACGGTGACCAGGTCGATGGCCTGTTCCGGGGTCTGGTGCGCGGCGGTGACCAGCAGGGACGCGGTCTCGAGTGGATCGCCGCGGCCGGTCGGGTTGAAGGGGTCACGGATGTTGTCGCCGCCGGCGGCGACGGCGACACCGTGGTTGCGCAGGGCGGTGAGCGGGGCGATGCCCCGTCCCCGGGGACCGGGTGGACCGTCGCCGCCCTGCAGGTAGAGGTTCGTCGCCGGCAGGGCGATGACGTGGATCCCGGCGTCTTTCAGGGAGGACGCCGTGTCCGCGAGTTCCGCCCCATCCATCTGGGACAGGCGGCAGCAGTGGCCCGCGCCGCGGATCCGGTCGGCGGGCCAGCCGGTGACACGTTCGGCGTAGCGGTGGACGGTCTGCGTGCGATCACCGGCAGAACCGGCGAGGAACTCGTCGGTGTGCAGGTCACAGCCCACGCTCCGGGCTTCGGCGACATCGAGCAGGGTGTCGGTCTGGCCCAACGGATCCCCGGCAAGGTGCGGGGCACCGCCGACGAGGTCCGCTCCAGAGTCCAACGCGCCCAGGGTGAGCTCGGTGAGCTGGTCGTCCGGGGTGTGGGCGGGTACCAGGGCGACGATCTGGAGGGTCATCAGTCCGGTGAGCTCCTCCCGCAGCCGGGTCAGGGCACGGATGCCCCGGTAGGGGGCGTCGGAAAGGTCCGGCCCCTCGGCCGGGTAGACGTCCACATGGGTGCGCGCCGCGGTGGTGCCCTGGGCGAGCATCAGCCGGGCGGCGCATCGGGCCCGGTCGAGGATGTCTTCTTCGGTGAACCCGTCGGCGGCCGCCACCCACGAGGAGATGGCCCCGTCAAGGTCACCGGCCGGCGGGTTCACGAGGTCATGGCTCAGGGCCTTGTCCAGGTGGGTGTGCGGGTCGGCGGCGGCCGGGAATACGGTGTAGCCGTGCAGGTCCAGCCAGCTCCCGTCGACCGTCGCAGTGCGCATGCGGGACGGATCGTGGGGGAGGACCTCGGTGACGGTCGTGCCGTCGACAGTGATGTCCATCAGCTGACCGGTGGGGGCACCGTACAGCTGAACACCGGCGATGCCGTGGAGCTGTGCTCCCGGAATGACACTCATCGGACCCTCCTCTTCCGGGTCTTGAGGGTGACCGGTGCCGTGTCGGCGGTGTGCGTCCCGTGGTCATCGGTGGTGTCACATCACCGGCTGCACTGGTCGTTGCTACCGGACGCCGGGTGGCGACCGGGGAAGATCGACCATGACAGTCGGCGGTGTGCAGGAGTGCTCTCTTGTGTCCGTCGTCTGCGCCGGGCTGGGGCGGAGACGTTCAAGAACCGGACAACGGTCGTGCACCGCGTGGTTCGTCATGCAGGAGGTGAATCTACGGAGACCGTGTTTCCCGTCTGTTTCGGGTTCTGTTCACTACGGTGACGCTTCGGGAGCGTGGGGAGTATAAGGGTGCATCCATGTTTCTCCCGTGTTGCATATGCCATGACCTGCAGTGATGTGGTGCCATGTCGGCGGGGTCGTGCTACGGTGTGGCGTGTACTCGCCGGGCTGGGGCGGCACCGATTCTGTGAAGGTGAACCGATGCCCGCCTCTGTGCCCTCCCCTGTGTCACACCCGGTGACCGTGACCGCCCGACGCCCGCTCACCGACCGGGTCGACGAGTTCCGCCTCGAACCGTCCGCCCCCGGCGTCCTCCCCGGATGGACGCCCGGCGCCCACCTGGACGTCACCGTCCCCGGTGGGCTGCTTCGCCAGTACTCACTGTGCTCGGACCCCGCCGACCGCTCCGGTTACACCATCGCCGTGGACCGCGCCACGGACCCGCGTGAGAACGGGCACAGCGGGTCCGCAGCCCTCCATGACCTCGCCACGGTCGGCACGGAACTGCAGGTCGGGGAGCCGCGCAACCATTTCCCGCTGACCCGCGCACTGAACTACGTCTTCGTCGTCGGCGGCATCGGTGTCACGCCGATGATCGCGCTCGCCGCGCAGGTCGCGCGCTCCGACCGCCCGTGGCGGATGCTCTGCCTCGCCCGCACGGAGGACGCCATGCCCTACCTGCCGGAGCTGCGGTCCTCCTACGGGGACGCGGTGCGCTTCCACGGGTCAGCGGAAGGACGAGTCGACCTCGCCGCAGAGCTCGCCGACCTGCCCCGTGGTACCGCCGTCTACGTCTGTGGACCCGGCGCCCTGACCGACGGTGTCGCCGCCGTGGTCGCCGACCAGCCGGCGGTGGACGTCTTCACCGAACAGTTCACCGCGCCGGACATTTCGGGGGAGGCCACCTCGTTCGACGTGTCGCTGGCATCCTCCGGGGAGACCTTCACCGTGCCGGCGGACGCCTCGGTGCTGTCCGTGCTCGAGGAGCACGGCCGGTTGGTGGCGTCCTCCTGCCGGGAAGGTATGTGCGGGACCTGCGAGGTCGAGGTCGTCTCCGGGGAAGTCGACCACCGGGACGCGGTGCTGACCCCGGAGGAGCGCGCCGAGAACGAGTCGATGATGGTGTGCGTCTCCCGGTGTTTCTCCGGACGGCTGGTGCTGGACCTTTGAGTACCGTACTGCGCGGCGCGCTGACATCGGTGGGGGCGTCGTCCGATGTGGCCGTCGTCGACGGGGTGATCACCACTGTCCTGCCCACAGACGCCGAGAGCATCGACGTCTCCGGCTGTATCGTCACTCCGGGTCTGGTCAACGCCCACCACCACCTGCTGCAGTCCGCGTTCCGTACACTGCCCGGGACCCGCGGTGTGCGGATGGCCGAGTGGCTGTCGGTGATGGGACAGGCCTACCGCGGCTACGCCGTCGATCCGGAGCTCGGTGCCGCAGCGGCGTCCGTCGGTGTGGCGGAGTCCCTGCTGTGTGGGGTGACGACTGTTGCCGACCATCATCTGACCTGGCCTGACGGGGTATCTCCGGTGGATCTGGCCTGTGCCACGGCGACGGTGGCTGACGCTCTCGGCGCCCGGCTGTGCTTCGTGCGCGGCACCACCGGGGAGGACGCCGACGCCGTCGTCGACTCGGTCCGTGCCATCCACGCCTCCTTCGCTGCCATGGCCGGGGACCCGGTCGGACGCGGAACGCTGCAGCTTGCCGTCGGTCCCTCAGGCGCCCACACCGACGGGCCCGAGACCTTCACCGCCCTGCGCGACGTGGCCCGGGAACTCGGGCTGCTGCGCCGCACCCAGTCCAATGAACAGGTGGACGTCGAGCGTGCCGCCTTGACGTACGGGTGTCGGCCGCTGGACCTGCTGGCCGACTGGGGCTGGTTGGAACCGGGCGTCACGCTGGCCCACCTGTGCGGTATCACCGCCGCCGAGGTGGAGGTCGTGGCGTCCTCCGGGGTGACCGTGACCCACGCGCCGGGCTGCGATGTGCCGATGGGCTGGGGCGTCGCCCCGGTCGGCGACCTGCTCGACCACGGGGTGACCGTGGGCCTGGGAACTTCCGGCGGCGGTTCGAATGACGGCGGTCACCTTCTCGCCGATGCCCGACTGGCGGTGCAGGTCTCCGGGCTGACCGGGCGCGTCCTCACCGCAGAGGAGGCGTTGGGTATGGCGACCGCCGGCTCCGCCGCAGGGCTGGGTTGGCCTGAACTGGGCGTCCTCGATGCCGGGACACCCGCTGACCTGTGCGTCTGGGACTGCTCCGGGGTCGCCGACGCCGGTGTCCACGACTGGCCCGCGGGCCTGCTGTGGGCCACCCCCGGGCGGCGTCCTCGCGATGTCATGGTCGCCGGGGAATGGGTGGTACGCGACGGCGAACTGCTCACCGCGGATGCCGACCGGCTTGCCGCTGAACTGACTGAACTACTTGCTGAACGATCCTGAAAGGACCTGACATGACCGGATTCCACGTACCCGTCATCGACATCACCGCCTACGTCACCGGCGGTACCGACTCCGAAAAGGCTGCCGTCGCTGCCGCGGTGGACGCCGCAGCCCGCGAGGTCGGCTTCATCCAGCTCACCGGGCACGGCATCGACCCGCAGGTATGGGACGGCCTGGCTTCGGCACTGGACGCCTTCTTCCTCCGCGATCTCGAGGTGAAGAAGGAGGTCACGACACCGCCGTCGGTGAACCGCGGCTACTCGCCGCCGAAGTCCGAGCGACTGTCACTGTCACTGGGGGTGGAGTCCGCGACCGGGATGAACGACTTCTTCGAGGCCTTCAACATCGGTGTGCAGGCGTCCGCCTTCCCGGAGCTGGACCTGCCGGTCTCGGACTACCCGGAGAACGTGTGGCCGGCGGAGTCCGGTGCCGGTGCCGAAGGGATGGCCGGCTTCCGATCGCAGTTGGAGGCGTGGTTCGGCGCTGCCCAGGGAGTGGCCGAGACGCTCGTCGACATCTTCGAGGACGCCCTGGGTCAGCCTCGCGGCACCATCGGATCCCTGGCCGACCACTCCATCGACGTACTGCGCACCATCAACTACGCCCTGGAACCCGGGGTGACCGTGGAGCTCGACGGCGAGCTCAACGGCATGGGCGAGCACACCGACTACGGCATCGTCACCGTGCTCTGGGCCGACCGGGTCGCCGGACTGCAGGTACTGGGGTCGGACGGGTCGTGGAACGATGTGCTTCCCGAGCCCGGTGCGCTGCTGGTCAACCTGGGTGACGTGACTGCGCGACTGACCAATGACCAGTGGAGGTCGACGCTGCACCGGGTGAAGCCGCCGGTGGTGGACGGCACGATCCTGCGTCGTCGGTCGGCGGCGTTCTTCCATGACGGGAACGTGGACGCCATCGTCGGTCCGCTGCCGGGCATGGTCGACTCTGACCACCCCGCCCGGTACGAGCCGGTGACCGTGGGCGAGCATGTGGCCCGCAAGCTCGCCGGGTCGCGGTCGCTGGAGCTCAACGCCTCGGACACGGCGCGCGAGTCGGAGCGGGTGCTGTCCTCGCGGCGGTAGGTGGGTTCTCCTCGGGTATGTCCGCATCACGCACCGTGAGGTCGTCGGGAGGTGGTCCTGACCAGCCTCAGACTGCGTGATGCCGACACCGGGCCCGGCTGCCCGCAGCTCCAACCACTTTCCCGTGGCGGCCCTGGACGCAGGAATGACCCGATGGTCGGCGCGAGGGTTCCCAACCCACACAACGCGGCACCGACAACGGACCCGGGTGGTTCCAGGCCGAACAGGCACAGGAATATGCCGAAAAAGGGAGAGGACCGTCAGCCCCGCTGCGATGACCAGACGGAGATCGGCTTCCCGGACATGGTGATCAACAAGGATTCTCCCCGTGGCGTCGCGTCCGGGGTTTCTCGCGATACTCCTCCAGGGCGGTCTCCAGCGAGGGGCGCTGATCCAGGGTGAGCTTCCCCATCTCGTCGAGGGTACGACGTGCACCCCTGCATAAGGAAGACTCCGTGGACGGACGGAAAGCTCGAGATGCAGGAAAATCAGGTGCTCGTACGGGGCACTATCCCACGAGATGCCCGCGCAGCGTGTCCGCCGTGTACTCCCGGCGGAACAGACCACGCTCCTGCAGGACCGGGACGACCAGGTCCACGACATCGTCGAGCCCGCCGGGCAGGGTCGGCGGCATGAGGTTGAAGCCGTCGGCGGCACCATTGACGATCCACCGCTCCATCTCACCGGCGATCCGTTCCGGAGTGCCGACGAAGGTGGCGTGACCACCACCGGCGGCGAGGTAACCCAGCAGGTCACGGACCGTCGGACGACCACCCGGGGAGGACGCGAGGATCCGCAGGATCGTGGCGTAGCGTCCCGCCGGACCGCTGAACTCCGCCAGCGGCGGAAGCTCGGGCACCGGCGCATCAAGGTCCCACCCTGAGGTGTCCTGACCGACGAAGAAGGACAGCTGACGGAGGGAATCCTCCACCGGCAGCAGCTCATTGAGCTCCCGCTGCTTCTCCCTCGCCTCCTCCTCCGTCTTCCCGACGAAGGTCACCAGACCCGGCATGATCACCAGGTCATCAGGGTCGCGACCGTACCCGGCGGCACGCCGCCGCAGGTCCAGACGGTAGTCGCGGGCGGAGTCGAGGTCCCACGCCACGGCGTAGACACCTTCGGCGTACCGGGCGGCCAGGTCACGGCCCGGCTCGGACGCCCCGGCCTGGAAGAGCACCGGGTGGCCCTGCGATGTGGCGGGGATGTTCAGCGGCCCGTCGACGTCGAAGTACCGGCCGTGATGGTCCACCGGTACAGCTTCAGCAGGGGAGGAACCGGCGGGCCAGGACCCCCACAAGGCAGTCACGGTACTGATGAACTCCGCGGCACGCGCATAGCGTTCCGCGTGGTCGGGCAGACGGTCCATCCCGTGGTTGCGGGCCTCGGCGTCCGTCATGGAGGTCACCACGTTGATACCGGCGCGGCCACCGGAGATGTGGTCCAGACTCGCGCTGAGCCGGGCGGCGTGGAAGGGATCCCAGAAGGTCGAGGAGATGGTGCTGACCAGTCCGAGCCGGGTGGTCGCCCGGGCGAGGGCGGTCAGCGCGGTGACCGGTTCGAGGAACCAGGACGGTCCGGGGACAGGGTTCAGCGACTGGCCGTCGGCGAGGAAGAAGGCGTCGAAGCGTCCCCGTTCCGCAGTCCGGGCGAGGTCCTCCCACCAGGTCACGTCACCGAGCCGGTCGAAGGCGGAGTCCGGGGCGCGCCAGGCGGCGGAGTGGTGCCCGCAGCCGTAGGCGAAGAGGTTCAGGTGCATCAGTTCTTCACCAGACCACCGTCGACGACGAGGTTCTGACCGGTGACCGCGCGGGCCCACGGGGACGCGAAGAACAGGGCCGTGTCCGCGAACTGCTCCGGGGTGGTGACCTCACGCAACGGTGTCCCTGAGGCGATGCCGTCGAAGACGGCCTCCGGGGTGGCGGCGGAGGCGTCCGTGGTGCGCAGCAGACCGCCGGAGATCATGTTCACGGTGATGTTCTCCGGGCCCAGATCATCCGCGAACGTCCTGGTCAACGACAGGAGCGCGGCCTTGGCAGCGGTGTAGTCGTGGTAGGGGACGACCGGGTTCTGGAAGAGGTTCGTGCCGATGTTCACCACGCGTCCGCTGCCGATCTCCCGGAAGCCGGGCAGTGCGGCCTGGATGACGTTCACCGCACCACCCACCGCTCCCTCGAACTGGCGGTGGAAGTCACCCCAGCTGATGTCGGTGGCCTTCGGACGGGCGTCCCCGTTGAAGGAGAAGTCGACCAGCGCATTGTTGACGACTGTGGTCACCGGGCCGAGGCTGGCTTCTGCGCCCGTGGTGAACAGGGCATCCACCTGCTCGCGGTCGCGGACGTCCGCCTGCACGGCGAGGACGCGGCCGGGGTGCTCCGCCATGAGGGACGCCGCGGCGTCCCCGCTGGAGAAGTAGTTGACGATGACGGTCGCGCCTTCGCGGAGGAAAGCGTCGGTGAGTGCCCTGCCGAGGCCACGGGCGCCTCCGGTGACGAGGACGGTCTGATCGGTGAGGTTCATGCTCATGCCTTTCGGTCACAAGCGGTAAGGACCTTCGGGCATGCGTGCCTGTGCATGCACAGACATGCGGAAACCCTGACAATCCCTCCGCCAGTACGAACTGGTTCAGGTTCAACGGGTGTGATCTCAGCCGCCCTGGTCGGGCGGCACCCCGTGTCAGGATGCGAGCGTAGCAGGTTCGACGGTTACGCCGTCGCCGGCGCCTGGACCGTGAACTTCCCGGCGTCCAGCTGCTTGCGCAGGTCAAGTTTGCTGATCTTGCCGGTGGCGGTCAGCGGGATCGCGTCGGTGACGGCGATGGCGTCGGGGATCCACCACTTGGCGACCTGGCCGTCGAAGAAGCCGAGCAGCTCTGCGGCATCCAGGTCAGCTCCCTCCTCGGGGATGACGACCAGCAGCGGACGCTCCTGCCACTTCTCGTCCGGCATGGCGATGACCGCCGCCTGCTTCACCGAGGGGTGGGCCACGGCGACATTCTCCAGCTCGATGGAGCTGATCCACTCGCCGCCGGACTTGATGAGGTCCTTCGCGCGGTCCTCGATGTGCATGTAGCCCAGCGGGGTGATGGAGGCCACGTCGCCGGTGTCGAACCAGCCGTCGGCGGTGAAGGAGTCTGCGCCGACCGTGCCCGGGCCGTCGGCGCTGAAGTAGGATGACGCGATCCAGGGGCCGCGGATCTGCAGCGCACCTACCGCCTCTCCGTCCTGGGGGAGGACGCTGCCGTCCTCGTCCACGATGCGCAGCTCCACACCGAAGGGCGGGGCACCCTGGCTGGCGCGTGCCTTCTGCCGCTCCTCCTCGGGGAGCTTTTCCAGCGCGGGGGAGGTGTGGAACATCGAGCCCAGCGGGCTGGTCTCACTCATGCCCCAGGCGTGGACGAGGTCGACACCGTAGCGCTCCTCGTAGGCCACCATGAGGGAGTAGGGCACCGCCGAACCACCGCCGACGAGGGTCTTCACGGAGTCGATGCGCTTGCCGGACGCGTCCAGGTAGGCGATGAGGCCCTGCCAGACGGTCGGCACGCCGGCGGAGTTGGTGACGCCCTCCTCCTCGATGAGCGCCTGCAGTTCCGCCGGGTCGCCCATCTTCGGGCCGGGGAAGACCAGCTTCGTGCCGGTCAGCGCCGTGGCGTAGGGGATGCCCCAGGCGTTGACGTGGAACATCGGGACGATCGGCATGGCGACCTCCTTGGCGGAGAGGTCGAAGACGTCCGGGAGGGAGACACCGAAGCTGTGCAGCACCGTGGAACGGTGGCTGTAGAGGACGCCCTTGGGGTTGCCGGTGGTACCGGAGGTGTAGCACAGGGCGGATGCCGTGTTCTCGTCGAACAGCGGCCAGTCGTAGTCGTCGGACTCGTCGGCGATGAAGGCTTCGTAGCTCACGGCATCGAAGGAAGTCTCCGGCATGTGCCCGTCATCGGTGAGGATGACGAGCTGCGGTGCATTGTCCAGGCGGGGGAGCAGTGCCTCGACGGTGCCGACGAACATCGGGTCGAGGAAGAGGAACTTGTCTGAGGCATCGTTGATGATGAAGACGAGCTGGTCCTCGAACAGGCGCGGGTTGATGGTGTGGCACACCAGACCCGAGCCGGAGACACCGTAGTAGAGCTCGAAGTGGCGGTAGTCGTTCCAGGCCATGGTGCCGATACGGTCACCCTGCTCCACACCGTGACGTGCCAGGGCGTTGGCCAGCTTCCGGGCGCGTGAGAAGGCGTTCCGGTAGGTGTAGCGGTGGCGCGGGTTGTCGACCGTGAAGGAGACGATCTCCTGGTCGGCGAACCGCCGGTCCGCGTGGCGCGCGATGCTGCTGATGAGCAGCGGCTGGTCCATCATCTGTCCGAGCATTGTGATGTGTTCCCGTCTGTGGGTAGGAGGTGCTGTGAGTCACTGTTCACTTCTTGCTACCGGTGATACTAAGGGTTTGAGTCTGAAATGTCAGGCGGACAGGTCGGTGACTGTCGAAGTGGATCCGATGTGGCTTCTGCGGCTGCCCTCGTCGTGAAATTCCGGACATGTCACCCCCGGTACCGGCGTCCTGCTGCCCCCGCTGGTCCCCACATCCGGGGGAGGAGAGGGTGGCGGGGTGGGACAATGGGGGGCATGACCGACAAGAACTCTCCCGTCACCCACCTCACCGACGAGCAGTCCCTGGACCTCCTGGCGACCAAGACCTTCGGCCGTCTCGTCGTCCACCGGAAGAACGACATCGATCTCTTCCCGCTGAACTACATCGTGCATGACGGAAAGATCCTCTTCCGAACCGCCGAGGGCACCAAACTGTTCAGCCTCAACCTCAACGATGATGTCCTGTTCGAGGTCGACAATGTCGAGCAGACCTCCGAGGACACCGGCGAAGCCTGGTCCGTCATCGTCAAGGGCACCGCACGCATCCTCAAGGACACGACCGAGATCCACGCGGCCGATGAAGCGCCGCTGAAGCCCTGGCTGCCGACGCTGAAGTACAACTACGTGGTGATCACCCCGAACGAGGACGGCCTCTCCGGCCGGAAGTTCAACCTCGGCGAAGAGCCCGAGCGGTACTGATCGACGAACTCCGGGAACGGAGGATCAACCACATCACCGGAGTCACGCGTGGATGACTGTGCCCCGGCCCACCGTCAGCCTCCTACCGCTGCAACCGGTACGTTGAGAACATGTCGACTCCCCCGGCCGCATCCCAGGTGACGCCCTTCGCGAAGCCGCAGTACACCGCTGCGCAGAACAGTCGCACCCCGGGGCCGGTGCGCGTCGTCGGCGGCACAGCCGGGGAAGGCCACGGCACCGGGACCTGGGTGCGTCCGGTGACAATGCCCGGGTCCGGGGTCATGGCGTCCGTGTTCTCCACCATCCACCTCGGCGAGAACGGTATCACCGTCATCGACCCGGGCTGGACCGGGAAGAAGCACGAGGGCGAGTACCTCCGCGACCTCGACCGATTCCTCCACGACCGGGGACGCCGTCTCGAACAGATCACCCAGGTCATCGTCACCCACGCCCACCCCGACCACGTCGCCGCAGCATCCTGTCTGCTGGACGCCACCCGCGCCCGCTTCATTGTCGGTGACCGGGAGTGGCGCACCGTCGAGAAGTCCCGTGTCGGAGACGCCGACGACGTCTACGCCCCCTGGCCGGAGCGCTTCGGGGCACCTGCCGGCATCCTCGATTCCGCCGTCGAGCACATGAACAACCCCCGCGTCCCCGCGTTCATCCCGCGGCGCCGGCCGGATATCCGGCTCGCCGACGGCGATCTGCTCGCCGACCACGGCCTCGACGACGATCTCGGGGGCAGCAGCAGGACAAGGGCAGTCGTCACCCCCGGCCACACCCCGGGGCACATGTGCCTGGTCAACGAGGGCGCCGGAATCTTCCTCGCCGCCGACATGATCCTCCCGGAGATCCACCCGGGCATCGGACTGGGCGTCGGGCAGCTCGGCGGCAACCCGGTGATCGACTATCTTGAGTCCCTGGACCGGATCAAGGAGTTCGACGATCTGCTGGTCATCCCCGGTCACGGCTACGTCTTCTCGGGCCTTGCGGCACGACGCCGCGAGACTGCCGAGCATGTCCTCGCCCGTGCCTGGGAGGTGCGGCGCGTCCTCGACTGGAACCCGGAGATCAGTGTGTGGCGGCTGGCTTCGCAGCTGACCTGGTCCTCGGGCTGGGAGGGACTGCGGGAATCACCGATGCTGGTGTCCGGTCTACGCCAGACAATGATGTACCGTGACCTCGTACTTTCCCGTACTGACGACGGGAAGGACGCACTGATCCGATGGGAGCGGACCCTTGGCCTCGACGAAGAATGCAGAGTCCCCCGGGACGGGCACTGACGCCGGAACCGGCCCGACCACCGGGAATGTCACCGGAACCCTCGAAGAACGGCTCAGTCGGCTGACCACCTACCGCCTGCGGCTGAGCTACACCGGGTCCGTCGTCGCCGTGGTGATGATGCTCGCCTCGATGACACCCTCGCTGCTGCCCCGTGGTCCCCTCTTCCAGGGCGTGGTCACCGGAGCGTCCGCCGCCGTGGGCTACATGATCGGCGTCTTCGTCTCCTGGTTGGTCCGGTACATGATGAACAAGGATCCGGCGGAGCAGAAGCGGGGCCGCACGCTGTCCTGGCGGTGGTGGGTCCCCCTGGGTGTTGTCGCCGTCGTCGGTGCGGTTCTCGGACTGTGGCAGTTCCGGGTGTGGCAGAACGAGGTTCGTGTTCTGGTCGGCGAAGGGCACCTGAGCTGGACCGTCTGGCCGGTGACGGTGATTGTCGCGGTTCTGGTCTTCTTCCTTCTCGTCCTGCTCGGACAGGGTTGGGGGAAACTGGTCCGGACCCTCAACGGTTGGCTGCACCACGTCCTCCCGCCACGCATCGCACGGGTGTCGGCGATTGCGGTGGTGGTGGCGTTCAGTGTCTTCCTGGCCAACGGTGTCGTCGCGAATTACTCGCTGAAGTTCCTCAACGCGTCTTTCGCCACTGCGAACGACGACACCACCGAAACGTCGGTGAAGCCGACGAGCGAGATGCGGTCCGGTAGTGACGCATCCCTGGTCAGCTGGGAATCTCTGGGCCGTGAGGGACGCAAGTTCGTCTCCCACGGGCCCTCCACTGACACATTGGAGGAGATCAACGGTTACCACGCTGTCGAACCGATCCGCTCGTTCGTCGGCCTCGGCTCCGGCGACGATCTGCGGGCGAACGCCGAACTCGCTGCCGAGGAACTGGTCCGCGCCGGAGGTATGGGACGCGAGGTCATTGCCGTCGGTTCGGCGACCGGTTCCGGCTGGATCAACCAGGCGACCGTCGACTCGCTGGAGTACATGTACAACGGCAATGTCGCGACCGTGTCGATGCAGTACTCCTACCTGCCGAGCTGGCTGTCCTTCCTCGTCGACCAGGAGCAGGCCCGACAGGCCGGCGTGTACCTCTTCGAGGCGGTGGATGCGAAGGTGCGGGAACTGCCGGAGAACCGGCGCCCGAAGATCGTGGTCTTCGGTGAGTCCCTCGGTTCCTTCGGTGCGGAAGCGGCGTTCGGGACGATCCCGACCCTCTCCGCCCGGACCGACGGTGCCCTGTTCATCGGCCCGACGTTCAACAACGAACTCTGGCGGGAAGCCACCGACCGTCGGGACGCCGGGTCGCCCGAGCGGTTGCCGGTCTATGACGGTGGGGAGCACCTCCGCTTCGGTGCGTCCGCCGAGGACCTGGACGCTCCGGACACCGGGTGGAAGGAGCCGCGGGCGGTCTATCTGCAGCATGCCTCCGACCCGATCACCTGGTGGTCGCCGGACCTGCTGTTCAACGAGCCGGACTGGCTGACGGAGGCCCGCGGTTCCGATGTACTGTCTTCGACCCGGTGGCTGCCGATCGTCAGCTTCCTGCAGGTCAGTGCCGATATGGCGGTCTCCACCGATGTGCCGGAGGGGCACGGTCACAAGTACCTCTCGGAGATCCCGCGGGCCTGGGCGAAGATCCTGGAGCCGGCCGGCTGGACGGGCGAGGAGGGCGGGAAGAAGCTGGCGAAGATCACTCCGCTGCTGTCGCGGAGTGGCGACCTGCCCGCTTCCTGAGCACCACAGTGATGATGAGTGCCGCTGCGGTGGTGAATACCCACATGAGGACCGTGGCGATCACCCAGGTACCGGCACCCTGGATCCGCAGGCCACCAGACGGCAGCGTGGCGATCCACAGGGCCAGGAGAGTGGAGACCAGTCCCGCACCGCCGACGAATCCTTCGGCGTAGCGGCTGACCAGTTTCGTGACGGCAGGGGCGAGCAGCAGCTGGGCGACCGTGAAGACGATGACCGCGACGACGATGCCTCCCCAGGACAGCGTGAACCGGTCGATGAGCAGTGCGCAGAGCAGGATCGCCACGGCGGAGGACGCCAGGGAGACCGCGAGCCGGGTGAGGAACTTCATGACGTCCACCATGTACCTTGCCTGGGAGTGATATGTACCGGTCAGGGTACATCGCCGACGGTTGTCAGAGGAACAGTGATTCTGCGGTGGGCCGGGTCTCGTTACGTGCGGCACGGGCCTTCTCCGCGATACCTGTGTGGTTGAACAGCAGGTTGAGGAAGAACGCGGCGAGCGCGGCGAGGACCACACCGTCGGACAGCAGTGTCTGAGCCCAGTCCGGGAAGTTCGACCAGATCCCGGTGGAGAACTTCGACAACAGGCCCAGCGCGACGGCCAGGGCGATGATCGTCGAGTTGATGGTGTCCGTCAGATCGACCTTGCGCAACGTATTCACGCCGACCGCGGCGATCGAGGTGAAAAGGATCAACGAGATGCCGCCGATCACCGGGTCCGGCAGTGCGGCGATGACCGCGCCGGTGACAGGCATGAGTCCCATGACCAGCAGGATCGCGCCGGCGGTGGCGGTGACGTACCGGGAGTGGACGCGGGTGGTGCGCACCGCACCGACGTTCTGGTTGAAGACCGTGTCGAAGAAGCCGTTGAAGATGCCGCCGAGGATGCCGGACCGCCGCGTCCCCCACGAGGGATCGTGCGACATCGCCCTGGGTCATCTTCTTGCCGGTGATCTCGGACAGCGCGGAGACGCTGGCGATGGTCTCGGCGAACAGGAACATCATCACCACGGACATCGACAGCACGCCGACGACGGGGAACTCCGGGGTGCCGAAGTGGAACGGCTTGGCCAGGGCGAACAGTGGCTCGTCCCCGACACCGGAGAAGTCCAGCAGGCCGGCGGGCCAGCAGACGAGGACGCCCACGACCGTCGCGATGATCATCGACGCCTTGGCGATGACTCCTCGGGCCAGGCAGGTCAGCGCGACAGCGACGATGACGACGATCGCGGCGATACCGATGTAGAGCGGGCGGGCGTAGTCCGGATTGTCCTCGCCACCCACCGTGGGCTGGCCGACGAACAGGCCGGCGGAGACGCTGATGAGCGAGACCCCGTGCACCAGCAGCACGGCCCCGGTGACCAGCGGCGGGAAGTACTTCAGCAGCCTGCTGAACGGCCAGGCCAGCACCAGTCCGATCACGCCACCGGCGAGCATGCAGCCCCAGATGGCGGGCAGCCCGTAGGTCTGGCCGATGGAGATCATGGACGCGACCTGCACGAAGGCGGCACCGCCGATGATGGGCATGCGTCCGCCGGCGATCTTCCCGACGCCGAGGGACTGGATGAGGGTGATGACGCCGGCGACCAGGAGGTCGGCGTTGACGAGCATTGCCACGGTCTCCTGGTCGAGGCCGAGTGCGGCGCCGAGGGCGAGCGGAACGGAGACGCAGCCGACGTACATGATGAGTATGTGCTGGATGCCGAAGACGAGGTTGTGGCGCCAGCCGAAGTTCGTGTCGACGGCGGATCCGTCAGTGGAGAAGCCGATATCGACGTTGGCTGTGTTGTCGGTGGTCCGGCCGGTCGTTTCACCCTGTGCGGGCATGGTGGCAGTCATGGGGATGCTCCTGAGCAGGTCAACGCTTGAGCGGAAAGGGGGATGTCGGCATCACGCTGCGTCAGGTCGGTTCACGGTGGGGTGAACCGACCTCACGGTGCGTGATGCGGACGCAGGGGAAGAAGCGGGGAGGGAGAACGCAGCGTCCTCCCGACGTCCTACTTCGTGGACTCGGCCTTGCCGAAGTTCGCCTGGATGCGCATGTCGAGGTACTCGCCGGCGGTCATGGGCTCGTACCTGCCTTCGGGGCCGGCGATGACGGCGTCCCGGTCGGCCTGGGCGAAGTAGGGCATGGAGTAACGCTCGGGGATGTCGACGCCGATGTCGGCGGCCTTCACACGGTGGAAGTTGGACTTCAGCCGGTCATCGGACCAGCGCATGAGCATGTCGCCGATGTTGCAGGTCAGCACGTCGGTGAAGGCGGGGACCGGGGTCCAGGCCTGGACGTCCTGACCGGCGTCCGCACCCGGCATGACCTGCAGGCCGGACTGGCCGTCGGTCTGGAACAGCAGGGTGAGCAGGTTGAAGTCGGTGTGCGCTCCGGCCCGCCAGACCGGGTTGCCGTTCGGGTCGGCGACGTTGTCCTTGGCGTCCAACGCCATGTAGTGGATCATCCGCAGGGTGCACTGGTGCAGGTCGGAGGCAGGGTTGTGGACCTTGCGGAAGTAGTCATGTTCGAAGCCGAGCTTCACGGCGAAGAACTCGAGGACGCGCATGGCGACCTCGTGGCACTTCGCTTCGAAAGCGAGGGAGGCGTCCTTGAAACCGTCGATGGAGGGGTTGGCGTCCTCGTCCAGCCACAGGCCGTCCATGAGCGGGCGGGTGATCTGGTAGCTCTCCTTCTCGTCCGGGGTGCCGGTCGAGGGGCGGATCTGGGACTTGTGCTCGAAGCCGACGTTCCTGCCCTTCGGCTTGGCGACGGTCTCCAGGGTCTCCTTCGGCAGGGCGAAGAAGCGGGCGGAGGTGGCGAAGGCATCCTCGATCTCGGCCCTGGTGATGCCGAAGTTCTTCAGCTGAAAGAAGCCGATGGTGGTTGCGGCGTCCCAGAACTCCTCGGCCTTGGCGTCCCACTGCTCGTCGGTGAGGTCCCAGTTGTCGAGGTCGATGACCGGGACGGAACGGTCGGTGGTCTCGGTGCCGATGCCACCCATCGTCGACTCGAGGGTGAGCTCGGCGTTGGTGTCGGTGACGGTTGCGTTGTCGGTGGGCGTGGTGGTCTGAACCATGGTGGTCCTTCCATGTCACGCGGTTTCCCCTACGGTCTTTCGCTCCGTCATCCCGACGCCGTGCAGACCCGGCTGAGCCGCTGTCCTGTATGTCCAGGGGCATCGTCGCGCCCTGGCACCACTGAATCTAGGCGGCGGGTTTTGCGGGGCTGTGCCATGAACGTGAAAGGGCCGTTACCGGTATTTCCCGTGGGTAAAGGGACAGCATCTATGTGGCAGGGGGTTATGTTTCCCAGGACAGAAGGCTATGGTCTGGGAGTGCACCATTTCACATCTGACGCTTCCACCACAGGAGTAACACCATGTCACCTGTTCCCATGACCCACCGCCTCTGGGCCGAGTTCCTCGGCACCTTCTGGCTCGTCTTCGGCGGCTGCGGTTCAGCCGTCCTCGCCGCCAAGGTCGTCTCCGACGGGACCATCAACATGGGCATCGGCTTCGTCGGTGTCGCCCTGGCCTTCGGCCTCACCGTCGTCACCGGCGCCTATGCGGTCGGCCACATCTCCGGCGGTCACTTCAACCCTGCCGTCACTCTCGGTTGCGCTGTCGCGAAGCGCGTCGAGTGGGCGGCGGTCGTCCCCTACTGGATCGCCCAGGTCGTCGGAGGTGCGGTCGCCGGTGGCGTCCTCTTCGTCATCGCCAACGGCAAGGACGGGTTCAGCGCCTCCGAATCCGGGTTCGCCACCAACGGCTACGGCGAGCACTCCCCGGACGGCTACTCCCTGGCTGCAGTGATCGTCGCGGAGGTCGTGCTCACCGCCGTCTTCCTCTGGGTGATCCTCGGCGCGACCTCGAAGAAGGCTCCCGTCGGGTTCGCGCCGCTGGCCATCGGCCTGGCGCTGACCCTGATCCACCTCATCTCGATCCCGGTCTCCAACACCTCGGTGAACCCCGCCCGCTCCCTCGGCGTGGCCTGGTACGCCGGTGGGGACGCACTGTCGCAGGTGTGGGTGTTCATCCTCGCCCCGCTGGTCGGTGCGGCGATCGCCGGCATCAGCTACGCCTTCCTCACCGGTGACGAAGACGACGCCCCTGCCGAGGAAGAGGCCCGCGTCGGAGCCGAGGGGTAGATCGGCAGGCAGGATCAGTACCGCGGGCCGTCCGGGTACCAGGCCTCGCCCTCGCGGTGCGGGCCGGCCTCCTCGATCTCGATGTGCTCGAAGGCCTTGAACTCCTCGAAGAACGTCGGCCAGTTCTCCTTGGTGATGTCAGTGGCGATCCGCTGCGCGACGCGGGTCAGACCGGCGAAGATGCCGGAGAGCTGGTTACCGGCCACACCGTGGGAGGCACGGGCACCGGTGGACAGGTGCACCAGGCGGGGGATGTACTCCTTCGCCTCGGCGGATGCTGCGTCCTTCGCCTGGAACTGGAAACCGTCGCCCAGGTAGGGGCAGCCGCCCATCGGGTGCCCCTCGGCCGGGCCGAATTCGTCGGACCACAGGGCGATGTCGTCGAGGAACTCCTCCAGCTCCGGACGCAGACCCAGGTCCACGGCGTACCCGGTGGCGGAGATGACCACGTCGCCGACGTGCTCGACACCCTTGTCGTCGGTGACGACGACCTCCTCGACACCGTCGGTGGTGCGCACGGTCGCGTCCGCCCAGCGGGTGTCGGTGAGCATGGAGAAGTTGCCGTGGCAGAAGGCACGCCACACGGACGCCTGCGTCGGCGGCTGCGGCAGACCACCGTTGAACAGGGAGAATTCCCACTTCTGCTCGTCGGTCAGATCGTAGAAGTGCTCCTGCATGCCGGGGAATTCCATCCAGCGCAGCGAGTTCTGGCGCGGGATGTCGGAACGGCGCACGTGCATCTCCACCGACGCGGCACCGGCCTCCAGCGCCGTGGAGGCGTTGTCGAAGCCGGAGGCACCGCCGCCGAGCACGAGGACGCGCTTACCGGCCAGGGCATTGAAGTCGATGTCGTCCTCGGTGTGGAAGCGCAGATGCTCCGGCAGGTTCTCGACCAGCGGCGGCAGGAAGGTTCCGCCACCACCCTTGAGCCCGAGGGAGAAGATGACGCGCCGGGCCCGGTACTCGACCCGCTCACCGTCGCGGGTGGCGACGACGGTGAAGTAACCTGACGCGTCCGGCTTGTGGACGGCGGTGACGGTGGTGTTGAAGTCCACGTCCGCACCGGTGACGTCGCGGTACCAGGTGAGGTACTCGTTCCAGTCCTCACGGGGGACCAGGTCGGTGGCATCCCACGCCTCCTTGCCGTACTTCGCCTCGAACCAGCGCTCGGTGTGCAGCGACGGGATGTCGAGCTCGATACCCTTCATGTTCTTCGGGCTGCGCAGCGTGTGCATGCGGGCGTAGCGGGTCCAGCAGCCGACCTCGTGGGCCGGGCCACCCTCGATGACCTTCACCGCACCGATGCGGTGGCGCGACAGGGCGAAGGCGGAGCCCAGACCGGCCTGGCCGGCACCGAGGACGAGGACGTTGTACGCCCCCTCGGCCGGGGCGGGGACCCAGTCGTGGTTGTGGCCGATGAGCGCCATGTCGGCGCGGGCCTGGTCCGCGAGGGCGGAGAGGCGGGTCTCGGCCTCGGCGTCCGGCAGGGGGGCGGGGCGGTTGCGCTCCGGCTTGGTCGGATCATAGATGACGGTCATGGCTGTCATCATATTCTGCGGGTCAGGCAGCCCTGATACGGAGGGGTTACAGACGTGTGTCACCACCCCCGCCCGCTCCCCGAATATCCACTGTCTGAGGTACGCGAATCAGGCGGACCGCGTACCTCAGCCAGTAGGTGTTTTACGCAGGAGGACGCCTACCAGCGGGCCTCGACGGTGGTGCGTCCCTCGTCGGTGAGGTCACCCCACACGCGCAGCCGGGCGATGCCGCCGTCGGGGTAGACATCGGCGCGCACCGCGACCACAGGGGTCGGGCCGGTCTCGGCCTCGGCCGGGTCGGAGACGAGGAAGCGGTGGCGGGTGTCCGGCAGCGCGCGGGTCTTCGCGACCAGCTCGATCTCCTCGCCGGATGCGGTGATGCCGGTGAGGCTGACGTCGCCGGGGGAGTTGAAGACGAAGTAGGAGGTGTCGATCTCGACCCAGCGCACCCGGCCCTCACCGGCGAGCTGCACGGTGACCGAGTCATTACCCTCGGTACGACGGCGGGCGTTCTCCCAGCCCTCACCCATGTTCCGGGTGCGTCCGAGGGATATGACGTTGTTCGGGCTGGAGTAGAACATGTTCGTGCAGTCGGTGACCCGACCACCGTTCTCCACTGCAGCGAGGTCAATGGTGCAGCCCAGGAAGCGGGGGTCCGGCACCGGCTGACCGTGGACGCGCAGGCGGGCGATACCGCCGTCGGGGATCATGTCGAGGCGGACGTGGGTGAAGCGCTGCTCGGCGGCGGCGCCGGCCGGGAAGACCTCGAAGTAGTGCTTGTGGTCGCCCTTCGCGTCGCTGACGGGGACCAGGGTGGTCCAGGCGCTGTCCGGCAGGGCGGCGATCTCCTCGGCCGGGAGGTACTCGTCGCAGGTCAGACCTTGGACGGCGATCTGGGTCGGGAAGTTGCCCTTGAACCAGGCGGTGTCCACGACAATGCCCTTGATCTGACCGGGGACTCCGAGGCGCACGATGGCGGAGTCGTGCCCGCCGATCTCGTCGTGACGGCGGCGGCGGGTCTCCCAGCCGTCGTAGACCTTGCCCTTGTTGCCGAACTCGTCGGGGTCGAAGCCGGGCTCGTGGGCGGCGATGAGGTTCTCGCGCTCGGCGAAGGCCTCGTCGGACGCCCAGATCACGGAGCCGGCGAGGGCGCGGCTGGCGAGGTCCGGCCAGATGGTGAACTCGGGCTGTTCGGTGGGGGTGGCACTCATGTGACTGTTCCTTAAGCGGGGTAGTGACGGCTACGGTCGGAGGGTGAAAGGCCGGACGTCGGCGGGGAATACCGCCAGGTCGCCGGGTTCGCCGGCGGCGGCAGGCGTCCGGGGGGTGGTGGGGCGGACGTAGACTGTCTCGCCACCGATGTAACTGCGGGTCACCACACCGGCCAGTGCCCGCTGGGCGTAGGCGGTGACCTTGTTGCGCTGGTTGAGGTTCTCCGGCAGGACGACGAAGGCGTCGTCCGCGCTGACCTGCACCAGGTCGGCGCGACGTCCGACCTGGATCGCACCACGGTCGGACAGGCCGGCCCACTCGGCGGGGTTCTGGCACATCCAGCGGACCACGTCGGTGATCCCGAGGCCGCGCAGCCGGGCCTGGGACCAGACGACGGGCAGGCCCAGCTCGACGGCGCCGATGCCGCCCCAGGCGGTCCCGAAGGAACCACCGGAACCACGGTGGTCGGCGCCACCGGCACCGAGGTCGTTGCCCTTGGCGGCCAGCGCGGCGAAGGCGGTGAGCTCGTTGTTCTCGTGGGCGGACGCCTGGGCCTCGGCGACCTCGGCGAAGCGCTTCAGCTCGGCGGTGCAGGGGGAGTGGTCGGAGACGACGGTGCCGATGACGCCGTCGACGAGGCCCTTCCACAGCCGTTCCCGGTTGCCGGCGGTCCGGATCGGCGGGCAGCATTTGTACTGCGTCGCGCCGTTCTGGATCTCCTCGCTGAACAGGGAGAGGTAGTGCGGGCAGGTCTCCGCGGTGATCCGCACACCGCGCTCCTGGGCGGCGGAGATCTGGTCGATCGAGCCGGAGTCCGACAGGTGCAGGATGTGCGCCCGGCAGCCGGTCTCCTCGGCGGCGGCGATGACGGTGGCGACGGCCTTCGCCTCCGAGGCCGACGGGCGGGACGCCAGGAAGCTGTCGAAAGTCTCGTCGATCCCACCGGCGGAGTCTACGTGCGCGGTGGCTTCGTCGATGAGCTCGCCGTCCTCGGCATGGACGATGAGCAGCCCGTCGAACTCGGCGATCTCGGCCATGGCCTGGTGCAGCTGTTCGGTGCTCAGCGGCGCGAACTCGTCGACACCGGAGTGCAGCAGGAAGCACTTGAAGCCGAAGACACCGCGGTCCCACAGGGCCTTCAGATCACCGGTTCCGAGGTTCTCCGGCACGGCTCCGCCCCAGAAACCGACGTTGACCTTCACCTTCTCTTTCGCCACGGCCTGCTTGGTGTCGAGGGCGTCGACGGTGACGGTGGAGGGGATGGAGTTCAGCGGCATGTCGAGCAGGGTGGTGACACCGCCGGACGCCGCGGCACGCGTGACGGAGGTGAAGCCCTCCCACTCGGTGCGTCCCGGCTCGTTGACATGGACGTGGGTGTCCACAAGCCCCGGGATGAGGACCTGGTCGGAGGGGACGTCGATGATCTCGGCGTCATGCCCGGCGTGGATGTCGGAGGTCAGTCCCGGGGTGACGGAGATGATGGTCTCGCCGTCGATGACGACCGTGACGGGGCCGAGAACGGGGCGGGTGCCGGTCTCGGCGTCCTCCGGGAGGTAGACGGCCTGTTCAGCGCGGAAGATTCGGGTGCTCATGATGCCTTTCTACTGTGTCTACAGTCGTCCGGTGACCTGCAGGGTGCGCAGGTCCTCGGTGGAGACGCCGGTGGTGGCCAGTTCTTCGTCGGTGACCGCACCGCACGCGTGGGCGCGCAGCAGGTAGCCGGACATCGCCTTGGCGGTGGCGGGTTCGTCCATCCAGCGGGTCTCGTCGCCG
Source organism: Corynebacterium sp. UD i78 (assembly GCF_056280545.1). NCBI lineage: Bacteria > Bacillati > Actinomycetota > Actinomycetes > Mycobacteriales > Corynebacteriaceae > Corynebacterium > Corynebacterium sp. UD i78. Next base: position 2,323,247 of record NZ_JBWCED010000001.1, on the reverse strand, counting down.
GCGACGTAGTCGCGCAGTCGCTCGGCGCTGACCTCCCAGGATGCCCGGAAGTAGGCGATCGTCGCCAGGTGTCGGGTGACGAGTTGGTGTGCGTGCAGGTCCCAGCCCTGACGGACCGCCCGGCGCAGGTGACGGGTGACCAGGCGGTGATGGATCCGCCAGCCGTCGAGGATCTGCGCCGGAGAGCCGACCGGGATGCGGTTGGTGGAGCCGTCGGACAGCTCCACGCCCACCGCGGTGGTCGCGACCTGGAGGACGTCCTTGGCGTGGTCGGCGACCGGGTGCTCCATGGACTGCTCGGCGGCGTCCACCCCGAGGGAGGCGGAGTAGTCGTAGGTGCCGTAGTGCAGTGACAGGATGCGCCCCCGCCCGGCGGCGAGAATGCGTGCCGGCTCGGCCTCACCTCTGACGCCGACGATGGCCTGCGGGGTCTCCACCTGCACCTCGAAGGGTATCCGGGTCGTTTCGGGAACGCCGAAGGTCTCCTCCAGCTGCTCCAGGATCTCGACGAAGGTCTCGACCTGGCTGTGGTGCTGGACCTTCGGCAGGGTCAGGCGCAGGGCACGGGGATCGTTCGCCAGGACCTTATTCAGGACGCCGCGTCGGGCCAGCCCGGACAGGACGATCACCAGGGTCCGCAGGCCACGGTCACGGACGGCCGGGTCGAAGGACCTGAAGCGGATCCCGGCGAAGGCGGGGGCGTGGCGGGGGTGACCGCCGTCAGCGTCGGCGTCGAGCCAGTCGGCGAGGATGTCCGCGGCCTCGGTGGCCCGGGCGTCCTCGTCAGCGTCCCTGTCCTCGAGCGGGACGCCACGCTGGGTGAAGCCGTCCTCGAAGTCGATCCGGAGGTCTTCGACGGGTTCGCGCTCCAGCTTGGCGACGGTGAGCGCGCCGATGGTGGCGGAATTTCGCGCAGGGACGCCCAGCTCGAGGGCCAGATCGGCGGCGGAGCCGTAGGCCTCCAGGGCTGCGCGGGCTGCGTCGCCCCAGGTCCGGGCGATCTGCGGGTCGCGCTTCTCCCCGGTCATGAGGTGGGCGGGGACGTACACGGTGTGCACGGGCTGGCGCCAGGTCACCGGGTTCGCCCACGGGCCACGCACCAGGTCATCGGTGGCAGCCAGGCGTGCGTCGGCGTGGCGTCCCAGTGCGGCGCACAGGGCGCCGGGGTCAGGGGCAGAGTTCGCAGAGGTCACGCAGACAGTTTAGTCCAGGATGCGAACCGTGTTCCGGGAGGCCTCGGCAGCCGTCGCGGCGTCGCGCATGATCACCGAGGGGCGGACGTTCTCCAGCAGGATGACGAGCACACCGGCGAGAATCGCGCCGATGAACCAGGTGTAGGTGGCGGCGTCCTCGAACGCGGGGACGACCACGATGACGATGCCCACGACCGCGGCCACGCAGATCGCGATGACCGAGTTCACGTTGAAGCCCCTGGAGTACCAGTAGGCGCCCGAGGGGGAGGAGTCGAACAGGGCCGGGAGGTTCAGGTCGCCGCGGTTGATGACGTAGAAGTACGCGATGAGGACACCGAATACCGGCCCGATGAACGCGGCGAGCGTGTCGAGTGTGTAGTGGATGGTGTCCGGGGAGTTGTAGAGGTTCCACGGGGTGAGGAAGATCGAACCGACTGCGGCGATCATGCCGCCCATGCGCCAGGAGATCATCCTGGGGGCGACGGTCGAGAAGTCGAAGGCCGGGGCGATGAAGTTGGCCACGATGTTGATACCCACGGTGGCGATGAGCAGGGTCAGTGCGCCGAAGGCGATGGCGTAGGTGTTGTCCAGCTCGGCGATGGTGTCCACCGGGTCGGTGATCATCCGGCCGTAGACCGGGACAGTCGCGGAGGCGGTGAGCACCACCATGATCGAAAAGACCAGGAAGTTCAGCGGAAGACCGAGGAAGTTGCCGATCTTCACCGCCTTCTGCGACTTCCCGTACCGGGAGATGTCGCCGAAGTTCAGCATCGGACCGGAGAAGTAGCTCACTGTGGTGGCGACGGCGGCGCAGAAGGTGGAGAAGACGGCGAAGCCGGTGAGCTGGTGGTCGGAGAGGTTGAGGTTGACGTTGTCCCAACCGGCCTCGCTGACCAGGTAGATCGCCAGGACCGCCATGACGATGTAGACGGCGGGACCACAGAAGTCGATGAACTTTCGGATGGACTCCATGCCGCGCCAGAAGACCAGCGCCTGGACGACCCAGAGAATCGCGAAGGCGATGTAGCCGAGGACGGACAGCCCGAGGAAGCCGTGGAGATCCTTGTCCGCCCACTCCGCCCAGTCCGGCTGCAGCTTCACCATGAGGATCACCAGCGCGTGGGACGCCAGGTAGGTCTGGATGCCGTACCAGGCCACCGCGATACAGCCACGGATCAGAGCGGGGATCTTCGCGCCCTGGATACCGAAAGCGGCACGGCAGACCACGGCGAAGGGGGTACCGGAGCGCTGCGAGGGCAGGGAGACGAGGTTACAGGCGAAGTAGACGATGAAGATGCCGACCAGGAGGGCGAGGAGGACCTGCCAGGAGGTCAGTCCCATGGCGAACAGGGCGCCGGCGGTGGTGTACCCGCCGACGGAGTGCACGTCGGACATCCAGAAGGCGAAGATGTTGTAGGCGCCCCACTTCTGTTCCTTCAGCGGGGCGATGTCGTCGTTGATCAGCTGAGGATCGGCACCCTCCGGGTACACGACCTCGTCTTTCATGCCGCTCATGGGAGCTCCGTTTCTGCACTGTCGGCACTGTCGGCACTGCCGGCACTGTCGGCACTGTCTGCACTGTCGGCGACGTGGGCGCCGGAAGAGATTTCGAGATCCTCGAAGCCGGACAGCTTCTTGGGGGAGCGGGCGGCGTAGGTGCCGACCCGCGAGGTGGTGAGCCCCTGCCGGACCAGAGACTCGGCGATGCCGACCGCTGCGGTGACACCGTCGACGACCGGTGCACCGAGTTCGGTGCTGAGTTCCGGTGCGCGGCCGGCCATGCCGCCGCAGCCCAGGCAGACGGCTTCTGCGCCGTCGGCCAGAGCCTCGCGGGCGAGGTCGAGGATGAGCCCGTCGGTGCGTGCGGCGTCTTCCTCGAGTTCGAGGACGCCGAGGCCGGTGCCCTTGACGGAGACACAACGGTCGTGGACCCCGGCGAGCTCGAGGCGTCCCCGGATCATCGGAACCGTGCGGTCGAGAGTGGTGACGACGGCGTAGCGGTCACCGACGGCCATCGCGGCGATGGCGGCGGCCTCGGTGATGTCGACGACCGGCACGTCGACGAGTTCCTGGAGTGCCTCGCGACCCTCGTCGCCGTACCCGGCGATGATCCAGGCGTCGATGGCCGGCGTATCCAGGGTGATCGGGGCGGTGTGGCGCCGGTGGACGGCGGTGATCACGCCGACCTGGGACAGGGCGGCCTCGACATGGGTTTCCACGGAGTCGGGTCCGATGGTGGGGGTGACACCGACGATGGTCGTATCGGGGGCGGCGACGGCGGTCGCGGCATCCACGATGGTCTGCGTCATGGTGACGCTGGTGTTGACGTTGACGATGCCGAGGGTGATGCCGGTGCGTGCGGTAGCGCTCAAGATTCAGGGCTCCAGTGGTGGGTGACGGGGACGAGTTGCTTGTTCGACCGGAGTGACTCTACGCCGGTGAATGTTTCCTGTGGAAGCATCTCTGTTTCGATTCAGTAAATCGCCACGAAGAACAATGGTCGTCGCCCTGGGGCGGTCCGGGACTGTGGCGTGGATTACGTTGCCGGGTCATGTCCTGACCTTGATAACTGCACCGAACGTGCGGTACAGTTACGCACTGTTATGAGTACTACCTTGAATGCCCGGGACCGCATGGCCACGACCTCGTCCCTGTCGCCCGCCAGGCGATGGGGATTCCTCGTGCTGCTCAGCCTCGGCCTCTTCCTTGTCGGCGCCGACAACTCGATCCTCTACACCGCACTGCCGGAGCTTCGGGCCCAACTGCACACCACCGACCTTGAGGGTCTGTGGATCATCAACGCCTACCCGCTGGTCCTCTGCGGCCTGCTCCTCGGCACCGGCACGCTCGGCGACCGGATCGGACACCGCCTGATGTTCACCATCGGTGTCACCACCTTCGGCATCGGTTCTCTGCTCGCCGCCCTCGCCCCGAATGCCGGGTACCTCATCGGTGCCCGCGCCGTCCTCGGTGTCGCCGCCGCGACGATGATGCCCGCCACCCTGGCGCTGATCAGCCAGATCTTCCCCGATGAGCGTGAACGCAGTACCGCCATCGGCATCTGGGTGTCCGTCGCCGTCGTCGGCTCCGCCTCGGGCCCGGTGCTCGGCGGTCTGCTGCTGGAGCACTACTCCTGGCACTCCGTCTTCCTCATCAATGTTCCGGTCGCCGCGGTCGCACTGATCGGCACGCTGCTCTTCGCCCCGCCTAATATGCCGAACCGCGACCGGAAGTGGGACTTCGCGTCCTCCCTGTGCGCGATGTTCGCGATGGTCGGCATGGTCATGGGCATCAAGGAGCTGGCGAACCCGGACCGCAGCATGATCCTCTTCGTCCTGGCGATCGTGGTCGGCTGCATCGGTGTAGCGGCGTTCCGTCACCGCCAGCGCATCCTGGTCTCCGACGGGCGGGAGCCGCTGCTGGAGTTCAGCATCTTCCGCAACCGGATGTTCACCGGCGGCACCCTGGCCGCCGTGCTGGCCATGTTCGTCATGGCAGGTGCGGAGATGATGACCACGCAGCGCTACCAGACCTCCGGCGGATTCAGCCCGCTCGAGGCCGGTCTGCTCGTCGCGGCCGCCGCGCTCCCGGCGATCCCGGCGTCCGTCTTCGGTGGCGCCTACCTGCACAAGGTCGGTTTCCGGACGCTGATCAGCGGTGGCTTCCTCGTCATCGCCGCTGGACTGGGTGTAGGTATGTGGGCCTTCCAGCACGCCCCGTTGTGGGTCTTCGTGCTCTGCTTCGTGGCGATCGGCACGGGTGCGGGCATGGTCATGTCCGTCTCCTCGACGGCGATCATCGGGTCTGCGCCGCGGTCGAAGGCGGGCATGGCGTCCTCCATCGAAGAGGTCTCCTATGAGTTCGGGACGCTGGTCTCCGTTTCGATCCTCGGTAGTCTGATGCCCATGTTCTACACGCTCATGGCTCCGGAGTCGGTCTCGCACGACGTGGACCTGGGCGTGAATGATCCGGTGTTCGGGGTGGACGCAGCTGCCGCCTACGACTCCGCCTACCTGTACATCCTGGCCATCACCTGCGGCGTGGCGCTGCTCGCCGCGGTGCTGACCGCCCGGTGCTTCACCGGGAACCCGAAGGGCACCGTTGCGCACCAGTAAGAGGGACCTCATCCTTGACACCGCTGTCAGCCTCATCGGGGACGCCGGCCTCGACGCGGTGACCTACGAGTCACTGGCGGACGCCGCGGGTTTCTCCAAGTCGGGCATCGTCTACCACTTCCCGTCGCGCCGGGACCTGCTCGTCGGGATCCACCGGTACCTCGCCGCGGAGTGGGAGAAGGACCTGGTTGCCGCGGCCGGGGGCCCGGCGTCCGAGGTGGACGCGGCGACGCGGCTGCGGGCGGTGGTGCGGACGATGTCGCACTCCGCCACGCGGGCGGAACTCCTGGTTCAGCTCGACGTGGTCGCGGATCCCGAGTTCGCGGAGATCTGGGACGAGGTGGACAGGCGGTGGATGCCCTCGACCGCGGAGCTTACCGCGGACGGCGAGGAGGGGGAACTCGCCCGGATGGCGTACCTGGTGCAGATCGCCGCGGACGGGCTGTGGGTCCACGATCATGTGCACCGGACACTGACGATGGGACAGCGCGAGGCACTGACGTCGACGCTGCTGGGGCTGATCCCCTAAGCCTCAGGGCTACCGACGGCGGCGTCCACCAGGGCCCGGGTGTGGATCGCGACCGTGTCGAGGCAGGGGACCGGGGAGACGGAGTCGTTGAGCACCATCGGCAGTTCCGTGCAGCCGAGCACGACCTGGTCGATGCCCTCAGCGCGGTGGACCCGGTCGATGATCCCCACGAACCTCCCGCGGGTCTCGTCGGTGACGACGCCGAGTTCCAGCTCGGTGGCGATCCGGTGCTGGATCTCGTCGATCTCCGGGGCGTCCGGCAGGATGACCTCGACGCCGGCGTCGGCGAAGGGGCGGGTGAAGAAGCCGTTGGTCTCCGGGGACATGGTGAACCCGGTGCCGAGCAGCAGCACTTTGCCGGCCCCGCGGGCGACGGCCTCGTCGCGCACGGCGTCCACCGCGGAGACCAGGGGGACAGGGGACGCCTCGACAAGCCGGTCGAAGACGATGTGCGGGGTGATCGCGGTGAGGCTGGCGACCTCCGAACCGGCGGCGGCCAGCGCCTCGAACCCCGCGGAAAGATAGGCGGTGAGACCGTCGAGGTCGCCGGCGCTGCAGTAGCGGAAGACCTCGAAGACGCTCAGAGACTCGACAGTGAGCTGCGGGAGGGTGTCATCGCCGAGTCTGGCCTGCACGCCCTCGCAGATCGCGCGGTAGTAGAGGAGTGTCGATTCCGGGCCGGTGCCGCCGATGATGCCGAGTTTGGTCATGCCTCCGTTCGTACCACGTCCGGCTCAGCCCTGGACTTCTTCACGCTCGTCGTCACCGCGGCGATCGCGGTGGTCAGCGGGACCGCGGCGACGAGGGCCAGGGAACCGGTCGCGGAGCGGAGGATCTCGGTGGCCATGATGTCCGAGGTGAGGATGTGGGTCAGTGACCGTCCGGAGACACTGAGCAGCACCAGCAGCGGCAGTGCGGCACCGGCGTAGGAGAGCACCAGGGTGTAGACCGTGGAAGCCAGATGGTCGCGTCCCACCCGCATCGCGGTGGTGAACAGCTTCCACCGACTGGCGTCCGGGTTCGCCGCCTGCAGCTCACTGATCGTGGACGCCTGCGCCACCGTCACATCGTTGAGCACACCGAGTGTGCCGAGGATGAACCCGGCCAACAGCAGGCCCGTGACCTGCACCCCGGGCAGATACAGCAGGATCTGGAAGTTGTTCTCGTCGGCCAGCCCACGCAGTTCCGAGGTGTCGATGGCCAGTGCTGCCAGACCGGTGCCGAAGAGCATGGCGACCAGCGTGCCGCCCAACGAGGACGCCGTCTTCCAGTTCATCCCGTGCACCAGGAACAGCACCAGGTAGAGCACCGCCGCACAGGCCGTGATCGCCAGCATCACCGGGTTGCCACCGCGCGCCAGCGCCGGCAGCAGGAAGAAGCCGATGACCGAGAGCGTGATCGCCAGGCCGAGAATCGCCCGCACGCCGCGCCACGCACCGACCAGGCAGATGGCGAGGATGGTGACAGCCAGCCAGATCCACAGTGGCGTCCCACGCTGGAAGTCCTGGAAGGCGTAGGAGCGGTTGCCGTCCGCGTCGGTGGTGGTGGCCAGCAGCACCTTGTCCCCGACGTTCACGTCGGCGTCCTCATCGTTGTTCAGGGACGCCAGCAGCGTGCGGCGTCCTTCGTCAGGACCGTCGGTGATGTCGACGATAAGCTGGTCACAGGGGTCCGCGCCGACGGCCTCGGAGGTGGGGGCGGAGTCGAAGACCCTGCCGATCTGGGCCGAGGCACACGAACCGGTGGTCTCCATGGCGACGGTGCCCTCGGAGACCTCCTGGGCCAGATTCGAGGTTTCGTGGAAACCGTCGGAGGTGACGGCCTTGCCGTGCGGCCACTGCAGCGTCACGGCGATAACCGTGGCGATCGCCCCCAGGAACAGGAAGGACGCCAGGATGACGCGCGACGGCGTCCAGGTGATCTTGCGCGGGTCGGAGATCCACGGGCCCGTGTCATGGGAGTGACTGTGGCCGTGGGAGTGGAGCTCCTTCGACGGCTGCGCGTGGTTGTGCGCGTGGTCGTGCGCGTGGTCGTGTACAGAGTCGTGCTCGGGGTGTTCTTCCGGGGCTGCGTGGCGTCCCACTGTGGTGGTGCCTTTCTGTCGGCGGACGGCGTCCCGGGCAGGCGGAACGGACCTGCCCAGTCTGCCACGACCGGGCAGGGGTGACCTCCCGGCTGCCCCGTCTGGAGGGTGCCCTCAGAAACGTAGGCGAAGATAGGTAGAGTCGCGAACCGAATGACGTTCCAACCATGCTCACCACAGACACTCAAGGAGACAGTCACGATGGCAGATCAACAACCGTGGGGTGGGGTACCGCAGAACGAGGGGCCGGCCGGACAGCAGGGGCAGAACCAGTACGGCCAGCACGCGCAGCAGGCAGCGTCGCAGCAGAAGGGGGCCGGGCTCGCCGCGCTGCGTCCGTTCTTCACTCCGCTGTACGTCGCCGGTGCCTCCGGCGTGCTCTTCCTGCTCACCCTGCTGACCTACTGGCTGGGCTGGAAGAAGTTCAGCGAAGACGGCGGCAAGGCGACCATCAACGGATTCGGCATCCAGAAGGCCACGTATGAGGGCGAGTCGACGCGGAACCTGGTGACGGGCTTCTACTTCCTCGGCCTGTTCGTGCTGTTGCTCATCGTCGTCGCCGCGGTGCTGGCACTGACGACGGCGTACCGGAAGATCGCCGCACTGTGCCTGACCGTCGCCGGTGGCATCGGTGTGCTCTACTCGTTCATCAGCCTGTTCACGGACTTCGGCATGGACCGGAACTTCATGGGCATGAGCGCAGGCCCGGACGGTGACTCCATCGACTGGAACCTGAGTTTCGGCATCTTCCTTGCACTGGTCGTCGGTCTGGTGACCCTGGCCTTCGGCGTCCTCTACTTCCTGACGGCCCAGGAACCGCTGCTCCCCGCTGCTGCGCCGACGGCACCGGCCACCGGGCTGGCGGCGGTGCTGCGTCCGGTCTACGTCGCAGGTGCGAGCGTCGTCCTGTTCCTGCTGCTCGTGCTCAGCTACATCCTCGAGTGGCGTTCCGCCGGCGACGCGAACAACGACCTGGCCGTCAACGGTCTCGGACGCCGCTCCGTGGAGTACTCGGGCTACGGGGAGTCCGCTACCGCCGGCGATCTCAGCCTGCTCCCCCTGTTCGCCGCCACACTCACCTTCGCTCTTATCCTCCTCGGTGCGCTGGTCCTCAGTGCGACCGTCTGGAAGAAGACCGGTGGTCTGCTCATTGCCGCAGGTGCGGTACTCGCCCTGCTCACCTCATTCGTCGGCCTGGTCTCCGACTACGGCCTGTTCCGTGACCTGGGCGGCGAGAAGCTCGACGGTGGCTCCGCCTCTGTCGGCGTCTTCCTCGCCATCTTCTTCAGCCTGGTGCTGCTCGTCGTGTCGGTGCTGTACCTGCTGGTGGACTTCGGCATTCTCGGCGCGGCCCTGCCGCAGCAGCAGTTCGGCCAGCAGTTCGGCCAGCAGTTCGGCCAGGCCACGCAGGGCCAGCCGGGCCAGCCGGGCCAGCCGGGCCAGCCGCAGTGGAACCAGTACGGCCAGGTCCCGCAGCAGCCGCAGGATCAGGGCCAGCAGTACCCGCCGCAGAACCCCGGTCAGATCCCGCCCGCCGAGGGCCGCTGGTAGTCCCCGAGGTCGCCGGCATCTGCAACTGCACAGTGGCAGCTGGTCCTGTCGGCTCGGAGGGGAAAAGTGACAGAAGCAGATGCCGGCCTGCAGAAAGGGATGCCGCGAAAGAGCCTGGCGTCCTGCGCCGTGGGACTGCTAGAGTGACGGTCATGTTCGCAGGCACTTACACGGGTACCGCCTCCCTGAAGCTCCGCACCCGCCGCTGACGGCGGGGAGCGTTTCCGGGCACACAGCACAGAATTGTTCTCCGCCGTCTTCCGGCCCACATCAACACCGTGGAGCCGGGCGGCGGCTTCGTGCTGCCCGCAGTACGTGACCGGTCATCGTCACCGCACCCTGCTCAGCCCGGCTCCGGAAGACATCTGGAGACCACCATGTCCCGTACCCCTCATCTGTCCGCGTCCTCCCTCGGCGTCACCGTCGCCGACCGGACGCTGTTCACCGATCTCACCGCCACGATCTCCGCAGGTGACCGCCTGCTCATCGTCGGCGAGAACGGAACGGGCAAGACCACCCTCCTGCACACCCTCGCCGGTGTCCGCACTCCGGACGCCGGGGAGGTGCGCTGCACCGGCAGCCTCACCCTGGTCCGCCAGGGGATGGATGCCACCGGCACCGTCGGCGATCTTGTCGCGGACGCCACCGCCGCGTCCGACGCCGCCCTGGCTGACCTCGACCACGCATTGACCAGTGGAGATCTCGGCGACGGCTACGCCGACGCCCTCGACCGCGCCACCATGCTCGACGCCTGGGACACCCACCGGCGCGTCGACATCGCCCTGGCCGGGCTGGACGCCTGCACCGACCGGACCAGACCGTTGGTCGAACTCTCCCACGGTCAGCGCTACCGGGTGCGCCTGGCCTGTGCCCTGGCCTCCCGATCGGACACCCTGCTGCTCGACGAACCGACCAACCACCTGGATGCCACAGCGTTGAGCTTCCTCACCGACCAGTTGACGTCATGGTCCGGTGGGCTGGGCGTGGTCACCCATGACCGCGCACTGTTGCGTGACCTCTCCGCTGACGGACGGGCGACCTTCCTCGACCTCGACCCGACCGCGGACGGCACACCACTGCTGGTCACCGGCACCTATGACGCGTGGATGGAGCGTCGTCGGACGGATCGGGAGCGATGGGAGCAGGAGTACGCCGCGCAGGTCGCCGAGCATCGGCGTCTCGAGTCTGCGGTGGCTGATGCGCGTGCCCGGCTCACCGACAACTGGCGTCCGCCGAAAGGCCACTTCAAGCACAAGCGTGCGACGCGGGCCGACGGTGTGGTCCAGACCCTGCACCGGCGGGAGAAGGAACTGGCGTCCCATGCCGTGGAGATCCCCGAACCTCCGCTGGAACTGCGGTGGCCGCGAGCGTCCGTGGCATCCGGGAAGACGTTGCTGACCTGTAACGGTGTTGCTGTCGCCGGGCGGCTGGAACCGGTGACACTCGACCTGTCCGGTGGGGAGCATGTGCTGCTCACCGGGCCGAACGGTGCGGGCAAGCCAACTCTCGTGGACGTCATCGAAGGCATTGCGGAACCCACCAGCGGGTCGGTGCACGTCCACGACGGGGTGCGGGTCGGCGTCCTCACCCAGCATGAGCCGGTCTGGCAGCAGCCGGATCTGGCGGCTGCGGAGGTCTACGCCCGGTATGCGGCACGTTTCGACGGGGCGCCGGGGCTCGCGTCGCTCGGCCTGCTGGACCGGGCGGCGCGGTCGACTCCGGCAGGACGCCTCTCCCAGGGCCAGCAACGCCGACTCCACCTCTCGATGGTCCTGTCGGAGCGTCCTGACCTGCTGATCCTCGATGAGCCGACGAACCATCTCTCGGCGGTGCTCGTGGACGCGGTGACTGCGGCGGTGAAGGGCACGGAGGCGGGCGTCATCGTGGTGACCCATGACCGGCAGATGCTGCGGGATCTGGGGGAGTGGACGCGGGTCGAGCTGGGGTGACGGTGGTGCTGTTTCAGATCAGACGGCATGGCAGGACAGGCATTGCAGCAGTGCCGGTGTGAGGGTAACGCCGCTGACGAAGCCGCCTCTTTGCGGAAGGGTTGGAAGTGGGCCGCAGCACTACTCGCCGTAGGTGAGGCCCGCGGCTCGCGCTATGTCGGGGGCTTCTTCACGCCTCGTCCCCACAGGCTCTGAGTTTGTTGGTCACAGTGCAGGTAGTTATGCGCCATGATCGACAGATCTCTGTCGCCTCTGCCAGAAGAAACTCCTCGCTTACCCGCAGTGGTCGTGGCTCACCGACGTGTTCCGTACCTGGTACGCCAGACCCCTCTCCGCCGACGACGGGGTGCAGGAACGCTGGCGCATGGTCCTCGATGAGGCTGTCAGCCCAGTCCGAAGTGACAGGTGGTGTCCGCGATCCACCGGTCGAGCAGTTCCCCACCCAGGGCGGTGAGTTCCGGCCCCAGCTGCCCGAAGATCTCGGCGCTGATGAGGCCGATGAGGCTGCTCCACGCCAGGACGCCGTCCGCGGCGGTCCGGGGGGACGCGACGACGCCGAGCTCCTCCGTTCCCTCGGCGAGCACCTGTGTCAGCTCCGGGGAGGGGGCGGGCCTGTCACCGGCCGGTGTTCCCGACCCGGCGCCGTCGGCGAGGATGCCGAGGAAGACCCCCATCACGCGGGTGCCGGGGATGGTGGTGGTGTCCGCCGGGGCAGCGTAGCCGGGGACCGGGGTGCCGTAGATCAGGGCCCAGCGTGACGGGTTCGCGACCGCCCAACGACGGATCGCGTGGACCATGGTCGGCAGGGGCCGGGTGGTGCTGCCTGAGCTGCCGGTGTTGTCTGCGTTGCTGCCGGTGCTGTCGGCGAGTGCGGCATCCACCCGGTCGGCGAGGTCTGTGTAGGCGTCCACGACGAGGAGGGTGAGTAGCTCTTCGCGGCTGCTGACGTGCCGGTACACCGCGGAGGATGCCACGCCGAGACCCCGTGCGATCTCGCGGACGGACAGCGCGGCCGCGCCCCGGGTCTCCAGCTGTTCCCGCCCGAGGCGCAGGATGCCCTCGCGCATCTCGGCGCGGGCCTGTGCGTGGGTGCGGCGGGGTCTGGGGGTTCCGGGGCTCATGGGATGCCATTGTCGCATGTCGTTGAGGGCGGAACCAAGAAAGTGAGCACTGCTCTTGCTTATTGGACGGGAAGGACCTACCGTGAGAGGGCGCATTAAGAGAGCACTGCTCGCGAAATGAAGGAGAGAGCCATGCGGTACCTCGTCACCGGCGCCGGACAGATCGGCACCCAACTCACCCGTGACCTGGTGGCGGCCGGCCACCACGTCACCGTCATCCGCCGTGGGACCGATGCCCCCGACGGGGCAGACCTCATGCGCGGCGACGCCGGCGACCGTGACCTGCTCCGCCGCGCCGTCACCGGTGGATCGGGCAGTGGACCGGCCGCCGAACCCGTCGCAGGGGTCTTCCACTGCATCCACACCAGCTACGACGCCCGCGCCTGGGCCACCGATCTGCCGGACCGGGAGCAGGCGGTGATGGACGTCGCCGCGGAAGCCGGTGTTCCCGTCGTCTTCCCCGAATCCGTCTACGCCTTCGGAACAGTGGCGCAGGATCTCGATGACGGCACCGTGGAGGGGGCGGTCAGGGGAAATGTGGAACCGGCGTCCCCGCTCGGTGAGATCCGGGTGAACCTGCTCGCGGCCCGTGCGGCACATCCCGCACGTACCCTGTCCGTCGTCGCCGCCGACCTCATCGGCCCGACCGCCGACCCGGCGTCCTCCGCGTTCCACCTGCTCGTGTTGGGTCCCGCCGCGGCGGGGAAGCGGGTGTGGATGCTCGGCGACCCCGATGTGCCGCGGTCGGTGACCTGGATCCCCGACCTCACCTCGGCGATGGCTGCCGCGGCGGAGCATGCGGACGAACTGGCTCCCGGGGGCACCGCCGTCCTCCTCGCGCCCACTGCCCTGACCATGACCCCGCGGCAGATGGCCGAGGCGGTCGCCCCGGACGGTCACGCCCGGGTCCACCACATCCCCTGGTGGGTCCTCCGAGGTGCGGGAGTGTTCTCGCCGATGATGCGGGAACTGCGGCGGCAACGCTATCTGTGGGACGCCCCGGCGGTCCTACGCCCCGGACTTCTCGAGAAGAGGTACGGACTGCGACCCACCCCGCAGAAGGATGTCCTCACCCGTTCCCACTGGTCACACAGTTAGGACACCGGCCGCTGACGCTGCTAACTTGGAGGCCATGTCCACCACCAGCCAGGTCGCCGCGAACCAGGGCGTTACGGGCGCCACCGCCCCGTCGCCCGACACCGCTGCGTCGACCCCACAGGCTACGCCGGCCACGACGGCGAAGCCGCTGAGCCGCGCTGACCGTTTCATGTACCGCATGCTGCGGATCCGCCCGGAACAGATCGACAAGATCGACATGGAGGCCATCGCCGGTGCCCACCGGGCGTTCCGCTGGGCGATCGTGGTCTCCGCGATCCGCTGCACGATCAGCTACGTGATCATCCCGATCCTCATTCCGGTGCTCAGCGTCATGGGCTCCCTGGCCGCCCCGATCACCATCGCCCTGTGCGTGGTCGCACTGGTCAACGGCTGGCTCGGCGTCCGCCGGTTCTGGGTCACCGACCACCGCGGCAAATGGGGGTACACCTGGTTCATGGCGCTGATCTACGTGATCAGCATCGTGACCATCGTCCACGAGATTGTGAAGGTCGTGTCCTGATGAAGAACGACGAAGCCACCGACTACGAGACCGCCCTGCAGGAGCAGCAGGACCTCGAGGCCCAGCAGCCGGAGATCCCGCACTCCTCCAACGCCGACGTGGTCACGCTGGTCCTCGGCGCGATCATGATCATCGGTCTCGTCGTCTGCATGACGATCTACATGTGACGGTCAGTTCTTCCGCTTGAACCTCACCGATGACCAGGTCTCCGACAGGGAGATATTGCCGCTGAGGGTCTAACCGAAGTCCTCGGCGCGGGCCCAGATGCTGTCCCGGTCGATGCCGTCGACCACCGTGACCCCGTCCGGCAACGGATCCAGCAGTCCACGCTGTGCGGGGCTGCAGGGGCCCAGAAGAAGTTCGGTGTTCGGCTTGATCCGGAGTTTTTCGGCGGTGGTGCGGACCATGGCGGCGTCCTTTGTCACGGTGGCCCCGGCCTTGTTGTCAGGGTATCCACGTTACCGGGTGGGGCTGTCCGCAGCACGCACCCTGAGGTCGCTCGCGAGGGGGTCTGAACGACCTGACGCTGCGCGACGCCGACATCCCGGAAAGACGACCATGGTCCCCGACGGACGCCCGATCAGCTGGCCGTCACCACGAAGTGGGGCCTGGACTCGTGCCCCGGCGCCACCCCGAAACGCCGGTCCAGTTCCGCGACCTGCGGCAATGACTGCACAGTGACATCGGTGAATCCCGCGACCCGGAACACCTCGGCGAAGTCGTCCATGGAAGCTGCCGTACCCAGCGGCAGTTCCCCGAGCGTCGCCGGATCATAGGTGCGGGCGAAGGCGTCCTCCCCGTCTGCGGACGGAACCTTCATCGCGGGGTCCACACCGTGCGGGAACCAGGTGGCGTCCACCGCGACGACCGATCCACCGGGGCGCAGCAGCGTCCGCCACGCCTTGGCTGCGGCAACCGGATCGGGGAGCGTCCACAGCACATAACGGTTGACGACGGCATCGAGAGATGACGCGGGGAGGCCGGGGGAGTGGGCATCGCCGTTCAGAACGCACAGCTCAGGGTGTGCGGCGTGGGCGGCGGCGACCATGCCAGGGGAGTGGTCCACACCGGTGACGTGGTGGCCTGCGTCCGTCAGGAGCGACGCCAGGTAACCCGATCCGGTGCCGACGTCGAGGATGTCGAGGGCTCCGGCCTTGTCCACGCCACAGTCTTCCAGCGAGGTGGTGAACACCGACGTCCACAGTTCACGGTCGATCGCGGCACGTGCCCCGGAGACCTGGTGAGCGTGGTACTCGACGGCGCGTCCGGACCAGTAGGTGTCCAGCCTGTCCTGTAGCGAGGTGGTCGTGACGGATGTGGCGGTGGTCATGAGGACACCTCGTCCCTCTCCCGGGCATGCGGTTGACCCGGTGTGGTCCGGGCGGACCGGGGGAAGACCAGGGTGATCTCACCGTCTACGTCGAGCCGTTTCACCGGCAGCCCGTACACCGGTTCCAGCACCTCCGGGGTGAGTACTTCGCCCGGTGTCCCGGTCGCGACGATCCGTCCGTGATCCAGGACCACGAGCCGGTCGCAGTACCGGGCGGCGAGGTTCAGGTCGTGGAGCACCACCACAGATCCGGGTAACCCGACGACGAGTTCCAGAACGTCGTGCTGGTAGCGGATGTCCAGGTGATTCGTCGGCTCATCGAGCAGCACATGGCGGGCCTGCTGGACAAGCGCCCGGGCGATGAGAGCCCGCTGCCGCTCGCCGCCGGACAGCTCTGACAGGTCCCTGCGGGCCAGGGCCGTCATCCCCACCGCGTCCAATGAGTCTTCGACGATCTCCCGGTCCCGCTCACCCGAGCGGGATCCGAAGCTCTGGTGCGGCAGTCGGCCGAGCATCGCCAGCTCAGCGACAGTCATCGGCATGCCGGCGGACGCCGCGTCCCTCTCCTGGGCGACGACCGCCACGGTGCGGGCGATCTCCCGTCGTCGCACCTGCGTCAGGTCCTCCCCGTCGAGCAGGACGCGGCCGGCAGCGAGGGACGCGGACCCGTACAGGGCGCGTAACAGGGTGGTCTTTCCGGAGCCGTTCGGGCCGACGAGTCCGAGAGCCCCGGAGTCCGGCACGGTCAGGGACACCCCGTCGACCGCAGTTGAGGATCCGAACTGGACCTGGACGTTCTCCGCGGTGATCATTGACCGGCCCGGCTGTCCGCCGTGCCCGAGGCGTCCGGGAGGTCCCGGAGGTACCCGTCAACCTGCTCCAGACCGTCGATGGCCAGCGGAGTCGGTGGTTCGGCGTAGTTCAGCAGCAGCGGCAGGACCTGGCCACGCTGCCCGGCGGAGGTGCGGTCCATGCCCGGGAGCCCGGTCACGGCGTCCACGATCCCGTCGGCGGAACCGTCGGAGTAGAGGGCGAGCACCACGTCAGGGTTACGGTCGACGATGTCCTCGGCGGTGACCTCGAAGACCCGGTCGGACTGGTCGGCGTAGACGTTCTCCGCCCCCGCGGCCTCCACCACAGGGGCGGCCATCGACCCTGTGCCGTAGGCGTAGGTCACCCCGCCTCCGACAGTCGGGTAGAGCACCGCGATGCGGTAGGGGGAGCCGTCAGGCTTCGTGGGGGTGGCGGCGTCCTCGATGGCCGCCAGGCGGTCCTGCAGGGCGGTGACATACTCCTCCGCCTCCGCGTCCCTGTCGAAGACGGTGCCGTAGAGCCTGATCTGGTCCCAGACATCGTCCCAGGTCACAGCGCCTTCCAGGGAACCGCAGAAAGCCGGTTCCTCGATCAGCGGGATATCCGAGCTGGCGAGGGTCTGCCGGTTGACGGTGTCCGTCTCACCGAGGACGAGGTCCGGACCGGTGGCGACGACCTCTTCCCGGGAGATCTGGAGATGGCCTGAGGCATCCGTCCTGTCGGTCAGGGAGGGGATGGCCGACAGGGCGTCGTTGGTGGCGTCATCGTAGTAGGCGGTGGGGTATCTTCCGGCCCGGTTCGTCACCCGGTCGAGGACACCCAGGTGCTGCAGCGTCGGCACGGGCGCTGATTTCAGCAGCGTGACATTCTCCGGCGGACCGTCGAGGTGGACGGTACCGCCGCAGTTGTCGACCTCTATGGCGGAGGCGCTGTCACCGGAGCTGCAGGACGCGAGGCCCACGGTGAGGCCGGCGGCGAGGGTGAGTGCGAGAGTCTTCTTCACTGGTCTGCTCCATGGTGCATACGTCGGACGAGGATAAGGAGGAACGGGGCGCCCACCAGGGCGGTGATGATGCCGATCGGGATCTCCTGCGGGGCGAGAAGGGTGCGGGAACCGATGTCCGCCCAGCACAGCAGGATCGCCCCGAGGAGGGCGGCCACCGGCAGGACGGCCCGGTGCGCACCACCGACCATCCGCCGGGCGAGATGCGGGACGACCAGCCCGACGAAACCGATCGAACCGGCCATCGCCACGACCGTGCCGACGAGCAGGCAGGACAGGATGAGCAACAGGATGCGCATCCGCTCCGGGTGGACGCCCAGGGTGAGTGCGGTCTCGTCGCCGGCTGTGAGGGCGTCGAGTCTCGGTCCGAGGACCATCAGGCACACCGCGACCATCAGAACCACGACAGCGACGACGACGAACGGCCCGGACCAGGACGCCAGGCCCAGCGAGCCGAGCAGCCAGAACATCACCGAACGGCTCGATTCGGCGGAGTCCGAGGCGAAGATCATGAAGCTGGTCAGCGCAGACAGGGCGTAACCGACAGCGACACCGGCCATGATCAGGCGGTTCGGGGTGAGGCGCCCGCCGGAGCGGGCTACGCCGAAGACCACGAAGGACGCCACGGTGGCGCCGAGAAAGGCGCTGGTCTGCAGGGCGTAGTCACCGAATCCTGCGCCGACACCGGTGAGTATCGCGGCGGCGGCACCGACGGAGGCGCCGGAGTTCACGCCGAGGATGTAGGGGTCGGCGAGGACGTTGCGGACGGTGGCCTGGAGGATCACCCCTGCAATGGCGAGTCCTGCGCCGACGAGCGCCCCGAGCACGGCGCGCGGTGCGCGGATCGTCCAGATGACGGCGTCGTGCCGGGCGAGGTCCGAGGTGGTGCTTGCGCCGCTTGTGCCACCGAGGTCAAGGCCGGTGCCGAAGAGGTGGTGGGAGAGGATGCGGGCGGAGTCTGCGGGAGAGACGTGGACGGAGCCGAAGCCGACGCTGAACACCACGCTGACCAGCAGCGCCGCGGCGAGCACGATGATCCAGGTGACGGTGCGCCTGGTGGATGCCGTGAAGCCGAGGGGGTCGGTGGTGGCGCCGGAATCCGCGGTCATGGCGTCGGGACTGGTCACGTCCTGTCGCCCGCGGTGGCGGAGCTCGGCGAAGATGGTCACCGCCCTGACGCTAGCCCTCGCGTCCGCTCAGTTGCACATTCAATCGACCGTTTGAATGAAGATTTTACCTGCCCGTAATGAAAAGAGGGTGTCTGACTATTGTGCCTGCGTGACGTTTCAGGAACAGAACAACAGTCCCGGTAATCCCTTCGCCGGAGCAGACTCCGGGCGACGTCCGACGACAGGGCAGTCGCGGCTGATCATCGCACTGCCCGTGGTGCTCATCGTCGTGGTGGCGACGGTCGGCGCCTGGTTGATCTGGGGCAGGGGAGAAGACGATGATTCGGCCACGGGTCCTGCCTCTGCGTCGACGTCCGCAGTGCAGGACACGGGGAGTGAGGAGCGGCCCGGGACTGACTCCGTCGCGCTGCTCGAGAACGCCGGCGTGCAGAGCGTGAACCCCGCCCCGGTGCCGGCGGCGGTCGAGGCCTGGGGTGACTACGTGAAGAACCGGTCCTGGAACGGGATGCTGCGCGTCTTTGAAGGTCAGGACGCGACACCCGTCACCGATGAGGATCATTCCCGGTTCCCGGCGTCAATGAACAACTGTGGGATCGCGATGTACCTCGTGACCTTCCGTTCGGTGAACGAGGACGTCCTGCTGGACGCTCAACTGCGCAACGCGGCGAACAACATCGACGCGAGTCTCACCCTGTCCGACGGATGGATCCTCACCACGAACTGCGACACCCCGCAGTTCCGGTTCAACAGTTCGACGGACATCAGCAACCTCGGGGATGTCGCCTACGAGGTCACCGAGTACCGGCAGTCATCGGTGGCGGCACCTGCGGTCGAGAGTGCGGAAGAACCTGCAGCGAGTGCAGCGGAACCGGCGGTGAGTGTGGGGGAACCGTACGTCGTGGAGTGTCTGCAGGGAGCCCCCGGGCCAGCTCAGTGGTTCGACGGCACCATGAGGTACGCGGAGGAATGCACGAACACGCCCGAAGCTCAGAGATCAATTCGTGCGGAAGGGCTGTGTGGAGGGCTCTATACGCCCGAAGATGTTTCCCGTGAGGAGTTCGAGGCCATCTGCAACCGTGCTCCGACCTATCCGCCGGAGGATGTGTCTTGACCTTGTGCGTAGCGTCCTGAGGTCGATTTCCTGCCGTTGCGCGACGGGAAACCTCCGGACGCCAGACCCAAGGTCAGGACGCCCCGGTGACAGCAGGCGCCCGGAACACCGCGTCGATCTGCACCTTGGCGCCGAGAGGGAGCGCAGCGACCTGGAGTGTGGTGCGCGCCGGGTACGGCGAGGTGAACCACTCGCCGTAGACCTCGTTGATCGCCGCGAAGTCGGCGTAGTCCGTGAGATACACGGTGGTGCGCACGGCGTCCTCCCGTCGGGTCCCGGTGCCGTCCAGCAGAACGCCGAGATTGGCGAGCATTGCGGAGCACTGCTCAGCGACATCCGCGGAGACCACGGCGCCGGACGCGACGTGCTACCCGATGATGCCGGCGGTGTGGACGAGCCCGTCGTGGGTGACGGCGTGCGAGAACGGTGCGGTCGACCGGTGGAGGTCAGGGCTGAAGAAGTGGTCCATGGGGTGCAAGGGTAACGGCACCGAACAGCCGACAGGGCCACACTGGAACCCATGAAGTACTCCCTCGTCGAACTCGCACCCGTCACGCCCGGACACACCAAGCACGAGGCCCTGACCCGCGCGCTGGACGCCGCCGTCGAGGCCGAGCAGCTCGGATACCACCGCATCTGGTTCGCTGAGCACCACAACGCCACCGGCTACGCGTCCCAGGTCCCGGAGCAGCTCATCGCCCTGGCCGCCGAGCGCACCGACCGTATCCGTGTCGGCTCTGGCGCGGTGCTGCTCAACCACTACAGCCCGTACTCCGTCGCCGAGCGTTTCCTGCAGCTTGAGGCACTTTTCCCCGGGCGCATCGACCTCGGCCTGGGGCGCGCGACCGGTGGCCCGGTGGCGGACGCCGCACTCCAGCGCGACCGGAGCTCGGCACGGCGAGACGACTACGGTGACCAGGTCCAGGAGATCCTCGCCTACTACCATCACGCCTTCGGCGAGAAGCACCCCTTCGCCACGCTCGACCCGACCCACGGCATCGACTCCGTCCCGGAGGTTTTCACCCTCGGCTCCTCCGGGAGCAGCGCGGGATTCGCCGGTCAGCTGGGCATCGGCTACGCCTTCGCCGGCTTCATCAACCCGCGTGCGGCGAAGGCGGCGCTGCGTGCCTACCGGGAGAACTTCACCGCCACACCCTTCGGCCCGGGGACGCCGCAGATCATCCTCGCGCTGAACATCGTCGCCGCGCCGACCGAGGAGGAGGCACTCACCCTGACCTGGCCGAACCGGGCGATGTGGGCGGACCTGCGCGCCGGGAGGCCCGGTCCGGTGCCGCTGCTGGCGGACGCCGGCGACCACCTCACCACCGAGGAGAAGGACGCACCGGCCCATGTCGAGGGTCTCATACTGCCGCAGTGTCTCGCCGGGACGCCGGACTCGCTGCGTGACCAACTGCGACCGTTCGTCGAGGAGTTCGGCATCACCGAGATCATGGTGCAGGACGCCCTGAATGACCCGGAGCTGCGCAGCCGCTCCCGCGCACTCATCGCCGAGGCGCTGGCGGACCTGTGAGCAGCCGCCCGCGCACACGATCATGACGTTTCGGGCATATGCGTTGTACGCAGGATGCGGATCCGTCACGATCGTGTACGGCACCGTCCCCTCGGCAGGTCCGGCTACACTACGGAGCCATGACCGGCGGCGACGGACAGTATCACGCGCAGGACGCTCACGCGCAGGACGCGCAGAGCGATGAGCTCACCCACCTGTGCACCCTGTCCGACGACTGGGCGGACACCTTCCGTCTGCTCGGTGACCCCACCCGCCTGCGGCTTCTCACGCTGCTGCACTACGAGGGGCCGGGGACGCTGAGCATGTCCGAGCTCGCGGACCGCGCCGGGGTGAAGACCGCCACCGCGTCCGCCGCGCTCAGGCTCCTGACCACCGCAGGGATCGTCACCGCGACCCGTGACGGCAGGATGATGCGCTACGCGCTGACGGATGAGCGCGTCCACCGGCTGCTGCACCATCTCGGCGGCACCCACTCGCACGACCACGCGCTCGACCACGACCACGACCGCGCTCACGGACACCACACCTCATGAGCTGGATACTTCTGATCCTCGGTTTCGCCGTCCTCGTCGTCGGCGGTGAACTCCTGGTCAGGGGCGCCACAGCGGTGTCGGTACGGATGGGGATCTCTCCCATGGTCGTCGGGCTGACCGTGGTGGCGATCGGCAGCAGCCTGCCGGAACTCGCCGTCGGGATCGACGCCGCCCTGCGTGGCAGTACCGGCCTGGTCACCGGCAATATCGTCGGCACGAATATCGTGAACCTGCTGCTGATCCTCGGCATCAGCGCGGCGATGCGTCCGATCCGTTCCGGACGCCAGACCATGCGGCTCGACCTGCCGGCCGTCGTCATCGTCGCCGCTCTGCTGCTCCTGCTCTCGCTCGGCGGGAGTCTGGGGCGTACGTCCGGCGTCCTCCTGCTGGTCGTCGGTGTGATCTACACCGGGTTGATCCTCTGGTACGTCCGGCAGCAGGCCCGACGTCCGGAGCCTGCAGCAGCCCCGGACAATGTGGTGGAGGCCGGCACGGACGCGGCCGCAGCCGCAGACACCGCAGGACGCCCCGGGTGGCTCAGCATTCTCCGCGACATCGCCTACCTGGTCGTCGGTATCGGGACCGTCATCCTCGGCGCGGACTGGCTGGTCACCGGCGCCATCGACATCGCCTCGGAACTCGGGGTCTCGGACACGCTCATCGGCCTGACTGTCGTGGCGATCGGTACCTCCGCCCCCGAACTGGTCACCTCGGTCGTGGCGACGATGCGTGGCCATGCGTCGATGGCGGTCGGCAATCTCATCGGTTCCAGTGTCTACAACATCGTCTTCATCCTGGGACTGACCGTGGTCATCTCCCCGGACGCCATCCCCGTGGAGTCCGTGGTCCTGCAGGTCGACATGCCGGTGATGCTCGGTGTGTCACTGCTGGTGGCGACGATGTTCCGCACCGGCCGCCGGGTGACCAGGCGTGAAGGGCTGCTGCTGGTGCTCAGCTACCTGGTGTACCTGTCCTACCTGGTCATGTTCCGGGTGTGAGGACCGCAGGGCGCCGACCCGCCGCCGACCGGCGTCACTCCTGGGAGGTGCCTTCCTGGGTGACGCCGGCGACCTGGACCTTGTCGTCGAGCTTCATGAAGAGAAGACTCATGACGTCGTCGCCGTTCTCGTCGGTGATGTATACGAGGCGGGAGGAACGCAGGGTGTCCTCGTCGATATCGGTGCGTTCCAGGGCCTCGTTCATGCCGTCAATGTCCTCGTCGGCGAGGTTGTCGACCTCGGCTTCGGCGGGCTCCTCGGTCCGGCCGACATCGACGCCGCGGGCGAAGTAGTCCTCGACCTCGGCTTTCCCGTCGTCGCTGAAGGACGCGATCTGCTCCTTCTCCTGCTGGTAGACGGCGTCCACCAGGTGGTCGCTGCCCCAGTCGAGGTAGTCGTCGACGGTCTCGACCTCGGTGAAGGACTCTGCGATGTCGTGCATGCGGTCCTCGTCACCGTCGTCGTCACCGCCGATGAGGAAGTAGGCGGCCACGACGGCGCAGATGACAACGACCGCGGCGATGACACCACCGATGATCAGGCCGGTCTTCTTCTTCGGTGAGGGCTGGTCGGACGGCTGCTGGCCCCACTGGGAGGGGTCCAGGCCCTGCCCCTGCTGCCACGCCTGGCCGGGCTGGCCCGGCTGCCCCTGCTGCGGGTCCTGCCCGTAGGGGTTCTGCGGATTCTGCGGTTCACCCCAGGAGTCTCCGGACTGATCAGACATGTCGTCTTCCTCTGTTGTCGTCGCTGTTTCCAGTGGACAACTATACGGAAGGCCCGTGCACCCCCGGACGGCCGGGGGAAGACCGCCGGGAACCGGGGACGCACCGGATCCGACTATCTCCATCGTGACGACGACCACCACGCACCCCTCCTCCGGGGCCGGCGACGACGCCCCGGCTCCGTCCGGACAAGCATCCGGCCGCTCTCCGCGTAACTCCCGCCAGACTTCACGCCTGCTGACCCGGCTGCACTTCTTCGCCGGGATCATCTGTGCCCCGTTGATCCTGGTCGCAGCGGTTACCGGCCTGTTCTACGCTGTCGCCCCGACGGTCGAGCAGGTCAACAACCATGACATGCTCACCGCCCCGGAACAGCACGGTGTCGTCGTGCCGGTCAGTGAACAGGTCGCCACTGCACAGGAGACGTACCCCGATCTCGCACTCGCCGGGATCCGGCTCGGGGACGCCGACGAGACCACCCGCGTCCTGTTCAACGATCCGGGCCTGCCGGAGTCCACGCTGCGGGTGGTCTTCGTCGACCCCTACACCGGTGAGATCACGGGCGACACCACCCAGTACGGCAGCTCTGCGGCACTCCCGTTCCGCCAGTGGATCTCAGACGGGCACCGGAATCTCTGGCTCGGCGAACCCGGCCGGCTCTACTCGGAGACCGCGGCGAGCTGGCTCGGCGTCCTCGCCGTCGGTGGGGTGGTGATCCTGTGGCGGCGCCAGCGTAAGAGTGACAACCGTGTGGCCGGCATGTTCCGCCGTGACGGGGCGGGGCGGACGCGGATGATGCGGCGTCACGGGGCCACCGGCACCGTCATCGCCGTCGGCCTGGTGTTTCTCACCGTCACGGGCCTGACCTGGTCCTCGGTGGCGGGCGCGAACATCACCGAGCTCAGGCAGAACCTGAGCTGGACCGAACCTGCGGTCTCCACCACGCTGACGGGCGCAGCCCGGTCAGACAGTTCTGACCACGCAGCCCGGTCAGACAGTTCTGACCACGCAGCACACGCAGGCCACGGCGGCCATGCCGGCCACAGCATGACATCTGCTACGGACACGGACACAGGCACCGACCCCGACGCGGTCGACCGGGTCGCCGCCACCGCACGCCGTGACCTGCGCACCCCGGTCACACTCACCCCGCCGACCGCCGAGGGAGAGGCGTGGCAGGCCGCCGAGAACCGTGCGTCCTGGCGCTTCACCACGGACGCCGTCGCCGTCGACGGGGCCACCGGCCGGGTCACGGACCGGCTGGATTCCACGGACTGGCCGCTGGCGGCGCAGGTCTCGGCCTGGCTGATCCAGTTGCACATGGGCACTCTGCTGGGACTGCCGAACCAGATCATCCTGGCACTGCTCGCCGCGGCGGTCATCGTGATGGTGGTCCGTGGCTACGCGATGTGGTGGATGCGGCGTCCTGCAAACGGTCTCGCCGCGCCGCCGCGCCGGGCAGCGTGGGGACGCCCCACCCCGGGCACCCTGCTCCTAGGCGCCGCACTGGTGGTCTACGGGTCCATCGCCCCGCTCTTCGGCATGACGTGTCTGGTCTTCCTGGCGCTGAGCACGGTGTGGGACACCGCGCGCCGCGTGTTTCGACGGCGTTAAACCCCGTCATCGGCGGCACACGGCGTCCTGCCCCGGCAGTACCGTAGGGGTACAACGACCGGAAGGACGCCATGGATCTCACTCCCCGGGAGCAGGAGAAACTCCTCCTGTTCACCGCCGCTGAAGTCTCCCGACGCCGCCTCGCCCGCGGCCTGGCACTCAACGTCCCGGAGGCGACCGCGCTGATCAGCGAGGCCGTCGTTGAGGCTGCCCGGGACGGACGCACCGTCGCCGAGGCGATGGAGATCGGCACACAGGTCCTCGGCCCCGACCAGGTGCAGGAAGGCGTGCGTGACCTGCTCAGCCTCATCCAGGTCGAGGCGACGTTCCCCGATGGCACCAAGCTGGTCAGCGTCCACGACCCGATCGGGCAGTAGGGGAGAGGCATGAGCATCACCGTCCTCTACGCCGGCGCCGAGGCACCGACCCCGGACACACTGGCCGCAGTCACCGGAACCCCGGTCGTCACCGGCCCCCGTGCACTCGCCCCCTACCTGGAGCAGGCCCGCCAGCAGGAGCAGCCGCTGGTCGTCATCCCCGCCGGGACCGACCGCGACCTCACCTCGGTCACCCAGGCCGCGCAGGCCCTGCAGTGGGCGCAACGCTCCGGGACCGAGGTCATTCTCGGTCCCTCGCTGGTGGACGCCACCCGCGCCATCGCCGAGATGCGGCGTCACCTGCGTGCCGTCGGGTCACTGCAGGGGAAGGACGCCGTGCTCTTCGTCGCGAGGACCGTCGACCCCTTCGCAGACGCCGAGCTGCTGCGTCGGGTGCGCCTGGCCCGTCAGTTCTCCGAGGACCTCGAGGTCGAGGTCGCCTTCGAGGGTTCCTGGCCGACCCCGGACAAGGCCCGCGAGCGGCTGGGACTTCTCGGTGCCCGCGATATCGTCGAGATCCGGGTGGACCTGGCGCTCGGGAAGGACGCCGGTACGGCAGCACCACTGTTCCGGGCGTCCGCCCTGGCCACCGCGGTGGAACGGACGACGCACACGGCAGTGCATCTGGCCCACGACCACCATGACGACGGCATTGCCGCCGGCCTGCTCGCCGACCACGCCACCGGGTTCGCCCACTCCCACGGCGACGAAAACCGTTCGCACAGCCACCCGCACCCGCATTCCCACGGCCACTCGCACGGCCACAGTCACCACCACTAGGCAGGAGAACCACCATGTCCGGATCCGCCGCCGGCTACGGCACCGCACCGGGTGCCGGGCCGACCATCGAGCTCAACCCGGGGCGTCGTACCACCACACTGCGGGTGTCCAACACCGGCGACCGTGCCGTCCAGGTCGGTTCCCACTACCACTTCTTCGAGGTCAACCCCGCACTCTCCTTCAACCGGGAGGACGCCTGGGGCATGCACCTGTCCATCCCCTCCGGGCTGGCCGTGCGCTTCGAGCCCGGCGACACCCGCGAGGTCGACCTGGTGGACTTCGGCGGACGCCGCGTCCTCCACGGCTTCGCGGGGCTGACCGAGGGCGCGCTCGACGACCCGGCCGTGAAGGCCGCCGCGTGCGAGAAACTCCCCGACTTCCTGGCCAGCAATGACGCACTCCCGGAGGAGCTGAACTGATGAGTTCGATCGACCGACACCGCTACCAGGAGATCTACGGACCCACCACCGGGGACACCGTCCGACTGGCGGACACCGACCTCACCGTCCGCATCACCCACGACTTCCTCGCGGACGCCTACGGCGACGAGTCCGTCTACGGCGGCGGTAAGGCCGTGCGTGACGGCATGGCCCAGGACCCGACCGCCACAGCGGCGACCGGCGCGCTCGACACCGTCATCACCGGCGTCATCGTGCTCGATGCCGTGGCGGGGGTGGTCAAGGGCGATGTCGGTATCCGGGACGGACGCATCGTGAAGATCGGCAAGGCCGGCAACCCGAACGCGCAGGACGGTGTGGACCCCGAGCTGGTCATCGGCCCGGGCACCGAGGTCATCGCCGGTGAGCACCGCGTCCTCACGGCCGGCGGTGTGGACTCCCACATCCACTACATCACCCCGCAGCAGGCCGAACACGGTCTCGCCGGCGGCATCACCACCTTCTTCGGAGGTGGCACCGGACCGGCCGAGGGCACGCTCGGCACGACCTGCACCCCGGGGTCGAACGGTGTGCAGTTCATGCTGCGTGCCGCCGAGGGCATGCCGGTGAACACCGGCTTCCTCGGCAAGGGCTCCGGAGCACTGCCCGAGGCGCTGGCCGAGCAGATCGTCGGCGGTGCCGCGGGCCTGAAGATCCACGAGGACTGGGGTGCGACCCCGGCGAACATCCGCAACGCCATGGACGTCTGCGACGAGTATGACGTGCAGCTCGCGATCCACACCGACACCCTCAACGAGGGCGGCTTCTTCGAGTCCACGGCCCGGGCCTTCGGCGGACGCACCGTCCACACCTTCCACTCCGAGGGCGCCGGCGGCGGCCACGCCCCGGATATCCTGCGGGTCTCCGGGATGGCGAATGTGCTGCCGGCGTCAACCAACCCGACGCTGCCGTACACGGTGAACTCGGTGGAGGAACTGCTGGACATGGTGATGGTCTGCCACCACCTGTCCCACGACATCCCCGAGGATGTCGCCTTCGCTGACTCGCGGGTGCGCGCCGAGACCATCGCCGCGGAGACGGTCTTCCACGATCTGGGCCTGATCAGTATCTTCAGTTCCGACTCCCAGGCGATGGGTCGCGTCGGGGAGTCCTGGCAGCGCGCCTTCCAGACCGCGCACCACTGCAAGGTGGAACTCGGTGAACTGGAGGAGGACAAGGGTCACGGCGACGACAACGAGCGTGTCCTGCGCTACGTCGCGAAGATCACGTGCAACCCGGCGATCGCGCAGGGTATCGGTGAGCATGTCGGCAGTATCGGGCCCGGCAAGCTCGCCGACCTGGTGCTCTGGCCGGTGGAGACCTTCGGGGCGAAACCTCGGCTGGTGCTGCGTCAGGGACGCATCGCGTATGCCCAGATGGGCGACCCGAACGCCTCGCTCGCCACCCCGCAGCCGGTCTACTACCGCGACATGTTCGCCAACTACGGCACCGCGCTGCAGGCCACCCGGGTCACCTTCATGAGCCAGGCGGCGATCGACGCCGGCGTCCCCGAACAGCTGGGCCTGACTTCGACAGTCCTGCCGGTGCGGAACACCCGGAGCATCGGTAAGAAGGACATGGTCCGCAACGACCGTACCGCCGACATCCGCGTCGACCCGGACACCTACGAGGTCAGCGTCGACGGCGTTCACGCGACCATCGCCCCGGCGGAGTCCCTGCCGCTGGCGCAGAAGTTCTTCCTGTTCTGAGTGCTGTGACGTCTCCGATGCTTCCGTTCCTGCAGGCCATGACCTACGCCGATTCGGCGTACCCGTCGGGCCGCTACACCCTGTCCCACGGACTCGAGGGGCTTGTGCAGGCGCACCGCGTGACCGGGGCGGACGCCGTGCAGCGCGTCCTCATCGACCATCTGCGGCACACCGCCGCACCCGGCGACGGTGTGGCGACCGCGGCCGCCGCGATGCCGGGCGCAGTGGATCTGGACACGCTGATCACCATCGACCACGAACTCCCGGCGACGAAGGTCACCGGTGAGCTGCGTCGGGCATCCACCCGGGTCGGACGCCAGATGCTGCAGGTCACCACCGATGTCGAGACCCGGCTGGGGCAGGTTCAACCGGAACCCCTGGCGTCCTTTGCGTCCGCGGTGGCCGCGAAGGAAACCCCCGGTAACCAGGCCGTCGTCGCCGGACTCATCCACGCCTCCCACGGGCTCGCCCCGGCCGAGGCCGTCGCCACGGAACTCACCGGGCTCGCCGTGGGGTGGGCCGGTGCGGCGCTGCGACTGCGGCAGTTCGACCACGTCGACGCCCAGGTCATCATCACCGCCGCCCACCCGGTGATCGCCGAACTGGCCCGGCAGTGCGTGGCTGTGGCGTCCGATCTACTGAACCCGGAGTCCCCCACCTACGGCCGGTGGCGCCTGCTCGGCCGCGCCAGTCCCGGCTCCGACCTCGCCTCCGCCGCGCACGAGACCGCCCCCGCCCGCCTGTTCATGAGTTAGAAAGGACCACCATGACCACTCCTTCACCCTCCGCCGCCCCTGATTCCGTCACCGGCTCCGGCTCCCCGCTGCGCATCGGCATCGGCGGTCCCGTCGGTTCCGGCAAGACCGCCCTCATCGAGGCACTCGTGCCTCTGTTCGTCGATGCCGGACGCCAGGTCGGCGTCATCACCAACGACATCTACACCCAGGAGGACGCCCTCCACGTCCGCCGTGAACTCGACGGCATCATCGATCCGGAGCGCATCGTCGGCGTGGAGACCGGGTCCTGCCCGCACACCGCCGTGCGCGATGACCCGACGATGAACCTCATGGCCGCCGCGGACCTCATCGACGAGCATCCGGAGATCGACACCGTGTTCTTCGAGTCCGGCGGCGACAACCTGACCCTCACGTTCTCCCCGGCACTGGTGGATGTCTTCGTCTTCGTGCTGGACACCGCCGAGGGACAGAAGATGCCTAAGAAGCGGGGGCCGGGCATCACCGAGTCCGACATCCTCGTCATCAACAAGACCGACATCGCGCAGTATGTGCGCTGTGACCTCGACATCATGAACACCGACGCCATCGCGGTGCGCGACGGCAGGCCGGTCGTGCTCACCGACTGCCTGGCAGGAAAGGGTATCGCCGAGCTTGCGGCAGCGCTGGAGGGGTACCGGGCGTGAGCTCTGCCCGTCTCGATCCGGTGGCGCTCACGCCGCCGGTGCCGTGGGAGTTCGCGTTTTTCCTCGGGGACGCTGCCACCGACGGTGTGCAGCCGGTGGGACGCCCCGGCAAGGTCGGCGTCCTCGATCTGACACTGGGTGTGGATGCTGCGTCCGAGATGCAGAAAACCGGTGTGACCTCGCGGTACGTCAAGGCGCCGATGCAGTTCACCCGGCCGCTGTACGTCGATCCCGCCGATCCCGGCGAGGCGTTCGTCTACGTCCGGTCGACCGGAGGCGGGCTGGCGCAGAACGACCGGATCCGGCAGCGGATCACACTCGGTGACGGAGCACGGGCGACGGTCACCACTCCGGCGGGTACGCCGGTGCACCGGATGAACGCCGGGCTCGCCACACAGTGGATCAGCCTGACGGTGGGGGAGGACGCGGTGTGCGAGTACCTGCCCGGGCAGAACACCCTCTTCGCCGGAGCGCGGTTACTGCAGGTCACGGATGTTTCCCTGGCTCATTCCGCGACGCTGCTCGCCGCGGACGTGATCCTCACGGGACGCCTGGCCCGTGGGGAGCGGGACCTCTTCGATGCCCTGGGCCAGTGCTGGCGGGTCGAGCGGGGTGGACGGCCGCTGCTCTCGGATTCGTTGTGTGTGGTCGGTGCAGGGGCGGGCAGGTCGGAAATGCTGCTGTCGCGGTGGCCGGTGTGGGGGACGGTGCTCATCGTGCCGCCGGCCGGCGCTGCGGGGCCCACCGGTTCCACTGGTTCGGCCGGCGTGTCCGTGAAGGAGTTGCTGGCCTCCGTCCGGAATCTGCTGGTGGAGCGGTGTGCGGCATCCTCTCCTGATGACCTCACCGCCGCAGCGTCCACCATGGTCAACGACGCCGGAATCACCGTCCGTGTGGCGGGGGAGGACCCGGTCGCGGTGCGGGCGACCGTGGATGCGGTGCACGACCAGGCCCGCCGTGCCCTGCTGGGGCGGCCCGCCGTGGACCTGCGCCGGATGTGAGTTGAACCGGGGGTCCGGGGCGGGGCGTGGCGGCGTTGTCGGCATGTACGGTGGGTCTACTGCTCCCAGGGATTGATCAGGAGATGCCGCTCGATGAGAAATCCCGGGTATTGCGGGTCGCCACGGTAAGGCCATGGACAACGGCCGTTGCAGCGATGAGTGCGTCTCTCTCCGGGGCTGGGTCCGGGACGTGGAGTGAGGCTGCCCGGACGGCGGCATCGGTATCGATATCGGGAGTCCGTGAGGCGAAGATGTCCATCACCTCGTCCTCGAGCCAGTTCCGGAGGCTGCGGCCTTGGATGGTGTCGCGACGTTCGTCCCGGCGTACTCCCGGCTCAAGCTCGATGATCGTGATGACGCTGAGGTAGAGGTCGGTCGGACGCTGTGCTGCGATCCGGCGTCGGACCGAAGGATCAGCGCGGAGCGCTTGGCGGAGCTCACGTGCTGGTTGAATGCGCGGGAGGACGCGGGAGGACGCGGGAGGACGCGGGAGGACATTGTCGTCATGGTCTCCACCTCCTGTATGTAGGAACGGTGCTGCATCGAAGTATGCGGCCGAGACGACCAACATGGTCCGTCGCTGGCGACGCTGGGAGGAACTCTCCCCGGCGGATCCGGTCGGTGTGTCCCGGCAGACCATCGGGAACGGAGAAGTGACCATGAGCTACGGGGACACCTACATCCGCCGTGTGGAGGATTCTGTCGATGACGAGTATCAGGAACGGATTCTGTCCCGGGCAGAGACGGTGGGGATGCGGTACATGTACTGGTCGCTCCTGGTCACGGTGGCTGTACTTGTGTGGGTTCTGTCCGAGGACTATGTCCTGTGCAGCCTGATTCCGGAGATCACCGTGCTCGTCGTTGTCATGGCGGTCTGGATTGGGGGTGTCATCCTCCGGGGAGGCGACTCCCTGTCGTCTGGCGCAGAGACAAGCGGCGTGGTGCCGGGGCTCATCACTGGTGCCGTCCTCGGGATCCCTGCGGTGTGAGGCACAATGAGGCGCATGCGGGCTGCTGACGAGCGTCGCCTGGACGCTGAACCGGAGGACTGGGGATCAGGGTGTCGGCATCGTGGGACCGCAGGATGGAAAACCGCCGCGAGACCATCCTGCGATCCCGAGACGTCGACGTGTCCGGGGTGCCGTTGACTGTGCCCGGGTAACTACCCTCGGGGGCATGACTTCTGTCGCGATCCCCACCGACCTGCAGGACGCCGCGCGCTCCGCCCGCCGTGTCGAAGTCTTCACCGGCGCCGGCATGAGCGCGGACTCCGGCCTCGACACCTTCCGGGACGCCACCACCGGTCTGTGGAGCAGTGTCGACGCCCAGGCGATGGCCACTCTCGACTCCTGGCGACGCGACCCCGACCCCATGTGGGCCTGGTACCTGTGGCGGGCCGCCCGGGCACGGGACGCCGTCCCCAGTCCCGGTCATCTCGCCATCGCCCGCTGGCAGGACGCCCCGGTCGGCGACGGTGACGGGAACGCACACCTTCACGTCACCACCCAGAACATCGACGACCTGCACGAACGCGCCGGCTCCACGGATGTCTCCCACCTCCACGGCAGCCTTCTGGCCTTCCGCTGCTCGGTGTGCGACCGCCCCGCGCCGGAGCCGGAGCTGCCGACATGGTCCGTGGAACGGCTGACCCCTCCGGAGTGTTCGGAGTGCGGTGGCCCGGTGCGTCCCGGTGTGGTGTGGTTCGGTGAGTCCCTGCCGGAGCAGGACTTCGCGGACGCCGAAGCCTCGATGTTCGGCTGCGATCTGGTCGTCATCGTCGGTACCAGTGGCGTCGTCTTCCCGGCGGCGGGCCTGCCGGAGCTGGCGGTCCGACGCGGCGTCCCCGTCGTGGAGATCAGTCCGGCAGCCACCGACCTCACACCGCTGTCCACCTGGTCACTGCGGACCACTGCCGCGTCCGGCCTGCCGGCATTGGTGGACGCCGCGCTAGGATGAGACGAAATCTGCGAGCAGGAATCCGCCGAGACGGCGTTGAGCACGGATTCCTGCCCGGATATTTCGACAGATCAGACTTGCCGGGTTCCGACCGTCCTGACCAGCGGCGTCCCACGCCATCTCACGTGCCCGTAACCTGGGGCGCCAGGTGAACGACGCTTACACCCATGACCGAAACATATACGGTCACGCGCATGAAATACAGCGCCCATAGCGTTGCCCGACATGACACCTCCAGTGGACACGCTCCAGCAGACCGCCACCACGGCACCGGCCACGCAGGCGGGTGCGCCCGGTTCCGGTACGTCCCCAGCCTCCGCCGTCGACCACGCCGCTCCCGTCGGTACCGAAGACTTCTCGCTGCGCTTCGCCCCGCGCCATTATCGTAGGTGGACGCCGGCCGCCGTCGCCGCCAGTGCCCTCGGCGGCATCGCCTACCTCGCCGACTTCTCCATCGGCGCGACCATCGGTGTCGAGCACGGCACCGTCAACGCCATCGGTGGTGTCCTTATCGCGGCGGTACTCATCTTCGTCTCGAGCTTCCCGCTGGCCTACTACGCCGCCCGCTACAACGTCGATCTCGACCTCATCACCCGCGGCTCCGGCTTCGGTTACAAGGGATCGATCATCACGAACCTCATCTTCGTGTCCTTCACCTTCATCCTCTTCGCCACAGAAGGTGCGATCATGGCGCAGGGCCTGAAGGTCGGCCTGGACATCCCGCTGTGGATCGGCTACGCCGTGAGCTCGCTGATGATCATCCCGCTGGTCATCTACGGTATGAAGCTGCTGTCGAAACTGCACTCGTGGACCAATCCGCTGTGGTTGGTCATGATGTTCGTCCCCCTGGTCGTGCTCATCATCCAGGAACCGGGCTCGGTCGGCACTTTCCTCGACTACACCGGTGAGGACGACAAATCCGTCTCCTTCGCCGCGATGATGCTCGCCGCCGGCGTCTGTCTCTCCCTGACCGCCCAGATCGCCGAGAACATCGACTACCTGCGCTTCATGCCGCCGAAGACCGCCGCCAACCGGAAGTCCTGGTGGGCCGCGGTGATCTGCGGTGGACCGGGCTGGGTCGTCCTCGGTGCGACCAAGCAGATCATCGGCATCTTCCTCGCGGTCTACATGATCTCCGTGCTGGGCCAGGGTACCGACATCGCCGTCGAACCGGTGAACCAGTTCATGAGTGAGTACCGCGAGATGATGCCGGGCTGGCTCGCAACCACTCTCGCCGTGATCCTCGTGGTCATCTCCCAGATCAAGATCAACACCACCAACGCCTACTGCGGCTCCCTGGCCTGGACGAACATCTACTCACGCTCGTTCAAGAAGTACCCCGGTCGTGTGTGGTTCGTGGTCTTCAACGTGGGTATCTCCCTGGCGCTGATGGAGTTCAACATGTTCAGTGTCCTGAGCTTCGTGCTGAGCTTCTACTCGAACCTCGCCATCGCCTGGATCTTCACCGTTGCCGCGGACATCGTCATCAACAAGTACCTGCTCGGCCTGTCTCCGAAAGTGCCGGAGTTCCGCCGCGGCATGCTCTATGACTGGAACCCGGTCGGCATCACCTCGGTGATCCTGTCCGGCGGCATCTCCGTGGCCATGTTCTTCGGCGCCTTCGGTGACGGCATCTCCGCCTTCTCCCCGCTGTTCGCCGCCGGCATCGCCGTGATCGTCACTCCGCTGGCCGCGGTCGTCACGAAGGGCCGCTACTACCTGCGCCGCGTGGACGACGGTATCGACCTGCCGATGTTCGACGCCGACGGCAACCCGGTCGACGACCGCCTGACCTGTGCGATCACCGGTGAGTCCTGTGAGCGACCGGACATGGTCGCCTCGCCCGTTCCTGACGAGCACGGGAGGACGCAGTACGTGTCGTCGCTGGCGCTCACGCTGGACGCGACGGGTCAGCATGTCCTTCCGGCCGATCCGCCGGATGGCCGGTGAGCCTCTCCGGGGGCGGGTGCTGCGTAGCGAACTGACCTGATACCGCTACGGAGCGGGGGGAGGGAGACAGGTGCAGGGGGGTTCTGCAATTCCGCAGCGTGAGACGTGAGTGGAAGCGATTTAGGCAAGCCCACCCTTCATTAGACGGGGGTAGTAATCAGTTTTCTGAGGTATGCCTACCTTTGTTCAGGTGCTAGATTCTCGCTGTGAAAGATCACATCTTCCCGGCGGGCTCTTCCCGTAGAAACTGAGATCCTGCAGAGGGTCGCGGTAACTGGTTCAGGCGGCAACTTCGACGCTGTCGGAGCTCCGGGGAACACTTCATCGAAAGGTACCCCCATGATCGACAGTTCTGCTGAGCTCATCAAGGATGTCCTCTACGCCGTCGGCGGTCTCATCCGCAACATCATCATCTCCCTCGGTGAGGGTCTGACCGCGGTTGTCGGTTCGGCCGGCGACGGGGCTCCCTCCGCAGAGTAAATACGGTGGTCAGACAAAGCTCTGGCCACGCTTGACCACTCAGAATCAACTCCTGCGCGGGCACTCCGTCAGGACTCTCCGAAAGGACACACCATGGGTTCCATCCTCGGTTCCGGCGTCGACATCATCCAGGATCTCGGCCTCTTCGTCTTCCGCATCCTCGACGCTGTCGGGAACTTCCTGGGCGTCGACATCGGCAAGGCGCCGCACTGATCGACCACACTCGCCCGGTCTCAGGGCATGGCATGAGACACTGAAAAGGTCCACACTTCGTTGTGCGGACCTTTTCCTATTTCCTTCTGTTGATCACTCCTGGAGACTCTTCAATCCTCAGTTGAACCGCACTTCGTCGAGACTCAGTGCGTCATCCGGTAGCGACTGTGCCTTCGCCAGGTCGATGTATCCGGCGGCGTGGGTGATGAGGTGCTCCCTCTCTTCGGCGGACAGCTCCCGACGCACCTTCGCCGGCAGCCCGGCGGCCAGCGAGCCGTCCGGGACCTCCTGGTCCTCCAGGACGACGGCACCACCGCCGATGATGCAGCCGGCGCCGATGACCGAGCGGCTCAGCAGTGAGGACTGCATGCCGACCAGCGTGCCGTCGCCGACGGTGCAGGCGTGGACGAGTGCCTGGTGACCGACGGTGACGTCCTCACCGATGACGGTCGGGCTGTCCTCCTCGGTGTGGATGACGGAGTTGTCCTGGATATTGGACCGCGCGCCGATCCGGATCGTCCCGACATCGGCGCGGACCACCACGCCGTAGAAGACGGAGGCGTCCTCGGCGATCTCCACGTCACCGACGATCACCGCATTCGGGGCGATGTAGGCGGAGGAGTGGATGCGTGGGGCCTTCCCGTTGAACGGGAGGATCAGGGGGCCGTTGGTGCGGGGTGACTGGAATCTACTCATATTCCGAGACTAACTACTTTTCTGGGGGCGGTGTGCACGATGACGGGCATGATGGGGGTATGCCCTATCTACTCGTCGTCCACCACAGCCCCACCGACAAGCTCCGCGCCATCACCGACACCGTGCGCCACGC
Source organism: Corynebacterium sp. UD i78 (assembly GCF_056280545.1). NCBI lineage: Bacteria > Bacillati > Actinomycetota > Actinomycetes > Mycobacteriales > Corynebacteriaceae > Corynebacterium > Corynebacterium sp. UD i78. The sequence continues at coordinate 2,287,151 of NZ_JBWCED010000001.1, read as the reverse complement.
CGCAGAGGGGGCCGCTGCCGAGGTCAACAGCACCCTGCCCGAGGAACTCCAGCTGGAGGTCCGGGAACGCAACGCCCTGGAACCGGACACCGCCGAACTGCTCGGGGCGTCCGCCCTGCTTTTCGGGACCACCGCCAACTTCGGGTACATCTCCGGTGCACTGAAGCACTACTTCGACTCGACCTATATGGAGGTGACGAACGATGAGAGCTACACCGCGCACAACGTCCCCGCCGGGTACTGGATCCGTGGTGGCTACGACACCACCGGCGCACAAAAGGCGATGACCGCCATCACCACCGGCTACGGGTGGGATACGGCGGTCGATCCGGTGTGCTTCACAGGGGACCCGGAACCGCACACCGCAGAGTTGCGGGAGCTGGCGGAGAACACCGTCGGCGCCTGGTACACCGCGGTGGCCTGACGGCCCTGACGAGGGACCTGACTACTTCTTGGCGTCCGACAGGAAGTGCGCCGCACCGGCGGCGACGGCGGTGACTGTGATGACGGACGGCCAGGCACCCATCTTCTTGGCGAGCGGGTGGGAGACGCCGAAGGCGCCGAGGAAGGTGCCGGTCAGGCCGACCGCCACCGGGGCGCCACCCTTGGCGATCCAGGTGCGGTTCGCCCAGCCCAGGGCGGCGATCATCGGGACGGTGCCCAGCGGGCGGATGCCGGTCTCCCGGGCGGTCACCCAGCCGCCGATGAGGCCCAGGGCCACGAGGGGAGCGGTGCTGACGTCTTTCGCGTTCTTCACGGTCATGTCCATGGGAGCATACAGTACGCGGTGAACCTGCCTCTGTAGACTGCGGGACACACGACCGAAAACTGACGACAGTTTCCGAATGAGAACTCCGGAAGGGGAGGCCACCTGTGGTCTACCGCGACGGCTACCAGCAGCCCGACCAGCACATGAACGCGAGCACGTCCGACGCCCTCGGCGGACGCCTGACCAGACTCTGGGGGATTGACCTTCCACTGGTCGGAGCCCCCATGGCGGGAAGGGCAGGAGGACGCCTCGCTGCCGCGGTCAGCGCCGCCGGCGGGCTCGGCATGATCGGGGTCGGCGCACGTACCTCCGCGGAGTGGATCGCCACGGAGGCGGAGGTCGCGGGGACAGGCGGAAGCTTCGGGATCGGCCTGATGATCTGGGCGATCGATGCGCAGGCGGCGGAGAACAACGGCGTCTCCGCCCAGTTCGAGGCGGCACTGGCGGCCAACCCGACCGTGCTCTCCCTCGGCTTCGGTGACCCCGGCCCCTGGGTGCCCGCCGCCCATGCCGCAGGGATCAGCGTCGTGGCCCCGGTCAACGACATGCTGCAGGTCCGTCAGGCACTGGCGGCCGATGTCGACGTCCTCTGCGTCCAGGGCACCGACGGCGGTGGGCATACCGGACGCCTCGGCACCATGCCGTTGATGCAGGAGATCCTCGACTACCTCGCCGTCCAGGCGCCTGGCGTCCCGGTGGTCGTCGCCGGCGGTATCGCCACCGGGCGCGGGGTCGCCGCCGTTCTCGCGGCCGGGGCGGACGGGGCGTGGATCGGTACCGCGTTGCTGGCGTCCCCGGAATCCCAGGGTTCGGAGGAGCTCAAGGCGGCCGCCGTGAAGGCGGGCAGTGGTACGACTGTCCTCACCGGTGTCTACGACCGGGCCGAACAACAGGACTGGGACATCGCCCGGTGGCCCACACGCACGGTGCGCAACGCCTTCGTCGACCGCTACAACAGTGACCCCACCGTCACCGACGAGGAACTGATCGCCGCGCGCGCGTCCGGTGGGGAGTTCGCCGAGGAGCTGAAACTGCACGCCGGGCAGTCCGTCGGCCTGGTCCGCCAACAGGCTCCGGCAGGTGAGGTGGTGCGCGTCATCGCCGAGGAGACCGCGCGGCTGCTGGGGAGATTCCGGACCGCGTGATCGCCGTGTGACCGTGGCTCACCCCCGGGTGGAAGCGTAGCCTCGGAGACATCATGTCTTCACCACGCGAGTCCTGCATGGGTGTCGACCTCACGGTCACCCCATGGCTCTATCCGGGACGCTGGCCCACCCGGTCCGGCACCCTGACCTCGGAAGGCTGGTTCCCCGGGGACCTCGCCCTCGCCGAAGTCGGCCTCGACGGCGGACGGCGCCCGGTCGTCGCCGTCGGATCAAATGCCTCGCCGGGGGTGATGCAGGTCAAGCTGCGGGAACACGGCGTCTCACAGACGGTCCCGTTCGTCCGGGCCTGCGTCCGCGATGTCAGGACCGCCTTCACCGCCCACGTCAGCCCACGCGGCTACATCGCCGCCGCACCGGTCCGCCAGGCCGGCGCCGAGACCTCGATGTGGGTCAGTTTCCTCGATGACGACCAGCTCGCCGTCATCGACGGCACCGAGGAACCGAACTACACCCGTGAGCACATCTCCGACCCGGTGATGCTGTTCACCGGCGAAGTCCTCGACGGCTACGACGTCTACCGCAGCGCCTGGGGCCTCATCCCGGAGCTCCCGTTCGCCCGCCGCCAGCACGCGGTGCTGACCCACCTGCGCTCCCGGTGCATGGTGCCCTCCCTTCCCGAGGGGGACGCAGAGACCGTCGTCCGCGCGATGTGGACCGACCGTGACCTGGCCGACCGGGTCTCCGACGAACTGCACGCGCTGGCCGTGGTTGACGGGTACTGAACGGGTCGCTGACCCGGTGCCGTGCCGCCGGTACACTGCGTCCCGATGGAAAATGATGTCATCTCCGGGGCCGTCGCGGTGGCCGTCGGCCTCGCGCTGGCCGTCGTCCTGTTCGTCCCCTTCGTCTGGCTCAACTACCGCCGGGACGGTCGGCTGACCGTCTCGCGCACCCTGCTCTGGGTGGGATTCCTCGTCTACGCCATGGCGCTGTGGACCTACACGCTGCTGCCGCTGCCGGACCCCACGGACATCGTGTGCCGGGGAGCGCAGACCAGGCCGCTGCAGTTCGTCGACGACATCCGTGCCTACAACACCTCATCGACCCGCGCGCTGCTCACCAATCCGGCGGTGCTGCAGGTCGCGCTCAACGTCGTCTTCTTCGTCCCGCTGGGGCTGTTCCTGCGCCTGCTGTGGGGACGCGGAATCCTGTGGTCGGCGGTGGCAGGATTCGCCGTCTCCCTGTTCATCGAGACGACGCAGTACACCGGCGTGTGGGGGATCTACTCCTGTGCCTACCGCTTCTTCGACGTCGATGACCTGCTGGCGAACACCTCCGGCGCCGTCATCGGCGCAGTGCTGGCCGCTGTCGTCGCCTGGCTGCACGGCCGGCTGGTCCGCCGCTCCGGGGCTGATTCGGGGGAGGACGCGACCTCCGGCGATACCGGCGTCCCGACAGTGGGCGAGCAGGTCAGTCGCAGGCGTCGGACCGTCGGCGCAGCGTGCGACCTCCTGGTCGTTGCACTGCTGACCTTCGGCTCCGCGGCGATGGTGAACATCTGGCAGATCGTGGTGGACGGCAGGAACGTCGATACCGTGGACGCGAACCTCACCGAGCAGGTCAGCCTCCTCGTTCCCCTGGTGGTTTCCGCGCTGGTGGTGCTGGTCACCGGGCGGACCATCGGTGACCATGCGGTCGAGATCAGGTTCGGGCCGGTGGCAGGACGCCGCAGTCTGCCGGCGTGGATGCGGCGCGTCCTGCGGTTCCTGGCCGGTATCGGCGGACTGCAACTGCTGGGATTGGCCGCTCCGGCCGATCTGCTCTTCCTGCTGGTCGGGGTAGCTGCGGTGCTCTTCAGCCGGGAACGTGGCGGCCTGCCGGGGCTGCTCAGCGGGACCCGGCCGGTGAGCACCTTCGCACCGGACACCCCTGAGGAGTCCCTGACCCGGGCGTAGCCTCGGAAGCATGGGAACACTGAGTATCGCCCGCGCCTACGACGTGAGGGACGAGGGCGCCGGGGACGCCGCGACCTTCCTCGTGGACCGGTTGTGGCCGCGCGGCGTGAAGAAGACCGATCTGCCGCTGACCGGCTGGCCGAAGGAGCTCACCCCTTCGGCGGAGCTGCGCAGGGAGTTCCACGCCGATGCCCTGAATTGGGAGCAGTTCGGGGACGCGTACCGGGCTGAACTCGATGAGCGGTACAGGGACGGGGAACTGGACGATGCCCTCACCCAGCTCAAGGACGCCTTGGCTGAGGGCGACGTTCTCCTGCTCTTCGCCGGTAAGGACACCGACCACACCCACGCGAAGGTTCTGGAGAGCTGGCTGGCAGAGCAGCTGTAGGCCAGCTGCAACTCCTGTCACGCGTACACGATCGTCACGTTTTCGGCCTCTGTGTTGTACCGAATCCCTGGATCCGTGACGATTGTGTACGCCGTGTACGCCGTGTACGCCGTGTACGCCATGTACGCCATGTACGCCACTGCCCCACGAATCACCGTCGCAGAACGCAGAGCACTGACTGGTCCGGCTACAGGCGCCGGAGCAGCTGGGCGGAGACACTCACCGCGATGGTCGCGGGGTGGCGTCCTCCGAGGTCAGGAAGGCCGATCGGGCAGGTGATCCGGTCGATCTCGTCCGGGCTGAATCCGGCGTCCGCCAGCTTCTTCCGGAACCGTGTCCACTTCACCGAGGATCCGATCATGCCGACCGGCCCGAGGTCGTCGGTCTCACGCAGGCGCGTCAACAGTGCCTCGCACAGGTGCAGGTCCTCGCCGTGGTCGTGGGTCATCACCAGCACGTGCGTGCCCGCCGGCAGGTCCTCGACCACCGATTCGGGGAGCATCGAGTGCACCGTGTGCACCGTCGCCGGACAGACTGACGCTGCGGCGGCGACTTCGTCGGCGACCGCTTGGACCCGGTCGGGTCGGGAATCGCAGAACCAGAGCTCGGCGTCCTGCCGCGACAGGATCCGGGCCAGCTCCAGGCCGACGTGGCCACAGCCGAAGACGGCAACGGTCGGCACCACCGGCAGATGCTCGAGCAGCACGGTCACCTCTCCGCCGCAGCACTGGCGGCCGTGGTCGTAGGGGACACGGTCATTGAGTGCGAAGTCGAGGAACTCCGGGTCGGCCGTCTCGCCTGCCGAGGCAGCAGCGAGGATCTCGCGCGCACGGTCGACAGCCCCTGCCTCCAGGTTGCCGCCGCCGACGGATCCGAGGACCTCGGACGCGGTGACGAGCATCTTGGCCCCGGCCTCCCGGGGTGCGTGGCCGCGCCGGGCGACCAGCGTCACCAGTACCGACGGGATCCGGCGGGCGCGCAGGTCCGCGGCGTCCGCGATCCAGCTCATGACGGGACCGCAGCCGAATCAGCGGAAGTGGCCCGCACCTGCTCCACCGCCCAGTACACCGCTTCGGGCGTGGCCGGGGAGGGCAGATCAACGACGACGTTCCCGCCGGTACCGCCGGACCCGAATGCCGCGACGGCCTGGCGCAGCGCCTCACGCACCGAGAACGCCAGCATGAACGGCGGCTCGCCGACGGCTTTCGAGCCGTACACCGCGCCCTCCTCGTGCGCCTTGTCCAGCAGTTCCACGTGGAACTCCGGAGGCAGCTCCGACAGTGAGGGGATCTTGTAGGTGGACGCCCCGGCCGTGGTGAGGCGTCCGGACCCGCGGTCGCCGTCATGGTTGCCGTCATCCCAGCGCAGGTCCTCCAGCGTCAGCCAGCCCGTGCCCTGGATGAACCCGCCCTCGATCTGGCCGAGGTCGATCAGCGGGGACAGGGAGTCTCCGACATCGTGGACGATGTCCACCCGGCGCAGTTCATAGGAGCCGTCGAACCGGCTGACCTCGACCTCCGCGGCGGCGACACCGTAGGCGAAGTACTTGAACGGCTCGCCCTGCATCACCGACGCGTCCCAGTGCAGGCCCTCGGTGCGGTAGAACCCGGACGCCGAGAGCTGCACCCGCTGGAAGTACGCGGTGTTCACGAGGTCTTCCCAGGTCAGTGATCCGTCGGTGCCGAGTGCGGTGACGATACCGCGCGAAAACCGCACATCCGCCGGCGGTACACCGAGACGGGACGCCGCGACGACCCGCAACCGGTCGATGATCTGCTCACAGGCGTCCTTCACCGCCCCGCCGTTGAGATCCGAGCCGGAACTCGCCGCCGTCGCCGAAGTGTTCGGCACCTTGTCGGTCCGGGTCGGCGCCAGGCGCACCGTCGACAGCGGCACACCGAGAGTCGTCGCCGCGACCTGCATCATCTTCGTGTGCAGGCCCTGCCCCATCTCTGTACCGCCGTGGTTGATGAGCACGGAGCCGTCCTTGTAGACCAGCACCAGCGCACCACCCTGGTTGAAGGCGGTGAGGTTGAAGGAGATGCCGAACTTCACCGGCGTCATCGCCAGGGCACGCCGCCGGTCGGGGTGCGTGGCGTTGAACATCTCGATCTCCGTCTCGCGGCGCTCCACCTCGGCATGGTCGATGACCTGGGACCAGGCGGCGTCCAACCGGTCGGGGTGACGCACCGGCATGTCGTAGGGGGTGCGCTGGTCCCCGGAGTAGAAGTTGCGCCGCCGGATCTCGCGGGCGGGGATGCCCAGGGTCTGGGCGATGCGTCCGAGGATGTCCTCGATGACGATCATGCCCTGCGGCCCGCCGAACCCGCGGAAGGCGGTCTGCGAGGTGCGGTGACACTGCGCGATCCGCCCGTGCACGGCGATGTCGGGGATCCAGTAGGCGTTGTCGACGTGGCACATTGCCCGGGCCAGCACCGGTTCGGACAGGTCCAGTGACCATCCTCCGTCGGCGGTGAGTGTGACGTCCAGGGCGGTGAGCAGGCCCTCGTCGGTGTACCCGACGGTCCAGGCGGAGTGGAAGCCGTGGCGCTTGCCGGTCATCGTCATGTCCTGGGTACGGGTCAGCCGCACCCGCACCGGGCGTCCGGTGAGCGTGGCGCCGATCGCAGCGACGGCGGCGTAGCCGTGCGGCTGCATCTCCTTGCCGCCGAAGCCACCGCCCATCCGCAGTGACTGCACGGTGATCTCGTGCGCGGGGACGCCGAGGACATGGCTGACGATGTCCTGGGTCTCACTCGGGTGCTGGGTGGAGCACTGGATGAACACCTGCCCGGCCTCGTCGATCTGCGCGATGGACGCCTGGGTCTCCAGGTAGAAATGCTCCTGGCCGGAGAACTCGAAGGTGCCGGACATGGTGTTCTGCCCGGGGTCGGTCGCCGCGGTCGCCAGGGCGGAGGCGGCGTCCCCACGCAACATGGTCGGCTGTGCGCCGTGGAAACTCTCCCGGATGATCGCGTCGGTGAGAGTCAGTACGGCGGGCAGCTCCTCGTAGTCGACCTCGACTGCCGTGGCACCGAGTCGGGCGGCCTCGAGGGTCTCGCCGAGGACCCAGCACACGGCATGGCCGACGAACATGACCTCTCCGCCGTCGGCGTCGGGGAACAGCGGTTCATCGTGCTTCGTGCCGGCGTCGTTCACCCCGGGCACATCGGCCGAGGTGAGGACGCGCACCACGCCGGGGATCGCGTAGGCGGCGTCCACCCGCAGATCGAGGACGCGGGCATGGGCGTGCGGCGACTGCACCGGATACGCGTGGAGGATGCCGGGATAGCGGTTGACCAGGTCATCAGTGTACAGGGCAGTGCCGGTGACGTGCCCGGCGGCGGACTCGTGGGCATGGGATTCGCCGACCACCGGGTCGGCGGGACGCTGCGACAGCCGGCTCATCGGACTGCCTCCACTGACTGGCCGGCCGACGGGGACTCGGCGAAGAAGCGTTCCAGTGACGTCCCGAGCATCGCCGAACGGTACGCGGAACTGGCACGGTGGTCCGACATCGGGGTGCCCTCGGCGCGCAGCACCGCGGCGGCCGCGGCGACCGTCTCCGCGGTCCACGGGCTGCCTTCCAGCAGTTTCTCGGTGGCGTAGGCGCGCAGCGGGGTCGCGGCGACACCGCCCAACCCGATCCGGGCCTTGGTCACCATACCGTCGGTGACCGTGACCGCGTAGCCGACGGCGACCGAGGAGATGTCGTCGAAACGACGTTTCGCGATCTTGTGGAACGCCGTCAGGGGAGCCAGCGGTGTCGGGATCCGGATCGCGGCGATGAGCTCGTCAGCCCGGCGCACCGACTGCCGGTAACCGGTGAAGTAGTCCGTGAGCGGCACCTCCCGTTCGCCGTCGGCGGAGGCGAGCACCAGAGACGCCTCCAGGGCGAGCAACGCCGGGGGAGTGTCGCCGATGGGGGACCCGGTACCGAGGTTGCCGCCGAGTGTGGCGCTGTTGCGGATCAGGCGCGACGCGAACTGCGGCAGCAGCTTCCCGAGCAGCGGCACGGCGTGGCCCACCGACCGCTCGATCTCGGTGAGGGTCTGTGCCGCGCCGATCTCCAGGTGGTCGTCGGCCCAGGTGATGCCGCGCAGCTCCGGCAGCCGGTCCACGGCCAGCACGTTCTCCGGACGGTCACCGCGGATGTTCACGAGGACGCCGTGGTCGGTGGACCCGGCGACGACGGTCGCCCCCGGCTCGTCGCGGAGTATCCGGACCGCCTCGTCCAGGCAGGCCGGACGCCGGAAGCGGGCACTGGCGCCCGTCGGCGTGACCGAGGTCAGGTCCGTGTGAGCCGGCGCCGGGGCCGGCCGGTCGCGTCGGGCGGCGACGGGATCGACGGGTACGGCGGCGTGGTGTGCGGCGCCCATGTCCGGTGCGGTGTCCGGGGTGCCGAGCGCGAGTGCAGCGTCCCGGATGGGGCGGTAGCCGGTGCAGCGGCACAGGTTGCCGGACAGGGAGTGCAGGTCGAAGGGTCGTTCAGACTCCGGGCGGTAGTACTCGGCGGCCATCGAGCAGATGAAGCCGGGCGTGCAGTAACCGCACTGTGAACCGCCGGCGCGGGCCATCTCCTCCTGCACCGGGTGCAGGTCGGTGGTGGTTCCCAGTCCTTCGGCGGTGATGATCTCCTGGCCGTCGAGGGCGGCCGCGGGGATCAGGCAGGCGTTCACCGGCACCCAGCGGGTGTGCTCGCCGGTGGTGGAACCGGGGCGGCCGTCGGGTCGGGCGACCATGACGGCGCAGGCACCGCACTCGCCTTCGGCGCAGCCCTCCTTGCAGCCGGTGAGGCCGTGGTCGCGCAGGGTGTCCAGGGCGTTGGTGTGAACGGTGCTGCCGGTGGGGCCGGTGCCGGTGACGTCTGTCCGGAGAGTCACTCCGTTGACGGTCAGCGTCGCGGTATGTGCGGTGGGTGAAGTCTGTGCAGTCTGTGCAGTTGTGTGTGCGGTCGTCACGGGTGGATCTCCTGGTGACTCGCGGTGGTCGGGACACCTGGGTCCGGGCGCCCGGGCGGGACGTCTGTCCCGTCCGGGCCGTATAGCGTCCGACTGACCACCTCTGACCGGTCAGAGTATTGCACCGCCGCGTTTCATGCAGGTTTCGGTACAAGTTCATACCCGTTCCGGCCTGTTCCTGCCTGTTCCTGCCGGTTCCTGCCGGTTCCTCACGAAACCCACGGTGAACACAGCCGAACTCGACTACTAATGAGGGCATGGAAACAACAGTGCTCGCACTAGGTTCTGCCCCACCCCTCAGTTTCGTCGCCTGGATTCTCATCGGGCTCACCGTCGGAGTGCTCGCGGTGATGCTCGTCGCGGTATCCCGCAAAGAGACTCCGGAGGACCAGACGCGCCGGGCCTATGTGACCGCGGCGCTCGCCGGGCTGGTCGGCGCAGTCATCGGTGGCTGGATCATCACGTTGTTCGGGGTGGACGCCGTGGGCAACGGGATGTACCTCAGCATGCTCACCGGGATCATCGGGGCAGGCGTCCTGGCCTGGGGAACGACCGCGGTGGAGAAGAACCGGAAGGGTGCCGGTCAGGTCCAGTCGTAGCCGTCACGGTCCGGGTTGCGCTGCACTTCATCGGTGGCGCCCTCCGGAACCGGCTTGCCTGCCAACCCGTAGATCCACCCGGGGAGGATGTCGCCGGTTCCGGTGCCCGCGGAGACAGCTGCCTTGGCGGCTGCCCGGCGGACCCGGAGTCCACTGGCATCCAGGCTTTCGAGGCCAGGCCTCGGGAAACTGGTCGTCATGGTCATCCGCATCCTTCCGTGTGCTCTGCTGTCATTGTCCCGTCCCAGGCGATGAAGAGCCATGAGCTGGATGAAGTCCCGTTCCGAATGTGTAGCCGGTGGCCTGACGGCCAGAATGTCCAGGTGCGCCCACCCCAACTCCTGTTCACCGGGATCAGGGTTCTGGCGCCGACACGGACCAAGGCAGTGTTGACTGCCGTTGACTGCCGTTGACTGCCGTTGACTGCCATGGTGACGATCACGCCCAGGAATCCCCGTGCCGGGATCGGGGGTTGCCAGTTCTCTACCGCATCTTCTGACAGGGCTGTCAGTGTCATAGTTCCCCCTCCGTACCTTCCGCCCCGTCCCCTCGACGAGGTGACCGGAACCGTACCCGATCGTCCAGCATCGGTCCGTCACTCCGACAGCAAGAGCCCAGGAGCCTGTGGGCAACTGCAACCCGTTCACTTCCACAAGGGGCTTTCACACAGGTCAGAAGCAATGTAAGAAGGGGGCATGGACACTTCAACAATCATCCTCGCCGCCGGCTCCACCCCCGCCCTCGGCTTCGTCGGCTGGGTCATCATCGGCGGCCTCGCCGGCTGGATCGGTTCCAAGATCATGGGCCGTGACAGTGAGATGGGCCTGGTGCTCAACATCATCGTCGGTGTCATCGGTGGTTTCCCTCGGTGGCTGGCTGCTCACTCTCTTCGGCGTGGACGTCTCCGGTGGCGGCTGGATCTTCAGCTTCCTCACCTGTCTGTTCGGCGCGGTGATCTTCCTCTGGATCGTCGGCAAGCTCACCGGCAGCAGGAAGTAGCTCCCACCGCGGCCCGGGCGCGACGGGGATCAGGGCTTCTCCGGCCAGGGGTGCTTCGGATACCGCCCGCGCATCTCTGAACGGACCTGCAGGTACGGCCCGGCCCAGAAACTTGCCAGGTCATCGGTGACCGCGAGGGGACGCTGCGCGGGGGAGAGCAGCTGGAACTGGATCCGGCGACCGGCGACCTCGGGGGAGGCCTGCAGTCCAAAGCAGTCCTGCAGCTTCGTCGCCACCACCACCGGACCGCCCGTGTCGACCTCAGGGTAGTGCAGATGCACGGTGCGTCCCGCCGGAAGTTCCAGGGATGTCGGCGCGGCATCGTCGATCGGGTGGTTCCACGGGATCAGCCCGCGCAGCAGCCCCGCCAGATCAGGACGCCGTCCTGTGACCAGGTCCGGCACCACACATTCGAGCAGCCGGTAGGCGTGCGAGGCATCCGCCACATCCGGATACCCGTCCACGCCCTGGTCATGCAGGTACTGGATCCGTCGGCGCAGTTCGTCGGCGTTCTTCGACCACTCCAGAGCGCCCAACCCGTGGGATGCCAGCCCGGCGCGCACCGCGTCCTCGCGCGCGGATGCGCTGACATCCTTCACCGACACCGGGGAGGACGCCAACTCCACCGCTCCCAGACCCCGCACGCGGCGGGCACTGAGTTTCCCGGTCGGGCCACCGGGTGTCCAGGTACAGGTCATCCCGTCGCGCAGCAGTGGGGCGGCGGCATCGAAGGCCAGGTCCTCGGACAGGGGGACGGCAGCACGGATCTCCGCACCGGTGCCGTCGGTGGAGTGGGTGGACGCCCGGGCGATGTCCGCTACGGCGATCCATTCTGTGCTCGCTGCACCACTACCGGCACCGTCCCGCCACACCGCACCCGTCCCTGAAACCGTGAGCCAGCGGTTGCCGGAGGACGCGACACGGTGGGCGATGAGTCCGGGGAAGGCGCAGGCCAGGGTGTAGGCAACGGCATCAGCGCCGCGGAGATCAGGGTGGGCGTTCCCCGAGCTGGACGACGCGGCGTCCTGCAGGATCTGCCGGAAGCGGGACACCACCGGATCCTTCGCCGACGGGAGGTTTCTCGGCAGGTCGTCGGGGGACCCGACACCGCCGTCGAGGACGGCCAGGACTTTGGCGACCGTGGCGGCGTCCACCCGTGCTGTGGCGACCAACCCACCGCGGGCCAGCCGGGGATCGGTGGGGATACGGGCGAGGCGGCGTCCTTCCCGGGTGGCCTCGCCGGAGGAATCCACTGCGCCGATGCCACGCAGCGCATCCTCCGCGGCATCGGCCGCCGCGGTGGGGAAGGCATCGGGCAGCGGCAGGTCCGCGCCACGGGGTGACCCCCAGCACGCCACATCGAGCATCGCGGCGGTGAGATCACTGGTCAACACCGCAGGCGGGGACGCGGCCGGGGCCTTGGCGTACTGCTCGGCGGTGAGACAGCGGTACACCGTGCCCGGGCCCTCACGCCCGGCACGCCCGGCACGCTGGGTCATCGACGCCTGGGAGGCGGTCTCGGTGACCAGCACGGACATGCCGCGGGTGGTGTCGCGCCGGGAGACGCGGGACAGGCAGGTGTCCACCACCACGCGCACACCGGGCACCGTCAGCGAGGATTCGGCCACATCGGTGGCGACGATGACGCGGCGAGCGGCGTCAGCACTGTGCCCGCTGACAATCCCCGCCTGTTCGGTGGTGCTCAACCGACCGTGGAGGGCATGGGCAGGTACCCCGTCCCGGGACAGCGCTGCGGCGACCGTCTCGGTGCCACGGACGGTGGGCACGAAGGCGAGCACATCGCCGGAACCCGTCTCCGTCAGTGCGCGGCGCACGGTGGCGGTGACCAGATCCTCGACCGCCGAGCGGTGACGTCGGTCGCGGTTGACCATGGACTCGGCGGCGGAGGCGTACCGGATGTCCAGCGGGTGGATAGGGGAGGGAACGTCCACCAGAGGTGCCGGCCCCTCCTCCCCGCCGAGCAGGGTGGCGAAGCGGGCGGCGTCGAGAGTGGCGGACATGGCGACGAGTACCAGGTCATCCCGCAACTCCCGCAGCTGGGCGAGCATGCCGAAGACCAGGTCGGATTCGAGATGGCGCTCATGGATCTCGTCGATGACCACCGCTGCGACCCCGTCCAGGTCAGGGTCGTCGAGCAGTCGGCGCAACAGCACGCCCGGCGTCACCGTCTCAATGTCGGTGTGCGCGGACACCTGCCGGTCGCCACGGACGGTGTAGCCGATCTCGTCACCGAGCCGGCTTCCCCGCAGTTCCGCGATGCGGGAGGCCGAGGATCGTGCGGCCACCCGGCGGGGCTGGGTGACGATGACCCGACCGTCCAACCCGGCGCCGCGCACATGGTCCAGCACATACTGCGGGGCCAGCGTCGTCTTGCCGGTGCCGGGCGGGGCCTGGACCACCGCGCAGCCGCGGGACGCCAGGGCGTCGGCGAGGTCGCGGCGTCCTGCGGCGAAGGGGAGGTCGACCATGACCCCCAGAGTAGGTGGTGGGACGGCTGCAGTGCCGGGGTTCACCGGCGACTCACCCGCCGGAGGGCTAAAGTGGTTCTCCATGAGCCTGAAGGACGCCGCAGTCAGCATCGCCGGTAAACTGACCGATCACATCCACATCGGAAATGGCCTCGACCAGCGCGATCTCGCCCCGGTCGGATGGTTCGAGCACGCACAGGCCGTCCAGCGTCTCACCGACAGCTTCGCCGCCGTGCCCGCCGGTCAGCGCGTCCGCCTGGCGAAGAAGACCTCCAACCTCTTCCGCGGGCGCAGCGGCGACATGGCCGGCCTCGACGTCTCCGGGCTGCACTCCGTCATCGCCGTCGATCCGGTGAACAACACCGCCGACGTCCAGGGCATGTGCACCTACGAGGATCTGGTGGACACCCTCCTGCCGTTCGGCCTGGTGCCGACCGTCGTCCCGCAGCTGAAGACCATCACCCTCGGCGGCGCGGTCACCGGCATGGGAGTGGAGTCCACCAGTTTCCGCAACGGTCTGCCGCACGAGGCCGTCCTGGAGATGGACGTGCTCACCGGCACCGGCGAGGTGGTCACCTGCTCGCCGACGCAGAACGCCGACCTCTACCGTGGCTTCCCGAACTCCTACGGTTCGCTCGGCTACTCGGTCCGGTTGAAGATCACCTGCGAGAAGGTGCCCGCCTACGTCGAGCTGCGGCACGTCCGCTTCGATGACGTGGAGTCCGTTTCCGCGTCACTCGCCGAGATCAGCGAGACCAGGGAGTACGAGGGCCAGCAGGTCGACTACCTCGACGGAGTGGTCTTCTCCCTCGACGAGGCCTACCTGACCCTCGGCCGGCAGACCGACGAGCCGGGCCCGGTCAGCGACTACACCCACGGCAGGATCTACTACCGCTCCCTGCAGCACCCGACGGGCATCTCCTATGACCGCCTGACGATCCGGGACTACCTCTGGCGCTGGGACATCGACTGGTTCTGGTGCAACCGTGCCTTCGGCACCCAGAACCCCACGATCCGCACCCTGTGGCCGCGTGATCTGCTGCGTTCCAGCTTCTACTGGAAGATCATCGGCTGGGACCGTAAGTACGACCTCGCCGACCGGATCGAGGCCCGCAACGGCCGACCACCGCGTGAGCGTGTCGTCCAGGACATCGAGGTCACCCCGGACAACCTGCCGGAGTACCTCACCTGGTTCTTCACCCACTGCGAGATCGAACCGGTGTGGCTGTGCCCTATCCGGCTGGCCGACGGCGTCGGATCCCTGGCAGGGCGCACCGAGGTGCTCGACACCGACGGTGCGGCGACCAGCCCCTGGCCGCTGTACCCGCTGACCCCGGGGGATACCTGGGTCAACGTCGGCTTCTGGTCCTCGGTCCCCGCCGACCTCATGGGTGCCGACGCCGGCCCCGGTGCCTTCAACCGGGAGATCGAGCGCGTCGTCGCCGGTCTCGGCGGCCACAAGTCGCTGTACTCCGAGGCGTTCTACTCCGAGGACGAGTTCGCTGCCCTGTACGGCGGAGATCTGCCGCAGAAGCTCAAGGCGGTGTACGACCCGGACGGACGCTTCCCCGGGCTGTACGAGAAGACCGTCACCAGCATCTAGAAAAGACAAGAAGACACCGGAAGACACCGGAAGACACCAGAAGACACCGGAAGACACCGGAAGACAAGGAGCCGTAGATGAGCAGCAGCCGCGCCGCTTTCACCCCACTGACCGTGGGGCAGATCGTCGAGAAGGTCATCGCCCCGCCGATGCCCTTCCATGTCACCGCCTTCGACGGTTCCACAGCCGGTCCGGAGGACGCTGACCTGCGCCTGGAGATCACCTCCCCGGACGCCCTGGCCTATGTCGTCACCGCCCCCGGTGACCTGGGCCTGGCGCGGGCCTACATCACCGGTGGTCTGAAGATCTCCGGTGAGCACCCCGGGCACCCGATCGCGGTCTTCGACCACCTGCAGCACCTCTACGACCAGTTCCACCGCCCCTCGGCGTCCGAGATGGTCGAGATCCTGCGCACCCTGAAGCGCCTCAAGGTCTTCCGGTTCCAGCCTGCCCCGGTCCAGGAGACCCTGCCCGGCTGGAAGCGCGCGCTGCTCGAGGGCCTGTCCCGGCACTCCAAGGAGCGTGACAAGGAGGTCGTCAGCCGTCACTACGACGTCGGCAACGACTTCTACGAGCTCTTCCTCGGCGACTCGATGGCCTACACCTGCGCCTACTACCCCGAGGACGAGGGCCTGGACAACATCCCCGGCCCGGCCGGTGACTGGAACCCGGAGAACTGGGCCAAGGGGGCGGACGCGAACGCGCCACTCACCGCCGCCCAGGACAACAAGCACCGCCTGGTGTTCGACAAGCTGGGGCTCAAGCCCGGCGAGCGGCTGCTCGACGTCGGTTGCGGCTGGGGCGGCATGGTCCGCTACGCCGCACGCCACGGTGTGAAGGCCGTCGGTGTGACCCTGTCCCAGGAGCAGTACGAGTGGGGCAAGGCGAAGATCGAGGAGGAGGGTCTCCAGGATCTCGCGGAGGTGCGCTGCATCGACTACCGCGACGTCCCCGAGACGAAGTTCGACGCGGTGAGCGCGATCGGCATCCTCGAGCACATCGGTGTGCCGAACTACGAGGCCTACTTCGAGTTCCTGTTCTCGAAGCTGCGTCCCGGCGGACGTATGCTCAACCACTGCATCACCCGGCCCAACAACGTGAAGACGAAGACCGGCCAGTTCATCGACCGGTACATCTTCCCCGACGGTGAGCTCACCGGCTCCGGCAGGATCATCACGATCATGCAGGACGCCGGCTTCGACGTCGTCCACGAGGAGGACCTGCGTCCCAACTACCAGCGCACCCTCCACGACTGGTGCGAGCTGCTCGCCACCAACTGGGAGGACGCCGTGGACCTCGTCGGTGAACCGACCGCCCGACTGTTCGGCCTGTACATGGCCGGTTCCGAGTGGCATTTCGAGCACAACAGGATCCAGCTGCACCAGGTGCTCGGTGTGAAGCCGGACGACGAGGGCTACATCAGCGTCCCCACCCGTCAGTGGTGGAAGCCCTGAGGGTCGGTACTATCACCCTCATGCGAAAGACCTCCTCGGGCGCCCGGGCGCTGCTGTCCGCCACAGCTGTGGTGACCGCGGCGGGCCTGACGCTGACCGCCTGCACCTCCGACGACAGTTCCACCCCGGAGGACGCGGACGCCTCCACCGCTGCCCCGGAGACGGACGTCGATCCGGCGACCCTGGGGCTGTCAGTGGGCGACTGCGTCGCCGATCTCGGTGCGGCCGCCGGGGAGGTGGCCCCCGGGGAGTCTGAGGCGGACGGCGACGCCGAGGATGCCGAGGCTGATTCTCCGGCGGACGAGGAAGCTGAGGGCTCCGACACCACTGAGGACGATGCCGGGGAGACGGCCACGGACGCCGCGACGGGCCCCGAAGTCCCGGAGGGCATCGACGGCACTGTTCCGTCGTCCACCACCGGTGTGGTCACCGTCGACTGCGACGACCCCCATGTCGGCGAGGTCTACGCCCAGGAGGACCTCGACAACCAGGTGCTCTTCCCCGGCGCCCGGATGTCGCAGTTCACCGCCGCGGTGTGCACCGGTGAGGCCTTCGAGGACTACATCGGGTACCCCTTCGACTCCTCTCTCTTCGACGTCATCACCTATGCCCCCTCCAAGGAGAGTTGGGCGGCCGGTGACCGTACGGTGACCTGCGTGGTCACCGATCCGGCGGCAGGCTACATCCCCGGCACCCTCGAGGGCGCCGGGTACTGAGCCGGTACGGGGACGGTAGTGCCCCCTGTCAGTCTTCTGTGCCGAGCAGGGTCACCAGCTTCAGCCGGTTGGACTCCTCCAGGTGGTCCACGGTGACCTCCCAGGCCTTCGCCGGTGGCAGGAGCGTCCTGGCGTCCACGTCGGCGAGCATCTGGTCGTAGACCTCCGTGACCGGTCGTGCGGCGTCCGGGACGGTCTCCGGGATCATCGCCACAGCCTCCGCCGAACCCCACACCGCCGGGTCCGCGATGTAGAGGTGTCCCTGCACCGCCGCATAGCCCAGCGCGGCCTCACGCAGGTCGCTGACCTGTTCCCCGGTGAGCGTGCCGGCAGAGGCGGCGTCCTCGATCAGCGGGACGCGGTCGACCGGGCGGTGGACGTCGACGATCCCCTTGATCAGGGGCGTCGGCAGCGTACGCAGGGAGCGGGACGCCGCGGTGAAGACGTCACCGGTACGGAGATAGGGGCGTCCCACCACGATGGTGCGGGCAAGCTCCTGGCAGGCGGTCATGAACGTCAGCAGCGTGGTCAGCTGGTCGGCGGGAGCAGTGTTGAAACCGTCGAGATCATGGATGGCAGGGGTGGCGGCGGGACGGGTCGCGAACAGCGGGGAGAAGGGTGAGGAGTTCAGCGTGTTCATGTCCGCAGTCTCCGCCCCGCGGGTTACGCCGGTGTTTCTACCGTGCGAAGTCGTCGATACCCACCACGTCCAGCGCGGTGAGCAGCGAATCCGTCTCGGCTTCGTCGGTGATCGTGATGCGCACCCCGTCACCGTCGAAGCACCGGACGACGATGTGCCGCTCGGCCATTGCGTCGGCGAACTCGCGGGACCGGTCGCCCAGCGGCAGCCACACGAAGTTCGCCTCCGCCGGGCCCTGCAGCGACTCCGGCAGCCGGTTGAGGACGCGACGGCGCTGGACCACCGTCTCGTCGGTGCGGGCCAGCAGCTCGCGCCGGGCGTCGATGCTGGCGATCGCGGCGGCCTGGGCGACCGCGTTGTTGCTGAACGGGATGCAGACCTTGTTCAGGGCGTCGATGAACTCCGGGCGTCCGATGACGTAGCCGACACGCAGGCCCGCCAGGCCGTAGGCCTTGGAGAACGTGCGGGCCACCGCGAGATTCGGGTAGGTGGCCAGCAGTGACAGACCGTCGGGGGACTTCTCGTTGCGGACGTACTCGAAGTACGCCTCGTCGAGGAGCACCTGGACGTCCTGCGGTACGGCGTCGAGGAAGTCCTCGAGTTCGTTGCGGGTGACGGTCGTGGCGGTCGGGTTGTTCGGGTTGCAGACGATGATCAGCCGGGTGCGCCCGGTGACCGCTGCGGCAAGTGCAGGCAGGTCGTTGCGCAGTTCCGGGGTCAGCGGAACCTCCACGGCGGTGGCACCGGCGACCTGCGCGAAGATGGGGTAGGCCTCGAAGCTGCGCCACGGGTAGACGACCTCGTCGGGGGCGCTGCCGTCGATCCCGTCGCCACCGCGGCAGCACGCCAGGACGGCCTGCTGGATCAGCGCGGAAGAGCCGGCACCGACGGCGACGTTCTCGGCGGTGATGGGGAGTGAGGAATCGATGCCGTGCCACTGCGCGATGGCGGTGCGCAGCCCGGTGGCGGCCATGTCCGGGTAGCGGTTGGAGGCCGCCAGGGCATGGGCCGCGGCCTCGATGACACCGGGCAGCGGCCCCTGGGTGATCTCGTTGCTCGAGAGCTTCAGGCCCTGGGGGTCATCGGAACCCTGGGCATAGGACGGGAGGGCGGAAAGTGCAGGCCTGATCATGGGGAACAGCCTAGTCTCGGTGCAGGTTTGTCGTGCCGCGGGGGCTGATGTAGTGTGACGGGAGCCGTCGCGCGAGCGACGGTGTGGAGACGTGCCAGAGCGGCCGAATGGGACTCACTGCTAATGAGTTGTCTTCCTAACAGAGGACCGGAGGTTCAAATCCTCTCGTCTCCGCCACTTCAGCTTCCCACGGCTTTCGTGAGGATGCGTCAGAAGCCGTCCGGATCTTGTGGTGAGTTCCGGACAACATGGACTCGGTCCCGTTATACGGGGTGTGTGGTGTACCCCGGGATCGTGTGACGTACTCCGTCTGGTGGTGTGCCGGGGAAAACTGAAGTCGCTGGAAACAGCGGGCGCCCGTAGCTCAACGGATAGAGCATCTGACTACGGATCAGAAGGTTGGGGGTTCGAATCCCTCCGGGCGCACGCTTTTCTTGAATCCCGTTCCGGGGTCGTGCAAACGACCGCCGGGACGGGATTCTTTTGTTAGGTTCGCTGCTGTGACTGACACTGTTTCCTTCACCACCCTGATCACCGGTGCGAGCTCCGGCCTCGGTGCCGAACTCGCCCGACAGTCCGCCGCCCTCGGCCGCGATCTCGCGCTCTGTGCCCGGCGTACCGACCGCCTTGATGAGCTGGCGACCGAGATCACCGCGTCCCACCCCTCTGTCACGGTGCGCACCTACGCCCTGGACGTCAACGACGGGGACGCCGTGCGGGAGGTGTTCCGTACCGCGGACGCCGACGCCGGCGGGCTCGGCCGGATCGTCGCCAACGCCGGCCTGGGCAAGGGCCGTGAGATCGGGTCCGGGGAGCCGGACGCCAACCGGGAGACCGCACAGACCAATGTCCTCGGTGCGCTGGCACAGGCTGAGGCGGCGATGGAGGTCTTCCGGGAGCGCAATGCCGGGCACCTCGTGCTCGTGTCCTCGGTCTCGGCGGTCCGCGGCAGCCGGAAGGCGATGGCCACCTACGGTGCCACGAAGGCTTTCGTGGCGAACCTGGGGGAGGGGCTGCAGAGCGAACTCCTGCAGGCGAAGACGCCGATCGACGTCACCGTGATCCTGCCCGGCTACATCGAGTCCGAGATGACCACGCGCAAGGAGGGGGACGACGGGAAGGTGGAGCGTCCGCCGCTGATGGTCTCCACGGAGAAGGGCGTGAAGTCCATGCTCGCGGCGATCGAGGAGCGCAGGCGGAAGGCGTACGTCCCCGGCTGGCCCTGGCGGGTCATGGGGCCGCTGCTACGGATCCTCCCGTTGAAGTTGGTCGGGAAGATCAACTGACGGCGGGCCGGCGTCGGGTGTGACGGCGGAGGTGATGCCTGGCGGCGGTGGCCGGTGGGATGGCTGGCGCGACGCCCGGGTGCCGGCCGGTTTAACAACCATGGCCTGGCCTTTTGTGGAATCTACCGCAGCTGTGTAGGCTGTCTCTTCGTTGCCGGGAGATCGGCAGCGCAGGTAAGCGCCCGTAGCTCAACGGATAGAGCATCTGACTACGGATCAGAAGGTTGGGGGTTCGAATCCCTCCGGGCGCACCACAGTGGCCCCGCCGCCGGACAGTGTCCGGTCGCGGGGCCTTCTTCATATGTCTAGACATGTCCTTGTCGGACGGACCGGGGTTGATGGTGGGCCTACGTCACGCACGGACATAGTGTCGGCAGGTCACCCGGACCGGGGTTTTCCGACCTCCCGCCACTACTTCCGGATGAGGGCACTGCTCCCGGACAAGGGCAGGGTGCAGGGGGGCGCGAATACGGGGAACGACGCGGCGCCGCGTGACTGTGAAGAAGTGTCGCAACCGGCGTCGGATATCTCGGGTGGGGTTCTGGTGAGGTGGCATCCCGTTCTGCGTGGTGGCAGCTGTCTACGTCGTCCGGAATGGTCGAGGCGACAGGAAGGGATGCCGCTGAGCGGAGTCAGATGCCACCCGGGGAGGTACGGGTTCCGGGAACGACCCGACAGGGTGGTCAAGCTCGTGGGAACCACCCGGCCGGGTCGCATCCGGGCGCACCACAGTGGCCCCGCCGCCGGAGAGTGTCCGGTCGCGGGGCCTTCGTCATATGTCCAGACGTGTCCTTGTCGGGTGAACCGGGCGCCTGTACACGATCATCACGTTTCAGGTCCTTGCGTTGTACCGACAGGCCCGATCCGTGATGATTGTGTACGCCGTCGGCTCGGCCAGGCAGAGAAGCCCGGACACCTCACGCATGCCTGCGGATGAACTCCCCGATCAGGTCCGGCCACGCCGCCACGTCCTCCGGGGTGTGCGCAATGGTCGTCTGCGCGGTCGGCAGCAGCTCCGCCAGCTCATGGAGAACCTCCAGCGGATGCCCCTTGTCCTCCACCCAGCCGAGGATGAACACCGGGATCCCGGTCTTCCCCAGCTCGGCGATCCTTTCCCGGGGCGGCAGATCATTACCGGCCGCACCCCGGTACACCGAGGGAAGCAGTGACTGGTCGATATCCGGCCAGGTGAAGGGCACATCAGCACCGCGGGTGGGCGGCACCGGCTCGGCACGGGTCGTCTCCGCGAATGCTGCCAGTCCGTGTTCCTCGACGAAGCGGGCGTTCGCCTCGTAGATCCCGGCCCGGTTGCCGCGCAGTTCCCAGGCCGTCGGCGGGATACCGAGCACCAGGCAGGAGAACCGCTCACGGGCGGTCGCCGGGTCCGAGGCTGCGGCGGTGAGGATCGTCGCCGCACCCATCGACTGGCCCACGGCCGCGACCGGTGGGGTGACCGTGGTGCCGTCGTCGTCGGTCTCGTCGAAGAAGTGCATCATTCGTCCCAGGTCACGCGCCAGGGACGTCCAGTGGTACAGCGCGGGGATCCGGGCGCCGAGCGAGTGGCCGTGGCCCCGGGCGTCATACCGCAGCACCCGCAGGTCATCCTGACCGGCGGTGAGGTCGAGGTGGAGCACCACGTCCCGGGCGCGGCTGGAGGTCAGACCGTGCAGCTGGACCACCGGGATGCCGGAGGCGGGACCCCAGGCGTCGTACGCCAGACCCTCGATGTACCCCGCAGTGGCGTCCGCTTCGACAGTTCCCGTCGGAGCAGTCGAGACTGTCGGGCCACCCGTACTGGCGCTCATGGTTTGTCCCTTTCCGGAAATACCGCTGTAATCCCCCGTGCCTAGATTGCGGGGTATGAGACTCACAACTGTAGCCCGTATGGACATTTCTGCAGGACAGGTTCACGTGTTCGAGACCACAGTGGCCCCCGCGCCCGGCGCGCACCCGGACGGCCACGCGGCCTCCTTCGACCAGGCGAAGCACGCCGGGGCCGGGTCGCGGCCCGGCTCCTGGCTGGCGGTGGCCTTCGCCGTCCCGCCGGTCGGGCTCGGGAGGCTCGGGGACGCCTGGCGCAGGGTCATCGACCGGCACGGGACACTACGCACGGTTCTCCGGGAGGACGCCGCCTCCAGGACAGCTCCACCCGGGTCACCACGGTTGATCAGGACGCATGACATCGTCATCACCGGTGGCCAGTGGCGTCGGGTCGGTGACGGCATCGCCGACCCGCGGGGCGTCCTGCGGGGGCTTTTCGACGTGGCCTGCGATCCCTTCGGTACCCCGTCGTACCGGCTGACCGTCACCACCCACGCTGACGGCACCCGCACCGCCGTCATCGGTCTCGACCACAGCCACGGGGACGCCTGGTCCCTGCTGGTCCTGGCCCGCGACATGCTCGCCTTTCTCGGGGTCGGCGAGCACGAAGGGGTGGATCTCGTCGAGGGTGGCGCTCCGGAAATGCCGGAGTCGGTGCCGTCCTTCGCCGACCACACCCGTGACCTGGAGCTGCGTCCGACCGCCCCGACGGAGGTCCGGAACCGCTGGGCCCGGATCATGGCGGACGGGGACGGGCTGATGCCGCGGTTCCCGCTGTCGCTCGGTGACGTCTCCGCACCCCGCGACGAGGTGGTGGAGGTCATCGACGTGCTGGACACCGACGGTGTCGCCGCACTGGAACGGGCCGCGCAGGACGCCGGCGTCCGGCTGCTTCCCCTGGCGGTCAGCGTGCTGGTCGGGGTGAACCACCGGATGGACGCCGGGTCGTTGCGCGCGGTGTTCCCGGTGCACTCCCGGCGTGGTCCGGAGGGGGATCGGCGGAAGTGGGCGGACTCGGTCGGCTGGTTCATCACCAACTCTGTCCTGGAGTGCGATTCGGCCGATCCGTTGGAGTGCGACGCCGCGGTCTCCGACGCCATCAGTCTGGGTGCACACCCACTGGAGCCACTGCTGCGTCCGTGGGGCGGAATGCCGCCGACTCCGGGGATGTTCGCCCTGTCGTGGCTGGACAACCGTCGTCTCCCGGTGCAGCTGCCGGCGGAGGCGCAGCCCCAGCACGTGTCGGCGTGGATCCGCACCGACGGGGTGATGGCCTGGTTCGTCCTCAACAGTGACGGTATGCGGCTGCGCGTGCGCTACCCGCAGACCCCGGAGGCCTGCCAGACCGTCGGCACCTGGTCGAAGCTGGTGACCGAGGGACTGCGGACGCTCGCCGGGGTGCAGGGTGAGGAGGCCGTCGCAGGGATGACGGACGACGCCGAGACCGTCGGTGTGGTCAGCTGACCTCGCCTGATATCAGTTGATGCATTCCGCCGGCGGGAGGACACCACCGTAGCTGTGCCCCGAACCGACCGGCCCCTGCTCGGAGCCGGGGAGGTCGGTCAGCACCTTCACGGTCTCCACCGGGTCGGCGAGCAGTGACAGGGAGAGTTTCCCGACCGGGTCACCGTCGTTGAGTTCGGAGACGGTGCACCGGTCAGCCGGCGCGGGATCATCGGCGCCACCGGGAAGGCCCTGCCACAGGGCGACGGAGACGGCGTCCTCCAGGGCTGGGTCGGCGGCGAGGATGTCGGTGCCGACGGTCGCCCCGAGACTCTGGCCGTGGACGATGATCTGCGGCCGGTCGTCCGCAGGATAGGCGGCGACCCGGTCCGCGACCTCCCTGATCAGTGCTTCGGCCGAGTCTTCGGCGAGGTCGCGCTGCAGCAGCAGGACCGCGGCGGAGGGGGCGGCGGAGTAGCGCACGGACACCGAGGCGATGTCGCCGTCGGCCCAGTCCTCCATGGCCTCGACCTGGTCCGGGTCGACCCACCCCGAGCCGGTCGGCAGGTCGATGCTGAGATAGCTCCGGTCGAAGCCGCCGGCGTCCTCCAGGGCGTCGACAGTGTCGCGGGCGGCGCTGGTGGCGTCGGTCCCGGGGTAGTCACCGAAGACACGGACCGCCCCGACCGGGGACGCCTCGGTGAGTATGTCGCGCGGGGACCGGGCGAACGGGCCGGAGTCCAGAGACCACCACAGCGCTGCTCCGGCGAGCCCGTGGGGGAAAACCGGCGAACAGGACGAGGAGCAGCAGCGACAGTCCGGCGACGGTGCGGCGGGCCCGTGACAGGCGCGGCGGGTGGGAGGATGCGGACGGGGTTGTCGCGGGGCGGGGGACTGTCGGTGTGGCCATGACCCGCAACGTACGGAGCTCAGGTCACCGGCCGGATCCCCGTGACGGGGGATTCGTGGCTCACCCTTCAGAGGGAGGGGCCAGAGGGAGGGGCCTCAGGCCACGCCGTTCTCGTAGGCGAAGACCACGGCCTGCACCCGGTCACGCAGGGACAGCTTCTGCAGCACCTTGCGCACGTGCGTCTTCACCGTCTCCTCGGAGATGAACAGGGTCTCGGCGATCTCCTGGTTGGACCGGCCGGTGGCGATCTGTTCCAGGATCTCGTGCTCGCGGGGTGTCAGCGTCTTCAGCGCCCGCAGCGCCGCCTGCCCGGCGGTGTTCCCGTCACCGGGTCGGGTGCGTCCGGCGGGACGCTTCGCCACGGCGTCCTCGATGAGGCGTTTCGTCACCGACGGGGCGAGCAGCGCTTCCCCGGTCACGGCGAGGCGGACAGCCCGGAGGAGTTCGTCGGCCGGGGCGTCTTTAAGCAGGAATCCGGAACAGCCCATCTGCAGTGCCTCGAAGACATAGTCGTCGAGGTCGAAGGTGGTGAGCATGACGATCTTCGGTGCCGGGTCCAGCCCGGCGGACAGGATGCGGCGGGCGGCCTCCAGGCCGTCCATCACCGGCATCCGGACATCCATGAACACCACGTCCGGGTGTAGCCGGGTGACCTGCTCGACAGCCTGGGCACCGTCGGCGGCGTCCCCCACGACGGTGATGTCCGGCTGGGCACCGAGCAGGGCGGCGAAACCCTGCCGGACCATGGCCTGGTCGTCGACGACGGTGACGGTGATATCTCCCATGGACACCGAACCTACCTGTCGTTCACCCGTGCTCACCGGGAGACCGGGACAACGGCACGGACGCTGAACCCGCCGTCGGCGGCGGGCAGGGCGGTGAACGATCCGCCGACTGCCTGCACCCGGGCGGCCATTCCCGGGATCCCCGCCCCGCCACTGTGTTCCGGGGGGACGATCTCCCCGGGAGCGGCCGGACCGTTGTCGACGGTCAGGTCCGCGTCGCGGCGTCCGTCCTTCTCTGTGACAGTCAGGTTGACCAGGACCTTCCCGCCCGGCGCGTGGCGGGAGGCGTTCGACAGGGATTCCTGCAGGACGCGCTGCAGCACCACCCCGACCGTGTCGTCGAGGGAGTCGACGGAATTGTCGAGGGTCCAGGTGAGGTCCATGCCGGCGCGCCGGGCGGTGGTGAGCACCGGTTCGATCTGGTCGGCGCCGACCGGGGTGGTGGCCCCGGATTCGGCGTCCGAGCGCAGCACCCCGAGCAGTTCGCGGACCTGGTTGAGAGCCTCACGGGCGGTACCGGCGATGGAGTCGAACTCGGCGTGGACTGCCGGGGTGACGTCCTGGAGCCGGTAGGGCGCGGACTGTGACTGCACCACGATCATCGACATCTGGTGGGCGACCACGTCATGCAGGTCACGGACCAGCCGGTTGCGCTCCTCGGCCATCACCCGCAGCTGGGACTGCTCGGTCGCGCGGGTGGTCTCCGTCTTCACCTGGCGTCGGGAGGCGAGCAGCCAGCGCAGCAGCAGGAAGAACACGGACCACACCAGTGCGCCGACGAGCCAGCCGACGATGACCTCGGTCGGGTTGGTCAGCATCAGCAGGGCGGTGCCGGTGACGGCGAAGGCCACGTCACGGGCCGGCCCGCGCAGGACGACGACCGCCAGGGTGAACGCCAGGGCGAGGTGGAAGGCGACCGGCCAGCCCAGGGCGAAGTCGGGGTTGTCGTGCAGCGGACGGCTGATCAGGCAGGCGGCCGCGACGACCGACCAGGACACCACCGGCCAGCGCACGGCGGTGATCACCGGCAGTGTTCCGGCGGCGGCGAGCAGCGGCACGATCGCCGCGTGCAGGGAGTGGGTGAGATGGAAGGTGGGCCAGGCGACGGCGAAGAGAATGCCCGCGAACAGGACCACCAGCGCCGGGGCGCCGTACTGCCGCACCTGCGGGTTCGTCCGCAAGGTGGACAACGGTCGGGTGGACCGCTGACGGGTGAACCGGGGACGATGCAGGGTGGGGCTCATGGTTTCCGACACTAGAGCGCGACGTGGGACAGGGCATCCCTCTCCAGGGTGATTCGGGTGGCGGGGAAGATCACTGCCGTGAGGGATCCGGGCGGTGGACGGCGCTCCATAGCGTTCACGGTCATGACACGCCTCTCTACCCGCACCCTGCTGACCCGT
Organism: Corynebacterium sp. UD i78; assembly: GCF_056280545.1. Classification (NCBI taxonomy): domain Bacteria; kingdom Bacillati; phylum Actinomycetota; class Actinomycetes; order Mycobacteriales; family Corynebacteriaceae; genus Corynebacterium; species Corynebacterium sp. UD i78. The sequence goes on along the minus strand of NZ_JBWCED010000001.1, from coordinate 2,260,692 downwards.
CCCCGCTACCTCCTCACCTCCCGCATCGCCGCGACGCTGGTGCTCGCCCTCGGCGGGTCGGCGGCGGCGGCGGCCGTACCGGTGGACGCGGCACGGGTCGAGAACAGCGCGGACACTGCAGTCGTCAGGGATGCTGCTGACGCCGCGGACACTGCGCCGGCGCTGCCCGGGTCCGCCGTCGCGGCCGCGCAGGACCTCGCCGTGGTGGGTGTCGACGGTGATGAGGACGACGTGTCCGCTGTGACTGACGCGGAGGCCTGGATCGCGGCCCTGCCTGAGGAGATCACCGGGGAACTGGGGTATCAGCCGGTGGTCGTCGACGGTGTCCCCTCGGATCCGGAGGGGGACTGCTCCTCCCCGGTTCCGCTGCCGGCGTCTTTCACCCCGGCCTGCCTCACCCACGACCTGGGCTATGACCTGCTGCGCGTCGCCGACGCCACCGGTGAGGACATCCCGCGTGGGGTACGTCCGGCGCTGGACCGGCAGTTGGCGTCCCGGATGACTGGGTCCTGTACGGACGCCGGGCTGCGCGGGGCAGGATGTCGGGCGATGGCCAATGTCGCCGATGCCGCGGTGACGGCCAACAGCTGGCGGCAGAACGACGGGGCGCCGGTGAAGGAATCCTGGCCGTGGTCCTGACTCTCCGACTCCTGGCCCGTCAGGTCCGTGATCTACAGTCACTCCCATGACCGATACCCGACCTGATCAGAGGACGCGACGCCCCGGCCGGTGGATCATCGGCCCGGTACTCCTCGTGATACTCGCCGTGGTCGTCACCGTCCTCATCGTCACCGGCAGGGACGACGGCGGCACGGAGGAGCAGGAGGCGCAGGACGCGCAGGACGCGCAGGACGCGCAGACTGACAGCCGGGACACCCTGGACACCCTGGACTCCGAGCGGGTCCCCGACGAGATCGACCGGATCGTCGAGGAGGTCTCCCGGAGCTACGACGCGTCCCTCGGTGTGAGCCTGAAGTCCGACGGTGAGGTGCTGCACGCCGGTGAGCTGCAGGAGGTCCGCGCCTGGTCGACGACGAAGGTCCCGGTGGCGATCGCCGCACAGCAGCACGCCGAGGACAACGGCACCACCGGGTACATCGCCGACGACATCACCGCCGCGATGACCATGTCCGACAATGACGCCGCGATGCGCCTGTTCACCAGCCTCGGCAGTTGGCAGCAGGGGTCGGCCGCGCTGACGGAGGTCCTCAAGGAGACCGGGGACCCCACCGACGCGGTCGCCGCGGAGAGCGAGCCGGACTACACCGGTTTCGGTGACATCCACTGGACCCTCGACGACCAGGTGACCTTCGCCGACCGCATGGCCTGCCTGGACGGGTCGGAACCGGTCCTCGACGAAATGGGGCAGGTCATCGCGGTCCACCGGATGGGCCTCGGTGTGCTGCCCGGTGCCCGCTTCAAGGGCGGGTGGGGTCCGGAGAACGACGGAACCTATGTGCTGCGTGAGTTCGGACTGGTGGGGGAGAAGGACCGTCAGGTCCCTGTCGCCATCGCCGTGGTCCCCGATGACGGTCTGGACTCCACCGCCCGGGAGGCTGCACAGGCCCTGGCTGAGGCGCTGGGGCCGGTGCTCGAGGTTGCGGCGGACAACGGTGGCACGGCCGAATGCCAGGTCCCGGCCAGCGTGCCGGACGCCTCCGATGAGGAGCCGGTGTCCGCCGAGGAGTACATGATGATGCAGTGACGCACGCTGGCATACACTGAAGCCTGACTCAGGAAAATGTACGGAAGGAAACACAATGACCCAGGGCTGGGGTTACACACCCCCGGAAGGATCCGGGAGTGGCGTACCGGGTGGTTCCGGTGGCGGCGAGGATGACGCCACCCGCATCTTCCCTCCGGTGACCCCGGGACAGGCCGGTGCGGCAGGTGCTGCGGGGGCAGCCGGCGCCGGCGGCTACCAGCACAATCCCTTCCAGTCCGGCCAGTGGGGCCCGCAGGGTCAGCAGGGCCAGAACCAGCCTCAGGGGTATCTGCCGGACCCGCAGCAACCCCAGGGGCCCCAGGGGCCGCAGGGGCCGCAGTACCGACAGGACCAGCAGGGCAACGGTGGCGGTGACGGCACGAAGATCGCCCTGGTCATCGTGGTGATCCTGCTGGTCATCGCCCTCGGCGTCCTGCTGGCCACCCAGTGGAACAACCTCTTCGGCTCGGACGACTCCGACAACGGTGCGTCCTCCCCGGCGACCACCACGGTTGTCGTGCCGCCGGACGCCGGGGACACCGGGGGCACCGGGAACAGCGATGACTCCGCCCCGAGCACCACCGCCTCCCAGGCCCGGCCCACCAGCGCCGACCTGCCCGGTGGCGTCACCCCGGTGAATGCGGCGGCGTCGAACGGTGAGCCCACCGGAAACTTCAACTCCATCTGGCTGTCCGGCCCGACCACCCCGGGCTTCGCCGAGAACGTGCGCAACGCCTATGTCGAGGCCTACCGCGTCGACCGGAAGACCGACCAGACCGTCACCGCATCCAGCCCGACCACCGGCCGGACCTACACGATGAGCTGCTCGGACCAGGGGAGCTACATCCACTGCACCGGAGGCAACGACGCCCATGTCTACATCGCCTGACCGGCGTCCCGCACCGCTCATCCCCGCGGTCGTCCCCGCGGTCGTCACCGCACTCCTCATCACCGTCACACTCAGCGGCTGCGTCATCGGCACCGTCGACGATGAGGACGCCGACGCCGGGCAGACCGTCGTCACCGTCACCGACGACGGAGCGCCGGACCCCACCGGTCCCGCCACGTCCACCACTGCCGCACCGGCCACCGGTTCCGCCGACGGCGCGGAGGTGGACGTCGACGTCCCCTACTCGCTGGCCTACCTCGACAACGGCACGGTCGTCACCGCCGGTGACCTGGAGACCACCGCCGCCTGGTCGACGAGCAAGGTCCCGGTCGCCGTCGCCGCACTGCGCGCCGTCGACGACGGCAGCTCCCTGTCGGACGCCGCGACAGTCCAGAGCAACGTCACCTCCGCGATCACCGCGTCCGACAATGACGCCGCCCAGGCACTCTGGGATTCCCTCGGGGACCCCGCCACCGCCGGTACGAAGGTCGAGGAGGTGCTGCGTGACGGCGGTGACGAATCCACCACCGTGCAGACCCGGGTTGTTCGCGACGGGTTCACCTCCTTCGGTCAGACCCTGTGGTCCACCACCGACCAGGTGCGGTTCGCCGACGGACTCTCCTGCCTCACCGGGGCGCAGCCGGTGCTCAACGCCATGGGGCAGATCTCCGCCGGGCAGGACTACGGTCTCGGCCGGATCCCCGATGCGCGCTACAAGGGTGGCTGGGGCCCCGACGCCTCCGGCAGCTACCAGGTCCGCCAGTTCGGGCTGGTGCCCGGTGCCGAAGGCACCCTGGTCCCGGTGGCTGTCGCCGTGACCTCCCCGGACGGCAGTTACGAGGCCGGTTCCGCGGCCCTCAGTGAGATCGTCGACCAGCTCGGCGGCACCCTCGGCAGCGCCCACGGCGTGGAATCGACCTGCTGAACAGCCCGTTCCGTCTCCTGCGCCCATCCACAGGTTGATGCTCTATGGTCGTGGGGTGGTTGATTGGAACGAAGACGGAAGAGACGGGCAGAGCCGGGGAGGCACCGCGGGTCTGTGGACCCTCGGCGCCATCCTGCTGCTGATTCTCAGCGTCACTGTCGTCGTCACGGCCCTGAATTCCGGGTCCTCCTCCGAGAGCTCGGCAGACCGGGAACAGTCTGCCCTGGAGAGCGCGGCGACCGAGGCGTCCCGCCCGACCGCGCAGGAGCAGGCCGAGGATGCGACCCGCCGCATCGAGGCTGTCGTCAACGACATCAGCGAACGTTTCGATGCCCAGGTGGGCATCAGTCTGCGGGCCGGGGGCGGCGTGGTCCACGCCGGTGAGTCCGGTGATCTGCACGCCTGGTCCACGGTCAAGGTCCCGATCGCCTTCGCCGCCGTCCAGAACGCGCTGGACGCAGGGCAGGACCCCACCGTCCTCGCCGACGACCTCACTCTCGCGCTGACCCGGTCGGACAATGACGCCGCCCTGCGGCTCTGGGAGTCCCTCGGCACCGAGGAGGAGTCCTCGGCCGCCGTCGACGGCGTCTTCCGGCAGGCCGGTGACCCCACCGACGCCGAGGGGGACCGTGACCGGGAGGACTACGAGGGCTTCGGTGACATCTACTGGACCCTCGACAACCAGGTCATCTTCGCCAACCGCATGGCCTGCCTCCCCGGCGCGGAGCAGATCCTCGACCAGATGGGGCATGTCGTCGACGAGCACCGGGACGGTCTCGGTCAGCTGCCGGGCGCCCGGTTCAAGGGCGGCTGGGGTGACGAGAACGACGGCACCTACCTGTTCCGCGAGTTCGGGCTCGTCGGCGAAGCCGACCACCAGGTCCCCGTCGCCTTCACGATCGTGCCCGGTGACGCCACCGACGCCACCGCCCGGGAGGCCTCCGCCGCTCTGGCCGAGGCGCTCGCCCCGGTGATCACCGACCTCGGCAGCGAGGGTGGTGTGGCGGAGTGCCAGGTCCCGGACTCCGTCCCTCCCGCCGAGACATAGCGGGACGCCGGGTCGCCGGTCAGACCTCCAGCAGCCCGATCTGCGCGCCGATGCTCTCGGCGTAGTGCAGCTGGTCCAGCCAGCCGGCGGCGCCGGGACGCAGCTGGATGTACGGCCGGTCCGTCGGCCCGCCCTTCACCCGCCCGGCCCGCGCCTCGTAGCGCAGCCGGGCGTCATGACCGGCGTCGACGAGGCCGGAGATGTCCCGTTCCGGGTCCGCCAGATTCTCCCGCGCCTCGGCCAGCAGCTCCATCGCCTCGTCGAGCGCGGTGACCAGGGCCTCCCGGTTGTTCTCGCACATCGCCCGGACCAGGCCCGGTTCGGTACCGGCGACCCGGGTGGCGTCACGGAAACTCGACGCCGCCAGGGACAGCGCCAGCGCCCCGCCCTGGTCCGCGGTCACCGCGAGCGCTTCGGCGAGGACATGGGTGAGGTGGGAGATGCGGGCGACGGCCCTGTCATGCTTCCGGGCGCGGGCCGGCACGACCACCGAACCGACCTGCACCGCCATGTCCACGACCCGGCACCAGACCTGCAGCCAGTCGGCGTCCTCGGGGGTGCCGTCCGCCGGTGCGCCGTCGGTCGTCACCACCCACACCGCCCCGTGGAACAGCCCCTCCTGGGTCGCGTCCCAGCCGGAGTCCGCGGTGCCGGCCATCGGGTGGCCACCGACGAACCGTCGGGACAGGCCGTGGTCCTCGACCAGCTGCAGCACCTCACCCTTCACCGAGGTCACATCGGTGAGCCCGCAGGACGGGGCATGGGTGGCCACCGCCTCGAGCATCGCCGGCAGTGCGGGGACCGGGACACCGAGCACGATGAGGGCGTCCTCCCGCTCGGCGCGGGTCAATGTGGCGACGAGATCGCCGGAGACGTCGAAACCGTCGGAGGATGCCGCCTCGACCGTCGCGGTCGACCGGTTCCACCCGAAGGCGGGGGTTCCCGCAGCCGCAAGATCACGCAGCAGACTGCCGCCGATCAGACCCGTTCCGAGCACGCACACCGGACCGGACCGTCCGGGGGAACGGGGGTGGGCAGCAGGCTGTCCGTCGACATGTGCGGTGGTCAGGTCGGGATTCGGAGAAGTCACCTACCAAGTGTGGCACAAAGCCGACTACCGTAGCGCCCATGAGTGGTTTCGTCGTCGCAGCACACCTCACCGACGGGGTCTGGAATCTGCGCGTGGTGCAACGGTCCGTTCCCGACGGTCTGGCCCCGCTGGTCCGTCGGCTGCGGGACATGCGTGCGGAGGGTGTCCTGCTGGGACTGGTCTCCGTCGACGATGACTGGGCTGCCCTGGTGCGCCCCGCCCCGGGCGGCGCCCGACTGCTGCTCGGTGACTCGACCGTCGCCCTTGAGGACGAGGACGATCCCGAGGTCGACGGGGTGCGGCTCGCCGCGGACATCCTCGACGAGCTCGGTCTCGACGCCCCCACCGACGAGGAGATCGAGGAGGCCGACGACCCCGACGCCCCCTGGCCCGAGGGTGACTTCGGCATCCTCACCGACCTCGGCGTCGGTGAGCAGTCCCTCTCCGTCCTCTTCGACGACGCCGAGATCTACGCCTCCGACCAGCTGCTCTCCATTGCCGGAGACCTGGGCTTCGGGGACGAGCTCGCCGACCTCTTCGACGAGGAGCTCGCTGACCTTGTCGGCGACGAATAGTCCCCTGATCGGCGACGGACTGCCGGACCCCGCGACCACGGTGCGTGACCGCGCACGGATGGCCAGGGCACTGGAGGTCGCGGCGTCCACCCCGGACGGTGATGTGCCGGTCGGTGCGGTGGTCTACGCTCCCGACGGCACCGAGCTCGCCGTGGCGACGAACCGTCGGGAGGCGGACGCCGACCCCACCGCGCACGCCGAGGTCCTCGCCCTGCGGGCCGCCGCGGTCACCCACGGGGACGCCTGGCGGCTGACCGACTGCACTCTCGTGGTCACCCTGGAACCCTGCGCCATGTGTGCCGGGGCGATGGTCGGTGCCCGGGTGCGCACCGTGGTCTTCGGGGCGTGGGAGCCGCGGACCGGGGCCTGCGGCTCGGTGTTCGACGTGGCCCGCGAATCCCCGCTGCACGAACTGGAGGTCCGTGGTGGAGTGCTGCCCGACGAATGTGAGGATCTGGTCCGGGAGTTCTTCAGTTCCCGACGGTGACCGGGCCGGAGTGTGTATTGTCGGCCACACCGGCCGGGCCTCCACCCCCGGACCACCGACTCTCCGAAGGGAACCACCATGGGCATCGATGACCTGAAGAAGTACGCGGACAAGGCCAAGGGCGCCGTCTCCGACAACCGCGACAAGATCGAGGGCGCCGCCGACAGCGCGATCGACAAGGTCGCCAAGGGTGACAAGGGCGACAAGGCCAAGGGCGCCGTCCGTAGCGGCCTGGACAAGCTGGCCGGAGAGTAATTTCCGTTACCGACCCCGGTGCGTTACCCTGTTCCACGGTGGCGTGTCCGAGCGGCCGAAGGTGCTCGCCTCGAAAGCGAGTGTTGTGTAATAGCAACCGGGGGTTCAAATCCCTCCGCCACCGCCGGAAAAAGAACCCCGGTACCGGATCCCCGGTGCCGGGGTTCTGTCATGTCACCTGCCACGGGGGTGGGGAGGGGTGGTCAGAAACGGGCATTCTGCGGAGTGTACGGCTCTCACCTCGCTGTGATGCGGAGTTGTCCGACCCCGTTGCTACGGTTGTCTCCGGCGGAACAAGGGTGGACCACAGCAGAAAGAAGGTCAGGGCACAGTGCCGAAGCCGGTGGACAAGGGGACGACGTATGTCCCGGGGTTGGACGGACTGCGCACACTCGCGGTCACCGTGGTGATTCTCTTCCACCTGGGTGTCGGCGGCGTCCCCGGCGGACTGCTCGGAGTGGGTGTCTTCTTCACCCTCTCCGGCTATCTCATCACCGCCAACCTCATGCGATCCTGGGGCCGGCGCGGCAACCTCGGCCTGAAGACCTTCTGGCTCCGCCGCTTCCGGCGCCTGGCCCCCGCGATGATCGTCACGGTCATCGCCGTCCTCCTGCTCACCGTCGCCCTCGACCGCGGCGCACTGACCGACCGGGCCGGTGAAGGGCTTTCGACGTTCTTCTACGTCAACAACTGGCACACGATCTTCTCCGAGGCGTCCTACTTCGACAACTTCGGCGGTCCGGGGCCGTTGGACCACATGTGGTCCCTGTCGGTGGAGGAGCAGTTCTACCTGGTCTGGCCGCTGATCCTGCTCGGGCTGCTGTTCCTGCTGCGCAGCCGCCGCACGCTGGTGGCCTGGGCGACGGTCGTCCTCGCTGCGGCGTCCTTCGGGCTGATGTGGTGGCTCGCCACCGACGGTGCGGACAACACCCGTGCCTACGAGGGCACCGACACCCGTGCCGGCGGACTGCTGCTCGGCGCCGCCCTGGCCGTCTGGCTGGCGTCCCGTCGGTCCGCCGGGAAGTCGACGCAGCCCAACGGGCCCGCCGCCGCGGTCCTCGGACTGGTCGGTGTCGCCGGCATCCTCGCGATGGTCATCCTCGTCGACCAGGACGACATGTTCCTCTACCAGGGTGGCATCGCCCTGCTCAGCGTCGCCGCGGTGTGCGCGATCCTCGCGGTGCTGCGCCCCACCGGTGTGTGGTCGGCCGTCTTCGGTTGCCTGCCGATGCGGTGGCTCGGCGAGCGGTCCTACGGCATCTACCTCTGGCACATGCCCGTCATCGCCTTCCTCCCGGCCGGCTGGGTCCAGGACAGGCTGCTGCTCTCCCTCGTGCTCACCGCCGGTATCTCCGTGGTGCTCTCCGCCCTGAGCTGGAGGTACTTCGAGGACCCGGTCCGCCGCCACGGCGTGGTCGGTCCGGTGAAGGACTGGTGGGCCGAGTGGAAGCTCGACAAGGCCGTCCCGGTGAAGCGCCGTGGCCGGATCCAGCGCTACGCCGGGGCCGGCTCCGGTGTGGTGCTCTCCGCCGTCATCGTCATCGGTACACCCGCCGTCCTCGCCGACCCGGACGGCGGTGCGTCCGGCGCGTCCACCGACGGCACCGGCGGCCAGGCCATGGAGGTCGAGAACGACGGCCCCGTCACCGCCGACGGGGCCGACGCCGCCGAGGCTGCGGCCGACGGCGTCAGCCAGATGGCCTGCACCAAGGTCATCCACGTCGGTGATTCGACCTCGCTCGGGATCTTCAACCCGGAGATGCTGCCCGACCCTGACGACGTCGGCGAGAACCAGTACATCGAGCACGGCGCGCCTGAGGTCGAGACCAGTGTCTTCGGTGGACGCAACACCACCGAGGGCTTCGAGGACTACCCGTCAGCGGTCGATTCCGTCGCGGAACTGCTGACCTACGACCAGCCCGAGGGCACCTGCTGGGTCATCGGCACCGGTGTGAACGACGCCGCGAACGTCGCCGCCGGCGCGAACTACGACGAAGAGACCCGCGTCCGCATGATGATGGACCAGCTCGACGGTCAGCGCGTCATGTGGTCCACCGCGAAGACCCGCATCGACGACGGCTACTACGCCGACGCCAACATGCAGAAATTCAATGAGATCCTCGAGAACACCATGAAGGACTACCCCAACGCCGTCGTGTGGGACTGGGCCTCCGAGGTCGCCGACCACATGGACTGGTTCCTCGACGGTGACGACGTGCACTACAACGCCGAGGGCAACGCCGCCCGCGGCCGGATGTTCGCCGCCGCCCTCGCCCGGGCCTCCCCGGCCGGCGGGCCGGACCCGGTGAAGGGCGGAACGGTCGTGACCTCCGGGGCCGAGTAGCCGGTCCGGGATCTTTCCGGGTCTTCCTCAGCCTTCCCAGCCATGTCGCCTAGGATGGTCGGCCATGGCTACCTTCCTCTTCCGCCTCGGCCGCTGGTCCTTCCTCCACCGGAAGTCCGTTCTCGTGGTCTGGCTCGGCGTCCTCGTGGTGGTCGGTGGTCTTTCCACGGCGTTCCAGAAGGGGTACAACGACCTTTTCTCGATCGACGACGTGCCTTCCCAGCACGCCACCGAGATGCTGATGGACAAGTTCCCCGGCACCAAGAATCCGATGGAGGACGCCGGGGTCACCCTCGTCTACCAGGCCCCCGAGGGGAAGACGCTCACCGACCCGGAGGTCGCTGCCGCAGTGGAGGAGTCCGTCGACGCGGTCCGCGACAACGTCTCCGCGTTGACCGATGAGGCCCGCGAGGAACTCACCGACCCGGTCACCGCGAACGACGCCCAGACCGACCTGCTCATCTCCTCGGAGACGGAGATGGGGCTGTCGCAGCAGGTCGCCGAGGCGGACGCCGCGAATGTCGCCCTGGTCAGTGCCGACGGAACGACCGGCACCACCAGTTTCTCCTTCGACGTCGACCTGCCCGCGGACGTCACCACCGCTGACAAGGACGCGGTGAACGACGCACTGCAGATCGCCCGCGACGCCGGGCTGCAGGCGGAGGCCGGTGGCGCCGGCTTCGGCGACCCCATCGAGATCGAGCCGATCAGTGAGGTCATCGGCGTCATCGTCGCCTTCATCGTCCTGGTCTTCACCTTCGGGTCGATGCTGGCCGCGGGCCTGCCGCTGATCACCGCGCTCATCGGTGTGGGCCTGGGAGCGCTGGGCATCACCGGTGCGACGGCCTTCGTGCAGCTGAACAACATCCCATCACCCCGGTGCTCGGCATCATGATCGGACTTGCCGTCGGTATCGACTACGCCCTGTTCATCATGAGCCGTTTCCGGGACGAACTGCGTCACGGCAGATCGAGGCCGGACGCCGTGGGTCTGGCGGTCGGTACGGCCGGTTCCGCGGTGGTCTTCGCCGGGCTGACGGTCGTCGTCGCTCTCGTCGGTCTGGCCCTGGCGAACATCGAGTTCCTCACCTACATGGGCTTCGCCGCCGCGGCCATCGTGCTCATCGCCGTGCTCGTCGCGTTGACGCTGCTTCCCGCACTGCTGGGCTTCGCCGGGGACCGCGTCTTCCGGAAGGACGCCGCCTTCGGTCGCGGTGACATCCCGGACAGCTCCCCGGCACGGGGACGCCACGGGAAGCGTCGGAAGCCGGATGTTCTCGCCCGACTGTCCGGACGGTTCGGTGGGACCTCGGGTGACGCGCGCAAGGCCCGCAATCCGTATGCGCCGACATTGGGCACCCGCTGGGTGATGCTGATCCACCGTGCCCCGGGCCTGTTCGTGGTCATCGTCATCGCGGTCCTGGTGCTGCTGACCCTGCCGGCGAAGAACCTGCAGCTCTCGCTGCCCTCGGACATGACCTCGCCGGAGTCGACGACACAGCGTAAGTCCGCCGAACTCATCGAGGACGGCTTCGGTGCGGGGCGGAACTCCCCGCTGCTCGTCATCGTGGACGCCGAGAACGTCGACCCGGCGGCAGAGTCGCTGAAACCGCTGGTGGACGGTGGAATTGACCCGGCCCAGGCGTCCTTCGTGGTGATCAAGGACCAGTTGGGCAACAATGTCGGTGTGGAGCACTCGCAGCTCATCAGCGCGTCGGAGGACGGTACGACCGCGCAGATCCTGGTGACGCCCACGACCGGGCCGATCGACGAACAGACGGTGCAGCTCATCGGCCAGTTGCGCAGTGAGCAGTCCCGGATCGAGGCGGAGACCGGGGTGGACATGGGTATCACCGGGTTCACTCCGATCCAGCAGGACGTCACCGACCGGCTGGAGGACGCGAAGCCGGTCTACCTGGGGCTGGTCGTGGGTCTGGCACTGGTGCTGCTGCTGATGGTGTTCCGCTCGCTGATGGTGCCGCTGGTCGCGGCGGCCGGGTTCCTGCTCTCCATCGGCGCGGCCTTCGGCGTGACGGTGCTGTTCTGGCAGGAGGGCCTATGGGGCCTCATCGACTCGCCGGGCCCGCTGATCAGCTTCATGCCGATCTTCCTCATCGGCGTGACCTTCGGGCTGGCCATGGATTATGAAGTGTTCATTCTGTCCCGGATGAGGGAGAGGTGGACCAAGCACTCTCACCAGGCAGTGGCTGACGGATCAGCCGGGAATTTCAACGCCGTCGAGGATTCCGTGGTCCGGGGATTCGGCATGGGTGCACGTGTGGTGACTGCGGCCGCGCTGATCATGATCGCCGTGTTCGCCTCCTTCATCGCCCAGCCGCTGCCGTTCATCAAGGTCTTCGGTTTCGCCCTCGGTGCCGGCGTACTCTTCGACGCCTTTTTCATCCGGATGACGCTGGTGCCTGCGCTGATGTTCATCACCGGGCGTGCCACCTGGTACATGCCGAAGTGGTTGGATCGGATTCTCCCCACGTTCGACGTGGAGGGCGAGAAGCTGGAGAAGGCCTACGCCTCCGGTGCGATCGAGAAGATGGATGATGAGCCGGTGAAGGACCGGGTGGACGCCTGACGCGGGCGTAGTGTGGGGTGTACCACACATTCCGGGCCGGGTGCCCACCATCCGGCCCCACCACACCCCAGGAGTGCAGCCTCATGTCTCTTCTCCTCATCGTCGGGTACGGACCCGGCAATTCCCGGTCCATCGCCCACCGTTTCGGCCGCGAAGGCTGGAAGGTGGCGCTGGTCGGACGCAACACCGAACGCCTCGGTACCGGCGTCGCCGAACTCGGGGACGCCGGTACCGAGGCCCATGCCTTCGTCGGGGACGCCTCCGACCCGGCGTCCATCAGTGACACGGTCCGTGAGGTACAGGCCCGGCACGGGCCGGTGTCCGCGGTCGTGTTCACCGCCTACCGCTCCGTCATCGTCGGGGACGTGCTCTCCGATGACCCGGACACCGTCGGCCGGGTCTTCGATATCGGCGTGTCCGGCCTGGTCAGCACGGTGCAGGCCACACTCGACGACCTGAAATCCCAGCGCGGGGCGGTGCTCGTCGTCAACGGTGCCCTCGGCCTCCGGGACGACCGGAAGGACGCCTACGCGGTCTCCTTCGGCGGCGACGGCGTGGCCCTGGAGTGCGCCGCCAAGACGAAGCTCGTCGGACTGCTCGCCGCGCGGTTGCGTGGTCAGGGCGTGTACGCCGGTGAGATCGTCGTCGACGGGACAGTCAAGGGCACCCCGGATGCAGGTCCGGACGCGATCGACCCCGGCGACGTTGCCGATCAGGTCTGGGCGATGTACTCGTCGCGGACGGAGGTGCACACCCGGATCGGTGGGGCGCAGGGATAGCTGCGCCCTGCGCTACCTCCCGCGCAGTTCCGGAGCCTTGTCCGCATAGTAGCGGCCGAGGAACTCGTCGCGGTACTCGGTGAAGCGTCCCTCCTCGATGGCGGTCCGGATGTTGCGCGTCAGCGTCATCATGAAGTTGATGTTGTGCAGGGTGCACAGTGTCCCCGCGAGGAACTCCTTCGCTTTGAGGAGGTGGTGGATGTACGCGCGGGTGTAGTGCTCGTTGACGTAGCCGCCGGTCTCCGCGTCGATCGGGATGAAATCCCGCTTGTGACGGGACGCCATGAGGTTCAGTCGACCGTCCAGGGTGTAGACACCACCACGGCGGGCCAACCGGGTCGGGGCGACACAGTCGAAGGTGTCCGCACCGGCGGCGATACAGGTGAACAGGTCATCCGGCTCGGAGATCCCCAGCATGTGGCGGGGCTTGTCATCGGGAAGCTCATCACACACCCAGCCGGTGATGGTGCCGAGGTTCTCCTTCTCCAGCGCGCCACCGATACCGAAGCCGCCGAAGCCGCGGCGTCCTTCCTTCTCCGCCTCTGCGGACAGCTCCACGAGACCGCGGGTGGCCTTGCGCCGCAGGTCCTCATACTGCGCGCCCTGCACCACACCCCACAGTGACTGCAGCGGGCGGTGCGTCCGCTCGGTGGTGAGCCGGTCGTGCTCGACGAGACAGCGACGGGCCCAACGGTGCGTCCGCTCGACGGACTCCTCCTGGTAGCGGCGGGTGTCGACCAGCGTGGTCAGCTCGTCGAAGGCGAACATGATGTCCGCGCCGAGACCGTGCTGGATCTGCATCGACTTCTCCGGGGTGAAGCGGTGCATGGAGCCGTCGATGACGGACTTGAAGTCCACACCGTCCTCGTCGACCTGCGCCATCCGCTCCTTCTTCGCGGCGCGGATATCGGCGTCGGTGAGGTTGGCGACGTCCATCGCCAGCACCTTCTTGAAGCCCACACCCAGGCTCATGACCTGGAATCCGCCGGAGTCGGTGTAGGTCGGGCCGTGCCAGTTCTCGAACTCGGCCAAGCCGCCGGCGGTGTCGACGATGTCCTCGCCGGGCTGCAGGTAGAGGTGGTATGCGTTCGACAGGATCGCCTCTGCGCCGGTGGAGCGGACCTGCTCCGGGGTCAGCGTCTTGACCGTGGCCTTCGTGGCGACCGGGATGAAGGCGGGAGTGTGGATGTCGCCGTGGGGGGTGTGGATCACGCCGGTGCGGCCGTGGACCGGGGCACCGTCCACCTCGCCGATCCTGGTGCCGAGATCGAAGGTGGTGTCGGTGGGGAAGGCCGCCGGGGAGGTCTGTTCGGGCGCCGGCTTCGAGGCAGGCTCGGACGCAGAGTCAGTCATGGTTGACCAGTCTATCCGGCGAGGGCCCCCGGACCTGACCGCGCCGGCTACGACCCGGGAGGTTGTTTCCGGGCCGTCGGACCACCCGGTCGAGTCGTTGCCGGCGCCTCTCTGGTGCCAGGTCGAGTGCCTCAGGGTGGACAGGTCCGCTGAACCCACCCTGCACCACCCGACCTACGGGCTCTCGGCCTGAGCGCGGGTACCGTAGCTACCCTCGGGGAGGACAATCACCCCCTCGTCAAGGAGCACCAGGTACAGCATGACCACCCGCACCGCACGCCAGATCGTCCTCGCATCCCGTCCGGAAGCGGCACCCGGCCCGGAGCATTTCCGCACAGAGAACGTCGAGCTTCCCGAACTCGCTGACGGTGACATCGAGGTCAAGGTCCACTACCTCTCTCTCGATCCGTACATGCGCGGCCGGATGAGTGACGCGAAGTCCTACGCCGCACCTGTTCCCGTCGACGGCATCATGGAGGGCGAGACCGTCAGCGAGGTCGTCGCCTCGAAGAACCCGGACTTCACCGAAGGTGACCGGGTGCTCTGGCGCACCGGCTGGGTGGACGCCGCCGTCATCCCCGCGGCCAAGGTCCACACCGTCCGCAAGGTGCGGACCTCCGGTGCACCGGAGACCACCGCACTCGGCGTCCTCGGTATGCCCGGATTCACCGCCTGGGCCGGTATGAAGTTCATCGGCAAGCCGCAGGAGGGGGAGACCGTGGCGGTTGCCGCGGCGTCCGGACCGGTCGGGTCGATGGTCGGCCAGCTGGCCAAGCTCGCCGGGGCCCGCGCCGTGGGCATCGCCGGTGGTGAGAAGAAGTGCGCCTGGGTCAGTGAGGGTATCGGCTTCGACGCCGCCGTCGACCATCGTGACCCGGACTTCTACCGGAACCTCAGGACCGCCTGTCCGGACGGGGTGGACGTCTACTACGAGAACGTCAGCGGTCCGGTGTGGGACGCGGTGCGTCCGCTGCTCAACCTGTATTCGCGGGTGCCGGTGTGTGGGCTCGTCGCCGACTACAACACCGGTGGCCTGGGAGACCATGACCGGCTGCCCGCCACGATGAACACGATCCTCACGCAGAGTGTGCTGGTCCGTGGGTTCATCCAGACGGAGTTCGCCGAGCACTACGACGAGTTCCTCGACGAGATCGGCCCGAAGGTCGCCGACGGCACCATCGTCCACAAGGAGGACATCGTCGAGGGCCTGGATAACGCTCCGGAGGCCTTCATCGGTCTGCTCGAGGGGAAGAACTTCGGCAAGCTGCTGATCAAGGTAGATTAACCGTCATGTCCCAGGATGCCCAGGATGCCCAGGATGCCCAGGATGCCCAGGTCAGCAAGGTCAGCAAGGTCAGCAAGGTCGGCAACGTTGCAGCGCTCTACCGCTACCCCGTCAAGGGGTTCACTCCGCAACCGTGTAAGTCTCTGACGGTCCAGCCGGACGGCCGGATCGCCGGGGACCGCGTCCTCGCCGTCCGGTTCGCGGACTCCGCCACACCGGAGGAGAAGGACGGTCTGGACTACTGGCCGAAGGCGAAGGGACTGTGCCTGCAGGATTTCCCGACTCTTGCCCGGCTGCGCGTCGACTTCGACGGGAGGACGCTGAGCTTCCGTGACCGCACGGACAATGATGCGGTCCTGGTCTCCGCAGGGCTTGACCAGGAAGGACGCCGCGAGATCTGTGATGCCTTGGCCGACTGGATCCTCGCAGGTCCGGACGCGAAAAGGCTCAGGCGTACGGGCAGACTTCCCCTGGAACTCGTCGGTGACGGGGAGAGCGCCCGGTTCCAGGACCGGCCGCGTGGCTTCGTCTCCCTGCACTCGGAGGAGTCGGTGAGGGAGCTGGAGCAGGCGAACGGTGCCGCGCACGGTGCCGCGAACGGAGAGGTGCCTCTCGACGACCGCCGGTTCCGGTCCAACGTCGTCATCGACGGGGTTCCTGCCTGGACCGAGCTGGACTGGGCGGCGGACAACACCGACCTCACCGTGGGCGAGGTCCGGTTCACCGCGCAGAAGACCATCGTGCGCTGCATGGCGGTCACCGCGAACCCGGACACCGGCGTCCGCGACGCGAACCTGCTCAAGGTGCTGACCAAGGAGGTCGGCCAGACCGAACCGACACTCGGCGTCCTCCTGCTGCCCACGGATGCCACGGGTTCCGGTGAGGTCGGCAGCAATTCCGGAACCGGTGGCGTCCTCCGTGTCGGGGATGCGGTCAGCGTGCTCAGCTGACCCGGCGACCACCGAAGACCGCGTAGAGCAGCGGCGGCACCGACAGACCCATCATCACGATGCCGACCACGTTCGCCGCGGTACTCCACGAGTCCCCGGCGCCCGCTGACCCGCGCAGCACGGCCCCGCCGACCACCAGACCGACGAAGATGATCGCCGCGACCACCCGCACCGCCGCCCGCTCCAGCCGCTTGAGCTGGTGCTCGACCTGCGGCGTCTTCACCGACAGGTCGCCGCTCTCGACCACCCCGATCACATGGTCGAGGCGTCCGGGAAGGGCGACCACGGTCTTCGCCGTCGCCGCCGCGGAGGAGACGGCACGCCGGGCGATCTCCGATGCCGACGCGCCGGCCTGTTCCCGGATCAGCTGCGTTGCGAAGGGCGTCACCGACTCCCAGATGTTGAACTCCGGGTCGAGCGTGGAACACAGCCCCGACAGCATCGACACCGCACGCATGATGAGCAGGAAGTTCTCCGGCAGCTGGAAGGGCATCGACCGGATCACGTCGCGGAACCGGTGCGCGAACTCCTCGAACTCCCTCGGGGCCACGTGCTGCAGATCGGTCACGGCCATCCCGCCGAAGCGGTCGAAGAGCTCGGTCATCGCCTCGGCGAGCGTGTCGGTGTCCGCCCCGTCGAGCAGCACGCCCAGTGACTGCATAGCGGTGACCATCCCGGGGCCGTCGCGCAGCCCCACGGCGATGACCAACGACCGCAGCCCGTCCCGCAGCGTGTCATCGATGTGCCCGGTCATCCCGAAGTCGATGAAGGTGAGCGTGAACTCGCTACGCTTCAGCCCCGGCGTGACGAAGATGTTCCCCGGGTGCGGGTCGGCGTGGAAATGTCCGGTCGTGAACAGCTGCGTGAACATCTCCTCGGCCAGCCGCACGGCCACGTCAGAGGGGTCGATCCCGAGACCGCGCAATGTGGCGACGTCACTGATCTTCACCGCGGTGACGTCCTGCAGTGTCAGGACGCGGCGGGTGCTGCGCTCCCACACGATCTGCGGCGCGCGGGTCCGCGGACCGTCGCCCGGGGCGTCTCCGAACTCCTTCCGGAAGGACGCCGCCTCCGCAGCTTCGTGAAGGTAGTCGATCTCTTCGTGGCTGGTGTCCGCGAACTCCTCGATGAGTGCGGGCACGTCGGCGCGTCCGGCGATGAACGGAACCTTCGCCAACCAGCCGGCGATCTTCCGCAGCGCGGCCAGATCCACCTCCACGACCTCGGCGATTCCGGGGCGCTGCACCTTCACCACGACATCGGTGTACCCCGCTTCAGTGGCGAGGGCGGGGGTGAGTCGCGCCCGGTAGGCCTGCCCCAGCGAGGCTGCGGCGATCGGCTCCCCGGTGAAGGTCGCGAAGGCGCGCGACAACGGCATCCCCAGGTCAGTCTCGGCCTGGGCGCGGACCTCGGCGAATCCGACAGCGGGGACATTGTCCTGCAGGGCGGCGAGTTCATCCGTGACCTGTGGTGGGAGCATGTCGATGCGGGTGGACATGAACTGCCCGACCTTGATCATCAGGCCACCGAGGTCGGTCGCCAGCCGACGGAACCGCATGGCGGTCCCGGTCAACCGTTTCGTCTGGCCTTTCCGGCTCCAGGCCCGCAGGCCGATCCGGGGCAGCACCAGGTCGAACCACCAGACCTGCAGCATCACGGACAGCCCGAAGGCCATGATGCGCCGGTAGCGGGCCCGGAGCCGGTGACCGCCGGGGCGGGGTGTGCTCACTCCCCGGTGTTTTCGGGTGTCTCTTCGGTGGACTCCTCAGCGAGGATGCCGTAGATCTTCCGGCGGGTCTCGTCGAGTAGTGCGGTGACCTTCTCGACCTGCTGTCCGTCACCTCCGACGACGGTCTGGTGCACCGCCTGGCTGAGCTTCACCCCGGCCTTCGGCAGGTCACCGCGGGCTCCGGCGAAGCTCCCGGCGAACGGTGTGTTCTCCGCGAAACTGCGGAACGGGGCGAAGAATCCGGCCCAGTCATCGGCGTCCGTGTCCTCGTCTCCGGTGGCGGAGGCTTCGTCCTGTCCCGCCTCGGTGAGGGTGAAGGTGCGGCGTCCTTCATCATCGGCGACGGTGGCCAGG
The DNA here is from genome assembly GCF_056280545.1 of Corynebacterium sp. UD i78. Classification (NCBI taxonomy): domain Bacteria; kingdom Bacillati; phylum Actinomycetota; class Actinomycetes; order Mycobacteriales; family Corynebacteriaceae; genus Corynebacterium; species Corynebacterium sp. UD i78. Next base: position 2,242,338 of record NZ_JBWCED010000001.1, on the reverse strand, counting down.
CCCTCGTCGACGAGCAGCTGGAGGGTGGGGTAGACCTCGGCGGCGGCCGGCTCCCGGTCGTCGGTGGACCGCTCGGTGATCGCCCGGATCACCCCCGCTCCGGTCGACGGTGTGGCGGCGAGGACGCTGAGCACGGCGGCACGGATGTCACGGTCCTCGGCGTCCTTCGTGATCTCCAGGCGGGGACGCCTGGCAGCGAAGTCCTCGCGCAGTCCGCGGATCATGTCGAACAGCCCGTTGAAGTCCTGGGAACCGTCGGACGGCTTCCTGTCGGTCATGTCTGTACCTCCCGGTATGACGGTCGTGGTGTGGTGGTGTGGGAACACCACCCAGGCTACGCCGGAGACCCTGCGGTTACCCTGTGAGTTATGACCCACGGCAACGGCCGCTACGCGCCCAGTCCCAGCGGAGACCTGCACCTCGGAAACCTGCGGACGGCGGTACTCGCCGAAGCGTGGGCACGCTCCACCGGACGCGGATTCCGGCTGCGCATCGACGACATCGACGCCGCCCGTTCCTCGGAGCTCTCCGCCGACCGGCAGCTGGAGGACCTGGAGTCGGTGGGACTGACCTGGGACGGAGCGCTCGCCCGGCAGTCGGACACCCTGGAACGCTACGAGGTCGCCCTCGACCGGCTCGTCGAGGACGGCCTGGTCTACGAGTGCTACTGCTCGCGCAGGGACATCGCCGAGGCAGCCCGTGCGCCCCACGCCGTGCCGGGCCGTTACCCGGGAACCTGCCGGGATCTCACCGAGGTTCAGCGTGAACAGAAGCGGGAGGAACTGGCGGCGGTGGGGCGCGTTCCGGCGCTTCGGCTGCGCGCGCAGGTCACCGAATGGTCGGTGCCTGAGGTGTTCTCTGACGAGGCGGTCGACGGCCGGTACACCGGGGACGTCGACGACATGGTGCTGCGCCGCGGTGGTGCGCAGGACACCGGTTTCGCCTACAACCTCGCCGTCGTCGTCGATGACACGCTGGCCGGCATCGACCAGGTCGTCCGCGGTGACGACCTGCTCAGTTCCGCACCGCGGCAGGCCTATCTCGCCCATCTGCTGGAACTGCCGGAGGTGGAGTACGTGCACGTCCCGCTGGTGCTGGGGCCGACCGGTCAGCGCCTGGCGAAACGGGACGGTGCGGTGACGCTGCGTCAGCTGCCGGGGGAGACCTACGCGGAGAAGGCCTCCGCGGCACGGGCCTGGATCGACGCCTCCATCGGGGACGCCGCACTCGCCGATCCGGCACTGCTCTCCCACGACCCGGTGCAGTGGGCAGCGGAGTAGTTACCGCACGTTGCGGCGGGTGAAGACCGGGGTGATCTTCTTCGCCGCGGCCTTCTGGGCGACCTTCGTGTTGGACGCCACGAGCAACCGGAACTGACGGATCCGCTCGAGGGCGAAGGTGGCGCGTGCCCCGCGGGTCCACGTCTCGTCGACGAGCTTCTTGCCGTAGGCGGTGGCGTCGGGGGATCGGGTGGCGATCTGCGCGGCGAGTTCGACCGCTGCGTCCACCACGGCGTCCTGCGTTGAGCTCTCACCGTCGACCACCTCGCTGGCCAGGCCGAACTCCACGGCCTTGCCCCCGTCGACGATCTCGCCGGTCATGGTCAGCCGCTTGAGGATGTCCGCCCGCAGCTGCTGGGACAGGGACTGCAGCCCGGACATGTCCGGGATCAGGCCCCACTTGGACTCGAGGATCGACCACTGTGCGTCGGCGGTGGTGAACCGCCAGTCCGCGGCCATCGCCAGCTGCAGTCCGCCGCCGAAGCAGTGGCCGTGCACCGCGGCGATGACCGGCACCGGCAGACGGCGGAACGCCCAGCACGCCTCCTGGAACTGGTTGGTGCCCCGCCACGGCCGCGGCACGAAACTCGCCGCCAGGGCCTGCGGCTTCTTCATGGCGGACGCGAAGTCAAGGCCGGCGCAGAAGGAGCGTCCCTCACCGGCGATGACCACGGCGCGGACGCTGCGGTCGGCGCGGATCGTCCCGGCGATCGCGATGAGTTCATCGAGGACGCCCAGGGTCAGGGAGTTCAGTTTCTCCGGACGGTTCAGTCGGACGTGCGCGATGCGCACCGGCTCGTCGGTGAAGGTCAGGGTGGGCAGCTCAGGGGAAGTGGTGGCCATGGCGTTCACGCTAACGGATCGACCGGCGCGCCGGGCCCGGATCGCGGACTGTCACATCCATGGGGACCCCTGCCGTACCCTTTACGTGCCCGGCGTCCCGTCGTGGTCCAGGACATCGCTCCAGTCGCCGTCCATGTGCGGCAGGTTTCCGGCCTCGATCTGCTGCTCCATCCCCCGCATCAGTGAGTGACGCAGCCAGGTGCCGGCGTCGTGCAGATGGGGGAAGGGTGCCGTGGTCAGTGAACTCATGAAGGTCCGGGACGCCACGAAGTACGCGGCATTGGCATCCAGCTCCGGCCGTCGCCGCATGACCTCCGCCACCATGGTCGAGTAGATGCGCCGTGTCTCCGGACCGAAGGGGCCGTAGAACAGGTATTCGGCGAACCCCGGGTGGGCGGTGGCGAGCGGGACGACCCGGGCACTGACTGCGTCCATGTAGTCCATCCATGTGCCCGAGTCCGTGTCAGGTGCCGGCTCCAGATCGACACCGGCGAACAACCGGTCGCAGGTACCGCGGTACAGCTCGTCGCGACTGTCGACGTAGTTGTAGACCGTCGCTTCGGCGACACCGACCTCCTTTGCCACGGCGGCGAGGGTGAAACTGTCGAGGCCGAGGGCCAGGGCGGCGTCCTGCAGGGCATCCAGTGAAGTTCTGGAAGGGCGGCCCACCGACCGGCGTCTGGAGATCATGGAGTCGATTCTACCGGCGGTGGGAGGGTGGTTGTCCGGTGCTACTCGGCGGCCTCGTCGAGGGCGGTGAAGGTGTCCTCCAGCTGCTCGAGTTCCCAGACCACCGACAGGATGGTCGGGGTGCTGATGGCCATCGCGGCGTCCGTGTCGGCGAGGAAGGCAGTGCCGTTCTTCACCGGGGTGAGCTGGTCCCAGCCCTTCACCGTGGTGGGGACGTCCTTTGCCTCGACCCCGACCGGCCACATGTACAGCAGATCGGTGTTGAGCAGGTCGGTGTTCTCCTCGGAGATGAAGGCACGGCTCCCGTCCCGGCTGGCGGCCTTGATCTCCTCGGGGATCACGATGCCGAGGTCGGTGAGGAAGACATTGGCCGGGTCGGAATCTCCGGTGACCACGGCCAGGCCCTGTTCACTGATCTGGCCGAAGGTGCCGGTTGCACCGTCAAGTGTCGGGTGGTTCTCCTTCGCATCGGCGAAGGCCTGATCAGCGTCCGCGATGAGGCTCTCGGCTTCGTCACTCTTACCGAGGACGTCACCGGCGACGGTGGTGGCCTCACGCCAGTCATCGGACATCGGCGAGGAACCGACGGTGGCAATGGTCGGGGCGATCTGGTTGTAACGGTCGTACGTCGCCTGATCCGGCAGGTATCCGGCGAAGATGACGTCCGGATCGGCTTCGGCGACCTTCTCCACGTCCGGGGTTCCGGTCATCGGGTAGGTGACGGTCTCACCGGAATCACCGTTCTCCCACGGACCAGGCTCACCGTAGAAGTCAGTGCGGTACTCCACATCCACCGGCCGGCCCAGTGCGGAGAAGGCGTCGGTGAAGGCGGGGGAGAAGCTGATGATCTTCCCCGGGTCAGCGGGGACCTCGGTGGTGCCCATCGTGTGGGTCACCTCGACCGCGCCGGACTGGGCTGCGGTCGCGGAGGAGTCTGACGAGTCTGAATCATCGTCGGAGCAGGCAGCGAGGGATCCCGCCAGTGCTGCCGTGACGGTCAGGGCGAGGGCCGTGGTCCGGAGGCGGCGTCCGGCAGGACGTCCGGTGCTGAATGTGGGGATACGCATGAGGAAGCATATTAGTGAGTAACCACCGTAAAGAGCAATGGTAAACCTGGCCTCATTCCCGGATGCTGTCCGTCCGGAGTCGGGACGGTGATTCCGATAGGGTGGACGCCGTGACTTCCGTGGACACCAGGCACCTGCCCATGTACCCGGCCGGTGCGCTCCGCTTCCCCGTCCGGGCCTTCGGTAATCAGGAAGAGCACGTCCGGGAGACGTGGTGGAGGGACCACTCGCACCCCACCCATGAGCTGATCTGGAACGAGTGCGGGGTGGGGCACGCGGTCATCGGGCAACGTGTCTGGACCGTGACGCGCACCGTCGGGCTGTGGATTCCCGCGGGGACCCCGCACTCCGGCAGCACCCCCGCCGGTTCTCGGCAGCTCGCCGTGCACTTCGGTGCGGACACCATGCCGCTGGCATCCCACCCGGTGGCGGTGGACCTCACGGATCTGCTGCGGCTGCTGCTCGAGCGGCTCGTCACCGAGGAGCTCGACAATGAGGCGCACCGGACGACCGAGCAGATGATCTTCGATGTCCTCACGCCCAGCGACAACGGGCTGGTGCTCCGCGTGCCGACTGCGCCGCTTGTCGCACCAATCGTTGAATCGGTGCAGAAGAACCCTGCAGATACCCGCACCCTCAAAGCCTGGGCCAGGGAACTGGGGGTCAGTACCCGCACCGTGACACGCGCCTTCGAGTCGGAGACCGGTATGGGCTTCGCCCGGTGGATCACCGCGGCGCGGGTGCATTACGCAGCGACGATGCTCGGACAGGGCCTGGGGGTCGCCGAGGTTGCTGCGGCCGTGGGATACGGCTCCGCGAGTTCGTTCACCACGGCGTTCCGGCGGGTCACAGGGACGACGCCGGGGCAGTTTCACGGGGGAGACCAGTAGATTGTCCATTTTACGCAAGCGAATGTCATTCTTGCGTGATTGACCCACAGGCAAGGCTGCACTACGTTAGGGCAGGTTTCAAGAGCTCCTGCCTGAAAGGTCACCCATGTCCCCCACATCCCGGCTCAAGCGGTTCATCCGTCCGCTGGCCCTGGCCTCGGCCGCCGTCCTCGGCCTCTCCCTGGCCGCCTGTTCCTCCGATGACGGTTCCGACGGCGGTGAGATCACCATCGAGCACGCCTTCGGTACCACCGAGATCGACGGTACCCCGGAGCGTGTCGCCACCGTGAACTGGTCCAACCAGGAGGTCCCGCTGGCCCTCGGCGTCGTCCCCGTCGGTATGGCCGAGGCCAACTTCGGCGGCTCCGAAGTCCTCCCGTGGGTCCAGGACAAGCTCGACGAGCTCGGCGCCACCGGCGAGGACGCCCCGGTGCTCTTCGACGAGACCGACGGCGTGGACTTCGAGGCTGTCGCGGACACCCGGCCCGACGTCATCCTCGCCGGCTACTCCGGGCTGACCGAGGAGGACTACGACCGCCTCTCCGAGATCGCCCCGACCGTGCCCTTCCCGAAGGACCAGGTCGCCTGGGGTACCACCTGGCGCGAGAACATCGAGATCGAGTCCAAGGCCCTGGGTCTTGAGGACGAGGGCACGCAGCTCATCTCCGACCTCGAGACCGAGATCTCCGACAAGGCCGCCGAATACCCGGCGGTCGCGGGCAGGAAGACCATGTTCCTCACCCACGTCGACCCCACCGACCTCAGCCAGGTCAGCTTCTACTCCGCCCACGACGCCCGTCCGCAGTTCTTCGAGGACCTCGGCATGGCCACCCCGGACTCCATCCAGAAGTGGTCCGACGAGAACGACGAGTTCGCCGGTACCCTTTCCGCCGAGCAGTCCGATGTCTTCGACGACGTCGAGATCATCGTCACCTACGGTGACGAGGAAATGCTGAAGACCCTGCAGGATGACCCGGTGCTCGGCCAGATCCCGGCGATCAGGAACGGCGCCGTGGTTCTGCTCGGTGACGACGCCCTCGGCACCGCCGCCAACCCGACCCCGCTCGCCATCTCCTACATCCTCGACGACTACCTCAAGGTGCTCGACGAGGCCGCAGCCAAGGCCAGGTAGGACGTACAGGGTAAGGCACAGCACGACACCATGACGGACGCCGTCACCACTGCAGAGGCAACCGCTGCAGAGACAACCACAGCAGAAACAACAGCCGAACGGCTGCGTCGCTCCACGGTGATGCGGACCACCTGGCTCATCGTGGCGGTCGGCGTCCTCGTCGCCGTCATCGCCCTGTCCACTGCCATCGGCTCCAGACATGTCGGCCTGGGCGACATCTGGTCCGCCTACCTCGGCAACCGGGACACCTTCGCGGAAGGTGTGGTCGCCAAGCGCATTCCCCGGACGCTGCTCGCGGTCATCGCCGGTGCCGCCCTCGGTATCTCCGGCGCGGTGATGCAGGGCGTGACCCGCAACCCGCTGGCCGACCCAGGCATCCTCGGCATCAACACCGGTGCCGCGCTCGCCGTGGTCCTCGGTATCGCCTACCTCGGACTGTCCAGCGCCAGCCAGTACATCTGGCTGGCGCTGGCCGGTTCGGCGGTCACCGCCGTCTTCGTCTACGTCATCGGCTCCCTCGGTCACGGCGGCACCACACCACTGAAACTGGCCCTGGCGGGTTCCGCGACCGCTGCCGCGCTGACCTCCTTCATCAGTGCGGTGACGCTGACCCGCACCGACATCGTCGACCTCACCAAGAGCTGGGAGATCGGTGGCGTCGGTGGCGGAACCTGGGACTCGATCCGCCTGGCCCTGCCCTTCCTCGTGGTCGGCTTCCTGCTGTGCCTCCTCTCCGCCCGCGGCCTGAATTCGCTGGCCCTCGGCGACGAACTCGCCGCCGGGCTCGGTGAGCGCGTGTGGGTCACCCGGGCGACCGCCGCCCTGGGAGCCGTGGTGCTCTGTGGTGCGGCGACCGCCGTGACCGGCCCCATCGGCTTCGTCGGACTCGTCGTCCCGCACGCCTGCCGCCTGCTCATCGGCGTCGACCATCGCTGGCTGATCCCGTTCTCCGCCGTCGCCGGCGCAGTGCTGCTCACCGGCGCAGACATCCTGGGCCGCATCCTGGCCCGCCCGGAGGAACTCCAGGTCGGCATTCTCACCGCCATCATCGGAGCACCCGTGTTCATCGCCATCGTCCGCCGGCAGAAGGTGCGTGCGCTGTGACGATCCCCACCACTCTCAACGCCGTCATCACGCAGCGCAAGGCCCGTGCCCGTCGTTGGTGGACCGTCGTCGGCATCCTCGGCGTTCTCGTGATCGGATTCTGGGTCGCCTCCCTGCTCTTCGGTCATACCTTCTACCCGTTCTCGGATGTGTGGCGCGTCATCATCGGCGAGAAAGTGTCCGGGGCGTCCTTCACCGTCGGACGCCTCCGCCTGCCGCGCGCCTGCCTGGCACTGATCTGCGGCCTGTGCTTCGGACTCGGCGGCGTGGTCTTCCAGACCATGCTGCGCAACCCGCTGGCCAGCCCGGACATCATCGGCATCAGTTCAGGTGCTTCGGCGGCGGCGGTGTTCTCCATCCTCACGCTGCACTGGTCCAGCACCGCCACCTCCGTCTTCGCCATCCTCGCCGCACTGGCCGTGGCCGTGACGATCTTCCTGCTGTCCTGGAAGGGCGGGGTGGCCGGCACCCGACTGATCCTCATAGGCATCGGTGTGTCCGCGATCCTGTCGTCGCTGACGAACTGGCAGCTCGCCCGGGCGCAGTCGTGGGACACGCAGGAGGCGATGCGGTGGCTCACCGGCAGCCTCAACGGGGCGGACTGGAACAACGTCATCCCCGTCGCAGTCGCCTTCGTGGTCCTCGCTCCACTGCTGCTCACCCGGTCGCGCGACCTGTCGGCCACCCAGCTCGGCGACGACACCGCCGCCGCCCTGGGCGTCAACGTCACCCGGACGCGCCTGATCGTGACCGTCCTGGCGGTCGGACTCATCGCCTTCGCGACCGCCGCGGCCGGCCCGATCGCCTTCGTCGCCTTCCTCGCCGGCCCGATCGCCGGACGCCTGGTGGGACCGGGGACCTCGCTGCTGATCCCCGCCGCGTTCGTCGGCGCCCTGCTCGTGCTCGTCGGTGACTTCGCCGGACAGTGGCTCTTCGACACCCGCTACCCGGTCGGCGTGGTGACCGGCGTGCTCGGCGCCCCGTACCTGATCTACCTCATCATCCGCACCAACCGTTCCGGAGGCTCGCTGTGACCGAATCCCATTCACTGTCCGTGGAAGGGCTGTCGCTGGGCTACGGCGACCATGCCGTCATCCACGGCATCGACCTGTCGGTCCTGCCCGGGAAGATCACCGGCATCCTCGGTGCGAACGCGTGCGGCAAGTCCACGCTGCTCAAGTCCATGTCCCGCCTGCTCAAGCCGACGACGGGAACGGTCCTGCTCGACGGGAAGGACGTGCACTCCATGCCGGCGAAGGAGCTGGCGAGGACGCTCGGCCTCCTGCCGCAGTCTCCGATCGCCCCGGAGGGCATCACCGTCGCCGACCTCGTCGGACGCGGACGCCACCCGCACCAGGGCATCATGTCCCGCTGGTCGTCGGCCGACGATGAGGCGGTGGCCTTCGCCCTGGACACCACCGGAACCGCGGAGCTGGCGGACCGGGCGGTGGACGAACTGTCCGGTGGACAGCGGCAGCGGGTGTGGATCGCGATGGCACTGGCGCAGCAGACCGACCTGCTGCTGCTCGACGAGCCGACGACCTACCTCGATGTGGCCCACCAGGTCGAGGTGCTGGACCTGCTCACCGACCTCAACGCGGACAGTGGCATCACCATCGTCATGGTGCTGCACGACCTCAACCTCGCGGCACGCTACTGCGACCGGATCGTCATGATCGCCGACGGGGGAGTGGAGGCACAGGGTGAGCCCGAAGAGGTATTCACCGAGGATCTGGTGGAGAAGGTCTTCGGTCTGAACTCCCGGATCATCCCTGATCCGGTCTCGGGTACGCCGCTGGTGCTGCCGATCGGGCGACACCGCGTGCTGTAGGCGCCTGTGGCGGTCTGCGCTCCTTGACGTCTGGCCTGACGTGCATCCCCCGAGTTTGCGCCGACAAACAGACCGGACGGTGGCACGGATGTTTGGATCTGTCGGTGCACACTCGGCGGTGTCCCGGCCTGACACCGGCGGTACGCTCGCGGCCATGGACCGCAGGGGACGCACCGTCGATCAGGTGGCGCCGGAGGAACTCACGGGGGACGCCGCAGTCGTCCACCTTCCGGATCTCGCGCCGGGGGAGCGGATCGACGCGGAGATGCTGGTGGATGCGTGGTCCGGTCGGGCAGGACAGGCAGCGGCAGGGTCCACGTCAGGGCCGGGCACCTCGGACGGACTGCCCAGGATCGTGCTGCTCGCCACCGGATGGGACCGGTTCTGGGGGACCGACGACTACCCGCGCCATCCGGTGTTGACCGAGGACGCAGCGTCCGCGCTGGTGGAGGCCGGGGTGCAGGTGCTCGGGGCGGACCGGCTGATCATCGAGAACCTGCGCGGACTCACCGGCCTGCCGCGGACCGTGGAGTTCACCGCACTGCCGCTGAGCATCGCCGGCGGCGACGGGGCACCGGTGCGGGCGGTGGCGCGGTACTGAAGTCTGCGGAACCGGTGGTGGGGGAGCGGACTCAGACGAACCCGAGGTTGGCGCGCAGGGTCGACGGTGCTGCTTCCGGGTTGCCTGACGGCTCCGGCCGCGCACCGAGTTCCACCAGGGCCGGGACGACCTCGTCGCAGAGGAAGGTGATGTCCTCGGGGATCTGCCGGGGCATGACGATGAAGCCGTCGATCCCCGTCTCCTCCACGATCCGCACCATCTCGGCGGCGACCTCGGCACCGGTGGCAGGTTCCGGCCCTGCCGGAGAATGGAAGTGCATTCCCGGAACCCATGACTGTGCATCCGTCCCGTACTCCGGAAAGCTGCTGGCGGAGACGAAGAATCCGGGCATCAGGCGGGGAGCCCCGTCGCCGCGTCCTTCCTCTTCGGAGAAGGACGCCAGGGTCAGCGCCATGGTGCGGGCGGCGTCGACATCGTTGCGCGCGGTGAAGACGACGTCGGCATCCTTCGCCGCGGTGTGCAGGAAGTTCTCGGACGCCCCGGCCATGAACAGCACCGGCGAATCCTGCGGGGACCGGCAGAGCGTCAGAGGCCCCGTGACGTCGAAGAACCTACCGTGGTGGTCGACCGGATGCACCGATCCGGGCCGGAACCACTGCCCGGTGGCGGCGTCGTGGGTGACGGCGTCGGAGTCCCAACTGGTCCACAGGTCCTTGACCAGGGAAACGGCCTCGGCATGCCGGGCCTTCATCTGCTCGCGGGTCAGTACCGGACGGTGTCCGAAGTTGGCGTCCTCCAGGCCAGGGTGGGAGGAGACGGCGTTCCAGCCGGCGCGGCCGCCGGAGAGGTGGTCGAGGCTGAGGATCTGGCGGGCCAGGGGGTAGGGCTCGAACCAGGTGGTGGACAGGGTGGGGACCAGTCCGATGCGGTCGGTGACGGCGGCGAGGTAGGCGAATATCGTGAGCGGGTCGAACCAGGAGTCGGCGACGGTCGGGTCCGGCGGGGAGGCGTTCGCGACCTGCTTGTCCGGCAGGAAGAGGACGTCGATCCCCGCCCGGTCGCAGGTACGGGCGAGGCGGGTGTAGAGCGCCGGCTCCATGGAATGCGCGGTGAAGTCGGGGGAGGCGGGCCAGATGCGCTGGTGCTGCCACGGACTGGAGGGGAGGACGCCGAGATACATGGCGTAAGGCTACCCTTGTTCGCCCTCCCCGGGCGTCCGGTGCGGATCTCCGGTGATGCCTGGTCAGGCAGGCAGCTCGGCGGCGGCCAGTGCGTCCCGGAGCTCTTCGTCGGCGGCGGGACGGCCCGGTCCCATCGACAGGATGTCGGTGGGGTTCGCGTCCGGGGTGAGGTACGGGCGGCCGTAGGCGGGCTGGCCGTTGTCGAAGCGGCGACCCTCGGACAGGGGACCGGCGTCGAGGGTGTTGTAGCCCAGCGTGTCGAGGAAGGTCGTGACCTCGGTCTTGGCGTCCTCGTTGTCGCCGGCGATGATCAGGGAGGTGCGCTCCGGATCCCCGGAAGGGCGGGCGAGACGGCCGAGGTGGGCGAAGTTGATGTTGTTGAAGGCCTTGACGACGGGGGAGCTCGGCAGGCGGTCCTGGAGGTACTTCGAGGTGGTGACCTCGCGGTTGTCGAGTGCATCGATGTGGCCGTCGCGCTGCCAGTAGTAGTTGGAGGTGTCGATGACCGTCTTGCCTGCCAGCGGTTCAACGGGGATGTCGGCGAGGGCGCCGAGCGGGACGCTGACGACCACGATGTCGCCCGCTTCCGCTGCCTCGACCGGGGTGGCGGCGCGGGCGTTCGGTCCGAGTGCCGCGACCAACGGCAGCAGGGTGCGGGGTTCGCGGGAGTTGGACAGGACGACCTGGTGGCCACCCTGGACGGCGAGACGTGCGACTGTTGCTCCGATAAGGCCGGAGCCGATGATTCCGATTGTGCTCATTCCAGGCACAACTTGTGGTGGTGGCCGCGTATTCCCGATTCTTGATGATCTGCGATGTCAGTGATGTCGGCATCACGCACCGTGAGGTCGGTGGCGGAGGAGGCTGAACGACCTCAGGCTGCGTGATGCGGACATGCTGTCCAGGACACCGGACCAGCCACCCGCCGTACCTCACCGCCACCCGCCTGGCACACTGGTGAGCATGTCCGATCAGCCTGATCAGCCCACCGCCGGGGCCTACGCCCACGGCTTCGCCCGCGTCGCCGCCGTCACCGTCCCGGTCTCCGTCGCCGACCCCGCGACCAACGCACGGACCATCCTCGACGCCGCCCGCGAACTGCACGGCGACCACGTCGCCGTCGCCGTGTTCCCCGAGCTCAGCCTCACCGGCTACGCCATCGACGACCTCGTCCTCCAGGACGTCCTGCTCGAGGCCGTCGCCGACGCCGTCGAAACCCTCGTCGCCGCGAGTTTCGACCTCATGCCCGTCCTTGTCGTCGGCGCACCCCTGCAGCACGGCAACCGCCTCTACAACTGCGCGGTCGTCATCCACCGCGGCGAGATCCTCGGCGTCGTCCCCAAGTCCAACCTGCCGACCTACCGCGAGTTCTACGAACGCCGCTGGTACGCCCCCGGTGATGATATCCAGGACGCCACCATCCGCATCGGCGACAACCGGGCACTCTTCGGCACCGATCTGCTGTTCGAGGCCGTCGATGTACCCGGATTGACCGTGCACACGGAGATCTGCGAGGACATGTGGGTACCCGTCCCGCCGGGTGCCCGGGCCGCACTCGCCGGCGCGAGCGTCCTTCTCAACCTCTCCGGCAGTCCCATCACCCAGCGCCGTGCAGATGACCGCCACCTGCTGGCGTCCTCGGCGTCCCTGCGGTGTCAGGCCGCCTACGTCTACGCCGCCGCCGGCCAGGGCGAATCCACCAACGACGTCGCCTGGGACGGGCTGACCATGATCCATGAGCGTGGCGTCCTTCTGAAGGAGACGGAGCGTTTCCCCGACGGGATGCGCTACTCAGTCGCCGACGTTGATCTCGACAGCATCCGGCAGGCCCGGCTGCGCCAGGGCACCTTCGACGACAACCGTCGCACCCTCGCTGATCTGGGGGAACGGGATTACCGCACCGTCGAGTTCACCCTCGACCCGCCGCAGTATGAGATCGGACTGCGTCGCGATCTCGCCCGCTTCCCGTTCGTCCCCGGTGATCCTGCCCGGTTGGCCCAGGACTGCTATGAGGCCTTCAACATCCAGGTCGCCGGCCTGGCCCAGCGGCTCTCCGCCATCGGCAACCCGAAGCCGGTCATCGGCGTCTCCGGTGGGCTGGATTCCACCCACGCGCTGCTGGTCGTCGCCCGTGCGATGGACCGCGCCGGGCGTCCGCGCTCCGACATCCTCGCCTACACCATGCCCGGTTTCGCGACGAGCGACCACACGAAGTCCAATGCCGTGAAGCTCGCCGAGGCGATCGGCGCGTCCATCGAGACCATCGACATCGTCCCCGCAGCCACCGAGATGCTGAAGAAGATGCACCACCCCTTCGGCGACGGTGAGCCGGTCTACGACGTCACCTTCGAGAATGTCCAGGCGGGCCTGCGTACGGACTACCTCTTCCGCCTGGCCAACCACCACGGTGGCATCGTCGTCGGCACCGGCGACCTCTCCGAGATCGCACTGGGCTGGTGCACCTACGGCGTCGGCGACCAGATGAGCCACTACGGCGTGAACAGTGGTGTGCCGAAGACGCTCATGCAGCACCTCATCCGTTGGGTCATCGCCGAGCGCGAAGGGGTGGACGCCGCGACGGTAGAGGTCCTGCAGTCCGTCCTCGACACCGAGATCAGCCCTGAACTCGTCCCACCAGGTGCCGACGGCAAGGTGCAGTCCACCGAGTCCGCCATCGGTCCCTACGCCCTGCACGACTTCACACTCTGGCACATTCTCGCGGGACTGCGTCCCTCCAAGATCGCCTTCCTCGCCTGGCACGCCTGGAAGGACGCCGAGGTCGGCGAATGGCCGGCCGGTTTCCCCGACGAGGACCGGTACACCTACGACCTGGCCACGATCGTGACCTGGGAGCGCTCATTCCTGCAGCGCTTCTTCGGGTTCGCGCAGTTCAAGCGCACCGCGATCCCCAACGGGCCGAAGGTCTCCCCGGCAGGCTCCCTGTCGCCGCGTGGTGACTGGCGCGCGCCCTCGGACGGTAATGCGCGGGCCTGGCTCGCCGAGCTGGACGCGGCGTTCCCGCAGGCCTGACGGCAGAAAGCGCCCGGGGCTGCCTGGAGCTACCTCGGGCTACCGCACGATCTCCGGGATGAACAGGTCCGCCATGAACCGGGAGCCGGCGGCGGTGGGGTGCCACGCCATGAGGACGTCTGTCGCACCCTCCTCACCCGAGAGGTAGCGTTCGCCGACCGGGCTGCACGTCGAATTTCCTGCGGCAGCGGTACGGACGTCCACGAATTCCGCGCCGTACTTCTCCGCGGCGATCGCCATCGTCTCGCTGATGTACTCCTCGACCTCATCGAGCTGCTGGTCGTACACCGGCAGAGGGACGCCTTCGTCCGAGCCGTCGGTGCGGCACACGTAGGGCCCGACCGTCGCCGGGAGGTAGCTGGAGAAGACGATCTTCGCGTCCGGGGCGGCGTCCCGGATCTTCGTCACGGCGGTGTCCACGTTCGTCAGGACGGTCTCGCGGCGTCCGTCCAGGTTGTCGATCTTCATGCCGCGGACCACGCCCTGGTGGGCGAAGTCATTGCCGCCGATCGAGAGGAAGACCGTCCCGGTCTCCGCGCCGAGATCACCGGAGGCCAGTGCCTCGTCGACCCGCTCGAGCATCGTCTCCGAGGTCACCCCACCACAGCTGAAGTCGTGGACGGTGGCGCCGGTGTCCGCCGCGGCGAGTCGCGGCCAGTTCGCGTCCGACTGGGCGCACGACCGCGTCAGGGCGGCCTCATCAGGGGAGGAGTAGTAGGAGTCTCCGAAGACCACGACATTCCCCGAGGATCCGGAGGACGCCCCGGACAGGGACGCCAGCGTCACGCCGGACAGGGTGGCGACACCGACACCGGCGGCGACGAGAAGCGAGCTGGTCATCATGCGCGGCGCGACAGTCTGCCGACGGTGCCGGGAACCCCTGGCTACGCGGGGTGCGCCGTGTCGCCGGTGCTGCCCGGATGCGCGATGGTCCATGTACGGGTGGTGTCCTTCTCGGAGATGTCGGGGAGAAAGGGCCGGGGTTTATCCGGACTGATCGTACGTCACCGGGGTCGATCTGGGCACACTTGATGACGAAACCCCCGGGGTCCGAAGACACCGGGGGTTCCTGTGGCGGAGGATAGGGGATTTGAACCCCTGTGGGATGTAACTCCCTCACGCGTTCCAGGCGTGTGACATAGGCCGCTAGTCGAATCCTCCGCCGACAAATATACACACGGGGTTCGCATGTCACAAAATTGCTGGTCGTGCGGCGGAAAGGGGTCGGGAAGCCTCCGGCCGCGCACAAGGTCCACCCCGTGCTTTGGCACCAGTCGGATCCTGGGCTACCATGGTCGACGGATCTCACGTGGCGTGAATCCTGCGAACTCCCCCAGGGCAGGAATGCAGCAAGGGTAAGCGGGCTCTGGCGGGTGCGTGAGGTCCGTTCTATTTTCCGGGAAGGGGGACTTGGCGGGGAAGGGTTCAGGGGAGTGCTCAGTCGGGGACAGGGTGCCCTGACCATGTGACGGAGCCGGTACTGACACGGCGGGACGCAGCGCATTAGACTTGCGACGGAAATATGCCGACGGAACCACCCCCTGTTCCGTAACCGTCGAGGAGGTCCTGCGGGACTATGAAGCTGACCGAAGCCAACACCGACCGACTGCTCGCGCTCAAGGACGAGGTCACCGCGTCCTACGGGGAGCTGAAGGCCCGCAACCTGAGCCTGAACCTCACCCGCGGCAAGCCCTCCTCCGAGCAGCTGGACATCGGAGAGTCACTGCTCGCACTGCCCGGCGAGGGCGACCACACCCTCGCCGACGGCACCGATGCGCGCAACTACGGCGGTGGCGACGGTATCCGTGAGATCCGCGAACTGTGGGCCGAGGTTCTCGGCGTCCCCGCTGACCTCCTCGTCGCCGGCGACGCATCCAGCCTGAACATCATGTTCGACCTCATCTCCTGGTCGCACAGCTTCGGCAACAACGATTCCGAGCGCCCCTGGTCAGCCGAGGACAAGATCAAGTGGATCTGCCCGGTCCCCGGTTACGACCGTCACTTCTCCATCACCGAGACCTTCGGCTACGAGATGGTCACCGTCCCGATGAACGAGGACGGCCCCGACGTGGACGCCATCCGCGAGCTCGTCAAGGACCCCCAGGTCAAGGGCATGTGGGTTGTGCCGGTGTTCTCCAACCCGACCGGCGCCACCGTCTCCCGTGAGGTCGCCGAGGCACTGGCGTCGATGGAGACCGCAGCCCCCGATTTCCGCATCATCTGGGACAACGCCTACGCCGTGCACACCCTCACCGACGAGTTCCCGGAGATCCTGGACATCGTCGGTATCGCCGCCGAGCAGGGCAACCCGAACCGTTTCTGGGCCATGTCCTCGACCTCGAAGATCACCCTCGCCGGTGCCGGTGTCGCCTTCTTCAACTCCTCGAAGGAGAACCTGGACTGGTACCGGAAGTACGCGTCCATCCGCGGCATCGGCCCGAACAAGATCAACCAGCTCGCCCACGTCCGCTACTTCGGCAACGCCGAGGGCGTGCGCTCGGTCATGCGCAAGCACTCCGGCATCCTCGGCCCGAAGTTCCGCGCCGTCACCGAGATCCTCGAGAAGCGCCTCGGTGGCCTGGACATCGCCGAGTGGACCCACCCGGAGGGCGGCTACTTCATCTCGGTCGACCTGCTCGACGGCACCGCGAAGCGCACCGTGGAACTGGCCAAGGAGGCGGGTATCGCGCTGACCGGCGCCGGCTCGGCCTTCCCGCTGAAGGACGCACCCGAACAACCGCAACATCCGCCTCGCCCCGTCCCTGCCGCCGCAGGAGGAGATCGAGGTGGCGATGGACGGTGTGGCGACCTGCATGCTCCTCGCCGCGATCGAAGCCGCAGAAGCTGCAGAAGCCGCCGGCGTCACCGCGGAGTAGGCGCGCGTGAATCTCAAGGAGACGACCTACTGGGCCTCTGACCTGCTCCCCGGCGATCCGACGACGACCACGCGCCGGGTGGTGCAGGGTTTCCCTGAGTTCACCGTCGCCGACGTGAGCATCGGCGGGCCCGGTGACCCGGAGGACCCGACCGCCCCGGCCGAGACCGTCGCCATGACGCTCGACGCCGCCCGCATCGAACCCGGTCTCGTCACCGAGGACGGTGCTGACCTGCGCGTCGAGTTCGTCACTGTCACGACCCGCCATTCCCGGGCCGCGGCCGATCTGGTGACCGCGGCGGCGACGATGATCGCCCAGGATCCGCACCAGCGTTCCCCGCAGCCGGGCCTGCTGCTACCCGACCTGGGTTGGCACGTCGACGAGACGATGACGGCGAAGCACGGTCTGCTCATCCCGCCGTTCCTCTGGGAGGACGGCGTCCCGCATGTCCACGAGGTCGATTTCGGGGGACGCCACGGTGGTGGCACCTCCCACGACTGGACCCATCCAGGGCGGATGACGGTGGTGGCCCAGCTGGTGATGCTCACGGACGAGGAGTTCTCCGTGGCCACCTCGCAGGGACTGGGGGCGGTACAGCAGCAGCTGACGGACAGCGGCACCGACCTCAACGACGTCTGGCGGTAGCCGGTCGGCGGGCGCCCGGCAGGGTGCCCGACGGTTGCCCGTTCAACGCGTCGGGCGTCCTTGTACTCTGGTCCCCGTGGCTCTCTACAGGAAGTACCGGCCGGCGACCTTTGCCGAGGTCGTCGGGCAGGAACATGTGACCGAACCGCTGTGCACCTCGCTGGACAGCGGCAGGATCAACCACGCGTACCTGTTCTCCGGGCCGCGCGGCTGCGGCAAGACCTCCTCGGCGCGTATTCTCGCCCGCTCCCTGAACTGCGTGGAGGGGCCGACGTCGACCCCCTGCGGCGTGTGCGACTCCTGCGTCGCCCTCGCACCCGGTGGTCCGGGCACCCTCGACGTCACCGAGCTCGACGCCGCGACGCACAACGGTGTCGACGACATGCGCGAACTGCGCGACCGTGCGTTCTACGCCCCGGCGGAGTCCCGCTACCGCGTCTTCATCATCGATGAGGCGCACATGATCTCCTCGGCGGGCTTCAACGCCCTGCTGAAGATCGTGGAGGAGCCGCCGGAGCACCTCATCTTCATCTTCGCGACGACCGAGCCGGAGAAGCTGCTCCAGACGATCCGGTCGCGGACGCACAACTATCCCTTCCGCCTGCTCACCCCGCCGGCCATGCGTGGCCTGCTGTCGAAGGTCTGCACCGACGAGGGCGTCGCCGTCGAGGACGCCGTGTACCCGCTGGTCATCCGGGCCGGTGGTGGTTCACCGCGTGACTCGCTGTCGATCCTCGACCAGCTGCTCGCCGGTGCCGGACCGGAGGGCGTGACCTACAGGCGGGCGGTCGCGCTGCTCGGCGTCACCGATTCGACCCTCATCGACCGCGCGGTGGACGCCCTGTCCGTCGCCGACCAGGCCGGACTCTTCTCGGTGATCAGTGACGTGATCGACGCGGGGCATGATCCGCGCCGGTTCGCCACCGACCTGCTCGACCGTTTCCGCGATCTGCTGGTCGTCCAGTCCGTGCCGGACGCCTTCGACACCGGCCTGGTGGACGCCCCGGTCGATGAACGTGATGTGCTCGCCCGCCAGGCCGGTGAACTGGGGACGGCGACGCTGACCCGGTGTGCCGCACTGGTCAACGAGGGTCTGATGCAGATGCGTGGCGCCACCTCACCGCGGCTGCTGCTGGAGATCCTCTGCGCCCGGATGGCTCTTCCTGCCGCCGGAATGACGGTGGAGGCACTCGCACAACGCGTCGAGGCTCTGGAATCCGGGCAGGTCACGCCGAGGGCAGGTGCCGGTCGGGCCTCAGGCGCTGCCAGTGCTGCACCGGGTGCCCCGGAGGACGCCCCGGGCGTCGCCGGGACGACCCGCTACGTGCGCAAGTCGCAGCGTCAGGCTGCTGCACCTGCGACTGAACAGGCGGCAACCGTTGAGGCGCCGGCCGAGACTCCGGCCGAGACTCCGGCCGAGACTCCGGCCGAGACTCCGGCCGAGACTCCGGCCCAGGCGCCGACACAGACTCCGACCCCGGTCGCCGGGTCCACCTCCGTGGCCGAACCTGAGCCTGAGACATCAGCACCGGCCCAGGTAGATGAACCTGCCGTGCCCGTTGAACCGGCCGCACCTGCTGAGGCTGCACAGCCCGCTGAACCCGCACAGTCTGCCCCGGCGCCTGCAGAGGAGTCGGGGCAGGAAGACACGATGTCCGAGGCCGAGCGTGCCCGCGAGATCATGCGCCGCAACCGACGTCGGTCCACCGAACCGGCTGCTGCAGCCCCCACTCCTGAGCTGCCCCCCGAACCTGCTCCGGAGCCCGGGCCCGCACCTGAGCCGACCCCGGAGCCCGAGCCTGTTCCGGAGCCTGCTCCCGAACCGGAGCCGGCTCCTGAGCCCCAGGCGGAATCCCGGCCCGAGGCGTCCGCAGTGGAGTCCTCGGCAACCCCCGATGTGGTGTCCCGCTGGCCGGAGGTCCTCGAAGCACTCCGCGCAGTCGACCTCAGTGCATGGATCGCCGCCCGTGACGCGGTCCCGACCGCCGGTGAACCATCCTCCGACGGCACCCCGGGTGTGGTGCTCCACCACCACACCGGCGCCCTGGCGTCCTTCATCAACAACCCGACCCACGCCGCCGCCTATGCCTCGGCCGCAGAGCAGGTGACCGGCACACCGGTGAGCGTGCATGCAGTGGTCGGAGCGCCGCCGGGAAAAGCTGAGGCGGACGGCACCGGGAATCCGGAGCCTGACCAGCCGCCAGCTTCCGAGCCGGAACCGGCCCCTGAGCACCCCGACGCGCCCGCATCAGCCTCCCGGCCCGGGCCTGTCTCTGCGCCTGACGCCGGGTCTGAGCCGGTTCCCGCATCAGCTCCTGAAAGGGTCACCGACGGTTCACCCTTGCATGAGGGGTACGCACCGCGTACCTCCGATGACAGGGTGAACCAGGAGGTCAATGATTCGGTGTCCGAACCTGCTCCGGCCACGGACCCGAAGGATCCTGTGTCGATCGCCCTGGCCCGGGCCAAGGCCCAGGACGAGGACCCGACGTCCGTTCCCGTGGTGCAGCAGGTTCCGGCCCAGGCGCCCGCTCCTGCTCCCGCCCAGGATCGTGCACCTGCGACCGGCGGCAACAGCAGCAACGTCGAGGAACTCACCGGCTGGCGTGCCCGCATGGCGCGCAACAGCAACCGGCTGTCCGCAGCGGCGACTGCGGCGGACAACGGCTTCAACGGCGTCCCGCTGCCGGAGGAGCCCGGCGAACCCTGGGACGACGGTTACGGTGGACATCAGAACGGGCCGAACGGCCCCCGCTCGGCGGCTCCCGGCGTCTCCGGTCAGGGTGCCGCGAATCAGGTGCCCTATGATCACCGGGCCGAAGCCGAGGAAGCTCTCGCCCAGCTTGACGACCCGAACTCGGGGAACCTCGACCACCGGTCCGCCCTCGAGATCGCCGGGGCGCTGCTGGAGCAGCACCTCGGGGCTGAGCGCACCCGGTAGACTCAGTCCCCGGTAAACCTGAACACTCACGACCTTCACCACCGTCCCGAAAGGACCCACCGTGCCCCAGCCCGACATGAACCAGATCATGGCCCAGGCCCAGCAGATGCAGCAGAAGCTCCAGGAGGCGCAGGCCGAGATCGTCGCCTCCACCGTCGAGGGCGCCGCCGGCAACGGCCTCGTCAAGGTCACCATCAGCGGTGCCGGCGAGGTCCAGTCCGTGAACATCGACCCGCAGGTCGTCGACCCCGACGACGTCGAGACCCTCCAGGACCTCGTCATCGGTGCCTTCCAGGCCGCCAACGACAACCTCCAGCAGCTGTCCCAGGAGAAGATGGGCCCGTTGTCGCAGGGCCTCGGCGGCTTCGGTCTCTAGAGTTCAGGAGCCACTGAGTTGTTCGAAGGTCCACTCCAGGACGTCATCGACGAGTTCTCCCGGCTGCCCGGGGTGGGCCCGAAAAGTGCGCAGCGCATCGCCTTCCACCTGCTGCAGGCGGAATCGACGGACGTTGAGCGTCTCGCAGGCGCCCTGACGCGCCTGCAGCAGGGCGTACACTTCTGCCGCATCTGCCACAACATCTCCTCCGAGGACGTCTGCCGCATCTGCGCGGACTCCTCGCGGGACGCCACGCTCGTCTGCGTCGTCGAGGAGTCCAAGGACATCCAGGTCATCGAGCGCACCGGTGAGTACAAGGGGCGCTACCACGTCCTCGGTGGGGCACTCGATCCGCTCAACGGTGTGGGGCCGAAGGAACTCAACGTCACCGCCCTGGTGCAGCGCATCGGTGGCCGTGTCGACGACGTCCCGGCCGCCGACGGTACCCTGCCGGACGCCCCGGACATCACCGAGGTCATCATCGCCACGGACCCGAACACGGAGGGTGAGGCCACGGCGTCCTACCTGGGACGCCTGCTCAAGGACTTCCCCGGGCTGACGGTCTCCCGGCTGGCCTCGGGCATCCCGATGGGCGGTGACCTCGAGTTCGTCGACGAGCTGACGCTCTCCCGCGCCTTCGAGGGCCGCACACCGCTGGGGTGACGCCTGGGCGTCCCCGCCTCGCCCGCGCTGCGAACCAGCCGCAACACGGGCAGACTGAACCACGTGACCACCACCGGAACCACCACATGGCGCACCCTGCGCCGCACCAGTGACCTGACCGCACAGCCCTGGGCCAACGGCCGCGGCACCACCGTGGAGCTGATCTCCCCGGACGAGTCCGCCGCGTACTACAGCCGCTTCTTCCCGGTCGACGGATGGTGGCGGCTGAGCGTGGCGTCCCTCAACGAGGAGGGCCCGTTCTCCCCGCTGCCCGGGATGGACCGGATCCACACCCCACTCGCGGACATCGAGCTCACCGTCGACGGCACGCCGTACCGCATCCCCGCCCACACCCCTTTCGCCTTCGACGGTGGGGCGGACGCCGTCCTCACCAGCCTTCCCCGTCCGACCTGGGCGGTGAACCTCATGGTCGACCGGGACAGTCCCGCCGCAGGACGCCTGCAGGTCACCGTCGTGGACGCGATGATGCCGGTCGACAACGCACTGGCTGCGGTACTGCTCGACGACACCGCCGATCTGCTGGTCCCGCACCGCGCGGGAATGGGTGAGATCCGCGACATTTCCCCGGGAACGCCGCTGGCCGTGGTCTCGTGGACGGTATGACTGAGGACATGGGCACAGACGAGAACGCGAACAGCAGAACCGACGTCGCACGCGCAGCCGTGTGGACCACCGTCTTCGGCGGTGCCGGCGTCCTCCATTTCGGGGCACGCCGGTTCTACGACATGCTCATCCCGGAACAGCTGCCCGGTGAGGCGAAGCTCTGGACGTGGGGGAGTGCACTGGTCGAGTTCGGTCTGGCCGCCGCGATCGCGAACCCGAAGACCCGGGCGAAGGCTGCGAAGCCTGCCGCCGTCTTCCTGGTCGGCGTCCTGCCCGGCAACGTGAAGATGGCGATCGACTGGCAGGCCGATGACCGCAAGTCCACCGCGATGAAGATCGGTGGGTGGGCCCGGGTCGCGGCACAGCTGCCGATGATCGCGTCGGTGCTGCGTCTGCGGTAGAAAATGACTGTTTGAATATGTAAAGATTCTGCAGTGACATGAACTTGAGGGTCACCTCCACCCCTGCACAGGAGAACCCTCAGCATCTCGGGCGGTATCGCTGCCCGGGTCGCGGACGGGCCGGCAGGGCCGCAGCCCAGGACAGTCCGCTCGGATCCTCCGGCCCCGCTCCACAGTTGTTCGGGAAGGCACCTCGCCGTCGATCCCTACGTCGGCATTCTCGAGGCTGTCGTCTCTGTGACGATGACGGCGATGCGTTCCACCGGTCTCGGCGGCGGATCGCTGGTCTACCAGGGCATGTCCCTGGAACCGACGAAGGAGATCTTCAACACCCACTTCCCCGTCGCCTCGACCGGGACTTCGCGCGACGGGAACTGCGCGGCGAGATGGCGCTTTCCTGCACCGACGGCAAGCACTTCGGTGGACGTCACCTACATCGCCCGCGCCGGGGCGACCGGACCGGCCGAGCTGCGTACCCGCACCGAGGTCGCCGACGTCGAGCGTGCGGACGACGTCAACCACGCGCACACGGTCATCCGGACGTCCATGCCCGGCATGGGCGCGGACATCGCCTCGACGATGATGGTCGGCTACGGCGTCAGCGACACCCGTGGCAGTTTCCGGTGGGACGCCGCGTCCGGTCGGGCTGAGCTGCACCGGCCGGCCGGCGGCGACGGCGAGCTGATCGAGAAGCGCATCTGCCCGACGGCGGAACGGATCATCTCCGCCGGTGGCGCGAAGGGCATGCTCACGGACACGAACACGATGGTCAACTTCACCTGGCACTCGCTCGGTGGTGCATGTATGGGCACGGTGTGTGAACACTCGTTCATCCGTATGTTTTTAAACATGTCACGATACAGTGACGCGTATCACATTCATGTGGTATGACCACTTGTAATCGGGGGTGGGGGGTCACGTCGTGGAGTGCGGATTCCGTTTCCCGAAGAAACCCGTTCCCTACTGGAAGAACAGGGGCCGATCGTCAAGGCCGGACGGGTATCCGGACGGCGGAAGGCGGGGGTGGAAATTGTTATAACGAAGGTATGACTCACCCGGGGTGCCAGACGGCAGGCATAGCGTGTGTCCTCGTTCGCGCGGGAACCGGTCCCGCGCAGATGATCCACACCGATTGATCCCTACCGATCAGACGCCTCCCCGAAAGGAGCCCGATGCCGTCCAGTATTCTCGTGGCGAACCGCGGCGAAATCGCCGCCCGTGTCGTCCGGACCGCCCGTGACCTCGGCCTGCACTCCGTGGCCGTGTACTCCGACCAGGACATCGAATCCCCGGCCGTCATCCTGGCCGACGAGGCCTACGCACTGGAGGGCACCACCCTCCAGGAGACCTACCTCGACGTCAACAAGATCATCGACATCGCCAAGCGCTCCGGTGCCGACGCGGTCCACCCCGGCTACGGCTTCCTCTCCGAGGTCCCTGAAGCGGCGCAGGCCATCACCGACGCCGGTCTGACCTGGCTCGGCCCGGCCGCCGACACGATCAGCCAGCTCGGTGACAAGATCAGTGCCCGCCGTGTCGCCATCGCCGCCGGTGTCGAGCCGGTGCCCGGCACCGTCGACCCGGTCTCCGACATGGCCGAGGTGGACGCCTTCATCGCCGAACACGGTTTCCCGATCGTCCTCAAGCGCTCCGACGGAGGTGGCGGACGCGGCATCGAGGTCATGCGTGACGAGCAGGACGTGAAGAACTTCGCCGCCGGACACGCCATGGTCGGCGGTGACCTCGGCAAATTCTTCATCGAGAAGTTCATCACCTCGGGTCGCCACATCGAGACCCAGTGCATGCGGGACGTCCACGGCAACTTCGCCGTCGTCACCACCCGCGACTGCTCCGTGCAGCGCCGCAACCAGAAGGTCATCGAGGAGGCCCCGGCCCCCTTCATGCCCGAGGGAGCCGTCGAGACCCTGACCACGTGGTCCAGGGCCCTGTTCGACCACACCGGATACGTCGGCCTCGGCACCTGTGAGTTCATGCTCACCGACGAGGGCAACCTCCACTTCCTCGAGGTCAACCCGCGCCTCCAGGTCGAGCACACCGTCTCCGAGGAGGTCACCGGGCTCGACCTCGTCGAGGCCCAGTTCATCATCGCCGACGGCGGCACCGTCCCCGAGGTCCCCGAGGTCCGTGGACACTCCATCGAGCTGCGCCTGACCTCCGAGGACCCGGCCAACGACCTCGCCCCGGCCGCCGGCAAGATCAAGGAACTGACCTGGCCCGCCGGCCACGGCATCCGCATCGAGACCGGCGTCCGCCTCGGCGACAAGGTTTCCCCGGAGTTCGACTCGATGATCGCCAAGCTCATCGTCACCGGCCCGACCCGCACCCGTGCCATCGAGCGTGCCCGCCGCGCCCTCGACGAGCTGGAGATCAAGGGCATCGCCACCGTCACCCCGCTGCTGGACCTCATCATGGCCCACCCGGACTTCGACGGTACCAACGAGCACGGTGACCTGCAGGTCCGTACCCGCTGGCTGGAGACGAAATTCCTCCCGGAGCTCACCGACGGGGAGTGGGTCAAGCTCGGCAGGAAGGGGGGCAGGGACGGCGAGGCGAAGTCCGGTGACGACGAGGACGGTGTCGGCCACGCCATCGCCGACGCACTGCGCACCTTCACCGCCCAGATCGACGGCCGCCGCCACAAGATCACCCTGCCGGAGGGCCTCGCGTCCCTCGCCGGTCTCGGCTCGATGATGCAGTCCGGACTCGGCAACATCGGCGACTCCCTCGGCGAGATCGGCAGCAACGCCCGCCGCCGCGTTCAGCCGCTGCGTGGCTCCCGACGGCGCAAGAAGAATGAGGACGCCGCACCGGACGCCGGTGAAGGCCTCAACGCCGAAGGTGCCCTGCTGGCCCCGATGCAGGCCATCGTCGTCCGCCTCGGTGCCGAAGTCGGCTCCCAGGTCAACGAGGGTGACGTCATCATCGTCCTGGAGGCCATGAAGATGGAGAAGTACATCCACGCCCCGGCGTCCGGTGTGCTCACCTCCTTCGACGTCGAGATCGGGCAGAACGTCCCGGCCGGCACCCCGCTGCTGCACATCGACGTCGCTGAGGGTGACGCCGCTGCCGCCGCAGATGCCACCACCGAGAACACCGAGGAGGCGTAGATGACCACCGCATCCAGCACCGAGAAAGCCGTCGTCGACTACGCGGCCCTGGCCGCCGCCGCCGACGAGAAGGCGAAGAACTTCCAGCACGCCAAGGGCAAGCTGACCGCCCGCGAGCGCATCGAGATGCTCTGCGACGAGGGATCCTTTGTCGAGCACGGTCGCTTCTTCGGCGGCGACCCGGCCCAGGGTTTCCTCGGCGCCGCCGTCGCCACCGGTTTCGGCACCGTCGGCGGTCGCCCCGTAGCCGTCTACTCCCAGGACTTCTCCATCCGCGGCGGCACGCTCGGCAAGGTCGAGGGTCAGAAGATCACCGACCTCATCGAGCGCGCCGTCCAGCAGGGCGTTCCCTGCTTCGCGCTGCTCGACTCCGGCGGAGCCCGCATCCAGGAGGGTGTGGGTGGTCTGGCCATGTACGGCCGGATCTTCCGGGCGTCCTGCCAGGCCTCGGGATTCATCCCGCAGATCTCCGTCATCCTCGGCCCGTGCGCCGGCGGTGCGGTGTACTCCCCGGCCATGACCGACTTCGTCATCATGACGAAGGAGAACGCCCACATGTTCGTCACCGGCCCCGACGTGGTCAAGGCCGTCACCGGTGAGGTCATCAGCCTCGACGACCTCGGTGGCGCCCAGATGCACAACTCGGTCTCCGGCGTGGCCCACTACCTCGCCGACGACGAGGAGGACGCCATCGACTACGCCCGCAGCCTGATGGACTACCTCCCGCAGAACTGCAACGACGAGCAGGCGAACTACTCCTACCAGCCGTCCCCCGAAGACATCGAGGCCGCGATGGGCGTCGGCGACATCATCCCCGACGACCCCCGCATGCCCTACGACGTCGTCGAGGTCATCGAGGCCATTGTCGACCACGGCGAGTTCGTCGAGGTCCAGGAGCACTGGGCGAAGTCCATGGTCATCGGCTTCGCCTGCATCGAGGGACGCCCCGTCGGCATCGTCGCCGACCAGCCGATGCACAACGCCGGCACCCTGGACGTCGAGTCCTCCGAGAAGACCGCCCGCTTCGTGCGCTGCTGCGACGCCTTCGGCCTGCCCGTGATCACCCTCGTCGACGTGCCCGGCTACCTGCCCGGCGCCGAGCAGGAGCGCGCCGGCATCATCCGCCGTGGCGCCAAGGTCATCTACGCCTACGGCAACGCCACCGTCCCGATGATCACCATCATCACGCGAAAGGCGTACGGCGGAGCGTACATCGTCATGGGTTCCAAGGGCATCGGCGCGGACTACGCCTACGCCTGGCCCAAGGCCGAGATCGCCGTGATGGGTGCCGACGGTGCGGTCCAGATCCTCAACCGCCGTGACATCAGGGCCGCCCCGGAGGGGGAGCAGGCCGCCGTGGCCAAGCAGCTCTCCGACGAGTACGCCGCGAAGAACATCAACCCGAACTTCTCCGTGGAGATGGGTGAACTCGACGGCATCGTCCAGCCGATCGACACCCGCGACACCATCGCCGTCGCCCTGCGTGCCCTGCGCACCAAGCACCGCGACCTCAACCGGTTCAAGTACCACTCCAACGGGCCTCTGTGACGGGTCCGGTACCAGCCCCACAGCCAGCGACACTTCCCGTCACCGACTCCTACGCAAAGGACATCATGACCCACACCAGCTTCTTCTCCCGACTGAGCTCCGCCGATGCGGGCGCCGACCGGGCCACCCTCCTGTTCGGCGGACAGGCCACCGCCTGGCGCGCCGGGCTCACCGACCTCGCCGAGGACCCGTCCCTGGGTGACGCCGTCCGCGGCGTACTCGACGACTCCGCAGCTCTCATCGCACCGGTCGCCGCGCAGGTCACCGCAGCCACCGCCGGTGCCCTGACCCTCGAGCGCCTGACCGGTGCCAAGGGTTCGGTCTCCGCCGCCCTGTCCGTCCCGGGCATCACCGTCGCCCAGTTCGGCCAGCTCGCCGCGCTGAAGGCCGCCGGCTACGACGCCACCGCCGCCGTCGCCGCTGACCGGGCCTCCGTCCTTGGCCACTCCCAGGGCGTCCTCGGTGCCGCACTCGTCGACGGCCGCGCCGGCGACTCCGCCCACGTCGTCGCCGTCGCACGACTCATCGGTGCCGCCGCGTCCCGCCTGACCCGCTCCCTCGGTGTCTCCGCCGGTGAAGCCACCCCGATGCTCTCGGTCCGCGGCCTCGACCGCGCCACCCTCGACGCCGTCCTCGCCGAGGTCGCCGAGGCAGCCGGCGGTGCCGAGACCGGTGTCCGGGTCGCCATCCGCAACGGCCACCGCCGCTTCATCCTCTCCGGTGCCCCGGAGGACCTCGGCGTGGTCGAGAAGACCATCGCCGTCGTCGCCGACCGTGACGCCGCCGAGCTTGCCGCGAAGACCCGCGGCGGTGCCCCGCTCTCCCCGGTCTGCGAGTACCTCGACGTCACCGTGCCCTTCCACCACGACATGATGGAGCCTGCCGTGGCCCAGACCGTCGCCTGGGCCGACGCCTGCGGTCTCAACACCGACGGCGCCGCCGAGAAGCTGGCCCGCGCCGTGCTCACCGACCACGTCGACTGGGTCGACGGCATCGTCGACGCCCTGGCCTCCGGCACCACCTGGTTCCTGGACCTCGGCCCCGGTGAGACCGTCTCCAAGCTCTCCGCCGACCTCGTCGAGGGCTCCGGCGCCGGCCTCGTGCCCGCCGGCACCCTGGCCGCCGTCGACGAGCTCGCCGCCCCCGGCGAGGACCCCGCCCGCACCGTGGACTGGTCGGGCTTCGCCCCGCGCCTGCTCGACCTGCCGACCGGCCGCACCGTTGAGACGAAGTTCTCCCGCCTGACCGGCCGTTCCCCGATCCTGCTGGCCGGCATGACGCCGACCACCGTCGACCCGGAGATCGTCGCCGCCGCCGCGAACGCCGGCTACTGGGCCGAGATGGCCGGTGGCGGACAGGTCACCGCCGAGGTCTTCGACGGTAACCTCACCAAGCTCAAGGGTCTGCTCGACCCGGGCCGCGCCGTCCAGTTCAACGCCATGTTCATGGACCGCTACCTGTGGAACCTCCACTTCGGCACCCAGCGCGTGGTCTCCAAGGCCCGTGAGTCCGGCGCACCGTTCGACGGCGTCGTCATCTCCGCCGGCATCCCCGAGCCCGACGAGGCCCCCGAGGTCATCGGTGCACTGCGTAACTCCGGCTTCTCCCACATCGCCCTGAAGCCGGGCACCGTCGCCCAGATCCGCGCCGGCCTGGGCATCGCCCGCCAGCTCGAGGAGACCGGCACCAGCATCATCCTCCAGGTCGAGGACGGCCACGCCGGTGGTCACCACTCCTGGGAGAACCTGGACGACCTGCTCACCGCCACCTACGCTGAGATCCGTCGTCAGCCGAACGTCGTCCTCTGTGTCGGCGGCGGCATCGGCACCCCGGAGCGGGCAGCCGATTACCTCACCGGTTCCTGGGCCACCGCCCTCGGCCTGCCCGCCATGCCGGTCGACGGCATCATGGTCGGCACCGCGGCGATGACCGCCAAGGAGGCCAAGACCACCCCGGAGATCAAGCAGCTCCTCGTCGACACCCCCGGTGTCGCCGACGAGACCGGCTCCGCCCTGACCGCCCCCAACGGCGGCTGGATCGCCCCGGGCCACTCCGCCGGTGGCGCGACCTCCGGCCTGTCCCACCTGCGTGCGGACATCCACGAGGTCGACAACTCCGCCGCGAAGTGCATGCGCCTGATCCAGGAGATCGGCTCCAACCTCGAGGCCGTCAACGACCGCCGCGACGAGATCATCGCCGCGCTGAACAAGACCGCCAAGCCCTACTTCGGTGAGCTGGAGGAGATGACCTACGCCGAGGTCGTCCGTCGTTTCGCCGAGCTGTCCTTCCCGTGGGTCGACCCGTCCTGGCTGTCCCGCTTCCACCTCCTGCTGCAGCGTGTCGAGGCCCGCCTGTCCGACGCCGACCACGGCGAGGTCGTCACCCTCTTCCCGACCGAGCAGGACGCCGCGGAGCCGGCGAAGGCCATCGAGACCCTCGTCGCCGCCTACCCGGCGGCCGAGAAGGACACCCTGACCCCGCTGGACACCGCCTGGTTCCTCGTGCTGTGCCGTAAGTTCCCGAAGCCCGTCGGCTTCGTCCCCGCCATCGACGAGGACCTCCTCGCCTGGTGGGGCAAGGACTGCCTCTGGCAGGCCCAGGACGAGCGCTACACCGCCGACCAGGTCCGCATCATCCCGGGCCCGGTGTCCGTCTCCGGTATCACCACCGTCGACGAGCCCGTCGCGTCCATCCTCGGCCGCTTCGAGGACGCCTGCCGTGAGCGCGTCGCCGGTGGCGACTCCGCCCCCGCCGGCCGTCACTCCCTGGACAACGCCGATGAAGCCGAGGTCGCCACCGCGTGGTCCCGGACCTCCGACGCCGCCGACGTGGCGTCCTTCCTCAAGGCCACCCCGTACATCTCCTGGACCGGCCACCTCATGGACAACCCGGCCCATGTCATCGACGAGGAGAAGTACGAGCTGATCGTCACCGACGACGGCAGTAACGGCGGCCCGGTGAAGGTCACCGTCGACCTGCACCTCGACACCTTCTGGGACGGCACACCCGCCGGCGAGGGCGAGGGCAGGGTCCACGCCGTGCGCCGCCTGCCGGTCCCGCTGATCCTCTCCGACGCGGTCGCCTCCGGCGCCCTGCCCGTCGTCGACGAGGAGAAGCTCCCGGAGACCATGTACGGCCTGCTCGCCGGCACCGCCGGTGTGGGCAACACCTCCGTCACCGGCGACGTCATCGACCGGATGCCCGCCAAGATCGAGGGTTCCGATTCCGCCGAGACCCCCTTCGGCAAGTTCAACTACACCTTCCACCTCACCGACAGCCTCGGCTCCCAGCACGCCGGTGTGACCGGCGCAGGCCTTCCCGACCTGTCCGAGACCGGTTCCGGCTCCCGCTCCGACGAGCGCGCCACCATCGTGCCGGACGCCCTGCTCGGCACCTGCTGGCCGGCCATCTACGCCGCCCTGGGCTCTGCTCTGGTCGACGATTACCCGGTCATCGAGGGTCTGCTCAACGCCGTCCACCTGGACCACTCCGTGGCCCTGGAGGTCCCGGCCGACGAGATCCCCACCGGCGAGATCACCGTCACCAGCTGGGCCGCCGGCATCGAGGAGTCCTCCTCCGGCCGCGTCGTCACCGTGCACCACCACATGTTCGACGCCGCCGGTGAGCTGCTCGGCAGGCAGACCGAGCGCTTCGCCATCCGTGGTCGCGCCTTCGGCACCACCCCGCCCGCCGATCCGGCCCCCGCCGGCGGCATCGACCGTGAGATCACCGACACCCCGCGCTCCACCCTGCTGCGCACCCGGGTCAACGCCCCGGCCGAGATGACTCCGTTCGCCTGGGTTTCCGGTGACTTCAACCCGATCCACACCAGCCACGTCGCCGCCCGCGTCGCCGGCCTGCAGGCACCGCTGGTCCACGGTATGTGGCTCTCGGCCACCGCCCAGCACGCCGCCTCCGCGGCCGGTTCCGGCCACACCATCCTCGGCTGGACCTACCGCATGTTCGGCCTGGTCCAGCTGGGCGACCCGGTGGACATCCAGGTCGAGCGCGTCGGACGTGTCGCCGGTGGCGGACTGCTGCTCGACGTCACCTGCCGCATCAACGACGAGCTCGTCTCCCAGGGCACCGCGGTCACCGCCGCCCCGACCATCGCCTACGTGTACCCCGGCCAGGGTATCCAGGCCAAGGGCATGGGACTCGACGAGCGTGCCGCCTCCAAGGCCACCGCCGCTGTCTGGGAGCGCGCGGACAAGCACACCCGTGAGGCACTGGGCTTCTCCATCCTCACCGTCGTACGCGACAACCCGACCGAGCTCACCGCCAAGGGCGTGACCTACCACCACCCGGACGGCGTCCTGTACCTCACCCAGTTCACCCAGGTCGCCCTGGCGACCCTGGCCCTGGCACAGACCGCCCGCCTGCGCGAGGCGGACGCCCTGGTCGCCGACGCCTTCTACGCCGGACATTCCCTCGGTGAGTACACCGCGCTGTCCGCCTACGCCGGCACCATCGACCTGGAGACCGTCCTCGAGGTGGTCTTCCACCGCGGTTCGACCATGCACCACCTCATCCCGCGCGACGAGCACGGTCGCTCGAACTACCGGATGGGTGCCCTGCGCCCCAACCAGTTCGGTGTCGACGACGAGCATGTCGTCGAGTACGTCAACGGTGTGGCAGAGGCCTCGGGAGAGTTCCTCGAGATCGTGAACTTCAACCTCGCCGGTGAGCAGTACTCCATCGCCGGGACGGTCGCCGGTCTCGCCGCCCTCGAGAAGGACGCCGCGAAGCGCACCGCCGAGCACGGCGGCAAGGGCTCCTTCATGATGGTCCCGGGCATCGACGTGCCCTTCCACTCCCGCGTCCTGCACCCCGGTGTGCCGGACTTCCGGGAGAAGCTCGACGGCCTGCTTCCCGCCCGCATCAACCACGAGATCCTCGTCGGCCGCTATATCCCGAACCTCGTCGCCCGCCCGTTCGAGCTCACCGAGGACTTCGTCCGCTCCATCCTGGACGTCGTCCCCTCCGAGCCCGCCCAGGCACTGCTCGACGACTGGGCTGCCGCGACCGTCGACGACGCCGCCGAGGCGGAGACCGCCCGCACCCTGTTCATCGAGCTGCTGTGCTGGCAGTTCGCCTCCCCGGTCCGCTGGATCGAGACCCAGGACCTGCTCTTCGCCCCGGACCGTCTCGACATCGACGAGGTCGTCGAGGTCGGTCTCGGTGCCTCGCCGACCCTGGCGAACCTGGCCACCAAGACCCTCAAGCTTCCGCGTTTCTCCGCCGCCGACGTCGCCGTGCGCAACGTCCAGCGCGACGAGAAGCTCGTCTACCACACCGACCAGCAGACCATCGACAGTCCCGTGTACGAGGACGAGGACGCTGTGCCCACCTCCGTGCCGGTCGGCGACCCGGTGCTCTCCCACGCCGAGGCGTCCGCCAAGGCCCCGTCGGAATCCGTGCCCGAGTCCATGCCGGCCCCGGTCACCGAGTCCGCCGAGCTGCGCACCGCCCCGGCCGCCCCGGCCGGTGCCGTGGAGCGTCCCGCCGACCTGCCGTACAAGGCGTCCGACGCCATCAAGACGCTGCTGGCCTACGCCAACAAGCTGCGTCCGGAGCAGATCGGCGGCGCCGACACCACCGGTACGCTGACCAACGGTGTCTCCTCGCGTCTGAACCAGCTGCTCATGGACATCTCCGCTGAGCTGGGACTGTCCGCCGTCGAGGGCGCTGCCGAGGCCGACGTGGACACCCTGTCCGTCACCGTCGACGCCGCAGCCCACAACTACTCCGCGTTCGGGCCGGTGCTGGGTGAGGCCGTCAAGGACCGCCTGCGCAAGCTCTTCGGTGCCGCCGGTGCCAAGGCCTCGGCCATCGCCGACCGGGTCACCGGCACCTGGGAGCTCGGTCCGGGCTGGGTCGACCACACCACCGCGCAGATCCTGCTGGGGTCCCGCGAGGGTGCGTCCTCCCGTGGTGGTGACCTCGCCACCCTGGCGACCTCTGCCACCACCATGAACGACGTCAACGCGATCATCGACGAGGCCGTCGCCCAGGCAGGTGCCGCCCACGGTATCCCGGTGGCCATCCCGGCCGCCGGTGGTGCCGGCGGTGGCGGCACCGTGGACTCCGCCGCCCTCGACGCCTTCGCCGAAGGTGTCACCGGTGAGACGGGTGTGCTGGCCACCACGGCCCGCCACATCCTCGCCGCCCTGGACCTCGACGTCCCCGAGTCCGCCGCCCTGTCCGACGAGGAGGGTGCCGAGACCGCCGCCGTCCTCGAGGCCGTCTCCGCCGAGCTCGGCGCGAACTGGCCCGCGTCCGTGGCGCCGTCCTTCGATGCCCGCCGGACCCTGCTCATCGACGACCGCTGGGCGACCGCCCGTGAGGACGTCGCCCGCCTGGCCAACGGTGAGGAACTCGCCGAGTCCGTGTCCTTCGTGGGCACCGGCGAGACCGTCGCCGTGCACGCCGGTTTCCGTGCCGCCCACGCCGAGGCCGCCGGTGACACCGCGCTGGCCGCCCGCTTCCGGTCCATCGCCGAGGACGCCCGATCCACCGAGCCGGGTGCCTTCGAGGGGCAGGTCGCCGTGGTCACCGGTGTCACCCCGGCATCCATCGCCGGCGGTGTGGTCGGCGACCTGCTGGCCGAGGGTGCGACGGTCATCATGACCGCGTCCCGCATCAACTCCGCCCGCCTGGAGTTCGTCAAGAAGCTCTACCGCGAGCACGCCTCGGCGTCCGCCAAGATCTGGCTGGTGCCGGCCAACCTCTCCTCCTACCGCGACATCGACGCGCTGGTGGAGTGGATCGGCACCGAGCAGACCGAGACCGTCGGCTCCGACCAGAAGCTCATCAAGCCCGCCCTGGTCCCTGACCTCTTCCTGCCGTTCGCCGCCCCGTCCGTCTCCGGCACCGTGGAGGACGCCGGCGGAAACGCCGAGATCCAGACCCGACTGCTGCTGTGGAGTGTCGAGCGGTCCTTCACCGCCCTGTCCCGCATCGGCCACGAGGCCGACCTGGCCCACCGCCTGCACGTCGTCCTGCCGGGTTCGCCGAACCGCGGCACCTTCGGTGGCGACGGTGCCTACGGCGAGGTCAAGGCCGCCTTCGACGCCGTCTGCAACAAGTGGTCCAACGAGCCCTGGGGTGGCAGGGGCGGGCGTGTCACCATCGCCCACCCGCGGATCGGCTGGGTCGCCGGTACCGGCCTCATGGGCGGCAACGACCCGCTGGTCGACGCCGCCGTCGAGGCGGGCGTCCACGTGTGGAGCCCCGCCGAAATCTCCGGCGAGCTACTGAAGCTCTGCTCTGAGTCGGTCCGGGCCGAGGCCCTGGGCGGCCCGGTCGACGCCGACCTGACCGGTGGGCTCGACAAGATCAACCTCACCGAACTGCGTGAACAGGCTGTCGCCGACGGTGCCTTCGCCACCGCCGCCGCGGTCGAGGAGGACGCCGAGGCCCCGGTCACGGTCAACGCCCTGCCCTCTCCGGTGCGTGTCGCCCAGCCGGTCGGCTCTGACTTCGGTGCCGCACCGTGGGGTGACGTCACCACCGACCTCGAGGACATGGTCGTCGTCGTGGGCCTCGGTGAGGTCAGCGCCTGGGGCTCGGGACGTACCCGTGCCGAGGCCGAGCTGGGCATCCAGGCTGACGGGTCCGTGGACCTGTCCGCCGCCGGTGTGCTGGAACTCGCCTGGATGACCGGCCTGCTGACCTGGATGGATACCCCGGTCGCCGGCTGGTACGACGTCGACGGCAACATCGTGCCCGAGGAGGAGATCTACACGCGCTACCGCGACGAGGTCGCCGCCCGCGCCGGTGTCCGCACCTTCGTCGACGACGGTGAGAACGGGGCCCTCGAGGACCTGCACACCCCGCAGGAGGTCGAGATCTTCCTCGACCACGAGGTCACCTTCACCGTGGACTCCGCCGAGGACGCCGCGTCCTTCGTGGACTCCGACCCGACCTTCACGCGTGCCAACCACGACGAGGAGACCGGCGAGTGGTCCGTCACCCGTCTGCCGGGCGCCCGGACCCGCGTACCACGACGGGCCACCCTGGCCCGTAAGGTCGGCGGCCAGTTCCCGACCGACTTCGATCCGGCACGCTGGGGCATCCCGGCGTCCATGATCGAGGCCGTGGACCGCATCGCGATCTGGAACCTCGTCACCGCGGTGGACGCCTACCTCTCCGCCGGCTTCAGCCCGGCCGAGATCCTGCAGGCCGTGCACCCGTCCGACGTCGCCATGACGCAGGGCACCGGTTTCGGTGGCATGACCTCGATGCGCAAGCTCTTCGTCGACCGCTTCCTGGAGGAGGACATCCCGTCCGACATCCTGCAGGAGACGCTGCCGAACGTCGTCGCCGCGCACACCATGCAGTCCTACGTGGGCGGCTACGGTGCGATGATCCACCCGGTCGGTGCCTGTGCGACCGCCGCGGTCTCCGTCGAAGAGGGTGCCGACAAGATCCAGCTCGGCAAGGCCGACTTCGTGGTCGCCGGTGCGACCGACGACATGTCGGTGGAGTCCATCACCGGCTTCGCGAACATGAACGCGACCGCGGACTCCGACAAGATGGCCGCCAAGGGCCTCAACGAGCGCTTCTACTCCCGCGCCAACGACCGTCGCCGTGGTGGCTTCGTCGAGGCACAGGGTGGTGGCACGATCCTGCTGGCCCGTGGTTCCGTGGCCGCGAAGCTGGGCCTGCCGGTCCAGTCCGTGGTCGGGTTCGCGGCGTCCTACGCCGACGGTGCCCACACCTCCATCCCGGCCCCGGGACAGGGTGCGCTGGCCGCCGGCCGTGGCGGGAAGAATTCCCGCCTGGCCCGCGACCTGGCGAAGCTGGGTGTGTCCGCCGATGACATCACCGTCGTCTCCAAGCACGACACCTCCACCAACGCCAACGACCCGAACGAGTCGAAGCTGCACACCCGCCTGGCGTCCGTGCTGGGCCGTACCGCGGGTAACCCGCTGTACGTCGTGTCGCAGAAGACCCTGACCGGTCACGCCAAGGGCGGTGCCGCCGTCTTCCAGATGGCCGGCCTGGGCGACATGTTCCGGACCTCGCGGATCCCGGCGAACCGCTCGCTGGACTGCGTGGACCCGGAGATGGCGTCCTCCCCGGATCTGGTGTGGCTGCGTGAGCCGCTGCAGCTGCAGCGCACGGTGAAGGCGGGTCTGCTGACCTCCCTGGGCTTCGGTCACGTCTCCGCGCTGCTCGCACTGGTCCACCCCGAGGCGTTCCGCGTCGCCGTGGCGTCCCAGCTGGGTGAGGACGCCGCGGCGGCCTGGGAGGCGAAGGCTTCCGAGCGCCTGCGCGCCGGTGTCCGCCGCCGCGAGGCCGGCATGCTGGGCCACCGTGCCCTGTTCGAGGAGATCGGGCACCGTCGCTTCGCTGACGGTGTCGACATCGACGAGGCTGAGCCGGCCATGCTGCTCGACCCGGCGACCCGCGCCGGTGAGGACGGTCTGTTCCGGTGAGTGACCCGGTGAACGGCGCGGGGCCCGTGTCCGCGCGAGGTCGGGTGGAGCCGGCGGATCCGGTGCCACGTGGATTCGTGCTGGGTGTGGGCGTCGACGTGGTCGACATCCCCGCGTTCACCGAACAGCTGGACCTGCCGGGCTCGAAGTTCGCGCTGTCCTTCACCGGTGCGGAGCGACGTGAGTGCGCCCGGTTGGCGAAGACCAGTGGGAACATCGGACAGCACCTCGCTGCCCGGTGGGCGGCGAAGGAGGCCTTCTACAAGGCCTGGACGCTGGCCGACGCCGGGGACGAGATTCCCGGTGCCCAGATGGACTGGTCGCAGATCGAGGTGGTCAAGGACCGCTGGGGTCGGCCGTACATCCGGCTGGCTCCTGTACTGGAGGCCCGGGTGAACGGGGCGCTGACCGCGCGGTTCGGCGGGGCAGACGGGGCAGGTCATGCGGTGTGGCAGCTGAGCCTGTCGCACGACGGGCCTGTCGCCCAGGCCTTCGTGGTCGGGGAGTGGCGGGTGTAGCGCCTGCGAGTTACGGCCCACGCCCGGCGTCCTTTCCTTCGCCCCCCGGTCGGCCCGGCAATGTCCGCATCACGCAGCCTGAGGTTGCTGGAGATACCTCCGCAACGACCTCAGAGTGCGTGATGCGGGCATTCGGCGTTTCACACGGCTGTCGTCCTCCTGCTCCCCATCCTTGATGAGGGAGGGTTCGGCGACCGGCGTGACCGGGGAAGTGAGCCTGGACCGGGTGTCGGTGGATGCCGATTCCGTGAGGAACCCGAGGTGTGTCTCGTACCGGTCGATGACATCGTCGACGATCTGCTGCCTCGTCAGACCGTTGAGGTCGTGGCCCCGGGTGACGGTCTGGTCGAAGACCTCGAGGCGCAGGTAGTCCTCCTGCGACTGGGTACGGCGTCCTCCGGAGGACGGAACCGGGGTGGTGACCGGGGCGACCATGTACTGGGTGACCGGGGTCGGTGACCGGGTAGAAGAGCATGTCGATGCCGACGCCCGCGGCGAAGAGCATCGACACCCAGGTGGAGAGGCTGTAGGAGGGGCGCGAGTGGTCGGGGCATAGGCGGACCTTGCCGGTCCGGTCGACTGGTTCAGTGATGTCAGAGTCCTCGTGCTCGCTCACTCATTCTCTCTGTGTAGTTGTCCGTTCCGTCATATTGTCCACAGAACATTAACATCATTCACGTAAGATAATATGCGGCTGTCATCAATTTACTCTGCGGTTTCCGGTGGTCAGGGGGATGTTCCGGGGCGCTGCGGGGTGCTGCGGGCCGCTGCCAGTGAACCGGCAGGGGATGTGCCGGTAGGTCACGGGTTTCCGCAGGGGTGGTGTCAGCGGCGTGTCCGATACTCGGTGGTGTCCGGTGCTGACGGGCGGCGATCCACGCTGCCGTGCGCCGGCAGACCGCACACGACCGACAGCTTGAAAGGGGACCGGTACTCCATGACCCGTCACCTCCGCGAACGCTTCAGCCTTCCTTCCCGACCCGTCGCCACCACCGTGGAAGATCTCGTGCCCGTGCCTGAGCCGGTGCGCCACAGTGCCATCGTCTCGGAGTCGGCGGGCACCGGACGGTGGCGCGTCGTGCGGCGTCCTGCCTCGTAGGACGCGGCGGGAGGGGAATTCCTCCCGTGCGAAGCGACCGGTTTCCGGCCTCGGTCCCTGTACGCAACTGTGACGGATTCGCCCCGCTGTGACACTCAGCGTGGCTAATCCGTCATGATTGTGTACCGGTCGGCGCGGCTGGCGTGACTGGTCGCCGCCTACTTCTTCCGCGCGTGGTTGATCTGCACGTGCTTGGTCCGCGAGTAGTCCTGCAGCGCGTAGAGCGACAGGTCGCGGCCGTAGCCGGAGCCCTTGAACCCACCCCACGGGACCTCATTGGCGAGCACCAGGTGGCAGTTCACCCACACGGTGCCGGCGTCGATCTTCCGCGGGACGTCGATGGAGCGGGCGGCATCGGTGGTCCACACCGAGGCGGACAGACCGTACGGCGTTCCATTGGCCCGGCGGATCGCCTCGTCCTCGTCGGAGAAGGTCTCGACGGTGACGACCGGGCCGAAAATCTCCTCGGACGCCGCCTCCGTCCCCGGCTCCACGCCGGTGAGTACGGTCGGCGCGACGAAGAACCCGTCACCGTCGATCGCTGAACCACCGATGGCCGCCGTCGCACCCTCCGAGACAGCCCGGTCGAGGAAGCTGACGACGCGGCCGAAGTGACCCTGGGAGACCAGCGGGCCGATCTCCACGGACTCACCGGCAGCGGGATCGCCGATGACGAAGGTGGAGACCTGCTCCACCAGCAGGTCGACGAACTCAGACGCCACGGACTCGTGGACCAGGACGCGGGTCCCCGCACCGCATTCCTGACCGGAGTTCCAGTAGCCCGCTTCGCGGATCGCTTCCGCAGCGGCGGCCAGGTCGGCGTCCTCGAAGATGACCAGCGGCGCCTTGCCGCCGAGCTCCAGGTGGACGCGCTTGAGTGAGTCGCCGGCAGCGGTGGCGACCGACTGGCCGCTGCCCACGCTGCCGGTCAGCGCGATCATCGCGACATCCGGGTGCTCGGCGAGACGGTTACCGACCACGGACCCACGCCCGGTGACGACATTGAAGACACCGGCGGGCAGGACATCGGCGACGAGCTCGATGAACTTGAGCATGCTCAGCGGTGTATGCTCCGACGGCTTGAGCACCAGGGTGTTTCCGGCGGCGAGGATCGGGGCGAACTTCCACGCGCCCATGAGCAGCGGGTAGTTCCACGGCACGACCGCACCGATCACACCCAGCGGCTCACGCAGGATGAAAGAGGTGTGGTCGGTGACGTAGTCGCCGGCGCCGAGCTCGGTGTAGGCGCGCGCGGCTCCGGCGGAGAAGCGGAGGATGTCGACGGTCCCGGCGATGTCGTCATCGGCGACCGCCTTCGGCTTACCGCCGTTGGCGGACTCCAGCCGGGACAGCAGGTCGGCGTTCTCCTCGACGATGTCGGCCATGCGGTTGAGCAGATCCGCACGCTCCTTCGGCGTGGTCTCGCGCCAGGTCGGGAGCGCGGCGGACGCGGCGGCGACTGCGGTGTCGACCTCGTCGACGGTGCCACGCGCGACCTCGGCGAGGACCTCGCCGGTCGCGGGGTTGACCACGGTGGCGGTGTCGGAGGACGCAGCGTCCCGGAACGTCCCGTCGATGAAGTGCGTCAGCGGGGGCAGGTCGGCGGTGCCGATGAGCGGGGAATCGGAACGGAGGACGTCAGTCATGGGAAAGCTCCTGTCGGTTCTCGGGTGGTGATCGGTCAGGCAGTGGCGTCAGGCGGTGGCGTCAGGCGGTGGCGTCAGGCGGTGGCGAGTCGGGCGACGGCCGCACCGATGGCGGCGTCCGCCTCGGCGGAGACGTCGGCCATGGGGCGACGCGGGACGCCCACCGGAAGGCCCCGGTGGCGCAGCCCGGACTTCACCGCGGAGATGAAGGAGTCCTGGGTGATCATCGTGTCGATCACCGGGTAGACCTTATTCCAGCCTGCCAGGGCCTCGGCGAGCTTCCCGGCATCGATGAGGCGGACGACCTCGACGATCTCGGTCGGCACCACGTTGGCCGCCCCCGCCATCACACCGGCTGCGCCTTCGACCATGGCGCTGTAGATGTAGGAGTCCCAGCCGATGAAGGTGCCCAGCCGGTGACCGTGGTGGTGGATGAGCTGGAGCGCCTGCTCCCAGTCGGCGGAGGAGTCCTTGATGTAGCGGATGTTCTCGAACTCGTCTGCCAGGGCAGCGGCGTCGTCGGCGGCGAGGTTCACGCCGGTGGCGCCGGGGATGTTGTAGAGCATGACCGGCAGCTCGACGTTGGAGGCCACCTCGCGGATGTAGTCGAGGGTCTCGGTGAGGGTCAGCGGCTCGTAGTAGGGCGTGACCAGCATGAGCACGTCGGCACCGGACCTCTCCGCGGCCTTCGAGAAACGGATGGCCTGTCTGGTGGTTGTCGCACCGGTCTGGGCGATGACCGGGACGCGACCCCCGGTGTGTCCGGCGACGGTGTCGACGAGCTGCTCACGCTCGGCGTCGGTCATCATCGCGAACTCGCCGGTGGAGCCGCCGGCGACGACGCCGTCGACACCGTTGTCGATCGACCGGTCGACGACCTTCTTGAGCAGGTCGACGTCGATGTTCTCGTCGGCGTCGAAGGGGGTGGACAGGGCGGTGAGGACGCCGCGCAGGTCGGCGGTGTTGTTCAGGGTCATGGTGTTCCTCCTAGGAAGCGACGGTGGGGGTGGACGTGCCCGCGGTGGATGCGAGGGCGGCGGTGTCGATGGTGGGCTGGACCCAGCCGTCCTCGCCGTGGGCGACACCGTCGGTGAGCCCGACGGCGGCGGTGTTGTCGTACTGGTGCTCGGTGGCGAGGATGCTCGCTGCGCGCTGGGCGGCGGTGAACGCCGAGGTGATGGCGGTCTCGGTGTAGAGGTTGCCGAGGTAGTCTCCGGCGAGGAAGACACGCTCCTCCGGCGCCATGAGCTCGCCCTGGATCTTCGCCCGACCGGGGAAGCAGTACGGGGCTCCGAGCGGCCACCGCTGGATGTGGGTCTCGGTGACGATGTCGGAGAAGCCCGGCAGGACCTCGTTGAGGTCGCGGTGGTACATCTCGGTGATCTCCTCGTCGCTCAGTGGCAGCAGGCGGTCTGCGAGGCTGGCGGGGGAGAAGACCATGACCGAACCACCGGGACGCCGCTCATCGGACAGGCCGTGGACGACATTGCCCTGGTTGAGCACGATGTTGAAGGAGCGCTTCGGGGTGGCGATGCCGTAGCAGTCGTCCCACGCCTGCGGGGTCTTTTCGTCGGTGAGGAAGGCGGCCGAGACTTAGGCCCCGTACTGCACCTTGGACAGGGCGTCCCGCAGGGAGGGACGCAGGTCCACACCGATGCGGTGGGTGACCGGGGCAGGCGTGGCCATGACCGCGGTGCGGGCCTTCACCGCGTGCTCCACTCCGTCGCGCAGGTAGCGGACGGTGACGTAGCCGTCGTGCTGGGTGAGTTCCTGCACGTCGGCCTCGGTGATGATGCGGTCGGCCTGGGCGGCGGCGAGATTGCCGGTGAGGGTGGAGGGACCGCCGGCGATGGATCGGTTGAGTCCCTGGCCGATGTTCCAGACCAGGCTGAAGTAGCCGATGCCGGCACC
Organism: Corynebacterium sp. UD i78; assembly: GCF_056280545.1. Classification (NCBI taxonomy): domain Bacteria; kingdom Bacillati; phylum Actinomycetota; class Actinomycetes; order Mycobacteriales; family Corynebacteriaceae; genus Corynebacterium; species Corynebacterium sp. UD i78. The sequence continues at coordinate 2,200,909 of NZ_JBWCED010000001.1, read as the reverse complement.
GGCGGAGATCTGGTGGGGGTCACCGGCGGAGCGGGTGACGGTCGGGGTGAACAGGGCCTCGGCCTCGGGGGAGATGTCGCCGAGGTAGTCGGCGAAGGTGCGGTCGTTCTCGAAGTCGTAGATGCGCTGCTGGCGCGTTTCGCCGGACTCACCGGGACGCCTGCGGACGACCGCGGCGTAGCGCAGGACGTCCTTGCTGACCTTGGCGCCCGAGGTGAACATCCCGATGCGGTCCCTGAACTTGAGGGGGACCTGCAGCGGGTAGGTCTGGGCGAGGCCTTTGTCGATGAACTTGCCGTTCATGTGCAGGGCGGCGAGGTTTCCGGGGACCTCGACGAAGCGGGTGCCGGACTCCCGGAGAAGCTCGTCGGTGGAGCTTCCGGGACCGGAGAAGACGTGGCCGCCCCAGTTGAGGAAGAAGTCCCCGCGCTTTTCGGAGCGGATGCGTCCGCCGGTGCGGGGGGACGCCTCGAGGATCACCGTGTCCCAGTTGCGCAGTCGCCAGGCAGCGGAGAGTCCGGCGAGTCCGCCGCCGATGATGACGGCATCCTTCATGTCCGTCGTTCCTGTCATGTCATCCACGGAAATCCTCCTTCGGGGAGTGTGGTCTGTGTGCGGTGTGCTGGACAGTGACCGGGGATTCCGTGGTGTTTCGCACTCACGGCAGCCGCTGTTGTACCCGCCACAGTAATTTGTGATCACAGATCACACAAGACTTGCGAATGAAAAGTTTCCTGACGGTGCGTGACCTGCGGGTTCAGTGAATCTGGGCGAGACGGTGGCCGAGCGGGAAGTGCGTCAGGCGTCGTCGGAGAGGCTGGCACGGATACGCGCCCGCGCGTCATCGAGAGAAGTCGAGGTCGTCTCGGCGGCGGCAGCAGAGTCCCCACGGCGGACCGCGTCGATGAGGTTGCGCTGGTGGACCAGCAGTTCAGGGGAGACGCCGTCGCTGATGGACCGGCGGGCGCCGGCGATCTTGTAGTGGCGGCAACGGACCCACAATGACAGGATGGATTCGGTGAGCACCGGGTTGTCCGCGGCGTCGTAGACCGTCATGAGGATCTCCTCGTCGAGATCCAGGTACCGCACGACATCCCCCTCGTCGAGCGCCTCCTCCATGGCGGCGAACAGCCGGTCGAGCTCCGCGATGTCCTTCTCCGAGGCTGCCACGGCACCCAGTCGTGCCGCCTCGGTCTCCAGCAGCCGCCGGACGTTGTAGATGTTGAGCAGCTCGGCGGGCGTGAACTCCTTGACCATCGCACCGCGGTAGGGCTTCGTCTCGACGAGTCCGATCTCCTCGAGACGCTTGATGGCTTCACGCACCGGCATCACGCTGATACCCAGTTTGTCCGCCAGGTCGCGGATCTGCAGCCGGTCCCCGGCCTCGTACTCGCCGTCGGTGATCGCGGACTGCAGCGCCTCGAAAGCCATGTCGCCCACACGGGTCGCGGTGTCGAGACGGGTCAGTGCCATGGGGCGAGTATACCGGGGCTCAGGATTCCGGAGAGTCATCCCCGTGCGGATGCGGGGGTTCAGCGTCCCCGGAAGGTGTGGATGTCGAGGTGGTGGCAGGTGCGTCAGGCGAGGCGTGGGACGCTGCCTGTTCCGCGTACTCGGGGTGCTTCTCGATGAACTCGTTCTCCCACCAGTCCGCGTCCCTGATCCCGAGCTTCTGTGGGAAGAACACCGGGTCGATCCCCGCCTTGCGCTGATCTTCGTAGTCCACGACGACTTTGCGGACCGTCTTGGTCAGGAGTACGACGGCGAACATGTTGAGCCAGGCGAGCAGCGCATAGCCGATGTCGCCGGCCGCCCAGATGGCATCAGCGCTGATGACCGAACCGATGAAGGCGATGGTCACCGCACCGAGCTTGATGAGTCCCTCGAAGATGCGGTTGTGCTGCTCGCCGAGCAGGAAGATGAGGTTCGTGGTAGCGACGTAGTAGAAGAAGACCTGTGAGGTGAAGGCGAACAGAAGGATGGCGACAGCAACGAAGATACTGCCGAAACCGCTGAAGGTTCCGTCGATGGCCTGCTGGACGTAGTTCGGGCCGGCGACGAGGTCCGGGGCACCGTCGACGAGCATCTGGCCGGAGTCCGGGTCCTTGACGCTGTAGGAGCCGGTGACCACGATCATCAGCGCGGTGGCGGTGCAGATGAGGAACAGGTCGATGTAGATGCTGAAGGCCTGGATGATGCCCTGCTTGCCCGGGTGGGTCGTGTGGGCCGCGGCGGCGGAGAAGGTGCCCTCACCGAAGCCGGTGGCGGAGGCGAACACCGCACGACGCACGCCCCAGGAGACCGCGAAGCCGACGAGTCCGCCGAAGAGCTGGTCGGTGCCCATGCCCGACATGACGATCACACGGATCGCCTCGGGAACCTCGGTGATGTTGGCGCAGATGATGATCCCGGCGATGAGCAGGTAGCCGATGGCCATGAAGGGGACGACGGACTGCGCGACGTTGACGATGCGCTTGGTCCCGCCGACCACGACGAACCCGAGGATTCCGGCGACGACGGTGCCGGTGACCCAGGACGGGATGCTGAACGCCTGGTCCATCGAGGACGCGATGTTGTTGGCCTGGATACCGGGGAAGACGAAACCGTAGCCGATCATCGCGGTGAAGGCGATGGTGGCGGCGAGTCCGGGGGCGCGCAGTCCGTACCGGATGTAGTAGGGCATGCCACCGCGGTCTTCACCGTGGATCCGGCGTTTGAAGGTCTGCGCGAGGACCGCCTCGGCGTAGGCGCAGGTTGATCCGAGAAGACCGGTGATGATCATCCAGAACAGTGCACCAGGGCCGCCCATGGCGATGGCGGTGGCGACGCCGGCGATACTGCCGACACCGACGCGGCTCGACATGGTGAGTGCGAGTGTCTGGAAGGAGGTGAGTCCTCCCTCGGTCGATTCGCCTTCCTTGAGCTGCCGGATCATGTCCGGAAGACGGCGGAACTGGACGCCGCGGGTGATGATCGTGAAGAAGGCGCCGACGGCGAGAGCGACGTAGGCGAGGGGATTCCAGATCCAGTCGCTGACGCGGGTGAGCATGTCCATGAGGTCTCCGTCCTGGAGGTGACACCCGCCGGGAAGGATGTGGTCATGTTTTCATCACTCAACAATCTGGTCAAGTGCCCTGTTGTCTCGCCAGCTCAGAGAATGTTCGGAAATCTGTCGTTGTGCCCGGAGTCACACATGGACTAGTTTTGTGATCACACATCACAGCGATCTGTGGTGTGCGATGTTGAATTCCCACCACCTTGACACCCGCCGTGGGAGTGACATCATCGATCACATCGCCTGCCAGACCACGTCCCGGCCATCCCGGGGAAAGGGGGCCTCATGGACCTGACCCCGGAGGAGCTGCACGGACTGTGTGCAGCCGCCGCTGTCCGGGCAGGTGCGGACGCCGCCACCGCTGATTCTCTGGCGGCGGCGACCGTCCGCACCGAACTCCGCGGACGCTCCGCTGTCGGAGCATCCCATCTCACCGACCATCTGGACGCGGTCCGCCGCGGTGCCGTCGACGGCACCGCGGCCCCGGTTGTCGAACGTCGGGGCGCGGTCGTCCGCGTCGACGCCTGCCGTGGCACCGTCCAGCGTGCCGCGGACGATGCCCTGCCCGATCTGCTCGATGCGGTGGCTGAGCACGGGGCGGGCATACTCGCCGTCTCGAATTCCTACACCTGCGGGGAACTCGGCGACTACACAGCCAGGCTCGCTGACCGGGGATACGTCGCACTGGCTGCGGCGAACGCCCCGGCCGCAGTAGCCCTGGGTGATGACGGTGCGCCGGTGATCGGGACGAACCCGGTGTCGCTTGCTGCCCCGGCAGGGGACCGGCCGTTCCTCATGGACCAGGCGGTCAGTCCGACTGCACTGGTCTCGGTGCAGGCGATGGCGGACGCCGGTGAGCCGTTGCCGGACGGTTGGGCGGTGGATGGCACCGGAACACCCACCCGGGACGTCACCGCTGCCCTGGCTGGTGCACTTCTTCCGGACGGTGGATACCGGACCGGTAACATCGGTCTGGCCGCCGAGGTCCTCGCCGGACTCGCCGGCGGGACCTGGTCACTGGACGCGCCCTCGTTCACTGACGGATCCGAGTGCCCCTCCACCGGGATGCTGCTCATCGCCATCGACCCGTCGGCGCTTGTCCCGGGCTTCCCGGAACGGCTGGGGGTCCACCTTTCCAGACTGGAACGTGACCATGGCGTCCACGTTCCCGGGCGGCGGCGCAGTGACGCAAGATCAGTCACCGTCGACGACGGGGTCGTCCGCACACTCGCCGAGGAGTGAGTACCGGGAAGTGGGCTACGCCTTCATCCGCTCAGCGCGCAGAGTGGCGACCTCACCGGTCAACTGCTCGGCGAAAGCCCCGGTCATCGGCGGCAAGTCGGCCAGCGCGACACCGGTCGCCTTGGCCAGCAGCAGGTCCGCGAGCTGAGGATTCCGGGCGAGCACCGGGCCGTGCATGTAGGTCGCGATGACCGACCCCTGCACCGCACCCTCGTGGTAGACCTCGACCTTCGCGGTCTCCGGGCTGAGACCGGCGGTCAGGGCGCCGTGGGCGTCCGTGTTGCCGGTGCCGTGGGTGACATGACCCAGCGGTCGGGCGTCCGGGCCGAGGATCGTCGCGCCCTGGTGGTTCGCGAACCCGGTGAGCGGCTCGGTGAGCTCTTCCATCCCCGGGGCACGCATGCCCTGCTTCGCCGGCACCGACTTCAACTCACCGATCATGCGGGTCTGCAGTGACGAGGTCGTCGCGTCGATCAGTCCCAGCCCGTCGACCATCCGGTCGGAGGCCCGGAAACTGTGGCCGAAGACCTGCAGTCCGGCACAGATCGCGAGGACGGGGCGTCCCGCATTGACGGCGCGGGTCATGCCGCCGTCGGCGATGAGATGCTCGGCGGCGAGGGTCTGGGCGACGTCTTCACCGCCACCGACGGTGTACACGTCGAGGCCCTCGGGCACGGCGTCCCCGAGCGTGATGCGGTGGATCCCGGCGTCGAAGCCGCGCATCCGCGCCCGCTGCCGCAGGACCAGGGCGTTGCCGTCGTCGCCGTAGGTACCGAGCACGTCCGGCAGGACCAGTCCGATAGTCAGCTCAGCCATTCTGCTGCTCCTTCTTCGCGGTGTTCTGCACGGCCTTCTTCAGGTCGCGGTTCAGGTCCCGGAAGGCGGTGTAGTTCGCCAGCACCTCGACCCGGCCGGGCGGGCAGGCGCGCAGGGCGTCCAGCATGTCCGGCACCGTGTCATGCTCCACCCCGGCGTATCCGAGCCGGACCGCCAGGTCGGCGGACCGCTCACCGGAGGAGACGACCTTCATCCCCTCGAAGTTCTCGAAGACCACATCCCACAGCCAGGACAGGTCCTGACCGTCGGCGACCTGGCCGTTGACCGAGATGACCAGGCCGTCGGCGGTGCGGTCCACCATCGACAGGGCCTCCTGCCAGCCGGCCGGGTTCTTCGCCAGCAGCAGGTGCACCTCGCGCCCCTCGAAGCTCACCGTCGCATAGCGTCCGGCGACATTGTCGACCCGCTCGGCAGCGGCGACGGCGTCCTGCTCGGGGACACCGAGGGCGACGGCGGCGGTGACGGCCTGCGCCGCATTGCCGCGGTTGGCGTCGCCCGGGAGGGTGAGGTTCAGATCCCGGTCGCCCTCAGGGGTGTGCAGGCCGGACGGGTCGACCGTCACGCTCGGGGTCGGACGCCGGAACTCTGAGCCGTCGGCCAGTGGCTTCACCGCGAACCAGTCGGGAGAGCCGTCGGCCTTCTCGGTGCGCACGATCGCACCACCGGTGCGCGGACAGCTGGTCGAGTCGCCGGTGAAACCGACCCCGGCGGAGACCCACACCACGTTCGGGCAGTCCCAGGCGACCGAGGTGACCTGCACATCGTCACAGTTCGCGATGACGGTGAGGTCGGGGTTCGCACTCACGTACTCGCGCAGGACGCGTTCGATCTTGTTGATCTCGCCGACGCGGTCGAGCTGGTCACGCGAGAGATTCAGCAGCACGAGCACATCGCAGTCGAGCTTCGTCGCGATGTGCGGCACGTGCAGTTCATCGACCTCGAGGACGAGACGCTGGGCATCACGGCCGGCGAGCAGTGCGGAGATGACACCGGCGTCCATGTTGTCGCCACCGTCGTTGGTGCATACGGTGCCGATGCCGCGGACGGCTTCGGCGAGCATCCGGGTGGTCGTCGACTTGCCGTTCGTGCCGGTGACGATCGCGCAGGGACGACCCTGCCCGAGCTGTTCCATCAGCTTCGGGTCGATGAAGTCGGCGACGAGACCGCCGATCATGCCGCCGTTGCCACGGCCGGCCTTGCGGGACGCCCAGGTCGCCAGGTCGGCGGCGCGGACGGCGAATGAGGTGCGCAGACCCATCAGATCACCTTATCTACTTGGACGGGTTGGACTGGTTGGACCGGTTGGACCGGTTGGATCGGCGGTTCGCCCCGGAACGACGCCGTCGCCGTGCCCCGGAACGGTTCGATCCCGACCCGGAGCTCCCGCCGGAACCCTGCTTCTTCTGGCCCTGCTTCTTCTGCTGCCCGCCGCCGGAATTCCCGGAGGACCGTCGTCGGTTACGGTTACGGTTCCGGTTCCCTGAGGAACCGTTGGATCCGGAGCCGGAGGACGCGGCGGAGTTCCCGGAACCGGAGGCAGGGCCGGTTCCACCGTCGTTGCCGCGGGCTTCGCCGTGCTGCTGCGGTTGGCGGATCGGGGTACGACGGTTCGACTGCGCAGACCCCTGACGGCCACCCTGGTTCCCACTCTGGCGTCCGCCCTGGCGGTTGCCCTGCTTCTTGCGCGGGCGACCCTGGCTGCCGCGCTGCGGTGCGGGAATGCGGGGTGTGGCGGGGCGCGTCTCCGGCTCACCGGTGGACGGTGTCCCGGGCTCCACGTCCTCGAGGGCGTCGAAGAACCCGGTGTCGGTGAACAGGGGGATGTTCTTGCGGTGCGCGTGCATCGCTTTACCACGCAGCTCATGGTTGGCGTTGCACACCACGAGGCTGGAGGTCCGGTTCAGCTTCTCGCTGTAGACCAGGCCGGCACGGAGGCCCGCGGAGATGATCTCGTCGGGATCTGTGGCGACATCGGGGCTGACCACGAACTCCATGCCCTCGGTGAGTCGACGGTCCTCACCGGGCGTACCGGGGTTGGCGTAGGGACGCGGGGTCGTGGTGGCGTCCACCCGGACGGTGGAACGTTGCAGACCGAACCGGTCGGCGGTGAGGTCGGCGGGCACCGCGGACTGGATGATGCCGCGACCGGCGTCCGCCAGGTCCTCCTGCACGAGGTGCAGCGGAAGGAGGATACGTGCATCGGCGAGGAGGAGTTCATCGGCGCCGGTGTCGGTGCGCGCGTCGGAGGCGACGGCCCCGAGGTCAGGGAGGGTGTCGGTGGCCAGTTCCAGGCCTTCGGTATCGCGGTAGTGTGCGGCGATACTGCGCAGCCGCGGGTCGATGACAGGCACCGACTGGCGGCGGGCGGTGGTCATCGTGTCGACGATGCGCTCGGGGACCGGCACGGCGATCTTGCGGGGACGCCGGGAGTTGCGTCGGCGGCCACGGTTGGCGCCCTGCGGGGCCGACCGGTTGGCGGCACGCTGGGCGCGACGGTACTCCTGGATAATGAAACCCCAGGTCAGTGTGGTTCCGTGGCAGATGACGGTACGGCCGTCGAGCAGGTTGAACAACAGCGGGGCGACGGTCGCGAACCCGGGGGCCTGGCCGAGGTCGGCCTCGGTGTAGCCGTGGAGGTGCCACGGGCCGGGGTCTTCGCCGGGGTTGATCTGCTGGACGACGCCGGTGAGCTCGGTCGTGCCGGCGTCGGTCGCTGAGCCGGTGCTGCCGGAGAGATCGCTGCCGTCGCTGCAGGCCGGGCGGTTGCCGGTGAAACTGACCGGGGTGCCCTCGGCGTCGTAGAGCACGGCGGCGACGGCGACCAGTCGCGAGGTCGTGGGGTGGATACCCGACGCCGCGACAGTCAGCGCGACGAAGGGGGCGGTCTCGGCGTCGGGGATCTCGCCGTGGAAGGTCTTGGGGACGCGCGTCGGACGGTTCTGCTGGTCCGCCCGTCCGTTGCCGACGTTGTTGCTCCGGTCGGACGCGGTGGTCTCGGTGGCGGCGTCGTCGGCGGCCTGCGCGGAGTTCTTGGTGCCCTGCGTCCGCTGGTTCTTCTGCGCGGTCTGCTGCACATCCTGCGAGGGGGGAGCGGCGCGGCGGTGGACCTGGCGGCGACGCCGACGCCGGGAGCGTCCGGCCGCAGAGGTTCCGGAACCCCCGGTGGTCCCGGAATTCCCGGCGCTGTCGTTGTCCGGGCCCGTGGAAGTCATGGAGCCATCATACTGTCCGGGTCCGGTACGGGGTGAAGCACCGCAGCATTCGGGTGAGGATCAGGGGCGAGGATCAGGGCCGTGCCACCCGTCACTGCGCCATCAGGTTGAATGTGGCGCCATCCGGCTGTGTCGATCCCGGCGGAAAACCGACACAACCGGATGGCGCTGGACCGTATCCGATGGCGCAGACAGGGAGGGCAGGGGCGACACGGCGACAGAGAGGCTCAGACCTGGCACACAAAAGGAAGGCACGGCCCCGGGTGGGGACGGTGCCTCCCTGAATGCTGCGTCGGTGCCACGCCACTACAGGACGCGGTGTGCTGCGACCTACACGCCGCCGGCCAGGACCGAGGCCTCGTTGGCGTAGGCGCGGTTGACCGCGGAAGTCATCGCCTTCAGGGAGGCGTAGGTGATGGAGCCGGCGATGCCGACACCCCACACCTTCTGGCCGTTGACCTCGGCCAGGACGTAGGCCGCGGCCTCGGCGTCGTCACCGGCGGTGCGGGCGTGCTGGGTGTACTCCTGCACCTCGAAGTCCACGCCGAGCGACTCCAGTGCCTGGGCGTAGGCGGCCAGCGGGCCGTTGCCGCGTCCCTGGATCGTCCTGTGCTCGCCGTTCCACTCGATCTCGGCGGTGACCTTGGTCTCCGAGCCCTCGGTCTGGGGGCCGTCGACAGTCACGGAAATCTGCTCCAGCGGGGAGACGCGGTCCAGGTACTCCCCGGAGAAGATGTCCCACATCGCCTTGGAGTTCACCTCGCCACCCTCGGAGTCGGTGACCGCCTGGACGACGGCGGAGAACTCGACCTGCATCGGGCGCGGCATGTCCAGACCGTGGTCGGTCTTCATGATGTACGCGACGCCGCCCTTGCCGGACTGCGAGTTCACGCGGATGACGGCCTCGTAGCTGCGGCCGATGTCCTTCGGGTCGATGGGCAGGTAAGGGACCTCCCAGATGATCTTGGCGAACTCTTCGTCGCTGATCTCGTTGGCGTGGGCACCCGGGTGCGCCTCGTCGGCCATGTAGTCCATGCCCTTGTTGATGGCGTCCTGGTGGGAACCGGAGAAGGCGGTGAAGACCAGGTCGCCGCCGTACGGCGCACGCTCGTGGACCTCCAGCTGGTTGCAGTACTCCACCGTGCGGCGGATCTCCTCGATGTCGGAGAAGTCGATCTGGGGGTCCACACCCTGGGTGAACATGTTCAGGCCCAGGGTGACCAGGTCGACGTTGCCGGTGCGCTCACCGTTGCCGAACAGGCAGCCCTCGATGCGGTCCGCGCCAGCCATGTAGCCCAGCTCGGCGGTGGCGACGCCGGTGCCGCGGTCGTTGTGCGGGTGCAGGGACAGCAGCACCGAGTCACGTCGGGAGATGTTGCGGTGCATCCACTCGATGGAGTCGGCGTAGACGTTCGGGGTGGTCATCTCGACCGTGGACGGCAGGTTGATGATCATGGGGTTGTCCGGGGTCGGGTCCATGATCTCGATGACCTCGTCACAGACCTCCTTGGCGTACTCGACCTCGGTGCCGGTGTAGGACTCCGGGGAGTACTCCCAGCGCCAGTTGGTGTCCGGGTAGTCGACCGCGATCTCCTTGATCAGGTGCGCGGCGTCCGTCGCCAGCTGCTTGATGGCGGCCTTGTCCTTACGGAAGACCACCTTGCGCTGCAGGATGGAGGTGGAGTTGTAGAAGTGCACGATGACGTTCTTCGCCCCCTCGCAGGCCTCGAAGGTCCGGCGGATCAGGTGCTCACGCGCCTGGACCAGGACCTGGATGGTGACGTCGTCGGGGATCATGTTCTTCTCGATGATCTCGCGGACGAAGTCGAAGTCCGTCTGGGAGGCCGAGGGGAATCCGACCTCGATCTCCTTGTAACCCATCTTGACCAGCAGCTCGAACATCCGGCGCTTGCGCTCCGGGCTCATCGGGTCGATCAGGGCCTGGTTACCGTCGCGCAGGTCGACGGCGCACCACTGCGGCGCCTTGTCGATGACCTTGTCCGGCCAGGTGCGGTCCGGCAGCTGGAAGCGCTCGACCTCGGTGAAGTGCGGCTGGTAGCGGTGGACCGGCATCTGGGACGGGCGCTGCTTGTTCCAGGCGGGCTGCCCGGCCGGGATCTCACCTGCGGGGGTGTCGATCCGGGCGGGGGCGGAGATGAAGGAATCGCTGGGGGTCATGGTGTGCTCCTGTTGCAGGTTCGACGCCGGTGGTGCGTCTCCGGTGGAAAAATACTCTCAACACCGACCGGCACGACTCAACTCCGCGACGGGGAGCCGGTCGGTTTATGCCCTGACCCCGCCGCGGCTAAGAAGGAGAAGCTGACCGCGGAACGTGTTCACGTCGGCAAGTGTAACCCACAGCCGCCGGGAAGTGTGACACGGCCCATAGTCCCCACCGCATCCGGGGGGAACGCCACCGCGGCGCCGCACCCCCGCTAACGTCGTGGGCGATGTCCACCCAGAGTCCACCGTCCGCGCAGCGGCACCGACGGTTCCCGGTCGAGCCGCTTGTCGCACTGGTCACCACCGTGCTGATGTACTCCGCCCTGCTGCTGGTGATGCAGATCAGGGGCTCCCGCCACGGCATGACCCTCACCGAGGTGATGATGCAGTGGGACTCCCGGTGGATGACGCTCATCTCCCGTCACGGCTACTCCGGCTTCGCCATGGGGGACGCCGGGACGCCCGGTGGCGACCCCATTGAATGGCAGTCCGTGGCGTTTTTCCCGGGCTACCCCTGGCTGGTGCAGGTCCTCGCTGCGCCGGTCCGCATCCTCACCGGTGCCGAGATCACCGTCGCCGCCGCTGCGGTCGTGTCCGTGGCGGCGTCCGTGGCCATGGTCTGGGGGTTGGGGCGGCTGGCCGTCGACCGTCTCTGGCCGCGGGTCGCCGGCGGTGACCCCGGGCGACCAGTCTCCCCGGCGACGGCGGCGGTCCTCACCCTGGCGGTCGGCGTCCTCGCCCTCGGCGCACCGATGTCGGTGGTGTACGTGATGCCGTACTCGGAGTCCCTGTACACGGCGCTCGCGGTGTGGGCCGTGACCATGCTGTTGCGACGCCGCTACCTCACGGCCGGCGTCCTCGTCCTCTTCGCCGGGCTGACGCGGATCACCGCCGTGGTACTGGTGCTGACGCTGGCGGTGGCTGCTGCGGTGGAGTTGTGGCGCTGGTGGCGGGAGAGGGAGGGCGCCGGGAGGGTCGTGCGGGCCTGCGCGGCACCGGTCATCGGCGTCCTCGGGATCGCCGGGTACATTCGCTGGGCGAACGGCCGTACCGCGGAGATCGGCGGCTACTTCGAGGCCCAGGAGCGGGGCTGGCACTCCGGCTTCGACGCCGGACAGGCCACATGGAACTGGATCACCTCGTCCTCCCTGGACCTCACCACGACCGTCGGTGAGGGCGGGACCACCGACGGCACCATGCCCGGCTACGCGATCTCCACCTGGTCGATGATCCTCGTCGCCGTGCTGTGTGTGGCGTCCCTGTGGCCGCTGCTGACCGGCCGGATGCCGTGGCAGTTGTGGCTGCCTGCGGTGGCAGTCGCCGGTATGACGCTGGGTTCCGACGGCATCATGCACTCGCGTCCCCGGCTGCTGCTGATCCCGGTGCTCTTCCTGCTGCTGCCGCTGGTGGTGTGGGCACTGGCCCGGTTGCGCGCGCTGTTGGTGGTCCGGCCGTGGCTGGCGGGGATCCCGGTGGTCGTCGGGGTGGCCTGGTGTGTGGTGGGCTTCTGGGTCTCCGCCGAGATGCTGGTCGACTTCGCCTACGCGATCTGAGCCGGCTCAGTCCACGCTCTTGCGCGACAGGACGACGGTACTGGCGACCATGACCCACAGGGCGGCGGCCATGGCGATCCAGCCGAGCCCGTGGACCTGGAACTTCTCCGCGAGCAGCGTGTAGCCCAGAATGAAGGCGACGATCGGCTCACCGATGGTCATCGCGGGCAGGGAGTTCTTCAGCGCCCCTGCGTTGAAACTGAGCTGCTGGACGCCGGTGCCGATCGCCGCGCACGCCAGCAGTCCGTAGCCTTCCCAGGAGGTGATCAGACCGTGGATCCCGTCGGCGGTGAAGATCGCGACGACGGCCTTCGACAGTACCGCGAGATAACCCATGATGATGCCGGTGACCAGGCCGAGCAGCAGGGCCCGCTGGTTGGCGGGGCGGTGGCCGGCGAACCAGCACATCGCCACGATGACCACCAGGCCGGCACCGAGGGCGATGATCCAGTCGTCCAGCTCGGGGATCGACCGGCCGGGCAGTGGCTTACCCCAGATCACGAGGACGCCGACCGCCACAGTCAGCAGTCCCGCCCAGAACATCTCGGATTTCGAGACGCGGCGTCCGTCGAACTTCGCTGACAGCGGCAGCGTGAACATCAGGGAGAGCACGAGGATCGGCTGGACGACCAGCAGGGTGCCGAATCCGAGGGCGACGATCTGCAGGCCGTAGCCGGCCAGGGCGCACAGAACTCCTCCCCACCACTTCGGCCGCATGACAGCGGCGAGCAGTGGGGAGCCGTGGGCGTCGTCGGGGTCGCCGGAGGTCTGCTCCGCGATCTGGTGTCTGAGGACCGTGCCCCAGGCGATGGTCAGTGCAGAGAGAAGGGCGAAGACGACAGCGAGGGCGTTGCTGTGCATCATCGTGGCATCAGGCTATCCGAGTTCACCTCCCGACGGTGAAACGGCCGGTGCCCGGGGACTACTTCGCGAAGTACTCCTCGATCTGGTCGAGGATCTCCATGGCGGAGAAGTAGTCGATGCGGAAGGCGGAGGCGCCGAGCTCGAAGACGCGGTCGTGTGTCACCGCGTAGGTGTTGGCGAGGGTCGGGATGGCCTTGAGCTTGTCGATGACCGGCTCGGTGCCGTCGACGTTGATGCCGAGCACGGTCTTGCCGACCAGTGCCTTGTCGGCATTCTCGCCGGTGACCTGGCGGACGTCGGTCCGGCCGGCGTAGTCACCGTCGGTGCGCGCGACGTCGTCACCGGGGACGGAGAGTTCCCAGCCCAGATCCTTGATGATCTGGCCCTGGGCGGACTCGGCGGTCATGAAGTTGAGGTTGCCTTCCTGGGCGGGCAGCACGACGTTGACGGGCTGCTCCGGCTCCTCGATGTTCTCCTTGACCTCGGCGACACGGTCCTCGTAGGACTGGATGGCGTCGGCGGCCTCGGACTCGTGACCGGTGATTTCGCCGACCTCGGTGGTCAGGTCGGTCCAGGTCTTGTCCGAGTAGTCGAGGACGACGACCGGCACGCCGATCTTCTTCAACTCGTCGATCTGCTCGGCGGCGGTGTCCGCGCCCTTGGCAGAGACGACAATGAGGTCGGGGTCCTGGGCGGCGACCTTCTGCAGGTCCGGCTCGAGCTTCCAGAGAGCCTCCACGCCCTGGTCGTCAGCCTCCTCGGCCCACTGGGTGAAGAAGCCCTTGTCGTCGGAGAGCTGGGAGCCCTGGGCGCCACCGGAGGCGACGACCGGGGCGTCCACGGCCAGCAGCGTACCGGTGAGAGTCACGGAGGTGGAGACGATCTTCTCCGGCTGAGCGGGGATCTCGACCTCCTCGGTGTCACCGGTAGGCTGGCCGTTTTCGATCACGAGGGAGTCGACGGTGCGGGGCCAGGTGCCCTGTTCTGCGTCATCGGAATCAGAGTCGGAGTCCGACCCGTCGGCGGAGGCGGAGGCCGAGGTTCCGGTGTCCGAATCATCGTCGTCGTCGGAGCAGGCGGCGACACCGAGGGTGAGGGCGGTGGCGGCGGCCACGGCAGCGACGGCGCGGGACCGGCGGAACAGTGCGCGTGAGGACATGGAAGATCCTTCTCTCGAAAAACTCTTGGGTCAGTGGTATCCGGGGTCCGGGCACCTACCACGACAGGGTAAACGAAACCTCGCCTCAGTTCACGCCGGTCAATTACGGGGGTGACGCAGCGGCGGTGCCCGTCACTTCACCCGTCACCTCATGATGTCACTTCACGAAGAGTTCGTCGATCCGGTTGAGCATCTTCATCGCCGAGTAGTAGTCCATCCGGAACAGCTCCGGCGGCATGGCGAACACCCGGTCATTCTGCACCGCGTAGGTGTCGGCCAGGATCGGCATGTTCTTCAGGTACTCCGCCGGGTCCTCGCCGATGCCGGAGTCCACGGCCAGCACCGTGTGTCCGGTGAAGGCCTTGTCCTGGTTCTCTGCGGTGACCTGTCTGACGTCGGTGCGTCCGGCGAAGGGGCCGTCGGTGCGCGCGACATCGTCGCCGGGCACGGTGAGCTCCCAGCCGAGGTCGGAGGCGACCCGGCCCTGCGGTGACTCGGCCGTCATGTAGTTGGCGTTTCCCGACTTGTCGGCACTCGGCAGCACGAGGCTGACCGGCTGCTCCGGGTCCTCGATATTCGCCTTCACCTCGGAGACGCGCTCGTTGTACTCGTCGATGCGGGCCGCGGCGTCCGCCTCCCGGCCGGTCATCTCGCCGATCTCGGTGGTGAGATCCTTCCAGTCCATGTTGACGTAGTCGAGGACCACGACCGGCACACCGATGGCCTGGATCTTCTCCAGGCCGGGGACGGCCGTGTCCTGGCCGTTGGCGGCGACGAGGATGAGGTCCGGATCGGCGGTGACGATCTTCTCCAGGTCCGGGCTGAGCTGCCAGAGGCTCTCCACACCCTTCTCCCGGGCCTCGTCGGCCCACTGGTTGAAGAAGCCCTCGTCGTTGTCCGCGGTTGAGCCGGTTGTCGCGCCACCGGTGGCGATCACCGGGGCGTCCACCGCCAGCAGGGAACCGGTGAGTCCCACGGCGGTCGAGACGATGCGCTGCGGCTGCTCGGGAATCTCCACCTCCTCGGTCGCGCAGGTGGAGATGTCCATCTGGTCGGTGCAGTCCAGGTGGTGGTTCTCCACGGCGAGCGAGGAGACGGTGCGCGGCCAGGAGCCGTCGCCGGAACCGCCGCCCGTGGTGTCCCCGTCGGAACTGTCGTCGGAGCAGGCGGCGAGGCCGGCGGTCAGGATGAGTGCGGCGGCGACGGCGGTGGTGGCACGGAAACTGTGGCGGCTGTGGTGACTGAGGCGGTGGTTGCGGTCGGGGCGTCGGAACGGGTGGGGCATGCGGGGTGTCCTCTGGAAGTGGGGCGTCGGGGAAGTGGCTACGGTAGCCGGGGAATGCAGTCCTGCTACCGGGCAAGCCAATGCTAGCCTTGCCCCGAACCGTTCCGTGGAAAGGACCCCCGTGCCCCGCATCAGTCGTGACACCGACATCTACCCGATCTCCCTGCGTGAACTGGAGGTGCTGAGGGTCGAGGACGTCACCCCGGCGATGCGCCGCGTCACCTTCGGTGGGGCCGGCCTGCTCGCCCACACCCGTGACGGTGAACCGGTGCCTGCTCTGGTCAGTGACGGTTTCGATGACGATGTCCGGCTGATCCTCCCCGATCCGGAGACCGGGGAGCGCCCGTACCCGAAGTCCCTCGGTGACGGTCGACTCGACTGGAACGAGCAGGTCAACGACCTGTTCCGGACCTACACCGTGCGTACCTGGTCACCGGACGCCGGGGAATACGGCGAGCTCGCCATCGACTTCGCCCGCCACGGCGCAGGTCTGGCTGAGGGCTGGTCCGCTGCGGCGTCCGCCGGTGACAAGGTCTTCGTCGCCGGACCGAAGAACTGCGGCGCCCACCCGTCGCACACCGACTGGCTGCTGCTCGTCGGTGACGAGACCGCCCTGCCCGCCATCGGACGCTGCCTCGAGGAATGCCCGGCCGACCATCCCGTCGTCGCCGTGGTGGAGGTCCCGACCCGCGCCGACATCCAGGACATCGACTGCGCCGCCGACCTCGACATGCACTGGGTCGTCCGCGACGAAGGCGGCGACTTCACCGAGGAACTGCTCACCCACGTCCGCGGCGGCGGGAAGCTCCCGGAGGGGACGCCGTTCCTCTGGGCCGCAGGTGAGGCCGGGCGGCTGAAGACGGTCCGCACCCTTGCCAAGAAGATGGGCGTGCCGCGTGAGCACGTCGAGATCGTCGGCTACTGGCGACGCAACAACGCCGTCGCCGAGGGAGCGACCGCCGGTACCGCCGGAACCTCCAGCATCTCCCCGCTCATGGAGCTCTACGAGATGGCCGAGATCGCCCCCGGTCTGGCCCTACGCACCGCAGCCGAACTCCGCCTCTTCGAGCTGGTCGACGCTGCGGTGGAGGCTGCCGGAGCATCCGGTGCGACCGGTGCGTCTACGACCGCAGCCATCCCGACTGTCGCTGACGTCGCGCCCGCCGTCGGAGTCGAGGGCGGCGTCCTCCTGCGGTTCCTGCGCTACCTCGAGTCGCTCAAGCTGATCACCCTCATCACCCCGGAGGATGACGGACTCTCCGGCGGGGACGCTGCCGCGCTCACCGGCGTGGGCCTGACCTCCCTCGGCCAGGAACTCTCCGACCCCGAAGGACCGGTCTCCCGGCTCACCGGCCCGGACGCCCTGCGTCCGCTGTCCTGGCTGCACCTCACCGAGGGGCTGCGCTCCGCCGCCCCCGTCCATGTCGGTTCCACCGGCTCCACCTGGGAGCAGCTGCGTGCCGCGGACCCGGGCATCGTCGAGAACCTGGCGGATGCCGAGGCCACCCGCGCCCAGTGGGTCGCCCCCGCCCTGGCCCAGGGATTCGGGCAGCTCTCCGCGCGGCTGACCGGGGGAGACGGCCTGAAGTCGGTCGCCGTGGCCGGCGCCGGGGAAGGCACCGGCGCCGCGGTCTACGCCGATGAGCTGCTGCGCCACCACGATGACCTGTACGTCGTCGTCCTCGACACGGGTGCCGGTACCGACCGGCTCATCGCCGAGGTCGACAAGGCGCGCCGGGACCGGGTGACTGTGGTGGCATGGGACCGGGAGACCACCCCGGACGTGCACGCGGGAGCGGTCCTCGTCGTCGACCCCTGTGCCCTCGTCGCTCCGGAGAAGGTGGCCGGGCTGCTGGCGTCCGCGGCCGGGATCGCCCCGCGGGTCGTCGTGGTCACCCGACTGCTCGCCGAGTCCGGTGACGAGGATCACGACTACGAGGAGGACCTCACCCGGCTGCTCCTCGAGGGCCGGTCGCTGCCCACCAGGCGGGACCTGTCCAGGGCGATTTCCACCGCCGGGCTGACCGGGGTCGCTGACCTGCCCGTCGGCTGGGGGACGCACGCCGTGGTGACGTTGAAGGTCTAGCCAGGGTCGGGCCAGGGTCTGGCGGTCCCCGTGCTTCCACAGCCTTACCTGGTCAGGTACGCTGGGCAGGTCTGAAAGTTCACACCCGCAGCAGTAGACGGAGTAATCGACAGTGGCCCTGATCGTCCAGAAGTACGGTGGTTCATCCCTGGAGAGCGCCGAGCGCATCCGACGGGTCGCCCAGCGCATCGTGGAGACCAAGAAGGCGGGCAACGACGTCGTCGTCGTCTGCTCGGCGATGGGTGACACCACCGACGAATTCCTCGACCTCGCCAACCAGGTCAACCCGGTGCCGCCGGCACGCGAGATGGACATGCTCCTCACCGCCGGTGAGCGTATCTCCAACGCCCTGGTCGCCATGGCGATCGACTCCTTCGGTGCTGAGGCACAGTCCTTCACCGGCTCCCAGGCCGGCGTCATCACCACGGAGCGGCACGGCAACGCCCGCATCGTGGACGTCACCCCGGGGCGGGTCCGCGAGGCCCTCGACGAGGGCAAGATCTGCCTCGTCGCCGGCTTCCAGGGTGTGAACCGGGAGACCAAGGACATCACCACCCTGGGACGCGGTGGGTCGGACACCACCGCCGTCGCACTCGCCGCGGCGCTCAAGGCCGATGTCTGCGAGATCTACTCCGATGTCGACGGCGTCTACACCGCCGACCCCCGGATCGTGCCGAACGCTCAGAAGCTCGACCACATCTCCTTCGAGGAGATGCTCGAGATGGCCGCCGTCGGCGCCAAGATCCTCATGCTCCGGTGCGTGGAGTACGCCCGCGCCTTCAATGTCCCGATTCACGTCCGTTCGTCATTCAGCAACGAGACCGGCACCATCGTGTCCGGCTCTGTGGAGGATATTCCTGTGGAAGAAGCAGTCCTGACCGGTGTCGCCCATGACCGTTCCGAGGCCAAGGTCACTGTCCTCGGCATCCCCGACAAGCCAGGTGAGGCCGCACGGGTCTTCCGCACCCTGGCGGACGCCGAGATCAACATCGACATGGTCCTGCAGAACATCTCGACCGTGAACGACAACCTCACCGACATCACCTTCACCTGCCCCCGCGAGGACGCCCCGCGTGCCGTCGAGCTGCTCAAGGGCCTCCAGGGGCCGGAGGTCGACCAGAAGTTCGGGTCGATCCTCTTCGACGACCAGATCGGCAAGGTCTCCCTCGTCGGCGCCGGCATGAAGTCCCACCCGGGCGTCACCGCGGACTTCTGCGAGGCGCTGCGTGACGTCGGCATCAACATCGAGCTGATCTCCACCTCCGAGATCCGCATCTCCGTCCTCATCCGCGACACCGACCTCGACAAGGCCGTCGCCGCCCTCCACGAGCGCTTCCAGCTCGGCGGCGAGACCGAGGCTGTCGTCTACGCCGGTACCGGCCGGTAACACCCAGAAAGGCACATCACCCATGACCACTCTCGCCGTCGTCGGTGCGACCGGACAGGTCGGCCGCGTCATGCGATCCATCCTCGTCGAGCGGAACTTCCCCGCCGACAAGGTCCGCTTCTTCGCCTCGGCCCGCTCCGCCGGTTCCGAGATCGGGTTCCGCGGCGAGAAGATCGTCGTGGAGGACGTCGCCGCGACCCCTACCGAGGAGCTCAAGGGCATCGACATCGCCCTGTTCTCCGCCGGTGGCGGCACCTCCCGTGAGCACGCCCCGCGGTTCGCCGAGGCCGGTGCGACCGTCGTCGACAACTCCTCGGCCTGGCGCAAGGACCCCGAGGTCCCGCTCATCGTCTCCGAGGTCAACCCGGACGATGCCCGGGACGTGCCCAAGGGCATCATCGCCAACCCGAACTGCACCACCATGGCCGCCATGCCGGTCATCGGTGCGCTGCACGCGAAGGCCGGTGTGACCCGCCTGCACGTCTCCAGCTACCAGGCCGTCTCCGGTTCCGGTCTGGCCGGCGTGAAGGCACTGTCCGAGCAGGTCCGTGACAACGTGGGCAACCTGGAGAAGCTCGCCACCGACGGCTCCGCCCTGGTCGCCGGGGACTTCGGTCCGTACGTCGCACCGATCGCCTTCAATGCGCTGCCGATGGCCGGCAACCTAGTCGACGACGGCTCCCTGGAGACCGACGAGGAGCAGAAGCTGCGCAATGAGTCGCGCAAGATCCTGCACATCCCGGACCTGCGCGTCGCCGGTACCTGCGTGCGTGTCCCGGTCTTCACCGGCCACACCATGACCGTCCACGTCGAGTTCGCCGAGTCGATCACCCCTGACGAGGCGAAGGCACTGCTCGAGGGGACGCCGGGTGTGAAGGTCGTCGACGTGCCGACCCCGCTCGCCGCCGCCGGTGTGGACGAGTCTCTCGTCGGACGCATCCGCCAGGACCAGTCGGTGGACGACAACAAGGGCCTGGTGCTCGTCGTCGCCGGTGACAACCTGCGCAAGGGTGCCGCACTCAACACGATCCAGATCGCGGAGCTGCTGGTCTAGTTCCTGGATCCGGCCCTCCGTGGGCCAGGTACGACCCGAGGGGTTGGTCTGACACTGCCAGACCAACCCCTCGGGTCGTTGGCGGGGATCCGATCCCTTGTGCCGCCGGGCCGCCGCCGGGCTGCCGGCCCGCCGGGGGCCTGACTCAGCTGTGTCCGGGGACACGGCGTCAGCGCTTGGCGGGGGTATGCGCACCCTTGTAGTTTCGGAACTGCACATCATGGCAGCCGGGGTCCCGCACCACGGGGTCCGCTGCGGTGACTTCGATGACCTCGACCCCCGAAAGGCGAACCATGACCAGGATGATCGTGACCGGAGTGGACGCGAGCGAGACCGCGTTCAAGGCCGCGCAGAAGGCTGCCCGGCTTGCCGCCGATTCCGGAGCGGTGCTCCACATCTGCACCGCCTACAGCAGTGCCAGCTCCGATGCCCTCAGCGAGGCGCAGAGCGCACAGAACTCGAACCGGGTGATCTCCGCGGAGTTTCAGAAGCTCATCGACGGGGTCGCCGAGGCATCCGAACGCGTCGCAGGATCCGTGGCGGAGATCCTGCGCCAGTCGCACCCGGATCTGACGATCGAGGTCTCGTCGATGGCCGGTACCCCGTCCGACGTGCTGCTCTACAAGGCGGAGCAGTTGAACGCGGACGTCATCGTGGTGGGCAACAAGAACATCAAGGGCGTGTCCCGGGTGCTGGGCAGTGTGGCGCGCAAGGTCGCCTCCGGAGCGAAGTGCGACCTCTACATCGCCAACACCTCGTACTAGGACCCGGTCGGCTCCGTCTGCCCGAACGGCCGTCCCGGGACGTGTGATCCACGACCGGGGTTGTGCGCCGATCCCTCCGTCGGTAGTTTTGTGATCACACATCACGAGGATGTGGAATGCGGGGTCATGGCCGTCTGACGGCGTCGGACGGCGTTGGACGGCGTTGGACGGCGTTGGACGGCAGAGTGACCGGGGTACGGTGCCCCGACCGTCCGAACCGGAAGGTGGACTATGACCAGAACTGTGGTGACCGGGGTGGATGCGAGCCAGACCGCGTTCCGGGCGGCGGCGAAGGCTGCGGAGCTCGCCGAGAACTCCGGTGCAGTGCTGCACATCTGCAGTGCCTACAGCACCAGCAGTACCGACGCGCTCAGTACTATCCGGAGCCACAGCTCCGGGCGGACGAGCAAGGCGGAGTTCAGGAAGCTCATCGAAGGCGTGGCGAAAGCCTCCGAGCAGGTTGCGGAGTCGGTGGCGGCGATCCTCCGCGAGTCGCACCCCGGCCTGACCATCGACGTCTCGGCTGTCCCGGGCGCACCGGCCGAGGCCCTGCTGCGCAAGGCCGGGGAACTGGACGCCGACGTGATCGTGGTCGGCAACAAGAACATCAAGGGCGTGTCCCGGGTGCTGGGCAGTGTGGCGCGCAAGGTCGCTTCCGGTGCGAGGTGCGATCTCTACATCGCCAACACGACGTACTAGGACGTACCAGGACGTACCAGGACGTACTGCGACCTACCGGAGGTCAGGCGTCCTCGCCGGGAACGTCCGGCCAGTGCTCGTGGACCAGGTCGAGGATCATCCGGGGGAACTCCGGCTCGAAGCCCGGGGTGGGGACGCGCACCAGGGGGACGCCCAGTTCGGCGGCGGTGTCACGGGCTTCGGTGTCGAGGTCCCAGATGACCTCCATGTGGTCGGTGATGAACCCGACCGGGCACAGCAGGACAGGACGCCGGTCGCCGCCGGGGGTGGTCCCGCCGGTGAGTGATCCGGAGAAGTCCGCCATGCCTTCACCGGCGACTGTGGCTTCCAGGTAGTCACAGATGTCCGGCTCGAGCCACGGGATGTGCGGCGGGCCGGAGCGGGACTGCCACACGAGTTCCACGTCCGCCCCCTCGGCACCGTCGACGGCGAAGCCGGACCGCTCCCGGATCTCGCGGGCCGCGGTGAGCACCTGACCGGAGTAGCGGTGGGTGGTGTCCGCCGAGGAGGTCTCGTCGGCGCTGACCGGGATGGAGTGTGCCGCGAAGAGCAGCCTGGCGTCCTTCTGCTGGTGAGCGGGCATGGCCGCGCGGGTCTCGTCGACGAGCCGGGCGAAGGTGGAGACGAACAGCGGGTGGTTGTGGAAGGGGCGGATCTTGGTCATCGCCGGGGGATTGAGGCCCGCGTCGCGGCAGGACTCCTCGGCCCGGTCGATGTCCTCCAGGTACTGGACGTGTCCGGAGTAGCCACCCCAGGCGGAGGTCGCGAGGACGAGGGCTTCGGTGATACCGTCGCGGGCCATCTGGGCGACCGTGTCCTCGACGAAGGGGTGCCAGTTCCGGTTGCCGAAGTAGACCGGCAGGTCGATGCCCGTCGGGGCGACGCGCTCGGCGATGAGTGCCTCCAGGTCGGCGATGATGTGCCGGTTCTGGTCGGTGATGGGGCTCTTGCCGTCCATCGCGAAGTAGTGCTCGCCCACCTCGGCGAGGCGCTCACGGGGGATGCCGCGTCCGCGGGTCACGTTCTCGAGGAACGGGATGACGTCCTCGTTCTTCTCGGGTCCGCCGAAGGAGAGGACGAGCAGTGCGCGGTGGGGATTCGGTGCCGCCGGTTCAGCCATGGAGGTCAGCCTACCCGCGGGGGTGGCGGGGGTCCGAAATCGCGAGGGGAACCGCTAGACGTATACCCCAGGGGGTATAGTCAGGATATGGCTGAATCACTCCACACCGTCATCGTCGGCGGCGTCGCCGGCGGTATGTCCACCGCCACCCGGCTGCGCCGTCGTGACGAACACGCCCGGATCACCGTTCTCGAGAAGTCCGGACACGTCTCCTTCGCCAACTGCGGCCTGCCGTACTACATCGGCGGTGTCATCGAGGGGCGCGAGAAGCTGCTGCTGCAGACCCCGGCGTCCCTCCATGAACGTTTCCGTCTCGACGTGCACGTCAACACCGAGGTCACCGCCATCGACCGGGAGGCACACGCACTCGACGTCACCGACCTGACCACCGGTGCAACCCGCCGTATCCGTTACGACCGTCTCGTGCTCTCGCCCGGGGCGTCCCCCGTGGAACTGTCCGTCCCCGGTATCGGACGCGCCCTGTCACTGCGCACCGTGGAGGACACCGACCGGATCCACGACGCCGTCGCCGGGCTCGCCCCCGGGGTCCCTGGCGTCATCGTCGGCGGCGGGTTCATCGGCATCGAAGTCGCCGAGAACCTCGCCCACCGTGGACTGAAGGTCACCGTCGTCGAATACGGTCCGCAGATCATGGGGCCGCTCGACCCGGAGATCGCCGCAGTCGTCGAACAGCGCCTCGTCGACCGCGGCGTCCGCGTCCTCACCGGTACCGGCGTGACCGCCGTCGGGGAGGACTCCGTGACGCTCTCCGACGGCACGGACCTGCCCGCGGACCTGGTGATCACGGCCGCCGGCGTCCGCCCGGCCACCGGGTTCGCCGCCGACGCCGGCCTGGAGGTCCTGGCCGACGGTGCCCTGGTCGTCGACCGGACCTGGCGGACCTCTGATCCCGACATCTTCGCCGTCGGGGATGCCACCGCCACCCCCGACTTCCTCACCGGTGACCCGGTCGTCGTGCCGCTGGCGCAGACCGCGAACCGGGACGGACGCCTGGTCGCCGACATCATCGCCGGTGACGAGATGACCTTGCCAGCCACCTACGGCACCTCCGTCATGGGTGTCTTCGGGCTGCAGGTCGCGTCCACCGGGTGGTCGGAGAAGCGACTCATCGCCGCCGGTGTTCCCCACCAGGCCATCGCCACCCACCCCGCGGACCATGCCGGCTATTACCCGGGAGCAGCGACCCTGTCGATGAAACTACTGGTCGGAACCGGTGACTTCCGCGGTGAGGACCTGCGTGACCGCATCCTCGGCGCCCAGGTCGTCGGCGGGCACGGCGTGGACAAGCGCATCGACATCATCGCCACCGCCATGCAGTCCGGCCGGCGCGCCTCGGAGCTGCTCGACCTGGAGCTGGCCTACGCCCCGCAGTTCGGCTCCGCGAAGGATCCGGTGAACATGCTCGGCTACGTCGCCGACAACCTGCGCACCGGTCGGACTGACCTGGTCACCTGGTCCTCGATCGGTGACATTCCCGACGCGGTCCTGCTCGACGTGCGCAGTCCGGCGGAGTTCGCCGGCGGTTCACTGTCGGGAGCGGTGAATGTGCCGCTCGACGACCTGCGTGACCGGCTGGCAGAGGTGCGTGACCTGTGTGCCGGGACTTCCGGTGCAGGTACCCAGCGGCCACTGGTGGTGTTCTGTCAGGTCGGTCAGCGCGGGCACGTCGCGGAATCCCTGCTGCGTGGCGAAGGGTTCGGTCCGGTGTACAACCTCACGGGCGGCTACCGGACCTGGTGTGACGGGCAGTCGTCGCTTCACTGACGCGGTGGTGGAGGCCATCGGCGGAGTAGCGTCGGAGTGGTCAGTAACGCCATCACCAGTCAGGAGAACACCATGGCCGACAACGCGACCGAATCCACCGGTCCCGCCCGCGAACTGAAGTTCATCTTCCTGTCCACCGAGAACATCGACGCTTCGGTGACCTTCTACACCGAGGTCCTCGGTTTCCCGCTGAAGTTCCGCGACGGCTCCCACTTCGCCGCCCTCGACGCCGGTCAGGTCACCCTTGCGCTGTGCACCCCGATCGACCACCCGATCCCGGGCAAGGTTGTCGTCGGCGTGAAGTCCGATGATCCGGACCGGGACGCCGCACTCGTGGACGCCAACGGCGGTGCGGTCGTCCAGGAGGCGCACGACGACGCCCATGAGCGCCGCGCCGTGGTCTACGACAATGAGGGCAACGGCATCGTCTTCTACCGCTCGCTGCACCGGTAGCGGGGCTGGCCGACCGTCCCGGCCGGTCCGGTCAGGCGAGCCGCAGGTGGCCTGATCCGCTGCCGGGGTTCTGCCGGTCATCGCCGGTGATCGCGGCGGCTTTCTGCGCCTCGAGCAGGTCGGCACGGGCCCGGGCGACGCGGGAACGGATCGTGCCGACGCGCACACCGCAGATGTCCGCGGCCTCGGCGTAGGAGTAGCCGAGCACCTGGGTCAGGGTCAGTGCCTCCCGACGGTCGGGGGCGAGATTGTCGAGCAGCGCCCGGGCGTCCACCAGCTCGGCCCATGCCTGGTCTCCGGCGGTGTCGGGGGACGGGGACCGGCCCGCGGCGTCCTCCCACTCCTCGACGGACTTGCGGGGACGGGCCATGTCGTGACGGACGCTGTCCACCCACACCCGGCGGGCGAGGGAGAGGATCCAGGTGCGGGCCGAGGAGCGGGCGGCGAACCGGGGGAGTGCGCCGAGGACGCGGAGGTAGGTCTCCTGGGTCAGGTCATCGGCACGGTCGGTGTCCGCGAGATGCGCGAGCAGGCGCCACACATCGTCGTGGGTCGCCTCGATGAACTCGGAAAGTGCCTGTCGGTCACCGGCACCGGCCTTGAGGGCCAGGTCCGTGACAGCGGCGTCGGCGCTGGTCCGGTCGGACGCCGCCGAACCGCGGCGTCGGGAAAAATGGTCTCGCACAGGTGTCACTTTAGCACCCGGGGTGCGATCCGGCGTGCTGCGATAAGTGAACCACTATTGTTAATAGTTTATTCATTGACCCCTCTGATAGTCGGCGTATAACGGGAGATGGAAGAGGAATCCACACGACTACTGGAGGGCGTCATGACCGACCAGACTGCAGACCACACAGACCCCACATCCGCCGACATCGCAACCCGCGGTGTCTGCCCCTACGCCGGGCACTCGACGAACGTCAACGGCGCACCGGTGCGTACCGAGGAACACTCGGTGACCGTCGGCGAGCAGGGGCCCATCTCCCTCACCGACACGCACCTCATCGAGAAGCACGCCCACTTCAACCGGGAGCGCATCCCGGAGCGCAACGTCCATGCCAAGGGCACCGGCGCCTTCGGTGAACTGACAATCACCGAGGACGTCACCGCCTATACGAAGGCCGACCTGTTCCAGCCGGGCCGTGTCACCCCGATGCTCGCCCGTTTCTCGACCGTCGCCGGTGAGCAGGGCTTCCCCGACACGGTCCGCGACGTCCGTGGCTTCTCGCTGAAGTTCTACACCCGCGAGGGAAACTACGACCTCGTCGGTAACAACACCCCGGTGTTCTTCCTGCGTGACGGCATGAAGTTCCCCGATTTCATCCGCTCGCAGAAGCGTCTGACCAACGGCCTGCGCAGCGCGGACATGCAGTGGGACTTCTGGACCCGCAGCCCGGAGACCGCCCACCAGGTCACCTATCTCATGGGTGACCGCGGTATCCCGACCGATGCCCGTCACATGGACGGCTTCAGCTCGCACACCTACCAGTGGATCAACGCCTCCGGTGAGCGCTTCTGGGTGAAGTACCACTTCAAGACCCGCCAGGGCTGGGACTACTTCACCGACGAGGACGCCGGGAAGCTCGTCGGGTCCGGCGACTTCGACCACACCCGCTCCGACCTTTACGAGGCCATCGAGCGCGGCGACTACCCCACCTGGGACGTCAAGGTGCAGATCATGCCGCTCGACGAGGCCGAGGGGTACCGCTGGAACCCCTTCGACCTGACGAAGACCTGGTCGCAGAAGGACTACCCGCTGATCCCGGTGGGGCACTTCACCCTCAACGAGAACCCGCAGAACTTCTTCGCCCAGATCGAGCAGGCCGCCTTCGCCCCGTCGAACATCGTCCCCGGTATCGGCTTCTCGCCGGACAAGATGCTCATGGCCCGCACCTTCGCCTACGCCGACACGCAGCGCTACCGCCTCGGTGTGAACTACACCCAGCTGCCGGTGAACCGCCCTGTCGTGACGGAGCAGAATGTCTACACCGCCAAGGACGGCGCGGCCGCCTACGAGTTCCCCGCGGCCGGCACCCCGACCTACTCCCCGAACCGCTACGACCGGCCCGAGGGCGTCGATGACGTCGACGACGGTTCCGGCGCGGTCGAGCAGGGTGCTGAGCCGGGGCAGTCGAAGTACGGTTTCGGACGCGGCGCCGAGTCCGCCACCGGCCCGGCCGATGACCTGGGCCTGTTCGACGAGAACTACGGTGGCGACCTCACTCGCGGGGCCTACGTCCGGCACCCCGACGACGATGACTTCATGCAGCCCGGGCAGCTGGTCCGTGAGGTCCTCGACGATGCCGGGCGCGAGCGCCTGGCCGGCAACATCGCCCGCGCCATGCAGGGTGTCTCCGAGCAGGTCGAGGGCCAGTGCTGGGTCTACTGGGGCCGTGTCGACGGGAACCTCCGTGACCGGGTCGAGGAGATCTACACGGAGCTCAAGAACAGCTGACGCGCACACCCCGCATACGCAACTCACCCTCACCAGCGACTGATCCGGAAGATCGGCTGCTGGTGAGGGTGAGTTGCGTGCACGGGGAGAGTGACGTGGGTGGAGGAGGCCTCAGTCCTTCTCCGGCTCCCGTTCGCCGCCGGAGAGCGGCACCGTGTGGTCCCAGTGGGTCGCGTGCAGGGCGCGTCCCACCACATACGACCCCACCGCCTGGACCACCAGCAGCGCACCGATCGCCCCTATCGCCTCCAGGAGCTCACCGAGGGCGAACCCCTCAGTTGTCCACGAGTAGACCAGGTGCGAGATGATGAGCAGCGGCAGGCCCATGCCCATCGCCGGGCCCAGCATGTTCACCTGGCTCAGGGCGTCCGGCGCGAGGTACATCGCCACCGCAGACACCAGGATGAACAGGGCACCGGCCAGGGCCAGTAGCCCCACCACCACCGCTGACCACCAGGTCAGGTCGTGGTACTCGCGCATCTGCCCGGTCTCGGCGGCCAGGAGTGTCAGGGATGAGTTCATGTCTGCCATGTCGGTCATGTCGGTCATGTCGGTCATGTCGGTCACCGCCTTCCGCGGGTCAGGATGCGGGCGAAGGAGATCGTGCTGATCGCGCCACCGAGCCCGGCGATGAGCACCACGTCGTAGACGATCGCGGACCGCTGGAACAGGGTGTACACCAGGAAGCCGGCGATGACGGTCACGTAGATGATGTCGGCGAGCACGGCGCGCCGGGCGTCATTGCGGGTGGTCACCGCACGCCACAGCACAACCAGCAGCGAGACGCCGATTATCGCACCGGCCACACCGGCGAAGATCCACAGGAGATGTGTCGGGGTCACTTGTCGTTCTCCTTCTCTTCCGTGTCTCCGGTGGCATCCCCGGCGCCTCCGGCATCTTTGATGTCCTTCGACTTCGTCGGGACGTTCTTCCACCGACTGAGGTTGAGCCGCGGTTGGGGCAGCTTCGCGCGGGCCTCGAAGGCGTTGATGAGCGAGGAGTTCGCCGGGGTCCCCGGGTGCTTCCGCTTCATCTTCCGGTGCTTCGTGGCGTCTCCGTCGGTGCTGCCGGAGGTATCGGTGGTGGACACGGTCTCGTCGGCGGCCGCGGCGTCCGTGGTCTCCTCCGTCTCCTTCACCGGACGGCCGGTGGCGATGCCTTCGGCCGCACGTTCGTAGACCGAGGCGTCCTCGTCACCCATCGCCGCGAGCGCGGCGCGGGCCTCCCGGCGCTTCTTCTGCTCGGCCCTGCGCTGGGCCGCCATCTTCTCGGCGTGCTCGCGGGCGATCTTCTCCCGCTCGGCCTTCGACAGGTCCGGCAGGTCAGCGACATCGAGCTCGTCCTCGGCCCGCATGATCGCGGCGACGAACGCATTGGCGTGCGGTGTGGAATCGACCTTCTCCACGGCGAAGACGCTGTCCTCGCTGGCACGACCACCGTGGGTGCCGCGGTAACCACGCGGACCGGGTACGCCACGCTCCACCAGGTGCTCGACGTCGAACTCCGGGGACTTCTGTTTGACCTCGGGGGAGATCTTCGCCTCCATCACGGCCAGCCCGTGGAGCAGCTCCTGTGGGTCGGAACCGTACATGGCGTGGACGGCGAGGAAGCGCTGCACCCGGGGCAGACCGTGCGTCCGGAACTCCTTCGGACCGGTTGCACCGATGTCGCGCGGGTTGAACTTGCCTGCGGCCGCGTCATCGTCGACTTCCTTCGGCCCGGTGACACCGAGCGCCAGGGTGCCGGGAGTCATGGTGATCGACGCGATGAAGGCGGCGACGTCACGTTCGTCGGTGACACGCAGCGGATAGTAGAGGATCACCGGCGCGATGTTGCGACCGGTGGTGAAGGTGTCCTTCGCCATGATGAGGGACTCCTTGATGATCTGACCGACCAGCCAGGTGCCGTAGGACACCACATGCACAGTCGACCGCAGAACGGAGCGGACGGATCGGCGGGCCATCACCGGTCACCTCCTTCAGTGACGTCAGAGGGGTCATAGGGCGTCATCAGGACATCGGTCGGCAGGACCACACCGACGGCCTCGTCGGGATCGCCGAGTACCGCCTCGACATAGGCGGTGGTGTCGGTGAGACCTGAGGCGGCGTCCCGCGTCCACCCGGAGACCGGGCCGGCACCGAGGAACATCACCAGGCTCAGCACCATCAGTGCCGCCGAGGGCAGGGTCATCGAGCCGCTGACCGCCAGGGTCGGATCCATGTCCTGCGGGTCCATCGGGCGGCCCCAGAAGACCTTGCGCCACGCGTACAGCAGGCTGAGCAGGGCACCGACCGAGGCGACGACCACGGCCGCCAGTCCGATCCAGACCTTCCATCCGGAATCTTCGCTGATCCCAAGGACCAGCATGAGCTTGCCCCAGAGGCCGGAGAAGGGCGGCAGTCCGGCCAGCGACAGGGCCGCGGCGGCGAAGACGGTGGAGACCAGCGGGTCCCGGCGCATCAGGCCGGACAGCCGGCGTAGCCGACCGGTGCCGTAGGTCTCCTCGATCGCACCGGCGGACAGGATCATTCCCGCGGCGCTGATCATGTGGTGCAGCATGTAGAAGATCGCGGCCGAGAGCATCAGCTCGGCGTCCCCGGAGAGGAACGCCAGAGACACGAGGATGAACGGGATACCGTTGACCATCTGGTAGGCGATGACGCCACGCAGCGACGCCTCGCCGAGGCCGGCGAAACCGCCGATGAGCATGCCGGCGACGGCGAAGGCGAGAATGGTCAGCGCCCACCGCTGGTCGCCGTCGAAGACGGTCATGTAGACGCGCAGCACCGCATACACGCCGACCTTGGTGTGCAGGCCGGAGAACAGGGCCATCACCGTCGGGGAGGTCGAACCGTAGGAGCGGGGCAGCCAGCTGTGCACCGGGGTGGAACCGGACTTCACGCACAGTGCGAGCAACACCATGCCGAGAGCCATCCACAACTGCCACTGGGTGCCGAAGACGTCCGTGTCGAAGCCGTTCT
Source organism: Corynebacterium sp. UD i78 (assembly GCF_056280545.1). Classification (NCBI taxonomy): domain Bacteria; kingdom Bacillati; phylum Actinomycetota; class Actinomycetes; order Mycobacteriales; family Corynebacteriaceae; genus Corynebacterium; species Corynebacterium sp. UD i78. Next base: position 2,170,695 of record NZ_JBWCED010000001.1, on the reverse strand, counting down.
CCGTCGCCCTCGGCCCGGCCGCGCCGGCCAACGCGGCGAGGTTCGTGGTACCGATGACGCCGTACACCAGGCCGACACCGGCCAGCAGACACATCGAGGTCACCAGGTTGACCAGGATGAACGCCCGGCCGGCGGCGAGCCGGGCCCAGGTGCCGGTCATGGTCAGCAGCCCGAAGGAGGGCATCAGCATGATCTCGATGAACACGAAGAGGTTGAACAGGTCGGCGGTGAGCAGCGCGCCCCACACGCCGCCCATCAGCATGAGGGTCATCGCAGGGAAGAACCGGGCACGGTTCTCGCCGACGACCTCGGCGAACCAGTTGGCCGCCAGGGCGACGACCGAGGTGGTGATGATCATCAGGGCGGACAGGGTGTCTGCGGCGAGCGGGATGGCGACACCGCCGGCGAACTGTCCGATACCGGTGGACAGGACGTCGGTCCCGGCGTCCCCACCGTCACCGGCGCCGGAGACCGCGGCGAGCAGGAGCGCACCGCCGACCACACCGGCGGCCGGGACAAGCAGGGAGAGGGCACGTCTGACCGTCGACCAGGGAAGGATCGCCGCGATTCCCGCCGAGATCAGCGGGGTGAAGACGAAGACCGGGAGGAGCTCCGCGGGGAAGTTCATCAGTACTCCTCCTCACGCAGCCGACGCCGGCGGGCCTGCGGCGACTGCTCGTCGATGTGGTGGGCGGCCCGGCCCCGTGTCTCCAGGGAACGGAACTCGCGCTGGGCGCGTTCGATGTCTTCCGCGGAGGTCGTGTCGTCGTCGCGGCCGAGGGCGGCCATCGCCAGCATGACCGCGGTCGCGGCCATGGAGATGACGATGGCCGTGAGAACGAACGCCTGGGGGAGCGGGTCCGCGGCGTCGGCGACCTCGGTGCGGTCGGCGATCGGGTCGGCGCGCCAGGCACCGATGCCGGCGGCCAGCAGGAGGATGTTCACACCGTGACTCATCAGTGTGGTGCCGATGATGATGCGCACCATGCCGCGCTGCATGACCAGGTACACACCACCGGCGATGAGGATCGCGATGACAGCTGAGATGATCACTGGTCCTTCTCCTTCTCCGTCGTGTCGGCTGTGCCTGATGTGTCGGACGGTTCATGTGCTGCGGCCTTCTCGGCAGCTTCCCGCGCCTTACGGACCGCCGCCGGGTGCAACGGCACCGACGACCCTCCGAAGGTCTCGGACACGGAGTACACCGCAGGCTGCGCTGCCGTGGCGCCGGTCTCGACCGGTGCCGCCTTGGTGGTGCGGCTCGGATCGGCGCCGGGGCGGTTGCGTCCACCCAGTGTGTTGACCACCACGATCACCGTGCCGATGACCGCGAGGTACACACCGGCGTCGAAGACCAGGGAGGTCGTGACGTGCTCGCTGCCGATGTGCCCGTGGATCGGGGTGAGGAATCCGGCGCCGTCGGACGCGAGGTAGCCGATCAGGCCGGTCCCCAGTGCCAGCAGCATGCCCGACCCGATGATGTAGTAGCCGAGGTTCTTCCCGCCGACCGTGCGGGACGCCGGCTGCACCAGGTACCAGAACACGATGCCCAGGGCCAGGATCAGGGCGGCGAGGAAGCCGCCGCCGGGGGACTGGTGTCCGCGCCAGAACACCGCCGCGGAGTAGATCACCAGCACCACCGCCATCGGCCACATCACCATCCGGCCAAGTACCGAGTTCAGGTAGGTGCTGCGCAGGTAGCGGGAGTAGAACGGGGCGAGTTCCGGGACATTGTGCACGTCGGGGAACTTCGTGGTGCCCTTGCGGCGGAACAGCTCCGAGCTCGACCCCGGGCCGTAGCCGGGGACCGGGGACCGGGGCACGGAGTTGACGACCGCGGCGATGACGATACCGGCCATACCGAGGACGCAGAGCTCGCCGAGAGTATCGAAGCCACGGAACTCCACGATGATCGAGGCGACGATATTGTTCGCCCCGGATTCCTCCGGGCCGTTCTCCAGGTACCACATGGCCAGCTCCGGTCGACCGTGCCGGCCGATGAGCAGCCAGGAACCGATGAAGACGATGAGGCCGACGATGGTCGCGGAGACGATGGAGAATTTCGCCCGGTTCTCACCTTCCCGCAGGTACAGACGCGGCTGGTGGCGGACGATGAGCATGAGGAACACGGTGACCACGAACTCGACCATGAGGTTGGTCAGGGCGACGTCCGGTGCGCCGAGGGTCAGCATGATCCAGGAGACCGCCGCGCCGGCGATACCGACCAGGATCACCGAGCCGAACCGGGAGCGGGTGGAGATGATCGCGATGACCACGAGCATCACCATCGCCAGGCCGGCGAGGTCGCCGATCTGGTCGATGCCGTCGACCCGCGGCGGCAGGCTGCCGAGCTGGTGCAGTCCCTCCTCGTCGAGGAAGGCGGCACCGGCGAGCAGCAGCACCATCGCGAAGATCCAGATGAGGTGGCGGGTCGGGTTGAGCGAGTTGCCCGGCCGGTTGGCCAGACGTCCCCACCGGTTGGCGAGCTGCACCGACAGTGAGATGAAGCCGGCACCGGTGAACGGCAGCAGGTGTCGCCGCTCCATCGCGGGGAAGATCCGGTGGCGGGCGAAGAGCAGGGCGACGCCCACGACGATGACTGCGGCGGTGATACCCAGCGGCACCGTCCAGCCGTGCCAGAAGGCGAGGTGGGAGTGGTGGGCGTCCGCGCCGGTCATGCCGGTCGCGGAGACCACGGCATCGAGCGGGTCGTCCCAGAAGGCGAGGACGCAGACCGCCGGGATGCTGGCGAATGCCGGCAGGACCGCCGGCAGCCAGAACACCGGGGAGGCCTCGCGGACCTCGTCATCGGGAGTCGTGGAGGGGGAGGGGACGCGTTCGGCGCCGTCCGGGCTGTCAGGGTTGTCGCTGTCGAGCGGCCGCCCGTCGATGAACGCGCCGAGCACGTACTTCGCGGAGTACAGCAGGGTCGCCACCGCGCCGATACCGGCGGCGGTGAGCAGGACGATCTGGCCCGCGGTGCCGACAGGGGCCTCCTCGAAGGCGCCCAGCATGCCCTCCTTCGAGACGAAGCCGAGGGTCGGCGGGAGCCCGGCCATGCAGGCCGCGGCGACGACCGCGCCGCTGAAGGTCCACGGCATCTTCCGCCACAGGACGCCGAGATCCCGCAGGTCACGGGAGCCGGCCTGGTGGTCGATGACACCGATGATCATGAACAGGGAAGACTTGAAAAGGGCGTGCGCGGCGGTGTGGACCACTGCCGCGGCGAGCGCGACCGGGGTACCGACACCGATGGTGGCGACAATCCATCCGAGCTGGGAGACCGTGGAATAGGCGGTGAGCTTCTTCAGATCCGGCTTCTGGATCGCGAAGACCGCGGCCATCACGGCGGTGAACATGCCCGAGATGATGAGCATGAGGTTCCACACGGTGACCTCGTGGAAGGCCCCGGAGAACCGCATCAGCAGGTAGATACCGGCCTTGACCACGGCTGCGGCGTGCAGGAAGGCGGAGACCGGGGTGATCGCGGCCATCGCCTCCGGCAGCCAGGCGTGGAAGGGGAACTGGGCGGCCTTCGAGAAACCGGCCAGTGCGATGAGGGCGGCGACGATGCCGGTGCGCACGGCGTCCTCCCCCCAGGCGTCCGAGGCGATGATCCCTGACAGGCTCGTGGTGCCCGTCGTCGCGACCGCGATACCCAGGGCGACGAGCAGGCTCAGCCCACCGGTGAAGGTGAGCAGCAGCGTGCGCATCGCTCCGGGTTCGCCGGTGCGTCCGGCGCGGGCGATGAGGAAGAAGGACGCCAGGGACACGAGCTCCCAGGCGATGAAGAGGACCGTGACATCGTCGGCGAGGAAGAGCAGGACGACCGAGGCCATGAAGGCGGTCATGAGCACGTAGAAACTCATGACGCCGTCGCCGTGGTCCTCGGTGGTGCGGTGCAGGTAGCGCGCCGAGTAGGCGAAGACCGCGGCGCCGATGACCAGGGCCAGGAGCACGAAGAACAGTGAGAGACCGTCGAGCCGCAGCGCCAGGGATACGTCCCCGCCACCGGGCAGCACATCCGGCAACCAGGTGGTCGACCAGCTGACGGTGCGGCCGTCGATGACGCCGGAGGCGAGGTCGGGATCGGCGATGATCCAGACCACCAGGGCCGTGAACAGTGCGGCGAGCGGCCACCCGGCGTCCCGGTCGAGGAGACGGACCAGGGCGGGGACGAGGATCAGAGCCAACGGTGAGGATGACAGGAATGAGGACGAGGCTCGTCAGGGTCACGGTCGGAGGACCACCTCACTGTGTCGGATTGTGTGCGTGTGTGGGTTCGCGCGACACCGACCGCAGGTCAGCACCGGTTGACGTGAACGCGATACACCTTGTGGGGCCGGCAGGCAACGGTTCTACTGTAACAGGCGACGGTCACCGGCTGCGCTGCAGGTCACGGGTGGTGATCGTCGAACACCTCACATTGGCTCCCGCCAGGGTGCTGCGCAGGTGGTCACAGAGGTCCTACCATCGGTCACATGATTTCCGACGAACTCCTCCTGCCGTCGATCGGCTTCGGTACCTACAAGCTCCGGGGCGATGCCGGGCGCGCCGCGGTCACCTCCGCGATCGAGAACGGCTACCGACTGATCGACTCCGCCTACAACTACGAGAACGAAGGCACCGTCGGTGCCGGTATCCGCGACGCGGTGGCCGCCGGCACCGTCGACCGTGACGAGATCGTCTACACCAGCAAACTCCCGGGGCGCTACCAGCACCGGGAGGACGCCCTGGCGACTGTCGAGGAAAGCGTGTGGCGATCGGGTATCGGCCCGGTCGACCTCTACCTCATCCACTGGCCGAATCCCGGCCAGGGGCTCTACGTCGAGGCGTGGAAGGCGCTGATCGAGGCCCGTGACCGTGGCCTGGTCAAGCACATCGGCGTCTGCAACTTCCTGCCCGAGCACCTGGAGACCTTGGAACGCGAGACCGGGGAACTGCCCGTCGTCAACCAGATCGAGCTGCATCCCGAGTTCCCGCAGACCGAGGCACTGGCGTGGAACATCGACCACGGCATCATCACTGAGTCCTGGAGCCCGCTGAACCGCGGCGAGGTACTGGACGCGGCCCCCGTGGTGGATGCGGCGGCCGCCCATGGTGCCACCCCCGGACAGGTTATCCTCGCGTGGCACCGGTCACGCGGTGCCGTGGCGATTCCGAAGGCGTCCTCGACCGCCCGGCAGCGGGAGAACCTGGAGTCTCTGCAGCTTGAACTCTCGGCGGACGAGGTTGCGGCGATCACCGGGCTGGGGCGCCCCGACGGACGACGCAAGGACCAGGACCCGGCGGTGTACGAGGAGTTCTGAACCGGCATCAGGTGAGGTTATGCTCACGTCATGACGTTCAACTCCCGTATTCTCCGTATTTCCGCCACTGTCGCGGCCACCGTGTCCGTCGCCCTGGCGTCCGCAGCCGTCGTGGCCGGCCCGGCGTCCGCCGCCCTGCCCACCGTCCCCGACTCGGTCTTCCCGCAGGTGACCGAGGACCCCGATGTGACCGTGACCTTCGAGGACGGCACACCCGTCGCTGAGAGCACCGTGGTGCACCGCGGTGACGTCCTGCTGGTGCACGGTGAGGGCTTCTCTCCGGACGCCAACCGTGGCGGCTTCGTCATGCCGATCATCCCTGGCGTCCCCAACGGTGTGTACGTCCTCTACTCCGGCTTCGACGATGACTGGCGTCCGTCCGAGGGTGCGCCGGGCGAGGCACGCACCCACCCGCACGACCAGCTCGCCTGGGTGCTGCCGGACTCCTCCCTCAATGCCCTTCCGACCGCCCCGGACATGCGGACGCCTATCGCACGGGAATCCCAGCGCATGGAGACCGACGGCACCTTCACTGCCCGGATCGTCGTCGATCCGCCGGCGGAGACCCCCGGTGACAACTTCGGGGTCTACGTGTACCCCGCCGCCGGGTCGGTCAACGCCGCCGAGGAGATTTTCGTGCCGCTGAGCTTCTCCGCCGAACCGGGCGCGAATGCCCCGGTCGAGCCGACTCCGGACCTCATCCTGGACGCCGGGCTGCTGGCCACGGCCGCGGACACCGCCGGTGGCAAACTGGCTCCGCGCGACGGCGCTTCCCTGCTCGACGGTGACCGGGTGGCCTGGTCGCTGGACGCGGACGCCTCCACCGACGGTGTGGCCCGGTACCGCGGCACCGTCCACGCGACGGCGAAGTTCTCCATGGCCGATGTCGTGGTCAAGGACCCGTGGGTGGTCTCCGGGGCAGACGGTACCCGGGTGCTCTCCGCCGAGATCTCCGACGGCTACAACTCCTCCGACGACTCGGTGACCCGCCGAGACCTGGGCACCCTGGTCGAGCGCGACGGCCGGACGGTCCTGACGCAGGGTCCGGTTGAGCTCGGCGGCGTGACTGTCGCAGAGTAGATCATCCCAGCTCCGGTGCTCCAGGGTGGTTCTGAACTGGACCCGTGAAGTTGGACTCGAGATCAACGAGACACTTCAGGAGAACCGGTCCCACACCAGGAGCGCCTGACCCGCACAATGAAAACACCCTCCGACCCGTAGTGAAGGTCGGAGGGTGTTCCTCTGGCTGTCGGGGTAGCGGGATTTGAACCCACGACCTCTTCGTCCCGAACGAAGCGCGCTGCCAAGCTGCGCCATACCCCGGTCTGGAACGGCACGGTCACCATTCACATGGCGTCCCGTGTCGCAACGAGGACAAACTATAGGCGACCCGGCGGGGATCGCGCAAAGCGGCTGGTCAGGGCAATCGCCAGGCCCTTGGTAAGGGCGCTGTCCATACGCCTGGTGCGTCGGGTGTCACTCCGCCGGGCGCTCCACGACATGCACCAGCGTCGCCGAGGGGCGGCAGAAGACACGGAAGGGCACGTACTTCGACGTCCCCAGCCCGTTGGAGACGTGCAGTGCCATCCGCTCGGACCAGCGGGACAGCCCCGAGACCCGGGACCGGTCGATGCCGCAGTTCGTGATGATCGCCCGCCCGCCCGGCAGGCAGAGCTGCCCACCGTGGGTGTGACCGGACATCGCCAGCTGGTAGCCGTCGGCGGCGAACTGGTCGAGCACCCGCGGCTCCGGGGAGTGGGCCAGGCCGATCGCCAGGTCGGCCTCCGGGTTCGGGCCACCACCGAGAGCGTCGTAGTCGTCGCGGTTGAGGTGCGGGTCATCGACTCCGCCGACAGCGAGTCGTAGACCGTCGACCGCGAAATCGGTGCGGTGGTGGGTGGCGTCCTGCCAGCCGTGCTCGAGGAAGGCGGCACGCATGCCACGCCACGGCAGTTCGACCTCGCTCGGCGGGTTCTTCTTGCCGAGCAGGTAATTGAACGGGTTGACCGGGTGCGGCGCGTAGTAGTCGTTGCTGCCGAAGACGAACACGCCGGGACGCCGCAGCAGTGGCCCCAGGGCCCGCAGGACGCCCGGCACCGCCTGCTCTTCACCGAGGTTGTCGCCGGTGTTGACCACCAGGTCCGGGTCCAGCTGGTCGAGGGACGCCACCCACCGCTGTTTCAGCTTCTGGTGGTCCAGCATGTGCAGGTCGGAGACATGCAGGATCGTGAAATCGTCGCGTCCGACCGGCCAGGCGTCCGCGTGGAAGCGCCGCAGCCGGTCGAAGGTACCCGGGGCGAGGACCGGGGCGGTCACCTCGTGGAGGATGAAGTCGCGGGTCCCCAGCAGTCCGCCGGCGGCGGTCAGTGCGCCCGTGGCGGCGACGACACCGCCGGCGGCGGTGGTCACGCGCGCCGCGGTGCGCAGAGTTGAACCCGGGGCGGAGGCCGGGGTGGATTTCCGGTCGGTTTTCCGGGCAGGACGGGGACGCAGGGGAGAAGTACTCACCCGGCCAGTCTAACGACGGTCCCGCCCGTGCAGGTAGGACCTGTCGAGGTCCGGGAGCTTCCCGCCGCCGTAGCGGCCGGCGGACGCGGTGAGCGTCTGGAAGAAGGTCCGGGCCGGCTCATTGCCGCCGAAGAGATTGCCGGCCCCGCACTGACGCAGCGGGGAGGTGCACAGTTCCGCCACGGTGCCGCCGTCGTTGAAGGCGTAGGTCGCGCCGGCCAGTCCCGGGATGAAGCCGAGGAAAGCGGCCGAGAGGTTGGACTCGGTGGTCCCGGTCTTCGCCGAGACCGGGTCGTTCCAGCCGGAGCTCTTTGCGGCGGTGGCTGCGGTGCCGTTGCCGGCGTCGTCGCCCATGCCGTTGGCCAGTGCGTTCGCGACCTTCTTGTCGAGGGCCTGTTCACAGTCCGCGGCATCCGGCGTGACGTCGTTGCCGTCCCGGTCGGTGACCTCGAGGACAGGCGTCGGCTCGCACCAGCGGCCGTTGTCGGCGAGGCTGGCGGAGACGTTCGCCAGTTCCAGGGGGTCGACGGCCAGCGGGCCGAGCACGAAGGAGCCCATGTTGGAGCCGGCGACGGCGTCCTGCACGGAGGTCTCGCCGTCGAAGCTGCCGGGCTCGGCGTAGGACCGCAGGCCGAGCTTCACCGCGAGATCGACCATCGAGGTCACGCCGACCTTCTGGGCGATGTCGACGAACGGCGTATTCGGACTGGTGGCCAGGGCCTCGCGCAGGGTCATGGAGGACTTGAAACTGCCGGCGTTCTCCACGCAGTACTTCCCGGGCGGGCAGCCCTCGGCACCGCCGTCGCCCATGCCCTCGACCTCGATACGGGAGGGGACGCTGACCGTGTCGTCGAGGCCGAGGAGCCCTTCGTCGAGCGCGCGGGCGGCGGCGAAGAGCTTGAACACGGAGCCGGCACCGTTGCCGACCATGGAGTGGGTCACCGGCAGCACGGTCTGGCGGGCGTCGGCGTCAAGCCCGTACACGCGGGAGGACGCCATGGCGACGACCTCGTGGGCGTCGTCGGTGGGCGCGATGTAGTTGGAGGAGACGGAGACGCCCTCGGCGTCCGATGCGGCCTGGCTGCGCGCCGAGGAGACGGCGGCCTCCTGGGTGGCGGGGTCGAGGGTGGTGCGGATCGTGTAGCCGCCCTGGCTGAGTTCCTCGATCGGAAGGTCGTGTTCGGCGAGGTATTCGAGGACGTAGTCGCAGAAGAAGCCGGAGTCGCCGGCGCTGATGCAGCCCGAGGGCTCGGTGGAAGGCTCCTCGGTCACCCCGAGGGGCTCAGCGGCGGCGGTGTCACGGTCGGCGGGGCTGAGGGCACCGGTGTCGACCATGGCGTCGAGGACCGTGTTGCGGCGGGCTAGGGCGGCGTCCGGGTGCGTGTAGGGGTCGAGGTTGGTGGTGGACTGCACCATGCCCGCCAGCAGTGCGGACTGGGCGACGGTGAGGTCGGCGGCGGTGGTTCCGAAGTAGGTGCGTGCCGCGGTCTCGATGCCGTAGGCGCCGTTGCCGAAAGAGACGAGGTTGAGGTACCGGGCGAGGATCTCGTCCTTGGTGTAGTTGTTGTCGAGGTCGATGGCCAGCTTCATCTCGCGGAGCTTGCGGGCGGCGGAGGTCTCGGTGGCGGCGTCCCGCTCCTCGTCGTCGGTGGCCTCGATGAGCAGGAGGTAGTTCTTGATGTACTGCTGGTCGAGGGTGGACGCGCCCTGTTCGACGCCGCCGCTGGTGAGGTTGGCGACCAGGGCGCGCAGCGTGCCACGGACATCGACGCCGTCGTGGTCGTAGAAGCGGCGGTCCTCGATGGCGACGACGGCGTCCTTCACGTTCTGTGAGATCTTGTCGGACTCGACCTGGTAGCGGCGCTGGTCGTAGAGGCGGGCCAGGGGATTACCGTCGCGGTCGGTGACGGTCGAGACCAGGGGGAGGGACGCGTTGGCGTCGATATCCCGGAAGTCCTCGTTGACGGTGTCGCTGGCTTCGCGGGTGACAAGCGTGGCGGCGCCGACGACGGGCAGCGCGGCGACGACGGTGAGCACGGCGATGAGCAGCACCGCGGTCAAAAGGCGGGGCAGCTGGGGGTTCTCGGCCGTTCCTGTCATGGGGCCACAATATCCGGCGGGACGCGGTTTCCCCGCGTTCCGGCGGTACTGGACCGGTAAGAGGCCGGTGCTGGACCGGTGCTGGACCGGTGCTGGAACGGGTCCGGCGAAGCATCGGAGACGCGCTGTGCGATGTGACGGGGGTAGAGGTGGGGGTGAGCGCTCCGGGCGAATGCCCTGGAATCCGTGTGCGGTCGTCGTCAGGTGCTGTAGGGGGACCACGGGGGGAGTGGGAGCGGGATGTATCACCTCTGATACTAGTTCAGTGACCTGCGTGGATGATGGATTTCCGACCGGGGGTTTGACGAACGCGCGGGAATGTGTGGTGGCGGTCACACAATCAGCGGCGGGGTCGGGCGGCGGCAGATGGGTGACCTGTCCCACAATCCGCACCGGTATGAGCCATTAGACACTTCTAATTCTGTGTGAATACACTTACACCTAGTTTCCGATCGACCCGTCGCAGGAGGTTTTCCGCGGCGGTATCCCCGAAATCACTGGAGGACTCTCCGATGACCACTTCACTCCGTCCCGTTGAGCGTGCAGATGCCACCGACACGGTCGTCCGCCGGGCAGCCGGTCAGGTCACGACCCGCGAGTCCTTCACCAACCGTGGTGAGTGGATCACCCAGGCGCACTGCCGCAACGTCGACCCGGAGGAGCTGTTCGTCCGAGGCGCCGCCCAGCGCAAGGCCGTCGCCATCTGCCGTCACTGCCCGGTCGTCCTGCAGTGCCGTGCCGACGCACTCGACAACAACGTCGAATTCGGTGTGTGGGGAGGCATGACCGAGCGTCAGCGCCGGGCCCTGCTCCGCAAGCACCCTGAGGTCACCAGCTGGGCCGACTTCTTCGCCGGTCAGCTCGCCTCCACCGCCGCACAGTCCGCGGAGTAGTTCCGGTGCAGTAGTCTGGCGCGCATGACTACTTGGGAATACGCCACCGTTCCACTGCTCACCCACGCGACCAAGCAGATCCTCGACACCTGGGGGGAGGACGGCTGGGATCTCGTCACCGTACTGCCCGGCCCGACGGGAGAGCAGCACATCGCCTACATGAAGCGGGAGAAGTAGACATGGCCAGCAGCGTCTCCGCCCGCCTCGAAGAACTCGGCATCACCCTGCCGCCGGTCGCTGCCCCGGTCGCGGCCTATGTCCCGGCCCTGCGCAGTGGAGACCTGGTCTTCACCTCCGGTCAGCTGCCTTTCACTGACGGTGAGCTCCCCGCCACCGGTTCCGTCGGCGACGGCGCCCCGGTTTCTGCGGACGATGCCAAGGCCTACGCCCGTACCGCCACGCTCAACGCTCTCGCTGCCATCGACTCCCTCGTCGGCATCGACAAGGTTGTCCAGGTCGTCAAGGTCGCCGGCTTCGTGGCGTCCGCGCCGGGCTTCGGCGGTCAGCCGGGCGTCGTCAACGGTGCATCCGAGCTGCTCGGTGAGGTCTTCGGTGACGCCGGTGCCCATGCCCGTAGTGCCGTCGGCGTCGCCGAGCTGCCGCTGGGGAGCCCGGTCGAGGTCGAGCTCATCGTCCGCGTCGCGGAGTAGGGGAGTCGCCGGGGGACCGTATCCTCTCGGATACCCCGGACCTACCCCCGTATCTCCGACAGTCGGTCCCTGATTCGACGTAGGATCGGGGGCATGGAGCATCCCGCTTACAGCCAGTTGCGTCCCGTCACTCCGTCAGCCGGAGTGGTGCTGTGTGACAATCCCAGCTACTCCGCTCTCGAAGGTACGAACTCGTGGATCATCCGGGCCCCGGGGGACCGTGTCGCGGTGATCGTCGATCCGGGTCCGCACGATGAGGGCCATCTCAATGTGCTGCAGGCGCAGGCTGAGGCCGCGGGCGCGGAAATCGCCCTGATTCTGCTCACCCACCACCATGGCGACCATGCTGATGGTGCTCCGCGGTTCCGTCAGCTCACCGGTGCGCCGGTCCGTGCCGCGGACAAGCGTTGGTGTGCTGGTGGGGAGGTGCTGGAGGACGGGGAGCTGATCAGTTTCGACGGTCTCACCCCCACCATCGAGGTCGTCGCGACGCCGGGCCATACCCGGGACTCCCTCTGCTTCTTCATCCACGGTGCCGGTGGTGCGGCGGGTACCGACGACGATGTCGAGGGCATCATCAGTGGCGACACTCTGGCAGGACGCCACACCACGATGATCTCGGAGACCTCGGGTGACCTGGGGGACTACCTCGACTCGCTGCGAATGCTGGACAAGCGCAGTCACGGCGTCCGCCTGCTGCCGGGTCACGGTCCGGACCGGGAGGACGCCGCGGAGGTCGTCGAGAAGTACATCAACCGTCGTGAACAGCGCATCACACAGGTCACCGAGGCGGTGAAGAAGCTCGGGGAGGACGCCACGGTCGGTCAGATCGTCGACGAGATCTACACCGACGTCGACCCGGTGCTGCGCTCGGCGGCGAAGCAGTCCACCCGCGTGACCTTGCATTACCTGGGGCTGTCGACGAACTAGGGGAGGCGGACCCGGTACCGGAGGCCTTCGGCACCGCGCTGAGCGCCAGCGAGGTGGCGTTGCCCATGACCCGCATCGACGACGAGCCGGGCAACATCCCCACAGATCTGCGCGCTGCACTGAATCTCAAGAGCAGCAACATGAGTGCGACCCTGCGTTCACCTGGAGGCCAAGGGGATCATCGAGCGCACCCGCGATGGGTATGACGGACGTATGGTGCGTATCCGGTCGACCCCTTTCTCGGCGGAGAATCTCTCCCGCGTCCGTGCGGTGTGGACGGAGATACTCACCGACCTCCTGCCGGATGCCGCGGAGAATGCTCACCTGGCAGCGGTGCTGCGCCGTCTCGACGCCGGGCGGGGCTGAGCTCCGGGCTGCGTCCTGCGCCGGGCTCTGGGGCGGGGTGCGACAAGTACGACGAGCGCCAGGGCGACGCACGCCATACCGACCCAGCCGGAGCCACTGAGCTGCTCACCGACAACCACGACCGCCAGCAGCGCGGCGACAGCGGGTTCCGACAGCGTCACCGTCGTCGCCGTAGACGGGTTCATCCGGGTCAGTCCGTACCCGAAGAGCACGTAGCCCAGGAACATCGGCACCAGCGCCATGTATGTCGCCACGCCGATGTTCTGCCACGAGTCAAGGATCGGTGCACCTGTCAGCGCCAGTACCGGCAGGAGCATCAGGCCGCCCAGGCCGAAGACGGAGCCCATGGCCGCACCGCGGCTGACGGGGCGTCCTGAGGTGGTGATCATCAGCTGGAACGACACCCATGAGTACAGGGCGTAGGACGCGCCTGCCAGCAGTCCCAGCAGGACGCCGGGGACCACGTCGTCGGCGTCCACCGTCCCGGACCCACCGCCGTGCGAGGTGCACAGCAGGACTGCACCGATCACGCCCGGCACCAGCGCCAGGAACCACCGACGGGAGGGAGGACGCCGCGTCGTCACCCACTCCAGGACGCCGGCGAACAGCGGGGCGGACGCCAGGGACACGACCGTCCCGACCGCTACCCCGGCCAGGTGCATCGAGCTGTAGAAGGTCAGTGGGTAGACCACGACCGCCAGCGCGCCGAGGACCACCATGCCCCAGCGGTCACGGAGAGTGTTCCGGTGACGGCGAAGGTCGGGGAGGGCGATGAGCGCCTGGAGGATGCCGCCGATGCCCAGGGCCGCGGCACCGGTGGCCAGCGGTCCCACACCCTCGTTGAAGGTGGCGGCGGTGCCCGTCGTACCCCAGAGCACGGCGGTGGTCATCACCGCGAGCAGAGCCGGGAGGGTGGACGGGGAGGGCCGGGTGCTCACCTGTCGGCCCGGGGTGCATCGTTCCGGCATGTGTCGTTCTGCCGTGCGGCGAGGATGGTGGACGCCATGTCGCGTGCCCGGTGCAGCCGGTCCGGGGTGCCGTCGAGCCCGGCCCGGGTCACGGCACCTTCCAGGAGGTAGGACAGGAGTTCCGCGTCCTCAGGTGCGTCCTCGGCGAGCAGCTGCTCGACCTCTTCCTTGTGTCGGCGGACGACGTCGCGGACCGGGGAATCAGCCGGGTACTCGGCGGCGGTGTTGAGCAGGCCGCACCCGCGGAAGTCCGGGCCGGAGGACGCCGCGTGGTCGAGGTAGGCGTCGAACACCGCGAGGGCGGGGTGGGCGGTGCTGCCATCGGTATCAGCGGTTGTGGCCCCGGTGGTTGTGGCGGTGACGGTGTCGCGCCGGGCGACGTAGAAAGCGAGCCAGTCGGCATGACGCTGCTCCAGCCAGGCGGCGATGAGCTCGTCCTTCGAGGCGAAGTTGTTGTAGAGACTCTTGCGTGCCACCTTCGCGTGCTCGGTGACGGTGTCGATTCCGGTCGCGGCGGTGCCCCGGGTGTAGAAGAGTTCCTCGGCGGCGGCGAGGATCTTCGTCCTGGCCGGGCGCCGGCGTGGGGTGGTGGTGCTCAAGGCAGGCCTCCGGGGATTCGGTGCACTTCGTGGGTACTTGTTCTTCGCATCTCTCGGTAGCCCAGTCTGCCTACTTAAGTCGTCGGCGGCAAGTGGGCGGCGGTGGCCGGGGAGTGCGTACACGATCGGCACGGATCCGGGAATCCGATACAACGCCGAGTGCGAAAACTTGACGATTGTGTACGGGCTCCGGCATTACGCCTGCATGACAAAGGGGCCGACCCGGGAAACGGGTCGGCCCTCACAAGGGGAACGCCAGGAGCTACCGGGCGCGCTTTGCCAGGCGTTCGGTGTCCGAGATCAGCACGGACTTGCCCTCCAGGCGGATCCAGCCACGGTGGGCGAACTCGGCCAGTGCCTTGTTCACGGTCTCGCGGGAGGCGCCGACGAGCTGGGCGATCTCCTCCTGCGTCAGGTCGTGGTGCACGCGCAGCGCACCACCCTCCTGGACGCCGAAACGGTTCGCCAGCTGCAGCAGGGCCTTGGCGACACGGCCGGGGACGTCAGTGAAGATGAGGTCGGCCAGGGCGTTGTTGGTGCGGCGCAGACGGCGGGCCAGCACGCGCAGCAGCTGCTCGGAGATCTCCGGGTGGGCCTGGATCCAGTCGTGCAGCATCTGGGAGTCCATGGTCGCGGCGGTGACCTCGGTGACACAGACCGCCGCAGAGGTGCGGGGGCCCGGGTCGAAGATGGACAGCTCACCGAACATGTCGGAGGGTCCCATGATCGTCAGGAGGTTCTCACGACCGTCCGGGGCGTGACGGGCCAGCTTCACCTTGCCGGAGATGATGATGAACAGCCGGTCACCGGGCTCCCCCTCGTCGAAGATGGTGGTGCCGCGGGGGAAGGTCGTCGATTCCAGCTGCTCGATCAGCGTGTTGACGGCCGCCGACTCAACACCCTGGAAGATGCCTGCACGGGATAGGATCTCGTGTACTTCGCCCATTACTCGTTAGACTCCTGTAGAAGCTGCATTGCCGTTGTCGGCGGAGGTGACAGGTTGGTCACAACCAGCCGGCAGCATGGTTTACCGCACAGAATACAGTGTGTGAACGGTCACGGGGAGACCAGGGGTGAAACTCGGACGACTAGACTGGGGCGTCATGTCCGTCCCGACCCCCGAATCCCCTCTGGCACGCACGCGACGTACCCGGTGGATCAACCGTACACTGGCCGAGGAGTACCCGGACGCACACTGCGAACTGGACTACACGACCCCGTTGGAACTGCTGGTGGCCACGGTGCTGTCGGCCCAGTGTACGGACAAGCGCGTCAACCAGGTGACCCCGGCCCTGTTCGCCGCGTTCCCGGACGCCGCGTCCTACGCCGCCGCAGACCGGGAGACCCTCGAGGAACTGATCCGGCCCACCGGGTTCTTCCGCAACAAGGCGTCCAACCTTATCCGGATGGGTGCCGCGATCGCCGAGGAACATGACGGCGAGGTTCCGGGGACGCTGACGGAGCTCGTGAAGCTGCCCGGGGTGGGACGCAAGACCGCGAACGTGGTGCTCGGCAACGCCTTCGGTGTGCCCGGTTTCCCGGTGGACACGCATGTAGGACGCCTCGTCCGCCGTCTCGGACTGACCACGGAGACCGACCCGGTCATCGTCGAGCGGGAGATCACCGCGATGGTGGAGAAGAAGGAGTGGACAATGTTCTCCCACCGGCTCATCTTCCACGGTCGTCAGGTGTGCCACTCCCGCAAGGCAGCCTGCGGGGTCTGCGTCCTCGCCCGTCGCTGCCCGTCGGCGGGGACCGAGGGCCCGATGGACGTGGCGGACGCCGGGAAGCTGGTGACGGCGTGAGTGACAAAGCGCGCATCGCGCTGCTCGCCGGCGCCGTGGTCGTGGGCCTGGGCGTCGCCGCTGTGCCGGTGGTGATCTCGCTGACCGGGGAGGACGCCGGGACGTCCACTCCCGAGACTTCTGCAGTGACCTCCGGAGTCCAGGAGACCGATGCCCCCGACGGTCCGGCGGACGCCACCGGTACCCGCTACACCGTCGCGGACGCCCAGCGCATCGACTGCCCGACCGGTGACGGGACTGACCCCCAGGATTCCGAACTCTCGGATGTCGTCCTGCCGTGCCTCACCGACGGTGGCAGCACCGCGGAGACCTCGATGGCACAGGCCCTGGCCGGCAAGCCCACGCTGGTCAATGTGTGGGCCTGGTGGTGCCAGCCCTGCCGGGCGGAACTGCCCGTGCTCACCGAGGCCGCGGAGAAGCACCCGGAGTGGAATATCGTCGGCGTCCACGCCAACGGTCAGGGGCAGGCCGGCGCGGACCTGCTGGCGGATCTGGACGCCCGACTGCCGGCGTTCCAGGACAGCGACGGGGCCTTCGCGGTAGCCGCCGAACTGCCCTCGGTCATCCCGGTCTCGGTGATCTACCGGGCGGACGGGAGCCGGGCGTCCTTCCACCCCGGGGAGATCACCTCGGTGGAGCAGCTCGAGGAACTTATGGGTGCCGCGGTCTGACCCGCTAGACTGGCGGCTCCATGACTTCCACACGAGACGCGCTCCACCACAACTCCGGCGTGTCCCTCGGCGACTGGCTCGCTGAGGGGCGACGTCAGCCGGAGCTGCCCACATCCATGCCGGACTGGCTCGAACCCCTGGTTGACCGGGTGCGGCGTCCGGAGACGGACGTCCGTATCCACGGGATGAACCGCACGGTGCCGGAGCTCGGCCCGGACGGGACGCCGCCACGTCCGTCCGCGGTGCTGGTGCTGCTCGGTGAGGAGCAGGGTCAGGATCCGACGCTGATGCTGACCCACCGCACACCGACGCTGCGCAGCCATTCCGGGCAGATCGCCTTCCCCGGCGGTCACCGCGAGCCCACCGACGCCGACCCCGTCGCCACCGCGCTGCGTGAGGCGACCGAGGAGACCGGTCTGGACGCTGCTGGGGTGGACCCGCTGGCGGTGATGGACCCGCTGTACATCGACCGGACGAACCACGCCGTGATCCCGGTGCTGGGCTACTGGCGTAGGCCGGTGCCTGTCGCGCCGATGACCGCGGAGAGCGACTGGGTGCGCAATGTGCCCGTCGCGGAGCTGGTCGACCCGGAGCGGCGGATGCATCTGGGCCTGCCCGGGGCGGACGTGTGGAAGTCCCCGGCGTTCGACGTCGACGGTTACCTGCTGTGGGGCTTCACCGGTGCGGTGGTCGACGGGCTGCTGAAGCTCGGCGGCTGGGAGCAGCCGTGGACGGAGACCGCTCCGGTGCTGGACCTGTTCGACGCGATCGCGAATTCCCGGAACGGTGAGAACCTGACCCCGGAGGATCTCCGGTGACGGGCTCCGCGATCGTCGACTGCATCATCGCCCTGGCCGCAGTCGGCGCGCTGTTCACCGGGTGGCGGCAGGGCGGGCTTCTCCGCTGTGCTGTCGCTCGTCGGTGTGCTCGGTGGCGGCTGGGCGGCCCTGGAACTGCTGCCGCATGCCCTGGACCTGGTCAATGACGATTCGGCCCGCTTCTTCGTCGCGATCATCGTGGTCGCCGGTGGCGTGGTGCTGGGCTACTCGCTGGGCTCCTGGGTGGGGCTGAAGCTGCGTGACGGAATCAGGACGCGGTCGCTGCTGCGTGCGGACTCAGCGGTGGGCTCGGTGGTGCAGGTCGTCACGACTCTGCTGGTGATCTGGATGGTGGTTGTGCCGGTGACCGGCAACAACTCCGGTGACCTGGGCGCTTCGGTACGCGGGTCGAAGATTCTTCGCGGGGTCAGTGACATCGCCCCGGAGTGGCTGCAGGCACTGCCGAACCGGACCTCGACACTGTTCACCGACTCCGGGTTCCCCGCGGTCACGGACCCCTTCGACGACGTTCCCGTCGTCGAGGTGGGGGAGCCGGACGTGGGGCTGGCGGCGTCCCCTGAGGTGGCGGTGACGAAGCCGTCGGTCGTGCGGGTCGTGGGTCAGGCGGAGCAGTGCGGGAAGATTCTGCAGGGTTCCGGGTTCCTGGTCGACGACGAGACCGTGATGACGAATGCGCACGTGGTCGCCGGTACCGACGTGGTCGGCATCGAGACCGTCAACGGCGAGTTCGACGCGCAGGTGGTCTACTACAACCCGCAGGAGGACGTGGCGCTGCTGCGGGTCCCCGGGAATACGGGTCTGACGCCGCTGAACTGGGCTGACAGGGTCGCCGCCCCCAATGATGACGCTGTGGTGATGGGCTACCCGCTGGGTGGGCCGTTCGAGGCGACGCCGGCGCGGGTGCGGGACCTGTTCACCGTGTCCGGTCCTGACATCTACGCCGATTCGCGGGTTGACCGGGAGGCGTACACGCTGCGTGGCACGGTGGTGCAGGGCAACTCCGGTGGCCCTGTGATCAATGCCGCCGGTGAGGTCATCGGCCTGGTCTTCGGTGCCGCGGTGGAGGACTCGGAGACCGGCTACGCCCTGTCGAAGGCCGAGGTGCTGGACCATGTCGGGCAGCCCGGCGGGTATGACGCGGACTATGTGGACACGGTGGACACGCGTTCCTGCGTGGCGGGGTAGGGGCTCTACCTGGCGCGGCAGGGGAGCACTACGTGGCGGAACAGGGTGATGGTGGCGGGTGGCAGTGCTCAGTGCACAGCGGCATCCGCTCCTGTCGCCTCGGATGGCGTGGGCGACAGGAGCAGATGCCGCTGCGCAGGATGGGATGCCGACCTCGGGAAGCGTTGGTCGCCTCGCCTATCAATGCACGTCGGGGGACGGCGGGAGTGCGTCCCGTTCACGATGTCGCCGTCCGACGACTTCTCCATCGTCGTCGTTTGACGACAAAAGTTGGATCCGCGCCGCACGGAGACAGATGTCGTCCACCGTCCTGACCATCCGGCCCCAGCACTGCGCGACACATGGGCCTTGTCTGCCAGCGCCTGCTGGGTCAGGCGTGCGAGTCACCGGCGTCGTGTCTCTGATCAGCTACAGAAGGAAGACGTCTGTCGCTGGCCGGACACACAGGTGGACAAGAGACTGTCCGGGGCAGGCAGGCTCACTCAACGCCGAGGATGATCCGCGCGACGGCCGCCGGATCCTCGATGTGGGGGAAGTGTCCCACACCGTAGAGCACTTCGGTGCGGGAGCCCTTGCCGCCACGGGCGGCGGACCGCTTCGCGATCTTCGCATTGTAGGAGCGGTCCATCGAACCGTCGACACACACCACAGGCGCGGCGGTGTGGTTCGGCAGGGAGCGGTCGAAGTGCCCGCCCTCGGGGCGGAACCGGCTGCGCACCGTCCACCGCCGGTACTCGCACGACAGGTGGGCGACCTTGTCGACCTGCATCGCCTCACGGCGCAGCTCGGCGTGGCGGGCGCAGGTCTCCGTGTCGCGGAAGCCCGGGGCGGCGCTGTAGCGGAAGGTCTTGACGGCCTTCTCCGCGTTGTTGCGCAGCAGACGGTGCTCCGGCCAGCGCGGCAGCTGGGCGAACATCGAGGACCGCAGTCGCGGCCACTGGGAGACCGGATGCAGCAGCACTGACCGGGCCACCACCCGCGGGTGGGCGGACGCCAGGGTCACCAGACCCCGGACCCGCTCCGGTTCGTGGGCGGCCATGGTCCAGCCGATCAGACCGCCTTCACCGTGGCCGACGACGAGGGCGTCCATGTGGCCGAGGCCGCGGATGACCCCGCACATGTCGGAGGCGGCAGTGGTCAGGTCGTAGCCGCGGGGAGTCTTGTCCGACTTCCCGTAGCCGCGCAGGTCCACGGCGGCGAGGCGCACCGGGGCGGCGTCCAGCTCGGGCATCAGCTCGGTCCAGTCGAACCAGCCGCCACCGAAGCCGTGGATCAGCAGGACCAGTGGCGCGGTACGCGGGCCGGTGACGGCGACATGCAGACGAATGCCCCGGGTGTGCACATAGATGTGCTCCGGGGCGGGGGAGGAGTTCACGGAAGGGGTCCGGCGTCTAGGTGAACATGCCGGCGTCGTCCGAGGAGGAGGCCGAGGAGCCGGAGCTCGGAATCACGGTCTTGAGCTTGCCGACCGAGTCGATCGTCGCTTCGGGCTTCTTCACACCCTTGATGAACTTCACCGCCACGAGCGCCAGAACGACGACGAGGACGAACATGATGAGGAAGACCACGAGGAAGGCGACCCAGCGCGGCATCCAGTTGTCGAGGAGCTCAGCGAGGAAGAAGAAGAAGAAAAAGGAGCTGTAGGCGAGGATGACGCCCGCGCCACCCAGCAGACCTGCAGCGATGCCTGCCTTCTTCGCCGAACCTGCGATCTCGGTCTTGGCCAGCTCGGTCTCCGAGCGGATCAGGGACGAGACCTGGGTGGAGGCGTCCCGCACGAGCTCACCGATGCCGGGGGTGCGGCCGGCGGCGGCGTCCTCCAGCGGGATGTTACTGACCTGCGGGGTGAAGCTCTCGGCGTCGCTGAAGAAGCCGTTGTCCTTCTGGGTGTCCTTGCTCACTGCGTGTTCTCCCTGTCCGTACGTGTTGACTGTGGGCCATTCTGCCATGCCTGGGCGGCTCCGGTGGGAGAACCCCGGGCGAAGTGGGGTTCAGTCGGGGGGAAGACCGTCAGGTGTCCCCGGTACTCTCCGTGATTATCACGGAGCCGGTTGCATCTGCGAGATTCCCTGAACCCTCGATCGTGCCTCCAGCTCATGGGATGCCTCCGCGGATAGCGACCGCACCAGGTTGAGGGCGTCCCTGTACCTGATCTATGTGGCTGATCCGGAGCAGATGTTCGTGATGGCTCACCCGGTTTCTCAGGCGGCGAAGTCGTTCGAGGGCTTCGGCAACGGCGTATCCGGGAGCGACCTCGTCTGGTACGGGGTGGGGCCGTGCTACCGCTGATGCTCTCCACAGTCGTGTTCCCGCCACGTGCTCAGCGTGGGGGAAGGCTCTCGTCAGAGCATTCATCCAGAGATGCTCGTTGCGGGGGAGGCCGGAGGACAGTCGATGCGTCCTCGAATCCGGTGTCGGGGGCTCATGGGGGAGCAGGTGCACCGGTTTTCCCAGGTAAGCCGTGAAACCAGATCGTCATGACTGACAGGAATTCCGTGCCGGGGATGATCGCCGAATGTGGGATCCGCCTTTCCCCGTGCGGCAGCACTCCATACCATGCCGATGCCATGGTGACCTGCCACGAGTAGAGCGCGCTGATGGCGGCGTGACCCGGCTCGACGTTGCCTGCGGCGCGTCAGAACTCCCGGTACGGTTCCAGTCGGGCAGCAGCCGCCATCCCCACGAACCCCTGCATGTTTCCTCCCCGTATGCGGGAAGCCCCGGTTTCCCGGGGCTTCCGCCTGGTAGCGACTGGTCCTGCCAGCATGTTTTACGCCTCTGGATCTACCGGAAGGCTCTGACCGGTACAGGGGCCCACCTCACCGCCCGCGGCGGCGCACCACCAGTCCGGTCGCGAGCGCGGCGATCAGCGCCAGCCCCGCGGACGCCCCGGCGATCACGCCGCTCTTCTCCGGTAGGTGGAACAGCGGCTCAGGTCGGTTGAAGGTCACCGTGGGCCACTCGCGGGCAGCGGCCTCCTTCTTCAGAGCCTTGTCCGGGTTCACCGGTACGGGATGCCCCACCGCCTCCAGCAGCGGCAGATCGGTTGCCGAATCGGTGTAGGCGTAGCTTGATTCGAGCTCGTACCCGTGGCGTCCTGCCAGGTCATGCAGGCCCTTCACCTTCGCCGCTCCCTTGCAGAAGAACGGCACCTCGCCGGTGAACGTGCCGTCCTCGGCGACGGTCAACTCCGTGGCGATGAGGTGGTCCACCCCGAGTTCCTCGGCGATCGGCGTGACCAGCAACCGGGCGGACGCGGTGATCATCGCCACCCGGTGGCCGGCCGCCTGGTGGGCCTTGATGAGGGTCCGGGCCTCGGCGTAGATGAACGGCACGATGACCTCGTGCAGGGCGTCGTGGGCGACCTCGGCGAGGTCGGCGGCGCGGCGTCCCTTCACCATCTCGACCAGGGCGTCCTTCGTCGCGTCCATCGACTCGTCGTCGTGGCCGGCGAGTTTGTAGTTGCCGAGCATGAGCAGCAGCCGCAGCATCTCGCCGGTGGTGATCAGGCCCCGGTCCGCCAGCGGTTTGCGGTACGCCATCGATGCGGAGGTGTCGATGACGGTCTTGTCCAGGTCGAAGACAGCGAGGACGCGCGACGGATCGACGCCGGGGTCGGTGGCGACCTGCGCGGCGTCGGGGATGTCGATGAGATCGGTGCTCTCTTCGGGGACTGACGTCACGCCCCTACAATACGTCCCACCAGTCACAGGTGTTACACCTCGATGAGTTGTCCACAGGCAACCGTACGAATCGGAAGAGAGTTGTCCACAGGGAAAGCGCCTGTTCTTGCCGGATCCGGGGGAGCCTGGCACGCTCCACCCCTATGTTGGGGACCTTAAGACACCGAAACCATTCCGACCGCCCGCCACGACCACCGGCACCAGTAGTCACCACCGTGGCCACACCGGCACTCGTCGAGGAGACCACACTCATCGTCGCCGTCACCGGCCGCTCTCTGGTCACCTGGGATCCGGACGCGACGCTCCCTGAGGGCACGGGGTCCGTCATCCTGCTGCAGGACGCCGCGTCTGCGTCTTCTGATGCCGCCGCCGATCTCATCGCCCAGGGCATCGCCGTGCGGACCGTGACGGTCACCGACGGCACCGGGGATGCCGGTGACCTCGGTGGTGGACGGGTGTTCCACCTGCCCGGGCAGGCTACCGACCTCGCCGCCCATCTGGGGGCCACGGACTATCCGGATCTCGCCGTCTACGGAGCGGTCGGTGGGGCAGGGGCCAGCACCTTGGCCGCAGCGTTGGCCGGAGCACTCGCTGACCCGGCACTCGGCGGCGACGGCCAGGCCCTGCTCATCGAAGCCTCCGGACACAGCTCCCTCGACCACCTCCTCGGCCTGGAGAACACGACCGGGCGCCGCCTGCCGGAACTCGCCGGGACTTCGACGCTCACTGCCGCGATGCTACGTGACCTGCCGTGGAGCGGGGATGTGGCTGTCCTGTCGGGCACGGGTCCGGTGCCTGACTACCTGGACACCGCCATGCCCGTGGTCCGCGACTGCGGACGGTGGAGCGGGGAAGAGGTGGCTGGAGCAGTGACTGGACGACCTGTCCTCGTCGTTCCGGCGACCGTGCCCGGGGCAATGGCCGGACGTCGTGCCCTGGCGCAGATCCCCGGGGCAGCGATCGTCCTGCGCGAGATGCCCCGGACCGACCTCGAGTGGAACGACGCCCTCACCCTCCTCGGGCGTGCACCCGAGGTCACCTGGGAAGACGACCCCTTCCTCACCGCCGAGACCGACCGCGGGGACTTCGGGCCGGGTCAGTCCACGGGCGCCGCCGGAACCGCCGCCGCCCGTCTGGTCACCACGCTGGCCGACAATATGAACCGGGATCAGCCGTGAATGCACTGCTCGCCGGGGTCCGCGACGACCTTGCCCGCCGCGGGGTGGATACCCCGACCCCCGCCGAGATCGCGGTCTCCGTCCAACGGGTCCAGCACGGCGACACCGACCTGCGCATCGTCGATGACGTCCGCTCCCTGGCCCGTGAGTTCTCCGGCCTGGGAGAGCTGGCGGTGCCGCTGGCTGATCCCGAGGTCACCGATGTCCTGCTCAACGGACCCGGCCCAGTGTGGGTCGACCGTGGCTCCGGCATGGAACCCACCGACCTGGTCATCGGGGACACCGCCCGGTGCCGGGAGATCGCCGTCCGCCTGGCCACGGCCTGCGGGGTGCGGCTGGACGATGTGAGGCCTTTCGCCGACGGGGTCCTCACCGATCTGCCGGCGGGCGTGGCGGCGCAGGCCGTGCGCGTCCACGCGGTCCTCGCCCCGCCGGCCGGGCAGGGGGCATGCGTGAGCCTGCGGGCACTGTCGGCGTCCCACCGGTCGTTGGCTTCCCTGCAGGAGGCGTGCCTGTTCCCGCCGGAGATCGGTGACCTATTGCGCGACCTGGTCCGGGACCGTGAGAGCATCCTCATCAGCGGCGGCACCGGTGCAGGTAAGACCACACTGCTCGCCGCGCTGCTGGCCGAGGTGCCGCAACGCGAACGGATCCTGCTCGTCGAGGACACCCCCGAACTCTTCCCCGACCACCCGCACGTCCTCGGATTGCGCACCCGCGATGCCGGAGTCGACGGTGCCGGTGAGATCGACGTCCGGACCCTGGTGCGTCAGAGCCTGCGGATGCGCCCCGACCGCATTGTCGTCGGGGAGATCCGCGGTGCCGAGATCGCCGAACTACTGCTCGCCTTCAACACCGGCCACGCGGGCAGCGCGGGCACCGTCCACGCCAACGGGGTGGATGCCGTCCCCGGTCGCCTGCGTGCCCTCGGCGCACTTGCCGGGCTGCCGGACGCCGCGGTCGACCGTCAGGTCGCTGACGGGATCGGGGTGGTCGTGCATGTCGAACGCACCCCGGCCGGACGGCGCGTCACCAGCATCGGACGCTTCGTGGTCGGCAGCGGCAGCGGCAGTGGCAGCGGCAGTGGCAGCGGCAGTGGCAGTGGTGGTGGCAGTGGTGGTGGCGCTGACGGTCTGGCCGTGGAGCGGATGTGGGACGCATGCTGACCGTCGTCGCCGTCGCCGGGGTGCTCGGGCCCGTCGGCTTCACCGCCCACCGCATCCTCGGCCGCGTCCGCAGCTTCGCCGCCGAGCGTGCCCGCACGAGGACGCTGCGCTCGATCGTCGACGCCTTCTCCCGTGAACTCGGGGTCGGGGCTTTCCCGGTGGACGCCGCGGGTCACGCCCTCGCTGCAGTGGATGACACCCGGGGAGTCGGCCGTGAGCTCGTCGAGCAGTTGGCGGTGGAAGTGCGGCGGGTGCGCCTCGGGGCGCAACCGGGGGAGGGGACTTCTGCCGACGGAGAGTCATCCGTGGATCCGGATGTGGAGCGGTTGCTGAACGTCTGGGCGTCTGCGAACCGCCACGGCAGCGCCCTCGGCCGACTCATGGACCGGCTGCGTGCTGACCTGGATGCCCGGCTCACCCACCTCAGCCACACCTCCAGTGCCCTTGCCGGGGCGAGGCTGACCGAGACGATCCTGCTGCTCCTGCCGTTCGGCGCCCTGGCCCTCGGTCAGTCGATGGGACTGAATCCGGGAGTGTTCCTGGTGGGCAATGTGCTCGGCGTCCTGCTGCTGGTCGTCGGGGTACTGCTGGGATGCGCCGGGGCACTGTGGACCGAGTCATTGACTGTGACGGTGCTGGGCGGGGTGGGTCGACGCGCCGGTCCCTCCCCACTGGACGCCGCCCGCCTGCTCGACCTCTTCGCCGAATCACTGTCCTCGGGGCTGCCGGTGTCCGTGGCCTGGCATGTCGCCGCGACCTGCGGGGACGCTGACGCCGGGGCACAGGATGCCGACGGAGGCGATGGAGGCGTCGGCGGTGACCGCGGTGAGGAGGACTGCGTCCGGACGGTCGCGGCACTGCTCGCCCTCGGAGCCGGGGCGGAGGCCTGGGAGCCGTTGCGGGACGACCCGCACCTCGGGCCGGTCGCCCGGCTGGCGGAATCCGGTTCCCGCAACGGGGCCCGGCTGGCCGACGGCGTCCGGGCGCAGGCCACACGGTTGCGGGCGGAGGCGGCGGATGCGTCGTTGGCCGGGGCGGAACGGGTGCTCGTCGTCGTGGCGGCACCGCTGACCCTGTGTTTCCTGCCCGCATTCGTCCTCGTGGGGCTCATCCCGCTGGTGGTGGGCTTTGCCGGAATCTGACCAGCACAACCATTGACACCTGAACCGAACACTGAACTGAAAGGGGACATGACCATGTCCGCACCGACCGCACAGACCAAGATGACCACCCTGACCACTGACGAACCTGACCTCGACAAGGCCACCGACAAGGCCACCGACAAGGCCACCGACAAGGCCACCGACAAGGCCACCGACAACACCACCGACAACACCACCGACGTCACCCCACCGGACCCTTTCGGCGACTGGGACACCGACCCCGAACCCGACGGCTGGGACGAAGAGCTGCCCGCCGCCCAGATCACCGATGACATCGACATTGAAGACGTTGAAGACGTTGAAGACGTTGAAGACGTTGAAGACGAGGACGACAGCGGCGGCTTCCTGGGAGATGACCTCGGCATGTCGACCATCGAGTACGCCCTGGGGTGTGTCGCAGCAGCGGCTCTCGGTGCCCTGCTCTACCTTGTCGTCACCTCCGACACCGTCGAGTCCGCCCTCAGCGGGATCTTCGAACGTGCCCTCAACACGCAGTGACAGGTCCGACGCCGGCTACGTCACGGTCGAGGCCGCAATCATGTTCACCGCGCTGACTGTCGTGGTCGGCCTGGTGGTCGCGGGGATCGTGACCGTGGCGTCCTACCTCGGGGCCGTGGACCTGGCACGCGACGCCGCCCGCGCCGCAGCGCTGGATCCGGGTAATGCGTCCGGGGCGGCGTCCTGTGTGGTCTCTGGGGTGGACGCCGACGCGCGGGTCTCGGTGAGCAGCGGCGGGGATGGGACGGGCACAGACCTCATTACCGTGCAGGTCACCCGGCCCGGGCGTCTGTTCGACCTCTCTGCGACTGCCGTGATCGTCGCCGAGCCGGCGGCGGAGTCGCAGTGAGCCCCCGCGATGATGCTGTCTTCGGGGACGGAGGGGGCGGGAGGGATGAGGACGGCTCCGCCACTGTCGCCGGGGTCGGCGTCATCCTCGGGATCATCGCCATCGCGACCTTCCTCGGACTGCAGGTCACCGGGCTGGTCCAGCAACACCGGGCAGACGCCGCCGCCGACCTCACCTCCCTGTCTGCGGCTACCGTGCAGGTCAGCTCTGGAGTGTCGGAGGCCTGCGGGAGGGCGGCCGAGATCGCCGAATCCAACGGGGCCTCGCTCACGCAGTGTCACGAGGTCACCGGTGGCGGGCCGGACGCGCCGGCTGGAACGCCGGGTGAAGTGGGGGTCCTCGTCGAAGTGACCGTCGGCTCCCGCTCTGCTGTCTCCGTCGCCGGGCCGTGAAAGCGGTCAGGTTACCGAGTGAGTGAGGAACGCTGTCGCTACCGGTACGGAGCGTGCAGCATGGTCGCTACCAGTACCGAGGCGCGGGTGTCAGGTACCTGATCTCCGTCTCCCGGTACTGGTGGCAGTTGTACTGCACGCCCGATTCCGGTGTTGACCGCTGGTGGCTGGTGAAGGCAGGGTGAGACGGGGTGTCGTGACCGGGATGTCGGCATAACGCAGTGTCAGGTCGGTGAGGAGGGGTCGAGACCAGCCTCAGGCTGCGTGATGCGGACATGCGTGATGCGGACATGCGTGATGCGGACATGCGTGATGCGGACATGTGCGCGGGACAGCAGGGAAGGCACTTACCCCATGATGCGCTGCAGGAACGGCGCGGAGTCCGGCACAGAGGCCACCATCGCCCCACTGTGGTCGGTGGGGTACCAGTGCACCTCCACCTGCTCATTCGATCCGGCGAACTGGTTGACCCACATCTCCGAGTTCAGGGCGATACCGATCGGGGAGGGCACGTCGATGTCCGTCAACCCGTGCCCGAGGAACACCGGCTTGTCGTAACCGTCGGTCGGGGTGGCCATGTAGTCACGCAGCGCCGCAGCCAACCCGGGGATCTCGCGCAGCGGCCGGTTGAACAGCCCGGACAGGACCTCCCCGCTGAGTTCCTCCGACATCTCTCCCAGACAAGCGGTCTCTGCGAGATCGGCGACGCGGCGTCCTTCCTCGGTCAACGCCGACGACAGGTCGACCTCCGGGTGCGCCTCCCGGAACCCGGCGAGGATGTACGCGACGTACGCGCTGAGTGTGTCCGGCAGTGCGACCGGCGGGAACGACGGCGACCCCGCGAGCACCAGTTCCTCGACGTAGGCCGGCGCGCCGGTGGCCACCGCACCCCGGTAGTCCAGTCCGACCTCCGCGCTGCGGGCACTGGCCTTGTGGGCGACATGCAGCGCTACGCCACCACCCTGCGACTGGCCGATCACCGCCCAGGTGCCCGACAACTTCGCGCCGACGGAGTCGAGACCCCGGGCCGCGGCGACGGAGTCCACCACATTGGCTGAGGTGACCTTCCCGTTGAGGTAGCTCATGAGCCCCGGCGTCCCCATCCCCGCATAATCCGAGGCCACGACCGCGTAGCCCTGCTCCAGCCAGTGGTTGAGGAATGCGGCGTCCCGGTCGCTGCGGACCTGCGCCGACGGGGTGCAGTTGTCGCCCAGCCCGGTGGTGCCGTGCGCCCAGGCGAGCACCGGCCAGCCGCCCTCGGGAGCCTCACCGGCGGGCAGGAACACCGCCGCGGTGGACGCCGCCTCCTCACCGTGCTGGTCGACGGTGGAATAGACGAAGCGTTGCTGTGCCCCGGCCCCGGACAACCCGAGCTCCGGCGACAACGGAACCTCCCCGACCGGGACACCCGGTGTGCCGGGCAGGGCGACCCCACCGGTGACATCGAGGCCGGACCAGTTCGGTGCCGGTTGAGGTCCGGGGACGGCTCCGGCGGACGGGGCGGTGGCGATGGCGACGCTGGTCAGCAGGCCGAGAGTCGCTGCGGTGAATCGGCGAAGCGGGGTGTTCCCGGTGATGGAGCGGGTAGGGCGCACGGTATCTCCTCAGGTATCAATGACGTGAATGAACGTTCAGTGGAGATACTAGTTGCGTGATGTCGGCAGCACGCAGTGTCAGGTGGGTGGGGAGGGGTCGAAACCAGCCTCAGACTGCGTGATGCGGGCATCGGAGGTCTTGGAGGACCGGTGACGTCCGCCTCAGCCCATGATGCGCGACATGAACGCCGTGGCGTCCCCGAAGGACTGCGACATCGCGCCACCGTGGTCGGTCGGGTACCAGTGCACCTCGACCTGCTCATTTGAGCCCGCGAACTGGTTGACCCACATCTCGGAGTTCAGGGCGACACCGATGGGCGAGGGCACATCCAGGTCGAACAGCCCGTGGCCCAGGAACACCGGCTGGTCGTAGCCGTCGGTCGGGGTGGACATGTACGCCCGCAGTGCCGGCTCCAGTCCGGGCACCGACCGCAGCGGCGCCGAGAAGGCGTTCGCCACATTCACCGTGTCGAGTGCACGGCGGAACTCGCGCAGACAGGTCGTCTTCGCGGCGGACACCATGCGGCGTCCTTCCTCGGTGAGTACCGCGTCCACATCCAGTTCGGGGTGTGCCTCGCTGAACCCGGCCAGCGTGTACAGCAGGTACGCGGTCAGGGTGCCGGTGATCGGGAACGGTGGTGTGTCCGGCCCGAGCGCCAGCATGACCTCCTCGATGTAGCCGGGCGCACCGGTGGCGACGGCCCCGCGGTAGTCCAGGCCGGCTTCGGCACTGCGGGAGGACGCCCCGTGTGCCACATGCAGTGCCGCCCCGCCGCCCTGGGACTGCCCTGCCACGGCCCACTTCGTCGACAACTGCGCACCGACCGAGTCGAGCTGCTGGGCGGCGATGACCGAGTCGACCACGCTGACTGCGGTCGCCTCGCCGTTGAAGTAGCTCATCAGACCCGGCGTCCCCATGCCCGTGTAGTCGGATGCGACGACGGCGTACCCGGCGTCCACCCAGTGGTCGACGAGGTCTCTGTCATTGCGGCTGCCGGCCGAGGGTGTGCAGTTGTCGCCCATACCGGTCGTGCCGTGCGCCCACGCGACCACCGGCCAACCGCCCTCCGGAGCCTCACCGGTCGGCAGGAACACCACCGCGGTGGACGCCGCGATCTCACCGTGCTGGTCCACGGTCGAATATACGAAGCGCTGCTGGGTGTCGCCGCCGGAGGGCAGGCGCTGTTCGTCGGCCAGCGGGACCTCCTGCAGGGGGACGCCGTACCCGGCCGGTAGATCAGGCAGACTCGCCGGGGACCGGACGTCGAGGCCGGACCAGTCCGGGGTGACGATCGGGGCCATCGGCTCCGGCATCGGGGAGCCGGGGATCAGGGGTGCGGCGGTAACGAAGGGAGTGGTGGCGACGGTTGTGGCCAGCACAGTGAGTGCGCTGAGTGCTGCGAAGGTGACGGCGGGTCGGCGGGGCATGGGTCTCCTGTCGGAAGAGCGTCAGAAGCGTCAGAAGCGTCAGAATGAGGCTCACCTTAGCCGACGGTTCCCGGTAAGGGGTCGATTCAGCCCGCGACCGAGGCCTTCTCCGCCAACGTGCGCAGCAGCACCGCCGCGCCCTGCTTGTACAGCGGGTCATTGCCGTTGCCGCACTTCGGCGACTGTACACACGACGGGCAGCCGGACTCGCACGCACATGACTCGACCGCCTCCGCCGTCATCCTCATCCATTCGGCGAAGCGGTTGACTCCGGCCTCGGCGAAGCCCGCGCCACCGGCGTAGCCGTCGTAGACGAAGACGGTGGGAAAGCCGGTGTCGGAGTGCAGCACGGTCGAGACGCCGCCGATGTCCCACCGGTCGCAGGTGGCCAGCAGTGGCAGCATCCCGATCGCCGCATGCTCGGCGGCGTGCAGCGTCCCCGGCCAGAGCGGTTCCTCGATGCCCAGGTCGAAGAGCACGCCCGGATCCACCGTGTATGCCGCCGCCCGGGTGACCAGGCGCTGCGGTGGCACCTCCAGCGGCACGGTCTGCAGCACCTCCCCGTCGGAGGTCCGACGCTGGTAGCCGGTGACCTGGTGGGTGACCTGCACCTGCACATCGGCCAGCCAGATGCCCGAGGGGGCGGAGTCCGTGCCACCGATCTCCCTGGTCGAGTAGACCCGGCCCATCCGGATCTCCGTGGTCTCCATCGCGCGGGTGTGCCATGCCGGCGTCTCCGGGTGCACCGCGGCCATCGACCCCTCGAGCGAGATCTCGTCGACCACGAAGGACTCGCCCTGGTGGACGTACACCGCCCCGTCATGGACCTCGGAGACCGCCCGGGCAGCATCGACGGTGCCGAGGATCTGGCCGGAGGTCGTGTCGACGATGAGCACCTGGTCACCGGAGCCACCGCGGATGTTCACCCGGGCATGGACACCTGTCGCGGCGTCTACGTCGGCGAAAATGCCCCGCGGTCTGCGCCGCAGCAGCCCCTGGGCGGTCAGTTGACGGACCACGCCCGTGGCGTCCACGTCCCCGCCGAAGGCGGTCACCTCCCCGTCGGCCAGCGGGGCCTCCGCCGCGGCGCAGAGCACATGGTCGGCCAGGACATAGGGGTTCGTCGGGTCGAAGACGCTCGCCTCGACCGGATGATCCAACAGGTCGCCGGGGTGGTGGACGAGGTAGGTGTCCATCGGATTGTCGGAGGCCACCATGACCACCAGGCAGCCCTGTCCGCGGCGTCCAGCACGACCGGCCTGCTGACGGAAACTTGCGACCGTGCCGGGGAAACCACAGCTCACGACCACATCGAGGCCGCCGACGTCGATGCCGAGCTCCAGCGCACTGGTCGCGGCCATGCCGAGCAGGTCGCCGTCGTCGAGCCGCTTCTCCAGCACCCGGCGGGCCTCCGGCGTGTAGCCGGCACGGTAGGACGCGATGCGCCGGGCGTCATCGACCCGTCCCAGTCCGGCGAGGTCGTCCGCGCAGGCCAGGGCGGTGATCTCCGCGCCGCGCCGGGAGCGCACGAAGGTCAGTGTCCGCGCGCCCTCGGCGATGGTGCGCGCCATGATCGCCGCCGCCTCGGTCGTCGCCGCCCGGCGCACCGGCGCACCGTGCTCGCCGACGGTGTTCTCCAGGAACCCCGGCTCCCACAGGGCCACGGTGCGTTCACCGCGCGGGGAGCCGTCCTCGGTCACCGCCACGGTCGGACGCCCCGTCAGCCGCTGTGCCTGCCCGGCCGGATCCGCGGTCGTCGCACTGGCCAGGACGATGGTCGGACGGGCGCCGGCCCGGTGTGCCAGTCGCAGCAGCCGACGCAGCACCAGGGAGACATGCGCACCGAAGACGCCCCGGTAGACGTGACATTCGTCGACGATGAGGAAGCGCAGGTTGCGCAGCAGACGCGTCCACCGTTCGTGGTTTCCGAGGATCGAGGCGTGGACCATGTCCGGGTTCGAGATGATGACGCGCGCCTCTTCCCGGATCAGGCGGCGGGCCTCGGCGGGAGTGTCTCCGTCATAGGTGGCGACCACGGCGTCCTTCATCGCGGGGGAGGACGCGATGAGCCGGGCGAGGGCCGCGCGCTGGTCCTGGGCCAGGGCCTTCGTCGGCGACAGGTAGAGGCAGGACGCCAGGCGGTCGTGGATCAGCGCATCGGTGACGGCCAGCTGGTAGCCGAGCGACTTGCCGGACGCCGTGCCCGTCGCGACGACGACATCGGTGCCGTTGCGGGCGTGGTCCGCGGTCGTGATCTGGTGCGACCACGGGCGCTCGATGCCCTCGTCGACGAGGTGGGCGCGAAGATCCGGGTCGACCCAGTCCGGCCAGTCCACGGGGTCCGACAGGCGGGCGGGTTCGGTGCGCACGTGCGTGAGGACGGTGTCTGTTTCGCCGTTCTCTTCGCTGTTGCCCGTGTTATTCCTGGTCAGCGGGGCGAGGGCGGCGAGAAGCTCCGCCCCGTAGGACCCGGGGACGCCGGACGCTGCACCACTGTCTGCCATGGCTGACCAGTGTAGAGCCTGTCAATTTCGGGGGTGGTGTGGTGGTTGGTGCGCAAACGTGGAACACTGGTGGGTGGTCACAGTTTCTGTGCGTCGCTTTGCTCGCTGTTCCACCGGTGTTTCGCCGTGTCAGTAGGTGAAACGTTCGCGGGAGTTGTTTTGAATGCGAACGGACCTCCACTCCGGTGGTCTATGCATCGGCCCGGCATCTCCGTACAAGAACGTGGGGATGTCGATCACCGAATCTGAAGAAGGTAAGAACATGGCACAGGGAACCGTCAAGTGGTTCAACGCTGAAAAGGGCTACGGCTTCATCGCCCCGAACGATGGCGGCGCTGACGTCTTCGTCCACTACTCCGAGATCCAGGGCAACGGCTTCCGTACCCTCGAGGAGAACCAGCAGGTCGAGTTCGAGATCGGCGAGGGTGCCAAGGGCCCCCAGGCGCAGCAGGTCACCGCTCTCTAAGTCCTCCGGGACCGTGCTGCGGGTTCGCCTGCGGGA
Source organism: Corynebacterium sp. UD i78 (assembly GCF_056280545.1). NCBI lineage: Bacteria > Bacillati > Actinomycetota > Actinomycetes > Mycobacteriales > Corynebacteriaceae > Corynebacterium > Corynebacterium sp. UD i78. The sequence goes on along the minus strand of NZ_JBWCED010000001.1, from coordinate 2,137,414 downwards.
CATATGAGACGCGGTCCTGTCTCTCGACAGAACCACTCAGAGCACCGCCTCCACCGGATCACTCCGGTAGGGGCGGTGTTCTGCATGTGCGGGTCCTTCGGCAGTGCTCCGTGCACAGCGGCATCCACTCCTGTCGCTTCGGTTCGCTGAGACGACAGGAGGAGATGCCACGCTGCATGACGGGATGCCACAGTCCGGCATTCCGGTTCATTGTCCCAGGCGCGTCACAGTGCGTGGCACCTTCTCCGTTTTCCGATGCAGTTACTCCAGCACCTCGATGATGCGGTCCCGCAGCGCTGCGACGGCGTCGGCGTCCTTCAGATCCTCCGAGACGACCCTGATGACGCGCCCACCGTCGCGCTGCAGCGCGGCGAGCACCTTCGAGTCCTTGTCACGTTGGCTGCGCTTGAGGTGATGTTCGCCGTCGTAGAACAGGTGCAGGCCATGGTCCTCCCATCCCAGGTCGGAGATGGTGAGGAGGTTGCCGTTGTCCTTGAATACCGGGATCTGGCTGCGTAGCCCGGGGGCGAGGTCCGCGACCACCAGCCGCAGCCGGGTCTCCATGGGCGATTCCGCCCCCAGATCAGTGGCTCCGAGTACACGGGCGGCGAGGTCGGCGTCCACACCACCGGGGACCATCAGGCCGGAGAGTGGGTCGAGTTCCTGGCGTCCCCGTGCATGATGGAAGGCATCGCTGGACTGCACGCACCGGATGAACTCCGGAGTGAGGTGAGGGCGCACCGAGGTGAGATCGGGGATCCTCCATCGGGCAGACCGGGCGTCGTCGGGCGTGCTGACCAGGTGCAGCATATGGGACAGCGTGGTTCCGGGATCCGCGATCCGGAGGTGACTGAGATCCCCGGTCACGTGGCGGACGCCCCTGAGATGCGTAGGAAGATGCCGGGTCGGGTGCACCAGGATGTGCGCCGGAGCGCTGGAGGGGTCGGTGCCGTGGGGTGCGAGAAACTCCAGGATCTCCTCGTTGACGAAGGAGGTCATCCTGTAGAGGGATGCCGCGCCGAAACCTGTCGCCATGCGCTTCGGATGCCGGAGCAGGTGAGCGATGGTGAGCTGAAGTGCGGTGATGCGTCGGTCGCGGCGGAAGCCGGAGTCCGTGGTCTCCGGGAGGAGTGCCTCATTACCGACGTAGACGCCACGTTCGGCAGGGGTGAAGTTGTCGCGCAGCGTCGCGCGGGTGACTCCTTGCTTCGTCAGTTCCTGCCTGGTCATGGGGCGTCGACCGGTGATCACGCTCGGACGGTTCGCATGCTTCCACGGGATCTGACGGTGGTACCAGTCTGTGATGCGGCATTCGGATACCGGTATCAACGGGCTGGGCTGTCGTTGCTGTCGTGGTTGCTGTCGTGGTTGCTGTGTGGTGTCGCGGGACCCCGCCCCGGACTCTCCCCCTGAGTTCATGGTGACATTCAACAGGATTCCGGTGGTTCTGTCACTGAAACAGGACGATCGATGACGCAGTGGCAGTGCTACGTGCACAGCGGCAGCTCCTTATGTCGCTTCCTCCTGCTCAGGCGACAGTAGGAGATGCCACGCTGCACGACGGGATGCCGGCGGGGAGCGGCGCGAAGGCGTGGTGGTGGATGTCAGCGGGGAGGGCGCGGCGACGAAGGGGTCGCCGAAGGTGACGGTACTGCCGGGGGCAGCGTGGGCGGCAGGGGCGGTGAACAGGGCGAACGCCACGGCGACGGCCAAGGTCAGGGAGGTCGGTGAACTGCGGAAATGTCGGGTGGTCATGCCCGGGTCACCGTCCGGCGGCGGCACTTGTCTTCTGTCGGAGGATAACTGAGATTCCCGGTACTGTGCAGGTCAGAGGCAGATCAGGCGCCGGCTGCGGTCCCCGACTGGGAGGCGACGACGTCGGTCATGTGTCCCACCGTCCAGTCGAACAGTGCGTGCACCGGCGGCAGGGCGGAGCGTCCCAGCGGGGTGAGGCGGTAGACGACACGCGGCGGGATTTCTGCGTAGGCGGTGCGCTCGACCAGGCCGTCGGCGGTGAGGACGCCGAGCCGCTGGGTGAGGACCTTGTCGGAGATACCGTCGACGCTTGTCTTCAGCTCACCGAAGCGTTGGTCGTCATCCTCGAGGGCGAGCAGGATGAGCATGTTCCACCGGTCGCCGACGGTGGCGAAAAGGGTGCGGCTGGGGCAGTCGCGGGCGGCAGGATTCCATGCGGTCATGAGGGGAACTCTACACCTGAACTGCAGGAGAGACGAATTTTGGTAAGACACTTTACATTGGTAAGTGTCAGGCGTACGGTCAGTTCCGGAACGACAGAAATACGCGATCAACACGCACTCATCATCATCGGAGGTAACACCCATGAGCACCATCACCGTCTACGGATCCACCGGCATGGTCGGTTCGGCCATCACTGCAGAGGCGGCGTCCCGCGGATTCACCGTCACCGGCGTCACCCGGAAGAGCCCGACGGACGTGAAGGACGCCGTCGCGGGCGTCACCTACGCCACCGGCGAGGTCACGGACGCCGCAGACGTCGTCGCCAAGGCCACCGCCACCGACAACCTCGTGATCTCCGTCCCCGGCGCCCGTGACGGCAGCTCCGTGCAGCCGATCATCGACGCCCACGCCGCCCTGATCCCGGCGCTGGCCGAGGCGAAGGTCACCGCCCGTATCTTCATCGTCGGCGGTGCCGGCGCCACCGAAACCCCCGACGGCACGCTGCTCAAGGACACCCCGGACTTCCCGGCCGCCTACAAGGCCGAGGCCGACAGTTTCGCCGAGATCCTCGGCCTCTGGCGCACCGCCCCGGAGAGCCTGGACTGGACCATGCTCGCCCCGGCGCCGGAGATCGCCCCGGGTGAGGCGTCCGCGTCCTACACCCTCGGTGACGACCAGCCGGCCGGCGACTTCGTGAGTGCCGGCACCTTCGCGAAGGCCGCCGTCGACGAGCTCGAGGCCCCGGCCCACCGCCGTGTCCGTTTCACCGTGGCGAACGCCTGAGGACGGGTCCGCGCAAGGCTCTGAGGCGCCGCCTGCGACACCCCTGTCCGCCGAGGGAATCACACCCCTGTCCGAAGCGCCGTGTATGGTCGCTGGTCGAGAGAGGTTTCGAAGTATGAAGGTAGGGCGGACCGGATGGGAGCGCAGGGCAGCGTGAGTGGCGGAAAGAGGTTCGTGATCGTGGAGTCGGCCACGAAAGCGAAGAAGATCCAGAAGTTCCTCGGCGACGGTTTCATCGTCGAGGCCTCTGTCGGTCATATCCGCGACCTGCCCCGCGGCGCCGCCGACGTGCCGCCCAAGTACAAGAAGGAATCGTGGGCACGCCTCGGCGTAAACGTCGACGATGACTTCCAGCCGCTGTACATCGTCAGCCCCGACAAGAAGAAGAAGGTCTCCGACCTCAAGGCGAAGCTGAAGCAGGCCGACGAACTCCTGCTCGCCACAGACCCCGACCGTGAGGGCGAGGCCATCGCCTGGCACCTGCTCGAGGTTCTCAAGCCCAAGGTGCCGGTGCGCCGCATGGTCTTCCACGAGATCACCCCGGAGGCGATCCGTGAGGCCGCGGAGAACACCCGCGAACTCGACTTCGACCTGGTGGACGCCCAGGAGACCCGCCGCGTCCTCGACCGTCTCTACGGCTACGAGATCTCCCCGGTGCTGTGGAAGAAGGTCATGCCACGGCTGTCCGCCGGCCGCGTGCAGTCCGTCGCCACCCGCGTCATCGTGCGTCGTGAGCGCGAGCGCATGGCGTTCGTGAAGGCCGGGTACTGGGACCTCACCGCGACGCTGGACACGGGTGACAGGGGTCAGGACGCCACCACCAACCCGCGACAGTTCGACGCGAACCTCGTCGCGGTCGACGGTGCCCGTGTGGCCCAGGGCCGTGACTTCAACGACGACGGAAAGCTCAAGACCGGCAAGGCCCAGGCCAATGTCACGGTGCTGGACAAGGCCCGTGCCGAGGCCCTGTCGGCCGCGTTGACCGGGGCGACGATGGCGGTCACCAATGTGGAGGAGAAGCCGTACACGCGGCGTCCCTACGCACCGTTCATGACTTCGACGCTGCAGCAGGAGTCCGGCCGCAAGCTGCACTTCACCTCGGAACGGACGATGCGTATCGCGCAGCGTCTCTACGAGAACGGCCACATCACCTATATGCGTACCGACTCGACGACGCTCTCGGCGTCCGGTATCGCTGCGGCGCGCCAGCAGGCCAAGGAGCTGTACGGCCCGTCGTTCGTCGCGGACGCGCCGCGGCAGTACACCCGCAAGGTGAAGAACTCGCAGGAGGCGCACGAGGCGATCCGCCCGGCCGGTGAGACCTTCAGGACCCCGGGCGCGCTGGCGTCCCAGCTGGACGCCGAGGAGTTCAAGCTCTACGAGCTGATCTGGCAGCGCACTGTGGCGTCCCAGATGGCGGACGCCAAGGGCACCTCGATGAAGGTGACGGTCTCCGGTGAGGCGACGGGTGGCGAGGCCGTGGACTTCCAGGCCACCGGCCGCACGATCACCTTCCCCGGATTCCTCAAGGCCTACGTGGAGACCACCCGTACCGCCGACGGCCGTGATGTCGCCGACAATGCGGAGAAGGCGTTGCCGGTACTGGTCGTCGGCGATGCGCTGGACACCACAGAGATCGCGGCGAAGGGCCACGAGACCCAGCCGCCGGCGCGCTACACCGAGGCGTCGCTGGTCAAGACGATGGAGGAGCTGGGTATCGGCCGTCCGTCGACCTACGCCTCGATCATCAACACCATCAAGGACCGCGGGTACGTGGTCTCGCGTGGTTCGGCGCTGGTGCCGAGCTGGACCGCCTTCGCCGTGGTCGGGCTGCTGGAGAACAACTTCGGCTCGCTGGTGGACTACGAGTTCACGTCTTCGATGGAGGACGAGCTCGACGAGATCGCCCGTGGCGAGGAGAACCGTTCCCACTGGCTCAAGGGCTTCTACTTCGGGGATGCCGAAGCGTCGGATGCGACGGCGGAGTCCGTGGCCCGGCTCGGTGGTCTGAAGCACCTGGTCAACGACAATCTGGAGCAGATCGACGCCCGCAAGGTGAACTCCCTGCATCTCTTCGACGACGCCAACGGCGTCCCCGTGGTTGTGCGGGTGGGACGCTACGGTGCCTACCTGGAGCGGATCATCCCGGCCGAGCCGGGTGCGGAGACCGGGTCCGGTGAGCCGGCCGAGCCGACGGTGCAGCGGGCGAACCTGCCTGAGGCGCTGCTGCCGGACGAGCTGACCCTCGAGATCGCCGAGAAGCTCTTCGCGACGCCGCAGGGTGGCCGTGAGCTGGGTGTGAACCCGGCGAACGGTCGCGTCATCGTGGCCCGGGAAGGACGTTACGGGCCATATGTCACCGAGCGTGTGAAGGATGACGAGGAGGCACGCGTCACGGCTGAGGCGGAAAAGGTCATCGACGCCGAGCGTGACGCGGAGGACGCCGCCCGGGCTGAGGAGGGCAAGAAGCCGCTGAGCCGGGAGACCAAGACCGCGGAGAACAAGAAGGCGAAGCGGATCAGAGAGATCCTCGAGGAGACCTTGAAGCCGAAGACGGCGTCCCTGCTGAAGACCATGGATCCGGCGACGGTGACGCTGGAGGACGCGCTGAAGGTCATGTCCCTGCCGCGTGAGGTCGGTGTGGATCCGTCCGACGGTGAGATGATCACCGCGCAGAACGGGCGGTTCGGGCCGTACCTGAAGAAGGGGAACGACTCGCGGTCGCTGGCCAGTGAGGAGCAGATCTTCACGGTGACGCTGGATGAGGCACGGCGGATCTACGCTGAGCCGAAGCGTCGTGGCCGGGCGGCGGCGAAGCCCCCGCTGAAGCAGCTGGGTGACAATGACGTCTCCGGTAAACCGATGACGGTCAAGGAGGGTCGTTTCGGGCCGTACGTGACCGACGGTGAGACGAATGCGTCGCTGCGCCGTGGTGACACCCCGGAGACCATGACCGACGCCCGTGGCAACGAGCTGCTCAGTGAGCGGCGTGCCAAGGAGGCCGCGGACGGTGGAGTCTCCAAGAAGTCGGCCAGGTCAGCGCGGAAGTCTACTGTGAAGAAGTCTGCTGCCAAGAAGTCGACCGCCAAGAAGGCCACGAAGAAGGCCACGAAGAAGGCCACGAAGAAGGCCACGAAGAAGACCACGGCGAAGAAGACCACCGCCGAGAAGACGACCAGGAAGGCTGCTGCGAAGAAGAGCTGACATGGTCGGTGCCCTTTTCTGATGGCACCGCACGGTGGGTTCTGAGGGGAATTCTCCCCGTCAACAGCCGGGCACACGGTTGTCTGCGTGCCAGCCTGACCTCGACAAACCGGGCGAATACCGTCGGGTCGGAGAGAGGACGACTACAAGCCCGCCAAGACCCGGGGCCGTGCACGCCGCACCCACTTCGCAGCCGTCGGAGGTGCAGCACCCGTCATGACCGCATTTTTCGCCTGCGGCAGTGAGGACGACAGCACGGACGCTGTGCCCGCCCCCTCATTCACCAGCGGTAGTGCGGCCTCCCGGGAGGCATCGGCCGGCAACAGCAGCGTCGATGCGTCCACCGGCGCTGTGGTGGAGGAAGCGGCCCACGACGAGGGGGAGAGTCGGGTTCCGGCTCAGGGGACGCCCGTGACGTGGGAAGCGTCGGGACCTGCATCGGTGGGGAAGACATCGTCGTGAATGGAAACGAGTCCAAGGTCACCAACTCCGACCTCGACAGTCTCTCCATCACCGGCGACAACAACAACGTGGTGGGTGGTCCTGACAGTGGAGCTCCGGTGTTACCGGCACCGGCACCGGTAACACCGTCATCCAGGACGTCATCCAGAACGCAGCCGCTATCCCAACCGCCCCGACGCCGGCACCGCACCGGGCGACCCGTGGACGGCCATGAAACTGGTCGACCAGGTCAGCGGAGCGTCCTGCCTGAGGACTTCCCCGTGGTGCCAGTCCGCCTGGACCCGCTCGGCATTCACGTCCACGGCCATGTAGCCGTGCTGTGTGAGATCCACGTACCGGAACCAGTCGTCGACCTGCGTGATGATCTCTTCGCCGGCACCGAGCGCGGCAAGAATCATCTCCTTCATCGCAGGGGAGGATGCCATGCCGTCGTAGGCGCTCGCCGCGGTCACCGACGGCACCACGAACTCCGTGGCCACCGCCCGGGAGTTCCGGCCCAGTCGCCAGTCACCCGCATGCGCCGGAATGTCCGCGGCCCAGGATGAGTGGATGTCGCCGGTGAGGAAGACAACGCCCGGCTTCGCTTCGCCAGCACCGTCCGAACCTCCGCCGATCACATCGATGATCCGCTGCCGCTCCGCCATGTACCCGTCCCACTGGTCGGCGTTGAGCGCCAGTCCGTCCGACGGCAGACCCACCTGGTCGACCAGCCAGTCGTGGATCCGCGGATCGAGGGTGTTCGGCAACGTCATCGGAGCGAACATCACCTCGTTGCCGACCAGCTGCCATCGGGTGTCTGAACTGGTCAGCACATCGGTGAACCAGTCAGCCTGGCTGCGTCCCATCATCGTCCGGCCGGTGTCTCCGGCCCCGGTGCCGCCCCGCCATGCCGCCGGGATCTCCTGCTGCTCATCGCGGAAGGACCTCAGGTCAGGGATGATGAACTCGGCAAGTGTCCCGAAGCGCAGATGGCGTTGCAGCGGCAGTCCGCGCACCGGCATCCATTCGAGGTAGGCCTGTGTCGCCGCCGCCTTCATGGCGGTGAAGTCGTCGCCGGGTTCGAAGGAATTGCCCGTCACCCCGTCGCGCCAGTTGTTGTCGGCGAACTCGTGGTCGTCCCAGATCGCGATGAGCGGTCGGGCCGCCAGGAGATCGGCGAGGTCGGCGTCCTGATGGTAGAAGCCCTGCCGGATCCGGTAGTCCGCCAGCGTGACGGTCCGGTTCTGTGGCTGCACCCGACGCACCGTGGTCTCGTACGCCCCGCCGTACTCACCCGTGGCGTACTCGTAGGTGAAATCACCCAGGTGCAGCGTGAACTCCAGGTCAGAGCGGTCGGCCATGTCCCGGTAGGCGCGGAAGTACCCCGCCTCGTAGTTCGAGCAGGAGCACACGCCGAACCGCAGGTTCCCCGGATCCGTTTCCGGGGCCGGGGCAGTGCGGGCATGACCGGTACGTGAGACCGCACCGGCGGCGGGGCCGTCGAGCACGGTGAAGCGGTAGACGTAGTCTGTGGCAGGCTCCAGACCTGCGGCATCGACCTTCACGGTGTGGTCGGCGGATGCGTCGGTGCGCACCTCCCCGGATATCGCCCCGGAGAAGTCGTCCGACCGGGCGATCTCCCAGCGCACGGTAGTCGGTTCGCCGTGTCCGGAGCCGGGTGTGGCGTCCGGTACCGGGGTGACGCGCGTCCACAGGACCACCGCGTCCGGCAGGGGATCGCCGGAGGCGACGGAGTGGGCGAAGACCCCGTGTTCTCCGTGTTCTCCGTGTTCTCCGGCTGCCTGCTCCCCGGATGCCGGGGCGGACGCCGCCGCCCGCGGAGCCAGTGCCACCGCGCCCAGTGCCGCGGCCCCGGCGAGGAAACCACGTCGGCTCACCGGTGTCATGCCGCCACCCCGTTGACGGTGAGGACGCCGCCATCGGTGCTGACCTGCGCGGCGGACGCGGCGGCGAGGTTGAGACGCTGCCAGGACCCGTCGGGACCCTGGTCGTCCAGCGGGGAACCTGCCGGCAGGGCGGTCGCCCGGAGGACCGCGGCGCGCTGGGCGTAGGTCAGGTCCGGGAAGCGGTTGATGAGCAGGTCGGGGGCGGCCTGCGGCACGACCATCGGAGCGTCCCCGTAGACCGGGGCGAGACCGTAGGTGCCCTGGTCGGCGTAGGACTGTGACGCCTCGGCGTCGCTGCGGTAGTTCGTCTGGGCGGCGACGGTGTCCGCCAGCGGCTCGCCGGTGCGCCACTCGAGTTCGGCGCGGAGTTCGTCGCCGGCCTGGGTGAGGGCGTCGCGCATCTTCGGGTCATTCCACCGGTCGGCCGCGGCGGCGGTACCGGTCATGCGTCCGCCGATGACGTCCAGCGGATAGTGCACACCCATGACGACCCGGCTTTCCCCGGCCTCGGACCCGCGGGCCAGCAGCTGCGGGGCGAGTTCGGGCACGACCGTGGCGAGCAGCGTGGTGACCAGCACGGCCTGGTTCGTGTGCCCGGAGGGGAAGGACGCCGAGCCACCGAGTTCGTAGTAGTCCTCGTCCCCGGCATCGTTGTGGTGGATGATGCGGTCCGGGGCGACCTCGAAGGGACGCGGGTTGTCGAAGATCTCCTTCTCCACCAGCGTGGACGCGGCGAGCCCCTGGGCCCGCGACAGGTACCCGGAATCGAGCAGGGCGCGGGTCTTCGGCAACCGGTTCTCGGCGATGGCCTGCCTCAGGTGCGGGGCGAGGACGCTGCCGAAGGCGTCGGCGAAGTTGTCGAGCATGTCACCGTCGTCGACGCGGGCATCGGCCTGGGCGGTGGCGATGCGTTCGGGCGAGGCGGTGTTGTTGATCGCCACGACGGTGTCGAGGTTGGCGGCGATGGTGTCCGGGTGGTTGTCGCGCAGGTCATCGAAACCTGCCACGACCTGGTGGTAGATGCCGCCAGGGTAGGAGCTGACGTCGGAGATGTAGCCGACGTAGGCGTCCGGTGCGAAGGGTCGGGGGACAGGTGCACCGGGGTGCTGGACCGCGGGGAGTGTGGCCGGGAGGTACTGCCCCTGGAGGTCTGTGACCTGCTGGGGGAGGGTGGGCACTGTCGGCGCTGCTGCCGCCTGCGGGATGGTCGTGGTCGTCAGCGCCGCGGCGATGATGAGGGTGGTCGCCGTCAACGCTTTCGGTGCAGTCGACGGCGTTGCGGGGAGAAGTCGGGATCGGAGGTTCACGGACAGGACGCTACTGGGGCTGTGTGTCCTGAAAGTGATGTACGGATGAACTGGTGGTGGACGGGTGCGGAGGGGTGGATGAGGTCTGGCCGGTTGGGATGTGCTGGCGGAGGGGGAGAGGGTCCTGCAAATAACTGTATCGACACAGGGGTGGTCAGGAATTGTGAGAGTAATTGAGGGGGGCTCATTTCGCCTTTGTTCAGAAATGCGGGGGATTCTATATTTGCGTCAGTTGGAAGAGGTCGTGCGGCCCGCGCGATCCGTCCACGGTCGTTCTTCCCCACGTTTCTGGAGAAATGGAAATCACCATGAAGAAGGCGGCAGCAACGGTGTCGCGTCGATCCAGGGGACCGTGAGCGTCGGAACCGGACGTGAGCTTGGGCCGAATATCTTCTCCCTCGGCCTCAAACCGAGCGTGAGGTGGGAGGCACAGGACCGGACCAACGGCAAGATCACCGGCAACAGGTGCCAGATGGAGATTTCCTTCCCCGGCACCGACAAGGTCACCTACAGGACCGCGAACTGTGCGACGTACATGCATGTCACCAACGCGCCCAGGTACGACAAGCCCGGCATCTACTCCATCAAGATCCTCGACCGGGTATCCGGCAGGTCCTCCACCAACACCTTCACCGCGTAGCCACTTCCCCGGCTCGCACCGTCAGGCGACACACCACCACTGACGCACCTCAAGGCGCGTGGCTGACAGGCTCGACCTGTCTGCCGTACGCCTTCGTCGTTGTGTCATGCGAACCGCCCCGGCGTCATCGGAGAATAACGCTGCGGGCCGTTGAACCGTGATTCTCTGATGACGCCTGGCAGGACCCGAGGCCACGTTGAGGCGCACTCCGCCCCCAGAATTCGTGGCGCTCCACCGTGCCGACGTGAGACGACACAGATTCCACGCTCAAGAGGTGAAACCCCCCCGTCCAGTACGTGCGCAGCCGAGGTCGGCACGTGCCGGGACAGGCAGGGAAAAAGGCAGGGAAAAGTGCAGGGGAAAGCGCTGGGGAGAGGGACGCCGGGAAAGCCACCACATCACCCACCCCCCCAGAACCCGCACCACCCGGGCGATGCGCACCACCGGGCACATGTCGGGGAGGCATCCATGCTGCGCATCGCCACCCTGGCGATCATGTGCACCTGGCCGCTCTGGCTGCTGTTCACCCTCGCGCCCGGTGTCACCGCCGGCACCGCTGAAGACAACAGGGTCACCGGCAACTGGTACGTCATCACCACCGCCGTGATCAACACCCTCACCGGCGTCTTCACGCCCTCGTCCACGACAATGTCCTCTCCGACCTCTCCGCCGTCGCCCGCGGCGAGAAGCCCGAGGTGCTCCCGGACCTCAGCCTGACCTCACTGTTCGAGGGGCCCCGAGGTCACGCCCCAGGCCTTCGTCGAAGCCGCCACCCTGGCGGTCGCCACCGCCACACCCGACTGCACCGTCCATCTGGCCGTCGGCGGGGACACCACCCCTGTGCCCACTGTCATGGCGTCCCCGATGGTCCCGGCGCTCAGTGAGCTCGCCCGGAACTCGGGTCGCCACGCCGAGCTGGGGTTGCGTGACATGACCCGCTCACCGCTGCTCAACGCCCCGGAGCTGCGGGACACCGCGCGCGACGCCCGTCTGTGCGGCTCGCGGCGTCCGGGGAGCGGCTGTGAGGGCTGTGGCGCCCACCCGGGTGCATATCTACAGCAGCCACTCCGGTCGGCTGAGGCTGAGACCTCTGACGATGAAGTCGGTGGCCTGACGCATCTGTCGGGACGCCTCCTCCAGTGCGGGCTCGTCCTGCGGTATCGCCTGGGACAGGTAGTGGGCGACCCCGGCGGCGGCGGACTCGATCTGCGACATGGCGAACCGCACCTGTGGCTGCGACCAGCCGAGGCCGATGAGCTTGTCGGTGTAGGAGTTGAAGGCGGGGTCGAGGAAGCGTTCCAACGTCCCGTCGTAGCTGGTCACCACGGTGGCGAACCCGGGGTAGCGTAAGCACAGTGCCCACCACTGCCCGGCACAGGCCTCGATGATCTCCTCCCAGGTCTCGGGGACCGGGTCGAGCGATTCAGCTGGCGGGACGCTCTCCAGAGTCCTGTCGATGCAGGCCTCCAACAGCAGCCTGCGGGTGGGGAAGCGTCGGTAGACCGACTGCACGGTCACGCCGAGCGCGAGGGCGACGTCACTCTGGGTGAAGGAACCGATGCCGGCGGACAGTGCGGTGCGTATGACGTCCTCGGCGGAGAATGTCGCCGGACGTCCGCGACGCCGGGTCGGCGGGGTGGTCATGCCTGCTCCTCCTTGACGGACCATTCGGGCCAGTTGTTCTGCAGGGTCTGCAGGATGAAACTGACGGACTGCTCGCGCTGGGACTCCACCTCGGCGGGGACATCCTCGGGCTTGACCGTGACGTGGGGGAGGCGGTGGCGCAGCTGCAGCATGTTCACGGCGATCATCGAGCCGGCGAAGGTGGCCTGCCCGGTGGACAGTCCCAGTTCGCTGAGCCGGTTGCGGTAGCACTCGAACTTCTGCGTCATCAGGAGGATCTCGGGGTCCGGGTAGTTGCGGACCACGACCTCGATGTCGGGGCAGCGCAGGCACAGGGCCCACCACTGGTCAGTGAACTGGCGGAGGGTCTCGAAGCGGTCGGGTGTGCCGACGATGGGCTCGACGGCCTCGAAGGCCTTGGACATGCAGGCGTTGAGCAGTCCCTGGCGGTTGCCGAAGCGCTGGTAGAGCGCGGCGGGCGAGACACCGATCTGTTTGGCGACGCCCTTGACGCTGAAGCCGGCGAGTCCGGCCCGGTAGGCGGCCTCGATGGCGTCGTCGTTGGTGAATGACTGGGGACGCCCCGGGGAGGACAGTCCGAGGGAAGTCGGGACTGCGAAGCTCTGGCTCAGAGTCGGCAACGGACGTGTGGGGTGGGTGGGCTGAGACATGGCGTGGGTCCTTGTCCGGTGTTGTGGGCTGGGTGAGTCGGGTTGCCGGGCAAAGACAGGGGGTCGCGGTCATGGGCGTCCTGCTCGGTCAGTGGAGAGACAGATGTCGTGTGTGTTGTCTGAATCTTCGGAGGTGACTGAGGGGTCGCCGATGTGGGGGACGGCGCCAGGGATGTCACTTCACTGTGAAGAATATGCGTCCGCGGTTCCCCTGGGTAGGCCCCTTTTCGGGGGCACGTGTCAGGATGTGCATCCGGGGTCGTGGACCGGGACCCGGTGAGGCCGCTGCCCCGTTTGACCCTTCAGTTCCCATGGTCCTAACATGATGTTCAACTAATTGAACTCCATGACGACAGGTGACGAAACATGCTGCAGGAGAAGCAGGCGGTGGGTCGGGAGAATACCGGGGAAGGGACGAAGAAACCCCGGCTGATCGGCATGCTCGGCCCTGCCTTCGTCGCCGCCATCGCCTACGTCGACCCCGGCAACGTCGCCGCGAACCTCTCTGCCGGCTCCGAGTTCGGCTACAAGCTGCTGTGGGTCCTCGTCGTCGCCAACCTCATGGCCATGGTCGTGCAGTACCTCTCGGCGAAGATCGGTCTGGTCACCGGCAAGAGCCTCACCGCCAACATCTCCGACTGGTTCGACGACCGGCGCAACACCCGCCGCGCCCGCACCGGACGGCTGCTCTACTGGGGGCAGGCCGAGATCATCGCCGCCGCCACTGACATCGCCGAGGTCATCGGCGGTGCCATCGCCCTGCACCTGCTCTTCGGCATCCCGCCGGTGCTCGGTGGTGTCATCGTCGGCGTGGTCTCCCTCGGTCTGCTGGCCTTCCAGAGTGAGCGGCGCCAGCGCACCTTCGAGGGCATCATCGTCGGATTCCTGGTGACCATCACCGTCGGGTTCCTCTCCGGGCTTTTCGTCACCGGGCTGTCCGTCGGCGAGATGGTCGAGGGCATCGTGCCTCGGTTCCAGGGCACCCATTCGGTGATCCTCGCGGCGTCCATGCTCGGTGCGACCGTGATGCCGCACGCCGTCTACCTGCACTCCGGCCTGGTCCGCGACCGCAGCTTCAACCCCGGCTCGGACGCGTCGATGAACCGGCACCTGCACGCCACCCGGATCGACGTCTTCGGTGCACTCTGCCTCGCCGGCACCGTGAACATCGCGATGCTCTGCCTCGCCGCCGAGGCACTGCGCGGGGTCGAGGGGACCGACTCGATCGAGGGTGCCCACGCCGCGGTGACGGACGCCCTCGGCCCGGTCATCGGCGCACTGTTCGCTGTCGGCCTGCTGGCCTCGGGCCTGGCGTCCACCTCGGTGGGCTGCTACGCCGGGGACATGGTCATGCGCGACCTGCTGAAGATCCGCATCCCGATCCTGCTGCGCCGGCTGATCACGATGATCCCCGGTCTCGTGGTGCTCGGCCTCGGTATCGACCCGACCTGGGCCCTGGTCGTCAGCCAGGTCGTGCTGTCGGTGGGCATCCCCTTCGCCCTGGTCCCGCTGGTGGCGCTGACCGCGAAGAAGGCACTGATGGGGAAGTGGGTGAACGTCCGTGGCCTGTCCTGGGTCGGCTGGTTCTTCGCCGTGGTCATCATCGCGCTGAACGTGGTGCTCATCTGGCTCACCGTCATCGGTGAGGCGTAGGCGGGTAGGGGAGAGTCTCACCAGCCGGCACTCACTGCTCCGGCTTCGGCCCCGCCGTCTTCTCCGTCGCCCGCTCACCCTCGCGCTCGGCGGCACGTTCGGCGCGGGTCGGGCGGATCGGCCGGGCCAGTTGCGTCATCTCACGCCGACCCCGCAGCTCCACGGACTTCATCATCGTCCAGCGCGCCTGCTCGGCCTCGTTGGCCTGACGCACCGTCGTAGCCGTGGTCAGCACCCGGCCCGGGGTCTCCTTGGCCACGTCGGTGAGGCGGGCGGCCGCGTTCACCGCGTCGCCTATGACCGTGTACTCGAAGCGGTTCTTCGCGCCGATGTGCCCGGCGACGACCGGTCCGACCGCTGCACCGATGCCGGCGGGCAGTTCCTGGGCGGCCAGCTCGGTCTTGAGTTCACGGGCCGCGGCGAGTGTGTGCCCGGCGATGTCATCGAGGGGCAGGGGAGCACCGAAGACCGCCAGGGCGGCGTCCCCCTCGAACTTGTTGATGATGCCCTTGTTGCGGTGCACGACCTCCACGACGATGTCGAAGAAGCGGTTCAGTGCCTGGACGACCTCCTGCGGCTCACGGGAGACCGCGAACCCGGTGGAGCCGACGACGTCGACGAACACCACACCGACCTGACGGTTCTCACCGCCCAGCCGTGGCTTCTCCTCCATGGCGCGTCGGGCGACCTCGTTACCGACATAGCGTCCGAAGAGCTTGCGGACCTGCTCACGCTCCTGCAACCCGGACATCATCTCGTTGAACCCGGCCTGCAGGACGCCGATCTCCGAGCTGTCGTAGACGCGCACCTGGGCGTGCGTGTCGCCACGGCGCACCCGGTTCATCGCCACCCGCAGTTCCCGGATCGGGTCGACCACGGTCATGGTCATCAGCCGGGTCCCGGACCAGCCGGTGAACAGCTCCGTGATGCTCAGAGCGAGCACGCCGGGGAGGATCTCCGTGGCGTCCCCGCCGAAGAACCCGCTGGCCTGCGCGACGACCATGAGGACCACGCCGATCACCGGCACCGCGGAGGTGAGGATCCACACGAAGGTGATCTGCCGCGACAGGGGGGTGATCTTCTCCGGCGATCCGTACTCCGGTTTCAGCGCGCGGACGGCGACGGGGCGGACCATGCGCTCGGCGACCATGTAGGTCATCAGCACGACCATCGCCCCGCCGAGCGTCGCGGTCACGGCCACGGTCATCGCCCAGCTGCGCGAGACCTCCACCGCCGCGACGACGGTGAACATCACCACACCGACCGCCCACAGGGCCCCGCCGAGAAACGCCTGGAAGGCGGGGATACGCAGCACGAGGCGACGGATCATCCGTGGGTCGTAGCCGGCGGGCGCGCGCTCCCATCCCAGCACAGGCGTGAAGAAGTGCAGCGTCGTTCCCACGCCGATGACGAGGGCGACGATGAAGTACCCCACGTACAACGACAGGGTGAGGGTGGAGACCGAGAGGAACTCGCGGGCGCCGGGCAGCGGCACCAGGAAGCGCAGGAACGACGCGACGGCAAGCGCGCCGAAAACGTTCACGACCAGTACAGAGAGGGCGTAGAGGGGCCAGCTGGTGCCCCACGCCCACCGGATGTACCGTGCCAGTCGTTGCATGGTTGTCCAGCCTATCGGAGCAGGGGCGCGGGTGTACCCATCGCCGCCGAACTACACTCGCCACCATGACCACCCCCGCTGTACCCGTTGAGCCTGACGTGTCCGACGTCTTCTCCCGCGCCGCGCTGAGCCCGCACGTGATCCGCCCGCTGCGGGACGCCGTGCTCTCCGCCCGCCAGCGCGTCGCTGACGGGGACCGGTTCGGGGTCGTGGAGGACGCCGTGAATGACGCGGCGATGACCCACTCCTGGCTCTTCACCGGCCCGCCCGGGTCAGGGCGCTCCGTTGCGGCGAAGGCCTTCGCCACCGCCCTGGTGTGTGACAACCCGTCCGTGGTGGGGTGCGGGGAGTGCGACCAGTGCCGCTCGGCGGCCGCGGGCTCGCACCCGGACATCTCCTGGATCCGCACCGACGGCGTCACCATTCCGGTTGAGGCAGTACGCGACATCATCCGCACCTCCGCGGTGCTGCCGTCGGTGGCCCGCTGGCGTGTGGTGATCGTGGAGGACGCCGACCGGCTCGGTGACCCGGGCGCCAACGCCCTGCTCAAGAGTGTCGAGGAGCCGCCGGCACACACCGTGTTCCTGCTCTGCGCCCCGTCGACCGACCCGGAGGACATCTCCATCACCCTGCGCTCGCGGTGCCGGCACGTCTACGTGCCCACCCCGTCGAAGGAGGAGGTCGAGGCGGTACTCCGGGCGGATGCGACACTGGGGCTCGGTGACGAGCAGGCGCACTGGGCGGCGGAGGTCTCCGGTGGGCACATCGGCCGGGCGCGTCACCTGGCCTCGGATGAGGCGGCGCGGACCAAGCGGGCGACCGCGCTGAAGCTGCCCGGGCTGATCTACCGCTCGGGCGAGGCGTACCGGTTCACCGCGGAGCTGGTGAAGACGGCGACGACGGAGGCCGCGGCGGCACTGGAGGAGCGGGACGCCCGGGAACTCGCGGAGCTGGAGAGCTCGCTGGGCATGGGCGCGAAGGGGCGCGGTGTCGCCCGGGCGCAGACCGGTGCCGCGGGTCAGATCAAGGAGCTGGAGAAGCAGCAGAAGAACCGGCGAACCCGGATGCTGCGCGACTCGTTGGATCTGGCCCTCATCGACATCGCGGGGCTGTACCGCGACGCGATGATGGTGGCGGTCGGTGCGGTGGACGTCGGGTCTTCCAGGGGTGCCGGGGGCGCCGGAGGCGCAGACCCGGTCGGTGGTTTCCTCCACCCCGACCAGCAGAAGGTGTCCCGCGAACTGGCCCGACGTAACTCCCCGGAATTGCTCGTGCGCTGCATCGACGCAGTGACGGACTGCCGGGAGACGCTGCGCCGCAACGTGAAGCCGGAGGTCGCTCTCAACGGGATGGTCGGGCGGCTGCGCGAGTGCTGCGGGCAGGTGTGACGGGGTGGCGGACCCGTCCAGGGCAGGGCACTGAACCGGCCCCTGAGCAGGTCGTTGCGCTGGTGTGATGCCTGGTTTGTGGGTGTAGTGTGGCGTCCGTTAGAATGACCGACCGTGCCGCTTTAGCTCAGTCGGCAGAGCGTTTCACTCGTAATGAAAAGGTCGCGAGTTCGATTCTCGCAAGCGGCTCCATCCGAAGCCCCAGGTAGAACCACGGTTCACCTGGGGCTTCGTGTATATCCGGCTACTCTTCGCGTTTGGCAGTCGCAAGTGCACAGCGGCATCTGTTCCTGTCGACTCGGCTGGCTCAGGCGACAGGAACAGATGCCGCGGTGCAGAGAGGGCTGCCAGACGCTTTCCCGCGGAACCCGCGGAACCCGCGGAACCCGCGGAACCCGCGGAACCTGCGGGACCTGCGGGACCGACGCTTCCCCGCGGAATCGGCAGTCTCCGTGATCGTTTCCCGGTAGTCTCGTGTCAGACGGTAAGTGACCGTCATTCACCACAGAGGCACAGGAGCCACCGCATGTCCGACAACGGAAACCAGTACAGCTACACCGATCCCGTGACCGGGGACAAGGTCATCGTCGCCGGCGAGGAACAGCACCACGACCACTTCGCCGTCCTCTACCGCGAGGACGCGAACAACGCCTGGAAGTTCAACGGCGCCCACCAGCAGAAGCGCACCGCCGAGCTCTCCATCGAGCACCTGTCCGCACAGCGTGAAGATGACGAGTTCACCATCGTCGACCTGGCTCCGGAGCCTGCCGTCGCAGAGTAGGGGCCACCGGACACGGCGTTGCGGCCACCGGACACGACCATGGGGCAGGCGTATCCTCGGTGAGGATCAGAGATACCCCTGCCCAGGAGGCTTCCATGGCACTGTCCACCACCACCGCCGACCGGTTCCGCGAGGTCGCCGCCGGTTTCACCGCGCAGACCGCGGACATCACCGCCGACGGCTGGGACGCGCAGACCCCCTGCACGGAGTGGAAGGCCCGTGACCTCGTCGGACATATCATCAGCTGGGCGGGACCGGCACTGGAGGACGCCGGGGTGGAGGTCAATCTCACCGAGGACAAGCACTCGGACCCGGCCGGGGCCTGGAAGCAGTTCGTGGGTGTCGCTCAGGCCGCACTTGAGAACCCCTCCGTCGCAGACTCCCCGGTCGCCCGCGGTCCGATTCCGGGTCAGTCCCTTAACCGCAATGTCTCCGGTTTCCTCATCCCGGACATCTTCATGCACACCTGGGATCTTGCCCGGTCGCAGGGCCGGGACGTGGAGCTGGACGACGATTTCGCCGAGAAGAACCTCGCCGGCTTCATGGCCCTCGGCGACAAGCTGCGGGTCGGCGGCTCCTTCGGTGCTCCGGTCGAAGCCCCGGCGGACGCCACCTCCACCGTCCGGCTCATGGCCTACGTCGGCCGAGACCCCCGTTTCGGTCTGGACTGAGGCACCACGGGCCGGACTGGCTGTCTACTGCGCGTACCCGGGGTAGTGCACCGGCGCATGCGCCATGTCACGGGACTTCACGACCCGCTTGCCGAAGGGGAAGCAGGTCACCGGGATGAGCTTGAGGTTCGCCCACGCCAGCGGCAGTCCGATGACCGTGATCGCCAGCGCCAGGGCCGTGGCGATGTGTCCCAGCGCCAGCCACAGGCCAGCGACCAGGAACCAGATCACGTTGCCGATGCCGGACGCCACGCCGGAACCCGGGGCGTCCACGACCTCACGGCCGAACGGCCAGAGCACGTAGCCGGCGACCCTGAAGGACGCCACCCCGAACGGGATCGTCACGATGAAGATGCACGCGATGATGCCGGCGAGCACATAGCCGCAGAACAGCCAGAACCCGGACAGCACCAGCCAGATGATGTTGAGGAGTACCCGCATCACATTCCTGCGGCGGGGTTCGTCGAGGAGCGGAAGGTCAGTGCCGTCGGGTCGGTGACATCCTCCAGTAGCGGGACGTCGAGGACGGAGGCCGGCACCGCGAAGGCGTCCACCAGGGTCTCGGACCAGGGGCCGAGGGAGTCGACGAGGTCGTTGAGCGCGGCCCGGGCGGCCTTGGTGCGCGCACCGTTGAGCAGATTCTGCTCCTGGTACCAGCCGGCGTTCCCGTTGATGATGTCCAGGACGTAGACGTCACGGATCTGTTCCATGATCTTCTTTGCCTGGGAGTCCGCCAGGGCGGACTCGGTCTCCAGCAGGCTCTCCAGCACGATGCGGTCGACGTGCGCCCACGCGCAGGAGAGCATGTGGTCCTGGCAGCCGTCGACGAGCGCGGCGGCGTCCTCGGTGGACATCTTCTGGGCGGGGCGGATGCGGCGGATGAGGCTCATCAGCAGCCGGTCTTCGCGCTCGGTGAGCAGTTCGACCTGGTAGGCCGGGTCGAACAGGGAGGTGGTCTCCCGGTCGGTGACCGAGTCGACGAGGTTCTGGATGATCTTCTCGGCGGCGGTACGGCGCTTGAGCAGCGTGCCGAAGTTGTCCAGACCGAAGCGGACGATCTCCAGCGGGCCGAGGTTGCCCATCTCGCGGGAGAAGCCGGTGAGCAGCTCCTTGGCGGCGAGCTGGATCATCACCACGTTGTCGCCCTCGAAGGTGGTGAAGACGTCGGAGTCGTCCTTGAAGGTGGTGAGGAGGTTCTCGGCCATGTAGCCGGCGCCGCCGCAGGCTTCGCGGCACTCCTGGATGGTCCGGGTGGCGTGGGTGGTGTTCGCCGCCTTGAGCGCGGCGGCGTGCGCCTCGAGCTCACGCTGGTCGGCGGACTGCTCCTTGGTCATGTCGGTGCGGTCCGGGATGCTGGTCTCCAGCTCGTTGAGCCGGGAGATCAGCTTGTTGGACGCGGTCTGCAGCGCATAGGATTTCGCGATGAGCGGGATGAGACGCAGCCGGTGCTTGCGGTGCTCGATGAGCTTGGACTCCGGCAGCGAGTCGTCCGCGGCGAACTGGCGACGCTTGTTCGCGTACTTCGTGGCGATGGCCAGCGAGGTCCGGGCGGCGGAACCGGCGGACGCGCCGACGGTGATGCGGCCTCGGATCAGAGCGCCGAGCATGGTGAAGAAGCGGGCGCCGTCGGACTCGATGGGGGAGGAGTATTCGCCGGCCTCGGAGACGTCGGCGAAGCGGTTGAGCAGGTTCTCCCGGGGGACGCGGACGTGGTCGAAGCGCAGGGTGCCGTTGTCCACACCCTTCAGTCCACCCTTGTACATGTGGTCGCCGATGTAGACGTCGGGCAGGACCTTACCCTCAGCGTCCCGCAGATCGACGACGAGGCAGTGGACGCCGTGGGACTCGCCCCAGGACTCGGGCACGGTCGCGTCGGCCGGCTCCTCGTAGTCGCCGGCGGGAGTGTAGAGCTGGCAGAAGACGGCGGCCTTGGTGGCGTCCTTCGCGGCGTTGCCGATGTACCACTTCTCGGCCATGGGGGTCGGGGTGTGGATGACGAATTCGCCGGTGGCGCGGTCGTAGACGGCGGTGGTCTCCAGGGACTGGACGTCGGAGCCGTGGCCGCGCTCGGTCATGCCGAAGGACCCGGGGATGCGCAGCTCCATGATGTCCTTGATCAGCGGGATGTGGCGGTCGGTGCCGAGGTTCTCCACGGCACCTCCCCACAGGCCCCACTGGACGCCGGCCTTGACCATCAGGGAGAGGTCGGCGCCACCGACGGTCTCCAGAGACGCCAGGGTGGCGCCGATGTCCTCGGTGCCGCCGTGGTCCTTACGGAAGGAGCCGCGGGGTGAACCGGTCGACAGGACGTCGAAGAGCTGGGACATGGTGCGCTCGCGGGCTTCGTCGAGTGGCAGGGTGTCGTCGGCGCGCAGTCCCTTGGCGTCGATGAGGGCCCGGGCGGCGTCGCGGGCCTCGGCGTAGGGGCCGTCGAGGGCCGCCTTGAGCTCGGCGGCGACGGCGGCACGTTGGGCGTCATCGGCGAGAGCGCGGAGCTTCTCCGGGGTGTCGCCGTCACGGCGGGTGAGTCCGGTGGTGTCGGTGTTGGTCATGCCTCCCGATGATACGTAAGGTGACTGCCCTCCAAAGGTAGGACCACATTGCGTCGCAGGTGGAGTGGGGGTCTACGATGTATCTCATGACTGAACAGGAGCAGCCGGACAATCCGGCACCGCACAGGGGAACTGCACGCGCCAGGGGCGGCCGGGCGTGGCTCATCGTCGCCTTCGCTGTATTCACTGTCGCCTGGGGCGGCAACGAAGCCACCCCGATGCTCGTCTTCTACCGTGGAGAGGCGGTCTTCAGCGACGTCTTCATCGACTCTCTCCTGGTCTCCTACGCCGTCGGTATCGTCGTCGCACTGCTTCTCGCAGGCCCACTGTCCGACCGTTACGGACGCAAGCCTGTCATGCTTCCGGCTCCGCTGATCGCGCTGCTCGGCAGCATCTTCATCGCCGCCGGCGAGACCACCGAGTGGGCGATCTTCATCGGTCGCGTCCTCGCCGGTGTCGGCGTCGGCATTGTCATGTCCGCCGGTGGATCCTGGATCAAGGAACTCTCCGTAGCCCCCTTCGACCCGAACTCCCGGCCCGGTACCGGGGCCCAGCGCGCCGCGATGTCGAACACCGCCGGTTTCGGGCTCGGCGCCGGTGTCGCCGGTGTGCTGGCCGAATGGGGGCCGATCCCCGGCCAGCTGCCCTACATCGTCCATACGGTTCTCTCTGCCATCGCCCTGGCCGGTATCCTCGCCATCCCCGAGACCCGTCAGTCCGCCCATCTCAAGGTCCACGGCTCTCTGTGGACGGACCTGAAGATCCCCTCGGTGAAGGACCGTCGCTTCCTCACTGTCGTCGCTCCGATGGCCCCCTGGGTCTTCGGTGCGGCCGGTGTCTCCTACGCGATCATGCCGCGGCTGGTCCAGGACCAGGTCTCCACCCCGATCGCCTTCTCGGCACTGCTCACGGTGGTCTGCCTGGGCTGTGGCTTCGCCATCCAGCAGTTCGGTTCACGGATCAACACCGCGCACAGCGCCCGCGGCCCGATCCTCGGCCTGTGTCTGGTGCTTGTCGGCATGATCCTCGCCACCGTCTCCGCCGGCGACATCGCCATCTGGAACACGGTCATCGTCGCGATCGTCCTCGGTGTCGGCTACGGCCTCTGCATGGTTTCCGGTCTCACGGAGGTCCAGCGTATCGCCGGCCCGGATGACCTCGGCGGGCTCACCGCGGTGTACTACGCCCTGACCTATGTCGGCTTCTTCTTCCCGATGATCCTCACCGAACTGTCCGACACCTTCGAGTACACCGGGATGCTGGGCTTCGGCATCGTCATGGCGGCGCTCTGCCTGGCCGTCGTCACGGCGTTCTCGAAGAAGAACCTGCCCGTCGAGAAGCCGGCTGTGACGCTCTCGAAGGCCTGATCGCCACGAGATGCACCGCCGCACCGACCAGGGGGGCCACACCGACGGCGAGGGCGGCGCGCACGGCCGGGTCGGCTCCGGTGGACAGCAGTGCGACCGCCACGGCTGTCGCCACGATCCAGCCGGTGACGTAGACCCCGTGGCGCTCGGCGGACAGCACCGCCGCCCCGGTGACCATGAGTATCGCCAGTGCGCCGGAAGCCGTGGTCAGTACAGTGAACGTCGCGGCGTCCGCCACCAGCTCCGCGGGGAAGAAGAGGGACGCCACGGGGACCGCGAACAGCCACGCGAGAACACCTCCGGCCAGGGACGCCGCGACGCACCCGCTGAGCAGTCGCAGTACAGAGGGGAGCGGGGCGTCGCGGTGTCCGGTGAGGTGGACAATGAGCGCGGGGAGGAAACGCTGCAACGGCACGAGCAGCGGGGCACGTGTCAACGTGACGGCGGTGATCACCGCGGCCAGTGCGCCGGGGGCGGCGTCGGTCGAGGTGACCGTGAGGAGCACCGGGAATCCGGTGATGAGCAGGGCGTTCGCCCCGGAGGCCACCATGGCCGCACCACAGCGGCGCAGGAACTCCCCGGTCGGCACATCGGCGACGGCCCGCAGGACGCCACGTACCGGTCCGGCGGCAGGACGCAGTGCCGTCACCGCCAGCCCGGTCCATGTTGCAGCGCCGATCACGGTGACCAGCAGGAACGCGGTGAGGCGCCAGCCGGCCGCCCAGGCCAGCGCAGCAAGTAGGACGCGGACCGCACTGTCCACGCTGATCAGCCAGGCGTAGGTCCGCCACCGCCCGGAGGCGGACAGGAGTCCGCACACGGTGGCCTGCACGGCGTAGCAGGCCAGGCCGACGGACAGCAGCGTGACTCCACCGGTGTCCGGCAGCAGCCGGTCGGCCCAGAGCGGGGAGGACGCGAAGACCATCCCCCCGGTGCCCAGGCCCACCCCGGCGGCGACGGTCAGCGGGCGGGCGCGGTGTGCGTGCGTGCCGGTCTCCATGTCGGTGCCCCTGTGGCGGCGTCGGGCTGTCACCGCCCGCGTCGTCTCCTGCAGAAGGCCGTCGAGCACGCCGGTGCAGGCGAAGAACAGGCCCCAGTAGACGGTGAAACGTTCATAGTCCGCCGGGTCCAGGGCATGTCCGGCAAGCACCGTGACGGCGTAGCCGGACACCGCGACGACAAGTGTCGCCGCGGTCAGGGCACGTCCGGCTCGTTGCACGGGCTACAGGCTATACGCCGGGGCCTGTACCGCGAGGCCGCGGGACAGGGTGGGCCAGGCACGGGGGAGTTCGGAGGCGAAATGTGCCCAGCTGTGGAGACCGTGGGCGGGATAGTTGAAGGTGGCGTCCACGTCAGTGCCGGCGAGGGAGTGTTCCAGGTCGACGGTGCAGGACTTCGCTCCGATCTCCAGCCCGGGACCGAAGACCACACTGGTCGCCAAATCGACGGGGTCGGTGATCTGTGAGATGCCGGCGGCCTCCTCCGTGGTGGGAACACCGGTGGATGCCGAGAAATACAGCGGAACCCGGGAGCCCTGCACCTCCGGGGTGAGCTTGTCGAGGTGGAGAGCAGGATTGTTGGCGTGGGCGGCGTCCCCCTCCACCGGGCCCCAGAGTTCCTCGGCGGTGGCGCCGGAACCGTCACGGCCGACGACGACATCGACCATCTGGCGTCCCTGCCGCGAGGTCGTGTCGTAGCAGCCGGAGATCGCGGCGGCCGCGGAGTAGAACCCGGGATTGTCCTCGACGAGCTGCAGGGCGGAGGTCGCTGACATGGACATACCGAGGACGGCCCGGACTCCGTTCGCGTCCAGCGCGTCCTCCAGCGGCCCGGGCAGTTCCTCGGCGAGGTAGGTGGCCCACTGCTGGATCCGGCCGCCACGGTCGGCCCGGTCGAGCGTGGAGCTGGAGTACCAGTCGGAGTAGTAGGAGTTCTTCCCGTCCACCGGCATGACGAGGTTGACGTCCTTGTCGGCGAAGAACTCCACGGCCCCGCCCTTGCCGAACCACTGGTTGCGCTCCTTGCCGCCGTCGACTCCGTTGAGGAGGTAGAGGGTCGGCGCATCTGGGGCGGCGGACGGGCGTACGAGCAGCGGGATGTTCCGGTTCATCGACGGGGAGTAGGTCCAGACCTCCTCGACCTCCGGGTGCTCACTGAGGGTGACACGCCAGTCGGACTCTTCGACGGTGAGCCCCGGGGTGGTGGAGTCGCGGTGGACGGTGGCGGCCCCGGTGGCGGTGGGTCCCGTGGTGGTGGGGTCCGCTGCCGCGGTGGCCGCGGTGACTCCGGTGAGAACTCCGCCAGCCAGCAGAATGCCCAGTGAGCTGAGCAGTGAGGTGGTACGGAGGCCGATGGTGCGGCGGCAGACCAGTGAAAACGTCATGGGGTTCCTGTCGTGAATGATGGTCGTCGTAGGACGGCGTAACCGTAGTGACTTTACGCTGGTAGGACTGCTCACTGCCGGGCTATCGGTGTCATGGTGACGACACTCCGGTCTGGCGTCCGGGCCTGTTGTCAGCCAGGCCCATCATCCCGCAGAGCGAGTGCATCATCTCGCGCGTACCGAGAAGGCCCGCCGCACACCGGTCGTCGGTGTGCGGCGGGCCTTGTCGGGAGTCAGTCCGGAACCTCAGTCCCGGGAGTAGCGAGGAGAGGAGTTACTGCTCGCCGTTCGCTGCGGCCTGCTCTGCCTGGGCCTGCTGGAAGGCCTCGGTCAGCAGCGGCAGGGAGCCTGCATTGCCGATGCCCTGGTTCCTGTCCAGGTAGTCGGCGGCAGCCTTGTCCCGGGTGGCGATGGCCTCCGCCTCATCAAAGCCGAGGCCACGGGCGATGGTCGGCCAGGACTCGAACATGTCGTCCTGCCAGTAACCCCACTGGTGGGTGCCGGTGTTCCGGAAGTTGTAGGTGATGTTGTTGTTCTCTTCGGTCACACCGGCTTTGTCGGCGGCGGCCTTGAAGAGATGGGTGCAGACGTTGGTCGCGCCTTCGATGACGCCACCCTCGGTCGCCGGGGTGATCGAGCCGACCGGGTTGCCGCGCAGGCGGTCCCCGGAGGCGACGTCGTGCTCACCCATCAGGCCGGTACCGGCGGAGATGTAGATGTTGTGCTGATCCTTCAGCTTCCCGACATTGAGCTGGGCATCGTTGCGACGTGCGACGGCGCCGCCACGGGGACCCCACATCTGCTCGTAGGTGGCGTCGCCGCGGTCGAGGACGAGGTCGACCCCCAGTTCGGCGGTGCCGGTGGTGGCGGGACAGCCGGAGTAGGACGCGATGGCGTCGTAGAAGCCAGGGTTCTGCTCACCGAAGACCAGCACGGAGGATGCGGACATCGACATGCCGATGATGGCGCGCTCGTCGCTGGTGGACTGGAAATGGCCGCTCTCGCCCTCCGTACCCTCCATCGCTGCGGGCAGTTCCTTGGTGAGGAAGGTCTCCCACATCTGCTTGGTGCCGACGCCGTTGCCGTCCTCGTCCAGCGTGGGGTGCTCGAGCTCCCAGTCGGTGTAGTAGGAGAAGGCGCCGGCCATCGGGATGACTACGTTGACGTTGGAGCCGTCCTGCACTTCACCGTTCTCGTCGGTGTGGCGGCCGATCTCATTGCCGTAGAACTCGATGGCACTGGTCTGCTGCAACCAGTTGGCCCGACCGGTGCCACCGTCGGCACCGTTGAGCAGGTAGACAGTGGGGGCGCTTTCCGGGTTGACGTTGGCGCGGATGGTGACGACCGGGATCTCGCGTCCGCCCATCGCCGGAGACTTGACGGCCAGCTCCTCCATTCGGCCGTATCGGTCGCCGGCCTTGCCACCGTCGGGCTTGGGGGTCCCGTCCTCGTTCGTCTCGTCCGACTGCCGGTACACCCACTGACGCCAGCCGGCCTCGTCCTCGGGGACGTAGCCGTTGGCCTCGGCGGCCGCCTGGGTCTCGAAGGGCTTGAGTGTGGGCTCCTGTGAGGCGTCCTGGGCGGACGCGGACGGCGTCGTATCGCCGTAGTTCACCGCCACAGCGGTCAGCGGCAGTGCGGCAACCAGGGCGGCTGCGGCGACTCGGACAGAGCGGGGAGCGACACGGCGAGCGGCGTGCGTGGACATTCAGGCCTCGTGATTCTTCGACGTCACTTGTGGTGGAGAGTTCTCGCCGGGGTGATCGTCCGGGAAGACGGAGGCGTTACCACCGTCACGCGGCGAGATACAACGTTGTACACAGTAACATGCCAGTGCCCTGTACGATTATGCCGATTGTCCCCGACAACGCCCCCCAATTCCAGGAGTATTCCGTGAACCTCAGCTTCTTCGACCAGATCCTCGTCAACACCAACGAGATCATCGGCGGTGCGATCAACAACGCACTGGCGTTCATCACCAAGTTCTTCGTCTAGAGGGTCCTGTCGTCGAACGGGAGCGGAGCGTCCCCCAGGGGTTCCTGACCCCCGACGCGACGTATCAGCCCTGAGCGCGTACCATTGATTCCGTGGCTGAACATTATGACGTAGTAGTTATCGGCGCGGGCCCCGGCGGGTACGTCGCCGCCATCCGGGCGGCCCAGCTGGGTCTGAAGACCGCCGTTGTCGAGAAGCAGTACTGGGGCGGTGTCTGCCTCAACGTGGGCTGCATCCCGTCCAAGGCGCTGATCCGTAACGCGGACATCGCGCACATCCTCACCCACGATGCCAAGACCTTCGGCATCAGCGGTGACAACATCAGCATGGACTACGGGGTCGCGCACAAGCGGTCCCGTAAGGTCTCTGCGGGCATCGTCAAGGGTGTCCACTACCTGATGAAGAAGAACGGCATCACCGAGATCGACGGTCTCGGCACCTTCACTGACGCGAACACCGTCGAGATCTCGGAGGGGAAGGACGCCGGCAAGACCGTCACCTTCGACAACGCGATCGTCGCGACCGGTTCCGTCGTGAAGTCCCTGCCGGGGGTGCACATCGGCGGCAACATCGTCTCCTTCGAGGAGCAGATCCTCGACGAGGACGCCCCGAAGTCCATGGTCATCATCGGTGCCGGTGCCATCGGCATGGAGTTCGCCTACGTGCTGGCGAACTTCGGCGTGGACATCACCATCGTCGAGTTCATGGACCGCGTCCTGCCGAACGAGGACAAGGACGTCTCCAAGGAGATCGCCAAGCAGTACAAGAAGCTCGGCGTCACCCTGAAGACCGGTCACAAGACCACCGCCGTCCGCGACCTCGGCGGCGCCGCCGGTGTCGAGGTCGACATCGAGGCCGCCGACGGTTCCAAGGCCGAGACCATCAAGGCCGACCGCGTCATGGTCTCCATCGGTTTCGCCCCGCGGGTCGAGGGCTTCGGCCTGGAGAACACCGGTGTCAAGCTCACCGAGCGTGGTGCCATCGACATCGACGACCGCATGCGCACCAACGTGCCGCACATCTACTCCATCGGTGACGTCACCGCGAAGCTCCAGCTCGCGCACGTCGCCGAGGCACAGGGTGTCGTCGCCGCGGAGACCATCGCCGGCGTCGAGACCCAGGAGCTCGGCGACTACATGAACATGCCGCGCGCCACCTTCTGCACCCCGCAGGTCGCCTCCTTCGGTTACACCGAGGATGCCGCCCGCAAGCGTGCCGAGGAGTCCGGCCGTGAGATCAAGGTCGCGACCTTCCCCTACTCCGCCAACGGTAAGGCCCAGGGCCTCAACGAGGGCGTCGGCTTCGTGAAGATCATCGCGGATGCCGAGTACGGCGAGCTCATCGGTGCCCACATGGTCGGCCCGGACGTCTCCGAGCTGCTGCCGGAGCTCACCCTGGCGCAGCGTTTCGACCTCACTGCCGAAGAGATCGGACGCAACGTCCACACCCACCCGACCCTGTCGGAGGCCATCAAGGAGGCCGCCGAGGGCATCACGGGTCACATGATCAACCTGTAGGTCCGTCCTGCGTCACCGCCCCGGTCACTGTCCCTGTGGCCGGGGCGCTGTCATGCGCGGGGGCGTAGATACAGCCGTGTGCACCCGCCGTACGCTGTCGTGCGCGCGGCGCTGATGCGTCCTTCCCCGTGGTGAGGGTACGATTCTGGCCATGTCAGAGGTGCCGGAGAACGGGGTCCCCGCTGAGGATCATGCCGACGAGTATGCCGAGGAGCATGTCACCGTCATCGGCGTGATGGTCGACCGTGGACTGCCCGAGAAGCGCGTCATCAGTGCGCTGGCGAAGTTGGGCATCCGGCCCGACGACTCGGACATCACCGACGAGAGCCTGCGCTTCAGCGGTCACCCGCGGGTGCAGGTGCGCACCGCGTCCCTGCCGATGCGCCTCGACGGCAGTGTGCGGCTGGCGGACACCACCCCGGACATCATGAGATCATACGGCTGGGACCGGATGATCTACGTGACCGATCTGCCGTTGACGACGCGCCGCCCGGTCATCAGCCAGACGGTGCACCGCGGCACGGTCACGATGCTCTGCCTGCCCGCCTTCGGACTGCTGCGTGGCCGTGAGGCGCTGCGTCAGGAACTCAGTCGTCTGTTGCGTGGGAAACCGGCCGGAGCCGGCATCCGCGAGAAGGTCACTGAAGGTGAGGACATCGAGGGTGGTGACGCCGGGGCGGATGTCACCCGCGTGATCGAGGGGCGGGGACGCGGCCTCCGACTGCTCCTCGGGATGATCGCCGGCAATCAGCCTGAGCAGCTGTTCAAGGTCCTCACCGGCTGCCTGGCCATTGCGGTGGCGACCGGCGCCTACGGCATCTTCTACGGCTCGATGTGGCAGATGTCGCACACCGTGTCCGTGCTGCGCATGTTCATCATCAGTGTCTTCGCTATCGGCGGACTCACGTTCTGGCTGGTCTACCACAACGGACTGTGGAACAGGTGGCCCGACCGGGAACCGGACAGTGTGGCCCAGTGGCGCGCCAGGATGGACAACCGGGCCACGGTCGGAACCGTGGTCATCGCCGCGGTGATGATCTACACGACCGTCTTCCTCGCCCTGCTGGTGTTGTCCGTGGTCATCGTGGACACGAACTACTTCCGTTCCCAGGTCAACGACGAGCCCTTCCCCTGGGGCTACGCGAAACTGGCGTGGCTCACGGCGTCATTGGGTACCTTCGCCGGGGCGATCGGGTCCAGCTTCGACAATGACGACGCCATCCGCGAGGCCACCTACAACCGGCGTGAGCACCTGCGTCGGCAGATCACCGGCCTCTACGAGGACAAACCCCCGTCACGGCTGCGCCCTCAGCGGCGTAACCCGTACTGAGCAGGTGGCCGGGTCACCCGTCCCGACCTGCTTCAGGCGGTGAATCTGCGGCGGTAGGAGACCGGTGTGGTCCCGGTGGTGCTCCTCAGCCGGGCCCGCAGTGTGGCGCCGGTGCCGAAGCCGACCAGGTCGGCGATCGCGTCCACGGTGAGGTCCGTGTTCTCCAGCAGTTCCTGGGTGTGGCGGACCCGCTGGGCGGTGATCCATCGCGCAGGCGTGGTGCCGGTTTCCTCACGGAATCGGCGGAGGAAGGTCCGCTGGCTCATCACCGCATGATCGGCGCGGGTGGTCGCGGCGGCGCTGTGCGGGGGCGGGTTGTACTGAGTGTCTCGGTGTCGCGTCCGGCGGTGCTGCGATCTGCGGCGCTGTGCCAGCAGGAGACGGGAGCGGCCGGTCGTCCGTGACGTGTCGTGTGCCCGAGGTCGCCGACGGAGCGGACGCAGAACCGCCCTGTGCGCCGGGGGTGTGGCGCACAGGGCGGTGGGGTGTCACCTGAGGGTGACGGTCAGTTCCGGTCGGAGACTAGAACTGGCTCTCCTCGGTGGAGCCCTTGAGGGCGGTGGTGGAGGAGTTCGGGTCCACGGTGGTGGCGATGCGGTCGAAGTAACCGGCGCCGACCTCGCGCTGGTGCTTGACAGCGGTGAAGCCACGGGACTCGGCCTCGAACTCGCGGTTCTGCAGGTCCACGAAGGCGGACATCTGGTTGCGGGCGTAGCCGTGGGCCAGATCGAACATGGAGTAGTTGAGGGCGTGGAAGCCGGCCAGGGTGATGAACTGGAACTTGAAGCCCATGGCGCCCAGCTCGTTCTGGAACTTGGCGATCTCGTCGTCGTCCAGGTGGGCGGACCACTTGAAGGACGGGGAGCAGTTGTAGGACAGGAGCTGGTCCGGGAACTCGGAGCGGACGCCCTCAGCGAACTTCTTGGCGAGCTCGAGATCCGGGGTACCGGTCTCCATCCAGATCATGTCGGCGTACGGAGCGAAGGACTTCGCACGGGAGATGCAGGGCTCGATGCCGTTCTTGACGTAGTAGTAGCCCTCGGCGGAACGCTCACCGGTGAGGAACTCGTGGTCGCGCTCGTCGACGTCGGAGGTCAGCAGGGTGGCGGCCTCGGCGTCGGTGCGGGCGATGACGACGGTCGGGGTGTTCGCGACGTCGGCGGCCAGACGGGCGGAGTTCAGGGTGCGGACGTGCTGCTTGGTCGGGATGAGGACCTTGCCGCCCAGGTGGCCGCACTTCTTCTCGGAGGCCAGCTGGTCCTCCCAGTGGGTGCCGGAGGCGCCGGCCTTGATCATGGCCTTCTGCAGCTCGTAGACGTTCAGGGCGCCACCGAAGCCGGCCTCACCGTCGGCGACGATCGGGACGAGCCAGTTGTCGACGGAGGTGTCACCCTCGACGCGGGCGATCTCGTCGGCGCGGGAGAGGGCGTTGTTGATGCGCTGGACCACGGACGGAACAGAGTTCGCCGGGTACAGGGACTGGTCGGGGTAGGTGTGGCCGGAGAGGTTGGCGTCGCCGGCGACCTGCCAACCGGAGAGGTAGACGGCCTTCAGACCGGCGCGGACCTGCTGGACGGCCTGGTTACCGGTCAGGGCACCCAGGGCGTTGATGTAGCCGTCGCCCTCCTCGTTCACGGCGTTCCAGAGGATCTCAGCACCACGCGTAGCGAGGGTGTGCTCCTCGACGACGGTGCCCTGGAGCTCGGCAACCTGCTCGGCGGTGTAGTCGCGGGTGACGTTGGCCCAACGGGGGTTCTCGTCCCAGTCCTTCTGGATTTCGGCGGCGGTACGCGGCTGTCCGACGTTCGACATGTGTTAAACACACTCCCTTAAGTGGTGGAGATGGCGGTTACAACGCTGATTCCGGCTACCCCGGGGGCGGCTGCTCCCCGGCCGGATCTGCTGGGCTTGAGAATACAGGGGGAAAACGGCACGTCAAAGCAAATACGTGATCCAGCCCACGGCGGGGGTAGTACGATCGTACCGTTTTGCCGGTTCTCACATGATGGCATTGTTCATCCCACCTAATGGTCGAAAATCGCTTGGTCCAGCGTTGATGTGCGACCCGCGTCACGTAAGGGCACGCTGCAGTACGCGAGTGAACCTGGGTTCGCCCGTCCGGAACGGGGTAGGGCCGGGGGTGGTAGGCCGTTCCCTGGAGCACGGATGACTCCCCTCGGTGACATGGCTCACCTAGTCTGGTGACCGTATTGCGGACAAGTCGATATGTGAACGAAGGAGTTTCCATGACACAGCAGACGGAGCGCATCACCGCCGGTGGCCTCGAGGTCGCCAAGACCCTCTACGATTTCGTCAACGGCGAGGTTCTGCCGGGCACCGGGGTGGACCAGGAGAAGTTCTGGGAGGGCTTCGGCGCCATCGTCGCCAAGCACACCCCGCGCAACCGTGAGCTGCTCGCCAAGCGGGATGATCTGCAGGCGAAGCTGGACGAGTGGTACACGCAGAACCCGGGCACGCAGGACGCCGAGAAGTACACCTCCTTCCTCAAGGAGATCGGCTACCTCGTCGACCAGCCCGAGGACTTCGAGATCCGCACCGAGAACGTGGACGCCGAGTTCGCCACCACCGCCGGCCCGCAGCTGGTCGTGCCGATCCTCAACGCCCGCTTCGCGATCAACGCCGCGAACGCCCGCTGGGGTTCCCTCTACGACGCCCTCTACGGCACCGACGTCATCCCCGAGGAGAACGGCGCCGAGAAGGGCAAGGGCTACAACAAGGTCCGCGGTGACAAGGTCATCGCCTGGGGCCGTGACTTCCTCGACGAGGCCGTGCCGCTGGAGTCCGGCTCCCACGCCGACGTCGACAGGTACGACATCACCTCCGGTCAGCTCGCCGCCGTCATCGACGGAAACGAGGTCCACCTTCAGCAGCCCGAGGTCTTCGTCGGCTACGCCGGTGAGAAGGGCGCCCCGACCGACATCGTGCTGAAGCACAACGGTCTGCACATCGACATCCAGATCGACCCCGATTCCCCGATCGGCAGCACCGACAAGGCCGGCGTCAAGGACATCGTCCTCGAGGCCGCCGTCACCGCCATCATGGACTTCGAGGATTCCATCGCCGCGGTGGACGCCACCGACAAGGTCCTCGGCTACCACAACTGGCTCGGCCTGAACCAGGGAACGCTGGCCGAAGAGGTCTCCAAGGGCGGCAAGACCTTCACCCGTGAGCAGAACGACGACCGCTACTTCACCGCGCGCGACGGCTCCGAGCTCCGCCTGCACGGTCGATCCACCATGCTGTGCCGCAACGTCGGCCACCTGATGACCAACCCCGCCATCCTCGACGCCGAGGGCAACGAGGTCTTCGAGGGCATCATGGACGCCGTCATCACCTCCGCCTGCGCCATCCCCGGCACGGACCTGGACAACCCCCGCCGCAACTCCCGCGAGGGCTCGATCTACATCGTCAAGCCCAAGCAGCACGGTCCGGAGGAGTCCGCCTTCACCAACGACCTGCTCGCCGATGTCGAGGACCTCCTCAACCTCCCGCGCTTCACCCTCAAGGTCGGCCTCATGGACGAGGAGCGTCGCACCTCCGTCAACCTGGACGCCTGCATCGAGGCCATCGCCGACCGCGTGGCCTTCATCAACACCGGCTTCATGGACCGCACCGGCGACGAGATCCACACCTCGCTGCTGGCCGGCCCGATGTTCCGTAAGCCGAAGCTGAAGGCCTCCCTGTTCATGGAGTCCTACGAGAACAACAACGTCGACGCCGGCCTGGCCCACGGTCTCTCCGGCAAGGCCCAGATCGGTAAGGGCATGTGGGCCAAGACCGACCTGCTCGCCGAGATGGTCGAGCAGAAGATCGGCCAGCCGCGCCAGGGTGCGTCCACCGCATGGGTCCCGTCCCCGACCGGCGCGACCCTGCACGCCACCCACTACCACGTGGTCGACGTCTACGCCGTCCAGGAGAAGCTGATCACCGACGGTCGCCGCGACTCCATCCCGGGCATCCTCACCGTCCCGGTCGCCGCCGCGAAGGTCGGCGAGGGCGACGCCACCTGGACCGCCGAGGAGATCCAGGAGGAGCTGGACGACAACTGCCAGTCCATCCTGGGCTACGTGGTCCGCTGGGTCGAGCAGGGTGTCGGTTGCTCCAAGGTGCCGGACATCCATGACATCGACCTCATGGAGGACCGCGCCACCTGCCGCATCAATTCCCAGCTGCTCGCCAACTGGCTCAAGCACGGTGTGGTCACCGAGGAGCAGGTCATCGAGGCCCTCCAGCGCATGGCCGCCGTGGTCGACCGTCAGAACGCCGGTGACGCCGCCTACCGCGACATGGCCCCGGACTTCGAGAACTCGGTCGCCTGGAAGGCCGCCCGTGACCTCGTCCTGCTCGGCACCACCCAGCCCTCCGGCTACACCGAGCCGATCCTCCACGCCCGCCGCCTGGAGTTCAAGGAGCTGCACGGTATCGCCTAAAGCGATCCCCTGACACCGTCAGGCACCACCACGCACCACCTTCACCACGCGCCTCCGTGACGGCCTGCCCTCCCCGGGCAGGCCGTTTCCGGTGTTCCGGGGCCTTGTCCCGGGCCCACCGTCATGAGTCCTGCACCACCGTCATGAGAGAATCCCACCGCAGTTCAGCGTCCTGAAGCGGGATCTTCCCATGCCGCCCGGGCGGTTCCCATGACGCCGCTACGCCGCGCGCGGCGTCCGCAGGCAACCTACGATGGTGGAATGACAGCAGACCTGCCTGACAACCTGCCTGACAACCTGCCTGACCTAGCCGTCTTCGACGCCGTGCTCTTCGACCTTGACGGTGTCATCACCCCGACCGCCGACCTCCACCGCCAGGCCTGGTCCGTGGTGTTCACCAGGTACTTCGTCGAGCGCGGTGTCGCCCCGTACACCGAGCGGGACTACTTCGACCACATCGACGGCCGGCCGCGCAGTGAGGGAGTGGCCGCGGTGCTGGCGTCCCGCGGGATCACGCTGCCCTCCGACCGCTCCGACCCGGAGTGGGAAGGGGACAAGGGCGAGGACGCCCCCACCGACGAGACAGTCCTCGGTCTCGGCCTGCTGAAGAACAACGACTTCCTCGCCCTGCTCGACCGGGGTATCTCGGCCTACCCCGGATCCGTCGCCCTGCTCGACGCTCTCACCGCCCCGGGGACCACCACGCGTGTCGCCGTGGTGAGCTCGTCGAAGAACGCCCGCCCGGTCCTCACCGCCGCCGGACTCATCGACCGTTTCGAGGTCATCGTCGACGGCAATGTCGCCGCCGCCGAAGGGCTGCCCGGCAAGCCCGCCCCGGACACCTACAGCTACGGCGCGGAACTCCTCGGCGTGCCGTCGACCGGAGCAGTTGTCGTGGAGGACGCCACCTCCGGTGTCGCCGCGGGTGCCGCCGGTGACTTCGGACTCGTCCTGGGCGTCGACCGCGGGGCCGGTGCACAGGCGCTGAAGGACGCCGGGGCGGACGTCGTCGTCGCCGACCTTGCCGTCCTCGTCGACCAGCTCGGCACCTCCGACGGCTCCTCTGCCGTACGCTGAACCACTGATCGATCCTGCATCCGACCGAAGGGACATTCCGTGACCGACACCAACGACCGGACCGACCACCTCGAGGAGTTCCTGGCGCACCGTCGTCGGGTGGCGTCCGTCGTGAACCGCCCTGTCGGTGACGGCGGCGGGCCGGCGGAACCCGCCGACTACTTCCCGCCGGGGTACCGCACCGACGTGCACCTCGACGACGTGGACCCGCTGGAACTGGTCGACCGGAGCAATCACCCGGTCGATGAGTGGGGCTGGCATGAGCGTCGTCCCGGCCGTACGGACGCCGAACTCGGTCTGTCGGAGACCATCTTCGCCCTCTCCAACGGCTACATGGGACTGCGCGGCAACCCGCCGGAGGGTCGCGACTCCCACGAACACGGCACCTTCATCAACGGTGTCCACGAGACGTGGAACATCGAGCATGCCGAGGACGCCTACGGTTTCGCCCGCGAGGGCCAGACCATCGTCCAGGTGCCGGACGCCAAGCCGATCCGCCTGTACATCGACGATGAGCCGCTGCGCCTCGGTGTCGCCGAGGTCGAGGACTACGGCCGCACCCTCGACTTCCGTGAGGGTGTCGAGCGCCGCAGTTTCATCTGGCGCACCCAGTCCGGCAAGCGCGTCCGCGTCGTCAGCGAGCGGATGGTCTCCTTCCAGGAGCGTCACCTGGCGCTGATGAGCCTCGAAGTCGAGCTTCTCGACTCGGACGCCGCGGTCGTCATCTCCTCGCAGATCCTCAACCGGCAGGACGGGGAGGACGAGTTCTCCTCGATCCTCGACACCTACGCGGCGTCCTCCGGGGCGGCGGACCGGGCAGACGCCCACGCGGCCGACGTCAACGGTGGTGCGGACCCCCGCAAGGCCGAGAAGATCGCCGGCCGGGTGTTCCAGCCGACCTACCGTGCCAGCTCCGAGGACCAGCGGGTGACGCTGGGGTACCGGGTGACGAACTCCGGGATGACCGTCGCGGTGAGCATGGACCATGTCCTCGACGTCACGCAGGCGCGGGGTACCGGCGGATCGGGTGCCCCGGCGTCCTCCGACGCGGTCGGTGGTGTGGAGATGCACACCGAGATGCGCGACGACGTCGCACGCGTCATCTACCACGTCGACGGGACCCGCGGTCTGCGTCTGCGCCTGGAGAAGTTCGTCTCGTACCATTCCTCGCGCCACGTGTCCGCCGAGGAACTGGCCTTCCGGTGTGCCCGCACGATCAACCGTGCCCGTCAGGTCGGCTACCGCACCCTCCAGGCCAACCAGGCCGAATGGCTGGGGAAGTTCTGGCGCCGATCCGACGTCCGGATCCCGGGCCACCCTGAGCTGCAGCAGGCGGTGCGGTGGAACCTCTTCCAGCTGATCCAGGCGTCCGCCCGGGCGGAGACCCAGGGTGTGCCCGCCAAGGGGCTGACCGGATCCGGCTACGGCGGCCACTACTTCTGGGACACCGAGGTCTACGCCCTGCCGTTCCTCACCTACACGAACCCGCAGTTCTCCCGGAACGCGCTGCGGTTCCGCTATCTCATGCTGCCGCAGGCGAGGGAACGTGCCCGCGAGCTCTCCCATGACGGTGTCCTGTTCCCGTGGCGGACGATCAACGGGCACGAGTCCAGCGCCTACTACGCGGCCGGCACGGCGCAGTACCACATCGATGCGGACGTCACCTACGCCCTGATGAAGTACGTCTACGCCACCGGAGACGCCGAGTTCCTGCTGGACGAGGGTGTCTACATCCTCGTCGGCACAGCCCGGTTCTTCATGTCGCTGGGCTTCTTCGACCCGACGGGGGAGAAGTTCCAGATCCACTCGGTGACCGGGCCCGACGAGTACACGACCGTGGTGAACAACAACCTGTACACAAACGTCATGGCGCAGTACAACCTCCGGGTGGCCGCCGACGTCGCCCGGCAGATGCGCAGTGAGCGCCCGGAGGCCTTCCAGAACCTCGCCGACCGCACCGGGCTGTCCGAGGACGAGCTGGACCTGTGGGACCGGGCGGCCGAGGCGATGTACATCCCCTTCGACGAGCGGATGCAGATCCACCCGCAGGACGACCAGTTCCTGAACCGTCAGCTGTGGAACCTCGATGACCCGGCGGTGGGGGCGAAGCGCCCGCTGCTGCTGCACTACCACCCGTTGACGATCTACCGGTACCAGGTGCTCAAGCAGGCTGACGTGGTCCTCGCCCTGTTCCTCCAGGGGCACGACATGCCGACGGAGGTGAAGAAGCGCGACTACGCCTACTACGACCGTCTGACGACGGGCGACTCCTCGCTCTCGGCGGTGGTGCAGTCCATCATGGCCGCGGAGCTGGGGTTCCGGGGCACGGCGATGAGCTTCTTCCTGCGCGGCCTCTTCCTCGACCTGGAGAATCTCCACGGCAACAGTGCCGACGGCGCGCACATCGCGTCCTGCGGTGGTGTGTGGAGCGCCCTGGTCTACGGGTTCGGTGGTTTCCGCGATGACTACGGCCGGTTCAGCATCGACCCCCGCCTGCCTGAGGACTGGGAGCAGCTGGAGTACAACGTGACACTGCAGGGCTACCAGATCCGGGTCTCCGTGGAGAAGGCCGCCGTGGAACTCCAGATCGTCGACGGTGGCCAGGGGCTCGTCGGTCCGGTGACCGTGCTGGGGCAGGACGTGGTGATCGGTTCGGAGCCGGTGCGGGTCGAGGGCACCACCACTCTGGTGTCCGAGGAGGCCGGACTGTCGGAGTCCGTGCCGGCCGCCGATGTCGTATTCGTTGAAAAATGATTCTGATATAACGATATCGACCGGAATAACCGCCCGTTCTGACGTGCCGTGGCGTGTCAGGACAGGCGAACCTCACTTATAAAAGGCTCAAATTCTGCGTTTGACCTGCATAACGACCCGTTCACATAACGGGCGTACTGGAGAGCTGTGATCTTTTTCACGGAGCGGGGGTCCAGTTAGTGTTTGCCACTCTGGCAGTCGTACAGTGTCACTGACACTGGAGGTGCCATGACTGTTAAATACGACGATCCCGTCGCACTGGAGCACGGGAAGCTGAACATCAAACCGCTCCGGGAAAAGCCTGATTTCCCGACCTGGGCGATGAAGCTGACGATGGCCGTGACTGGCCTCATTTTCGTCCTCTTCGTCCTCTTCCACATGGTGGGAAACCTGAAGGTTTACACCGGTGAAGAACACTTCGACGAGTACGCGCACTTCCTGCGCCGCATGGGTGAGCCGGTCTTCCCCCATGAGACGGTGCTGTGGATCCTGCGTGTCGTCCTGATCATCTGCCTCGTGCTGCACGTGTACTGCGCCTTCGTCCTTAAGGCCCGGTCCAGACAGTCCCGTGGCTCCGAGAAGCGCTTCGGCAAGGTGAAGAACTTCAACACCTTCACCGCCAGCTCCATGCTGGGTACCGGTTCTGTGCTGCTGCTCTTCATCATCTTCCACATCCTCGACCTGACCATCGGCACTGAGCCGGTGGCCAGCGACAAGTTCGAGAGTGGTTCCGCCTACGCCAACCTGGTCGCGTCCTTCGACCGCCCGGTCGTCGCCGTCTTCTACATCCTCTGCATGGTCGTGCTCTTCCTGCACGCCTCGCACGGTATCTGGACGGCTTCCTCCGACCTCGGCATCACCGGCCACCGGACCCGCCAGGTCATGCTGTGGATCGCGTACCTGCTCCCGGCGATCGTCATGATCGGCAACATCTCGATCCCGGTGGCCGTCCTGTGCGGTTTCGGTAGCTAGCGGATCTGGAAAAGGAGAAGAGACAACAATGGGAACAAGCAAGCCCCACCCGCACAACCAGACCGCGGACTTCAACTACGACGAGGCCCTGGCCGCATTTCAGGCCCCCGAGTCCAAGGTCGACGGCGTGTCCGTCGGCAAGGTCATCGGTGACAACGCTCCGCACGAGGTCGGACAGCAGCAGCAGTGGCAGTTCGACAAGGAGCACTTCAAGCTGGTCTCCCCGCTGAACCGTGCGAAGTTCAAGGTCCTCATCGTCGGCACCGGCCTCGCCGGTGGCGCCGCCGCAGCCGCCCTCGGTGAGCTCGGTTACGACGTGAAGGTCTTCACCTACCACGACAGTCCCCGCCGCGCGCACTCCATCGCCGCGCAGGGTGGCGTCAACTCCTCGCGCGCCAAGCGCCTGGACAACGACTCGACCTACAACCACACCAAGGACACCGTCAAGGGTGGTGACTACCGGTGCCGGGAGAACGACTGCTGGCGTCTCGCCATGGAGTCCGGTCGCGTCATCGACCACATGAACGCCATCGGTGCCCCGTTCTCCCGTGAGTACGGCGGAACCCTGGCCAACCGTTCCTTCGGTGGCGTGCAGGTGTCCCGCACCTTCTACACCCGTGGTCAGACCGGCCAGCAGCTGCAGCTGGCCACCACCTCTGCTCTGTACCGCCAGATCGGTGCCGGCAACGTGGAGATCTTCACCCACTCCGACGTCCAGGACGTCATCGTGGAGGACGGCGTCTGCAAGGGCATCGTCACCCGTAACATCATCACCGGTGAACTCAGCATCCACACCGGTCATGTCACCGTGTTCGCCACCGGCGGTTACGGCAACGTGTACCACATGTCCACGCTGGCCAAGAATTCCAACGCCAGCGCGATCATGCGTGCCTACGAGCAGGGCGCCTACATGGCGTCCCCGTCCTTTGTGCAGTTCCACCCGACCGGCCTCCCGGTCAACTCGGACTGGCAGTCGAAGACCATCCTGATGTCCGAGTCGCTGCGTAACGACGGCCGCATCTGGACCCCGAAGAAGAAGGACGACCAGCGGGACCCGATGACGATCCCCGAGGACGAGCGCGACTACTTCCTCGAGCGTCGCTACCCGGCCTTCGGCAACCTCGTTCCGCGTGACATCGCCTCCCGCGCAAACGCGCAGCAGATCAACGCCGGCTACGGCGTCGGTCCGAAGAAGAACTCGGTCTACCTCGACCTGACCCACGCCATCAAGAACCTCGGCGAGGACGTCATCCGTGAGAGGTACTCCAACCTCATCCAGATGTACGAAGAGGCCATCGGCGACGACGCGTACAAGACCCCGATGCGTATCGCCCCGACCTGCCACTACACCATGGGCGGTCTGTGGACCGACTTCCACGAAATGACCTCGATCCCGGGTCTGTTCTGCTCCGGTGAGTCCTCCTGGATGTACCACGGAGCGAACCGACTGGGTGCGAACTCGCTGCTGTCCTCCTCGGTCGAGGGCTGGTTCACCCTGCCCTTCACCATCCCGAACTACCTGGCCCCGCTGCTGGGTACCGAGGTCCCGGACGAAAACTCCGAGGCTGCGCAGGCCGCGCTCAAGCGCACCGAGGACCGCCTCAACAGGATCCTCAACATCCGTGGTCCCAACCCGCACGGTGCGGAGTACTACCACCGCCAGCTCGGTGAGATCCTCTACCGTTGCTGTGGTGTGGCCCGCAACGTCAAGGACATGCAGGAGGGCATCGACGAGATCCGCGCGGTCCGCAAGGACTTCTGGGAGAACGTCTTCGTCCCCGGCGGCACCGCCGAGATGAACCAGCAGCTCGAGTACGCGATCCGCGTGGCCGACTACCTGGACCTCGGTGAGCTCATGTGTGTCGACGCCCTGGACCGTGACGAGTCCTGTGGTGCCCACTACCGTGAGGACCACCTTGACGAGGAAGGCGAGGCGAAGCGCGACGACGACAACTGGTGCTTCGTCTCCGCATGGGAGCCTGCGGGCGAAGAGAAGTTCATCCGGCACTCCGAGCCGCTGTACTTCGACCGCATCCCGCTGATGACAAGGAACTACAAGTAATGAAACTGCATCTTGAAATCTGGCGGCAGGCGGACCGTAACGCCCAGGGACACTTCGAGTCCGTGGACGTGCCGGACGCTGTCGAGTCCATGTCCATCCTGGAGCTCCTCGACCACGTGAACTCCGGTTACGTCGAGGCAGGCAAGGAGCCCTTCGCTTTCGCGTCTGACTGCCGTGAGGGTATCTGCGGTACCTGTGGCCTCCTGGTCAACGGTCGTCCGCACGGTCCGGACCAGAATAAGCCTGCCTGCCAGCAGCGGCTGTTCAGCTACTCCGACGGTGACACCCTCAAGCTCGAACCGATGCGCTCCGCCGCGTACCCGGTCATCAAGGACATGGTCGTCGACCGGTCCGCGCTCGACCGCGTCATGGAGAAGGGTGGCTTCGTCTCGATCGTCGCCGGTACCGCTCCGGACGCCGACCACCTCCTGGTGAACCACCACGACGCCGAGCTCGCGCTCGACCACGCCGCCTGCATCGGCTGCGGTGCCTGCGTGGCCGCCTGCCCGAACGGTGCCGCGCACCTGTTCACCGGCGCCAAGCTGGTCCACCTCACACTGTCCCCTCTGGGTCGTATGGAGCGTGGCCGTCGCGCCAAGAACATGGTCGACGAGGTCGAGGGCACCTTCGGTCCCTGCTCCCTCTACGGCGAGTGCGCCGACGTCTGTCCGGCGGGTATCCCGCTGACCGCCGTCGCCGCGATCACCAAGGAGCGCGCCCGCGCCGCCCTGCGCGGCAAGGACGACTAGTCCTGACGGCCCGCTACGGCACAGCCACACCGTGCCCACCGCACGGCCACACCCGTGAAGGGGGAAGGACGCCCCGGCGTCCTCCCGTTGCTTCGGTGGTGCGGCACCCGGTGATCTAGAATTACCGGCATCCACACCGATGAAAGAGGAAAGAATGTCTGCCAACACCGCGCTGGAGACCCGGACGCCCACGAATGAGCTTGCCTACCTCGACGGATTCGTGCCGTCGACGTTCGACGCTCCCCACTCGTCGCTGCACCGCAGCGCCACCTGGATCGGCATGGGACTGATCCTCGTCTCCCTGGCCGGTTTCGGCACCTTCATCTACGGTTTCGGCGTCAACTCCGACACGACCTCCCCGATGGCGGACAACGGCGTCACGATCGGCGTCATCGGCCTGATCGCCGGCTTCGTCCTGCTGTTCGCCGGCTTCTTCCTCGTGCACGTCGGTCGTAAGAACTACCGCGCCTACAAGAAGGCCACCGGCCGGGTCCAGTAACCCGGCACGCCCGACCCTCACCGAGGGTCCGGCACCTCCAGTCCGGAGGCCCACACCACCCTTTCGGGTGGTGTGGGCCTCCGGCGTCTGTGGAACCATGGAATCAGGACGCGCACACCGACGGC
Organism: Corynebacterium sp. UD i78; assembly: GCF_056280545.1. Classification (NCBI taxonomy): domain Bacteria; kingdom Bacillati; phylum Actinomycetota; class Actinomycetes; order Mycobacteriales; family Corynebacteriaceae; genus Corynebacterium; species Corynebacterium sp. UD i78. The sequence goes on along the minus strand of NZ_JBWCED010000001.1, from coordinate 2,094,695 downwards.
AACCACCGCCGACCACACCACACCGCGTCCGTTCCTGGAGAAGGAGGACGCCATGTCACTCATGAAGGAGAACAAGAAGAAGCGCGTCGCTGTCGTCAACGGCGAGCCGGTGTACCTGGACGGCTACGTCCCCAGCAGCTGGGACTCGCACCACTCGTCCCTCATGCAGGGCTGGACCTGGATCGGCATGGGCGTGATCCTCTCGTCGCTCGCCGGATTCGGGGTGGCCATCTTCGGATTCACCTCCGCCGGGTTCGGTGGTAGCCCCGAAAGCCAGCCCGACGGCAACGTCATCGGTCTGGTCGGGCTGATCGTCGGCGTGCTGATGCTCGCCTACGGTGCATGGTCCATCCACCACGGCAGGGCCGCGTACCGCCGCTACAAGGAGTCCACCGGCCGCGTGCAGTAGGTCGCCTGTGGCGCTGTGCGGGCGTCTCAGCCGTGTTCGGGGGATACTGGACAGCACAATGAGCACTGCACACGACCCCCACGTCGACGCCCACGTCGACCCCACGAGTACTGTCCCCGGCCCGTCGCCCGAGACAGAGGCCGAGCGGCGCCGCGACCTGCGCCGCCACAAGAGCATCGCCACCGGTCTGCTGGTCCTCGCGACCGTGATCTACCTCTTCTGCCGCTGGTTGGAGGCCACCGGCCGCGACGCCGGCTGGACCGGTTACGTCCGGGCCGCCAGTGAGGCCGGCATGGTCGGTGCCCTGGCCGACTGGTTCGCCGTCACCGCCCTGTTCCGTCACCCGCTGGGCATCCCGGTGCCGCACACCGCGATCATCAAACAGAAGAAGGACCAGGTCGGTCACGCCCTCAGCGAGTTCGTCGGTGAGAATTTCCTCAACGCCACTCTCATCTCCCGCAAGCTCTCGGAGGCCCACATCCCTGAGCGGGCCGCGGACTGGGTGCTGGACCAGGGCGGTGCCGAGCGGACCGGTAAGGAGGTCGGACGCCTCGTCGATCTCGTCGTCAACGGCATCGACCCGGCCGAGGCGGAGCAGCTGCTGCGCACCCTGATCATCGACAAGGCCGCTGAACCGGCCTGGGGCCCGCCGCTGGGTCGGGCCCTGGAACAGCTCATCGCGGAGGGACGCGTCGAGCCCGCGGTGGACGCCGTCGTCATCTGGTTGGACGACAAGGCGACCTCGAGCGGGGATCTCGTGGCCCGACTGGTCGATGAGCGCACCCCCTCGTGGGCGCCGCGGTTCGTCCGGGAACTCGTCGGCGACAAGGTGCAGAAGGAACTCATCGCCTTCACCGGGGACGTCCGCTCCGACTCCGACCATGAGGCGCGTCACGCCATCCGACGTTTCCTCCACCAGCTCGCGCAGGACCTCCAGCACGACGGGGCGATGATCACCCGCGTGGAGGGGCTGAAGGCGGACATCCTCGCCTCGGTGCCGGTCCAGAGCCTGCCGGCGTCCGTGTGGGAGAACGTACGTGCCACGCTCACGGACATGGCGCGTGACCCGGACTCCCTGCTGCGCCGCAGGATCGTCGACTGGGTCACCGGGTTCGCCACCCGTGTCCGCGAGGAACCGGAACTGCGGACTGACCTGGAACGGCGCATCGTCGGCGCGGCGTCCTACCTGGCGGACAACTACGCCGGGGAGGTCACCGGCATCATCGGCGAGACCGTCGAGCGGTGGGACGCCGACGAGGCCAGCGACCGGATCGAGCTGATGGTCGGCAAGGACCTGCAGTTCATCCGCGTCAACGGCACCGTCGTCGGCTCGCTCGCCGGCCTGCTGATCTACACGCTCTCGGAACTCGCCTTCGGCCTGTTCTGAGCAGGCGCGCGCACCACGGTAGGCTGGATCACCATGAGTAACCCGGTGGCCTACGGATTCGACGCCCTCGCCTATCTTCTGCTGTTCATCCAGCTCGTGATCGTCATTCTGGCGGTCGTGGGTGCGATCCAGACCGCGATGACCCGGGAGGACGCCTTCTACGTCATCGACCGGAAGAAGATGAACTGGATCGGCGCACTCGCCGGGTCGGCGGCGGCGATCCTGCTGCTCGCCCCGCTGGGTGTCGGCTTCGTGTGGATCATCGGTGCGGTCGTCGTCGGTGTGTACTGGCAGGACGTCCGCCCGGCCATCCGTGAGGTCCTGGGAAACGCCCAGTGACCGGGGCAGCCACCGGACCGGTGCCGTCGCGTGCGCAGGTCGCCGCGATCATGGACGCCACCCTGCTCAAGCCTGAGGCATCCCATGCGGATGTGGGTGCCCTGGTGGCGGACGCCGCCCGGTTGGGCTGCGGTGCGGTATGTGTCTCCCCGTCGATGCTGCCGGTGCGTGACGTGCCGGAGTCTCTCCGGGTCGCCACGGTCGTCGGCTTTCCCTCGGGCAAGCACCACCCGCTGATCAAGGCGAGCGAGGCGCGGCTGGCGGTGTCCAACGGGGCCCACGAGATCGACATGGTCATCGACTTCGCCAATGCCCTCGCCAGGGACGCCAATGCCCTGATCAGTGAGATTGTCACGGTGCGTGAGGCAGTGCCCGCGCCGGTGGTGCTGAAGGTCATCCTCGAATCCGCGCTGCTCGATGACGAGCAGCTGCGCACCGCCTGCCGGGCTGCGGCGACGGCCGGGGCGGACTACGTGAAGAACTCCACCGGGTTCCACCCGGCCGGCGGGGCTTCGGTGGACGCCGTGCGCATCATGGCCGACGAGGTCGGTGGACGCCTGGGGGTCAAGGCGTCCGGGGGCATCCGCGACTGGGACACCGCCGTCGCGATGATCCGGGCGGGGGCGACCCGGCTCGGTGTCTCCTCCGCGGCGGCGATTCTCGCCGGCGCGCCGGCCTGACTGGGCGGCGCGACCGTCCGGCCTGAGATCAGGCGGCGGACAGTGTGGTGTCCGTGGTGGCGTCCACCTCGGAGGCGAGGTCGTCGACCTTCATGTCGGTGCCGTGCAGACGGACCTTGAGGCCGTCCTCGGTGACCGAGGCATCGGTGATCTCCAGGTTGTCGGTCTCCTCCACGGTCCGGGTCAGCGAGTCCGAGAGATTGCCGACCAGGGAATCCGGCATGCTCATCCCGAGGATCTTCATGTCCGCGACCTCGAAGGACATGCCTCCGTCTGCGACGGTCGGTGTCATCGACAGGGTCGCGAGGCCGCTGCTGATCTCGATGTCGAGGGTGCCGGTCTCCTCGTTCGTGGTGACGCCGGTGATCTGGATCAGTCCGGACAGGAGGTCACCGGTGCCGTCGTCGGCGGCCTGGTCGCCACCTTCCTCGGCCATGGACTTCTGGAGGACCGCGAGCAGGTAGTCCTGGGGGAGGACCGTATCGAGCGTGAGGTCGCCGATCACCGGGTCGTCGCCGGTGATCTCCATGTCCTCGGCGGTGAGGGTGGCTGCCGGCTGACCGGTGACGACCGGCTTGGAGCGGTCCGTGTCCTCGTAGCTGATGTCGAGGCTCGAGGGCAGGTCGACAGTCATCTTCGGGACCTTGCCCTGGATCAGGCCGAGAAGCATCGGCGAGGCACCGAAGCTGACGTCCGGGTCGCCGGAGAGTTCGATGCCCTGCTCCGCCGAGGAGTCGCGCAGTTCGTCGGCGACCTGACCCTTGAGGTAGAAGCGCAGGCCGAACTCCGCGGCGGCGAGGAGCAGCAGGATCACGACGATCACGGTGACGAGGATCTTGACGCCTTTGTTGCCGCGGGACTTTCCGCCGTTCCCGCGTCCGCCAGTGGTGCCGGCACCGCCGGATGCGTCGGTGCCGGGGTAGCTGGTGGGAGCGTCGGCGGGACGGCCCCAGTTGTCGGAGGATGCGTTGGATGCGTGAGTCACAGCGTCCAGTGTGGCCCATGGGATGAATCGGGTGCCAGTGGGGTGGTGGGTGAGGGCATTGATTGCCGGGGAATCGGTGATCCCCTGCCAGCGAACGGACAGGTGCGCCGGTGGCCGCGGCCCGTGCATTGAAAAACCCGCCGCCTCTGCTCCGGGGGAGCAGAGGCGACGGGTCGGGCGTGGCAGGGGGAGCCGGTCACGTGAGGATGACCGGGGTCGAACGGGCCAGACGGATCAGGCAGGCGAACTAGGCGTTCTCGGAGATCCACTTCTCGACGAGGGCGGCCTCGTTGACGAGGATGTCCTTGACGGCGTCGGCGACCTTGGGCTCGATGACCGCACCGATCATCGGGATCGTCACGTCGACGTCGGCCTCGGCTTCGAGGGTGGTGACACCGTTCTCCTCGAAGAGGGTCAGCTCGGCGGTGAACTTCACCGGGGCGCCCTTGATCTCGGCGGACATCTCGCCGTTGGAGACACCGTCGTTCAGCGGCTCGAAGGAGACGACGCGCTTGAGCTTGAGGCTCTGGGAGACCATGGAGCGCACGGCCTCGGGCAGTGCGTCGGTCGCCAGGACCTCGAAGAGGGTGACGTCGACGCCGTCGTCAGCGGAGAAGGAGTTGACCTCGCCCGGTTCGTCCGAGAGGTGCTGGGCGTCGTACTCCCAGTATGCGCGATCACTGAGGGCTGCGAACACCTTCTCGACCGGTGCGTTGACCGTGGCCGAGGTTTCGATGTGAGTAGTCATGCGAACAGACTACGGTAAACGGCGTGAGTTCTGTTGACCCCCTCCCTCGTCCCGTGTCCGATGCCCTTCTCGCATCGCTGTCCGCCACCCCCGGTGTGCGCTCGACAGACGCCACCTTCGCCGACCTGACCACCCTGCGTGTGGGCGGCCGACCGGCGGCGACCGTGGAGTGCGCCACGCCCGACGCCCTGGCGTCCACGGTCCGCTCCCTCGATGAGGCCGGCGTCCCCCTCCTGGTCGTCGGGGGTGGTTCCAACCTGGTGGTCGGCGATGACGTCGGAGACCTGGTCGCGGTCGTCGCCGTCACCGACGAACAGCCCACCGTGGTCGGGGAGGACGTCACCTCCGTCGTCGTCCGCGCGTCCGCCGGCACCGTCTGGGATGACCTGGTGGCCTGGTCGGTGCAGCACACCTACGGCGGCCTGGAGTGTCTCTCCGGCATCCCGGGGACGGTCGGGGCGTCCCCGGTGCAGAACATCGGCGCCTACGGGGCGGAGGTCTCGGGTCTGCTGCACCGCGTCCAGCTGCTCGACCGCACCAGCGGCGAGCTCACCTGGGTCACCCCGGACGCCCTCGACCTGTCCTACCGCTACTCGAACCTCAAGTTCACCGCCCGCGGCGTGGTCACCGCCGTCGAGTTCCGGCTCACAACCGACGGCCTCTCGGTGCCGCTGCGCTTCGGGGAGCTGGCCCGACGTCTCGGCGTCACCGAGGGCGAGGACCACCCGCGGCGTCCGGTCGCCGGGGTGCGTGAGGCGGTGCTTACCCTGCGCGCGGGCAAGGGCATGGTCCTCGACGACGCCGATCACGACACCTGGTCCGCCGGCTCCTTCTTCACCAACCCCGTCGTCACCGGGGAGGACGCCAGGGACGCCGTCACCGCCAGGGTCGCCGACCACTGCGGGGCCGCGGAGGTGGAGGGCATGCCGAGCTACCCGGCCGGCACCGACGCCGACGGTCGCCCGCAGTTCAAGTTCTCCGCCGCCTGGCTCATCGAGCGCGCCGGGTTCCCCAAGGGCTGGAAGATCCGGGAGGACGCGCCGGCCGGCCTCTCGACGAAGCACACCCTGGCGCTGACGAACCGGGGGTCGGCGTCCTCGGCGGACATCGTCGAACTCGCCACCGCGGTGCGCGACGGGGTGCGCGACGTCTTCGGGGTGACGCTGGTCCCGGAGCCGGTGTGGATAGGTGTGACCCTGCAGGCGTGACCCTGCAGGACTGACTACTATTCGGTGCATGCGCGTCGCGATGATTTCCATGCACACCTCCCCGCTGGAGCAGCCGGGTATCGGGGATGCCGGGGGGATGAACGTCTACGTCCGGAACGTCGCCTCGCACCTGGCGTCCCACGGGGTGGAGGTGGACGTGTTCACCCGCGCCACCCGCGCCTCGCAGGGGGAGGTCGTGGAGGTGGAGCCGGGGTTCCGCGTCATCAACTGTGTCGCCGGGCCGTTCGAGGGTCTGGCGAAGGAATCACTGCCGACGCAGCTCACCGCCTTCACCGGCTCGGTCATCGCCTTCGTGCGTACCGAGGCCGCCCGCCGCTCCGATGTGCCGGAGACCGCCTGCACCCGCACCGGCGCCGGGGTCTACGACATCATCCACACCCACTACTGGCTGTCCGGGCAGGTCGGCTGGCTGCTGCGTGACCTGTGGGGTGTGCCGCTCGTCCATACCGCGCACACCTGGGCGGCGGTGAAGAACCTGGGCCTGGCCGACGGCGACACCCCGGAGCCGGAGTCCCGACGGATCTGTGAGCAGCAGATCGTCGACAACGCCGACCGGATCATCGTGAACACCGAGGAGGAGTCTGCCGCGATCATCGCCGCCTATGACGCCGACCCGGAGCGACTGGCCATCATCGCACCCGGTGTAGACATCGAGCGGTTCACCCCGGGCTCGGACCGGGCGACCGAGCGGGCGCGCCGTGAACTCGGCATCCCGCTGCGTGCGAAGGTCATCGCCTTCATCGGACGCCTGCAGATGCTCAAGGGCCCGCACATCCTGCTGCGTGCTGCCGCTGAGCTGATCCGGCGTCATCCCGGCCAGAACATCCGCGTGGTGATCTGCGGTGGGCCCTCGGGCACCGGGTTGGAGCGTCCTGATGAGCTGCACGATCTCGCGGCGGAGCTGGGTGTGACCGGATACGTGAGGTTCCTGGCGCCGCGTCCGCCGGAGGAGCTGGTGACCGTCTACCAGGCCGCGGACATCATCGCGGTGCCGAGCTACAACGAGTCCTTCGGGCTGGTGGCGCTGGAGGCGCAGGCCTCGGGCACCCCGGTCGTGGCGGCCCGGGTCGGTGGGTTGCCACTGACGGTCACCGAGGGTGAGTCCGGACTGCTCGTCGACGGCCATGACCCGTCGGTGTGGGCTGAGGCCCTGGAGACACTGGTCATCGACGATGACGCGCGGATCGCCATGGGCGCTGCGGCGCCCGGGCATGCGGCGGTCTACTCGTGGGACGCCACCGTCGAGCGCATGAAGGGTGTCTACGACCGTGCGCTGGGCGACGGTGCGGCGGAATCATGGGACCGGGTGCCGCACGGGGTGCCGCTGCACTGAGGTACATCCGGACCCGGACGGCCGGGGCCGGCGTCCTTAATGCGGCGTCCTTAATCCGGCGTCCTGATCCGACACCCGGGGGTAAGTTCGGAACCATGGAACTTGCTGATCTCACCGCACTGCTGGACACCGCACTCGGAGGCCCGGAGGGTGACCCCGAGACCGGAGGAACCGGGTACACCATCTCCAACGGAGTTGCCGCTGTCGTGCTGCCGGGGGAGGCGCGGCTGAAAACGAACACGCTGTTCATCCCGCAGGACAACGGTGTGCGGGTCGAGGCGTTCGTCTGCCGTGCCGTCGAGGAGAACCACGCCGACGTGTACCGGATGCTGCTGCAGCACAACCGGAAGGCCTACGGCGTGCACTACACGCTGGACAACAACTCGGACATCTACCTGGCCGGACAGTTCACCGATGCACTGACCGCCGATGACGTGCAGCGGACCCTCGGTCAGGTGCTCGAGCTCGCCGACGGTGACTTCAACCGGATCCTCGAGCGGGGTTTCGAGAGCTCGATCCGCCGCGAGTGGGCGTGGCGGCTCAAGCGTGGGGAGTCGACCCGCAATCTCGAGGCCTTCCAGAAGCTGCGTCCTGCTGAGGACGCTGCGGATGGTGATGAGGGGGGCGTCGCTCCGTCTGAGTCGGCGGCCTCGTCAGCTCCGTCTTCAGATCCGACCCCCGGCCCTGGCGCCCCGGTCCCGCCGACCAGCTGAGCTGTCGCCGAAAAGTGTTACCAGTACTGGCTGGCAACACTTTTCTCGACCTGCGGAAGTGTCACATTATGACACAGGCAGTTGGTAACACTTTTCTGGACCGGCCGTAGCGCGCCGTCCGTCCCACGCAACGGGAACAACAGGCCGCATTCCGGGAAACCCGGGGTTAAGAGGGGTGAATCCCGGTCCACTCCGCTGTGCCCGTACCACAGTCGTGGCACAATGAAGACCATGAGCAACAACAGCAACGGCACACTGATCCTGCTCCGTCACGGGCAGAGCGAGTGGAACGCCTCCAACCAGTTCACCGGATGGGTCGACGTCGACCTCACCGACCAGGGTCGCGCCGAGGGCGCCAACGCCGGCAAGCTCATCGCCGACGCCGGTCTCGAGCCCGGCATCCTGTACACCTCGCTGCTGCGTCGTGCGATCACCACCGCGCACCTCGCCCTCGACGCCGCCGACCGCCTCTGGATCCCCGTGATCCGCGACTGGCGACTCAACGAGCGTCACTACGGTGCCCTGCAGGGTCTCAACAAGGCCGAGACCAAGGAGAAGTACGGCAACGACCAGTTCATGGCATGGCGCCGCAGCTACGACACCCCGCCGCCCGAGCTGGAGGACGATTCCGAGTACTCCCAGGCCGGTGACCCGCGCTACGCCGGTATCGAGAACCCCCCGCGCACCGAGTGCCTGCTCGACGTCGTCAAGCGCTTCGTCCCCTACTTCACCGTCGAGATCCTCCCGCGCCTCGAGGCCGGCGAGACCGTCATGGTCGCCGCCCACGGGAACTCGCTGCGTGCCCTGGTCAAGCACCTCGACAACATCTCCGACGAGGACATCGCCGGCCTGAACATCCCGACCGGCATCCCGCTGGTCTACCGTTTCGCCGCCGACGGCTCCGTCACCAACCCCGGTGGCGAGTACCTCGACCCGGCGGCCGCCGAAGCCGGCGCAGCCGCAGTCGCCGCGCAGGGCGGTAAGTAGAAGCAGATGGGGACGCCAGCAGTACTGGTTCTCGGCGTCCTTCTGGGGGTCCTGGTCACCGCGGGAGCGGCGGCTGTCGTCGCCGTGCTGCGGCGTCGGGCCAGGGAACGGCGTGCCCGCGAGGACCGCGAGAAGCGTGAGGTGCACCGGCAGCTGTCGACCATCGCGCAGGTGATGCACTTCGCCGTGGATGCCGCGCCCGCCGCAGCGGTGGTCGTCGACACCCGGCAGGATGTCATCCTCGCCAACCGGATGGCGGAGAAGCTCGGCGTCGTCGTGGACCGTGCCCTTGTGCCGGAGGTGTGGCGCCTGGTGGAGCTGGTCTTCGACGACGGCGACAGCCGCGAACTGGTCCACAGTCCGACCCATGCCGGGTTCCGGGACCGGCCGGTGTTCTCGGTCCTGGTGCGTGCACAGCCGCTGACCTCGGCCGACGACCGTTTCGTGGTGGTATACGCCTGGGACAATTCGGAGAATGTCCGGATGGAGTCCGCCCGCCGTGACTTCGTGGCGAACGTCTCCCACGAGCTGAAGACTCCGGTCGGGGCAATCTCCCTGCTGGTCGAGGCGCTGGTGGACGCCGGAGACGACCCTGCGGCGGTCGAACACTTCGGTGCACGGCTGCAACGGGAGACCACCCGCATGTCGACGATGATCGGCGAGCTGATCACGCTGTCGAAGCTGCAGGGGGCGGCGTCCCTGCCGGATCCGGAACCGGTGGACGTCGACGCCGTCATTGAGGCCGCCGTCGGACGCAACCGCGAGACCGCCGAGATGCACGGCATCGAGCTGAAGACGGACGCCCCCTCTGGAGCCCGCCTGCTCGGCGACGAGCATCTCCTGGTCACGGCGGTGGCGAACCTTATCGCCAATGCGGTGAACTATTCGCCGGAGGAGACGCCCGTCTCGGTCAGCCGGGCGGTGAAGGGCGAGTCGGTGATCATCCGGGTCACCGACCACGGCATCGGTATCGCGCCGGAGGACCAGCAGCGCGTCTTCGAACGGTTCTTCCGCGTCGACCAGGCCCGCTCGCGGACAACCGGCGGCTCCGGCCTGGGCCTGGCACTGGTCAAGCACACGGTGATCAACCACGGCGGCAATGTCTCACTGTGGTCGCGGCCGGGCACCGGCTCGACGTTCTCGCTGGAGTTCCCGGTCTTCCGGGAGGACACCGCCCCACAGCCCGATGAAGTTCCGGACCAGGAACGCCTCACTGCCACGGACCGGGTAGGTGACGCCCAGATGAACACACGACGAAGTCACGGTGAGGCAGCGGACGTTCCGGGAAACTCCACCTAGACTCTGAGCCGTGAACAGTACGTCGCACGTCCTCATCGTCGAAGATGAGGAGTCCCTCTCTGAGCCCCTGGCCTTCCTCCTTGAACGGGAAGGTTTCACTGTCACGACCGCAGCCGACGGGCCGTCCGCACTGGAACGGTTTTCCGCGGCGGAGTCCGGCGCATCGCCGACCGGCCCGGTCGACATCGTCCTGCTCGACCTCATGTTGCCGGGCATGTCCGGGACGGAGGTGTGCCGCCAGCTCCGTGCGACCTCCTCGGTCCCGGTGATCATGGTGACCGCCCGTGACAGTGAGATCGACAAGGTCGTCGGCCTGGAGCTCGGCGCCGACGACTACGTCACCAAGCCCTACTCAGCCCGTGAGCTCATCGCCCGCATCCGCGCGGTCCTGCGACGGGGTGGCGAGGCGGAGAACCCGGAGGACGCCACCTCGGTCATCTCCGGTGGGCGGGTGACCATGGATGTCGAGCGGCATGTGGTGACAGTGGCGGGGGAGGAGGTCGCACTGCCGCTCAAGGAGTTCGACCTGCTGGAGTACCTGCTGCGCAACGCCGGCCGCGTGCTGACCCGCGCCCAGCTCATCGACCGGATCTGGGGCTCGGACTACGTGGGGGACACCAAGACCCTCGACGTGCACGTCAAGCGGCTGCGCGGGAAGATCGAGGAGGACCCGTCCTCCCCGGTGCAGCTGCTCACGGTCCGGGGGCTGGGCTACAAGTTCGCCTGACGCTACCCGCGCTGCTGCGCGGCGACCGTCGCCGGGTGGATGCTCAGCAGCGGCAGTCCCGACGGCGAGATCCCACCGGTCAGCGGCTGCGGCAGGGACGCCACCAGCTCCGTCCGTGCCCGGCAGTGCTCCGCGAGCAGCTCGTAGGCCGGCTCACCGATGAGTTCGGTGAGCTCCTCGGCGCAGCTCTCCCACAGGCCGGTCGAGCCGGAGTGGCAGCCGGGGTCCGAGGTGCAGTACCAGTCGAAGTCCTCGCCGCCCTCGCCCCAGCCGCGCCGGGTGTACTCGGTGACGGTGGTGCGCAGCATCTCGCGTCCGTCCGGGGCGGTCTCCCAGTCCTCCAGCCGGCGCAGCGGCAGCTGCCAGCACACCTCCGGCTTGGCGACGGTCACCGGCACATCATGACGCAGTGCCCAGCCGTGCAGCGCACATCCCGCCCCACCGGCGAAGCCGGCGCGGTTGGCGAAGACACAGGCACCCCGCAGGACGCGGGTCTTCAGGGCGGGTTCGGGCTCGCCGGTCTTCTCGTCATCCAGCTCATCCCAGACGAGCCACGGTTCGGGACCGGCGGCGCAATCGTTGTCGTCAGGGGCGGCGTCTTCCCCGAGTGCGAGCACCTCGCCGCGCAGCTGCCAGTCCTCGTCGGTGAGCCGGGACGCGATCTCGGTGAGCGCGTCATTGTCGTCCTCGTCGGTGAGGAAGGCACCGTGGACGCAGCAGCCGACGTCGGGGTTCTCCGCGTCGATGCCGTGGCAGGCGTCCGTGCCGAACCGGCAACGGTAGGTCGAGGTCAGCCAGGTGAGGTCGGCCTGGATGATGTGCTCCGGATCGGCGGGGTCGATGAACTCCAGCCATTCACGTGGGTGCCCGTCGGGGAGCTCCCGGCCTGCGCGGATCGACAGATCGGCCGGTGTTCCGTCGGGAAAACCGGTGGCGGGAATCTGTTCCGGGGCAGCCACCGTTCCACTGTAACGCCGGGGTGGTCAGCGGCGAATTCTGCGGTCGCTCCGGGGATTCCTGTGCCCCGCGACACACGGGGGAGGAGTCGGAACCGCTATTCTGGACGGCGTGCGATTAGGCGTCCTGGATGTGGGAAGTAACACGGTCCATCTTGTTGTGGTGGACATGGCCCCCGGCGGTCCCCCGACCCCGATGAGCAACTGGAAGACCCCGATGCGTCTTGTCGAGTACCTGGACAAGGACGGTGCCATCACCGGCAAGGGATCGAAGAAGCTCATCAAGGGTGTCGGCCTGGCCCGCGAGATGGCCGAGCAGTTCCACTGCGATGAGCTGCTGCCCTTCGCCACCTCGGCGGTGCGGTCGGCGACCAACGGTGAGAAGGTGCTCGACGCGGTGGAGGGGGAGACGGGCGTCCGCCTGAACATCCTCTCCGGGGCGGACGAGGCGAAGCTGACGTTCCTCGCGGTGCGCCGCTGGTACGGCTGGTCCGCCGGTCGGATCTGCGACCTGGACATCGGCGGCGGCTCGCTCGAGATGTCCGTCGGCGTCAACGAGATGCCGGATGTCGCCGAGTCCGTGAACCTCGGTGCCGGCCGGCTGACCCACGACTGGTTCGACACGGACCCGCCGAAGAAGAAGGAGATCAAGGCGCTCGCCGAGTACATCGACGACACGCTCGCCGAGCCGGTGAAGCTGCTGCGGGATGCCGGCCCCGTCGATCTCGCCGTCGGTACCTCGAAGACCTTCCGGATGCTCGCCCGCCTCACCGGTGCGGCCCCGAGCTCCGCCGGGCCCCGGGTGCGCCGTGTGCTCACCCAGGCTGGTCTGCGTCAGCTGACCTCGTTCATCTCGCGGATGACCGCGGCAGACCGTGCGGAACTGGAGGGTGTCAGTGCCGACCGTTCCCACCAGATCGTCGCCGGTGCGCTCGTGGCGGAGGCGGCGATGCGTCACCTGGGCATCGAGCAGCTGCAGATGTGCCCGTGGGCACTGCGTGAGGGCGTGATCCTGCGTCGGGCGGACGCCGGGGAGGGCGTATCCGGGAGTTTCCTGATCGACGGCTGATGCGTCGGTAGCGGCGGATCTGTGGCTCCGAATCTGCTACGAATGTCGGCGGGTGTGCCGGATGCGGTGTGAGTTGTGATTCGGCAACTGTAGAGTGTCACCTGTAGTACCTCTCCGCCCGGTGTCAGCCGCCGGCCGGTGGGGTGGGACGGAGACTGATGGGATTCAAGGATGAGTGAGAAGCTGACGGTCGCGGAGCTACTGGCCCGCAATGCCAGAGAAGGTGGGCGCACCTCCTCCGACCGGCCCCGTCGACGCCGCAACCTCGACGAGGGCGGGGTCTCCGTCTCTGAACTGACCGGGTCGATCCCCGTCGTGAAGATCGACGACGAGGACGGTCAGGGCGAGGGTAAGGCCGCGAAGGACGCCGAGGGCGCCGGGAACGGTGCGAGCCCCGCGAACACCGCGAGTGTCGTCGCCGGTGCCGCCGGTGCCGCCGGTGCCGCCGGTGCCGCCGGGGCCGCCGGTGCCGCCGGTGCCGCCGGTGCCGCCGGGGCCGCCGGAGCCGTAGGGGGCCAGAAGGACGCCACGGCCCAGCGCCACGGTGGACACCAGGCCGAGGAGCCGGTGCAGGCTGAGACGACTGGGGTCGCTGAGACACCTCAGACCCATGAGGGCTTCGACGAGCAGTCCACGATCGTCCAGGCTGTCGTCCCTGACTCCCTGCTCACCAGCGCCAACCCCTCGGCCGAGTTCGTGGCCGTGCACGCTGAGGACGCTGAGGACGCTGAGGACGCTGAGGACGCTGAGAGCCTCGACGCGGACGCTGCCGACACGGACGCTGCCGACGACGGTGACTCTGCGGTCGATTCCGGCGCCGATGTCATCGAGGGTGAGGTTGTCGAGGACACCGCTGACAGCGAAGGCTCTGACCGCGTCGACGCCGTCGACGCCGTCGACGCAGCCGACGCAGCCGAGCTGGACGACGTCGATGCACCCGACGAGGCCGACGACTTCGCTGTCGCCGCGTCCACCGGTGCAGGCGCCACCGCAGGCGCGGGTGCCCTCGCGGCATCCTCCCTCGCGGAGCCGGGAACGGATCGCGTCTCCACCGAGGTGCCCGCCGAAGCAGCAGCCAAGGCTCCGTCGAAGAAGACCGGTGCCTCGAAGAGCGACGAGGTCGTCGAGTACGAGGACGACACCGTCTCCTGGCCCGCTGTGATCGCCCAGTCGGCGGCCGCAGTCATCATCGGCGTCCTCATCTTCTTCGGATTCACCCTCCTGTGGGACAACCTCGGCACCGTTCTGGTGCTCGTGATGGCCCTCGTGGTCACCTGTGTATGCGTCGGCGTGGTGCACACGCTGCTGCGTCACCGAGACACATTGCTGCTGGTCCTGACCTTTGTCGTCGGCATTGCGCTGACCGTCGGACCACGCCTCATCATGTCGATCTGACCGGGGCGCGGCACCGTGCCGTGCCCTCCCCGGGTGGCAGTGGGGTGGTGCCACCTGGCACGCTGGGGGCATGACCAAAATTGCAATTATCGGCGGCGGAAACATCGGCGAGGCCCTGGCCTCCGGACTCGTGGCGGACACGTCCGGTGCGGCGGCGGAGATCTCGGCGTCCGATGTGACCGTCGTCGACCCGTATGCACCCCGCCTCGACTACCTCCGTGAGACCTACGGTCTCGCCACCACCGATGACGCCACCGAGGCCGCCAGCGAGGCGGACATCGTCGTCATCGCCGTGAAGCCCTACCTCGTCTCCACCGTCCTGGAGCAGATCTCCTCCACCATCGACTCCAACGACGCCGAGACGGTTATCGTCTCCGTCGCCGCCGGTGTCACCCTGGCCACCATGGAGGCCGCACTAGCCGCAGGCGTGCCCGTCGTGCGCGTCATGCCGAACACCCCGATGCTCGTCGGCAAGGGTACCAGCGCGGTCGCCGGTGGCCGCTTCGCCAGTGACGAACAGGTTGAGACCGTGCGTGGCCTCATGGAGGCCGTCGGTACCGCCGTGACTGTCGGTGAGAAGGACATGGACGCCGTGACGGCCGTCTCCGGCTCCGGCCCGGCCTACGTCTTCCTCGTCGCCGAGGCGATGACCGAGGCCGGCGTCCAGCTCGGGCTGACCCGTCCGGTCGCCGCCCAGCTCGCCGCCGGCACCCTCGAGGGTGCGTCCGCGATGCTCGTGAAGGGCGACAAGTCCGCCTCCGAGCTCCGCGGCAACGTCACCAGCCCCGGCGGAACGACCGCCGCCGCCGTCCGTGGCCTCGAGGAGAACGGTATCCGCAAGGCCTTCTACCAGGCCATGGAGGCGTGCGCCGAGCGCTCTGCGGAGCTCGGCCGGCCGGCTTCCGACGAGGACTGACCCGCATTTTTCAGATGGTGAATAGTCGCGGCACCCCTGCCCGGCCCCCTGTCCCGTGAGTATCACGGGTGTCATTCATCTCTTCGTATCCCACAAGTCACACAGATAACGCTAGTATGGTCCCAGCGCACCGTTGTGACTGTTTCTGCAGGAGGGGAAGCCTGCAGCGCACGGAGGCGTCGTAAGGATGGAACACTATGGCAAGTAACGACAGCGGAACATTCCTGACCGTCGCTGAGGTCGCCGATCTCATGCGTGTCTCGAAGATGACCGTGTACCGGCTCGTGCACTCCGGCGAACTGCCGGCCGTGCGGGTGGGCCGGTCCTTCCGCGTTCACGAGCAGGCCGTCGAGGAATATCTCGGTGCGTCGATCTACAACGCGGACCAGGCGGGCTGATTCCACCCACGCCGCCACCCCGGGCTGATGCCCCGGACCCCTCCTGTGCCGGTGCCTGCACCGTGTTAGAGGAGGGGTCTTTTTGTCCCCGGCGTGCACGGGCGATAGAGTAGGGGTCATTCGTGTCGGTTCGGTCTCGGAATGGTCCTTGCCGCTACCGATCGCCTGCGGAGACTCCTTGCCGAGTCGCCGGCTCCGGGCGGTCGGGTACCGATCACAGTTGTCCGTTACCGAATCATTGACGAGGAGGACCTATGGGTTCCGTCATCAAGAAGCGTCGCAAGCGCATGTCGAAGAAGAAGCACCGCAAGATGCTTCGCCGTACCCGCGTTCAGCGGCGGAAGCTCGGCAAGTAGAAAGTCGCCGGCCGTAGGGTCGGTAGCTTTCTCGCCAGCAGCAGGAAGGCGTGGTCCCCGGAGTGCCGGGAACTGCGCCTTCCGGCGTTTCCGGGGGAGGGTGGTTGTGGTGGTCGGGGGTGGTCGGAGGCTGATGTCCGGAAGTAGTGCTGAGAAGTCGGAAAACCCGCTGGCGACCGACCTGTCGGCACTACTTTCGGACGTCGGGGGCAGACAGACGACCTGTCGGCACTATTTCCGGACGCCGGGATCTCGCCGGGATCTCGCCGCGACTAGGCTCGCAGCCATGGCTCCTCCCACCCCGGTCACCGTCACTCTCCTGGTCCGCAGCACCTGTGGTTCGTGCGTGAGAGTCAGGGAACAGATCACCCCGCTGTGTGCGGATCTGGAAGCCGACCTGGAGATTGTCGACGTCGACGGGGAGACCTCGCTGACTGTCGAGTTCGGGGACCGTGTCCCGGTGGTGCTCGTCGACGACGAGGAGGTCGCCTGCTGGGAGATCGACGATGAGGAACTGGTGGCCGCCGTCACCGCCGCGCGAGCAAGCTGACCGAGAGCAAGCTGAACGCGAGCAACCTGACATCAACCTGACACTGAAACCCCTGCGCGAAACCGGACGCCACCCGTGCCGCGCGGGGCGGCACCATATACATCACCCACCCGCACGCTTTGGTCATCGGGGGGTGGAACAGATACCGTAGGTATCCGTTGACTCCATTGGAGGCCCCGTCGGCCCCGGCGGAGTCCCAATGAATTCATACGCGCCGATTCATGACACACAGGAGGCGGAACGCCCATGGCTGGACTGGGTATCACCGGGCCCGCAGCTGTCCTCCTCGTCGGACTGTCGTTCCGCTCCGCACCCGTGCCGGTGCTGGAGAAGGCCTCCGCCGCGGCGGCGGACCTGGCCTCACTGGAGCGGGACATGCTCGACGGCGACTGCGTCACCGAGGCTCTCGTCCTCTCCACCTGCAACCGCATGGAGTTCTACGTCGCGACCACGGCGTTCCACCCGGCGCTCGACCACGTCGTCGAGACCGTCGCCTCCCACGCCGGTATCCCCGCCACTGAACTGGAGCCCTACCTCTACGTCCGCTACGCGGACAAGGCCGCCGAGCACATGCTCACCGTCGCCTCCGGTCTGGACTCCATGGTCGTCGGCGAGCAGCAGGTCATCGGTCAGCTCCGTACGGCCTACCAGACCGCCGACGAGAACGGCACCGTCGGAAGTACCCTTCACGAGCTCACCCAGCGTGCTCTGCGCACCGGCAAGCGCGTCCACACCGAGACCGAGGTGGATGTCGCTGGTTCGTCGATGGTGAGTTTCGCCCTCGACCACGCCCTGTCCGAGCTCGGTGCCACCGACATGGTCGGACGCCGTGCCCTGGTCGTCGGCGCCGGTGCGATGGCTTCCCTCGCGTCCACCTGGCTCGGCCGGGCGGGCGTCGAGCACGTCACCGTGGCGAACCGGACGCTCAGCCGCGCCGAGAACCTCGCCGATCATGCCCGTCAGGCGGGTGTGCCGGCCTCCGCCGTTCCGCTGACCGGCATTCCCGGCGTCCTCGCCGGTGTCGACGTCGTGGTCTCCGCCACCGGCGCCGTCGGTAAGGTCCTCTCCGGCGAGGACATCGCCGACGCGCAGGCCAGTCTCCCGCACCGCATGGTGCTGGTCGACCTGTCCATGCCCCGTGACATCGATGATGCGGTGACCGAGGCCGGTGACGAGATCCGCCTGCTGAACATCGAGGAACTCACCACCCTGGCCGGCGACGGCACCCGGGACGAGGACGCCGCCCGTGCCGTCGTCGCCCGGGAGCTCGCCGAGTACCTCGAGCAGGTGCGCGTCCAGTCGGTCGTCCCGACGGTCAAGGCCCTGCGTCAGCGTGCCTCCGACGTCATCGACGACGAGCTCGGCCAGCTGATCCGCCGGACCCCGGGCATGAGCGACCAGGACCGTGCCGAGGTCACCCGCACCGTCCGCCGCGTGGTCGACAAGATCCTCCACACGCCGACGGTCCAGGTGAAGAAGCTGGGTTCCGCCAACGGCGTGAACTATGCCGAGGCGCTCGCCGTCCTGTTCAACCTTCCTGCCGGGTCCTCAGCCCCCGTCTCCCGCTCGCTGGAGCCCGGGGACGCCGCACTCGCACGGATCGGCAACATGCTTTCCGGAGAGGCCTCATGACCCGCACCCTCCTCATCGGAACCAGGGCGTCCACCCTGGCCTCGACCCAGACCGGTCTGGTCCGCGACGCACTGGTCGACAACGGTGCGACCGCCGACCTCCACTTCGTGCACACCCCCGGGGACGCCTCCCAGAAAGCGCAGACCCCGGTGTCCCGCATCGGTGTCGGTGTCTTCACCGAGACCCTCCGCAACGCCCTGGCCGCCGGTGAATGCGATGTGGCCGTGCACTCCTTCAAGGATCTGCCGACCGCACCGGACCCCCGCTTCATCGCCGTGGTCCCGCCGCGGGTCGATCCGCGCGAGGTCCTCGTGAGCCACGGCAACCTCACCCTGCGTGAGCTGCCCGCCGACGCGAAGATCGGCACCGGGGCCCCGCGACGCGTCTCCCAGATCCGCGCGCTGCGTCCCGACGTCGAGTGCATCGGCATCCGCGGCAACATCGACACCCGCATGGGCCGCGCCGGTGACGGCACGACCAGCACCGTCGTCGACGGTGGCCCCGGTGATCTCGCCGCTGTCGTCCTGGCCCGTGCCGGGCTGGAGCGGGTCGGTCACCTCGACCGCGCCGCCGAGACCGTCGCCGTCGCCGACATCATGCCCGCCCCCGCCCAGGGTGCGCTGTGCGTGGAGGTCCGCGTCGATGACGCCGAGGCGGTCACCGCGGTCCTCGCCCTCGATGATCCGGCCTCGCATGCGAGGGCTGTCGCCGAGCGCGCCGTGCTCGCGACCCTTGAGGCAGGGTGCACCGCCCCGGTGGGTGCCTACTCCGAGTTCGGGACAGGGGAGGACGCCGCGATGTTGACCCTGCAGGCCGGTGCCTTCGCCCTCGACGGGTCGACACGCGTCGTCCGTGAGGCATCCGCGACGATCGACCTTTCCGATGTCGGTGCTGACCCGTTGCATCCACGGTGGCGCGATGCTGCCAGGGAGCTGGGGCGGACAGTCGGACAGAAACTGCTGGACGCCGGAGCGGCCGCAGTGATCGCCGCCAGTGCTCCGTAACAGACCCCCGTTGCGCGCCCGCCCGGCACGCACTGCTCCACACAACTTTTCCTTCCTCCACGACCGGCCCGCCGACCGTCGAGGACGCTTCAACGAGAAAGACCCCGATGACCTCTGCCGGTAATGCCCTCGGACATGGACGTGTACTTTTCGTCGGTGCCGGACCAGGCAACCCCGAACTGCTGACCGTCCGTGCCCGCGACATCCTCGAGCACACGGTCCATGCCTGGGTCGACCCTGCCGTGCCCGAGAATGTCCGCTCGCTCATCGCGGACGCCGAGCCCGTGTCCGCCGCCAAGCTCGACGCGGCGGAGCGTGAGTGGCAGGCCGAGAACGAGGCGGCCAAGGAAGCCGGCAGCCGTCGGCGTCCTGCCCGTCCAACCCACGTCACCGCCGCCGAGATCGTCCTCGCGGTCCCCGGCGGGGATTCGGTGAACGCCGCCGCCACCCGCACCTCCGTCGACCTGCCGGACTCGCCGTGCGGTCGCGCCGGTGCCACCGGTCCCGACCTGACGGTCCCGGACCTCACCGCCCAGAGCCTCGCCGCCGACATGGTCGAGATGATCCACAGCGGCGTCAATGTGGTGCGCCTCGTGGCCGGCAACCCGGTCGACGACCCGGCCGTGCTGCGTGAGCTGCGTGAGGTTGCCGCCCTCGGTGCTGAATTCGAGGTCATTCCCGGTATGACCGGCGCCTCGGCCCTGCCCGCCTACAACGGCATCCCGACCGGCGACGGCTACACCGCCGTCGACCTGCGTGGTGGACTACCCGGTGTGGACTGGGCCGCCGTCGCCGCCGCGCCGAAGCCGCTGATCCTCACCGTCGCCCCCACTGATCTGGCCCCGGTAGCCCGGGAGCTCAAGGGCCACGGCGTCCCCGGATCCACCCCGGCGACCGTCACCGTCCATGCGACGACCCGCAAGCAGCGGTCCTGGGATGTCACCCTCGACACCCTGAAGTCGGTCGTCGCCGCGTCCGGCCCGCTCGCCAAGGAGGGTGAGATGCCGGAGCACCTGGTCGTCACGCTCGGTTCTGCGGCGTCCGGCCGGTCGAAGTACTCCTGGTGGGAGAACCGCGCCCTTTACGGCTGGAACGTCCTCGTGCCCCGGGCGAAGGCCCAGGCAGGCCCGATGAGCACCCGGCTGGCGTCCCACGGTGCGATCCCGATCGAGGTGCCGACGATCTCCATGGAGCCGCCTCGCAGCCCCGCCCAGATGGAACGTGCCGTCAAGGGCCTGGTCGACGGCCGCTACCAGTGGATCGTCTTCACCTCCGTCAACGCGGTCCACGCCGTGTGGGAGAAGCTCAGCGAGTTCGGTCTCGATGCCCGTGCCCTGGCAGGTGTCTCGGTCGCCGCCGTCGGCGAGAAGACCGCGCAGGCCGTCCGCGACCTCGGCATCACCCCGGAGCTGTTGCCGAAGGCCAAGGCCCGCAACGCCGCCGGTCTGGTCGAGGTGTTCCCGCCCTATGACGAGGACCTGGACCCGGTCGACCGCGTCCTGCTCCCGCGTGCGGATATCGCCACCGACACCCTCGTCGACGGTCTCATCGAACTCGGCTGGTCCGTGGAGGACGTCGTCGCCTACCGCACCGTGCGCGCCGCCCCGCCCAGCCAGGACATCCGCGACATGATCAAGTCCGGTGGTTTCGACGCGGTGTGCTTCACCTCCTCGTCAACGGTGAAGAACCTCGTCGGCATCGCCGGCAAGCCGCACAACCGAACCATCATCGCCTGTATCGGCCCGATGGCCGCGAAAACCGCCGAGGAGCACGGGCTGCGCGTCGACGTCATGCCCGAGGTCGCCGGCGTCCCCGAACTGGTGGACGCCCTGGCCGAGCATGTCGCCGCGCTGCGGGCCGCCGACCAGCTGCCGCCGCCGCGCAAGCGTCGTCGTCGCCGGCGCACCGTGCCTGCGGAATAGGCTGCGGCACAGGCCGCCGGGCAGTCTGCTGAACAGAGGACCCGATTCCGCCGATCGGCCGGGGCCGGGGGTGTCTGACCCGTATATTGAGGGGCGTTCGACACCCACCCCACCCCGACGAGGAATCACACAGTGACCCAGAGTGACACCACCCGTCCGTCCGTCATCGCCGAGGGGATCGAGGTGTCGGCCGAGGAGGGGCCGGTCTTCGGGCCGCTGAGCTTCACCCTCGCCCCGGTCGGTTTGACCGTGCTCGGCGGGTCCGGGGGATCAGGACGCACCGCCCTGTCGCTGGTGCTCTCGGGGCGCATGAAGCCGACGGCCGGTCGGCTCGAGGTCCTGGGTTCCACCGACCGTAAGAGCATCTGGCACCATGTCGCGCTCGCCGGGGTGGAGCAGCTCGACGAGATGCCGCGCTCGGTCCGCGTCCGCGACATCATCACCGAGAACAAGTCCTGGTCGCGTACCTGGTTCAGACCGGTGCGTAAGGCGACCGAGGACGATGTCCGGGAGCTCTGCAGTGAGGTCTACGGGTCCCGTGACCTGCCGCCGCTGGACGCCTGGGTCTCCGACCTCTCCACTCTCGACCGGCTGCTGCTGCGGATCTGCCTGGCACTGCGTCCCTCCCACCACGGTGAGATCCGGATGCTCGTCATGGACGACTTCGAGCAGGTCCGCGAGGCCCGCGACCGGGATATCCTGCTGGGCATCCTCGGCCGGTTCGCCGAGCGGATGCCCGTCGTCCTCAACTCGGTCAACCCCCTGCCGGAGTCCGCTCCGCCGCACCAGGTGGTCGTCCTCGACACCTACGGGACGCATATCCGTCCCGCCCATGACGGCGGTCCGGGTACCGGTCCGTCCACGTCCGACCTCTCCACCACCCGACAGTAGAAGGACCGCACAGTGCCTATCGCCGGATTCCACGTCGCCAATGAACTGCGCCGGTTCAAGCGGGCCAGGCTGACCCGACTGACGATCATCGCCCTCATCCTCATCCCACTGCTGTACTCGGCGCTGTACCTGTGGGCCTTCTGGAACCCGCTGAACAAGACCGAGGCGCTGCCTGTCGCCCTGGTCAACAGTGACCAGGGTGCCGAACTCGACGGCGAGGAAACCCGGGCCGGCGACCAGGTGGTCCAGGGTCTGCGGGACAACGACCAGATCAACTGGACGGAGGTCTCCGCCGAGGAGGCGGAACAGGGCGTCAAGGACGGTACCTACTACTTCTCCCTCCAACTGCCGGAGAACTTCTCCGAGGCGGTGACTTCGGCAGCCGGGACGGACGCGGAGAAGGCCCGCCTGATCACCCACTACAACGACGCCAACGGCTACCTCTCCACCATCATCGGTGAGAACGTCATGCGCGAGGTCCTCAACACCGTCGGTACGAGGATCAGTGCCGAGGCGGTGGACAAGGTCCTCATCGGCGTCCTCGACGCGGGTGACGGCCTGGCCGAGGCCGCCGACGGTGCCGGTCAGCTCGCCGACGGCACCGGGCAGCTCGTCGACCAGCTGCCCGAGCTGACCGACGGAATGGACCAGCTCAAGGACGGCTCGGCGCAGTTGGCCGCCGGGACCGGGGAACTGAACACCCGGGTCCAGCAGCTCAGCCAACTCGTCGACGGGACGCAGCAGCTCGGCGACGGTGCCAATGAACTCAGTGACGGCGTCAGCCAGCTCACCGGTCAGCTCGGACAGATCACCACGGTGCAGGGTGACAGTGCGTCCAACCTGCGCGGCTACGCCCAGCAGCTGCGCAGTCTGAACCTCCCGGGCACGGCGGGGATCATCAGTCAGATGGAGGGCACCGCGTCCTCCCTGGAGACCGAGGGACTCGGTCCGCAGTCCTCGACCGCCTCCGATCTGCAGCGGCTGGACGCCGGAGCATCCGAGCTGGCCTACCAGCTCTCCGACCCCTCCGCCGAGTACCGGGCGGGAGTGAACCGGCTTCCCCAGCTCATTGACGGCGTCGGTCAGATCGACGACGGTGCGAAGCAGCTCGACGACGGTCTCGGCCAGGCACAGGAGAAGCTCCCGACCCTGGTCGACGGTGCCGGCCAGCTCGACGACGGTGCCAATGAGCTGCACGACCGGCTCGCCGAGGGCGCTGAGCAGGTCCCGAGCTGGAACGAGGGGCAGCGTGTCCAGGCGGCGACGACCATCGGGGGGCCGGTGTCACTGGCGTCCCAGGACGATGTCGAGGTCAGTTCCTTCGGTACCGGCCTGGCGCCCTTCTTCATCTCCCTGGCCCTGTTCATCGGCGGCATCGTGATCTTCCAGATCTTCAAGCCGCTGCAGCAGCGGGCCATCGCCGCCGGTGTGGGCTCGCTCCGCGCGGCCTTCGACGGCTACCTGCCGGTGGCTCTCCTCGCCCTGTGTCAGGCCCTGGTCATGGTCGCGGTGTGCACCCTGGCCGTGGGGCTGCGTCCGGCGAACGTCCTCGGATTCACCCTGGTCGCCATGCTCGTCTCGCTGGTGTTCATCGCGATGAACCACGCCCTGGTCTCCTTGCTCGGCTCCGGGCCCGGCCGGGTGGGGTCGCTGATCACACTGATGGTGATGATGGTGACCTCGGGCGGCATCTATCCGGTCGAGACGCAGAACGCACTCATCGAGGCCGTGCATCCGTTCAACCCGATGACCTACGCGGTCAATGCGCTACGGCAGATGCTCTACGGCTTCCATGACGAGCGGTTGTGGACGGCGCTCGCGGTCCTTGTCTTCACTCTCATCGTGGCACTGTCGATCTCCACCCTCGCCGCGAGAATGCAGCGCAGTTGGTCGATGAAGCGGCTGCATCCGGTGCTCCCGAGCTGATCGGAGTCGGTGGGGGAGCGGGCGTACGATCGGGTCCATGAGCGAGCCCACCCTCCCGAACCTCCCTACCGACACCTACGGTGTCCCCGCACCGTCGCGCCGCCCCCGCCGGCTGCGCACCAGCGCGACGATGCGTGACTTCGTCGCCGAGACGCATCTCGACCCGTCGCAGTTCATCCTCCCGGCGTTCATCGCCGAGGGTATCGACACCCCGCGCGAGATCTCCGCGATGCCGGGCGTCCACCAGCACACCGAGACCTCCCTGCTCAAGGCTGCCGAGGAGGCGCTGGAGGCCGGCGTCGGCTCGATCGACCTGTTCGGCGTCCCCACCCCGGAGCACAAGGACGCCGCGGGCACCCGGGCCTGGGCCGCCGACGGCATCCTCAACCAGGGCGTCGCCGCACTGCGTCGCGAGTTCGGTGACGACCTCATCGTCATGGCGGACACCTGCCTCGACGAGTTCACCGACCACGGTCACTGCGGCGTCCTCACCACGGACCCGTTCGGCCAGACCATCGTCGACAATGACGCCACCCTTCCGCTGTACGCGGCCATGGCCGTCAGTCAGGCGCGCGCCGGTGCCCACGTCGTCAGCCCGTCGGGGATGATGGACGGCCAGATCCGCGTCATCCGTGCCGCACTCGACGCCGAGGGTTTCCAGGATGTCTCCATCCTCGCCTACTCGGCGAAGTACGCCGGTGCGTTCTACGGGCCCTTCCGTGAGGCCGTCGGCTCGACCCTGCAGGGTGACCGGAAGACCTACCAACAGGATCCGCGCAACGCCCGCGAGTCCATCATGGAGGTCCAGCTCGACATCGACGAGGGCGCGGACATGGTGATGGTCAAGCCTGCGATGCCCTACCTCGACGTGCTGCGTCAGGTCGCGGACATCTCCACTGTCCCGGTTGCGGCGTACCAGGTCTCCGGCGAGTACGCGATGATCTCCGCGGCCGCGGCCAACGGCTGGATCTCCCGTGAGCCGGCGATCCTGGACTCGCTGACCGGCATCCGCCGCGCCGGTGCGGACATCATCCTCACCTACTGGGCAACCGAGGCCGCGCGACTGCTCGCCTGACCGCTAGGCTGGGGGACGATATGACTGCACCGCACCGCACCCCCCGCCGCTCCGGCAGCTCCCCGGAGCAGACGCCTCCGCCGTCAGGGGCGCCCACGCCGCCCGCACCGATGCCGACGCCGCCGAAGATGGGCCGTGCCGACGGCCTCGCCCCCTCCATGAAGGAGGCGCCGGTCCAGGTCAAGGACGGCGTGAAGATCTGGTACGCCGTCGCCGCACTGCAGCTGCTCACCGGCATCCTGCAGCTGGTGCTCAGTCTCACCGACCGGCGGACACTGACCCGCCAGGTCACCGAGCAGACCAAGGACATGGATCTGCCCGGTGACGTCAGTACCGACACCCTGGTCACCGGCTACGCGATCCTGCAGTTCCTGCTCACCCTGCTCTCCGTCGTGGTGGCGGTGTGGTTGATCTCCCGGGTAGGACGCGGCGGGTACCGCTCCCGCTTCTTCCTCACCCTCGGCACCGTCTACCTGGCGCTGATGGCCCTGATGCAGACCTTCGCCAGCGCCCCGGACACCGGATCCGTGCCGCTCATCGTGCTCGTCGGTGCCGGCACGATCATCTCCGGCGTCCTCGCCCCGGCCGGCTGGTGGATGCTGACCCGCCCCGAGACCCGTGACTGGTTCGGCATGCCGGGTGAGCGGGAGATGGAGGAGTTCACCGCCGCTCTCGACAAGCGCTCCGCCGACCTGAAGAAGATGAAGGACGAGGAGAAGGCCGCCAAGAAGGAGAAGAAGGACCAGAAGAAGCAGAAGGGCGACTGACGGTGCCTGCCTCCCTGTTCCCCGGTGCCGGGGCAGACGCGAATGACCCGAACCGTCGGGTCCGGTACTGGCGTCTCGGTGAAGGGACGCCCGGCGTGGTCCGCTTCTCCTTCGTCCTCTACGTGATCTGCGGCGTCGGACTGCTCGTTGCAGCCCTGCTGATGTGGACCGCTGACCCGCCGACCTCCTCCGACGCCGACCGACAGGCCACCATCGACGCGATCGCCTCGGTACTCAGGTGGCTCGCCGTGATCGAGGCTGTCGGCGCGGTCGTCCTCTGCGTCCTCGTGCCCGGTCTCCTGCGCGGTGACGCGCGCGCCCGGTTCCGGACGCTCGTCGTCACCGGCGTCCTCCTCGTCGTCTCCCTCGGCAGCTGGTTGCTCGGCGTCGGCGGGCTCGTCCAGCCTCTCATCGCGCTTTTCCTCGCCTTCGCCGCGCTCGCGGCGTACCGTCCCGGAGTGAAGACGTACTTCGGCCAAGCGACCGGGGAGGACCGGTGAATGACGACACGCCAGATGTAGCCCGCGCCATTGACGAGGCCCGGGCCGCTGCGCGTGCCGCCGGACTGACCCACCTCGACGACGCCACCGAGGGCACCGGGGAGACCGGGGACGAGGACGCCGGGTCCGTCGGTGGTCCGGTCACCTCCTTCACCTGGCACCTGTCGGGGCTGGAGTCCGCGGTCGCGGCCGGTCAGCTCGAGAGAATCCTCAACCTCGTCCCCGGTGTGCAGGCACGGGTGGTCTACTCCACCTCCATGGCCTGGGTCACCGCGCCTGACTCCCTGTCACCCGACGTCCTGCGTGACCTCATGGCACAGGCCGGGGTGGACGCCTGGCTCACCACCGCGTCCCTGCGCCGTCGTGCCGAACGCCTGAATATCAATGAACGCCGCCGCCGGATGCGGCGTCACCGCCTGTCGCAGCAACGCGACCGGAAGCACCGGGACAGGACCGCACCCCGACGCCGTTCCACCCAGTCGAACGCGACCACCGAGGTGCTCTACACCGCCCGCGCACTGATCACCCCGGCGCGGCTCATCGTCGCCGTGCTGCTCGGTGTGCCTGTGGTGGCGATGCAGATCAACACCTCCTGGCAGTTCGACAACTGGCAGTGGCTCTGCCTCGCCCTGTCGGTGCCGGTCGTCACCTGGTGCGCCTGGCCCTTCCACCGCGCCATGGCCGCCGGACTCAGACGTGGCATGTCCGCCCTGGACACGGCGTCCTCTGTGGCGATCGTGCTCGCCTTCGTCTACTCGCTGATCGCCATGCTCGTCACCGATGTCGGCGATGCCGGGTGGCGCAACGATCCCGGTTGGACCGCCGGCTACCACGACAACGGCAACGGCGCGGTCTTCCTCGACGTCGCCTGCGGTGTGACGATCCTGCTCCTGCTCGGACGCCTGTTCACCCGGCGTACCCGACTGCGCTCCGCCCTGGCGCTGAGCTCACTGCAGATGCCGGTCTCCGACACCGTCACCGTGGTGCGCAACGACCGTCGCGGCAGGCCCGTGAAGTCCGAGATCACCGTCGGTGAGATCCGTGTGGGCGATGACCTGCTGGTACCCCGCGGCGGCGTCGTCCCCTCCGACGGCGAAGTCGTCGGCGGACGCGCCGAGGTGGACGCCGGCCCCTTCGGCGGAGGTGACCGGCACACCGAGGTCACCGTGAACTCTCCGGTCTACGCCGGAACCCGCAACCTCGGCGACACCCTGAAAATCCGGGTGGAGCGCACCGGTTCCCGGACCAGGCTCTCCGCCGTCCAACGCTGGATCAGTGCCGCAGAGCGTGACGAGGCCCAGCTCGACCAGATCGCGACCAGGTCGGCGTCCCTCCTGGTGCCCTGGGCCGTCGTCATCGCCAGCTGCGCCGCCGCCGTCTGGCTGCTCGTCACCGATGCCACCGCCAATGCCGTGGCCACCGCGCTGGCGGTCCTCATCTCCGTCGCACCGCTGGCCCTGGCGCTGTCCACCACCCTCGCGCTGCGCCTCGGCCTGGCCCGCGCCGCGGCCGGCGGCACCCTGCTCCGGAACGCGAACACCATCCATCAGCTCGCCGACGTCGACACCATCATCTTCAACCGCAACGGCACCCTCACCCACGGCCCCATGGCCGTCACCGGGGTCACCGCGGCGAAGGGGGAGAACCCGGAACTCGTGCTCCGCGTCGCCGGTGCCCTGTCCCTGGAATCCACCCACGCCGTCTCCCGCGCCATCGTCCGCGCCGACCGTGAGGCCCGCGACTCCGGCACCGGCGGGGACTCGGTCCCGCACTGGCTCGAGACCAGCACCGTCACCATCGACGACCACGGCACCTTTTCCGCCACCGTCGAACTGCCCGTGACGGACGCCAGGACCGGTGAGACGACGACCAGGCACGTCACCGTCGCACTGTGGCGCCCCCGGGACCTCTCCGAGCTCACCGATCCCGCACTCGCCAACGCGGCCGTCGGTGGCGGCACCCCGCTGGTCGTCTCGTGGAAGGGGACCGCCCGGGGCGTCATCAATGTCTCCGACCAGGTCAAGAGGGACGCATCGACGGCTGTGGAACAGCTCGAGGACATGGACATCGAGACCACGATGATCGCCCGTGACACCTACCCGGTGGCCCGTCGGATGGCCGACATGATCGGCATCTCCACCGTGCTCGCCGGTATCGCGCCGGGACGCAAGGCCGCCACTGTGCGCAGTGTCCACGCCCAGGGGGCGACCGTGGCGATGGTCGGTGACAAGGACGTGCTCGACTGCCTCCGGGTCGCTGACATCGGCGTCCTCATGGGATCGGCGGACCGCATCGACAACGCCGAGAGTGACGTCGTGCTGCTGCGCGAGGACATCTCCAGTATCCCCGAGGTGGTCAGCCTGGTCCGCCACGTACGCGCCACCGTGGACTGGAACCTCTGGCTCGCCTGGGGCTACAACGTCATCGCCGTGCTGCTGTCCGTGACCGGACTGCTCAACCCGCTGCTCGCGACGGTGCCGATGCTGCTGTCCTCCATGCTCATCGAGTGGCGCTCGGCGCGCATCACCCACCGCGACTACACGACCCGCAGCACCGTGGTGTCGAACTGGCGTCCGCGGCGTGGCAAGCTGCGCTCCTGGGCGGGGGAGAACCTGCTGCCCTGGCAGACCCGCTGAGCAGACCCGCTGAGCAGACCCGCTGAGCAGACCCGCTGACAGCACTGCGGTTAAGCTGGTCGACGTGATGAGTGAACACACCGAGTCCAACCTGTCCGCCAGCTCGACCGCGATGGAGGAGGCGCGCCGGGTGATCCCCGGCGGCGTGAATTCCCCGGTCCGGGCCTTCGGCTCCGTCGGCGGCACCGCGCCGTTCATCGCCTCAGCCGACGGTTCCCGGCTGGTCGACGTGGACGGCAACGACTACGTCGACCTGGTCTGTTCCTGGGGCCCGATGATCCACGGCCACTCCCACCCCGTGGTGGTGGACGCCGTGCAGTCCGCCGTGGCCAGGGGAGTCTCCTTCGGCGCGCCGACCATGGGGGAGA
The DNA here is from genome assembly GCF_056280545.1 of Corynebacterium sp. UD i78. NCBI lineage: Bacteria > Bacillati > Actinomycetota > Actinomycetes > Mycobacteriales > Corynebacteriaceae > Corynebacterium > Corynebacterium sp. UD i78. The sequence continues at coordinate 2,065,498 of NZ_JBWCED010000001.1, read as the reverse complement.
TCTCCCTGGCCGAGGAGATCATCGGCCGCACCAGCGTGGAGAAGATCCGCATGGTGAACTCCGGCACCGAGGCCACCATGTCCGCCGTGCGCCTGGCCCGCGGCTTCACCGGCCGTGACCGGATCCTCAAGTTCGTCGGCTGCTACCACGGCCACGTCGACTCCCTGCTGGTCGCCGCCGGTTCCGGTGTCGCCACGCTGGGTCTGCCCGATTCACCGGGCATCACCGCGGCCGCCGCCGCAGAGACCATCGCCGTGCCCTACAACGACCTGGACGCCGTGCGCGCCGCCTTTGCCGAGCATCCCGGCGAGATCGCCGCGATCATCGTCGAAGGCTCGGCCGGCAACATGGGCTCGGTCCGCCCGGACGAGGGCTTCAATGCCGCGCTCAAGGAGATCGCCCACGCCGACGGCGCCCTGCTCATCGTCGACGAGGTGATGACCGGGTTCCGTACCTCGCGCGAGGGCTGGTTCGGGGTCGACGGTGTCGCCGGTGACCTCACCACCTTCGGCAAGGTCGTCTCCGGCGGTATGCCCGCGGCCGCCTTCGGTGGACGCACCGACATCATGGACATGCTCGCCCCGGTCGGCCCCGTCTACCAGGCCGGCACCCTGTCGGGTAACCCGGTGGCCATGGCGTCCGGCCTGGCGTCCCTGCAGCTCGCGGACGACGCCGTCTACGAGACACTGAACGCCAACGCCGACCGGCTGTCCTCGTTGATCTCCGCGGCCCTGACCGCCGAGGGCGTGGCCCACCACATGCAGCGGGCGGAGTCCATGCTCTCCATCCGCTTCGCCGAGGGGCAGGGACGCAACTTCGCCGACATGCAGGCGGCGGACACCTTCCGCTACGCGCCCTTCTTCCACTCCCTGCTGGACGCCGGGGTCTACGCGCCGCCGAGCGTCTTCGAGACCTGGTTCGTCTCGACCGCCCTGACCGATGACGACTTCGCGCGCATCGAGTCCGCGCTGGCCGTCGCCGCGAAGGCCGCCGCAGCCGCTCAGCCGTCGGCGTAGTCGCAGTCTGGCATTTACCCAGGTCGCGAAGAGTGTTACCAGTGAGAACCGGTAACACTTCCTTCAGTGGGAGAGGGGGCATCGCGGGGAAAAGGTAGGCTTCGTTTCCATGACTATCATTCACCCATATACGGCGCTCGGGACTACCCAGGAAAACCGGACTTCCCGGGCGTCCTTCGCGAAACGGGCACTGCGCACCGCCGGCTCGGTACTCGCAGCGTCCACCCTCGTCATCGGCCTGGCCGCCTGCGGCTCCGACGATGGCGACGACATCAGCGGCAACGGCAGCTCGGGCGGCACCGACTTCGAACCGGTCACCATCACCCACGCCCTCGGCGAGGCCGAGATCACCGAGAAGCCCGAGCGCGTCGTCACCCTCGGCCAGGGGTCCGCCGAGACAGCACTCGCCCTCGGCATCGTCCCGGTGGGCACCGAGGAGTATGAGTGGGGTGCCGACGAGTCCGGCTACCTTCCCTGGGTCCACGAGGAACTGGAGAACGAGGGCGTCGCCGAGGACGACTACCCCGAACTCATCAGCGCCGGCGACAGCGGTGTCAGTGCCGAGGAGATCGCCAAACTCGACCCGGACGTCATCCTCGCGCCGTGGTCCGGGATCACCGAGGAACAGTACGACAGTCTCAGCGCTCTGGCGCCCACCGTCGCCTACCCGGAGAAGCCGTGGACGATCGACTGGAAGGACCAGATCACCACCGTCGCCACCGCGCTGGGGGAGAAGGACCGGGCTGAGGAACTCATCGGCGGCATCGAGGACCAGTTCGCGAGCGTCCGCGAGGAGAACCCCGACTTCGCCCAATACGACTTCGCCTTCATCTACAACCAGGGTGCCACCGGCGACATGGGTGTCTTCCTCCCCTCGGAGCAGCGTGCCGCCATGGTGGAGAACCTCGGCCTGACAGTCGCCCCTGTCGTCGAGGACATGAAGAGCCAGGAGAAGGAAGGCACCGACTCGGCGACGTTCAGCATCGAGAATGCCGACATCCTGGACGATGTTGACGTTCTCTTCACCTTCTACTCGGACGAGGCCAACCGGGAGGAGATGGAGGCCCTGCCGACCTACGGTGCCGTCACCGCGATCCGCAAGGGTGCGGTCGTCGCCCCGACCGACAACTCCTTCGTCACCGGCTCCTCGATGATCAACCCGCTCACCGTGCCGTGGTCCATCGACCGCTATGTGCCGATGATCAAGGACGCCATCACGCACTTATGACCTCAGCACCACGGCAGGTACGCTGACATGCCATGAGCACGATCGTCCACCTCGTCCGTCACGGCGAGGTCCACAATCCGGACCGCATCCTCTACGGTCGTCTTCCCGGCTGGCACCTCAGTGTCCGTGGCCGGCAGATGGCCGCGGCCGTCGCCGAGGATCTCGGGGACCACGACATCACCTATGTCGCTGCGTCCCCGCTCGAGCGCGCGCAGGAGACGGTCGCTCCGATCCTCGAGGCCGTCAACGGCAACCGTGCCGGCGCGCAGCTCGCCCTCACCACCGACGAGGATCTCCTCGAGGCCGGCAACCAGCTCGAGGGGCTCCACATCAAGGGTGTCCGGTCCGCGCTGTGGAACCCGAAGCGTTGGCCGATGCTGACGAAGCCGAGCGTCCCGAGCTGGGGCGAGCCCTACCCGGAGATTCTCGACCGCATGTGGGTCGCCATCGACCGTGCCCGTCGCGCCGCCGAGGGCCACGAGGCCGTCTGCGTGTCCCACCAGCTGCCGGTCGTCTGCGTCCAGCGTGATGTCCAGGGCCTGCCGCTGCAGCACAACCCGACCAACCGGCGCTGCAACCTCGCCTCCGTCTCCTCCCTCGTCTTCGACGGCGACGAGCTCACCGACTTCCTCTACTCCGAGCCCGCGCAGGAGATCTGAGATGCGTAGTACAGGGAAAGCCCGGAACGTGGCCCGGAATGCTGCCCGGAATGCTGCCCGGAATGCTGCCCGGAATGCTGCCCGGACCGTCGCGGCGTCCTCCCTGGTGGTGGGTGTCCTGCTGGGCGCCGCGGCCTGTGGTGAGGACTCCACCGCGGGGACGGACGCCGTCGCCATCGGCGGCGAGTTCAAGTTCGTCTCCCCGGGCGGCCAGACCGTGATCACCTACGACGAGGGTGACCGCAGGGAGATCGGCGACCTGGAGGGTGATTCCCTCATGGACCCGGGCACCACCATCGGGCTCAAGGACTTCGAGGACCAGGTTGTCGTCCTCAACGCCTGGGGTCAGTGGTGTGGCCCGTGCCGCTCCGAGTCCGATGACCTGCAGACCGTCCAGGAGAGGCTCGAGGAGGACGGCCGCGGCTCGCTGCTGGGCATCAATGTCCGTGACAGCGCCCGGGCGAAGGCGCAGGACTTCCACGAGGACAACGGCATGACCTACCCCTCGATCTACGATCCGCCGTTCAAGTCCGCCCTCGCCCTGGGCGGCATCCCGGCGTCCGTCATCCCGACGACGATCGTGCTGGACAAGCAGCACCGTCCGGCGGCGGTCTTCCTCAAGGAAGTCACGACCGACGAGCTGTGGGACGCCGTGGAGCCACTGCTCGATGAGTGATCTGGGAAGCACCTTCGCGGACGCGGTGACCACCGGCCCGCTGCTGCTCGGCCTGTTGGCCGCCGCCGCTGCGGGACTGGTGTCCTTCGCATCCCCGTGTGTGATCCCCCTGGTCCCGGGCTACGTCTCCTACCTCGCCGGCGTCGTCGGTGCGGAGGCGGAGTACACCGCCGACGGCACCGTCGTCACGAAGGGACGCGGACGCGCCGGTGGTGCGGCCCTTCTCTTCGTCGCCGGTTTCACCGTCGTGTTCTGCCTGGCCACAGCCACGGTCTTCGGCGCGATCCAGGCGATCCAGGTCAACCAGGACCTGCTCATGCGTATCGGTGGCATCGTCACGGTCATCATGGGCGTGATTTTCATGGGTTTCATCCGCCCGCTGCAGACCGACACCCGGATGACGCCGCGTCGCTGGTCGACACTCGCCGGCGCGCCGCTGCTCGGCGCGGTCTTCGCCCTCGGGTGGACGCCGTGCCTGGGCCCGACCCTCGCGGCGATCATCTCGGTGTCCGCCGGGACCGAGGGCATGACCGCCGTCCGCGGCGTCACGCTGATCATCGCGTACTGCCTGGGCCTGGGCATCCCGTTCATCCTCGTGGCGCTGGGGTCGGCGAAGGCACTGCGTGGTGTCGGCTGGCTGCGGCGTCATTCCCGCACCATCCAGATGGTCGGCGGTGCACTGCTGGTCGTCGTCGGCATTCTGCTGGTCAGTGGCCAGTGGGCGGTCTTCGTCGACTGGATCCGCCAGTGGCTCGTCAATGACACGACCCTGCCCGTGTAGCACTCACAGAATCAGAACCTAGACTTCCGCACAGAATCCCGCCGGAACCCGATGACGGCCCCGGCAACCGCACGAAAGGTCCCCATGCTCCGCAGTATCCTCCGTTGGCCGAAGAAGGCGTGGCAGTGGCTGACGAGGATGCGTACCGCCCTGGTGCTGCTGTTCCTCCTGGCCCTCGGCGCGATCCCTGGCGCGCTGCTGCCGCAGCGGTCGCTGAACTCGGCGAACGTTGACAGTTACCTCGAAGCGAACGGGAAGATCGCGGAGATCTACGACAAGCTGGGTCTCTTCGACGTCTTCAGCTCCACCTGGTTCGCCGCGATCTACGTCCTCCTGTTCGTCTCGCTCATCGGCTGTATCCTGCCGCGGTCGATCGACCACTGGAAGGCACTGCGCAAGCTCCCGCCGGCCGCGCCGAAGCGGCTGGACCGGATGCCGAACCACATCTCCGGCACCGTGGACATGCCTGCCGAGCAGGTGCAGAAGGAGGTCTCCGCCCGGTTCCGCCGCTGGACCGGTGGGGCCACCGAGGCGGACAAGGACCGTGCCGGAAAGTGGTCCTACTCCGCGGAGAAGGGTTACCTCCGCGAGTTCTCGAACCTCGTCTTCCACCTGTCCCTGGTCGGCATCCTGGTGTCCGTCCTCGTCGGCCGGATGGTCTACTACGAGGGTCAGGTCATCGTCGTCGCCGGCACCGAGAACTCCCAGTTCTGCAATACCGCCGTCGCGAACTTCGACTCGATGCGCTACGGTCCGACCTTCGACGGCACCACGCTGACGCCCTTCTGCGTCAACGTCAAGAACTTCAACGCCGACTACCTGCCGTCCGGTCAGGCCACCGACTTCAGCTCGGACATCGACTACGCCGCGGGGGATGACGCCCTCAAGCCCGTCGATGAATGGGACCACACCACACTGAAGGTCAACCACCCGCTGACCATCAACGGTGACCGCGTCTACCTGCAGGGCCACGGCTACGCCCCGACGTTCACCGTGACCTGGCCGAACGGCGAGACGCGAACCGAGACCATCCAGTTCCGCCCGGACGACCTGACCTACTTCCTGTCTTCGGGTGCGCTGAAGATGGACCCGCCGGCCGGTATGTACCCGGATCTGCAGGAACGACGCCAGAACCAGCTCGCCATCCAGGGGCTGTTCGCTCCCACGGCCGAGTTCTCCGGCGAGAACAACGCGCTGCTGTCCTCCCGCTTCCCGGCGATGGACGACCCGGCGGTCGCCATCGACATCTACCGCGGTGACACCGGCCTGGACTCGGGTACCGGACAGGACATCTTCACCCTGTCCCAGACCCAGCTGCACAACGGCTCACTGCAGAAGCTCGACAGGGTGAACCTGCACCAGGGCGAGGACGTGACCCTCGACGACGGCACGAAGATCTCCTTCGACGGTGCCAAGGAGTTCGTGAACCTCCAGGTCAGCCGCGACCGGACCGAGATCTTCGTGCTCGGCTTCGCCCTGCTGATGCTCATCAGCCTGGTCGGGTCACTGACGATCAAGCGTCGTCGTTTCTGGGTCCGCGTCACCGACAAGGGTGACGGCACCAGCCTCCTGGAGATCGCCGGCCTGGCCCGCACCGACTCCGCCGGCTGGGGCCGCGAGTTCAACCGCGTCTCCGAGGAGCTGCTGCACCTCGACGACGAGGAGCTGGACGAGGAGTTCGACCAGACCGACGCGGACTGGGACGACTGGGAGGACGAGCTCGACCGTGAGCTCGCCCGCGAGCGCCGTGACGGTGAGCTCAGCGACAGTGACAGCGACGGCGACAGTGACGGCGACACCGGCACGGACACCGGCACGGACACCGGCACGGACACCGGCACGGACAGTGACCCCGACGACAGCAAGTGACGACATGTTGGTGACAGACGCACCCCAGCGGTAGCGTTGACCACTGAAATCCAACTCTCAACGGAGGAACCGACGGATGTACGCCAATCAGGGGCTGGCCGAGTTTTCAGACCTGGCCTTCAAGACCGCGGTGGTCCTGTACCTCATCAGCCTCGCCGTATCGCTCGTCTACTACGGTATGCTGCGCTCGGCGACCGAGGCGCGTCGTGAACGCTCCCGCATCCTCGGGGAGGCGAAGAAGGCGTCCTCGAAGCAGAAGGTGGCCGTCGGAGCCGCTGCCGGTGGTGACGTCATCGACGGCGACGACGTCCCGGACGACGAGAGGAACGACGTCTCCGGTATCGCCTCCGGGTCGATGACCGAGTCCGACCTGCCGAAGACCTTCCAGGTCGAGGCGCTCAAGGCGAAGTTCCGCCGCGCCGACAAGTGGGGCGGGATGACGCAGATGATGGTCTGGCTCACCGCCGCCGTCCACCTGCTCTTCCTGGTGTGCCGTGGCCTCGCTGCCGAGCGCTTCCCGTGGGGCAACCTCTTCGAGTACGTCACTGTCGTCACCGGTATGGCCATCTGCGTGGCCTGTGTGGTGCTGCGCCGCAAGGCGATGCGCGTGCTGTGGCCCTGGATCCTGACGCCGATCATCCTGCTGCTCTTCTACGCCGGCACCGAGCTGTACGCCGACGTCGCCCCGGTCGTGCCCTCCCTGAAGTCCAACTGGTACTGGATCCACGTCTCCACCGTCTCGGTGGGTGGCTCCATCGGTCTGGTCTCCGGCGTGTCCTCCCTGCTGTACGTGCTGCGCCGCAAGCAGCCCAAGGGCAAGGAGCACGGCTGGTTCGGCAAGGTCGTCTCCCCGCTGCCGGACGCCTCGAAGCTGGACGCCCTGGCCTACCGCACCGCCATCTGGACCCTGCCGATCTTCGGCCTGGGTGTGGTCTTCGGCGCGATCTGGGCGCACGCCGCCTGGGGCCGCTTCTGGGGCTGGGACCCCAAGGAGACCGTCTCCCTGATCACCTGGATCCTCTACGCCGCCTACCTGCATGCCCGCGCTACACCGGGTATGCGCGGTCTGCCGGCCGCGTGGATCAACATCTTCGCCTTCGCGACGATGGTGTTCAACCTCTTCTTCATCAACATCGTCGTCTCAGGTCTGCACTCCTACGCCGGACTGAACTGATGCCGACCGTTCTCGACCGGTCCCGCCGGATCACCCGTCTGCTGGTGACCGGCGGGGCCGGTTTCATCGGTTCCAACTTCGTCCACCGCACGCTCGCGACGCGTCCTGACGTTCACATCACGGTGTTGGACGCCATGACCTACGCCGCGAATCCGGCGAATCTCGCCGGGACCGGCGTCGATCTCGTCGAAGGTTCTGTGGCGGACGCTGCGCTGGTCGACCGTCTCGTTGCGTCCCTCAGGAAGGATGCCGGAGACGCCGGGGACGGTGCGGATGCTGCCGTGGTCCACTTCGCGGCGGAGAGCCACAACGACAATGCGCTGCGTGATCCGCTGCGTTTCGTGCGCACGAACACCGAGGGCACAGCGGTGCTGGCTGAGGCGTGCGTGCGTCACGGCGTCCACCTGCACCACATCTCCACCGACGAGGTCTTCGGGGACCTGCCGTTGCGCGGATCCGGGGAACCGGGGTCGGAGGCCCGCTTCACGGTGGACACGCCCTATACGCCGTCGTCGGTGTACTCGGCGTCCAAAGCGGCCGCGGATCACCTGGTGCGCGCGTTCGTGCGCAGTCATGGTCTGAGCGCGACGATCTCGAACTGCTCGAACAACTACGGGCCGCGTCAGCACCCGGAGAAGTTCCTGCCCCGGCAGATCACCGGTCTGCTCGACGGGGAGACGCCGCGGCTCTACGGCACCGGTGAGAACGTCCGTGACTGGATCCACGTCGACGACCACAATGACGCCGTCTGGGCGATCCTCGACCGTGGTGCGGCGGGGGAGACCTACCTCATCGGCGCGGACGGCGAGCGGTCCAACCTGGAGTGTGTCCGGGCGCTCAACGGACTCTTCGGACGGGACGAGGATGACTTCGTCCACGTCACCGACCGACCGGGACACGATCTGCGCTACGCCATCGATCCGTCCGCGATGCATTCGCTGGGCTGGGAGCCGCGTTTCACCGACTTCGCCGCCGGCCTGGCGGACACGGTGGCGTGGTACCGCGACCACCGCGACTGGTGGGAGACGTCCCGGAAGGACGCCGAGCTCGTCTACCGTGCCAACGAGGACATCCTCGACTCCTGACGACGGGTGAGGGGGAGCTGCCCCGGGCCCTCACCTGTCGCTACCAGTCTGTCGCTACGAGTACGGGTACCGCGCGCCGACAGACGCGGTGGGGACAGGGAAGTGACCCTGGTGGCTGAGAGGCGGATACTCCTGATGGCGGGGATCGCCGTACCCACGGTCGCTCTGGCGTCCTGTTCCTCTGACTCCTCTGACTCCACTGACTCCACGAACTCCTCCGCTGCCGGTGACGACGCCTCGTCGGATGACTCGTCGTCCGAGGGGTCCGGTTCCGGAGACGGCGAGCTCGCCGACACCCCGGAGAGCTACCAGTTCGTCACGGGCCGGCATGGGAGCCGTGGACGACGACGGCAACGGCGCCGACTACATCCTCATGGGTGGCAGTGAGGACTGTGACATCCCTGAGGCTGACCTCCTGCCGTCAGACGCCGGTGAGCTGGAGACCGGCAAGGTCTACCGTGGTGCGGTGCTCAGCCGGCAGTCGAAGAGCGAGGGGAATCACGCCGACCGGTCTGAGTTTCACCTTCGACGCCGCGTCGGCCGGGCTCGAGGATGTCGACGACATCCTCTGGAACTGACCGACAGCAACGGTTCGGTCGCGTAGGGTCGGGGTCCATGATGAGACTGAACCGGACCCTCACCCGAACTGCCCTCACCGCGTCCACCCTGGCACTCGCCGGGGTGGCTGTCGCATCTCTCGCCGCACCGGCGGCCTCTGCGGCCTCTGTGGCCCCGGCAGCACCGTTGTCGTCCGCCGCCCCTGCGTCGACCCCCGATCAGTTTCTCTACCCGCAGTCGGGTCACGTGTACGTCGACCCGACTATGGCACAGGCGCTGTCCGCTGTCCCGGTCGGTGCGACCGCCGGTTCTGCAGGAGACGCACTGGTCACTACGTCCGGACCGTCTACGACGGTGGCGGTCCTGAGTACCGTCCAGCATGTGATCGACGGCCCGGTCCGCCAGGCTGCCGGTATCGACGCCGGAGTGGACGTGAGCTGGCAGACGGGCCCCGGAGGGATGGTCTTCAACCAGACCGAGATCCGCTGAGGACGCCCTCAGCGTCCTTCCGGAAGGACCTCCCGACTACGCCAGGATCTTCGGCCGCGCCTTCTTCAGCAGCGCGAGCCCCTTGCGCAGCTGCCGGTGACCGGTCTGCGCTGCGATCTCCGGGTTCCCGGTGAACGCCGCGTCCGACCGGACCTCCGGTGCGTTCGAGGCGTCCGCCTGCAGCATCGAGTTCGGCAGTGACAGCTTGAGCAGTGTCTTCTGCACCTGCAGGAACTGCTTCGGGAAGCTGTCGGTGTTGTACGGCAGCCCGTACTCCTCGGCGATAGCCTGCACCTCCTCGGCGATCTCCTCCAGGTGGTTCGACGGCATGTCGGGGAAGAGGTGGTGCTCGATCTGGTAGTTGAGGTTGCCGGACATGATCGTCAGCACCTTGCCACCGTGGAAGTTCGCCGAGCCGAGCATCTGCCGCAGGTACCAGTCGCCGCGGGACTCCTCCTCCAGCGTCCGCTTGGTGAAGGTCTCCACGTCATCGGGGAAGTGGCCGCAGAAGATCACCGCGTAGGCCCACACATTGCGCATGAGGTTGGCCACGAGGGCAGCCTTTCCGGCGGCCTTGGCGCGCTTTCTCGCCGAGGCGCGGCGTCCTCCCTTCTTGCCGAGAAGGACGCCGACGCCGGCGGAGACGGCGGGGAAGGCGACGTAGTCCTTGCCCCACTGCTTGCCAACCTTGAGGACGGTCTCGATGAGCCGCGGCTTCGTCTCCTCCCAGGTCTGCTTCTTGGCGAAGTAGCGGCCGAGCTCGACATCGTAGAATCCCACGGCAACCTCGAAGAGGGACGCCAGGATGACATTCGTCAACGGCTGCGCCAGCGTGGACGGCTTCCATTTGCGGTCACGGGTGACACGCAGGATGCCGTAGCCGATGTCGTTGTCCATACCTACGATGTTCGTGTACGTGTGGTGCACCACGTTGTGGGAGTGCTTCCAGCCGGACGAGGGGCCGGTGTTGTCCCACTCCCATGTCGAGGAATGGATTTCAGGGTCGTTCATCCAGTCCCACTGGCCGTGCATGACGTTGTGGCCGATCTCGAGGTTTTCGAGGATCTTGGCCACACCGAGCACCGCGGCGGCGGGCATCGCGATCGCGGGGGACGCGACGGTGCCGGCCCGGGCGGCGAGGTCGAGACCACGCTGGGTGCGGATGAGACCCTTGATGTAGCCGGCGTCCTTCGCGCCGAGTGAGTCTCGGTGCTTCTTCTCGAGTGCGGTGAGGCGACGCCCGATCTCCTTCACGTCCTCGTCGGTGAGGTGGGCGTAGGCGGTGATGTCCTGGACAGCCATGTTTTTCTCCTTGGGCGGACTTGGTTGAGATCGGGCTCAGTTGACGGCGACGGCGAGGGTGCCGGAGGGGACGGAACAGCAGGTTCGGATCTGCTCGCCGGGGCCGTAGACCGCCCCGTCGCGCAGGTCGACGGCGGTGCCGTCGGTGACGGGGACGACGCAGGTGCGGCAGATACCCATCCGGCAGCCGTGGACCAGCGGGACGCCGGCGGCTTCCGCGGCGTCGAGGATGGTCGTTGTCCCGGTGGAGGATGCCGTGACTCCTGTACTGCCGAGGATGATCTCCCCGCCGAGGTCGGCGGGATCGACGGAGCCGGGCAGGTCGGTGGCGTGGAAGCTCTCGGTGCGGATGTCGGGGATGACGGTACGGAGGTCATCGAGCAGCGGCGTCGGTCCGCAGGCCAGGGTGACGCGCTCGGCGAGATCAGGGACCAGACCGGGGAGGTCTTCGGCTGTCAGACGTCCGCGGGAGGCGGAGTCGCGGTGGATCAGCGTGTAACCCGCCTGGGATTCCTCGAGGGCGGTCAACTCGTCGCCGAAGGGGGCGGCGGGCGCGGCGGCGCGCTCGGAGTGGACGTGCACGACGTCCGGGAAGGTGGCGCCTGCCGTGCCACCTGCCGTGCCACCGGTTCCGACCTCAGCTCCGGCTTCCTGGCCGAGCCAGCGCAGGATCGACATCACCGGGGTGACGCCTGCGCCGGCCGTGACGAAGAGGATCTTCTCCGGTACGGGGTCGGGCAGGTGGAAGTCGCCGCCGGGGGCGGAGAGCCGGATGATGCGTCCCGGGCGCAGCCGGTCGGCGATGCGGGTCGACACGGTGCCGTCGGGCACCGGCTTCACGGAGATGCTGAGACGTCGTTCGCTGCGGTGCAGGCGGTCACCGGAGAGCTCCGGGGCGTTGGTCAGTGAATAGCAGCGCCAGGTCCACCGGCCGTCGATCTGCAGGCCGAGGCCGATGAACTGGCCGGCCTGGAAACGGGTGAAGGAACGTCCTGCACCGGGGCCGGGTTCGATGGTCACGGTGGTGAAGTCGTCATGGCGGTCCACGGTGGTGACGCGTCCCCGGATCTCCCGGCCGAACAGCGGGTTGAACAGCCCGGCGTAGTCGGTGGGCAGCAGTGGGGTGGTGAACGGCTCGGTGAGCTCAGCGAGGCGACCCAGGCGGGCGGCCAGTCGGTTGTTGATTCTCACAGGGGTCCTCCGTCGGTGATCGTCTCGGAGATTGGCATTGTATGCCATGGAAAATATCTATTCCAATATGTCTCTGAAACAGTAGAAGACCGGCGTGTCCGGGGGCGTGTCCGAGGGAGCGGCTAAGCTCTGTGGGCATGAGTGAGTTGATCCGCATTCCTGACGACTCCGGCATCGTCGATCTTCCCCTGCCCGGTGTCTGGGTGAATACCCCCCGGATCTTCCCGGACGACCGTGGCACCTTCCACGAATGGTTCCAGGCGGACGCCGTCGCCGAGAAGCTCGGCTACCCCCTCGACATCCCACAGGCGAACCTGTCGACGTCGACAGAAGGGGTCGTCCGTGGCATCCACTACGCCGACGTCCCGCCCGGACAGGCAAAGTACGTCACCTGCGTGGCCGGACGCATCCTCGACGTCATCGTCGATCTGCGCCGCGGTTCCACCACCTTCGGACGCCACATCGTCGTGGAACTCTCCGCCGAGAACCGTCGTGGTCTGTACCTGCCCGTGGGCATGGGACACGGGTTCGTCGTCCCGGCGGGGGCCGGCACTGCGACGGTCAGCTACCTGGTCTCCGAGGGGTACAACCCGGAGGCGGAGCACGGGGTGAGCCCGCTGGATCCGAAACTCGGCATCGACTGGTCGTTCGCCGGACTGGCTGAGTCTGATCTGGTCCTGTCCGACAAGGACCGGGACGCGCCGGGCTACCGTGAGGTCGAGGCGTCCCTCCCGTCCTACTCCGAGTGCCGCGGCTGGGAGCAGGAGCTCCGCCACGACTGGGAGGCCGCCACGGCGGAAGCCGAGGGCTGGGAGGGGGAGTGATGCGCGGCATCATCCTCGCCGGTGGAACCGGCTCACGGCTGCGCCCGATCACTCTCGGCGTGTCGAAGCAGCTCGTGCCGGTCTACGACAAGCCGATGGTCTACTACCCGCTGACCACCCTGATGCTCGCCGGGATCCGCGAGATCCTCGTCATCACCACGCCGGAGGACAATGACCAGTTCCGGCGGCTCCTCGGCGACGGCTCCCAGTTCGGGGTGTCCATCGAGTACGCGGTGCAGGAGAAGCCGAACGGGCTGGCCGAGGCCTTCATCCTCGGGGCGGACTTCATCGGCTCGGAGCCGGTGGCGCTGGTGCTCGGCGACAACATCTTCTACGGTGCGGGCCTGGGTACCCGGCTGCGCCGCTTCCATGAGGTCGACGGCGGCGCCATCTTCGCTTACTGGGTGCGCGACCCCTCGGCCTACGGCGTGGTGACCTTCTCTGCGGACGGCACGGCGACCTCGCTGGAAGAGAAGCCGGAGAAGCCGCAGTCGAACTACGCGGTGCCCGGGCTGTACTTCTACGCCCCGGATGTGGTCGACATCGCCCGGTCGCTGGAACCCTCTGAGCGCGGCGAACTGGAGATCACCGACATCAACCGCGCCTACCTGGAGCGCGGTGACCTGCAGGTGGAGATCCTCCCGCGCGGCACCGCCTGGCTGGACACCGGTACCGTCGACAACCTCATGGCCGCCGGCGACTTCGTCCGCACCATCGAGCAGCGCCAGGGCCTGAAGATCGGGTGTCCGGAAGAGGTCGCCTGGCGGATGGGCTTCATCGAGGACGCCGGCCTTGCCGCTGCAGCTGTCGCGCAAGGCAAGTCGGCCTACGCGTCCTACCTCTGTGAGCTCCTGGAGCGTGGCAAGGACCGGTAGAGGTCCTGTTCGACTGAAGTGTTCGGATCTTCTCGACTGACCACAACCGACCACAGCCCGGCACAGATTCCGCGAACTCGTCAGTTCACGGGATCTGTGCCGGGTTGTGGTGGTGAGTAACGGTGTGAGAGGCCAGGCCCCCGTGAGCAGGCTCCGGGATCAGGCGCCGGCCGAACCTGCTGACCCTGCCGCACCCGGCTCCTCGGGATCCTGGCGCTCCTGGCGGTCCTGACGGGAGGTGTCCGGTCGCTCGGCCCGGGCCTGCGTCCTCGGCGTCCTGCGCACGTTTCTCCGCCTCGGCGGCACGCCGTTCGGCGTCCTTGGCCCGGGCCTCCGCACTGCGCAGGTTCTCCTCCGCGAGCCGGTCCTTCTCGCGCTGCTGCTTGAAGCGCTCCTTGCGGATCTCCCACATGAAGTCAGGGTCATCATCCGGCCCCTTGACCTGCTTCTTCGGGGTCTTTCCCGCAGAACGCTGACCGCCGTTGATGCGGTCGCCCGACCCGGGCCCGAAGGCACGCCACAGGACGATCACGGTGACGATCACGAGGATGAGGATGATGAGCCGGCCCACGGCGGGACCCTCCTTGCGTACTGGTCGCGTACAGGTCTGGAAGTACAGGTGCGGTGTGACCTTCCATGCTACGGGATTGGGAGGGGACGCAGCGACGAACGTACAGTGGCAGTCGTGAACGATAGTGTGAACGACAGTGCGAGCGACAGCGTGAACGAGACCGTGGACGAGACCGTGGACGAGAACGATACCGCAGACCTGGCTCCCGGCAAGCTCGGCGGCAGGGGCTGGCGTGACATCTTCCTCTACGGACTGGCACGCCTGGTGCTGTTCATCGTGCTGACTGTCGTCATCCAGCTCATCGCCGTGCTGCTGGGCATGGGGCAGTCCTTCCCCCTGGCGATCAGTGCCCTGCTGGCGCTGATCATCGCCTTCCCGCTGTCGATGTTCGTCTTCAAGGGCCTGCGCCTGCGGGTCAACGAGCACCTCGCGGTCCGGGATGCCGGACGTCGTGCGCACAAGGACCAGATGCGCGCCCAGCTCGAGGAGCGGCTGGACTGACACGTCTCTAGTGTCTGATCAGACCACCCACGGCGTCCTGCGCGGGGATGATTCTGGAATCTACCCCGAGAAGCCGGGTAACCGTGGCGATGCGCCCGGTCTCTTCCGCCACCTCGCGGACGACAGTGTCCATCGGGTCCTCCAGTGGTTCAGTGGTTCGACGCCGCCGCCCGGCAATATCCAGGTCACGGCTCCGTCGGAAGGGGCAGCGACGGCGACCATCAGGAGCATGCCGTCACCGGCGCAGACCGCATAGGATGCCAGTCGGGTGGTCGGCCCGGTCATGGAGCAGCCCCGTCTACACCAGCAGCATCGCGATGAACATCGCGACAGCCCACACCAGCATCGCCCGCCCGGTGGTCCCCAGCACCGGGATCAGCTCCTTGCCGGTCGCCCCCTGTGCCACCGGCAGCGCGGCGACGATGAGCAGCGGCACGGCGATCAGCCCGATGAGTGCGGCGATCCCCGCACCGGCCAGCACCAGCGTCATCACCACGGACACGACCAGCAGCGACACGTAGAGGATCCGCGTTCCCCGGTCGCCGAGGATGACCGCGAGGGTGGTCTTGCCGGCGACGGAGTCCGTCGGGATGTCGCGCAGATTGTTGGTCAGGTTCACCGACGCGGACAGCGAGCCGATGCCCACCGCCAGTGCCAGGCCGACCCACGAGACCTTCCCTGCCTGGGTGTACTCGGTGCCGAGCACGGCGACCAGGCCGAAGAAGATGAACACGGCGACCTCGCCGAGCCCGCGGTAGCCGTAGGGGTTCCTGCCACCGGTGTAGAACCACGCGGCGAGGATGCACACCGCACCGGCGATGATCAGCCACCACGAGGACGCCAGCGACAGCACGATCCCCGCGACACCGGCCACGCCGAAGCAGAGGAACGCGGCGTACTTGACGCGCTTCGGCGGGACCAGGCCGGAGCCGGTGAGACGCAGCGGGCCGGTGCGGTCGTCGTCGGTGCCGCGGATGCCGTCGGAGTAGTCGTTGGCGTAGTTCACGCCGATGATCAGGGCCATCGCGACGATGACGGCGAGGATCGCCCGCCACCAGGACGCCCCGTCGTCCCAGATCGCCGCGCCCGTGCCGGCGAGGACGGGGGCGATGGCGTTTGCCCAGGTGTGTGGGCGTGCGCCGGTGAGCCAGTCCCGTGGGGTGGCGCCGGAGGCTGTGGAGGCTGCAGATGCTGCGGCGGACGCAGCGGCAGAGGGGTCAGACATGACTCTCACTGTAGTCAGTCGGCGGACGTGCCCCGCACAAGCTCCTGCAGGGTGCCACGGACCGCCTGACGGTCTACCTTCCCCGGGCCGGTGAGCGGTAGCGTACCGACGGTGAAGGCGCGCCTCGGCACCAGGTGAGGTGTGGTCCCCGCGTCCTTCATCCGCGCCCGGAGGGACGCCGTGCAGTCAGTGTGCTCTGCCGGCACCGTCGCCGACCCGCCCGTCTCGACGAGCACGGCGACGATCTCCCCCCACTCGTCGTCGGGCACACCCACGGCACAGCAGGTCATGCCGACCGACGCCGCGGCCGCTTCCACCTGTTCGGGCAGGATCTTCAGACCGCCGGAGTTCACCGCGCCGTCGGCGCGTCCCAGGACGGTGAGGACGCCATCATCGACCCGCCCCACATCGGAGGTGCGGAACACGCCGGGGGAGGGGAAAGCGTCCGACGCCACCGCAGGGTCGAGTGATCCGGTGACCCGGTAACCGTCGGCGACCGAGGGGCCGTGCAGCACCACACGCCCCACCCCGGCATCGTCGGGATCCACGATCTCGACGCTGTACCCGGGCAGCGGCTTGCCGTTGTACAGCACCCCGCCGGAGGTCTCGGAGGAGCCGTAGGTCAGCAGGACGCCCACCCCCAGCTCCTCACACTGCGCCACCACGGCCGGGGGAGTGGGGCCACCGCCCACCAGGACGGCGGCATAGCGGCCCAGAGCGGAGCAGCCGGCGGTGGAGTCCAGTACCCGCACCAGCTGGGTGGGCACCAGCGACGTGTACAGCGGCAGGTCGGGGTGGGTGGCCGCGAGTGCGTCGGTGGCACTGCAGAAGGTGTCCACCCGGAAGGGGCCGTCGAGGACCGCGGGCTCGGACCCGGCGTCGAGGCTGCGCAGGATGACCATCGTCCCGGCGATGTGGTGCGGCGGCAGGGCGAGCAGCCACGGGCCGGGGCCGGTGCCGAGGTGGTCGGAGATGAAGGTGGCGGAGGCCCTGATTGCGGCACGCACCCCGTCGGTGCGCAGCAGGGCGCCCTTCGGGGTGCCGGTGGAACCGGAGGTGCTGGCGATGAGGGTGCCGGGCCCGAGGTGGCGTCCCCCGTCGGTGGCGTCGTCGGCGCCCATGATCTCGGTGAGAGATGCGCCGGCGGCATCGGGGGAGACGGGGAGCAGGGCGTGGCGTCCTGCCAGGAAGTCCCGGTAGGCGGGCAGAGCCGCGCGGACGCTCGTGGCGTCCAGCGTGACCGGGAGTGCGTGGAGCGTGGTGTTCACTGCTCCGACGCTACTACCGTGCGAGCAGTCCGAAGCTGTCGACGTAGTCGAGGGCGACGAGTTCCTCGAACGGGGTCGCGTCGCGGTCGAAGAGGTGGGAGAAGGCGTCCCGGACATCGGCTTCGGTTGCCGGGGTGTAGCCGCGCTCGATGAGGTGTGCCACGATGTCGGTGGTCGCCTCACGCGAGGGGAGGACGCCCAGTGCGGTGTGGGATGTTCCGGACGGGTCCTGGACGGGGTTTCGGTACCAGTCGAGGATGCGGATCAGCGGGTTGGTCATGGGCTTTCACTCCTTCCACGGGAAACGTGGTGGGGTCGTGGTCGTGATCTGACGGTTATCGAAGGTAGACCCTATTGTGGGAAACGTCAAGTATTTTCAGCAAACATGCTGGTGCGTAGCGATTCGCTGAACAGTTCCGCTGATGAATAAAGGCAGGAAGCCCGCCCCGGAATCCGGGGCGGGCTTGAGCGCGTCATCCGTGTCGGTGACTACATGTACACGGACATCAGGTGGGTGAGGTCTAGTGTCCGGAGCTTCCGCCGGTGCCGAAGATGTCCCAGCCGAAGGCATCGTACAGACGTCCCTGGGTGATCCACAGCAGGCCGATGACCACGGCCGCGACAATGACCAGGTAGAGGGCGCCGGCCACGCCGCGCTGCAGGCCGGAGACGTGGTCGCTGGCGTTGTCCTCCACGCCGTGCTTCGGGACGCTCAGGCGGATGGCCAGGGCGTAGATGAGGGGGAGACCGGCGCCGAGGAGGAGGCCGGCGAGGGTGACCTGGAAGAGATCGCCGATGAGTTCCATGATCTAGGAGTCCTTCCGGTGGGTGTCGGCAGCGGCAGAGGTGTCGACGAAGTGGGCGGGGTCGTGGACCCCGGCGGCTGCGCCGGCGAGGGTGCGGCCGGCGGTGTCGGCTGCGGTCTCGACAGCGGCGTCGGAGTGGTCGGCGTCCGGGGTGAGACCGTGCTCGTCCCAGTCGGCGTTGACGTTGTCCGCGTGGACCGGCTTCTTGCGTGCCTGCAGGATGATGAGTCCGACGACGAGGACCAGGACCAGGAAGGCTGCGATGGCTCCGCCGGCGAGGTTCGTGAGATTCGAGGTGCCGTTGGCGACGTGCCAGATGCAGTAGGAGACAAGTGCGGCGATCGGAAGGGTGGTGACCCAGGCGATCGCCATGCGGCCTGCGACGCCCCAGCGCACGTCGGCACCCGGGCGGCCGACGCCGGTACCGAG
The DNA here is from genome assembly GCF_056280545.1 of Corynebacterium sp. UD i78. Classification (NCBI taxonomy): domain Bacteria; kingdom Bacillati; phylum Actinomycetota; class Actinomycetes; order Mycobacteriales; family Corynebacteriaceae; genus Corynebacterium; species Corynebacterium sp. UD i78. Next base: position 2,046,971 of record NZ_JBWCED010000001.1, on the reverse strand, counting down.
GATGGAGCCGGTGGCGACGTGGGTGGTGGACAGCGCCATGCCGAAGTGGGCGGAGGTGAGGATGATCGCCGCGGAGGACGCCTCGGCGGCCATGCCCTGCGGGGAGGAGATCTCGACGAGGCCCTTGCCGAGGGTGCGGATGACACGCCAGCCACCGGAGTAGGTGCCGGCCGCGATGGCGATGGCACAGCTTGCGGTGACCCAGAAGGGCATGTTCGCGGCCTCGTCCAGGTGGCCGGAGGCGACGAGTGCCAGGAAGATGACACCCATGGTCTTCTGTGCGTCGGATGTGCCGTGTGCGAGCGCGACCAGGGAGGCGGAGCCGATCTGGCCGACGCGGAAGAGGTTGTCCCGCTCAGTCTCGCGGGTCTTCTTCGTGGTGCGGTAGATGCCGTAGGTGCCGACGGCTGCGACGAGCCCGGCGATCACCGGGGCGGCGAGGGCCGGGACCAGGATCTTGTTGAGGACGCCGCTCCACTCGACACCGGAGAACCCGAGGGCACCGATCGCGGCACCGATGAGTCCACCGAACAGGGCGTGGGAGGAGCTGGACGGCAGTCCGAGGAGCCAGGTGAGCAGGTTCCAGACGATGCCGCCGATCAGGCCTGAGAAGACGACCAGCAGGAGTTTGTCTGCGTCCGCCACCAGGGAGAGGTCGAAGGCGTCGAGGTCGACGATGCCTTTCGCCACGGTCTTGGCCACCTCGACGGAGAGGAAGGCTCCGACGAGATTGAGGCCGCCGGCCAGAGCGACAGCGACCTTGGGCTTGAGCGCGCCGGTGGCGATGGAGGTGGCCATCGCATTCGCCGTGTCGTGGAAGCCGTTGGTGAAGTCGAACGCCAGGGCCGTCCCGATCACGAGGATGAGGATCAGTAATTCGGTAGTCACCCGAGAAGAATCCCTCTTATCGGCCGGAATTTCCATCCCCTGACGGGCCGGGGGTGCTGTCGGAGGTGACAGGTGAACCACGGGGAAACGCGCAGCGACATGCCGAGGATCGGGCCCTATCTGTGCAGGTCACGGTATGTTTGTGATCGCGACCCGCGATGGGCGCGGGGAATAGTGGGAAACTCCTACGGAATATGTGCAGGTCAGCAATTCACCGCACGGCCGATAATTTTGATCCACCGCAATCGACGGTTCACTTCACGTTCATGTCGGGCGGGTGGCGGGACCCGCCGACGGGCTGTGAGCGCGCCGGGTGAGATGATCTGCGTCACGGCGACCTCCGAGGCACAGTGTGACAAATTTCACATTGTGGGAGTCGGCCTTCCCACCCCGGTGCGGCGGGTCGGGGTGGACGGAGGTCGCCTCAGTAGTAGGGCGGCAGTAGTGGGGCGTCAGTAGTAGTACGGGAACTCGTCCCAGTTCGGGTCCCGCTTCTCCAGGAAGGCGTTCTTGCCCTCGACCGCCTCGTCGGTCATGTACGCCAGGCGGGTGGCCTCGCCGGCGAAGACCTGCTGGCCCATCAGGCCGTCGTCGGTGAGGTTGAAGGCGAACTTCAGCATCCGCTGTGCCGTCGGGGACTTGGTGTTGATCGCCCGCGCCCACTCGATGGCGGTGTTCTCCAGTTCGGCGTGGTCGACGACCTCGTTGACCGCGCCCATCTGCATCATCCGCTCGGCGTCGTAGGTGCGGCCGAGGAAGAAGATCTCGCGGGCGTTCTTCTGTCCGACCTGCTTGGCGAGGTAGGCGGAGCCGTAGCCGGCGTCGAAGGATCCCACGTCGGCGTCGGTCTGCTTGAACTTCCCGTGCTCGCGGGACGCCAGGGTCAGATCGCAGACGACATGCAGGGAATGTCCGCCACCGGCTGCCCAGCCGTTGACCAGGCAGATGACGACCTTCGGCATGGTGCGGATGAGCCGTTGCACCTCGAGGATGTGGAGGCGTCCTCCCTCGGCCTTGACCCGGGCGGCGTCCACCGAGGACGCATCGGCGTGCTCGACGTCGGAATCGTGCGAGGACGCGTACTGGTAGCCCGAGCGGCCACGGATGCGCTGGTCGCCGCCGGAGCAGAAGGCCCAACCGCCGTCCTTCGGGCTGGGGCCGTTGCCGGTGAGCAGGATGGTGCCGACGTCGGGGGAGCGACGGGCGTGGTCGAGAGCGCGGTAGAGCTCGTCGACGGTGTGCGGGCGGAAGGCGTTGCGCACCTCCGGGCGGTCGAAGGCGATACGGACGATGCCGTTGGCGCGACCCTCACCGACGTGGCGGTGGTAGGTGATGTCGTCGAAGTCGAAACCGGGGACGTCGCGCCACAGGTCGGGGTTGAAGGGGTTGCTCTGTTCTGTCATGCGGCCATCGTAGGCTGTGGGCATGTCGCTGCACTCCCTTCCCTCCTGTCCTTTCCTGCCCTCCCTGTCCGAGATCTCCGACCGCGCCCGGGTGGTGACCTGCCCGCTGCGGGTGCCCTTCCGTGGTGTCACCGAGCGCGAGATCATGCTCATCGAGGGGCCGGACGGTTGGGTCGAGTGGTCGCCGTTCCTGGAGTACGGACCGGAGGAGGCGTCCCGCTGGCTGCGGTCGGCGCTGCTTCTGGGGTGGGACGCCACCTCAGCCGGTGCTCCTGTCCTTCCGTCCGTGGAAGTCAATGCGACGGTGCCGTCGGTCGACGTGTCGGCTGACCCGGATCTGGTGCCCGAGCTGCTGGACCGGTACCCGGGGTGCCGCACGGTGAAGGTGAAGGTCGCCCAGAAGGGGCAGACACTCGCCGACGATGTGGCGCGGGTGCGTGCCGTGCGCGAGGCCCGGCCCGGGATCGCCGTCCGGGTGGACGCCAACACGGGCTGGAGTGTCGACGAGGCCTTCGCCGCCGCCGTGGCGCTGACCGATCCGTCCCAGGGCGGTGGGCCGTTGGACTACATGGAACAGCCCTGCGCGACGGTGGAGGAACTGGCGGAACTCAGGCGTCGACTTGGCTCGCGCGGGATGATGGTGCGCATCGCCGCCGACGAGCTGATCCGCAAGGCCTCCGATCCGCTGGCCGTGGTGCAGGCCGGGGCGTGCGATGTGGCGGTGCTCAAGGCTGCGCCGTTGGGTGGGGTCGACCAGGTGCGCGCGATCGCCGAGGAGGTGGCGGCCTACGGGGTCGCCGTGACCGTGTCCTCCGCGCTGGAGTCGGCGGTGGGGATGTACGCCGGGCTGCTGGCCGTGGCGACACTGCCGGGCTACGAGGACGACGACGAGATGGTGGTCCACCCGCAGGCTGCGGGCCTGGCGACCGGGTCGCTGTATGCCGAGGAGGTGTGCGCGCCGCGTCAGATCGTCGACGGACGGCTCGCGGTCGAGCAGTGTGTGCCCGAGGACGCCCGGCTCGATGCACTGGCGTCTTCGGCAGTACGGCGGGACTGGTGGTTCGACCGGCTGGCGGCGTCCTACGAGGTGCTGTCCGGGGCCCGGTAAACCTGCCGGACACGGAGACCGCTGGTGAATTGACCGCGTGGGGAGCTTCCTTCCGGTCCTTCTCTGGCATCCCTTCCGGCAGGGCGGCATCTCTTCCTGTCACTTCAACCGCGCCAGCCGACAGAACAGGATGCCGCTGTGACGAAGGGGATGCCACCCGGAACGCGCCCCCGCGCAGTACCGGCTCCCACCGGTGGTGTCTCCGGGTGCCCGGGCCGGGGTGCCCACACTTTCCGGCATAATCGGCCGGGTGAACGCCGAGACCAGTACTGAGTCCCCGTCCGAGTCCCCGTCCGAGTCCCTGCCCGACCCCCACGACACGATCCGTGTCCGCGGCGCCCGCGTCAACAACCTGAAGGACATCGACGTCGACCTGCCGAAGCGCAGACTGACCGTCGTCACCGGCCTGTCCGGATCCGGCAAGTCCTCCCTCGTCTTCGGTACCGTCGCCGCCGAATCCCGCCGCCTCATCGACGAGACCTACAGTGCCTTCATCCAGGGATTCATGCCCTCCCTGCCCCGCCCCGATGTCGATGAACTGACCAACCTCACCGCCGCCGTCATCATCGACCAGGAACGTATGGGTGCGAACTCCCGCTCCACCGTCGGGACGGCCACAGATGCCTCATCGACCCTCCGCCTCCTGTTCTCCCGACTGTCCGAGCCCTACGTCGGCACGTCGAAGGCGTTCTCCTTCAACCTCCCCGACGGCTGGTGCCCGACCTGTGAAGGCTCCGGAACGGTCGCGGACCTGGACCTGGCGTCCTTCCTCGATGAGACGAAGTCCCTCAACGAGGGTGCGATCGAGGCGCCCGGGTTCGGTGTCGGCGACTGGTACTGGTCCTCCTACGCCTCCAACGGACGGCTCGACCCCGACCTGCCGGTGAAGGACTACAGCGACGAGGACCGGGAGTTCTTCCTCTACGCGCCGACGCAGAAGATCAAGGTGGCGAAAGGCGACAACAACGGCGTCGCCACACTCACCTACGACGGCCTGGTGACCCGTATCCGTCGCCTGTGGATCGACCGCGAGACTCCGCCGAAGCAGAAGAACATCGTGGCGTTCGTCGAGAAGATCAGCACCACCGGCGACTGCCCGGCCTGTCACGGCGCACGCCTGTCCGAGGCCGCCCGCACCGCCACCGTCGCCGGCAGGACGCTGCCTGAGTGCTCGTCCATGCAGGTCGGGGACCTGGTGGAATTCCTCGGCTCTCTCTCCGCCGGGAAGGAGGCCGCGTCGGTAGGCCCGGCGCTGACCACCCTCGCCGCCCAGCTCTCCGCCCTGGTCTCCGTGGGGCTCGGCTACCTCAGCCTCGACCGCCCCGCGGGCACACTGTCGGGTGGTGAGGCCCAGCGGGTGAAGATGATCCGGCACCTCGGCTCGGCACTGTCGGACGTCACCTATGTCTTCGACGAGCCCACCGTCGGCCTGCACCCGCACGACATCACCCGGATGAACACCCTGCTCGCCGACATCCGCGACAAGGGCAACACAGTACTCGTCGTCGAGCACAAGCCCTCGGTGATCCGTGCCGCCGACCTGGTCGTCGACCTGGGACCGGGCTCCGGCGACCACGGTGGCGAGGTGGTGTTCACCGGGACGCCGGAGGAGCTGGAGGCGGCGTCCACCGTCACCGCGAAGTCCCTGCACCAGGGGCTGTCGCTGCGGGACACGGTGCGCCCGGGCAGTGGCGTCCTCCCGGTGGGGCCGGTGACGCTGAACAACCTGGTCGACGTTTCCGTCGATATCCCGCTGGGCACCCTCACCGTGCTCACCGGCGTGGCCGGGTCGGGGAAGTCCTCCCTGGTCACCGGTGGTCTGGTCGGACGTGGGGGCGTGGCCGTCGTCGACCAGTCCGCGATCCGTGGCTCCCGGCGCTCCACCCCGGCGACGTACACCGGGATGCTCGACGACATCCGCAAGCTCTTCGCCCGTCGCAACAGGGACGCCGGGGCGACTGCCTCGATGTTCAGCCCGAACTCCGACGGGGCCTGTCCCACCTGCCACGGTCAGGGTGTGGTCTACACCGATCTGGCGATGATGGCGGGGGTCTCGGCGCCCTGCGACGACTGCGACGGACGCCGTTTCCGGCCCGAGGTGCTGGAGTACCGCGTCGCCGGGCGGGACATCTCTGAGGTGCTCGACATGACGGTCGCGGAAGCCTCCACCTATTTCACGCAGGACGCCCCGTCGAAACCCGTTGCCGCCGCACTGTCCCTGCTACGTCAGGTCGGCCTCGACTACCTGCGACTCGGTCAGCCGCTGACGACACTGTCCGGTGGGGAGCGGCAGCGGCTGAAGCTGGCGTCCCGCATCGACGGGGACGCGCCGGTGATCGTCCTCGATGAACCGACGACCGGCCTGCACCTGGCGGATACCGCGACCCTGGTGGAGATGATGCAGAACCTGGTGGACGCCGGGCACACCCTCGTCGTCATCGAGCACAACCTCGCGGTCATCGCCGCCGCCGACCACATCATCGACATCGGGCCGGGTGCGGGACATGACGGCGGACAGGTCGTGTTCCAGGGTCCGCCGGCGGAGCTGGTGGCGGCTTGTGCGTCCGCTGCTGCGTCTGAGCCAGGTGGGCACGTTGAGACCGTTGCATCCGCCGGGCCCGCCGTGCAGTCAGCCTCCCTGACCGGCCGCTACCTTGCTGCCGCCGTGCACTGACCGCCCGCCGGCATCCGGTCCTGCAGCGCGGCATCTCTTCCTGTCGGCTCAGCCGGTTGACGCGACAGAACGGGATGCCGCTGTGGCGAAGGGGATGCCACCCGGGTCAGGGTCGGCTGAATGCCCGGTCAGGGGCTGACGACGGGTAGCGTCAGGGGCGTGACTGACGAACGCCCTGAGCACGATCCTGAGCACGACACCGAGCACGACACCGAGCACGACGCAGACCGCGTAGACTCCACCGCCACCGCCGGAGACCGCACCATCACTCCGGCAACCCTGGTCGCGGCCGTGATCGTCGACGAACTGGTGCGCGCCGGGGTCCGTGAGGCTGTCGTCTGCCCGGGGTCCCGTTCCGCAGCCCTGGCCCTGGCTCTCGCTGAAGCCGACCGTACCCACCGGCTCCGACTGCACGTCAGGACCGACGAACGCTCGGCGTCCTTCCTCGCACTGGGCATGGCCCGACGCAGTGGACGTCCGGTCCCGGTCATCATGACCTCTGGCACCGCCGTGGCGAACTGTCTGCCGGCGATGGTGGAGGCCACCGCGTCCGGCGTCCCGCTGCTGATCCTCTCCGCCGACCGTCCGGTGAGCTACCAGGGCACCGGCGCGAACCAGACCATCGCGCAGTCAGGGATCTTCGGGGCACACGCCGTGAACTCCGTGAGCCTCGCCGCCGCACTGCACGACCGGCCCGACCACCGGGAGGTCCGCACGATCGTCGACCGTGTCGTCACCTCGGCGCTCGACCTGTTCGGGGGCGGTGTGCGCGCGGGGGGAGTGCAGCTCAACGTGCACTTCGTCGAGCCGCTGGTGCCCGGCTCCACCGCTGATGTGTCGCTGGCCGCACGGATCGCTGTCGAGGAGATGCGTGACGCCGACAGCACCACCACCGGCAGCACCGACACCCCCTGGCGCGCCGCCGCCCGGCCCTCCATCGCCCTGCCCCGCAGTGCCGCCCCGGTCCGCGCCACACTCCCTGAGTCCCCGTGCGTCACCGTCGACCTGTCGAAGCGCACCCTCGTCATCGTCGGGGATGTCCGCGACCGCACCTGGGCCACACGGGTCCTCGATACCCTCGCCGACGTCCCCACCATCGCCGAGCCCACCGCGCCCGCCCCGGGCACTCCGGTGCACCCGGCGGCTGCCGGCCTGTTCAGCGGCACCGTCTCCGACGACAGCGCAACAGAAGCAACGGCAGCAACGGGGCAGTCCGCCCAGCTGCGTCCCGAACAGATCGTGCTCGTCGGACGCCCCACCCTGCACCGGAGCGTCTCCCGCCTGTTGGCCGACCCGGCGGTCCGTGTGGTCGCGCTGACCGACCGGGACGTCATCCCCGACCTCGCCCACACCGTCCGCGAGTGGGGACGCGGCGTCACCCTCACCGGTGAGCACCCCGCCGGCTGGCTCAAGGTCTGCGAGGCCGCCAGCGGGGTCGCCGTCGACGTGATGCAGGACCTGCTCGCCGGCGAGGACTTCACCGGCCTACATGTCGCCGCCGCGGTCACCGATGCCCTGCGTGACGGGGACGCCCTGGTCCTCGGCGCATCCTCCGCCGTGCGGGACGCCTCGTTGGCCGGACTGCCTTTCGACGGTGTATGGGCGGTGTCCAACCGTGGCGCTGCAGGCATCGACGGCACCGTCTCGACCGCTGTCGGTGTGGCCCTGGCCCACGCCAGTGAGCACCGGGAACTGGTCCGTGCCCCGCGCACCGTCGCTCTGATGGGTGACCTCACCGTGCTGCACGACATGAACGGTTTCACTGTCGGCCCCGGCGAGCCGCGCCCGGACAATCTCGTGGTCGTGGTCTCCAACGACGACGGCGGCGCGATCTTCGAGACCCTCGAGGCCGGCAACCGGGGCCTGCGCACCTTCGACGACGGGGCGGACGCCTTCGACCGCGTCTTCGGCACACCCACCGGTGTCGACCTGGGGGCGCTCTGTGAGGGACACGGCGTCGCCCACCGGCGGGTGGAGAACCTGCAGGAGCTCATCGCCGCCCTCGACGAGCACGCCGAGGGTTACACCGACGGCCTGCTCGTCATCGAGGCCGTGGTCCGGCGGGCGCCGCGGGCTGCCCTGCACGCGACACTGCGGGAGCAGACGACGCTGACCGCGGGTGGACGCCGTGACTGACGGAGTGCAGGTGAGCGTGCCCACCGCTGAGGCACTGGCTGAGGAGCGACGGCGCAACCGGTGGCGTCACCCGGTCGCCAGCATGCTGGATCTGCCGCGTCCGTCGCGCACCACGGTGCACCGCCGCCTCGTCCAGGGACTGCTCGCCGTCTACCTGCTCGCCTGTATCATCTGCGGATCCCTCGTCGTCACTGCGGCGATCGGTGACTGGCACATCAGCCACGACCGCGGCACCTCCACCGCGGAGGTCCTGTCCACCGGGTCGAAGACGTTGGTCCGTTTCCCCGATGACCAGGGCCGCTACCATTCCCCGGGGACCGGCCTGAAGTACCCCGGCGGGCTCTCCGTCGGCGACCGGGTGAAGGTCGAGTACCAGCGCGATGACCCGGACAATGTGAAGGTCGCGGGCCGCACCTGGACCCTCGCCTTCCTCCCCGCCGTCTCTTCCTGGGCGGTCTGCACGGTCATTGCCGCGCTGCTCGCCGGCACGGTGCGCTGGTGGTTCCGGCGATGACCGACCCCGGTCCGCTGCGCGTCGCTGTCGTCGCCGAGAGTTTCCTCCCCCAGGTCAACGGGGTCGTCAACTCAGTCCTGCGGATCCTCGAGCAGCTGCGGTGCACCGGCCATGAGGCGGTCGTCATCGCCCCTGGTCTCACCCGGGGCGAACGACGCGACGGGCTCGACGCCGTCACGCACTACGAGGGTTTCCCCGTGGTCCGTGTTCCGGCGCTGTATCTGCCGCGCATTCCCTCGCTGCCGATCGGCGTCCCGGCCCCGGCCCTGGTGAAGACGCTGCGTAGGTTCCGCCCGGATGTCATCCACCTGGCCAGTCCGTTCGTGCTCGGCGCAGGGGGTGCCGTCGCGGCGTGGGCTCTGCGCATCCCGACCGTGGCGGTTTACCAGACTGACGTCCCGGGCTATGTCGACCAGTACGACCTGGGCTTCATCCGCCCTGCTCTGCGCGTCGGCGCATGGGGGGTCGTCCGCCAGATCCACAACCACGCTGCGGTCACGCTCGCCCCGTCCTCGGCGACGGCCGGGATGCTCACCGACCACGGCGTCCGCTGCGTCCGCCGCTGGGCCCGCGGGGTGGACGCCGACCTCTTCAACCCTTCCCGGTGCAGCAACGACCTGCGGGGACGCTGGGATCCTTCCGGCACCCGGACACTCGTCGGCTATGTGGGGCGTCTCGCCAGTGAGAAGAACGTCCAACGGCTGCGCGCCCTGGCCGCCGACCCCGGCATCCAGCTCGTGGTGGTGGGGGAGGGCCCTGAACGACAGGCACTGCAGTCCCTCCTTCCGGAGGCCGTGTTCACCGGTGAACTGCGCGGCACGGATCTGGCCGAGGCGTACGCCAGTCTCGACGTGTTCGTGCACCCCGGCGAGTTCGAGACTTTCTGCCAGGGCATCCAGGAGGCCCTCGCGTCGGGGGTCCCCACCGTCGCCCCTGCGGCCGGCGGCCCCCTCGACCTCGTGGAGCCGGGGGTGAACGGTGAACTGCTCGAGGTGGCGTCCTTCGAAGCGGATCTGCCGGATGCCGTGGCCCGCCTCGCCGGGCCCGACCATGACCGGATGGCGGACGCCGCGCGGGCCGGTGTCCTCCACCGGACCTGGCCGGCACTGTGCGGTGAGCTGGTGGAGGTGTACCGGGAGGTGGCCGGGGAGGACGCCCGGGGCGGGGCTTCGCGGTGACTGCCACTAGAGTGGTCTGACATGTCGCGAGCCAGCCTGGAGAAGGATCCGCACGACGTCGCCACGATGTTCGACGCCGTCGGTAAGAACTACGACCTCACCAACACCGTCCTGTCCTTCGGGCAGGACCGGTTGTGGCGGAAGCGCACCCGTCGGCGCCTCGGCCTCGGCCCCGGTGACAAGGTCCTCGACCTCGCCGCCGGCACCGCGGTCTCCACGGTGGAGCTCACCGGGTCCGGCGCCTGGTGCGTGGCCTGTGACTTCTCCCAGGGCATGCTCGCCGCCGGCCACGAGAGGGACGTGCCGAAGGTCTGCGGCGACGGCATGAACCTGCCCTTCGCCGACAGCACCTTCGACGCCGTGACCATCAGTTTCGGCCTGCGCAATATCGTCGACCCCGCCGCCGGCCTGCGCGAAATGGCCCGGGTGACGAAGCCCGGGGGAAAGCTCACCGTCTGCGAGTTCTCCACCCCGGTCGTCCCGGTGTTCTCCAAGGTCTACAAGGAGTACCTCATGCGGGCGCTCCCGGCGGTGGCGAAGGCGGTGTCCTCCAATGCGGAGGCGTACGTCTACCTCGCCGAATCGATCCGCGCCTGGCCCGAGCAGGAGGAGCTGGCGGGGATCGTCAACGACAACGGCTGGGAGGGCTGCGGCTGGCAGAATCTCACCTTCGGCATCACCGCGCTGCACAGCGCGACGAAGCCGCTGGACCCCTGACGCTGCGGCAGGGGATCAGGCACCGAACAGGGGGCGGGACTCCGGGTGCCGGAACCGGTCGTGACCGACCGAGAGTTTCCCGGCGGTCAGCCATGCCCGTGCCGTGAGATCCCGGTCCTCCGGCGTGATGAGATTTCCCATCAGCCGGGTGGCCGCACCCATCAGCCGCGGGGCCAGGGGGCCGCGGAAACCCAGCGGGCCGACCGCGGACAACAGGCCCGGCATCGTCAACAGGGTCGCGGCGCGCCGGGCGAGCGAGAAGGCGTCCCCGTAGCTCCGACGCAGGTGGGCGGGCCAGACGTCGGCGAGACCACGGGAGGATCGGGCGGCGTCCGGCAGAAACTCCACGAGATCCTGGGCGGACTCGAGGGCGTAGTCGATGCCCTCGCCGTTGAGCGGGTTGACCAGCGCGGCGGTGTCACCGACGGACGCCCAGTTCACACCGGCGACGCGGGTCACCGCACCACCCATCGGCAGCAGGGCCGAGGCGATGTCCTCCGGCTCGCCGAGTTCCCACTCGTCGCGGACCCGGTCGGCGTAGTGGAAGAGCAGCTTCTTCACGTTGACCTTTGCGGGACGCGTCGAGGTCGACAGTGCGCCGCAGCCGAGGTTGACGCCGCCGGGTCCACCGTCGGCACCACCACCGAGCGGGAAGATCCACCCGTAGCCCGGCTGCGCGGTGCCGTCGGCGTCCCGCAGCTCCAGGTGCGAATGGATCCACGGATCGTCGCCGCGCGGGGTGGGGCAGTAGGAACGGGCGGCGATGCCGTGCACCATGCCGCGCAGCCACTGCACTCCGAGCTTCCTGGCGATTCCACTGCGCACCCCCTCAGCCAGCACGAGTGTGGCGCAGCGCACCGTGCGCTCCTCGCGTCCCCGTCGGAAGGTGACGGACTCCACGACACCGGCGGTGGACGCGCCGGTCATCGTCACATCGACGGCCTTCCATCCGGTGACGACACTGGCGCCGGCATCCGCCGCGAAGTCGAGCAGGGCGGAGTCCAACTGTGTGCGGGGTACCGCCGACCCCTGCGGCGGGAAGGCGGGCAGGTCAGGCCACGGGGTCTTCACCGAGCCGCCGAAGCCGTGGAGGGCGAGACCACGGATCGCGGGGCGTCCTTCCAGGACGCCGGTGGTCCCGGTACGGGGAGACGCTGCCGCCGGGTCGCCGCCCCAGAGCCGGGTCAGGGCATGGACGGCCCGTGGGGTGAGGCCGTCGCCGCAGGTCTTGTCGCGCGGGAAATCCTGCATGTCGACGACGGTGACGTCCATCCCCGCCAGTGCGGCCGTGGCGGCGGTCGCGGCTCCGGCGGGGCCACCTCCGATGACGAGGAGGGGGCAGTCTGTCGGGAGCTCGGACGGCAGCGCAGAGGTGTTCACAAGGGGACATTGTGGCACGGGACCGGGACGGCGGTATAGGAACCACGGCGGTTGCTGGGATATGGTTGGTCCTCAGTGTGCGACTGAGCCGGACCATGCGTGAAATACGCGATGACCTTGCACAGGCGACACGGTGACTGACGGACGACGGACAGAGGCTACGAAATTCATGGCACGCACTAACTCCGGTGAACAGATGGGGTTGGACCTGGGGGACGCCGCCCTCAACGACTTCATCGCCGAGGGAATGACCCGGGTGGAGTCGACCCTGCAGGATTCCCTGTCGACCGGGGAGAGTTTCCTCACGGACAAGGTGCAGCACCTGGCACTGGCCGGCGGGAAGCGCTTCCGGCCGATGTTCGCCCTGCTGGCGTCGCGCTACGGTTCGACCCCGGAGACTGCCTCGCAGACCGTGGTGAACGCCGCGGTCGTCGTCGAGCTGACCCATCTGGCTACGCTCTACCACGACGACGTCATGGACGAGGCCGACCGCCGTCGCGGCTCCGAGAGTGCGAATGCCCGGTGGGACAACTCCGTCGCCATCCTCGCCGGGGACTTCATCTTCGCCGTCGCCTCGTCCATCATGGCCGACCTGGGCCCGGACACCGTGCGTCACTTCGCCGAGACCTTCGGTGAGCTGGTCACCGGCCAGATGCGTGAGACCGTCGGCTGCCCCGAGGGCGAGGACCCGGTGGAGCACTACATGACCGTCATCCAGGAGAAGACCGGTGTGCTCATCGCCTCCGCCGGCTTCCTCGGCTCCACGCACGGCGGCGCCCCGGCCGAGGAGCGGGACGCCCTGTTCCGCTTCGGGCGCCACCTCGGCCAGGTCTTCCAGATCGTCGACGACATCATCGACGTGTGGTCCGATCCGGAGGCGTCCGGCAAGACACCGGGGACCGACCTACGCGAGGGCGTGTTCACCCTGCCGGTGCTCTACGCGATGCGCGAGCAGACCCCGGGTGGGGAGCGGCTCCGGGAGATCCTCACCGGGCCGGTGACCGACGATGCACTCGTCGACGAGGCGCTGACCCTCATCCGCGCGTCCGACGGCCGTGAGCGGTCCCTGGCGGACGTCGAGCGGTACCGGGATCTCGGCGAGGCGGAGTTGGCTCTGCTGCCGGAGAACCCGGTGACGACCGCGCTGCGCCGGCTGATGAACTACTCGCTCGCTCGACTGGGCTGACCGCCGCGGGACCGGGCTGGTAGATCCGTCAATTTACTGTGTCTGACCTGCAGAGTTGCGCTGGACTACAGGGTTCGTAGTAACGTATCCGGCGCACCGACAAGTGCTTGCCAGGTTGCCCGAGCGGCCAAAGGGAGCGGACTGTAAATCCGCCGGCATTGCCTTCAAAGGTTCGAATCCTTTACCTGGCACTGGTTGAGACACCAGGATGAACCGCCTTCCGGACTGAGTCCGGGAGGCGGTTTCTCTGTGTGCGGGGTCTGTGGGGGTGCGTCAGGTCTACGTCCCGCATCAGGTCTAGGTCCGCATCGCGCAGTCTGAGGTCGGTGGGGAGAGGGGCGGAGCCACCTCCGGCTGCGTGATGCCGACATCGCCTGGCTCCCCCACAATGTGCGCGGTGCGTTCCGGGGTGCCGCATCGGACGCGGTGAATGGGGCTGACCGTACGCGCAGCAACTCCTCGATTCGCGCCGTGACCTGATGATTTGTTCCGGTGTGGGGTCACTGGTTATGCTATCCCAGGCTTCAGACGAACGGCGCAGGCGCCGGGAGTTGCAGAGCGTGCCCCCTTAGCTCAGTCGGCAGAGCGTTTCCATGGTAAGGAAAAGGTCGACAGTTCGATTCTGTCAGGGGGCTCCAGTCATTTTGCGATGACCGCGAGTGACAGTGGCGGTGTAGCTCAGATGGTTAGAGCGCACGACTCATAATCGTGAGGTCCGGAGTTCGATCCTCCGCATCGCTACCACCGGGAAGGGCCCGGCACCATCATGGTGCCGGGCCCTTCCACTGTCCCGCCCACTGCCCGGAGGGAGGGGTCGCGTGGCCATCCACCTCATTTGTGGCCGCTCAGACAGAACTGCTACACTTCCCGAGTGCTCACCGCAGCGACGGTGGGTCGCACCTTTTAGGGGCGTGGCTCAATTGGCAGAGCAGCGGTCTCCAAAACCGCAGGTTGCAGGTTCAAGTCCTGTCGCCCCTGCACTGATCCCCGGTCCGGGGGCACCGAAAACAGAATTCGGTTACCCTGGGCCGGGGACTACTACGTTGAAGGAGCTTCACGCGTGAGCGACGAGAACACCACGAACGACCGACTCCGGCCGTCCGGCAAGCGTCAGATCGAGAACGCTGAGAAGGGCGCCACCGCCAAGGTCGCGGCCACCCGCGTCACCGATGACGGCGGACGCAAGCCGGCCCGTGGTCCCGTCGCCTACGCCGGTTCCGTCGGCCGTGAGATGAAGAAGGTCATCTGGCCGACCGGTCGCGAAATGGTCTCCTCCACCATCATCACCATCATCTTCCTGGTGATCATGGTCGCTCTCTGTGCCTCCGTGGACTTCCTCACGCACGAAGGCGTGGAGTTCATCTTCGGCTTCTGACCGTGGTAAGATTGCAGCAGATCATGACCGCCTCCGCCCTACCGGCGAGGCGGATTTTTCATGCGGGGGCCGACAACGGCCCGGGTGTCATCCCGTCACCGCCACAGACTTGGAAAGGATCCACCGATGAGTGAGCAGAACGAGGCCCAGGCCGACAAGCTCAGTGCCGAGGGTCTGGCCGCCGCCGCCCAGGAGGACGTCCAGCAGTCGGTCTCCGACCTTCAGGCTCAGGCCGGCCAGGCCGGCGAGTCCGACGGCGAGGAGGCCCCGGTCTCCGCCGAGGACGCGGCCCTCGAGGCCTACAAGACCCGCCTGCGCGAGTTCATGCGTGCCCTGAAGAAGCTGCCGGGCAGCTGGTACATCATCCAGTGCTACTCGGGCTACGAGAACAAGGTGAAGACCAACCTGGAGATGCGCGCCCAGACCCTCGGTGTGGACCAGCAGATCCATGAGGTCGTCGTCCCGATCGAAGAGGTCACCCAGGTCAAGGACGGCAAGAAGAAGATCGTCAAGCAGAAGCTGCTGCCGGGCTACGTCCTGGTCCGCGTCGAGCTGGACGACCCGTCCTGGTCCGTCATCCGTGACACCCCGGGCGTCACCTCCTTCGTCGGCAACGCCGGCGAGCCGACCCCGGTGAAGATCCGCGAGGTCGCCAAGTTCCTGCTTCCGCCGGAGACCGCCACCGTCCCGGAGGACGCCGAGGGTGCCGATTCCGCGTCCGGTGTCGACGTCTCCGCCACCGGTGTGGCCATGGCACCGACCCCGACCGCCAACCAGGTCGAGGTCGACTACGAGGTCGGCGAGTCCGTCACCGTCCTCTCCGGTCCGTTCGCCTCGGTCTCCGCGACCATCTCAGAGATCGACGCCGCGAACAGCAAGCTCAAGGCCCTGGTCTCCATCTTCGGCCGCGAGACCCCGGTCGAGCTGGAGTTTGACCAGGTCGAGAAGCTCAACTAAGCTCTCTCCGGTTGCCCGTAGGATTCGTCCACCAGGATTCTCCGTCGGGCAGCAGTACATACATTCCACCCGGTGGCCGGTAACCAGTCCGGCATCCGGTCAGGCCGTTCCCCTGTCGCCACGGGGGAGCCGAGGGTGCCTGATACCACGTGAAGAGGTGCAACATGGCGAAGAAGAAGAAGGTCACCGGCCTCATCAAGCTCCAGATCCAGGCTGGCGCCGCTAACCCGGCCCCGCCGGTCGGCCCGGCGCTGGGTGCGCACGGCGTCAACATCATGGAGTTCTGCAAGGCCTACAACGCGGCGACCGAGTCCCAGCGCGGCAACGTCATCCCGGTCGAGATCACCGTCTACGAGGACCGTAGCTTCGACTTCAAGCTGAAGACCCCGCCGGCAGCCAAGCTGCTGCTGAAGGCCGCCGGTATCCAGAAGGGCTCCGGCGTCCCCCACACCGACAAGGTCGGTGAGGTCACCTGGGCCCAGTGCCGGGAGATCGCCGAGACCAAGTTCGAGGACATCAACGCCAACGACCTGGAGAACGGCGCCCGCATCATCGCCGGCACCGCCCGTTCCATGGGCATCGTCGTCACCGGCGCCCCGGCGTAACGGCCCGGCCTGAGCACAGGTCACTGAGCTAGACCGGCCGGGTCATTCCGGCCGTGCACCACCCCTACATACCGTGGCAGGGCCCGCTTCGGCCCGCACCACAGTCCGATTCCACTGATTGGAACCCCAATGAGCACCAAGTCCAAGGCTTTCAAGGCCGCCGCAGAGAAGATCGACGCCGGTCGTATCTACCGTCCGCTCGAGGCCACCAAGCTGGCCAAGGAGACCTCCTCCAAGAACTTCGACGCCACCGTCGACGTCGCCGTCCGCCTGGGCGTCGACCCCCGCAAGGCTGACCAGCTGGTCCGCGGCACCGTCTCCCTGCCCAACGGCACCGGTAAGAACGTCCGCGTCATCGTCTTCGCCGAGGGCCCGAACGCCACCGCCGCCGAAGAGGCCGGCGCTGAGGCTGTCGGCACCGCCGAGCTGATCGAGAAGATCCAGGGCGGCTGGACCGATTTCGATGCCGCGATCGCCACCCCGGACCAGATGGCCAAGGTCGGCCGCGTCGCCCGCGTCCTCGGCCCGCGTGGTCTGATGCCGAACCCGAAGACCGGCACCGTCACCACCGACGTCGCCAAGGCTGTCCAGGAGATCAAGGGCGGTAAGATCTCCTTCCGCGTCGACAAGGCCTCCAACCTGCACGCCGTCATCGGTAAGGCCTCCTTCACCGAGCAGGCTCTCGCCGAGAACTACGGCGCCCTGATCGACGAGCTGCAGCGCCAGAAGCCGTCCGCGGCCAAGGGCATCTACCTCAAGAAGGTCACCATCTCCACCACCTCGGGCCCGGGCATCCCGGTCGACCCGTCCGTGGTCAAGGACTACACCGCGTAGTTTCCGCGGCGTCCCCGCGTCTTTCCCCGTCAGGCGGATTGCGCCGGATACAGCTGAACCCCCGTCACCGTGCATCCACGGCGGCGGGGGTTCTGCTGTAGCCGACCCGGGACACAGTGCGGCCTACTTCTTGCCGATCTTCCCCCAGAAGGGGAGGACCCGGCCGGTCACGTGCGGGTGGTTCGCCCGGTAGTCACCGTCCGGACCGTGGTCGAGAGCCTCGAGCATGAGGTCGATCGCGCGAGGAGAGTAGAGCAGCGAGAGGTGGTCACTGATGTCCCTGCCGTTGCCGTGGTCCTGCACCTGCAGATTGCGCACCGTCGCGCCCTCACCCTCCTCCAGGAACTGGGTCCGCCAGGGGGTGACGATCTCGTCGTATCGGCTGCACAGCATGGTGTAGTCGACGCCCGGCACGGTGTCCCCGTGCAGGTTGATGTGGGCCATGGCCGCTGACCCCGGCATCTGGTCCTCCGCGCACCGCCCGAGGAGGGAGCGCAGCGGACCGTAGAGACCGCGGTTCTTGCTCCAACGGCCCAGGGACCCCAGCCCGCTCATCGTGGTCCCGTGGTTCGAACCGGCGAAACCGATCACCCTGCGAACCTTCGGGGCGATGCCGGCGGCCGGGTCACCTGCTCCGCCCGAGTCACTGAGATACAGCCGGGCCTGGGCGACACCCTGGGAGTGTCCGATGAGATCCACAGCGGCGGCTCCGGTGTGCTCCAGGACCTTGTCGATGAAGGCCGCGACCTCGGGCTGGGCGTCCAGCAGTCCGGCGTTGCCGAAACAGGCACGGCGGCGACCGAGGAAGCACGACGGATCCTGTCCGTAGTTGACCGCGAAGACCCGGTAGCCGGCGTCCACCAGGGTGGGGGCGATGAGCGACCAGGTGCAGTAGCTGTTCATCCATGTGCCATGGATGAGGACCACGGGGACGGATCCGGGACCGGACTCCGCCAGGGGAGTGCCCCAGTCATTGACCCCGTCGGGCATTCGGCGGGGATGGCGCTGGGAGTAGAGGAACGCCGGGGTGAAGGCACGTGGCGTGTGGTCTGTGACGAGCCGAGTGTCCATTTCTCAGACGATATCTGTCCGGCGGCGCGAACGTCCCTGAATCCGACGATTTGGTGGTGCGGCCGCCGGTCGTCTAGAGTTCATCCACGAAGTTTGACCGCGGGTCACCCGCGGACGTTCAAGTTTCACCGAAGACCGTCGGTCACTGCATCTTTCCTGAGTCCCCAGGGATTCCCGGACAGGATGTGGCGAAGGACCATCGAAGACGATGGCGGCCCGCGCAGGAGAAACGCGAGGACATGCAGCTCCCACCCTCCGGGATGGCAAAGCTCCGACACGCCCCGTGCCCCTGCGGCACGGGGCGTGTCGTCGTCCGGTGGCCCGGCGGTCATGACACTGACAGACATCAGGAAGGAGGCGAGAGTATGGCAAACCCGAAGAACACCGCATCCGTCGCGGAGCTCACCGCCCGTTTCGAGGACGCGTCCGCCGCGATCCTCACCGAGTACCGCGGCCTGACCGTCGCCGAGACCACTGAGCTGCGCAAGGCCCTCGGTGCCGACGTGACCTACTCCGTCGCCAAGAACACCATGATCAAGCTGGCCGCCAAGCAGGCCGGTGTGGAGCTCGATGATGCTCAGCTGACCGGTCCGACCGCTGTCGCGTTCGTTCGCGGCGAGGCTGTCGACGCGGCGAAGGCCCTCAAGACCTTCTCCGGCGAGCACAAGCTCCTCGTGATCAAGGGCGGCAACATGGATGGCAACATCCTCGACGCCGCACAGGTTCAGGCAATCGCCGAGCTGGACAACCGCGAGACCACCCTGGCCAAGCTGGCCGGCGCCCTCAAGGGGCTGCCGACCAAGGCCGCCGGTCTGTTCAACGCCCCGGCTTCCCAGGTCGCACGGCTCGCCGTTGCGCTCCAGGACAAGAAGGACGCCGCGTAAGCGGTCTCCCTCTGCGGAACACACACTCTGTATACCCCTGTCCCACCCTACGGTGGGGCGCATGAACGAAAGGAAGCCACCATGGCTAAGTTCACCAACGACGAGCTCCTCGAAGCTTTCAAGGAAATGACCCTCATCGAGCTCTCTGAGTTCGTCAAGCTCTTCGAGGACACCTTCGACGTCACCGCTGCCGCTCCGGTCGCCGTCGCCGCTGCCGGTGCCCCGGCCGCCGGTGCCGCTGAGGAAGAGAAGGACGAGTTCGACGTCGTGCTCGAGGACGCCGGCGCCAAGAAGATCGGCGTCATCAAGGTCGTCCGCGAGATCGTCTCCGGTCTGGGCCTGAAGGAGGCCAAGGAGCTGGTCGAGGCCGCTCCGAAGGCCATCCTCGAGGGTGCTTCCAAGGACGACGCCGAGGCTGCCAAGGCCAAGCTCGAAGAGGCCGGCGCCAAGATCTCCCTCAAGTAAGAGGAATCTGCGCTCCCTACAGAGCCCGCTCCCGTCAGGGAGCACCGCGACCCCCGGTCTGCACCACGTGTGCAGGGCGGGGGTCGTCCGTACAGGCACCACCTATACGATGGTCCGCATGCTTCCGAAGTCTCGCATCCTCTCCGTCCTCGCCCTGGGTCTCGGGTGCATCCTCCTGGGGGTCGGGCTCATCCTGCCCCGCCTGGTGGACGCCGACCGTCCGGTGCCGCTGGACCTGGGGGACACGCAGTTGACCGTGTCCGATCCCGAGGCGACGATCGGCAAGGCCTACCTGGCGACCGCGGGGGAGAACGACCCGGATGTCATCACCGGGCCGGTGTCGCGGAACGTCGCGGTCACCCTGGGGGATCCTGCCGACGACAACGAGGCGGCGGCGACCGTGGGTGTCACGACGATGCGCGACGACATGGCGGAGTCCCTCGGCGACCAGGTCGGCCTGCTGGACGCCGAGGTGTGGACGATGCGTGTGGACCGCTTCTCCGGTGCGGCCACCGGTGACGTCAAGGTCGCCGACACGCTGGGGACGCCGGCCGGGGAAGCCACGGTTGACGGCCAGTGGCTGAAGTTCCCGCACCACACGGAACAGTCCGAGTACCCGTTCTTCGATACGCTGCTGCGCCGCGCCCTGCCGGCGTCCTTCGACCGGGCAGAGGAAATCGACGGTCACGAGGTCTACGTCTTCCGCCAGGAGATGGACGCCGAACCGGTGATGGAGGGCAACCCGAACCACATAAGGCTGACGCAGAATGTCACGACCGCGGGAGAGGACGGGGAGCCGGGGACGTCCACGGTCTCGACCCTGCACCGCAGTGGCACCCGGGAGATCGCCGTGGAACCCTCGAGCGGCATGATCGTCTCGGTTCGCGAGGATCTTCACGACTACTACGCGGCCGATGACGGTACGGAGACCGGACTGCTGCTTGACCTGCACGGGGAGACCCCGGAAGAGGAGCGCGGTGCCCTGCTGTCCCAGGCCGTCGAGGTCGGGGAGGACAGGCCTGTACGCACCTGGTCTCTTGTCTGTGTGGTGATCGGTGCTATCGTGACTGTCGCCGCAGGAGTTGTTGCCCTCCGACCGCAGAGGAAGGGCCGCAAGGGCTGACCGGGCCGCACGGGAGACGGACAGGGACCGGGGAGAAGCGCAGGGGGGGGGAGAAGACCAGGGGGCGCGGGTGGACTTATGTCCGTGCGTGATATAAGGTTGACGTTTGCGCTGGACTGATCTCCGGCGGTTCTGCGGAGAACACCGACGACCTTGACGGGTGATGGATTGAAAACACCACTTGACAAGGTCCATTAAGTGTTTCTACGCCCGGAATGATCTTCCGGGGACGAACCACCGGGACGTCAGTCCCTCACAGACCATCACAGACCGTACGCTCAAGCAACCGTGTTCGCCGAGATTCAAGACCCCGGCAGACACGTGAGGTGCTGGAAGGACCCATCTTGGCAGTCTCCCGCCAGACCAGTTCCACGGCCGGAATCCCCGGGGCTTCGCATCGATACTCCTTCGCGAAGATCGATGCCCCGATCGAGGTGCCCGGTCTTCTCGACGTTCAGAGAGAGTCCTTCGCCTGGCTCGTCGGCACGCCGGAGTGGCGTGCCCGTCGGCAGGCCCAGGCAGAGGAAGGGACCCGCGTCACCAGCGGTCTCGAGGACATCCTCGAAGAGCTCTCCCCTGTCGAGGACTACTCCGAGAACATGTCCCTGACCCTGTCCGAGCCGCGCTTCGACGACGTGAAGAACACGATCGACGAGTGCAAGGACAAGGACATCAACTACTCCGCGCCGCTGTACGTGACTGCGGAGTTCACCAACGCCCTCTCCGGCGAGATCAAGAGCCAGACCGTCTTCATCGGTGATTTCCCGATGATGACGGACAAGGGCACGTTCATCATCAACGGCACCGAGCGTGTCGTCGTGTCCCAGCTCGTCCGCTCCCCGGGCGTCTACTTCGACGAGTCCATCGACGCGTCCACCGAGCGTCCGCTGCACGCCGTGAAGGTGATCCCTTCCCGCGGTGCGTGGCTGGAGTTCGACGTCGACAAGCGCGACACCGTCGGTGTCCGCATCGACCGCAAGCGCCGCCAGCCTGTCACCGTCCTGCTGAAGGCCCTGGGTCTGACCACCGAGGAGATCACCGAGCGTTTCGGTTTCTCCGAGATCATGATGACCACCCTCGAGAAGGACGGCGTCGCCAACACCGACGAGGCCCTCCTCGAGATCTACCGCAAGCAGCGTCCCGGTGAGTCGCCGACCCGTGACTCCGCCCAGGCACTGCTGGAGAACAGCTTCTTCAAGGCGAAGCGCTACGACCTGGCCAAGGTCGGCCGCTACAAGGTCAACCGCAAGCTCGGCCTCGACGGCGACACCGGTGAGATGACCCTCACCGAGCAGGACATCCTGACCACCATCGAGTACCTCGTGCGTCTGCACGCCGGTGAGAAGTCCATGACTTCCCCGGACGGCACCGAGATCCCGCTGGGCACCGACGACATCGACCATTTCGGCAACCGTCGCCTGCGTACCGTCGGTGAGCTGATCCAGAATCAGATCCGCGTGGGCCTGTCCCGCATGGAGCGTGTCGTGCGAGAGCGTATGACCACGCAGGACGCTGAGTCCATCACCCCGACCTCGCTGATCAACGTGCGCCCGGTCTCCGCGGCCATCCGCGAGTTCTTCGGAACCTCCCAGCTGTCCCAGTTCATGGACCAGAACAACTCGCTGTCGGGTCTGACCCACAAGCGTCGTCTGTCCGCCCTGGGCCCCGGTGGTCTGTCCCGTGAGCGCGCCGGCCTCGAGGTCCGCGACGTCCACGCATCCCACTACGGTCGCATGTGCCCGATCGAGACCCCTGAGGGTCCGAACATCGGTCTGATCGGTAACCTCGCGACCTACGCCCGCGTCAACCCCTTCGGTTTCATCGAGACCCCGTACCGTCGTGTCGACAACGGTGTCATCACCGATCAGGTGGACTACCTGACCGCCGATGAAGAGGACCGCCACGTCATCGCCCAGGCGAAGACCCCGGTCGACGCCGACGGTCGCTTCGTCGACGAGCAGATCGAGGTTCGTCTCCGTGCCGGCGACGTCGAGGTCGTTCCGGCCACCGAGGTCGACTACATGGACGTCTCCCCGCGGCAGATGGTCTCCGTGGGTACCGCGATGATCCCGTTCCTCGAGCACGACGACGCCAACCGTGCCCTCATGGGTGCGAACATGCAGAAGCAGGCTGTGCCGCTGCTGCGTGGCGAGGCCCCGTACGTCGGTACCGGCATGGAGCTCCGTGCCGCCTACGACGCCGGTGACGTCATCGTCACACCGAAGGCCGGTGCCGTGGAGTACGTCTCCGCCGACTACATCACCATCATGGACGATGACGGCGTGCGCGACACCTACATGCTGCGCAAGTTCGAGCGCACCAACCAGGGCACCTGCTACAACCAGGTCCCGCTGGTCGACCAGGGTCAGCGCGTCGAGGCCGGCCAGGCCATCGCTGACGGCCCCGGCACCCGCAACGGCGAGATGTCGCTGGGCCGTAACCTCCTCGTGGCGTTCATGCCGTGGGAAGGCCACAACTACGAGGACGCCATCATCCTCAACCAGCGCGTCGTGGAGGAGGACCTCCTCACCTCGATCCACATCGAGGAGCACGAGATCGACGCCCGGGACACCAAGCTGGGCCCGGAGGAGATCACCCGCGACATCCCGAACGTCGGCGAGGACGTCCTCGCAGACCTCGACGACCGCGGTATCGTCCGCATCGGTGCCGACGTCCGTGACGGCGACATCCTCGTCGGTAAGGTCACCCCGAAGGGTGAGACCGAGCTGACCCCGGAGGAGCGCCTGCTGCGCGCCATCTTCGGCGAGAAGGCCCGCGAGGTCCGCGACACCTCCATGAAGGTGCCCCACGGTGAGACCGGCAAGGTCATCGGCGTCCGCGTGTTCTCCCGCGAGGACGACGACGACCTGGCCCCCGGTGTCAACCAGATGGTCCGCGTCTACGTCGCCCAGAAGCGCAAGATCCAGGACGGCGACAAGATGGCCGGCCGCCACGGCAACAAGGGTGTCGTCGGCAAGATCCTGCCGCAGGAGGACATGCCCTTCCTGCCGGACGGCACGCCGATCGACTTCATCCTGAACACCCACGGTGTTCCGCGTCGTATGAACATCGGTCAGGTCCTCGAGACCCACCTCGGCTGGCTCGCCAAGTACGGCTGGACCGTGGACACCCAGTCCGAGGACCCGAAGGTCCAGGCCATGCTGGACACGCTGCCGGAGGACCTCTACGAGGTTCCGCCGGAGTCGCTGGTCGCCACCCCGGTGTTCGACGGTGCCGAGAACGAGGAGATCTCCGGTCTGCTCCGCTCGATCAACCCGAACTCCGACGGCACCCGGCTGACCGATGAGTTCGGCAAGGCCGTGCTCATCGACGGTCGCTCCGGTGAACCCTTCCCGTACCCCGTCTCGGTCGGCTACAAGTACATGCTGAAGCTGCACCACCTGGTCGACGAGAAGATCCACGCCCGTTCCACCGGTCCGTACTCCATGATCACCCAGCAGCCGCTCGGTGGTAAGGCCCAGTTCGGTGGACAGCGCTTCGGTGAGATGGAGGTGTGGGCCATGCAGGCGTATGGCGCGGCCTACACCCTGCAGGAGCTGCTCACCATCAAGTCCGATGACGTTGTCGGCCGTGTGAAGGTCTACGAGGCCATCGTCAAGGGCGAGAACATCCCGGATCCGGGCATCCCCGAGTCCTTCAAGGTCCTCCTCAAGGAGCTGCAGTCCCTGTGCCTCAACGTCGAGGTGCTCGCCGCGGACGGTACTCCGATGGAGCTCAGCTCGACGGATGACGACGAACTCGACCACGCCAACGCTGCGCTGGGCATCAACCTGTCCCGCGATGAGCGTCCGGACGCCGAGACCGACGTCGTCTAACCCAGACACCTTCCCACTTTTCACCGCACTACCGCCCTCCGGAACCACGGAGGGGAAAGGGAGTCCCCGTGCTGGACGTCAATTTCTTTGACGAGCTCCGTATCGGTCTCGCCACCGCCGACGACATCCGTCGTTGGTCCCACGGCGAGGTCAAGAAGCCTGAGACCATCAACTACCGCACCCTGAAGCCCGAGAAGGACGGCCTCTTCTGCGAGCGCATCTTCGGCCCGACCCGGGACTGGGAGTGTGCCTGCGGCAAGTACAAGCGAGTCCGTTACAAGGGCATCATCTGTGAGCGCTGCGGCGTCGAGGTGACCAAGTCCAAGGTCCGTCGTGAGCGTATGGGCCACATCGAGCTCGCCGCGCCGGTGACCCACATCTGGTACTTCAAGGGTGTGCCGTCCCGTCTGGGCTACCTGCTCGACCTCGCTCCGAAGGATCTCGAGAAGATCATCTACTTCGCCGCGAACATCATCACCTCCGTGGATGACGAGGGTCGTCACAACGACCAGTCCACCCTCGAGGCCGAGATGCTCCTGGAGAAGAAGGAGGTCGAGAACGACCGCGACGCCGAGCTGGCGGAGCGTTCCGAGAAGCTCGAGGCAGACCTGGCCGAGCTCGAGGCCGCCGGCGCCAAGGCCGACGCCAAGCGCAAGATCCAGACCGCCGCCGAGCGCGAGATGCGCCACATCCGTGAGCGCGCCGAGCGCGAGGTCGCACGTCTCGACGAGATCTGGACCACCTTCGTCAAGCTCGCCCCGAAGCAGATGATCGTCGACGAGGGCATCTACAACGAGCTCTTCGACCGCTACGAGGACTACTTCACCGGCGGCATGGGTGCCGAGGCGATCCAGACCCTCATCCGGTCCTTCGACCTCGAAGCCGAGGCCGAGACCCTCCGCGAGACCATCCGCTCCGGCAAGGGCCAGAAGAAGCTCCGCGCCCTCAAGCGCCTCAAGGTCGTCGCCGCGTTCCTGCGTTCCGGCAACGACCCGGCCGGCATGGTCCTCGACGCTGTCCCGGTGATCCCGCCGGAGCTGCGCCCGATGGTCCAGCTCGACGGTGGCCGCTTCGCGACCTCCGACCTCAACGACCTCTACCGTCGTGTGATCAACCGCAACAACCGCCTCAAGCGCATGCTCGACCTCGGTGCCCCCGAGATCATCGTGAACAACGAGAAGCGCATGCTGCAGGAGTCCGTCGACGCCCTGTTCGACAACGGTCGTCGTGGTCGTCCGGTCACCGGACCGGGCAACCGCCCGCTGAAGTCCCTCTCTGACCTCCTCAAGGGTAAGCAGGGTCGCTTCCGTCAGAACCTGCTCGGTAAGCGCGTGGACTACTCCGGTCGTTCCGTGATCATCGTCGGCCCGCAGCTGAAGCTGCACCAGTGTGGTCTGCCGAAGCAGATGGCCCTGGAGCTCTTCAAGCCCTTCGTGATGAAGCGCCTGGTCGAGAAGCAGTACGCCCAGAACATCAAGTCCGCCAAGCGGATGGTGGAGCGTCAGCGCCCCGAGGTGTGGGACGTCCTGGAGGACGCCATCTCCGAGCACCCGGTGATGCTGAACCGTGCGCCTACCCTGCACCGCCTGGGTATCCAGGCCTTCGAGCCCGTCCTGGTCGAGGGTAAGGCCATCCAGCTGCACCCGCTGGCCTGTGAGGCCTTCAACGCCGACTTCGACGGTGACCAGATGGCTGTCCACCTGCCACTGTCCGATGAGGCGCAGGCCGAGGCACGCATCCTCATGCTGGCGTCCAACAACATCCTGTCGCCGGCGTCCGGTAAGCCGCTGGCTATGCCGCGTCTCGACATGGTGACTGGTCTGTACTTCCTGACCATGCCGAAGGCCGCGGACGAGATCGGTGGCCAGGGGCGCTACACCCCGGCCGACGAGAACGGCCCGGAGAAGGGCGTGTACTCCTCTCTCGCCGAGGCGATCATGGCCCGCGACCGCGGCGTCCTGGGTCTCCAGGCTCCGATCAAGGTCCGGATCAGCCACCTGCGTCCGACCGCCGAGGTCGAGGCCGAGCAGTTCCCCGACGGCTGGAACAAGGGCGACACCTGGCTGGCGTCCACCACCCTGGGCCGCGTGCTCTTCAACGAGCTGCTGCCGTGGAACTACCCGTTCGTCGACGGCGTCATGGCCAAGAAGCCGCAGGCCGCGATCATCAACGATCTCGCCGCACGCTACCCGATGATCACCGTCGCGCAGACCGTGGACAAGCTGAAGGACGCCGGTTTCTACTGGGCGACCCGTTCCGGCGTGACCATCACCATGCACGACGTGCTGGTCCTGCCGAACAAGAAGGAGATCCTGGACCGCTACGAGCAGCGCGCCCAGGTCATCGAGAAGAAGTTCGGCCGCGGTGCCATCAACGGCACCGAGCGCTACAACTCCCTGGTCGACCTCTGGAAGGAAGCCACCGACTTCGTCGGTGAGTCCGTGGAGAAGCTGTACCCGGACGACAACCCGATCCCGATGATCGTGAAGTCCGGCGCGGCCGGCAACATGCGTCAGATCTGGACCCTGGCCGGCATGAAGGGCATGGTCACGAATTCGCGTGGTGACTACATCACCCGCCCGATCAAGACCTCCTTCCGTGAGGGCCTGTCCGTCCTGGAGTACTTCAACAACTCCCACGGTTCCCGTAAGGGCCTGGCCGACACCGCTCTGCGTACCGCCGACTCCGGCTACCTGACCCGTCGACTCGTCGACGTGGCCCAGGACGTCATCGTCCGCGAGGACGACTGCGGTACCAGGCGCGGCGTCACCATGCCGCTCGCTGACCCGGTGCTGGACGCCCAGGGTGCCGAGACCGGTTCCTTCCGTCGCGCCGAGTTCGTCGAGACCGCTGTCCAGGGTCGTTTCCTGACCGCGGACGCCACCGACGACAACGGCCAGGTCATCATCCCCGCGGGTGTCGACCTGGGCGACCCGGAGATCGACAAGCTGGTCGAGGCCGGTGTGCGCGAGGTCAAGCTGCGCTCCGTCATGACCTGTGAGACCTCCACCGGTGTCTGTGCGACCTGCTACGGCCGGTCCATGGCGTCCGGCAAGAAGGTCGACATCGGAGAGGCTGTCGGCATCGTGGCCGCGCAGTCTATCGGTGAGCCCGGTACCCAGCTGACCATGCGTACCTTCCACCAGGGTGGTGTCGGTGGCGACATCACCGGTGGTCTGCCGCGTGTCCAGGAGCTCTTCGAGGCCCGTGTCCCGAAGGCGAAGGCGCCCATCGCCTCCGTCGACGGCACCGTGCGCATCGAGGACGACGAGAACTTCTACACCCTCACCATCGTCCCGGACGACGGTTCCGACGAGGTCGTGTACGAGAAGCTCTCGAAGCGTCAGGGCCTGGCTGTCCTCAAGGTCGGCGACTTCGAGCGTCAGATCAAGCAGGGCGACCACGTGACCGTCGGTCAGCAGCTCCTCAAGGGTGCCGCCGATCCGCACGAGGTTCTCCGCGTCCTCGGTCGCCGTGGTGTCCAGCAGCACCTCATCAACGAGGTGCAGAAGGTTTACCGCGACCAGGGTGTGGCCATCCACGACAAGCACATCGAGATCATCGTGCGTCAGATGCTGCGCCGCGTGACGGTCATCGACTCCGGTTCGACCGAGTACCTCCCGGGTTCCCTCGTCGACCACGCCGACGCCGTCGCCGCCTCCAAGGAGGCCGTGCGTACCGGTGGACGCCCGGTCGAGGTCCGTGCCGAGATCATGGGTATCACCAAGGCGTCGCTGGCCACCGACTCCTGGCTGTCGGCCGCCTCCTTCCAGGAGACGACCCGTGTGCTGACGGACGCCGCGATCAACAAGCGGTCCGACAAGCTCATCGGCCTCAAGGAGAACGTGATCATCGGTAAGCTGATCCCGGCCGGTACCGGTATCTCCCGGTACCGCAACATCTCTGTCGAGCCGACCGCGGAGGCCCGTGCCGCCGCGTACCAGATGCCGGACTCCTACGGCTCCGGATTCTACGGTGACGACGGCTTCGGTGACTTCACCGGTGCTGCCGTCCCACTGGACGACATCGACATGAACTAGTCATGAAGTAGTTCCGGCCCAACCGGACATGTGAGCCCGGATCCTGCACTGCGGGGTCCGGGCTCTGTCGTCGGTGGGGGACATGTCGGCCGGCGGCGTAGTTGTCGGTGGGCCGGTGGTAGCCGTGCACTCGTACACAACCGTCACGTTTTCCGCGCTCGCGAACAACGGAGAAGCCTGTTCCGTCATGATTGTGTGCGCGGGCACGAGGGTACCGCCCAGAAACACGACCTGGGATGCGGGATCCGTGCTGTGCGGCCCCACCTGCGCGGCCGGAGGCAGGTACGCAGGGAGAGGATGCAGGGAGAGGACCCGGCGAGAGGGCCCGGGGAGAGGGCCCGGGGAGAGGGCCCGGGGAGAGGACGCTGAGAGTGGAGCGGAAACGGGACGCGGAAAGTGGAGCGAGGGGTCACGCCGGCGGCACAGTCGCACCAGCGCTGCGTCCTGAAGGGATTTGGCTGTACGCTCCGCATACGGTAGTGTCCAACCCCAGTCCCCGTATCAGGACTCATCCGGCCGTCGAGAGACGGTGTGGCCCCTGGGTCACCGATGATGAATCAGCAGGATGAAACTCACCCCGTAGGCCAGCGAGAGCGGCTGAGGGGTTTCGGCACGTTTAAAACAAAGTGCGCCGAGTGTCCGGGGAGAGGTCTCGTTGGCCGGCAGTGTCGACGGCACCGTCGACCGAAGTACTGAAACAAGAAAGTCGGTTCATGCCTACTATCCAGCAGCTGGTCCGTAAGGGCCGCCACGACAAGACGGCGAAGGTTGCGACCGCCGCCCTCAAGGGTTCCCCGCAGCGTCGCGGCGTGTGCACCCGCGTGTACACCACCACCCCGAAGAAGCCGAACTCCGCGCTCCGTAAGGTCGCCCGTGTTCGCCTCACCTCCGGCATCGAGGTTTCCGCCTACATCCCCGGTGAGGGCCACAACCTCCAGGAGCACTCCATGGTGCTCGTCCGTGGTGGTCGTGTGAAGGA
Organism: Corynebacterium sp. UD i78; assembly: GCF_056280545.1. Classification (NCBI taxonomy): domain Bacteria; kingdom Bacillati; phylum Actinomycetota; class Actinomycetes; order Mycobacteriales; family Corynebacteriaceae; genus Corynebacterium; species Corynebacterium sp. UD i78. Next base: position 2,017,618 of record NZ_JBWCED010000001.1, on the reverse strand, counting down.
CCTTCCGGGTGTCCGTTACAAGATCGTCCGTGGTTCCCTCGATACCCAGGGTGTCAAGGACCGCAAGCAGGCCCGTTCCCGCTACGGCGCGAAGAAGGAGAAGTAAAACATGCCTCGCAAGGGTCCCGCCCCCGCACGCCCGATCGTCAAGGATCCGGTCTACGACGACGTCATCGTCTCCCAGCTGGTCAACAAGATCCTGCTGGACGGCAAGAAGTCCACCGCTGAGCGCATCGTCTACAGCGCCCTGGAGACCTGCCGTGAGAAGACCGGCACCGACCCGGTCCTCACCCTCAAGAAGGCCCTCGACAACGTGAAGCCGGCCCTCGAGGTCCGCTCCCGTCGTGTCGGTGGCGCCACCTACCAGGTGCCGGTCGAGGTCCGCCCGGGCCGCGCCACCACCCTCGCCCTCCGTTGGCTCGTGACCTTCACCCGCCAGCGCCGCGAGAACACCATGACCGAGCGTCTCGCCAACGAGATCCTGGATGCCTCCAACGGTCTCGGTGCCTCCGTGAAGCGTCGTGAGGACACCCACAAGATGGCTGAGGCGAACCGCGCCTTCGCCCACTACCGCTGGTAACCCACGAGAGTTTAAGGAATCACAGTGGCACAGGAAGTCCAGAAGGACCTCAAGAAGGTCCGCAACATCGGCATCATGGCTCACATCGATGCCGGTAAGACCACGACCACCGAGCGTATCCTCTTCTACACGGGTATCAACCGGAAGGTCGGCGAGACCCACGACGGCGCCTCCACCACCGACTGGATGGAGCAGGAGAAGGAGCGTGGTATCACCATCACCTCCGCCGCCGTCACCTGTTTCTGGGACGAGAACCAGGTCAACATCATCGACACCCCCGGTCACGTCGACTTCACCGTCGAGGTTGAACGCTCGCTGCGCGTCCTCGACGGTGCTGTCGCCGTCTTCGACGGTAAGGAGGGCGTCGAGCCCCAGTCCGAGCAGGTCTGGCGTCAGGCCGACAAGTACGACGTCCCGCGCATCTGCTTCGTCAACAAGATGGACAAGCTGGGCGCTGACTTCTACTTCACCGTCCAGACCATCATCGACCGCCTCGGCGCCAAGCCGCTGGTCATGCAGCTGCCGATCGGTGCCGAGGACGAGTTCGACGGTGTCGTCGATCTCCTCAACATGAACGCCATCACCTGGCGCGGCAAGGTCGAGGTCGGCGCCGAGCCGACCATCGAGGAGATCCCCGCGGACCTGGCCGACAAGGCCGCCGAGTACCGCGAGAAGCTGCTCGAGACCGTCGCCGAGTCCGACGAAGCTCTCATGGAGAAGTACTTCGCCGGCGAGGAGCTGACGATCGACGAGATCAAGGGCGCCATCCGCAAGATGACGATCGCCTCCGAGATCTACCCGGTCCTCTGTGGTACCGCGTACCACAACAAGGGTATCCAGCCGATGCTGGACGCTGTCATTGATTTCCTCCCGTCCCCGCTGGACGTCGAGGCCATCGAGGGCCACAAGCCGGGCCACGAGGACGAGGCTCTCACCCGCAAGCCGTCCGACGACGAGCCGTTCTCCGCGCTCGCCTTCAAGATCGCAGCGCACCCGTTCTTCGGCAAGCTGACCTTCGTCCGCGTGTACTCCGGCTCCGTCGAGCCCGGCGAGCAGGTCCTGAATGCCGTCACCGGCAAGAAGGAGCGCATCGGCAAGCTCTTCCAGATGCACGCCAACAAGGAGAACCCGGTCGAGAAGGCGCACGCAGGTAACATCTACGCCTTCATCGGTCTCAAGGAGACCACCACCGGTGACACCCTCTGCTCGCTGACCGATCCGATCCAGCTGGAGTCCATGGACTTCCCGGATCCCGTGATCAAGGTCTCCATCGAGCCGAAGACCAAGTCCGACCAGGAGAAGCTGGGTGTCGCCATCCAGCGTCTGACCGAAGAGGACCCGACCTTCACCGTCGAGCTCGACGAGGAGACCGGCCAGACCATCATCGGTGGCATGGGCGAGCTTCACCTCGACGTCTTCGTCGACCGCATGAAGCGCGAGTTCAAGGTCGAGGCCAACGTGGGTGCCCCGCAGGTCGCCTACCGCGAGACCATCCGCAAGACGGTCGAGAAGGTCGAGTTCACCCACAAGAAGCAGACCGGTGGTTCCGGTCAGTTCGCAAAGGTGATCATCGGCATCGCCCCGTACAACCCGGACCCGGAGACCCTGGAGGAAGGCGAGGACCCGAACTACAAGTTCACCAACGCCGTCACCGGTGGTCGCATCCCCCGCGAGTACATCCCGTCGGTGGACGCCGGTATCCAGGACGCCATGCAGTACGGCTATCTCGCCGGCTTCCCGCTGGTCGACATCGAGGCCACCCTCATCGACGGTGCCTACCACGAGGTCGACTCCTCCGAGATGGCCTTCAAGATCGCCGGTTCCCAGGCTCTCAAGGAGGCTGTCGCCAAGGCGAAGCCGGTCCTCCTCGAGCCGCTGATGGCTGTCGAGGTCACCACCCCTGAGGAGTTCATGGGTGAGGTCATCGGCGACATCAACTCCCGTCGTGGCCAGATCGGTTCCATGGAGGACCGCTCCGGTGCGAAGGTCGTCAAGGGCAAGGTCCCGCTGTCCGAGATGTTCGGCTACGTCGGTGACCTGCGTTCGAAGACCCAGGGCCGTGCGAACTACACCATGATCTTCGACTCCTACGGTGAGGTCCCCTCCTCCGTGGCCCAGGAGATCATCGCCGAGCGCAACGGCAACGCCTAGCGTCCCCGGTACCTCACCATCCGTGGGGTTCCCCCGGTGAACAGATGTTCATCGGAGGGACGCCACGGGGGTAGGGGTCAGCACTCCGTATCCCTCACGTCAGGCCCGGTTTTCACGGACAGGGTTTGTGCGTTAGGATGCTGGGTGCTGGCCGTTACCCAGCCGCAGTGTGTCCGGCCGACCGACCTCGGTCCGTCCGGATGGAGTGGGTGAACCCCGCCCGGCAATCACACTGTCTGATGCTGTTACCGGCGTAAGTAAGGCCCGGGACAGGCCACCGCATCCGGCGGTGACTCCCTGTCACGGGAGATACACAACAAGTGGTCGCGAGAGTCGTGGCCACCGAGAAGTCCAGGAGGACAAAAGTGGCGAAGGCTAAGTTCGAGCGCACGAAGCCCCACGTTAACATCGGCACCATCGGTCACGTCGACCACGGCAAGACCACGACGACCGCTGCCATCACCAAGGTTCTGGCTGACACCTACCCGGACCTGAACCAGGCCTTCGCCTTCGACGCCATCGACAAGGCGCCGGAAGAGCGTGAGCGCGGCATCACGATCAACATCTCCCACGTGGAGTACCAGACCGAGAAGCGCCACTACGCCCACGTGGATGCCCCGGGTCACGCCGACTACATCAAGAACATGATCACCGGTGCTGCTCAGATGGACGGCGCGATCCTCGTAGTCGCCGCCACCGACGGCCCGATGCCGCAGACCCGTGAGCACGTCCTCCTGGCCCGCCAGGTCGGCGTCCCCTACATCCTCGTCGCCCTGAACAAGTGCGACATGGTTGACGACGAGGAGCTCATCGAGCTCGTCGAGATGGAGGTCCGCGAGCTTCTCGCCGAGCAGGACTACGATGAGGACGCCCCGATCGTCCGCATCTCCGCTCTGAAGGCTCTCGAGGGAGACCCGGAGTGGACCGCCAAGATCGTCGAGCTCATGCAGGCCTGCGATGACGCCATCCCGGACCCGGAGCGCGAGACCGACAAGCCGTTCCTGATGCCGGTCGAGGACATCTTCACCATCACCGGCCGCGGCACCGTGGTCACCGGTCGTGTGGAGCGGGGCGTCCTGAACCTGAACGACGAGGTCGAGATTCTCGGTATCCGCGAGAAGTCCCAGAAGACCACCGTCACCTCCATCGAGATGTTCAACAAGCTGCTCGACACCGCTGAGGCCGGCGACAACGCCGCCCTGCTGCTCCGCGGTCTCAAGCGCGAGGATGTCGAGCGCGGCCAGGTCATCGCCAAGCCGGGCGCCTACACCCCGCACAAGAGCTTCGAGGGCTCTGTTTACGTCCTGTCCAAGGACGAGGGCGGCCGCCACACCCCGTTCTTCGACAACTACCGTCCGCAGTTCTACTTCCGGACCACCGACGTCACCGGCGTCGTGAAGCTGCCGGAGGGCACCGACATGGTCATGCCCGGCGACAACGTCGACATGTCCGTCGAGCTCATCCAGCCGGTCGCCATGGACGAGGGCCTGCGCTTCGCTATCCGCGAGGGTGGCCGCACCGTCGGCGCCGGTCGTGTCACCAAGATCAACGACTAGTCTCGTTGACCTGGGTGTCCGGGCCCCGGCCCGGATGCAGGTACACACCGCCTGACACAGGCACCACGAAGCCCCCACCACTGATCCCCAGGGATCGGTGGCGGGGGCTTCGTCATGTCCGGTTCGGGATCCGGTGACGGTCCACTACGGGATGGCCGTCGGTGAGGGGGAGTGCACTGCCGGGCCACGACAGGGGCGGCGGACCAGATGGTCCGCCGCCCCGTGGTCCCTGACTTCAGCGCGCCACGTCAACGCACCCTGTCAGGCCGTACGGCAGATCAGTTGTTCTGCTTGACCTGCTCTATCTGGAGCAGGAACCGGGGCCGGATGTCCTGTCCGGGCACTGCGGCCCTGATGTCAGCAGAGGCCCGGGTACAGGCCTGACGCAGGTCTGCGACATCGGCCTCCGCCGTGGCACGCAGCCGGATCTCGAGGACATCGGTCGAACGGTCCTGCACCGCCCGGAACGTCGCAGAACGGATGTCGTCACGGGTCTCGAAGCTCTGCGCGACGGCGGACGCAAGATCAGCCGGATGGATACTGATCACCCCGGCGGTACCGGAGGCCGGCGAGGTCTTCCGGCCCAGCCTTTTGCGCTCGATGTTCACCGCCAGCAGCACCAGACCCAGGATGAAGAGCACGAGAGCGGCGATGCGCAGGATGTCATCGTAGTTCTCCCTGTCCGGCAGCCCGGTCCAGAAGTCCCGGTCGGCGTACTCGCCGATGCGGTGGGCGAACTCCCAGTCGATCGCCAGGCCGATGCCCCAGGTGGCCAGGCCTGCGAAGACCAGGAAGAGCAGGAAGGTGATGAAGCGGTTGAAGCCCGCCTTTCCACGGTTCACCGATCCTCACCTCCCGGTGTCGAGGCGACGACCTTCACGACGACGGCCGGCTCGGGATCGAGCATCGCAGCGAGATGTCCGACCTGGTCCGAGACACCCGCTGAGACGGCGTCGCGTTCGTCCTGGTCACCTGCGGCGGTGGTGACAGTCACGGTGATGCGCTTGCGGGTCGCGACGGTGGACGCACGGAGCACGCCACCTGCCTGTCGGGCGGCCGCGGTACTCATGCGGGCGACATCGACCGGCCGGGCGTAGAGGGCGGCGTCCTCCCCGAAGGAGAGGTGCGTCCGAGCACGCGGACGCAGCGTCGCCACGAGCAGGACCAGGGCCACCAGAGCGCAGCCGATCGCTGAGGGAAGGACCCAGCCGGCATACCTGACCTCGCCGATCCAGTCATAGACCGGGGCCAGCAGCTGGTCGGTACTGATCGACTCCTGCACGACCAGAAGATCGTGGAGGGCAACACCGCCGGCGGCCAGCAGAACCAGGCCGAGGAGGATCGTCCACCACCGCGCCCGGGGGGACGCCGCGGGTACCGGTGCCGGCGCCGTGGACTGTTCACTCATGTGCTCATTCCTTTCCTTCGAACGGTCGGCCGCCGGCGTCAGTGGCGTCAGCAGCGCCACCGGCATCCCCGGTACCGCTGTGCCGCACGACGGTCGGGGTGATGCGGGGATGGCGGTTAACCGTCACCGGTATCACCTTGTGACGGCTGATCTGCGGGTACGTCGTCACGCAAAGCCCCTGCGGGGTGGGCACGGCCTTCACCGGCAGTCCCTGCGGGGTGGGGATGTTCTCCAGGCGGGGACCGGGCGGCGTCGGGATGTCGTGTATGACCGGACGTGGCGTCGGTGTCTCAGGCTCGATCGCCGGGGAGTGCGTGACGTCCACCGGAGTGAGGGGCGCGCGCGGCGCGGTCTGCACCTCGTCGAGTTCCGGTGCCGGGGGAGTGGTGACATGGTCAGGACGCTGCGGGCGTCCGGCGCGCACCGGTGTCAGCGGAGTATGTTCGCGGGTGACCGGGTGACCGGCTTCGGGCACCGTGCGCTCAACCGTGGGGGATGTGACGGTGAGCGGGGTGGCGACGACCGGTTCGAGCTCGGGGGAGCGCGGGGCGTCTGCCAGATCGGTGGCGGTAACGCGTTCGGCCGGAACGACGGCACCGACACCCACGTTGACCGTGGAGACGGCGATCCCGGTTCCGTCGGTGATCCACTGCGCGACCGTCTCACGGACGGTCTTGGCGACGTCCACCGCCGGACTGGGCCAGGCGACGGCGATCTGGATGTCGACGCTGACCGAGCGGTGTCCGGCGTCCCACCGCAGTTCGGCGCGCGGCAGACTGCGACCGGTGAAGCGGTTGATGCCCGAGGAATGACTGAGGACGCCGGGTACCGACAGTGCGCCGCGGACGGCGAACTGCCGGGGGATCCGGTCGTCAATCGTTGTGGTGCTCCGGGAAGTGCTCGGGGAAGTGCTCGGGGAAGTGCTCGGGGAGGTGTTCGGGGAAGTGGGCTCCACGGTGGATCAGCCCCGTCCGCGGTGCCCCGAGCTGAAGACGGCCCGAAGGTCGATCAGTCCCTCGAGGTGGGCGCCGACGATGCCGCCGACACCGCACAGCACGGCGACGACGAGGAAACCGGTGATCCCGGCCCACAGGGCGCCGACGGCGAGCAGGAAGCCGACGAGTACGCCGAAGAGGGTTGCGTACCTCATTGTTTCTCCGATCTGGAGTTGCTGGAGTCTCTGGTGGTGCCCGTGTCCGTGTACCGGCGGGCACCCGGGAACTTGCGGGGGAGATGCCCCTGGACGGAGCGGACCATGGAGGACGCCGCCTTGCCCGCGGTCTTACGGACCTTGCGCAGCTTCGGCGTCTGGGTGTCGACGACCCGGCGTGCCCGGTCACGGATCTCCTCGGCCCGGCGGTAGACCTCGTCGGTGTACTGCTCGGCGAGATCGGTGGCCTGGCGCGCGACATCGTCCGGGATGAACCCGGGCAGGTGGATGTCGTTGAATTCCGGGCGGGGCCGGGTGCGTCGTTGCCACTCGGCGTCGAGTCGGTCGAGTGCCTCGATAAGCGCCTCGTCGGAGCCGCCGTGATCCGGATGATTCTCACGGATCACCTGGCGGCGCCGCTTGACGTACTCCGGGTCGTCCCGGAAGGAGGCACGGGAGGTGGGGTCAGCCATGGTCTCTGCAGTCCCGGTTACTGGACGCGGGGAGCCTTCTCTGGCTCGACGTCCTCACTCTCACGGTCGTCGTCACCCGGGAGGTGGACGTCGTGGACGGTGACGTTGACCTCGGTGACCTCCAGACCGGTCATCTCCTCGACGGAAATGATGATGTTGCGGCGGATGGCTTCGGCGAGCTCGTGGATGGCGACGCCGTACTCGGCGACGATGGAGATGTCGACGGCCGCCTGGCGCTCGCCGACCTCTACGGAGATGCCCTGCTGGACGTTGACGCGTCCACCCGGGATGCGCTCGCGCAGCGCGCCGAGAGCACGGGCGGTGGATCCGCCGAGGCCGTGGACTCCGGTGACCTCGCGGGCGGCCATGCCGGCGATCTTCGAGACGACGACGTCGGCGACGGAGGTGCGACCGTGGTCGGTGACCAGGTTGGAACCGTCGTCGCGGACGGCCGGGGTGGTGGAGGAGGCGGAGGACGAGGGGGTTGTGTTACCGGTGTTCTCGTCCGCGGGCGTGGAGTTGCTCATGTGGGGGCATCCTTCGTTGGGTAGCTGGTCGGTGTGTGTCCTGCGCGGTGCAGAAGCTCTTCTGTGTCCATGGTAGACACCTGTGAAAGCTGAATGTCCTGCAGTTCGGGACCACGTGATCCACATCCCGACCGCCATGACGGTGTGATGTTCACCATGCTACGCGGTGGACGGTTCCCCGGACTTGATTGTCGCCGGTCGGACGTGCTTTAATACCTCTCGTTGCTTTGACACGTCTCCTGCGCGCCCGGAACACCTCCGGACGCAAGACGGTGACGATGGTGAAGTGAGCATGAACCACACGGAGGCCCTCCGGGGCGGCCAAGGGTTCCAGCGCAGGGTCACGGACTTGTCCGTCCTGCGGGAGCCGGAGTGGGGCATGGCAAATAAACAGCGGCAGTTAAGCGAAGGTCCCACGCATCATGGGGGGCTCTTCCTCGGATGGCTGGGGTTCCCCGGTCGTTTCCGGTCAGTGACGGCGCAGCGGTGATTGCCTCCCCTCCCCGTCCCGGATTCGACGCAGGAACCCGCACGGTCATGAAGACACTGGCGTCTGTGCCAGCTTCATAAGCCGGACAGCGTTAACCAAGAAACAAGAAGTTCCCACGCCATCGGGCAGGGAAGACACCCACCCGTCATTGGAACGGGGAACGAGGAAGAGGACTAGCGTGGCGGGACAGAAGATCCGCATCAGGCTCAAGGCCTATGACCACGAGGCAATCGACGCTTCTGCCAAGAAGATCGTCGAGACGGTCACCCGTACCGGTGCCCGCGGTGGTCGGCCCTGTGCCTCTGCCCACCGAGAAGAACGTGTACTGCGTCATCCGTTCGCCGCACAAGTACAAGGATTCTCGCGAGCACTTCGAGATGCGCACCCACAAGCGGCTCATCGACATTCTCGACCCGACGCCGAAGACCGTTGACGCTCTCATGCGCATCGATCTTCCGGCCAGCGTCGACGTGAACATCCAGTAATCCTGGTCTTTGAGTCGGAACTGAGCAGCGGAGCAGAATTATGAGCGAAAACGAGATCAAGGGCATCCTGGGCAAGAAGCTCGGCATGACCCAGATCTTCGACGAGGAGAACCGGGTCGTCCCGGTCACCGTCGTCGAGGCTGGGCCCTGTGTCGTCACCCAGGTGCGCACCAAGGAAACCGACGGCTACGATGCCGTCCAGATCGCCTTCGGCGACATTGACCCGCGTAAGGTCAAGAAGCCGCAGGCCGGTCACTTCAAGAAGGCCGGCGTGACCCCCCGCCGCCACGTGACGGAGATCCGCGTCGAGGACGCCTCCGCCTACGAGGTCGGTCAGGACATCACCGCCGAGCTCTTCGCCGACGTCACCTACGTTGACGTCACCGGCACCTCCAAGGGTAAGGGCTACGCCGGCGCCATGAAGCGCCACGGCTTCGCCGGCCAGGGCGCCTCCCACGGTAACCAGGCTGCCCACCGCCGCGTCGGCGGCATCGGCGCCTGCGCCACCCCGGGTCGTGTCTTCAAGGGCACCCGCATGGCAGGTCGCATGGGTAACGAGCGCGTCACCCTGCAGAACCTCAGGATCGCCCGGGTGGACGCCGAGTCCAACCTGGTGCTGATCAAGGGTGCCATCCCCGGAATCAACGGTGGCATCGTCACCGTCAAGACCGCAGTGAAGGGCGGTGCACACGCATGAGTAATCTGACCCTCAACGTCCACACCGCTGACGGATCCACCAACGGCACCGTTGAGCTTCCGGCGTCGATCTTCGACGTCGAGCCCTCTGTGCCGCTGATGCACCAGGTCGTCGTGGCGCAGCTGGCCGCGAAGCGCCAGGGCACCCACGCCACCAAGACCCGCGGCGATGTCCGCGGCGGTGGTAAGAAGCCGTTCCGCCAGAAGGGCACCGGTCGCGCCCGTCAGGGTTCCACCCGTGCGCCCCACATGACCGGTGGTGGCACGGTCCACGGTCCGCAGCCGCGTGACTACGACCAGCGCACCCCGAAGAAGATGAAGGCCGCCGCCCTGCGCGGTGCTCTGACCGACCGCGTCCGCAACGAGCGCATCCACCTGGTGGAGGAGCTCGTCGCCGGCCAGACCCCGTCGACCAAGTCGGCGCGTTCCTTCCTGGAGCGCCTCACCGACCGCAAGACGGTCCTGGTTGTCCTCGGTCGCGAAGACGTCACCGCCTGGAAGTCCGTGAACAACCTCCCGGCTGTCCACGCGCTGTCCTTCGACCAGCTGAACACCTACGACGTCCTCAACGCGGACGACGTGGTCTTCTCCGTCGAGGCGCTCAACGGCTTCATCGAGCAGTCCAGCAAGAAGGAGGAGGCCAAGTGACCACCATCGCTGACCCCCGGGACGTCATCATCGCCCCCGTCGTCTCCGAGAAGTCCTACGGTCTCATGGAGCAGAACGTCTACACGTTCCTGGTGAGCCCGGACTCCAACAAGACCCAGATCAAGATTGCCGTCGAGGAGATCTTCGGTGTGAAGGTCGCCAGCGTGAACACCCTCAACCGTGCAGGCAAGCGTAAGCGCTCCCGCACCGGTTACGGTCAGCGCAAGGCCACCAAGCGCGCCATGGTCACCCTGGTCGCCGGCAGCGAGCCCATCGACATCTTCGGTGGCGCGGCCTAGGCCGCGGATACCGACAGGTAAAGAGAGAGCAGAAGTATGGCTATTCGCAAGTACAAGCCGACTACGCCGGGTCGCCGCCAGAGTTCCGTGTCCGAGTTCGACGAGATCACTCGTTCGACCCCGGAGAAGTCTCTGCTGCGCCCGCTGTCCAAGACCGGTGGCCGCAACGTCCACGGCCACATCACCACCCGTCACAAGGGTGGTGGACACAAGCGCCGTTACCGCGTCATCGACTTCCGTCGTGTCGACAAGGACGGTGTGCCCGCCAAGGTCGCCCACATCGAGTATGACCCGAACCGCACCGCGAACATCGCGCTGCTTCACTTCGCCGACGGCGAGAAGCGGTACATCATCGCGCCGAAGGGTCTCAAGCAGGGCCAGGTCATCGAGACCGGTGCCCAGGCTGACATCAAGGCGGGTAACAACCTGCCGCTGCGCAACATCCCGACCGGTACCACCATCCACGCTGTGGAGCTGAAGCCGGGCGGCGGCGCCAAGCTGGCCCGTTCCGCCGGTGCTTCCATCCAGCTGCTCGGTAAGGAAGGCAAGTACGCGATCCTGCGTATGCCGTCCACCGAGATCCGTCGCGTCGACATCCGTTGCCGCGCCACCGTGGGTGAGGTCGGAAACCAGGACCAGATCAACATCCGCTGGGGCAAGGCCGGCCGTATGCGCTGGAAGGGCGTCCGCCCGACCGTCCGCGGTGTCGTCATGAACCCGGTCGACCACCCGCACGGTGGTGGTGAGGGTAAGACCTCCGGTGGTCGCCACCCGGTCTCCCCGTGGGGTCAGCCTGAGGGCCGCACCCGCAAGCCCAACCGTCCGAGCGACAAGCTGATCGTCCGCCGTCGCCGTGCCAACAAGAACAAGAAGCGCTAAAGGAGGTAGTTGAGAATGCCACGCAGCCTCAAGAAGGGCCCGTTCGTGGACGAACACCTCCTCGCGAAGGTGGACGCCCAGAACGACGCCGGCACCAAGAAGGTCATCAAGACCTGGTCGCGCCGTTCGACCATTCTCCCCGATTTCATCGGTCACACTTTCGCCGTCCATGACGGTCGGAAGCATGTCCCGGTGTTCATCGACGATTCGATGGTCGGTCACAAGCTGGGCGAGTTCGCCCCGACCAAGACCTTCAAGGGTCACATCAAGGACGACAAGAAGGGTCGGCGATAGTCATGTCCGACACCATCAACTCCGCACGCGCCACGGCCAAGTTCGTTCGGGTCACCCCGATGAAGGCCCGTCGCGTCATCGACACCATCCGCGGCAAGTCCGTGGAGGACGCGCTGGCGATCCTGCGCTACGCCCCGCAGTCGGCTTCTGAGCCGGTCGCGAAGGTCGTGGCCTCCGCCGCCGCGAATGCCGAGAACAACTTCGGCCTGGATCCCGACTCGCTCGTCATCTCCGCGGCTTTCGCCGACGAGGGACCGACGCTCAAGCGGTTCCAGCCCCGCGCCCAGGGTCGGGCCTTCCAGATCCGCAAGCGCACCAGCCACATCACCGTGGTTGTCGAGAGCCAGAAGGGAAGTGCTCAGTAGTGGGCCAGAAGATTCACCCCCACGGCCTCCGGCTGGGTATCACTTCCGAGTGGCGCTCCCGCTGGTACGCCGACAAGCAGTACGCTGACTACCTCGCCGAGGACATCAAGATCCGCGAGTTCCTGTCGAAGGGCCTCGACCGCGCCGGCATCGCCGACGTCGTCATCGAGCGCACCCGCGACCGCGTCCGCGTGGACATCCACACCGCCCGCCCGGGTATCGTCATCGGTCGCCGCGGCGCCGAGGCCGACCGGATCCGTGGCCGTCTGGAGAAGCTGACCGGTAAGCAGGTCCAGCTGAACATCCTCGAGGTCAAGAACATCGACGCGAACGCCCAGCTGGTGGCCCAGTCCATCGCTGAGCAGCTGAGCAACCGCGTGGCCTTCCGCCGCGCGATGCGCAAGGCCATCCAGTCCGCGATGCGCCAGCCCCAGGTGAAGGGCATCAAGGTCGTCTGCTCCGGTCGTCTGGGCGGCGCTGAGATGGGCCGCACCGAGCGTTACCACGAGGGTCGCGTTCCGCTGCACACCCTGCGCGCCGAGATCGACTACGGCACCTACGAGGCCCACACCACCTTCGGCCGCATCGGCGTGAAGGTCTGGATCTACAAGGGTGACGTCGTCGGCGGCCGCCGCGAGTCTCTGCTGAACGCCCGTGACGAGCGCAACTCCCGCGGTGGCGCCCGTCGTGAGCGTCCGCGTCGCGGTGGGGCCCGCCGGCAGCGTGCCGACCAGAAGCAGGAGGGTTAACCCATGCTTATCCCCAAGCGCGTCAAGTTCCGCCGTCAGCACCGGCCGCACCGTTCCGGTGTGTCCAAGGGCGGCAACCGCGTGACCTTCGGCGACTACGGCCTGCAGGCCCTGGAGCCGACCTACATCACCAACCGTCAGATCGAGGCTGCTCGTATCGCCATCAACCGCCACGTCAAGCGTGGTGGCAAGGTGTGGATCAACATCTTCCCGGACCGTCCGCTGACCCAGAAGCCGCTCGGCGTGCGTATGGGTTCCGGTAAGGGCCCGGTCGAGAAGTGGGTCGCGAACGTCAAGCCCGGCCGCATCCTGTTCGAGATGTCCTACCCTAACGAGGAGATCGCCCTCGAGGCTCTCCGTCGCGCCGGTAACAAGCTCCCCTGCAAGGTGCGCATCGTCAAGAAGGAGGATCAGTTCTGATGGCTACCGGTACCCCGGCTCACGAGCTCCGTGACCTCAGCAACGACGAGCTGACCACCAAGCTGAAGGAGGCGAAGGAGGAGCTGTTCAACCTGCGCTTCCAGAACGCCACCGGTCAGCTGACCAACAACCGTCGCCTCGGCACCGTCAAGCGCGACATCGCCCGGATCTACACCGTGCTCCGCGAGCGCGACCTGGGCCTGTCCACCGCTCCGGAGGGTGACGCAGCATGAGTGAGGCCAACGTGACCAACGAGAACACCAAGGGCAGCCGCAAGGTCCGTCAGGGCTACGTGGTGTCCGACAAGATGAGCAAGACCATCGTTGTCGAGCTCGAGGACCGTAAGCGCCACGCGCTCTACGGCAAGATCATGCGCACCAACACCAAGGTGAAGGCGCACGACGAGGAGAACACCGCCGGTATCGGCGACCTCGTCCGCATCGAGGAGACCCGCCCGCTGTCCAAGGACAAGCACTTCCGTCTCGTCGAGATCATCGAGAAGGCCAAGTAGTCTCTGCTTTCCGCAGGGCTCACGCCTGATCGTCACTGATCACCGAAAGCCCCCGCCCCGGGTCTGTCCGGGTCGGGGGCTTTCGCGCGTCCGGGTCAGGAAGTGTGCCTCGGGGAGGACGTCGACAGACGTAATCTGCGAGCACGGATGGCGTGAACCCGGCAGTTCAGTGCATTCGTGCCCGCAGATTTCGACGGATGCTCCGGACTCCCGACCGCTCCGGACGCCCGCCTAGGCCTGCTGAGCCTTCTTGGAGACCTTGCCGACGCCGGTCAGCGGGAACTCGGCGACGATGTCGATGAGGTCGGGCACCGCGAAGCTCGACAGCCCGGCCTCGCGGGCGAACTTCCGAAGCTTGGTAGGCGTGAGTCCGTGCGCAGCGGGATCGGAGGCGGCGTCCTGCCGGGGAATGACGAACGCGCGGATCTTCTCACCGAGCACCTCATCCGGCATGCCGACGACAGAGACGTCGTGGACAGCGTCGTGGGTGAGCAGGATGTTCTCCACGGCCTCCGGCGCGATCTTCTCACCACCCCGGTTGATCTGGTCCTTGGCACGGCCGACGACGGTGAGCGTCCCGCCGCGGAAGACGACGATGTCGCCGGTGCGGTAGAAGCCGTCGGCGGTGAAGGACCGGGCGTTGACCTCGGGGGCACGGTGGTAGCGGCGGATCGTGTACGGACCGCGGGTGAGCAGATTTCCCGGCTCACCCTCCGGCACGTCGACGTCCTCGTCGTCGACCACGCGGATCTCGTCCCACGGGCTCATGGGGCGTCCCTGGGTGGCGACGGTCTCCTCGATCGAGGCGTCCAGCGGAGTGTAGTTGACCAGTCCTTCAGCCATGCCGAAGACCTGCTGGAGCGTCCAGCCGAGTTCCGGGTGGACGCGACGGGCGGCGGCTTCCGACAGTTTCGCCCCGCCGACCCACACGGTGCGGACCGAGGAGACGTCGAAGGAGTCGCGCTCCGGGAAGTTCAGCAGACTGATCAGCGCCGGCGGCACCAGGGCCAGGTGGGTGACACCGTGCTCGGCGATCAGCGGCAGCACCTCAGTCGGCATCGGGTCGGCGGCGAAGACGATGGACGCACCGACCTGCACCGCGCCGAGGATGCCAGGGGAGCTCATCGTGAAGTTGTGGGAGGCGGGCAGCGCCACCAGCAGCACATCCCCGTGCCGCAGATCGCAGACATCGACGGACGCGCGCACGGAGTAGAGGTAGTCGTCGTGGGTCTTCGGTATCTGCTTGGGCACACCGGTGGTGCCGCCGGAGAGCTGCAGGAAGGCGAGCTCGTCGGGGGCGACGGACGCGGCGTCCGGCACGGGCAGGGCGTCCGCCCCGTCCCACGGGGACGCCTCGTCGACGAGGATCATGGTGACCTCCTCGGCGACGTCCCGGTGCACCCGGGCGAGGTGACGGTTCGGCGTCGCGGTGGAGACGTAGAACCGGGCCGGGGCGTGGGAGGCGAAGTGGCGGATCTCGGTGGAGCCGTGGGCGGGAAGGGAGAACACCGGGATCGCGCCGAGCCGCCAGACGGCGAAGACGGTCTCCAGGTAGGCCACGGAGTTCGGCAGCTGGATGATGACGCCGTCACCGCGACCCACCCCGGCACCGGCCAGGACGGCGGCGGCACGGGACACGCCCTCGTCCAGCCCTGTCCAGGTCACGGTGCGGTGCCGGTCGGTGGCGGCGGTTTCGGCGGGCCAGGATTCCACGGCACGGCGGAACAGGGCCCAGTGGGTGTCGCCGGTCCAGGCACCGAGCTTGCGGTAGCGCTCGGCGTCCTCACGGGGGACACCGGTGGCGAGAACGTCGGGGTTGCCGGGGGCGTCGGCATCGGTCGCGGCGTCGAGAACAGTCTGATGGTTCACTGCAGTCCTTCCAGAATGGCAGGGGTGATCGCGTCCCAGCCGGCGTCGGTGGCGAGACCGGCATGGGTGAGGTCGAGGGTGAGGGTGCGGGGCGTGCGGGGGAGGACGCCGGCCCAGGCGGAAGCGGGGTCCCACCCGCGGTGCCCCTGCAGGTCGGCGACCCGCTCATCGGCCGTTGTCGCGACGATGAGCTGGGTCTCGCCACCGAAGGCGGTGAGGTCCACCGGGGCGGCGGTGCGCAGCAGGCCGTCGCAGTAGGCGAGGTTGGTGCCCAGGGTGCGTGCCATCATCTCGGCGGCCTCGGCGCCACCGGGCATGTCGTCGATGTCAGGGACTCCGGCGACGGCGGCGATCTGCGTGGCGGTGAGCTCAGGGGTCTCGGCAGGTGACTCAGGCACGGGGCCGGCTCCTGCGGGGTAGGCGTCCATGATGCCGAGCCAGGAGACCTCTTCACCGCGGCGCAGCAGTTCGGCGGTCATGGCCTGCGCGAGGACGCCGCCGAAGGAGTATCCGAGAAGCCGGTAGGGGCCGTGTGCCTGGACCTGCTGGACGGAGTCGACGTAGCCGACGGCGAGCTCCGTCAGGTCGGTGACCGCCGGGTGCGGGTCCGGGAGCTGCAGGCCGGTGACCGGGATGTCGTGCGCGGAGAGGCGGTCGGCGAGGCCACGGAACGGCAGGGCGAACCCACCGCCGGGGTGCACGGCGAAGACGGGTGACTGGGCGCCGGGGCCCAGCGGCAGGATCTGGCTCGATCCGCCACCGGTCAGCCGTGCGGCCAGGGCGGCGGGGGAGCCGGTCTCGACGATGTCCTGGATGGTGACCTCGTCGAGCCCCTCGCGACGCAGCCGGCCGAGCAGTCGCATGGCGAGCAGGGAGTGGCCGCCGATGTCGAAGAAGTTGTCGTGGTCGCCCACGTGGTCCGTCTTCAGCAGGGACGCCATGACGCCGGCGACGGTCGCGGTGACCTCGGCGGGGCCCAGGTCGGGATTGGTCGGGGTCGGCCGGGCGGGTTCAGCCGGTGCAGCGGTCTGAGCGGGCTGAGCAGCCTGGGCGACCGGCGTGGCGCCTTTTCCGGTGCAGGTGCCCTCCCAACGGGGCAGTCCGCTCAGCACCTCGTCCACGGTCGGATCCCCGACCAGGGCGTCGAGGACCCGGGTGAGGGTGTCGCGCGCGAGGGTGACGAAGGCGGCGTCCACCAGGTCGGGGCGGTGCGCGAGGACGACGCGCATCGGCTCGCCCGGGTCGGTCGGCGGTGCGACACAGGACAGTGGGAAGCTGGTCATGCCGTCGACGTGCACCTCCGCTACACCGATCCGGTCGCCGGTGAGGGGAGTGGCGGGCAGTGAGGGGAAGTTGTCGAAGACGACGAGCGTGTCGAACAACGCCCCGCCGCCGGCGAGTTGCTCCACACGGATCAGCGGGGTGGACTCGTGGGCGGTCATCGCGGCCTGGGTACGTCCGATGGTGCGCAGCAGGTCGGTGACGGTGCCGGCGCGGGTTGCGGCGTCGAGGGTGACGCGGGCAGGCAGGGTGTTGATGAACAGCCCGACGGTCTGCTCGATGCCGGGCAGTTCGGTCGGACGCCCCGAGACCGTCGTCCCGAAGATGACGTCCTCCCGGCTGGTCAGCGCAGCGAGGGTCAGTGACCAGGCAGCCTGCAGCAGGGTGTTCCCGGTGACGCCGGCGGCGCGGGCACGCTGGGCCAGCGAGTCCGGGACCGTCAGCTCATCGACGGTTTCCCGGGTCACCTCACCGGTGCGCTCCAGGTCCTCGGGCGTGACCGGGGCGAGGTCGTGGATGATCGTGCCGTTGACGGTGCCGGTGGTGGTGCCCAGTCGCTCACGCCAGGCGTCGTCGTCGGCGTCGGTGGCACCCGAGGCATCGCGGTCGGCGAGCCAGGTGAGGTAGTCGGAGTAGGGGGCGGCGGAAGGCAGGGCGTCCCCGTGGTAGATGCTGAGCAGGTCACGCAGCATGACCGGGGTGGACCAGCCGTCGGTGAGAAGGTGGTGGTTGCCGAGGACCAGGCGGGCGGACACCGTGTCCGCTTCCCCGGTTCCCGGCAGCAGGACGAGCTCGGCGGCGACGAGCGGGCCGGCCGTCAGGTCGATGCGCCGGGACGCCATGGCGCGCAGCCGGTCGTCGGCGGCCGCGGTGGCGGCGTCCGCCGGGAGGTAGCGGAGGTCGACGGTGCGCCACGGCAGCTCGACGCCACGGGGGATCAGCTGCACGGGTTCGTCGAGGCTCTCACCGTCGAAGCGGGCGCGGAGCAGATCGTGGCGCCCGAGGGTGGAGCGGAAGGCCCGGTGGAGGCGGTCGGCGTCGACTGGTCCGCGCAGATCGATGCCGGCGGAGAGGACGTAGCCCGACCCGCCGCTGAGTGCGTGGTAGAGCAGGCCTTCCTGCAGCGGGGAGACCGGCCACACGTCGGCGAGCGGGCCGTGGCGCTGTTCCCAGATGTCGATCTGCGCCTGGCTGACTTCGACGGCCAGGTCGGAAGGGGCGGCCCCACCGTCGGTGGTCCGGGCGAGCACGGCCAGGGCGGTCAGTGCCTCGGTGAGCTGCGCGGCGAGTTCCGGGGTGCCGTTGTAGAGCCGCGCGTCCTCCGGGCTGACGAGCAGGTGCGGGGCACCGGCGGTGAGCAGCGTCGGCCCGGTCGGCAGCATCGGAGAGGACACCGGCCCGACCGTCAGTGCAGGGGTCGCGACACTCTCGGGTGCCTCCTTGACCTGCAGCAGGACCTCGCGGGGCGTGCCGGTGAGCGCCGGCAGGGTGGTGGTGTGGGCGAGGTTGCCGAGGACCTGCGTGTCGGTGGTGCGGAGGCGCATACCGACGGCCTGCCCGGTCGCGAGTGCCGCTGCGGCCGTGACCACGACCTCCGGGGTGGTGTGGAACAGCTCGGGGAGCAGGGAGAACAGTGCTTCGCGGTCGGGCACCTCGAGCAGGGTGGGCTGCTGTGCCGACTCCTGTGCCGGTTCCTGTGTCTCGTCGGCGACGAGGTCGGGTCCGGTGGTGGTGTCGGCCAGTGCGGCGGCGCGCCACGACCCGGCGGCAGGACACAGCGGGCGGCCGGCCAGGGCACGGTCCAGTTCCGCGAGGAAGGTGGCGGTACTGTCCGGGTCGAGGACGCTGCGGTGCACGGTGACCTGCAGGTCGCCGTTGTCGTCGGGGATGGTGACGCGCCAGACGAGGCCGCGCTGCGGGGCGAGGCCGGCAGGCGTGGCGGTGTCGGCGGTCGTCTCCAGGATGACCTCGGCCGGGTCGACCAGCGGGGTACGCGGGACGATGATCTGCGGGGTGTCGGCGGTGAGGTCGAGGACGGCGCGCAGTGCACCGTGGGTGGTCATCATCGTGGTGACGGCGGTGAGCAGGCGGTCGCGGTCGACTCCGGGGGCGGAGACCGTACCGGTCAGAGCTGCTCGGGCAGGCACGGCTGTCGTGGGGAAGGCGCCGGTGGCGTAGAGGGTGTCTGCACCGGTGCCGGTGCCGGTGCCGGTGGTGGTGCCGGGTGCAGCGCCGTCCTCCTGCGCTGCCCCGCGTCCGGTGTCCGGGGTGACCCGCTCGGCTGCGGCGGCGACATCGGCCAGTTCCGTCCCGGCGAGCAGGTCCTTCGCGGCGATGCCGTAGCCACGGTGGCGCAGGCGCCCGGCGGCGGTGAGAGCACCGATGCTGTCGCCACCGAGACTGATGAAGTCCCGGTCCAGGGGCAGCAGGTCACCGGAGTCGAGGCCGAGAATCCCGGCAAGGACGTCGGCGAGGACCAGTTCGGCGGCGCTCCGGGGGTTCACTGAATCTTCCTCTGCCGCCCTCTCCGGGAATCTGCCACCCGGGGCGACATTTGGGGTGACGTTCACCTTTTCCGCGAGGGCACGGCGGTCGATCTTGCCGCCGACGGTCAGCGGCAGCCGGTCATGGACCTGCACCCGGGTCGGCACGAGGTGTCCGGGCACCGTCTCCGCGACCGCGGCCCGCACATCGAAGGCCGGGACCCGGGCGGCAGCCGCCTCAGTCAGCGACACATGGGCGATGAGTTTCAGCGCGCCGGGCGCCCCGAAGGTACCGACGGCGGCACCGGTGATCTCGGGCAGGGCGAGCAGTGCGGCCTCGACCTCGCCGGGTTCGACACGGTGGCCGCGGATCTCCAGTTGGTCGTCGGCACGGCCGAGGAACAGGGTGCCGCGTCCGGGCATCCACCGCACCAGGTCTCCGGTACGGTAGCTGCGGATGCTCCCGTCGCTCCCGTCGATCTCACCGAAGACCTCGGCGGTCTGCTCCGGGCGACCGCGGTAGCCCGGCGCCACCTGCGGCCCGGCGAGGACGAGCTCGCCGACCTCGTTGTCCGGCACGGGTTCACCGTCGGTGTCCAGGATCAGCGCGGTCATGCCCGGCACGGCACGACCGATGGTGACCGGTCCCGGCGTCACGCGCGCGGTGAGGGCGTCCACCGTGGTCTCGGTCGGTCCGTAGACGTTCCATGCAGAGATACGCGACGCTGCGAGCCGGTCCCACAGGGACGCCGGTATCGCCTCACCACCGAGGATGACGGTGCTCACCGCGGAATCGTGGAGCGCACCGGAGTCGATGAGTGCACCGGCGAGCGAGGGGGTGGCGTCGAGCACGGAGATCCGGTCGCGCTGCAGCACGGTACGCACCGCGGCCGGATCACCGACGGTGCCGTGGTCGTAGAGGTGCACGGTGGCACCGGTGAAGATCCAGGCGAGCTGGTCCAGTGCGGCGTCGAAGGAGAAGGACGCCGTGTGCGCGACATGGAGGCGACCGTCGGTGGAGCGTGACCAGGCGTCCGGCCAGAGCTCGGCGGCGTGCCCGGCGAGCAGGGACTCCACGGCGGACCGGGTGATCTCCACGCCCTTCGGGGTGCCGGTGGTACCCGAGGTGTAGAGGAGATAGGCCAGGTCGGGGAGGGCCGCTGCGGTGCTGTCCGTGTCAGTGGTGCGCAGGCCGTTCTCGTCGAGGACCGCGACGGCACCGGAGTCACCGAGGATCTGTGTCCGACGCGCCGCCGGGTGCTCGCGGTCGAGGACGACGAAGGCGCGGTGGGCGCGCCACACGGCCAGGACTGCGACGGCGAGGTTCGGTCCCTTCGGCAGGTCGAGGGCGATGACCGAGCCATCGTCACCGGCACCGGACAGCTCAGTGACCAGGTCCGCGACCTGCCGGTGGACCTCGGCGGCAGTGAGCGAGACCGTGGCGTCGTCACTGACGAGCAGGGGAGCGTCCGCGGTCTCCCAGGCGCTCTCACCGGAGGAACGGACTCCGAGCCGGTCGACGAGTTCGTCGAGGGTGGGGACGACCTCGGGCAGGGGCTCCCCGGCCCGGTCCGCGGCGACGGTGGCACGGAAGGTGGCGTCCCGCAGGCGGACATCGGCCAGCGGGCCGGAGCAGGTGAGGAAGGCACGGATGTCCTCGAGTCGCTGCCGGGCGGTCGCCGCGGGGACGCTCAACGGGTCGGTCTCGAAACCGAGGTCGACGCCACCGTCGGCGGCCGGGGTGACCACGAGGACGAGGTCCTCCGGCGGGCCACCGGCGACATTGCGGAGAACACCGACGGTGCCGGCGAAATCAAGGGAGAAGTCGAAGGTCTTGAGGTTCAGACCGATGCCGTGCAACACCGCCGGGCCACCGGTACCACGCAGGTCGCGGGCCAGTTCGGAGCCGGGGTAGCGCTGGTGGGAACGGACCTCGTCAAGGGCGGAGTGTGCCGCGGCGGCGACCTGCTCCAGAGTGTCGGTGCCGGCCACCGGGAAACGCAGCGGCAGCATGTTCACCAGCATCGCCGGGGTGCGGCGCAGCGGGCCCGAGGTCCGGGCCATCATCGGCATCGCCAGCAGGGCCTCCTGCGAACCGTCGACCCGGGTACCGGTGAACCCGAACTTGCGCAGCCAGGCACCGTAGGCCGCCATGACCAGGTCCGACCAGACCAGGCCGGCGTCCTCGGCACGTGCCCGCAGGTCGGTCATCTCCCCGGCGGAGAGACGTACTGTCGTGGTGATCGAGGTCGTGCCCGCACCGTGGACATGGTCCTCGCGGCCGGTGGTGTCCGGGGCGGGGGTGAGGTAGTCGTGCCAGAACGCGCGGTCTGTATCCCTGTCCGCCGCGGCGTAGGCCAGGTCGGCTTCGACGATCTCGGCGATCGGGGCGAACCTGGTGCGCCGGGCGGCGCGTCCCCCCGCGAGTTCGGTGTAGTGCGCGGCGGTGCGGCGGGTGAGCAGCGCGGCGCTGTACCCGTCGACGATGATGTGGTGGTACAGCTGCACGCACCACACCCGACGCAGCCCGGCGTCATCGGAACCCAGGTCGAGGATCAGGTAGCGGTGCAGGTCACCGTCGGTCATGGTGCGCCAGCGCTCACCGCAGGACGCCTTCTCCGCGTCGATGACCGCGTGGGCCAGCAGCACCGGGTCCGGCGCGCCGGAGAGGTCACGGATCTCCGGGCGGGACGCCGGGGTGTCGTCGACGAACTGCCGGGGACCGTCGGCGGTGTCGGTGAAGCGCAGTCGCAGGGTCTCGGACTCGTCTACGGTCAGCCGGACGGCTTCGGCGAGCAGGTCGACGGGGCTCTCCCCGTCCGCGCCGGAGGCCAGACCGTCGAGTTCCAGGACCTCGCCGACGACGTAGTAGGGGGACGTCGGGTCGAGGAGCTGGGCGTTCCAGATGCCGCGCTGGGCGGCACCGAGGTCGAGCAGGGACAAGACAATGACCTTTCAGGTCTGGTGAGGCTCAGTTAAGCCGGGGTGGTAGAGTCCGCGCGGAACAACCGCACAAGGAAAGGTGAAATATGACAGAGCAGGGCACTCTTGACGACCTCATGGCGTCCCTCCGGGTGAAGGTCGCCACGCTGATGAACATCGAGGTCGGCGACCTGGACGAGGACGAGGAGCTCATGGACCAGGGTCTGGACTCGGTCCGCCTCGTCGAGGTCGTCAGCTTCCTGCGGGATGCCGGTTACCAGGCCGACTTCGCCGACCTCGCCGAGGACAGCTCGTTGACCGCCTGGCGTGAACTCCTCGAGGATCTCGGGGAGAACTAGAACAGCTCCGCGAGAGCCTTCCGGTCGAGCTTGCCGTTGTGGTTCATCGGCAGGCTGTCGACCACGAGGATCTTCGAGGGGACCATGTACTCCGGCACCTCGCGCGCGAGCTGGGTGGCCAGTGCGGTGGTGTCGGGAGCATCCGCGGCGTCCTCGTCGGCGATGACGGCGGCGTAGAGCACCTGCGCGCCGCCCTCGTCGGTGGCGACGGCGGCGGCCTGACGCACACCCGGCAGATCCCGGAGGCGGGACTCGACCTCGCCGAGCTCCACGCGGTTGCCGCGGATCTTCACCTGGTCGCCGATGCGGCCCAGGAACTTCAGGATGCGGCGTCCCCCCACCTCGGTCCAGGAGACGATGTCGCCGGTGCGGTACATGCGTCCGCCGTCGGCCTCGGGGTACAGCGAATCGACGAAGACCTCGGTGGTCAGCTCGTCGCGGTTGAGGTACCCCAGGCCCACCTGCGGGCCGGCGAGGCACAGCTCACCGGGGGTGTCCCAGGCGTCACCGGCCGGGTCAACCTCTGTGCCGTCGTCGGCGATGACGTAGCAGGCGACGTTGTCCTCGGGCAGGCCGAGCAGGCTGGCGGTGTCGTCGAAGTCGGCGGCGTTGACCAGTTCGTCGGTGTACTCGATCCAGGTGACGTCCATCGCCGCCTCGGTCGGACCGTAGAGACCGTGCACGCGGCAGCCGATCTCGTCGCGGGAGCGGCGCACGATGTCCGCGGGCACGGCCTCGCCGCCGAAGATCATGTGGCGGATATTGCTGAATGCGCTCAACGGGACGCCGAAGTCGTCGAGGACGTCGAAGATGACGCGCATCAGCGAGGGGACCATCGACATGACGGTGACGTCGTAGCCGGAGATCATCTTCACCAACGCGTCGACGTCACCGGGCCACCAGTCAGGCGCCGGGACGACGACCACGCCGCCGGTGGCCAACGGGCCGATGAGCTCGGCGACGCCCACGTCGAAGCTCACCGGGGCCTTCTGCAGCATGCGGATCGGAGCGGACGCCTCGCCGGCCTCCGTCGTGGAGGTCAGGGCCCGGCCCATCCACAGCAGGTGGGCGGTGACGCCGATGTGCGTGTTCACCGCGCCCTTCGGCGTCCCCGTGGTGCCCGAGGTGTAGATGATGTAGCAGGGGTCTTCACCGCGCACCGGGCGGGACTGCTCGGTCTGGCTGAACGGGCCGGCGGTGGCCCAGGTCGGGTCGGCGGAACCGTCGAGGATCGCGCGACCCAGCGGCGAGTCGTCGGTGATCGTCGCGGTGACGATGCCGGACTTCGCCAGCTTGTCGGCCAGGCCCGCCGGGAGGGACGCCCCACCGAGGGCGAAGGCCGCAGCCGGCTCACAGTCGCCGAAGATGAAGGCGACCCGCTCGGCGGGATAGGAGGCGTCCACCGGGACGTACACCGCACCGGCACGGATGATGCCGGAGACGACGGCGGACATCCAGCCGCAGCGGTTGGCGAGAACGGCGACACGGTCGCCGGTGCCCACACCGCGGTCCCGCAGGTAGCGGGCGACGGCGGTGGCGCGACGGTCGAGCTCGGCGAAGGTCAGCGGACCACCGTCGCCCACGACGGCGGGGTCGTCGGGGTGGGTTGCCGCAGTCTGTGCGAACAGGACGTCGAGCGAGGCCGGCCCGATGTCGACGGTCGGGCCGAAGCGCAGGTCACCGGCGCGTCCGGTGTAGGCGGGGACTGAAGACGCTGAAGACGCTGAAGACGCTGAAGACACGGAGGCGGTCACAGGGTGATCCTTTCGGGGGACGGGACAGTGGCGGTAGGGGAGTCGGGGCGGACGCCGAGACCGGTGAGGACACGGTCGGACAGCTCACCCAGGCAGCTGAGGTTGGCGAAGCCGGGACCCTGCCGGAAACCGGCGAAGGCGGGGAGGAAGAGGGTGGGGGACATGCCTTCGAGGGCGAGGTCCTCGCCGATCCGGTCCTCGACGGCCCCGGCGGTGACCGCGCCACCGCAGGCGGAGATCAGCGAGGCGACGGTGCGCTCGTCCATCATCCGGGTGAACCACAGCGGCGAATTACCGCGGGCGTCGATGACCAGGTCGAACAGTTCGGTGCGCTCACCGGTGCGTCCGCCGGGCAGACTCTCGGTGAGATGCACGGCGGTGGCGCCGTCTGCGCCGGGCTCGCTGGTGACCGAGCTGACGCGTCCCCGCAGGTGGCTGACCCGGTCCTCGGCCATGAGGTTGGTCTGCACCCGGGCTGAGAACACACCCCGGTCGCAGCGGGCGATGACGTCTCGACGGGCGTCCTCGTCGAGCGTGGCCCAGGCGCGCGGGTCGGTGTAGATCTCGTTCTCGAAGACGCCCTCACCACGGGAGAAGATCGTCGCGGTCGGCGAGACGACGGCGATGTCCACCACATCGTGGCGGACCACTTCGTCGATGATCGACGCCGCGGTCTCGCCACCTCCGATGACGGCGACACGGCTGGCCGTGGGGAGGCGTCCTTCCCCTACCGCCGACCAGAAGCCGGAGACGGAGAGGACGCTCGGCAGCGGGGCGATGCGGCGGTCGGAGCGTCCTGGCCCGGTCATCATCAGGGCGTCCGCGGTGACGCGGGTGGTGGAGCCGTCGGCGAGGTCGACGGACAGGGACCAGCCGTCGGCGCCGAGGTTGCCGGTGCCGCGGGTATTACGCAGGCCGATGCGGGTGACCTGGCCGTTGACCAGGTTCATGCGGGTGTTCACCGCCGCCCAGCGCAGGTAGTCCGCCCAGAGGTAGTGGCGGGGTGAGGGGTGTCCGCGGTCGACCCAGGAGGCGTAGCGGTCCGTGGCGATGAGGAAGGCGTGCCAGCTCACTGACATGAGTTCGCGGTCAACGCAACGGTTGAGCGGGTCGGTCTCACCGGACCCGGCGATGCGGGTGCGGTAGGGGAAGCCGACGTCCTTGGTGGGGGAGGTGCCGAGCTGGTGGCGTCCGTCGGTCCAGCCTCCGCCGGAACGCCAGTTCCCGCCGATGCCCTGGTAGTCCACGACGGTGATGTCGGGGGTGGAGAGACCGAGGCTGCGCAGGGCGTGCGCTTTGGCCTGGACGGCGACCGCCTTGGGGCCGGCGCCGAGTATGACGAGTGATTTCACGTGGGTAGGCTACCCTGGGAAGGTCACCCTGATCAAAGGTAAAGGGTGGCTAACTTACTACGTCTCCCGAAAGTTGTTGCCGCACCATGTCCCACGACACTACAGAATCTGCCGCTCAGGCGGTGGATCCCGAGGTGGATCTCAGCGTCCTGCACCGCCTGCGCAGCGATGTTCCGTCTGAACAATTTCTCCCCGACCCGCCGCCCGTGCCCGCCGAACTCGGCCACGGGCTCGACGCACACTTCGCGGTCCGCCCCGCCGATCCTGAGCAGGACGCCGCGATGGTCGCCGACTGGATGCGGACCCCGCAGCTCGAAGCCGCGTGGGAGCAGCCCTGGCCCGCCGAGCGCTGGGCCGCGGACTGGCGGGCGAAGCTCTCCACCACGTACTCCGTGCCCGTCATCGTCTCCTACCGGGGCCGCGACGTCGGCTACATGGAGATCTACCGGCCGCACCGCGACGAGATCGGCAAGGTCTACCGTTCGCAGCCGCACGATCTCGGCTGGCATGTCGCCATCGGGGACGCGTCCTTGACCTCCAACGGCATCTTCGGACCGTTCCTGCGCGACCTCACCACGGCGCTCATGGCCGCGGACCCGGAGTGTCGGCTGGTGATCGTCGAGCCGGACGCCGGCAATGAGCGCGTCCACCACGGTCTGCGGGCCTTCGGTGCGGTGGACGCCGGTGAATGGCAGCAGCGTGCAGACCGTCGCGTCCGCCTGTTCCTCTGGCCGGCGGACGGGGAGGATGCCGAGGCCCGGCTGTTCGACCGGGAGAGCTGACCGGGGACTGGCCGAGACTGAACATCCTGTTCAGGATCGTGTGTTAGGGTCGCCTCTGTCGCAGCTCCGGCGACACCCCTACCCCATGTCTCTGTATCCCATCTCCTAAGGAACTCTCCCATGACCGCTTCCCCCTCACCGGTCCTCCCGCGCCTGCGGACCGATCTCCCTCCCTCCTCCACTCTTCCCTCACAGCCCCCGGTGCCGGATCTGACCGGGGGCTTCGCTGATTTCGCACTGCGGGTCGCCTCGCCCTCACCCGGCTCGGGGGACGCCGCCCTCGTCGCCGAGTGGATGTCGCTCCCGCACCTCGTCGAGACCTGGGAGCAACCCTGGGGTCCGGAACGCTGGGCGGAGGACTGGCGCGCGAAGCTGGCGACGACCTACTCGGTGCCGCTGATCCTCACACTGCGCGGGGAGTCGATCGGCTACATGGAGATCTACCGGCCGCACCGCGACGAGATCGGTGCGGTCTACGAGTCGGAGCCGCATGACCTCGGGCTGCACATCGCGGTCGGTGATCCGGCGCTGATCGGGCGCAGGGTGGTCGGCCCCCTGCTCGGTGCCCTGCCTCCGGCCCTGCTGTCCGCTGATCCGGAGTGCCGGGTCGTGGTCGTCGAGCCGGACCACCGCAACGAGCGGATGCATGCGGTGCTGCGTCGTGAGGGGTGGATGGACCAGGGTGAGCGGCAGCAGCGCGCGGACCGGCGGGTGCGGCTGTTCCTCTTCGGGGACGACGCCGCGACGCGGTAGTGCCACCGGCGCTGTGCGCCGCTACAACTGCGGCCCGAGTTGAGGTGCCTCGCCGGTGAGCGCGGCACGGCCCAGGACCGCTGCCTTGTCGCGTCGTCGTTCATGCAGGGTGTGGGTGCGCAGGTCACGCCAGTGGCGGTCGAGCCCCTCATCGCCGTGGCCGGAGGTGCCGCGGGTGCCGGTGAGTTCGAAGATGCGGGACGCCACATCGACCGTCACCGCCCCCGTGGTGGCTTTCGCGGCGGCGACCTGCAGGGCGGTGTCCGCGCGGTCGGCGTCCGTC
Source organism: Corynebacterium sp. UD i78 (assembly GCF_056280545.1). Lineage (NCBI taxonomy): Bacteria > Bacillati > Actinomycetota > Actinomycetes > Mycobacteriales > Corynebacteriaceae > Corynebacterium > Corynebacterium sp. UD i78. The sequence goes on along the minus strand of NZ_JBWCED010000001.1, from coordinate 1,990,099 downwards.
GGGTCGGGGTGCGCCCACAGGGCGTCGAGCGCCCGGCCGGCCTTCTCCAGGACCGCCTCGGCGGCGAAGCGCTGCGCGGTGAGTTCGCCGGCGAGCTGAGCGGTGAGGTCATCGGGTGCGGAGCCGTTCCCGGCCAGGTCGACCGCCGCATCCAGGGCGGATGTCGCAATGCCCACGTCGATGGCCGTGTGCAGCAGCTGCGCGAACGCCCCGTAGCCGGGAAGTGCGAGTGCGCGGTCGAAGGTGTGGACACGGTGGTCGGGGACCGCGGCGTCCTGGAGGGTGACCGTACCGGAACCGGTGAAGCGCTGGCCGAGGGCGTCCCAGTCGTCGTGGACACGGATGCCGGGGGTGTCTGCGTCGAGGAAGGCGGCGAGGGTCTGCCGGTCCTCGCCGGGGTGCCTGGCGGTGACCGCCAGGACATCGGCGGAGGGGGAGCCGGTGCAGAAGACCTTCGTGCCGGTGAGGGTGTTGGTCTGGAGGACCACCGGATCGCGCTCGGCCTGGGCGTTGGCGATGAGGGTGCCGGCGCGCAGTCGGTCGGCCCAGTACTCCTCGAGGTCGGGGTGGTCGCCGGCGAAAAGCCAGCGGCTGAAGGTGAAGTGCGACTGCGGGATCTGCGCGAGGGAACCGTCGGCGGTGGCGAGGATCCGCAGGGCGTCCGCAATCTGTGACGGCGGCAGTTCCGGGCCGCCGAGCCGTGCCGGAACAGTGGCGGCGAGCAGGCCGGACCCCTTGAGGGCGGTCACGGCCTCGGCTATGCGTCGGGCCCGGTCGGTGTGTGCCGCCCGGTCTGTGTGGCCGGCGTGCGTGGCGTCCCCGGAGACGACGGCAGCCACCGCACGGGCGGCGGTGGCAGGGTCGGTGAGTACAGCGGTCATGCGTTGACGTGGGCGGGGGCAACGGCAGGGGCAGTGGAGTCACTGCGCAGCGGTGTGATGACCTCCTTGCCGAAGCGCTCGACCTCCTCCTGGAAGTTGAGATGTCCGGTGAGAACCAGGTCCGCGCCGATGTTCCGCAGCTCGTCGATCCGGTCGCTGATCTGGTCGGCGGTGCCGATGAGCCCGGTGCGGAAGCCGTCGTTGTACTGCACGAGGTCCTCCAGGGAGGAATTGGCCCACATGCCCTTGCCGTCGGCGGTGGACTGACCGGCCTGCTTGACCGAGGCGGCGAAGCCTTCGACCGCGCCCTGGTCGGCCTGCGCGATGATGTCGCGGAGCTTGTCGTGGGCCTGCTGTTCGGTGTCCTCGAGGATGACGAAGCCGTTGACCCCGATCTTCACCTCGCGTCCGGCGTCCTCGGCATGGCGGCGGACCTGGTCGATCTGGAGCTTCAGCTCGTCGACCGGGGCGCCGTTGAGGAAGTACCAGTCGGCGAAATGTCCGCCGTTGAACTGTGCGGCCGACGAGTTGCCGCCCTGGAACAGCTCGGGGGCGACGGTCGGGTGCGGGCTGATGGAGTAGTCGTGCAGGCGGTAGAAGTCACCGTTGAACTCGGCGTGGTCGCCGGCGAAGATCGCGCGGAGGACCTGCAGGAACTCGCCGGAGCGGCGGTAGCGTTCGTCATGCTCCAGCCAGGGCTCGCCGAACTTCCGGAACTCGTCTTTCAGCCAGCCGGAGACGACGTTGAGGGCGAAGCGTCCGTCGTAGAGCTCACTGGCGGTCGTGGCGAGGTTGGCGAGGACGGCGGGCTGCCAGAAGCCGGGGTGGACGGCGGCGATGACCTTGAGTTTCTCGGTGGCCTCGAGCAGTGCGAGGGAGAAACTGACGGACTCGTGCTGCGACTCGGCACCGTAGGACCCGAGGTAGCGGACCTGCGACAGGGCGTAGTCGAAGCCGACCTGCTCGGCGGTCTGTGCCAGGCGGCGGTTGTAGTCGATGCCCCAGTCGGTGGTCTGCCCGATGTCGGATACGACGAGGCCGCCGGAGACGTTCGGCACCCAGTAGGCGAACTGCAGGTTGTCGGTGATCTGTGCGGTGGACATGGTTCTACAGCTCCCCGACGGTCGTGACCTGCGAACCGTGGAAAACCAACGGAGCGGCGGACGGGGCGTGCTGGGCGACACGGTCGACCTCGAGAACCGCGGTGACGTGGTCGCCGGTGTCGAATTCGTTGACGATGTGGCCGGTGAGGTGGACCGCGGCGTCCTCCAGAAGGACGCTGCCCCGGTCGTTGTCCCAGGAGATGCCGTCGAAGCGCTCGTCGATCGGGCCGGCGAGCTGGCGGACGAGCGGGGCGTGGTCGGCGGTGAGGACGGAGATACCGAGGTGGTCGGCGGCGCGCAGCAGCGGCCAGGAACGGGAGGTCTTCTGGACGCTGACGGCGACGAGGGCGGGTTCGAGGGAGAGGCCGACGTAGGAGCCGACGATGAGGCCGATGGGCCTGCCGTCGACGACAGCGGCGAGGGTGGTGATCGGGGTCGGGATGGACGCCCACGCGGAGCGGAGCTCGGTGGGGGAGAGCGGTGTGGTGGTGCGCTCGGTGGTGTGGTTGGCGGTGGTTGAGTTAGCGCGATCGGCGGTGGTTGCTGTCGGTGCTGCGGAGGTCGGTGCTGTCATGTCCACGAGTAGACCACTCGGTCTGGATCGGACGCCATGATTACCGGAACCCCTGAATGGAAGGGTTCGGGCCGTCCGCTGCGTCCTCCCCGCGCCGGGCTTCAGATCTGCGTCAGGCATGCATCCGGCATTCTGTGGCACGGAATCCGGAATCCGTGCCTGACGCAGATGTGCTGCACGATGTGTGCGGGGAGTTCCGGTGGTTCCGCAGTGCACATGATTCCGCTGACCTACTATGACGGCAGCGCGACAGGGGGTCGTGCACCTGACAACGGGGGAACACATGGCACATGAGCCACAGGAGCGTACCGGGAAAGACGTGCAGGCAGACGCGCGGAGGGATGACCGCACCGATCCGCAGCAGCAGAAGAAGCCGGAACTCTGGACCACTGCCCGGCTGCGCAGGCAGGGCAGGTCCTCGGCCCAGATCGCCGCGGCAGTCGACGAGGGGACGATTCACCGGGTCATACCTGGTGTCTACAGCACGGAACCGCCCAACGACCTGCTCAGACTGCAGGTGCTGAGTCAGCGGCGACGCCGGGGCGTCACCTACACAGGCACCACCGCCGCCCACGTCTACGGGCTCGGTGGCATGGTCTGGCCGGCCACCGGAAGGGTGGACGTGAAAAGCAGCCGGGACGGTGGTGAACTGCTCGTCCTGTCGGTCGGTGCGACGGAGCGTGCGGTGACTGTCGGCGGGGTGTCCGTCACCTCGCCGATCGAGACCGCGGTCGCTCTCCTTGCCACCGGCTGGGACCGGGACAGATTGCGGACCTTCCTGACCACCCGCTACCGGGGAGCGAAGGGCAATGATGTGCTCGCCGAGGATCTGGTGGCGCTTCCGCCCCGGGCCAGGAAGGACGCCGCGTACCTGCTCGACGGCCTGGTCACCGGCACTGCGAGCGGGATGGAGCTGAAGGCAGTGAAGGCGATTCTCGAAGGGCTTGACGGTGCCGACGTCACGGTGACGGTCAACCATGTCGTCGCCGGGTACCGGTTCGACCTCGTCATCGAGGAGGCTGATCTGCTCATCGAGATCGACAGTTTCACCTATCACGGTCCGAGCGGCAGGGATTCGGCGGAGCGGACGTTCGAGCTGGACCGGTGGAAGGGCAACACCGCCGTGCGCGCCGGGTGGATGCTGCTGCGCTTCACCGACGACACGGTGCGGTGGCTCCCGGAACACATGGTCGAGATGGTCGTGGATACGGTGCGCTACAACCGGCGTCATTCCCGGAGCCGTCGACGGCGGACGCTGAAGGAGTTCCTGTTCTCGGACCGGCCGGCATGGTTCTGGCATCCGTTGTTGAAGCCGTCTTCGCGTATGTGAGGGGTGGGGGAGCACCGTCGAGGCGCAGCCGGCGCTGGTCACAGCGGACGGCGTCCGGCATGAGCTGCCGCGTAATCCTGATGCCGGACCGGATGCAGCGGCAGAGTGAGAGGGACGGGATGCACGAACTGCTCGATATCCCTCCTGTTGAGGGCTGACCGTTATGTTCACCGTGGTGCTGGGCGCCTGTGTGATCATTCCGGCCACGCTGAACTACACCATGCTGCGCATCGCGGGAGCTGGTGCATCCGTCGGTCGGAAGAAGGCCTGGACGAAGTGCGCCGCAACATGGTCGGGCTCGGAGCTTCCGAGTATGCAGCGGACAGACGTGTTGACAGCCGTGCGTCAGCAGATCGGCACGAACTGTCGTCCGCCGCTACCTGTGATTCGGAGGCGGTGCCGGTAGGGGCTTCAGTTCTGCGTCAGGCACGGATCCGGCATTCTGTGGAACCGATGTCCGGATTCGTGCCTGACGAAGATGTGCTGCACGGAGGTTGTGGGGCGAGGGTGCTGGTTGGGGCGTACCGGGCTGATGGTGCGACAGGACGCGGGGACGCGGGGACGTCAGCCTCAGTCAGTCTCAGTCAGCCGTACGCACACCGGCGGACCAGGCGAAGGCGAGCCCGTCGCCGGTCAGGTGGTAGCGCCCCACCGCCTGCTGCTTGTAGACCAGCGGGTTGTGCACCGCCAGCGTCCGCGCATTGCGCCAGTGCCGGTCAAGATCCAGCTTCTCGGACGCCACGGACGCCCCACCGGTCTCGAAGGCCTCGGACACGGCGTCCAACACCAGCGGCGCCAGCACGACCTGCGCCTCGGACGACGCCAACTCCGCGGCGTCGATCAGTGCGATGTCCCCGGGGGAGTCGAAGGACGCCGCCACCGCGTCCGCCACCGCCAGGACAGACGCCCGGGCGACCGACGCCGCCGAGTACACCCGCCCGAGCACCGCCTGCACCAACGGATCCTCCCGGGGCAGGTCCGCGGGCGCGTGGCTGAACGTGCGGTCCCGGGTCTCCACCCGGTCGCGGGCGTCATCGGCGGCTCGCCGGGCGATACCGGCCAGGGCGGAAAGGTGGAACAACTGCAGGTAGGCGGTGTCGATGACATGGCCCTCGTCCCCGTATCCACCCTCGGTCACGGCCGCGGCGTCCACCGCCACCCCGGTGAACACGGTCGTCCCGGAGCCGGTGAGTCGCTGGCCGAAGCCGTCCCAGTCGTCGAACTGGTGGACGCCGGGCGCGTCAGCATCCACCAGGACCGTCACCCGACGGCCGTCGAGATCCGCGGCGACACTGATGACATCGGCGTAGAGCGTCCCCGTGGAATAGTACTTCGTGCCGTTGAGCTGGTAGTTCCCGTCATCGGCGGGCGTCAGTCGGGTCTGGTAGCGGTCGACGGCGCCGACGCCCTTCTCCGAGATCGCGTTGCCGTAGATGATCCCCTCCCCGGCACGGCGGAGCCCCTCTGCGTCCCCGGTGGCGAGGAACCCCTCGACCGTGAAGAAGTGGACGCGCAGCGCCTGGGTGAGGTTCGAGTCTGCGGCCGCGAGGTCGGTGAGCTGGGCGAAGGTCTGTCGGACGGTGGCACCGAGACCGCCGTATTCGACGGGGACGCGCAGGGCGGTGAAGCCGGCGTCCCGCAGCAGCCGGACCTGCTCATGGGGCAGTTCTCGGTTGCGGTCACGGTCGGCGGCGCCCAGGGCGATGCTGTCGAGGACGGGGCGGAACCGGGCAGTGAGTTCGGCATCGGTCGGAGTGGGGGAGACGGTGGTCATGGGTGGGCTCCTGTCGGGACGGATGTCGGGGATGCGGTGAGCGCGGGGCGGTAGCGGGCGGCGGAATGGTTGTGGGGGACATGTGGTCCGGCGCCGGTGCGGTCGGCGAAGAGCTTCTCGCGCAGCGTGCCGGGGGCGTAGGCCGTCGGGTACTCGCCGCGGGCCTGGAGCACCGGAACGACATGGTCGATGACGTCACGGAACGTACCGGGTGTCACGGCGTAGGCGAGGTTGAAGCCGTCGATGCCGGTGGCCTCCACCCACTCCTCCAGTTGGTCGGCGACGGATTCGCCGGAGCCGACGACGACCGGGCCCAGCCCGCCGATGCCGCCGAATTCGGCGAGTTCGCGCACGGTCCACTCGCGTCCCTCCTCGCCGGCGGAGCGTTGGAAGGCAGCGACGGCGGACTGGATCGCATTGGACTCGATACCGGCCACCGGGTCGTCGAGGTCGAAGGTGGAGAAGTCGACGCCCATCCACCCGGACATCAGCGCCAGCGCGCCCTCGTGGTCGATGTAGCTGCGGTACTCCGCGGCCTTGGCGCGGGCGGCGTCCTCGGTGGCGTCGGTGATGACGGTGAGCAGGGCGTAGATGACGACGTCCTCGCGCGACCGCCCGGCGTCCGCCAGCTTGTCGGTGAGCGTACGGACGGTGGACGCCAGCGCCTCCTGCGTCGGTGCGGCGACGAACACCGCCTCGGCGTGGGTGGCGGCGAAGGTGCTGCCGCGGGAGGACGCCCCGGCCTGGAAGATCACCGGGGTACGCTGCGGCGACGGTTCGGAGACGTGGATGCCGGGGACCGTGTAGTGCGTCCCCGTGTGGTTGACCGGACGGACCTTCGTCGGGTCCGTGTAGACGCCGGAGACCGGGTCGGCGAGGACGGCGTCGTCCTCCCAGGACCCCTCCCACAGCTTGTAGAGCACTTCGAGGTACTCGTCGGCATGGTCGTAGCGGGCGTCGTGCTCGAAGGTGTCGAGCTGCCCGCGGGACTGCGTGTTCTCCGCCGCCGAGGGCAGGTAGCCGGTGACGACGTTCCAACCGAGGCGTCCGTCGGTGAGGTGGTCGAGGGTGCTGATCCGGCGCGCGAAGGGGAAGGGATGCTCGAAGGCGGTGCCGGTGGTCAGCCCGAAGCCGAGGTTGTCGGTCACCGCGGCCATCGCGCTGACCAGGGGCAAGGGGTCATTGACGGGGGTCTGGGTGGCGGCGCGCAGGGCGGCGTCCGGCGAGGCACCGTAGAGGTCGTAGAGGCCGAGGACATCGGCGAGGAATAGGCCGTCGAAGTAGCCGGTCTCCAGCAGCTGCGCCAGGTCGGTCCAGTAGCGCAGGTCCGTGTACTCACGCGAGTGGTCCTCGGGATGCCGCCACAACCCGGGCGACTGGTGGACCACGCAGTTCATGTCGAAGGCGTTGAATCGGATCCGGGTCATGCGGTGACCTTCGCCGTGGAGTTCCTGAAGGACGCCGCCAGCGCCGCGACATCTTCGGCGGTGCGCAGCGTGAGGGCGGGGGCGGGTTCGGAGAAGAGGGAGAACAGGGCGGTGGCGTAGGCGGGATCGGTGCCGGCGTTGCCGAAGAAGGCACCGGCGACCTCGGCGTACAGCGGGTCACCGAGGAACAGTGAGGTCACGGCCACGCCGGCGGCACCGTGCCCGGCCCAGTGGGTCTCGAAGAGGTCGGTGAGGAGGTCGGCGTCCCACGGTTGTCCGGAGGCCTCGGCAGCGGTCAGTCCCTCGACGAGGGCGGCGACCTGGAAGTCGCCGAGCTGTGCGCCCTGCCCGGCGATCGGGTCGACGGCTATGGCGGTGTCGCCGAGTGCGGCGACGAGATTCCCGCCGTCGGTGTACCCGACGGGGCGCCGCACCCGCGGGGTGACTGCGCCGGCGAGCCAGGAGTGCGGGTCGGCGTCGATGGGACGCAGCCGGTCGAGGTCGTCGGCGACATCGGGTAGGACGCGGTGGTGCAGGTCCTGGAGGATGCGCAGTGACGACTCGGCGTCGGTAGCCTCGGCGAAGGCCTTCTCGGTGGCGGTGCCGGGCTTGGCCCAGGCGAGGATGACCCAGGCGTCGATGCCGTCCTTGTGCAGGTAGGGTCCGACGAAGACCTCGCCTTCCCCGTGCAGGGAGAGCAGGGCGTTGTTGACGCCGGGGACCTCGGCGCGGCCGCTGAAGAGGTGGTCGGAGGAAAGGCCGGCGGCGGTGACGGTGAGGACGCGGCGCTGCGGGCCGGGATAGGGGGTGCGTTCGTGGTCGGTGGTGAAGGCGTCGGCCAGACCGCCCTTGCCGGTGGCGACGAGGGTGAGATCGTGCTCGGCGGCGATGCGGTCGAGGTCGGCCGGGGTGACGCGGGTGACGTGGAAGGCGCTTGCCGTGTCTCCGGTGAGGTCGAGGAAGGCGGCGAGTCGGTCGTCGGCGCGCAGCCGGGCGTCCACCGACTGGGCCTCGTAGGTGTAGCGGGCGGGGAAGCTGTCGACGCCGGACGGGTTGTCCGGGTTGGCGAGGCCGGCGGCGCTGGCACCGAAGTGGGCTGCGGGACTGCCGGCGTAGAGGTCGTCGATGATCTTCGCGTCGGCGGTGCGGGACGCGCCGAAGAGGATCGCGGTGCCGGTGGCGGGGACCTCGTCGCGCAGGGCCTCGCGGGTCCGGTCGGAGTAGAGGTCGACGCGGTATCCGGCGCGGGCCAGGACGAGGGCGGCACCTGCGCCGGCGAGTCCGGCGCCGATGACCGCGATACTGCGCGGTGCGCCGGCGGGGGTGGTCTGGGCGTTTTCGACCGACAGGTTGTCTGGGGTGTGCTGTGTGCTCATGGCCACGAGTAGACCACTCGGTCTGCGTGGGTGCCATGGATCGGCGCGTCCTGAATGGAAGGGGGGTGATCTCCGAGCTTCAGATCTGCGTCAGGCGCGGATCCGGCATTCTGTGGCATGGATCGGGCGATTCGTGCCTGACGCAGATGTGCTGCCGCCGTAGTCTGGGGCGGGTGAGGCAGGCGAGGACAGAGTTCTGAGTGCGGTCGGCGAGGTGGAGGTGGAATATGCGACGGACGGGGTGGACGCTCACAATGTCGGCGGGACTCGCACTGTCCCTGCTGGTGGTGCCGCTGGTCGGCGGCGTGACACAGCTGGTCGAACTGCGCGGTGACACCCCGTTTCAGGACGCCACGCGGGACGCGTACACCGACCTGACCACTCAGATCGAGTACATCGGGACGGTCGACATCACGGCGTCGGACGCCACGCGCCGCGGCATCTTCGCACATGTTCCGGTGGGCGGGATCTCGGGTATCGACTGTGCCGACGGCGGCAGTGGCACCCGCTGCATCGCGATCAGTGACGACCCCGGCCAGCGCGGCCCGGTGCGCGCCTACGACTTCAACCCGGACACGGGGCAGGTGGGGGAGCCGATCGTGCTCACCGATGAACGCGGCGTCCCCTACAAACCCGGCACCATCGACCCGGAGAGTATCCGGTTCGCCGGCACAGGCGAGGAGGCGGGCATCATCTGGACCGCCGAAGGCAGCTCCACGATCACCATCACTGACCGGCAGGGACGAGCGGCAACAACCCTTCCGGTCCAGGACGGTATCCGGCGCAATCAGGGACTCGAAGGCCTCGCCGTCACCGGCGACCCGCAACAGATCATCACCGCCACGGAGTCCGCGCCGGACAACCGCGCCCACCCGGTCATCACGGTCTACGAGGGGGAGCAGGAAGCGGCCTCCTACGACTGGCCCGGTACCGGCATCTCTGAGATCCTCGCCGACACCAGGACCAACGCCGATCCCGGCAACCCGGGGAACCTCCTCGTCCTCGAACGCGGCTACACCGGGGGCAGCGGAAATAGCTCGATGCTCTGGCGCACCACGCTCCCCGGTCCGGGAGGCACCGGAACCGGCGTCCTGAAGCGGGAACTGGTCGCGGACCTCGGTGCCCTGATCGGCCACGACACCGTGGGCAACACCGAGGCGATGACGTGGGCTCCGGGCCGGCGGCCCGGCACCACCGACGAACTCCTCATCGCCACCGACGACAATTTCAGCGACGACCAGCGCGGCGTCCTCCACCGGATCCGGGTACGTTGAGCTGGTGCGCAAGAACCTCTCTCTGCTGTTCCTCCTCCTCGCCGTCACCGTCGCGGCGCTCAATCTGCGCACCGGCATCGCGTCGCTCGGCCCGGTCCTCGATGACGTGCTCGACGCGTTCGGGGCGTCCGGCTCGCTCGCCGGTGCGATCACCGCGATGCCCGGCGTCTTCTTCGGCATCATGGGTCTGGCCGCCGTCCCGCTGGCCACGCGCGTCGGCCTGAGCCGCGCCCTGTTCGGCGGGATGCTGCTGACACTCTTCGGCCTCGCCGTCCGCCCCTGGGTCGGTGATGTCGCGGTGTTCCTGGTGCTCACGGCCTGTGTGGTCGGCGGCATCGCGCTCGGCAACGTACTGCTGCCGGCGTGGATCAAGAGCCATGGCGGACGCCACGCCGTCGTCCTCATGACGCTCTACTCCGCCGGGCTCGGCGCGTCCGGCGCACTCGGCCCGCTCTCGGCGATGTGGTTCTCCGGGGAGAACGCCTGGAAATGGGCACTGTTCATCTGGGTCATCCTCGCCGTGGCGCAGGTGCTGGTCTGGGCGTTCGTGGTGCCGCGGACCGGGCTCGACATCCCCGGTGCAGGGCCGACCTCCGCCACAGAGGAGGATGCCGAGACCGCCCGTCGACTGCGCGAGACCTCCCTCTGGCGGTCGCCGACCGCGCGGTTCCTCATGCTGTTCTTCGGGCTGCAGGCGATGAACGCCTACATCCAGATGGGCTGGCTACCGAAGATCTACACGGACAACGGTGTCAGCTCATCCACCGCGTCCATCGGACTGAGTGTCATCGGTGCGCTGAACATCGTCGGTGGGCTGCTGATGCCGGGCATCATCGCGAGGGTGACGGACCTGCGTCCTGTCCCGGCGGTTTTCGCCGTGCTGACAGGGCTGGGTTATGTGGGGCTGTGGCTGGCGCCGGGGACGGTGCCGCTGCTGTGGGCGGTGCTGCTGGGCATCGGCGGCTGCTGCTTCCCGACGGCCATCGCCCTGATTCCGGCCCGGTCGAGGACACCGCTGGTGACCGCACGACTGTCCGGTTTCGTCCAGCCGCTGGGGTACTTCCTCGCCGGGCTCGGGCCGTTCGTGCTGGGTGTGGTCCATGAGCAGGTCGGGTCGTGGGACGGGATCCTCATCGTCCTGGCGCTCATCGCGGCGCTCATGGGTGTGCTCGGTGTGCTGGCGGGAAAGCGGACCGTCATCGACGACGAGCTCACGGCGACACACTGGCGGGAGCTGGCGGGGCACTAGGTTCTGCACCGGGCGGCGCGCCGGGTCGGGCTCTCAGGGGTGGAATCAGACGACGAGATCAACCCACTGCGCCCGACCTGGCGTATGGAGGGCGTAGAAGAACGCAGGGACGACCCGACAGGTTGTTCTGAGCGCCGGAGACCAACCAGTCGGGTCGTGTGTCCGCGATGATGTATCTACGGACGCGGCCGGCCCTCGATCCAGTAGGCCACCCAGTCGGCGAAGTCACGGTCCACGTCCCACTCGTCGACGGCCATCTTGCGCACGGCCTTCGTCATCCCCGCCTCGCCGGATGCCCACAGGTACTCGGGGGACGCGGCGGGATGCCCGGCGTCGCGTTCACGACGCAGCGCATCACAGATCGCCTCAGCTTCAAGCCCGGGCGCGACATAGAGGATGGACAGCGACCCCACCCGTTCAGTCCACTCCTCAGCCAGCCCCGGTTCCAGCTCCTCGGGGGAGTGGGCGATCACCCGGACGTGGTATTTTACCAGGTCATCGGGGTGGTGGTCCTCGGTGAACTCCAACACGGCCCGGAGCGCGGGCACCGCCGAGGCGTCCGCCACGAACAGGGGACGCGAGGCATGCCGGATCCAGATCCCGTTGCACAGCCAGATCGCCGCCTCGTCCCCGACCGAGGCAGCAGCCACCCACAGTGCACCGGGGCCCGGGTTGTCGTCATGCATCACCACGTCGACATCGATCTCACCGACGGCGTCACCGGAGCTGGTGTCCACCCCGGCGTCCTGCCGGAAGTGCCGCACGGTGTACCAGCGCAGCTCCGGCCGCTCAGACTCCTCCAGTGCGGCGACGGCCGCGCGGATGTTCATACCGTCCGCCTCCAGCTCCGGCACAGTCGAACCCGGCGCCGGCATGAGCAGCCCGAAGTACTCGTCCGGTCCGGTCAGCTCCAGCGACGCAAGCCCGGGACCACGCAGCGTCAGCCGCCGCAGATTCGGCGCGATCTCGGACACCGCCGAGACGGTGACGCGCACCAGGCGCCCGGTCCCGCTCTCAGGCCGGTTCGGGTGGGTGAGCAGTTCAGTGGATGTGACAGCGGATGCGGGGAGCGTGGTCATGGGTTAGTTCTGCACCTTCTTGCCTTTGATGTCGTAGGGGTCGTTCGGCACGATGAGTGGACCACCGACCACCGGGTCCTCGATCACGGTGGCGTCCAGCTCGAAGACATCCTTGAGCAGTTCGGAGGTGATGATCGCCTCGGGCGTGCCGGTGGCGATGAGATCGCCGTCGCGCATGACGACGAGGTTGTCGGAGTAGCGGATCGCCAGGTTGAGGTCGTGGAGCACCATGACCACGGTGCGGTCGAGGTCGCGTCGCAGCCGGTTGACGAGATCGAGCACCTCGATGGAGTGCGCGAGGTCGAGGTAGGTCGTCGGCTCATCGAGGAAGAGCACCTCGGTGTGCTGGGCGAGAACCATGGAGATCCACACGCGCTGGCGCTGACCACCGGACAGGGAGTCCACCGGGCGGTCGGCCAGGTCGAGGACGTCGGTCATCTCCAGGGCGGCGTTGACCTCCTCCTCATCGGAGGAGGACCACTGACGGATCCACGACTGGTGGGGGTGGCGTCCCCGTGAGACCAGGTCGGAGACGATCAACCCGGGTGGGGCGATCGGCGACTGCGGAAGGACGCCGATGGTTTTGGCGATGTCCTTGCGCTTCATCCCTCCGATGTCGGTGTTCCCGAGGTGGACGTCGCCGCCCTGGGAGGGGATGAGGCGTCCGACGGCGCGCAGCAGGGTGGACTTGCCGCAGCCGTTGGGGCCGATGATGGTGGTGACCTGCCCGCCGGGGATCTTCAGCGACAGGTCGGAGATGACGGCCCGGTCCGGGGTGTAGCCGACACGCAGGTTGGTGGCGGAGATGGAGTGGTCGTGTGCGGAGGCGGGGTTCGTCATGAGGTCGTGGTCTTCCGGTTCGTCTTGATGAGCAGGTAGATGAGGAACAGGCCACCCACGGCGGAGGTGAGCAGGCCCACGGGCAGTTCGACGGGCAGCCAGGACTGGGTGATGATGTCGGCGGCGAGCAGCAGCATGGCACCGAACAGGCCGGACGCGATGATCGGTGGCGTGTCTCGGCCGCAGATCAACCGGGCGACCTGCGGGGAGACGAAGGCGACGAAGCCGATCGGGCCGGCCGCGGCGACGGCCATGGCGGCGAGGATGACGGACAGGACCAGCAGCAGTGCCTGGACGATCGTCACGTTCTGGCCGAGTCCCTTGGCCACGTCGGGGCCGAGGACGTTGGCGAACAGCTGGAAGGTGATCCAGACGAACAGCGGGCTGAGCAGCACGACGACCACGAGCACGGGCCGGACGCGTGACCAGTCGGCGGAGTTCAGCGAGCCGGCGAGCCACATCTGGGCGGACGCGGCGTCGTCGATGTTCGCCCGTGTCATGAGGAAGTTGATGAACGCGGAGAGCAGCGCGGAGATGACGATACCGGCCAGCACCAGGCGGAACGGGTCCACGCCACGGCGGTAGGCGAGCACCCATATCACGGCACCGGTGAGGAATGCGCCGATGAGGGACGCCACGGGGATGCCCACGTCGGAGAGCCACCCCACGATGCCGGTGGAGCCGCCGCCGAGGACGATGACGGTCACCGCCGCGGCGGAGGCGCCGGTGGTGATACCCAGTATGTCTGGGCTGGCCAGCGGGTTCCGGGTCACGGACTGGGTCAGTGCACCGGAGATGCCGAGGGCGGAGCCGACGAGGACGGCGGTCAGCGTCCTGGGCATGCGCCAGTCGAAGATGACGAGGTGCTCGATGCGGGAGCCGCCGTTGGTCAGGAGGATCTCGGCGACGCGCACCGGGCTGATCGGGTAGTCGCCGAGACCGAGGGAGACGGCGGCGAGGACGAACAGCACCACGACCATCGCGATGGTGGCGAAGAACTGGCGGGGACGCCACACCGTGGAGATCGGGCCGATACGGAACGCGGGTCGGGCGGCGACCTTGGCGCCGGAGACGTAGCGGTAGACACCGCGCCGACGTTGGCGGTCGATGCGCAGGTCGTCCTGTGCTGTGTCCTGTGCTGTGTCCTGTGCGGTGCCCGGTGTCGTGTTCGGGATACTCACAGTTCCACCACCTTGCGTCGGGTCAGCATCCAGATGAAGATCGGGGCGCCGACGAAGGCGAGGACGATACCGACCTCGAGTTCGCCGGGGCGTGTGATGACGCGGCCGAGGATGTCTGCGTAGATCAGCAGGACCGCGCCACCGAGGGCGGAGTAGGGGAGGATCCACCGGTAGTCGGGGCCGGTGAGGCTTCGCACGAGGTGCGGGATCACCAGGCCGAGGAAGCTGATGGGGCCGGCGGCGGCGGTGGCCGCGGCGGCGAGCAGGGCGATGATGACCATCCCGACAATGCGGGCGCGTCCGGTGTTCACCCCCAGGGCGGTGGCGACGTCGTCACCGAGGTTGAGCAGGTTGAGTGTCGGCCCGGTCATGAAGGCCAGCAGCAGGCCGATGAGGATCACGGGCAGCGCGGTCCAGAAGATGGACATGTCGCGGCCGGCGATGGAACCGACGGTCCAGAAGCGCATCCGGTCGAGGTTGTTCGAGTCGGTGAGCACGAAGGCGGAGATGATCGCCTGGAGCACGGCGTTCATCGCCGCACCACCGAGGATGAGTGTCATCGGATTGACGTTGCCGCCGGAGACGGACGCCAGGGCGAAGACGGCGGCGGTGGCGATACAGGCACCACCGAAGGCCCAGAGTGAGGTGGCCCAGGTGCCGGAGACGTTGAACAGCGCGAACGAGATCACCACGGCGAGGGCGGCACCGGAGGCGATACCGAGGATGCCGGGGTCGGCCAGCGGGTTGCGCGTGTGGCCCTGGATCAGGGCACCGGCGACGCCGAGGGCGGCTCCGACGATGATGCCGATGAGGGTGCGGGGCCAGCGGTACTCGACGATGACCTGGAGGTCGGTGTTGTCGATGTCGTGGTTGCCGATGGCTCCGGGCACCTGCCTGAGCAGTCCCCAGAGGTCGTCCATGGGGATGTTGCGCGAGCCGAAGGCGAGGCTGAGGACGAATCCGATCACCAGCAGGACGGTCAGTCCGATGAGCCCGATCAGTCGTCGGCGTCGCAGGGACGCCGTGGCTGACGGGGCACCGCGGCGTCCGGCTTTCGTGCCGGGCATTCCGGGTGGGTTGCCGTGGGCTGCCCCGGTAGTTGTACCGGTGGTCATGGGTGCGTCGGGACCTTTCGTCGGCTGCAGGACAGGTTAACCTTACGTTCGTGTTGTTTCGGGTGCAACGGAGGGGCCGATACAACGAAACCCCGGCCGGGTGGCCGGGGCGCCCGCATCCGTGGACCTCGTGGAGCGGATGCGGTCAGTTGGTCTGTCAGTTGCCGGTGGCGCCCAGGAAGTCCTGGGTGTCGGAGACGACGTTCTCGACATTGCCGCCGGCCGTGATGAGAGTGTTGACGGCCTTGAGGATGCCGGAGATGCTCTTGGCTGCGCCGGCGAAGGACTCGAGGCTGCCGGCGGCGTCCCCGGAAGGGAGGTTGGTGATGGAGCCGGTGGGGGTGTCTCCGGCGGGCTCGTCGGCTGCGGCGATGCCGGCACCGCCGATCGCGACGACAGCGGTGGTGCTCAGTGCGAGGAGAGTCTTCTTCATCTTCATGGTGTACCTCTGTTGCGGTTCGTGAGGGTCAGGGGTGTGCGCCGGGGCCAACGGAAAAGCCCCGGTCTGAGCCGGGGCTTTCTTCTGTGGACCTCAACGGTGGGGTGGGGTGCGTCGACGAGGACGCGGCTGCTGCCTTAGTTCGGCAGGGTGATGCCCTGCTGGGCGAGGAAGCCGAGGGTGTCGTTGACGACGCCCTGGTAGGCATCGGAGGCGTCGATCACGGCGTTGTAGGCACCGGCGATGGCGGCGACGGAGGCTGCGCCACCGGCGATGGAGGCCAGGGCGGCGAGGGTCTTCTCGTAGTCGATCTGGTCGCCGGTGTAGGAACCGAGGACGTCAGCGCCGGTGATGGAACCGAAGACGTCGCGGTTGGCGGACAGCTCGGCGGAGCCGGCGGTCGGGGCGGAGGAGTCGGGGGTGTCCTCACCGCCGGTGCTTTCGCTGGAGCCGGAGCTGAGATCGGCGCTGGCGGCAGTGTCGTCGTCCTGTGCGGCGGCGACACCGGTACCGGCGATGGCGACGGCGGTGGCGGTGCCGACGGTGAAGAGGGTCTTCTTGAGGGTCATTGGAGAACTCCTGGGAGAGGTGTGGATGTGAGGTCCGCGCTCCACGGTAACCGACCGTGTGTTGCCTGTCCACAGAACCAGTCCTATTTGGTCCGGCTGATCAAAGCTGGGGGAAAAGATGTGACGTCGCGGTCGGAACTGTCGAGTGTCCGGGTGAGAACCGGGGGTGGTTGTCGAGGGTGGACTTCACACAGTTGACTGTGGTGATCTTCTGGAGAGGCGCAACAGAGAGGCTCCGTCAGGAAAGCTCTGCTCAGCCGGGTAAGGGCGCCTGGGCGTGTAGTGGGCGTGTAGTGGGCGTGTGTCGTGGGGCGTGTCGTGGGCGAGGCCGTTTGCGCGCCCGACCTCGGCTTCTCAGGGTGCGGAGGTGTCTCGGTGTGTGAACGGCCTGGCGGGATTGTCGGGACATGACGGAAGGCTTCGTGGTGGGCATGAATCCCCGACGGGCAACCGGTGACGACCACATAGGCGGGAAGCGGTCACGGTGAATACCGGGTCCGGAACGTGAGCGGATCCCCGGGGATTCGGGGACCCTTGGTCATGAACCGCCGAGAAGAATGACGGTGAACAGACAGAAGCACCGACCTGCGTGAGGTCGGGGCTTAGCGGTGCGGAGGCTGTGAAGGGTTTAGCCCGTGAAGGAGTTGATGAAGGCCTGGGTGTCGGCGGTGAACTCGTCGACGTAGGCCTGGAAGTCCTTCGTGGCGGAGTAGATCGACGGGAGGACCGAAATGGCCCCGGCAACAGCTGCACCGGTGGCGCCCACAGCGATAAGTGCGCTGACCGCCTGCGGGAGGTTGAAGACGCCCTGGTCGTCGCTGGAACCGAAGGCGGCGGCGAGCTGGCCGCCGAGGTCAGCGCCTTCGAGCGAGCTGACGGACGAACCGTTACCTTCGGTCGGCAGCTCGCCGGCGTTGTCCGGGGCGGCGTTGGCGACTCCGGCTCCGGCGACGGCGACAGTGGAAGCGGTGGCGACTGCGAGCAGGCTCTTCTTGATGGTCATGTCTGTGATCCTTCTGGTCACTGGGCCGGGCGGCGTCTGCCGTTATTCCCGGTGGCGGTGGATCCGCCGGACGAGAAGGAACTTAGACGCGTCCTCCCTGTCTGTCGCGGCGAGATTTCCTCCGTCACTTTGCGCCGGGAAACTCGACGAAATCTGCTCTTCATGACTGACGGGAGCTCGTCATACAAACGTTCGGAAGGGGACATCTCCCGGTAACAGAAACGCGAGAACCCCCGCGATGTATCGCGGGGGTTTCGGGGCGTCCGCAGTGAGGCTGCGGAGACTGATTCCGTGAGGGATCAGTTGGGGAGGTACTGGTTGGCCCACTCCTGGAAGTCCTTGATGGCACCGTCGATCTTCGGGAGGAGAGTGATGGAGCCTGCGACAGCGGTGCCGGCCGAGACGATGGCGCCGAGGGCACCGATGGCCAGGCCGAGCTGCGCTTCGCCATTGCCGTCGACGGAACCGAAGGTGGCGCCGAGCTGCTCGCCCAGGTCGAAGTTGTCGAGGGAGCCCTCAGCGGAAAGCTGGGGGGTGTCGGGATCGCTCTGGGCGTTGGCGACACCGGCGCCGGCGACGGCGACGGCGGAAGCGGTGGCAACCGCGAGCAGGCTCTTCTTGATGGTCATGTGACATGTCCTTTACGTCAATAAGGGAGGGGAACGCCGCAACCCAGGCAAGGGTACGTTAACGCGACGTTTCCCCGGATGTTACAGTCGTGTCACGGGAAGAAACCAGAGTGACATACGTCACAAGGGGTGAAAACAGGGGTGGCCGGTACTTGGTGACAGCCCCCGCAGTAATAGTGGCACACGGGCGGAGCATGCCTGGTGGAGACGGTGTTCTGCCCGAAGGTGAATGCTGTTGCCGGCGATGTGAGAAATGTCTCCCGGTGACGGGGACCACCTCTGGATGCGCGTGGTCGTTCGCCACTGTGCACGGCGACAGGCGGAGACCACGGGCGGAGGCGGCGGCTGGGGAGTTCGTGGGGAGGCGGCGTCCTCTGTTATCCCGGAGCGTCCGCCCCGCCGCATATTTGGACTCCGCCACCGCCGGTGGCATACTTGGGCGGTTGCCTGTGGTCCTACGGGCGCGGCCCGTTGTGTCCGACCCTTTCCACTGCAGGAAGAGGCGGAGACCTCCGGGACGCGACATGCCCACCGGACGGCATACAGGCACAGACCGGTGCGTGCGGGACGGAAATCCACACGCACACAGAACTACTAGGTCTACAAGGAGACTCCAGTGATCCAGCAGGAATCACGTCTGCGGGTCGCCGACAACACCGGTGCCCGGGAAATCCTGGTCATCCGCGTGCTCGGCGGATCCACCCGACGTTCCGGCGGCATCGGTGACATCGTCGTCGGCACCGTCAAGGAAGCCACCCCCGGTGGCGCGGTGAAGGCCGGCGACATCGTCAAGGCCGTCGTCGTCCGCACCAAGAAGGAGACCCGTCGTCCGGACGGCTCCTACATCAAGTTCGACGAGAACGCAGCTGTCCTCATCAAGGGCGCCGACAACACCGACCCGCGCGGTACCCGCATCTTCGGCCCGGTGGCCCGCGAGCTGCGCGACAAGCGCTTCATGCGCATCGTTTCCCTCGCCCCGGAGGTGCTCTAACTCATGAAGATCCGTAAGGGCGACAACGTCCTCGTCATCTCCGGCCCCGACAAGGGTGCCAAGGGTCGCGTCATCGAGGCCTACCCGGCCCGCGACAAGGTCCTCGTCGAGGGTGTCAACCGCATCAAGAAGCACGTCGTCAACTCCGCTCCGGAGCGTGGCGCCGAGTCCGAGGGCATCGTCACCCAGGAGGCTCCGATCCACGTCTCCAACGTGATGGTCCTCGACTCCGACGGTAACCCGACCCGCGTCGGCTACCGCTTCGACGAAGACGGCAAGAAGATCCGCGTCTCGCGCCGTAACGGGAAGGACATCTAATGAGCGAGAACTACACTCCGCGCCTCAAGGCCCGCTACAAGTCCGAGATCCGCGACACGCTCAACACCGAGTTCTCCTTCGAGAACGTCATGCTCATCCCGGGCGTGACCAAGGTCGTCGTGAACATGGGTGTCGGCGAGGCTGCCCGCGACTCCAAGCTGATCAACGGCGCCATCAAGGACCTGACCCTCATCACCGGTCAGAAGCCGCAGATCCGCACCGCCAAGAAGGCCATCTCGAACTTCAAGCTCCGCGAGGGTATGCCCATCGGCGCCCGCGTCACCCTGCGTGGCGACCGCATGTGGGAGTTCCTGGACCGTCTGCTGACCGTGGCCCTGCCGCGAATCCGCGACTTCCGTGGCCTCTCCGACCAGCAGTTCGACGGCCACGGTAACTACACCTTCGGTCTCTCCGAGCAGTCCATGTTCTACGAGATCGACGTCGACTCCATCGACCGTCCCCGCGGTATGAACATCACCGTGGTGACCACCGCCTCGAACGACGACGAGGGTCGCGCCCTGCTGCGCGAGCTCGGCTTCCCGTTCAAGTCCGGTCAGAACGCCGAGTAATTCAGCGTCTGCCGCCGTGGCCGGATGATTGTCCGGCCTCCGGTGCTTCACACCGCCCGCTCCTGTGCCTCGTGCACGAGGTGGGC
Organism: Corynebacterium sp. UD i78; assembly: GCF_056280545.1. Classification (NCBI taxonomy): domain Bacteria; kingdom Bacillati; phylum Actinomycetota; class Actinomycetes; order Mycobacteriales; family Corynebacteriaceae; genus Corynebacterium; species Corynebacterium sp. UD i78. The sequence goes on along the minus strand of NZ_JBWCED010000001.1, from coordinate 1,970,292 downwards.
GGTTTTGTGTCGGGTGGGTTGTTGAGGGGTGGTGAACCAGGGGAGTGGCCGGAGACGTGTGCGGTACAGGCGGCGCACACGGCGCGTCGCTCCGGGTCTCATGGGAGGGCACAGAAGTGCAGCAAGTCTGCGGCACTCAGAAATCCGCGTTTCTCTGCCACAGCTGCCGCAATTCTTGCCTGCCGCAGATCTGAAGCCCGTGGGGGCGGGGGGGACGCCGTGTGCGGGCGTGAGGCACCGAAAGTCGGCGCCGACCCTCACGCCCCGCGCGAATGGATGGCAGCGAGGTCGGCGTCGTCCAGGGCGAGGCGGTAACCGCGCTTGTAGACGGTCTGGATCAGGTCCGGGGTCTCCAGGGCACTGCGCACCCGTGCGACCGCCACCTCCACGGCACGTTCGGTGGTCTGCCCGTCGGCCCAGCCGTCGGCCTTGCCGCCGACCACACCGGAGGACAGTTCCTCGGCGATCTCCGCCCGGGATCTCACCCGACCCGGCCGGGCGGCCAGGATCCGCAGGACATCTGACCCGGTGCGTCCCAGGGCGTGGAAGGTGCCGTCGAGCAGCGCACCACCGGTACGCATGTGCAGCGGGCCGAAGGCCGTGGCCGTCGCCGTCTCCGGGCCGGCCAGCTGGTTCACTGTCTCACGGACCAGCGCACCGAGCCGGTAACGCTCCGGGACGATGACGTCGATACCACGGGTACGCAGCGGGGCTGCGGTGATAGGGCCCACCGCGCCGAACATGGTGCGTTCGCCGGCGAGCTGGTGGATCGCCGGCAGCGTCCCGATGCGTTCCGCGGTCTTCAGCCAGGCGCGGGCACCCGGGGCGGAGGTGAACAGTACCGCGTCCACCGCCCCGCCGGCGACCAGGCCGGTCGTACGGGCGACGAGGTCCGGGTCCGGCGGCGGACCCCACCGGTAGATCACCAGACCACTGACCTCGGCGCCGGCGTCCTCGAGGATCTGCTCCATCAGCGGATCGCCCTCACCGTGGTGCTGGATGACCACCTTGGCGTCCCGCACTCCCTCGGCCAGCAGAAACTCGGTGATCTCGGCGGAGGTCTCGCTTTCGGCGACCCAGTCGATGTCCAGCCCCACGCCCTGGACCGCGCCGCGGGCCTTCGGGCCACGCACCAGAATCTGGGCGGATCCCAGGGACGCGAGGAGCTCCTCCTGGCAGCCGTCCTGTTCGGTGGCGTCCATCCAACCGCGGAAACCCACACCCGTGGTGACGATCACGATGTCCGGCGGATCATCGATGATCCGGTGGGTGGCGTCCAGCAGCTCGGCGTCGTCGAAGTGCGGGGTGATGGTCAGCGAGGGGGCGACGGTGGTCTCCGCGCCGTGGCGTTCCAGGGCGGTGGAAAGTTCACCGGAGCGACGGTCCACCGGGAGCAGGATGTGGCAGCCGTCGAGGGCGTGGGAGAGCTGACGCGCGCCGCTCATACCGCCACCTCGTCGGCAGTACCGGCGGCGTCGACGGTTGCGGTGTCCAGCAGGCCCTCGCGGGCGGTCTCGCCGATGACGATCACCGCCGGATTGCGCACTCCCTCCGCCGTCGCGACGTCACCGATGGTGCCGAGCGTACCGCGGACGCAACGCTGGTCAGCACGGTGGGCGCGCTCCACCACAGCCACCGGACGCTCCGGGGTGACGCCGGCGTCCAGGGCCGCGGCCGCGAACGACGGCAGCATCGAGGTGCCCATGAGGACGACCACGGTGGTGGCGTCGTCGTGGAGTGCCTCCAGCGTCGCGGGGCCGGGAAGTCGGTGACCGTTCACGATATGTACCGTATCCGCCGTGCCACGGTGTGTCAGCGGTACCCCCGCCGATTGCGGCGCAGCGATGACCGACGATACCCCGGGCACCACGTCCACCGGCACACCGGCGGCCCGGCAGGCCAGGATCTCCTCGCCGCCGCGTCCGAAGACGAAGCTGTCGCCGCCCTTGAGCCGGGCGACCGTCAGACCCCGTGCCGCCCGGTCGACGATGATCCGGTTGATCTCCTCCTGCGGGACCGGATGTCGCCCCGGCGCCTTGCCGACGTCGACGATCTCCACCCGGTCGCTGATCCAGCCCGGGAAACCCGTCGGCCCCAACCGGTCGTGCACGATGACGTCCGCGGACTGCAGGACGCGCTGGGCGCGGACGGTCATCAGGTCGCGGGGCCCGGGGCCACCGCCGAGCAGCACGACGCGTCCGGTGCCGGAACGCACCGGGGTGGTGGGCAGCTCACCGGTGTCCAGCATCTCCTGGATCCGGTCACGGACCTTCACCACACGCCGCGGGTCCGGCGCACCGGTGGAGACCACACCGACGGTGACCTCATCCTCGGTGGCCTGGGCGGCCAGCCGGGCGGAGCCCTCCGTGGCGTGACCGGCATCCACGCACCAGATGCGCAGCCGGTCGGCGGCCTCGGCGACCTCGGCGTCCACCAGGTCAACGCCGGTGGCGGTGTGGACCAGCCAGGCGCCGTCGAGGTCGGACTCGCGGTACCGGCGCGGAATCCAGGTGACTGCGGGGACGCGTCCCGTGCTGTCGCGCTCCTCGGCGAGACTGTCGAGCAGCCCGACCATGTTGTCGGAGAGTCGCGGGGCCACGATGCGCAGCACCGCGCCGGCGTCCCGCAGCCGGGCGGCGCGGCGGGCTGTCACGTCACCGCCGCCGACGAGAACGACAAGTCGGTCGCGGACATCGAGTCCGGTCATCAGAGCAGTCATGGTGTTCCTCCGTGGTCATCGGGGTGGATCGTCATCTATGACCGTAGGAACACCGGATTTCGGGTCACTGTCCCCTCGACTACGGGGCGGGGTCATTTTCCGCACACCCGAAATGCAGGGTGTGTGAGATTCAGCAGTGCACGAGGATCTTGTCCCCGGTGGCCTCCACCGGATAGACCGCGAGGCGGTGGTCGGCGTCCTCCAGGGAATGCCCGTCGGTCAGGCTGAAACGCTGCTTGAGCAGCGGGGACGCCACAGTCGGCTCGCCGTCGACCTCGCCGACGATGCCACGGGAGATCACCGCTGCCCCGGAGTACGGGTCGATGTTGGAGACCGCGAAAACGGTCGAGTCGGGCATGCGTCCGGCGCGGTCGGGTTCGCCGGTGGGGACGCGGAACAGAGCGATCTGGGTGCCGTCGGGCAGCAGGACGCCGGCCCCGAGGTTGTCTTCGAGCTGGTCGGCGCGGCAGACGGTGAAGGTGTGGGCAGCGGTGGTGACAGTCATGACGGGTGCCTCCTCAGGCAGCGGTGGTAGGGGTCGCGGTGGATGTCGATGTGGATGCGGTACGGATGCCGGGCAACGGCAGGGGGACCTTGCGGCCGTCCTGCTCACCGAACCGGATGGTCGGGTCGGGGGATTCGGGGGCGTTGACGAAGGAGACGAAGCGACGCAGCTTCTCCGGGTCCTCGAGGACGGCGGCCCATTCGTCGGTGTAGTCCTCGACGTGACGGGCCATGAACTCCTCCAGGTCCGCGGCGATGCCGAGGGAGTCCTCGCAGACCACCTCACGGATGTGGTCGAGCCCGCCCTCGGTCGCCTCCACCCACGCCGCGGTGCGCTGCAGGCGGTCGGCGGTGCGGACGTAGAAACCGAGGAACCGGTCGATGTAGCTGATCAGGGTCTCCTCGTCGAGGTCCGCGGCCAGCAGTTCGGCGTGCCGCGGTGTCGCGCCACCGTTGCCGGCGACGTAGAGGTTCCAGCCGTGCTCCGTGGCGATGACACCGATGTCCTTGCCACGGGCTTCCGCGCACTCGCGGGCACACCCGGAGACGCCCATCTTCAGCTTGTGCGGACTGCGCAGACCCCGGTAGCGCAGCTCCAGGTCCACGGCGAGACGCACCGAGTCCTGCTGGCCGTAGCGGCACCAGTCGGTGCCCACGCAGCTCTTCACCGCGCGCAGTGACTTGCCGTAGGCCTGGCCGGACTCCATGCCGGCGTCCACCAGCCTGCGCCAGATGTCCGGGAGCTGGTCGACGCGGGCGCCGAACATGTCGATGCGCTGGGCGCCGGTGACCTTTACGTAGAGGTCGAAGTCGCGGGCGATTTCACCGACGACGATGAGCTGCTCCGGGGTGACCTGGCCGCCGGGCATCCGCGGGACGACCGAGTAGGAGCCGTTGCGCTGGATGTTGGCGAGGAAGCGGTCGTTCGAGTCCTGCAGGGCGGCGTGTCCGTCGTCGAGGACGTGGTGGGAGGTGTCGAGGGTGGCGAAGATGGACGCCATCGTCGGCTTGCATATCTCGCAGCCGTGGCCGGTGCCGAAGCGGCGGATGAACCGGGGGAAGTCCCGGATCCGGGTGGCGGCGGCGCACTGGAAGAGTTCCTCGCGGGACTGCCGGAAGTGGGCGCACAGGGACTTGTCCTGCTCCACGCCCTCGGCGTCCAGCAGCTGACCCAGCAGTCCGACACACGAACCGCAGCTGGTGCCCGCCCGGGTGCAGGTCTTCAGATCCGCCACGGAGCAGGCGCCGTCGGTGATCGCCTCGCGGATATCGCCCTTGGTCACGGCGTTGCAGGAGCAGATCTGGGCGGCGTCCGGCAGAGCGCTGACGCCGGCGGCTGTCCCACCCGGGGCGTCCCCGTCGGCCGGGGTGAGGAAGGACATCGGGTTCGGCAGGTCCTCGCCGACCATCGGACGCAGCATCGCGTACGCCTGGGCGTCACCGACGAGGACGCCACCGAGGAGCGTGGAGCCGGTGCGGTCCATCACGAGCTTGCCGTAGGTGCCGTTGACCGGGTCATTGACGGTCAGCGGACGTGCGCCCTCGGTGGTGGCGTGGGCGTCACCGAAGCTGGCGACGTCCACCCCGAGCAGCTTGAGCTTCGTGGACATGTCCGGATCTTCGAAGGCGGTGGCGTTGCGGCCGGTCAGGCGGTCGGCGACGATCTCCGCGGTGGTATAGCCGGGGGCGACGAGTCCGTAGCAGACCCCGTCGACCGCGGCGCACTCACCGACGGCGCTGATGTGCGGGTCTTCCGTCTGGCACAGACGGTCAGTGAGGATGCCGCCGCGCGGTGCCTTGGGCAGCGGTTCCGGGGTGGCGGAGTCCGCCAGGGCGTCGATCGGGCGGACGCCGGTGGCGAAGACGACGACATCGACGGTGAGCTCGCTGATGGTCGGGTTCTCCGGGGCGGGCTCGCCGGGAGCGGGGACGGGGGAGGAGAGGGTGAGGGTGAGGTTGTCCCTCTCCGCCGATTCGGCGATGAGGTCGGTGCCGGTGTCGACGTGGACCTCCACGCCGAGCTCGCGGACCTTCTCCGCCAGCAGGACGCCACCGTCAGCGTCCACCTGGATGGGCATCAGACGCGGGGAACGCTCGATGATGTGGGCCTTCGCGCCGAGGAGCTTGAGGGCGTTGGCGGCCTCCAGGCCGAGCAGGCCACCGCCGATGACGGCACCGACGGGCTCGCGACCGACGGAACGGGCGTCCTCGACGATGCGTCGGATGTCGTCGAGGTCGTCGAGGGTGCGGTAGACCGTGCAGCCGGGCAGGTCGTGGCCGGGGACCGGAGGGACCCAGGCGTAGGAGCCGGTGGCGAGGACGAGGTGGTCGTAGCGGACGGTGGGCTGTCCGCCGGCGCCGTCGTCACAGGTGACGGTGCGGGCGTCCCGGTCGATGCCGGTGGCCTGCGCGTGCACGACGTCAACGTGCTCCGGCAGGTCGGACATCTCGAGGAGGGAGCGGTCCCAGGAGGAGACGTAGCTGGAGAGGGCGACGCGGTCGTAGGCGTGGCATTTCTCGCCGGAGATCACGGTGACACGGGCGGACGGGTCGCGGTCGAGGATCTCGGTGACGGTGCGGTGGCCGACCATGCCGAAGCCGACGATGACGGTGTGGGGTGCTGCAGTCGTTGTGGTCATGATGCGAACGTTAAGGCTCTCTTGAAGACATCGACACTGGTGAGCGCACTGTTTTACGGTCGGTTCACGGTGAGGGTGCCGGTGGTGGAACTCGGACACGTCCACGAAACACGGCGTCCCCGGAGGAAATGTGGGCGCTGCGGCGCCCTCTGAGCTCGTACCGCCGTGTCTCTCTGTTCCCCGTCCCTGTTCCGCCGCCTGTGCCCATGGTCCACCCCATGTACGGAAGTAGTGGCGAGGGGCTGTAGTCAGGTACCTGATAACGACCTCTCACCACTACTTCCGTACACCCGTGGAGGTGGACCGACTCCTCGCCACTACTTCCGGACACCAGGTGTGTGGTGGTCTGCGACCGGAACAGTGTTCGGGGTGCGTCTGGCCCTCACCCCGCCACGCCGGTGCAGCAGATCTGCGTCAGGCACGAATCCGGGGGTTCCGTGCCACAAAAGTCGTGATCCGTGCCTGCCGCAGTCGTGAAGCTCCGACGAACGGGTGAATGGTCCGGCAGCGCCGTGCTCCTCATGCAGCTACCGGTACCGAGCCTTCTCCTGTGCAGCCACCAGTACCGTGGCGCGGAAGTCAGGTACCTGATTTCCTCCTCTCGGTGCTGGTAGCGACAGTCAAGCCACATCGATTCTGGTAGCTGCAGCGGTAGGGCAGCGGTAGGGCAGTGGCAGGGCAGCGACCGGGCACTGACCGGGCACTGACCGGGCACTGACCGGGCACTGACCGGGCACTGACCGGGCACTGACGGGGCACTGACGGGGCACTGACGGGGCCGGGTGGTTGTCATGGAGGGATCCGCTATCCGGCGGCGCTCCGGACGATCAGCCCTGTCACGACAAGAAACACCCTGCCGGCCGGATCCACAGGTGGATCGCAGTGGTCGGCGGGGTAACCAGGATCGCGACCGACATCCTCGGATGGTTCAGGTAAGAGCCTGAACCGGAGAGGTCGAGCACTTTGTGTTCGGGCAACTCTGGTCGTGTTACCGGCACTGCCGGGGTTGTTTTATGTCCAGCGACGGGCGGATCACTCCGGGAGTTACTGAATAACTGAATAGGCGCAATCGGAGCAACCGGACCGGGCAGGCGGAATCCGGGCAGCGCTCCGCGCGCATCAGCAAGCGACAGGACGCATTCAGTACACGTCACGCACGTACCGCTTCTCCGCCGAGAGCCGGGCGACGAACTCACCGGCCTCCGCCTCGCCCATCGCACCCTGCTCGGCGACGATCTGCCGCAGCGTCCGGTCGACATCGGTGGCCATCCGGGCGGCGTCCCCGCAGACGTAGAGGTGCGCGCCGCGCCCGATCCACTCCCACAGCTCCCTGGCATGACGCCGCATCCGGTCCTGCACGTACACCCGCTCGGATGTGTCGCGGGAGAAGGCGGTGGACAGCCGGGTCAGCGTCCCGTCACTGCGCAGACTGTTGAGCTCTTCGCGGTAGAGGAAGTCCGTCGCCTCGTGCCGCTCGCCGTAGAACAACCAGTTCTCGCCGGTTGCGCCGGTCTGCCGTCGATCCTGGAGAAACCCACGGAACGGGGCGATGCCGGTGCCGGGGCCGATCATGATCATCGGTGCGTCGGCCTGCTCGGGCGGCCCGAAGCTCCGGTTCGGGGAGATGAACAGCCGCACCTCGTCGCCGGATGCCAGGTCAGCGAGCCACCCGGAACTCACACCGCGACGCCGGTGGCCTTCCGTGCTCTTGAAACCCACAGTCGAGACGGTGATCTCCACCCGCCCCGGATCACTCCGCGGCGACGAGGAAATCGAGTACAGCCGCGGACGCAGCGGTGACAGCGTTTCCACCCACTCCTCGGCCGGCACTGTCACCGGGTAGGACGCCAGGACGTCGCACAACTGCCGGCCGTGGGCGTATTCACGCAGAGCCGCGGGATCGTCGGTGAGGGAGCCGAGACCGGACCCCGGGGTGCTGGGCATGGATGAGTCGCAGCACCGCCGGGGTGATCGCGGTGATGTCGAGTTCCCCGGTGAGGGTCTCGATGAGGTCGTCGCCGGCGGACGCGTTGAGTCCGGTGCGCGCGAGGAACTCCTCGACGACGGCGGGCCGGTTGCGGGGCCAGACGCCCAGGGCGTCGCCGGCGGAGTAGGTGAGTGTGTCGGCGGGCAGCTCGAAGGCGTAGCGGCGGACCTCGCGGCCGGTGGAGACCGGGTCGCCACTGGTCAGTCGGGTGGATTCCAGTAGTCGGGTGGGTAGCGGGTTGTTACGGGACCAGGTGGATGCGGTGGGGGATGCAGGTGCTGAGGCGGCGTCAGCGGCCACGTCAGCGGCCGCGTCAGTGGCGTCCTCGGCAGTCTCCTCGCCCAGCTCCTCGGAGACGGCGGCGAGCCAGGCGGCCGCGGCGTCCTCGAAATCGGGTTCGCAGGAACCGCGCGGGGCGAGCTGCTGTGCACCGAGGCCGGTGAGCCGCTCGTCGAGACGGCGGGCGAAGCCGCAGAAGTCGGCGTAGGAGGAGTCTCCGAAGCCGAGGACCGAGTAACACAGATCAGCCAGTTCCGGCAGGTCAGACTGCCCGGAAAGAGAGTCCCAGAGGGCGGTGGCGTTGTCCGGGGCCTCGCCGTCACCGGTGGACGCCACGACGAACAGCACCGTGCCCGTCAGTTCGGCCGGGGTGACACTGTCCGCGCACCGTTCCTGCGCCGGGATGCCGGACGCCGTGAGCGCGGCCACGAGATCGGGGACGTACTCCTCGACGGTGCCGGTCTGGGAGGCCCAGACCACGGTCACCGGCGGCTGGTCAGGCTGTGCCTCCGGTGCAGCGGCGGGAGCAGGCGACGTTGCCAGCGGCACCCGGGCGAACAGTCCGGAGAGCACCCCGTCGACCCACGCCCGGTGCGGCTCCGCCAGCGGCGCATGGGGCGGGACGGTGGGGACCGCGTCCGTCGGAGGGGCGAGAGTGAGGGCGTGGACCATGCCGTCGAGCCAGGCACGTTCGGCGACCGTCCAGTCGGCGGTCGGGGCGGCGGCGAGCACTGCAGGCAGGTCGGGCAGATGGGGCACAGTATTCTCCTCGGCGGCTCCGCCAGCGGGAACAGCGGGCGCATCGGGAACAGCAGTCACCGACACCGCACACGCCTTGAACTCGGGCTGCAGGGACTCGGGATCCACGGCGTCACTGGTCACCTCGTTGACCGGGGTGTCCGCGTAGTGCATGGGGATGAAGCAGGTGCCGGGCACGATATCCGGACTGACCAGCGCGCGAGCGGTCACCGCACCGCGTCGGGAACGGACCTCGACCGGATCACCGTCCGCCGCACCGAGGCCCTCGGCGTCCACCGGATTGATCTGCACGAAACTCGACGGGTTGAGCTTCATCAGCTTCTTCACCCGCCCGGTCTTTGTCATCGTGTGCCACTGGTGCGGCAACCGCCCGGTGGTCAGGACCAGCGGGAACTCGTCGTCCGGAGTCTCGGCGGGCGGCAGCCACGGGCGGGCGTGGAAGCGGGCGCGCCGGGTCGGGGTGGGGAAGGCAAGGCGGGGGATGTCGCCGTCGTCGGTGACGAACAGCTCCTGGCTGACCCCGTCATTGAGATAGCGCACCGGATTCCGGCTCTCAGACTCTGGCGCGGCCGGCCACTGCACCGGCCCCTGCCGCAGCCGTCCATGGTCGACTCCCCGCAGGTCCCAGCCCGTCCTCGGATTGTGGAACCGGCGGATCTCGTCGAAGACCTCGGACGCGGAGGCGAAGTCGAAACCGGCGAAGCCCATGGCACGTGCGACCCGGCAGATCAGTTCCCAGTCCGGCAGGGCGTCGCCCGGGGCGTCCAGCAGAGGAGAGGTGAGCGTGAGGTTGCGCTCGGAGTTCACCATCACCCCGTCCGCCTCGGACCACAGGGCGGCGGGCAGCACGATGTCGGCGTGCCCGGCGGTGGCGGTGCCGGCGTAGGCGTCCTGCACGACGACGCAGTCCGCGGCATCCAGCGCCTCGGCGACCGCGTTCCCGTTCGCCATGGAGGACGCCGGGTTCGAGCAGATCACCCACAGTGCCTTGACCGTTCCGTCCTCGTCGGCCAGGTCGCGGAACAGGTCCACGGTCCCGGAACCGCACCGGTCGTGCAGCGTCCCGGCGGGCAGATCCCAGATCTGTTCGACCTCTGCGCGCTGGTCGGCGTCCAGCACCGTGCGCTGGCCGGGCAGGCCGGGGCCCATGTAGCCCATCTCGCGTCCACCCATCGCATTCGGCTGGCCGGTCAGCGAGAACGGGCCCGCCCCGGGACGGCAGATCGCGCCGGTCGCCAGGTGCAGGTTGCACAGTGCGGTGGTGTGCCAGGTGCCGTGGATCGACTGGTTCAGCCCCATCGTCCACAGGCTGACGAGCTTCCGCGTCCCACCGATCCAGGACGCCGCCTGCTCCAGATCGGCCGCGTCTACCCCGGTGATTTCCGCGACGGTCTCGACCGGGTAGTCGGCGAGATGGTCGGCCATGACCTCCCAGCCCTCGGTGAACTCGGCGATGAAATCTTCGTCGGTGTCGCCGTTGTCCATGATCAGCCGCAGTAGTCCGTTGAGCAGCGCCATGTCCGTGCCCGGCCTGACCTGGAGGAACAGGTCCGCCTTTTTCGCCGTCGCCGTACGCCGCGGGTCCACGACAATGAGTTTCGCCCCCTGCTTCACCCGGTCCATCATCCGTAGGAAGAGGATCGGGTGGCAGTCGGCCATGTTCGCCCCGGTGACGAGGAAGACATCGGCGTGGTCGAGGTCGTCATAGGAACCGGGCGGGCCGTCCGCGCCGAGCGACTGCTTGTAACCCGTCGCCGCAGACGCCATGCACAGGCGCGAGTTCGACTCGATGAGGTTCGTGCGGAAATACCCCTTGGCCAGCTTGTTCGCCAGGTACTGCGCCTCGGTCGACATCTGTCCGGAGACGTACAGCGCCACGGCGTCGTCCCCGTGGTCCTCGCGCAGGGCGGTGAAGCGGGCGGCGACCTCGGCCACCGCGGCGTCCACCGGTGTCTCCTCTCCGTCGACGAGGGCCGCGGTCTGGCGTCCTCCGGAATTCAGCAGGTCGGCGGTCGTCGTGCCTTTGGTGCACAGGCGGCCACGGTTGGCGGGGTGGTCGGCGGTGCCCTTCGCGGAGATGACGCCATGGTCGTCGCTCGTGAGGGTGAGCCCGCAGCCGACGCCACAGTACCCGCAGACGGTGTCCACAGTTGTTCCGGTCATGATCAGGGACGCTAAGCCCGTTGTATTGCCGGTTCGTCTGGTGCGCGTTACACGACTGGGAACAGGAACTCACGGCGTCCTTCCGTCTCCTGTGAGGACGCCACACCCCGTCACCTGCGCCGATGTGCGATCGCCGACACCTGGGGGCCGCCACGTGAAGTTCCTGTTTCCGAGTTTCCCCGGGTGGTCCGGACTGCCTATATCTGGGGGAGTCCCTACCTGACCGAGACCGTGAGGAGCCCTTCCGTGACCGTCACCGCCCCCGTCCACAGCCCGCCTGAACCCCACCTCGAGATGAAGGAGGGACGCTGGATCACCAACTGGACCCCCGAGGATCCGGCGTTCTGGAACGGCCCCGGGCGAGCGACCGCCCGACAGAACCTCATCTGGTCCGTCTTCTGCGAGTTCCTCGGCTTCGCCGTGTGGCAGATGTGGTCGGTGACCGTCATCATGCTGCCGCAGGCAGGCATCGACATCACCAGCTCCCAGCAGTTCTGGCTGGTCTCCCTGCCGCCGCTCGTCGGTGCGACGATGCGCATCCCCTACAGCTTCACCGTCCCCATCTTCGGCGGACGCAACTGGACGGTGATCTCGGCTCTGCTGCTGCTCATCCCCACCGTCGCAACGACCCTGGTGCTCTTCGCCGACAATCCGCCGGTGTGGGTGCTGTTCGTCATCGCGGCGACGGCCGGACTCGGTGGCGGCAACTTCGCCAGCTCCATGTCCAACATCACCTTCTTCTACCCGAAGGCCGAGAAGGGGGCCGCACTCGGTGTGAACGCCGCCGGCGGCAACCTCGGCGTGGCCGTCGCCCAGCTGGTCATTCCGGTGGCTGTGTCCGTGTTCGCCTTCGGTGCTTTCGACCCGGCGCTGCCGATGGCCGGCCTGATCTGGATCCCGCTGATCCTGCTGGCCGCGTGGGGCGCCCGCCGCTACATGCACAACCTCACCTCGGCACGAAATGACATCCGGGGCTCGCTCTCGGCGCTGCGCGAGAAGCATCTGTGGATCATCGCCTTCCTCTATGTCGGCGCCTTCGGCTCCTTCATGGGCTTCGGTTCGGTGTTCCCGACCCTGATCAAGACCCAGTTCCCTGACTTCTCCTCCTTTACCGTGGTGGGGGCGACGCTGACCCTGGCCTTCCTCGGTCCGCTGGTCGGTTCGTTGGCGCGCCCCTATGGAGGACGCCTCGCCGACCGTGTCGGTGGAGCGCGGGTGAGCATCGTGGTGTTCGTGTGCATGGCCGTGGTGACCAGCGTGCTCGTGGTGTTGCTCGACAGCATCAGCTTCTCCGGCTACCTGCTGCTGTTCCTGCTGCTGTTCACCCTGACCGGGCTGGCCAACGGGTCGGTGTACCGGATGATCCCGACGGTGTTCGAACTGTCCGTGGCGTCCGATGATCCGGTGGGGCATGAGCGCAAGAGTGCCGCGGCCCTGGGCTACATCGGCGCGGTCGGTGGTTTCGGTGGCTTCGCGATTCCGCAGGTGCTGAACCTGTCGAAGAACACCACCGGTGGCTTCGACACCGCGTTCTGGATCTTCGCGGGGGCGTATCTGCTGATGGCCCTCTTGACCTGGGCGGTGTACCGGCGCCCCGGCACCCGCTTCGCCGCCGCGAATGTGTGAGTGACGGGGCAGGGCCACTGTCTGCTCTGCCCCCACCCGTGCAGCATGTCTGCGGCAGGCACGAATCCGGGATTCCGTGCCACGAAAGTGGCGATTTGTGCCTGCCGCAGACATGAAGCCTTTCCGCAGCTACCGGTACCGGACTTCCTTCATGCAGCCACCAGTACGTGGGCGCGGAATTCAGGTACCTGATTTCCTCTTCTCGGTACCGGTGGTCGCAGCCAGAGGGCCGGGGGGGGGAGAATAGACGGGCGTCGGAGTGGCTGTCACGGGGGACCCGACAGCCGTCGATGCTCTGGACGAGGGGTAGAAGACAGAAAGCGTGCCGCTGCCACCGGACGTCACAGCGGGTCGAGATGACGACGACCACGGAACGTCTACGTCGGGGACCCCCGGGCGTCCCGCCGAACTACCGGGTCATGAGGATCTCCGCGGCGCCGGCGAGCTCGGTGCTCACGGCTGAGAGGTCTTCGGGGGAGGCGGTGTCCAGCAGAGTGACGATGGTCTGGTGCGCCTTCTCGCGGTGCACGCGGTCATCGTCGTCCCACTCACCCGACAGGTGCGCGGAGATGAGGTGCGCGTCATCATCGAGTACCAGGGCAGCGTCGGTCGTCGTGGCAGCGGCTGTGGTCGTGGCATCGATGTAGTCCGACACGATGCCGCGCAGCGACGGCGGAAGAGGGGCTGGCATGGAAGACGATGTCATGCATTCCAGTGTTACCACGGTCACCCGGAACTGCAACCGGGAACGCGCACACCAGACCTCTCACACCCCGAGATCCGGACGGTAGTGGCGCAGCCAGGAGCCGATCTCGCCCTGTCGCCAGGACGCCTCGAAGTCGCCGGGGAACAGGGCACCGTCCTTGTCGTGCACCGGCCTGCCGCCACGGAACGCCTCCGGTGCCTCCGTCATCCCGGAGTACCGCTCGACCAGTTTCGGGTCACCCTCCGGGTTGAGGGTGAGCATGGCGTCCCCGACGATGCCCACCCGGTTCGCACCCTTCGGGGTGGTGATGACACGCACGTCACCCCAGCGCATCAGGGTGGTCAGGGTGCCGTCGGTCGCGCGGATCCCGTCCGGGCTGAGGACCAGGCGCTGGTTGTCGCGGTCCGAGGCGTTCTTCAGGTTGCCGAAGAACATGCGGCACAGGATGACGCCGAGGACCGCCCCGAGGATGCAGCCCAACCACAGTTTCCCGACCAGGTAGGTCGTCACGACGGCGGTGGCGACGAACGCGGCGACGAAGGTGATGATGATCAGAGGAAGGGCGCGACGCATCCGGTCGGCGGAGCTCACGACGCTGCGCAGTTCGACCGGGGCGGTGAAGTCTGGGGTAGTCACCGCTTCAGCCTACCGGGGCAGAAGTTGAACACCGGAAACTAACCCCCGATGGCGCTCATCGTGCGCTCGGGCTGCACGTACTCCGGGTCATTGAGCGTCACCTCGTCAGAGCCGTAGGCCCGTGGCTTGAGCATCATCGCGCCCGCCCACACGTCGCAGATTTCCTCGTCGGATGCCCCGGAGCGGATCACCGAGAGCAGGTCCGTCTCCTCGTTGGAGAACAGGCAGCTGCGCACCTTGCCGTCGGCGGTGATGCGGGTGCGCGAACACGCCGCGCAGAAGGACTCGGTCACCGAGGCGATCACACCGACCTTGCCCAGTGCCGGGGAGGACGCGGACGCCTCCTTCGGCCGAACCTCCCACAACTGTGCCGGGGCGGACCCGCGGGGCACCGGGTCAGGGGAGAGGTCGAAACGCTCGGAGAGCCGGGCCCGGACCTCGGCACCGGAGACCAGGTTCTCCTTCGCCCAGGTGTGGTCGGCGTCCAGCGGCATCTGTTCGATGAAGCGCAGCTGGTAACCGCGGGTGACGCACCACTCCAGCAGGTCGGCGGCACCGGTGTCGTTGATGCCGCGCATGAGTACTGCGTTGACCTTCACCGGCTCCAGACCGGCAGCCTTCGCCGCCTCCAGGCCCTTGATGACCTGGGGGAGACGGTCGCGTCGGGTGAGTTCCTTGAACGCCTCGCGGTCGACGGTGTCCAGGGAGACATTGACGCGGGTCAGGCCGGCGTCCACCAGCTCGTCGATGCGCTTGTCCAGACCGATGCCGTTGGTGGTGATGGAGACCGGGATCTCCGGGTGGAGGCGTCGGACGCCGGCGATAATGTCCGCCAGGTCGCGACGGACCAGGGGTTCGCCGCCGGTGAACCTCACATCGCGCACGCCGAAGATGCGCACCCCCAGGTCGGCGATGCGGACGGCTTCCTCGGCGGTGAGCAGGTTGTCCTTCTGCAGCCAGACCATGCCCTCGGCGGGCATGCAGTAGGTGCAGCGCAGGTTGCATTTGTCGATCAGTGAGATGCGCAGATCGTCGGCGACGCGTCCCCAGCGGTCGGCGAGTGCGCGGGCGGGGGAGGGAGAGTCAGGCACCGGCGAGGTGTGCGTCGACGAGGCCCGCGCGGGGCGCACCACAGGGGTCGGCAGGACGGTGGTCATGTTCTCGACCCCTTTCTCGTGGGTTGTGTCTCGGGCAGGTCTTCGGTATCTCCGGACCCGGTTTCGGTGTCTCCGCCCGCAGGTCAACCGGGTAAACGGCTGCCGTGTCCGGGGGCGGTTCACTGTAGGCCACTGTAACCCCGGGCCGCGTGAGCGACAACGGGAGCGGCCCGGTGGTGCCGTCTCGGACTCCTTGATCCATCACCTCCGCCGCTGGATCCGCTGGTCGAGTTCGCGCTCGGGAACTTCCAGCTGCTCCCAGGCGACCTCCCGCCGGGGCGCGGTTTTCGTCCGCGCGTCGCGGGACCGGTAGACGATGTACGGCCGACTGACATACCCCACCGGGGCAGAGAACGCGTGGACCAGGCGGGTGAACGGCCACAGCGCGATCAGTGAGAAGCCGCAGACCACATGGACCTTGAACTCCCACGGGACATCGGCCATCAGATCGGGGTTGGCCTGGAAGACCATGATCTGACGGAGCCACGGCGAGATCGTCTCCCGGTAGTCGTAGCCGTGCGGGCCGCCGAACACCTGGGTGGATACGGTGGCGGTGAATCCGGACAGGATCGCCACGCCGAGCAGAAGGTACATCACCTTGTCGGAGCGTGACGTGGCCAGGAACACCGTGCGGTTGACGACGCGGCGGTATATCAGTCCGACCAGCCCCACGATCACTGCGATCCCGGCGATGGTGCCCGGAATGGTGGCGATCAGGTGGTAGGCCGTCTCGGAGACACCCACCGAGGTCGTCCACGATTTCGGGATGGCCAGTCCCATCAGGTGTCCGATGATCACGAACATCATCCCCCAGTGGAACAGGGGGGAGGCGAGGCGCAGGATCCGCGACTCGTAGATCTGGGAGGAGTGGCTGGTCCAGCCGAACTGGTCGGTCCGCCAGCGCCACACCACCCCGATGATGAAGGCTGCGGCGGCGAGCCAGGGGAAGCCGGACCACAGGAAGGTCTCGAAGGGACTCACGGCTGATGCTCCATTCCGGTAGCAGGCAGCGGGGTGCCCAGCCCGACGAGTTCGGACGGGGGACCGCTGCGGACGAGGCGGCGGTAGTTTTCGGCGGTGGCGTCGGACACGGACGGCAGTGCGGAACACACGCAGGTCACCAGCTCCGCATACGGTGAGTCCAGGTCGGACAGTGCTGCGCGGAGCACCTCCAGTCCGTCCCGGTGGGAGGCGAGCATCTCGGTCACCGGGTGCCAGCTGTCCCCCGTGGACTGCGCCGCGGATTCGAGCAGGACACACAGGTGGTCCGGCAGCTCCTCCCGGATCAGCGTGAAGCCGAGGTCCTCGATCTGGCGGGAGAACGCCAGAATCGCCGCGCCCCGTTGGCGGGTGTCGCCGACGGCGTAGTAGCTCAGGGACAGCGAGCACCGGCGACGCTGGTCGAAGGTGGCCACATAGTCCTGCTGGAGGGCCGACGGGCCGTCCACAGCCCGGTCGGTGGCGTACTGCAGGAACCGGGACAACCGTTCGCCTGTCTCCACCGGAAGATCACCGAGCGAGTCGCCGACCGCGGCGAGAATATCCGGCATGCGGTCATCGGGGTAGTCCAGGAGCAGCGCAGCGGACATGAACACCACGCGACGCTGGGCGTCGTCCATGGGGACACCGGCGGCGAACTCCTCGGGCAGGGTGCCCTGGAAATTGCGTCGGGCCTTGCGACGCCGGGGGATCACGGACTTCACCGTCCACCTCCCGGAGCAGTGCCGTGGGAGTCAGGGAACATCGCGTCAGGACGCTCTCCCCTCCAGCTCAGCAGCGAGACCTTGCCGTTGTCCCGGGGTGGGCCGTCATTGCTTCCGCCGCACCCGCACCCACTGCCGCAGGCATCGGGTGCGCCGGGTCCGGGTCCGACATCGCCGGCGAGCTCATGTGCCACCGACCGGGGGTCGGTGGAGCCGAAGGGGTCGAGTTCGGAGATGCCGCGTGGCGACTCTGGGGAGGCGGTGGGGATCACGTAGCGGTCGTCGTACTTGGCGATCGCAAGCAGGTGGTACATCTCCACGATCTCCTCTTCGGTCATCCCGACTGCGGCGGGGATGGCGGGGTCGGTCTCCTTGCCGAGGTTGACGTCGCGCATGTAACTGCGCATGGCCGCCAGGCGTCGCAGCGACTTCTCCACCGGTCCGGTGTCTCCGGCGGTGAACAGTCCCGCCAGGTACTCCAGGGGGATACGCATCCGGGAGACCGCGGTGAGCAGCACCCGGTGGTTCTCGGCATCGCTACCGGTGGCGGTGACCTTGTCGACGATCGGGGACAGTGGCGGGACGTACCAGACCGACGGGAGCGTCCGGTACTCCGGATGCAGGGGCAGGGCGAGGTCGTAGCGGAAGATGAGGTCGTGGATCGGAGACTGCTGTGCCGCGTTGATCCAGGACGCCGGGATGTTCTCCTGGCGTGCCGCCTCGACGACCTGCGGGTCGCGCGGGTCGAGCAGGAGGGAGCGCTGGGCCTCATAGAGGTCCTGCGGGTCGGGGGTGGAGGCGGCCTCGGTCACCCGGTCGGCGTCATACAGCAGCACGCCGAGGTAGCGGAGTCGTCCCACGCAGGTTTCGGAGCACACGGTCGGCTGTCCGACTTCCAGTCGGGGATAACACAGGGTGCACTTCTCGGCTTTGCCGGTGCGGTGGTTGAAATAGACCTTCTTGTAGGGGCAGCCGGACACACACATCCGCCAGCCGCGGCAGCGGTCCTGGTCGACGAGGACGATGCCGTCTTCAGTGCGCTTGTACATGGCGCCGGACGGGCAGGACGCCACGCAACTCGGATTCAGGCAGTGCTCGCAGATACGGGGGAGGTGGAACATGAAACTGTCCTCGATCTCCCGCTGCACGCTCAGCCCCATCTCTTTCAGGACCGGGTCGGAGTCGATGGTGGCGGGGCTTCCGCCGAGGTTGTCGTCCCAGTTCGACGACCATGTCGGACGGTCAATGGGGCGTCCGTCAAGCCGGGAGTAAGGGTGCGCGGTCGGCTGCGTCTTCTGGTCGGCCGGCGTCGAGAGCAGTTTCTCGTAGCCGTAGGACCAGGGTTCGTAGTAGTCCTGGATGCCGGGCATCCGTGGGTTGTGGAAGATCGTCGCCAGCTTGGTCAGGCGTCCGCCGGCCCGCGGGGTCAGCATGCCGCGACGGTTGAGCTTCCACCCTCCCTGCCAGGTGTCCTGGTCCTCCCAGCCACGGGGGAAACCGACGCCGGGACGGGTCTCGACGTTGTTGAACCACATGTACTCGGTGCCTTCGCGGTTGGTCCACGCCTGTTTGCAGGTCACCGAGCAGGTGTGGCAGCCGATGCACTTGTCCAGGTTCATGACCATCGCGATCTGTGCCATGACACGCATCAGAACTCGACCTCCTGAGAGCGACGCCGGATCGTGGTGACCTCGTCGCGGTTGTTTCCGGTCGGCCCGATGTAGTTGAAGCCGTAGGTCAGGTGGCCGTATCCGCCGGCCACGTGCAGTGGGTTGATCATGATGCGGGTGAGGGAGTTGTGGGTGCCGCCACGACGTCCGGTGTGCTCATTGAGCGGGGTGCCTGCGGTGCGCTCCTGTGCATGGTTCATGATCACCGTGCCGGCGGGGATGCGGTGGGAGACGATCGCCCGGGCGGTGACGATGCCGTTGCGGTTGTGGGCTTCGATCCAGTCGTTGTCGGCCACGCCGATCTTCTCTGCGTCGACCTCGGACATCCAGACGACCTGTCCGCCGCGGGAGATGGAGAGCATGTGCAGGTTGTCGTAGTACTGGGAGTGGATTGACCACTTGTTGTGCGGGGTCAGGTAACGCACCGTCACCTCAGCTTCACCGTTGGCGCCCGTGACCGTTTCGCCGGGGCCGGTCTCGCCGTGCAGGTGGAGCTGGTCCAACGGAGGCCGGTAGATCGGCAGGGACTCCCCGTAGTCGATGAACCAGTCGTGGTCCAGGTAGTAGTGCATCCGTCCCGACAGGGTGTGCCACGGTTTGTCGTAGGCCAGGTTGATGGAGAACGCGGTGTACCGCTGGTTGTCCTTCGTGATGCCGGTCCACTCCGGGGACGTGATCACCTGGGTGGGACGTTCCTTCACCGCGTCCCAGCCGGTGCGTGTGCCCTCGTGATCCTTGATCAGGTCGGTCATGTCGACGCCGACCCGCCGTCCCTGGTTGCGGAATCCTTCGAGGGCGACGGCACCGTTGGAGACACCCGAGAGATGGAGGACCATCTCCGCAGCCTTCACCGCGGTGGTCAACTGAGGTCGTTCACCGGCCGAGGTGTGGCCGGTGCCGTTGAGCAGAGCGAGCTCCTCCACCTGTGTACTGACGTCGTAGGAGGTGCCGTGGGTTCCCGTGCCGAGTTCGGCGGTCAACGGGCCGAGGTGCATCCACTTCTCGTGGATCTTCGTGTAGTCCCGTTCCACCGGTATGAGCTTGGCCATGGACTCGCCGGGCACCAGTGGAGCGTCCTGGTCCGGCACCACGCCACCGGGCATGCTCAGCTCGTCGGGTGAATCGTGGCCGAGCGGTGCGGTGACGACATCGGTCTGCGTGCCCAGCCACTTCTCCGCGAGTGTCGACAGCCGCGCCGACAGATCGCGGAAGAGCTCGAAGTCGGTACGGCTCTCCCACGGCGGATTGATCGCCGCGTTGAAGGAGTGGATGAACGGGTGCATGTCCGTCGTGGACAGGTCGTTCTTCTCGTACCAGGTCGCGGCGGGGAACACCAGGTCGGAGACCAGGGTGGTGGACGTGTTGCGGAAGTCCGCCGTCATCATCAGGTCGAGCTTGCCCTCCCCGGTGCCGGGTGCCGTGTCGCGCCAGGTGATCGACTGCGGACGCTGTCCGGCGGGGAGTTCGTCGGCACTGGCGTCGGAGTCGACGCCGAGCAGGTGGCGCAGGAAGAACTCGGTGCCCTTCGCCGAGGATCCCATGAGGTTCGTCCGCCAGTTCAGCAGGATCCTGGGGAAGTTGTCGGGGTTGTCGGGGTCTTCGGCGGCGAAACGCATGCGTCCGGACTCCAGCTCCCCGGTGATGTAGTCCTTGAGGTCCTTGCCGGCCTCCGCGGCCTGGTCAGCCAGCAGCAGCGGATTGCGGTCGAACTGGGGGAAGGCGGGCATCCAGCCGCGCTTCATGGACTCCACCAGCGTGTCGGACGTCAGCTTGTCGCCGACGGTGCCGCGACTTGCCAGGGGGGACGCCAGCCGCGAGGCCCGGGTGTTGTCGTAGCGCCACTGGTCGGTGGCCAGGTAGTAGAAGCCGGTGGAGATCATCTGGCGCGGCGGGCGGGACCAGTCCAGCCCGAAGGCGTACTGGGACCAGCCGTTCATCGGCCGCAGTTTCTCCTGACCCACGTAGTGGGCCCAGCCTCCGCCGTTGACGCCCTGGGTGCCGCACATGGATGTCAGTGCGAGGAAGGTGCGGTAGATGGAGTCGGCGTGGAAGTAGTGGTTCACTCCGGCACCCATGATGATCTGACTGCGTCCCCCGGATTCGACCGCGTTGCGCGCGAACTCACGGCCGATACGTACAGCGGCGTCGACGGGGACCCCGGTGAGCTCCTCCTGCCAGGCCGGGGTGCCCACAATGCGGGCGTCATGGAAGTCCTCCGGCCAGTCACCGGGCAGGTCCAGCTCGGGACGGGGGACGGCGTAGTGGGCGAGCATGAGGTCGAAGACGGTGGTGACGGTGCGTCTGTTCACGGTGCGGACAGGCACGCCGCGGTGGACGATGCCGGCACCGATCGGCCCCGTACCGGTGGCGTCGGAAGCCTCCGCGTCCAGATCGAAGCGGGGGAAGAGGACCTCGGCGGTGGACGCCGGGGTGCCGTCGGTGATGTCGGCGATGCTCATCACAGGGTCGGCGTGGTCGAGACGGAGGTTCCAGCGTCCCTCGCCGTCGGCACCGTAGCGGTCGGCGACAGTGCCGCCGGGGTCGACGACGCTGCCGTCCGGCTGCATCACCACCAGGCGGTGGGTGGCGTTCTCCGTGGAAGCGAGAGCATCGTCACCGCTGTCGGCGGCGGTGAGGAACTTGCCGGGTGTGCAGGTGCCGTCCCCGTGGTCGTCGAGTTCGACGAGGAACGGCGAATCGGTGTATTTGCGCATGTAGTCGAGGAAGTACGGGGTGCGCTCACCGACGTGGAACTCGCTGAGGATCACGTGCCCCATGGCGAAGGCCAGTGCGCCGTCGGTGCCGGGGGAGATCCGGAGCCACTCGTCGGCGAATTTGGTGTTGTCGGCGTAGTCGGGTGAGACGACCACGACCTTGGTTCCCCGGTACCGGGCCTCGACCATGAAGTGACTGTCCGGGGTTCGGGTCACCGGGATGTTCGAACCCCACATCATCAGGTAGCTGGAGTTGTACCAGTCCCCGGACTCGGGCACATCGGTCTGGTCACCGAAGGTCTGGGGGGAGGCGGGCGGCAGATCGGCGTACCAGTCGTAGAAGGACAGGGCGACGCCGCCGATGAGTTCCAGGAACCGGGTACCGGCACCGTAGGAGATCTGGGACATCGCCGGAATCACGGTGAACCCGTGGATCCGGTCGGGACCGTAGCGACGGATGGTGTAGACGTGTGCGGCAGCGGCGATCTCCACGGCCTCCTCGTACGGTACCCGGATCAGACCGCCTTTGCCGCGTTGGCTGACGTAGGCCCTGCGCTTCACCGGGTCTTCCACGATCTCGCGCCAGGCGAGCACCGGATCGTCGTGGCGTGCACGGGCCTCCCGGTACATCTCGACCAGGACGGCACGGGCGTAGGGGAAGCGGATTCTGGTCGGCGAGTACGTGTACCAGGAGAAGGACGCACCGCGCGGACAGCCACGGGGCTCGTATTCGGGCATGTCGGGGCCGGTGGTGGGGTAGTCCACGGCCTGGGATTCCCAGGTGATCACCCCGTCCTTGACGTAGACTTTCCAGGAACACGATCCGGTGCAGTTGACTCCGTGGGTGGATCGGACGATTTTGTCGAAGGACCATCGGTCGCGGTAGAAACTGTCGGCTTCACGGCCTCCCTGGAGGAACAGCTGCCGTCCGGAGTGGTCGGTTGTTCCGTGGCGCACGTAGGAGCCCATGGAAAATAGTGGGCCGGGGGTGTCGGAAACAGTCATGATATGCACCTCGTCGTAGATGTTTCCTCGCGGTGGTCATCCGCAAGGAGAGTGTGAATCGCATACACTGCAGGTGGAATGCGAGTATTTATTCTGTTTTATCCGGGGTAGGGGGCGTGTGGCCTGGCGTAGAACATCCACACGAGAACAGTGACCACAACGAAATAGACCACCATTCCCTGGAATACCAGGGTCGAGGAGATTCCGGACAGGAGCATGCCGACCACGAACGGTCCGAAAGCGCCGACTGCACCGGTCCAGCCGATGACTCCTCCGGCCTGGCGGGCGGGCAGGATCATGGGCATCTGTTTGAAGGTTCCGGCGTTGGCGGGGCCGGTGAAGAAGAACAGCGACAGCATCGCCGCCAGGAACCAGGGGAACTGATCGGGATCTGAGGGCTCGAGCAGGAAGGACGCCGCCAACGTGGACGCGGTCATGCCCACACATCCGACGAACGTCCAGATCGCACCGCCGAACTTGTCACACAGTGGACCCCACATAGCCCGGACCAGGGACCCGATCAGCGGTCCGAGGAAGGCGTAGGTTGCTCCGCCCGGGAGGTCGTCGACGGGAAAGGAGTCGGCGAGAGAGGAATCGCGCCCGTAGATCTCGTTGATGAGCAGGCCGAACTGTGCCGCGAAGCCGGAGAATGCTCCGAAGGTCATGAGGTAGACCAGGGTGAGGATCCAGGTGTTGCGGTTACCGAAGATGTCGATCTGCTGGCGGAAACTTGCCTTGACCGGCACGTCCTTGAGGAAGTGCCAGGCCAGTGCGGCGGCCAGCACAGCCCAGGGGATCATCACGGCGGCAGCGTTGTGGACGAAGAGGAAATCGCCGTCGTTGGTGCGTTGTGGTGTGACGAATGTGATGCCGAGAAGGCCGAAGCCCATGATCCAGGGGCCGAGGAACTGGATCAGCGACATGCCGAAGTTGCCGATGCCCGCCTGCAGTCCCAGGGCCGTTCCTGACCTGCTTTTCGGGAAGAAGTACCCGGTCGAGGGCATGTACCCGGAGAATACTCCGCCGCCGATGCCGCAGAGGAAGGCCAGGGTGAGCAGCCACCCGTAAGGGGTGGAGCTGTCCTGGACGGCGAAGAACCAGCCGAGCATCGGGATGATGAACAGCAGGGAAGACATCGTCACGAGTCTGCGGGTTCCGATGATCGGCGGCAGGAACATGAACACCAGCCGGAACAGACCGCAGGACAGTCCGGGGATGGCGGTGAGCCAGTAGAGCTGGCCGGTGGTCAGGTCGAATCCGATCCGCGTCAGCAGGGGCGCGATGGCGGATACGAGATACCAGGTGGAGAACCCCATAATGAGCGAGAATGTCGAAATTGACAGGGTCCGCCATGCGATACGGGAATCCCAATGATCCTTATCTTCGGGATTCCATCCGTTGATGGTTCTTCCGGACGTATCGAGTTCGTCGGGTGTGGTCGATCGGCCGTGCAATGTGGCCTGATGGTTCATAGTCGTCACCTGTGTGTATTGTTTGTTATATACTCTCCAACTGCGTCGACATGAATTCTATCAATAGAAATGAATGGAACGGATATGAGATGGATCACACGCAAATTACTCATATAAATCAAGGTCAGAAAGGAAAAGAAAAGTTCAGTAGCTCCGATCGATCAGGGCAAGGGGGTACTGCGGCGGTGATCGTCGTCGACGACCGGGTCGCTTCCGGTGCCCGCGCGAACCGTTCCGGTGACCGCGCAGTGGCTGACCTCGGCGAATTCGTCCGGGTGCTCGGGTGCACGGTCGTCGAGGAGACGACGCAACAGGTATCCCAGGCGCTGGACACCGCTCTCGAATCAGGGGTCGACCTGGTTCTCACTGTCGGTGGCACCGGATTGAGGACCCGCAGCGTGACGCCGGAGTGCACGGCGGCCCGCATCGGGATGAGAGTCAGTGGTCTGGAGACCCAGATTCTCCTGCGGGGTCTGGAATCGACTCCGTCGGCAGGGCTGAGCCGCGGGATCGTCGGCATCGTCGACCGCGGAGACCGACGCACACTGATTGTCAACGCCGCCGGCTCCCGTGGTGCGGTGGCGGACGCCGTGGCGGTGGTCGGTCCGCTGATCGGCAGCATCACCGAACAGCTGTGAGTGACCGGCCCGGTGCAGCGGCCGGATCAGCGGGTCAGCGTCCGTTCCGGTCCCCGAATCCGTGGGCGAGTGCGTCCTGCCAGGTATCCACGTCCGCGGCGGTCGACGCGGGAAGTTCGACGGTGTCGAGGTTCCCGCGGCCCGTCCGACGCAGCAGCCGCATGACCGAAGTGTTGCGGAGGTCTGTGTCTGCCGCCCGTCGAAGTGGGCCGAACCGGATCAGGCAGAACAGGGGCTGCAACCTGGACCCGGCTGTGCCGACAATACCGATGGTGCCGTGGTTACCGGCGGCGTGCTCCAGCAGCACGGCAACCCCCTGGTGCGGTGCTGTCAGATCAGCGGCGAGCAGCAGCACCAGATCATCCTCGCCGGCGCCGGCGTCGGCCAGGGCCTCCACCCCAGCGCCGATCGCCGCCGCGGGCCCTGACAGGGGAGGATTCTCACGGACGCGCACAACTCCGGTCGGCAGTTCCATCTCCGGGCCGACGACGATAAGCGTCTGACAGCCGGCGCAGGCGTCAAGAACCCTGTCGATCAGGCGATGTCCCGCATCGTCCGTGAGCAGGGGCTTAGACGGGGTTCCTTCCGGCGCGGACGCCGCCAACCGGGACCCTGCACCGCCGGCGACGATGATCGCGTGGACCGGCGGACGTCCGGCGTCGGTGGTCTCCAGAGGGTGGGCGGATTCGGTCATGCCTTCAGCGTAGGCGGCCGTGGTGCTCCCCCGGTTCCGGCGTCTCCGTCCGCAGGTCATCGGAGCTATCGGGTGCCGCCTCCGGAGGCGGTCTACAGTAGGTCACTGTAACCCCCCCCGGGCCGCGTGAGCGACAACGGGAGACGCTCAACCGGAACCGTCGAGAGGACCGATGATGACCCGAACCCTGCACCTGTCGCGCACTACAGCGCTGGCACTCTTCGCTGCACTGGCGGCCCTGGTGCTGCTGGCTTCCTGCTCGAACTCGCAGAAGGACAGTGAGAGCGAGGCGACCGCCACCGCCGCGGACACCGGCAGCTCATCCGGGGACATCACCGTCTTCGCCGCCGCCTCCCTGAAGAACGCCGGTGACGACCTGGCCGAGGCCTTCGCCGCCGACGGCCACGAGGGCACCAGCATCACCTGGAACTACGCCGGCTCCTCCAAGCTGGTCCAGCAGATCGGGCAGGGTGCGGACGCCGACCTGTTCATCAGCGCCGACGAGGCGAACATGGAGGCCGCCGAAGACCTCGACGAGTTCGCGGACGCGGACCCGCAGGTCATCGCCACCAACAAGCTCGTGCTCGCCACCGCGCCGGGCAACCTCGGTTCGATCACCGACCTCAATGACCTGAAGAC
Organism: Corynebacterium sp. UD i78; assembly: GCF_056280545.1. Taxonomy (NCBI): domain Bacteria; kingdom Bacillati; phylum Actinomycetota; class Actinomycetes; order Mycobacteriales; family Corynebacteriaceae; genus Corynebacterium; species Corynebacterium sp. UD i78. Next base: position 1,944,582 of record NZ_JBWCED010000001.1, on the reverse strand, counting down.
CAACGACAAGCTGCGCATCGCCCTGTGCGCAGACGGCGTCCCCTGCGGCACCCTCGCACACCAGTACCTCGACGACCAGGGCATCACCCTCAAGGCCCCGACCGAGGAGGCGAACGTCTCCGACGTGGCCACCAAGGTCTCCACCGGTGACGTCGACGCCGGCTTCATCTACTCCACCGACGCCCAGGCGCTGCAGAAGAACCTCACCGACTCGCAGGGTCGCGTCATCGTCCTGGACATTCCCGGCATCGAGGACAACAGGTACCCCGCCGCCCTGACCTCCGACGGTGAGACGAACGAGACCGCCTCCGAGTTCCTCGCCTGGCTGCAGACCGACAAGGCCCGCGAGATCCTCGCGGAGTACGGGTTCGGTGCGCCGGCGTAGCGTCCCGGCCGCGCTGATCGCGGTCGCTCTCGTCGCGGTCCTGCTGCTGCTGGGCCCGCTGGTCGCGCTGCTGCTCAATATCCCGTGGGACCGCGCGGTCGAGCTGATCACCGCCGACGAGGCGACCGAGGCTTTCGGTCTGTCCCTGACCACGGCGCTGGTGTCGACGGTGCTGTGCATCGTCCTCGGCCTGCCGTTGAGTCTGTGGATGGTCGACATGATGCGGCGTCATCCCCGTTGGGGCGACGCCCTCCAACTCATCATCTACGCCCCACTGGTGCTGTCACCGGTGGTCTCCGGCCTGGCCCTGGTCTTCTTCTGGGGACGCCACGGGCTCGTCGGGGAGTGGCTGGACGATTCCTTCGGCGTCCGCGTGGCCTTCACCTCGTCGGCCGTGATCGTGGTGCAGGTCTTCGTCTCCCTGCCTTTCTTCGTCTCCACGACGGTGACCTCGCTGCGCGGGGTGCCGCCGGTGGTGCAGGAGGCCGCCCGGGTCGACGGCGCCTCCCGCTGGCAGACGCTGTGGCGCATCACGGTGCCGCTGGCGGGCCCCGGCATCGCCGCCGGAACGGTCCTCGGTTTCGCCCGTGCGTTGTCCGAGTACGGCGCAACCCTCACTTTCGCGGGTAACGTCGCCGGGGAAACCCGGACGATCCCGCTGCTCATCGAGCTCGGTCTGAGCTCCAATGACATGGATCAGGCGCTCGGTGCCTGCATCCTGCTGCTCGGCATCTATGTGCTGGTGGTGGGTGGGATCGCCACGACCACTCTGCTGAGACGGAAGCGGTGACCATGCACGCACGCCCCCGGACGCCCGAAGAGCACCAGGGCGCCGTACGCACGCTCGTCGGTGACCGACCGGTCGTGGACCTGCCGGTCGCCGACGCCGTTGGCAGGCCCCTGGCGCAGGCGGTGGCGGCTGTCGAGGATTCGCCCCGCTTCGACAACTCCCAGATGGACGGCTACGCCCTGTTTCCCCGTCATCTCGCGGGCGGCACGTTCGTCGTGGGTGAGACCGTCGCCGCCGGCGTGGACCCGGCGTCGATCGCGTTCGGGGAGGACGCTGAGGACGCTGAGGACGCCGTGCTCCCGGTCATGACGGGCGCGAAGATCCCCACCGGGGCGGTGGCTGTGGTGCCGGTCGAGCGGTGCGAGCCGCCGGAGTTCCCGTCGACCGGTGCCTGTGTGACGGTGCCGGAGACCCCCGCCGGGCAGTTCGTCCGGCCCCGGGGGTCGGACATCGCCGCCGGTGACGAGCTGCTCGCGTCCTCCCATGTCGTCAATGAACGCACCGTCGGTGTGGCCTCCGCGCAGGGTCTCAGGACACTGCCGGTGCGCGAGCCGGCGAGGGTGCTGATCTGCACCGGTGGCGACGAGATCGGTGACGGCGACGGTGCCGGGACCGGTGCCGCGATGATCCGGGACGCCAACGGGCCGATGCTCACCGCGCTGTGCGAACACCACGGGATGCGGGTCGTCGGGCACGTCCGCACCACCGATGATCCGGTGGCATTCGGTGCGCTGCTGAGGGCCGCGGTCCGACGGAGCAACCCGACCGTGGTCGTGACCAGTGGCGGGATCAGTCACGGCAAGTTCGAGGTGGTGCGGCAGCTGCTTTCGCCGCTGCGAGGGGCGTGGTTCGGGCATGTCGCGCAGCAGCCGGGCGGACCGCAGGGCACGGCCGTCTTCGAGGGGACGCCGGTGGTGTGTCTGCCCGGTAATCCGGTCTCCACGGCGGTGAGCTTCCGGCTGTTCGTCGCACCGGTGTTGGGTATGGCGTCCTCTCCGGTCACGGCGGTGCTGGACGCGCCGGTGACCGGCCAGAAGCACAAGGACTGCTTCCACCGGGCGGTGCGTTCAGTGGTCGACGGTCGGGTGCTGGTGCGGGCCGTCGGTGGGGCGGGATCACACCTGCTCGCCCAGTCGGTGGAGGCGGACTGCCTGCTGCGCGTGCCGGCGGGGGTGCGGCCCGTGCCGGGTGATGTGGTGGTGGTGTACCCGCTGTAGTGGGGCTCAGTCGTCGGCGACGGTGACGGTGACCTCGATATTGCCGCGGGTGGCGTTGGAATAGGGGCAGACCTGGTGAGCGGCGTCGGCGAGCTCCCGGGCCTGTTCGTGAGGAAGTTCGGGGATGATGACCTCGAGGTGGACGGCGAGCTGGAAGCCGTTGGCGTCGTTCGGGCCGATACTCACGCGCGCGCCGACGGAGGAACCGGTGACGGCGACCTTCTTCGCCCGGGCGACGCCCTGGAGGGCGGAGTGGAAGCAGGCGGAGTAGCCGGCGGCGAAGAGCTGCTCGGGGTTGGCGCCGTTGCCGGAGCCGCCCATCGCGGTGGGGATGGCGAGGTCGAGGTCGAGGCGGTTGTCGGAAGTGGTGACGTGGCCGTTGCGTCCGTCGCCGGTGGCGAGCGCTTCAGCGGTGTAGAGGGTCTTCATGGTGTGTCCTTTCGGTGGTTTCCGGTGGGGGTGTCCGTGTGGGCGTCCCGTGAGACATCCATGGCTGTGTCGCAGACTCCGTGGAGTCGGCTGATGAGTGCGCCGGCCTCGGAATCGTCGGTGGTGGTCAGGATGTCGCGGATCTGACCGGGGATGTGGTCCAGGTCGTCGCGCAGGGCGAGGCCCGCTTCGGTGGGGGCGACGGTGGTGACGCGTTCATCGCCGGTGCTCCGGGTCCGGGTGATGTACCCGGAATTCTCCAGCCGCCGCAGGAGAGGAGAGAGCGTGCCGGAATCGAGCTTCATCGAAGCACCCAGTGATTTCACGGTCTGGGGGCCGTCGGTCCAGAGGATGACGAGGACCAGGTACTGCGGGTAGGTCAGGTCCCAGGGGGCCAGCAGGGTGCGGTACGCCCGCGACACGGCTTTGGCGGCGGAGTAGAGGGCGAAGCAGCCCATCCTGTCGGTGATTCCCATGACTACGAGTATGGCACCGAATTAGATTGTGTGCAACTTAATGGTACACAACTCGTTCTGAGGTGCTGCGACGGTGCTGGGGCGGTGCTGCGGCGGTGCCGGGAAAGAATCCGGGCAGTGACCCGGTAATCTCGGTCACATGCTCCTCAGCCAACTGACCTACTTCGAGGCTCTCGCCCGGGAACGACACTTCGGGCGGGCGGCGGCGTCCTGCTTCGTGACAACCTCGACTCTGTCCGAGGCGATCCGGAAACTGGAGAAAGAGGTCGGATCACCACTGGTCAACCGGAGCCATTCGGCGTTCCAGGGGCTGACCCACGAGGGTGAGCTGGTGCTGACCTACGCCCGGCGGATCACCGCGGACCAGCGTCATCTGGAGGAGGACCTCGCCGCCGCGCGCGGTGAACTGTCCGCGACGGTGCGGGTGGGCGTGATCCCGGCGGGGACGGGTTGGGCGGCGCGGCTGCTCGACCGGATCGCCGAGGCGAACCCGCGGGTGCGCTTCGACCTTCGTGCGGGGCTGCGCAGTGAGGAAATCGTCGAGGGACTGCGCGCCCACGAGCTGGATGCTGGGATCATCCACACCGCGCCGGAGGTGGTCAGGGGCCAGCGGGTGACAACTGTCGGGTCGGTGCGATTCGCGGTGGTGGGGGTGCCTGCGCTGTTCCGTGAGCGGTTCGGGTCGGTGCCCTCGTCCCTGTCGGGGGCGGACCTGGCTATCTCGCCGGTGGCGGTTCTGTCGCCGGGGATGCTGGCGCGCGAGGAGTTCGACCGGGCGATGTCCGAGCTCGACGTGCAGGTCACGCCCGTGCTGGACTCCGACTCCGTCGCCGCGTTGTTGTCCAGTGCTGAGGCGGGACGCTGGTTCGCGGTCGTCCCGGAATGGGCGCCGCTGTCGGACCGGTTGTGCGCGGTGCCGCTGGTGGATCCGGAGGTGCGGCTCTCGATCGCGGTGTCCAGGCTGGACATCCGGCCGGTGACCTCGGTGGCCCGGGCGGTGGACGCTGCGGCTGCCGAGGTGGCTGCCGAGGTGGCTGCGGAAGTGGAGGCTGCCGGTGGTGCGTCTTCCTGAGTGGTCCCTCGTGAGTTCCCCTCGTGAGCTTCCCGTGTGAATACTCCTCCTCAGTGCGGCACTTTCGGGGGTGAACTAGGGGGGGGCTCCTGTCTGGTTGTATCGCAACCGGTTTCGGTGGGGCCGACCGCTGGACGACTGCGGTGCCTGGCGAGGGGGCATGGTGTGGTGCAGGTCACCTGCTGCTTTCCGGGGTGGCGTCCTTCCTTCGTGGTGGGTGAACGGTTGGTGCAGTGGTGGTTGACGGCCGCTCGGCACAACATGACGCCGGGAGTAGTGTCGCCCCGGTGAGCGAGAATGCATCAACCGTGGAAACAGACGCCCAGGAAAGCCCGGCCACCCCGGCTCCGTTGGACGGCGCGGTGAACGCCGCCGCCGACAAGGCCATCCTCAAGAAGGCGGGACTGTTCGCCGACGATCCGCTGCGCTACTCGGTGCGCGCGATCCTCGCGGGTGTGTACCTGACCCTCGGCACTGCATTCGCCGTCGTCGCCGGCAATGCGGTCGAGGGGGTGGCCGCCGGCCTCGGCGCTGTCGTCTTCGGGATGTGCTTCTTCGTCGGACTGGCCATGATCCTGCAGGTCGGGGCGGAACTGGCGACCGGCACCATGATGTTCATGGTCTTCGGTGTGGTCCGCGGTCATGTCTCCTGGCTACGGGCTGCGGGGATCATCCTGTGGACCGTGGTGCTCAACCTCGTCGGCGCGGTCATTGTCGGGGTGATCCTCGGACAGTCCGGCAAGCTCGGCGGACTCGGGGCCGACCACCTGCTCGCGACCCTGGCCGACAGCAAGCTGACCAAGGGGCCGTGGGGGATCTTCCTCGAGGCGATCCTCGCGAACTTCCTGGTCAACGTGGCCATCGTCGGTGGTCTGATCATGAAGGACTACGCGGGCAAGTTCCTGTTCACCCAGTTCGTCATCGGTGCCTTCGTGGTGCTGGGGCTGGAGCACCTTATCGCGAACTTCTCCCTGTTCATGCTGTCCCTGTTCTGCCTCGGCGACGGTTTCATGGACGGCGCCTCCGTGCTGGACTCGCTGACCTGGGCGAATGTGCTGGACAACTGGGGGATGGCCCTGGTCGGCAATGTCGTCGGCGGCGGACTGCTCGTCGGCGGCGTCTACGCCTGGCTGAATCAGGGGACCTCCAAGGGTGCGCGGCTCTACCGGGACTAGGTCCACCCGGGGCAGCCACCTACAGCGTCAGGAAGTCCACCGGATCACCTGCGACAAGCCCCTCCGACGGCACGACCAGCAGCACATCCCCGGTCGCGTACCCGGTGAGCATGTGCGAATGTGCACCCTCGACCGGGGTGCACACCCGGTCGGCGCCGAGAGCAGCGGGGATCAGCCGCACCCGGTCCCTGTTGAGCGGCTCAACCGACACGGCGCAGACCCCCGAGTGCAGCTCCGAGGACAGGCCCGCGAACGCGGCGACCGCCGGGACCACGAACGAGTGCAGGGCGACATGCGCGGCGAACGGGTTGCCGGGCGCCCCGATGATGAGCTGCGCACCACGTCGGACGATCAGTGTCGGGTGACCCGGCCGGCACGCCACACCGGACGCCAGCACCTCGCCGTCATCACCAGATGCTGCCCGGGTGATGAACCGACGGGCGAAGTCCTGCCCGGAATGCCCTGAACCACCGGTGACCAGCACAATGTCGGCTTCAATGGTGGAGGGGCGGCGCAGCCAGTACTCCACCGCCACCGGGTCGTCGGCGACAGCCTCGGCAGAGGTCACGACCCCACCCCAGGATTCGACCAGTGCCGGGAAGGACACGGAGAAGGCGTCGCGTACCTCGCCCGGACCGGGCACACCACTGCGCACGATCTCATTGCCCGTGAAGGCGCACACCACCCTCGGACGCCTGGTCACGGTCACCTCATCGACACCCCCGGCCGACAGCATCGCGACATGACGCGGTGTCAGCCGAATTCCGGCGGCCAGTAGGTCGGCCCCGGCGGAGCGTTCCTGACCTGCAGGGCGGATGTCTTTGCCCACCTCGGGCTGCCCGGCGTGCAGCCGGGAACCGTCACAGGTGATCTCGGCGTCTTCGGATCGGACGACGGCGTCCGCCCCCTCCGGAAGAAGAGATCCTGTCAGGACCGGCAGCGCCTCTCCGTCGGAGAGTGCGCCGCCAGTGCGGTGGATGTTGCGTCCTGCCGCGCCTTCGACGGGGGTGGCGAGCAGTCGCCACGGTCCGGTGCCGCGCACAGCGAACCCGTCCATCGCCGAGGACGTGTAGTGCGGCACATCCATGGGGGAGACCACGGCGGACGCCAGGATCCGACCCGCCGCCTCCGCCACCGGAACCTGCTCGGTGCCTCGGCGGGCATGGTCGTGGACCGCGGATTCGACGGCGGCGCGGGCTTCGGACCAGCTGAGAGTGTTCATCAGTCCTGACCGTACCCGTTGCTGTACCCGTGCGCTGCGGCATCGGCCCAGGTGTCGATGTCGGCGACGGTGGGGGCGGGCAGTTCGATCTCGGACAGGTGCAGTTCCTTCACGATGCGCATGACGGGGGCGTCGGTGAAGTCGCCGACGCAGGCGTCCTTCAGGGCGGGGCAGGACGCACGGAAGAGCAGTGGTTGGAGGCGCCCGTCCGCGGTGATGACGCCCGGTCGGTCCAGGGCGGCGACGACGGACGCCGGGTCCGCGAGGTCGGCGGGCAGGACCAGGACATCGCCGGTGTAGTCGGCGGGGATCGCGGTCACACCGGCGGCGATGCCGGCGGCGGGACCTGCGAGCGGCGGATCTTCGCGGACGCGGGTGACGTCGTCAGGGAGAGGCATCTCGCCGGCGACGACGATCCGCCGGCATTCGGGGAGTACGGCGCAGGCGTCGAGGACACGGTCGATGAGACGGCGGCCCGTGGCATCCTGAAGAAGGGGTTTGACCGGGACCTCGGTGGGGGCGGATGCGGCGAGGCGTTCACCGCGTCCACCTGCGATGATCAGCGCGTACATCTATCCTCCGGCGAACGGTGGGAGGACGTCGACGCGCCGGACGGCGCTGAGGTCGACGGTGGTGGCGTCCGGACGGGTGACCGTGCGGCCGTCGACGAGGAAGCTGCAGCGGTCGAAGATCTGGGCGAGCGTCATGCCGCCGGCGGTGGTTTCGGTGTGGGTGGTGCCGAGGGTGCCGAGCAGGTCGGACAGTGTTCCGGAGGCGTCTGCATTCTCCTGCGGGACGCCGCGTGCGGCCCGGGCGGCGGCGAAATAGTGGATCTCAACCATGGTCGTCCAGTGTAGGCGGCACGTCGCGGCGGGGGAGATTGACATCGCGGCGGGGCGCTACGTCGATGTCGAACTGGAAGAACTCGACGGATTCATGGATGACCTCGCCCAGGAGGTCATAGATGCCAGGCAGCAACGCTGATGCGAAGGATCCGCATGAGTTCGCTGGCCAGGCAGGATCTCCGGGGCATCCTGGACTGGTCGGTGGAGCGCTTCAGGGAGGAGGCAATGAGGCGGTACCGGAATCTCTTCGCACGGCGCTCCGTGACCTCGTAGTTGACCCTGATGAGCCGGGACGTCGGCTTCGCCCGGAGCTGGGCCAGGGGAAGCGGTCCTGGCATCTCAGACTGAGCCGTGACCGGGTGCGCGATGACCGTGTGTTGTCGCCCAGGGTGTTGTCGCCCAGGGTGTTGTCGCCCAGGGTGTTGTCGCTCAGGCACATCATCCTACCGGTCTGATGAAGACACACGGTTCGTCGTCGGCATTGTCCATGAATCCATCGACATCGCGCGTCATCCTGGCCCTGGCTCGGGCGAACCCTGACCAGCTCTACCGCGTAATCTGGGCACCTATGAGCAGCACGGAAAACACCGGGAACACCGGGAACACCGGGAACACCGGGAACACCGGGAACACCGGGAACACCGGGAACACCGGGAACACCGAGAACACCGAGAACACCCACCTCACCCACGTCCGTGAGGACGGCTCGGCGCACATGGTCGACGTCACCGCGAAGAACGAGACCAGCCGCACCGCCGTGGCCACCGGCCGTGTCCGCACCAGGGAAGACGTGCTCGACATGATCTTCGACCCTGCCAACGGGGGCCTGCCCAAAGGGGACGCCCTGCCCGTCGCCCGCGTCGCCGGTATCATGGGTGCGAAGAAGACCCCCGAGATCATCCCGCTGTGCCACCCGCTGCCGCTCGGCAGGATCACCGTCGACTTCACCCGGGAGGCGGACGCCGTGCGCATCGAGGCCTCCGTGAAGACCCGCGGCGTCACCGGGGTGGAGATGGAGGCACTGACCGCGGTGACCAGTGCCGCCCTGACCGTCTACGACATGATCAAGGCGGTCGACAAGCACGCCGTCATCGACGACGTCCGCGTCCTCGCGAAATCCGGCGGTAAGTCCGGCGACTGGGATGTGCGTCCCGACGTACCGGGGGATGTGCGGTCATGACCACTGCACTCGTCGTCGTCGCGTCCACCCGCGCCGCCGCCGGTGAGTACGCCGACCGCACCGGCCCGGTCCTGGTCAGTTGGCTGCGCGAGCGTGGCCTGGAGGTTCCGGATGCCGCGGTTGTCGCCGACGCCGACATCCCCGCCTACCTCGACGAGGTTTTCGATGGGGACGCGACCGTTCCTGTCCCGACCATCGTGCTCACCACCGGCGGCACGGGCATCAGTCCGACCGACGGCACCGTCGTCGCCGTGAAGCCACTGCTCACCCACGAACTGCCCGGCCTGATGACGGCCGTCCACCTCAAGGGTCTGGAGAACGGCGTCCCCACTGCGCTGCTGTCCGGCGGCGTGGCGGGTACCGTCGGACGCACTTTCGTCATGACGCTGCCCGGGTCGACCGGGGGAGTGAAGGACGGCATCGCCGTGCTCGACCCCGTGCTCGACCACCTCATCGACCAGCTGGAAGGAGCCGGAGACCATGAGTGACCCCGTGAGCGAACCCGTGAGCGAACCCGTGAAGGACCCCGCCTACGTCGCCGCGCAGACCGGCACCGTCATCCACACCGCGATCTCCACTGAGCCTCTCGAGACACAACTGGTAGCCGCGAAGGACGCCACGGCGACCGACGCGATGGGCGCCGTCGTCACCTTCGAAGGCACCGTGCGCGACCACGACAACGGCGAAGGGGTGACGCAGCTGACCTACACCCACCACCCGACCGCGGATGCGGTGCTGGCGCGGATCGCCGAGGAGACCGTCGCCGAGTACCCCGAGATCCGGCTCTGGGCCGAGCACCGCAGCGGTGAGCTCGGGATCGGTGACCTCGCTTTTCTCGTGGTCGTGGCGTCCTCCCACCGGGGTCCCGCCTTCGAGGCGGTCGCCGAGTTCGCCTCGCGCGTGAAGTCGGAGGTACCGATCTGGAAGGAACAGGAACATGTTGACGGATCGACTGACTGGGTGGGTCTGTGATGACTGACGAGACTGGCCACCCTGTCGACCACGCCCGGTACCGACGCCAGATCACGCTCGCCGGATTCGGTCTTGCGGCGCAGGAGAAACTGGCGTCCTCCCATGTCGCCGTGCTCGGCGCCGGTGGGCTCGGCTCACCCGCACTGCTCTACCTCGCCGCGGCCGGGGTGGGGGAGGTGACCGTCATCGATGATGACGAGGTCGCCACCTCAAACCTGCACCGCCAGATCATCCATGTCGAGGACGCGGTGGGGGAGTCGAAGGCGGAGTCTGCGCGCCGGGAGATGCTGGCGCGGAATCGTGATCTGGTGGTCAACGTCGTGGATGCCCGACTGACCTCGTCGAACGCTGTAGAGCTGCTGGGGGACGCCGATGTCGTCCTCGACGGCACCGACAATTTCGCCGCCCGCTACGCCTGCTCCCACGGGTGTGCGGTGCTGGGGATCCCGCACGTGTGGGCGTCCATCCTCGGGTTCGACGCGCAACTGTCCGTCTTCGGTGCACCTGGTCCGCTCTACGAGGATGTTTTCCCGACCCCTCCGGCCCCCGGAACCGTGCCCTCCTGCTCTGCGGCAGGTGTGCTCGGCCCGGTCGTGGGAGTTGTGGGGACCGCGATGGCGCTGGAGGCGGTCAAGGTGCTCACTGATATCGGTACACCCTTGACCGGCACGATCGGCTACTTCGACGGTTTGTCCGGCCGGTGGGAGTATATCCCGGTGCATGGTGATCCCGCGGTCGCGCAGCGGGTGAAGAGTGAGCCGACTGAGGTGGACGAGGAACTGGCGGTCGAGCTCTCTGATGACTCTGACATCCCGGATCTCACCGACGCAGTGCTCATGGACGTCCGCGAGCCCGATGAGTTCGAGACCGTGCATATCCCGGGTGCGGTGAACATCCCCTTGTCCGTGCTCAAGGGTGGCGTCGACGGTGAGTTCCCTGAGGAGGTCGAGTACGTGGCCGACCGTGCGGCTGAAGAGGGGCGTCCTCTGGTGGTCTACTGCGCCTCGGGTGTGCGTTCGCTGAAGGCGGTCGACCTGTTGGCGGGCGCGGGTATCGCCGCGGTCAACTATCCCGGCGGTATCACCGCGTGGCTGGATCGGCAGTAGAGACCTGAGTGTCAACGGGCTGGTGTTGACGCCTGGTGCCCCGACTTCACTGTCGCCATCAGTACCGCGATGCGGAAGTCAGGTACCTGATTTCAGCATCTCCGTACTGGTGGCTGCACAGAGAGTGCTGGCGCTGGTCGGCCATCTGTCGCAGTGAGGTGGCATCTCCACGTGCTCGGTGGCATCTCTTTCTGTAACCTCGGCCGGTCCAGGCGACATAAGGAGATGCCACATTGCAGGAGGGGATGCCACCGACGTTTCACCAGTAGCCGGACCCCGGAAGGTCAGAACCGCGGAACGCCACCGCGTCAGGACGCCAGCTCACCGGAGTAGAGGTTGAACCTGTCGTCCCGGGTGAAGCCGGTGAGCAGCAGACCGGACTCCTTCGCCATAGCGACGGCCAGCGAGGTCGCCGCGGAGACCGCGACCAGTCCGGAAAAGCCCGCCAGCACGGCCTTCTGCACCAGTTCAAAGGACGCCCGGGAACTCATGACCAGGTAGGTGGCCTTGTCCGGGTCGTCCTCGGGGACATCACCGGGGAGACGATTCTCCAGGAGGAGCGCACCGATGACCTTGTCAGCGGCGTTGTGGCGCCCCACATCCTCGCGGATGACCAGGGGACGCCCATCGGCGGTGAACGCGCCGGCGGCGTGGACGCCACCAGTCTTCCTGAAGGCCTTCTGTCCGCTGGAGAGCTGCCGGGGAAGGGAAACGACCAGTTCAGACGTCGGATGCACCGGCGTCAGCGTGTACCGCTTCTCCTTCATGAGGTCATCGATGGAGGTCGTCCCACAGACGCCGCACGCGGAGTTGGTCACCAGGTTGCGGATCGGGAGCTCCACACCGGGGAGCGACCCGGCGCCCACCGGCAGAGAGGGGCAGGAGTCCCCGACCGGCGGCTGGACCGGCTGGACCGGCTGCGGTGAGTCCGGCGACGCGGGGACGCCGCAGGTGGCGGTCGAAGGGTGTACACCGATATCAGCGACGCTGAACCCCGCCTGATCCCGCAACGACACATCCAGCGTGTTGTACGTGTTCTCGCCCATCGGCCCCACCGCCCCGGCACAGTAGCGCGCCTCCGAAATATCCGCCCGGGAAGTGATGACCCCCTCGGCGTGGAGCAGCCCGTGGACCAGTTCGAGGTCGTGGCCCGGCGTCCTCATGGTGGTGGTGAGGTCCGTCCCGTCCACCCGGATCTGCAGCGGCTCCTCGACGGCGAGGGTGTCGGCCCTCGTGTCTACGGAAACACTCCCGTCGGAGCCGTCCTCCAGCCGAACCTTGGTGACCCGTGCCTTTTCCGTCAACCTACCCATGGATCGCCAAATTACCCCTACGGCTCATCTACTTCTCATTCGCAGGCATCGGCGGCATGTCCTCCGCGCGCTTCCCGGTCGGCTCCAGGTGGATGGGCATCGACTTCGAGACCGGGGTGTTGGACTCGTTGGCCGCGTGGTCCAGCGGGATGAGCACATTCGTCTCCGGGAAGTAGGTGGTGCAGCCACCGCGGGAGTGGTCGTACTCCACGACGCGGAAGTCGGGGGCACGGCGCTCGCCGTCCTCCCACACCGACACGAGGTCGACGATGTCGCCGTCGCGCACGCCGAGCTCGCGGCAGTCCGCCGGGTTGATGAGGACGACGCGGCGTCCTCCCCGGATGCCGCGGTAGCGGTCATCCATGCCGTAGACGGTGGAGTTGAACTGGTCGTGCGTACGCACGGTGTTCATCATCAGCTGTCCGGGCAGCAGCTCAACCGGGGAGATCTCGTTGACCGTGATGTGGGCCTTGCCGTCGGAGGTGGTGAACTTCCGCTCGCGGGGGCCGTTGGGCAGGTAGAACCCGCCCGGGTGCTTGAGCTTCTCGTTGAAGTTCTCGAAGCCGGGGATGGTGTTCGCGATGTGGTCGCGCAGCACGTCGTAGTTGTCGATCATCGGCTGCCAGAAGTCGTCGCCGAAGGTCTCGCGGCCGATCGAGCAGAGGATGTCCACCTCGCTCTTCAGGTCCGACTTCCGGTGCGCACGGCGCTTACCGGTGGACGCGTGGACCTTGCCGGCGGAATCCTCGACCGTCACGGACTGGCGTCCGGACTTCTGCATGTCCAGGTCGGTGCGCGAGCGCACCGGCAGAATCAGGGAACGACGCCCCGGCCAGGCGTGGGAGCCGTTCGGCTTGGTCGACAGGTGCACGGTGAGGTCGTTGGCCGCCATGCCACGCTCGAGCACGGAGGTGTCGGACGCGACGCGGACCAGGTTGCCGCCGAGCGACAGGAAGAACTTCACCTTGCCGTCGCGCATGGCCTGCAGCGAGGCGACGGTGTCGTAGCCGTGCTCGCGGGGGACCGGGAAGCCGAACTCCTTCTCGACCGCGGCGAGGAAGCTCTCCGGGGAGCGTTCCCACACGCCCATGGTGCGGTCACCCTGGACGTTCGAGTGGCCACGCAGCGGGGCGGTGCCGCAGCCCGGCTTGCCGATGCGGCCGGTGAGCAGCAGGGTGTTCGTCATCTCACGGATCGTGGCGACGGCGTTCTTGTGCTGGGTGGCACCGAGGGTCCAGGTGATGATCGTGGAATCGGCCTTCTCGATGGCGTCCACCATCGCCAGGACCTGGTCGCGCGGGATGCCGTGGGCGCGGGCCAGCTCTTCATCGTCGAGGGACGCCAGGTGGGCTGTCAGATCCTCGTAGCCGGTGGTGTAGGTCTCGATGAACCAGTGGTCGACGGGCCCTGTCGCGGGCCACGAGCTCCTTGTTCACCGCGAGGAACAGGGCGCGGTCGCCGTCGAGGCGGACCTGGAGGTAGTCGTCGGCGATCTTCTCCTTGGCGCCCAGGTAGGTCTTCACGGCCTGCGGCTCGCGGAAGGCCATGAGTCCGGCCTCGGGCATCGGGTTGATCGCGATGATCCGCCCGCCGTTCTCCTTGCACCGGGAGTACGCGGTCAGGGCGCGCGGGTGGTTGGTGCCCGGATTCTGGCCGACGGAGATCAGCAGGTCGGTGGTGTGGAAGTCGTTGATCGTCACCGAGCCCTTGCCGAGGCCGAGGGTCGCCGACAGGGCCGAGCCTGTGGACTCGTGGCACATGTTCGAGCAGTCCGGCAGATTGTTGGTGCCCATCCGCCGGGCGAGCAGCTGGATGGCGTAGGCGGCCTCGTTGACGGCCTTGCCGGAGGTGTAGAACACGGCTTCGTCCGGCTCGATGGACTGCAACTCCTCGGCGATCATGGCGATCGCGTCATCCCAGCTGATCGGCCGGTAGTGGCCGTCGCCGGAGTCCCGGTCGTAGACGAGCGGGTGGGTGATGCGTCCGACCTTGCCGAGCCAGTGGTCGGTCTTCTCGCGCAGCTCCTCGACGGTGTACCTCGCCCAGAAGTCGGGGCCGGCCTTGGAGGGGGTGGTTTCCTCGGCGACGGCCTTCGCACCGTTCTCGCAGAACTCGACGATGTTGAGGTCATGCTGGTCAGGCTCGGGCCAGGCGCAGCCGGGGCAGTCGAAGCCCTTGTGCTTGTTGATGGTCAGCAGGGAGGGCACGCCGTTGTTCGGCACCGCATGCTGCATCGCGTGAAGCACGGCGGGGACGCCGGTGGCGACCTTCTCGTTCTCGCTGATCCGCGGGTGATCGTAGCGGTTGGCCACCGGGTTGACCTGGTCGGCGACCGGCGGAAGTCCCTGGACATTAGTCATGTTCCCCATGCTAACCAGGAACGTGACCTGAGTCATATCCGGCGTATCAGGTTCCGCCGAACGGGGGTCTCAGTCCCCGGGATCGTCGCCGGACGCCGCGCGCTCGCGCACTGCAGCGATGAGCTCCGCGGGGTCGGAACCGGCACGCCCGGCGGCCAGACCGATCAGGAAGGCGGTCACCGGTGCGGCAGGACGCGACCGGTCGTGGGCGACGGTGCTGGTCAGCTGGAGGATATCGGCGACGAGGGCGCGTTCCTCGTCGCGGTCGATGCCGAGCTGGTCGGCGACGTCATCGAGCCAGGCGAGCATGGCCGCCTTCTCCTCGGGGGAACCTTTGGCGGGGGTGGAGTTCATGGCGCCTACCATAGGCCGTCGCTAGGACTCGGTGGCCTCGCGGTGGGTATCCGGGTCGTAGAGGGCGGACGCCGCGGAGAGCAGCATCTCACCGGTCTGCGGTCCGAAGCTCAGGGCCTGGGAGTCCGGGATCGCAAGGATGCGACGGTTCTGTCCGGCCTTGGTCTGCGCCACGCCGGGCTTGGTGAGCAGGCCGTCGATGTTGCCGGTGGACTGCAGACCGGCGGACATCATGACCAGCACGTCCGGGTCGAGCTTCGCCAGTGCTTCGGCATTGGCCGGCGCCATGTCGGAGATGCCTTTCTCCGCCGCGACGTCCACTGCACCGATGCCCTCGATGAGCTCACTGGTGCCGGAGTCGGGGCCGAGGATGTAGAAGACACCGCCGTCACCGCGGGCGTAGAGGAAGGCGGCGCGCAGCGGGGTGCCGTCGGTGGCGGCGTCCGCCAGGTCCTTGATGGTGGATCGGGCCTCGTCGGCCTCGTCGGCGGCACGCTCGGCGAGCTGCTTACCTTCCTCCGGCAGTCCGACGATATCGGCGACCGTGGTGATGGACTCGGAGACGGCCTCCGCGCCGTACTCCGGGTCCTCCATCATGACGACGGGGATGCCCGCGTCGCGGATCTGCTGGACAGCGTCCTCCGGGCCGATGGACGGGTTGAGGATGATCAGCGTCGGGTCGAGGTTCAGGACCGCCTCGGCGCTGATGGAGTGGCCGCCGTGGGTGACCACGGGCAGGTCGGCGAGGCTGGGTTCCATCGAGGACACGGAGCGTCCGACGATGTTGTCGCGCAGGCCCAGGCCGGCGAGGGCGCGGGAGATCGTGCCCGAGATGTCGAGCGGGACGATACGGGAGACATCGTCGACGGTGACGTCGTTGCCGTCGGAGTCGGTGAGACTGACCGGCAGGGCGGGCTCGGCGTCCTCGGTCACCGGGGTGACGTCGCCGACGTAGGAGGCGTAGGAGACATCACGGGCCTCGGACGCGGCGGGGACGTCGTCGGCGGTGGGGAAGTCCTCGACAGCGGCGTCGAAGCTGGTCTCCTCGGCGTCGCCGACACCGCCGCCGTTCTCCGAGCCGGCACCGCAGGCGGTGAGCCCGACGGTGAGGAGTAGTGCGGTGACAGCGGCAAGAGGACGCCGTCGGCGTCCGGGCAGGAAGACACTCATGGGAATGAATGTAGCAATGATGGTGAGGCAGGCCTTAATCGGCGGTGAGCTCCGGTCGGTGGGGCGTAGTGAGCTGGCCGCGGGTGTGGGCGGCGATCTCGCGGGCCATGCGGGGCAGTTCCTCACGCCAGGAGTTGCCGGCGGAGTCCCCGGCGTCGTCGCTGATCACCTTGATCAACTGCACGGGCACACCGAACCACCGGGCGACCGAGGCGACGGCGTACCCCTCCATGTCGACGATGTCGGCGTCCTCGGCGAGGCGGTCACGGGTGGCGTCGGACTCCACGAAGACATCGCCGGTCGCCAGCGTGATCGTGGACGCCGCGTCCCGCTCGAGCCCGTCGAGGGTGTCCGGCGTGGCGCCGGGGACCGCCGCCTCCGCAGCGAGGTCGAGCGGCGGATACTCGTCGGCCCCGGTGAAGGCGGCGACGGAGGAGTGGGAGAAATCGTGCAGCAGCACCCGGTCGACCCGGTGCACACCCGTCAGTCCCGGACGCAGCGCCCCGGCGGTGCCGATGTTGATGATGCTGCCGGGCAGACCACCGGCGCGCAGGTAGCGGTGCAGACAGTCCGTCAGGGACAGGGTGGTGTGGATCCGGCCGATGCCGGTGAGCAGCACCGGCAGGTCGTCGAGCCCTTCGGTGAGGTGGGTGGCCTCGCCGGCCATCGCGACGACGAGCAGGGGACGGCCCGGGGTGATCTCCCCGTGGTGCAGGACGGTCTCTTTCCCGGTCATGGCTGGTCCTCTCCGGCTCTCTATGACTCTCTCTAGCTTTCCTGGGCGTCCGCCACCCAGTCGAGGTACTCCTGGGTCACGTTGCCCGTGATGTAGTCGCCGGTGAAGCAGCTCAGGTCCAGGCCGTCGAGGTGCTGGTCGGTCTGACCGTCCATGATCGCCGCCTCCAGGTCGTCCACCTCCTGGTAGATGAGGTGGTCGGCGCCGAGCAGCTCACAGATCTCCGGGATGGTCCGGCCGTGGGCGATGAGCTCGGACTCGGTCGGGATGTTGATCCCGTAGACGTGCGGGTGGCGGATGGGCGGGGCGGCGGAGGCGAAGGTGACCTTGCGGGCGCCGGCGGCGCGGGCCATCTCGATGATCTGGGAACTGGTGGTGCCGCGGACGATCGAGTCGTCGACGAGCAGCACATGCTTCCCCTTGAATTCGGTGGACATCGCGTTGAGCTTCTGGCGGACGCTCTTCTTGCGGACCGCCTGGCCCGGCATGATGAAGGTACGTCCGACGTAGCGGTTCTTGAAGAACCCCTCGCGGTAGTCGATGTTCAGGACTTTCGCGACCTCCATCGCGGAAGGACGCGCCGAGTCCGGGATCGGCATGACGACGTCGACATCCTCGACCGGCATGTGCTCGGCGATGGTCTGCGCCAGCCGGGCGCCCATGCGCAGGCGGGAGTCGTAGACGGAGATGCCGTTCATCACGGAGTCCGGTCGGGCGAGGTAGACGTACTCGAAGGAGCACGGCTTGAGCTGCGGAGTCTCGGCGCACCCGCTGGAGTGGAGCTTGCCTTCCGGGGTGATGAACACGGCCTCGCCGGGAGCGAGTTCACGGACGAGCTCGTAGTTGCCGTTCTCCAGGACCAGGGACTCGGAGGCGACGACCCATTCGTCGTGGGCGTCCGGGTGGACGGACAGCTGCTCGGGGGTGGGGTGGCGGCGTCCCAGCACCATCGGGCGGATGCCGAAGGGGTCGCGGAAGGCGAGCAGTCCGTGGTGGGCGATCAATGCGACGACAGCGTAGGCGCCCTCGATGCGGCGGTTGGTCGCGGAGACGGCGCTGAAGATGCTCTCCGGGGTGAGGTCGGTCGGGCCCGTCGTGGCCTGCAGCTCGGAGGCCAGGACGTTGAGCAGCAGTTCGGTGTCGCTGGAGGAGTTGACGTGCCGGCGGTCGCGGTCGCGCAGTTCCTCGGTGAGCTCACGGGTGTTCGTCAGGTTGCCGTTGTGCACCAGGGTGATGCCGTAGGGCGAGTTGACGTAGAAGGGCTGCTGTTCCTCCTCGGAGGACGCCGCGCCACGGGTGGCGTAGCGGACATGGCCGAGGCCGACGTTGCCGAGCAGGGAACGCATGTCCCGGGTGCGCACGACCTCACGGACCTGGCCACGGGCCCGGAAGGTGTGCAGGTGGCCGCCGGCTTCGGCCGTGGCCATTCCGGTGGAATCCTGTCCACGGTGCTGCAGGAGAAGTAGAGCGTCGTAGATGTCCTGGTTGACCGGGCTGTTGCCGATCATTCCGACGATGCCGCACATGGTTCTGGGGTATTCCTCACTGACGGGGTACTGGTCGGGCCGGTGGTGACCCTGAGGAGAATACGCTGTGAGGTGCCCGGACACCGATTCGGGACGGGGTGCAGGCGTCCTTCCGGACGCTGTTTGACCTTGTCCTGCCTGGTTGCTAGCGTAGACGGGTCCTGCGTGTCAGGACCAAGCATTCAACCACTTTGTCACAGGCCCTCCGCCCTCATGCGGCCGCGTCGTCACCAAGGTAGCGAGCAACCCCGGTTACTGAACCAGGGAAGCGTCAGTTGCCGACAAGGACGCGGTTTACGCCCGGGTGGACACGGGAACCGTGGCGAGAAAGGCACAAGGTCATTTCGTCATGACGATGACTGATCCCATCGCGGACATGCTGTCCCGCGTGCGGAACGCGTCCAACGCGTACCACGACAGCGTGTCCATGCCGTCCTCCAAGATCAAGGCCAACATCGCCGAGATCCTGAAGAAGGAAGGCTACATCGCCGACTTCACCGTCGAAGAGGCCGCCAAGGTCGGCAAGCAGCTCACCCTGGAGCTCAAGTACTCCAACAGCCGTGAGCGTTCCATCGCCGGTGTCCGCCGCGTCTCCAAGCCGGGTCTGCGCGTGTACGCCAAGTCCACCAACCTCCCGAAGGTCCTCGGTGGCCTGGGTGTGGCGATCATCTCCACTTCCCAGGGTCTGCTGACCGACCGTGAGGCGACCGAGAAGGGCGTGGGTGGGGAAGTCCTCGCCTACGTCTGGTAGAAGGAGGACGCAGCACAATGTCACGTATCGGTAAGGCCCCCGTGGCCGTCCCCGCCAACGTCACCGTCACCATCGACGGTCAGAACGTCGAGGTCAAGGGTCCGAAGGGCACTCTGTCCCAGGAACTCCCGGCCCCGATCACCGCCGTCCAGGAGGGCAACGAGATTCTCGTTCAGCGCCCGGACGACCACCGCAAGAACCGCTCCCTGCACGGTCTCTCCCGCTCGCTCGTCAACAACATGGTTGTCGGCGTCACCGAGGGTTACACCCAGAAGATGGAGATCTTCGGTGTCGGTTACCGCGTCCAGGCCAAGGGCAAGAACCTCGAGTTCGCCCTCGGTTACTCCCACCCGGTCCTCATCGAGGCTCCGGAGGGAATCACTTTCGCGGTTGACGGAAACACCAAGTTCTCCGTCACAGGTATCGATAAGCAGCAGGTCGGACAGATCTCCGCCAACATCCGTCGTCTGCGGAAGGACGATCCCTACAAGGGTAAGGGCATCCGCTACGAGGGTGAGCAGATCCGTCGCAAGGTCGGAAAGACGGGTAAGTAATGTCTCAGAGCAACGACAAGAAGCGTCTCCCGGTGGGCAAGGACATCTCCACCCGCCGTCGCATCGCACGTCAGCGCCGTCACTACCGTCTGCGCAAGAACATCTCCGGTACCGCCGAGACCCCGCGTCTCGTCGTCCACCGCACCTCCCGTCACATGCACGCCCAGCTGATCGACGATGTCGCCGGTCACACCCTGGCCGCTGCATCCACCACCGAGGCCGATATCCGTGCCATGGAGGGTGACAAGAAGGCCCGCGGTGCCCGCGTCGGCGAGCTCATCGCCGAGCGCGCCAAGGCAGCCGGTGTCGAAACGGTCGTCTTCGACCGTGGCGGCTACCAGTACCACGGTCGCGTCGCCGCTCTGGCCGACGCAGCCCGCGAAGGTGGTCTGAAGTTCTAATGCGCAACGACAAGATTTTCACCGACGGAAGGACTGCGTGATGTCGGAACGTGATCGTAACGGCGGACGCACCGCCGACAGCAACAACAACCGCGGTGACAACCGTGGTCGTGGCCGTGACGACCGCCGTGGCGGTAACCGTCGTGGTCAGGATGATGAGCGCTCGCAGTACCTCGAGCGCGTCGTCACCATCAACCGTGTCTCCAAGGTCGTCAAGGGTGGTCGTCGCTTCAGCTTCACCGCTCTCGTGATCGTCGGCGACGGCCAGGGCATGGTCGGCGTCGGCTACGGCAAGGCCAAGGAAGTTCCTGCCGCGATCCAGAAGGGTGCCGAAGAAGCTCGCAAGAACTTCTTCCGCGTCCCGATGATCGCCGGCACCATCACCCACCCGGTCCAGGGTGAGGCTGCCGCCGGTGTCGTGTGGATGGCTCCGGCCGCCCCCGGTACCGGTGTCATCGCCGGTGGTGCCGCCCGTCCGGTGCTCGAGTGCGCCGGCGTCCAGGACGTCCTGTCGAAGTCCCTCGGCTCCGACAACGCCATCAACGTCGTCCACGCCACCGTGGACGCCCTCAAGCAGCTGGTCCGGCCCGAAGAGGTCGCCGCCCGCCGTGGCAAGACCCTCGAAGAGGTCGCCCCGGCCGCGATGCTCCGTGCCCGCGCCGCAGGACAGGGAGCGTAACCATGGCACTGAAGATCACCCAGCGTAAGGGTAAAGTCGCCACCAAGCCGAAGCAGCGTGAGTCGCTGCGCTCGCTCGGCCTGAAGCGTATCGGACACTCGGTCGTCCGCGAGGACACTCCGGTGGTCCGCGGTCAGATCAACACCGTGCGCCACATGGTCGAGGTCGAGGAAGTTGCAGGGGAGTAAGAACATGAGCGAACCCATCAAGCTCCACGACCTGCGTCCGACCAAGGGTGCCAACACCGCCAAGACCCGTGTCGGTCGTGGTGAGGCATCCAAGGGTAAGACCGCCGGTCGCGGTACCAAGGGCACCAAGGCCCGCAAGCAGGTCTCTGCCGCCTTCGAGGGTGGCCAGATGCCGCTGCACATGCGCCTGCCGAAGCTCAAGGGCTTCAAGAACCCGGCCAAGGTCGTGTTCCAGGTCGTCAACGTCTCCGATCTGGAGGCCGCCTTCCCGAAGGGCGGCGACGTCACCGTCGCCGACATCGTTTCCGCCGGTCTCGTCCGGCCGAAGCAGCCGGTGAAGGTCCTCGGCAACGGTGAGATCTCCGTCGCGGTCAACGTCACCGCCGACAAGTTCTCCAAGTCCGCTGTCGAGAAGATCCAGGCCGCCGGCGGTTCCACCACCGAGGCCTAGTCTTCACTGTCCCGACTGTTGTCACTGCCAGTTGCTGCCAGTTGCTGACAGTTGCTGACAGGCACTGACAGGCACTGAGCCCCGTTCCCCCACTCGTGGGGGAGCGGGGTTCTGTCATGTCCGGGGGGCTTCAGGTCTGCGGCAGGCACAGAATCGGGATTCACTGCCACAGAAAGCCCGATCTGTGCCTGCCGCAGACATGAAGCACCGGCGAACAGGGAGGGACAGAGAGGAACAGGGGGGGACAGAGAGGAACAGGGAGATACGGGGCGTACCGGGAGCCGAACCGGTTAGACCGGCGGGCGAGAGGCGACGGGACGCCACAGTGCCCCGCGGAACCCCGTAACATCCTCCGTCACGCATCCGCCGGGGCAGCACTTGTGGAGCAGACCTGAGGGCGGCGTCCTGTAACGTTCTGAACTGCACGGACAGTCGCGCAGGGGGACAAACTTACCCGCCGACGGGGCACAGAAGAGGTCACCCCTGCTATCCTGTTGCAGTTGTCCAATATCCGCCGCCGGTCAGTCATGCCCGGGGACGGAAACACCATGTAGACCCATCGACACCGTCGACGCCCCGCCTCTCTCACGCGCAGGACGCCACCGACAGTGATCGAGCCAGGAGGCAAATGTGACCGCCATACTCTCGGCGTTCCGGGATGCCGATCTGCGCAGGAAGATCCTCTTCACCCTGGGGATGGTCATCCTGTACCGGATCGGCTCTCAGATCCCGACGCCCGGTGTTGACTACGCGACAGTCACAGAGCAGGTCCGTAACCTGACCGAAGACGGCCAGACCAGCATGTACAGCCTGATCAACCTGTTCTCGGGTGGCGCGCTGCTGCAGTTGTCGATCTTCGCGATCGGTATCATGCCCTACATCACGGCGTCCATCATCGTGCAGCTGTTGACCGTGGTCATCCCGCGGTTCGAGCAGCTGAAGAAGGAGGGGCAGTCCGGTCAGGCGAAGATGACCGAGTACACCCGCTACCTCACCGTCGCTCTCGCCCTGCTGCAGTCCTCGGGCATCGTGGCCCTGGCGAACAACAAGCAGCTGCTCGGTTCCGGCCAGCAGGTACTGCAGGATGATATCGGCATCTTCGGCATCGTCACGATGGTCGTCATCATGACCGCCGGTGCCGTGCTCGTGATGTGGATCGGTGAGCTGATCACCGACCGCGGCATCGGCAACGGCATGTCGCTGCTGATTGTCGCCGGTATGGCCACCCACCTGCCGGCCCAGGGCATGAACATCCTGCAGGACTCCGGCGGATTCGTTTTCGCCGGTGTCGTCGTCGCGATGCTCGTCCTGGTCGTCCTCGTCGTCTTCGTCGAGCAGGGCCAGCGACGGATCCCGGTCCAGTACGCCAAGCGCATGGTCGGTCGCCGCCAGTACGGCGAGACCTCCACCTACCTGCCGCTGAAGGTAAACCAGGCCGGTGTTATCCCGGTGATCTTCGCGTCCTCCCTGTTGACTGTCCCGATCCTCATCACCCAGATCATCCAGTCCGGTGGCGGCGAGCAGGCGGACAACTGGTGGAACCGCGATGTCATGAACATCCTGACCGACCCGTCGGACTGGCGCTACATCGTGTTCATGGCCGTCATGATCATCTTCTTCGCGTTCTTCTACGTGTCGATCCAGTACGACCCCAACGATCAGGCCGACAACATGAAGAAGTACGGTGGATTCATCCCTGGCATCCGTCCGGGCCGGCCCACCGCCGAGTACCTCGGCCGGGTCATGAACCGTCTGCTCGCGGTCGGTTCCGTGTACCTCGCTGTGATCGCGATCATCCCGAACCTCGCCCTGTCCGCCGGAATCACCTCCGACGGAGGGGGTAACGGCCTCGGAGCGTTCGGCGGTACCGCTATCCTGATCATGGTCTCGGTCGCTCTGACCACCGTCAAGCAGATCGAGTCCCAGCTCATGCAAGCCAACTACGAAGGATTCCTCAAATGAGACTCGTTCTCCTCGGCCCGCCCGGTGCGGGCAAGGGTACCCAGGCGGCCATCCTCGCGGACGCGCTGCAGGTTCCGCACATCTCCACCGGCGACCTGTTCCGCGAGAACATCGGCAAGGAGACCGAGCTCGGCAAGCTGGCCCAGTCCTACATCGACGCCGGCAAGCTCGTCCCGACCTCCGTCACCGCCGACATGGTCCGGTCCCGCCTCGCCCAGGACGACGCCGCTGACGGCTTCCTCCTGGACGGTTTCCCGCGCACCGTCGAGCAGGCCGAGATCCTCGGCGAGATGCTCGGCGAGTCCGGTGAGAAGCTCAACGCGGTCATCAACTACCAGGTCTCCGAGGACGTCGTGGTCGAGCGCATGCTCTCCCGCGGCCGCAAGGACGACAACGAGGAAACCATCCGTACCCGGCTCCAGGTCTACCGCGACGAGACCGCGCCGCTGATCGACTTCTACAGCGACATCATCGTCGACATCGACGCCGAGGGCACCGTCGAGGACATTTCCTCGACCACCCTCGATGCGCTGGACCGCTAGAAAGCAGCAGATACCGTGGGATTCCGCCGTTCACACAAGGTCATCCGGGGCAAGTCCCCGGCCGAGCTCGACGCCATGCAGGCAGCGGGCGAGATCGTGGGCAAGGCGCTGCAGGCCGTGAAGGCCGCCGCGAAGCCCGGTGTGAGCACACTTGACCTGGACGCTGTCGCCGAGGCGACGATCCGGGACGCCGGGGCCTACCCGACGTTCAAGGGTTACGGCGGATTTCCGGGGAGCATCTGCTCCTCGGTCAACGACATGATCGTCCACGGTATCCCGGACGAGAAGACGGTCCTCAAGGACGGCGACCTTGTCTCCATCGACTGCGGTGCGACCCTCGACGGCTGGGTCGGCGACTCGGCCTGGACCTTCGGCATCGGTGAGATCGCCGAGAACGTCCGCCAGCTCAACGAGGCCACCGAGTTCGTCCTCTACGAGGGGCTCAAGGCGATGGTCCCGGGTAACCGGCTGACCGATGTCTCCTGGGCGCTCGAGGAGGCGACTGCCGCGGCGTCCACGAAGTTCGGCGTCCCGCTGTACATCGTGGACGGCTACGGCGGTCACGGCATCGGGCACGAGATGCACGAGGACCCGTACCTGGCCAATGAAGGACGCCCTGGCAAGGGGCCGTCCATCGAGGTCGGTTCCACCCTAGCCATCGAACCGATGCTGGCACTCGGGACCATCGACTCCTACGTCCTCGACGACGACTGGGGTGTGAAGACTCTGGACGGGTCCTTCGCCTCCCACTGGGAGCACACTGTCGCGGCCACCGCTGAAGGCCCGCGCATCCTCACTCCGCGCTACTGAATCTTTTCCGGGGTAGAGACCGGGGGTCAACGGGGTGTGATCCGGTATTGGCGCGGGGGCGCGTCATGCCGTAGACTCTTCCTCTGGTGTACACGCGGGTCGTCACGATGATCTGCGGGTACATCGTCCGAACAAGACTGTGTGGTCAGGCTACGGCCCGGCACCTGCCGGGAGGCTGCCCTGACCTGGAAAAGTGGAGGATATGGCTAAGAAGGAAGGCGCCATCGAGGTCGAGGGCAAGATTGTCGAGCCCCTGCCGAACGCGATGTTCCGTGTGGAGCTGGACAACGGGCACAAGGTGCTCGCCCACATCTCCGGCAAGATGCGTCAGCACTACATCCGTATCCTTCCTGAGGACCGCGTGGTCGTGGAGCTCTCGCCCTACGACCTGACCCGCGGGCGCATCGTCTACCGCTACAAGTAGACCTGCCCTACCTGTCGTTCCGGCACATCTGTCCGGCACAAAGACATTCGCCTCCGTACACCATCCGTGGACGCCGCCGACGTGCGGATTCCACGGGCTCACCTCCGGCCGCGGCGGCCGGAGCCCGGCGTCCTTCCCTCAGGGAGGACGCCGGGATGTGTGGGGAGCAAACCGCCGCTTAAAAACCGGAAGGAACTGCCACATGGCACGCCTTGCTGGTGTTGACCTCCCGCGCGACAAGCGCATGGAGGTTGCACTCACCTACATCTACGGCATCGGCCCCGCCCGTGCCGCCGAGCTGCTGGAGAAGACCGGCATCTCCCCCGACCTGCGGTCCAAGGACCTCACTGACGAGCAGGTCTCCGCTCTCAAGGACGTCATCGAAGGGACCTGGAAGGTCGAGGGTGACCTCCGCCGCGAGGTCGCCGCGGACATCCGTCGCAAGATCGAGATCGGCTGCTACCAGGGTCTGCGCCACCGTCGTGGCCTCCCGGTGCGCGGTCAGCGGACCAAGACCAACGCTCGTACCCGTAAGGGCCCGAAGAAGACGATCGCAGGAAAGAAGAAGTAACAGATGCCTCCGAAAGCACGCGCTGGCGCGCGCCGTACCGGCCGTCGGGTAGTCAAGAAGAACGTCGCCCACGGTGCCGCGTACATCAAGTCCACGTTCAACAACACCATCGTCTCCATCACGGACGAGAAGGGTGCTGTGATTTCCTGGGCGTCCTCCGGCCACGTCGGCTTCAAGGGCTCCCGCAAGTCCACCCCTTTCGCCGCTCAGATGGCTGCCGAGTCTGCCGCCCGTAAGGCGATGGAGCACGGCATGAAGAAGGTTGACGTGTTCGTCAAGGGCCCGGGCTCCGGTCGCGAGACCGCCATCCGTTCCCTGTCCACCGCCGGCCTCGAGGTCGGTACGATCTCCGACGTGACCCCCCAGCCGCACAACGGCTGCCGTCCGCCGAAGCGTCGCCGCGTTTAATCAGGAAAGGACAGGAAACAGATAATGGCCCGTTACACCGGTTCAGCCACCCGTAAGTCCCGTCGTCTCCGCGTCGACCTCGTCGGCGGAGACCGCTCCTTCGAGCGTCGCCCGTACCCGCCCGGACAGGCCGGTCGAGGACGCATCAAGGAGTCCGAGTACCTCACCCAGCTGCAGGAGAAGCAGAAGGCCCGCTTCACCTACGGCGTCATGGAGAAGCAGTTCCGCCGCTACTACGCCGAGGCGAACCGTCGCCCCGGTAAGACCGGCTCGAACCTGGTCATCCTGCTGGAGACCCGTCTCGACAACGTCGTCTACCGTGCCGGCCTCGCCCGCACGCGTCGTCAGGCACGTCAGCTCGTCTCCCACGGTCACTTCACCGTGAACGGCAAGAAGATCAACGTGCCGTCCTTCCAGGTCTCCCAGTACGACATCATCGACGTCCGGGACCGTTCCCGCTCGATGCTGTGGTTCGAAGAGGCCCAGGAGAACCTGCTCGACTCCGTCGTCCCGGCCTGGCTGCAGGTCGTGCCGTCCACCCTGCGCATCCTCGTGCACCAGCTGCCCGAGCGCGCTCAGATCGACGTTCCGCTGCAGGAGCAGCTCATCGTCGAGTTCTACTCCAAGTAAGGAACCGTCCGGTTCCCTCTGTTCACCTCATGTGGCGTCAAATAGCGGACGCCGAGAAGGAGAAATACCCCGATGCTGATTTCCCAGCGCCCCCAGCTGACCGAGGAGTACATCAGCCCGGCACGGTCCCGGTTCGTCATCGAACCGCTCGAGCCCGGCTTCGGTTACACCCTCGGTAACTCCCTGCGTCGTACCCTGCTGTCGTCCATCCCCGGCGCTGCGGTGACCTCCATCCGGATCGAGGGTGTGCTCCACGAGTTCACCACCATCCCGGGTGTCAAGGAGGATGTCTCCGACATCATCCTGAACATCAAGTCCCTGGTCCTTTCCTCGGACTCCGATGAGCCGGTCACCATGTACATCCGCAAGGAGGGGCTCGGTGCCGTCACCGGTGCCGATGTCGTCGTTCCCGCCGGCGTGGAGGTCCACAACCCCGACCTGCACATCGCGACGCTGAACGAGCAGGGCAAGCTGGACATCGAGCTCGTGGTCGAGCGTGGTCGCGGCTACGTCCCGGCCGCCGCCACCACCGGTGAGATCGGCCGTATCCCGGTCGACCAGATCTATTCCCCGGTGCTGAAGGTCAGCTACAAGGTCGAGGCGACGCGTGTTGAACAGCGCACCGACTTCGACAAGCTGGTCCTCGACGTGGAGACCAAGAACTCCATCACCGCCCGCGACGCGATCGCGTCCGCCGGTGGAACCCTGGTGGAACTCTTCGGCCTGGCCCGCGAGCTGAACACCGAGGCTGAAGGTATCGAGATCGGCCCGTCCCCGCAGGAGACGGAGCACATCGCGGCCTACAGCCTGCCCATCGAGGATCTCGACTTCTCCGTCCGCTCCTACAACTGCCTCAAGCGTGAGGACATCCACACGGTCGGCGAGCTCGCCGCCCGCACGGAGTCCGATCTGCTGGACATCCGGAACTTCGGTCAGAAGTCCATCAACGAGGTCAAGGTCAAGCTCGCTGAGCTGGGCCTGGGTCTCAAGGACGCGCCGGAGGGCTTCGACATCAACAGCATCGAAGGCTACGACGCCGAGACCGGCGAGTTCCTGGACACCGAGGGCGAGGACATCGCCGAATAGAGGCATGACCGGTACCGGTCACCTGCCTGGAGCAAGCGCTCACCAGAAAACATTCACGAGGAGAAGTTATGCCTACCCCGAAGAAGGGTGCCCGCCTCGGCGGATCCGCTTCCCACCAGAAGAAGATCCTCGCCAACCTGGCTGCTCAGCTCATTGAGCACGGCGCCATCAAGACCACGGACGCCAAGGCCAAGCTGCTGCGCCCGTACGTCGAGAAGATCATCACCAAGGCCAAGAAGGGCACCGTGGCGGACCGCCGCAACGTCCTGAAGCTCATCACGGACAAGGAAGTTGTCGCTTACCTGTTCAACGAGCTCGCGCCGAAGTTCGAAGGTCGCAACGGCGGTTACACCCGCATCATCAAGCTGGAGAACCGTAAGGGCGACAACGCCCCCGTCTCCCAGATCTCGCTGGTTCTCGAGGAGCTCGCCTCCTCCGAGGCCGAGCGCGCCACCAAGGCCGCCGCCAAGGCTCCGGTCGAGGAGGCCCCCGAGGTCGAGGCTGAGGAGTCCACTGACGCCGACGCCGCGGCCGAGGCCGCCGAGGTCGAGGCTGAGGACGCAGCCGAGGAGACCGCCGAGGAGAAGTAGTTCTCCTGCGGCTGTCCTTCCCGGCCATCCCATTGACGACGCCCGTCCCTGCATGACGCAGGGGCGGGCGTCGTCGTGTAGTGGGGTTGCTGGTGGTGAACAGGCAGGTGCCTCACAGGGGAGGGTCGCGCGCCCGCTGCTAGAATCAGTGCAATGTCTCCGCGGTCCACCCTGCACAACCCCGTCTCGTACCGCACCGCCGGCGTCCTTCTGGTCGTCACCGGTGTGCTGCTGATTGTCGGGCAGGTCGTGGGTATTATCCGGTGGAAGGGCATGTACTCGCTGACCGAGAACAGGTCCTCCGACCTTATGGCGTCCGAGTGCGGCGTCCTGCGGGATGATTCCGGAGTGCGGTTCGTGTGCAACCCGGTGAGTACGTTCACGACCACGATGGTGATCTGTTCCGGAATCGCGGTGATCCTCGCGAGTCTGCTCATGGTGCTCGCAGCGCGGCGGGAGGGTGACCGTGGTGTCTACGGGACGTCGTTGCTGCTGGGCCTGGCCGGCCTCCTGACATTGGTGACCACCATGTTCACCGTGGATGGCCATCCGCGGATCCACGACGCGTCTCTGCTGCTGTACCTGTTGGCGATGTGGGCGACGATGGAGGTCCTCGTCGATTCGGCGACGCGGCATGCCGAGACCACCGGCGACGCGCACCCACTGATCTACGGTGCCTATGTGCCGATCACGCGTGTCATGGAGTTCTTCTCGATCGTGGGTGCACTGACCCTGATCTTCTCCGGACGCGACGTGATGCCCGGCGCGTTCGAGCGGGTGGCGCTGGACACCCTGACGGTCTGG
The DNA here is from genome assembly GCF_056280545.1 of Corynebacterium sp. UD i78. Classification (NCBI taxonomy): domain Bacteria; kingdom Bacillati; phylum Actinomycetota; class Actinomycetes; order Mycobacteriales; family Corynebacteriaceae; genus Corynebacterium; species Corynebacterium sp. UD i78. The sequence goes on along the minus strand of NZ_JBWCED010000001.1, from coordinate 1,915,403 downwards.
GTCGTGGTCTTCGGCCTGGGACTGTTCAGTCTGGGTGGCGCAGCGGACCGCGAGAGGATGCGCGTCGTGGAGATGGAGAAGCAGCAGCGGTCCGGACGCGTGGAGGCACCGGGTCCGTCGCTGAGCCCGGCGGCGATGGCCGGGTTCGGACGGGAGACGACGGGTGAGTGATCTGGTGGAGGGTACGGAACTCGTGCGGGTGCGTCTGGACGTCGCCTACGATGGCACGGACTTCCACGGCTGGGCGAAGCAGAAGGGCCCGCAGTCGCAGTTGAGGACTGTGCAAGGTGTGTTGGAGGAGAAGCTCTCGCTGGTCTTCCGCACCCCGGTCGAGCTGACGGTGGCAGGACGCACCGACGCCGGCGTTCATGCGACCGGACAGGTCGCCCATGTCGACGTGCCCGCGTCGGCGTTCGGCCAGCGGTCGCTGGAGCAGCCGTCAGATCTGGTGCGACGGCTGTCCCGGATGCTCCCGGCCGATGTGCGCCTGCACGGGGCGTCTGCTGCCGCCCCGGGGTTCGATGCGCGGTTCTCTGCGCTGCGCCGCCACTATGTCTACCGGGTGACGACGTCGATGGCAGGGCCGTCTCCGTTGCGGGTCCGGGACACCGCGCAGTGGCGCCATCCGGTGGACCTGTCGGCGGTGCAGTCGGCGTCCGACGTGCTGGTCGGACTGCATGACTTCGCGGCCTTCTGCAGGTACCGCGAAGGTTCGACGACAGTGCGCGACCTGCAGTCCTTTGAATGGCGGGACGTGTCGACGCCCACGGAGCCGGAGACCTATGAGGCCTCGGTCGTGGCGGACGCCTTCTGCTGGTCCATGGTCCGCTCGCTGGTCGGCGCGGTCCTGACGGTGGGGGAGGGACGCCGCTACGAGGGGTTCGCGTCCTCCCTGCTTCAGGAACGTTCCCGGTCGTCCAAGGTGCCGGTGGCGCAGGCGTGCGGTCTGAACCTCGTGGCCGTCGACTATCCGGCGGACGCGGAACTGGCGACGCGCGCCGAGGAGACACGCACGAAGCGGGAGCCGGTGTAGAGGGCCGGTGCCTGGGGACTGCCTGGCGCAGCCGAGTGCGGCCCGGGCGTGGTCGGGGTTGTCAGGGTAGTGCTCGAGGTGTCGCAGGGAAAGTGTTGTCAATCTTCGGTTGCAGCACCTTTGACGACCTGGTGTTCTCCCGGAAACAGGACGTCTGTCCTGGTAACACTTCGGCATGTCGCCGACGAGTGGCCGGTCCTTAGCAGAACAGTCGACCGGGCGAAGCGACAGCGGTGCGCAGATTCTCTGCATACGCGTGCGGGTTGAGGATGTCGTCGAAGGTCCGTTGGACACTGCGCAGTGAGGTGTGGACGGAGGCCGCCAGATCGGCGGCGCTGCGGTTGTCGCCGGGGTCGAAGCGGACGGCCTCGGCGATGCGTCGGCCGGATCACTGGTGGGGGTGGGGAGATTGTCGTTGACCTTCGGGGCATCCTCAACGAGGAGCTCGCCCACGACCAGGACCACGAGGACGACCTGCGGGACTTCACGCTCTACGGCGGCGGTTCGCGCACCGATGCCGAGCACCGTGACCTGTTCGCCCGGGCGGGGTGTGGCGGACGTGGAGCAGTCGACCGTGGGCTGGGGCTCCACCCTCTACCGGCTGGGGTAGTTGACCCTATTTCCCCATTGCCCACATAGGACGATGGGGCTGGATTGGGGTTATGGGTGCACCATTTGTCACCACGGACAAGCGTGGCCGGGTATCTCTCGGAACACGCCACGGAGACGAGACCTTCATCGTCGAGGAGACCGTCGGCGGCAGCGTCCTGCCGACCCCGGCGAAGATTGTCTCGGCGGTCGATGACTACATCGTCCACGACCCGAAGATCCTTGCTGCCCTGGCGGAGGAGCCTACTTCCGACAACACCGTGCCTCGGCGACGTCGGCCAAGGAACGGAGAGCGTGACTGATGGGGGACATCCAGGGGGAGGGTCCTGTGCTGTCCATTTCGGCAGCCGGGAGTCTGGACGAGCTGTACGGAAATGATCCTGCTCTCGCGAACCGGGTCGATGACCTACTTGACGAGATCGAGGACCAGATCGCGGACGATGACGCGCATTTCCAGGTCTTCGACGGTCCCGACGGGATCCGGTACTCGAGGAAGATCGCGACCGTGGGCCGAAGCTCAGCTGTGGTCGTGTGGAGTGCACGGCACCCGCAGCGGGTGGTCGCCATCGAGAAACTGCCCGACGGGCTGATCTGAGCTGAGGGCAGGTAACGCGGGAAAGTGTTACCGGTCTCCCGCGTGCAGCAGATCTGACGACCTTGGGTTTTGCTGACAGCAGGACTCTTGTCCTGGTAGCACTTCGGCGGTGCGGCGGAGAAGCGACCGGATCAGTAGAGGACCCCGGGGGAGGGAACCTCGTCACCGCACCAGCTTCGGCACCACCCGCACCATCGTCACCATGACGAGCAGCTCGACCAGCGTCTGCGTCACCACCACCAGCGGTGACAGGTCATAGGCAGCCGGCAGGGCGAGGACCAACGGCAGCACCACCAGAGAGTTCCTGGTGACCGCGGTGAAGACCACCGCCCGGCGGGACGCCATCTCCAGTCGTGCGATCCGGGAAGCCGCACCACCGATCAGTGCCATGGCAAGTGGGAACACCACATACACCGGCACCACGACCACCAGGTCACGCCACCGGTCGGAGACGCCGTCGATCTGGGACGCTACGACCACCGCCAGGACCACCATCATCAGCGGCACCATCAGGTCGGCGAAAAGGTCGGAGAGGAACCACCAGCGTGCCCACTGGGTGGCCCCTGCCGCGACCAACGGCACCACGATCAGCCAGACGAACGCCGAGACGAACGGTCCCGTCTCGATCGATTCGACCACCTCGGCCCCGGCGAACAGACGTAGCCACACCGGCAGCAGCACCATCTGCGCCAGCATGAGCAGGGGAGTCGCGGCCAGTAGGCGGTCTGCTGCACCACCGGCCAGCCCGGTGAACACGATCACGTAGTCCACGCACGGTGCCAGCAGCACGAACAGTACCCCGACCAGCAACGCCCTGTCGGACGCGATGAACCTGGTCAACACCCACACCACCAGGGGGACGCAGAGGAAGTTCACCACGAAGACGGTCACCAGGAACCGCCAGTCCCGCAGGGCGTGTCCGATCCGGCCGAAGGGTACGGCGAGGAAGGTGGTGTAGAGCAGCAGCCCCAGGGCCGGGTTGATCGCCTGCTCCGCGGGGGACGCCACAGACGGGACCGACAGCCCGACCACTGCACCCACAAGCAGCGCGCACAGATACAGCGCGACCTGGTGGTCGTTCATCCAGGTGGCGAGGTGGCTGCGCATGGGGATCAGCGTAGCGGCAGCCGACGGAAGGGGAGTGTCGTCTCCCCGCAGCGCAGCTGTCCGGCGTCCAGGTCCACGGTGAGGTCGACCGCGATGCTGTCGGCCAGCGCAGCAGCATCCTCGCAGACCACTACCCGGCAGGTCTGCGGATGCCACGCTTCCCGCCACGCCGCCACCGTGGACACCACCGCCACATCTGCGCCCGCCACCGGTCCCACCGTCCGCCCGGTCACCGCCACCGTCGACACGACCTCCGCCGCCCTGGCCCCGCTGACCAGCACCGTGGCGCCCGGCGGCAGGTTCACCGTCACCGGTTCACCCGATGCATCCGTCCCGACCATCCAGCCGGGCACTGCGTCCACCGCCACATCACCGGTCACCTCACGCGCACCGGCGGGCAGTCCCGGCACCGCGCGGGCCAGCAGGCCACAGCCGGCGGCAGCGAACGGCACCCGCGCGGCGTCCTCCGGAAGAACTCCGACCAGGACCCGACCCGATGGGCGGGTCAGCGCGGCAAGTCCGGCGTAGGAACGCTGTGTCGGGCCGTCAGGCTTCGGCGGAGGTACCTGCACCACCATGGGCAGGTCAGCCCGCAGACCTGCGGCGAAGCGGTCCAGCAGCTCCCCGTCACACACCACCTGATCCCGCGCACCCCACAGATCGTGGTGCGGCGGGTGCACGTGGAACCACGCCCGCTCCGGTGTGTGTTCTGCGACGAGTCGACCCAGCCGGTGGCGTCCCCACCAGGCCGCTGTCCCTGTCCCGATCACGGCCACGGCGGCCGTCACTGTTCCCCACACAAGAGCTCCCCTGTCATGTATCTTTCTCAGCAGAATGTACATCACGGTGCGCCGCGGGGTCGGCGCATCGGGGGATTTCCGGGGCGCCCCGGGGGAATGTCAGGGGAGAACCACATGAGAACGACAGGCCTGCAGGTCTCCGGCTATTCCTTTCTGCTGCGGCGGATGGAGCTCGCGCTGGTCACCGGCGACCCACGCATGGCACATGATCCACTACGCACCCAACGACGCGCGGTCGCCGTCGGCGTGTTGCTCGCCCTGCTCGTCGCCGGCGGAATGCTGCTGGTCGCGATGCTGCGTCCGGCACCGTCGGTGGGGGACGCCGCCCTGGTCACCGATGAATCCGGGGCGCTGCACGTACGCCTCGGGGACGCCTTCCACCCGGTGACTAATGTGGCCTCGGCACGGCTGCTGCTGGGGTCGGCGGAGTCGCCGTCGAAGACCACCGCATCGAACCTGGCCGGGTTCGAGACCGGTCCGCCGGTCGGCATTCCGAACTCCCCGGGGCTGGTCCCGGTCACCGACGGTGAGGCTGACGGGTGGGCGCTGTGCGGGTCGACGGTCGTGGCTGCGTCCTCGTTGGAGGACGCCGGACCGCAGGTCCTTGCCGCTCCATCGGGTCACTGGCTGGTCGTCGAGGGGGTGCGGATGCTCATTCCGGACGCCGGTCCCACCGTCGCCCGGGCACTCGGGGCAGTGCCGGTGCCGGCCGATGATGAGGTGGTGACGGTGCTGCGGCGTGGCCCGGATGCGGCGCTGCCGGCCGGTCGGTCCGGGTTGGACGCACCCTTCGATGCGCAGGGGACGCTGGTGACCGCGGGGGAGCGGGCCTTCCTCGTCGCCGACGGTGGGTTGGCCGAGGTCACGGGGACGCGCCGGGCGGTCGCGGAGGCTCTCGCCGGTGCACCGGTGGTCTCTGACCTGGGGACCGTGCTGGAAGCTCCCGGGACGACGGCGCTGGAACAGTTGCCGGTGGCGGCGTCGTTCCGTGAAGTCGGTGGAGTATGCGCGGGGTCGTCACTGGTGGAGGAGCCGGAAAAGACGTCGGGAGAGGAGCGGGACGGACACTATGCGGGTCCACGGGGAACCGTTGCCGTGGTGACCGAGCGGGGACTGGCCCTGGTCAGTGAGTCCGGGGTGCGGTACGCGGTGCCGTCGCCGGAGGAGCTCGCCGCGCTGGGGCTGCTGGATGACGGCGAGCTGCCGGTGCAGGTGCCGTGGCGGGTGATCGAGCCGCTGCCGGACGGTGGTGAACTGTCCGTCGAGCGGGCCCGGCTGACTGTTGAGGTGGGGTGGTGGGTGAGGCCCGAGGATAGCCCGCAGCCCGCTGGGGCAGAAACGACCCTGCCCCACCACCGGGACAACCGGTGACGGGGCAGGGTCGTAGGAGCAGTTCAGCAGAACTCGTCCTAGATGCTGCCGGTGACGGAGCCGACGACCTGGTTGAGGGCGTGGGCCACGCCGGAGATACCGGTGGTGAGGATGGAACCGACGGTGTTGACGATGGTGGAGATGGCGTCGAGCATGGAATGCCTCCTGTAAGGCGTCGTGTGAATGAACGGCAGCGGATCCGCTGCACTGGAAATGAGGCTACGGACCCTTCCGGTCTGTTCACTGGAGTCCGCCTGCGGGGACCGTGGCAGGTGCGTGACAGTCCCTGGAAAATCACCCGCGAGGACGCCGCGCCACCGCCACGCCGAGTGCCCCGACCAGCACCAGTGACAGCAGAGCCAGTGGAACACGCAGCTCAACGTTCTCGTCCGAGGCAGCGACCAGGTCCACCGCGTCATCCCAGGGAGCGTCCCGGTCGCCCGCCACGGGCTCATCGTCCATCACCGATGCGACCGCCGCCGCCGGATCGATCACCGGCACACCACCGGACCGGGCCGTGTCGACGAGCACCGACCGCACCTGCGCCGCCGAGTGCTCCGGACGCACCTGCCACACCAGCGCCGCAGTGGCAGATACCACCGGAGCCGCGAAACTCGTGCCCGCGAACGGGTCGGGATCACCCACGATGGTCACCTCACCGGCAGCAGTGCGCAGCACCGTGGACACCGGACCACCCGGCGCGACCAGGTCCACCCACACCCCGGGCACCGAATAGTCGGCGACCACACGGCCGAGCCCCAGATCGTCCAGCCGGGACGCGTCGGCGACCCGGGCGTCCACCCCGCCGACCGTGAGGACGCCGGGCAGTGACGCGGGGAACGGCATCTGCCCCTCGGCACACTGTCCGGAATTGCCGGCCGCGGCGACGATGAGCAGCCCGGCGTCTTCTGCATCGGCGACCGCCCGGCGCAGTTCGACGGTGTCCTGGCAGGCCACCAGCGACATGTTCACGATCTTCACCTCGGGGTGCTCGCGGGCGTGGGCGACGGCACGTTCCAGGGCGTCGACCAGTCCGGCGACCGTGCCGGAGCCACGGTCGGTGATCTGGCGGTGGGAGACCACCCTCGCGCCGGGGGCCACGCTGCGCAGGACTCCGGCGACCGCCGTCCCGTGCAGGACGCAGTGGTCCAGATCCCCGTCCCGACCGGGGAGGACGCCGGGGGAGGAGGCACCGGTGTCCACCAGGGCGATCGAGACACCGGCACCGGTGGCGACATCGTGGGGCAGCGGCACATCCACCGGCAGCGCGTCACCGGGCTCAGGAACCCCGCACTGTTCGAGACTCTCCTGTGCGGTGGCCACCGGCGCCACAGCGACCGGCATGGCCGCCACGAACAGGAGGGCAGCGCACATCACCGTCGACCCGTGTCTTATCCGGTACCTCACCCGGTACTTCACCCGATCCCCCTGACCAGGTCGAAGACACCGGTGGTCGCGATGAGCAGCGGCACCGCGACCGCGAAGGCGACGGTCTCCAGGATGTCGATGACCCGGCCGGCCAGCGGGGAGGTGATCTTCACCGCGGGCAGGATCACCGGCAGCAGGGCCACGGCCGGCCACGGGGAGGTGCAGTGCACCAGGGTCCACACCGCGACGGTGACCGCGGTGACCGTGACCGTCACCGCGTGGGCCGGTCGGCAACCGCGGGCAGACAGGCCGGTCACCGCGACCGTCAGACAGGCCGCCACGGCGATCCACCCGGGCGCGGATCCCGGCGGGATGAGCTGGACCACGCCCGCGACGATGACCACACAGCAGGCGATGACCAGTACTGCGTGAACCTGTCGGGCCCGGTCAACGGCGGCGTCCTCGGAGTCTCCGGAGGTGGCCCTCTCTTCGGCCGACCTGGCGTCCTGTCGGCGCAGCCGGTCCGCCGCGGCGAACAGTCCCGTCGCCGGGATCCTCGGCAGCGGCACCCCGGCCAGTCCCAGGGCGGTCTGCCCGGAGACGACCAGGCCGGTCATCCCCGCCAACACCGTCAGCCCCGGCCAGAAGTTCACCGCCGCGGCGACGGCGAGGACCACGGTGACCACCCGTTCGGGTCCCGGCCGCCACACCGCGCAGGCTGCGAGGACGCAACCGGTGAGTACATTGACCTGCACCCCGGCGCTGAAGGCGAGCAGGGCGGCCAGGGCCGTGAATCGCTTCTCGTGCAGGCTCGCTGCAGCAGCCGCCACTGCGAGAACCAGGGTGAGTACGGTGCACAGCAGTACCGTCGGACCGGCCGGATCCCCGGCACCGTCGAGCACACTGCGCGCCCGGTCGCTGATCTCGAGGGGATGCCACACCGGTACCCCGGGGCTGAACGGCGGCAGGACCAGGGTGGATGCCGCCGCCAGGAAGGCCGCGACCCACTCCGAGGGATTGGCCGGCAGATCACCGCTGAGCCGGCCGACCGTGTCTGTCGGTGGAGCGGGCACTGTGGCGCGTGCCAGGGTGAGACGTTCCCCGGGGCGCACCCCGGCCGCATCGAGCCCGTGCTCGGGTCGCAGCACTCCGGACGGCCCACTGAGCTGCCAGTGTTCGCCGGGTGTGGCGTCCACCAGATGGGGCAGGAGTTCGGTGACCGGGACGGTCCCGGACACGGTGGCGTCGAGGACGCGTTCGCGCCCACGGTCGTCGACGACGGTGATACTGACGGCGATCACTGGTGGATTCCCCCTGGTGGATGATGCTGTGACAGGTACCGCGGCCCCCGGTGGCGCGGTATGTGAGGGCAACTTTAGGCGATAAACATTCCGCGTGCACCGGGATTGCGGTATTGTCGCCGAACACAGGCGTAAGCCAGAGATCATGTTGTCGGGGGTCCGGGGCCACAGGGGGCGCGGGCAGGGTCGATGACGGGGACTTTTTCATCCGAGGGGACAGCCGGTGCAGACGCAACCACCACCATCACTGCCGAAGAACAAGCAGCCGTTCCTGCGGCTGCTCATGCCCGCTGTCATGCTCGTCGCCGTGCTCGGCATGGTCGCCGCGATGATGCTCTCGGGGATGGCCCGCAGCCCGATGACCTTCATTTTCCCTCTGATGATGATCGGGTCGATGGTCATGATGTTCCAGCCCGGCGGCCAGGACGTCGACGAGATCCGACGCAGCTACCACCGCCATCTCGACGCGCTGACCGACGGCGTCCGGCGCGCCCGGCACACACAGCGGGAGGATGCCGAGCGCCGTCACCCTCACCCGCAGGCACTGTGGACCCGGGCGGCCGAGGGGATCGACGGGCAGGATGTCGAACCCGGCGTCGTGCGTCTCGGTACCGCCGTCCAGGCCCCCGATGACCCGATCGACATCCCGGTCGACGTGCCCCCGGAAGATCTGGAGCCGGTGTGCGCGATGAGCCTGCGCGACCTGGCGACCCGGCATGCCACCCTCGACGCCCCGGTGGCGGTGGACCTGCGGGAGTTCCCGGTCGTCGCGGTGACCGGACCCGGGGCATCCGACCAGGTCAGAGCCATGCAGGGTGCGCTGGTACTGCAGGATCCGGGCGTCGTGGGCATCGACGGCCCACATGACCGGTGGCTGCCGCACGACGGCGCGCTGCGGATCAACTTCCGCTACAGTGCCGAGGTCGATTCACCTGCGCACCAGGCATCGGCACCTGCGCGCTGCACGGTCGTCGCCGACCCGGACGAGGCCGCCGAGGAGACCGCCCGGACCCGCGGCCTGCTGCTCCACTCCGACGGGGAGGTGCTCTCCGCGTGGACCGTCGACGGCTGGCGTCCCTTCGCCACCGCCGACCGGCTCAGCGACGTCGAACTCGCCGCCCTGTGCCGCGCCCGCTGTACCCGGCGCAGCGAGACCTCCCTGCTCGACCTGCCCGGTGGTGACCTGCGCGCGCCGATCGGCCGGGCCGGTCAGTCACCGGTGTACCTCGACATCCGGGAGTCCGCCAAGGGCGGCATCGGCCCGCACGGGCTGTGCATCGGCGCGACAGGGTCGGGCAAGTCCGAGCTGCTGAAAGCCGTGGTCACCAGCTTCGCCCACCACCACAGCGCAGAGGAACTGAACTTCGTCCTCGTCGACTTCAAGGGTGGTGCCGCCTTCGCCGGCCTGGAACGCCTGCCGCACACCGCCGCGGTGATCACGAACCTCTCCGAGGAGGCGGTGCTCGTCGACCGGATGCAGGACGCTCTGCTCGGCGAGATGCACCGTCGCCAGGAGACCCTGCGCGCCGCCGGCCTGTCGACCGCCACCGAGTACAACCGGCGACATCCCGGCGAGATGCCTTCACTGTTCATCGTCGTCGACGAGTTCTCCGAGCTGCTCCACGCCCGTCCGGAGTTCGCCGAGGTCTTCGCCGCGGTCGGACGCCTCGGCCGGTCCCTCGGCCTGCACCTGCTGCTCGCCAGCCAGCGGTTGGAGGAGGGGCGCCTGCGTGGCCTGGAATCCCACCTCAGCTACCGCATCGCACTGCGGACCTTCTCCGCGGCCGAGTCCCGCGCCCTCATCGGCTCCACCGCCGCCCACGACCTGCCGGCCAACCCCGGTGCCGCGATCCTCGCCGAGGCCGGCGGGGCAGGCCAGGTGCGGTTCCAGTCGGCCTATGTCTCCGGTCCCGAGGTGCCGGCCGATCGACGCATCATCCGCGAACTCGGGGTGGAACCGGAGGCCACCGGCACGACGATGGACCTCGTCGTCGACCGGCTGGCCGGGCCGAACCTGCGTCCGATCTGGCTGGATCCGCTGCCTACCGACCTGCCGGCCAGCCGTCTTCTGGGAGCAGCGGAACACGACAGCGTCCCGTTGTGCGTCCCGGTCGCCCTGGAGGACCTGCCCTTCGACGGTGAACAACGACGCCTCGACATCGACCTGCGTCGTCGCCACTGGGCCGTCGTCGGCTCACCGGGCACCGGCAAGACCACCCTGCTGCGCACCCTCACCGTCGGGCTCGCCCTGACCAGCCCTTCTGTGGCGGTCTACATCCTCGACCCCGGCGGTTCCCTGGCCTCCCTGACCCGGCTTCCGCAGGTCGCCGCGGTCGTAGGCGCCGACCGGGTCGACCGGCTGCTCGATGAGTTGGAGCAGGACGCTTCTCCCGGTGTCACCCACCGCGTCCTGCTCATCGACGGGGTGGACACCCTGGGCGAGAGCGACCGTCGGCTCGCCACGCTGGTGGCCGGTGGCCTGGAACGTGGCGTCCACGTGGTCGTCACCGCGCTGCGCTGGACCTTCCGGCCCAGCCTGCGTGACCTGCTCACCGGGACCGTCGAGCTGAAGATGACGCCGACGGACTCCACGTTCCGTGACACCCAGCGCAGCCTGCCCGATGTGCCGGGTCGCGGCGTCTCCCCGGCAGGACGCCATATCCAGGTCGCCCATTCCGACGAGGAGGCCGTCGAACACGCCCGTCGGGTCAGTACGGCCCGTAGCGAACCTGACCTGCAGATGAAGCTGCTCCCGGAAAGGGTGTCCGCCACCGCAGCCGGTCCCGCAGAGCCCGGGAAGGTCGTCCTCGGCGTCGGCGGTCCCACCCTCGGTACCGTGACCTGGGACCCGGCGTCCTCCCCACATCTGACCGTGGTCGGTCAGGCCCGGTCCGGGGTGACGACCACGCTCCGCACCGTCATCGCCGGACTCGCAGATCCGGACGCGTGGGAGGAGGGGAGTGCGGAACTGCTCGTCGCCGACGGACGCCGCGGACTGCTCGGTGTGCCGGGCTACCGCTCCCCGGTGTCCTTCACCGACGAACTCACCCGCTGGGCCGGGGTGCTGCGCGAGAGGATCCCGGCCGACGTCACCACGCTGAGCCCGCAGATGCTGCGCGACCGCAGCTGGTGGACCGGCCCGGAACTCGTGGTCGTCGTCGACGACCTCGACCATTCGGCCGACCTCGCTTCGGCACTCGACATCCTGGTGCCGCTGCTGCCCCATGCCGCGGACATCGGCCTGCACCTGGTCACCGCGCGGCGCAGTGCGGTGATGGGGCGCAGCACCTACACTCCGCTGCTCCAGGGGGTGCGCGACAGCACCGCCTGGGTGCTGCTCTCGGCGCCTCGGGAGGACGGTCCGGTCGCAGGTCAGGTGCTACGGCCCAGCACACCGGGGCGTGGCGTCCTCGTTGTCGGGGACGCCGTGGAACTGCAGGTCGCTGTGGCGGAGGAACCGACAGTGGATGAGACAGAGGATCAGACAGGGGATCAGACAGGGGATCAGACAGGGGATCAGACAGGGGAGAAAGAGTGAACGCGACAGGAATGACGGTGCAGGCGGTGTCGCTGGTGGAGTCCGGCATCCTCGTCAACGGATGGACGGTGACCGACCTGCTCAGCGGGTTCAGCGTCCGGTGCGACGCGCCGGGCGACAGCACAGGTCTGCTCTGGCGGGGCTCCACCGTGCCGCTGAGCAGGTTGGAGGCGGTCCGTGAACTCGTCGCCGAGGCACTTGAGGAACGCGCGGCGGACCCGGACCTCACCGATCCTAATCCGCGGACGCCACGGGTCCGATTCCCCTGGGGCGTGGGCGAATCCACCACCGATGTGCTGGTCACCGGGGAGAACGCTGCGACAGTCGCCGCCTACCTGCGCACCGTCGGGGTGCGGGCACGGTGCGTGGATCCGGACACCGCGCTGCGCCTTGCCGCAGACCTGGAGATGGCGCGTGCCGAGCTCGCTGAACTGGAGGGCGGGGAGCTGGAGGAGGAACCTGAGCAGGAGTTGGTGGACGCGGAGACTGACGCGGAACGCCCACCGGTGCGCCAGGCACTGCTCGCCGTCACCGCTGTTGTCGTGGTACTGGTCGGTGTCCTGGCCGTGGCAGGCATCCTCCGACGGGGCGGGGACGAGTCTGTCGCCGCCGCACTGCCGACCGGGGCGACCTCCAACGTGGTGCCGACGCCGGAGCAGGAGTCTGTGGCCGCCGCGCCCACAGACGACGCACTGTTCGCCGACCCGGTGCGCCGCGGCGACGCCACCCCGGAGCACATCACCGAGCGTGCGGACATCCCCGTCAACGCCGACCTCGACGGCTGGACCCTGCGCGAGGCCACCGACCGCCGTGAGATCTGGATGTCGGACGACCCGGACGCCCGCATCCTCGTCGCCGCCACCCCGACCCCGCTGGGCACCCAGGAAGAACTCGACGCCCGACTGCTCACCGGCCTCGCCGACATGCCGGCGGCGAAGGTCACCTCGCAGCACCCTGTGGACTACGCGGAGGACAGCGGACGGTCGACCACCCGCTGGCAGGTGCGCCTCATCGACGGCCACCAGGTCTCCGTCGGCTGCCAGTACCGGGCGGGCACCGCAGAGGAGACCGCAGGACGCCTCGCCGCCTGTGACAGGTTCACCGCCACCGCCCGGGTGGGGTGAACCGGCGCTCACCGTGGTAGAACCGACGGCATGTCAGAAATCTCAGACTCCGGGCGTCCTGCACCTCGGACCAGCACCCACTCGCTGGTCGTCGAGGCGATCGAGAACCGGATCCTGTCCGGGGCACTCGGCGTCGGCGACATGCTTCCGCCGGAGCGTCAGCTCGCCGAACAGCTCGGCGTGAGCCGAGCGGCAGCCCGCGAGGCGATCCGGGTGCTGGAGAGCCACGGCGTACTCGAGTCCCATGTCGGCTCCGGTGCCCGTGCCGGGACATTCATCACCTCGATGCCGACCACGGCACTGAGCCGATTCCTGAAACTGCATGTAGCGCTCAACAACTTCGCCCTCGACGAGGTCGTCCAGACCCGCATGATCCTCGATGTCGAGAGCGCGCGCATGGCCGCCGAACACCGCGACCCCGAGATGCTCGAACTCATGGAGCAGGAGCTCGCCGCCATGGACGGGGACGAGGAGGCCGACGGTGCCGACAGTGCCGACAGTGCCGACAGTGCCGAGCTGAGCCGGGAGGACTTCGGGGACGCCGACACCCGCTTCCACGTCGCCCTGGCCCACGCTGGCGGCAACCGTCTCTTCGCCGACATGACGCAGGCGATCCGCGAGTCACTGCGCGCCCCGCTGCTGGAGGGCTACCGGGCGCGGGAAGACTGGACCGCCATGCAGGCCACACTGCAGTACCAGCACCGCGCGCTGCTCGATGCGGTGACCCGGGGGGACGCCGACCTGGCCGCGGAACTCGCCGCCGAACACGTCCGGACGTCGTACCAGGTGCTGTCCGGGAAGTGATGTCGGCAGGGAGTAATTTCGGCAGGGAGTAATTTCGGCGGGGAGTAATTTCGGCGGGGAGTGAACCGGACGGGGGTCTGTGGAGTCTAACTAGGGGACGGCCTCGACAGGGGCCCGGAACCTACACAGAAATATGAGGGGGAAGCCATGAGCTTCAGGACAACCACCGACGTCATGCATGCCACCGCGGGGAAAGTGGACACGGTCAACGACCAGGTACAGGCCGAACTGAACCGGCTGCAGGGCACCGTAGATTCCGTGCAGGGGGTGTGGCGGGGCGAGGCGCAGGCGTCCTTCGGGAATCTGATGGTCCGCTGGAACGACGCCGCCCGCGAGCTGCGCGCGGCACTGACCGGCATCGCGGAGAACATCCGCGGCAACGCCCGGTCCTTCCAGCAGGTCGAGGATGACAACGTCGCGGCGTTCCGCTGACCGGCACCCACCAGAACTCCACCACAGATCAGCCACAATCCGAGGAGACAGCAATGATCCAGTACGACTTCGCCATGATCGCCCAGGCGGCCGCCGACATCCGCGCGACCAGCCGCAACATCAACGGAATGCTCTCGCAGCTCAAGGGTGACGTCGCCCCGATGGTCGCCGAGTGGGAGGGGACGTCCGCCGTGGCCTACCAGGACGCCCAGCGCCGGTGGGACAACTCCCTTGAGGAGCTCAACATGGTGCTCGACTCCGTCGCCCGTACCGTCGACGACGCCAATGCGCGGATGAGCCAGATCAACACCAGCGCAGCGAACAGCTGGGCGTGACGGTCACGGGCGTCCCCACGGGTTTGGCACACGTGACCGGGGGGGAGTACTGTCTTTCAGGTTGCGGTCACCCCGGTGTATGCCCCGGTGACCGGTCCGCGGGTCTCAACCGGCCGCCGCGGGCACCCCGGAAACACGGTGAAAGCCTGATTCAGGGCAGACGGGCCGGCAGCTCCATGAAGACAAGGAGTCCTTAAGTGACTACTTTCCACCCGAAGAGCGGTGACATCACCCGTAAGTGGTACGTCATCGACGCCACTGACGTGGTTCTGGGCCGTCTCGCCACCCATGTTGCAGGTCTGCTGCGCGGCAAGGGCAAGGCCATCTACGCCCCGAACACCGACTGCGGTGACAACGTCATCATCATCAACGCCGACAAGGTCGCGATCTCGTCCAACAAGCGTGACCGCGAGTTCCGTTACCGCCACTCCGGTTACCCGGGCGGTCTGAAGACCATGTCCCTGGGCCGCTCCCTGGAGCTGCACCCGGAGCGCGTCGTGGCTGAGGCGATCACCGGCATGATGCCGCACAACCGTCTCTCCCGCCAGTCCGTGAAGAAGCTGCGCGTCTACGCCGGTGCCGAGCACCCGTTCGCCGCCCAGCAGCCCGAGACCTACGAGATCAAGAAGGTGGCCCAGTGAGCGACAACGAGAACTACGAGGCCACTGAGGCCGTGAGCGAGGAGTTCGTCGCCACCATCGGTGACACCGTCGCTGAGGTCGAGGAGACCGACGAGGCCACCCCGGCCGTCGCCGATCTCTACGAGGGCCCGATCCAGACCGTCGGTCGCCGCAAGGAGGCCGTCGTCCGCATCCGTATGGTTGCCGGCTCCGGCCAGTTCACCTGCAACGGTCGCACCCTGGAGGACTACTTCCCGAACAAGCTGCACCAGCAGCTGATCAAGGCTCCGCTGGTCCTGCTGGACCGCGAGAACCAGTTCGACTTCCAGGTCAACCTCAAGGGCGGTGGCCCCTCCGGCCAGGCCGGCGCGATGCGTCTGGCTATCTCCCGTGCCCTGAACAAGTACAACCCGGAGGAGCGGGCCGCCCTGAAGAAGGCCGGCTTCCTCACCCGTGACGCCCGTGCGGTCGAGCGCAAGAAGGCAGGTCTGCACAAGGCCCGTCGCGCCCCGCAGTACTCCAAGCGCTGATTGTCCGGGGCCCTGCGCCCCGCCTGTCAGCCCTGGTGGGCTGTGTCCCGGTTCTTCCGGGCAGAGACGCCGTCCATGGCGCACCCCGTGTGCGCCGTGGGCGGCGTCTCGCTGTGTCCGGGTCGCGGGTGTGCCCGCATCGCGCAGCCTGAGGCTGTTCCGTCACCCGCTCGAACAGCCTCTGGCTGCGTGATGCCGACACAGTCCCGGCACCGACACCGGAACTCGCACCCCCGCCCACTAGACTGGCTCCCCATGAGCAGACTTTTCGGAACTGACGGGGTGCGCGGTCTGGCCAACCGTTCCCTGACCGCCCCCCTCGCCCTGCGGCTGGGGGCCGCTGCGGCACGCGTCCTCACCGAGACCACGACGGGCTCCCAGCGTCGACCGGTCGCCGTCATCGGACGCGACCCCCGCGTCTCCGGCGAGATGCTGGTCGCGGCACTCTCGGCCGGCATGGCGTCCCAGGGCGTCGATGTGCTGAACGTGGGCGTGCTGCCTACCCCGGCGGTGGCCTTCCTCACCGACGACTACGGCGCGGACATGGGTGTGATGATCTCGGCGTCCCACAACCCGATGCCGGACAACGGCATCAAGTTCTTCGCCGCCGGCGGCCACAAGCTCGACGACACCGTCGAGGACGAGATCGAGGCTGCCATGCTGGAGCTGAAGGAGTCCGGCCCGACCGGCGCCGGCATCGGCAGGATCATCGAGGAGTCCGGTGACGGCCTGGAGCGCTATTTGTTCCACCTGGCCTCCTCCGTGCCCGCACCGCTCGACGGAATCCGAGTCGTCGTCGACTGCGCCAACGGTGCCGCCAGCGAGGCCGCCCCGCAGGCCTACGCCCAGGCCGGGGCGGATGTGGTGGCGATCCACAACCACCCGAACTCCTACAACATCAACGACGACTGCGGTTCCACCCACATCAACGTCGTCCGAGATGCCGTCCTGGAGCACCACGCCGATCTCGGTCTCGCCCATGACGGGGACGCCGACCGCTGTCTTGCGGTGGACTCCGAGGGCAACATCATCGACGGTGACCAGATCATGGCGATCCTCGCGGTGGCGATGAAGGAATCCGGCGAGCTGCGCAAGAACACCCTCGTCGCCACGGTCATGTCCAACCTGGGCCTGACCCTGGCGATGAAGGAGCAGGGTATCGAGCTGCGCCGCACGAAGGTCGGTGACCGCTACGTGCTCGCCGACCTCAACGCCCAGGACCTGTCCCTGGGTGGCGAGCAGTCCGGCCATGTCGTCATCCCCGCGCACGGCACCACCGGTGACGGCACGCTCACCGGCCTGTCGATCATGGCCCGGATGGCGGAGACCGGTCGTACCCTGCGCGAACTCGCGTCGGTGATGACTGTGCTGCCGCAGACCCTGGTCAATGTGCCGGTCGAGGACAAGGAGCGGATCCACACCTCCCCGGTCGTCGCCGAGGCCGTCGCAGCGGCGGAGAAGGAGCTGGGCGAGACCGGCCGGGTGCTGCTGCGCCCCAGCGGCACCGAACAGGTTTACCGCGTGATGGTTGAGGCCCCCACCGCCGCCGACGCCAAGAAGATCGCCGGGCAGTTGGCCGCGGTGGTCATCTCCGAGGGCTGATATTTCCCGGCAGTATTCGTGGTGGTGCGGGAACCTTCCGGGCCCCGGTGGAGTCAAACAGGGGTATGACTGTCCGCCACCGGGGCGTGGCAGGGGAGGAGGACCACTGTGAGGGCACATACGGACCGGATGTCCGTCGATCCGGACCGGGGGAGGGACGCCGTCACCGCCGCTCTGGCCGCGGTCGACGCCGCCGGACCGGGGACGCGACCGGAGACATCACCAGCGACGCCGTCCGCGGCGTCCTTCGGTCAGGGGCTGGGGATCAGGGGTGCGGCGGTCGTCGCGCTGTTGGCCGGTGCGCAGGACACCCGCGCGGAGCACCTGCGCCGGATCCGGGCAGGACTGGAGGACGCACAACGGTCGGTGCAGCGTATCGTCGGTGCGGACCACCGGTCGGCCGGGACGGTCGCAGACACCGGACGGACGACCGGCGGGGGTGGTCTCCGGTGACCACCGTTGCCAGGGCCGAGACGGACGCCGCCCTCGGTACACTTGCCGCCACCGCGGAGCAGACCGGCTGTCCGCCGGAACCGGTGCGTCGGATGTGCGAGCTGGGGGAATTCACCCGGGGTCTGGACACCGCCACCATCACCGCGGTCGCCGGTGCCGGTGGCACGGTCGTGGACTCGGCGGCTCAGATCGCTCCACTGGTCACCGAGGCCGCCGGGGTGATCGAAGGTATCGGCGGCGGGGTGCCGAGCCAGGGACTCTGTGACGCCGGGGACGCTCTCGTCTCCCACAGTGGACTCTGGCAGGACGCGGTGAGCTCGGTGGGCAGCTGCGCCGGGGCGATGGACCAGCTGACCGCAGGGTGCGCGGGGGAGATCAGTGCTTTCGTCGAGGACGTGTGCGGGTTGGCGTCCACCGCACTGGCGTGCGGTGCCGGTGATGCCGCCGCCGGCATGGTGCAGGGGGCGGTGACGGTGGTGTCCGACATGCTCGGTCAACGCAACAACGGCCTGGAGGCACTGGTCGACATCACCGTCGGTGACTGTTTCCCGGCCGCCGACGACATGCTCATCGCCGGTGCCGTCGGGGCGGCAGGTCTGGCCGTCGGGGGCGGTGCCGCAGTCGCCGTCGGTGGCGCGTTGGAGATGGCCGCGGAGTTCACCGTGGAGTCCGCCGGGGAGCCCGCCGCCGGGCCGTCCGACTGCCCTGAACCGGCACCCGAGCCGACCTGTCCTGAACCGGAGCCCAGCGTGGACCCGGTCCACGGCTTCGACAAGACCGAGCGGCTGCCGGACGCCACGGGCGCCCCGACTGTCGTCGCCGAGGTGGGCACCGCCCCGGCCGCGGAGGACACCCCGCCGGTGTCACCGGCAGCTGTCGGGGAGACCCCGGAGACTGCATCAGCCGGGGATGCCGGGGATGCAGGGGACGTCGCGACCGACGGGTGGAACCCGGACATCTGGACGACCGACGCCGGCGTATCCACCGGCACCACGCCCGAGTCCGCCGACGCCTGGTGACCGACACCGGGCCCATCTGAAACAGGAGAGAGACCATGACAGATTCCGTGACAGGCACCGCGACAGGCACCGCGACAGGTGCTGTGTCAGAGACTGCACGCCCCACACAGATGAGTGACGCCCACCGGGCGGTGATGGACGAATACCTCGGCAGCATGCGTCGGGCCAGCGAGGACTTCGTCGAGGCCTACCGTGCCCAGACCGAGGTGCTGCGGAAGTTCACCGCAGAGGTGGAGGCGGTGATGGCGGACAAGGATCTGCCGGACACCCTCCGTCGCAGCCTGGAGAAGGTCGCCGGACAGGCGGACCGGGACGGGAATGCCGAGGCACCCCACCGGATCCCACCGGTCCGGCAGGGCAGGTCCCCCGACGACCTCTTCAATGCCCGGGTCCCCTGAACCGGGCGGCCCGTAACGGGCCACCGACCACAGGTCAGCGGTGAAGGATAGCGTCCTGCAGCTTCTCACCCGGGTCGAAGAACTCGGGGAAGGACTCGAACAGTTCCCGACGCGTCGCCGTCGAGGTTCCCTTGATGTCGGGGAGATCCGCACCGAACCGGTGCAGCGGAGTGAAGGCTTTCGCCTCCCCGTTTTCCACCGCGCCGTCACCGGCGATGAAGCCGATGATGAGTGCACGCACCAGCTCCTGGACTGCGAACTCGAGACCCGCGCCACCGATGCCGACCTTGCGCAGCACCGGCTCGCTGAACCCCGCCGGGCTGCCCTTGAGGATCTTGCGGTAGCCCACCGGGCCACGCCAGTTCGCGGCGAGACGTCCCGCATTGCCTGTGGGTACTGAACCGGGGCGCCCCGCCTCCAGCACCAGGCCGGGCGCCTCCACGACACGGGCGGCCTCGTAGCAGCTGGGGGTGGTGTCCGACGGGTACACGGCGATGACGCCGGCCAGGGACGGGGTGTCACCGGAGCTCGGCGTGGTGACCGGACGGCCCGCCGCCGCGAGCACCGCAGTACCGGCACCCATGCCGTGACCGGCGAGGTACAGACGGTTGACGTCGACGACCGTGGCGCCGTCACCGAGCTTCACGCCGGCGAGGATCTTCAGTGAAGATTCCAGGTCGGCGGCGAAGCCGCGGTGGTCAGGCCGGAAGCCGGTTTCGGTGTCCGGAGCTGCGACGGCGATGCCCCAGCTCGCCAGGTTCCGCAGCGTGACGTGGTAGGCGTCTGCCGAGATCCGCCAGTCGTGCGCGAACACCAGACCGGGCACCGAGGTGCGCTTCCTGCGTCCGGAACGACCGGCGCCACCGGACCCGTTGACGGGTACGTAGACCCGCCCCGGCAGTCCGGCGACACCGAGGTCGCCGACATGGACGTCATAGGGACCGGGCCTGCCGAGGCGGGCGATCAGGTTCTTCACATTCTCAGCCACGGTCACAATGATAGGGGATCAGAACGGCAGCAGTGCCCAACCGCCGGGAACCTGGACGAACTGGCCGCCCTGACCAGCGACACGGGGATTGCCGAAGTCGGCCGGGGTCAGCTGGTAGCCACCGACGGCGAGAGTCTTCATTCTTCATTCCGGACAGTTCTTTGTGAGTCAGATGGACAGGGGATCCTGGTAGGGGTCGGAAGCAGGATGCTTCCGGGGAAGAACATCAGGACCGTCACGTCCGAAGTCCATGGACGGAACATACGGGTTCCCTACCAGTCGACCGGACACCCTCAGGCACACCGGAGTAACCCCCGGAACGACTGTCTCGGTAGGGTGGTGCGCATGTGTGGAATCGTTGGTTACGTCGGAGATGCGGCCCGTAACGTCAGTGCCCTCGACATCGGTCTGGACGCTCTGGCGCGGATGGAGTACCGGGGGTATGACTCCGCCGGAATCGCGGTGGTGCGCCCCGGTGATCTCGAGGTGGAGAAGAAGGCCGGCAAGCTGGCGAACCTGCTGGACCAGATCGATGCCGCCGGCGGCCGGGACAGTGAGCGCTTCGCCGGTGCGACCTGCATCGGCCACACCCGCTGGGCCACCCACGGCCGGCCGAACGACACGAACGCCCACCCGCACGTCTCCTTCGACGGCAAGGCCGCGATCGTCCACAACGGCATCATCGAGAACTTCGCCGAGCTCCGCGCGGAGATCGAGGCCGCCGGCATCGAACTGACCAGCGAGACCGATTCCGAGGTCGCCGCCCACCTCGTCGCCCTGGCCTACAACGGCGGCCCGACCGCCGGTGACTTCGAGGCGTCCGCCCTGGCGGTGCTGCGTCGTCTCGAGGGTGCCTTCACCCTCCTGTTCACCCACGTGGACGCCCCGGGCAAGATCGTCGCCGGACGCCGCTCCACCCCGCTGATCGTCGGTGTCGGCGAGGACGAGATGTTCCTCGGTTCCGATGTCGCCGCCTTCATCGCGCATACCCGGAAGGCCGTCGAGCTCGGCCAGGACAATGTCGTCGTCATCACCAAGGACGACTACCGGGTCATGGACTTCGACGGGACGCCCGCCGAGGGCCGCCCGTTCGACATCGACTGGGACCTGGAGGCCGCCGAGAAGGGCGGTTTCGACTCCTTCATGATGAAGGAGATCTTCGAGCAGCCCGCCGCCATCCGCGACACCCTCGCAGGCCACTTCGTCGACGGACGTGTCGTCCTCGACGAGCAGCGCATCTCCGACGAGGACCTGCGCCAGGTGGAGAAGGTCTTCGTCGTCGCATGCGGCTCGGCGTACCACTCCGGCCTGCTCGCCAAGTACGCCATCGAGCACTGGGTGCGGCTGCCTGTCGAGATCGAGGTCGCCAGCGAGTTCCGCTACCGTGACCCGGTGCTCGACAAGCAGACCCTCGTCGTCGCCGTCTCCCAGTCCGGTGAGACCGCCGACACCCTTGAGGCCGTCCGCCACGCCAAGTCCCAGGGTGCGCGCGTCCTGGCGGTGTGCAACACCAACGGTTCGCAGATCCCGCGTGAGTCGGATGCCGTGCTCTACACGCACGCCGGCCCGGAGATCGGTGTGGCGTCCACCAAGGCCTTCCTCGCCCAGATCGCGGCGAACTACATCGTCGGCCTGGCGCTGGCGCAGGCCCGTGGCACAAAGTACCCCGACGAGATCGAAGACATCTTCGACCAGCTGGAGGCCATCCCGGCGAAGATCGAGAAGACCCTCGAGCTCAAGGACCGGATCCACGGCCTCGCCGAGCAACTCGGCCCGATCCGGACGATGCTCTTCCTCGGTCGCCACGTCGGCTACCCGGTGGCGCTGGAGGGCGCGCTCAAACTCAAGGAGCTGGCGTACATCCACGCCGAGGGCTTCCCCGCCGGTGAGCTCAAGCACGGCCCGATCGCGCTGATCGAGGAGGACCTCCCGGTCGTCGTCGTGGTTCCCTCCGCGCAGGGACGCGAGATCCTGCACTCCAAGATCGTCACGAACATCCAGGAGATCCGGGCCCGCGGCGCGAAGACCATCGTCATCGCCGAGGAGGGCGACGAGTCGGTGAAGCCCTACGCGAACTTCCTGCTCGAGATCCCGGCGTCCGGCACGCTGCTGCAGCCGCTGCTGTCCACGGTGCCGCTGCAGTTCCTGTCGGCCGAGATCGCCCGCCAGTGCGGCAACACCGACATCGACAAGCCCCGTAACCTGGCCAAGTCGGTCACCGTCGAGTAACCACCACACAAGACGAAGGAACGGAACCACGGACACCACGCACGTCCTCGCTGAAACAGTCATCGACCTCAATGCGGTGGCGCACAATGTGCGCACGCTGGCGGGGCTCGTCGCCCCGGCGGGCGTCATGGCCGTGGTGAAGGCCGACGGCTACAACCACGGCATGGCCGATGTGGCCCGCACTGCAGTGGACGCCGGCGCTGCAGAGCTCGGCGTCGCCACGCTCGGTGAGGCCCTTGCACTGCGGGACGCCGGGGTCGGTGCCCCGGTCACCGCGTGGATATGGATCGTCGGGGAGGACCTGCGCGGTGCCGCCGAACAGGACATCACCCTCGGGATCCCCTCGCTGGCACACCTGGAGGCCGCTGTCTCCACTGCCGCCGAGTCCGCCGCAGCAGGACGCCCGCTGAAGGTCGGCCTGATGGTGGACACCGGGCTGTCCCGCTCCGGCATCAGCCCGACGGAGTGGCCCGCCGCCCTGGATGCCGCCGAGGCCGCCGTCGACGCCGGTCTGCTCGATGTCACCGGTCTGTTCTCTCACTTCGCCAGTGCGGACGACCCGCTGTCCCCGACGACGGATCTGCAGGAGAAACGCTTCTCCGCCCGCATCGGCGAGTGCCGTGCCCGCGGCATCGACGTCCCGGTCAACCACATCGCGAACACCCCGGCGGCTCTGTCGCGGGTGGATCTGCGCCACGAGATGGTGCGTCCCGGCGTCGGGATCTACGGGGTGGACCCGTGTGCGATCCCCAGCGGTGTGGAACTGCGTCCCGCGATGACGTTGCGTGCGAAGGTCGTCACCACCCGTGTCGTGGAGAAGGGCGAGGGTGTCAGTTACGGGCACCACTGGATCGCCCCGGAGGACCACCGCACCGCCGTGGTCGCCGTGGGCTACGCCGACGGCCTGCCCCGGGCGATGTCCGGCAACTTCGGCGTGACGATCGACGGTATGTGGTACCCGCAGATCGGCCGGGTGTGCATGGACCAGATCGTCGTGGACCTCGGACCGGTGGCCGCGGAAGGGCCGGGCGCGTCGGTGCGCCCCGGTGACTGGGCGGTCATCTTCGGCGAGGGAGGACGCAGCGTCCGCGAGATCGCGGACGCGGCGGGCACCATCGACTACGAGATCCTCACCATGCCGCGTGGCGGCCGTGTGGCCCGCCGGACCATTCCCGTGGGGGAGTGAACCATGGGCGTGGATGTCACCGCCGACTTCACCGCCCCGTCCGGGACGGTGCCGGCATCCTCTGCGGAGGCCATGCGTCAGTTCGGCGAGCAGCTCGGTGCGGTTCTGCAGGCCGGCGACGTGGTCGTGCTCACCGGGCCCCTGGGGGCCGGGAAGACCACCTTCACCCAGGGGCTTGTCCGTGGCCTGGGGGCGAAGGGTCGCGTGCAGTCGCCGACCTTCACCATCATCCGGGAGCACAAGGCCGGTAGCCGCCCCGACGGGACGCCCGGTGTCGGCCTGCTCCACATGGACGCCTACCGGCTGCTCGGAGACGCGGTGCACACCGCCGTCAGCGAGGAGGGCGCGGACATCCCCCGCGAGGCGGTGCTCGACATCCTGGAGTCCCTCGACGTCGACGATGACCTGGGGGACCGGGTGCTCGTCGCGGAGTGGGGCAGAGGAGTGGTGGAGACCCTGTCGACCCGGGTCATCGACGTGGAGATCGTGCGTGATGAAGGCGCAGAGGAGACTGATGCTCTCGCTGATGACGATGAGCCACGTGACCTGCTGTGGACCTGGATCGACAGAGGCAAGACTCATTAATTACTCCCCCTGTGTTTAACCCCCGACGGGGGTTTCCGGAAGAAATCGGGTGCAAGGGATTGTGTAGATGACGCATCACGTGCATAATGGGTCTCGGATCACTGTGAGGGGTGTATCCAACAGGAACCCCGCTGCAAATGGAGAGTGCAGCGGGGTTCCGCCTTATCTTCACCGGGGGCGGGGGAAGTAGAATCCGTGGTCATGCATGTTCTCGCGGTCGACACGTCCACCTCCTACGTCGTCGCCGGGGTGGTCGACATCCCCGACAACTTCTCCGGCGCCACAGGCATCCCTGCCACTCCCGCCGTTCTCGCCCACCGCACCGAGCTGAATCCGCGTGGGCACATGGAGGTGCTGACCCCGAACATCGTCGACTGCCTCGCCGAGGCGGGCCTGTCCCCGGCCGACCTGGACGCTGTCGTCGTCGGCACCGGACCCGGTCCGTTCACCGGTCTGCGGGTCGGCATGGCCACCGGCGTGGCCTTCGGCGAGGCGCTGAACATCCCGGTCCACGGCGTCGAGAGTCACGTCGCCACAGCCTGCGCGGCAGAAGAGCAGGGGCCGGTCCTCGTCGTCTCCGACGCCCGACGCCGGGAGTGGTACTGGTCCGTGGTGGACGCCACCACCGCCCACATCACCGACGGTCCTACGGTGACCGCCCCCGGCGTCCTCACCGAGCGGCGCCCGGGCGCGACCGTGCTCGCCACCCGCGAGATCGCGGCGAAGCCCGATCTGGTGCCGGCCTCCTGGACCGTCACCGACGAGGACGCCCACCCCACCCCGGAAGGGCTGGTCATCGCGGCCCTGCGCCGCCACACCCTCGCCGGACTCCGACGCCCCGGCGATCCGCTGCGTGCGCTCTACCTGCGCCGCCCGGACGCCGTCGAGCCGACCCGCAGGCCGGTCTCCGAGGCGCTCGACTTCAGCGGCGTCGATCTCGCCGAGGCCGTCGGTACCCCGGTAGTCGCCGCACTGACCGTTGAGGACGCCGAGGCCTGCGCCGCCATCGAGGAATCCGTCTTCGCCGGCGACTCCCCGTGGTCGGCCGCGGTCTTCCGTTCCGAGATCGCCGCCCCGCACACCCGCTATATCGGCCTGTTCCGGGAGGGCACCCTGCTCGGCTTCGCCGGCCTGGCCATGGCCGGTCCGCCGGACGACCCCGAGTTCGAGGTCCACACCATCGCCCTGTCCCAGGACGCCCGGGGCCACGGCTGGTCGAAGCTGCTCATGGACCCGCTGATCGAACTCGCCGACCGTCACGGTGGCCCGGTGTTCCTCGAGGTCCGTACCGACAATGAGCCCGCCGTCGGTCTCTACCGTGCCTACGGGTTCGACGTCACCGGCACGAGGAAGGGCTACTACCAGCCCTCCGGGGCGGACGCCTTCACCATGCACCGCCCGGCGGCCGCGCAGCCCTCCGTGGCGACCGACAATGCCGGAACCCCTGCGTCCACCCCGCGCATCATCTTGGGGATCGAGAGCTCCTGCGACGAGACCGGCGTCGGCATCGTCGAGCTTGGGGAGCGCGAGGGGCAGACCCGCGTCACACAGATCAGCAACCGCGTGGCGTCCTCCATGGAGCAGCACGCCCGGTTCGGCGGTGTGGTCCCCGAGATCGCCTCGCGTGCACACCTGGAGGCACTCGTCCCCACCTTGCAGGCAGCCCGCGCCGACCTGGAGAAGGCCACCGGACGCACCCGCCCGGACGCCGTCTCCGCGACCGTCGGACCGGGTCTGGCCGGTGCACTGCTCGTCGGTGCCGCCGCGGCGAAGGCCTGTGCCGCGGCCTGGGAGGTGCCCTTCTACGGGGTCAACCACCTCGGCGGTCACGTCGCCGTGGACACCCTCCACACCGGCGACACCTACGGCACCGACCGGGACAAGGACATCCCCGATGACCTGCCCCATGCCGTCGCCCTGCTGGTCAGTGGCGGTCACACCCAGATTCTCGAGGTGCACGGGGTGGGTAAACCGATGGTTGAACTCGGCTCCACCCTCGACGACGCCGCCGGCGAGGCCTACGACAAGGTCGCCCGACTGCTCGGTCTCGGCTACCCGGGCGGCCCGGTCATCGACCGGCTCGCCGCGAACGGTGATCCGGCCGCCGTTCCCTTCCCTCGCGGCCTGTCGAAGAAGTCCGACCCGGTCTACGACTTCTCCTTCTCCGGGCTGAAGACCGCGGTCGCCCGCTTCGTCGAACAGGCGGGACGCCACGGTGAGACCGTCGCCGTCGAGGACCTCTGTGCGTCCTTCCAGGAGGCGGTGGTCGACGTGCTGACGGCCAAGGCCGTGAAGGCCTGCCGCGACACCGGGGCATCCGTCCTGCTGCTCGGCGGGGGAGTGTCGGCGAACCGTCGGCTGCGTGCCCTGGCCGCCGCACGCTGTGCGTCCGCCGGGGTGACGCTGCACGTCCCTCCGCTGCCGCTGTGCACCGACAACGGCGTGATGATCGCGACGCTGGCCGCCCACCTCATCGGGGCGGGGACCGCGCCGAGCGGGCTGCGGGTGGCGACCGACCCGTCGATGGACGTCGAGGTTCCGGTGCTGGCACTCGGAGAGGTTGAGCGTTAGCACTCAACCGGGGTAGAGTGCCAAGAGGTTGCAAGACACACAGTTGTTCACCCGCGACGACGGCTGTGCAGGCTCACCAACCGGCACAAGCAAACTCATTCGGACTGAATACACGGAGGTATTCATCGTGGCCAACGTCAACATCAAGCCCCTCGAGGACCGCGTCCTCGTCCAGATCGTCGAGGCTGAGACCACCACCGCGTCGGGTCTGGTCATCCCGGACTCCGCCAAGGAGAAGCCGCAGGAGGCCACCGTCGTGGCCGTCGGACCGGGCCGCTGGCACGATGACGACGACCGCATCCCGATGGACGTCGCCGTCGGCGACACCGTCGTCTTCTCCCGCTACGGCGGCACCGAGCTCAAGTACGACGGCCAGGAGTACCTGCTCCTGAGCCAGCGCGACATCCTCGCCGTCATCGAGAACTAGGAGCCCCATGTCGAAGCTCATCGCATTTGACCAGGAGGCCCGCGAAGGCCTCCAGCGCGGTGTCGACACGCTGGCGGACTCCGTGCGCGTCACCCTCGGCCCCAAGGGCCGCAACGTCGTGCTCGACAAGGCCTTCGGTGGCCCGACCGTCACCAATGACGGTGTCACCATCGCCCGCGACATCGACCTCGAGGACCCCTTCGAGAACCTCGGTGCCCAGCTGGTGAAGTCGGTCGCCATCAAGACCAACGACATCGCCGGTGACGGCACCACCACCGCCACCCTGCTGGCACAGGCCCTCATCAACGAGGGCATACGGACCGTCGCCGCCGGCGCCAACCCGCTGGAGCTCAACCGTGGCATCGACGCCGCCGCCGAGAAGGCCCTGGCGTCCCTGCGCGAGCGTGCCCGGCCGGTCGCCGACAGCACCGCGATCGCCAACGTCGCCACCGTCTCCTCCCGTGACGCCGAGATCGGCGCCAAGGTCTCCGAGGCCATGGAGAAGGTCGGCAAGGACGGCGTCCTCACCGTCGAGGAGTCGCAGTCCATCTCCGACGAACTCGTCGTCACCGAAGGTGTCTCCTTCGACAAGGGCTACCTGTCCCCCTACTTCGCCACCGAAGAGGAGACCGGACACGCCGTCCTGGAGAACGCTCTGGTGCTCCTCGTCCGCGAGAAGATCAGCTCCCTGCCCGACTTCCTGCCCGTCCTGGAGCAGGTCGCCAAGTCCGGCAAGGAACTGTTCATCGTCGCCGAGGACGTCGAGGGTGAGCCGCTGCAGACGCTCGTCGTGAACTCCATCCGGAAGTCCATCAAGGCCGTCGCCGTGAAGGCGCCGTACTTCGGTGACCGCCGGAAGGCCTTCATGGACGACCTCGCCGTCGTCACCGGCGGTTCCGTCGTGGACAAGGAGATCGGCGGCAACCTCTCCGAGGTGAAGATCGAGGATCTCGGCACCGCACGCCGGATCACCGTCACCAAGGACGAGACCGTCATCGTCGACGGTGCCGGCACTGCCGCGGACCTCGAGGCCCGCCGTACCCAGATCCGTTCCGAGATCGAGAAGACCGATTCCACCTGGGACCGGGAGAAGCTCGAGGAGCGTCTGGCGAAGTTGTCCGGAGGTGTCGCCGTCATCCGTGCCGGTGGTGCCACCGAGACCGAGGTCAACGAGCGCAAACTGCGCATCGAAGACGCCATCAACGCCGCCCGTGCCGCTGCCCAGGAAGGTGTGATCGCCGGTGGCGGTTCCGTCCTGGTGCAGATCGCCGCGGAGCTCGACGAGTACGCCGCGTCTTTCGAGGGCGACCAGGCCACCGGTGTGAAGGCTCTGGCCCGTGCACTGCGCCGTCCCGCCTTCTGGATCGCCGACAACGCCGGCCTCGACGGTGCCGTGGTGGTCTCCAAGATCGCTGAGCACGCCAACGGTGAGGGCTTCAACGCCGCCACCGGTGAGTACGGCGACCTGCTGGAGCAGGGCATCATCGACCCGGTGAAGGTCACCCATTCCGCGGTCGTCAACGCGACCTCCGTGGCGCGGATGGTCCTGACCACCGAGACCGCTGTCGTGGAGAAGCCGGCTGAGGCTGCCCCCGCCGCGGCCGGCCACGGTCACCACCACTAGGTGTCGCGTCGCCGGGCTGTTTCGCCCGGCACTGGACACGCAGAGAGGCACGGTCCCCGAAACGGGGGCCGTGCCTCTCTGCTGTGCGTGGTCGTTGATCGCTGTCGTGACGGTCATCCGGTTCGGCTCTGCGCCATCCGGCTGTGTCGATCCCGGCAGGAAACCGTCACAACCGGATGGCGCAGGACGCAACGCGATGGCGCAGGGTGGGGCAGAGCCGGTGGTGGCGTCTTACGCGGAGACGCGGACCTCGCGGGCGGTGCGGCTGACTCCGCCGCTGACGCGACCGACGACCCGACCGGTGCGCTGTCGGCGGTCGGCGGCGGCGCGCTCGGACTCGCTCATCCCACCCCAGATGCCGTAGACCTCGCCGACGGCCAGGGCGTGGTCGCGGCACTGTGCCAGCACCGGGCACTCACGGCAGATCGCCTTGGCGCGGTGCTCACGCATCGCACGGGCCCGGCCACGCTCACCGTCCGGGTGGAAGAACACGGCGGAGTCTGCACCCCGGCAGGCACCGCGGAGCTGCCAATCCCAGAAGTCAGAGGTCGGTCCAGGAAGCTGGCTCGGCTGCGGCATGGTGGTTCTCCTCGTGTCGGGGTCTGTGCGGATCTTTCCCGGGATCACGCTGTCGTGATCCGATGACCACAGCTTCGCCGCCGTTCGTGAACGTCACGTAACAGCCTGTTGTTGAGAAGATGTCGAATGTTCGGACCGTGTGTCCGCAACCGGGTAGCCCCTGTGTGTCCCGTATTTCGTCAGGAAACACACGTTAGGACAGGTTTCCGGCCGCGGCAGCGCGAAATGTCACGTTCTACCCCGTTCCGGGGGTGATCTGGGGGGAAGTGCTTTCAGAAACGATGTTGTCGACGCTCTCTCTGAGCGGCTGTCGGGCGTTCGCTCAGTGTTCGTACGGTGCCGTTCCACAGCCGGACCTGTGGTAATTTTCACCGGTGGCCCTGTCATGAGAGGGGGCGTTGAGGGCGACAGACGAAGACAGGACGATGAAAGCTACTGACGACACGGACGAACAGCTCTCGCGGCTGGTCCCGTCAGCGGTGAACGGGGACCGGAGAGCACTCCAGCAGGTCATCGACATCATCCATCCTGCTGTCCTCCGCTACTGCCGCCTGCGCATCCCCGCCACGCGGTACCCCACCCCTGAGGACCTCACCCAGGAGATCTGCCTCGCCGTGGCGAAGGCCCTGCCCGGGTACAGGGAGGAGGGGCGCCCCTTCATGGCCTTCGTCTACCGCATCGCCGCGAACAAGATCGTGGACGCCCGCCGCTCCCAGGGACGCGACCTGTCGGTGCCCACCGACGAGATCCCGGACAATGAAGTCACACAGGACACCCCGGAAACGCTGACACTTGACCGGAGTTCGTGTAACGAAGTCTCAGACCTGCTCGATGTGCTGGGAGAGAAGGCGCGCAGGATCGTCTCCCTCAGGGTCTTCGGCGGTTACTCCGCCGAGGAGACCGCAGCCATGGTCGGCTCGACGGCCGGAGCGGTGCGAGTCGCACAGTTCCGGGCGCTGGCGAAGATGCGGGCGGTCCTTGAGGAACGTGACGGC
Source organism: Corynebacterium sp. UD i78 (assembly GCF_056280545.1). NCBI lineage: Bacteria > Bacillati > Actinomycetota > Actinomycetes > Mycobacteriales > Corynebacteriaceae > Corynebacterium > Corynebacterium sp. UD i78. The sequence continues at coordinate 1,885,180 of NZ_JBWCED010000001.1, read as the reverse complement.
GGGCACGAGGATGCGAGGACACAGGAATGAACGACCGGGACATGGAGAGCGTGAACGGCGCCGGAGATGCCGACGCCGTCATCAGGCTCGACAGGCTGCTGGACGCAGTTGCCGCGGGGGAGCGACCCGAGACCGATGACCGGCTTCTCGGTCTGCTCGCTGACGCCCGTGCGGAGCTGGACGCGGCGGACACCGCCGCCCCGGTGACCCCGCCGGACATCAACGCCCTGCTGGACGCTGATGCGGCGGTCACCCCGATCGACTCTGGGCGTCACCGTCGCGGCCTGGGGTTCACCGGCCGTGCTGCGGCGGCCGGCGGTATCTCGGTCACCGGCATGGTGATCGCCGGTGGTGTGGCCGCAGCCATCGCCGTCGGTGGATTCGGTGTCGCCGCCTACCACGGTGCGATCCCGGGCATCCCCGCCCGCAACGAGGTCGTCGATGGGCGGCAGAACCACCCGGAGGATGAGACGGTCGTGGGGTCCGGGTCCGAGCGGTCCTCGACCCCCGGTGCGTCCTCGTCCTCCGCGTCCGAGTCCGCGAGCGATGAGCCCTCGGAGTCCGGGACCACCAGTGCCACGGAGAGCGACGGCTCGTCCACCGGCACGGAGAGCAGCACGGACCCGACCGAGGGCGGCGGGACCACGGAGCCCACTGAAGGAACGGACGAGTCCGGGGAGCCCAGCGACCCGGACGGGACGGAGGCCCCCGGCGAGGGGGAGGACCCTACCTGGACTGAGCCGGAGACGCCGGGTGGGACGTCCGACGCCGACGTGCCGTCGGAACCGGGCGTTCCCTCGACCGACAAGGTCGACGACGGCACCACCGGCCAGGCTGCGGCCGGGGCCATCGCCGGCTCCTAGTCGCAGCAGCAGGGGAGGGGGATCAGAACCGGAACCGGGGGTTGCTGGCCCGGTGCTCCTGCTCGATCCAGTCGACGGCGTCCGCGTAGCCGGCGCAGTACTCCCAGGACACGTAGAAGTCCGGGTCGGGGGCGGCGCCGGGTTCGTGGACCGGGACGGCGTCCCCGCTGAGGAGGGTGGAGATGTTGGCCAGGATGATCGGCCAGTCGTAGTAGTGGAGCTCGTCGCAGTCGTCGCACAGCATCGAGATCCCGCGGACGCCGCGGGGCTCGAGCAGCTGGCGGAAGCGGCGGACATTGGTCAGGTCCTCCCGCAGCAGGGCCCGCTCCTCGTCGGAGACCGGCCCTTCGGGATAGTCGTCGTCGGGCTCCAGGAACGACGCCGGGTCATTCGGGTCCCCGGCGAAGGGGTCCGGAGGCATCAGCGCGTCATCGTAGTTCACACCGTCCACCGTACAGGTCTGCTCCGGCACCGCAGTAGAGGCAATGCTGGACGCGTGGACGCCGGGGGTTATTCTGGTGCGTACACGGTTGCGCGGGACCGGCGACAACCACGGATGCAGGAGGAACTCAAGGGCATGACCGACGCTCAGTACGTGACCACCGGAGGCGACGACCCGCGGAAGGTGGAGCTAGTCGGCCTGACATTCGACGATGTGCTGCTGCTTCCCGCGGCCTCGGACGTCGTCCCGTCCAATGTGGTCACGAAGACCCAGTTGACCCGCAACATCACCCTCAATGTGCCGATCATCTCCGCGGCGATGGACACCGTCACCGAGGGTCGGATGGCTGTGGCGATGGCCCGCCAGGGCGGCATGGGGATCCTGCACCGCAACCTGTCCATCGCGGACCAGGCGGAGCAGGTCGAGATCGTCAAGCGCAGCGAGGCGGGCATGGTGTCCGACCCGGTGACCTGCACCCCCGACATGACCATCGGCGAGGTGGACGCACTCTGCGGCCGTTACCGCATCTCCGGTCTGCCGGTCGTGGACGCCGAGGGCATGCTCGTCGGCATCTGCACCAACCGTGACATGCGCTTCGAGGAGGACTTCTCCGCGAAGGTCGCCGACGTCATGACCCCGATGCCGCTCATTGTCGCCGAGGAGGGCGTCTCCGCCGACGCCGCCCTGCGTCTGCTGAGCCAGCACAAGGTCGAGAAGCTGCCGATCGTCAACGGCGCGGGCAAGCTCACCGGCCTGATCACCGTGAAGGACTTCGCCAAGCGCGAGAAGTTCCCGAACGCCGCCAAGGACGGCTCCGGTCGCCTGCTGTGCGGTGCCTCCATCGGTACCGGTGAGGATTCCCTGCGCCGCGCCGGCACCCTCGTTGACGCCGGTGTGGACGCCCTGGTCGTCGACACCGCCCACGCCCACAACACCGGCGTGCTCGAGATGGTCGCCCGTGTGAAGAAGGAGTTCGGCGACAAGATCGACGTCATCGGCGGCAACCTCGCCACCCGTGGCGCGGCCGAGGCCATGATCGAGGCCGGCGCGGACGCCCTCAAGGTCGGTATCGGCCCAGGCTCGATCTGCACCACCCGCGTTGTCGCCGGCGTCGGTGCCCCGCAGATCACCGCGATCCTCGAGGCTGCGGTGCCCGCCCGGAAGGCCGGCGTCCCGATCATCGCCGACGGTGGCATGCAGTACTCCGGTGACATCGCCAAGGCGCTGGCCGCCGGTGCGTCCTCGGTGATGCTCGGCTCCCTGCTCGCCGGCACGACCGAGGCCCCGGGTGAGATCACCGTGGTCAACGGCAAGCAGTACAAGATGTACCGCGGCATGGGTTCGCTGGGTGCGATGAAGGGCCGTGGCCTGCACGGCGAGCAGCGTTCCTACTCCAAGGACCGCTACTTCCAGGCCGACGTCACCAGCGAGGAGAAGCTGGTGCCGGAGGGCATCGAGGGTCGTATCCCCTTCCGCGGGGACGCCGGAGCGATCGTCTACCAGATGGTCGGCGGCCTGCGTGCCGCGATGGGCTACACCGGGTCCCGTACCGTCGCCGAGCTCAATGACGCACACTTCGTGCAGATCACCGGCGCCGGTCTGCGCGAGTCCCACCCGCATGACATCACCATGACCGTCGAGGCCCCGAACTACTACCAGCGCTAACCAGGCGCGGATCAGAAGGATCACCACATGCAGGATCAGGTCAGCATCGGCATGGGCCGCACGGCCCGTCGGGTCTTCGGCCTCGACCAGGTCGACATCGTCCCGTCCCGTCGTACCCGCTCGTCCCATGACGTGGACACCACCTGGAAGATCGACGCCTACCGCTTCGATATCCCGGTGATGTCCCACCCGTCGGATGCCGTGGTCACCCCGGAGTTCGCGATCGAGTTCGGGAAGCTCGGCGGTCTGCCGGTCATCAACGCCGAGGGACTGTGGGGTCGCCAGGCCGACCTCGAGGGCGCGCTGGAGAAGGTCCGCACCGCGGCCGGTGGGGATGACCCGTTGGGCGTGCCGGAGCCGGACTTCGCCGCCCAGGCGGTGCTGCAGGAGCTGCATTCCGTCCCGGTGGACGCCGGTCTGCTCACCGAGCGCATCGCCCAGGTCCGTGACTCCGGTGTCACCTTCGGTGTGCGAGTCTCCCCGCAGCACGCCCGTGAACTGGCCCCGGCCCTGATCAGGTCGGGTCTGGACCTGCTGGTCATCCAGGGCACGCTGATCTCCGCCCAGCACGTCTACTCCGACGGTGAGCCGCTGGACCTGCGCGATTTCGTCGGTTCCCTCGATGCCCCGGTCATCGCCGGCGGCGTGGTGGACTACTCGACCGCCAAGCACCTCATGCGCACCGGTGTCGCCGGTGTCATCGTCGGTGCCGGCACCACGACGAACACCTCGACGCTGGGCATCGACGTGCCGATGGCCACCGCCATCTCGGACGCCGCGGCCGCCCGCCTGGATTACCTCGACGAGACCGGTGGACGCTACGTCCACGTCATCGCCGATTCCGAGCTGCAGTCCTCCGGCGACATCGCCAAGTCCATCGCCTGTGGCGCGGACGCGGTGTCCCTCGGTGCGCCGCTGGCCCTGGCGGAGAGCTCCGGCGGACACGGCTACTTCTGGCCGTCGGTCGCCGCCCACCCGCAGCTGCCCCGTGGCGAGGTCGACGCGGTCACCGGACTCTTCGGTTCCCCGTCCACGGACGCCCTGCCGCTGGAGAAGCTGCTCTTCGGTCCGACCGACAACCCCTACGGCCGGGAGAACCTCGTCGGTGGCCTGAAGCGGTCCATGGCCAAGTGCGGTTACACCGACCTGAAGAGCTTCCAGAAGGCTCCGCTGGTCGTGCGCTAGTCGGGTGACCTGGTAGCGGTCGGGGCGGGGGCGTCCGGTAAGGTGGGGGACCGTGACGCACCCAGAGAACCCCAGTACGCCGGGTAACCCACGCCCGGTCCTCGTGGTGGACTTCGGGGCCCAGTACGCGCAGCTCATCGCCCGCCGCGTCCGTGAGGCCCGGATCTACTCCGAGGTTGTCCCGCACACCATGTCCGCCGAGGACGTCGCCGCGAAGAATCCGGCGGCCCTGATCCTGTCCGGTGGCCCCTCCTCCGTCTACGCCGACGGCGCCCCTGCCCTGCAGCCCGGTCTGCTGGAGCTCGGCGTCCCGGTCTTCGGCATCTGCTACGGCTTCCAGGCCATGACCCATGCCCTCGGCGGTACGGTCTCGCAGACCGGTGACCGTGAGTACGGCCGCACCGATATCACCGTCGACGGTGGTTCGCTGCACACCGGTTTCGAGGGGACCCACAAGGTCTGGATGAGCCACGGGGACGCCGTCTCCGCAGCTCCGGAAGGCTTCGAGGTCACAGCGCACTCCGAGGGTGCCCCGGTGGCGGCCTTCGAGTGCCCGGCGAAGCAGATGGCCGGCGTGCAGTACCACCCCGAGGTGCTGCACTCCCCGCACGGCCAGGAGGTGCTGGCCCGCTTCCTCTACGAGACCGCCGGGCTGGAGCCGACCTGGACCGCCGGCAATATCGCCGAGCAGCTCATCGAGGCCGTCCGCGAGCAGGTCGGTCCGGAAGGACGCGCGATCTGCGGCCTGTCCGGTGGCGTGGATTCCGCCGTGGCCGCCGCTCTCGTCCAGCGTGCCATCGGCGACCGCCTGACCTGTGTCTTCGTCGACCACGGCCTGCTGCGTAAAGGTGAGCGGGAGCAGGTCGAGACCGACTTCGTCGCCGCGACCGGTGCCAAGCTCGTCACCGTCGACGAGCGCGAGGCGTTCCTGTCGAAGCTGGCCGGGGTCTCCGATCCGGAAGCCAAGCGTAAGGCCATCGGCGCGGAGTTCATCCGTTCCTTCGAGCGCGCCGTCGCCGGCGTCCTCGATGACGCCCCGGAGGGTGCCGGCGTCGACTTCCTCGTCCAGGGCACCCTGTACCCGGACGTCGTGGAGTCCGGTGGCGGTTCCGGTACCGCGAACATCAAGAGCCACCACAATGTGGGCGGTCTGCCGGACGACGTGGAGTTCACGCTCGTCGAGCCGCTGCGTCTGCTGTTCAAGGACGAGGTCCGTGCGGTCGGTCGCGAGCTCGGTCTGCCCGAGGTCATCGTCGGCCGTCAGCCCTTCCCCGGCCCGGGCCTGGGGATCCGCATCATCGGTGAGGTCACCGCGGAGCGTCTGGACATCCTCCGTGAGGCGGACGCCATCGCCCGTGAGGAGCTCACCGCCGCCGGCCTGGACAACACGATCTGGCAGTGCCCCGTCGTGCTGCTGGCCGACGTCCGCTCCGTCGGCGTCCAGGGTGACGGCCGTACCTACGGTCACCCTGTGGTGCTGCGTCCGGTGTCCAGTGAGGACGCCATGACCGCCGACTGGACCCGTGTGCCCTACGAGACGCTCGAGGTGATCTCCACCCGCATCACCAATGAGGTGGCCGAGGTCAACCGCGTGGTGCTCGACGTGACGAGCAAGCCGCCGGGAACCATCGAGTGGGAATGACGCGTCCGTGAGCTGACGCGTGTGGCCCGGGTCAGCTGCGGACGGGCAGCTTCTCGGCGTTCCGTGTGCCGTCGATGAAGGGGATGATCAGCCAGCTGTAGGCCGCGCCGACGACGGCGATGCCGAGGCCTGCGAACCAGTTGCCCAGCTCGAATCCGGGGACGAGCATGAGGGCGAGCCACAGTGGCAGCAGCGGGATGAGCTGGCTGAACTTCGTGGTGTAGCGGTGACCCCGGGACTCGACGGCCTTGCGCACGTCACGACGGTAGGGGTGGCTGAAGATCCACAGCAGGCCGGCGCCGAGGAAGCCGATGAGCAGGGCCGCCTGGACGGTGCGGTCCAGGGGCGTGGCGAGTGCGCCGACGCCGAGGCCGAAGAGTGCGGCTGCTCCGATCCTCAACTCGGTCGGGGTGTCCGGGACCGGTGCGGGGGTCGGGGTGACCTTTCTCTTCCGTGCCTTGTTCGCCATGCCCGGCAGTCTACCGGGTGGGCCCGGTGCTCAAGTGAGGTACGGGGAGGTGGGAGGTCAGCCAGCCGTTCATCGCGACCCAGGCAGGGACGGAACCTTCGGGCGTCCATCCGTTGGGGGTGGAGATTCCACCGGAGTTCTCGGGAGATCCCGGGCGGCCGGGTCGGTGGCGGCGGGTCCGATGCTGAGGCGTCGGGTGGCGCGGGCATGGTGTTCTCCTGAAACGGTTGAAAGTGCATGCGCCCCCGGAACCACGGACGATCCCCGACTGTGACAAGGGGGTTTGACGATGTATATCGAACGGGTGTTTGATGGTCTATACCGGCTGATACGGCACTGTCCGGCGCCCACGGTACAACGGTGGGGACTGCAAATCACCAGTTCAGAACAAGTGACAAGGAGGTTGTCGGCATGGTTGACGTGGCGGAGAAGGCAGATGCTCCACTCGCTGATGTGGTCGATGACCTGCGTCGTCGGATCACCCTCATCACCGGGGAGCCGCAGGCTGCTCCGACGCCCGGACCGCTGCAGGAGGTGACCCCCGTTGACCACCCGGTCTCCCCGGCGTCCGACGCTCTCGGCGTCCCCTCCTGGCTGGGACGCCACCTCACCCGCGGCGGCTTGCCCCGTGGTGCGGTCACCGACGCCGCCGACTGCCCCGCAGCCCTCATCGATGTCCTCGCCACGGTCACCGCGTCCGGCGGGTGCGCGGCCGTGGTCGGCTACCCGCAGCTCGCCCTCGCCGCGGTGGAGGCGGCCGGCGGGGACCTCGACCGGACTGTCGTCATCCCCGACCCGTCGCCGCACACCGGTGCAGTGCTCGGCACCCTTGTGGAGGGCCTGGACCTGGTCCTGCACCACACGGTGAAACCCGTGGCTCCCACCGCAGCCCGCCCGGTGGACGCCCGGTTGCGCCGCAGCAGCTGTGCTCTCGTGGTCATCGGTGGTTGGCCGGGAGCCCGACTGCACCTCGACTGGCGGGTGGACGGCGTCACCGGCCTGGGACGGGGCTCCGGACGGATCCGTGGTGTGACCCTCACCGGTCGGGCCCGCGGTCAGGGCCAGCCGCCGGTGAGCTTCCGGGAGAGTCTCGGCGGGTCCGTGACGCAGCCTGCGACATCCTCCCGTCTGCTGGAGCGTGCGCTGTGAGGACCATCGCACTGCGGTTCCCGGACTGGCCGGTGTACGTCATCGCCTGGGCGCAGGGCTGGGACCTGCTCGCTCCGGCGGCGGTGGTCGACAACCACCGGATCGCCGCAGCCAACAGGGCCGCCCGGCACGCCGGGGTGAAGGTCGGAATGAAGGCCCGGCACGCTCTCGGCGTCTGCCCGTCCCTGACCGTCGCCGAAGAGGACGCCGAGGCAGAGGCCACCGCCCATGAGGAGGTACTCACCGGCCTGGAGCAGGTCACCGCGTCGGTGGAGACGTTGCGTCCCGGACTGCTCGCTGTGCCCGCCGGGTCGCTGACCCGCTACTACGGCTCCGAGGAACAGGCGGTGGAACTGCTGGTGGACGCCGCCGCCCGTGCCGGTGTGGACTGTGTCCCCGGTGTCGCCGATGACCTGGTGACGGCCGTGTGGGCGTCCTTCACCGGGACTGTGCTCGCCCCCGGGGCGTCGGCGGCGTGGGTAGCCACGCAGCCGGTCGGCATTCTCACCGCAGAACCGGTACTCGGTGCGCCGACGGTGATGGTGGAGACCTTGTCCGACCTGGGCATCCGCACGCTCGCGGACTTCGCCGCCCTGCCGCGTCGCGATGTCGTCGGACGCTTCGGAGCGGACGCCGCCACCTGGCACCGTATCGCCGCGGGGGAACCCGAACGCACCGTCTCTCCGGTACAGGTCACCGGGCAGCCACAGGTCCACGTGGAACCGGATGAACCGGTGACTTCGACCGAGGCGGCCGCCTTCCTCGCCCGGCGGGCCGCAGCTCAACTGCACGCCGCACTCGCCGCCGCCGGGTCGGCCTGTCTGCGACTGTCGGTGACGGCCACGCTCGCGCCGCCGGAGAGCTACGCCGGGCCGGCCAGTGTGGAACGGCTGTGGCGGTGCCGGGAGCCGCTGGGGGAGGAGGACACCGCCCAGCGGATCCGGTGGCAGCTCGACGGGTGGCTGACCAGGGTCAACGGGCGCGGCGGCGGTAGTGACCACAGCAGTGACAGCAGTGACAGCAGCGACGGCACAGCGGACGCCGCAGGTATCCGTTCGGTCACCCTGATCCCGGTCGAGTGCGTCCCGGCCGGGGATGTCGTCGAGACCCTGTGGGGTGGACCAGACGACGGTATCCGTGCCGCCCGGGCCGCCGCCGCCCGGGCCCAGGCACTCATCGGTACCCGGGCGGTGCTGCGTCCGGTACACCGGGGCGGGTACACCGTCACCGGAGGTGTCGTCACCGTGCCCTACGGCGAGGAGGATCCCGAGGAGGTGCAGGCCCTGCCCACCCGGCACTGGGAGGGCGCGGTGCCTGCACCGTTGCCCGGGCTGCTGGCGTCCGGAGGCGGGAAGGTCCACCTGCTCGACGGGACCGGTGCGGAGGTGCAGGTCAGCGGACGTGGGCTGCTCAGTGCCGCCCCGGACCGGCTGGTGCGTGGTGATCGGAGTGACCGGGGAGGCAGGAGTGTGGCCGTCACCGGCTGGGCCGGACCGTGGCCGGTCGATGAACGCTGGTGGGACGCGCCCTCCGCCCGTCGCTACGCCCGGCTGCAGATCGCGACCGACGAACCCGGGGCGCATCTGCTGCTGTGCCGTGACAGTTCCTGGATCATCGAGGGGAGCTACTAGAATCTGCAGGTATGTCCACCATACGAAATCCCCGGTCAGGCACGTCGCAGTCGTGCTCCGACGTGACCGTGGAGCCGCTGCCCGGCACCGCCAAGTCCGGCGGCCTCATCCTCGCCCTGGAGTACACCCGCGGGTGGGGTAGGGACATCCTCGATGGCGAGGCGCTCGGTAAGGAACTCACCGGGCAGATCAAGCGGTACCTCAAGACCTACCGCGCCCAGCTGCAGTTCATCCGGCGTCCCGGCCGGGCCGGGCAGCAGGAGCGGGACCGCGTGGCCCTCTACATCGCCGACGCGACCGCCGAGCCTCCGACACTCGAGTACCTCGAACTGGGAAGCCCGGAGGATCTGCTGCAGGTCGACCTGTCCACGCCCGGCTCGGTGCCCGGGGCTGTGCGGGTCGACCACCCGCTGCTGCTGGTCTGCACCCACGGCAAGCGCGACATGTGCTGCGCGGTGAAGGGGCGTCCGCTGGCCGGTGGGCTGCACCGGGCCTATCCGGAGATCGCGTGGGAGTCCTCCCACACCAAGGGGCACCGCTTCGCCCCGTCGATGATCCTGCTGCCGTGGAACTACTCCTTCGGCACCCTCGACCTCCCCGGCGCGTCGGCCATGCTCGACGATGTCCTCGCCGGGCGACTCCCGGTCACCGGCAACCGTGGCCGTGGGACGCTCGACTCCCGAGCCCAGGTCGCCGAACTCGCCGTCGCCGCGGTGCTGGCTGAGGCGGGGGATCCTGCGGCACCCGGTGAGCTGCAGGTGGCGCCGTACCTGGAGTACAGCGAGCATCCGCTGGACGCTCCGGTCGCGTCGGAGGAACCGGAGCGGGCCACCACCCCGGCCACGTCGGCCACTGATACCCCTGACCCCGCAGAGACCTACGCGGCCGTCGCCGCGATGGTGCCCGAAGAGCTGCGCCGCCGGGCCGGGGAACTGATGACCCAGCGCATCGAGATGAAGATCACCGGACGCTACGAGGAACTCAAGGCGCTCAAGCGCCAGGGGTACTTCCAGCCCGTCTACGACTACGAGCGGGCGGTGAAGGAGGCCGCGGTCGCCCACGGCGTCTACGGCAGGTACAGCAGGTACGGGAAGTACAGCGCCTACGCGAGGACCGGTGTCGCCGGTGGGGCAGGGGAGCGGCGTCCCACGAAGAGCCGGAAGGACGCCCCGTTGTTGGTGGCGCGGGGAACTGGCGAGGACGCCCGCTCATGGCGGGTGACCCTGGAGTCGCAGCGCTGCTACCCGGTGATGTCCTCCTGCGGCGACAAGCCGAAGGAGGGGCGGTCCTGGGTCGCCACCGAGGTGGTGGAGCTGGCCGCTGACGTCACTGCCTGACGTCACCGCCTGATGTCGATGACCAGGCGGGTGGGGTCGTCCAGGGTGGTGGCGGAGATGTCGTCGAGTGTGATGTCGCCGTCGGTGAGGCCGATGACGAGGAGCTGGGTCCCCTCGAAGGCGCCCATGGCCTTCACTGAGGCGACGGAGCCTGCCGGGATGCCGGTGACCGAGGGCTCCACGCCGTTGTAGGTGATGCCGTGGACGGCGACGGTAAGTGCCTGGGCGCCGGTGTACTCCACAGGGAAGCCGGAACCGTCGGCGGTGGGGTTCTCGGTGAGACGCAGGGCGGAACCCGGGGTGCCGGTGCCGTCCATCTCGAGGACGATGCGGTCGTAGCCGTCGTGGGTGCCGGCGCGGACCTCGGTGATGTCGAGCCGGGTCCCGGGGCCGGGCATCGTGTCCTCAGGTGGCCCCTGGGATGGGGGAGAAGGTTCCTCGGAGTCGTCGGTGTCGTCACCGTCACCGGGATAGCCCGGGTTGTCTGTGGTGCCGGGGTCCTCCGGAGTGTCCGTCACCCTGTCCGTGACCGTCTGCGTCACGGTGTCGGTGGGGTCTGCGGTGGTGGTGGCGTCCCCGTCTGTCCCGTCGTCACCGGAACAGGCGAGGAGCCCACCGACGACCACCAGGGACGCGAGTGCCCCGGAGATTCTGGTCGGTCGGTAGATGTTCATGGTTTCCACGGTAGTTTCGCCGGCCATAGACAGGACACCCCCGGATACGGCCCCTGGTCAGGTCATGCCCACCGACAGCAGACAACCCCGCCGGGTCGGTGTGAACGACCTGGCGGGGTTGAATGCCGGAAGAAAACGGTTGCTCTAGCGGCGCATGATCCTGCGCGCCAGCCAGTTACCGAAGAGCTGCGCGATCTGGACGATGACGATGATCACGACCAGGGTCACGTAGGTGACGTTGTTGTCGAAGGCACGGTAGCCGTACTGGATGGCGAAGTCGCCCAGGCCGCCGGCGCCGACGTAGCCTGCCATGGCGGACATGTCGACGATGGCGATGAACATGAACGTCGCGCCGAGGATCAGCGGGCCGAGCGCCTCGGGGATGATCACCGTGAAGATGATCCGCAGCGGCGACGCGCCCATCGCCCGTGCCGCCTCGATCACACCGGGGTCGATGCTCACGAGGTTCTGCTCGACGATACGGGCGGCGCCGAAGGCGGCGGCGATGATGATCGCGAAAGTTGCGGCGTTGATGCCGAGGATCGATCCGACCACGACCTTCGTCAGCGGACCGAGGGCGGTCAGCAGGATGATGAACGGGACCGGCCGGACAATGTTGACCAGCACGTTGAGGGTCCAGAACGTCGGCCGGTTGGCCAGCACGCCGCCCTTGCGGGTGGTGTACAGCAGAATGCCGATGATCAGGCCGGCCAGACCACCGCCGACCAGACCCCAGATCGCCATGTACAGCGTCTCGCCGATGGCGTCCTGGAAGATGGGGGACAGATAGTCCCAGTCGGTGTCCTTGGCGAGCACGAGAGTGTCGAGAGTGTCAGTCATCGGATCTCCTCGATCTCGGTCGTGGTGGACAGGGCGCGGTAGAAGTTCTCCACGGCGTCCTTCCCGGCGTCATCCTCGGCGGTCATCCGCACGGTGAGACGACCGAAGGAGTGGGACTGCAGCGTGGTGACACCACCGTGGACGATGTTCACGGACACGCCCGCCCGCTCGACCTCGGAGACAGCGTGGAAGAATCCGGCGCCCTCCTTCATGGTGACCGTGAACAGACGTCCCACACCGGTGTTGAGGTCGGAGGCCTCCACGAGGTCCGGGGTGTTGCGCAGGGACGTGGCGACGAAGTTCGCCGCTGTGTCGGTCTGCGGGTTCGAGAAGACGTCGTAGACGCTGCCCTGCTCCACGACGCGGCCGTTCTGCATCACGACGACCGCGTCGGCGATGGTGCGGACGACCTCCATCTCGTGGGTGATGACCACGATGGTGATACCGAACTCCTCGTTGACCTTGCGCAGCAACTCCAGCACCTCGTGGGTGGTGGAGGGGTCCAGTGCGGAGGTCGCCTCGTCGGCGAGCAGCAGGGAGGGGTTGGTCGCCAGTGCACGGGCGATGCCCACACGCTGCTTCTGTCCACCCGAGAGCTGCTCGGGCCAGGACTTCCCCTTGTCGGCCAGGCCGACGAACTCGAGGAGCTCCTTCACCCGGGTCTCGCGCCCGGCCTTGTCCATGCCCCGCAGCTTCAGGGGGTAGGCGATATTACCGGCGACGGTACGGGAGGTCAGCAGGTTGAACTGCTGGAAGATCATCCCGATGTCGCTGCGGACCTCGCGGAGCTTGCGCTCGGAGTACCCGACGATGTTCTTGCCGTCGAGCAGGATCTCACCGTTGTCGGGGACGTCCAACCCGTTGATCTGACGGACCAGGGTGGACTTGCCGGCACCGGAGTAGCCGATGATGCCGACGATGGACCCGCCGGAGACGGTGATGGAGACGTCGTCGAGGGCGACGATCTCCTTCTTGCCCTGGCGGAACGTCTTGTTGACGTTCCGGAATTCTACTTCGGTGCCGGTGCTCATCAGTCCTCGCTGGTTCCCTGCTCGCGGAACTGCTCCTCGGTGTCCTCGAGGATCTTGTTGAGCTCGTCCTGGGACTTGCCGGTGACCTCGACGGCGGAACCGGAGGTGTCCTCCTGGACGGCCTTCTGGACCTCGGGGTCGTGGAAGATCTCGACGAGTTTGAGGTAGTCCTCGTTGTCGACGTCATCGGCGCGGGCGGCCCAGACGTTGATGTACGGGGCGGCGGCCTCGTCATCCGGGTCATCCTTGATGATCGCGTCATCCGGGGTGACGCCGGCGTTGATCATGAAGTTGTTGTTGATCGCGGCAATCGCACCGTCGTTGTAGGCGATGGCGGTCTGTTCGGCGGCAACGGCATTGACCTTCACCTTGGACTTGGCGGTGTCGATGTCCGCCGGTGTCGGGGCGACGACGTCATCGGACTTCAGGGTGACCAGACCGGCCTTCTCGAGCACGAAGATGGCACGGCCACCGTTGGTGTTGTCATTGGGGATGACGACCTCGCCGGCCTTCTCGATGTCCTCGACGGTCTTGGCCTCCTTGGAGTAGATGCCCATCGGGAAGATCTCGGTGGCGCCGAGGACCTTGAGGTCGGTACCGGACTCGACGTTGTACTGCGCGAGGAACTGGATGTGCTGGAACTGGTTGACGTCCAGGTCGCCCTCGTCCAGGGCCTTGTTCGGCATGTTGTAGTCGCTGAACGGTGTGACCTCCACGTCGAGGCCGGCCTCGGAAGCCTTCTCCTTGAAGACCTTCCACTGGCTCTGGCTGGCCTCGGTGGAGCCGATGACGATGGTTCCACTGTCGCTGTCATCGGACGCGCAGGCGGTGACCCCGGCGGTGAGGCCGAGGGTGACGGTGACTGCGGCCGCGGTGCGGATCAGCGGGTTGCGGCGGATGTGCATGGGTTCTCCTGTGCTGGTGATGCCGGAAACGTCAGTACCCGGACGGTGTCGGGACGATTGTAGTAGTAGTACCGCGTAATGAACCGCTCTGTCTAGTTGAGTTCCGTTCGAGGTGGACGGAAATCCGGCAGCTCCGCGCTAGTATCGAACATGTGAACGACCGTCCGCGCAGTTTCAGCAACCACGCAGCCCTCAGCTGGTCGCGGCTGGAGCGCCTGCTCTCCGGGAAGGACGCCGGCCCGCTCCACGCCGTCGGCTTCGGTGAGGGAGGACGCGAGACGTTGTGGAAGACACGGCAGGACGCCCCGGAGACGGCGTCCTCCACGATCCCCTTCGCCGAGCTCCATGCGGCAGGGTCCTACAACTTCCTCCGTGGTGCCGGTGAGCCCGACGACATGGTCGCCACCGCCCGACGTCTCGGTCTCACCGCCCTGGCCCTCGTAGACCGGGACGGCTTCTACGGTGCCGCCCGCTTCGCCACCGCCGCCGCTGAACAGGGGTTGGCCACCGTCTTCGGTGCCGAGCTCAGTCTCGACGGCACCGGGGACAACATCGACACTGCACCGCTCACCGTCCTGTGCCGTGGCCAGGAAGGCTACCGGCGACTGTCCCACGTCCTCACCGACGCCCACCTCGGCACCGGCGGCCACCGCGACAAGGAGACACTGACCTACCCTGACCTGCCGGTCCTCGCCGCGCAGGCAGACGGCCACTGGCTCGTCCTCATCGACCACCGGAACCGGGACGCGGCGTCCCGCATCATCGACTCCTTCGGGACCGCACACTGCGTCATTGAACTGCAGCTCACCATGAGTCCGGCGGACGCCGACCGCAACGCCGCCCTCCACGACCTCGCCGTCTCCCACGGCCTGCGCGAGATCGTGTCGACCGCTGCCACCTGCCCGACCCCGGCGTCCTCCCGGCTGGCCGGGGCGAAGGCTGCGCTGCACGACCGCCTCGACGTCCATGACGCGGCACCTGTGACCCACCCGCTCGGCGGCTCCTGGCTGCACTCCGGCGAGGAGATGCTGGCGATGGCCGGAGACTGTGCCTGGCTGCGAGAGGCCGTGGCGACCAGTGTGGAGGTGGCCGCCGAGTGCACCTTCACCCTCAACCTCGTCGCCCCGGAACTGCCGCACGCCGACGTGCCCGAGGGATACACCGACATGGGCTGGCTGGTCGAGCTCACCCGCCGGGGAGGGGAGGAACGCTACGGCAGCCGGGCCGCCAATCCCCGCGCATGGGAGGTCATCGACCACGAACTGGAGGTCATCGAGGGCCTCGGCTTCCCCGGCTACTTCCTCATCGTCCACGGCATCGTCGACTTCTGCCGACGCTCCGACATCTTCTGCCAGGGCCGCGGCTCGGCGGCGAACTCCGCGGTCTGCTTCGCCCTCGGGATCACCAACGTGGACGCCGTCGCCGCCGACCTTCTGTTCGAACGGTTCCTCTCCCCGGAGCGGGACGGCCCGCCGGACATCGACCTCGACATCGAATCGACCCGCCGCGAGGAGGCCATCCAGTACGTCTACCGTCAGTACGGTCGCGACAACGCCGCCCAGGTCGCCAATGTCATCACCTACCGGCGCAAAGGTGCGTTGCGGGACGCCGCCCGGGCGCTGGGCCACGACCCCGGACGGGTGGACGCCTGGTCGCGCAAGGTGGAGGACCCGCCCGAGGTGGTCACCGACCTGGCGTCCCAGCTCGTCGACCAGCCCCGCCACCTCGGGATCCACTCCGGCGGCATGGTCATCTGCGATCGGCCGGTGGCTGACGTCGTGCCGGTGGAATGGGCGCGCAAGACCGACCGTTCGGTGGTGCAGTGGGACAAGGACGACTGTGCCGCCGTCGGCCTGGTGAAGTTCGACCTGCTCGGCCTCGGCATGCTCGAGGCGCTGCACCACTGTGTGGACCTTGTCGAGGAGACGACGGGGGAACGCATCGAACTGTGGCAGCTCACCCCGACCGACCCGGAGGTCTACGCCATGCTCTCGCGGGCGGACGCGGTGGGCGTGTTCCAGGTCGAGTCCCGTGCCCAGCTCGCGACCCTGCCGCGGCTGAAACCCCGGACCTTCTACGACCTGGTGGTGGAGGTGTCGCTCATCCGGCCCGGCCCGATCCAGGGCGGCTCGGTGCACCCCTACATCCGGCGACGCAACGGCGAGGAGGAGGTCACCTACGACCATCCCTGCCTGGAACCGGTGCTGAAGCGCACCCTGGGCATCCCGCTGTTCCAGGAACAGCTCATGCAGCTCGCCGTCGTCGCCGCCGGGTTCAGCCCGGCTGAGGCGGATACGCTGCGCCGCGCCATGGGCTCGAAGCGCTCACCGGAGAAGATGGAGCGGATGCGTTCCCGGTTCCTCGCCGGCTGTGCCGAGCTCAACGGCCTGGTCGGGGAGGTGGCGGAGCGGCTGTGGGACAAGATCATCGCCTTCGCGTCCTACGGTTTCCCGGAGTCCCACGCACAGTCCTTCGCCTCGCTGGTCTACTTCTCCGCCTGGTTCAAGTGCCACCACCCCGCGGAGTTCTGCGTGGCGCTGCTGCGCGCCCAACCCATGGGCTTCTATTCACCGCAGTCGCTGATCTCGGACGCCCGGCGCCACGGCGTCCCTGTTCTACCGGTGGACGTCAACGTCTCCGGTGTGGAGGCCGGTGTCGAGAAGGTGGAGGACGCCGGGAGCGACGCTGCGGTGTGGGCGATCCGCCCCGGGCTGGCATCCGTGCGTGGACTCGGGGACGAGGCGGCGTCTGACCTGGTGGAGGCCCGTGACCGGGTCGGTGAGTTCCAGACGGTCGCTGACCTGTCGCGTGAGGCCGGGCTGGGCGTGGACCGGGTCGTGGCACTGGCACGCGCCGGAGCCTGCGACTCCCTCGGGCTGACACGGCGTCAGGCGGTGTGGGCCGCGGGCCAGGCTGCGACGGAACGGCCCGGGATGCTGCCGGGGACGTCCGTGGCGTCGACCCCGGCGCTGCCGGGGATGAGTGCCTTCGAGCTGGCCGCGGCCGATATCGCCGCGACGGGGGTCACCACCGACGGGCATCCGGTGCGGCTGCTCCGGGAGCGGCTGGACGCCTGGCCGGGGCCGTTCCCTGTGGTGCCGGCGTCCTCGCTGCTGTCGGTGGAGGACGGACGCCGCATCCTCGTCGCCGGAGTGGTGACGCACCGGCAACGGCCGATGACCGCAGGTGGGGTGACTTTCCTCGGCATGGAGGACGAGACCGGGCTGGTCAATGTGATGGTGTCGCCGGGACTGTGGCGCTCGCAGCGTGAGGTGGCCTCGGGTGCGCGGATGCTCATGGTGCGCGGGATCGTGGAGAACGGCAACGGCGCGGCGACGGTGCGGGCCGACCGCCTCGAGGTGCTGGAGGCGGGGGAGGCCCAGGCCCTCGCCGGCCGCTCCCGCGACTTCCGGTGACGTGGGCTCCGTCATCGGATCAGAAAGGTGTCACCAGCCGGAACTGGTAACACTTTCCCTGACTGCGCTCTGACTGCATACGTGACTACGTGAGTCCAGCCGGTCACACTGCTGCGTGCCGGTGCCAGGACGCGAAGTCTTCCGCGACAACCGCCGCCAGCTCCCGGAACGCCGCCGTGGTCGCCGGCTGCAGCCGATCCAGGTCCACGACCGCGCCCTCGGACAGGTGCCGGTCGAAGGGCACCGTGCACACCGCCCGGGTGCGCGACTCGAAGTGTGTGGCCAGCACCCCCGGATCCACCGACGCCTGCCCCGGATGCGCCCCGGAGACCACGACGACAGCATTGGCGGCCAGTGTCCCGTGGCCGTGCGCCTCCAGCCAGTCGAGCGTCGCCTCGGCGGACTGCGCTCCGTCGAGCGCCGGCGACGTCACCAGTACCAGCGTGTGCGCCAGATCCAGCACCCCGGTCATCGCCGAATGCATCAGGCCGGTACCGCAGTCAGTGAGAATGATGTTGTAGTGGTGTTGGAGGATGTCGACGGTGCGCCGGTAGTCATCCTCACTGAAGGCCTCCGACACGGCCGGGTCCCGGTCGGAACCGATGACCTCCAACCTGCTCGACGCCTGGCTCATGCACGCCTTCACCTGCGGGTACCGCGAGGCGTCCGGAACTGCGAGCAGATCCCGGACCGTCGGCGCACCGTCCGTGTCCACGACCCGTCGGGCCAACGTCCCCAGGTCCGGGTTGGCGTCCACCGCCACGACCCGGTCACCGCGGGTGGAGGCGAAGATCCCGCCGAGCGCCACCGTGGTCGTCGTCTTGCCGACACCACCTTTGAGGCTCATCACGGCGATCCGGTAGTCGCCGCGCAGTGGCGTCCTTATCCTCTCCCGGAGTTCGCGCGCCTCGATCTGACGTTGCGACTCACCCGGATTCACCCGGCCACGTGACAGGCGGTGCAGCACACGCCGCCAACCGTCCGGCGGCGAAGCGTCCACCGCTCCCAAGAGCGCCTGCGAACCCAGCGCATCCGACACATTTCCCGACAAATCCCCGTTGCTTATTCCCCCGGTCATGTTCACGACCGTACCGTACAGTGATCGACAGGGAAAGCATTTCGGGGAAGAAACAGGAGAACGGGGAGCAGCGGAACCACGGGGTACCAGGGGACGGAACTGGACAGGCGGACCGGCCTGGAGCACCTCGCCCCGCTGCATGTGGTGCAGTGACCGCGACCGGTACGGCTCGAGGAGGTCGGGCGGAAGGCGACCTCCGAATCGGTGGCAGAGACACATGGGGCAGGTCAACGGCCTGTGGGTGCCGAAGCAGAATCTGCGGGACGCCACACTCGTCTCACTCGGCGCGCAGTCGCACCCATGTGGTCCGGCGAATGAGCCGGACGCGCTGACCAGGGCGAGGCTGTGCCATGTGCAGCATCCGCACTGGGTGGTGTCGGGGTGGACGGCGGTGGCGCAGCGGGGGCTGGAGTACTTCGTCGACGACGCGGATACCTCGGTACTGGCCGGTGGAGTCAGTACGGTCGCCGCGTCCTCGTCGGAGATCACCCGACGCCGGAAAGCACGCGCGCTCGGGCAGATCCCCACCTACCGCATCGACCCCGGAGTTCCGGGACCTGCAGGTGACGCCGCCGGTGCTGACCCTGATCCACTGCCTGAAGCCACTGTGGAACGGGGACCAACTCCTAGAACTGGCCGCAGTTGTTCGGTGCCGGGACGTCGTTGAAGCGGTCGTTGATGTACTGGAAACCGGTGCCGACCTGGGTGATCATCGGCACCGCGTGGTTGATGACGAACTTCGGCAGGATCGACGGGGTCTCGTCGGTCGTGAACTTCACGGTGCCACCGGAGGAGCAGTAGTCGGCGGCGGTGTCGCGGGCCTGGGACCAGGGGATGGTGTCGTCGTTGCGGCCGTTGACCATGAGCATCGGGGCGTTCAGCTCCCGCGAGCCCAGCTTGTAGTTGTCGTCGAGAAGCACAGAGCGCAGCCGCTCATCGTCACGGACGATCTCGGCGAAGGAACGGCCGTCCTTGGTCAGGGTGCGGGTGTCTCGCAGTGCCCAGTTGAAGACCGAGTTTCCGATGCACTCGTCTGCGGTGGAGGACATGAAACGCTTGCCCTCCGCATTGAAGTACTCATCCTGCAGGGGGGCGAGCTCCGGGTGACGGGCCATGGCGCCGTTGAGTGCGTAGCCGAGCACACCGGTGATCGCGTGCTGGTCGATAGCACCGGCGACGGACTCGAGGTCGGCCGGCGGGGCACCGGCGAAGGTGCCCTTGACGTTCAGCTCCGGAGCGTAGGACGCCGCGTGCTCGGCGGCACCGGCGGCAGCACCACCACCCTGGGAGTAGCCGTAGAAGGCGACCGGGGAGTCGGCGGGAGCACCGGAGTGGGCGAGGCCGGCGCGCGCGGCGTCGAGGACGGCGTGGCCCTCCTCAGTGTGGTTGACGTAGGTGTGCTGGCCCGGGGTACCGAGGCCGATGAGGTCGGCGACGATGACGCGGTAGCCCATGGCGGAGGCGGCGGCGTAGAAGGGGTACTCGTAGTTGAGGTTCACCGCGGCGTTGGACAGGTTGACCCCGGCGAACTGGGCACCTGCACGGGAGGGGGCACAGTCGTCGCCGGCACCGCGGGTGCCCGGGGCGAAGACGATGGTGGGGGTCGGACCCTTACCGGTCCACTGTCCGGTGGGTTCCAGGACCACACCACTGGTGGCGACCTTCTCACCGTCCTGGGTGGTGGAGGTGTACAGGATCTTGTCGGCCCGACCCGGGGCGTCCCCCACGTCGAAAGCGTCGAGCAGCTGCGGGGCGAACTGCGAGCGGATCAGCGACCCCGGGGTATCGGGGATCTCGGAGGGTGGAGTGTAGAAGGAGTCGGACGCGGGCTGCGCGATGGACGGGTCGGCGTCCACCATCGACGGTGGGACGCCCGGGGCGGCGACGGCGCCACCTGCGGCGGCGACGGTGCCGAGGGCGAGGGCGGTGACGGCGGTGGCGGAGAGGACAGCGGCGGAGGACCGGCGGAAGATGCTCATGAGAGGAATAATATAGTGTTCGAAATCACAATGTCCGCATAATGAACAGAATGCTCTCACCAGGTCTGAGCGTGGCACGTTGACCTGGCACCGGTGAGTCGATAGAACGGTGGGGTGTACCCCACTCACCGCCCTTCCTGCCCAGGACTCCGCAACCGTCGCCTCCGGATCTCCGGGGGCGTCCTCGCGCTCGCCCTCACGGCGGGGGTGGCCGTCGTCTCCTCGCAGTCGGCGGTCGGGGAGGCCCCGGAAGTGCTGGACTCCTACCGGAACCAGCGGATCGCCGAGTCCGCCGCCATCACCGGCTCGGACAATACGACGACCGGTGCCGCAGAAGCACCGATCGGTGAGGGGAAGAAGCTCGACGGCCCCGCCCCCGGCGACTCCACGACGATCACGCTGCACAGTGGTGACAGGGACCGCACCGCGATCCTCTCGGTACCGAAGGACTACTACCCGAACACGCCGACCCCGGTGCTCTTCGCCTACCCGGGCTACAACCAGACCGCGGCCGACATGCAGAAGTTCGCCGCACTGGACAAGTTGCCGGCGATCGTCGTCTACATGCAGGGCGTGGGGGACGCCTGGGAGGGCGCGCCCTACGCGAAGACCTCCGACGGTGAGGATCTCGGCTTCACCAAGGACATGCTCGCTGCGGTGAACAGCACCTACAACGTGGACGCCTCGCGGATCTACGCCACGGGCATGTCCAACGGCGGCGGGTTCGCGGCGAAGCTGGCGTGCCGTGCCCCCGAGATCTTCGCGGCGACGGCCTCGGTCTCCGGCGCCTACTACCCGGGCACCGGCGGCAACTGTGAGAATCCGGCGACCTCTTTCCTGGACATCCACGGGGTGCAGGACGAGACCATCGGGTACGCGGGAGGAAGCCGGCACGGCACGACCTACCAGCCGGCCCGCGAGCGGGCGGAGGCGGTCGCTGCGCGCAACGGCTGTTCCCCGGACCCGGTGTCCACGGCCCTGGCCGGTGACGTGCGCCGGGTGCAGTGGCCGATGTGCCGGAGCGGACGCGACGTGGTCCACCTCCGGGTCGGCGACGGTGGACATACCTGGCCAGGTGACTCGACGGGCACCTCCGGCGGTGCAGAGGGGACCGCTGCCAGTGACACCGCGGAGGCGACGAGTTACTCGCTGGACGCCACGACCGAGGTCTGGGCGTTCGTCAGCTCGCACCGGCTCGCCGCGCGCTAGCCGGAGCGCTGGAAACAGCTAGTCGGCCAGCGCCCCCATCGGGTCCCATGCGGGCAGCACATGCGGGGTGGCGTCGGAGGCCCAGGCGTCCCGGTACTCCTGCGGCAGCCGGTCGGGGTGGACGGCGATGACGAAGACGTACTCGTCGAACCATGAGCTGCCCGGAGTGTCGTTCATCGTCCAGAAGCCCTTGTCGGCGTTCTTGGAACCCCAGGAGTTCTCCACACGCCACTTGACCGGGGTACCGGATTCGTCGAGGTCCACGCCGGTGATGACCATGGCGTGGGTCATCAGTGATTCGCCGGTGAGGACACGGGCCTGCTTGTCGAGCGCCTCCACACCGAGTTCCACCTGGTAGAAGCCGGTGTAGTCGTGAAGGTGTGCGTCCCAGACGCCCTTGTCGCGGTCGGACTGGGCGACGGTGTCACAGCCGAACCAGACGGGGCGTCCTTCCTGGAGCGCGGCGACCGCGGCGTCCTTGAGGACGGAGGACGGGGCGTTGAGATAGGTGACCGGGGCGGCGCCGACGACATTGCCGAGGTACTCGACGGTGAATTTCTCGCCGTAGGGGGAGGAGTCGCGCGGGTCGTTGACCAGGCAGACGTACTCGCCGAGGTCGGCGGGCACGTACTTCGCCGCGAACTCCAGCGGGGTGAGCGTGCCCTCGCGGTGGAACTCGTCGTTCTTGTCGCGGTACTGCCAGACGAACTCCTCCGGCGGGACGCCCAGGTGGGCGGTGAGGATCCGGTGGACCTCACCGAGCGCGGCGCGGTGAGCGGTCGCCCCGTCACCACCCTCGGCGATCTCGGCGCGGATCCGCAGCGCGCCGGTGCGGGTGGCGGTGGAGATGTCGCGGTTCATCTTCGCGGTATGCGAGGACGACCAGGTCTCCGGCATGGCGTACTTCGGGACGATGCCGTACTTCTCGACCAGCGCGACGAACATGTTCCACTGCCCGCCGTCCTCGGCCGGGTGGTCCAGCAGGTGCTGGACAGTCCGGTCGTCGAGCGGTCGGTCAGCGAGCTCGACCATCGCGGTGAGCAGGTAGTTCGCTTTCTCCAGTTTGTCCCAGTAGTGCAGCCAGGACTGCGAGTACTCGAGGTCCTTGATGCCGGTCTCGTCCATGGCGTCGCCGCGCACGGAGTTCAGTCCGGCGAACAGCCAGCACCGACCGGAGCGCTGCTGGTCGGCGACGGTCCACTGGTCCAGCTTCACCGACATGGAGTGGTCGGCGGACGCCAGGATCTCCCGGTCGAGGGTCAGTTTCTGCACGTCCGCGGCCGTCGCGGCATTACGGGCGACCCTCCAGGACGCGTCGGACGCCAGGTCCGCGGCGAATCCGGCGAGGGTGTCTGTGTTGATTCCGTTCATCTTCTCACTCTTCTCACTCTTCTCACTCATCACCACTCATCACCACTCAGGCCATCGCATCCCAGATCGGCAGGACAGTGGTCTCGCCACGGTCCAGGGCGTCGAGGCCGGGGAAGTCGTCCCCGAGCAGTCGACGGTGGACGGCGATCTGGAAGACGTTGTCGTCGAACCAGGCGTCCTTCATGGTGCCGTAGCCCTTCATCGAGCCGGCGCCGGCGAGCTTGGCGTGCCCACCGTGACTCTTCGTGCCCCAGGAGTTCTCGACGCGCCAGGTTCCGGCCTCGTTGTCGTAGCCGGTGAGCACCATGCCGTGGGTCGGCAGGGATTCCCGGGAACGCATCTGGTCGGCCTTGGTCGTGCCGGGTCCGGAGACCGTGGTGGTGCCGTAGAGGGCGTCGCGTTCGTAGAGGTCGGCGGACCAGATGCCCAGGGCGGCAGCGAACTGACGGTTGACGTCACAGGCGAACCACACCGGCTCGCCGGCGTCGATGCTGGCCTTCGCGATGCGCTTGAGCTCGCTGACCTCGGCATTGATGAAGGAGGTGTCCGCCGTGCCCCACATGTTGGTCTCCTCGGCGACGCTGTACGCGGCACCGTAGGGGTTCTCCTCGCGGGGGTCGTTGACCAGGCAGACGTAGTTCTCCAGTCCGCCGGTGAACTCCTCGGAGAGCACCCGGTCCCGGAACTCGAGCGGGGTGAACTCTCCTTCGCGGTGGAACTCCTTGTCTTTGTCGCGGTACTGCCACACGAACCTCTCCGGGGGAAGGCCCAGGTGGGTGGCGAGGACGCGGTGGGCGTCCTTCAACCCGGCATCGATGATCGGCTCGGTGGTCCCGGCGCTGACAGCGTCTCCGGCGGCGAGGACGGCGTCCCGGATCTTCCAGGCGGTGGCGCGCAGCACGGTCTGCAGCCGGGCGTCCATCTGCCCGGTGTCGCCGGAATTGAAGGTCTCGCCCATCGCCTCCTTGGGCACGACACCGTACTTGCCGATGAGGTTGACGAGGTAGTTCCACCATCCGCCGTCGTCCGCGGCGTGGGACAGCAGGCTGTTGACCAGACGGTCGTCGGGGTCGGTGACGCCGGAACGGAAGAGTTCGTCGAGGCGTCGCAGCGCGTGGTTGGACTTCTCGATCTTGTCGTAGAACTGGAGGTAGGTTTCGGAGAACTCGAAGTCCTCGACATTGAGGCTCTCGGCGACGCGGTGGCGGAAGACATTGAGCCCGGCGAACATCCAGCAGCGGCCGGACTGCTTCTGGTCGGTGACGCCCAGGGAATCGAGCTTCACCTCGGTCGTCGGGTCAACGGCGGTGACCGCAGCCCGGTTGAGGGTGACACTGTCAATGTCTGTCGAGGTCACGGCATTGGTTGCGACGCGCAGCGCAGGGTCGGACGCCGCGGCGTCACGGAGTTCCGTGAGCACCCCGGCAGAGAGGGAGAAATCAGGCATGTGTCCGTTATACGCGCTGCAGGGCCCGTCGGCCGGGTTTACCCTGGTGAAATGATGCTCCCCGATCCCGCCGGACACGGCATGACCTTCAACGGGCAGCCCTTCGACATCGAACCGCTGCCCCGGATCATCGACGAGACCGTGTGGACCGGACTCGCCGCCGGGGTCGAGCAGCGCGCCCGTGCCCTCGACCACTTCCTCGCCGACGTCTATGGTGCGACCTCCCCGGAGGACGCCGGGATCGTCCGGGCGGGAAGGATGGACGCCGCGGTGATCCGCCGTGCCCCCGGCTACACCGAACTGGGCCACCGGGTTCCCGGGGGAACCATCCGGGCCTGTGTCACCGGTGCTGACCTGGTGTGTTCCGGGACTGAGCAGCAGATCTCCGACTGGCGGGTGCTGGAGGACAATCTCCGGATGCCCTCCGGCCTCACCTTCGCCCTGGCCGCGCGGCAGGTGACGGAGGAACACCACCCGGAGCTCATTGAGGCGATGGGGGACCGGCTGGTGCCGACGGACGGTGCACTGGAGATGTTGTGTGACGCCGTGCGGGATGCGTCCGACCACGCTGTGCTGCTCACCGCGGGTGAGGACGATCCGTCCTGGGACGAGCAGCGCATCATCGCCGAGACCGGTGACCTGGCACCACGGACCTGTGACCAGCTGGAGGTCGTGGAACGCGGGACGCCGGTGCTGTGGGACCTGGACGGCGACCGGCTGGTCGACCTCGTGTACCTGCGGGTGACCGAGTCGCACCTCGCAGCGGGGGTCCCGGGGATCGGCGACGCACTCGCCGCCGGGACCGTCCGTATCGTCAACGCGCCAGGCAACGGTCTGGCCGACGACAAGGCCGTCTACGCCTCCGTACCTGAGATGGTGCGTTTCTACCTGGGGGAGGAGCCCGCGCTGCAGCAGGTCAGGACATGGTTGTGCGCCGATCCCGGGCAGCGCCTGACGGTCCTTGACCGGCTGGATGAGCTTGTCGTCAAACCGGTCGACGGGTACGGCGGGTCGGGTATCACCGTCGGACCGGAGTGCACCCGGGCGCAGCTGGCGGCGCGCCGGGCGGAGATCCTCGCCGACCCGGCGTCCTTCATCGGGCAGGAGCGGGTCGAGCTGTCCACGCTGCCCGCTCTCGACGGCACCGACCGACATGTCGACCTGCGGATGTTCAGCCTCCTGGACTCCGGGGGCGCCACGACGGTGCGGGTGGGGCTGACCCGCGTGGCACCTGCCGGGTCGACGGTCGTCAACTCCTCGCGGGGCGGCGGTGGGCGGGACACGTGGATTCTCACCGCTGATCCTCTCCGGTAGCCTGCAGGCGTGAGACACACCACCGCCCCGGACATCGCCCCCGACGGATCCGCGCTCGCCTTCATCCTGCGTGACGACGCCGATCCTGAGGGGCTGCCCGTGGCGATGCAGGCCCCGCTCGTCAACGGGGTCCTGGGGGACGCCCGGCGGATCCGCATCCCGGCGTCCGGCCCTGCGGTGGCGGTGCGCTATTCCCCGCACGCCCACTGGCTGGCCGTGGAGATCGCCCCCGAGGGCACCGAGCGCACCGAGATCTGGCTGGTCTCCACCGATCCCGGGGATGATTCGGCGGTGCTGCTGCGGGACGACACCGACGCGAAGACCTCGTTGGTCGAGTGGGACGCCGGCAACCTCGCCGTGGACGCCGTGCGTGAGGACGGACTGGCGGAGGGACGCCTCGTCAGCCCGGTCGACGGGTCGGTGCAGGTCATCGACCGCCGCGTGGACGGTAAACTCGTCGCCGCGCACGCCGGCCACGCCCTGATGCGGGTCGGGCCGCGGGCGAACCGGGAACTGCTGCTCATCGGGCCGGACGGGTCGTGGCGTCCTCTCCTGCCGCCACAACCCGGGGCGACCACCGACGCCGGGTGCATTCTGCCGCCGCGCGAGGACGGCGAACCGGTGATGCTCGTGTGCTCGGATCATCACAGCGACCGGCGTCGGGTGCTGCGCATCCACGCCAAGCACGGGGTGATGCGCAGCCGCGAGCTCATCCACTACCGCGAGGCCGATGTTGACGAGTTCTGCATCAGCGGCTCCGAGGAGGCCGGTGCGGTGTTGTGGAACCTCTCGGGGCGCTCCGCGTTGGAGGTGCTGCGGCTCGACCCCGACCAGCGGGTGACCGCGCGGCGGGAGGTGACCCTGCCGGGGATGGTGGCGCACGGGCTGCGGATCACGGATGACGGGGCGTCGCTGGTGTGCACGGTGGAGAGTCCGGACGCCCCGCCGACGGTCTACCTGGTGGACACCCGCACCAGCAGGATGACACCGGTGACCGGGGTACCTGTCGACGGCGATGTCCGGCTGCTGGGGGAGCCGGAACTGCTGCGCTACAGCGCACATGACGGGGTGGAACTGTCCGGTTGGCTGTACCGGGCCGTCGGGTCCGACGGTGCGCCGGTGACGGGGCCTGCCCCGATGCTGCTGCACTTCCACGGCGGGCCGGAGGGGCAGTCGCGTCCCGGGCACCATGACGTGCTGCGTGCGGTGATCGACGCCGGCGTCTCGGTGTTCACGCCGAATGTCCGCGGCTCCTCCGGGGACGGCCGTGCCTTCCAGCACGCCGACAACCGCTACGGGAGGTTCGCCGGGATCAGGGACCTCGAGGACTCGGCGTCCTTCCTGGTGGACGCCGGACTGGCCGACCGGTCACGCCTGGCGGTCTCCGGTCGGTCCTACGGCGGCTACCTGGTGAATGTGGCGGTGACGTGGTTCCCGGACCTGTTCCGGGCGGCGGTGTGCGCGTGCGGGATGAGCGACCTGGAGACCTTCTACCGGGACACGGAGCCGTGGATCGCCTCTGCGGCGTTCCCGAAGTACGGTTACCCGATCCAGGACGGGGAGCTGCTGAAGGCGGTGTCTCCGCTGGTCAGGTTGTCGGGTATGCCTGTCTCGGGGGCCGGGGCGGCGACGACGCCGGTGCTGTTCATCCACGGGCTGCACGACACGAATGTGCCGCCGAGCGAGTACCTGCAGATGAGTGCGGCACTGGCGCAGCGCGGTGTGCCGACCGCTGCACTGGAGCTGGAGGACGAGGGGCACGTCTTCGTCCGGCCGGTGAACCGGCAGCGTATCGCCGCTGCGATGGTCGACTGGCTGACGGCTCACGGGGTGTGCTGACCTGTCCTGACGCGGACGCGCAGACCATCGCCACCCATGACTGGGACCGCGGTAAATGGTACCTGACCATTACCGGAGCCCGGGTCGACATGAGCGTCGAGAACGGTCGGGTCTGCGTGGCGGGAGTGGAGGCAGCGTAGTTGTTTTCCCTCCGGAACCCGCTAGAACGGCACCTCCTCTGAGTCTTGGGCCGTGGCGTCCTGAACAGAAGTCACGGCGTCGCGTACCCGGTGCTGCTCGGCCAGTCGCCGTTCATTGTGCTCGCGCAGGGTGCGGTACCGCCGGGTGGCCCGGGAGGAGAAGGTGGACCGGGCGTAGGCGGCCAGTGGGCCGGTCGGTTCGGTGAGGTAGACGTGACCGTCCCCGATGCTTGTCCACATCTCCGTCCCGTCGGGCGCCATGGTGATGTCCTGCCATCCCATCGTCTTCATGAGGTGGTGGCGCTGGCACAGGCAGTGGAGGTTCCGGGTGGCGGTGGGGCCACCGCCCTGGTGACGCATGATGTGGTCGATCTGGCACCGGTCGGCGGGCACGTCGCAGCCGGGGTGACGGCAGGTGCCGTCCCTGCCCCTGACGAAGGCGACGATCGCCTCGGTGGGGGTGTAGGTCCCGGTGGACTCGTGCGCGAGAATGCGCAGGTGGGACACCCGCTCCATGAACGTGTCGGTGGCTGCGGCATCCAGCCATGTCCCGGCCTGGGTGGCTGCGACCGGCGACTCCGGGTCACGGTAGAGATTGAGGGTGACCTGCACGTCCGCGGTGCCGCGGGCCAGGTGCATCAGCGCGTCGGCCCGGGAACAGCCGAGCTTCCGACCGACCGCGTCGAGGATGAGAGTGAACTCCTCCGCTTCCTCCGTGGGCAGGGTCGCCGTGATGACGATGGTGCCGGGATCGTATCCCCCGGCGACGTCCACCCGGCGCTGCCTGGTGCCGGTTGCCGGTGTCGTCCTTTCTCCGGGCTCCGGTGGACGGGCCAACGCGTCCCGCTCGGTGATGATCCGACGGACCCGGTTGCGCAGCGCCGCGACGCCGGGCAGGGACAGTCCGTCGCGCCGGGGAGCCAGCAGGATGAGGAGATCACCTTCGACGTCGCGGTCATCCTCGGGGGAGACACCGGTGACGGACCGGGCGAGCATCGTGAGATGGTCGGGGCCGAGGAATCCGCCGGCGATGCGACGGGCGAGAACCGGGAAGCGCCGAAGGAACAGTCCGATGTCGGTGAGCATCTCGGCGCGGTGCCGGGGCAGGGAGAGACGGGCGCTCAGCTCACTGAGATGCGCCTCGACATCCGCGTCCGGCTCCGGGGTGCACTCGGCAGCCATGACGAGCAGGGCGCGGTTGTGCGCGCGGGTGGCTTCGGACAACAGGTCCGTGGCCGTTTCCAGGGACCACTGCGGAAACGGTGCCGGGACAGGGGCGAAGTAGATGTCATGGAAGGCGAGGTCGACGATGTCGATGCCGTCCTGGGGAGGTGGTGGTGCCGGTGGTGCGGTCATGACATGGACTCTATGAGGGGGTCGGACGTGGAATTCCGGAACAGGTCGCT
The DNA here is from genome assembly GCF_056280545.1 of Corynebacterium sp. UD i78. Classification (NCBI taxonomy): domain Bacteria; kingdom Bacillati; phylum Actinomycetota; class Actinomycetes; order Mycobacteriales; family Corynebacteriaceae; genus Corynebacterium; species Corynebacterium sp. UD i78. The sequence goes on along the minus strand of NZ_JBWCED010000001.1, from coordinate 1,856,148 downwards.
GAATAGAACACATGATCGATACCAGGGAGGTGGTCGGGTTCCACGGCGGCCCCGGTGGTTAACTGGTCCCCATGACCGACTCTGCCCCAGCAGCCACCCTCGCCCGCCGGTTCGCCGACTTCATTGCCGCGTCCCCCTCCAGCTACCATGCCGCCGCCGAGGTCGCCCGACGCCTGGAGGACGCCGGCTACGTCCGCGAGGACGAGCGGACGCCGTGGGGAGTGGATGCCGTGAGGCCCGGCGGGCACTACATCGTCCGCGGCGGGGCACTCATCGCCTGGGATGTTCCGCAGGGTGCTGACCCCGCCACCAGTGGTTTCCGCATCATCGGCTCCCACACCGACTCGCCCGGCCTCAAGCTCAAGCCGATCGGTGATCTCCCGGGCACCGCCGGCTGGAGGCAGGCCGCCGTCGAGATCTACGGCGGGGCGATCCTGGCGTCCTGGCTGGACCGGGAACTGCGGCTGGCCGGACGCGTCGTGCTCGCCGACGGCACCGAGAAACTCGTCGCCACCGGGCCCGTGCTGCGCGTCCCGCACCTGGCGATCCACCTCGACCGCAACGTCAACGCCGACCTGAAGCTGGACCGTCAGCTGCACATGCAGCCGGTCTTCGCCGTCGGGGAGGACACCCCGACGATTCTCGATGTGGTGGCGCAGGCTGCGGGAGTCGAGGCCGACGACATCGTCGCCCACGACCTCATCACCGTCGATGCCCAGCACGGCGGGATCTTCGGTGCCCGGGAGGACTTCCTCGCCGCCGGGCGGATGGACAACCTCTCCAGTGTCTTCACCTCGCTCGAGGCGTTGCTGGCGGCGTCCCCGGCCTCCGGCCAGGGGAAGGACATCCGGGTCCTCGCTGCTTTCGATCACGAGGAGATCGGCTCGGCCACCACCTCCGGCGCCGCGGGTCCGGTGCTGGAGGATGTGCTGGTGCGCGTGGCGTCCTCGCTCGGGGCGGACGCCGCAGCGACCCGCGCGATGTACGCCCGGTCGGCCTGCGTGTCCGCGGACGCGGCGCACAGTGTCCACCCGAATTTCGCGGGCAAGCACGACGGCGTGAACCGCCCGGTGATGAACGCCGGTCCGGTGCTCAAGGTCAACGCCAACCAGCGCTACGCCACCGACGCCGTCACCGCTGCCGCCTGGCGCCGCGCCTGTGCTACCGCAGGTGTCCCTGACCAGGTTTTCGCCGGGAACAACGACGTTCCCTGCGGTTCCACCATCGGCCCGATCACCGCGACCAGACTCGGCATCCCCACCGTGGATGTCGGCATCCCGTTGTTGTCGATGCACTCCGCCCGGGAGATGGCCGGGGTGAAGGACCTCGCCTGGTTCGCTGAGGCGCTGAAGGCGTGGTGGGAACTGTGAGCGACGCCGTGAACTCCGCGATCCCCGTGAACCCCTTCTGCCACGTGCTCTTCGACCAGCCGGTCATCCCGGGGAACACCGGTAACACCATCCGACAGTGCGCCGGCACGGGTGCAGCGCTGCACCTCGCCGGGCCGCTCGGCTTCAACTTCGACGACAAGCACGTCAAGCGCGCCGGACTGGACTACCACGACCTGGCGTCCGTCACGCTCCACGAGAACCGGGACGCCGCACTGGCGGAACTCGCCGATGGGGGCGGCCACCGCGTCTTCGCCTTCACCGCGCCACGCGGACACCTGGTTCACCGACATCACCTACGAACCCGGCGACGTCCTCCTCTTCGGCACCGAGCCCACCGGACTGGAGCAGGAGGCGCTGGACGACCCGCGCGTCACGCAGCAGGTCCGTATCCCGATGCTGCCCGGCCGGCGCAGCATGAACCTCGCGAACGCCGCCGCCGTCGCCACCTATGAAGCCTGGCGCCAGGCGGGTTTCCCGGGTGCGGTGTAGGGCGCGATAAGGTAGACCGCGTGACTGCGATGAAGCTGGACGGAAAACTGTACCAAGGTGAGATCTTCGAGGACCTCGCGCAGCGGGTGGCCGCGCTCAAGGCGAAGGGGATCACCCCGGGCCTGGCGACGGTGCTTGTCGGCGACGACCCCGCCTCCCATTCCTACGTGAAGATGAAGCACAGGGACTGCGAGAAGATCGGCGTCACCAGTATCCGCAGGGATCTGCCGGCGACTGTCAGCCAGGACGAGCTCAACGCCGTCATCGACGAGCTCAACGCTGACCCGGCCTGCACCGGTTACATCGTCCAGCTCCCGCTGCCGGAGCACCTCAACGAGAACGAGGTCCTGGAGCGCATCGACCCCGCCAAGGACGCTGACGGCCTGCACCCGGTGAACCTCGGCAAGCTCGTGCTCAACGAGCCCGCCCCGCTGCCCTGCACCCCCAACGGTGCGATCAGCATGTTGCGCCGCTACGGCGTGGAGATCAACGGCGCCAAGGCCGTCGTCATCGGCCGTGGTGTCACCGTCGGCCGCCCGATCGGTCTGATGCTCACCCGCCGCTCCGAGAACGCCACCACCGTCCTGTGTCACACCGGTACGAAGGACCTGGCCAAGGAGACCCGCGACGCCGACATCATCATCGCCGCCGCCGGGAAGGCCCACATGCTCACCGCCGACATGGTCAAGCCGGGCGCCGCCGTGCTCGACGTGGGAGTCTCCCGCGTGGACGGCAAGTTGACCGGCGACGTCCATCCAGACGTCTGGGAGGTCGCCGGTGCCGTCGCCCCGAACCCGGGCGGTGTGGGCCCGCTGACCCGCGCCTTCCTGGTCGGCAACGTCGTCGAGCGCGCCGAGCGGCTCGCGGCGCAGGCCTGACCTGCCGTGGCCACTGAGGGAGACCGCGCGGACCTGGTGCCGCTGACCGACGAGGAGCGGCGTGCGCTGCTGGCGAACCCGCACGACGTGAACCAGCCCGCGTCCCGGGTCACCCGGAACCTGCAGATGCTCTCCGTCATCTTCTTCTTCGTGGCGATCATCGCCGGTGCGGTGCTGATCCTCACCGAGCACTGGCGCCGCGGCACACTCGCCGTCGGTGCCGGCATGATCTGGCTCGGCCTGATCCGCTGGTGGGTGGATTCGAAGATCCTCGGAGTCTTCGCCGTCCGCTCCCGCCGGTTCGACTCGGCTTTCTGTCTCATCGTCGGTGTCCTGCTGTTGGCCACCGCCTGGTCCGTCGACTCCCTGGGAAGCTGATCACGGTGCGTGAACTCCCCGAGATCATGCGCCTGTCGGAGGACCCGCCGACGACACTGCCCGGCTGGCGGCGCACTTTCGCGCCCGGCGAGCTGACTCTCGGTCTGTCCCCGGTGACACCTGACGGCGACCTGGCGCGGCAGGTCGCGCTCACACAGGCCGCGGAGGACGCCGGTTTCGCCGCGGTGTGGTGCCGCGACATCCCGCTGAATGTGGAGACCTTCGGCGACGTCGGTCAGATCCACGACCCCTTCATGTACCTGACCTGGCTGGCGTCGCAGACGTCGACCATCGCCCTGGGGACCGCGGCGCTGGTGCTTCCGCTGGCGCATCCGCTGCTGCTGGCGAAGCGTTCGGCCGGGCTGGACCGGCTCAGCGGCGGGCGCTTCCTCATGGGTGTGGCCTCCGGTGACCGACCGGAGGAGTTCGCCGCGTTCGGCATGGACAACGGCACCCGCGGTGAGGATTTCCGGGAGAACCTGTCGGTGCTACGCAAGGCATGGGAGACCCGGATGCGTCCGGTGACGTGGTCGAGGGGACGCATGGGCGGCGCAGAGGTCGTGCCGAAGCCCACCGCAGCCGGCGTCCCGGTGCTCGCGGTGGGGTCCTGCCTGCAGACCACCGAGTTCAACGCCGCGCACGCCGACGGCTGGCTGACGTACCACCGCAACCTGCATGACCAGAAGGTCATGGTCGACAGGTGGCGGGCGTCCTGTGAGGAGCAGGGGGTGGGGTTCCGGCCGGTGGGGGAGTCGTTGTGGATCGACCTGGCAGAGGACCCGTCCTATCCCGCGGAGGGACGCGACTTCGGGTTCCGGCTGGGCCGCAACGCGCTGCTGGAACTGTTGCATTCACAGCAGGAGCTGGGGCTGAACCACATCATGATCAGCCTGCGCCACGGCAACCGGCCGGTGGAGGACGCCCTGGCGGAGCTCGCCGAGCACGTCGTCCCGGAGTTCCGCGCGCTGGGGTAGGTCGTGGGTAACACGTACTGCCACGATCTGTCAATAGTTTCATTCATGCCCGTCCGATGACGCGGCGTGGCCACTGATGCCCGGATAACGTTCCCTCCTGTTGTAGACAGAGCAGTCTGTCTGAGTATCTACAGGAGGATGCATGAAGACAGGAGCAGTGCTCGCCGCGACCGGCGTGGTCGCCCTCGGCGTCATCTTCGCCCTGCCCGGTGGCACCACCGACGACCCCGACGGTACCGATGTCTCCTCCGGCGACCACCGGGTGAACCTCGTCGCCTACTCGGTGCCCAAGCCCGGCTTCGAGGCTGTCATCGCCGGCTACCGGCAGACCCCCGCGGGGGAGGACACGGGGTTCGCCGAGTCCTACGGTGCCTCCGGTGACCAGTCCCGCAAGGTCGCCCGGCACGTCCCGGCCGACCTGGTGAACTTCTCCCTCGAACCGGACATCACCCGGCTGGTGAAGGAAGGCCTCGTCGACGAGGACTGGAAGGAGAACGTCCCCGACGACGAATCGGAGCGCTCCGTGCCCTTCGGCTCCGTCGTCTCCTTCGTCACCCGGGCCGCCAACCCGGAGAACCTGGAGAACTGGGACGACCTGCTCGCCCCCGGTATCGAGATCATCACGCCCAACCCGGCGTCCTCCGGCTCGGCGAAGTGGAACCTCCTCGCGCCCTATGCAGGCTGGTACTTCCAGGCCCTGGACAGTGGGAAGGACGCCACGGACGCCTACGACGAAGCGCTCGCGAAGGTCAGCGAACTGGTCCACCAGCACATCCACGTCCGACCCAAATCCGGCCGTGAAGCCACCAGTGCCTTCGAGCAGGGCCAGGGTGATGTGCTGCTGTCCTACGAGAATGAGGCGATCCTGCTGGCCCGTGACGGCGACGACATCAGCTACCTCAACCCGACCGACACCTTCCGCATCGAGAACCCGGTCGCCGTCGTGACCGGGGATGAGGTCGGTGACGATGACGCGGCCACCGACTTCCGCGACTACCTCTTCAGCGAGGACGCCGGGACCCGCTGGGCATCCCAGGGCTTCCGGCCCGGCTCCGACCTGTTCAACGAGGACGGTGAGACACCCGTCATCGACGCCCTGCCCCCGGAGCAGCGCGACGCCTTCCGGCCCACGGAGAATGTGTGGACCATCGACGACCTCGCCGAACAGTTCACGGACCTGTTTCCGGAGCTGGCCGGTGGTGGGGACGGCACAGAGTCCAAGACCGGCTGGGCCCTGGTGGACGCCGTCCTCTTCGGTACCGACGGTGCCATCACGGAGATCTACGGAGGAGATGAATGAGAGCCTCGAAACTGAGCATGGGCACAGCCGTTCTCTGGCTGTCCGTCATCGTGCTGCTGCCGTTGGCGGCGCTGGCCACCCAGGCCTTCGAGGGCGGCGTCCCCGCCTTCTGGGATGCCGTGACCACCTCCGGGGCGCTCGACGCGTTGCGGGTGACGGTGCTCGTCTCCGCGGTGGTCGGCCTGATCAGCGCGGTCACCGGAACACTGGTCGCCTGGGTGCTGGTCCGCGACGACTTCCCCGGCAAGAGGATCGTGGACGCGCTGATCGACCTGCCGTTCGCCCTGCCGACCATCGTGGCGTCGCTGGTGCTGCTGAGCCTCTACGGGCCGGACAGTCCCTTCAACATCACTCTCAACGCCACCCGACCTGCGCTGGTCATCGCACTGGCCTTCGTCTGCCTGCCGTTCGTCGTCCGGGCGGTCCAGCCGGTGCTCATCGAGCTCGACGGTGACGTCGAGGAGGCCGCAGCGTCCCTCGGTGCGGGCAACGCCACGATCTTCCGGCGCATCATCCTGCCCGCCCTCATCCCCGCGATCCTCTCCGGTACCGGCCTGGCCTTCGCCCGCGCACTCGGCGAGTTCGGGTCCGTGGTGCTCATCGGCGGGAACATCCCCGGTGAGACGCAGGTCGCGTCCCAGTACATCCAGGAGCAGATCGAGTCCGATGTGCCGCAGGCCGCGGCGGCGGTCTCGGTGGCCCTCCTGGGCATCACCTTCCTCGTCCTGCTGGTCCTCCGCATCGTCGGTGAAGGCCGGTCCCGAAAGGAGCAGCGCGCATGACGCTCTCACGCAAGACAGCTCTCACGCTGCGCATCCTCGCTCTGGTGTGGATCGGCGTCCTCGTCGTGCTGCCGGTCGGCACCATCCTGTGGCGTGCCCTGTCGCCCGGGCTGCCCCAGTTCTGGGAGTGGATCACCACGCCCGCCGCGATCTCGGCGCTGAAGACATCGCTGCTTATCGTGGTGATCGTCGTACCGCTCAACGTGGTCTTCGGCATCGTCGTCTCACTCGGGCTGGTCCGCGGCCGTTTCCCGGGGAAGAACATCGTCCAGGCCATCGTCGACCTGCCGTTCTCCGTCTCGCCGGTGATCGTCGGTGTATCCCTGATCCTGCTGTGGGGTCACGGTGGCTGGTTCGGCGGCATCGAGTCCACCGGGTTCCAGATCATCTTCGGACTGCCCGGAATGGTGCTGGCGACGATCTTCGTCACCCTGCCTTTCATCGTCCGGGAGGTTGAGCCGGTGCTCCACGAGATCGGCACCGAGCAGGAGCAGGCGGCGTCCACCCTGGGCGCGGGCCGCTGGCAGACGTTCCGGCGGATCACCCTGCCCTCGATCCGGTGGGGCCTGTCCTACGGCATCGCACTGACCGTCGCCCGGTCGCTCGGCGAGTTCGGTGCGGTGATCATGGTCGCCTCCGGATTCGCCGGTGGTGGGCAGACGCTCACCCTCCTCGTCCACTCCCGCTACATCGACGACCACAACGTCTACGGGGCCTACGCCGCAGCGACACTGCTCATGCTCGTCGCTGTCATCGTCCTCGTCATCATGACCGCACTCCAGAAGAAGCAGGTAGCGAAATGACCATCTCCGTCTCCCACGCCGTGAAGACCTACGGCGATTTCCAGGCCCTCGACGATGTCTCCATCGATATCCCGGAGGGGTCGTTGACAGCACTGCTTGGTCCCTCCGGCTCCGGCAAGTCCACGCTGCTGCGCACCATCGCCGGCCTGGAGCAACCGGACTCCGGGTCCGTCATCATCGACGGGCGTGACGTGACCCGTCTGTCGCCGCAGGACCGTGGCATCGGCTTCGTCTTCCAGCACTACGCCGCCTTCAAGCACATGACGGTGCGCGACAATGTCGCCTTCGGTCTGACGGTGCGTAAGCGTCCGAAGCAGGAGATCGACAGACGCGTCGACGAACTGCTCGAGATCGTCGGTCTGGCCGGGTACCAGACCCGTTATCCGGGGCAGTTGTCCGGTGGCCAGCGGCAGCGCATGGCACTGGCCAGGGCACTGGCGCCGAACCCCGGCGTCCTGCTGCTCGACGAGCCCTTCGGTGCGCTGGACGCCAAGGTCCGTGAGGACCTGCGGTCCTGGCTGCGCCACATGCACGAGGAGTTCACGGTGACGACCGTGCTGGTGACCCACGACCAGGAGGAGGCGCTCGACGTCGCCGACCGGATCGCGGTGCTCTCGGCAGGACGTATCGAGCAGATCGGCGAGCCCTCGGAGCTCTACGACCGGCCGGGGACCCCGTTCGTCCAGGCCTTCCTCGGCCATGTCACGGAACTGGACGGGCAGACGGTGCGTCCCCATGACATCCGTCTCGGGTTGACGGCCGACCTCGCGGTGCCGGGTAACGAGGTGCCGGCGACGGCGGTGCGTGAGGCGGTCGTCGAGCGGGTCGCACATCTCGGCTTCGAGGTGCGTGTCGAGCTGAAGGACGCCATGACGGGGGCCCCGTTTACCGCGCAGATCACCAGGGGTGACGCGAATGCGCTGGGGTTGACAGACTCGACGGTAGGGGAGAAGGTCTACGCCAGGGCGACTGAGCTGGGGTAGGGGCGGCTGCCGGCATCCGTCCGCGAATGCAGGAAACCCGCCGCAGTGAGTTCACTGCGGCGGGTTCTGTCTGTGTCCGGAGGGGGACTTGAACCCCCACGTCCGTTAATAGGACACTAGCACCTCAAGCTAGCGCGTCTGCCATTCCGCCACCCGGACATGGATGGACTTCCAGCACGGAAAACCGGAGATTCTCTGCCCTGAAGACTCGCATATACTAGCGCGACCGGGGAAAGAATCGCAACTCTGTGATGCGCCGCAGGTGGGAGGTCTACCGCTCCGCCAGGATTTCGGCCTTGGTGAGGAACCTCTCCAGGATCACCGTCATCTGACGGGTCTCCGTGAGGAAGCCGTCGTGGCCGGTGGGGGAGGTGATCTTCGACAGGCCGATGAAGTCACCGAGGTTGCGCGACAGGTGCTCCTGCTGGTGGTACGGGTACAGGATGTCCGTGTCCACGCCAGCCACCATCGTCGGCACCTGGGAGGTCCCCAGCACGTGGTTCAGCCCGCCGCGTCCCCGCGAGATGTCGTGCCGGTTCAGCGCGTCGGTGAGGATGACGTAGGAACCCGGGTCGAACCGCTCCACGAGCTTCTCGGCCTGTCGGTCCAGGTAGCTCTCCACGGAGAACCGCTGGTCCCGGGACCAGTAGGGACCGTAGGGGTCTTCGTTCTTCTGCGGGTCGGTGCCGAAGCGTTCGTCGATCTCCAGCTCACCGCGGTAGGTCAGGTGTGCGATGCGTCGGGCCTGGCCCAGTCCGGCGACCGGGGCATGTCCGGTGCCGTGGTAGTCCCCGGCATGCCAGAACGGGTCACCGGTGATGAAGCGGATCTGTGCGGACTGCATCCCGATCTGCCAGGCGGACGCCCGGGCGGACACGGCGATCGGCAGGGCCGCCTCGACATGCTCGGGATACATGAACGTCCACTCCAGCACCCGTGCGCCACCCATGGATGCGCCGACCACGCCACGGATCCGGTCGATCCCCAGCACATCGACGATGAGCTGCTTCTCGGCCTCGACCAGGTCACGGATGGACAGAGCGGGGAACCGGGAACCCCAGAACCCGCCGTCGGGGTGCTCCGAGGCGGGCCCTGTCGACCCCTGGCAGCCGCCGAGACAGTTCGCGCAGAGCACGAGGTACTTCGAGGTGTCCAGGGCGAGTCCCGGGCCGATGATGCCCGTCCACCAGTCCGCGGCGTCCCCGTCGCCCGTCAACGCATGCTCGATGACGATCACGGGGCGGGACGCGGCGTCCTGCGCGGTTCCTTCGTAGTAGGCGAACAACCGGAGTGAGGCACCGGGAAGGTCGACCCCGGCCTCGGTCCTGAAGTCGCCGATCGGCAGGGTTGTCGAGTCGTACGGGGTGGGGAGGAGGGCGGGGTCGAGGCTCACGGTGTCAGCCTATGCCAGGGCGTCGAGGCCGAGCTGGAGGTCGGCGAGGATGTCGTCGATGTTCTCGATGCCGACGGACAGGCGGACGGTGGCGCGGCTGATGCCGGCGCGGGTCAGGCCGTGCTGGTCGGACTGGGAGTGGGTGGTGGTCGCCGGGTGGACCACGAGGGAGCGCACGTCGCCGATGTTGGCGAGGTTGGAGTGCAGCTTCAGGGCGTCGATGAAGGTCCAGGCCCTGGCCTGTGCATCATCGGACCAGGCGTCGTCGACGGCCAGGTCGAAGGAGAGCACCGAACCGGTGTACTCGATGCCCAGCTTCTCCTTCACCGCGTACCACGGGGAGGACGGCAGACCGGCGTAGTTCACCTTCGCGACCAGCGGGGAAGCGTCGAGGAACTCGGCGACCTTCTTCGCGTTCTCGTTGTGCTTCTCGACGCGCAGGGCGAGGGTGTCGAGACCCTGGATGGTGACCCAGGCGTTGAAGGGGGACAGGGTGGCGCCGGTGTCGCGCAGCAGACCGACGCGGGCCTTGAGACCGAAGGCGGGAGCGCCCAGGTCGGCGTACTTCAGGCCGTGGTAGGCGGGGTCCGGGGTGACGAAGCCCGGGAAGACCGGCCGGCCGTCCTTCTCGACGGTCCAGTCGAACTTGCCGCCGTCGACGAGGATGCCGCCGAGGCCGGAACCGTTGCCGGTGTAGAACTTCGTGAGGGACGCCACGACGATGTCGGCACCGAGCTCGATCGGGCGGACCAGGGCGGCGGTGGCGACGGTGTTGTCGACGATCAGCGGCACGTTGTTCTTGTGGGCCAGCTCGGCGAGGGCAGGGATGTCGAGGACGTCGGCCTGCGGGTTGGCGAAGGTCTCGCCGTAGAAGGCCTTGGTGTTCGGCTGGACGGCGTCCTGCCAGGCATCGAGGTTGTCGGCGTCTTCGACGAAGGTGACCTCGATGCCGAGGCGGGCCAGGGTGACGGAGAAGAGGGTCTCCGTGCCGCCGTAGAGGCGGGCGGAGGTGACGATGTGGTCACCGGCGCCGGCGAGGTTGAAGATCGCGGCGGTCTCGGCGGCCTGGCCGGACGCGAAGGCGACGGCGTGGACGCCGCCCTCCAGCGAGTTGATCCGGTTCTCCAGGACTTCCTGGGTGGGGTTGGTCAGTCGGCCGTAGACCGGGCCCAGGTCCTCGAGGGCGAACCGCTGCCTGGCGTGCTCGGCGGAGTTGAAGACGTAGGACGCCGACAGGTAGATCGGCTGGTTGCGGGCACCGGTGTCGGAATCGACGGTCTGACCGGCGTGGACGGCACGGGAGGCGAAGCCCCAGTCGTCGACGTTGCTGTTGTCGTACTTCGTTGCCATGTGGTGTCCCTTCGGTGAGGATCATGTCGTAGTGCTCAGTTTTGCTGCACAGAACGATAGACCACAATCTGCCGGACAGCAAACAGCTCGGTCTACTTTCTCGCATAACCCCAGTTCAGGCGGGTGATGCAGGTAGACCGAGCTGTTCAGGTGTGGCAGGGTGTCACATTTTCTCGGCACCGCGGGCAGCGGAGACCAGTTCGGTGACGCGGTCGCGGACCGAGGCCGGGATCCGGCTGTCCTCCAGGTTGAGGAAGCCCCGGACGATGAGGTCGCGGGCGGAGTCCTCGTCCATACCGAGGGACTTGAGGTAGTCCAGCTTCTCGTCGTCGATCATGCCGACGGACGCCTCGTGGGACAGCTGGGCGCGGGCGATCCTGGCGTCCAGTGACGGGACGGAGTTGATGCCGCCGCCGTCGCGGAGCAGCAGGCCGTCACACTCGAGGAAGCCCTTGACGTCCGGCGCGGTCGAGGTCAGGGTGGACGCGTTGCTGATGCGCCCGCCGTCGGAGACCATGCGGGCCACCATCTCGGCCTGGGCACCGGGTCCGGTCAGGACGGTCACGTCCTCCATCTCACGGTCGGTGCCCTCCGGCGCGAAGACGATGGAGTGCGAGGTGCAGCGCGAGTCCTTGCCCAGTTCGGTGACCGAGGTGGAGCGGGCCTCCTTCAGGGCGGAGACCGCGATGGACACGGAACTGATGGTCGCGCCCTCGCCGACCGTGGTTCGGTCGTAGGTGTGCACGGACATCTCCGGGCCCCAGCGGTCCACGTCGACACTGCGTAGCTTCGCGCCGTCGCCGATGAAGGTCTCGCCGACGGAGACGTGACTGCCCCGCGTCAGTCCGGGGGCCACCGCGGCGCCGGAGACCGAGTCGACCTCGGCGTTCTTGCCGATGACGGTGATGTCGTGGACGAACTGGCGTTCCTGCGGGACAGTCATCACGGTGAAGGACTGCCGCGGCATCTCAACCTTGGCGTTGTCCTTCACCCAGGTGAAGGTGCCCAGCGGGGTGCGGGTGGACTCGAAGGCGCGTCGGAGGATCTCGTCCTCGTCGGGGCTGATGAGACTCCACATGAGGTCCTGTACCCAGGGGTAGGTCAGGAGGGCGTCCGCCAGGGGCATGACGATGACATCCGGGTCGGAGGAGTCCATGGTGGTGTAACCGTGGTCCAGGACGATGGTGGTGGAGGCGCGCTTGGCAGGATCCTCCCAGCCCACCTGGGTGAGCAGTTCAGGGGTGGCTGCCTCGGGGCCGACGGCGGCGGTGAACTCTTCGACGGTGGAACGGGTGGTGGCCGGGGCGGTCATGGTGATCGCGTCCTTTCTGTTGTGGGTTGTGGTGTGTTGTGGTGTGTCAGCGGTAACCGTCGACGCGGATGCGGTCGAACATTGCCCGGGGCTCGCCGGTGGAGACGATCGTGCCGTCGACCATGAGGTGGGCGACTGTGGCGTCCAGGCTGTCGAGGATGAATCCGGTGTGGGTGATGATGAGGCCGGCGCGGGGACGTGCCTGGTCGTCGGAGGAGCTCAGCAGGTCGCGCACGGCGCGGCCGACGACACCGACCTGCTCCATGTCGACACCGGACTCCGGCTCGTCGAACAGGCACAGCTGCGGCCCCTGCAGGGCCAGCTTCATGACCTCGAAGCGCTTGGCCTCACCGCCGGAGAAACCGCAGTTGACGTCGCGGTCGCCGAGATGGTCGAGGCCGAGCTCCTGCTCGACCTCCGCCAGCCGGTCACCGGCGCCGATGGCGGCGGCGAGTCGGTCGACGGACACCCCGGCCAGGGCGGGAGGACGCTGGAAGGCGAGTCCGATGCCGGCACGGGCACGGTCCTCGATCTCCAGGGTGGTGATGTCCTCGCCGCGCAGTGTGGCGGTGCCTGCGGTGATCCGGAATGGGTGCAGGCCGATGATGCCGGCGAGCAGGGTGGACTTCCCGGAGCCGTTCGGGCCGAGCAGGATGTGACGCTCGCCCTCGTTGATCGTGAGGTTCACGTCGTGGCAGATGGTGTGTCCGACGCCTTCATCATCGACGGCGGCGATGCTGACGTTCTTCAACTCGAGGAGGGGAGTGGTCATGATGTCCTGCACCCGGCTTTCTGTCGGAGTTCTCTGCCGGCGGGAACGGTCCGGTGGAACCGGTAACTGTGTCCGCCGATCACGGTTGTGGGATTTCTCCCGACCTTCTGTGTCCTTCACCTCTGATTCTACGGTTGATCACCCCCGAAACGGACTGTGATCATGGCCGTACACCCCTATCTGGGGCCATTGACGGGTGATCTTTAGGCGAGCCATGCCTTTTTAAACGTCACCCCTGTATATACCCCTGTTTGGCGGCCACGGGGAACGGGTCCGCATACGACGGAACCCCTGGGCACCGTGCCGTGGAGGGCAGGTACCCCGGGGTTCCGGGTGCGTCAGGGAAGGACGCTGAAGGACGCTGAAGGACGCTGAAGGCGCAGTCTAGCGGGCGGCGAGCCCGTCGATGACGGCGTTGAAGGTCTGCGACGGGCGCATGACCTTGGTGGTCTTCTCGTCGTTCGGCCAGTAGTAGCCGCCGAGGTCGACGGAGGTGCCCTGACCGCCGCGCATCTCGACCTTGATGGTCTCGAACTGCTTCTCGAGCTCGTCGGCGACCGGGGCGAAGATCTCGGCCAGTTCCGGGTCCTCGGTCTGCTCGGCAAGGTTCCGGGCCCAGTAGGCGGCCAGGTAGTAGTGGCTGCCGCGGTTGTCGATCTCACCGATCTTGCGGGCCGGGGACTTGTCCTCGTTGAGGATCTTCTCCGTGGCCTTGTCCAGGGCGTCCGCCAGGACCGGGGTGCGCGGGTTGTTGTCCGTCTCGGCCAGCTTGCGCAGCGACTCGGCCAGGGCGAGGAACTCACCCAGGGAATCCCAGCGGAGGTAGTCCTCCTCGATGAGCTGCTGGACGTGCTTGGGGGCGGATCCGCCGGCACCGGTCTCGAAGAGTCCGCCACCCGCGATCAGCGGGACGATGGACAGCATCTTGGCGCTGGTGCCCAGCTCCATGATCGGGAAGAGGTCGGTGAGGTAGTCACGCAGAACATTGCCCGAGACGGAGATGGTGTTCTCGCCGGCGCGGATGCGGTCGATCGAGACCTGGCAGGCCTCCTCCGGGGAGAGGATGCGGATGTCCAGGCCTTCGGTGGAACCGACGAGGTCGGCGTCCTTCAGGCACTCCTCGACCTTGGTGATGACGTTCCGGTCGTGGGCGCGGGTGGCGTCCAGCCAGAAGATGGCGGGCCAGCCGGTGGAGCGGGCACGGTTGACGGCCAGCTTGACCCAGTCGCGGACCGGGATGTCCTTGGCCTGGCAGGCGCGCCAGATGTCGCCGGTGGCGACGGTGTGGGACATGAGAACCTCGCCGGCGGAGTTGACGACCTCGACGGTGCCGTCGGAGGGGATCTTGAAGGTCTTGTCGTGGGAGCCGTACTCCTCGGCCTTCTGCGCCATGAGGCCGACGTTCGGGACGGTGCCCATGGTGGTCGGGTCGAAGGCGCCGTTCCTGCGGCAGTCGTCGATGACGACCTGGTAGACACCGGCGTAGGAGGAGTCCGGGAGGACTGCGAGAGCGTCCTGCTCCTCGTTGTCCTTGTTCCACATGTGACCCGAGGTGCGGATCATGGCGGGCATGGAGGCGTCGACGATGACGTCGGAGGGGACGTGCAGGTTGGTGATGCCCTTCTCGGAGTTCACCATGGCGATCGACGGGCCCTCGGCGAAGCCCTTGTCGAAGGCGGCGCGGATCTCGTCGGCCAGCTTCTGATCCTCGAACTCGTCGAGGCCGGAGAGGATCGCGGCGAGGCCGTTCTCGCCGTTGAGGCCGTGGGAGAACAGCTCGTCACCGTACTGCGCGAAGACATCGGCGAAGTAGGCGCGGACGACGTGGCCGAAGATGATCGGGTCGGAGACCTTCATCATGGTGGCCTTGAGGTGTGCGGAGAAGAGGATTCCCTCCTCCTTGGCACGCGCGACCTGGGCGGCGAGGAAGCCGTCGAGCGCGGCGGCGTGCAGCACGGTCGCATCGACGATCTCCTTGTCGAGGACCGGCAGGGACTCCTTGAGTACGGTGACGGTGCCGTCGGCGGCGACGAGGCGGATCTGCAGGGTGTCGTCCCCGTCGATGATCACGGACTTCTCGTTGTGACGGAAGTCGCCCTCGGTCATGGTCGCGACGTTGGTCTTGGAATCCTTGTCCCAGGCACCCATGGTGTGCGGGTGCTTGCGGGCGAAGTTCTTCACGGCCTGCGGTGCGCGGCGGTCGGCGTTGCCCTCCCGCAGGACCGGGTTGACGGCGGAGCCTTTGACGGAGTCGTAGCGGGCGCGGGCGTCCTTCTCCTCGTCGGTGGCGGGCTCGTCCGGGAAGTTCGGGAGCGCGTAGCCGTCGGCCTGCAGCTCGGCGATGGCTGCCTTGAGCTGGGGGACGGATGCCGAGATGTTCGGCAGCTTGATGATGTTCGCGTCAGGGGATTTCGCGATCTCGCCGAGCTCTGCGAGGGCGTCGTCCACCCGCTGCTCCTCCGGGAGCAGATCGTCGAAGGCGGCGAGGATGCGGGCGGCCAGCGAGATGTCCCGGGTCTCGACCTCGACGCCGGCGGTACCGGCGAAGGCCTCGATGACGGGCAGCAGAGAGTAGGTCGCAAGGAGCGGTGCCTCGTCGGTACGCGTGTAGATGATTTTGGCCATGGGCAGGTACTCCCTTGTGTTCTATTGCTGTGGGCGGTCAACCGATACGGTGCTCAGTTAATGCCCGTGTATTCGCATGTCATTCGGTGGCGATCGATGTCGCCGGAATCCACGGGACCTATGATACGGCAAAGTAATGGACGCCACTCTCTCCGGGGGAGGTAGACGAGCGGTGGCGTACACATAACTGTCGTGCAGGTCACAGTGGGCGGATCGCGGTCCGTCGCCGTGTGACTGACACGTCACACACGACCGGCGTGGGCTTGCGGTATCCGCCCGGACGTGGTCGCATAGGTGCTTCCCCGAGGCCCCTCAACGTTCGCGGTCCGAACTCCTGTCGCCCGGGATGCCGTCACCACCGAATCCCGACCTCCACTTTTCCGCTCTAAAAGGTGATGAATTAATGCTTGATTCTTTCCCGTCATCCACCGACCCTGACACCGACCCTGACACCGACACCACGACCGCTCCCCGTCGACGGCTTCTCCACGTCCCGCACCCGCACCGCACCCCGTTGCCGCGGCAGACCGAGATGGGACGCCGCCGTCGGCCCATCGCCATGCTCGCCCTGGCCCTCGGCGGCTTCGGCATCGGCACCACCGAGTTCGTCTCGATGGGTCTGCTGAGCTACATCGCCGACGACTTCGGCATCACCGAAGCTCAGGCCGGCCATGTCGTCACCGCCTACGCCATGGGCGTCGTCGTCGGTGCTCCGCTGATCACCACACTCACCGGACGCATCCCCCGACGGCGGCTGATCATCATCCTCATGGTGGCCTTCACTTTCGGCAACGGTCTGAGCATGTTCGCCCACTCCTACGGACTGCTCATGGTGGCGCGGTTCATCGCCGGCTTCCCGCACGGCGCCTACTTCGCCGTCGCCAACCTCATCGCCGCGTCCATGGCCGAGCCCGGCAAACGGGGTCAGGCCATCGCCCGGATCTCGTTGGGACTGGCCACCGCGACAGTGGTCGGTGTTCCGGTGGCACAGTGGATCGGTTCAGTGCTGGGCTGGGCGGCGGCATACGGCGTCGTCGCGTTGATCGGCCTGGCGACCCTGACCGGGCTGTGGATCTCGATGCCGCACCTGACACTCATGCCCGTCACCCGACCCCGTACCGAGGCCGGCGCCCTGGTGAACCCACAGGTCTGGCTGACACTGCTGTCCGGGGCGATCGGCTTCGGCGGCATGTTCTGCGTCTACACCTACATCTCCTGGACGATGACCGAGCGCGCCCACTACCCCGAGAACATGATGTGGTTCGTGCTCATGGTCTACGGCATCGGCATGGTCATCGGGAACATGGTCGGTGGACGCCTCGCCGACCGCAATATCCCCCGATCCATCGTCGGCGCGTTCCTGACGATGATCGTCATGCTGGTCGGCTTCTACTTCGCCAGTACCGTCGCCCCGCTGGCGATCCTGATGTTCGGCCTGGTCTCCGTCGGCGGCGGCATCCTCGTCATCGTCATGCAGACCCGTTTCATGGATGTCGCAGGTAAGGCCCAGAATCTCGCCGCCGCGATGAACCAGTCGGCGTTCAACATCGCCAACGCCTCCGGTGCGGCCATCGGTGGCGCGGTCATCAGCGCGGGGTACTCCTATTCGGCACCCGCGCTGGCCGGAGCGGGCCTCGCGCTGGCCGGTCTGGTGATCTTCGTCCCGACCCATCTGCTCTACCGGAGGCAGCTGGCCCGGGAGGTGCCTGCCGCCGGTTAGGGTGGTGCGCATGAGCCTCACCGTCGCCACCGTCAACGTCAACGGGATCCGCGCCGCCGCAAAGCAGCGCAATGAACTCAATCACGGCATCCTCCCCTGGTTGGACGCCACCCCGGCGGACATCGTCCTGCTGCAGGAGGTCCGCGCCACCCCGGAGCAGACCGAGGCGACGCTCGCCCCGGCGCTGGCGTCCGGCTGGCACCTGGTGCAGGCCGAGGCGGCGGCGAAGGGGCGCGCCGGTGTCGCGATCCTCTCCCGCGCGCGGATCGACGACGTGCAGGTCGGGTTCGGTGAGATGCCCGGTGCCGAGGAGTTCGGGGACGCCGGGCGGTGGATCGAGGCGAAGACCGCCGGCATCACCGTGGCCAGCGTCTACCTGCCCTCCGGCGCGGAGAACACCACCAAGCAGGATGAGAAGTACCGCTTCCTCGATGTCCTCGGTCCCTACCTCGCCGCCCGTGCCGCGAGCGGGGAGGAGATGGTCGTCGGCGGTGACTGGAACATCTGCCACCGCCGCGCCGACCTGAAGAACTGGCGTCCCAACCGGAAGAAGTCCGGCTTCCTGCCCGACGAGCGCGCTTTCATGGACTCCCTGCTGGGCACCTTCCCGGACGCCACGACGCAGGTCGGGGACGCCACGGACGCGGGACGCAACGGCAATCCGGCCGGTGGGGCAGGGGACTTCTTCGGCGCAGTGGACTACACGCCGGGGCAGGTGGCCCGAGCCCGGGTGGCCGGGGGAGCGTCCGGTGACCCGCAGTGGTTCGATGTGCTGCGTCAGCTGCATGCCGATGAGGAGGAGGGGCCGTACTCCTGGTGGACCTGGCGCGGGAAGGCCTTCGACACGGGTGCCGGTTGGCGCATCGACTACCAGATCGCGACCCGCCCGCTGTTCGAGCGCGCTGTCGCGGCCTGGGTGGACAAGGCACCCGATTACGACCTGCGGTGGAGCGACCACTCCCCGGTGCTGGTGGAGTACAACTAGGCGGAAGTCGCCCCGCCGCGTCCTCCCGGCGGTTAGGGTTGCCTGCATGAGTAACTCAGCAACCCTGGCAGGCAGGACCATCCTCATGAGCGGCGGTAGCCGCGGCATCGGCCTGGCGATCGCGCTGCGGGCCGCCCGCGACGGCGCGAATGTCGCCGTCCTCGCGAAGACCGACACCCCGCATCCCAAGCTGGAGGGCACCATCCACACCGCGGCCGACGCCATCGAGGAGGCGGGCGGGAAGGCCCTGCCGATCCACGGTGACGTCCGCAACGACGAGGACATCGCCCGCGCCGTCGCCACGACCGTCGAGATTTTCGGCGGGATCGACGCGGTGGTGAACAACGCCAGCGTCATCGACCTGTCCCGTACGCTGGACCTGGCGGAGAAGAAATACGACCTCATGCAGGACGTCAACGTCCGCGGTACCTTCATGCTCTCCCGGGCGGCCGTGCCGTACCTGAAGCAGGCGGAGAACCCGCACATCATCTCCCTGTCCCCGCCGCTGAACACCACCCCGCAGTGGCTCGGCGCGCACACCGGCTACACCCTGGCGAAGTACGGGATGACCATGGCCACCCTGGGCCTGGCCGCCGAGTTCGCCGACGACGGCATCGCCGCCAATGCGCTGTGGCCGGCCACCACGGTCGCCACCGCCGCGGTGAAGTACGCCCTCGGCGGCGACGAGATGATGCGTGTCTCCCGTACCCCGGACATCGCCGCGGATTCCGCCTACGCCCTGCTGACCACGGATTCCCGGGAGATCACCGGGCAGTCGCTGATCATGGAGGAGTTGCTCGCCGAGCATGGTGTCACCGACCTGTCGGGCTACGCCGCGGTTCCTGGGACCCCGGACTCCGCACTGCACCGGGACATCTTCCTGGACTGATCAGCCGAGGTGCCGCCGACGTACGGCGGACGCGGTACCGATGGCGGCCAGCGCCACGTGGATGCACAGAAACAGGAGTAGCCCGGCGCTCACCGCGTCCACCCACGCCACGCCCGTCACTGCCGCGAGAGTGTGCGTCCCCAGACTGCAGGTGCCGACCGGGAAGGTCGCGGCCCACCACGAGGGATTCGGCATCGGACGGTGGAGGAGTGCGCCCCAGTGGTTCACGGCCGCCCAGCCCGCCGCGGGAAATCCCAGGCACAGCACTGTCACGGCGTAGACGACGCCGACCGTGGCCCCGTCGGTGAGCAGCAGTGCCGCAGCGGAACTCTGGCCGACCACCCCGAGCGGGATCCATGTGGCCGCCGCGGTCTCGGCGGGCGGGCGGCGTCCGGCACAGAGGTACACGCGCGCGAAGGCGGGGACAGCAGTCAGCAGGGACGCGGCGAAACAGAGCACGCCGGGTAGCGGGTGGCCGAGCTGGGCGGCATTGGTCGCGGCAACCATCGGGGTGACGAGGGGGAGGACGCCGGGGAAGGTCGCGGGTACCTCACCGCGCAGGAAACGGACGCCCTGGACCATCAGCACGACCACAGCGGCAACCGAACCGAGGACCCAGGTGACGGCGTGTGCGCCGGACCAGCCGAACGTGGTGTCCACAGCGGATCCGAGAGCGAGGACACCCATCGTCATCATCGACCAGGCAGGGATGTCGCTGAACCGTGGTGCCCTCACCGCACCGGCGACCAGGATGAGGAGGACACCGGCCGCCAGGACGGTGACTGCGGCGCCGAGCGGGGCCGCAAGACGGATGCCGAGCAGGGACCCCGTGACAGACAGTCCCATCACGGCCCCTCCCCAGGCGGCCCCCGGACCGGGCAGTGCCGGTGCCGCCACGGGTGCAGTGACCGGTCCCGGACTCTGTGCCGGGCCTGGTGCAGATCCGGCGACCCGGGCGGTGGTGTGTTTCACGGACATGGGTTTCACGCTAATCCGTATTCGTTCTGACCAGGGATAACGAGTTTCACCGTCGGGGGTACAATGCGAGCATGTACCCCAACGTGCCGCCGGTCGACCAGCTCGTCACACTCATCGCCGTCGACGAGCACCGCAGCATCGCATCGGCGGCCCGCGCTCTCGGGTTCAGCCAGCAGACGGTGAGTGCGAGGGTGGCGTCCGCCGAGAGGACCCTGGGGGTGAAGGTGTTCCGGCGTGGTATCGGCGGATCTGAACCGACCGAACGGGGGCGGGCGGTCCTCGATGCCGCGCACGAGTACCTCGACGCGGTGGGCGGCTTTTCCCGTGTCATCGCCGGGGCCGCCCGTCCAGACGCCGCCCGGTCGTTGCCGGTGGCGGTCTCCAACACGGTCGCCGAACTGTACTTCCCGTCGTGGGCGGCCCGCTTCCACAAGCAGAATCCGCAGGTCCGGTTGCTGCTGCGTCCCTGCAACTCGGCAGCGGTGGGGGAGGCGGTCTCCGACGGGGACTGCCCGCTCGGTTTCGTCGAGGGGACGACGGTCAGTCACGGCCTGGATTCTGCGGTGGTCGGGGTGGACGACCTTATTCTCGTGGTCCCGGCGTCCCACGCCTGGGCGCAGCGTGATGTGCGTACGGGTCCGGGGGTGACGGCGGCGGAACTGCGTCGGACGCCGCTGATCATGCGCGAGGCAGGCTCGGGGTCACGTGATGTCGTCGAGGACGTCCTCGGCACGGTCGCCACCCCGGCCGGTGAGTTCGGGTCACTGTCGGCACAGCGGGCGGCGGTGACGGGGATGGGGGAGCCGACGCTCATCGCGGCACGTGCGGTCGCCCGTGAGCTCAAGCTGGGTGAACTGGTCCGCGTCCCCGTGCAGGACGCCACGTTCCGCCGCCTGATCCGCGCGGTCTTCCCCCGTCACGGCGCCCTGGAGAGGGACGCCGCGGCGCTGCTGGACATCGCCCGGGAGGGAATCGGTGGAGCGGTCGGGTCACCGATGTAAGGTTGCTGGTCATGAGTGAAATGCAGCGCGTCCTGTCCGGAATCCAGCCCACCGCGGACTCCTACCACCTCGGGAACTACCTGGGAGCGGTCAAGCAGTGGATCGACCTGCAGAACGACTACGACGCCTTCTACTTCATCCCCAACCTGCACGCCATCACCGTGGACCAGGATCCGACGGAGCTGCGCGACCGCACCACGGCCGGGGTCGCCCAGCTGCTGGCGCTCGGGATCGACCCGGAGAAGTCGACGATCTTCGTGCAGTCCCAGGTTCCGCAGCACGCAGAGCTGGCGTGGGTGCTGACCTGCCTCACCGGGTTCGGCGAGGCGTCCCGCATGACGCAGTTCAAGGACAAGTCCTCCAAGCGCGGCGCGGAGCGTACCTCGGCCGGCCTGTTCATGTACCCGATGCTCATGGCGGCGGACATCCTCCTCTACAGCCCGCAGCTCGTGCCGGTGGGCGAGGACCAGCGTCAGCACCTGGAGCTGACCCGCAACCTCGCCGAGCGGTTCAACGCGCGCTTCGGTGAGACCTTCGTGGTGCCGGACGGGTTCATTCCGCAGGGTGCGGCGAAGATCTACGACCTGCAGGAGCCGACGGCGAAGATGAGCAAGTCGGGAGAGAACCCGAAGGGCATCGTCAACCTGCTGGACGCACCGAAGACCTCCGCCAAGCGGATCAGGTCCGCGGTCACCGACAATGACGGTGAGATCCGCTACGACAGAGACAACAAGCCGGGCGTGTCGAACCTGTTGGTCATCCAGTCCGCACTGACCGGCCGGTCGATCGACGAGATCGTGGCAGGCTACCAGGCCACAGGTGCGCAGTACGGCGCGTTGAAGGTGGACACCGCCGACGCCCTCGAGGCGTTCACCACGCCGCTGAAGGCCCGCTACGACGAATACATGGCTGATCCGGCGGAGCTCAAGCGCATCCTCGACCGGGGTGCGGAGAAGGCCGCTGCCGTCGCTGAGCCGCTGGTGGCGAAGGTCTACGAGCGGATGGGTCTGCTGCGGTAGAGCGCTGCAGGGCGCTCGGGGCATCGCATGGTGCCCTGGCCGTCCAATCTTCGCCATGATGTTCACCTCCATTCCCACCAGTGTTGCACTGACGGTTTGAGACTAGGGCGCCTTTTTGTGAAGGTGCGTGAGTTTCTCGTCCGGCGGCCGGATCGACTCCACGATCCAGACCGTGACACGCGTGCCGTTCACCGGCGCTGACGAAGCCCCTCCTCGCCCCTCCTCGTCCCTGGCAGCCGCATCGTCGACCGTCCCAGGTTCCCTGGATTCCCTCGACGACCTCAGCGAGGACAGGATCTCTGCGGAGCGGACCATCGATCTGCCCGTCCTGTACACCGTCGATGCCGAAGAAGAGCAGGGCGGCGAAGCCGAGATCACCGACGCCATCAACGAGGGCGTCGAGGGCATGAACCGTACCCTGGACCGTTCCGACATCGAGGGCAAGGTCAACCTCGCCCACGCCGGGAAGATCGACTTCCAGGAGCCCGACAACCAGGGCCCGCGAGGACGACGCGGTGTCCAGGAACTGCGCGACGAGTACAGCGCAGCCCTGGTCTCGGTCGTCGTGTCCGGCGCGGAAGACGGCGACCGATCGTCCAACCTGAAGAAGCTCTTCGACGAGACGATTCCGTTCGTCGCCGACTACCGGTGGAGAAGTCCGGGCGACCGGATCAGGCCAGGTAGGTGGCGATGCCTTCCGCCACCGCCTGGGCGCGCTGCTGGCGTCCTTCCGGGGACCGCAGCGCCGCCAGATCATTGAGGTCACGCATGTTGCCGAACTCGATGAGGATCTTCGGCTTCGTCGAGAGGTTGAGTCCGGAGAGGTCGGCGCGCGGGTTCAGTCCGTCGACCCCGAGATAGTTGGAGGTGGGAAGCCCGGCGGCGACCATGGTGTCCCGCACGGTGGACGCCAGCCGGGAGGACTCCTCCGACAGGTTCTGCGGCAGAGGGTCGGTGACCGCGGAAATGTGGAACCCCGTGTTCCCGGGCCCGGATCCGTCGGCGTGGAGACTGACGATGACGTCCGCCGCTGAGGCGTTCTCCTTGTACGTCCGCTCGTCGATGCAGTCGGCGCGGTTGACGTCATCGGTCCGGGACAGTAGGACGGTGGCCCCGGCGTCCTCGAGGATGGCCCGGAGCTGCTGACCGATCTCCCAGGTGAAGGTGTGTTCCGGCCACCCGTCGTCGGATGCCGTGCCTGAGGTGTTGCACGATTTCGTGCCGCCCCGGCCGTCGTCGGCCGTGAGCTCCGCGGGTGGGGCAGTACCGGCGTGGCCCGGGTCGAGGTAGACGGTGCGGTCTGCGAGTGCGGCGAGATTTCCGGCGGGTGCGGACAAGGGAGGATCACTTTCCCGGGCGTTTTCCTGGGCAGCTTCCAGGGTAGGTGAGGGCGCGGCATCTGAGTCGTCAGATGACGACCGGGTGACGGTCACGATGGTGGGACCGTCGTCGGAGGTCTCGACATCACCGATGGTGCAGGCGGAGAGTGCCAGCAGTGAGATTGCGAGGGCGCTACCGACAGTCAGTCGGGTCTTGAGGATCATGAGGTTCTTTTCTGCGGGCAGGTCGGGTGATCAGGGATAGACGTAAACGATACTGTTGAACTCGGTCGTGCACTTCCAGAGGAAATCCCGGTCACTGTCCTGAGCCTTGAGGCAGGAGAGGTCGACGTTCTCGCTGCGGTTGTAGCTGTAGACGGTGATGTTCCGCGATGATCCTTCGTGGACCGTGGTCCCGGACAGCACATCGCCGACATCGCGGGCGAAGTCGCATTGTGCGGTGCCGGCACCGGTGAGGACATAGCTTGCCGAGGTCCCGGTGGATCCGCAGTCCTGCTGAACGTTGAGTCCTGCACCGTAGTACCCGCTGCCGATGCTGCCCGATCCGGAACTGCTTCCCGAACTGGCGGAGCCGCTGGAGCTGCCACCTGAGTTCCCGTCGGACGACGGAGCGGACTGCACTGCCGTGGGCATCGAAGAGCTACCGGAGTCTGGGTCAGGGTCGGAAGAATCAGACTGTTCGGTGATGACGACGACCGTGGTCTGGGCCGGTGCCGCAGAGTCCTTGTCATCACCGCCGGACGCGACCAACCAGACGACGAGAGCTGCAACGACCACCAGTGCAGTGACGCCGACGATCACAGGGATCAACCAGGCCGGTCGTGACGGTTGTGGGGAACAGAAGGGAGCAGGAAACTGGCCCTGAGGGGAGAATTGTCCTTGAGGCTGCTGGGGGTAAAAGGGATTCGTGTTGCTCATCGACGTGTGTGCCCATCCGTAGGTGGGGTTAGGTGGGGTTAGGTGGGGTTAGGTGAGGTCATGAAACCAGGGGTTGTCAGGAAGAAGAATAGACCGTTACCTGGGTTTCTTCTATTCGGGTGAGTCTGCGGTGAGCCCCAGGTTCTGGGGGCTCTGTGTCTGTGAAACCCCGGCGCAGAATCTGAGAGATACGCCAGGGCCCGGGATGATCCTCGGATACCCTGAGGAAGACTGATGAAGGAGACCATATGAACGACAGTCGGCAGACTCCCGCCAACCCGTGGGTGAATGCCCCTCAGCAACAGTCGCAGGGGAGTCCACGCCGGGGGAAGGCCCTGGCGACCGTGGCGGCCGTCCTCGTTGTGGTGGTGCTTGTCGTGGTCGGTGCGTGGGCACTGACCGGCAATGACTCAGACGACAGTGACACCGCCGCGACGACATCTACCGAATCACCCGAAGTCACGTCGGACGCTCCGGCCACACTCACGACGGTGACGGTGGCTCCGGAGGAACAGGCCGTGGAGACCACGACGCCGACGGCCGTACCGCTTCCGGAGTCTTCCCCGGACCCTTCCCCGGAGGACGCCCCCTCCGGCTCCGGCCCCTTGGCCTGCGACGGACGCGGCGTCCTTATCGTGAATTCGGTCATGGACGACGCCCAGAACTTCGACCAGCAGATGACAGACTCCCGGACACAGTGGCCGGACGCGATTCTCATGGAGCCGGGCGACTGCCCGTCACTGCGCCCTGCAGAGCCCAAGAGCGGCGCCTCGGTCTACGCGTTCGTCATCGACTACGGCGATGACCTGGCGGCACTGTGCACCGCAGAGCGCAACGGCGGCGGCAACGCCCGCCTCCTCAACAACGACACCTCGTACTCCTCGCCCTGCTGACGGGACGGCTCCGGCACCCCGATCGCCAGGCGCGGCCGGTCGTACTCGTCCGAGGGCGCCCGCAGATTGTCGAGCCGCCCGTCGGAGTGGTCGGTGACCGGGAAGTCGTCCTGGTCCCTGACATCCACGCCGGACATGGTGTTCTCCTGATCGTCGTGCGCCCGGTTCTTTCTTCCGACGCAACAGTCGTGATCGATGTACCGTGCCAATTGCAACGTATGCCCGGTGTTTTCCGCATTAGTGTGGAGAACTGCCCCTAGATCAGACGACCGTGAGGATGTACCGATGGCCGCCAGCACTGAAGTCACGACCACAGGCACCGACGACAACGGCGACGGTGGCGCCGAAGAGAAGCAGTCCGCCGTGGAGAAGTTCCGGGCGAAATGGCCCTGGCTCGACCACGTCATGCACATGAACGACCGGTACGGGGAGCAGGGCGGAAACTACTATGCCGCGGGTATCACCTACTTCTCGGTGCTGTCGATTTTCCCGCTGATCATGCTGGTAGTGGCCGTGGTGGCCATGATCCTGGCGGGTAACGAGGATCTGCTCAACGACATCATCGACGACATCAAGGACTCTGCGTCCGGCGATCTCGGTGACACTCTCACCGACATTCTGAATACGGCGATCGGACAGCGCGGAAGTATCTTCGGTATCGGTCTTGTGTTGACTCTCTGGACCGGTCTCGGCTGGATCGGGAATCTGCGCGCCGGTATCTCCGCGATGTGGAAGGCCGACCTGACAGCGGATAATTTCATCAAGGGAAAGCTGAGCGATCTCATCGCCCTGATCGGTCTGCTGCTGGCCCTGATCGTCGCCTTCGCCGTCACAGCGGTCGGCTCCGGCGGATTCACCTGGACGATCATCGAATCACTGAACCTGGACAACATCGCGGGAATCCGTGTGTTCGTCTGGATCGTCGCGCTGGTGATCGCCCTGGTCGCCAACTGGGTGGTCATGTACTGGATGCTGATGTTCTTCCCCCGCACCCACGTGCCCCGTAAGGCCGCGGTGCGCGGCGCGATCATCGGTGCAGTCGGACTGGAGTTCATGAAGCAGTTCGCCACCGTCTTCTTCAACAACACCATGTCCAACCCGGCCGGCGCGGCATTCGGTCCGATCATCGGTGTGATGGTGCTGCTCTACCTGCTGTGGCGCATCACCCTCTACTGTTCCTCCTGGGTCGCCACGTCCCCCGAGGCGCTCGCCGAGGTCATTCCGGACGCCCCGGCCCCGGCCGTCATCCAGATCCGACGCGACTCCCATCCGCCGGCCAGGACCGAACAGAATGTCCGGCAGGCAGGTCTGGTCGGGGCGGGAGCCGCGATGGGCGTCCTGCTCGGCGGGGTTGTCATGAAGGCGGGCGGCGCAATCGGCGGGCTGTTCAGCAGGAAGTAGGGCCTGCCCGCCACCGGTTCAGCGCCGTCGGCGGATGAGGATCCACGCCCCGGCGGCGAGGACGCACACCATACCGGCGACGATGAGGGACACCCCGGTGGTGGTCAGGGAGTTCTCCGACCGGTCGGGGTCCGCAGCCGGGACGGCTTCGTTCTCCACCGGGGACGCCGTATCCAACAGCTGCCCGACCGAGGCGTCCTCCGGAGCATCGAAAGCGGCGTCGAAGATCCCCTCCGCCTGCTGCCACGGACGCCCCGCCGCGACGGTCGAATTGAGCATCACCACGCCCAGCGTCCGCCCCTCACGGGAGACCGCGGCGGCGTAGGTGTGCCGGGCATTGTCGGTGAAGCCTGTCTTCCCGCCGATCGTGCCGGGGTAGTCGTAGAGCAGCCCGTTGTCGCTGGCGATCTGGAACTCCGGGTTGTCCCCGAAGCCGGGGAATGTCGCCTGCTCCGTGCCGAGGAGTGTCCGGACGTCCTCCCGCTGGAACGCCGCACGGTACATCAGCGCCAGGTCGTAGGCGGTGGTCTGGAGCTCGGGGGTGTCCAGGCCGTTGACCGTGGTCACCTTCGTCGCCTGCACGCCGAGGTCATCGGCGAGTGCCTGCATCCTCGCCACCGTGGCGTCCGTACCGCCGAGCGCTCCGGCCAGGGCGAGGGCTGCGTCATTGCCGGAGTTCATCACGAGCCCCTGCAGCAGCTGCTCCGCGGTGTACTTTCCACCGGCCCCGACCCCCACCTTCGAGCCGTCGACATCGGCCATCTCCTCAGTGACCTTGACCTTCTGGTCCATGTCCAGTTCGTCCAGCGCGATCATGACGAGCAGGATCTTGATGACCGAGGCCGGACGGTACAGCCCGTAGGGGTCCTTCGCGGCGAGCACGTCGCCGGAGTCCACATCGTAGAGTACGTAGCTGCCCAGGCTCAGCCGCTCCGGCATGTCCACCCCGTCCGCCGCGACATTCCCGCAGGTGTCCAGGTCTTCTCCGCCCGGACCCGGACGCTCCACGGTGATCACCGGGTCCACGTCCGCACCGCGCACGGCGTCCTTGTCGAAGGCCCGTGGCAGGCGCTCATCGTAGCGGCAGTCGTCGGTCCACAACGCATGGTCGCGTGGCAGCGGCGTCCCCACCGGGGCGGTCAACGGCAGCCACTGGTCCCGCGGCATGCCGTTGAGCCCCTCCTGCGCGGCGGCGGGGGAGACGGTGGCGGCCGCCATGAGCACGGCAAGTCCGGCGGAAAGGAGAGTACGCATCGTGGAGGAACTCTACCGGCGGTATCGTGGTGCACCATGACTGAACCCGCGTACTCCACCGTCGATCCCGAGATCGTCCGCACCCTGCCCAAGGTCGTCCTCCACGACCACCTGGACGGCGGGCTGCGTCCCCAGACCATCATCGACATCGCCGCCGAGACCGGCTACGACGGACTGCCCACCACCGACGCCGGCGAGCTGGAGAAGTGGTTCTTCGACGCCGCGAACTCCGGTGACCTGCCGACCTACCTCACCACCTTCGACCACACCACCGCCGTCATGCAGACGAAGGACGCCCTGGTCCGCGTCACGAAGGAGGCCGTCGAGGACCTCGCCGCCGACGGTGCGTGCTACGCCGAACTGCGCTACGCCCCCGAGCAGCACCAGGCCAGGGGACTGAGCCTGCAGGAGGTCGTCGACGCGACCGTGCAGGGTGTCAAGGAAGGTGAGCGCGCCGCCGCTGCCGCGGGCCACCGCATCCACGCCCGCCTGCTGCTGTGTGCGATGCGCCACGCCGACCGTGCCCTGGAGATCGCCCAGCTGCTCGTCGACAACTACGGCGAGCACAGCCCGGGCGAGGGCTACGTCGTCGGCTTCGACATCGCCGGTGCCGAGGACGGGTTCCCGCCGTCCAACCACGTCGCCGCTTTCAGCCTGCTGCGCGAGAACCTCATTCCAGTGACTGTCCACGCCGGTGAGGCCGCGGGTGTGGAGTCCATCGCCGACGGGCTGCGCCAGGGAGCGGTGCGCATCGGCCACGGCGTCCGGATCTACGAGGACATCGAGGCCACCATGGGCGGGCTCGAGCTCGGGAAGGTCGCCAGGTTCGTCCGCGACCGCCGGATCCCGCTGGAGATCTGCCCGACCTCCAACACCCAGACCGGCATCTGCGAGACGGTGGAGGAGCACCCCTTCAACCTGCTCTACGAGCTCGGTTTCACCTGCACCGTGAACACCGACAACCGTCTGGTCTCCGGCTGCACCATGAGCGGTGAGATGGTGAAGCTCGCCGAGGCTTTCGACCTGGAGTACTGGCAGTTCCTCGAGCTGACCACCAATGCGCTGGAGACCGCGTTCTGCGACCAGCCGCTGCGCGACGAGTTGGAGCGCGAGGTCATCTACCCCGCGTACTCCGAACTGGGGGACGCCATGGACCTGGCCGTTGACGAGGTCGAGGGTCGTGCCGCCGCTGCCGGCATCGATGCGCTGCACGGTGAGCACGTCCACTCCCACGGCGTGGGTTCCGAGGAGGTCGAGCTGTCGATGGAGAACCTCAAGGCGGAGCTGGAGCAGCTCGGCCTGAGCCTCGACGACGGTGAGGATGAGGCAGAGGACGCTGACGGGGACGCAGGGGACGACGCCGGGAAGTAGGGCCCGGGATGTGGGGGGGATGCCGGGAGAGCGGATGTCCGGGCAGGGGTCCCCACCGGGTATCTGCGGGGTGACGCCGGTGGCATCCCTCCCTGCAGGGTGGCAGCTCTTCCTGTCGCCTGGACCAGCTGAGGCGACTGGAAGAGATGCCACTGTGCACGTAGCAATGCCTCGCAGTGCCGCCCCAGGGCCGACGGCGACTACTCCGGGGCGGTGCGGGGCGGTGACCGGCCGGCAGGTGCAGGGGCCGAGGGATGGGGGAGGGGTGGACGGGTGTGACCCTTGCGTGCGTGGTTCCACGCAACCTAGTGTGATGAGCATTCACAGTTAGGTAGTGCAAGCCTCAAGGAGGACCATGTCTGCGCAGTCGCAGAGTCCGCATAGCCCGCATAGCCCGCAGGGGCCACCCGCACAGTCTCCACCGGTTGTCCCTGATGCACCGGACAACAGGGCCGAACAGAAAGCCGGCGCGGGCGCGCTGAAGAATCTGCTCCGTCCGGTCTCAGGGCGTCTCATGCTCGGACGGATTCTTTCCGCTCTCTCCGCCGTCCTGGCTGTCGTCCCGTACATCGCCCTGGTCAAGATCGGTGCACTGCTCATCGACGGGGCGTCCTCCGGCGACGGTTCCGGCACCGGCACCGGCATCGACGGCGACGAGGTCAACCGTTGGCTCACGATTCTGCTCGGCGCCTTCATGGCTCGGCTCGTCATCTACTTCATCGCCCTGTCGGTCACCCACTTCGCCGATGTGGCCCTGGGGCACGGTATCCGGCTGCGGATGGTGACACGCTTCGCGAAGGTCCCGCTGAGCTGGTTCACCGCGACGAACTCCGGCCGCGTCCGCAAGGGCCTGCAGGACGACATCACCACCGTCCACTACCTCATTGCCCACCAGCCGGTCGAAGGCACCGGCGCGGTGGTCATGCCGCTGGCGCTGATGGTCTACGCCTTCATCGTGGACTGGCGGCTCGGACTGCTCTCCGTCGCCGTCGTCCCCGTGTACCTGCTGGCCATGATGATGACCATGAGGAACATGGGGGAGAAGACTGTGGAGATGGACCGGCGGCTCGGCGATGTCTCGGCCCGCATGGTCGAGTTCGTCACCGGCATCTCCGTGGTCAAGGCCTTCGGCCGGGTCGGACGCGCGCACCGCAGCTACCAGCGTTCCGCCGATGAGTTCTACGACTTCTATCTCGCCTGGGTGAAGCCGCTGATGGCCGTCTCCTCCCTCGGCCAGTCCATCCTGGCGGTGCCGCTGATCCTGCTGGTCAACCTCGGCGGCGGCATGCTGCTGGTCCACAACGGTTACGTCGGTGTGGCAGATGTCCTGGCCACGTCGCTGATCGCACTGCTGGTGCCGTACTCCCTGGAGACCATGCAGAACAACACCTGGTCCAGCCAGATCGCCGGGGCCGCCGCGCTGCGCCTCACAGGTCTGCTCGAGACCCCCGTGCTGCAGGACGCCGCCAGTGCGAAGACCGCCCCCGTCTCCCACGAGGTCACCTTCGACCACGTCACCTACCGTTACGCCGGGGCAGACACCCCGGCGGTCGACGACGTGAGCTTCACCCTGCCCGCCGGCACTGTCACCGCTCTCGTCGGCCCGTCAGGGTCCGGTAAGTCCACCATCGCCACCCTGCTCGCCCGTTTCGATGATCCGCAGTCGGGCACGGTGGCTATCGGCGGCGTCCCTGTGAGGGACATCGCCGATCTGTACTCCCATGTCGGGTTCGTGCTGCAGGATCCGCAGCTGGTCGCCGTGAGCATCCGCGACAACATTGCGCTGGGTCGGCCGGACGCCACCGATGCCGAGGTCCGGGATGCCGCCCGGGCCGCCCATGTCCTCGACGAGATCGAGGCCCTGCCCGACGGCTTCGACACCGTCTACGGCTCGGACACCGGACTGTCCGGCGGACAGGCCCAGCGCATCGCCATCGCCCGCGCGCTGCTGATGGACGCCCCGGTGCTCGTCCTCGATGAAGCGACCGCGCTGACCGACCCCGAGTCGCAGCACGAGATCCAGCAGGCCCTCTCCACCCTCGCGGAAGGACGCACCGTGCTGGTCATCGCCCACCGCCCCGAGGCGATCGCCGGGGTGGACCGGGTCATCCACGTCAACAACGGACAGGTCACCGCCGAGGAGGCACGGGCATGAAGCTCCCCCTGATCGACATCGTTCCCCGGATGCGCCGGATGATCTCCCATCCGGAGGCCATGACTCCCGCCCTGCTCACCAGTGCCGTCGCGGGGCTGGTCGAAGGTCTGGCCCTGGCGGCCCTTCTGCCGGCGATCTCGTCACTGGCCGCCGACGAGGCCTGGTGGGGGCTGACCACACCCGGCTGGCTGGTGGTCTTTGCCGTCCTGGCGCTGGTCAGTGTCGCCCTGAACTTCGTCAAGGACCAGCGCAACTACCGCGTGGCGATGGACTTCCTGCGCAGTATCCACCGCCTGGTGTGGTGATCAGGTGTCGCGTCAGCCGCTGGGCTGGTTCGCGCGTCCACTCGCCGGACGTCTGTCCCGGATGGTCTCCTCCGAACTCATGACCACCGGCGAGATCTTCGCCCACATGATCGGCCCGCTGGTGTCCCGCATTGTCACGGCGACGGTCGTCATCGTCGCCGCCTGGTTCTGGAGCCCGTGGCTCGGGCTCGTCCTCACCCTCGCCGTCCCGGTGTTCCTGGTGATCACGCTGTGTTCCACGGCGCTCGCCAGGAAGGGTGGACGCATCCATGAGCCGGACGAGGAGGAACTCGCCGACCGCATCGTGGAGTACGCCCAGTGTCAGGGTGCGCTGCGTTCCTGCGGGCACAGTGAGGACTTCGCCCCGCTGACTGCGGCTCTGGACAATGCGGTCGCGTCAAAGAAGAAGTCACTGTGGATCGAGACACTGGGACTGCTGCTGTCCGGCGCAGTGACTCAGGGGGTGATTGTCGCGCTGATCGCGGTGACCGGCACATTGGCCGTCGACGGGACGCTGGAGCCGGTCCCGGCACTCGCCTTCATCGGACTGGCACTGCAGTTCACCTCCACACTGTCGGCGATCACCGAGGGGGCGATGGGTCTGGAGACCAGGCGTCCACTGCTGGACAGCATCGACGGCGTCCTCACCGCCGAGCCGTTGGCCGAACCGGACACCCCCGCGCGGCTCACCGCGCCGGGCTCGGTGGAGCTGCGCGGCGTGACCTTCGGCTACACGCCGGACGCTCCGGTGGTCCGGGACCTGTCCTTCGAGGTGCCCACCGGGTCGATGGTCGCGCTGGTCGGGCCGTCCGGCTCGGGTAAGACGACGGTGGAGAAACTCATCTCCCGGTTCCACGATGTCGATTCCGGTGAGGTGTTCGTCGGTGGCGTCCCGGTGACGCGGCAGACCACGGAGCAGCTCATGGCGCAGCTGTCGATGGTCTTTCAGGACGTGTACCTCTTCGACGACACGCTGGAGGCGAATATCGCGGTGGGCCGGGAGGGGGCGTCCACCGCCGAGATCCGGCACGCCGCGGAGCTGGCGGGTGTCACGGAGATCGCCGCGCGACTCCCGGAGGGCTGGGCGACACAGGTCGGGGAGGGTGGTAAGGCACTGTCCGGCGGTGAGCGGCAGCGGGTGGCGATCGCCCGGGCACTGCTCAAGCAGGCTCCGGTCGTGCTGCTGGACGAGGCGACGAGCGCGCTGGACGTGGAGAACGAGGCACATATCGTCGCATCCGTCGAACAGCTCCGGAAGGACGCGACACTGCTGGTCGTCGCACACCGGCTGGACACCATCGCGAAGGCGGACTCGATTGTGCTGTTCACCGCCGACGGGCAGATCGAGGCGCAGGGCACGCATGAGGAACTGCTCGCGGCTGAGGGCACGTACACGAGGTTCTGGAACCATCTGCACCATGCGCAGGGATGGACACTCGTCGACCGGTAGGCTGGTCATCATGGGTGTCGGAAAGAAGACCGGGCCGAAGCCGTCGTTCACCAGGGGGGACGTGGTGGACGCCGCACTGGCGATCGGCGTCGACACGTTCACGCTCGCCCAGGTGGCGAAGCGTATCGGCGTGGTGACCTCGGCGGTGTACCGGCGGTTCGATTCCCGCGATGACCTGTTGGACGCCTGCCTGGCGAAGGCGGCGTCCTCCATCGCGGTCCCTGCGCCGGGGGCGAGCTGGCAGGAGGTCTGCCGGCTGTGGGCCGACGAGTGCTGGCAGGTCTGCGAGAACTTCCCCGGCCTGGCTCGTGCCGTGTACTCCTATGCGCCGGCCTTCACCCATGTGGGGCAGGTCGCCGGGGCGTATGCGGCGGCGCTGGAGTCTCACGGGTACACCCGGGGACAGGCGGGGTTCGCGCTGGACTTCCTGGGGGACACGGTCTTTGCGTGCCGGCTCGGCGTGGAGTCCATGCGCGCCACCGACGGGTCGGGGGAATCCGGTCTGTCCCGGGCGAAGGCGAGGGTAGGGAAGGAGGTTCCCGACCATCCGTTCCAGCCGGACGAAACCTGGGCTGACCGCGGGGCCACTGATGTGAAGGTGGAGTTCATCATCGACGGTCTGGGGCGGCACTGGCCGGAGATGTGAGGGTGTGTCCGGTGTTCACCCCCATTACTGTGAATACTGTTGACAGTTGGGTGAGCGCTGCCTAACTTCTGTGAATATGACGTACACATCCGCCCTGTCACGGGCCACCGCCGCCATCCTCACACTCGGGCTCGCCGCCGGCTTCACCGCCTGCGGCTCCGACGACGCCTCCTCCGAAGGTGGTGCTGACACCATCACCCTCACCAATGCCTTCGAGGACGCCGACTACCCGGTCGCCCCGGAACGTGCGGTCGTCACCGCGTCCGCCCTCGACAATGTCCTCGCCCTCGGGATCACCCCGGCCGCCGTCGTGATGACCGAACAGGACGAGGACGCCCCGTGGCGGGAAGGCAGGCTCGACGGGGTGGAGCGGATCACCGTCGCCGCCTACGGAGACACCGATGCCGAGGCGATCGCCGCCGCTGACCCCGACGTCATCATCGGTGACATCTACTGGATCGACTCGCAGGACGAATACGACCAGCTCACCGGAATCGCGCCCACACTCAACGGTCCTTCCGCGGACCCGACGGAGGCCACCTGGAAGGAACGGCTCAGTCAGCTCGGTGACCTCTACGACAGGGAGGACGAGGCGCAGCAGATCATTGACGAGGACGCGGACCTCTTCACGCAGTTGAAGGAGGATCTGCCTGGTCTGTCGGGGAAGACCGGCTGGGTGGGACGTGACCAGGGCGACGGGAAGATCGGTACGTCACCGGACCCCTCCGAGGCGTCCAACTCCTTCCTCTACGACCTCGGCATGACCCTGCCGGCGACCATCGAGGGGAAGGAACCCAATGCGGCAGGTGGCGCGTACGTCGTCAGTCCGGAGAGCTATGACGAGTTCGCCGCCGACTTCTCGGTGATCTACACCTCTGCCGGGATCGCATCGCTCGAGAGCCGCCCGACCTTCGCTGCCCTGCCGCAGGTGAAGAACGGGACCATGATCAGCGACAACTATGCGGTGGTCATCGGCCTGGCACAGCCGAGTTCTCTGGTCCGTACCTGGGCGGTCGACGAACTGCGTCCCACCCTGGAGAAGGTCGCTGCGGCTGACCCGGTGGAGTGACCTGCCTGTGGCATAGTGGCTCACGTGACTGAGCAGGAAAAAGGGCACCTCCCCATCACCGGATCGACCGCCGCCGGCATCGCCGACAGTGTGCGGGGACTCGTCGACCGTGGCGTCCTCGTCCCGGGTGACCGACTGCCGCCGGTCCGCAGCCTGGCGGACACCCTCGGCGTGAACCGGAACACCGTACAGGCGGCCTACCGGAACCTCGTCCACGCCGGAATCGCCGTCAGCCGTCGGGGTGCGGGCACGACCGTGGTGGGAGTCGAGGAAACCGCGACAGAGGGGGCTGCGTCCGGTAACTCCTCCACCGTGCGCGACATCGGCCACGGCAACCCGGACGCCACCCTGCTGCCGGACGCCTCCTCGGTCCGCCTCGCTCCGGCACCACCACCGCTCTACGGCACCGCTGCCACCCATCCTGAGCTGGGACGCGTCGCCCTGCGGTTGCTCGGCCCCGACCTCGCTGACCGGGCCGAGGACGCCGTGATCAGTGTGACCGCCGGCGCCGTCGACGCCCTCGAACGCCTCCTGGCCACCGTCGCCACCACCGGCGACGCCGTCGCTCTCGAGGACCCCTGTTTCCTCAGTTCCGGCAACTCCACGCGCCTGGCCGGTTACCGCATCCTGCCCGTTCCGGTGGACGCCGAGGGGATGGACGCTGCCGCACTACGCGCCGCCCTGGATGACGGCGCACGGGCCGTGGTCTGCACGCCGCGGGCACACAACCCGACCGGGGTGAGCCTGACGCACGCGCGGGCGCAGGCGCTGCAGGAGGTGCTGGCGGACTACCCGGGCGTCCTCGTCATCGAGGACGACCAGTTCGCGGGACTGTCGCAGTCACCCTACGAGACCGCGATCCCGGCAGGTCAGACGCGGTGGGCGCTGGTGCGCTCGATGTCGAAGTCCCTGGGCCCGGATTTGCGGACCGCGCTGGTGGCGTCCGACCCGGAGACCGCGGAGAAACTGTCCCGGCGGATCAACGGCGGCACGACCTGGGTGAGTCATCTGCTGCAGCGCACGGTCGCCGCCCTGCTGTCGGACGCCGACATCCGCTCCAGGCTCGATACGGCGGCGACCCATTACGCCGGACGCAACGCGGTGTTCCTGGCCAAGCTGGCGGGGGCGGGGCTGGCGTCCCCCAGCGTCGACGGACTGAATATCTGGGTCGACCTGGGTGTTCCCTCGGCCGCGGCGGCCGCCGATCTGCGGGGATGCGGCTGGATCGTGCGTGACGGCGGGCTGTTCCGGCTCGACGGTGCAGCCGGTGCTGATGCGGACACGCATCTGCGTCTCACGGTG
Organism: Corynebacterium sp. UD i78; assembly: GCF_056280545.1. Taxonomy (NCBI): domain Bacteria; kingdom Bacillati; phylum Actinomycetota; class Actinomycetes; order Mycobacteriales; family Corynebacteriaceae; genus Corynebacterium; species Corynebacterium sp. UD i78. Next base: position 1,820,022 of record NZ_JBWCED010000001.1, on the reverse strand, counting down.
CATGAACTGTCGGACGCCGACATGGACCGTCTGGTGGCCGACCTGGTGGCGGTGTCTGGGGAGGCCACGTCTAACCTCCGGTGAGCCAGCTCCAGAAGCCCTGCTTCTCGCCCGGCTCGGCGACCCGTACCCGCAGATCGCCGAACATCGACCGGCCGGTGAGGACGACCGTCGGCGCACCCGGGTAGTTCGGCGTCGCACCGCCCTCGCGCTGCGAGACCTTCACATCGCCGAAGGTGAGCTTCATCTGGTTGACGACCTGCACCCCCGGTGGCACGGTGAGTTTCACGTCGCCGAAGATCTGGTTGACCTGCAGCACCGTGGTGGACGCCGTGAGCGTCATATCCCGGATATCCAGGTCGAGGTCACCGAAGACGAGGCTGTAGCCCTCGCGTTCGCGCAGCTGCATGGTGCCTCTGAGAGCGATGTCGCCGAACCAGGTCGACTGGGTGGGGACGTGGTTCTCGGGGACGACCGTGGTGGACTGGTAATGGTTGATGGTGGTGGAGAAGGAACTGATACTGCCCTTGGGCTTCGCCGCCGGGGCGGGGTTCCCGGCGTCCTCGGGGGAGGGGGCCGCCTTCTCCGCGAGCCGGTCGATCTCGGCGTCATCGGGCGGGGAGGTCTTCCCCGCGACGAGCTGCTCGATGCGGGTGAACCGGTCGGCGTCGGTGACCGACCAGACGGCGTCGCTGATCGTGGAGAACTCGCTGAGGTCGATCCGCCCCTGGCCGACGGCGAGGGTGAGCTTCTCATTGAGCGCCTGGCGTCGCTCATCGGTGATGCGTGCGGGCAGCGGGTCAGTCGGTTCAGAGGACGTCATATGGTCGAGGATACCTTCGGGCTTCGTGTCGCCATTGCAGCAGTTCTGCGTCAGGCACAGGTCCGGACTCCGCTGCCACAGAATCGCGATTCCGTGCCTGACGCAGAATTGAAGCCCCAGGATGGGGAGGGGCGGCAGGCGGGGCGAGATGTCGTACCCGGGGTCGGCGTCCTACTGCAGGTAAACACCACTTAACCGATCAAGTTAATCGATAAATGAGCAGGTCAGGCGGCTTGACTTAACCGCTTCAGAAGCCTTGACTGAGCGGTTGTGATGTTCAAGAAGACCCTCAGGACCGTTGCTGCCGCCATGACGGCAGCCCTCGCAGTGTCCCTCGCCGCCTGCTCCTCCACCGGCGGTGCGCCGCGTGACAACGGCGACGGCTCCGGCGGTGGCACCGTCGACACCCCCCGCTACGTCGTCAGCATGGTCAGCCACGGCGCGCCGGGTGACACCTTCTGGGACCTCGTCCGCAAGGGTGCCGAGGACGCCGCGCAGAAGGACAACATCGAGCTGCGCTACAGCTCCGACCCGCAGGCTCCCAACCAGGCCGCCCTCGTGCAGAACGCCATCGACTCCAACGTCGACGGCATCGCCGTGACCATGCCGAACGCCTCCGCCATCGGCCCGGTCGCCAAGAAGGCCGTCAACGCCGGTATCCCGGTCGTCGGCCTCAATGCCGGCATGGAGCAGTACGAGAAGTACGGGCTCACCGGATTCTTCGGGCAGGAGGAGGGCGTCGCCGGTCAGCGGGCCGGTGAACGCCTCAACGACGAGGGGGCCAAGAAGGTCCTCTGCGTCATCCACGAGCAGGGCAACCAGTCACAGGAGGACCGCTGCGCCGGTGTGAAGAAGGGCCTCGGCGGTACCGGCACCGTCGAGACGCTCTACGTCAACGGCCAGGAACTCACCTCGGTCCAGTCGACCATCAAGGCCAAGCTCGCCCAGGACAGCTCCATCGACTGGATCATGTCCCTGGTCACCCCGGTCGGCCTCGTCGCCGCCCAGGCCGCCGAAGAGGCCGGCCGCAACCCCGGTGAGGACGTGCAGATCGGCACCTTCGACACGAACGCCGAGCTCGTCCCTGCGATCGAGAGCGGCGACATCTCCTTCGCCGTCGACCAGCAGCCCTACCTGCAGGGCTACATGGCGGTCGACTCGCTGTGGCTCGCCAAGCGCAACGGCACCACCGTCGGCGGTGGACGCCCCGTCTACACCGGCCCGAGCTTCGTCGACGCCGACAACATCGACACCATCTCCGAGGCGGCCAAGGAAGGCCTGCGATGAGCGTCCCCTCCACCCAGGTGACCGCGGAGATCTCCGCGGAGACCACCACCCCGCGCACCCGCCGGGGCCTCGACAAGCTCATGCACCGCCCTGAGCTCGCCAGTGTCATCGGCGCGGTCGGCGTCTTCGTGCTGTTCATGATCGTCGCGCCGAGCTTCCGCTCCTTCGACTCCTTCGCGACGGTCCTCTACGTCTCCTCCACCCTCGGTATCGTCGCCCTGGCCGTCGGCCTGCTGATGATCGCCGACGAGTTCGACCTGTCCACCGGTGTGGGCGTGACGACCACGGCCCTGGCCGCCACGATGATGAACTACCAGTGGCACCTGCAGTCCTGGGTCGGCTCGCTGCTCGCCCTGGTGCTCGCCCTGGCCATCGGCTTCTTCAACGGCTGGATGGTCACCAAGACCGGTGTGCCCAGCTTCCTCATCACGCTGGCGACCTTCCTCATGCTCCAGGGGCTCAACCTGGCGCTGACCAAGCGGATCATGGACGCGGTCTCCACCAAGTCCATCGCGGACATGCAGGGCTTCGAGTTCTGCCGGAAGCTCTTCGCCGGCCAGTGGGACATCTTCGGCGTCACCCTGAAGGTCACGGTCTTCTGGTGGATCCTCTTCGTCCTCGTGGCACACTTCGTCCTGTTCAAGACGAAGTTCGGCAACTGGATCTTCGCTGTCGGAGGCAACCCGGAGGCCGCCCGTGCCGTCGGTGTGCCGGTCGACCGGGTGAAGATCACCCTGTTCATGGTCGTCGCTGCGTCCTGCTGGTTCGTCGGTCAGCACAATCTCTACGAGTTCGACTCGATCCAGGCCGGACAGGGTGTCGGCAACGAGTTCTTCTACATCATCGCCGCCGTCGTCGGCGGTGTGGCGATGACCGGTGGCAAGGGAACGGCGATCGGCACCGCGATCGGTGCCCTGATCTACGGCATGACCACCCAGGGCATCGTCTACGCCGGCTGGAACCCGGACTGGCTGAAGTTCTTCGTCGGCGGCGTCCTGCTGCTGGCCGTCCTGTCCAACCGTTCCTTCTCGAAGTTCACGGAGGCCCGCAAATGAGTGAAGAGCACATCATCGAACTCCGTGGCGTCGGCAAAGCATACGGCGCCTTCCGTGCGCTGAGCGACATCAACCTCTCCGTCGACGCCGGCACCGTGACCTGCGTCCTCGGTGACAACGGTGCCGGTAAGTCGACGCTGATCAAGATCCTCGCCGGGCTGCACAAGCCCACCGAGGGCGAGATCCTCGTCGACGGGGAAGAGGTGAGCTTCGGCTCCCCGCGTGACTCCCTCGACCACGGCATCGCGACCGTCTACCAGGACCTCGCCGTTGTCGGTGACATGCCGGTGTGGCGCAACTTCTTCCTCGGCCAGGAACTCACCGGCCGGTTCGGGAAGATGCGTGAGGCCGAGATGCGGGAGATCACCCGTGAGCGGCTCCACCATATGGGCATCGACCTGCCGGATGTGGCGGTCCCGATCGCCTCACTGTCCGGTGGTCAGCGCCAGGTCGTCGCCATCGCCCGCGCCATGTACTTCGGCGCCCGCCTGCTCATCCTCGACGAGCCGACCGCGGCCCTCGGTGTGAAGCAGTCCGGCATGGTGCTGCGGTTCGTCGCCGCAGCCCGTGACGAGGGGCTCGGCGTCATCTTCATCACCCACAACCCGCACCACGCGCACCTGGTCGGTGACCGGTTCGTCCTGCTGAACCTGGGACGCCAGAAGATGGACGCCACCCGCGACGAGGTCACCCTCGACGAGCTGACCCTCGAGATGGCCGGCGGTGGGGAACTGTCCTCCCTGGCGCACGAACTGGAGCGGTGAACGGAACCCGCTACAGCGGTTGGGGAAAGAAAAGTACCTGGCAGGGACAGGTTTCCGGAAAACTTCCGAATAGGTGAGGCGCGCCCGCTAAAGGTAGGCTACATTCAGTTGCATCCGCACTGACTGATCCGAGGAGCCTCCGCACGTGTCACACGCCTCATCGCCGGTCCGCGCCGCCGGCCTGTCCCGGTACTTCCGTTCCGGTGACGAGACCGTCACCGCCGTCGACGATGTCTCGCTGACGGTCGAACCCGGGGAGATCGCCGTCGTCATCGGCCCCTCGGGCTCGGGGAAGTCCACCCTCCTGCAACTGCTCGCCGGACTCGACCGCCCGGACGCCGGCAGTGTCGCCATCGGCGGCGTCAACCTCGGCGGCCTGCGGGACAAGGCCCTGACCCGGCTGCGCCGCGACCGGGTCGGCTTCATCTTCCAGGACTTCCAGCTGCTGCCCCGGATGACCGCCCGTCAGAACATCACCCTGCCGGTCCGTCTCGCCGGACATTCCGTGGATGACGCCGAGGTCGACTCGCTGGCGGAGTCGCTCGGCATCTCGCACCGTCTCGACCACCGGCCCAGTGAGCTCTCCGGAGGCCAGCAGCAGCGCGTCGCTGTCGCCCGGGCCCTGCTGAGCCAGCCCGACATCATCTTCGCCGATGAACCGACCGGGGCACTGGACTCCGCCACCGCCGGGGACCTGGTGGATCTGTTCACCTGGGCGGCCCGGAACCGGCAGCAGAGTTTCGTCATCGTCACCCACGACGACCGCATCGCCGCACGCGCGGACTCGGTCCACCGGATGGCCGACGGGCGGCTCACCTCCGACGTCGGAGCGGGCGCCTGATGCGTGTCCCCACCACCCTGTCCCTCGTCGGGCATGAGCTCGCGGCATTCCGCCGCACCCGCGCACTGCTCGTCGCCGTGCTGCTCGGTGGCATCCTCGTCGTCGTCGGCAGCGTCCTGGGAACCACCCTCGACAACCGCGTCGACGCCGGCGCCGGGATCAGCTACGAGGGCGCTGACCTCGTGGTGCGCGCCCAGACCGGCGCCGGGACCGGCGTCGGAGGAGAGGACGCCGACCCGACTGCCGCCGGTGGCGGGGCCGGCATGTCCCCGGGGGACGTGGACAGTCTCGGTGCTCTCGACGGCGTGGCCTCGGCGGACGGACTCACCCGCGCCCGGGCCGCCCTGTGGGCCGGTGGGAAGGTCACCCCGACCGTTATCGAGTCACTGCCCGCGGAGAACTTCCGCTGGCAGGACCTCACCGACGGCGCCTACCCGCAGACCGGCACCGAGGTCGCGCTGAGCAGGGAGACCATGGAATCCACCGGGCTCAGTCTCGGTGACGAGGTCACGATGGGCACCGATGAATCCGGCACCGGCGACTTCACGGTCGTCGGTGAGGTCGACACCCGTGGTGCCCTGGACTACACGGGCACCGACTACGCGGTCGTCACCCCGGAACTCGCGCAGGCCTTCGCCGGCACCGACGGGTCCAATGAAGTGCGCATCGCCCTGGAACCGGATGCCGACGTCCGGGCGGTCACCGACGAGATCAACGCCACGGTCCCGGGCAACTGGCCGGAGACCACCGCCGCACTCGTGACGTCTACCAAGACCCTCTACGACACCGGCCTGTCCATCCTGTCGTTCACCGTCAACGGGTTCGCACTGATCACCGCCTTCGTCGCTCTGACGGTGCTGGGCACCGTGATCTGGGCGTCCCTGCCGGGACGCCGGCGCCAGCTCGCGCTGATGCGGCTCATCGGCGCCTCCCGGACCCAGATCAGTGCGGTCCTCTTCCTCGAGTCCGCGCTCATCGCCCTGGTCGGCGGACTGCTGGCGGTCCCGGTCGGCATCGGCCTGGCCTACCTGGCCACCCCACTGCTCGGCATGGTCCCCGGCGTCCCGGAGATCCCCTGGTCCCAGGTGGTCGTCCCGGTGGCCCCGCTCATCGCGGTCCCGGTCGTCGCCGTCCTCGGTGCCCTGGTGGCCGTGGCAGGACCCGCGGTCGCCGGTGGTCGTGTCTCCCCGGCGGATTCACTGCGCCGGTCCACCGGTGCCGGCCAGGCACGGCCGAAGGCCGTCACCGCCCGGCTGGCGGCCGTCGTCGTGCTCGCCGCCCTCGCCCTGCTCATGTCCCGGTTCGCCGGGTCCGGTGCGACGGTCGTGGTCGGGGTGCTCTTCGCCCTCGCGCTCGCCCTCGCCGTTCCGGCACTGTGCTGGGCGGCGGCGGGTCTCGCAGGACGGCTCATCGGTGACCGGCATCCGCTCGGGGAGATCGGTGCGGCGGAGATCCGCAGCTTCCCGGGGCGGACCGCCGCCACCGGGATGGCCGTGGTGCTCGCCGCGGCGGTCATGGCGGTCAGCTGGGTCAGTCTGGCGTCGGTCTCCGCGATCGCGGACGCCCGCTCCAGCGACGACCCCGGCCCGGAGATCATGGTCGGCGCCTACTCAGGATCCGCCCCGCTCGACACCGTCGTGCTGGAGGCACTTGACCAGGTCGAAGGGACCGACGGTACCGTACCGGTCACCATGGGCCAGATGCGGTTGACCGGGGAACCCTCGCCGGAGTCGGCGTCCTCCCCGGGGCAGGCCCGCAGCGAGACCCGGCTGATCACCGACATGGTCGCCGGTCACGCCGAGGACTTCGGGAAGGTCACCGACGGCCGGTTCCCCCTGGCGGAGTCCGACCCGGATGCGGTGTACCTTCCCGCCTCCGAGCAGGCACCGTTCCGTGACGGATCGACGGTCACTCTCACCGGCCCCACCGGGGAACGTGCACTGACCGTGCACTACGTCGCCGACCTGCCGCTGTCCGGCCTCATCGACCCCTCGGTGACCTCGGCGGTCGGCATCACGACCGCCCCCTCGGCGATGTGGGTCCGGGTCGACGGCGACGCCGACCGTGGCGACGTGCTGACATCGGTGCGCACCGTGGCCACCATCGGTGGTGATCTGCCGGTCACCGGCACCGCCGTCACCGACGCGAAGGTCGACACCATGGTAGACACGGCGCGGGTCATCGCCACGGCGATGCTCGCGGTCGCCGTGGTCATCGCGGTCCTCGGTGCCGTCGTCACCCTGACGACGAGCCTGCGGGACCGGTCCGGCGAGTTCGCGGTCCTGCGGCTGCTGGGCATGGAAGGCGCCCAGTTGCGCCGCCTGGTGGGCTCGGAGACCGTTGTCGTCGGTGCGGTGAGCGTGCTCATCGGACTGGCGGCCGGCGTCCTGCTGGGATGCGTGACCGCCGGCGCCGTCGCCGGGGCACTGGGGGTGGGGACGCATATCGCCGTCCCCCTCATCGCCCTGGCCGTCATGGGTGTGGTGACCGTCGTCGCGCTGCGCGCTGCGGTCACCGGCCCGGTCGACAAGATTTCACTCGTCCCTCCGGCCGATGCGCTGCGGGACGCCAACCTGGGAGGAAACCAGTGACCCATTCACGAACCGGGCGGTGGAAGGCCTGCGTCGCCACCGCCGCCCTCGCCCTGACCGTGGGCGCCACCGGAACCGGGACGGCCGTCGCGCAGTCCACGGAACCGCCGGCGTCAGGCTCCGTGTCTGTCCCGGCGTCCGCCATGCAGGAAGCGACTCCTGCGACCGGGGAGGCCGGCCCCGCCGATGAGGAGGCCGCCCCGCAGGACGACCCGCACAAGAACGACATCTGGGTACCGGACTGGATGCTTCTGGTCATAGCCGGTCTCGTCGTCGCCGCCGCCGTCTCGGTGGCCACCCAGTCCTATCTTCGTTTCGCCACCACCCGCAGAGATCTGGAGGGTTAGCCCCATGCCGAAAAACTCCACCATCGTCCGGACCGCGGCCTGCGGCTCCGTCGCCGCTCTCGGACTCGGGCTCGCCCCGGTGTCCGTTCTCCCGCAGGCGCTCGCCGCCCCCGCCACCGCCCAGCAGACCTACAACTGCGCGGTCACCGTCGACGAGAACCCCACCGAGCCCAGCTACATGGACCTCACCGCCAGCATCACCCTGAACCTGCCCGACCAGGTCGCCGCGGGTGACACCTTCTCCGTCGACGGCACCTTCCAGGTGCAGCTGCCCGGCGAGATCGGCGCACTGTTCGCCGGCTACTTCCCGTTCGCCCAGGTCACCTCGGATGCGCTGACGCTGCCGGTCAATGTCGCCGGCGAGGACCAGCTGGTCGCCGCGTCCCGCATCGACAGCGGGCGGGTGGACACCCGCAACCTGCCGGTCGTCTTCAACAGCAGCTTCAGCACCGACCAGATCACCGTCCCGGCGGACGCCCGGGGTGAGGTGGCCTTCGGTATGCCGCGCAATGACAGCGTCCCGTCGCTCAACGAGGAGGGTATGGCCGCCTTCACCGCGACGCTGTTCGCCGAAGGTGGTCTGGTGCCCGGCTATGACAAGGGCACCGACCGCGTCTCCTGCAAGTCCGCGTCGGGCGAGTCCGCCCCGATCGGTTCTGTCCCGGTGTCCGGGGCCGCAGCAGGTACCGGTGGGGGAGCTCCCGCAGTGACGTCCGGTGCCACCGGTACCGCCGGTACGGCTGCCGGTGGTGCGGCGACAGGCGGCGCGAACCGTATCGCCGCCGCCCAGGACGCGGACGCGGCCGGGGACGACAAGGAGAACAAGGACGACACCGGGAACACCGATAACGCAGCCGACTCGTCTCAGGTCGACCAGGCGCTGGCGGACCAGCTGCGCCTGATGTCGATGAACCAGGCTGCCTCGAACAACAGCAACGACGGCGGGGCCTACATATCCAAGGCGGCCGTGGGCTGGGGGACTCTCGGCATCGTCGTCGCCTCGGTACTGTTCACCGTCCTGACCAATGTCCGCACCCGCCGACTGGAGCGCGCCGAGGACGAGTACTGACATTCCCGGCTCCGACCTCGTCGGATAGGATGGGCTGGTCGACACGCGGGCCTTCCGGGCGCAGCGCACGGAACGCACGGAGGAACAGTGGCGCAGGACGCGGTACACCCCCGGCCAGATGGTCGTGGACGATCTCATCGGGCACCGCGTCGCCCTCGACCCGGGCAGACCCTGATGACCGGGCGCTCGGCGTCCTTCCCGGTCGGGGAGGGCGCCGAGTTCATGGACCGGAGGTTCCTCCCGTCCTCGACGACGGCATCGACCTCGGCACGATGACGGTGGGACGCTTCGAGGCGGGCGAGGAGCAGAAATTGCTCCTGCAGGCCCTCGCCGCCTCGCTTACCGCGAACCCCGGCGCCGGGACAGACAAGGTTCCTGGCCTGCCTGGAGGAACGGCACAGCCTCACCGACCTCACCCAGACCGGCAAGGGCGGCATGGGGCGGGTCTACCGGGCCCGCGACCGGGATCTCAACCGGTGGGTCGCGGTGAAGGTACTGGAGAGTGCCGGTGCCCCCCCCGACAGCCTGCAGCGTTTCCGGCAGGAGAGTCGGATCCTCGGGCAGCTGCGTCATCCTGCGATCGTCAGCGTGCACTCGGCACGGACCTCGCCGGAGGGGGTGGCGTATTCCGCCATGGACTATGTCGAAGGCGGTGACCTCGGGGCACTCATCGCCTCACGGCGCAGGTCATCCACTGTGATATGACGCCGGCGAATATCCTCGTGCCGGACCGCGCCCACCGCGACAGTGCATGGAGTGTCCCGCTGCTCACCGACTTCGGCATCAGCCTCACCCAGGACGGGACCCGCCTGACCTCCGCAGGATTCCTCATCGGCACCGACCGGTACATGGCCCCGGAGCAGTTCCGGTCGGTCCAGGTCGGACCGGTGCCGGGGAGTCCGTGGACCTCTACGCCTTCGCCTCATCGTCTTCGAGATGCTCACCCTCCGGTCACTGCGCGATACCATGAGCCAGGAAGCCTGGCATTTCGTCCGGCGGTTCCCCGAGGTGCCCGCCCACGCACTGGCCGGCCCGGACCAGGTCAGGGCGCAGGCGGAGGCCGCCGCGACCCGCGACCGGCTCGGATCGAGTCAGCAGCTCCAGGTGTGGTCCGACGGGGAGTGCGTCATCAAGATCGGTCCGGTGGGTGATGCACAGGTCGCGCTGTCGCAGGCGGCAGGGAAGGCCAGGTATTCGCTGCTGCTGTCGGCGGAGAACGCAGAGGACGATCTCAGAGGCATTCCGGTCTGTTCATGACATTCCCGTGAGATTCCCGACGAATTTTCAGGTTGATGTATTAGTGTTTCACTCTGTCAATAATGAGTAGGGTTCACTCACCGAGAACCAGAACGGACGTGACCAGAGCAATGCCCAACTACGACCTGTACACCGAGCTGGGGCTGGACAAGGACATGCCGCCCGCGGAAATCGGGACGCTGCTCGACGGACGGATCAACGGACTCGTCGGCCAGGGTTATCCGACGAACTCCCCGGAGGTCGACCAGCTCGCGACGGCACGGGCAATCCTCTCCGACCCCTCCAAGCGCAACACCTACGAGGCTGCGCTGGCCGGTCCCGACGGCGTCATCGACGTCTCCTGGCTGCACCAGCTCGCCGACAGCCCTGCTGCGTCCTCGGTGCCCTCTGCGTCCTCTGCGTCCTCGGTGTCCTCGGAGTCCTCTTCGTCGGGCTCCTCCGCGGTCCCGTCCTACGACGCCGCGTCGACCGGTGTGATCAACGCCTCCGGCGATGCAGGGTCTTCCTCTTTCCCGGAGGACGCCGCCCCGGCCCACGCCGCCGGCTCCGCGCAGAGCCCCTACGGTCAGTACAGCGGCTACAGCGAGCAGGGCCAGTCGCCCTACGGCCAGTCCCAGTTCGCGCAGTCCGGGCAGCAGGGTCAGTACGGCCAGCAGCAGTTCAGCTCCGGCAACTTCGGTGCCCCGGTGCAGCCGGCCCCGGCCAAGGCGCAGTTCAACACCGCGCAGCTGTCCGTTGCCGGTCGCGACCGGTCGCAGTCGAAGGTCTACCTGGCCTGCCTGGGCATCATGGTTATCGGCATGATCTACCCGCTGATCCTCATGTTCACCGCCGACGACGGTGACCTCAGCATCTTCAAGGGCATCCTGTTCGCCATCGCCCACACTGCCGCCTGGGTCGGCATCGCCGAGATCATCTGGGGCGTGCGTCGCATCGTCGCCCCGGAGGAGGAGAAGGAGGACGACGACGTTGTCTCCTCCTCCTCCGCCGACTCCGGCAGGTAGCGGGGGATCAGGACGTCGCTGCCTGCCGGGCGTCCTTCACCGTCGCCGCCAGCCGCGTGATCTCCTCCGGGGTCGCCGGGCGGTCACCGACGGCGGTGCAGAAGTCCAGCAGTCCGTAGCCGGAGCGCTGGATCACCAGGTGACGCGGCCAGTGCCGGTCAGCGAAACCGGCGGCGTCCAGGGCGACGGACTGCGCGGCACGACGCTCGCTGAGCAGCTCGTACTGCAGGTCGCGGCGCTGGGACAGGGCGTCCTGCACCGAGGGGGCGGTCATCAACTCACCGAGCAGCGCACCCATCGCCTCGAAGGAACGGTTGACCAGCCGTTGCGCATGACGGACCGTGGCAGCGCGCGGGTACAGCCACAGCACGCCGAGGGAACACACCGTCGCCAGCCCGATCTCCGCCCAGCGGGCGCTGATCACCTCGCCGAGCGGCAGGTGGATCGTGCCGCCCATGAGCAGGGCCAGGGAGGTCGAGGACACCACCGTGAGCGCGTAGTTCTTCACGACGAAGACCTCGGCGAAAAACTGGCAGACCGCCAGGGCCAGCAGCAGCGTCCAGTCGTGGACACCCAGCAGGTGAAGGATTGCGAAGATACCCACACCCACCACCGAACCGATGACGCGGTGCAGACCACGGATTGTTCCCGAGCGACGCTCCGGACCCCACTGCAGCACCAGCATCGCCGAGAGCACCGCCCAGTCCGGCCGGTCGAAACCGCAGGCGATGCCCAGCACACCGGCACCCAGGCAGGCCACGGTGACCTTGATCGACGCCATCGTCGCCCGTGAATACCAGTGCAGTGAGCGGTACACGCGGTAGCGTATCGACGGCCGGGCCAACGGCACGTTGTGCCGGGAGAGGTCGATGTAGTTCGGGGTGTCGGTGAGCTCCTCGGCGGCGGAACCGTCGCGGCGTCCGACCGAGGGGTTGCTCCGGGCCAGCCGCACATGGGCGGTGAGGGTGCGCTGCACCAGCTCTTCACTGAGAGTTCCGGGTTGGTCGGGGCAGGCATGGGATGTGCTCTCTCCGCCGCGGGCGTGACCGGCGTCGAAGAGGGTGTACCAGGTAGTTACGAGCAGCGTCTCGACCTGGTGGGTGCGGGCGACGGTGGGGGCGGGATCCGTGGCGTAGGACGCCACCGCCTTCTCCAGGCGTTCCACCGCGGTGATCTCCGGGCGGTGCAGACCCCACAGGGCAGGAACCATGCCGATGAGGATGGCAGTTACGGCGCCGAGGAGGGCCCAGCCGCCGACTTCGACCGGGTTCATGCCCTGCTTGGCGACCATCGTCGCGCCACCGGAGACCATGATGATGAAGAAGCCGCCCGGCGGGGGAAGACGCAGGGCGTTCTGCATGAACACCACCAGAGCGGAGACGGCGGTGGCGTAGAGCGCGATGAGCAGCATCCACCAGTCGGACCCACCGGCGTCGATCGCGGGCCAGACCACCGAGCCCACGAAAGCACCCGCCATCTGTCCCAGGGAGAGAAGCAGCCCGGCGGTGACCATGATCTTCAACCGGGATCGGAACGGGTGGCCCTCACCGTAGATGACGGCGAAGGAGCCACCGGTGATGAGCAGCATCTGCTGTTCGTAGCCCAGCAGCAGCGCGGTACCGGCGGGGATCGCCACAGCCAGGGCGGCCCGCAGGGCACCTGGCCAGGTCGGACGCGGGTTGTGGATCGCGGTGAGCAGGGCCCACCATCCCGGGGAGGTGGGGATAGCGTCGGGGGCCGGAGTTCCGGATGTCGGGGACGGGGGAGTCGGGCTGGTCACCGGTCAACTATAGGACCACGAGCTACCGGATCCCGCGCGGTGGGCAGGCTCAGAACTTCGTGAAACGCTCGGTGAGACGACGCTCCATCTCGCCCCAGCCCTCAGCCTCCTCGTCGAAGGGGGCGGTCGGGGTGCCGGAGGACGGGGAGCCGAGCATGTAGGCCACGTAATCCTGCAGCCGCGGGTAGGCCAGCAGCACCTTGTTCACGGAGTCATCGTCGGCCCAGTCGGCGGCGTCGGCGACGAGCTCGTAGGCGCGGCTCAGCTGGTCGGTGTCGACGGCATCGGTGCCCTTGGCGATGTCCTCACGCAGGCCGGTGAAACCGTACTCGTTCGACGGGTGGACGCTGACCTCCAGCTCACCGGCATTGGCCAAGGTGACCAGGTCGTCCCAGGTCTCGAAGTGGGAGAGGTCGTGGTCCTTGGCGTCCACGATCCACCGGACCAGGGACCGGCCCGAAGTGAAGGTGTGGATCTGGCCGTTCTCGCCGAGGAAGACCGGCTCGCGGTCGCCGACGTAGCAGCGCAGGGTGTAGACGGTCGTGCCGTCGACGGTGATACGTACCGGGTCGATACCGGCGGCGGCCCAGGGGGTCGAGTCGTAGGGGTCGGCGTCCTGGGCTGTGGTCTCGGCGGTCTCGGCGGTCTCGGCGGCCTCGGAGGCGTCCTGCTCGGCGACGGCAGCAGCGGCGTCCGCCTCCTTCTTCGCGTCCTCGGCGGCGGTGATGTCGTCCTCGGCGGTGGCCAGCGACTTCTCGTCGACGTCGGGGGAGACGATCTGCTCGTCGACGAGCTCCAGGATGTCCTTCCAGTTGCCCAGCACCGTGTAACCGACGTTGGACCACTCGCCGAGACCGTTCTCACCGTTGTAGTGGTCGGCGCCGCGGGAGGTGTTGCCGAGGATGGAGTAGGAGCGGAACCAGGAGTTGATCTTCTCGATGCCGCAGACCGCGCCGAAGGACTTCATGACGTCGAATGCGGAGGCGACGGCCTTGACGTTGTCGAAGGAGGGGCGGCCGGCGAGGTTGTTCGGGACCTCGATGAAGCTGATCTTCCCGGACTTGCGGGGGGTGACCTTCGCGGCGGCGTTCTCGGTGAACGAGGCCCACTTCGGATGGTCGGTGAGATCGTGGGCGTCAGCACCCTTGTGGTCCCGGATCCAGGCGAGCAGTGCAGCAGGGGACTCGAAGCCGAACACCCCGGAATCGTCACCGAGGAATGCCTGCCACTGTTCGCCCCGGGCGGTCCATCCCGGAGCCCAGAGAGTGAAGAAGGTTCCGTTGGTGGTCTCGAGTTCGAGGGGGACGATTCCGTGGTCTGCCGAGCGTTCTGCCATGGACGGCAATTCTAGCGGGCGGAGCGTGGTGGTGCGACGGTCTGTGCCCCCGACGTGTCGGTGGCTCCGGGGGAACCCCCGGCGGCGCTCCGGTGAGCAGCACCGGGAGCGGCACCGAAGAGACTCCGGTCCAGGACCGCGGGCACCGTCGGAGGGGGAGTACCGAGGAACTGACTGGCGTGGTAGCCGGGGTCGGGCGGGGTGGAGGTGATCCGGGCGAGTCCGGAGCGGTTCTGCATCGTGTTCTCCTATCCGGTGGGTCGGTAGAAGCCGTGGAAGGCCATACCGATGTTCTCGGTACGTACCGGCGACATCTGCACCGGGTCACCGGCCTCGATCATCATGCCGTCGCCGGTGACCATGGCGACATGGCCGTCCCACACTGCCAGGTCACCGGGTGCGAGCTGGTCCATCGGCACCTGCGGCCCGACGGCCTGGGCACTGGCGGTCCGGGGGATGTCGACACCCGCCTGGCCGTAGGCCCACTGGGTCAGCCCGGAGCAGTCGAGTCCCTGGCCGGGCACTGTTCCGCCCCAGGAGTACGGGGTGCCCAGCGCCGTCGTCGCCGCTTCGACCGCCGCGGCGGCTTCCGGGGTGGGCGCGCCGACTACGTCGCCGGAACTGTCCGTAGGCTCCGTTGACCCGGTGCCGGACGCCGTACCGGATACCGGGGACGCTGTGGGCGTCTGTGCCCCTGAGTCCTCCGGCACCCCCGACAGTGCCGAGGGTGAGGCCGGGGCAACCGGGGATGCGGCGTCCACCGTCTCCACCTGAGATGCCAGACCATCCAACTCGGACTCCAGCACGGTGAGCCGCTCCGCGGCCCGGCCCAGGTGCTCCCAGCCGATCTGTGCGGCGGCAGCCCCGGTCGTCGGATTCAGCGGGGAGACCATGAGCAGTGCGACGATCTCGCGGGCGCACTGCCCGGCGATGAGGGTGATGTCGTCGGCTGCCCGGGTCACCGCCGCGACCGCCTCCTCGGCCAGCACCTCCAGGTCGCCGGACAACCGGAGCAGCTCCACCGCCCGCTGTCCGGCGTCCGCCAGGGTGGAGACCACCGCTGTTCCGGCGGCACCGGCGACCGCGGACTCCGCCAGAGAGGGAAGGCCCGACAGTGCATCACCAAGACCGGCGTCCTCCAGCAGGGACGTGAGTGGATGGATACCGGGGGCCGGCGCAGCGGGGATGAGCTGGGCGACCGGGGTGACCAGGGCGGTGAGGTCCGGGATCATGACGGACCTCCGGTGAACGTACTGAAACTGTCGGCTGCCGCGTCCTCCTGGCGGGTCAGTGCTCCGGCAAGCGTGGTGAGGGAGGCCCCGGCGTCCGCGTAGAAGCGGGCGAAGTCGTTTGCGGCGGCGGCCTGCCGAGTCCGGGCGGCGGTGAGCGCGGTGAGGAAGCGCGACGCCTGGGGGAGCGCGAACACCGGCGGCCCCTCACCCGGGTCGGTCCCGGCGGCGAGGCGTCCGGCGGTCAGCGCCGCCCGGTCGGCGACGGCGGTCAGTGCGGCGGGTTCAGCTGTGATTCCGGTCATGTCATTGTTTGACTCCGGTTGCGGTGCGGTGGTTCCCCGCGTGGCCAAGTATTTTGGAACGCATGGAGATTGTCGAGGTAAACCATCCGCTCGTCGCCTCACGGCTGACGATCATGCGGGACGCCCGGACCGACAACGCCGCCTTCCGCGCGGCGCTCGCTGACCTGGGGATGATGCTCATCTACGAGGCGTCCCGGGACCTTCCGGTCGAGACGTTCAACGTGACGACCCCGGTGGCCGTCGCGGAAGGACGCCGCCTGCAGGATCCGCCGATCATCGTGCCGATCATCCGCGCCGGGCTCGGCATGGTCGATCCCGCACTGTCGATGATCCCGGACGCCCAGGTCGGTTTCATCGGCATGGCGCGTGACGAGAAGACCCACGAGCCGGTGCCGTACCTGGAGGCACTGCCGGAGGATCTCACCGGACGCACGGTGTTCCTGGTGGACCCGATGCTGGCGACCGGTGGCTCGCTGATCCACGCGCTGCGGCTGCTCGCGGGTCGTGGCGCCACGGACATCACCGTGGTGTGCATGGTCTCGGCGGTGCCGGGCGTGGAGACGGTCCGCGATTCGGGGCTGCCGGTCGGTCGCCTGATCACGGCGACGATCGACCCGGGCCTCAACGAGGACGCCTACATCGTCCCGGGTCTGGGCGACGCAGGCGACCGGCTCTACGGGCCGCGCAACATCGACCTCGACGAGCTGTAGGGACGGTCAGTCCCGGTCCGCTGACTCCGACGGCTCTGACTGGTCTGACGGCTCAGACTGCTCAGCCTTTTCGTCCTCGCACGAGGGGGACAGTGGCTCGAGGATGCTCGACACACTGAATTGACCGGTGAGGATGTAGCGTCCCGGCTCGTCGAAGCGAACCGTGGTCCAGTCCTCGTCCTCGGTCGGGACCAGGCAGGCGGTGACCGGATCGGCGTCCGGCGACGGGGAGGTCGTGGCCGACGCAGAAGTCGACGCAGAAGCCGACGCAGAAGCCGTGGCCGGCGTACTCCCCGGCACCTGCGTGGCGGTGAGGTACCGGTTCGGGCGGATACGGATCAGGTGCTCCTCGCCCACGGCGTTCTCGGGAACCTCCACCGTCATCTCCGACGGGGTGGTCTCCAGCAGGCGCAGCGGGGAGGGGACGATCGGGGTCGGCTCGTCGACCTCGTAGAGGGTCCAGTCGTCATTGCCCCAGACCCGGTTCAGGTACGGCAGGCCCTCATTGATGAGCTCGGCCTCGGGACGCTGCTGCAGGATCGGCTTGTCGGCCACCGCCACGAACGCCACCGCGTTGTCCGTCAGCCAGTCCTGGTAGGACTCCTCGTGCAGGGCGTCCTTGTCGAAGAAGACGGAGTTGTAGCGCATGTCGGACTGGTTCTCCCAGCCACGTGCCAGCGGGGCGGAGTCGGTGAGCAGGTAGGCGCCGGCATGGGTGTCCGTGTCCACCAGTTCGACGCGGTGGTTCTCGATCCGGCCGTCGTCGGCGAGCTCGTCGAGCTGCGAGGTCAGTGGCGCGTACAGGGTCTCAGGGTTCTCGCCGTCCGTGACCGACACCTGGTCGTAGAGGGCGTAGAACAGCCCGTAGACCAGTGCCGGGGACAGCAGCAGTGCCAGCACCTTCGGCGACTTCAGGGAGAAGAACAGCACCACGCAGGGCAGGACGAACAGGAAGAACCGGCCCAGGTTCGACCCCACCCCGGTCGGGATGATGAACAGGACAGTGGCGACGACGATCCCCAGTGGGGCGATCCACTGTGCGGGGACGTGGTTGGTCGCCACGGGGCTGTCCAGTGCGAGGATTGCGCCGATGCCTATGACCAGGTACCAGAGGAAGCTGGTCACCGGGTAGGGCTGCTGGCCGGGTGCACCGAAGAGCAGGTAGGGCAGCGCGACGCCCAGTGCGGCGCCACCGATGGCCCACCACAGCCGTGCGTTGCGGTACCGGCGGACGAGGAAGAACGGCAGCAGGACCATCCCGACGAACGCGGGGACCAGGGCACTGGCCAGGCCCGAGACCACCAGGAGCAGCGCACCGGTCACCGGCCGCTTTCTCTGGAACACCCACACCGCGAGCATCGCGATCGCCGCGCCGGTGGCGAAGGTGACCCGGCCGGAGAACATGTTCAGCACCGCAGACAGGGCCACGGCCCAGGTCAGCAGGGTGGGGTGCGTCGCATTGCGGGATACCGGGTACGCCAGCGCGGAGATGATGACGGTGCACAGGCACAGCAGGAACAGGGAACCGAACCAGGAGGTCAGCGTCGGAACGATGAGCGAGTAGCTGCCCGGGGAGACACCACCGAACCAGTCGAACCAGTAGCTGACGCCCACCCCGGCCCGGTGCGCGGACTCGCGGGCCAGCGCGGCCTGCAGGTCCCGCATCGGCGGGTCGATGATCCACAGCAGGACAGCGGCGAGGACGGACAGGGCCAGCGGCATCCAGGGGATCCACGGCCACCGCGGCAGGGGACGTCCTGAGCCCTCGCCCCGGTCCTCGTGGGTGGTGCTGGTCGACGACGCGGACTCTCCGTTCACCGGGGGTCTCCTGTCTCTGGGGCGGGGCGGATCAGATTCGTGCGCGGGTCACTGTCCGGCGAGGCGTCGGACGGTGGCCGTCAGCTCCGCGAGTGCGGATTCCACAACGGTGCCGGACACGGCACCCTGGGTAGTGTCCGGCACGGGACCGGCGACCTGGAGGTAGAACTTCGCCTTCGGTTCGGTCCCGGACGGGCGGACCACCACACGGTAGTCCAGTCCCCGCCCGTCATTCCAGACGATGCGGAAGCCGGCATCCTTCCCCGCGGTCGGATCCAGCGCGGTGACCGCGGTCGACGCGTCCCCGCTGAGACCTTCCGGCGGTTCCGTCGCCCACCGCGCGACCAGTGTGGACGCGGCCTGGGGTCCGCTGAGACGCACCGACACCTGGGCGGTGCGCACCGGACCGTAGAGCTCGTCGAGTGTGACGAGTTCATCACGCAGGGTGCGTCCCTGTGCCTTGAGTGCGGCGGCCCATACCGCGGCGACGAGTGCCGTGGCGACCCCGTCCTTGTCCGCGACCAGTGAGGGGGCGGGGCAGGAACCGATGGCCTCCTCGTATGCGAAGGCCAGCTCGCCGTCGGTGTCGTCGGCGGCGCGGGCCAGGTGCTTGAATCCGGTGAGCGTCTCCCGGAACTCCCAGCCGGACGCCGCGGCGATGCGCTCCAGCAGCCCGGAGGAGACGACTGTCGTCGCGACGACCGGGGCAGGACCGGCCTTGTCGTCACCGCCGTCATGCGCCGGGACGAGGTGTCGTGCCAGCAGCGGGCCGGTCTCGTCGCCGCGCAGCATGCGGTAGCCGCGCGGGTCATCGGGGTCGGGGATGCCGAGCATGCAGCGGTCGGCGTCCGGATCCAGGGCGATGAGCAGGTCAGGACGCTTCGACGGGCCGGACGCCGCTGCGGTCTCCAGCAGCGCATCGCAGGTGCCCGGCTCCTCCGGGTTGGGGAAGGAGACCGTGGGAAACTCCGGGTCCGGCCAGCGCTGCGAGGCGACTGCCGCGGGGGCGGTGAACCCGGCGCCACGGAAGACCTCGGTGAGTACCGTGCCGCCCACCCCGTGCAGCGGAGTGAACAGGACGCGCAGGTTGCGTCGGGCGGCCAGTACCGCGCTGTCGCCCGAGCCGACGAGGCCGGTCACCGCGGTGACGTAACCGTCGACGGCGTGGATGTCCAGGTGCACATCCGGGGAGCGGGGGATTTCCGTGGCGGGCGGGGTCGCGGCGATACACGCCTCGATCTCCCGGTCCGCCGGGCTCACCAGCTGGGACCCGCCGGCGAGGTAGAGCTTGTAGCCGTTGTCGGCCTTGGGGTTGTGGCTGGCGGTGATCTGCACTCCGGCGTCCAGGTCACGGTCGCGGACCAGCCAGGCGAGCACCGGTGTCGGGGCGGGCAGCGGCAGCACCACGACCTGACAGCCGGCACCGGCGAAGGTCTCCGCGGCGGCCCGGGCCATGGCATTGGAGCCGTAGCGGGCGTCGAAACCCACGGCGACGCGGGGGCTTCCGATGCCCTGCTTCTTGAGCCAGGCGGCGACACCGGCGGTTGCCCGGGTGACGGTGGAGACATTCATCCGGTCCTCACCGGGGCCGACAGGGGCGCGCAGGCCCGCGGTTCCGAAGGTGATCACAGCGAGGTCACCGCCTCGGAGGCGACGAGCTCCGCCAGCAGCCCACCCATGTCCTCGGCGGCGGCCGCACCGGCGGCCAGCACCTCCTCATGGTTCAGCGGCTCACCGGTCACCCCGGCGGCCAGGTTCGTGACCAGGGAGATGCCCAGGACCTCCACGTCGGCGGCACGCGCGGCGATGGTCTCGTAGACCGTCGACATGCCCACCAGGCCCGCACCGCAGGTCCGCAGCATGTGGATTTCGGCCGGCGTCTCGTACTGCGGGCCCGGCATCATCGCGTACACCGCCTCACGCATCCCCGGACGCAGCTCCTGCACGATCTTCCGCAGGCGCGGCGCGTAGGCGTCCACCATGTTGACGAACTCCGCGCCGACGAGCGGGGACCGCATCGTCATATTGAGGTGGTCGCTGATGAGCACAGGCTCGCCGACGCTCATGCCCTCGGTCAGCCCACCGGCGGCGTTGGTCAGCACCACGGTGCCCACCCCGGCCGCCGCGGCGGTGCGCACGGCGTGGACGATGCGCCACAGCTCGTGGCCCTCGTAGGCGTGGGTGCGTCCCAGGAGAACGAGGACGCGGCGTCCTCCCAGCTCCAGGCTGCGGACCGTGCCACCGTGGCCCTCGGCGGTCGGCGGCAGGAAGCCGGGGAGATCGGACATCGGGAACTCGACGACCTCGGCGTCCCCGCAGAGCACGTCGGCGGCGGGACGCCAGCCTGAACCGAGCACCACGGCGATGTCATGGGCGTCGCGCCCGGTGCGTTCGGCGAGGGCGGCGGCTGCCCGGGAGGCGAGTTCCGGCGGAGTTTCGAGGGGAGAGGCAGTCATGAGGTCAAGCATAGGTCGAGGACCGGACGGCACGGGGAGCGAGTCAGGAGCGGGAGGGGAGAGGGAGGGGATGTGGTGGGGAGGTCAGGGACGACTAGAGTGGGGAGGTCACTGTCTGTCTCGTGGAGGAGCCCTACGACCCGTGAGTACCCCCGGCGCCGTTCAATCGGCTGTCAACACCTGGTTGGTCGACCACCACGACGACGTCATCGGCTGGCGCCGCCACCTCCACTCCCACCCCGAGCTGTCCCATGACGAGGTGCAGACCACCGCGTTCCTTGATGCCACACTGCGTGGCGTCGGCCTGGAGCCGGTGCTGCTGCCCGGCACCGGCCTTATCGTCGACATCGGAGGGACGCCCGACCAGCCGGCCGTGGCCTTCCGCGCCGACATCGACGCCCTGCCGGTCACCGAGGTCACCGGACTGGAGTTCGCATCGAAGAACCCGGGCGTCATGCACGCCTGCGGCCACGACATCCACACCACCGTGGTGCTCTCCCTGGCGTGCGCCCTGGCGGAATACGACCGGACCGAGGGCCTGGACCAGCGGGTGCGTTGCATCTTCCAGCCTGCCGAGGAGGTCCTCGACGGTGGTGCGACCGACGTCATCCGCGCCGGGGCGCTGCAGGGCGTGAGCCACATCTTCGCCGTCCACGCCGAGCCGAAACTGCGCGCGGGGCAGGTCGGGGTGCGTGCCGGAGCCATCACCTCGGCGACCGATGTCGTCGAGATCATCGTCAAGGGCCCGGGCGGGCACACCTCGCGTCCCCATCTCACCGCGGACGCCATCTACGCCGCCGGCCTGCTCATCACCGGTCTGCCCGGGCTGCTGTCGCGCCGGGTCGATCCACGCACCGGCACCGTGCTGACCTTCGGTGCGGTCAACGGTGGAGCGGCGTTCAACGCCATGCCGCAGGAGGTCTCCCTGCTGGGGACGCTGCGCACCGGCAGCCCGCTGGTGTGGCGTCAGCTCGGGGACCTGTTCCCTGAACTGGTCGACCAGCTGCTGGCGCCGACCGGGACGACCGCGGAGATCCGGCACACCAAGGGTGTTCCGCCGGTCACCAACGACGACGCCTGCACCGCCCTGATGGCCCAGGCTGTCAAGGACATGGACCCGCATGCGCTGCAGGAGGCGCCGCAGTCCTCCGGCGGCGAGGACTTCAGCTGGTATCTGGAGCATGTGCCGGGGTCGATGGCCCGACTGGGTGCGTGGAACGGCCGGGGGGAGAAGGCCGACCTGCACCAGGCGGACATCATCTTCGACGAGGCCTGCCTGCCGGTCGGCGTGCGCCTGTTCGCCGGCGTGCTCGAGGAGTTCCGGAACCTGGGGTAGGGGACCGGTTCACCCGATGTGGTGGACGCCGCGTTCCTCGGCGACGCTGAACACCTCGGTCAGCCTCCCGGTGGCGAAGCGCACGGCGACACCGTCGTCGAGTCCGATCCCGGGTACGAGACGCCCCTGGGCGATGAGGTCGGCTCGGTCGCGGCGGGTTTCACTTCCGCTTCCGCCACTGGTCCCAGCCGTTGTTGACGGTGCGGCCGGCCCTGCCCATTGCCCGGTGCGCGAAGTCGAGGGCGTCGGTGGTCATCTCTGTCTGCTTGATCTTGCGCTGGGCCTTCTTCTCCTCGAGCTGCAGCTGGTGCGCCTGGCGCATCTTCTTCACCCGGGCCCGTTCCAGCGCCTCCGGGGAGGGGACGTACCAGGACGCAGGCCCGACCTTCATTACGTAGAGGAGAATCGCCACGACGGCGATCAGCGCCGCCGGGATCACCGACAGTGGCCCGTTGATGACCGCCGCCACCGCGCCGAGCGAGATACCGGTCAGCGCCATGATCCCGGCCCGCGGATTCGCCCCACGCCGGTGCTGCTCGGCGATCTCCCCGGCGGAGTACACCGCGATATCCGTTCCGGGGGAGGACGCCGGGCCCGACTGTGACCCGGGCAGCACCGGCAGGTCGCTGAACTGCTCGTCGATCTCACCCCGGGTCATCGCCCCCGCAAGCACCCGGCACCGCTCGTCGTACTCGGTGATGCTGAGCCGGCCGTCGGCGAAGTGCACGCCGAGCAGGTTGATGGCGTGATCACGGTCGGCGTCCCCGATCCGGACGTGGCTGCCCCGGGACGCTGCACCTCGGCGGGGGTCATTCATGTTTCGTCAGTCTAGTCGCCCGGTCACTCCTCCCGGGGGTCGACGTTCAGCACAGACTCCCCGAACAACCGGCACATGTGCAGTGCCACCGAGGCCTCCGCAGGGGTTTCCCGTCCCCCGACGTCCATCAGGGCGCGGGCCTGCACGATCCGGTACTTCACGCTGTTCCTGTGCAGCATCATCAACTCTCCGGTCCGGGTGTAGCTTGCTCCGGAGTCCAGGAACACCGCGTACGTCTCCCGGAGTCTGGCGGCCCCTTCGGTCTGTGCCGCCAACCCACCGAGTTGCTCGGTGACCCACTGTCTCAGGGCCGGCATATCGGCGCTGAGCAGGGACGCCAGTGCCACTCCCGGATCGTCGTAGCTCACCGGAGTGAGGTGCGCCGGCCCGGCGATGTGGGCGACCCGTTCGGCGGCCTGTGCCTGGCGGTGGGAACCGCAGAACCCGGAGATCCCGGATTGCGCGGCACCGAAGCAGATCTGGGCCTGCGGCAACCGGCTCCGGAGTTCTTCAGCCAGTTCCGTCAGTCCAGCGACCGGGTCAGCGTCCTCCACGCCGAACCAGACCCAGGCGGTGCCACGATCCACGGCAGTGAACAGCGTCGATCCGGTGAATCCGGGTCGTCGGGAGATCCGTTGGACCTGCGAGAGCAGGTCAGTGGTGTGATCGACAGCTGCACTCTCCTGATTTACCCAGATCACCGCAGCCCGGTGCTGCTGGTCGATCCGGTACCGGGCGACACTCTCGAAACGCTCGGTCGGAACCTGGGCGCCTGCCAGCACGTCGCGGATCATCCTCGCGGTTGCTGTCGCGCTGTAGTCGGTGAGACGACGGGCTTCCTGCTCGTATGCGGTGAGGACTTCCGTACTCATCCAGTCGATGTAGGAGTGCAGGAAGCCGTCGATGTAGTGGAGAGCCTTGAGCTTCTCATCCGCGGAGCAGTCCAGGTTCCTGACGATCTCGAAGATCTCGCGACGACCGCCCTCCGCACCGAGATGATAGGCACGGCGTAGCTGATCGGCCGAGATCCCGCGCTCGGCCAGTTGCTGTGCGTACCGGATAGCCACCGTACTGGGGCGGGCCTCCTCCACCGGGATCCGGTTGCACATCAGCTGGATCACGGTCTCCAGATTGCCGGACACACTGGACGCCAGCATGCGGGCAAGTTCATCCGAGGCCAGGGGCGTCTCATTGTCGACGATGAGTTCGGTCATCGCGTCACTGATCCGGTCGAACCTGTCGCGCATGAGTGTCCCGATACGGACGACGAGATTCTCCACTGTCACACCGCCGCCCCCATACCGGCAGGGAGGTCGACACCGTGCTCCTTGAGCGCGGACAGCGCCGCGTTGTAGCCGCACATGCCGTGGGCACCGGCGCCCGGCGGGGTGGCTGCGGAGCACAGGTAGATGCCGCGCGTTCCCGTGCTGTACGGGTCGAGGGCGATCCGTGGGCGGAACAGCAGCTGGCGCACCGAATTTGCGCCGGTGACGATGTCCCCCTCGATGTAGTTCGGGTTGGCGTCCTCGATATGCCGGACATTCCACACCGTCCTGGCCACGATGCGGTCGCGGAATCCTGGGGCGTATTCCTCGATCCGGTCGATGATCGCGGCGGTGGCGTCCCCGGTGAAACCGGCGGGGACATGGGCGTAGGTGTCCACCGGCTGGATGCCGTCGCGGGCACGGGTATGGTCCGCCACCGACTGCTGGGTCACCAGCACGAAGGGCCTCTCCGGCATGGCGCCCCGGTGGACTTCCCGTTCCGCCAGAGCCGTCTCGTCGAAACTGCCGCCGACATGGACCGTTCCGGCCTCGCGGGACGGCAGATGCGACCACGGTATACCGCCCTCGACGGCGAAGTGCACGGCGAAGGCGCCCGGACCGTGCCGGAAACGGGACAGCGCCCGGGACACCGCCCGGGGAATGAGATCTCCGACGATGTCGACGGCGGCTCTGGGGGAGGTGTCCAGCATCACGATCCCCGGATCGGGGATATCGGACAGTGACCGTACCCGTACCCCGGTCTCAACTCTGCCACCGCGGGATTCGAGGACGCCGACCATGGCGTCGGAGATCGCCGCCGAACCACCGACCGCCGCCGGCCACCCGAAGGTGTGTGCTGCAGTGCCCAGCGCTGCACCCACAGCAGACGACGCCAGAGTGTGGAACGGTCGGAAGGCATGTGCCGCCACACCGCCGAACAAAGCCCGGCCCTCGGGGGTGCGCAACAGTCGGGCGGTCACGGAGACCGGCATCCCGGCGACGGCACTGAAACGGGCCAGTTTCACCGGGTGGTCGGGAACATGGATCATCGGGCGGAGGAAGTCTTCGGTGACATCGGCGAAACTCCGGGAGAGCGGGCCGAAGACGGACCGCCAGACTGCGGCATCCTTCCCCAGCGCCCCAGCGGTGTGGTTGACGTCCCGGTAGACCGCCGCACCTGCCCCCGCTTCCAGTGGATGGGAGTACTGCACCTCCGGCCAGGTCCAGGACAGGCCGTGTCCGGCGAGATCCACGGAACGGGAGAAGGCATTGTCCACCGCCAGTGGGTGGATCCCGGAGCAGTGGTCGTGGATCAGACCCGGAAGCGTGACTTCCCCTGACCTGGTTCCACCCCCGACTTCGTCGGCGGCTTCGAGCACTGTGACATTCAGGCCGGCACGGGCGAGGGTCACGGCGGCGGCCAGTCCGTTCGGGCCGCTTCCGACAACAGTTGCTTTGTCCATGGTAAGCAGTCTGTCACTTTCTGTTCGTCCGCAGGGGCGGAGCGGGGTTTCTCTACGCGGGTTCCGGTGCGGTGACCGGGGCGGCGTCAGTGCCGCCAACGGAGGTGGATGCCCTGCCAGGGAAGCTGTAGCCGGGCAGCTGCCAGGTCACCGTGTGGGGGATCGGGCCGTCGGCCAGCCACGGGCAGGCCTCGCTCGCGTCGGTGACGATGAAGGTTCCCCGTTCGACGACGCCCAGCGCGGCGTCGATGACGCGGTACTCGACGTAGTTGCGCTGGATCGGCTGGGACTCGGTGTAGACGACGACCAGATCGCCGGGTGCATAGTCACAGCGCTTCTGGACAGAGGCGAGGAGCCGTTCATCGTGGAGGTGGCCTTCGCCGAAGTTCCAGCCCATTATCCCGGAGACCACCGTCTCGCCTTCACGGATGCGGTAGGTGTCTATGTCCACGAACCGGGGCATGATGCTGTGCATGGCTCGCCCGGACGTGTGCAGCGAGCGCCAGGCGTTGGCCTTCTGGGTGAACATCTCACCGAGATCCTCGCCGAAGGCGTCCACGATCTGGGCGGAGTGCTGTGCCCCGCCCTTGACGATGCACTCGTCGATCTTCCGCTCGGCGGCGGCGTCCTTCCAGGCCCAGCAGGTGGCAGCCCAGTTTCCGGCGTACTGACGGTAGGAGACGAGGAAGGAGATCCACTCCGGCTTCAGGTTGCCGAGGATCGGCCAGATCAGGATGGAGGCCACGACCACGAGGGCGATCCACGGGTTGCTGAAGTCCGTCACTGCGAAGCCTGCGCCGGCGTTGTGGCCCCAGAAGAGGAACACGGCGGAGAACATGAAGAAGAGATTCCATTCCAGGGGCACAGCCAGTGGAATGGTCGAGATGATGAACAGGTGGAAGGACAGGACCGCGAGCAGGGCGAGCAGGGTGACTGTCCGGTTGGTGGAGAACAGGAGCACCAGCGGGGCGGCACACTCCAGGATCGTGCCCGGGCCGTGGGCCATGAAGTGGGTGAATCCGGAGGGACGCAGGTCGTTCGGGAAGTTCTTGTACAGCTTCCGCTTGATCCATGTGCCGGGAACCCAGGGGGTGTTGGACATCATCACGGCGACGGTGGGGGAGAAGTGGTGGCCGATCTTGGAGAAGGCTGCGCCGCACCAGACGATGACGATGGTGATCTTCGCAGCCAGGATCATGTCGGTGTAGTTGGTGAGCACGGCGAAGGCCAGGAGAATCAGGGGGTACTGCTCGGATCGGGCAGCGAGGAAGACGGTCTTGTCGCGTAGACCCATCACGCAGATCAGCACGAGGTAGCTGAGGATCGCCCAGGAGGGCAGCAGACCCGCCTTTCCGTCGGGGACGAGGTCGTGGCGCTGTCCCGGGGCCACCAGGAGGTAGACCAGGTTGGCGAGGATGATGACATAGAGCGCGACATCGAAGACAGTGCGTCGGTCACCGCGGGTGAAGGGGATCCTCTCCCACGGAGGTTGGCGCAGGGAATTCGGACGCAGCCAGTAGAAGACGCCGCCGAACAACGGCTTGATATTGAAGGACAGCGGGCCGGAGGACGCGGACAGTCCCAGGATCTCGCAGAGAATCGACCAGACCATCAGTTTGAGGTAGACGATCGGTTCGGTCCACCAGGAGGTGAACTCTCCCCATCCGCCGAGGTCAGGGGTCGTCAGGCCGACGAGGAGGATACCGAGGCCGATGTAGGCGGCAATCTTGGCGACGTAGAACAGCGTCAGGACCTTCGGGACGCCGAAGCCGTAGTCGACCCAGTGCTTGTCGAGGACACGGATCCGCTCCTTGAACGGGAGGCGTACGACCGCCTCTGCGCCACAGGGCGGCAGGTCAGGTGTTGTGAAACCCATGGTACTTCCTTTATGTTCACGAAACTTAGGAGTTGGATGGACGAAGGCGCCGGTGACATGTGCGGGCTGCCTGTAGTGGGGGAGTTGAGGTCAGGCGGGGGCGAGGAACTGTGCGCGCAGGGTGGGCTTGTCGATCTTTCCCACCGGGTTCTTCGGGATCTCGGCCACGATCTGCAGGTCGACAGGGACCTTGACCTTCGTGAGATGCGTCCGACAGTGCGCCAGCAGGTCTGCTGCGGTGAGTGGACTTCCCTGCATCAGCGACACCACGGCGACCGGCTCCTCGCCGAGGACCCGGTGGGGCCGGGCAACGACCGCGGCTTCCAGGACACCGTCGGCACCGTGGAGCACGGCCTCGATCTCCCTGGGGTAGATGTTCTCCCCGCCGCGGATGATCATGTCCTTGACCCGGTCGATGAGGGTCAGGTACCCATCCTCGTCGAGGTGGCCGATATCGCCGGTGTGCAACCATCCGTCGACCACGGTTCCGGCGGTCGCTTCCGGAAGGTTGAGATAGCCCTGCATGACGGTCGGACCGGAGACGATGACCTCACCGGCGGTACCGGTCGGGACATCGTCGCCGGCCTCATCCACGACGCGGATGGTCTGGCCCGGCATGGCGGGGCAGACTGTCCCCACCTTCTGCTTCCCGTGGACCGGGTTGCAGGCGCTGCAGCAGGTGCCCTCGGTCAGTCCGTAGCCTTCGGCGACAGTGGCCCCGAACTGCTCGCTGACCCTGGTCAGTAGTTCAGGGGATGCCGGAGCAGCGCCGCAGATGATGAACTGCAGGGAGTCCGTGGCGGGGCGTCCTTCCGGGGGAAGGTCTGTGAGACGGGAGAGGATCGTCGGTACGCTCGAGAAGTAGGTTGGACGGTGCTGCTCGATCAGCTCCAGGAACGGCCTCGGTGCGAACCTCTCGACGAGGGTGACCTGTGCACCGCACCGCAGCGGGGTGAGGATGCTGACAAGGATCGCATTGACGTGGAACAGCGGTAGAACGAGAATGCAGTGGTCGGTGGAGTCGGTCCTCATCCGCTCCTCCATCGCCGCCGACATGGCGTCCAGCTGGGTGTGGCCGAGCATCGCACCCTTCGGGCGGCCGGTGGATCCGCTGGTGTAGACCACCAGGGCGGTGTCGTTACCGGTGATCACGTAGGGGGTATCGGCCCCGGACGCTGCCTCCGGTGCGACCTCGTTGCCGTCCTCGATGAGGGTGGTGACGGTGGTGACGTCGACGGTGCGTACCTGACGCGCGAAGCGCGCCGGGTCGGCACAGACGACCGTGCGTGCCCCGGAATCCTCCAGCTGGCGCATGGCCTCGCTGTCCGTGAACACCGGGTTGATCGGGGTGACGGTGGCACCGAGATACCAGGCGCCGAACATGGTCACGACGAACTCGCAGCAGTTCGGGAGCATCACGGCGACCACGTCACCGGGGGACACCCCCTGCTCCCGGAGGAGATCGGCGACCGCCCGGGACCGGTCGGCGGTCTCTCGGTAGGTCAGGCAGTGGTGGTTGTCCCGGATGCAGGGACGGTCCTGCCTGTCATCGGGGACGTTCCACGGCAGATATGTGAACAACGGGGTGCCTCCTTGTTGACGACGGTGGAGACCGGGGTCGACGGGACTGTCCCGGGGCCTCTCGATCTTTTCCACCACCATAGGAAGTATGTGAGGAGGGTCACATCGTCCTGTGCCGACAATCTTCTGCGCAGCTGTTGTGCACGGTGACCAAGAGCCGACTGGGGGAGGCGCAGACAGCCGGGGAGCGTCTCACGCCCAACCGACGGAGCGCTCCACGGCCTTGTTCCACAGGGCGAAGGCGGCGTCCCGCTCCTCCTCGGAGTCATTGGGCATGTAGGTCTCCTTCTCCTGCCACAGCGACCGGATCTCGGCGACATCGGCGAAGAACCCGACCGCCAGTCCCGCGGCATAGGCTGCGCCCAGTGCCGTGGTCTCGGCGACCTCCGGCACCGTCACCGGGACCCCCAGCTGATCAGCCTGGAACTGCATGAGCAGCGAATTCACCACCATGCCACCGTCGGCCCGCAGCCGGGTCAGCGGCACACCTGCGTCCGCGTTCATCGCGGCCACAACCTCGCGGGTCTGGAAGGCCGTGGCCTCCAGCGCGGCCCGTGAGATGTGCGCCTTGGTGACGTACCTGGTCAGGCCGACGATCACGCCCCTGGCGTCCGGCACCCAGCGCGGGGCCAGCAGGCCGGAGAAGGCCGGCACGACCACACAACCGCCGTTGTCGTCGACACTGCGGGCCAGCCCCTCGATCTGCGAGGAGTCGGCGAAGAAGCCCAGATTGTCGCGCAGCCACTGCACCAGCGAACCGGTGACCGCCACCGATCCCTCCAGGGCATAGACCGCCGGGGCGTCCCCGAGCTGGTAGGCGACCGTGGTGATCAGCCCGTGCTCCGAGGTCTTCGGTTCCGTGCCCGTGTTGAGCAGCAGGAAGTTGCCGGTGCCGTAGGTGCACTTCGCCTCACCGGGCTCAGTGCACGCCTGGCCGAAGGTCGCCGCCTGCTGGTCGCCGAGGATGCCCGCGATGGGGACGCCGTGCACCGGGCCCGAGCGCTGCACCTTGTCGATGACCTCGGAGGAACTGATGATCTCCGGTAGCAGGGACATCGGGATCCCCAGTCGCTCACACAGTTCAGGATCCCACTGCCGGGTTCGGATGTCCATGAGCATGGTGCGCGAGGCATTGGTCACGTCGGTGACATGACGGGCGCGCGGCTGGCGTCCCCGGGTAGGACGCCCGGACCGGCGTGTCGAGCGGGTCAGTTCCCAGATGATCCAGGTGTCCATGGTGCCCACGGCGAGCTCGCCGCGCTCGGCACGCTCACGTACACCCGGCACATTGTCGAGGATCCAGCGGATCTTCGGGCCCGCGAAGTACGTGGAGACCGGCAGCCCGGTCCGCTCCCGGAACATGTCCCCGTCCCCGGCTGATTCCAGGTCCTCGCAGATGGGGGTGGTGCGGGTGTCCTGCCAGACGATGGCGTTGTACACCGGCTCGCCGGTCTCCCGGTCCCAGATGACCGTCGTCTCGCGTTGGTTGGTGATCCCCAGTGCGGCGATGTCCTCGGTGCCGATGTCCGCCCGGGCCACGGCGTCCGCGATGACGCGGCGGGCATTCAGCCGGATCTCCTCGGGGTCATGCTCCACCCACCCCGGGTGCGGGAAGATCTGCCGGTGCTCCAGCTGGCTCACCGAGACGACAGCACCGCGGGCGTCGAAGACGATCGCGCGGGTGGAGGTGGTGCCCTGGTCGAGGGCGAGGATGAACCCCTTGTCGGAGTCGCTGCCGGACCCCGGGTGACGGAAACGCGAGAACAGGTCGGCCATCAGTGGTCCCCCGGGTCACACCAGCTGCAGCATAAGCTGGGACTTCTTCACACCGTCACCGGCGGCGACCGCCAGCCCTGCCACGGTGCCGGCCTTGTGCGCCTTCACCGCGTTCTCCATCTTCATGGCTTCGAGCACCAGCACCGGATCACCCTTGGCGACCTGCGCACCGTCCTCGACGAGGACGGTCACCACGGTGCCCTGCATCGGGGCGAGCACGTCGTCACCGGAGGCAGCGGCGGACGCGCCACCGGAGGACTTGCGAGGCGCACGACGTGCCGTGCCACCGTTACCGACGAGATCGCCGGGCACGGAGACCTCCAGCCGACGACCGTCGACCTCGACCGCGATGGTGCGCGGCGGGACGGCATCCGCCTCGGCCGGATCGCCGTCGAAGGCGGGGACGCGGTTGTCCCACTCCTCCTCGATCCAGCGGGTGTACACGGTGAAGGATGTCGCCTCCGGGTCAGAAAGCTCCGGGGCGAACGCCGGATCGGCGACCACGGCGCGGTGGAACGGGATGACCGTCGGCAGCCCCTCGACCGTGTACTCGTCGAGTGCGCGGGCGGCGCGCTGCAGTGCCTCGGCGCGGGTCTCACCGGTGATGATGAGCTTGGCCAGCATCGAGTCGAACTGGCCGCCGACAACGGAACCCTGCTCCACACCGGAGTCCATGCGAACGCCGGGGCCGGCAGGCTCGCGGTAGGTGGTGAGGGCACCGGGGGCGGGCATGAAGTTCGCGGCGGCGTCCTCCCCGTTGATCCGGAACTCGATGGCGTGGCCGCGGATCTCCGGATCGGTGGTGCGGGACAGTTCGCGGCCCTCGGCGATGCGGAACTGCTCGCGGACCAGGTCCCAGCCGGTGACCTGCTCGGTGACCGGGTGCTCGACCTGCAGTCGGGTGTTGACCTCCAGGAAGGAGATCAGACCGTCGGCGCCGACGAGGTACTCGACGGTGCCGGCACCGTGGTAGCCGGCCTCCCGCATGATCGCCTTGGCGGACTCCCGTAGCCGGGTGTCCTGCTCCTCGGTGAGGAAGGGGGCCGGGGCCTCCTCCACGAGCTTCTGGAAACGGCGCTGCAGCGAGCAGTCACGGGTGGACGCCACGACGACGTTGCCGTGGGTGTCGGCGAGCACCTGGCACTCGACGTGCCGGGCCCGGTCGAGGTACCGCTCGACGAAGCACTCTCCGCGGCCGAAGGCCTTCTCGGCCTCACGGGTCGCGGACCCGAAGAGTTCCGGGATCTCTTCGACGGTGTGGGCGACCTTCATGCCGCGCCCACCGCCGCCGAAGGCGGCCTTGATGGCGACCGGCAGGCCGTGCTCGGCCGCGAAGTCGACGATCTCCTGCGCGTCCGCTACCGGCTCAGGGGTGCCGGGAGCCATCGGGGCGTCGACCTTCTCGGCGTAGTGCCGGGCGGTGACCTTGTCCCCGAGCTCACGGATGGCGCGCGGGGAGGGGCCGATCCACGTCAGCCCGGCATCCTCCACTGCCTGGGCGAAGTCGGCGTTCTCGGAGAGGAACCCGTAGCCCGGGTGGACGGCGTCCGCACCGGAGCGGGTCGCGGCGTCGACGATCTTGACGATGTCGAGGTAGGTCTCGGCAGAAGTCTCGCCACCCAGGTTGAAGGCCTCGTCGGCCATGCGCACGAAGGGGGAGTCGGCGTCCGGCGTGGCGTAGACGACGACGGAGGCGATGCCCTCGTCGCGCGCGGCCCGGATGACCCGGACCGCGATCTCGCCTCGGTTGGCGATCAGGACCTTGCTGATCTTCCGGTGTTCTGCCGGCACGTGTTCTCCTCTTTCTTGTACTTCATTCGTCGCCGCTCAAAGGTTGCGGTGGCAACCGTTCGACGCTACTACGGAATCCACCGTAGTAGCCACCCCCGCTGTTACAGCCGCGAATTTCCTACTGATCCGCGGTGACCGGCATGCGGACCATGTTGCCCCACTCGGACCAGGACCCGTCGTAGCAGCGCACGGCGTCCCGGCCGAGCAGATGGTGCAGCACGAACCACAGGTGAGCGGCACGTTCACCGGTCTGGCAGTAGGTCGCGACCGGGGAGTTAGCGTCGAGGTCGGCGAAGGCGTCCTCCAGGTCGTCCCGGGAGTGGAAGCGGCCGTTGGGTCGGATCGAGGCCGACGGGGCGATGTTCGCGGCACCGGGGATGTGGCCCGCGGCGAACTCCGGTGCATCCCGCAGGTCGAGGAGCTGCAGATCCCCGTTGTCCCTGAGGTCGGTGAGCATCTCGTCGACGAAGATACGGTGGCTCAGGTCATCGCGTTCGACCACCGGGTAACCCCGGGTCGGTCCGGGAGGGGCGTCGTAGGAGGTTTCGCGTTCCTCCTGCATCCATGCCTCCCGGCCACCGTCGAGCAGACGGACATCGGGGTGACCGAAAAGTTCGAAGACCCAGAAGGCGTAGGACGCCCACAGATTGGACTCGTCGCCGTAGATCACCACGGTGTCGTCGCGGGTGATGCCCTTGTCGTCCATGAGGCGGGCGAAGGCCTCGCCGTCGAGGAAGTCGCGGCACACCGGGTCGCCGAGGTCACCGTGGAGGTCGATACGGATGGCGGTCGGCAGGTGGCCGATGTTGTAGAGGATGCTGTCAGAGTCTGACTCGACGACCTTGAGTCCGGACCCGCCCAGCTTCGCGCCCAGCCAGGAACTCGTCACGAGCCGTTCCGGATGGGCGTACTGCTGCAACGAGGGGGTGGGGTCATACTCGATTCCCATGGGTGCGGGTACCGCCTTTCATGTCTGGTGGACAGTGTAACGGTGGTGGTGGGCAGATGTGACCTGTGGGGCGGGAAGGAGTGGGCTGTGGTGCAGGTGACTGAGATTTACCGGGGGAGTGGTAGATACACCGCATCCGCCGCACTCACACGCGAAGAGCAGGAAATCTGCCACCGCTCAGGTCGTTTTCCCGGGTGGAAAGGGATCTGAAAGGTGGTGGATTCCCGTGGAGTATCGGAGGGGCGGGGATGGCGGGGAATGCCGGAGCTGCAGACTACCGGTTCCAGAGGTCGGAGACCGCCAGTCCGTAGCTCTCGACCGCGCGGCGCACCAGCGGCAGCGACAGCCCGATCACACTCGACGGATCTCCCTCGATCCGGTCGATGAACCAGCCGCCCAGGGCCTCCAGGGTGAACGCACCCGCACAGCCCAGCGGCTCACCCGTGGCCGCGTAAGCCTCGATGTCGCGGTCCGAGGCTTCCGCGAAATGCACCACCGTCTCACTGACGGCGGTGGTGACCGGGGCGAAGACGCCCGAGAACAGGTCCACCGGGCTTGCCCGGGTGAAGGCGTGGCCGGTGATCAGCGTCGCCGAGCGTCCCCGCTGGGCACGCCAGCGCTCCACCGTGCGCTCCACGGTGTGCGGCTTGCCCTGCAGTTCGCCGTCGAGCAGCAGCATCGAGTCGCCGGCGACGACCACGGCACCGTCCGGCACCCGGTCGGCGTACCGGTCGATGACTGCAGTCGCCTTCGCGGCGGCGAGACAGCTGACCACCTCCGCCGGGGAGGGGTCGTGAATCCGGGTCCGCAGGTCGGCGACGGCGGCGTCCTCGTCGACCCCGGGCACGAGTACCAGCGGTTCGATCCCGCCGGAGCGCAGCACCGACAGTCGTGAGGGGGAGGAGGACGCGAGGACGAGATCAGCCACGGAATCCCGCCGGACTGAAGACGGTCTGCCAGCGGGTGCCCGCCCCGGGCAGTCCCCAGGCGCCGCGCGGGTGCCGGCGCACCAGCTCGCGTGGATCGGAGTAGATGGTCGCGGATTCCGCGACCACGGTGCCCAGTGCCTCAGCCACCGCAGCGGTGAGCAGGTCGGCGTCGGGGGTGTCCCCGTCGGAGGCATCGGCGGGCAGACCGCGCAGCACGGTCACCGGGATCTGCGTGGTGTTCTGTGACGTGTCTGTCATGGCGTCCTTTCCGGTGCCGGTCACAGCGGCAGGTTGTCGTGCTTGCGGACCGGGGCGGGAACGACCTTGCGCTCCAGCAGTGCCAGCCCGTCGGACAGGCGGGCGCGGGTCTCAGACGGGGCGATGACCGCGTCGACGTAACCACGGGACGCCGCGGCGTACGGGGTGATCAGGGAATCCTCGATCTCCTCGGTGAGCTGGACGCGCAGCGCGTCGACGTCCTTGCGCTTCCGGGCGGCCTTTGCCAGCGTGTCCGCGTGGACCACGGTGACCGTGTTCGCGGCGTCCGCGTGGGAGATCTGCGCACTGGGCCAGGCGAGCACCAGGTCGGCACCCATGTTCTTCGCCCCCATGGCGATGTAGGCCGAACCGAAGGCCTTGCGCACCACCACGGTGAGCACTCCGACGGAGGCGTCCGCCACAGCGGAGAACAGCGGGGCGGAGCGGCGCAGCAGGCCGTTGCGCTCTTCCGCGGTGCCCGGCATGAAGCCGGGGGAGTCGACGGCGAAGACCAGGGGGATGTTGAAGGCGTCGCACATCCGCACGAAGCGGGCGGCCTTGGCCGCGGCGGCGGCGTCCAGTGCACCGGCGAGGACCAGCGGCTGGCTGGCGACCACACCGACGTTGCGTCCCTCGATCCGGGCGAAGGCGGTGATGATGTTGCCGGCGTGGTCGGCCGAGAGCTCCAGCAGACTGTCGGGGTCGACGACGCCGGCCAAGGCGTCGAGCATGTCGTAGCCGGCGAGCGGGGAGTCCGGGATCAGCGCATCGAGCGCCCCGGTGTCCGGGGCGCCCGGCTCGGTCGGCGGGGTCAGTGCCCGGTTGTTCGACGGCAGCTGGGCCAGCACGTCCTTGACCAGGCCGAGAGCCGCCTCATCGGTGGCGGCGGTGAGGTGCGAGGTGCCGTTCGAGGCGAGGACCTCCACACCACCGAGCTCATCGGCGCTTACCTCCTCGCCGAGGACGCTGCGGGTCAGCTCCGGGTCGGTGAGGTAGAGGTGCGCACCCTCGACGGCGACGACGACATCGGCCAGGACCGGCTGGTGGGCCTCGGTGCCGGCGGTCGGACCGGCGATGACGGAGATCTGCGGGATGACACCGGACAGGCGTGAGCGCAGCCGGTAGAGCTTCGCGGCGGTGCCGAGGGAGACGACACCTTCCTTGACGCGGGCACCGGTGGAGTCGTGGATGCCGACGAGCGGCACGCCGGCACGCTCGGCGAGCTCCATCACCTTGATGAGCTTTTCGCCGTGGGTTTCGCCGACAGTGCCGTCGAAGACCGTGGCGTCCTGGGAGAAGACGCATACCTGGCGACCGTCGACGGTGCCGTAACCGGTAACCACACCGTCGGTGACCGGGCGGGACCGGTCGAGGTTGAAGGAGGTCGCACGGTGGCGTGCAAGGGCGTCGATCTCGACGAAGGAACCCTCGTCGAGCAGTGCGTTCACCCGTTCGCGGGCGGTGAGCCGGTCGGTGTCGTGGACGGCGGCGACGGCGTCCTCTCCGGTGGGGGCCAGTGTCTCGGCGAGCCGGTTGCGCAGGTCCTGCAGCTTGCCGACGGTGGTCGACAGGTCGGCCTCGGGCGTGGCGGAGGTGGGAACAGTCATGGAGGACAGTCTAAGCGTTATCCTCGGGAGGCATGAACGGTACTCCCGAACCATCCGCCGCTTCCCGCCACCCGGTCGACGCTGACCGGGTGGCGGCGGTCCTGCACGCCGCCGGTGTCCGGCGGTTCAGCGTGGACCATGTCGGCTCCACCGGCTCGACGAACGCCGACCTCGCGGCACGTGCGAACTCCGGCACCGGCACCGACCGCACCGTGCTGCTGGCCGAGGAGCAGGTCTCCGCGCGGGGCCGCATGGGCCGGCCCTGGTCCGCCCCCGCCGGTTCCCAGTTCATCTGCTCTTTGCTGCTCGCCCCGGAACAGCTCGACATCGAACGGCTCGGCGAGCTTCCGCTGTTCATCGGGGTCGCCATCGCCGGCGCCGCCCGGGAACTCGGCGTCCCCGCGGTCCTGAAGTGGCCGAACGATGTCCAGGTCGTCCGGGACGGTGTGCCCCACAAGCTCGCCGGCATCCTCGTCGAGGCCGCGTCCGTCGATCCGCCGGCCATCGTCCCGGGCATCGGCCTGAACCTGTCGATGACCGCGGACGACTTCGAGGACGCCGGGCTGCCCACCGCCACCTCGCTGACCCTCGAAGGCCTGGAGATCCCGGACGCGGAGGTACGCGACCGGGTCACGGCGGTATTTCTGCGTCATCTCCTGGCCGCCGACGACGCCTGGCGTGCCGGCGGGGACGCCGCCGCCGACGTCCGCACCCGTTACCGCGAGCTGTCCTCGACCCTGGGCACCCGGGTGCGGGCAGAACTGCCGGGCGGGGAGAACCTCTACGGCACCGCCGTGGACCTCGGCACCCACGGTGAACTCGTGCTGGAGTCCGTCGACGGGACCCGTCACGCGGTCACCGCCGGGGATGTGGTGCACCTGCGTCCCGACGAGCGGGAGCGCTGAGTCCATGCCCAAGGTCCGCTTCGAGCGCGGGGAGGTGATCCTCGCCGAGCTCAGTCCGTCGCGACGTAGCGTCATCTTCCCGGTGCTCGAACTCATTCTCGCCACCGGAGTCGTCTGGCTGCTCATCGGACTGCTGGACGCCCACCTCGCCGATGAGGCGGTACGCGTGGCCGGATACGTGCCCGACAATCTCGCCGAGGTCCCCGGCCTCCCCGGTGCGGCGGGTACTGCGACGGCCGCCCTGTGGGGACGCCGCGTCCTGCTCATCGTGTGGGTGTGGATCGCCTGGCGGCGGTGTATCCGGCACCTGCTGTTCCGGCAGCGCAGCCGGATCATCCTCACCGACCGTCGGCTGGTCACCGCCTCCGGCGACTGGCGCTCACGGGTCGTGGAGATCCCGCTCGACCAGATTGTCGAGGTGCGCCAGCGGGGCAGCACGGTCAATGTGTGGACCCGTGGGTACCGCGTCCCGGTGCGCCTGGCGGACGTGCCCTACGCCGCCGATGTGGCCGCGATGGTCGACGAGCGGATTGTCCGCTACGTGCGGCCGGTATACTGACGCGGGTGAGTAGCGAACCTGATCTGCACCTCGCCCGCCCTGAAGCCCACGCACCCGGAATGCCGCTGGTCACCGTCATCGGCGACGGCCAGCTGGCCCGGATGATGCAGCAGGCGGGTATCGAACTCGGACTGACCGTCCGGCTGCTGGCCGGTTCCGGGGCAGCCTCCGCCGCCCAGGCCACCGCCGACGTGTGGCTGGGCGAGTACACCGACGAGGGTGTCGTCCGCACGGTCAGTGAGGGGGCGGACGCCGTCACCTTCGACCACGAGCACGTGCCCAACGAGTACCTCGAGGGGCTCATCGCCGAAGGTGTGAACGTCCAGCCCCAGCCGTCCGCACTCATCAACGCGCAGGACAAGCTGGTCATGCGGCGGCGTATGCGGGAGATTGGCGCGCCCGTGCCGCCCTTCGCCGAGATCCTCTCGGTCTCCGACGGCGAAGGATTCTGGGACGCCACCGACGGCGCGGTGTGTCTCAAGGCCCGCCGTGGCGGCTACGACGGCAAGGGCGTCTGGTTCCCGGAGTCGCGGGAGCAGACCGCCTCCCTCGTCGCCGAACTGCTGGAGCAGGGCGTGCCGCTGATGGCGGAGAAGAAGGTCCGCCTGGTCCGCGAACTGTCCGCCATGGTCGCCCGTACCCCCTCCGGTGAGACCGCCTCCTGGCCGGTCGTGGAATCCGTGCAGGCCGACGGCATCTGTTACCTGGCCGTGGCCCCCGCCCCTGCGGAGACCGCCGGTCAGGCGCGCGTCGTCGCACAGGCCCACTCCCTGGCCCGTGAGGTCGCCGAGGAACTCGGTGTGACCGGCGTCCTCGCCGTGGAACTCTTCGAGGCCGTCGATGAGGCCGGGCAGCCCGAGATCATCGTCAACGAACTGGCGATGCGTCCGCACAACACCGGCCACTGGACGCAGGACGGCTGCGTCACCGGCCAGTTCGAGCAGCACCTGCGTGCGGTTCTCGACCGTCCGCTGGGCTCGACCGCGCTGAGCTCCACCACCACCGTGATGGCCAATGTGCTCGGTGACCCGGACGCCGATCCGGAGATGCCGATGTCCGAGCGGATGGACGAGGTGTGGCGCCGGTTCCCGACCGCGAAGATCCACCTCTACGGCAAGGAGTGGCGTCCACGCCGCAAAATCGGGCACGTCAACATGTCGCTGCCCTGCGGCGCCGCCGCGACCGCGGAGAACGTGGAGAAGCTCCGTACCTCCGCCCGTCTCGCCTCCGATTTCCTCGTCACCGCCACCTGGAAGGACCAGTGAATGACTGACCAGAACACCCCGCTCGTCGGCATCGTCATGGGGTCGGACTCCGACTGGCCCACCGTCGAGCCCGCTGCCGAGGTCCTCGCCGAGTTCGGCGTCCCCATGGAGATCGGTGTGGTCTCCGCCCACCGTACCCCCGACCGGATGCTCGACTACGCCCGTGAGGCACACACCCGCGGCCTCAAGGTGATCATCGCCTGCGCCGGCGGTGCCGCGCACCTGCCCGGCATGGTCGCCGCCGCCACGCCGCTGCCGGTCATCGGCATCCCGAGGTCCCTGAAGAACCTCGACGGCATGGATTCCCTGCTCTCCATCGTGCAGATGCCCGCCGGTGTGCCGACCGCGACCGTCTCCATCGACGGCGCGAAGAACGCCGGCCTGCTGGCCGTGCGGATCCTCGGCGCGGCCTACCCGGAGCTCACCGAGCGGATGGTCGCCTACCAGGAGACGATGCGTGACGAGGTGCTGGTCAAGGATCAGCGGCTCAAGCAGAAGCTCATGGGGGAGTAGTCCTCCGCAATGTCACTGCTGATGCTGGTCAGCCTGGTGCTGATCGTGCTTCTGGCGGGCACCGGCTGGAGTGTGAAGGCCCGGTCCCTTTGGGCCGGCAACGGTGCGCTCGTGTTCACCGTCGGTCTGCTGCTGTGGGTCTGGCTGCTGGTCGCGGCGACCGGCGCAGGATTCGCCCGGACGATGTGGATCGTCTTCGGGCTCTCTCATGTGGTCGTCGCCCTGGTCGGCTGGTTGACTGCACGGTGGATGGGGGACGCCCTGCCCGGGGTCGACGGTCGTGGTTGGTTCCACCTGTCGACGGTCGTGGCCGCCGCCGAACTGCTGAGCCTGGGGGCCGGTGCCCTGTCCATGGTGCTGCGTTCGATCAAGGGTATCGGCGACGGTGGCGACGACATCCGCTTCTCCCTGGTCATTATCGGTGTCGCGGCCCTGGTCCTCTGGGTCTGTGCCGTTGTCTCGATGATCCGCTACCTGCGTGACGTGGGGCGTGGTCGTCGGCGTCGTGCACCGGAACGGGCGGATGCGGTGATCGTGCTCGGCGCCGGACTGGTCAACGACCGGGTCAGTGATCTACTGGCATGCCGTTGTGACCGGGGCGCGGCGGCCTGGCGCTCGGTGACCGAGCATCGCCCGGCCCGGAGTACTCCGCTGATCGTCACCGGTGGCCGTGGGGACGACGAGCCCTGCAGCGAGGCGGAGGCGATGCACCGGTACCTGGCCTCACGGGGATTCCCACGGGGTGCGGTGCTGGAGGAGCGCTACGCCACGGACACCACCGAGAACCTGCACTTCAGCCTGGACCTGCTCAAGGAGCGTGGGGTGCGTGACCCACATGTGGTGGTGTGCACCTCGGACTTCCACGTGCTGCGCACCGAGCGGATCGTCGCCGCCCTGGAGGCTGAGCGGGGGGACAACGGTGTGCCCTTCTCGGCGGTCGTGCTGGGGGCACCGACACCGAAGCCCGCGATCCCGGCGTCCTACCTGCGGGAGTACGTCGCGCTGACGATCCACCGGCTCATCGGCCGGGCGTGAACAGCCGGGCTTCACCCTGTCCTCTACGCCGTCATCCCACGGGCCACCCACCGGCGATCTGTTTCATCGTCTTCGTCCGGTTCTTCAACTGCACTCTGTTGATCCGGATGACCTCCCAGTCGGCGTCCCTTAACTCCTGGAACATGTCGACATCGATGTCGGTCTGGTCGGCGCCGTCGTGGTGCTGACCGTCATAGAACAGAGCGACCTTCAGTTCCGGACAGGCGAGGTCCGGTGTGGCACACCGGCCGCGGTAGTCCTCGGGGAGCGCCGCACCGTCCATCATTGAGATCTGCAGTGGGGACTGCCACCGGTAACCGGTCGGGAGCACGTCACGAACCACGAGCCGCAGCACTGTCTCCATAGGGGACTGGGCCCCGTATCCCGGATCAGTCAGCGCGACGATCTGCCGGAGCGTCCGACGGGCGATGCATCGCTGCCCGGCAGTGAGGACCTCGACGGGGGTCAGCCGGGTGCACTGGAAGAATGCGTCGAGGAACTGGACCGCACGCACGGTGTGGGACGTCAATCCCGGAACCAACGGAACCCACCAGCTCTTCCTACCGGTGATGATCGTGGTGAGGCACAGGGGCGCTCAGTCCCCGTACTTGCGCCACTGCCGCCAGGCCGCCCAGGTGAGCACCAGGAGGCAGAGCAGCAGCAGGGAAGGCCAGACCTCGGCATCGCCGAAAAGGTTCCACACCGCCTGGATCAGCGCCAGCAGGTCGAACAGGGCGAGGAAGCCCAGCACGGACTCCCACATCATGCGCCGACGCCGGTACTCCGAGGCGGGTAGCCCGGCGGGCCGGCCGGGTGTGTCCGCCACTACTTCACACCACCGGCGGTCAGGCCGGCGACGATCCTGCGCTGGAAGATGAGCACCATGATCACCAGCGGGACGGTCACCAGTGCACCGGCGGCCATCACCGCCGCATACGGGTACTCGTAGGCGTTCGCCCCGGAGAAGCGGGCGATGGCCACGGTCACCGGCTCCGTCTTCGTCGAGGACAGCTGCTTGGCCAGCATGAACTCGTTCCATGTGTTGATGAAGGCCAGGATCGCGGTGGTGAACATCGC
Source organism: Corynebacterium sp. UD i78 (assembly GCF_056280545.1). Taxonomy (NCBI): domain Bacteria; kingdom Bacillati; phylum Actinomycetota; class Actinomycetes; order Mycobacteriales; family Corynebacteriaceae; genus Corynebacterium; species Corynebacterium sp. UD i78. The sequence continues at coordinate 1,778,348 of NZ_JBWCED010000001.1, read as the reverse complement.
CGGCGCGGCCAGCGGCAGAATCACCTTGCGGAACGCCAGGGAGCGGGACGCACCGTCGACCCGGGCCGCCTCCTCCAGTTTCCACGGCAGTTCCTGGAAGAAGGAGGTCAGCGTATACACCGTCAACGGCAGCACGAAGGAGATGTTCGGGATGATCAGTGCCTGGTAGGAGCCGATCCAGCCGAGGTCGGTGAAGAGCTGGAACAGCGGGGTGACCAGGGCGATGCCCGGGAACATCGACGCGGCGAGGATGATGCCGGTGACGAAGCCCTTGCCCCGGAACTCCACCCGTGCCAGGGCGTAGGCGGTGAACACGCCGACGGCCAGGGCGATGGCGGTCGTCCCGGCACCGATGAGCAGCGAGTTGCCGATGGCACGCAGGAAGTTGTTGCCCTTGTCTGTGGCCAGTGCCTCGACGAAGTTGTCGAGGGTGAAGTGGCTGGGCAGCGGGTTGGTGTCGAAGGTGTGCGTCTTGTCGCGGAACGCGGTGACCAGCATCCAGTAGAAGGGTGCGAGCGCCCACACGACGATGACGATGACGCCGAGGTAGCTGGCGACAGTGCGCCTGACTGAGCGTTTCATCGGGTGACCTCCTTCTCCGTGCCGGCATCAGGGGAGGAGGCGGCGTCCGCCGGGCCGTCCTGTCCGGCATCCTGGCCGTCCGGATCACCCGTGGCGTCCTCCTGCCTCCGCAGCGACCACCACTTCTCTTTCCCTGCAGTCTTCGGCATGTTCTGCGTGCCGGCGACATCGGCACCGAGGAACTTCACCATGATGAAGGCGACGGCGAAGATGAGCAGGAAGATCAGTGTCGAGATCGCCGAGGCGGAGTTGAAGTTGCCGCCCTGCATGTCGGCGATCACCAGCTGGCTGAGCACCGCGGTGGGGGAGTTCGAGGAGGAGCTGATCATGATGACCGGCAGGTCGTACATGCGCAGTGCATCGAGTGTGCGGAACAGGATCGCGACCATCAGCGCCGGCCGGATCAGCGGCAGGGTGATCTTCGTGAACTGCTGCCAGCGGGACGCCCCGTCGACGCGCGCGGCCTCGTAGACGCCCTGGGGAACCATCTGGAGACCGGCGAGGATGAGCAGCGCCATGAACGGTGCGGTCTTCCACACGTCGGCGACGATGACCGCGAATCTCGCGGCCCAGGGATCTGTCGTCCAGGCGATGTCCAGCCCGGTCACCGAGTTGATGATGCCGTCAGGGGCGAAGATGAACTGCCACAGCTTCGCGGTGACGGCGGTCGGGATCGCCCACGGGATCAGCACCGCGGCACGCAGCAGGCCACGGCCCAGGAAGCTCCGGTTCATCACCGTCGCCATCCACAGGCCCAGCAGCGTCTCGAGGAAGACCGTCACGACCACGAAGAAGAGGGTGATCTTCAGCGCCGGCCAGAAATCGACGGCGAGGTTACCCGGGGCACAGGTGGAGACCGTGCCGTTGGGCGACATGCAGCGTTGCGTCAGCCAGTAGAGGTAGTGGTCGAAACCGGCGAAGCCGCCCTCGACGAACATTCCGGTGGAGGGGTTGAGGTGCTTGTCCGCCTGGAAGGACAGCCAGATCGCCCGGATGATCGGGTAGCCGATGACGACGGCCAGCAGCGCCAGGCTGGGGCCGACGAGCCAGACGGCCCTGAAGTCGCGCTTCTTGGTTCTCACGGGAAGCAACCTTACAAAAGAGTGGAGGGAACGGCGATGGCCCGCCGCCGACGACAGTGTCGGAGGCGGGCCGGGCCGGAGGGGACCAGCGGAAGCTGGTGGAGCTAGCCGGTGACGTTGCTGATCGCGGACTCCATGTCCGCGGTGGCCTTGTCGACGTCCGCGTTACCGTTGACGGCGGCGTAGGCGTTGTCCTGGACGGCCTTGGAGAGCTGGTCGTAGCTCGGGGAGACCGGACGAGGCTTCGCGTTCTCCAGGGACTCCTTCAGAGCGGGCAGGTACGGGAACTCGTCGATGAGCGCCTCATCGTCGTAGATGGAGGACAGCACCGGCGGGAAGGACGCCTCGGCGAAGGACTTCTGGTTCTCCGGGTCGATGATGAAGTTCATGAAGTCCAGCGCGGTGGCCTTGTTCTCGGAGTTCACGTTGATGCCGTTGTTGTAACCGCCGAGGGTGGAGACACCGGTGCCGTCCTTGCCGACCAGCGGCTGGACGTCGAACTTTCCGGTGGTGGCCTCGGAGTCGTTGGCGTTGGTCCACATGTAGGGCCAGTTGATCGCCATGGCGGTCTTGCCCTCGGTGAAGGCCAGGTTGGTCTCCTCCTCGGTGGCGGCGGTGGACGCCGGGGAGATCGTCTTGTCCGCGTAGCCGTCGACCAGGGCCTGCAGGCCCTCCTTCGACTCGTCCGAGGTGACGGAGGGCTGGCCCTCGTCATCGAGGATGCCGCCGCCCCAGCCGTCCATGAAGTTGCCGGTGGCGATGGTGATGCCCTCGTACTGCTTGAGCTGGGTGGTCAGGCAGTCCTTGTTCTGCTCGACGACGGCCTTGCAGGCCTCGACGACGTCATCCCACTTCTCGGGGGCCTCCGGCACCAGGTCGGTGTTGCGGTAGAGCAGCTGGCCGTTGGTGTTCTGCGGCAGGGCGTAGAGGGTGTCGTTGTAGGTCGCGGACTCCACCGGGGCGTCCAGGATGTCGTCGGTGGACGCCTCCAGGTCGCCGGTCAGCGGAGCGAGCCAGCCGTTGGCGGCGAACTGGGCGGTCCAGACCACGTCGAGGGCCATGACGTCGTAGTCGGTCGAGCCGGCCTGCAGCGACTGGACGAGGGTCTCACGCTGGGCGTCGGCCTCACCGGCGAGCTCCTTGAGCGTGACCTTCTCGTCCGGGTGCTCTTCGTTCCACTTGTCGATGACGGGACGGAGCTTGTCCGTGTCGTTCTTGCCCATCGCGAAACTGATCGGACCGCGGGAGGTGTTGGATTCGGAATCACCGCCCGAGCTGTCGTCATCGGAGGAACAGGCGACCAGTCCGGCGGTGAGGCCGGCGGCGGCGAGGGTAGCGATCAGCTTCTTGGGAAGCTTCGGAAGGTGAGCCATGGGCCTGACCTTTCAGTAGGGGTCCTCAGTGAAACGCCTCGGCGACCGCGGTATCCGCTACCGCACCGCCGGGTGCTTCGAACGAGTGTAGTACCCGCGCAGCCCGTACGGGGGCACTGACCGACATTGCCTCCCGCGTGTCCCTCTGATTCGGGGGTGGGGAGGGGGAGTTGCCCCACCTCCCCGGGGGTGAACCCTTCAGCGCACCCGCTCGCCCTCGGCGTCGAAGAAGTACACCGCGGCGCCTTCGGCCAGGGCGAAGACCACGGAGCCGCCCAGCGGGGGCAGCGTCCCCGGGGCGTCCTCGGTACGGGCCGTGACCTGGCCGTAGGAGGTTTCGGCGTAGACGTTGGCGTCCGACCCGAGCTCCTCGACGAGGGAGACGGTGCCGACAAGACCGGGGGTACCGGCGTCCTGCACGGTGAGATGCTCCGGGCGGACGCCGACCTGGGCCGCACCGGCAGGCAGATCGATCCCCAGTTCGGTCAGCGCGGAGCCGTCGACGGTGAGCAGGTTCATCGACGGCGAGCCGATGAACCCGGCGACGAAGGCGTTCACCGGGTCGCGGTAGAGGTTCTGCGGGGTGTCGACTTGCTGCAGGGTGCCGTCCTTGAGTACGGCGACACGGTGCCCCATCGTCATCGCCTCGACCTGGTCGTGGGTGACGTAGACAGTGGTGACGTCGAGGTTCTGCTGCAGTTTCACGATCTGCGCGCGGGTCTGGACGCGCAGCTTGGCGTCCAGGTTGGACAGCGGCTCGTCCATGAGGAAGACCTGCGGCTCGCGGACGATCGCCCGGCCCATCGCCACACGCTGACGCTGACCGCCGGAAAGGTCCTTCGGCTTACGGTCGAGGAACTCGGTGAGGTCGAGGATCTCGGCGGCGCGTTCGACCCGCTCGGCGATCTCGGCCTTGGGACGCTTCTTGATGGTCAGTGCGAAGCCCATGTTCTCCCGTACGGACATGTGCGGGTAGAGGGCGTAGTCCTGGAAGACCATCGCGATGTCGCGGTCGCCTGGTTCTTCGTCGGTGACGTCCTTCCCGCCGATGGAGACGGTGCCGGAGTCGGTGGGCTCCAGGCCGGCCAGGGCACGCAGGGTGGTGGACTTACCGCAGCCGGACGGTCCGACGAGGACGAGGAACTCGCCGTCGGCGATCTCCAGGTTCAGGTCCTTGACCGTGGGGGCGTCGGCGCCCGGGTACCGGATATTCACGTGATCGAAGACGACGTCAGCCATGGTGACGGATCATACCGCAGGCTGATCCGTGTGCTGGGCGGCATTCCGTAGAGTCGACGGTTGTGAGCGACCTGAACGGCACGAACTCCACGACAACCTCCTTCGCCCTGCAGGCGACGCCGGGGCCGTTCTGGCGCGACCGCGGATTCTGGGTGCAGTTCGCCGTCCAGTCCGCGCTGTTCCTGGTCGTCGGTAGTCTTGACCTGGCTGGCGCCTTCAATACCCTGGTCGATTCCTCGGATCCGGTTTCCGCGGTCATCCTGTCCGTCGGCTACACCATCGTCTTCGTCGGCCTGCTGGTGCAGCGTCGCCGGCCGGAGCTCGGCCTGACCACTGTCGCCGTCGGGCTTCTGGTCGCTGCTGTCGCGCTGTCTGAGGTGTACGTCCTGGCCGCGGGCATCGTGGGGTACGAGGCGTGGTTCATCTCCGGGTACATCCGGCGGCGGCGTCGGGCATGGCTCGGCGCCCTACTGGTCGGGGCACTGGCCGGGGCAACGCTCGCTGTTCTCGCTCCGTATGTCGAACTCAGCTGGGTCGCAGGTCCTTCCCGGGAGGAGGTGTACGGCGAAGGCTCTTCGCCGCGGGAATTCGTCGGCGTCCTCACCATTCTTCTCGTCCTCATTGTCGTCTCTGTCGCGCTGTGCTGGCAGCTGGGTCTGGGGGTACGCCGTCAGCATCAGCAGATGGAGAATCTTGCGGCCCGCGCCGAGCTGGCCGCCGTCACCGAGCGCAACCGCATCGCCCGGGAGATGCACGACATCGTCGCCCACTCCCTTACCGCGGTCATCGCCCAGGCCGACGGCGGACGCTATGCGGGGAAGAAGAAGCCGGAGCTGGCGATCGAAGCTCTCGACACGATCGCGGCGACCGGTCGTGAGGCACTGGCACAGATGCGGCAGCTCCTCAGCGTCCTGCGCGAGGGCGAGACCCGCGACACCGGGTCCGCGCCGGGTGTAGACGGCGTCCCCGGTCTGGTGGACGACGCCCGGCGGTCCGGTCTGGAGATCTCCCTCGACATCAGGGGGGACGCCAGGGAAGTGCCGGCGACACTGGGCCTCACCGTCTACCGCACCGTGCAGGAGTCACTGACGAATGTGCTCAAACACGCCGGGAAGGTCCGCACGCAGGTGGTGATGGACTGGACTGAACCGGGGGCACTGCTGGTCAGCGTGGACAACGCGCCAGGACAGGGTCTGGTGGACGCCACGTCCGCCGCCGGTGGTGCCGGCGGCCAGGGGCTGATCGGGCTGAAGGAGCGGGCCCGGGTACATGAGGGGACGGCGTCCTGGGGTGCCTCGGCAGTCTTCCCCGGTGGGTGGCGCGTGGCCGTTAAGCTGGCCGCATGACCGGGAAAACTACAGTGGCCCTCGCCGATGACCAGCAGCTCGTCTGCGCCGGGTTCGCCATGGTGCTGGACTCCCAGGACGACATCGAGGTGGTGTGGCAGGCCGTCGACGGGGTGGAGGCGGTGCGGCTCGCGGAACAGCAGCCCGTGGACATCGTGCTCATGGACGTACAGATGCCGAACCTCGACGGCATCTCGGCGACCCGGCAGATCGTGGATACCGGTGTGCGCGGTCCCGGCGGCGAACCGACCCGGGTGGTGGTGCTGACGACCTTCGACAATGACGAGTACGTGATGAGCTCCATCACCGCCGGGGCGAGTGGTTTCCTGCTGAAGGACGCCGACCCAGAGGACCTCATCGACGCGGTGCGGACGGTCGGGGAGGCCTCTGCCGTGATCTCCCCGAAGGCGACGGCGCGGCTGCTGCGTCAGGTGCGGGCAGGTGGGACAGATGCCGGAGCGGGTGGCCTCGGCGGTGCCGATGCAGGCCGCGGTATCGCGACCTCATCGGATGTCCCGGCGCCGGGCCCGGACGACGATCTGGGTCTCGTGGATCCCCTGACCCCACGTGAGCGGGAGATCCTGGTGCTGATGGCTACCGGGGCGTCCAACCAGGAGATCGCCGCGCGGCTGTTCGTGTCCCTGCCGACTGTGAAGACGCATGTCGGACGGGTGCTGGCGAAGACCGGCTCGCGCGACCGGGTCCATGCGGTGCTCTTCGCCTTCCGGCACGGGCTGGTGGACCCGGCCCAGGTGCTCGACGGGGAGTAGGGATGCCCAGGCGATGGACGTCCTCATCGCCGTCATACCCAGGTATGACCGACCCGCACCACCCACCACCGCACAATCAGCCCGCAGACCGATGATCGCAGGCGCGGAGGCGACGACCATGTAGTCCATGATCACCGTCACCGACCTGCACAAGAGCTACGGCAGGCAGCACGCCGTCGCAGACCTCTCATTCACTGTCCCCGACTCGACCGTCACCGGCTTCCTCGGCCCGAACGGCGCCGGTAAGTCGACCACCATGCGTTGCATCCTCGGCCTCGACCGGCCGACCTCCGGCACCGTCACCTTCGACGGAGCCGACTTCACCGCCCTCGCCGACAAGCCCGGTACCGCCGGCGCCCTCCTCGACGCGACCTGGTTCACTCCGGCCCGTAGCGGCCGCTCCCACCTCCGCGTCCTCGCCCGGGGCGCCGGCATCCCTGACTCCCGCGTCGAGGAATGCCTCGAGACCGTCGGTCTCACCGACGCCGCGAAGAAGAAGGTCGGCGGCTACTCGCTCGGCATGAAGCAGCGACTCGGACTCGCCGCCGCCCTCCTCGGCGACCCGAAGCACCTCATCCTCGACGAGCCGGTCAACGGCCTAGACCCCGAAGGGGTCAGCTGGATGCGGCACACCATCCGCACCCTGGCGTCCCAGGGTCGCAGCGTCCTCGTCTCCTCCCACCTGCTCTCCGAGATGCAGCTCACCGCCGACCGACTCGTCGTCATCGGCAAGGGCCGCATGATCGGCGAGTACTCCATGGACGAGTTCCTTGCCGGCGGAGCCCGCGTCCTCGTCGAAACCCCGGACGCCCGCCTCACCGACACCCTCGCCACCCGCCTGCGGGACGCCGGCTTCACCGCGTCCTTCGGACTGGCGGACGATACCGGCGGCACAGACGCCGGGACCACACCACTCACCGTCGACATCCCCGAAGGATCCACCGACGCGGAGGTTCGCCGCGCCGTCGCCGAGATCGCCCTCACCGCAAGAGTCCCGGTCACCGGACTTCGCGCCGAGACCGCCAACCTGGAGACCCGCTTCCTCGCCGCGACCGCGGACGCCCAGGAGTACCGCACCGAATCCGCCACATCCACCACATCCGCCGTCCCCGCCGGAAAGAAGTAGTCGTCATGTCCTTCACCAACGCCCTGCGCGCCGAGACCACCAAGCTGTTCAGCCTGCGCTCAAGCCTCGTCTACGCGATCCTGCTCACCGGCTCCCTCTTCGGCCCGGTCACCCTCATCGCCCTCTTCGGCGACGACGCCACCCTCGACTGGTCGACGATCCTCTTCGGCCTGCAGATCTTCATGCTCGTCGCGGTGATCTTCGCCGCCGCCACCACCGCCGGCGACATCCGCAACCACATGCACGCCCAGGCCTTCCTCACCCAGGCCGGACGTTGGCAGTGGGTCGCAGCCAAGATCACCGTCACCGCCGTATTCACCGCCGTGACCTATATCCTCGGCACGGTCCTGGCGATCGGTGTCGGAGCGGCCCTCGGCGGCACACTGAGCCTCGGCACCGACAGCTTCATCCCTGTGGTCGGCCTGGTCACCAACGTCCTCTTCGCCGCGATGAGTGTCGGACTGGCCTGCGTCATCCGCAGCCAGGTCGCGTCCGTGGCTGTCCCCGTGGCCTGGCTGCTCGTCATCGACGGCATGCTCGGCATGGCCGCCGAGTCCATCGGGATCTTCCGCCCCCTGGCCGCCATCGCCCCGATGCAACGGCAGACCCAGCTCCTCGGTGGCGAGGACCCGCTCGGCTTCGGCTTCAGCACCGCGGTCTGCTACCTCATCATCATCGCCTGGTTCGCCGCCCTCGCCGCGCTCGGCCTGTGGCGCAACCACCGCGTGGACGTGCGCTGACCCTCAGGCCGGCCCCGTCCCGCACTGCGGGCTGAAGAGTGCCCCTGCTGGATTCGTGTGGGAACAGGAGAACATGTGACCTCCACCGACAGGGGCGATCCGCAGGCGGAGCAGAACTTCCCACCGTGCGACTGCGCGCCGCAGGACCCGCAGCGGGGGTGGGACTGCTCGCCCTGCGTCATCCCGGCGGTCAGGTCCACGTCCTGCAGCTTGATGCGTACCTGCTCGCGTGGCTCCACGGCCTTCAACTGCGCAAGCTCCTCGGAAGTGACGGGGGAGCGCCGGACACACCGGCCCACCAGCTCGTTCCGGCACACGTCGCCACACACCCGGTCGTCGCAGCCACGGCACTGGTGGAAGTGCGGGGAGATCTCCACCACCGCGCGGCTCAGGGTCTTGTCCTTCGCCTCAGAGTTCGTCGACCGGTCGAGCACGCGGTCCACCGCGGACGTGACGCCGTAGAACCGGCCGCCGAAAAGACTGCCCAGACCCCGGGCGACCTTCTGTCCGGTGGCCGCGACATCTCTCCGGTACACCGAGCGGTAACTGTTGCCGCACCGGTCGCAGTGGAACTCGGACCGGTACCCGTCGGTATTCGACAGATCACTGCAATTGCTGGTGAAGGGGATGCTCGTCGGTATGGCGTCCTCTGTCCGTGGCAGGGGCCTGATCCCCTGTAGGAGGATCATATACCGGCCCCCGACCCCCGTCCCGGTACCCTGGGAACTCATGGACATCACCCTCGGAGACACCGGCCGCACCCTCCACCTGCCCTCGCACTGGGAAGTGCTCAACACCCTTCCGGAGGACGCCCCGGGCACCGTCGCCTTCGGCTACCAGCTCGCCGGGAGCAACGCCGTGGTCACTCTCGCCCCGCTCGACTCCCAGATGATGCCCGTCGACCGCGACGAGGTCATCGAGGGAATCCGCCCCAACCTCAGGGAGTTCCACGCCGGCCTCGTCGAGGCGGACGCCGGCGAGACCCCGGTCGGCGACCTCATCGTCTACACCGTGGTGAAGACCCTCCCGCCGGAGGACGCCGAGCCCGGCTCCGGCATGCAGTACAACCTCACCCTCCACGTCGCCGTGGAGAACGGCGAGTACCTGGAACCCTGGCAGCTCCAGGGGTTCTTCACCGAGACCGGTACCCCGGGTATGCGCGACGCGGCGGTCATGGACCTCAAGCGCCGTGCCGGGGAGATCAGCATCGGCGCCGACGGTCTCGAGGGTTGGTACGTCGACCCCTACGATCCCGCCCTCACCCCGGCCGACGGCTGTCTGCTGGCCACCCTCGCAGAGGACCGGGCCTACGATGACCGCTTCCCGGAGCACCCCCTGTCCCAGGCCAGGCTTCTGCTGGACGCCCTTATCGCCGTGGAGTGACCCCGGGCGGGGCTAACCCACCACGCCCTTCTCGATCTCGGCGAGGTGGGCCAGCCGGTCGGCGTCCCCGTCGGTGGACAGCACCACCGAACCACCGGCGAACAGGGGGAGGAGCCGGTCGACGAGACTGTCCGCGTCCTCCCATCCGGAGGTCACCGCGCGCACGTTCTCACCGCGGGAGGACGCGCGGGCCTGCAGCTCAGTACCCGTGATCTCCGCACCGACGGCGTCGATGAGCAGCACGGCGTCCGCCCCGGAGGGCGGGCCCGCGTAGCGGTCACCCTGCACCCGCAGCTCCGGGGCCAGGTCGGTCACCCCGAAGGGCACCTCCCCGCCGGACTCCGCCACGCCGCGTCCGAAGGGGTCGGTGGAGACCAGGAGCACCTCGTCGGCGAGGTCGCTGTCGGCATCCGTGGTAATCACCGCTGCGGCGTCAGCGGCCGCGGGGGAGGAAGGGGAGCACACCGCCACCCCGGCCTGCCAACAGCCCAGCACCAGTGCCGCGGGCAGCCAGTCGGTCGGGCAGTCCACCACGACCACATCCCCCCGGCCCAACCCGAACTCGCCGGCGAAGAGATTGCCACCCTTGGCCGCCCAGTTCGCTGATGTCGCCGCGGACAGTTCCATACGCCCCCGGTCTGTGTACGTGGTGATGCGGGGCGAGGCGGCGTCGGTCGCCAGAAACGGGGCCATGAGATCCATGCCCGTCACACTAGCGTCAGTTCACGGCATCACAGGACAGGGCCCTCATCCACCGGTACTGCTTCACCGGACAGTGCGGGGCCGAGGATGACCAGCACCGCGAAGACCACCACCGTCACCAGCACCACGACGGTCACGGTCCGTGTCCAGCGGTCCGCCGCAGTGGCTGACCGCCGCAGGAACACTGCAGTGACCAGCACACCGACCAGGGCGCCGACGGTGTTGCAGATCAGGTCTGTGACGTCGGTGCGTCCCAGCGAGAACACGTACTGCGCGACTTCGATGGCCAGACTCAGCCCTGCGGAGACCGACACCGCCGGCCATACCTTCCGGAAGACCACCGCCAGCAGCACGCCGACCGGGATGAAGAAGGCGACATTGCCGAGGATGTCGAAGGCCGCGTTGAAGGGATTCGAGGCGTCCGCGACAATCCCGAAGGGCTGAAGTCGCAGCTCCCGGACGCGCTGATTCTCCGGCTTCCACAGCAGGCCGATGGTGTAGAAGGACTTCAGACAGGTCAGTGCCACAACCACGGCCAGGTATCCGACCAGGGCCGCCCAGGTCCACGGGCGGGTCCGCACCTGGGAGGGCGGAACCGTCCTCGGTGCAGGCGGCGTGGGCATGCGGGTCAGTGTAGTGGCGGACATGACTCCGGAGAGTAGCCCCGGGGGATGGCAGAAGCCTGGCAGTGCGCTGGCGCCGAATTGTGTCAGTACCGTGGATGTCATGGACACTTCCACAGTCTTCACCGTCGACCAGATCCGCCAGGCTGAACAGCCCCTGCTGGCAGCCCAGAGCAGGACCGACGAGCTGATGCAGTCCGCCGCTGCCGGGGTCGCCGCCGCGGCACGGATGATGCTGGAGCGCAAGCCTGTCACGGGCCCCCAGACCTGCGTCCTCCTCGCTGTCGGCGGCGGGGGCAACGGGGGAGATGCCCTCTACGCCGGACGCGACCTCCTCGCCGACGGGTGGACGGTGGACGCCGTGCTGCTCGGCCGCGACCGGGACACCGGCGACGTGCGGGTCCACCAGGACGCGCTGGACGCCTTCGCCGCAGCCGGCGGCTCGGTCGTGGACTACAACGACCTGTGGACGCAGCGACCCGCGCCCTACCGGCTGCTCATTGACGGGGTGCTCGGTATGGGCGGGGCCGGGGGAGTGGACCCTCGCTCGGCGACGGTGCTGGACCTGGCGAACCGGTGGCTGTTCCCTCTCCTGTCGGTCGACGTGCCCTCCGGCATTGACGCAGACACCGGTGCCGTGCCGGAGCCGGTGGATGCCCCTGACCCGTTCGGGGCCCGTGAGGTGCCGTTCCTGTCCCACGCCATCGCCGATGTGACCGTGACTTTCGGGGGGTGGCGCCGGGCACATGCGGTGAACGCCTTCTGCGGGCAGGTGCTGCTGGCCGATCCTGCGCTGGATGACGGCCGCTCCATCGGTGGGGAGCTGGGGGAGATCGACGCATGGTGGCGTCCTGAACCGGGCGTGCATGTCGGGTTCGCGGAGGCTGCCACGCCTACTGCCGACCCACGGGCGGAGTTCCCGTCCCGCGACCTGGGCGGCCGCTGGGACGCCTCAGGAGCCGGTCTGGAGACACCCGGCCTGCATGCCTCCCAGCTCCAGGGGCCGTCCGAACCCGGACCCTACGACGACAAGTACACCGGCGGCGTGGTCGGCGTGTGTGCGGGATCTTCGCGGTATCCGGGGGCGGCGGTGCTGGCCACCACCGGTGCCGTGCGGGCGACGAGTGCCATGGTGCGCTACATCGGCAGTGGCTCCCCGGAGGTCCTGCGGGCCACCCCGGAGGTCATCTGGTCGCCGACGGTGGCGGAGACCGGCCGGGTGCAGGCGTGGGTCGTGGGCCCGGGTCGCGGCACGGACGAGGACGCCGCCTCGGAGCTCGCCGAGCTGCTGGCCCGACCTGAGCCGCTGCTCATCGACGCCGACGCCCTGACCCTGCTCTCACAGCGCCCGGACCTGCGTGAGGCACTGATCGCCCGCTCTCCGGACGCCCGGGGAACCGCGCGTGACGACCGTCCGACACTGCTCACCCCGCACGCCGGAGAGTTCCGTCGGCTGGCGGACGCCGTGAATGCTGCGCTGTCGGACGGTGCCGAACCTGTCTCTGACCCGGACACCGACCGCATCGCCGCAGTGGTGGCACTGTCCGAGGCCCTGCACTGCACGGTGCTGCTCAAGGGGCGGCACACCGTCATCGCGCAGCGTCCTGACCTGTGCCCGGGAGGAGCTGCGGCGGGTACCCGGGTGACCTGTATCGACGCCGGGACGTCCTGGGGAGCCACGCCCGGCTCCGGTGACGTGCTCGCCGGGATCACCGGGGCGCTGATGGCGGAGTTCGCGGCGAAGTACCCCGTGGGCATGTCGACAGGTGCGGCCACCCAGGCGGTGGCGCTGCACGCTCTGGCCGCCGCTGTTGCCGCAGAGACCCCTGACGGCTGTGCCCCGACCTCGGCGTCGAGGATCGCGGACGCCGTGCCGCAGGCCTGGGCCCGCTCCGGCCCCTCCACCACGCGCCGCCGCTACCGTCCTGAGATCTGACGCCCTGGGACCGGGAACTCCGGCTCTGGGCCCCAGGCGTCCTGCAGCTTGGCGCCGCGCACAATTCGACTGCACCTGTGGCGGTGACGGGAAAACCCGGCGCATTCCGCAAAGGTGTGTTTGACCCATGGACCATGGACTCTGGGGGAGAGTGCGGGGCGGGGAGCCGCGACCGCACACACGCTGACCATCCATTCCTGCTCGATCCGGAATGTGTACCTGCTGACTGGTACATCGGGGAGATACCGTCGCGCCATGCCCGTCGACCCGACCCGTTTCCGCCTGTTCTGCCGTCCACCACGGCAGAGCTTCGGGCCACGGGTAAGACCCACCGGAAGATCGCGAAGTCCCACGTCCGTGTGGAGTACGGCATGACGCCGTTCGTCGACGAAGAGTTGCTGGAGTTCCTCGCCCCTGCTGGGACCTCGAAGAACAATGCTCCGGAGTACATCATGCTCACCCCCCACCCGGCTGCTGGAAGTCCACAGGAGCAGTGCACGGGGATTCACGGGGACGCTGGAACGGCTCAATCAGCTCCGGTGTGCTGGTCCGGGAACAACGCTGTCCCACATGCTCGGTACTGTCGACGTGCCGGATTCTGCGCGCGACCGTCGACGGCAGGTACCGGACCTGTCGGAGTTCCGCCCGGGATTCACCAGGGAGTTCATCCGCGCTATCCAGGTCAGTGACGCATTCCACCGGGCACTGGGACGTCAGTCTCCTATGCACACAGGCGACCTGCGCGCACCTGGAGGTGTGGACGCGATCTTCGCCGGCCGCGTACTCGGGTACACCGACGTCGGTGCCGAATCTTCTCCCGAGACGCTGCTCCGACTTGCGGTCAGCGACCTCGCGCCGGGGCTGCGCAGTCAGATCCCGGTGTGGAAGGACGACGGGTCAAGGCTCCTGACGTCCTGTGACCTGGGGTGGGAGGATCGCCGGGTGTTCCTGTTCTACGACGGCGCGCACCATCTGCAGCGCATCCGGCGCAACCATGACTCGAAGGTGCCGGCTGCACTGCAGCGCGACGGTGGAAAGGTGCTTCGTCTGGTTGCCGAGGACGTGGCGGATGCGCATGCAGTCAGCGATCTCCGTGAGCGGGTGGCTGAGGCGCTGGGGCAGAGGGTTGGTGTCCTCGGACCCGGTCCTGCGTCATCGGAGAATTACGGTTCAGTGCGCTTTTGCGTAATTCTCCGATGACGCAGCGCACACCCTCACGGCACCGCCGACCTGCGGGGCACCGGGAGTCCGGGCACCGGCAGGCGAGGCAGAGTCAGTTGACGCACATGGTGTCGGACTCGTTTGCGGTGATCGGCGCCTGATCCTCCTCAGAACCGGCGTCCATGGTGCCCGGGATCCCGATCGTCTCACCGGAGTAGTCGTCCCCGCTGTCGGAGGAATCGTCGGAATCGGAGCTGTCCAGAGTGCGGGTGTCGTCCTCGGTGGCGCCGGGACCGGAGTAGGTACCGGACAGGGTGACGCTGATCTGGCCTGCCTCCAGAGTCGGATCCTCGACGACCTGCAGGTCGCCGAGCTTCTTCGCCAGGTCGCGGGCGGCAGGGTCATTGACGTCGGCGACGTTCACCTGGCTTTCCGAGACGCCGGACTCGTCGTGGTTGCCGACCTCACCGACGGTGAAACCTGCACCGGCGACCAGGTCACCGACGCGGGTGGCCAGGCCGTCGACATTGCCGGCGTTGAGCACGGAGACAGTGGATGCCGCAGCGTCGTAGTCCGGGATGGACTCCTCGGTCGTCTCCTCGGAGTCTGACTCGTCGGAGTTGTCCTTGTCCTCGTCGCCGAGCAGCTCGTCGAAGAAGCCGCGGACCTGGCCCGGGTCGACCGTGACCACGGACTGGCCGTCCTCGCTGGTGCCGTCGATGCTGGTCACCGGAATCGTCTGGAAGGAGACGTTGCCGCCGGAGAGGTTCTGCATCTGGGTGGCCAGACCCATGATGTCCCATCCGGAGTCGATGGTCAGCGACCGGGAGACGGCGTCATTGAGCTTGCTGAGCTGGCCGGGGTTGGACAGCGTCTTCGCCGAGAGGATCTTGTTCGCCAGGCTGGCGAGGTAGGCCTGCTGGCGGGTGATGCGGTCCAGGTCACCGCGCGGCAGGTCGTGGCGCTGACGCACGAAGCTCAGGGCATTCGGACCGTCCAGGGTCTGCTGACCGGCGGGGAAGTTGGCACCGGACAGCGGCTCGTCGACCGGGTTGTTGAGGCAGACGTCGACACCACCGACGGCATCGGTGAGCAGCACGAAGCCGAGCAGGCCGACCTCGGCATAGTGGTCGACACTGATGCCGGTGAGGTTGCCGATGGTTCCGATGAGCGCCTCGCGGCCCTTCTGGATACCTTCCTTGGAGACCTTGTCCTCGTCGTATTCTTCACCGTTGGCCGCGGCTTCATCGGCGGCGTCCTGCTCGTACTGCCACTTGGTGCTGCCGTAGACCGAGTTCAGCTTGACGTTGCCCAGATCATCACCACCGTCGACGTAGGTGTCACGGGGCAGGGAGACGGCGGTGGCGGAGGAGCCGTCGTTGGGGATACGGATGAGGATCATCGTGTCCGTACTGGTGGTCTCCTCCTCGCCGGCGCGGAGCATGTCGATTTCTTCCTGGGAGAGCGGGTTGCCTTTGGCGTCCGTGCGGGAGTCGATACCGACCAGCAGGATGTCGGTTGCACCGTCGGCCTGGTCGCCGAGGTCGAGTCCGCCGGTGGTGGCGAGGTTGTCGCCGAGCTTTCCGACGGTGGAGTAGCCGTAGCCGCCGCCGATCAGCAGCAGGACGGCGAGGATGCCGAGCACGACCTTCACCGGGGTGGGGCCGAGCTGCCGGTGGTCGCTGGGGCCGGACGAGCGGGAACGACGCGACGCCCGGGAGGACGCCGCGGCACGCCGCCTGCCCGACGAAGACGACGAGGAGGTCGATCCTGAGGATCCCTCCGCCCGTCGTGAGCTGCGGGGCAGACGCGTCTGCCCGGGGCCTACCGCCTCACCCGGCGCCTCGCGGATACGTCGGGAGCGACGTTCGTTCGGGCGGGCATGGCGTCCGCGACCGTCATCGGACCGTGAAGTGCCGTCGGTCCGGTCGGAATCGCTCATGCTTGACCTTTCATCAGTACGTGCCGCGGAAAACAGGGTGACAGTTCGCGGGGGAGTCTACTACCCGCCGCGGCGTTGTCCATGCAGGCGCCACAAGTACCATGGCCATCTGTGAATTCACTGACTCCCCACATCGCGGTCACCGGCGCTGCCGGACAGGTCGGCCGGGAACTTGTCGCTCCCGGCGGCACACCGCTCACCCGGGAGACTCTCGATCTGGCGTCCTCCCCGGAAGAGCTTCGGGAGGCGGCGCTGCGCTGCTTCGCCGGGAAGGACGCGGTGATCAACTGCGCGGCGTGGACCGACGTCGACGGGGCAGAGGATCCGGCCAACCGGGCAGCGGTCGAAAGAGTCAACGCCACCGCACCCGGCGTCCTCGCTGAGGCCGCGTCCCAGGTCGGGGTGCGTTTCATCCACGTCTCCACCGACTATGTCTTCCCCGGTACGCCTCCGGAGGAGGGACGTGAGTGGAGGACCGACGACCCCACCGATCCCCTCAATGTGTACGGTGCGACGAAGGCTGCAGGGGAGAAGGCGGTTCTCGCCCACGGCGGAACCGTCGTGCGGACCGCCTGGGTGTGGTCGGGGCCGCACGCCCCGGGCCGTGATTTCGTGGCGACGATGGCTGGTCTGGCGGCGCGTGGGGTGGACCCGAAGGTGGTCGACGACCAGACGGGGCGTCCCACGTCCGCCGCCGATCTCGCCGACGGTCTGTGGTCACTGTCACAGAAGGAGGGGGCGCTGCCGGGCGTCCTGCACTACACGAATTCCGGGGATCCGGTCACCTGGTGCGGGCTCGCGCGTGAGGTCTTCCGCCTGCTCGGCCATGATCCGGAGCGGGTCACGCCGTGCGGCTCGGACGAGTGGCCGGCGCCGGCGGCGCGTCCGGCATGGTCGGTGATGGACCTGGCCGCGTGGCGGGAGACGGTGGGCGAACCGCCGACGTGGCGTACGGCTCTGGCCCGGGGCCTGGACTAGGCTGGTCGGTCGTGAACAAGCCACTCGCGATCATCACCGTGACCTATTCCCCCGGGGAGTACCTCGGGCGTTTCCTGGACTCCGTCCCGGCGGCGACGGCGCAGGGTGCTGTGGTGGTGATGGCCGACAACGGCTCCACCGACGGTGCCCCGGAGGACGCCGCCGCTTCCCGTGACTACGTCGAACTGCTGCGTACCGGGGGAAACGTCGGCTACGGCGCGGGTATGAACAAGGGGATCGACGCGGTCCGTGCCCGTCGGGACGCCGGTGAGATCGACGACGAGTTCGTCCTCATCTCCAACCCGGACGTGGTCTTCACCCCGGGGTCGGTGGACCGGATGATCGAGGCTGCGAAGCGACACCCGCGGGCCGGGGCGGTCGGCCCGCTGATCCGGGAGACCGACGGCTCGGTGTACCCCTCGGCGCGTGCCGTGCCGACCCTGGGTTCCGGCATCGGCCACGCCCTGCTGGCCCCGGTCTGGAAGGACAATCCCTTCAGTCGTCGCTACCGGGACGACGCCGACATGTCGCAGGAGCGCATCTCCGGCTGGCTGTCGGGCTCCTGTCAACTGCTGCGGTGGGAGGCCTTCGACGCCGTCGGCGGCTTCGACGAGCGCTACTTCATGTACATGGAGGACGTCGACCTGGGTGACCGGCTGGGCCGGGCAGGATGGGAGAACGTCTTCACCCCGACCGCCGAGATCGCCCACGCACGGGGCCATTCAGCGTCCTCCCACCCGGAAATCACGGTGCCCGCCCACCATGATTCGGCCTACCGTTTCCAGGCTGACCGCCTCACCGCCTGGTGGCAGGCGCCGGTGCGCGCGGTGCTGTGGGCCGGGCTGAAGGTCCGCGGTGCGGTGACCCTCGCCCTGGCGACGCGGGCTCTACGGCAGCGGCACCGGGACAGCGCCGCCGGGTAATCTCATGGCCGTAGTGCCCTCACGCGCTCTTCCGCTATCTCTCCCCAGACGACGAAGGAACCGACCTTTCCATGACTGACACCAGCTCTCTCGCAGCGTCCACCGATGCCGTCATCCTTGTCGGCGGCAAGGGGACACGCCTGCGTCCGCTGACGAACTCGATCCCCAAGCCGATGTTGCCGGTGGCGGGCTATCCCTTCCTCCAGCACCTGCTGGCCCGGATCCGTGCCGCCGGCATGACGCACGTGGTGCTGGGGACCTCGTTCAAGGCGGAGGTCTTCGAGGAGTTCTTCGGTGACGGCTCTGAGCTCGGACTGGAGATCGAGTACGTCGTCGAGGATGAGCCGCTGGGCACCGGTGGTGGTATCCGCAACGTCTACGACCACCTGCGCCACGAGCGTGTGATGGTCTTCAACGGCGACGTGCTGGGCGGCACCGACCTCAACGCGGTCCTTCAGACCCATGTCGACCATGACGCCGAGGTGACGCTGCACCTGCTGCAGGTCGCCGATCCGCGGGCCTTCGGTTGCGTGCCGACGGACGCCGAGGGCCGGGTCTCCGCGTTCCTCGAGAAGACCGAGGACCCGCCGACGGACCAGATCAACGCCGGCTGCTACGTCTTCCAGCGCGACATCATCGGCGAGATCCCGGCTGGCAAGGCCGTCTCCGTCGAGCGGGAGGTATTCCCGTCGCTGCTGGAGCGTGGCGCCCGGGTGTTCGGCCATGTGGACCAGGCTTACTGGCGGGACCTGGGGACGCCCTCGGACTTCGTCCGCGGCTCCTCGGACCTGGTGCGCGGGATCGCTCCCTCGCCGCTGGTCGACGGACGCCACGGTGAGTCGCTGGTGGACCCGTCGGCGGCGGTGGCCGGGGGAGCACTGCTGCTCGGTGGCACGGTCGTGGGCCGTGGCGCGGAGATCGGCGGTGGTGCCCGGGTAGACACCTCCGTGGTGCTCGACGGTGTCGTCATCGAGGCCGGCGCGACGGTGGAGCGGTGTGTCATCGCCGCCGGGGCGCGGATCGGGGCCCGGGCCCATCTGTGCGACGCGGTGATCGGTGAGGGTGCCGTGATCGGTGCGCGCTGTGAGCTTGTCGGTGGGGCCAGGGTGTGGCCGGGGGTGCAGCTCCCGGACGGTGGTCTGCGCTTCTCCAGCGATATCTAGAAAAATTTCTACATGTTGTGGTGCCCGGGCAGAATCAAGGGTCGGGAACCCACATGTAGTGGTTAGGGTGCACGAAGCGGTGCTTATGTCGTGGCATGTATCTCTGACACCCCATCACCTTCAGTGAATGCTGTGACAGTTGTGACTTGTGTGGTGACGGTGCGACGGGGAAGCGGTTGAGGCATGTAATTCCGTATGTGTAATCTCTGGGGGGTACAGATATACGGACGCCCGACAATCAGACGTTGTCGATCCGGCGACCGTACCGACGGGGAACGAGCAACCGAAAGGAGGCGGCGTGGACGACAGGCATGACGGATACCGCGACGCTGATCCTGAAGAGTTCCCTGCTTCGCTGTCAGACGGCTCTGCGGCGGTGGATCCCGGACGTTCCGACCTCACGTCGGACTTCGACGAGTTCTACGACAAGGTCATCCAGGAGTGGCAGGAACAGGCGCTGTGCGCCCAGACCGACCCTGAGGCCTTCTTCCCCGAGAAGGGCGGCTCCACCCGCGAGGCCAAGCGTATCTGCCGCGCCTGCGGTGTGCGTGACGAGTGCCTCGAGTACGCCCTCGAGCATGACGAGCGCTTCGGAATCTGGGGCGGGCTGTCCGAGCGTGAGCGGCGTCGCCTGAAGAAACGGCTCGGCTGACATCCCGGTCGGGGGAACCGGGGAGTCACTCCCAGTCGAAGCGCGGGTCCACCGTTTCCGGGGACACGTTGAGGTACGTCGCGACCAGGCTGGCGATGACGAACCGCAGCCAGTTCTCCAGCTCCACCCGGTCACGGGACCGTTGTTCGACCGGACGTCGGAACACGATGAGCCGCGGACGTGTCGGCGTCCCCTCCTCGTCGACCCCTACCGGGACGAGGCGTCCCAGTGGCACCGGACCATCGGCGGCGACTTCGTCGGACCACTGCGAGACCGAGGCGTCCATCCTCATCCGGGGGATCATGTCCACGGCGATGTCGAGCCCGTCGAGCCGGTCACCGAACCGGTCGAGGACGTCGGCGTAGACGTCGAGGACCGCCCCGTCGAACTGCTCGGCACGGGTGCGGTGCCTCGGCAGGTCCGGCATGAGGACGCCCCGCAGGCCCCGTCCGCGCGGATCGCGGTGTGCGGCGGGCACGGCGCCGAACCCGGAGGCGTCGCGCTGCCGCCCTGCCTCTGTACCCGCACCCGTACCCGGTGATGTGCCTGCTCCTGTCATGGCACCGATCCTAACCCTGGGGCCACCGGACCACGGTGTACGCCACGCGCCCCGGCACCGGTCCGGCACAGGACCGGCGCAGGGGGCTAAAATAGCCTCCGTGACTGACTACCGACAGTGCTCCAGGCCAGGATGCAGTACCCCGGCCGTGGCGACCCTGCGCTACAACTACCGGGCGAGCCGCGCGACCGTTACTGTGCTGGGCCCCGGCGGGGACCCGCACAGCTGGGACCTCTGCAGCCGACATGTTTCCCGCCTCACCGTCCCTGAAGGCTGGGACCTGGTCCGTGAGGACCATGCCGCTGCAGGCCTGACAGACCCCTTCGGCGACGACGTCACTGACTCGAGCGATTTCACTGACGAGGAGATGCAGGTCCTCGCCGAGGCGATGGAGGCGGTGGGTGAGGCCGGCGCCGACCCCGAGGCCGCTACCGTCCCCGGCGTCATCGACCCTCCGGTCCCCGCCGGGACCATTGTCCGCCGGGAGGACCTGCCCCGACCCAGTGGTCACCATCCGTCGCGCGGAAATCTCCCGCGTCGGACCCCGGCCCGCCATCTCCACGCGGTCCGGGACGCAGACTGATACTCCACCGGGTTTTCCCGGACACCCCTCTTCCTCACCGTTGATCCCCAGAACCCAAGGAGTTACCTCCCATGACGTCACCAACCCCGTCCTCCCGCACCAGAGAGTCGCTGAGCAGCGTCGTGAAGGCCTACGACGTGCGCGGCGTGGTCGGTGAGGGTATCGACGCCGACCTCGTCCGCGACACCGGAGCAGCCTTCGGCCACCTCATGCGTGGCGAAGGTGCGACGACCGTGGTCATCGGCCACGACATGCGTCCCAGCTCCCCGGACCTCTCCGCCGCTTTCGCCGCCGGCGTGATCTCCCAGGGCCTCGACGCCGTCGAGCTGGGGCTGACCTCGACCGATGAGCTCTACTACGCCGCCGGTTCACTGGACTGCCCCGGTGCGATGTTCACTGCGTCCCACAACCCGGCTAAGTACAACGGCATCAAGATGTGCCGTTCCGGGGCCCGCCCGGTCGGCCAGGACACCGGTCTGTCAGAGATCGTCGACATGCTCGTCGAGGGTGTTCCCGCCTACGACGGCACACCCGGCACCGTCGGCAGCCGCGACGTCCTCACCGACTACGCGGACTACCTCAAGACGCTGGTGCCGCTCGACGGCATCCGTCCGCTGACCGTGACCGTGGACGCCGGCAACGGCATGGGCGGCCTGACCGCTCCGGCCGTTCTCGGCACCGAGTCCGCGCTTACCCTCCACGATCTCTTCTTCGAGCTCGACGGAACCTTCCCCAACCACGAGGCCAACCCACTGGACCCGAAGAACATCGTGGACCTGCAGAAGTTCACCGTCGAGAAGGGTGCGGACATCGGTGTCGCCTTCGACGGGGACGCAGACCGCTGCTTCATCGTGGACGAGAAGGGCGACGCCGTCAGCCCGTCGGCCATCTGCTGCATGATCGCCGAGCGCTACCTGGCGCAGCACCCGGGCGCGACGATCATCCACAACCTCATCACCTCCAAGGCGGTACCGGAGCTGGTCACCGAGCTCGGAGGCAAGCCCGTCCGGACCCGTGTCGGCCATTCCTTCATCAAGGCACAGATGGCCGAGGAGGACGCCGTCTTCGGTGGCGAACACTCCGCCCACTACTATTTCTCCGATTTCTTCAACGCGGATTCAGGAATGATCGCCGCCCTCCACGTCCTCGCCACCCTCGGTGCCCAGGACAAGCCGCTGTCGGAGCTGAAGCAGGCCTACTCGCGCTACGAAGCCTCCGGCGAGATCAACTCCGAGGTGGCGGACCAGGCAGGACGCACCGCAGCGGTCGTCGAGGCCTTCACCGACGAGACCGCGTCCACCAATGACCTCGACGGCGTGACCGTCGAGCTCAGTGACGGCTCCTGGTTCAACATCCGTGCCTCGAACACCGAGCCGCTGCTGCGTCTCAATGTCGAGGCGCCGACCGGCGAGCGCATCACCGAGATCGTCGACAAGGCGCTCTCGGTCATCCGGGCGTGAGGTAGGAGACACCCATCCCTGTGACATCGCAGACACCAGACACCGAGGCGCACCCGCTCCTCATCGACGGCACCGTCCGGCACTACGC
Organism: Corynebacterium sp. UD i78; assembly: GCF_056280545.1. Lineage (NCBI taxonomy): Bacteria > Bacillati > Actinomycetota > Actinomycetes > Mycobacteriales > Corynebacteriaceae > Corynebacterium > Corynebacterium sp. UD i78. The sequence goes on along the minus strand of NZ_JBWCED010000001.1, from coordinate 1,755,937 downwards.
CTGGGGTTCCCGGACGGCCCTGGCCGAGCTCACCGGCCGTCCGCTGCCGACCGAACATCCGGAGGCGGAGATGTGGTTCGGGGCGCACCCGGCTGCACCGTCCGTCGTCTCCGGGGACACCCGGACGCTGTTTGACGTCATCTCCGGTGACCCTGAGGGGCAGTTGGGGGCTGACCGCTCAAGCGACCGGCTCCCGTTCCTCATCAAACTGCTCGCCGCCGATCAGGCGCTGAGTCTGCAGGCGCACCCGACGAAGAAGCAGGCCGAAGAGGGTTTCGCCCGCGAGAACGCCGGGGGGGTGCCCCTGGGGGCGTCGCACCGGAACTACAAGGACGACAACCACAAGCCTGAACTGCTCGTCGCACTGACCCGATTCGAGGCACTCGCCGGTTTCCGCCCACTGGGCCGGACCCGCGAACTCCTCGGTGCCCTGGACGTGCCCGATCTGTCGCACACCACGTCACTACTGGGGTCCGGTGACGACGCCGAGGACCTCCGTGCCCTGGTGACGACCTGGATCACCCTTCCGTCGGCGACGAAGCGGGATCTCGTCGCCGCGACCGCCGTCGAGTGCCGTCGGCTGGCGGCCCAGGTGGACGCCGGGGATGCACCCGACTGGATGCGCGGTCCGACCCGGATCGCCGCCGAGCTCGCTGAGCAGTACCCGGGTGATTCCGGCGTGCTGATCTCTCTGCTGCTCAACCATGTGGTCCTGGAGCCCGGACAGGCGTTGTTCCTCGCCGCCGGCAAGCTGCACGCCTACCTGCACGGTACGGGCGTGGAGATCATGGCGAACTCCGACAACGTGCTGCGTGGCGGCCTCACCACCAAGCACATCGACGTGCCGGAACTGATGCGCGTCATGGACTTCGCGCCGGTCGTCGACCCGGTGTGCCCGCGGGACGTGGACGGTCAGTTCGACGTCCCGGTGCCCGACTTCGCCCTGCGCGAGGTCGATGACGGGCAGGTCGCCCCGGTTGCCGGCCCGGCGGTCGTGCTGGTGGGTGCCGGTGGGGCTGAGTTGTCCGGCGCCGAAGGCTCCGATTCCAGTGGTTCGGCCCCGACCCGGCTGCGTCCGGGAGAGGCGGTGTGGGTCCCTTCGGCGACGGGAGGTGACCTGCAGGTCACCTCGTTGGGCCGCACCTTCATCGCAACGGCAGGCTGACTGCCGGTCTGACCGGCGTTGCGGTCGGGGCGGTGTCCCCCGGTACGACAGCGGGCCGGCGCGCGGGTGCTCCTGCGGACCGGCCCGAGAGGCGTTGTCCGTCGTTGTCTCTAGTCGCTGTCGTCGGTGAGCTCGGTCGGCTCGGTCGGCTCGGACTGCCGGGACGTGGAGGTGGCGGAGGCGGCGCCGACGGAGTTCGTGGACTCCGCTGCTCCGGTGGCGGCATTGCCAGTGCCCCCCGCGCCGGCGCTCTCCGTGGTCTGGCCGGAATTCTCGTCTTCGGTGGGCTCCGAGGTGCTCTCCTCGGTCGAGGAGCCACCGTTGTGGTCCGGGAAATCGGGGAGGTCCGGCAGCGACGGCAACTCGGGAAGCGACGGGTCCTCCGGGGAGGGGTTCTCGTCGGTGGTGTCCGTAGCAGTCTCGTCGCCGGGGTTCTGAGGCACGGGTTCCGGGGCCGGGACGACCGGGTCGATACTGTCTCCGCCGTTCCACGCGTTCGGCGGGAGGTACGGGTCCTCGCTGAGCGGGGCGACGCCACCGATGGTCACCGGCGGAGGCGTGACCTCCGACGGAGTGGAGGTGCGTGGTGCCGGTGTGCCGGACTCGTCGGTCCGGGTGGCACGCAGCGACGTGTCCACCGAAGCGTCGACGACCGCGCTGTCTCCGGCATTGTTGTCTGCCGGGACAGCATTACGCCAGGTGCCGAAGCCGACGGCGAGGGCTGCGACGAGTCCGACGACCGCGAAGCGGGCGATCGCACGGTTGCCACGACGGGCGGCCAGCGCCTCGGTCCGCAGCAGCTCTTCGTGGTGGGCGGTGGACGGGTCGGCCATGGCGTCCACCGCCCCGGTACCTGACTGGTCCGGTGTAAGGGCGTAACCACCGTCGGGTGTCTGGGGATCGGTCGACATGATCCTCGGTCACTCTCCTCTCGGGGTACGCCCCCCGGGGTGGGAACGGCGGCTACGTCACTTCTCAAAAGTCACGAACAGGTTACGATATGGACTACCGTATCACGAACTTTTGGCTGGTCGCCGTCCGCATTTGTGAATTTCGCCACACCTTCTGTCACTTGCGGGGGGCAAAACGTTACCGGACCGTGATCGCGAGGGGATACCCGTCCGCACCGGTCCGTCGCTATTCTGGGCCGGTACAGCGGTACGCGGTGACCGACCGGTCACCGGTACTCCAGCGATGTTTCCCGCAGAGAAAGGCATCGTCGATGAGCAGCTGGGATGAGACCATCTTCGCCGACGACAGCAGTACCGATTTCCTCACCGAGTGCGATGACGTGGCCGACGACGACCGCGAGCTTGTCCTTGCGCTCCAGGACGCCTGCACCGTCGCCCTCAACCACGCGTCCCCCGGGGACACCGACCACACCACCGGGCTCTGTGCCGCCACCGTGGCCGCTGTCTGGGCAGGTGCCCCGTTCACCGCGTCCGACATCGTCGACGAGCACCCCTTGATCCGTACCCGGATCGGTGACTGCCCGGAGAGTCTGCAGGAAGTCGCCCTCCAGGTCCTGGACGGACACCTGGAACGTCTGGGGGAGGACGCCCCGGACGGCCTGGAGACCTGTGTCGAGGCACTGAGCTGACGTCGCGGCGGCCGCAGGCGGCGACCTACGGGCAACACCGTGGTCGGGCCGCGCTAGGGTGGATGGAGTTGTCTGATAAACCCCGCCCTATGAAGGAGCACTCCACCCATGGCTGAATCCGCAGGATCCTCCGCCGACCTCACCTTCGATCCGCTGGCCGACCTCACCGTCGATGCCGCCGGTGACCTCCAGTACAAGGTCCGGGACCTTTCCCTCGCGGAGTCCGGCCGTCACCAGATCCGCCTTGCTGAGTACGAGATGCCCGGCCTGATGGAGCTGCGTCGCGAGTACGCCGACGAGCAGCCGCTGGCCGGCGCGAAGATCGCCGGATCGATCCACATGACCGTCCAGACCGCGGTCCTCATCGAGACCCTCACCGCCCTCGGTGCCGAGGTCCGCTGGGCGTCATGCAACATCTTCTCCACCCAGGACGAGGCCGCCGCGGCCGTCGTCGTCGGCGACGGCACCCCCGAGGCCCCGACCGGCGTCCCGATCTTCGCGTGGAAGGGCGAGACCCTCGATGAGTACTGGTGGTGCCTGGAGCAGGTCTTCGACTGGGGCGACGACAAGCCGAACATGATCCTCGACGACGGTGGCGACGCCACCAACGCGGTCATCGAGGGCACCACGTTCGAAGGCAACGGCATCGTCCCGGAGCCGTCCGTCGAGGACGTCGACGAGTACCAGGCCTTCCTGCGGATGCTCGCCCGCGTCCACGGTAAGGACGCCACCCGCTGGACCGAGACCGGCAAGGCCGTCAAGGGTGTCACCGAGGAGACCACCACCGGCGTCCACCGCCTTTACCACTTCGCTGAGCAGGGCACCCTGCCGTTCCCGGCGATGAACGTCAACGACGCCGTCACCAAGTCCAAGTTCGACAACCGCTATGGCACCCGCCACTCCGTCATCGACGGCATCAACCGCGGTACCGACATGCTCATCGGTGGCAAGGCCGCCCTGGTCGCCGGCTACGGTGACGTGGGCAAGGGTGTCGCCGAGGCGCTCAAGGGTCAGGGTGCCCGGGTCAAGGTCACCGAGGCCGACCCGATCAACGCCCTCCAGGCCCTCATGGACGGCTTCCCGGTCGTCACCATCGACGACGCCATCGGCGAGGCCGACATCGTCATCACCTCCACCGGCAACCTGGGCATCATCTCCTTCGAGCAGATGCAGCAGATGAAGAACCACGCCGTGCTGGGCAACATCGGCCACTTCGACAACGAGATCGACATGGCCTCGCTGAACCACCGCACCGACGTCACCCGGGTGAACATCAAGCCGCAGGTCGACGAGTTCACCTTCCCGGACGCCGACGGTGACCCGCTGAGCATCGTCGTGCTGTCCGAGGGTCGTCTGCTCAACCTCGGCAACGCCACCGGCCACCCGAGCTTCGTCATGTCGAACTCCTTCGCCGACCAGACCATCGCCCAGATCGAGCTGTTCACCAACGGTGACAAGTACGACAACGAGGTCTACCGCCTGCCGAAGATCCTCGACGAGAAGGTCGCCCGTATCCACGTCGAGGCGCTTGGTGGAAAGCTCACGAAGCTGACCAAGGAGCAGGCCGAGTACATCGGCGTCGACGTCGAGGGCCCGTTCAAGCCCGAGCACTACCGCTACTGATGATCATCGCGTTCGAAGGCATCGACGGCGCCGGTAAGAACACCGTCGTCACCGCACTGGAGGCCGAGCTCATCGCCCGGGAGATCCCGGTCGCCCGGCTGTCCTTCCCCCGCTACGAGACCTCGGTCCACGCGCAGCTCGCCTCGGCGGCGCTGCACGGTGACATGGGTGACCTCGTCGACTCCGCCTACGGCATGGCGACCCTGTTCGCCCTCGACCGGGCGGAGGTCGCCGCCGAGCTGAGCGGCTTCGACGAGGACGGCTACGTGGTGCTGCTGGACCGCTGGGTCGCCTCGAATGCGGCGTACTCCGCGGCGCGGCTGTCCCAGGACGCCGTGTCCGGGGCGGGGCCGGGCAGTGAGCCTTCCGAGGTCGTCGCCTGGGTCGATGACCTGGAGTTCACGCAGCTCGGCATCCCGGTGCCCGACCTGCAGGTCCTTGTCGACGTCCCGGACGAGGTGTCGGCGGAACGCGTCGCCGTCCGCGCCGAGGAGAACTCCGACCGCGGGGTGGACGCCTATGAGGCCGACGGCGGGCTCCAGGCCCGGACGCTGGCGGCCTACCGGGCCCTGGCCGGTGCGCAGTGGAGCTCTCCGTGGCTGGTGCTGGACAACAGCGGCGACCGGTCGGCTCTGGATGAGCAGCTCGCCGAGCTCGCCGATGCCGTGGCGGAGGCGGTCTCCGAGGGCTGAGACACCCCGGAACCGCAGCGTGTGACAGACTGTTCACCATGGCTGCCAAGATTCTCGTCGTCGACGACGACCCCGCTATCTCCGAGATGCTGACGATGGTTCTGCAGGGAGAGGGGTTCAGTACGGTCACTGTCGGCGACGGTGCGGAGGCGGTCGAGGCCGCCCGGACCCAGCACCCGGACCTCATCCTCCTCGACCTCATGCTCCCGGGGATGAACGGCGTCGACGTGTGCCGGGCCGTCCGTGACTTCTCCGCGGTCCCGATCGTCATGCTCACCGCGAAGACCGACACCGTCGACGTCGTCCTGGGCCTCGAGTCCGGCGCGGACGACTACGTTCCGAAGCCCTTCAAGCCCAAGGAGCTCGTGGCCCGTGTCCGCGCCCGGCTGCGCCGTATCCCGGAGGAGACCCCGGACACCGCCACCATCGGCGACGTCACCATCGATTTCGGCGGCCACCAGGTCACCCGTGACGGCGTTGTCATCCAGCTCACCCCCATCGAGTTCGAGCTGCTGGCCACCCTCGCCTCCCGTCCCCGCCAGGTCTTCTCCCGCGAGGAGCTGCTGGAGCGCGTCTGGGGCTACCGCAAGAACTCCGATACCCGCCTGGTCAACGTGCACATCCAGCGTCTGCGTTCCAAGGTGGAGAAGGACCCGGACAACCCGGTGATCATCCAGACCGTCCGTGGCGTGGGCTACAAGACGGGCGAGTAAGGGCGTCTCCCCGTGAACAGCGAGACACCCGCATCAGCGGCCTCCGCTCCGGATCCGGAGGAGGACGACGCCCTGTCCGGCACCTCCGGAACCTCGGACGCCACCGGACCGACCGGCCCTGACAGCGCCGTGGGCGCCGCCGCGTCCACGGATCCTGAGACCGATCCGTCCGCTGGCACGCACCATGTGCGTGGCGCCCTCGGCCGGTCGATCCTGCCGTTTTCCCGGGGCCGCGGGCACCGTCCCGGCAACGGTCACGGGAACGGCCACGGGAACGGCCGGGACACTGAGGATCCCCGCAGCGCGCCGCGCGGTGAACTCAAGGATGTCGGTTTCCGCGACGCCCTGAGCCTGCTGCTGAGCCGGCCGCGGACATTCCTGCACCGGTCCCGGGTACTGCTCTCGCAGCGCTGGCGGACTTCGATCCAGACCCGCGTCATCGGCAGTGTCTTCCTGTCCTCGTTCGTCGTGATCATGGCGCTCGGATTCGTGCTCACCAGTTTCGTCAGCCAGCAGCTGCTCGACGAGAAGCACGATGTCGCGGCCTCCTCCATCGACCGGGCCCGCGTCACCGTCGAGGAGCAGCTCAGATCCTCGGACAACTCGAACTCCCTGCAGCTGCGGATCAACGCCGCCCGTGCGTCGTTGACGGAACGCAGCAGCGGCAACGACGAGTCCACCAGCGGGTCCAGCACGGTCTTCGAACCGGTGGTCATCGCCCCGGACATCAACGGTCGGGACGTCTCGAGCCCGGACCAGCAGCAGATCCCGGAGAGTCTGCGCACCTTCGTCCGCCAGGGCAGGGTCGCCGACCAGTACGCGACAGTGGAACGTGCGTCCGGGAAGTACAAGGCCCTGATCATCGGTACCCCGGTGGCCTCGGATATCCAGGGACTCGAGCTCTACCTGGTGCTGCCGCTGGACAATGAGGAGTCGACCCTGGGCCTGATGCGGGGTCTGCTCCTCGCCGGTGGTGTGACGCTGCTGGTGCTCCTGGTCGTCATCGCCTGGGTGTTCTCCCAGCAGCTCACGGTGCCGGTACGCACGGCGTCCCGCATCGCGGAGCGTTTCGCCGCCGGCCATCTGCGTGAACGTATGGCCGTCGACGGGCAGGACGAGGTCGCCCGCCTGGCGATGAGCTTCAACGATCTGGCGGAGAACCTGTCCCACCAGATCCGTCAGCTGGAGGACTTCGGCTCGCTGCAGCAGCAGTTCACCTCGGACGTCTCCCACGAGCTGCGCACTCCGCTGACCACGGTCCGCATGGCCGCCGATCTGATCCACGACAACGCCGAGGACCTCGACCCGATGACGCGCCGTGCCTCGGAGCTGATGCTCTCCGAGCTCGACCGTTTCGAGATGCTGCTCGGTGACCTGCTCGAGATCTCACGGCACGACGCGGGTGTGGCGAATCTGTCGCTGGAGACGATCGACGTGCGCGGCGTGGTGAAGTCCACACTGGAACAGGTCCGTGCGATCGCCGAGGAGGTCGGGTGTCCGATCATCCTCGACCTGCCGGACGAGCCCGTGAGTGTCCCGGTCGATTCCCGACGCGTCGAGCGCATCCTGCGCAACCTGCTGGCCAACGCCATCGACCACAGTGAGGGACGCCCCGTCGACGTCACGATGCGCACCGGTGACGGTTCGCTGGCGGTGACAGTGGTGGACCACGGTGTGGGTCTGACCCCTGGTGAGGCGGAGCTGGTGTTCAACCGTTTCTGGCGCGCCGACCCGTCCCGCGAGCGACGCACCGGCGGAACCGGTCTGGGCCTGGCGATCGCCAAGGAGGACGCCCTGCTCCACGGCGGTCGTCTGGAGGCCACGGGCGAGCCCGGGGTGGGCGCCTGCTTCCGGCTGACTCTGCCGCTGGAACCGGGTGAAGAGGTCCGCTCCTCGCCGCTGCCCCTGGAGGTCCACCCCGGGTCGGCGGTGCCCGCCGTGGAGGACGCCCCGGTGGTGCCGGAGCTGCCACAGCACCTGGTATCTTCCGGTGCCGGAGACACCGGAGACACCGGGGACACCGGGGACACCGGAGACACCGGGGACAGCGGTGCCTTCGACGTGTCCGATCACGTGGACGCTGAGGAAGCCGCCGAGGCCTTCGAGGCGATGGGCCCCATGAACGTGGTGGACGCCTTCGGCGGATTCGAGGGTTTCACCGAGGAAGAGGTGCGCAAGGCTCTCGAGGAGGCGGCGGACATGGACGAGTACCACCCCACCGATGTCGGGGCGGACGTCCACGTCGACGACTACGACACGGCCTACGATCCGGATGACGACAACAGGGAGGACCGCGATGAGTGACCGTCAGATCCGCACCGCCGGCGCTCTGCTCACCGTGGCCGCGCTGGCCTCCGTCACCGGCTGCGCCACGATCCCGGGCAGTTCCTCTCCGGAGGTCATCAGTTCTTATGCGGCGTCCCCCAGCCTGGACAATGTGCCGGTCCCGCAGCCTGGACAGGCACCCGACCTTCTGCTGCGGTCGTTCTTCTCCGCCTCCGCCCACCCGCTGAACAACCACCAGGCGGCCCGCGAGTTCCTCACCTCCGACGCCGCCGACAGCTGGCAGGACGCCACGGGCACACTTATCCTGTCGCGCATCGACCTCAATGCCGACGGCGCGGCATCCGGCAACCGGATGAGCTACACCGTCCGCGGCACAGTGACCGGGTCGCTCGGCACCGGTGGCGCATTCAAGGCGGGCTACCGCTCCTACGAGGACACCATCGACATGGTGCTCGTCGACGGCGACTGGCGGATCGACCGTCTGCCGTCGGGCGTGATCATGGACCGCAACGACTTCACCTCCGCCTACCAGGCCAGGGACATCTACTTCCTCGATCCGACGCGCCGTTTCCTCGTCCCGGACCGCCGCTGGACGTACTCACGGCAGGAGAACATCGGCTCCTCACTGGTCTCCCTGCTCGCCGCGGGCCCCCGGGACAGTCTCGCCGACGGTGTCGTCTCGTCCCTGTCTTCCGACCTCGTCGTGCAGGCCAGGGAGGGGGAGTCCGGTGGTTTCACCGTGGACCTGCAGGGGCTGTCGGCAATGGACGCCGAGGGCGTCCGCACCCTGGCCGCACAGATCATCTGGACGCTGGCTGACTCCGATGTGCGTGGGCCCTACCGGATCCTCGCCGACGGCGTCCCCGTGGGTAACGGACAGTCGGGAGCAGGGGACACCTGGAGCATCGACAGCGCCCGCGATTTCGACCCCCATGCCGTGCCGGACGAGTCGCTGCGTGCACTGCGCGACGGCGCCCTCGTCGATGTCACGGACGACGGTGCCACCACGGTCGACGGCTGGACCGCGTCCGGGGAGCTGGAGTCGGCCGCATACTCCTCCGACGGCTCCGTCGCCGCGGTGACCGGTCACGGGGATGACCCACGCAGTCTCAAGGTCGGTGACCCGGCGGGATCCCCGGTGACCGTGAACACCTCCGACCAGATATCACGTCCCACCTGGACCTCCGACGGCCAGTGGCTGTACGCGGTCACCGACGGTGAGCAGGTGCGCCGGTGGTCCAGGGCGGCGTCCGGGCGGATGTCGGAGGCCACAGTGGACTTCCCTTCGCTGAACAGTCTCGGCCTCGACAACCCCACGATCAGTGAGTTCTCGGTGTCGCGGGACGGGACACGGGCGGCGATGATCATCAACGGCCGGCTGTTCGTCAGCGTCCTGGAGAGCACCGCCGGTACCGCCGGTACCGCTGACACCGACGGCACCGACGACTCCTCGGCCTCCCCGGCTTCCTCGGCTTCCTCGGGGGTGCGACTGGGAACCCCGGTCCAGGTCGCGACGAACCTCGGCGACACCGCGGTGTCGGTGGGGTGGCGTCCGGACGGGGAACTACTCGTCGGCACCCGTGCCAATGACACGCCGGTGTGGGTCGTCGCGGTCGACGGCTCCACCCAGACCCAGCTGACCTCGCGGAACGTCACTGCGCCCGTCGTCGCTGTGGCGTCCACCGGCACGACCGAGTACATCCTCGACGGCCGGGCACTGCTGGAGATCGGCTACGGTGCCGGTACCTCCGGGAACACCGACACCAGCAGTGATTTCTGGCGTGAGGTGCCGGCCCTGCAGGGCGCCCGTGCGGTACCGGTGACGGTGCGCTGACCGGCGATGGGGATCCTCTCCGGTATCGCGGACGCCGCCGAGCTGGTCTGGCGGCACGACTGTCCGGGCTGCGGACGCGTGGAACCGGTCCCGGTGGGACAGGGGGTGGGGCTGTGCCGGGACTGCGCGGTGGCGCTACGGCATCCACCGTCACCGGTAGACGGTCCTGCTTCACCCCGGGTGTACTGCGCCGGTCCCTACGGCGGGGTGCACCGGGCGATCATCCTCGCCGCCAAGGACCATCACCGGCCGGACGCGGTGGCTGTGCTGGGTGAGGTGATCGCCGGGGTGGTGCGTCATCTGGTGGAGGCCGGGGAGCTGCCCGACCCCAGGTTGTCGCCGGTGGTGCTGCTCGCCGCTCCGACGCGTCCCTCTGCGGCACGGGCGAGGGGCGGGTGTGTCGTGGCCCGGGCCGCAAGGGTGGCGGCGCGCAGTCTGGGTGGACACGCGGACGCGGCGGCGGTGGCGTCACTGGCCGAGGGGACACCCGATTCGGTGGGGCTGTCGCGGGCCGCCCGGGCGGTGAACCTGTCCCAGGGGCTGGTGGTGGACCGGACGGAACTGCACCGGGCACGGCAGCTGTTGCGGGTGCCGGGAGCGGTGGCCTGCGTGGTGGATGACGTGTGCACGACCGGGGCGACGCTGGGAGGTCTCACCACAGCACTGGCGGCGCGGGGGGTGGTGCCGACCGTGGGGGTGGTGGTGGCGGGGGCCTGACGGGTGGAAACGGGCATCTGGTTTGCTAGCGGGGGTGCTTCGGGGTGATGAACAGGGGTGGGCGCGGCCCCCACCCGGTCCGTTACACAGGTACTGTGGCTGGCACAGAACAGGTCACCGGTACACGGGAAGCGGGACACCAGGTTCCGGCCCCGGGTGGCCAGGATTCGGGAGGTTGAGCATGGCTGTCAACGAGCAGACCACCGCAGCTGAGGGCACTGTCGCCCCGGAGACCCAGGTCGAGATCACAGGTCGGAACGTCGAGATTCCCGAGCACTTCGCCGAACGGGTGAACCAGAAGCTCGCCAAGGTGGAGCGACTCGACCCGACCCTCACCTACTTCCACGTCGAGCTCCAGCACGAACGCAACCCGCGTCGTGCCGACGAGTCCGACCGCATCCAGATCACCGCCAGCGGTAAGGGCCACATCGCCCGCGCCGAGGCGAAGGAGGACTCCTTCTACGCCGCCCTCGAGGCCGCTGTCGCGAAGATGGAGCGCTCCCTGCGCAAGGTCAAGGCCCGTCGCAAGATCTCGCTGTCCGGTCACCGTGCGCCGGTGTCCGTCGGCGAAGCCACCGCGGAGCTCGTCCAGGAGGCGGAGAAGGCCCAGGAGACCCCGGGGCCCTTCGACGTCGACCCCTACGCCGACCAGTTCCTCCCCGGTCAGGTCGTCCGTGAGAAGGAACACCCCGCCACCCCGATCAGCGTCGACGAGGCGCTGAGCGAGATGGAGCTCGTCGGGCACGACTTCTTCCTCTTCGTCAACGAGGAGACCGGGAAGCCCTCCGTGGTCTACCGCCGCCACGGCTACGACTACGGTCTCATCGCCCTGAAGGCACCTGTCACCGGCCCCGGCGAGTAGCTCACTGACCTGACTGTCCCGGTTGACGCACCCGCGTCAGCCGGGACTTCCGTGTGTCAGGGGGACGAGGCGGGGTGAAACTGTCACGGCACGGGCGCGGGAGGGACGGTGGCCGCTATACTGACGGTTTGACTACGCTCTACAGCGCTTCATCCCGCTCAACCGGCAACAGAAGGACAGGCAGCACGTGCTAGGACTTTCGAAGATTCTCCGACTCGGCGAGGGACGGGCCGTCAAGCGGCTGTCCGCCGTCGCAGACCAGGTCATCGCCAAGGATGACGAGTACACCGCTCTCAGTGATGCTGAGCTGCAGGCGAAGACGGAGGAACTCAAGGAGCGTCTCGAGGCCGGGGAGACTCTCGACGACATCCTGCTCGACGCCTTCGCCACCGCCCGTGAGGCGTCCTGGCGCGTCCTCGGCCAGAAGCACTACAAGGTGCAGATCATGGGCGGTGCCGCCCTGCACTGGGGATATGTCGCCGAGATGAAGACCGGTGAGGGAAAGACCCTGACCTGTGTGCTCCCCGCCTACCTCAACGCCCTGTCGGGCAGGGGCGTCCACGTAGTCACCGTCAACGACTACCTCGCCAAGCGTGACTCGGAGTGGATGGGCCGTGTCCACCGCTTCCTCGGTCTGGGCACCGACGTGATCCTCTCCGGCAAGAAGCCGGCGGAGCGCCGCGACGCCTACAATGCCGACATCACCTACGGCACGAACAACGAGTTCGGCTTCGACTACCTGCGCGACAACATGGCGCACTCCCTCGACGACCTGGTGCAGCGTAAGGAACACAGCCACAACTTCGCCATCGTCGATGAGGTCGACTCGATCCTCATCGATGAGGCCCGCACCCCGCTGATCATCTCCGGTCCGGTCGGCGGCTCCTCCGAGTGGTTCACCGCCTTCTCCCGCATCGTCCCGAAGATGACCCTCGACATCGACTACGAGGTCGACCGTCGCAAGAAGACCATCGGTGTGCGTGAGGAGGGAGTGGAGTTCGTCGAGGACCAGCTCGGCATCGACAACCTCTACTCCCCGGAGCACTCCCAGCTCGTCAGCTACCTCAACAACGCCATCAAGGCAAAGGAGCTGTTCACCAAGGACAAGGACTACATCGTCCGCAACGGCGAAGTCATGATCGTCGACGAATTCACCGGACGTATCCTCCAGGGCCGCCGCTACAACGAGGGCATGCACCAGGCCATCGAGGCCAAGGAGAATGTCGAGATCAAGAACGAGAACCAGACTCTCGCCACGGTCACGCTGCAGAACTACTTCCGCCTCTACGACAAGCTCGCGGGTATGACCGGTACCGCCGAGACCGAGGCCGCCGAGCTGAAGTCCATCTACAAGCTCGACGTCGCCCAGATCCCGACGAACAAGGCCAACCAACGCACCGACGACATCGACCTGGTCTACAAGACCCAGGAGGCGAAGTTCGCGGCCGTGGCCGAGGACATCGTCGAGCGTGTGGAGAAGGGGCAGCCGGTCCTCGTCGGTACCACCTCGGTCGAGCGCTCCGAGTACCTGTCTAAGCTGCTGCAGGCGCAGCACATCAGGCACAGCGTCCTCAACGCGAAGTACCACTCGCAGGAGGCGGAGATCATCGCCCAGGCAGGACGCCTCAAGGCCGTCACCGTCGCGACGAACATGGCCGGCCGTGGTACCGACATCGTGCTCGGCGGCAACCCTGACATCATCTGCGATATCACCCTGCGTGAGCGCGGCTTCGACCCGGTCGAGAACCCGGAGGCCTACGAGACGGCCTGGGACGAGGAGATCGTCAAGGCCCGTGCCAAGTCCGAGGAAGAGGCGGAGAAGGTTCGCGAGGTCGGTGGTCTGTACGTCCTCGGTACCGAGCGGCACGAGTCCCGTCGCATCGACAACCAGCTGCGTGGTCGCTCCGCGCGTCAGGGTGACCCGGGTGAGACCCGCTTCTACCTGTCGATGCGTGACGACCTGATGACCCGCTTCGTCGGACAGACGATGGAGGCGCTCATGACCCGCCTCAATGTCCCCGACGACATGCCGATCGACTCGAAGATGGTCTCCAACGCCATCAAGGGTGCCCAGTCGCAGGTCGAGAACTCCAACTTCGAGATGCGCAAGAACGTCCTGAAGTACGACGAGGTCCTCAATGAGCAGCGCAAGGTGATCTACAGCGAGCGTCGGCAGATCCTCGAGGGTGAGAACGTCGGTGGTCAGGTCCGCGCCATGATGGACGACACCATCGCCGCCTACGTCGACGGTGCCACCGCCGAGGGCTACGTGGAGGACTGGGACCTCGAGGAGCTGTGGAACGCCCTCGATGCGCTCTACGGCCCCGGCGTGAAGGCGCAGGACCTCATCGACGGCGACGAGTTCGGCCGCTCCGGTGAGCTCTCCGCCTCGCAGCTGCTCAAGGCACTGCAGGAGGACGCCCACGCCCAGTACGACGAGCTCGAGACCGCCGTCACCGCCGTCGGTGGTGAGGAGCAGATCCGGCAGATGGAACGCGGCGTCCTGCTCAACGTGGTCGACCAGAAGTGGCGCGAGCACCTCTACGAGATGGACTACCTCAAGGAGGGCATCGGCCTGCGCGCCATGGCCCAGCGTGATCCCCTGGTCGAGTACCAGCGCGAGGGCGGCGACATGTTCCGCCGCATGAATGACGGCATCAAGGAGGAGACGATCCGTCAGCTATTCCTGGTCCGTAAGCAGTTCCAGGAGTCGGCCGCGAAGAAGCAGGCCGAGGCCGGGGCCTAGTCCCCGGTGGTCAGACCAGGGTGACGCTCTCGACCCGCCAACGCGAGTCGTGGCGGCCCAGATGACCGACGAGAGCGCGTACCCGCCCACTGACCGCCACACTGGCGGTGAAGGACAGCCGGCGGTGGTGCGACGGGGGAAGGTGCACACGCAGTAGCCGGGACGGGGTGGATCCTGGCGCTGTATCTGTCCTGGTGGCGTCCAGCGACTCCCGGATCAGGGCCCGGAGGTCGTCCAGGACAGCGGGGGAGAAGGGGCCACGGCGCAGGGCGGTGACCGGACGCCGTCCGTCGAAGGCCTCCAGCCACAGGCGCAGCAGCCGGGTGATCTCCGCGGTCGCCGCGGCCCTCGCCGGAGTGGTCCCGTCCGTTCCTGAGAGCACGCCGTCAGCCTCGGTCGGCCGGGTGCCCCGCGACGGTGTCGCGGCATCGGCACCCGGCATGTCGGCCCGGTCGGCCCGGTCGGCCCGGGCAGTCCGGACGGTCGCGGCACCGGCGGGGCGGCGCAGGTACACCATACCCGGCAACGGTGCGGTGTGTGCGGCGGTCACTTCCGTGGATGTCTTCCCCGAGGTCCCCATGGCCACATCCTAGACCGTGACGGGCGGCAGGGGGAGGGGACGTGGCACAATGACGGGTATGCGAGCACTGATTGTGGACTACTGTGGCGTCCTCGACGGGGCGGAGGAGGACCGGCGACGCTGGCGCAAGGTCCTCACCGCCGCCAAGGACGCCGGCTACGGCACTGCCATCCTCTCCAACGATCCGGGGGGTCCCGCCGCCGACCCGATCCGCAGCTGGCAGGAGGCCGGTTACGTGGACACGGTCGTCCTCTCCGGCGAGGTCGGGGTGGACAAGCCGGACCCGCGGATCTTCCGGATCACCGCCGAGCGTCTGGACGTGGCAGTCAAAGACTGCATCCTCATCGACGACTCGATCCTCAACATCAAGGGTGCTGTCGAGTCCGGCCTCATCGGCGTGTACTACCAGCAGTTCGACCGGGCGATCGTCGAGATCACCGGCCTGCTCGGTCTCGAAGGGACCTTCTGACCATGAGCGTGCGCGTCTACCTGCCTGCCACCTTCGACATGCTCGGAACCCTCGCCAAAGAGGGGAAGATGCCGGTGCGCTCCGGTGTCGGCTTCTCCCTGACCCCGGCGCTGCGGGAGTTCTTCACCGCCGGTGACGACGAGGAGATCGAGTACCACGCGTTCCTGGAGGCGTCGCGGGCCTCACTGCGCCTGCTGACTGCCGGTGGGGAGGAGAAGTTCCCGCACCGACGTGTGGTGATCTCCGCTGACCTGCCCGAGGAGTCGGTGACGGCGAACGCGGAGAAGGGGGAGGCGGTCGTGGACGTGTTCCCGGCGCTGCTGGAGACCTCACAGCTCGTGGCGATCCATGTCGACGACGAGGGCAATGAGCCGGCGACGGCTGCGGCCATCGAGGTCGTCGACGCCGCCGATCTGGGGGACGAGGACGCCGAAATCACGCTCGGTGACTGCGAGGACAACCTCATGAGCTGGTACGACTCGAAGGAACTCGGCGTCCTGGTGGACCTGCTCTAGTCGCTTGACGCCGGGTCCTCTGCCGACACAGCAGAACCCCTGCCGGTCCAGGAGAAGATCCTGCCGGCGGGGGTTCAGTGTGACCGGGTGGTCGGGCCCGGTCAGCCCTTCTAGCGGTGCAGGTCGAAGCGGTCAGCTTCAGTGACCTGCGCCCAGGCGGTGACGAAGTCGTCGACGAACTTGTCGGCGGCGTCGTCGGAGGCGTAGACCTCGGCCAGTGCACGCAGCTCGGAGTTCGAGGAGAACACCAGGTCGGCACGGGTACCGGTCCAGAGTTCCTCGCCGGTCTCACCGTCGGTGCAGGTGTAGTGGCCGGGGTCGGTGTCCTTCGGGGTCCACTCGTTACCCAGGGTGAGCAGGTTGACGAAGAAGTCGTTGCTCAGCACACCGGGACGGTCGGTGAGGACACCGTCGGTGGAACCGCCGTGGTTCGCGCCGAGGACACGCAGGCCGCCGACCAGGGCGGTCATCTGCGGGGCGGTGAGGCCCAGCAGCGCAGCCTTGTCGACCAGCAGGTGCTCGGCCGGGTAGTCCAGGGACGCGCTCTGCCAGTTGCGGAAGCCGTCGGCCTCGGGCTCGAGGAAGCCGAAGGAGTCCACGTCGGTCTGTTCCTGGCTAGCGTCGACACGCCCCGGGGTGAACGGCACCTCGACCGTGCGCCCTGCCTCGGCGGCCGCTTTCTCGACTGCGGCGTTGCCGGCGATGATGATGAGGTCGGCCAGCGAGACCTCGCGCGGGGCGTGGTTCTCGTTGAACTCGGCGCGCACGGACTCGAGGATGTCGAGCGCCTTCGCCAGCTCGGCAGGCTCATTGACTTCCCAGCTGCGCTGCGGCTCCAGGCGGATACGTGCACCGTTGGCGCCACCGCGCTTGTCGGTGGAGCGGAAGCTCGAGGCGGAGGACCACGCGGTGGACACCAGGCGGGCGGCCGACAGACCGGAGTCCAGAGCGGCCTGTTTGAGCTCGGCGACGTCCGTGGCGGTGATCTGTTCACCGGTGGCCTCGGGCAGCGGATCCTGCCAGACGAAGGTCTCCGAGGGGACCTCGGGGCCGACGTAGCGGGAGACCGGGCCCATGTCGCGGTGGGTCAGCTTGAACCATGCGCGGGCGAAGGCGGCGCTGAAGGCAGCCTGGTCATCCTTGAACTTCCGGGAGATCTTCTCGTAGGCCGGGTCGACGCGCAGCGAGATGTCGGTGGTGAGCATGCGGGGCTCACGGCGTCCGTCGGAGTGCGCCATCGGCACCATGTCGGCACCGCCGTTGTCCTTCGGACGGTAGTGCCAGTGACCGCCCTCGCCGCGGACCGGCTCCCACTCGTAGGCGAAGAGGATGTGGAAGAACTCGTTGTCCCAACGGGTCGGGTGGTAGGTCCAGGTGACCTCCAGGCCGGAGGTGATCTGGTCGTCACCCTTGCCGGTACCGTGGAAGTTCTGCCAGCCGAGACCCTGGCGGTGCAGCGGGGCGCCCTCGGGATCCGGGCCGACGTTCTCCTCGGTGTCGGGGGCGGCACCGTGGGTCTTGCCGAAGGTGTGGCCACCGGCGATCAGGGCGACGGTCTCTTCGTCGTCCATGTTCATCCGGTGGAAGGTCTCACGGATGTCGTGGGCGGCGGCGGCCGGGTCCGGGTTGCCCTCCGGGCCCTCCGGGTTGACGTAGATCAGGCCCATGGTGGTCGCGCCGAACGGCTTCTGCAGCTCACGGGTGGTCTCGTTGGTGCCGCTGTAGCGGGCGTCCGTGCCGAGCCAGTCGGACTCCGTACCCCAGAACACGTTCTCCGGCTCCCAGACATCCTCGCGGCCACCGCTGTAGCCGAAGGTCTCGAAGCCCATGTTCTCCAGGGCGACGTTGCCGGCGAGCACCATGAGGTCTCCCCAGGACAGGGACTTGCCGTACTTCTTCTTGACGGGCCAGAGGACGCGGCGGGCCTTGTCGAGGCCGCCGTTGTCGGGCCAGCTGTTGAGCGGGGCGAAGCGCTGCTGACCGGTGCCGGCGCCACCGCGGCCGTCGGAGGCGCGGTAGGTGCCGGCGGCGTGCCAGGCCATACGGATGATCAGTGGACCGTAGTTGCCGAAGTCGGCGGGCCACCAGGGCTTCGAGGTGGTGAGGACCTCTTCGATGTCCTTCTTGACCTCGGGGAGATCGAGCTGCTCGAAGGCGGCGACGTAGTCGAAGTCAGGGTCGGTGGGCCGGATCTCCTGCGGGTTGTGCGCGAGCAGGTGCAGGTTGAGGCGCTTCGGCCACCACTGTTGGTTGGGGTTTCCCTCGGTGGGGAGGACGAGGCGGTCGTTGGTCGGGCCCGGTGCGGGCTCGCCGGAGCCCCCGTGGATGACGGGGCAGCCGGTGGTCGTGTCAGTCATGGTGTTTCTCCTGGTCTGTTACCGCAGAGTGGTTCAACGGGAAGTGGGTGTTGCGTGGTGTGTTGAATGCCGGTGGTCGGCCGGCGGTCGGATCCCTTCGCGGGCGGCACAGTCGTCGCAGACGGCCCGGAACGTGATTTCCGCGGAGAGGATGGTGCTCATGCCGTGCGTGTCACTGGGGGTGAGGCACGGGGCCTCACCGATGACGCACTCGACATCCTCCAGACGACCGCAGACCACGCACTGGATGTGGTGGTGGTTGTCGTCGGTGTCTGTCTCGTAGCGTGCGCCGGTGGCGCCGGGCAGGTCGATACGGCGGAGGACGCCGTGTGCGCTCAGATCGTTCACGACATTGTGGACGGACTGCATGGAGATCGACGGAAGCTCCGTACAGATACCGGCGTGCACCTCGGCGGCGGAGCTGTGCGGGTGGGCGTCGATGTAGCCCAGGGCGGCGAGGCGTCCCGGGGTCGCCCGAAGTCCCGCATTCCGCACGCGGTCGGCCCAGGTGTCAGTCGGTTCTGTGCGCATGGGACCCATTATGCACTCACTTTTGAGATTCTGCAATATTGACCTAATCAAATATGGTGGCGGACCGGATCTGCTGGGGATATGCCGTGGGGCGGCATGGCGCCGGAGGCTGCTGAGCTCCGGCTCGGGAGGAGATGATTCCCTCGACGCCGTGCTGGATGATGAGTTGCAGTCCGAAGTCGAAACCGGCGTCCCATGTGGCGTCTAAGGCATCGGCATCCAGTGATGCCTGGTGGGGGAACCGTCCGGACGTCAGCTGCGTCCCGAGGAAGTCGCTCTGGGTCTCCCGGAACTCCTCGTCGGGCATCCCGGACTCGACCGCGGCACCGGTCCACTGGAGTTGCTGACGGACCGCACCCAGGACATATGAGTCGGACATATGAGTCGATGGAGGTCGCCAGGTTCATGATCTCCCGGTCGCTCAGGGGGGAGGTGCAGGGCCCCTCGATGAACAGTTCGAGGTCATCCATGCGTGAGGGGCCGAGTACAGGGCGGTTCCAGTTGGTCCGGATGGTCCAGGGGTGGGTCAGGTACAGGGCGCGGGGGAGGGATACGTCGATTTCGCGATGCCCGGAATGTCCGCGATGACCATGGCCCTCGGTTTCATGGACCGGTTCCGGTCCATGCCGATGTCCGATATCCTCCGCGCGGCACTGGATCTGCTGGTCATCACCATCGTGGCCCCGCTCATCGGTTGGCGACCGGGCGGTGAACTGTGGGGGGACGCTTCTCGCGTTCGTTCTGCTGCTCTGGGTCCGGCTGGCGCTGATCCTCGTCGGAATCTTCCCGGGGCTGTGTATCAGCAACACGGAGACCGCCGGAATGCTCTTCGCCGTCGCTTTTCCGCTCGTGTTCATTTTCTCGGTGTTCACTCCGCCGGAGATGATGCCGGGCCGGCTCGGAGCGATCGCCGCCTGGAATCCTGTGTCATCCACCGCGACGGCGATCCGGGAACTCTTCCACTCGCCGGGGGGCGGAGGTCCTCGGGTCCGGTTACCGGATCGACGGCCATGCGATGGCCGGTGCACTGATCTGGCCCGCACTGACCATCGTCATTTCCGTTCCGCTGTCGGTGCGGCAGTTCCGACAGCTCTCCCGCTGATCACGAAGGACGCCGCTACACCTCCCACTCGTTGTTGGACCGCAGTGCCTCCAGCAGGACGCGCACCGCTGTGACGCGCCGGGCGCTCGCACCGGTGAGCTGGTCGAGGGCACATTCCGGATCAGCCGGCGGGCCGGCGTGGGTACAGCCGCGTGGGCAGTCCTCCACCACGTCACGGAGGTCCTCGAAGACTCCGATGACCGTCTCCGGATCGACATGTGCCAGCCCGAAGCTCCGGATGCCTGGCGTGTCGACGATCCAGCCGGCGTGCGTTGCGTCCTCGCCGTCGGCACCGTCCCTGCCGGGCAGCCGCAATGCGACGGACTGCGTCGAGGTGTGACGTCCCTTGCCGACCCCGGAGACCACGCCGGTCGCCCGGTCGGCGTCCGGCACCAGCCGGTTGACCAGGGTGGACTTGCCCACACCGGAGTGTCCGATCAGTGCGGTGAGGTGACCGCGCACCAGATCGGTGACCGGGGTCAGAGGATCGTCCCGGCCGCAGACCACGACCTGTACGTCCAGGTCGGCGAACTCGGCGGCGAACTCCGACGGATCCGCCAGGTCAGACTTCGTCAGGCAGATCACCGGGGTCAGGCCCCCGGCGAAGGCGGCGATCAGTGCCCGTTCGACGAACCCGGAGCGCGGCGGTGGATCAGCGACCGCGGTGACGATGAGCAGCTGGTCGGCGTTGGCGACCACGACGCGCTCATAGGAGTCCGTGTCATCGGCGGTGCGGCGCAGCACGGTCTTCCGGTCCTCCAACCGCACGATGCGGGCCAGGGTCCCGTCGGCACCGGAGGTGTCTCCGACTACGGCGACCCGGTCGCCGACGACGACGGCGGTGCGTCCCATCTCCCGGGCACGCATGCAGATCGCCGGGGGAGTGTCCGGGGACGCACCGTCGATGACGACGCCCCAGCGTCCCCGGTCCTTCGTCACGACCATGCCGGTCTCGGCGTCCTTGTGGGACGGTCGGTCCTTCGTCCGCGGTCGGGACCCCTTCCCCGGACGCACCTTCACATCGGACTCGTCGTAACGGCGCCGGCCCATATCCGCTACGCTCCCACCATCTGTGCCCAGCGCGTCTCGAACCCGGGCAGCGTCTTCGTCGTGGTGGTGATGTCCTCGACCTGTACCCCCTCGACGACCAGGCCGAGGATCGCCCCGGCGGTCGCCATCCGGTGGTCGGCGTAGGTGCGCCACAGCCCCCCGTGCAACGGAGCCGGGTCGATCACCAGACCGTCGGCGGTCTGCGAGACGCCGCAGCCCAGGCCGGTCAGCTCCGCCTCCAGGGCGGCGAGCCGGTCGGTCTCGTGACCGCGCAGGTGGGCGATGCCGTAGAGGTGGCTGCGTCCCTTCGCCAGGGCGCACAGCGCGGCCACGGTGGGGGTCAGCTCGCCGATATCGTGCATGTCCCAGGTGATGCCGGTGATAGCACCCCCCTCGGCGCCTCGGACGATGAGCTCACCGGTGTGCGTGGCGAGGTCGACTGCCGCCCCCATGTCCTCCAGCACCGCGCGGAACTGGTCGCCGGGCTGGGTGGTCTGCGCCGGCCAGTCACGCACCCGCACCTCGCCGCCGGTGACAGCAGCCGCGGAGAGGAACGGGGTGGCATTCGACAGGTCGGGCTCGACGGCCCAGTGGCGTCCGCGGACCGGGCCGGGGTGGACCGTCCAACGGTTGAAGCTGACGTCCACGGTGACACCGGCGTCGCGCAGCATCTCCACGGTCATCTCGATGTGCGGCTGGCTGGGCACGGCGCCCCCGACATGGACGACGGTGACACCCTCGTCGAAGCGCGCACCGGCGAGCAGTAGTCCCGAGACGAACTGGGAGGACGCCGAGGCGTCGATGCGCACCTCGCCACCACGGATCCCGCCGTTGCCCGTGACAGCGAAGGGGAGCGGGTTCCTCGGGTCGTCCGAGGCCTTGACCGTCGCGCCCAGGGCCTCGAGCGACTCCAGGGTGGTGCCCATCGGACGAGCCTGGGCCTCCCGGTCGCCGTGGAACCACACGTCACCGTCGGCCAGGGCGGCGACGGCGGGCAGGAAGCGCAGTACCGTTCCGGCGAGACCGCACTGGACCTCACCGCCGTGCAGTGCACGCGGCGTCACGGTGATGGTGTCTCCGTCGGTGACGACGGTGGTCCCCATGGTCCGCAGGGCGTCCGCCATCAGCTGCGTGTCGCGGCTCTGCAGTGCTCCGGTGATCTCGGAGGGGCCGTCGGCGAGTGCGGACAACAGCAGCGCCCGGTTGGTGATCGACTTCGATCCCGGAACAGAGACGGTGGCGGTGACGGGGGACGGGGCGACCGGCGCGGCCCATGGAGTAGGGGTCATGGGCTCCAGTGTAGTTTGGCCTAGGCTGGATTCCATGTGCGGTCGCTACATCCTGTTCACTGCCATGGAAACCCTGCTCACCGGCCTGTCAGAGAGGCTCGGTGAACAGGTCACGGCACTACCCGGGGACTGGTTGCGGCCCAGCTGGAATATCGCGCCCACCCATCGCGTCGCCGTGGTGCGTCGTTTTGGAGGACGCTTCGTGCTCGGCCCGGCGGTCTGGGGCTTCCCCGCCCCGTGGAAACCGGGGACCGTGCTGTTCAACGCGCGTGGCGAGACGGCCTTCGACAAGGCGTCCTTCCGGAACGCTGAACCCGCACTGGTCGTCATGGACGGCTGGTACGAGTGGAACGCGGTGTCCGGGACGAAGACGCCCTACCTGGTGACCGGGGACGGCCCACTGGTCGTCGCCGGGCTGGTCACACGAGACGAGGAGGGTGAACTGCGGGCGACCGTGGTGACCACGGCCTCGGCGGACCCGGTGGAGTGGCTCCACGACCGGATGCCCCGGGTGCTCGCCGATGATGAGGCGGCGGTCTGGCTGGACGGGGGAGAGGAGCTGCGCGAGACGGCGTCCCGCGTCCCCGGTGCGCAGGTCCGCGAGGAACTCACCACCTGTCCGGTCGACCGTCGGGTGGGCAACGTCGCGGTCAACAGACCTGAACTCATCAGGGGCACAGGGGATGCAGAGGCTACGATGGGGGAATAACGTCGCACGTCCGGACTGTTGTGCCGGACGGAGCGGCAGAGCGCCGACCGACCCAGAGGAGCCATGACCAACACCGTGAAGCGCACCAGTGACAGCGACGAGCAACTGCTCGCCCGCTTCGAGGCTGACGCGCTGCCCCTGCTGGACCAGCTCTACGGCGCCGCCCTCGGGATGACCCGGAATCCGGCGGACGCCCAGGACCTGGTCCAGGACGCGTACATGAAGGCCTACCAGGCGTTCGGCTCGTACAAGCCGGGGACGAACCTGAAGGCGTGGATGTACCGCATCCTCACCAACACCTACATCAACCAGTACCGCAAGGCGCAGCGCCGGCCCAAGGAGACCTCCGATGAGGCGGTCACCGACTGGCAGCTGGCGGATGTGGCGTCGCACGACTCGACGGGGCTGCGCTCCGCCGAGATTGAGGCGCTGCAGCGGATCCCGGACTCCCGGATCCGCGACGCACTCATGGAACTCTCCGACGACTACCGCATGGTCGTGTACTACGCGGACGTCGAGGACCTCCCGTACAAGGAGATCGCCGAGATCATGGGGACGCCGATCGGCACGGTGATGAGCCGGCTGCACCGCGGACGCAAGCAGCTGCGCACGAAACTCAAGGATGTCGCCGCCGAGCGGGGGATCGGACTCGATGCCACGGCGGCGGCGAAGACTGCGAAATCCTCGGCGACATCTTCGGCGACCGCAGCAACGACGAAAGCGTGATGACGATGACTGACAAGCAGACGAACCTCCCGTCCGACTGCGATGATCTCGTGGACGTTCTCTACGAGTACGTCGACGGCGGCTGTGACGAGAACCTCCGGGACAGACTGGCCGAGCATGCCGAGAACTGCCCCTCGTGTCTCGAGCAGCTGGGCATCGAGCAGCAGGTCCGGGAGCTTCTCCGGGTGCGGTGCTGCGACTCCGCCCCGACGGACCTGCGTGGACGCATCGTCACCGCGCTGCACACCTCGTCCGTGCTGCGGACCACCGACGGCACCGTTACCGAGGTCTCGTCGATGCAGGTGCGCATCCGACGAGGTTGATGATCCCCCTCGCGGCGTCCTCACAGCTTCCCTGCGAGGACGCCGTTGCCGTACATGATCGTGACGGAACGGTCCTTTCCGTTGTTCCGGGAGACCGGATCCGTCATGATCGTGCACACACCCGGTGTACAGACACAGCGAATGACAGAGGCCCGGTCCGGAGAATATCTCCGGGCCGGGCCTCTGTCAGGTTCGAACGCGTATCAGCTGTTCGGACGCTTACCGTGGTTCGCGCCCTTCTTGCGACGGTCCTTACGCTTACGGCCACGCTTGCTCATGGTCACTCCTTATGTGCTCTGACGGGATGTCCCCGAAAGAACACTCCCGGGGTCTACAACTGCACCAGTCTAACGGTGAGTCCTGCGAAGGCCTAAACCGGAACCGGTTCTAGACGGTGGTGCGGGTGCGGGTGCGGCCGCGGTTGTTGCGGCGCTTGAGGGCGCGGCGCTCGTCCTCGCTCATGCCGCCCCAGACGCCGGCGTCCTGACCGGAGGAGATGGCCCAGGCGAGGCAGTCGTGGGTGACGGGGCACTTGTTGCAGACGAGCTTGGCCTTGGCGATCTGGGCCAGGGCCGGGCCGGAGTTACCGACAGGGAAGAACAGCTCGGGGTCTTCGCTGCGGCAGATTGCTTCGTGGCGCCAGTCCATGATGATCTTCTCCTTGGATGTGGTTAGTCAGTGTCCTACAGGACTTACGGGTCTTAGCGGTGCAGTGCAGGTGTGGTGCGGACGCGGTCAGGTTTCGGGCGCGTGGAGCGTGTCCGGGCGTCAGAGACCGGGGTCCGGGTCGTCGGGGGTTGTGAACAGTGGTGTGACGGTGCCGGCAGCGGTGGGCTGTGCGCCGGGGTGCGTCGCCGTGTGGATAGGGGGCAGATCCTCCGGTTAACCGGGGTGTAACCTGCAGGCCCTCTCGCTGTTACGTGTTAGATCATGGCACGGATCTCCGACCTTCGCTAGGGCTGAAAGGAAAAGAGTGTGCCATATCACAGTACTTCGATTTGGTCGATCTGGTAAGGGTGGGTTAACAGACAGTTCGGTCTCCCGTGTCTCTGCGGTAACCGTCGGTTTCACAGCTGCCGCAGGACGCCGCTAGGATCGGTGGCCATGATTGCCAGCCCCCGCCCTGATGACAGCGACCTTTCCCTCGTTCTTCCCCGGAGCGTCCGCTTCGCCGGCTGGCTCGGTCTGGTCGAGGGCGGGATCGGCCTGGTCATCGCAGTGGTTCTCATCGTGCGGGAGGCCAGCGGCGTCCACAATGATGCTGTGAGCGGCTACGGCACCGCGGCCTGGTTCATCATCTTCGGCGGCATCGTCGCCCTCGCCGGCTGGTTCCTCAAGGACGGGCGCCGGTGGGGACGTGGCCCGGTGGCGATGACCAACATGATCCTCGTGCTGGTCTCCGTCTACATGTTCTCGTCGGGACGTATCGACCTCGGCCTGCCCACCGCGTTGGTCGGCATCGCCGGGCTGGCCATGCTGTTCAACGCGGACGCCGTGGACTGGGCCGCACGCCGCTACGACAGCTGAGAGGCAGGACGCCGTCAGGACGCCGTCAGTCCCACGATCGTGTCACCACGCTGTTCAATGACGGTGCTGCCCTGCACTCGCAGGGTCACCGGCCCGGTCCAGTCACCACGGTCGACAGGGATGACCTTCTCCGTCTTCCCGTCGGCCCAGTCGACGACGGCGATTCCGCCGGTGACCGGCAGCAGGAGGCGTTCCCCCATCGCTGCTCCGGTGCCCAGGGCGGGCACCGAGAACCTCGGGTCCAGGTCCGTCGGACCGAAGGCGACGAGTCGCTGACCGTCGAACCAGGTCATGTGGTGGGGGAGGTCGGCGGTCTGCGCGGCGGTGGCGAACGCCGGGTCGGCCGGGTCCGCAGGATACTGGTCGAAACTCCCGTCGGTACGCAGCACCTGGAAGCGGGATCCCTCCTCGTCCTCGGGGTCCTTTGCCCGGATGCCGTTGCCGGGCACGTAGATCAGTGCGGCCTCCTGGCCGACGGCGACGAGCTCGGAGCCTTCCGGCACCGTGAAGTCGTGGGTGACCTCCGGGGAACCGGAATCATCCGGGTCGGCGTTGAGCAGGCTGACGGTGCGGTCGCCGTCGGTGTCCCCGGGACACTCCATGGTCACGGCCAGGACCTTCTTGCGGGTCAGCGCCGAGCTGAACCGGCAACCGTCGGTCGGCTGGGCCCCGGCGTTGACCGTGACTTCCTGGTGGCCCACCTCGACGGTGCGGACCAGGTCGGAGCGCCACAGTTCCACCCGGTCCTCACCGAGGATCCCGACGTGGTCGAGGGAACGGAAGGTGCTCACGTCGTCGGAGGCGAGGGCGGAGCGGGTGTCGACGTACTGTCCGGTGGCGATGTTGAAGCTGGTGGCCTCCCCGCAGCCTTTCGGCCCGCGGTAGACGGTGACCAGGCGGGTCCAGCCGCCGGTGACACCGCACAGGTCGCGGTCACGGGAGTAGGACCACACTTCGTGGCCGTCGGACGCGTCGAGCACGGAGACCGTGGACCCGTCGGTCCGGACCACGGCACCGTCCATGGTCAGGGGTTCGGGGGCGGTGTCCGGGTCGGTGGTGGTGCGCCACGCCTCACGCAGGGCATCCGGCACCGGGACGTCATCGGCGGTCGAGGGGGCGATGGCGTCCCCCGGTGCGGCGGTGGTGTGGTTGGTGCCGCGGGTGTCGGAGAACAGCCAGCCGCCGCCGACAAAGGCCAGGGCTGCGACGGTGAGTCCGGCGGTGACCGCCAGGTCGGTGCGGGTACGGCGTTCCGGCCGGGGAGAGGTGGTCCGTCGGGTCAACGGCGGGCAGCCTTCCGGTCCCTCCGGCCACCACGGTTGTCGCGGTCCCTGCGGGCCGGGGCGGTGGCGGCGGCGGAGCCCTGGACCCGCACGGCGCGTCCGACCCGGTCGGTGACGTCCTCGGGCAGGTCGAACTCGGCGAGGAACTCCGGGGAGGTCGAGAACCAGCGCGGTGGGGCGGGGTGACCGAGGTTGAGGGTGTCGTCGATGGCCTGCCACCGGGTCAGGTCGTCCCAGTCGACGAGGGTGACCGCGACGCCGGAGTGCCCGGCCCGACCGGTACGTCCGATGCGGTGGACGTAGGTTTTCTCGTCCTCCGGCACCTGGTAGTTGATGACGTGGGTGACGTCCTCGACGTCGATGCCACGGGCGGCGACGTCGGTGGCGACCATGATGTCCACGGAGCCGTCGCGGAAGGCGTCCAGCGACCTCTCACGGTCATTCTGCCGCATGTCACCGTGCACCGCGCCGACCCGGAAACCGAGCCCGGCCAGGTCTTCGGCGACCATGGCGGCGGAGCGCTTGGTGCGGGCGAAGACGATCGTGCGGCCACGGCCGGGGGTCTGGAGGATCCGGGCGAGGACACTGACCCGGTCGAGGCGGTGGGACTGGAAGACGATCTGCGTGGTGGTGGCGTGGGTGGCCCGGGAGGAGGAGTTGTCTGCCCGCACGCGCACGGGCCGGTGCATGAAACTACGGGTCAGGGCGACGATCGGCCCCGGCATCGTCGCGGAGAAGAGCATGGTCTGCCGGTTCGGGGAGGTCTGGGCCATGATCGCCTTGACGTCGTCGAGGAAGCCCTGGTCGAGCATCTCGTCGGCCTCGTCGAGGACGAGGACCTCGACGTGGGCCAGGTCCAGGAGATTCTGCCGTGACAGGTCGAGCAGGCGGCCGGGCGTCCCCACGACGACGTCGGTGCCGGCATCCAGCGCGGCGGTCTGCTTCTCGAAAGGCACGCCGCCGTAGATCGCGGTGACGCGGAACGGGCGGCTGCCCCCGGCGGCCGAGTCATCGGGTGCGGTCAGCCGGGTGGACGCTCCAGTGAGGTCCTCGGCGACCTGGAGGCACAGCTCGCGGGTCGGGACGACGACGAGGCCGCGCACGGTCCCGTCGAGTTCGGTGACGTCGGCGTCGTCGAAGAGCCGGTCGAGCATCGGGACGCCGAAACCGAGGGTCTTGCCCATGCCGGTACGGGCCTGTCCGATGAGGTCCTTGCCGGTCAACGCCAGTGGGAGGGTGCGTTCCTGGATCGCGAACGCCCGGTCGATCCCCTGGTCGGTCAGGGCATCCACGATTTCGGCGGCGACGCCGAGGCTCCGGAACGTCGGTCGGCTGCTCTCCACTGCCACCATCCTCATCTGTGAGTCCGTTGATGTCGTCTTCAAGTCGCTATGATGGTCAAGGTTACAGTGCTCAACGGTTACCCAACCACTGAGCAGTATTTTCGTCTGAAAGGTGTGTGGACTTCCCACATGGATATCAAGGTCGGTTTCGTCGCCTCTCCCCGTGACATCGTCATCAACTCCAAGGAGGACCGGGACGCGCTGCTCGCCCGTGTCGAGGAGTTCCTCGCCGCGGACACCGGCACCCTCAAGCTGGAGGACGCCAAGGGGGCCGTGACCCTCCTGGTCCGCGACCAGGTCGCCTTCATCGAGGTCGGCGCGTCCGCCGCACGCACCGTCGGCTTCATCTGATCTGCAGCTGATCCGGCTGTCCACACCCGGCTCCCCTCCGGGGAACCGGGTGTGACAGTCTCTTAGACCGTGACCCACAGATTCCCGGACCCGTTCGACGACGTCCCCGACCATTACCGGGACCGCCCGGTCCGTGGTGGGGCGGGAAGCTACGGTCGACAGCCCGTACCCGCGGTCTACCGCCGTCGCCGCTGGGCCGCCGTGGGCGTCCTCGTGGTGATCCTCGTGACCCTTGTGGTGCTGGTCCGCGCTGTGGCCGGGGGCTCCGGCGATTCCGGGGACGTGTCGGCGTCCCCGGACAATGACGCCGCGGCGACGGCCTCGGTCACCGGCTCCCGGGAGGCCACACCCGGCCCCGTGCCCGGTGTGCCGACCTCCGACGAGGTCGGTGAGCTGCCGCCCGGGGGAGAGGTGACCACCACGGGGCGTGGTACCTGGCGTGGTGTCGGTACCGCCGGCGCGGTCGCCGGCGACCCGGACGCCGCAGGCACCCGTACGGTAACCTATGTCGTCGAGACCGAGCAGGGGATCGACACGGCGTCCTTCGGCGGCGGGGACAGCTTCGCCTCGATGGTGGACGCCACCCTGGCCGACCCACGGTCCTGGATCGGGAACAAGGGCGGTGGTGATGACGGGATCGCCTTCCGGCATATCAGCGTCACCAGTTCCGACACCCCGGACCTCCGGATCCGGCTGACCAGTCCGGAGACGACCAGGAAGCTGTGCGGTGGCGAGATCGAGCTGGAGACCAGCTGTTTCGTCAGTGGCGGGGACAACAGCGGCAGCAGCAGTGGCGCCGCCGGCGACGGCCGCGTCATCATCAACCTGGCCCGCTGGGTCCGCGGTGCCCTGCCCTTCGCCGGTGATCTCGGTTCCTACCGCCAGTACGTGCTCAACCACGAGATCGGGCACGGGATCGGCCATTCCGCCCACCAGCCGTGCCCGGAGGACGGGACGCTCGCGCCGGTCATGATGCAGCAGACCCTCAGTCTCGCGAACAAGGACCTCATCGAGCTCGACGCCGGTGCGGAGTACATGGGTGACGACAAGGACGCCGGGAATGCGGTGTGCCGGGCGAACGCCTGGCCACATCCCGAGGGGGACTGAGTAGTTAGAGTGGTACCCATGTCTGATTCGACCCGCAACACCGCCCCGACGGAGGGCGTCCGTGGCGCCTTCCAGATCGGCTACGCCACCCCGGCCCTGCTGGGGGACGCCTGGGGCGACGGGTGGCGGTGTGACCATGTCGTGCTCGTCCCGGTCTCCGATCCGGCACGCGGCACCTGGACCGCTCAGGTCATGGACCGGATCCGCCCTTCGGGTGTGACTGTGCCCCGGCCGCTGCGGTCCACCGACGGACGCTACTCGGTCGGCGGTTGGACGGCCCGGGCGTTCGTGTCCGGGCACCGGGCACCCCGGTTCGACGAGGTGGCCGCCGCCGCACTGAGCCTGAACAGGGCACTGGCCGGGGAGCGGCGTCCGTCCTTCCTGACCGGGGGAGGTTCCGGTCGGGCCCCGGCGTCCTCCCGGGACAGCGTCGGGGACGTCGACCTCTTCGCTGCTGCCGAGGCTGCGGCCTGGGCGGATGATCCGACCGACCTGCTGGCCCCGGTGATGGATCCCGGGGCCGTGCCGCGTGAGGACGTGGCCGCGGCGATGGCGAAGGCGGCGAAGCTGCTGCCGTTGCGCGACGAGGTCACCGCCCCTGACCAGCTGGTCCACGGTGACATGCTGGGGTGCACCGTTTTCGACGGGCTCTCCGATCCGGCGGTCGTCGACCTGGTGCCGGCGTGGCGTCCGGCGGTGTGGTCGGTGGCGTTGCTCGTGGTGGACGCCGTGGCGTGGGCGAGCGCGGAGGATGACCTCATCGACCGGTGGTCCCATCTTCCGGACTTCAACCAGTTGCTGCTCAGAGCGGTGATCTACCGGATGTTCGTCCATGCGGTGCTGCCGGACAGTCAGTTGGAGGCCTGGCCTGGACTCGAACGGGTGAGCGATATTGTAGGGGTGCGGATCACCGGCCGGACCGGCCGGGATGACATGATCGGTGACGATCTCTCGGACGACGCGACAGGCGAGCAGGGGACGGAGAACACCCGTGGTGGACAGGACAGGCAGGCCGGACAGGACTGACCCCGGCGCTGCGCAGGACGCGGTGGACGACGCAGCGGACCGGGCGGCACAGGAGCGTACCGCGCGGGCCCGTGAGAACGCCCGCGCCGATGCCCGGCTGCGCCGACGGATCGGCTCGGCGGACAGCGTCCGGGTGCGCCTCGACACCGGTGTCGGAGCCGAACCCTCCGCCACGCACTCGCGGCAGTGGAGCGGTCTGGCCGGTGCTCTGGTCGCGGACGACGACCGCGCGCCCCGGGACCTGCCCTACGCCGTGCTCGGCGGCCCGGGTACCGGCAAGACCTCGCTGCTGCTCGATGCCCTGGTGACCTATCTGGGCAACGGGGGAGACCCGGCCGGCGTCATGGTCGTCACCCCCTCCAAGGAAGCGGCCGCGGACCTGCGTGGCCGGCTCACCGACCTGCTCTGCAGTCTTCCCGGCGGTGCCGGTGCCTCCGGGTACGCCGCCACCGGTACCCCTGTGCGTTCCGTGCACTCATGGGCCTTCGCTCTGCTGCGCGCCGTCGCACAACTGCGGGAGGAACCCCTGCCCCGGCTGATGACCGGTGCCGACCACGACCTGCTCATCCGGTCGCTGCTGCAGGGAAACGCCGAGGACGGCACCGGGTCCTGGCCCGAGCGCATCCGCCCGGCCCTGCCACTCGTCGGTTTCGCCCGGCAGCTCCGTGACCTGCTGCTGCGTGCCGAGGAGCGGGGGGTAGGACCCGACGCCCTCGCCGACCTCGGACGGGAACACGACTTCGACATGTGGGTCGGTGCCGGGGACTTCCTGCGCGAGAGCCGCCGGGTCGTGAAACTCTCCGGCTCCCATGCGCTCAACGTCTCCGAGCTGCTGCACCGTGTCCTCGATGAACTCGAGAACACACCGGAAGGTCGCCGGATCCTCGACCGGCAGCGGGACACGGTGAAACTGCTGCTCGTCGATGACGCACATAACCTCGACCCGGCGTCCGCCCGTTTCCTGGAGATGCTCACCACGCCCGGGGCCCGCGTCCTCGTCGCCGGGGACGCCGACCAGTGCGTCTTCCATTTCCGTGGCGCCGACGAGGACTACCTCACCGGCCTGGCGGAGGACGCCGACCACCGGGTCGTCCTCTCCCGGTCGTACCGGCTGGGAACCGCGGCGGTCACCGCGGTGAACCGGCTGGGGCGGCTGCTGCCGCCGTCACGGATGCGGGTGCCGGTGCGTACCGCCGCAGCGTCAGTGCCTGATCCCGCCGCTGACCTCGTGGTCCGCCGTGCACCGTCGGTCACCTCCGAACGGCTCAGTGTCGCCGATGCGGTGCGTCGCGCCCATGTCACCGACGGCGTCGACTGGGACCGGATCGCCGTGGTCGTGCGTACCGCCGGGGAAATCCACCCGCTACGCCGCACCCTGCTCAGTCACGGTGTGCCGGTGAAGGTCGACCCGACGAGCGTGGTGCTGGCCGAGCAACCCCTCGTCTCCTCCCTGCTGCTTGCCCTCGACGCCCTCGTGCGACCACTGACTGTCGTTGAACTGCAGCAGCTCGTCGAGAGTCCGGTCGGTGGGGCGGATCCGGTGATGCTGCGCCGGATGGAACGCTCCCTCGCTCCGGTCCTGGTCGGGACGGGACTGCGCGCCATGGAGGCGGTCGGTCTCATGGTCACCGGCCGTGCCGACGAGCAGGCGGCCGAGGCGTGGCGTCGGCGCTTCGGCCCTCGCGAACTCGGTCTGCTCGACCAGGTCCGCGCCGTCATCGGCGCCGGACAGGACGCGGCGGAGGACGGTGGTTCGGTCGAGGCCGTGCTGTGGGCGGTGTGGCAGGCGACCGGTCTGTCGACCCGGCTGCAGACCCGGGCGCTGCGCGGCGGCACCCTCGGCTCCCAGGCCGACCGCGACCTCGACGCGGTCATGAGCCTCTTCGACCTGGCCGGTGACCTGGTCGAACGGACCCCAGCGATCACGCTCGAGACCTTCCTCGACGGTGTCCGTGCCCAGGAACTGCCCACCGGTGCCCGTGACCGCCGTGGGGTACGCCCCGATGCCGTGGAGATCCTGCCCGCCCACGCCGCCGCCGGGAGGGAATGGGAGGTCGTCATCGTCTCCGGGGTGCAGGAGGACAGCTGGCCGGCCGGCCCGACCGTCGGCGGATTGTTCGGCCAGCAGGAACTGGTCGACCTGCTGGACCGGGGTATTGAACCGTCCACCATCGTCTCCCGGGCCAGCAGTGCACTGGCCGAGGAGCGGCGACTGTTCCTTCTCGCCGTGTCCCGGGCCAGCAGGTACACCCTGGTCACGGCCGTGGAGTCCACCGGCGACGACGCCTCGGTCCCGTCGCGGTTCCTCGACGACATCACCGGTGACGACGGCAGTGGAGGTGCCGGAGATGCTGCCGCGGGAGACGACCCGGAGAGCGAACCCCGCCCCCACCCCGTCGACACCGTGGCAGACTCCCTGCCGCGGGTCCTGGCGATGGAGCCCCTCGTCGCCGAACTGCGCGACGCCGTCTGCGATCCCGACCGGCCAGGCCATGAGCGCCGCGCCGCCGCCGAGAATCTCGCGACCCTCGCCGAGGCCGGCGTCTACGGTGCCGACCCCGCCGACTGGTGGGGGACCGCCGGACCCTCCTCCACGGGCCCCGCCGTCGCCCACCGCCGCGGAGACAGTGAACCGACTCTGCGGATCAGCCCCACCACCCTGGAGAACCTCGGGCGAGCCACCGGTCCGGCCTGCGACCTGGCGTCGTTCCTCGACACCCTGCGCAGCACCCCGACCACCGAACCGATGAAGGTCGGAACGCTCATCCACGCCCTCGCCGAGGGCTTCGCCGCCGGGCTCACCCCGGAGGACGCCGCCGACATCGTCCGCGAGGTCGTGCCCTGGCTCGTCGACGGTCCCGCGTGGACCGCGCGACCGCTGACCGAGAGCTGTCTCGAGGCCGTCGACCGGCTCCACGGCTGGCTGATCCAGCGTTCCGGGAGCGGCCGCACTGTCGAGGTCGAGAAGAAACTGGAGCACATGATCGGACACACCGACACCGGCCTGCCGGTCATCCTCGCCGGCCGCACCGACCGGCTGGAGACCACCGCAGACGGCGCGTCCACCGTCATCGACTTCAAGACCGGGAAGAACGCGAAGACCGTCAAGGAGGCAGCCGAGAGCCCGCAGCTGTCGGCCTACCAGCTCCTGGTCTCCCTCGAGGAGGGCCGCCGCGCCGACGGGGCGATGCTCGTCTACCCGCGGGTGGAGAACGCGAAGGTCAAGGTCCTGCAGCAGGGCCAGCTCAGCGAGGAGGACCTGGCGGAGTTCCGCGCCCTCGCCCTGGCCACCGCGGCACGTGTCGCAGGTCCGGGATTCAGTGCCACCGAAGCCTGCGGCGGCACAGAGTACGCGTGCCTGTGCCCCGCCTGCCGCGCCGGGGAGCAGGTGATCTAGATGGCTGACACGAGACCCCCCGTCGATACTGTCGACCCCGTCGAACTGTCGCAGCAGTGGCTGCGCCAGGCTTTCCCACCCACCGACCAGCAGGCCGCCGTCATCGGTGCGCCCGCCGGACCCATGCTGGTCGTCGCCGGAGCAGGAGCCGGAAAGACCGAGACGATGGCCGCCCGTGTCGTCTGGCTCGTCGCCAACGGTCTGGTGCTGCCCGAACAGGTCCTCGGCCTCACCTTCACCCGGAAAGCGGCCCGCGAACTCGGGGAGCGCATCCGTGCCCGGCTGCAGTCCCTGGCGTCCTCCGGGCTGGTGGAGTCCATGCCGGCGATCACCCCGACCATCTCCACCTACGACTCCTTCGCCGGCGATATCGTCCGCGAGTACGGCCTGCTGCTGCCCACCGAACCCACCGGCCGCGTCATCACCGACACCGAGCGCTGGATGATCGCCCGCGACGTGGTGCTGGAACGCCCCACCGGGTTCACCACCCACCGTTCGGTGCCCACCATCATCGACGACATGCTGGAACTCAACGACGGCATGGACAACCACCTCGCCACCGTCACCGATGTGGCGGAGGAGTGCCGGGCGACCGCCGCGGAGATCGACGGCCTGCCCGACCGCGACGGCAAGGCGCTCAAAGGGGTGGACACCACCCTGCGGAAGATCGGGGACGCCCTGGTGTACCGGCAGGAACTCCTCGACGTGGTCACGGACTACCGGGCACGGCTCGCCGAGCGGAACCTCATGACCTTCGGCGCGCAGATGTCGAAGGCGGCTCAGCTCGTCGACGCGCACCCCGTGATCGGGGCTGCACAACGTCGCCGGTTCCGCGTCGTCATGCTCGACGAGTACCAGGACACCGGGCATGCCCAGCGCGTCCTGCTGCGAGGACTGTTCGGCGGTGGGGTCGACCCGGATCTCACCGTGACCGCCGTCGGCGACCCCATGCAGTCCATCTACGGTTTCCGAGGCGCGACGGCGGCGAACCTCACCCACTTCCGCACCGATTTCCCGACCGGGACCGGTCAGGATGCCACCCCGGCCCGCAGGCGGGAACTGACCACCTCCTGGCGCAACCCGGCACGCGTCCTCGATCTGGCGAACACCGTGTCCCGGTGGTCACTGGATGCCTCCGGCACCGGGTCACCGGCCGCGGTGTCCCCGCTGGTCTCCCGGCCCGGTGCCGGTAGCGGTGACGTGAAGGCCGCGTGGTTCGACACCCGCGAGGAGGAACTCGTCTGGCTGGCCGACGAACTCGCCGCCCGATACCACGGACGCGACACCTCCCGACCGTTCTCTGCGGCGGTACTGCTGCGCAAGAATGCCGAGGCGACACCGATCCACGACCTCCTCGTCGAGCGGGAGGTACCGGTGGAGATGTCCGACGGACCCGGCCTGCTCGAGGTACCCGAGGTCGCCGACGTGTACGCTACGCTGCGCGTCCTCGTGGACCCCTCCGACGACATCGCCCTGCTCCGCCTGCTAACCGGCGTGCGGTGGAACATCGGTGCCGCTGACCTGCAGGCTCTGGCGCGACGGGTCGACCAGCTGTCGCTGCGGGACCGCCGGGTCGACGGTGGAGCCGAGGGCACTGACGGTGAAGCCGCCGACGACGATGACGCCGACGAACCCACGGGTCTCACCGCCCTGGTGACCCCGCATCCTGGTGACTCCCCGGCGATGGCCACGGTCCGTGAGCGCCTCGCCGACATCGACCGCGACTCCTCCCGCGTCCCCGTCGGCCTGGCGGAGGCGCTGGCCGATCTGCGTGGCATGGAGGAGTTCGGCATGTCCGGGGAAGGCCAGCAACGTCTCAGCGACCTGGGCCGGGAACTCCGCTTCCTGCGCCTGCAGTCGCTCGGCAAACCGCTCAACGACCTCGTCGCCGACATCGAGCAGATGCTCGGGGTGCGCACCGAGGTGCTCACCCGCTACCACCGCGACCGGCGTCGTTCCATCGGTGCCAGCCACCTCGACCGCTTCGCCGAGGTCGTCCGGTCCTTCGCCGACCTCTCCGGCGCGTCCCCAGGGGCGCTGGTGGACTACCTGCGCGCCGCCGAGGCCCGCGAGAAGGGGCTCGACGCCGGTGAGGTGGAGAAGCGCAGCGACTGTGTCCAACTACTCACCGTGCACAAGGCCAAAGGCCTGGAGTGGGAGATCGTCGCGGTACCGCACGCGACACGCAAGACCTACGCGGATGCCGTGAAACGCCCGACCGTCGGGTCCTGGACCACCAACGCCCGTATCCTGCCCTCCGGTCTGCGCGGCGACGCCACCGAGGACCCGGCCGACATCACCGGCATGCCGGTGCTCGACCTCTCCGACGTCGTCGACCGCAAGGGCGTCGTCGAGGCGGAGGACGCCTTCAAGGTCGCCCTCGGTGTCCACGCCGCCAAGGAGGACGACCGGCTGTTCTATGTCGCCGTGACCCGCGCCGAGGAGACCCTGCTGGTATCCGGCGCGGCGTTCAACAAGGACGACAAGAAGCCGGTGGACCCGTCTGTCGCGCTCACCCTCATCCGTGACCGGCTCGCCACGTCCGCCCCGGAATGCGTGGCGACCTGGTCGGACCTCGGCATGGTCTACTCGAAGGATGAACTGAAACGGCTGGCGAAGGCCCGTGAGGACGGCGCACTGCAGCACCGGGAGGACGCGGTGATGGTGCCGGAGAACCCGGCGGCCCGCAATGACCTGGTCGAGGCCTACATCCGTGAACTACCCGAGACGCCACCGGCACAGTGGCCGCGTCCCACCATCACCGAGCGATTGCCCGGCGTGGCCGACGGGGCGGACCTGGTGCGCGCCGCGATGGCGGCGCGTGACGCGGCAGACCCGGACCAGGAAGACAAGGCCCCGGACGCCGGGACCCTGGCCGACGAGTGGGCGCGTGAGACCGCACTTCTGGCCCGCGAACACCGGGAGCAGACTGTGCCCGAGGTCGTTGTTCCGCTGGGCTCCCGGCTGACGGCGACCGAGGCGGTGGCCCTGTCCCGTGACCCGGAGGAGTTCGCCCGTCGGCGGCGCCGCCCGGTGCCGCTGGAACCACGGCCGTACACCAAACGCGGCACGGCATTCCACAACTGGGTCGAACAGCACTACGGTGCGGTCGGCCTGTTCGACGAGGACGAGTTGCCGGGTGCGGCGGACGCCACCCTCGCCGACCCGGTCCTCGCCACCCTGAAGCAGAGGTTCCTCGACAGTGAGTGGGCGGACCGTACCCCGGTGAGCGTGGAGGGCTCCTACTCGGTGACCCTGGCCGGGCACCTTTTCGAGGGGCGCATCGACGCCGTCTTCCATGACGGCGACGATCCGCTGACCGGCTGGACGGTCGTGGACTGGAAGACGGGGCGCAGGCCGACCGGTCGGGACCTGGCCGACGCGTCCCTGCAACTGGCCGTCTACCGGCTCGCCTGGGCGGAACTGCTCAGTGCCCGGCACGGACGACCGGTCGACCCGGCGAACGTGCGTGCCGCCTTCCACTACGTGGTCTCGAACGAGACCTGGGAACCGGGTACACTGCCGTCTGCAGAAGACCTGGCCGGATGGCTGGCCGGACCGGACGGAGGGCTAGAGGATGCGTGACAGGTTGCGTGACCGTCTCGGCGCGGACAAGGACATCGACGCCCTCCCGCCGCATGCTCTGATAAAAGTCATCAGCATCCCGGAGCCGGCACAGGCCAGCCCCTGGTGGTTGATCGCGCGTCGGATGGCATACGCCCTGATCCTCATCATCCTGTCATCGACCGTGGTCTACCTCGACCGGGACGGATACAAGGGCGTCCACACGTTCCTGGACGCCGTGTACTACTCGGCGGTGTCGCTGTCGACCACGGGCTACGGGGACATCACCCCGGTGACGCAGGAGGCCCGCCTGCTCAACGTGCTGCTCATCACCCCGATGCGCGTCATCTTCCTGGTCCTCCTCGTCGGCACGACGCTCTCCGTGCTCACCGAGGAGTCACGGAAGGCACTGAAGATCCGCCGCTGGAGGAGAAGAATGCGTAACCACACCGTCGTCATCGGCTACGGCACGAAGGGCCGCGCGGCGACCACCGCGCTGCTCGCCGACGGCGTCCCCGCCGACCGCATCGTGGTGGTTGACTCGGATCCGGAGGCACTGGCCCATGCGTCCTCCCGCGGTCTGGTGACCGTGCAGGGCACGGCGACGAAGTCCGACGTGCTCAAACTCGCCGGCGTGACCCGTGCCCGGGCGGTCGTCGTCGCCCCGAACCTCGATGACACGGCCGTGCTGATCACCCTGTCGGTCCGGGAGATCGCCCCCTCGGCGACGATCGTGGCCAGTGTGCGCGAGTCGGAGAACTCCCACCTGGTGCGGCAGTCCGGCGCGGATTCGGTGGTGATCTCCTCGGAGACCGCCGGCCGGATGCTCGGTCTGGCGACCGTCAGCCCGTCGGTCACCGGCATGATGGAGGACCTGCTCAGCCCCGACGAGGGCTTCTCTATCGCCGAGCGTCTCGTCGCCGAGGACGAGGTCGGCGGCAGCCCGCGCAACCTCGAGGACATCGTGCTGGGCGTGGTGCGTTCCGGTGAGCTCTACCGCATCGACTCGGTGGAGGCGGAGACCGTGGAACCCGGCGACCGGATCCTCTACATCCGGCGGATCACCGACGACGCCGAACCTGAACGGAAGTGAGTGGAGTGAACGGCGCCCACTCCCGGCTCGGACAGCTCAACCTGGACGCCCTGGACCCGGAACAGCTGCGTGCGGCGACGGCACCGCGTGGTCCGGTGGCGATCATCGCCGGTGCCGGCACCGGTAAGACCCGCACCATCACCCACCGGATCGCGCACCTGGTCGCCGGTGGTTTCGTGAACCCGGACCATGTCCTGGCGGTCACCTTCACCACCCGTGCCGCCGCGGAACTGCGCGAGCGGCTGACGATGATGGGTGTCGCCCGGGTGCAGGCCAAGACCTTCCACGCCGCCGCCCGTGGCCAGCTGCACTACTTCTGGCCCCGGTTCGTCGGGGACACTCCCTGGCAGCTGCTGGACTCGAAGTTCCCCTTCGTCGCCCGGGCCTGCCGGGCCAACGGTGTGGCGACCGACAAGACGACCCTGTCCGACCTGCTCGGGGAGATCGAGTGGGCGAAGTCCTCGCTCATCGCCCCGGAGGACTACCCGGCGCATATCGGCCCCGACCGCCGGGACTGCCCGGTGGCACCGGAACAATTCGTCCGCATCTTCGAGGGTTACGAGAATTCGAAGGTGACCGGCGAGGGCGTCTACCTCGATTTCGATGACCTGCTGCAGTCCATGGCCGGTGCGATCGAGGCGGACCCGGGTGTCGCCGACGAGTTCCGGTCGCGCTACCGCACCTTCGTCGTCGACGAGTACCAGGATGTCACCCCGCTGCAGCAGCGGCTGCTGGACGCCTGGCTCGGGGACCGTGACGATCTCACCGTTGTCGGTGACGCGAACCAGACGATCTACTCCTTCAACGGCGCGACCCCGGAGCACCTGCTCCGTTTCTCGTCGCGCTACCCGGAGGCCACGACGGTCCGCTTGTTCCGTGACTACCGGTCGACGCCGCAGGTCGTGGACCTGGCGAACAAGGTCATCAGCCGGGCGACCGGGCGTGCCGCGGGAACCCGCCTGGAGCTGGAGGGTCAGCGTCCGGCAGGCCCCGCCCCGGAGTTCACCGAGTACTCCGACGAAGCAGCCGAGGCCACCGGTGTCGCTGAGCGGATCGCCGCACTGATCGCCTCGGGTGTCTCCCCGTCGGAGATCGCGGTGCTCTACCGGATCAACGCCCAGTCCGCGGCGCTGGAGTACGCACTGGACGCAGCCGGCATCAGCTACCAGGTCAAGGGCGGGGACGGATTCTTCCAGCGTCCGGAGATCCGGCAGGGCGTCAACGCGTTGGCCGACGCGGCCCGGAAACTCTCGCGTCGTGACCCCGGAGCAGAGCATCAGCCGCGCCCCACACCGGAACAGCTGGTCAACCAGGTCCGTGCCGCGCTGGTCCCGGTGGGGCTGACTCCGACCGAGCCGACCGGTGCCCAGGACCGGGCCCGCTGGCAGTCCCTCGGTGCACTGGTGGACCTGGCGGAGGAGCTCTCCACCGCCACCCCGGGCCTGGACATGACGAACCTGTTGGGCATCCTGCGCGAGCGCGCCCAGGCAAAGAACCCACCGAAGGTCGAGGGTGTGACGCTCGCCAGTATCCACGCGGCCAAGGGCCTGGAGTGGGACGCGGTCTTCCTCATCGGCCTGGTCGACGGCACCGTGCCAATCCGGCACGCGCTGAAGGGGACCCACTCCGAGGACGCCATCGAGGAGGAGCGTCGACTGCTCTACGTCGGAGTGACCCGTGCCCGCGAGGTGTTGGAGCTGTCCTGGGCACAGGCCCGCCAGCCCGGCGGCAAGGCGTCGCGGCGCAGGACGCGGTTCCTCGACGGTCTGGTGCCGTGGGAGAAGGCGGACGCCGTGTCCGGAGCACGTGAATCCACGGTCAAGGGCGCACCGAAGAACGCCTGTGCGGTGTGCGGGACACGGCTGACCACGCCCGAGCAGCGGATCCTCGGACGCTGCGACGCCCACGCCGAAGACGGTGACCAGGTGCTCGTCACCGAACTGCGGTCCTGGCGCACCACCCTGGCCAGGGAGCGGGACGTGCCGGCCTATGTGGTGATGAGTGATGCGACGTTGAAGGCCGTGGCACTGAAGGCGCCGATCTCGGCGCGGGATCTGCTGAAAGTGCCGGGGATCGGTCCGGCGAAGGTGGAGCAGTTCGGCGAGGACATCCTCGACATCGTGAAGAACTTCAGCTGAGCGGCACCACCGCGCAGGATGCACATCCGGGATGCTGAGGCACCTCGGTCACTGAGATGTCGAAGGTCAACGGATCGAGGTACCGACGCCCTGCCAGCACGTCCGGGACCACCCATGACGGTGCGTCCGGTCCGATGGTCTTGAGTGACACCAGATCACGGACCATGTCTGCCGCCATAGACATCGAGTACTCGATCATGTGGTCCACCGACGGAGACATTCCCTCGGCGGCCTGGCCACGGACGGTCCGCCACTGGGCGTCTGCGGTCAGTGAGGTGGCGTCCAGGCAGGACAGGCACCCCGTCCCACCGGGCAGGACCATCGGGCCCACCGTCACCCTCGCATCGACCACACCACAGGTCAGGTGGGGTACGCCCAGCTCCATGAGCCGGTAAGTGATGTCGGCGGGTGGGAACAGCATCCCGGCGATGACCACCAGGTCATCACCCGACAGGCGTCCGAAGGCGGGTGTGCCGGGTGTGATCCCGGAACAGGGGACCCCGGTCCGGCGCAGATGCCGCAGCAGCGAGCGGGTGTAGAGCGACACGCCCAGGACATGGACGCGCATCCCGTAGCCGGCCGGGCGGGCGGACAGCACCCCGGCGGCAAGCAGTTCGCCGAGAATGCCGCGGGCATGGACCACCGGTACACCGCAGTGGTGGAGGAGCCGGACCACCGCGTGATCCGGCAGTGGTCGGCGTAGTTCTCGCATCACCTGGTGGATCTGGTCGACCTCGACCTGCGGCGGAAGGCCGAGTACCAGGGCGTGCTCCGGTACCGCCCTGAACTGCAGGTGTCCGTCGGACCGGATGATGAGATCGGTACCGTCGCGCAGCTGCAGCAGGCGAGGAATACGCTGGATACGCTGCTCAGATACATCTGTCATGTAGAGTCCCCCTCAATGAAGTCCCTTGATCCCCAGTCGATGCACCCAGTGTAGAGGACGTGATGAGTACCCGGCAGCACCCTACGGCAGCACAGCAGGAGGTCGTCGCGGAATTCGCCCCGGACGTGGAGATCCGGCTGTCCGCGAAGCGACGCCGCACCATCGCCGCGCGCATGGAGGCAGGCAAGGTCGTGGTGCTGGCCCCGCTGTCGATGTCGGCGAAGGAGCTGCGTTCCAGTGCCACAGAGCTGGTGGAGAAAGTGAAGCGTCGCCACACCGGGGCGTCCCAGACCGGGGAATCGGACGCGCTGATGCGCCGAGCGCGGACGCTGAACCAGAAGTACCTGGAGAACCGGGCGGAGTTCACCAGCGTGAAGTGGGTGACGAACATGAGTCGACGGTGGGGGAGCTGTTCGGTGGATTCGGGACGGATCCGGATCTCCTCGCGGCTCAAGGACGTGCCTGAGTACGTGCTGGACTCGGTGCTCATCCATGAGATGGTGCACACCTGGATCCCGGACCACGGTCCCGAGTTCAAGGAGTGGGCGGCGAAGGCCCCGTACGCCGACCGGGCGACCGGGTACCTGGAGGCGTACAGCAGGT
Organism: Corynebacterium sp. UD i78; assembly: GCF_056280545.1. Lineage (NCBI taxonomy): Bacteria > Bacillati > Actinomycetota > Actinomycetes > Mycobacteriales > Corynebacteriaceae > Corynebacterium > Corynebacterium sp. UD i78. The sequence goes on along the minus strand of NZ_JBWCED010000001.1, from coordinate 1,713,730 downwards.
GGGCACCCACCGCATCCTGAGACCGGCTCCGTAGACTGGCCGGTATCGGACACGGCAGATCAGGACGCCCCCGGAGTCACGGCAGGCGTCGGGTCTCCGGCGTCGTCGCGCACGGCGTGACCGCCGCACTCGCCACCACCCTCACCGGCTGCTCCTCGGAGAGCAACGAAGTGGAGGACGCCGAGTACGCGAAGATCTGCCGCGACGAGACCACCGAGGAACGGCTGCCTGACGAGGAGTGCGAGGAACCCGTCGGCAACTCCCACATGCACGCCGGCTGGTTCTTCCTGCCGCGGCTTCCGGGTGGCGGGCGCACGAATGTGCCTGCGGTCGGTACACCGGTCGAGGCGGACTCCGGGACGACCTCGGTGCCGGCCGGGACGAAGACACAGACTGCACCGCGAACCGGCGGGAACATCACCCGAGGCGGGGTCGGTTCGACCGGCGGCGGGGCCGGAAACCCGGGTGATTCCGGCAGTTCCGGTCACGGCCACAGCATGGGAGGTCAGGGGACACCGGCGGAGCGCATCACCTGTACCCCGCGGGAGGGCTGGGAGGAGATCATCCGGTCCCAGGGAGTGACCTGCCCACACAGCGTCCGCGATTCCGGGTCCGATTCCGGGTCCGATTCCGGGCCCGATGTCGGGACCGGGGTCGAGGCCCTGGAGGTGCAGACCGAGAACCTGCACAAGATGGCCCTGGAGGCCGCCCGTTTCCTCACCGACGAGCAGTGGAAGCCGGGCAGCCGGTGGTACCGGTACGAAGACCTCTACGGTCGGGAACGGGACGGCGGCGCCTGGGAACAGTGGAACTTCCTCTTCGAGTGGGACGCCAGGCTCGAGGAGCTCCTCGACATGGACGACCAGCCGAACCAGATCATCTTCAAGCTCTGCCCCTGGGAGGAGATGATGGGGGAGGAGTTCGGCTCGCTGCCGGCGACACAGCGTCCGACCGGCTGGATCGAAGCGGCGTGGAAGATGTTCCTGTCCACCAAGGTGCCGGGTGCGGGGATGTGGCAGCAGTACACGCAGATCCCGAACTTCCCCGGACCCGACGACGGTGCGCCGAACCACCCGGTACCGGGCGGCTGGGTCGTCAACGGCGAATCCGTGGGCGTGGGCATCCGCGAATCCGACGGGCCGGTCACCGACTACCGGTTCCGTTTCGTGCCCGACCTCATCCACGGCTGAGCGGGTCGGTGCCATCCTTCAGAACGGCAGCGGCCCCGGTGCCTTGAGTACCCCGAGCTCCTCCGGTTCCCCGGTCACGCCGAACCTGTCGAGCAGCATGTCGAGGGTGGCGGCGTCCCTCCCTTTCGTACCGTCCAGGTGGACGGCGTAGCCGCTCTCCGGCATCTTCAGCCACAACTGCCGGTTCCTGCGCTGCATCTCGCCTCGGTCGCCGACCCTCTCCCACAGGACGTAGCGGGGCGTCACCGCCGCGTAGCGGAAGGACGCCGTGGACCCGCGGTAACGTTCGACGACCGCACCGTCGCTGAAGAGATGCATGGCGGCCCCGCCCCGCCACAGTGGCCCCACCATGTTGATCAGCATGGCGACCGTGATTCCGGCGAGGATCCAGCCCAGCAGGTCGGGCAAGAGGTTCTGTCGGATGTCGACGAGGAGCAGCGCGCCGATGGCGACCGCGACCGGCAGAGTGACGCGCCAGGTCTGTCGGTCACCGCTGCGGTTGATCCGCACCGACATCTGGTGTTCCCCCAGGTGCTCGTCCCCGGCAAGCTCCCGGGCGGCCGCGGTCACCGGGACATGGCGGACGCCGTCCCGCCTGCGGGTCTCTCCCTTGCCGGTCATACCTTGCAGTATGCGACATCTGCGGGGAGTTCCGTCACTCCCACGCGGGGCTACTTGCCGGCGTCGTCCCCGTCGGATCCCTTGTCGGAATCGTCGTCACCCTTGTTGAGCTCGCGCTCCAGCTTCTCGATCTCGCTGATCGGGTCGAAGTCCTTACCCTCGGTCTCGCCGAGGATGGAGTCGATGAACTCGGCCGGGGCGTCGAGGTCGGAGTCGACCGGGAGGAAGTCGGGGTGGTTCCACACGGCGTCCCGGCGCTCCTTGCCGACGGCGAAGGTCAACCGTGCCCACAGCTCGGCCGCCTGATTGGCCTTCGGGGCGGACAGGTCGATGCCGACGGTCCTGGCCAGCGCGGACATGCCCGGCTGGTCGGAGTCGCGGAAGACGGACCACGCTGCCTGGATGCTCGCCGTGGTCGGCAGCCGGTTGCCCAGCGCCTCGCCGACGACGTAGTCCACCCAGCCCTCGACCAGCGACAGGCTGGTCTCGAGCCGGATCCGGGCGTGGTCGGTGGAGGAGACGATCTTCGGGGCGAGATCCTGGTTCTGCAGGCTCTCCATCATCTCCTGCATCTTCTGCGGGTCACCCATGCTCTCCGGATCGAACTCGCGGGTCGCCTCCTCCAGGGCGGAGTTGTCCAGCGACAGGCCGGTGGCGAACTCCTCCACGTCGAGGATCAGGCGCTCCACCAGCCACGGCACATGCTGGAACAGGCGCAGGTGGGCGGCCTCACGGGCGGCGAGGTAGATCAGTGTCTCCCGACGCTCCGCACCGAGCTTCTTCGACAGGTCGTCCAGTCGGGCGGTCGCGACCGCTGCGACGGTGGAGTCCGCCAGCGGGATACCCCACTGTGTCGAGATCGCGACCTCCTTGGCCAGCTCGCCGAGGGCGTGGCCGAGCTGCATCCCGAAGTTCATGCCGTTGATCTGGCTGAGCATGCCGGTCATCGGGCCGAGCTGTTCGCGGGCCTCCGCCGGTAGACCCTCGAGGGTGGCGTCGCCCAGCTTGGACGCCAGGGGGTCGATGATGCGGCGCCACCGCGGCATCGTCTCCTCAAGCCACTTCTCGGCCGAGAAGGCGACCGACCCGGTCGCACCGGCAGGCAGCACGGTGGACTCGTCGAGCCACAGCTCAGCCAGTCGCACGGACTCGGCGACGGCCTGCGAGTCATGACTGGAGGGGGTGCGGGCCGCGGCGCCGGAGATCTGCTGACGCGCGATCCGACCTGCCAGGGCGTAGTTCACCGGCCCCTGGGCGTCCGGGGAGTTCATGTCCCTGCCGAAGCCGCTGAGCATCGCGCCGAACTGGCCCAGGATGTCCCCGATCCCCGGGCCCTGCTGGCCGCCCTGGCCGAAACCGCCCTGACCCCCCTGTCCGCCGAAGAGGAACCCGAAGGGGTTCGCCCCGAAGCCGAAGGGGTCGTTGTTGTTGCTGTTTCCGTTGTCTCCGTTGTTGCGGTCGGAATCGTCGTTGTCGTCGTCGCTGGAGCCGTGGAAGCCGAATCCGAAGTTGCTCATGTCCTGAGCCTACCTGCGCCCCCGACGTCCCCGTGGCCTACGCGGGTCCGGATGCGTGCGCTGTCAGCGAACATCTCCACGGTAGGGTGGGACGGGTGAAATTCCGTAGTTCCTCCTCCGGCGCCCAGTCCGGCACCCCGGACACCGGTGGTCGCCGCCGCGTCCGCACCATCGCCGTCGGTGCCCTGCCGGTCGTCGTGATCGTCGCGCTGCTCGGCATGACGAGCATCCCCGGTACCGACATCAACCTCACCGTCCCTTTCGCTGCGGAGGGGGAGGGGCCGACCTTCAACACCCTCGGCGATGTCGACGGCACCCCGGTCGTCGACATCACCGGGGTGGACGACGACGAACTCGACGAGACCTCCGGCAACCTCAACATGACCACCGTCGCGGTGCGCACGAAGATGACGCTGCCGCAGATGATGGGACGCTGGCTCGCCAGCGACGACACGGTCGTGCCGCTCGAGACCGTCATCCCCGCCAACTCGAACGCCGAGGAGGTCGCGCGGCAGAACGCCGCGGCCTTCGCGTCCTCCGAGTCCAATGCGACGGTCGCCGCGATGAACCACCTCGGACGCCCTCTGGAGACCATGGTCTACGACGTCAGCGAGGGCGCACCCGCCGACGGTACGGTGAAGATCAATGACGTCATCACCTCCGTCGACGGCACCGACGTCACCGTGCCCGGCGATGTCTCCGACGCCATCGGTGACAAGTCACCCGGCGACGAGGTCACCCTCGGCATCGACCGTGGCGGGAAGACGGAGACCGAGACGGTCACCCTCGGCGAGATGCCGGACGAACTGGCCGGTGACGAGGAAGCCGAGGCAGCGACCGGTGGTAACGGCAAGGCCTTCCTCGGCGTCACGATGGTCGCCCAGCCCGCCGACGGGATCCGGGTCGAGTACAACCTCAAGGACATCGGTGGCCCGTCAGCCGGCCTGATGTTCTCCCTCGCCGTGGTCGACAAGCTGTCCCCCGGGGAGCTCTCCGGAGGAGAGTTCGTCGCCGGTACCGGCACCATCGCCTCCGACGGCACGGTCGGCCCGATCGGCGGGATCACCCACAAGATCTCCGCGGCGAAGAACGCGGGCGCCTCGGTCTTCCTCGTCCCGGCGGGGAACTGCTCCGAGGCGTCCTCGGCGGACAGCGGTGACATGACGCTGATCGAGGTGGACACCCTCGACGGCGCGGTTGATGCGCTCACCGCCCACAACAAGGGCGAGGACGTCGAGACCTGCGGCTGACGTCCTGCGGGAAATCTACCGGTCCCCGTCGAAGTCGTCCTTCTCGAAGGACGCCCGCAGTGCGGCGATGACGCCGGGCGCGAGATTGTCGCCGCCGAGCAGTTCGACACGGTCCTGGCCGAAGGGGTCTGCGTCCAGTTCCTCCTCGGTCGGACGCAGCTGGACCAGGGTACGGTCCGGGCCACCGTCGACGATGCCCGAGAAGAAGCGCGCCGGGCGGGGAGTGGGGTCGGCACCGGGGGCGGCGTTGGAGAACATGATCTCCTGGGCGAGCACCGCTCCGACAACCAGCGGGGGCCACCGGGCCGAGCCGATGTAGTCGCCGAGCTCCTCGGAACCGGGGAGGATATGTTCCGGCAGCTCGTCCTGCACCACGAGGGTCAGGGGATGACGCGCCGCGTCGAGGTCGGTCTCCTGACCACCGGCGGCGAGGGTGTCCTGCACGAGATGGGCGGGGACCAGCGCGAACAGTGTCGGCGGGCGGTCCCAGCCCTCGGCCTGGACGAAGTCCACGGCCTCGCGGAGGGCCGCAGTGAGTGGCCGCAGGTCGCTCCGGTAGTCGAGCTCGTGGTGAGCGTCGTTCATCTTATGTCCCTCTCTCGTCGGCCGCAGTACAGTCGGTAGGTATTCTAGGCACTACGCCCCGGGCACTGTCGTCACCCGACCGTCCCGGGCCACAGCCCGACCGCCAGGAGAAGAGCGCCCCTTGTCATTACCGTCCGTCCCGTCCCTGCCCGACCTGCCCAAACCAGGGCGGAAGGCGAAGATCTTCGGCACCATCGCCGTCGTTCTCGTCGTCCTGGTCTTCCTGCTCCCGGTCCTCGTGTCCAACTACACGGAACTCAAGTGGTTCCAGTCGGTGGACATGCCGAAGGTGTACTGGGGGGTGATCATCACCCGCATCATCCTGTTCGTCATCTTCGCCCTCGTCGCCGCGGCCATCGTGTGGGGTGCGGCCTACGCCGCCTACCGCTCCGCCGACAAGTCCCCGGAATCCCTGGCCGGGCTCGAGGCGTCCTCCCCGCTGGCCGAGCACCAGCCGGCGATCCGTCGCTCGCTGCGTCCTTTCCTGATCATCATCCCGGTCATCGCCGGCATCATCGCCGGCATGGTGGCCCAGGGCAACTGGCGCACCGTGCGTCTGTTCATGTCCGGCGGTGATTTCGGGGTCACTGACCCGCAGTTCCACAAGGATCTCGGGTTCTACGCCTTCACCCTGCCGTTGCTGCAGTTCATCCTCTCCACGCTGTCCGTCCTGGTCATCGTGGCCTTCCTCATCAACCTGGTGGCCCACTACCTGCTCGGCAACATCACCACGGGTAACCCCCGCACCGGTGAGAAGGCCGGCATCAAGTCCCCGGCACTGCGTCAACTCGCGGTCATCGCCGGAATCTTCATGCTGATCAAGGCCGCGGACTACTGGTTCGACCGCTACGGCCTGCTCAATAAGTCGCACTCCACCTTCACCGGTGGTTCCTACACGGACATCAACGCCGTGCTGCCGGCGAAGATCCTGCTGCTCATCGTCGCCATCTTCGTGGCGATCATGTTCTTCGGTACCCTGGTGCTGCGCGACCTGCGTCTTCCGGCCCTCGCCGTGGTACTCATGGTCGTCTCCTCGTTGGCGATCGGCGTCGGCTGGCCGGCGGTCATGGAGCAGTTCTCCGTCAACCCGAACCGCGCGGAGAAGGAGCGGGAGTACATCGCCCGCAACATCGAGTCCACCCGTCAGGCATACGGCATCGAGACGATGACCGACTCCTCCCGGGAGGACTACGAGAACCCCGACGGCCAGGTCATCTACGACCGCGACTGGGGCGGCGAGACCTCCGGTGACGCCAGTGAGCGCCGCTCCATCGCCGACGATGACGCGACCCTGTCGAACATCCGTCTTCTCGATCCCGAGGTGCTGTCGCCGACCTTCACCCAGCAGCAGCAGCTGCGTAACTTCTACGGCTTCTCCGATGAACTGTCCGTGGACCGTTACGAGGTTGACGGCGACATGCGTGACTTCGTTGTCGCAGCCCGCGAGATCGACCCGAACTCGCTGTCCGGCAACCAGACCGACTGGATCAACAAGCACACCGTCTACACCCACGGCAACGGCTTCATCGCCGCGCCGGCCAACAAGGTCGACGAGGTTGCGCAGGACGCCGCGTCCGCCCGTGGTGGTTACCCGGTCTACACCGTCGCCGACCTGCAGCACGCCGAGGGCGACCAGGGTGGCGAGCTTGAGCTGGATCTCGATCAGCCGCGTATCTACTTCGGTCCGACGATCTCCGGCTCGGTCAACCAGGGCGAGGACTACGCCATCGTCGGTGACGACGGCTCCGGCAGTGACCGTGAGTACGACACCGACAACACCAGCTACACCTATACCGGCACCGGTGGCGTGAACGTCTCCAACTTCTTCAACCGTGCGATGTACGCCGCGAAGTACCAGGAGATGAACATCCTTCTGTCCGACGTCATCGGTGACGACTCGAAGATCCTCTACGACCGTGACCCGCGTGAGCGTGTCCACAAGGTCGCCCCGTGGCTGACCACCGACTCCAAGACCTACCCGGTGGTCATTGACGGCCGCATCAAGTGGGTCGTCGACGGTTACACCACCCTGGAGAACCTGCCCTACGCCGAGCGCACCCAGCTGGATTCCGCGATCGAGGACGCCGTGGTCAACGACCCCGCCGCCCAGCAGAATGCGGTGACCAACTCGGTGAGTTACATCCGCAACTCCGTCAAGGCCGTGGTGGATTCCTACGACGGCTCCGTCGACCTCTACGAGTTCGACGAGGAGGACCCGGTGCTCAAGGCCTGGGAGGGCGTCTTCCCGGGCATCGTCAAGGACAAGAGCGAGATCAGCGATGAGCTGATGGACCACCTGCGGTACCCGGAGGACCTGTTCAAGGTCCAGCGCGAACTCATCGCCAAGTACCACGTCGATGACCCGGGCGTGTTCTTCACCAACGACGCCTTCTGGTCCGTGCCCTCCGACCCCACCGGTCCGGAAGGTACCCAGGATCTGGCTCAGCCGCCGTACCACGTGGTCGCGACCGACCCGGTGACGAACAAGCCGAGCTTCCAGCTGATCACCCCGTTCCGTGGTCTGCGGCGTGAGTTCCTGTCGGCGCACATGACGGTCAGCTCCGATCCGGAGACGTACGGCCGGATCTACGTCCGCCAGCTGCCGACGAACACCCAGACCCAGGGTCCGAAGCAGGCGCAGGACACGATGATGTCCTCCGACGAAATCGCCCGTGAGCGCACCCTGCTGCAGGGTTCCAACACCCTGACCAACGGCAACCTGCTGACCCTGCCGGTCGGTGACGGTCAGATCCTCTACGTCGAGCCGGTGTACTCGCAGCGTGCCGACCAGGAGTCCGCCTTCCCGAAGCTGCTGCGTGTGCTCGTCAGCTACAACGGTCAGGTCGGATACGCACCGACTATCTCCGGGGCACTCGAGCAGGTCGGCATCGACCCGGGTGCGGTGACGGACGTCGCCGGCGATGACGGGAGCTCGGGCAACACCGGTTCCACCGACACGGACAGCGATTCGGATTCGGACGCCGACAAGGACGATTCCTCGGATGACCAGAGCTCCGGCTCCGGTGCGACCAGCGGGACCGGTACCGGTGCCGCCCCGACCGCCGAGCAGATGACGCGGATCAACGACGCCATGGAGGCAGTGCAGGACGCCCGTGAGAACGGCACCTTCGAGGAGTTCGGTAAGGCCCTCGATGAACTGGACGCCGCTATCGCCGCCGCGGACAAGTAGTCGCTGACGGTGCTGCGTCGCTGACCGTCCTGTCATCCCCTGATCGCCCTGATTTCCAGAGTGACCAGGGGATTTCACATTGTCCGGTGTGCGCGCTACACTATGGGAGTCGCTGAGAGAGCGGGTCGCACAGACCGGCTATTCATCAGTTACCCGTCGCGGGGTGGAGCAGCTCGGTAGCTCGCTGGGCTCATAACCCAGAGGTCGTAGGTTCGAATCCTGCCCCCGCTACAAAGGACGAGGCCCCCGGAGAAATCCGGGGGCCTTCGTCGTGTCCGGGGGACGGCAGGAGTCTCGGGTTATGAGGGTTCCCGGGGCCCGGGGATTCTCGGGCTCCTCGTGCCGCAGACACGAAGCCCCCGCTGCGGATCTGCCGCATCGGTAGAATTGACAGGAAAGTTCTCCCGACGAACGGAGCTGTCATGTCCCTGCAGCGCATCATCCCGAATATCTGGATCAACCGTGAGGCAGAGGTGGCCGGCCGTTTCTACGCGGAGGCCCTGCCGTTCACCGACGCCGAGGTCGAGGCACGATACCCGGAGACCGGGTTGGCCGATTTCCAGGCGGAGTTCGCCGGCGCACCGCTGACTGTCGCCGTCACCGTGGCAGGGACGCGACTCACCCTGGTCAACGGCGGCGACGAGTTCCGGCCCACCCCGGCACTGTCCTTCATTCTGAACTTCGATCCGCTGCTGTTCGGCGGTTCCGACGAGACCGCCACGACTGCTGCACGCACCGCTCTCGACCGGACATGGGAAGCCCTGTGCGAGGGAGGCAGCGTTCTCATGGAACTGGGGAAGTACCCGTTCTCACCACACTACGGGTGGGTCGCCGACCGCTACGGGGTCAACTGGCAGCTCATGCTCACCGACCCCTCGGGCAACCCCCGTCCGTTCCTCGTGCCCTCCCTGATGTTCGGCGGGGACGCCCAGGACAAGGCCGTGGAGGCGGCGGACTTCTACACCTCCCTGTTCGCCGACGTCCCCGGTGGCAGTGGGTCGGGGCACCGCTTCCCCTACGGTGAGCCCACCGGTCCCGCCTCGGCGGACGCACTGGCCTTCGGCGAGTTCCGGGTCGGTGACCAGTGGTTCGTCGGCAATGACATGGGCTACGACCACGGATTCGGCTTCACTGAGGGAGTCTCGCTGGAGGTCCGGTGCGCCGACCAGGATGAGATCGACCGGATCTGGTCGGCACTCTCGGCGGTCCCGGAAGCGGAGCAGTGCGGTTGGCTCAAGGACCGCTACGGCGTGAGCTGGCAGGTGGTGCCGGAGAACTTGGCCGAACTCATGGAACGGCCAGACGCCTACGAGCACATGATGGCGATGAAGAAACTGGTCATCGAAGACTTCTGAGGTCGGTTCCGACCGGGTGGTACCGACAGGGCCAGGCCGTCCGGGACGTGGCCGACGCAGAGTGGTGCCCATGCAGACATCAGACTCACAGACGCGGAGCACCTACCTGATCACCGGGGCAGGCAGTGGCTTCGGCAGGGAGATTTCGCTACGCCTCGCCGAACAGGGACACGACGTCGTCGCCGGTGTCGAGATCATCGCTCAGGTCAACACCCTCCGGGCTGAGGCCCGGGACCGCGGTGTGGAACTGCGGGTCGAGAAACTCGACGTCACCGATGAGGGGGACCGCGCCAAGGCACTGGATTGGGGTGTCGACGTACTGCTGAACAATGCCGGCATTTCCGAGGGTGGCGCGACCGTCGACCTGCCGGCCGAGGTCATCCGCCGTCAGTTCGAGGTCAATGTCTTCGGGCCGGTCCTCCTGACCCAGGACATCGCGAAGCAGATGGTGGCGAAGAAGTCCGGACGAATAGTGTTCATGTCGTCGGTCGCAGGCCTGACTGTCGACCCGTTCACCGGTGCCTACGCAGCGTCGAAACATGCTGTCGAGGCCTTCGCCGACGCCCTGGACCAGGAACTCGCGGAGTACGGCGTGACCGTGGCGACGATCAACCCAGGACCCTTCCTCACCGGCTTCAACGACACGATGTTCGAGGAATGGAAGTCGTGGAACGACGATCCCACCACCCGCCTCTACAACTACAACGAGCTCGCCTTCCCGCGTGAGCAGTTCGCCCCCGAAGAGGTCATCACGACCAGCATCGACGTCCTCACGGGGAATGACACCATGTACCGTCACGTCCTTCCGGTGAACTCCGTCGAGGACATCAGGGCACAGTTGGACGCGGAATGGTCCCGGACGCTCACCGACGGCACCCGCCCCGAGCTGGTACAGACCGCATACGACATCGACCCGTACACGCCGGTGGCAGACACCCCGGCAGCAGAATAGGGGCACCCCATGAAGAAAGCACTGGTCATCTCGACGAACTACGGCACGGAGACCGACGAGATCCTCCGTCCCGTCGAGGCACTGCGCGACGCCGGTGTGGAAGTCACCGTGGCATCGACCGACGGCGGACGCATCAGGACGCTCGGCGGCGACAAGGAGCCCGGACCTGATGTCGACAGCGACATCACCCTGGCGGACGTCGTGGCGTCGGAGTACGACGCCCTGGTCGTCCCGGGCGGCACCCTCAACGCCGACAGCCTACGTACCGACTCCGATGCGCGTGGTCTGGTGAGGGACATCGCCGCCGTCGGCGGTCCGGTCGCCGCGATCTGCCACGGGCCGTGGCTGCTGGTGGACGCCGACCTGTTGGTGGGCAAGACCCTGACCTCGTTCCCCAGTGTCGCCACCGACATCGTCAACGCCGGTGGTGACTGGGAGGACAGTGCGGTCGTCGTGGACGCCACCAACGGCTTCCCGCTGATCACCTCACGCACCCCGGACGATCTGCCCGCATTCAACCGTGAGCTGCTCGCTGCCCTCGGAGTCGCCGACTGATGAGCGTCCCTGACCTCCGGAACTACCGGAAGGACGCGGTCTCCGGATTTCTCCGGGACCGCCGGGGCGGGGTAGCCCCTGATCCGGCCTCCCCGGTGTTCGATCCGGTCGGGGACCGCCGGGTGTCCGGTATGCGTCGGGAGGAGGTCGCCTGGGCCGCCGGGATCAGCCTCGACTACTACGTGAAGCTGGAACAGGGCCGGATGCTCAATCCGTCGCCCTCGGTGCTCACCGGAATCATGGGTGCCCTGCAGCTCGGTGACCTGGACAGGCGGTATCTCCGGTTGTTGTTCGGGGAGAGTACGCTGCCGGCGGCGGCCGTGTCTTCCGAGGACAACCGGCGTGCGCGGAGCGTCCTCGAAGCCATCGCCGGCCATTTCCCGGAGGCGACCATGCGGCACATTCTCGACCGGGACCTTAATCTCATTCTCCCGGACGAGGAGAGCCGGAGTATTCTCTTCCCAGGTGTGGATGATCCGCCGTCGCAGGTGTCTCTGGTGGAGTACCTCTTCTCCCCGGAGAATCGTGCGGTCAGCCGCCGCGTGTACGTAGACTGGCGGGAGAAGGCGGCGGAGGTCATCGGGCTGGTGCACATGAAACTGGCGACCGGGGCGGCATCCGGGGCACTGCGGGCGACGGTCCAGATGCTGCTGGAGGAGCCGTCGTTCCGGTCACTGTGGAGCCGCTACGTGCCCTATGAGAACCGGATCGGTACCTGGCGGGTGGGTCTCGGTAGCACTGACGACCCCGCGGCACCCACTGTCCGTGCCTGCAGGTTCTTCACCGTGACGGTGCCGGACGACCCTGACCTGTCGCTTGTCGTCTACGGGTGACCTCGGGTGGGGGTATCCTCGGGTACTCCACCGACACCGCACCGGAGCACCGAAATGTCCGTCCCTGGCACACCGACACCACCAGACGCCCGGACCGACTGGGCGTCGAAATCCACGGACTGGGTCCGCAACGAGCAGATCTACGACCGTGTCTTCGCCCCGTTCACCAGGGCATTGCTCGCTGCATCCGACCTCCACCAGGAGCACCGGGTGCTCGACATCGGGTGCGGTGCAGGGACCATGCTGGAGCAGGCACATGCCGCAGGCGTCCCGGTGAGGAATCTGGCCGGCGTGGATCTCGACCCGGTGATGGTCGCCGCCGCCCGCGACCGGGTGCCCGGGGCGACCGTCGTCGAGGTCGATGCGCAGGTCGGACCGCTGCCCGGATCACCTGCCGACCGGGTGATCTCGCGGTTCGGGGTGATGTTCTTCGCTGACCCGGTCATGGCATTCACGACGCTACGGCATCACACCACCTCAGGAGGGACGCTGTCCTTCGTCTGCTGGCCGGGGGAGGAGGAGGACATGTTCCACCTGGGGATGCGCCGGGCCGCGGAACGCGCGGAGCAGGTCGGCGGAAGGCGACCAGAGGGGCCGGTGCCGAACCGACCTGGTGCCCGGGGGTTCGCCGATCCTGACCGGATCACCGGGATTCTCACTGCGGCCGGCTGGTCCGGCATCGAGGTCGTGGAACTGGTGGAGCCGGTCACGTACGGTCACGCCGGAGCAGACGGTGTCACGGAGCGTCTCGCCGTCGCCTGTGTCGGGAACGTGGGGCTGCAGGTCCGGCGGGTCCTGGAGCCGGTGGGGCAGTGGGAGGACACACTCGCTGACGCGCGTGCGGAGCTGACGCCGATGCTGGACTCCGCCGGACTGCTCACGGTGCCTGCCCGGGTACTGCTCGTCACCGCGCAGAATTCCTGATCACTGCTCTGTCGGCGGGGCGGGTCACACCGGCGGCACTTCACCGTTCATCTGGACCGACCGCGTGGACTCGTCCCAGGTGAACTGGGCGGTCGACTCGCCGGAGCGTCCGGCATTGGATTCGCCGTCCTTCGGCCAGTGCCAGGTGACGGAGACTGTCGCGTCGTCGACGCGGGAGATGTCGGGGTAGAAGCCGTAGGCGTCGGAGGTGGCGGTGCCGAGATAGGAGCCGTTGTGGAAGAGCATGATCTGGTACGGGGAGGAGGCGGTGCCGCCCTCGATGGGCAGGATGATCCATGAGAGGTCGGCGCAGGGGTCGTAGCCGTCGGTCTCGGCCGATTCCGGGGCCCACGGGTAGCCACCGGAGTTCGGGGGGACGTCCCCTGCCCAGCGGGCGACAGCGTCGGCGCCGGTGAGCCCGGAACAGTCGTCGCTCTCTCCACCGTCCCCCTCACCGGTTCCGTTCCCGTCACCGGCGCCACCGTCCCCGTCACCGCCGGGGTCAGGAGCGACCGTGCCGTCCGGAGGGCCGGCGGTGACTGTCACGGTCCCGGACGGAGAGTCGGATGCCGCGGTGTCGTCGGAGTCGTCGGAACTGCAGGCGCCGAGGACGAGGACGCCGGCCGCGAGGACTGCAGACAGCGAAGACAGCGAAGACAGCGAAGACAGGGTGTGTCGGGTGCGTGTGGTGGACATGGCGGATGCACCTCCTGTTCACCCCTCAACGATAATGACACTCCTGGAGATGTCCAGGGGTGTCATCGGGGTGGGTCGGGTGTTACGCGGTAGCGGGGGCGGCAGCCTCTTGCGTCGAGTCGGACGCAGCAGCGGCGTCCTTCTTCCCGGTCACCTGCTTGACGATGATCACCGTTACCGCGGAAACGAGCGTGCCGACCACCACGGCCAGGACGAAGCCCCAGGCGTTGTCCATCAGCGGGGCGACCCAGAAACCACCGTGCGGGGCGCGGCTCATCGCGCCGAGCTGCATGGAGATCGCACCGGTCACGGCGCCACCGACCATCATCGATGGGATGATGCGCAGCGGGTCCGCCGCGGCGAACGGGATCGCACCCTCGGAGATGAAGGACGCACCGAGCAGCCAGGACGCCTTGCCGTTCTCCTTCTCGTCCTTGGTCCACAGCTTCGGACGCACCGTCGTCGCCAGCGCCAGGGCCAGTGGCGGGACCATACCAGCGGCGATGACCGCGGCCATGACCTTCAGCGCGGCGTCGTCACCGGTGGACAGCCCGGCGGTGGCGAAGAGGTAGGCGGCCTTGTTCACCGGGCCACCGAGGTCGAAGCACATCATCAGGCCGAGGATGATGCCCAGCAGCCAGGCGGAGCTGTCGGACATGTCGGTGAGCCAGTTCTGCAGGCCGTCCATGATCGCGGCAAGCGGGCGGCCGAGCACGAGGAACATCGACGCTGCGGTGATGAGCGTGGCGACCAGCGGGATGATGACCACCGGCATCATGGATGCCAGCCAGCGCGGCACCTTGTAGGACTGGATCCACATGGCGGCGAGGCCGGCGATGATACCGGTGATCAGTCCACCGATGAAGCCGGCGCCGACGGTCAGCGAGATCGCGCCACCGACGAAGCCCGGGACGATGCCGGGGCGTCCCGCCAGCGCGTAGGCGGTGTATCCGGACAGTGCGGGCACCAGGAAGCTCATCGCGGTCGTACCGCCACCGAAGAAGACGGCTCCGAGGTAGAGCAGCAGGCCGGAGCGGTCGGAGCTGAACGTCTCCTCGCTGCCGTCCATCATGTAGTCGAGGTGGTCAGGCAGGTTCCACAGCGAGAAGTCCTTGACGGCCGTCTCCCAGACATTGGAGACGTTGTACCCGCCGATGAGAAAGCCGAGGGCCATGAGCAGACCACCGGCGGCGACGAATGGCACCATGTAGGAGACACCGGTCATCACGGCCTGTTGGATGCGTGAGCCCCAGCCGAGGTTGCCCTCGTCCTCGTCGTCACCGCCGGATTCTCCACCGCCGGATGCCGCGACGCGCCGGGGGTTCTCTGCGGTGGACGCTTCGATGGCACGGTTGATCAGTTCCTCCGGCTCGGAAATGCCCTTCTTCACCGGGACGTCCACGACAGGTTTGCCTGCGAAGCGCTCGATTTCGCGGACGGCGACACCGTGGGCGAAGATGACGGCGTCCGCCTCCTCGATCTGCTCCTTCGTCAGCTTCCCGGTACCCGAGGAACCCTGCGTCTCGATGACGATCTCGACGTCGTCACGGTTGTCGGCCGCACCCGTGAGGGCGTCGGCGGCCATGTAGGTGTGGGCGATGCCGGTGGGGCAGGAGGTCACGCCGACGAGCTTGGTGACCTTCTTGGCCGGGGCCGCTTGCGGGGCCTCGTCCGGTGCGGACTCTGCGGTGGCAGCCGTGGTAGCGGCCGGAGCTTCCGGAGTCGCCTCCGGGTCCGCCGTGGCCTTCTTCTTTTTCTTCGCGTTGAGCTTCTCCGTCACCAGCGCGACGACCTCCTCTTCCGAGGATGCGGAGCGCAGGGCCTCCACGTAGTCCTTCTTGACCAGGGACCGTGCCAGGGTCGAGAGGATCTTCAGGTGCTCTTTGCCGGCACCGGCGGGCGCCAGGATCATGAACACCAGGTCCGCGGGTCCGTCCTCGGCGCCGAAGTCGGTGGGCTCGGAGAGTCGTGCCACGCCGAGGGACGGGGCGTCCACCGCAGTGGTGCGGCAGTGGGGGATGGCGATGCCGCCGGGCAGACCGGTGGCGGCCTGTGCCTCACGGGCGTGGATGTCACCGAGCAGCACGGTGGCGTCGGTGGCGCGTCCTGCGGAGACCTGCAGGTCGGCCAGGGTCGTGAGGACGACGTCCTTGTCGGCTGGCAGGCCCGCGTCCAGGCTGACGAGCTCGGGGATGAGCACCGGACGGTCGGCGCTGTGTTCCGGGGTGGTCATGATGCTCTCCTAGTCTGCCGGGGTGTCGGCAGGTCGTGGGGTAGGTCTTCGGGGATCGGGAGAGTGGTGCCGGGCAGGGTCACCGCGGCGGATCCGTGGGCGACGGCGAGAGCGAGGCAGTCAGCCGGGGCAAGCCCGCGGGCGTTGCCGAGGACGTAACCGGCCAGGGTCGAGTCACCGGCGCCGACGGTGGAGACGACCTCCACCTTCGGGCTGGGGCAGAACCAGTTCCCCTCAGCGGTGGCGAGCAGGGCGCCGGCGGCACCCAGACTCACCAGGACCGCGGCGAAACCACGGTCCACCAGCTGCGATGCTGCGTCCGCCACCTCATCGAGCTCGCCGCGGCCCGCGGCGTCCTCCATGGTTTCTGCGTCGGTGGGATCGAGACCGAGGATCTCGGCGAGTTCGAAGGTGTTCGGTTTGATGAGGTCCGGGGTGGAACCGGCGATCGAGGCGCGCGCGAGGACCAGTTCGGTCAGCGGGGCCCCGGAGGTGTCCACGGCGACCTGCACCCCGTTCCGGTGCGCCTCGGCGGTGACCGTGGCGTACCAGTTGTCGGGGTAACCCGGCGGCAGCGATCCGGCGAGCACCAGCCAGGAGGCCCCGTCGAGGAGTCGACCGACCGTGGTAGCCAGGGCGTTGCCGTTGCTGTACGGTCCCGGCTCGTTGATCTTCGTGGTCACTCCGTCGGCGTCGACGAGGGTGAGGTTCGTCCGCGCCGGGACGCCGTACTCCATGAATGTCGTGGGAACCTGGCTCTCGCCGACAAGCTCGGCGAACGGGCCGACGTCCGGGGTCGGGACCACCGATGTGACCTCCTCACCGGCGGCGTGCAGCACAGTGGCGACGTTGACGCCTTTTCCGCCGGCCTGGTCGGTGCCGGAGATGACCCGGTTCACCGCTCCCACACCCAGGGGGTCGGCGAGGACCTGGGTGCGGTCGATACTGGGGTTCGGGGTGACGGTGATGATCACGCGTGGATCACGTCCAATCCGTGGGTAGTGAGTTCCCGGACGACCGGGTGGTCCTCCGGGGCGTCGGTGATGAGGATGTCGATGTCCGAGGGACGGGCGAAGGAATAGAGCAGCTCCTCGCCGAGCTTGGTGGCGTCCACCAGGGCGATGCGACGACGCGCCGAGCGGGCCATCGCGGTCTTCGTCTGCCCCTCCGACGGATCGGGGGTGGACAGGCCGAATCCGGCGGTCACGCCGTTGGCTCCGAGGAAGGCGACATCGGCGCGCAGCCGTTCGAAGTCCGCGACGGCGTCCGCCCCGACAACTGCCTGGGTGACACCCCTGACCCGGCCACCGACCATCCGCAGCAGACGGTGATCCGCCGCGGAGAGCCGGTGGGCGAGCATCAGGGAGTTCGTCACCACAGCGAGGTCCGGGTGGGCGAGGATCGGGTCAGCCAGCAGCACGGTGGTGGTGCCGGCGTCCACGATCACGGAGCCGGTCTCCGGCAGGAGCTCCGCCGCCGCGGTGGCGATCCGCTCCTTGGCCTCCCGTGCCGAACTCTGCCGCTCGGTGACGGCGGTCTCGGTCCCACTGCTGCCCCCGCTCCCCGGGCCACCGGTATGGCGCTGTCCCTGCAGCCAGGGCACGGCGCCGCCGTGGACCCGGGCGACGCGCCGGGACTTCTCCAGGACGTCGAGGTCGCGGCGGACGGTTTCGGCGGAGACCCCGTGCTTCTCGGCGAGTTCGGCGACGGTCATGGCGCCGTGGGAGTTGATCTCCTCGGCGATGATGTCCTGTCGAAGTGTCGCGTACACCGGGCGTGACCTCCATTCTGCTCGGGGGTTGACGAGTGCTTCCGTAGGAGAAAGCTCTCAGGGGTGATTATCTGTGGGATTGTGTGGTTAGTCAAGGATCATTTGCCTGTAATCAGGGGTAAATGGTCATGAACAGTCACGAACGGTCATGGTCTGCCCATTCGGGGGTGGTGTGCGGACCCCGATAGACAGAGGGCAGGGGGTAAGTAATGACAACGCCTGTAGTTTGGGGGCATGCTGCGTCACTTCCGCCCCTCCCGTGCCCTCACTGCCCTCACTGCCCTCACCGCTCTGCGGTCCTCCCTGTTTTCCGCCCGTCCGTCAGGACGTCGCGCCGCCGCCGTCGGTGCCGCCGCACTTCTGGCTGCGGGCATGGTCGGTGCCTCCCCGGCCACCGCCGGCGCCCAGACCGTCGACCCGGTGGACGCCTTCCTCACCGTCACCGGTGAGCCCGGCCCCCACCGGGTGCCCGGCGCCTACTTCACCTCACCCGGCGTCCCCGATGAGGCGGAGTCCATCCGTCCGTCAGTCCTCGTCGGCCCCTCGACCCCGCTGGTTGTCGGGGAGTCCCTGTGTACCGCTGCTGTCGCCGGCTACGACGCCGCCGGCAATGCCGTGGCGATCACCGCCGGCCACTGCGGTGTCGCCGGTGACGAGGTTCGTTCCGGGGACGACCCCGACGGCACCCTCATCGGCACCTATGTACGCGGTGGTGTGCAGGACAACGGCATCATCCTGCTCAACGGGAATGCACAGGTGACGGACACCTACAACAACGCTTCGATCTCCTCGCTCGGTGGCGAGGCCCCCGCCACCGTGTGCAAGACCGGCATCACCACCGGCACCAGCTGCGGCCCCGCCGTGATGCAGGTCGGCGAAGACCTCGCCACCCACCTCTGCGCTGCCCACGGGGACTCCGGCGCCCCGGTCTACGCCGGCAACCGCCTGATCGGCGTCCTCAGTGGTGGCCTGTCCTCCCTGCCGGCCTGTGTCACCCCGCTGCAGGGTCCGGCGCATTCCCCCGTGTTCGTCGCCACCTGGGACTCGATCGCCGCGGAGATGGACGCCGCCGGTGGTGTCGGCGCCGGATTCCGCCTGGCCTGACCAGTCCTGATCCCCGGACCGGTGGGGCGGGAGGGGGGTTACTGTCCCAGCCGGCCCCGGCCGAGCTGCAGCAGGGCGTTGGCGATGGCCACGCCCTCCTGCCCCAGGGCGTCCCGGTACTCGTTGAGGATCGCGGTCTCGCGCGCGTAGACCAGCTTCGTCCCGCCGGACGCCTTGCGCGTCTTCCCGATGATGCGGGAGACCTCGGAGCGGCGTGCCGCCGCCTCGATGATCGCGCGGTCCAGTTCATTGATCTCCAGGCGGTAGGCCTGGATCTCGGCGTCCGACAGGGGATCATCGGTACCGCTGCTCAGTGTCGATTCCGCGGCGGAGTTCACGGCCTCATTCTCCGGCCCCTTCGAAGGTTCGCTCATGGTCGGTAATTCTACGTCCGCGTGGGTTGTAGGGTGGACAAGACCCGAACACAGGGCCGTGAAATACAGCTGACGAGGAGCGCCGCACAGTGAACCAGGGCATGTCCGACAACCCCTTCGACGGGCAGATCCCGTTCCCTGAGGACACGTTTCCGGATGAGGCGGCGCTGAACGCAGGGTGGGACGCTCCGCCGGAGGAGGACCTCCCCCCGAAGGACGCCGGTGACCTGCTCAACGACTTCGCCGAGGACTTCGCCGACTCGGTCGCCCACCTCGCGCCACTGCCCGAACTCCCGCCGGAGCCGGAGTACCCGGAGATGCCGACGGGGGATGCGGGTGCAGCGCCGGTACCGCAGCGTGCGACCGCTCCGGCGTCCCTGCGCAACGGGGGTGGCAACGGGTTGGCCGCCCGTGAGGAGGAGCTGCTCGCCGGGCTGAACCCCGCCCAGCGTGCTGCTGTGGTCCACCACGGTTCTCCGCTGCTCATCGTCGCCGGCGCCGGTTCCGGCAAGACCAGTGTGCTCACCCGGCGGGTGGCGTGGCTGCTCGCCCACGGTGTCGCACCCTGGCAGATCCTGGCGATCACCTTCACCAACAAGGCGGCCGCCGAGATGCGCGAGCGCGTCACCGATCTGGTCGGCCCAGTGGCTGAACGGATGTGGCTGTCCACTTTCCACTCCCTGTGTGTCCGGATCCTGCGGGCGAACGCGCAGCTCATCGAGGGGCTGAACACCAACTTCACGATCTACGACTCGGACGACCAGAAGCGTCTGATCACCATGGTGCTCAAGGACCATGACTGCGACCTCAAGGAGTTCGCCCCGCGCGCGGTGCTCAGCGTCATCTCGAACTGGAAGAACGAGCTGCAGGGGCCTGCCGAGGCGCTGAAGGAGACGCAGGAGGACGGTAACCGGCACCGCGAGCAGATCGCCCTGGTCTACCGCGACTACCAGGCGCGGCTGCGGGAATCGAATGCCGTGGATTTCGACGATCTCATCGGCGAGGTCGTCTGGATGCTGCAGGCCAACCCGGCGGTGGCGGACCACTACCGCCGCCGGTTCCGCCATGTGCTCGTCGACGAGTACCAGGACACCAACCACGCCCAGTATGTGCTGGTCTCCACGCTGGTGGGGGAGGGACCCGGTGCCGGTGAACTGTGCGTGGTCGGTGACGCGGACCAGTCGATCTACGCCTTCCGTGGCGCGACGATCCGCAATATCGAGGAGTTCGAGCGTGACTACCCGCACGCCGAGACGATCCTGCTGGAGCAGAACTACCGCTCCACCCAGAACATCCTGTCGGCGGCGAATGCCGTCATCGCCCGCAACCAGGGCAGGCGTGAGAAGAAGTTGTGGACCGACTCCGGCGACGGTCCGCTGATCGGCGGTTATGTCGCCGACAATGAGCATGACGAGGCACGGTTCATCTCCCAGACCATCGACCAGCTTGTCGATGACGGGGACGCCACCTACGGCGACATCGCGGTGATGTACCGGACGAACAACTCCTCGCGCGTGGTCGAGGATGTGCTCGTGCGTTCCGGACTGCCGTACAAGGTCGTCGGCGGGACCCGGTTCTACGAGCGCAGGGAGATCCGCGATGTGGTGGCCTACCTCAAGGTCCTCGACAACGCCGAGGACACGATGGGACTGCGCCGGATCATCAACACCCCGCGCCGAGGTATCGGTGACCGGGCGATCTCCCAGGTCAGTGTGCATGCCGAGAACATGGACCTCAGCTTCGCCGGTGGTCTGCGTGCCGCGGCCGCCGGCGAGGTGCCGGGGCTGAGCTCGCGGGGACGCAACGCGATCGCCGGGTTCCTGGAGCTCATGGACGGGCTACGTGAGGATCTGCCGGGCCATGTCATGGAGGCCTCCGACGGATCCTCCCTGGAGATCCCTGATCTGGGCGCGGTGATCCGTGACGTCCTGGACCGTACGGGCTACACCACGGAGCTGGAGAAATCGAATGATCCGCAGGACGGTTCCCGGCTCGACAACCTCCATGAGCTGGTTTCCGTCGGTCACGAGTTCTCCCAGGAGGCCGCGAATCTCGCGGCCTATGAGGCCATGCCTGATTCCGCCGGCGGTACCGCAGCGCAGCAGGAGAGTGGCGCTGCGTCTGGCGCGGACTCTGAGGCGGCCACTGCCGCAGACGCTGCGGCAGACGCTGTGCTCGCTGAGGGGGAGCCGGCACCGGGCAGCCTCCAGGCGTTCCTGGAGCGCGTCAGCCTGGTGGCGGACGCCGATCAGATCCCCGGCGAGGAGCAGGAACTCATTACCTTGATGACCCTGCACACCGCCAAGGGACTGGAGTTCCCGGTGGTCTTCCTCACTGGGTGGGAGGACGGCCAGTTCCCGCACCAGCGTGCGCTGGGGGATCCCACCGAACTGTCCGAGGAGCGGCGCCTGGCCTATGTCGGCATCACCCGTGCCCGCCGGCGGCTGTACCTCTCGCGTGCGATGACGCGGTCGTCCTGGGGCACGCCGTCCAACAACCCGCCGTCACGCTTCCTGGACGAGATCCCCGGTGAGCTCATCGACTGGATCCGTGAGGAGCCGACTCCGTCCTGGGGTGGTGGCTGGGGGTCGTCGACCTCCGGCGGCTACGCCGACGGCACGAGTTTCGGCGGCGGCTTCGGCGGCTCGGGCTACGGTTCCCGTCAGTCGTCCTCCCCGGCGCCCAAGCGCAAGGCGCCGACCTCCCCGCTGTCGGGCGGGAAGCCCCTGGAACTGGCCGTGGGAGACCGGGTCAACCACGACAAATACGGCCTCGGCACGGTGAAGACCGTCGACGGATCCGGGGTTCGTGCCACGGCCACCATCGACTTCGGTGCCAGTGGAACTGTCCGTCTCATGCTGATCGGCGGAGTACCGATGGAGAAACTCTAGAACGGAATCAGTGACTGGAACTGGGGTAGCAGTGCTGAAAAATAGGTAGCCGGGTATTTACATGTTTGGTGGTGTAAGTATGTGGATCTGCTGCTAGATTCCAGGGAACACACTGAATCTGCTGGAGTGTGAATGACGGGTGACCACCGTCGACCGGCCGTTGACCGCGGCCCACCACATTCCAGCCTCTCCTGGAAGACTGCCCACAACCTGCTCAGATATATTCTGAAGAGCGTGGCCACCTGGCTGGGCGTGATCGTCATCGCGACGAATCTCGCCTGGTTCCTGGCCGCTACCTTCCTTGATCCACGGTCGAATTACGTTGGTCGACGCCCTCCGATGACACCGGAACAGATCGACGACATTCTCACCCCGCTGAATCTCAGTCCGAGCCAGCCTCTGTTGGAGCGGTGGTGGTCCTGGATCACCGGAGTGGTCCTCCACTGGGACTGGGGGACCTCTCCGATCGGAGACTCCGCCAACGAGCAGGTCGGATACCGGATGTGGACGTCCGCCCAACTGCTGCTGCTCGCGACGATCCTCTCAGTGGTCATCGGTGTCGCCATCGGCACCTACACCGCCTCCCGCCAGTACAAGGTCGGTGACCGTGTCTGGCAGGGCATCTCGATCGTCACCCTGAACCTCCACGTCGTCGTGGTCTCCGTCGCTGTGGTCTCCGTCGCTGTGGTCTCCGTCGCTGTGGTCACCGTCGCTGTGGTCACCGTCGGTCGGTGGATCAACGACACCTCCGGCAACCGCATCTTCTACGTCACCGGATCCAAGAACACCGACGTCCACGGGTTCTTCCCCGTGCTCGTCGACGTGGCACAGCACCTGATCCTTCCGACCATCTCCCTGGTGATCATCACCTACGCCACCTACCACATGCTGCAGCGCAGTCTGCTGCTCGACAACCTCGGCGCCGACTACGTCCGTACCGCGCCCGGGCCAAGGGACCGGGTCGTGGCAAGGCCATCCGCCGCCACGCATTGCGGACCTCACTGATCCCGGTCGCCACCAACGTCGCCTTCTCCATCCCCGGCTTCTCCATCCCCGGCATCTTCGTCGGCGCCATCATGACGGAGAAGATCTTCGGCTGGAACGGCATGGGCCAGTAGACGATCGACACCATCACCAGGAACGACGTCAACGGAGCTGTCGCCGTCGCCGCCTTCGGCGCGGTCGCCACCGCGCTCGGCGCGGTGCTCTCCGACATCCTCGTCGTCTTCCTCGACCCGAGAGTGCGGGTGAACTGACATGACCATCCAGAACCTCCGGGCCGCGGCCTCCGCCCCGGAACCACAGGAGCCCCCGGTCACCGAGGCGAAACGTCGCGGCACCAGCAAGACCATGCTCTGCGTCCGCCGTTACCTGCGGAACAGGATGGCGGTCGTCGGTGTGGTGATCTTCATCCTCCCCGTGCTCGCCGCAGTTGTCGGCCCGCACGCCTGACGAAGTGGTCCTGCAGTGACCCCGACTTCCTCAACCTGTCGGCCGAGCCCTCCGGTGAGCACTGGTTCGGTACCACCGACGCCGGCAACGACAAGGCCCGGTACAACGACGGCACGCCGCTGGACTGGACCGCCTTCGAGAACACCTGGAAGGCAAACAAGGGTGACGCCGAGGGCTGCAACATCTCCAGCTCGGACGGCTACGTGCTCATCGACTCGGTCACGAAGGGCGACAGCGACAAGCAGGCCGTCGTCACCTTCAAGCAGGAGTACCCGTGGTGGGAGGGACTGTTCAACTACGTCCTGCCGCCCCAGGTGAAGGACGCGGACACCTTCAACACCGCCTACCTCAAGAAGTTGAACCCGGAGTGGGGTGCCGGCCTGTACAAGGTCGACCGAGCCGACGTTAACACCGGTGAGGTCTCCTTCGTCAAGAACGAGAAGTGGTGGGGCGACGAGGGCAAGCTGGACAAGATCACCTACCGCTACCTGGAGGACCAGGCCAGCCTCAACGCTTTCCAGGCCGGTGAGCTGGACGCGACCCGGGTGGCTACGAAGGACCGTTTCGCCACGGCCTCGAACATGGGCGACAAGGCGGATATCCGCATCGCACTGCATCCCTCCAACTACCTGGTCACCCTCAACGGCAAGTCCCCGCAGCTGGAGGATGTGGCGGTCCGTGAGGCCATCATGACCGGCATCGACCGTGAACAGCTGGCGAAGATCCGCTTCAACGGTCTGAACTACTCCGAGAATCTGCCCGGCTCCTTCGTCCTCTTCCAGACCCAGGACGGCTACGAGGACAACTTCGGTGCAGAGGCCACCTTCGACCCGGAGAAGGCCAGGGAACTGCTCGACGAGGCCGGCTGGACCGAAGGATCCGGTGGCATCCGCGAGAAGGACGGGGAGAAGCTCTCCCCGGAGTACGTGTTGCTCGGCGATGACCCGGCGCAGAAGGCCCAGGCCACCGCGATCCAGAAGATGCTCAAGGACATCGGGGTGGACATGACCATCCAGGTACGTCCGTCCTCCGACTTCTCGAAGGTGACCACGGAGCGCGACTTCGACATCTTCCAGATGGGCTTCAGTTCCACTGATCCCTTCGGTGTCGCCTACTTCGACCAGATCTACAACTCGGAGTCTGAGCTGAACAAGTCCGGTACCGGTTCTGCGGAACTGGACGCCAAGATCCGCGACCTGCAGCAGATCGGTGACCCGGGCGAGCCGATCGACAAGGCCAATGAGCTCGAGAAGGAGGCGTTCGCCGAGTACGGGATCATGCCGACCTTCAACGGTCCGGACATCTGGGCCGTCACCCCGGGCGTCGCGAACTACGGCGCACTCGGCTTCGCCAAGGTTCCGGTCCAGAAGATCGGCTGGGACAAATAGTGTGTTGACTCTTCCCTGACCGGTTGCCCCGGAACCGTCCATTGACCGGAACTGTCCATCCGGTCCCGTTCCGGTCCTGTGTCCGGTACCTGTTCCGGTAATGCCCTGCCGCCCCCTTTCCGAGCCGCGGCAGGGCTTTCCGCTGTCAGGGGTAGGGAAGCCCAGTCTTCTCGGGGTGCCTCCCGGGGGCCGGTCAGCTGTTCGCCCAGGATCTGTGACTTAGCCCGGCGACTGTGCGTTACCGACAGTGCCTCACAGCAGTCAGCCAGTATCGGTGCTCCACCTGGTTCAGTTGTAGTGCTCACAGGTCGCTCAGATTGCCTCAGAGCAGCCTCCCGCCACTACAAACGGACATTAATGGTGGACAGAGGAAGCTGGACCCGCAGACAGCAGAGAACCCCCGTATCCTCATCAGGACGCGGGGGCTTTTCTGTGGTGGGAGCCTGGGACAGTCAGGCTGCCCGGGGAGCGGAGACTAGATCTGGACGCCGCGCTCGGCGAGCCAGCCCTGGGGATCGACGGAGTTGACGCCGTCGGGGTAGACCTCGAAGTGGCAGTGCGGGCCGGTGGAGAAGCCGAGGTTGCCGACGCCGGCGATCTTCTGGCCGGCGGTGACCTGCTGGCCGACGGTGACGTCGATGGTCTGCATGTGGCCGTAGACGGTGATGGTGCCGTCGTCGTGCTTGATGCGGACCCAGTTACCGAACCCGGAGGCCGGACCGGCGTCGATGATGGTGCCGGACTGGGCGGCCACGATCGGGGTGCCCAGCGGAGCGGCCAGGTCGATGCCCTTGTGCATGGTGCCCCAGCGGACCTCGTAGCCCGAGGTGTAGGTGCCGTCGGTCGGCTTCACGGTCTGCGGGGTGCGGTTGAGCAGGTCCTCGGCGATACGCGCGGCGTTGAAGTCCAGGGCGCTGGACAGCTGTGCACCGAGGTTGTCGAAGTTGAGATCCTGGGGGGCGGCGAGGATCTGGGCGGCGGACTCGGCGGCCGGGGTAGTGGCACCCTGGGCGAGAACCTTGGAGTCGGACGCGAGGGCGACGGCGGCGTCGTCCCGGTCTGCGGACTGGACGGTGGCGGCACCTGCACCGGCGGCACCGGCGGTGGCGACTCCGGTCACGGCGACGGCGGCGAAAGCCATCCGGCGCTTGGCCGAGGTGTCCATCTTCCGGTGGCTGGTGTGCTGCTGCGCTTCAGTCATTGTCTGCAGTGTCTCCGTGTGATCGTTTCAGGGCCGTCCACCCTGGGGCTGTTACTTTCCGGTCGCTCTTTCGTGACCGGATCGTGATCTAACGAGGGTGAACTCTAATGCGGAGACGGTCCGCGGGCAACCTGTTCCGGTAAAAAATCACGGTTCAGCAACATTGAGGTATGGGTGTTCGGGGGTGGGGTGGGTCTAGTTCTCCTGTGAGTGAGCAGGTCATCGTCCATATGTGACTGGTGTGACGGGGGTGTCTGACAGGGTGTCCGTAATCACCGGTGTGCCCTTCCCCGACGTTCGGACCTGCGGCAGGCACAATGGGACGGGTGAACAACGAGAGCCACCGTCCCAGTCCCCGGTCACGTAACGCCGGTCGCGGGCCGGAGGAGCGGCGCCGGCGGGCTGGCTCCTCCGGCCCGGAACGGGGGAGTGCCCGGAGTTTCTCCCGGAATGCCTCCCGGTCGTCCGCCACCACCCGCGCCACCACCCGCGCGTCCACGCGTGGTGTGACCCGTGGTGAAGAGGGGTTCGTCGACGGTGCCCATGGTGCAGACCCCAGGGAACCGCGTCAGCGGGCCGCTGCGCCGGCTTCGGGGCGTCCCGCCTCCCAGGGGCGCTTCGGCGCCTTCTGGTCGGTCTGGGGCCCGCACATACCGTCGCTTCGGTCCGGGGATCCTCCTCAACCACGGTGTGACCGTGGCCGTGGCGCTCGTCATCGCCGTGGTCCTGGCCATCGGCACGACTTTCCGTGCGGTGCCGGCCTACATCGGTTCTATGTGGCTGCTGTCGAATCTCGCACCGGTGACCATCAGCGGGGCGTCCCTCGGTGTCGCCCCCTTACTTCCCGCCCTCCTGATATTCGTGGCGCACTCCCGTCGGATCAGGGCGGCCTGCGGGACGACGGTGACGGTGCGCGGTATCCGTACTGTCGCGGTGCTCGGCGTCCTCGTCCCGGCGGTCTTCACGCTCATCGCCTGGCTGATGGTGTGGGACGCCTCGAAGGTCTTCGATGTTGCGCCACCCAATATCCTCCTGGCGTTGCTGACGACCGTGCTGTTCAACGGTGCCGTGGTCGTCGCCGGACTCGGTCCGAAGATCTGGCGCGCGCTGCTGCTGCGACGGGGTATGCCGACGTGGCCGGTCGAGTCAGTGCTGCTGGCCGACCGTTTCTTCAAGGTACTGCTGCTCGTGGGGGCGGCCGTGGCGGGCATCGGGCTGCTGGTCAACCATGCCGCGGTGGGCCGTGCGTACGACATCGCCGGCGGGGCCGGTGGTGTGCTGGGCCTGACGCTGCTCAGTCTGGTCTATTTCCCGAACCTTGCGGTCGGTGCGACGTCGGTGATCATGGGCGGGGAGATGCACATCGGCGACGGCAGTGCCTCACTGTTCGCGGTGACGAACGCGAATATGCCGCCGCTGCCGGTGCTGGCCGTCATGCCGAATGAATCGATCCCGCTGGGCCCGGTGTGGCTGCTCATCCCGGCGGTCGCCGCCGTCGTGACCGTCTACCGCTGGTTCGCGGGGCGCCGCTATATCGAGTCCCCGTTGTTCACCGCGATGGGCGCGGGCCTGTGTGCCGGCGTCGCCGGACTGTTGATCGCCTGGTTCGCCGGCGGAGAGCTGGGCTACTACGGCTCGACCGGGCCGCTGTTGTGGCTGACACCGCTGCTGTTCCTGGGCTGGATGGTGCTGCCCTCCCTCGTCGTGTTCGGCTGGGTCGCCTGGTCGGGACGCCGCGTCACGGAGTCCGCCGGAGACTTGGAGTTCGATGACTACGAGAAGACTGAAGACGCCGCTGATTCGGAGGGTGCTCCCGAAGAGGACGTCGCTGAGGATGAGGCCGAGGAAGAGGCCTCTGAGGCCTCTGAGGCCTCTGAGGCCTCTGAGGCCTCTGAGGCCTCTGACGGCTCTGACGGCTCTGACGGCTCCGAAGGCTCTGATGAAGGGCCCACCGACGACGAGGGTGCCGCGGAGGAGGACACGGACGACGGGTCTGAGGATGAGGAAGAGCCCGAGGCCAACGAGGACGGCGAGGACGGCGAGGACGGCGAGGACGGCGCCGTGGGCGATGGCGCCGGAGACAACACCGGCGACGGCACGGATGCGGCAGACGACGACAAGTGACGCCCGTCGCGGCGTCCTGCCTCCTGCCCCGGCATTCCCCGCGCGAACCGCACCCCGTAAAGTAGACGGGCGTGAGTGAGTCCACGCCCCCGGAGGCCCCCGAGAAGGGGAAACTGAGCCCGACAGCACCCCTGCGGGTGGTCGTCCTGACCTCTGGTGAAGGCACACTGCTGCAGTCGATGATCGACACCCTCGACAACTCGGTCGAGATCGTCGCGGTGGGGGCCGACCGCCCGTGCCACGCCCTGGCGCGTGCCGCCGCTGCCGGACTGGACACCTTCCTCGTCGCGTACAACCCCGACCGTGAGTCCGGCTACGACAGGGACGCCTGGAACCGTCGCATCGCCGACGCCGTGGCGTCCCGCCGTCCGGACATCATCGTCAGTGCGGGGTTCATGCGCATTCTCGGGGCAGAGTTCGTCGGCCGGTTCCGTGGCAGGATCATCAACACCCACCCCGCGCTGCTGCCCGCCTTCCCGGGGGCGCACGCGGTGGAGGACGCGCTGGCCTACGGCGTGGCACTCACCGGGTCCACCGTCCACCTCGTCGACGACGGCGTGGACACCGGCCCGATCATCGCGCAGCGGGAGGTCCCGGTTCTGCGCGGGGACACTCGGGCGTCACTCCACGAACGGATCAAGACGGTGGAACGGCGGCTGATCGTTGACGTCCTGCACCGCACGGCCCGGTACGGCTACACCATCGACGGACGAAAGGTCTGGATCAATGACTGAAACCACCACCGACAACGGGCAGCGCCCGATCAAGCGCGCCCTGATCAGCGTCTACGACAAGACCGGTCTGGAAGAGCTGGCGCAGGGCCTGCACGCGGCCGGCGTCCAGATCGTCTCCACCGGCTCCACCGCCTCCCGCATCGCGGACGCTGGCGTGCCGGTCACCCCGGTCGAGGAGCTCACCGGCTTCCCGGAGTGTCTCGAGGGCCGTGTGAAGACGCTGCACCCGCGCGTCCACGCCGGCATCCTCGCCGACACCCGTAAGGACGACCACCTGGCGCAGCTGAAGGACCTCGGTGTGGAGCCCTTCGACCTCGTCGTGGTGAACCTGTACCCCTTCACCGACACGGTCGCCTCCGGTGCAGACTTCGACGCCTGTGTCGAGCAGATCGACATCGGAGGCCCGTCGATGGTGCGTGCCGCCGCGAAGAACCACCCGTCGGTCGCGGTGGTCACCGACCCGGCCGAGTACACCAACGTCATCAATGCGGCGAATGCCGGCGGTTACACCCGTCGTGAGCGCACCCTGCTGGCCACCCAGGCATTCCGCCACACCGCGTCCTACGACGTCGCCGTGGCCACCTGGCTGACCGAGCAAACCGCCGAGGGCGAGTTCGCGCAGTTCCCCGAGTGGATCGGTGAGGTCCATGAGCGGGCCCACACCCTGCGTTACGGCGAGAACCCGCACCAGGCCGCCGCGGTGTACACGACCCCGGGCGCCACCGGCGGTCTGGCCAACGCCGAGCAGTTCCACGGCAAGGCCATGAGCTACAACAACTACACCGACGCGGACGCCGCGTGGCGTGCGGCCTGGGACCACGAGGATCCCTGTGTGGCGATCATCAAGCACGCGAACCCCTGCGGTATCGCCGTCGCCGCCGATGTCGCCACCGCCCATCGCGAGGCCCACGCCTGCGACCCGGTGTCGGCCTACGGCGGAGTCATTGCTGTCAACCGCGAGGTCAGCGTCGAGATGGCAGAGCAGGTCGCCGGCATCTTCACCGAGGTCATCGTCGCCCCCGGTTACGCCGACGGCGCGATCGAGGTGCTGAGCCAGAAGAAGAACATCCGTATCCTGGCGACCGAGGCCCCGGTCCGCGAGGGTTCCCTGGACCACAAGGACGTCTCCGGCGGTCTGCTTGTCCAGGCGACCGACCTGGTCGACGCCGCCGGTGACGACCCCGCCAACTGGACCCTCGCCGCCGGTGACGCCGCCGACGAGGCCACCCTCGCCGACCTGAAGTTCGCCTGGCGGACCGTGCGTGCGGTGAAGTCCAACGCGATCCTGCTGGCCAAGGGTGGTGCCACCGTCGGCGTCGGCATGGGTCAGGTCAACCGTGTCGACTCCGCCAAGATCGCCGTCGAACGCGCAAACACCCTGGCCGGTGACGAGAAGCGTTCCGTCGGTGCGGTCGCCGCGTCCGACGCCTTCTTCCCCTTCGCCGACGGCTTCGAGGCGCTGGCCGAGGCCGGCGTCACCGCGGTCGTGCAGCCGGGCGGTTCCGTCCGCGACCAGGAGGTCATCGACGCCGCCGTGAAGGCCGGTGTCACCATGTACCTCACCGGTGAGCGTCACTTCGCCCACTAGTTTCGCCTACGGTGGCGGGCATGGATCCCGTCACCGCACTGCGCACCATGGAGCGCCAGGGCACCAGCACCGCTGATGCCCTGGCGCTCTTCGATTCCCTGCCTCCGGTGCAGGTCGAGGACATGCTGGGCAACTGGCACGGAGCGGAGGTGTCGACCGGCAATCCGTTGGACGGCGTCCTCGAACTCTCGGGCTGGCACGGCAAGCGGTACTACTCTGCCGAGGACGCCCACCCGCTGGTCATGGCGGGACGCCGCGGGCTGTTCGCGGTCAATCCGGCGCTGGTTCCGATGGGCCTGGCGATGAGGACGGCTCCGGTGCTGCGTCGGCTGAAGCTCGGGAGAGTGGTGCGTGGACTGCTGCCGTTGGCGAAGACGCGTAAGCCAGGCGCCCGGTTGCGGATGGTGGAGTACCGGGGTGTGGTCTCCGGGACGATGGTCTACGACGCACAGCCGGTCAATGACCATATCCGGCGGGTGGACGAGGACACACTCTTCGGCGCCATGGACTTCCGTGCACTGGATGCACCGTTCATGTTCACGCTGCACCGGGAAGACTGACCACCCCTGTTCCGACGCCGAACCGGGGTTGGCCTCGGAAGACATGGACACCATCCGAAGTCCGCCGACAGCGGCCCGCGCGGCATTGTCCGTCGCGGCCGTCACCGCGTGCCCGCACGGACACTACCCCGGAACCATGACTCCCGAACCTGTGTCCGGGGCCCCGCTGGTGAGACTGAGGCCGAGTCCTACCGGGGCGAGCCCGCCTACTGCTACCGCTTCTTCGCCTCCTACGCGGAAGCCGAGGACGCGGTCCAGGGGGCCTTCCTGCGGGCATGGAGCAGGGGCAGCGGATTCGAGGGACGGTCCTCCTTACGGCGGTGGCTCTACGCCATCGCGTCGCATGTCTGTCTTGACATGGCGAAAGCCTGCCGACGGACGTGAACTCCTCGGAGCGTGTCCCTGCCACAGGCGACGCACTGGACAAGGGCGATGAGACGGTCTGGGGCAGTCCGGTCGCCGATCACCGGTTGAGCGACGACCCCGCGCACGCCGACGTACAGGTCGAGTCGGTACGGTCGGCGTTTCTCGCAGCACTGCAGGCACTGCCGCCGCGGCAGCGTGTGGTGCTGATCCTGCGGGACGTCCTGGCCTGGTCCGCCGCAGAAAGTGCCGAGCTGCTGGACTCCTCGGTGGCCTCGGTGACCTCTGCGCTGGCACGGGCCCGGACGACACTGCGCCGTCGGCAGGAGCGGGGACCGTCGGAGGACTCCACTGCCGACCGCCGCGTCCTCGGTGACTATGTGGCGGCGTTCAGTGCCTACGACGTCGACCGTCTGATCGCGCTACTTTCCGAGGACGCCCGCTTCTCGATGCCGCCCTACACCCTCTGGCCGGAGGGGAGGGAAGACATCGAACAGTGGTGGCGCGGCCCGGGGCAGGTGTGCCGGGCCTCGGCGGTCTCCTGACCAGGGTCAACCATCAACCTGCCGTCGCCGTCTTCCATGACGGTGACCCGTTCGCCGTGCATGTCCTGGGTACCCGGGACGGGCACATCACCTCGATCACCCATGTCATGGACACCTGGATTCTCGAGGATCTCCGGCTGGACCGATGAGTTCGGGAGAGCTGTGTCGTCGTATCCGGTGACGGCATTCCCGCCGTCCATCAGAAAGGAAGGCATCATGCCCCGCACGACCATCGCCCGTCTCTTCCACACCCTCATCGGAGTCGTCGAGGATCCCCACCTGTGGCAGTTCGACTCCTTCGGCGAGGAGGACGGACTCGGCACGCAGACCTATCTCGCCCCGGTCAACGACGTCGTCATCGAGGCCACCCCGTGGAAGGAATGGTCGGAGTACCGACCTCACCTGGTGACGGCGACGGATCCGGCAGCGATGCGCAGTTCCCGTGGCTTGTCCCGGTGTCGGGCGTTGGTGAGCCAGCGCCGGTCGTGGGTGACGGTGACCACCGCACCGGGGAAGTCCACCAGAGCCTCCTCCAGCTGTTCGACGAGCTCCGGGGTGAGGTGGTTGGTCGGCTCGTCGAGCAGGAGCAGGTCACCGGGTGCGGTGAGGGTGACCGCCAGTTCGAGACGTCGGCGCTGCCCGACGGACAGATCAGCGACCGCTCCGGTCAGGGCATCCGGAGGAAAGAGACCGAGTGTGCCGAGTGCGGCCGTGGCGTCCTCCCGGTACATCCCGCTGGCGCGTGCGAAAGTGTCGACGAGGGCGGTACGTCCGTCGCCGTCCGGGGTCGCGAGTGACTGCCGGAGCCTCGAGACGCGCAGCCCAGCGGAGGTCTGCCGGTGCCGTGGATCGCCGAGTTCACCGGCAAGGACGCGGAGCAGTGTGGTCTTGCCCGCTCCGTTGGGTCCGGTCACCAGCCAGCGGTCACCGGGCCGGATCTCCAGAGTGGAGTCCAGGTACAGCGGCGGCATGTCGTCGGGCAGTTCCAGATGTCCGGGGAGGAGTGTCACCAGCGGCATCGAGGTGTCTGCATCGCCCAGCCCAGCGCCGGCCATGTCCGGAGCGAAGGACAACGGGTCAGTGGGGACCTCGGCGGGTGCCGACCTCAGTTGCGCTGCCCGGGCCTTGGCCTGCCGGATCCGGCCGGTGGCGCCGTGGTCGGCGCTGCGGGTGCGGAAGGCGCCGTGGCCGAAGCCGGGTTTCTCCCGGCTTCGGGGGATCTCGGAGCTGAGCAGTGCATTCGTCACGACCAGCTTGTCAGCACGCGCCAGCTCAGTGCACCAGAGCTCGTACTCCCGTCGGATCCGGAGCCGCTCGGCGTCCCGGGCCCGGAGATAGCCGCGGTATCCGTCACCGTACCTGTGGAGGTGGGCGTCCCGGATCTCGATGATGTCGCGGGCGAACCGGTCCAGGAAGGCCCGGTCATGGGTGACCACGATGAGGGCGTCCCGGTGGGTGTCGAGTTGACGCTCCAGCCAACGCACGGCGTCCTCGTCGAGATCGTTGGTCGGTTCGTCGAGCAGCAGCAGGTCAGCGCCGGAGCACAGGGCGGCGGCGAGTGACAGTCGGGCGCGCTCACCACCGGAGAGTTCAGCGACCGGACGCGCGCGGTCCAGCGCGCCGAGACCGAGCTGGTCGAGGGCGGCGTCCAGCCGGCGGTCGAGGGTGGGGCCACCGCGGGACTCGAAAACGTCGTTGAGCTCGGACAACTGGTCCAGGAGCGAGGGAAGCTCAGCGGCGGGCGCCACTTCGAGCGCTCCGGTGACCTCGGTGATCGCCCTCTCGAGCGTCCGTATGTCGTGGAGGAGGTGGTCGATCGCCTGGCTGACAGTGGCGTCGGCGGCGAAGACGGGGCCCTGTTCGGCCACGGCGAAGCCGCCGGGCAGGTCCACCTCCCGGTTGCCGGAGGTGGGGGTGACGGTGCCGGCGAGAACGCTGAGCAGGGTGGACTTCCCGGATCCGTTGTCGCCGATGACGGCGATACGGTCCTGTGGGCCGACAACGAGGTCGACCCGGTCGAGCACGGTCCGGTCGGCGAAAGTCACGGTGAGTTCGCGCAGGGACGCAGTGGATGATGGTCGGGACATGATGGAACTCCTCGGCGTGCGGAGGCACGCTGCAGGTGGTTCTCTTCCCCAGGAGAGAACCGGAATCGGATCGGGGACCGACACGCATCCCCGTTCAGACGGCGACGGCGTGCTCAGGACCCACCACGGAGGATGTCCTCGACGCGGCGTCCAGATCTAGTGAATCAGAGTTCCCATGGGTCTGACCGTAGCACGGGAGCCGTATCCTGAACCTCACAGCGCACCAACCGGACAGGGAGAGTGACGATGCCGGCACGACGGATTCTGGACAACGAGGAACACCTCGCGGTGATCGAGACGGTGCGGGACGTGGTCACCAACCGGCTGGCCCCGCAGGTCGCGGAGATCGAGGAGGCGGGGCAGTTTCCGCAGGACGCGTTCCGGATGCTCGGTGAGATCGGCGTGCCCGGCATGGTCTACCCCGAGGAGCTCGGTGGTGCGGGGATGCCGACCGAGCTGTATCTGCAGACACTGGAGGAGATCGGGGCGGTGTGGGCCTCAGTGGCCGTGGCAGTGTCCGTCCACACACTGAGCTGTTTCCCGCTCGCCACTTTCGGTACCCGCGAGCAGCAGCAACGGTGGTTGCCGGAGATGCTCGGCGGTACGCAGGTCGGCGCCTACAGTCTGTCGGAGGCGCATGCCGGATCTGACCCCGCTGCGTTGGCGATGCGGGCCAGACGGGAGGGAGACTCGTACGTGCTCAACGGCTCCAAGGCGTGGGTGACCAACGGTGGCTTCGCCGACTTCTACACGGTCATGGCGAGGACCAGTGGCGAGCCCGGTGACGGGAAGGGCATCAGCTGCTTCCTGGTCCCGGCGGAGACACCGGGGTTCTCGGCGGGGCCACCGGAGCGGAAGATGGGTCTGACCGGGTCACCGACCGCGGCGCTGACCTTCGACGATGTCCGTATCCCCGCCGACCAGCGGATCGGCGAGGAGGGACAGGGACTGAAGATCGCCCTGGCCGCACTCGACTCGGGTCGGTTGGGCATCTCTGCGTGTGCGACCGGGCTGGCCCAGGGTGCGCTGGACGCGGCGGTGGACTACGCGCAGGAGCGGGAGACCTTCGGCCAGCCGATCATCGAGCACCAGGGGCTGGCGTTTCTGCTTGCGGACATGGAGGCGGCCGTCACCTCGTCGCGGGCGACGATGCTCGCCGCCGCCAGGCTGAAGGACCTCGGGGAGCCCTTCGCCGAGGAGGCGTCCGTGGCCAAACTCGTCACCACCGACAGTGCCATGAAGGTCACGACTGATGCGGTGCAGGTTCTCGGTGGTGCGGGGTACACCCGCGACTTCCCGGTGGAGCGCTACATGCGTGAGGCGAAAGTCATGCAGATTTTCGAGGGGACCAACCAGATCCAGCGGATGGTCATCGCCCGGCACCTGCACCGGGACAACAGCGGTCCGCTGCGTTCATCCCGCACATGAAGTGGACTCCGCCGCCCGGTGCAGTGGAGGAGGAACACAGGAACACGCCGGGGACACCGGTGTCATAGGGACGCAGCAGCCGGGGTCGGGCCAGCAGTTGGACGAGGTCGTTGGCCCCGCCGGAGATGTCCCCGCCGATATTGTTCCGTCCTGTGACCTCCACCGCCTGCGGGGTGGACGCTGACCAGTCCACGACGTGGTCACGGAAGCCGGGGGCGGCGTCCTCGATCTGTGCGGTGACCAGGTCGAAGGTGTCCTGTGCGGTTCCGGTCCAGTCGGCCGGAACGTGGGCGTAGGCCCACACCGGGTTCAGCTGCCGGTTGTCGTGGACGACGGTGCGGCCGGGATCCGCGAGCCAGGGTTGACCGACGAGGGTGAAAGGACGTCGGGGGAGTCGCCCCTGCCAGCAGTCCTTCTCCGCCGCGGCGACCTGGTCGGCGGTGCCGCTGAGGTGGACGGCGGCGGCGCGCCGGGCATCCGGCGAGGACCAGGGGATCCCATCCTCGATGGTGTAGTCGACCTTCGCCACCGCGGGGCCACGGTGGAACCTGCGCCAGGACCTGGCGACACGGTCCGGTACCCGGTCGCCGAGGATCCGTGCGGCGTCCTCCACGGAGGTGTCGAGGAGAAGAACACCCGCCCCTGAGACCTGGGACACGTCGGTGACCTGCATCCCGGTCACCACCGAACCTCCGAGGGTGGCCAGTTCAGCCAGCATGGCGTCCGCCATGGACTGTGATCCGCCGACGGCGACGGGCCAGCCGTGGGCGTGGCCGGCGACGGTGAGCATGGTGCCCGCGGCCGAAGACCCGGGCAGGTTCAGCGGGGTGAACGCGTGCGCCATGATCCCGGCAAGTAACGCGCGTGCCTCGGGGGAACGGAAGCGTCGCCAGGACCAGGACGCCGGTAGCCCGGCCTGTACCCCGAACCCGGCGAAGAGCAGCGGGTGTCGGGGAACATGGAGTATCGGGCGCAGGAACTCGTCGGTGACTTTGGCCGCCCGGTCAGCCCGGTCTCCCAGCGGTCCGAAGAACGCCTGCCAGATGCGGCCGTCTGTTCCGGGGAGTCCGGCAGCGGTGTCCGCCACCGAGGTGTGCAGTGTCGCGGAGCGGGTGGTGTCGAGGACGTGGACGGCGTCCACCGGTGCGGTGGCGAGCTCCAGCCCGTGACCGGCCAAAGCCTGTCCGAACTCCCGGAAAAACGGGGAAGCCTGGGCGAGGGGGAAGGTGGTGGCGCAGTGGTCGTGGCGCACGCCGTGGGTATCGGTGCTGCTGCGCAGACCCCCTCCGGCCGTGTCCGCGGCCTCGACCACGGTGACCTTCACCCCGGCCCGGGCCAGCACGAGCGCGGCGGCCAGACCGTTGGGTCCGGAGCCGACGACGGTGGCGGCGTGGGGTGGTCGGGACGGCATGCCCCGACTGTAGTGGGGTTCAGTCGTTCCGGACGATGCCCTCAGAGAGGATGCCCGCCCAGCGGTCGATGACCCGCCGGCGGTGCTCGGAGTTGTCGACGAGCACGGCACCGAGGCCGAGACCGCGGGCCAGGTCGACTGTCATCCGCAGCAGTTCCCGGGTGGCCTGGTCGGAAAGGTCGGCATCCAGGGCCAGTCCCATTAGTTGGTGGACTTCCCTGGCGTAGCGGCTGTCTGCCGCGATGATCAGGTCCCGGAGCTCGCCCTCAGGACCGGCCGCGGCGGACCAGACGTGCAGCGCAGCCCGAAAGGAATCGCTGGCAAATGATTCTGTCACCAGCCTGACGACATCCTCGGTGGAGGCTCCGTCCGGCCCCGTGGGCAGGTCAGCAACGGCAGTCCGCAGCTGATGGGTGAGAGCGTTGAAGAACTCGGTGACTGTTTCCTCGATGAGGACGTCCCGGGTCGCGAAATGGTGCTGTGCCGCTCCGCGGGAGACGCCGGCCTCACTGGCCACGGCGCTGACGGTCGTCGCCGCTGCGCCCTGCCCGGAGAGCACGGTGACAGCGGCGTCGAGCAGCTTCCTCCGGGTCTCACGGCTGCGGTCCTGCTGGGGGGTGCGTGGCACGGAATCCTCCTGTCGCCTCTGTGCGGACGGGGCTGCATGTCGTGGAACAGGGTAGCAGTAGGTCGGCCTCTGTCTGAGAGGGACAACGACGAAAATAGTCACCATTGACTGGTTAGAGGCTAGCCGATACTGTGCTGCGTTTCACAACACAACAACAGAAGAATCGAATTTCACGGAGTCACCGCGCCTGATATGAACTCATTTCTCCCCTCCGTCCCCGGCCACCACCACTGCGACCATCGACCCGTGGCGTGGAGGTACGGCTGGCCCTCCGTTGTCCGTGCCGGCGCCCCGGGCGCTGGCGGGCCGGACAATCGTGATGTCGGGCGGGTCCCGCGGTATCGGCCGTGAGATTGCCCTGGCCGCCGCCCGGCCCGGCGCCAGTGTTGCGATGCTCGCCCAGACAGCAGAGCCTGACCTCCGCATTCCGGGGACGATCTTCTCCGCTGCGAAATTGATCGAGGAGGCGGGTGGTCACGCGCCCCCGTCGTCGGTGACGTGCGGAAAGGTGAGGATACTGCCCGTGTCGTCGATGAGACTGTCGAGCAGTCCGGTGGTGTGGACATCGACCTGAACAACGCCAGTGCGATCAACCTCCACCCCACGAAGGGCCTGCCGTTGAATCGGCTGGACCTCGTGCCGGACATCAACATCCGCGGTTCTCTCGCACTGACCCGGGCGGCCCTGCCGTATCCGTGGGAGTCCGACCACGCGCACATTCTCACCCTGTCGCCGCCGGTCAATCTGGAGGAGTGGATCGGCAGCTACCCGGCCTATGCCGTCGGCAAGTTCGGTATGTCGGTGCGAGGCATGGTCAGCGGGTATACGCTCGTCGACTCCGACGTGCTCCGGTCTGCAGGCGTCGCGGACGTGTCCGGTTACGGCGGCGAAGAGCCGCTGGAGATCGACCTGTTCCTGTAACGGTCCAGAGGGGGAAGCATGCTCCGGAGTTTCAACACCACCAGTCAGTGATGACCGGATATTGCCGTGGTGACCCCTGCGTCACCCCCGTATAAGGGTGTTCTTATCTGATCATTGCCAGGTGGCACACCTGAACGACGTGCAAGTCAAAAACAATCATGTGTGATTGCTATCCGATGTGACCTGTGCCATATACACTCGCTGCAGCGACAAAAACATTCGCTTTCCAACATGGAAATGATGACCAGGAAGGACGCCACCGTGACGACTGTGACGGCATCCACCGATACGGCACCGACCACCGGGTTCGCCGATCTCACCGCCGAACTCCGCGACCGCATTGAACGCGCCCGTCGCGGGGGAGGGGACAAGGCCCGGGAGCGTCATCTCTCCCGCGGCAAGATGCTGCCGCGGGACCGGGTGAACTCCCTGCTCGACCCCGGCAGCCCCTTCCTCGAGGTGGCGCCGCTGGCCGCCGAGGACATGTACGACGGCCGGGTCCCCGGAGCCGGCATCGTCGCCGGTATCGGACTCGTCGAGGGGCGCCTCTGCCTCATCGCCGCCAATGACGCGACTGTCTCCGGCGGTACCTACTACCCGGAGACGGTGAAGAAGCACCTGCGAGCCCAGGAGATCGCCGAGGCCAACCGGCTGCCCTGCATCTACCTGGTGGACTCCGGTGGCGCGATGCTGCTGCAGCAGGACGAGGTCTTCCCGGACCGCGACCACTTCGGCCGGATCTTCTACAACCAGGCGCGGATGTCCGCCCGCGGTATCCCGCAGCTCTCCGCCGTCATGGGTTCCTGCACCGCCGGCGGCGCCTACGTCCCGGCGATCTCCGACGAGACCGTCATCGTCGACGGCCAGGGCACCATCTTCCTCGCCGGTCCGCCGTTGGTGAAGGCAGCCACCGGCGAGGACGTCACCGCCGAGGAACTCGGTGGTGGAGCCATGCACTCCCGGGTCTCCGGTGTCACCGACCACCTCGCCGCCGATGACGCGGACGCCATCCAGCGCATCCGCGACATCGTCGCCACCCTGCCGGAGGATGACCCGGCCGCCCCGGTCGAGCCGTACACCTCCCGGGACCAGACCGACCTCTACGACATTGTTCCCACCGACCTGAAGACCCCCTACGACTCCCGCGAGGTCATCGAGGTCATCACGGACACCGGCTCCGTCCACGAGTTCAAGGCGGAGTACGACAACTCCGTGGTCACCGCGTTCGCCAGGATCGAAGGCCACCGGGTCGGCGTCATCGCCAACAACGGCGTCATCTTCGCCGAGGGAGCGGTGAAGGCCGCCCACTTCATCCAGCTCTGCGAGCGCCGCGGCACTCCACTGCTCTTCCTGCAGAACACCACCGGTTTCATGGTCGGAAAGTCCTACGAGGAGGGCGGCATCGCCAAGCACGGCGCCAAGATGGTGACCGCGGTGGCTACGGCAACCGTCCCCAAGCTCACCGTCATCACCGGCGGTGGCTTCGGCGCCGGCAACTACGCCATGTGTGGCCGTGCCTACTCGCCGCGCTTCCTGTGGACCTGGCCGAACTCGAAGGTCGCCGTCATGGGCGGACCGCAGGCGGCGATGACGCTGTCCACCGTCCGCGGAGCGAAGGTGATCCGCGAGGGCGGGGAGTGGACGGACACCGACCGGGAGGACTTCGAGCGTCCGGTCCGGGACCTCTTCGAGGAGAAGTCCAGCTGCTGGTACGGCACCGCCCGACTGTGGGACGACGGGGTCATCGACCCCGCCGACACCCGCCGCGTCCTCGCCATGGCCCTGGGCGTCTGCGCCCGGGTCCCGCGGGACACCACCACCGACACCACCGCCGCCGGTTTCGGCGTGTTCCGGATGTGAGAGGACAGAAGACCATGTTCGATACCGTGCTCATCGCCAACCGCGGGGAGATCGCCTGCCGAGTCATCCGCACCATCCGGGACATGGGACTGCGTTCCGTCGCCGTCTACTCCGACGCCGACGCGGACGCCCCGCATGTCGCCCTGGCGGACACCGCCGTCCGGCTCGGCCTGGCCGCGGCCGCCGAGTCCTACCTCAACATCGACCGCGTCATCGCCGCGGCACTCGCGTCCGGGGCCGGCGCGATCCACCCCGGCTACGGCTTCCTGTCCGAGAACGCCACCTTCGCCCGCGCCTGTGAGGACGCCGGGATCGTCTTCATCGGCCCGCCGGCGGACGCCATCGAGGGCATGGGTGACAAGATCACCGCCCGCGCCACCGTCGAGGCCCGTGACGTTCCCACCGTGCCCGGCATCTCCCGCCCGGGGCTCACCGACGCCGAACTCATCGCCGGAGTCACCGGCACCGACGGGGGAGCGGGTGTGGAGTTCCCGGTCCTCATCAAGCCCTCGGCAGGTGGCGGCGGCAAGGGTATGCACGTCGTCGGGTCACCGGATGACCTGGCCGAGACCCTGGTCGGCGCGCGCCGGGAGGCGGCGTCCTCCTTCGGTGACGACACCCTGTTCATCGAGCACTTCGTGGACACTCCGAGGCACATCGAGGTCCAGGTCATGGCGGACACCCACGGCAATGTCGTGCACCTCGGCGAGCGGGAGTGCTCGCTGCAGCGCCGTCACCAGAAGGTCATCGAGGAAGCGCCCTCCGCACTGCTCGACGAGGAGACCCGGGCCCGCATCGGCGAGGCGGCCTGCGACGCCGCGCGCTCCTGCGGCTACCGCGGTGCCGGCACCGTGGAGTTCATCGTCTCGGCGAAGCGTCCCGATCTCTTCTTCTTCATGGAGATGAACACCCGCCTGCAGGTCGAGCACCCGGTCACCGAACTGGTCACGGGTCTCGACCTGGTCGAACTCCAGATCCGCGTCGCCCAGGGGGAGTCGCTGCCCGTGTCCCAGGAGGACATCACCTTGACCGGCCACGCGATCGAGGCCCGCGTCTACGCCGAGGACCCCTCGGCCGGATTCCTGCCCACCGGCGGTACCGTCACCTCGCTGCGCTGGCCCACGGCCCCCGGCA
The DNA here is from genome assembly GCF_056280545.1 of Corynebacterium sp. UD i78. NCBI lineage: Bacteria > Bacillati > Actinomycetota > Actinomycetes > Mycobacteriales > Corynebacteriaceae > Corynebacterium > Corynebacterium sp. UD i78. The sequence continues at coordinate 1,672,265 of NZ_JBWCED010000001.1, read as the reverse complement.
TCCGGGTCGACACCGGCATCCGCGCCGGTCAGGTGATCGGTTCGGACTACGACCCGATGCTCGCCAAGGTCATCGCCTCCGGTCACGACCGTGCCGAGGCCATCGGCAGGTTGGACGCCGCGCTGGCCGGAACACTGCTCAGCGGACTCGGCTCCGACGCCGGTGAAGGCACCAACATCGACTTCTGCCGGTACCTCCTCGCCGACGACGCCGTCCGCGCCGGGGCACTGGACACCGGCCTTCTCGACCGGATCGTCGGGGACTACTCGGTCCCGGCCATGCCCGCCGAGGCCCTCGTCGTCGCCGCCCTGACACTGCAGGACGCCGCCCGTGACTCCGCACACCGGTCAGGTCGGCACGGCGCCTGGGCTGCGGTCGACGGATGGCGTGCCGGTGCGGACCACGCCCCCTTCCGGTCCCGGGTCGCCGTGCCCGGCACCGGCCCGGTCGACCTCGAACTGTCCGGTACCACCGACCTGACCCTCTCGGTTCGACCGGTGGACCCGGAGACCACGGCACCACCGGAAGTCACGGCACAGGTGCTGGCCACCGCCGCTGAAGGCGGGGACACGGTCCGCGTCCTCACCGTGGCGTCCGGCGACGGACACCCGGCCGCCTCCCGGCGGTGGGCCTCCCGGACCATCCCTGACGGGGCAGGTCAGGCGGTCGCCGTGTCCGGTCCCGACGGAACCTGGGTGGTCCGTCCGCTCGGCCTGGGCCGGGACGCCGCGGACGCCGCCGGCGGTGAGGACGACGTCCTCAGCCCCATGCCGGGCACCGTCGTCGCCGTCCGGGTCACCGACGGCGACACGGTCACCGCCGGCCAACCGCTCGTCGTCCTCGAGGCCATGAAGATGGAGCATTCCCTGACCGCCTCCCACGACGGGATCGTGAAGCTCAGTTGCGTCACCGGCGACAAGGTCGGCGCCGGAACCGTACTCGCCACCGTCCCCGCTGCCGTCCCCGCCTGACCCTCACCCCCACGAAAGGAACCCACCATGACTGCATCCTCCACATCCTCCACATCCTCCACATCCTCCACATCCACCAACTCCCCCGCCCGCCGCCGCAACCCCGCCGATGACGGACTGACCCCGGAGCTCGTCGAACTGCGCCGTACCGTCGAGGAGTTCGCCCACGAGGTCGTCGATCCGAAGATGGCGGAGAACTACCGCAACCACACCTTCGACTACGGCATCCAGTCCCAGATGGGCGAGATGGGACTGTTCGGCCTGCCGTTCTCCGAGGAATACGGCGGCATGGGCGGGGACTACTTCGCCCTCGGCGTCGCCCTGGAGGAGCTCGCCCGCGTCGACCAGTCCGTCGCCATCACCCTGGAGGCCGGCTGCTCGCTCGGCGCCATGCCGATCTACCGCTTCGGCACCGAGGAACAGAAGCAGAAGTACCTGCCGGACCTCACGGCCGGTCGGGCGCTGGCCGGCTTCGGTCTCACCGAGCCCGGTGCAGGTTCGGACGCCGGCGGTACGAAGACCACCGCGAAGCTGGAGGACGGCACCTGGCGGATCAACGGCTCCAAGCAGTTCATCACCAATTCCGGCACCGACATCACCTCGCTGGTCACCACCACCGCCGTGACCGGGACCAGGGAGGACGGACGCAAGGAGATCTCCGCGATCATCGTCCCGACCGACACCCCCGGCTTCACCGCCGAGCCGGCCTACGACAAGGTCGGCTGGAACTGCTCTGACACCCACCCGCTGAGCTACGACGACGTCGTCGTCCCCGAGGAGAACCTGCTGGGGAAGAAGGGGCGTGGCTTCGCCCAGTTCCTCTCCATCCTCGCCGAAGGACGCGTCGCCATCGCCGCACTGGCCACCGGTGCCGCCCAGGGCTGTGTCGATGAGGCCGTCGAGTACGCGAAGCAGCGCACCTCCTTCGGGCGTCCCATCGCCGAGTACCAGGGTGTCTCCTTCAAGATCGCCCGGATGGAGGCCCGTGCCTGGACCGCACGCCAGGCATGGCGCGCGGCCGCACAGAAGATGCTCAGCGGCGAAGACTTCAGCCGGGAGGCCTCGATCGCCAAGATGGTTGCCGGCGATGCCGCGATGGACAACGCCCGGGACGCCACCCAGGTCTTCGGTGGTGCGGGATTCATGAACGAGACCCGCGTCGCCCGCCACTACCGGGACTCCAAGATCCTGGAGATCGGGGAGGGCACCACCGAAGTCCAGCTCATGCTGATCGCCCGCTCGCTCGGACTGGAGGGATGACGCCATGACCGGCACACCGAAGACCGTCGAACAGCGGGGCCTGTGGCTCGAGGAGTTCGAGGAGGGGACCACCTACCTCCACCGCCCCGGCCGCACCGTCACCGAGGCGGACAACACCCTGTTCACCATCCAGACCATGAACACCCAGCCACTGCACCTGGACGCCGCCTGGGCGGCGACCCGGCCCGGCTTCCGCGGCGAGCGGCTGGTGAACTCCATGTTCACCCTGTCCACCGTGGTCGGCCTGTCCGTCAACCAGCTCACCCTCGGGACCATCGTCGCGAACCTCGGCTTCTCCGAGATCAGCTTCCCCGCACCCATGTTCCACGGCGACACGCTCTACGCAGAGACCGAATGCCTGTCCACGCGCGTCTCGAAGTCCCGTCCCGACCAGGGGGTCATCGAGCTGCGGCACATCGGCCGCAACCAGCACGGCGACATCGTGTGCACCGCCGTACGGAACACACTCGTGCGGTGTCGGCCCACCGGTGACGGGGAAGGGGAGACGGCATGACCGACCGCTGGACACCACCGGGCCCCGCCCTGCTCTTCGCCCCGGCCGACCGGCCGGAACGGTTCACGAAGGCCGCCGAACGCTCGGACGCCGTCATCCTCGATCTCGAGGACGGCTGCCGTGCGGAGAACCGGGCCTCGGCCCGGGAGAACATCGTCGCCGCCGACCTGGACCCGGCCCGTACCGTGGTCCGGATCAATCCGCCGGGTACCCCGGACTTCGACGCCGACCTGCAGGCCGTCGCTGACAGTCCCTTCACCACGGTGATGCTGCCGAAGGCGGAGGGCGGCCGGTCCGTCGACGCCCTGTCGGACGCTCATCCGGACGCCTCGACCTGGCGGATCATCGCCCTGGTCGAGACGCCCCGTGGCGTCCTCGATCTGGCCTCGTTGGCCGCACACCCCCAGGTGGACGCCTTGTTCTGGGGTGCGGAGGATCTCACCGCCGCGCTCGGCGGTACCTCCTCCCGCTACGCCGCGGACGAGACCCCCACACCTGGCGGCGGCGCCTCCGGTCAGCCGGGCGGCTACCGCGAGGTTCCCCGGCTCACCCGGTCCCTCGCGCTGCTGCACGCGGCTGCCGCCGGGAAGACCGCCCTCGACTCCATCCATGCGGACACTGCCGACACCGCCGGGGCACGCGCCGAGGCGGTGGACGCCGCCGCCAGCGGTTTCGCCGGCACCGTGGCGATCCATCCGGGACTCGTCCCGGTCATCCGGGAGGCCTACAACCCTGATGCCGACAGCGTCGACTGGGCCCGCCGGGTCGTCGCCGGTGCCGCCGAGAACTCCGGCGCCTTCGCCGTCGACGGCGAGATGATCGACGCCCCGCTGCGCCGCCAGGCCGAACTGATTCTCTCCCGATCCACCATTTCAAGGAGCTGACCCGCGATGACTTCCTCACTGCGTCCGCATCATGACATCATCCTCACCGACCCCGCCGACATCGACCCGGCGGTCTCCCACCAGGTCGGACCGACAGATACCCCGCTGCTCACCGAGACCATCGGTCAGAATCTCGCCCGTACCGTGGCCGCATTCCCCGACCATGACGCGCTCATCGACCTCTACGGTGATATCCACCTGACCTACCAGGAGTTCCACCGCAAGGTCCTGCGCCTGGCGTCCGGCCTGCACAATGCCGGGTACCGGAAGGGTGACCGGATCGGCATCTGGTCACCCAACCGCTGGGAATGGATGGTGCTGCAGTTCGCCACCGCCGAGATCGGGGCGATCCTGGTCTGTATCAATCCCACCTACCGGACCCGCGAACTGACCTACGCCGTCAACCAGTCCGGTATCAAGGCGCTGTTCTCCGCCGGTAGATTCAAGGACTCGAACTACCGGGCCATGATCGGCACGGTGTCTCACGTCTTCGACCGCCCCTTCAGGGAGACCGTGTTCTTCGGCTCCGAGCGGTGGGAGGAGCTTGCCAACAGTGCCATCGGTGACCTCAACCCGGTGCGCGAGTCTCTCGACCCGCACGACCCGATCAACATCCAGTACACCTCCGGCACCACCGGCATGGCGAAGGGCGCGACCCTGACCCACCACAATGTGCTCAACAACGGGTTCATGATCGGCGAGCGGCTGAACTACACCGACGCCGACCGGGTGGTCATCCCGGTTCCCTTCTTCCACTGCTTCGGCATGGTCATCGGCATCCTCGCCGCGGTCACCCACGGGGCGGCGTCGATCATCCCCGGGCCGGTGTTCAATGCCGAGAGCACACTGGAGGCCGCCCACCATGGTCAGGCGACCAGCCTGCTCGGCGTGCCGACGATGTTCATGGCCGAACTCCAGCTGCTCGACCACCTGGCGGAGAAGGGCAAGAACCTGGATCTATCACGGCTTCGTACCGGCGTCATGGCGGGCACCTCCTGTCCGACGAAGACGATGCGCGAGATCATCGACATCCTGGGCATCGAGGAGATCGGGATCTGCTACGGCATGACCGAGACGTCGCCGGTCAACCATCAGACCATGCCCGATGATCCGGTGGAGAAGCGGGTCGAGACCGTCGGCCGCGTCGGACCCCACATCGAGGTCAAGATCGTCGACGAGGAGGGTGCCCCGGTCGACCGTGGCGTCCAGGGCGAGTTGCTCGTCCGCGGCTACCCGGTGATGCAGGGCTACTGGGACATGCCGGAGAAGACGGGTGAGGCGATCGACGCCGACAACTGGATGCACTCCGGAGACCTCGCCACCATGGACGCCGACGGCTATGTGCAGATCACCGGCCGGATCAAGGACATGGTCATCCGCGGTGGGGAGAACATCTACCCCCGTGAAATCGAGGAGTTCCTCTACGAGCACCCGGATATCGCCGACGTCCAGGTCATCGGCGTCCCCGATGAGAAGTACGGGGAGGAACTCATGGCCTGGATCATCCTCGAGGAGGACGCCGTCACCGACCGTCGCACGCTCACCGCAGAGGACATCCGCGCCTTCAGCGACGGAAAGCTCGCCAAGTTCAAGATCCCCAGATATGTCCACATCACCGAGAGCTTCCCGATGACGATCTCCGGCAAGGTCCGCAAGGTCGAGATGCGGGAGAAAGCCATCGGAATCCTCGGTCTCTACACCTACGGAAGAGAAAGCTGAATCACCATGTCAAAACTCATCCGTGAACATGATGCCGTCGATCTGATCCCCGACGGCGCGACCCTCGCTGTCGGTGGTTTCGGCGTCTGCGGGATCCCGCAGGTCCTGCTCGCCGAACTGGCGCAGCGGCGGGTCGGTGACTTCGAGGCGGTCTCCAACAACGCCGGCCTGGACGGTCGGGGTCTCGGGCTTCTGCTGGAGACCCGGCAGCTCAGCCGCATCGTCGCGAGCTATGTCGGCGAGAACAAGGAGTTCGCCCGGCAGTATCTCGAGGGTGAACTGGAGGTGGAGCTCACCCCTCAGGGCACTCTGGCCGAGCGGCTGCGTGCCGGTGGTTCCGGTATCGGTGCCTTCTACACGGCCACCGGTGTCGGTACCCCGGTGTCCGACGGTGGGATGGTGTGGAAGTACGGGCGTGACGGGTCGGAGGATCCGGTCGACGGTGCGGTGATCTCACCGGCCAAGGAGACCCGTGACATCGCCGGTCGGACGCAGGTCCTGGAGCATGCGATTGTCGCGGACGTCGCGCTGGTCCGCGCCGAGGTCGCCGATACCGCCGGCAATCTGCGGTTCCATGAGACCGCGAGGAACTTCAACCCGTTGGCGGCGATGGCGGGAAGGGTCTGCATTGTCGAGGCGGAGAGGGTGGTGGCCAAGGGCGAGCTCGCTCCAGATGATATCCACCTTCCGGGGATCTACGTTCACCATGTCGTGGAGCTCACCCGGGATCAGGCGGCGGACAAGATGATCGAGAAGGAGACTGTGCGATGAGCTGGACCAGGCAGGAGATGGTGGCCAGGGCAGCGCAGGAGCTGCAGGACGGCCAGTATGTGAATCTAGGTATCGGGTTGCCGACGTTGGTGCCCAACTATGTGCAGGACGGGGCGGACGTGACCCTCCAGTCGGAGAACGGCATGCTCGGTATCGGGCCGTATCCGGTGGCGGGGGAGGTGGACCCTGATCTGATCAATGCGGGTAAGGAGACGGTGACCGCGATGCCCGGGACGTCCTACTTCGATTCCGCGTTGAGTTTCGGGATGATCCGGGGTGGCAAGATCGACCTGGCCATCCTCGGTGGCATGGAGGTCAATGACCGGGGGGATATCGCCAACTGGATTGTGCCGGGGAAGATGGTCAAGGGGATGGGTGGCGCGATGGACCTCGTGGTCGGTGCGCAGCGGGTTGTGGTGGTCATGGAGCACCGTAGTCGGGACGGGCGGTCGAAGATTGTCTCCGACATTACGTTGCCGCTCACCGGGGCGGGGGTGGTGGACCGGGTCATCACGGATCTCTGCGTCCTGGACCGGACTCCGGAGGGTTTCGTCATCGCCGAGCTGGCGCCGGGGGTGACCGAGGAGGAGGTGAAGGCTGCGACGGATGCACCAGTTCTCCCGAACACCTGACGAAAATTCTAGATCCAGACATAATGGGAGGGGAGCAAGCGCCCCTCGCAACCCCCGCTGACCTGTACTTTTTCCGAAGAAAGGGATGACGAACCATCATGAGTGCTGCATCCGCCCAGCCCACCCCCACCCCCGAGGACATCGTCATCGTCGGTGCCGCGCGCACCGCCCAGGGCAGGATGCTCGGGGTCCTGGCCTCGAAGACGGCGGTGGACCTCGGTGCGATCGCCATCAGTACCGCGCTTGAGCGCGCCGGTGTCGCCGCTGAGACTGTCGGTCATGTGGTCATGGGCCAGGTTGTGCAGGCCGGCGCCGGTCAGAATCCGGCCAAGCAGGCGGCGGTGGCTGCCGGTGTGCCGGTGTCCACCCCGGCTGAGACGGTGAACAAGGTCTGTCTGTCGGGTCTGGATGCGGTGATTTCTGCGTCGCGTCTGCTGCGTCTGGGTGATGCGGAGGTGGTGGTCGCCGGTGGTCAGGAGTCGATGACCAATGCGCCGCATCTGGCTGCCGGTGTGCGGGCCGGGGCGAAGTTCGGTTCCCTGGTGCTGCAGGATTCTCTGGAGCGTGACGGGTTGACTGATGCGGTGCACGGTACGGCGATGGGGGTGGAGACTGAGGAGGGTAACAGTACCCGGGGGATCACCCGGGCCGAGCAGGACCGGGTTGCCGCGCTGTCGCATCAGCGGGCCGAGGCTGCGATTGCTGAGGGGACTTTCGCCGAGGAGATCGCCCCGGTGGAGGTGAGGACCCGTAAGGGCACGGTCATCGTCGACACTGATGAGGGGGTGCGTCCGGGGACGACGGAGGAGTCGTTGGCGGGTCTGCGTCCGGCGTTTGCGGCTGAGGGGACGATCACTGCGGCGTCGGCGTCGCAGATCTCCGACGGTGCTGCGGCGGTGGTGCTGACCACCCGGGCCTATGCCGAGGTCAACGGTCTTGAGGTGCTTGCTGCGTTGGGTGCTTACGGTCAGACTGCGGGTCCGGACACGTTCCTGCATTCCCAGCCGGCGCAGGCGGTGGCCGCGGCGTTGGGCAAGGCGGGGTGGGGGGTGTCTGATCTGGATTTCCTGGAGATCAATGAGGCTTTCGGTGCGGTGGTGGTGCAGTCGCTGCGGGATCTGGATTATCCGTTGGAGCGGACGAATATTCACGGTGGTGGTATTGCGTTGGGTCATCCGATCGGTTGCTCGGGTGCGCGTCTGGTGGTGACGGCTGCCCTTGAGCTGAACCGTCGTGGTGGTGGTAGGGCTGCTGTGTCGCTGTGCGGGGGCGGTGGTCAGGGTGATGCGTTGATCCTCTGGCGCTGATCCTGATGTGGCACCGGGAGGAGGGGCGCAGGGGTCAGGGGGATCAGTGCCGGTAGGTGGCGATGACTCCGTCGCCGCCCTCTCCGGAGCTGAGGGTGCGCACACTGCCGCCCTTCGCCAGCGTGCCGGCCAACGCACGGTCGGCGAACGCGGCGTCGCTGACCGATCCGGGATCGCGGGGCAGGTAGAGCGTGTCCACCCGCCCTTCGTCAGCCGCGCAGACGATCTCAGCCAGGGTGGTCGATCCGCGTCCGGCGCTGACTTCGGTCAGCGCCTTGTCCCGGAGGGCGGGCTCAGCGGCATCGCGTCGGGCGGTGATGATGCGCCAGGCTGCGGACCGCAGGTCACCGGACGTGCTGTGCTCCGGGTTGCCGGGGATGACCTCGTCGACGACCGCCGGGTAGCCGCACACCTTCCGGAACACGGGGAGGTGCTCCTCGACCGAGGCGAGAACCAACGGCTGGGACCGGGCAGTACCGAGTTCCCTTTCGATGCCCTGTCCGACCTCCCGGAGAAACTCCTCGGTGAGCATCCCGGAGTTGTCGGCCGCACCACCGTGGCCGTGGAAGGCGACCGAGTCCCGACCGGTACTCCGGCCCTGGATCTGCCGCTCCGGTATGTCCTCGATCACGTCGTCGTAGCTCGCCGGGATGGAACCCAGTGGCAGCTCCTGGATGCTGTTGCGGGTCGCATCGAACAGCCGGACACTGTTTTTGGCCAGAGCGAGGATGTAACAGTTCCCGGAGCCTTCGATCATCGGGGCGAGAGGGAGCAGGTGGAAGGACAACCCGACTGTGGCGGATTCGGCGACCTCCACCGGGATCCGGATGATGCGGTGGAAGCCGCGGGACGCGAAGACGGCGAGTCCGCGACTCTGCTCCCGCCAGAAGAGCGGATCCTCAACCTCGGCACGCACCGGATCAAGGATGGATGCATCAGTGCCCAGGCTGTCAGCCGCCTGCTTGACCAGGGCGTTGAAGATGCGCCGGACGAGGTCTGAATCTGCGCCGGTGGGATCGGAGGGTAGGTAGAGGGTGACTTTCGGCCCGTCGGTGGTGTCGGCGGCGAGGATCTCGGAGAGATCGAGGGAATCGACGGTACCCTGCGGATTCCTGGCGGTACTCATGGTGCTCACTCCTTGTGGCGGGATGTGGTGGGATCCTGTCGTACCTCCCACCGTAGAGTGATTCCTGTTCACCGTCAGTACTGCCTCCGGACGGGGTGGGTTCCGGTCAGCTGGTCAGCGGGACACCGTTGGCGTCCGTGCGGTACTGACCGCCTTCGGCGAGGATCATGATGAACTCGACGAAGGCCCAGATGCCGACGACGAAGATGAACACGAACCCGATGAGCAGAATCGCGGTGACATAACCGAAGATCGTCAGCCCGAGCTGCGTCCACGCCTTCGACTTGTATCCGAGGTAGAAGTTGTGGACGCCCAGGGAACCGAGGAAGAAGGCCAGCAGTGCGGCGGCGATTCTCGACTTGGGGGCGTAGTTCACCGGGTAGCCCGGCTGGCCGTAGGCCATCATCGCGTTCGGCTGGTAACCCGGCTGCTGGTACCCCGGGTAGCCCTGTGCGGAGGGCTCAGCGTAGGGCTGCTGCTCCTGGTAGGGGTCCTGGGGCTGGTACGGCTGCTGGTCGCCGTTGGCGAAGGGGTTGGACACGGGGAGCTCCTCGAGGACAACTGGGGTTCAGATACCGGGAAGCCCGGTTCACGCACCCTGACCTATCAGTTGTTCTCAGCCCAGAAGTAGGGCGATGACAGCAATCGACGGAATCGACAGCAGGGTGCTCACCACGCCGGTGTCCCGGGCAAGTACCGTGTTCGTCCCGAACCGTTGTGAGTAGGTGAAGACGTTCTGTGCGGTGGGCAGGGCGGCGACGACCACGAAGGCCAGCAGCGCGGCCCCGGAGGCGTTGAAGAGCAGCCGCGCCAGGGCATAGGCGATGAGCGGGTGGACGACTGTCTTCACCACAGCAGCCGCCCACACACTGCGCTTCGGGCTGGTCGAGCCGAGGACGCGCACCTGAGCCATCGACATACCGAAGGCGATGAGGGCGACCGGCACGGCGGCCCCCGCGAGAGTGGCGACCGGCTCGGCGATGAGCTCGGGCAGTGTCCAGTCTGCGGTGGTGCGCAACGTGGCGAGGATGATGCCTGCGACGGCGGCGATGATCAGCGGGTTACGCACAATTCCGACCACCAGCTCGCGGACCAGTGGGCCGATGCCTGGGTGTGAGGCGGCACTGCCGTCCTCGAGCCGGGCCTGACGCCGGGTGGAGACGTCGAGCAGCAGCACGACCGCGGGACCGTAGACCGCGGTCTGGAAGATGATGACCGGCAGAGATGCCGTGGGGTCACCGAGGACGTGGGTGACCAGGGGAACGCCGAGATTGGACCCGTTGCAGTAGGAACAGGCCAGCAGCGTCACGAGACTGTCCGGGACGTTGCGCCCGGCGAGATGCCGGAACCCGAGGAATCCGACGAGGCCGGCCAGGACGGAACTCAGGACCACCACGGCGAGGTTCTCACCGAAGACGTCCCCCAGGTCAGCCTGGGAGAGGAAGTTGATGAGCAGTGCCGGCGTCGCGATCCAGAACACGAACATGTTCAGGGTGTAGACGGCCCGTGGCCCGAGCAGATCCCGGCATCCGACCAGGAATCCCAGGGCGATGACGATGACCACCACGAGGAATCCACTGAGCACGTCGAGCATCGCTCCATTAGACCACGCGCGGTGGGACCCGCCTCAGGTCGGGGATCAGAACGTGGGGCGGGTGCTCACCACGTAGGTCCTGCCCCAGTGGTCCGTGAAGGACTGCCGGTACGGGTCCCTGGAGATGGTCACACCGAGGGCGGCAGGGATGCCGACATTCGCCACCCAGCCGACGACGGGGATGAAACTCAGCACCGCGCTGATGAGGTACCAGCTGTTGCGCAGGAAGGACGCCTGGGGGGTCGGGAGCTGACCGTCGACATCGACGACCTTCATTTTCAACGCCATCTTGCCGACTGTCTGGCCCCTCCAGGTCTCCATGCAGATCCGGTAGGCCATCCAGATGATGATGCTGAGGATGCTGATGAGGTAGAAACCGCCCATGTTGAGGTCGGGGGCGTCACCGTTGCCGTCCCACTGGTCGAGGTCGTCGATCCAGGCGCTGACGTCGTCCCAGACCACGAAGAGCATGACGACAGCCATGGCGACACCGACCATCAGCAGGTCGATGACGTAGGCGCCCAGGCGGGCACCGGCCCCCGGGTAGGGGGAGACCAGGGGATACCCGGCCGGCGGGAATCCGCCCTGGGGCTTGCCACTCTGCGGGACACCGTCCCGGGTGTAGGGATTCCGGTTGTCGTCGGGACCGTAGGAGTTGCTCATGGGTGCGCTCTCTCTGTCAGGCGTTGACCACGTAGGCCTTCGACCACTGGTCGAAGGTGTGCTGACGGAAGGGGTTACGGGCGATGGTGAACCCGAGCACCGCCACAAGGATTACAGCGACGATCTGTCCGATGGATCCGACGAACATTCCGAGCAGGAAAACGGCGATGTACCAGGAGTTTCGCTTGAAGGACGACCCGGCGGTCAGCAGCTTGCCGTCAGCGTCCACCACCTTGATCTTCAGCGCCATCTTGCCGAGGGTCTGCCCCTTGCGCACCTCCAGGATGACCCGGTAGGCGAACCAGATCACGAGCGTGATGACGCTGGCGATGAGGAGGTTGCCCGCGTCCATGACCGGGGCGGAGTCGGGTTCTCCGGCGTCCTGCCAGGCCTGGAACTCGTCGGAGTAGTCCGAGATGTCGCTGCCGGCGATGGTCATGATGAGCACCATGCCGATGATGCCGATGAGGATGTTGTCGATGACCAGGGCGCCAAGTCGCTTCCCTGCTCCGGGGTAGGCGTCCTGGCCCGTGGTGCCGGTGAGCGGAGCGCCGCTGTTCGGCGCGTCCCCGCCGGTGTAGGCGTTGTAGGAGGGGAGGGAACCCTCGCCGCCGGTGGCGTCACCGGCGCGGTCGGCGTCCTCCCGGCTGCGGTCATCACTGAACGGATTCTCGGGGGTACCGGAGGGGGTTGACATGAGGCGTCCCTTTCATCGGGGGCAGGATGAAACTACCCCACCACGGTACCCGACATACGACTGAACCCCGCTCCGGGGGACAACCGGGGCGGGGTTCAGGTGTCTGTGTAAACGCTCTTCGGGAGAGCAGTAGTCCGTGTCACCGGACTACGGTGCTGAAGTCAGCAGGGATCAGCGGCTGTGGAACGGCAGGAGAGCCATCTCACGGGCGTTCTTGACCGCGGTGGCGACCTGACGCTGCTGCTGCGGGGTGAGGCCGGTGACGCGGCGGCCGCGGATCTTGCCACGGTCGGAGATGAACTTACGCAGCAGGGCGTAGTCCTTGTAGTCGACGGTCTCGATACCCTCTGCCTTGAGCGGGTTCTTCTTCGGGCGGCGGGACTGCTCGATCCGCGCCTTCTTGTGATTGGTGCGCTTCATTGTGTGAGCTCCCCTTTACCAGCTGGACTTACGGACGCCCGGAAGCTCACCGCGGTGAGCCATCTCGCGGACGCGGACGCGGGACAGGCCGAACTTGCGGAGGTAACCGCGGGGACGGCCGTCGGCGGCGTCGCGGTTACGGACGCGGACCGGAGAGGCGTCGCGCGGCTGGCGGTTCAGCTCGAACTGCGCATCCGCACGCTCCTGCTCGGAGGAGTTCGGGTTCTTGATGATCGCCTTGAGCTCGGTACGACGCTCGGCGAAACGGGCGACGATCTCCTTGCGCTGCTCGTTCTTCGCGATCTTGGACTTCTTCGCCATAGGTTAACGCTCCTCGCGGAACTCGACGTGCTTGCGAGCGATCGGATCGAACTTCTTGAGGGTGATCCGGTCCGGGTTGTTCCGCTTGTTCTTGCGGGTCACGTAGGTGTAACCGGTGCCCGCGGTGGACTTCAGCTTGATGATGGGGCGGATATCGTTACGTGCCATTAGATCTTCTCCCCACGAGCGCGGATCTTGGCGACGACAGACTCGATGCCGTCCCGGTCGATGGTCTTGAGGCCCTTGGTGGAGACGTTCAGGGTGATCGTCCGTCCCTCAGAGGGCAGGTAGAACGAACGACGCTGGATGTTCGGGTTCCAGCGACGGTTCGTGCGGCGGTGCGAGTGCGAGACGGACTTGCCGAACCCCGGCTTCCGACCCGTGACCTGGCAAAATGCCGACATGGGTATTTTCTCCTTCCGCCCGCTCGTCCGGTCCGGGCGCCGCACCGACATAAGACGTGCCCGCAACTAGACGGGAAGCAGGCGTGCCGGGGCGCTGTGTGGACATGGTCGATCGGGCGATGACGTTTACTTAGACAACAGCGAGGCGAAACTCTACCTCATCGCGCGCTGCAGACCTAATCCCTGCTGCGGTCGACCTTTGCGGGCCCCGCTCAGGCTCCGTGATACACGTACGCCGGCGGCGGGAGAGCCGGGATTTCACGGATCGGGGTCGTGCGGGTTATGGTGGATCGTTGTGTCACTGCCGCGTTCGGTCGCGGTGTGCCCACACTCCAAACCCGACCCAGGCACGACCTACGGTACGGACGGATCACCGTCCGCCTGCGGGACCGACCTGGTGCCCGACCCTGAGGGATTGAGAATGAAGAGCGATATCCACCCCGACTACCACCCGGTGGTCTTCAAGGACGCCAGCACTGGCCACCAGTTCCTGACGCGTTCCACCGTCTCCTCCGACCGTACGGTCGAGTGGGAGGACGGAAACGAGTACCCGCTGATCGTCGTTGACGTCACCAGCGAGTCCCACCCGTTCTGGACCGGCGCGCAGCGTGTCATGGACACCGCCGGCCGCGTCGAGAAGTTCCAGCGCCGGTTCGGTTCCCGCGTCCGTCCGTCCAAGAAGAACGCGTAGAGGAGGGTAGAGAACAATGGCAGTTCCGAAGCGCCGCATGTCCCGTGCGAACACCCACTCGCGTCGTTCGCAGTGGAAGTCCGACAACACCGCCCTGCAGACCGTCAAGGTCCAGGGGCGTGAGGTCCAGATCCCGCGCCGCCTGGTCAAGGCAGCCCAGCTGGGCCTGGTCGAACTCGACTAGCAGTATCCCGGTCACGTCGCTTCCCGTTTCTCCGGGAGGCGGCTTTTCCGTATCCGAATGGTCCTGATTCCTTTCAGGGGGAATGATAGTCAAACAACTGCCGGTCCCTTTCTGACCGGCCAGCGGACAGCTTCCTGTCGGTTCGCTGAAAAGATGTCACAGGGGGAGGCTATGGGGTAGCGCATGGTGCACAATGGAGCCTATGAAAATTCTTGTAGTCGATGATGATCGGTCCGTGCGTGACACGCTCCGCCAGTCGCTCACGTTCAACGGATACGATGTCGTCCAGGCCACCGACGGTGAAGAGGCACAGACCCTCATCCGTAAGGAGAACCCGGACCTCGTCATCATGGACGGCATTCTCCCCAAGGTCGACGGCCTTGAGATCCTCCGGTCCCTGCGTGGCAGCGGCAGTGAGGTCCTCGTCCTCATGCTCTCCCAGAAGTCCGATGTCGCCGACCGGGTCGCCGGCCTGGACGCCGGGGCCGACGACTACCTCGCCAAGCCTTTCGCCCTCGAGGAGCTGCTCGCCCGGGTACGGTCCCTCTACCGGCGTTCCCGACGTACGGCCGCTGCGGTGGCCAAGGACTCGAAGCCGCTGAGCTTCCTCGATCTCACCCTGAACCCCGAGACCCGGGAAGTCACCCGTGGTGAGCGACGGATCAGCCTGACCCGCACCGAGTTCGCGCTGCTGGAGCTGCTGCTGCGCAACGCCCGCAAGGTCCTGTCCCGCAACACCATCCTCGAGGAGGTCTGGGGTTACGACTTCCCGACCTCCGGCAACGCCCTCGAGGTCTACATCGGCTATCTCCGGCGCAAGACGGAGGCCGAGGGGGAGGACCGTCTCATCCATACCGTGCGCGGTGTGGGCTATGCACTGCGGGAGAACACTCCCTGATCCACTGAGACGCTGCTGGAATGCTCCGGTGGCTTGCTCAGGGGCGGTGGGGCAGGGGACAGTGGGGGCAGTCATTCTAGTTGGGGAACTGGGGGTGGCTTCACGGCCAATTCCAAGGTTGCCTGGAGAACTGTCGCAGTCTCCGGGGCCAGTATGGTCTACACAGAAGCGTCACAGGCAGTAATCACGATGAATGGAGATGTCCGATGGCGGACAACGGCAGCGCAGGCAACGGTAACAGCACCGGGAGAACCGGAGGATCAGACGACAACCGTTACCCGGCCCAGTGGGGTCAGGGTGGTCAGGAACAGCAGCGCCCCCCGTACCCCGGTCAGACCTATCCCGGTCAGTCGTACCCGGGTCAGTTCGGCCACGCCGAGTACGCCGCCGGGTCCACGGGCCACCCCGGCTACCCGGGCTATCCTGCGGGCCAGGGGTCGGCCGATGCAGCCGGGCAGGACGCCACCTCCGTTCAACCGGAGGTCCCCGGGAACGAGACCACTCCACCGAAGTCCCCCCGCCGTTTCTCTACGCCTGTCGTCGCCGGCATGGTGGTCGCCGTGGCTGTCGCCGCCAGTGCACTGACCGGCGTCATCATGAACAACACCGGCTCCGGCGGATCGTCGGACGGCACCACATTCTCGACCCAGGTCGTCGGCGACCGTGAGCAGACCTCCTCCACCCCCGAGGACGGCACCATCGAAGGTGTCGCCGAGAAGGTGCTGCCCAGTGTCGTCTCCATCCAGGTCACCAGCGGCCAGAGCGGTGCCGAGGGCTCCGGTTCGATCATCAGTTCCGACGGCATGATCCTCACCAACAACCACGTTGTCGCAGATGCTGAGGGGCGCGGCGCGCAGATGACCGTGACCACCAACGACGGAAAGCAGTACGAGGCGGAGGTCGTCGCGACAGACCCGCAGACCGACATCGCCGTTATCCAGGCGAAGGACGCCTCCGACCTCACCCCGATCACCATCGGTGACCCGGATTCCCTCCAGGTCGGTCAGTCGGTCGTCGCCGTCGGTTCGCCGTTGGGACTGTCCTCGACCGTCACCACCGGCATCGTCTCCGCCAAGGACCGTCCGGTCCAGGCCGGCGGTGAGTCCGGCGGTGAGGCCTCGCTCATCGACGCCATCCAGACGGACGCCGCGATCAACCCCGGTAACTCCGGTGGTGCGCTGGTCAACCTCAACGGTGAGCTCGTCGGCATCCCGTCGGTCATCGCCACGCTCGGCGGCACCGGGGAAGAGTCCGGCTCCATCGGTCTGGGCTTCGCGATCCCCGCCGACCAGGCCATGGACACCGCCAAGCAGCTCATCGACACCGGCAGTGCCACCCACCCGGTGATCGGTGCACAGGTCGACACCCGCGAAACCACCGGCGGCGGTGCGGTCATCGCCGAGGTCACCGGGGGCGGTCCGGCGGAGGAGGCAGGTCTGAAGTCCGGCGATGTCGTGACCAAGGTCGATGACCGTCTGGTCGACAACGGGGTCAGTCTCATCGCCGCGATCCGCTCGCACAACGTGGGCGACGAGGTCACTCTCACCGTCACCGACGGCAACGGCGGGAACGAACATGAGATCAAGGTCACGCTTTCCGCATCCGAATAGTATGGTCATGTAGAACAGAGCTCGCCACGCGAACACCACAATTCCGAGGGTCGGGAGGACCACCGAAATGACTGAAGGAACCACCACCGGAGCCAGAGTCGACGGACTGCTGCGCGTCCGGGGAGTGGAGGATCTCGACGCTGACGAACAGGCCTCCTACGACCGGTTGGATGCCGAGGTCACCGAACCCGATGACTCCGTCTTCCTCAGTCTCGACGAGCAGGAGGACCGTCGCGACAGTAAGGCGGCGAGGCACTCCCTGCTCCATGCGCTCGTCGTCCTCGTCGCCGACCGGGTCACCCCGGGCGACCAGTCCGGCGAACTGGTCGCCGAACTCCTCTCCGAGGAGGATTTCATGGTGGATGCCGTACTGACCGTGGACTGTTCTCGGGACAGTGTCCGCCAGGCCCTGGAGACCGCCGTCGTCGGCGGCGCGGATCTCGTCATCACCGTCGGCGGTACCGGCGTCGGTCCTCGTGACCTCACCCCGGAGGCCACCCGCGATGTCCTCGACCGTCGGATCCCGGGCCTGTCCGAGGCCCTGCGGTCTTCGGCGATGGCCTGCAATGCGATGGACGGCGGACTGTCCCGCGGTGTCGCGGGTGTGTCCGGCTCGACGGTCGTGGTGAACCTGGCGTCCTCCCGTGCGGCGATCCGCGACGGTATGGCCACGCTGTGCCCGCTGGCGCGCTACATCGTCGGTGAGTTGAACCAGGCGTGACGGGGGAGCCGGGCGTGCGCGGCCGACGGCGGCGCCGGGGCGTCGGCGTCCTGGGCAAGACCCACGACGCTGACGGCGCGTCACCGTCCCCGGTACAGAGGAAACCCCGGCCGCCGCGGGATGCGGTGACCGGGGGACAGGGGGAGGGATTCAGCGAGAACTTCTGGCGGGAGCAGCGTCCACCGCACTGGTGAGCCCCTCCGGGGCCGCTCACTGCAGGAATGCTATCCCGCGGAGTGGCGTCCGGTCTCCGGTTCGGTGCCCTCGGGGATGTCGTTGGACGGGGTGGAGACACCGCTCTGTGCGGCCATCAGGTCGCGGATCTCGATGAGCAGGTCGGTCTCGGTGGCGGTGGCCGCCTCCTCGGAGTCCTGGCCCTTCTTCTTCGCCGCTGCTTCGGCCATCTTGTTGATCGGCATGACGATGATGAAGTAGACCACCGCGGCGATGATGAGGAAGTTGATCACGGCCGAGAGAATCGCGCCGAGGTCGATGGTGGTCGACGCGTCGCCGGACTTGATCCGCCAGGCGAGGCCCTCGACGTCGCCGCCACCGCCGAAGACGTTGATGATCGGCTGGATCAGGTTGTCGGTCAGCGCGGTGACGATCGCCGTGAACGCGGCACCGATGATGACACCGGTGGCGAGTTCGATGACGTTGCCCCGCATGATGAAGTCTTTGAAGCCCTTGAGCATTGTGGGTTCTCCTCGGGAGGTGTTGTTAGGGGTCAGGGACGGACACTACCGTCTGCGATGTCGGTCCGGAAGGTTCCGGAGTCGGTCACCACCACGTCCACCGTGATGTCGAACGCCGTCGCGGGGACGGCGACGCCGAATTCCTCATGGTCCACGACAGCTATCAGTCTGTCATGGTTTTCACCTGTTGACATGGATGCTGCAAAGGTGCGGTCGTAGAAGCCACCGCCCTGGCCCAATCGTGCTCCGTCATTCCCCACGGCCAGCGCGGGAATGATGACGGTGTGTACCCGGGCGAGAAGGTCACCGGTGTTCACCGGCGTGTCTCCCTCGGCCGGTACCGGTTCCCGGATCCCGAAGGCTCCGGAGCGGGTGTGCTTTACGCCACGCCATTTCACCCACCGGAGTGAGGCACCGGGACCGGCCACCACCGGCAGCCAGACTTCGCGACCTGTGGAGGCGAGTGACTCGGGGAGGTCGCTGCCGCCGGGTTCGCCGGGCAGTGGGTCATAGGCGGCGACGGCCCGGGGCGGCCCCGGCCTGTCGCGGCGGTCCAGTTCGGCGGTCAGATGGTCGAGGACGGCTCCGTCCCGCGCGTCGCGGTCGGGGAGCCGGTGCGTCCGGTCCAGTCGTATCCGGGCCCGCAGTGCGTTCTTGGCGCCCGCCGCGTCGTCTACCGCGTCGTCCGCAGTATCGGCCGAAGTATCCATACCCCCGGAGACTAGTCCGCCCATCCCACCCCCCCCGGAAAGGAAGGGCAGGGGTGGTGTGCGGGGGACGGGACACAGAATTTCTGCGGACACGTGGTTGAATCGGGGGTATGTCGGCGCGCTCACCACACCCGGACCGGTAACGGCCGGTACTCTTCTCCCCATGACTGCTGATAACTCTCTCCATGACGGGGGCCTGCGCACTGTTGTGGTGCCGGCCGCAGGCCTGGGAACACGTTTCCTGCCGGCGACCAAGACGGTCCCCAAAGAACTGCTTCCGGTCGTCGACACGCCCGGTATCGAACTCATCGCCAGGGAGGCGGCCCAGGCGGGTGCCTCCCGTCTCGCGGTGGTGACGGCCCCCCGCAAGCAGGGGATCATGGCCTATTTCGACCAGGACGAACTGCTCGAGTCGACGCTGGAGTCCCGTGGCAAGACCACGCAGCTGGAGAAGGTCCAGGCAGTGAACACCCTGGTGGACGCCGTCGCTGTCAACCAGGACCGGCCACTGGGCCTCGGTCATGCCGTGGGCTGTGCCGAGACCGCCCTGGATGATGACGAGGACTGCTTCGCCGTTCTGCTGCCGGACGACCTCGTGCTGCCGTTCGGCGTCCTCAACGAGATGCTGGAGGTGCGCCGCCAGTTCGGCGGGACCGTGCTCTGTGGCTTCGAGGTCCCCGAGGACGAGGTGTCGAACTACGGTGTCTTCGATCTCGAGGAGACCGAGGAAGGTGCCGGTTCCCAGGTCCGTAAGGTCAGGGGAATGGTCGAGAAGCCGGATACGGAGGACGCCCCCTCAACCGTCGTCGCCGCCGGCCGCTACCTGCTCGACCGCACTATCTTCGACGCGCTGCGTAGAATCGAGCCGGGCAAGGGCGGTGAGTTGCAGCTCACCGATGCCATTGAACTGCTCATCACCGAAGGCCACCCGGTCCATGTCTACATCCACCAGGGCGGACGTCATGATCTCGGTAACCCCGGTGGCTACATCCGGGCCTGTGTCGACTTCGCCCTCAACGACGACACCTACGGCCCGTCCCTGCGTCAGTGGCTCGGCAACCGCCTTTCCGCGGACGCCGTGTCCCATGCCGAGGTGCCCGCCGAGTAGCGGCCCTCTCTAGGATGGTGCAGAAGGTGGACGGACCGTCCGCCGGAACAGTGTCGGCCACAGGAAAGTTCGAGGACCGTGAAGAGCGTTGAGGAGCAGTTGGCGGCGGTGACCGCTGCGGCAGTCACCCCGGAGCCGGTGCGTACCGCCATTTCCGAGGCGCTGGGCCTACGGTGCGCCGAACAGGTCGAGTCGGAGACAAGCCTCCCCGGCTTCAACCAGGCTGCCGTCGACGGTTTCGCCGTGCGCGCGGTGGACATCCGCCAGATCCTCAACGGCGGTTCTGGCGCAGGATCCGGATCGGGTGGCTCCGATGACGCGTCCTCTCCGATGCTTCCGGTGGTCGGCGAAGTCACCGCCGGGTCCCATCGCCCGGTGCGCCTGCAGCCCCGGCAGGCTGTCCGGGTGCAGACCGGTGCTCCGCTACCGACGTTGGCGGACGCCGTGCTGCCGCTGGACTGGGCGTCCCAGGACGGACGCCGCATCGAACCGCTCTACGGGGTCAGCCCCGGACAGTTCGTCCACCGTGCCGGTTCCGATGTCCAGCCCGGTGACGTGGTCGTCGAGGACGGTGCCGTCATCGGTGCTGCCCAGGTCGGGCTGCTTGCCGCGGTCGGCCGCTCGAAGGTGCTCGTGTACCCGCGGCCGCGGGTCTCGGTGCTGTCCTTCGGCCCGGAGCTCGTCGACATCGACCGTGATCCGGCCCTCGGCCAGGTCTTCGACGTCAATTCCTATGCGCTGGCCGCGGCTGGTCGGGAGGCGGGAGCGGACGTCAACCGGGTCGGCGTCCTCAACGGGGAACCGCGTCGGCTGCGCGAGATCATCGAGAGTCAGCTCATCCGGTCGGAGATCCTCGTGATCTCCGGTGGCGTGGGTGGTGCCGCCAGTGACCGGCTGCGGGAGGTTCTCGAGGACCTCGGTGACATGGACATTTCGCGGCTGGCGATGCACCCGGGCTCGGTCCAGGGCTTCGGCACGCTCGGTGCAGACCGCACCCCGACCTTCCTGCTGCCGGGCAACCCCTCGGCGGCGCTGGTCTCCTTCGAGGTCCTGGTCCGCCCGCTGATCCAGATTCTCCGCGGTCGTCGGGAGACGACGCGGCGCACCGTACAGGCACGCACCATCGCCGCGATCGAGTCTGCGCCGGGACGCACCGGCTACCTGCGCGGTCAGCTGATGCGCGACCGCGGAACCCGTGAGTTCCTCGTCGATCCGCTCGGTGCGGTCGGCGGCGGGGAACCGGGTCACCTGCTCGGCAGTCACGGCCAGGCGAACTGTCTGGTCGTCCTGCCGGGGGACCGGACCAGGGTGGAGCCGGGCGAGATCGTCGACGTCATGTTCCTGACGAACCAGTCGTGAGACGACCGTGATCGACAGGCATCCGGGCTGGCCCGCCCGCACCCCCAAGGCGCGCTGCACCGCCGGCCAGGTGCAGCTGCGTCCGCTGCACCGTCGTGACGGAAAGCGCTGGTCGCGGTACCGGGTCGCCGACGAGCACCTGCTGCGTCCGGTCGAGCCGACGGTGCCGGGCGACTGGCACGAGGCGCACGCCCCGCAGATGTGGCGTTCCACGGTGGGTGGGTTGCTCGACATGGCCCGACACGGCGTGGTCCTGCCCTTCGCCATCGAGGTCGACGGTGAGTTCGCCGGCCAGCTCACGCTGGGCAACGTCCAGCACGGTGTGGTGTGCAGCTGCTGGATCGGGTACTGGGTGTACTCCGGCTTCGGCGGTCGAGGAGTGGCGACGGCGGCGGTCGCGCTCGGTACCGACCACGCGATGCGGCAGGTCGGTATGCACCGGGTGGAGGCCACGGTGCTGGAGGACAATGCGGCGTCGCGGAGGGTGTTGGCCCGCACCGGTTACCGCGAAGAGGGCAGACTGCAGCGCAACCTGCACATCAACGGTCAGTGGCGGGACCACCTCCTTGTCGCGCAGACCGTGGAGGAGACCTCCGGCGGTGTCCTCGCCGGATTGCAGGCGTCCGGCGTGCTTCCCGCCCCCTGAGTCACGGGAGACAACACCGGTTACGTATTTTCTCCGGCGCGCCTGATGCCGTGAGAAGCGGAGCACACGTACCCTCGTGGTCACCTAGTCTGATGCCGGGCACGTATCCGGTACAGGCACACTGTCCGTGATCCCGGTGAGAGGAATACGTCCCCCGTGTCCAGCTCCCTCAGTTCCGTCGTCCTCATCGGTGTGGTGTGGCTTCTCATCATCACCACACTGTTCGTCCGCCGTCATTCTCCGGTGCGCCGGACGTCGAAGGCCCTGTCCGAGACCCGGGTGGTGCACGAGGGCGGGACCGGGATCGAGCGGTCCCGACGCCGTCCGCTGCCCGCGGAGAGTCTCTACCGTGCCGATCCCGACGCCGATCTCGAGCTGGTGGAGGCGGAGCCGGAGCAGGTGGTCATCGACGACACCCGTGACGATTCCTACGACGACATCCCGGATGTCGCCCCGCCGCTGCCTGTGCCTTCCGTGATCGAGGGTGACGTGGTCGAGTACCGGACGCAGGACGACGTCGACACCGGTGAGTTCGCACCCGTCAGTGCAGAGGACGCAGAGGACGCAGAGGACGCCGAGGACACCGATGTTGACAGCGCCGTGGACGCCGACTTCCCGGTGAACGGGGACACCACCGGGGACGATGACGCCGTCGCTGAGCTGCCTGTCGTCGAGGTTGAGGCTGAGGTCGAGGCTGAGGCTGAAGAGATGGACGACGTGGAGACCGGGGACGACCGTGAGCCTGTCGCTGACATCGTGCCGGACGAGCCGGTCCGCCGCTTCGCCGTGGTGGACGAGGCCTACATCCGTGGCGGCGACA
Organism: Corynebacterium sp. UD i78; assembly: GCF_056280545.1. Classification (NCBI taxonomy): domain Bacteria; kingdom Bacillati; phylum Actinomycetota; class Actinomycetes; order Mycobacteriales; family Corynebacteriaceae; genus Corynebacterium; species Corynebacterium sp. UD i78. The sequence continues at coordinate 1,649,540 of NZ_JBWCED010000001.1, read as the reverse complement.
TCGATGTCTCGGTGGGCACCGACGATGAACTGCTGGTCGTCAAGGACACCACGGAGGAGTCCGACGAGGACGCCGCCTACTTTGACGACGAGATCACCGAGGACGACATCGATTACCTGGCGAGCCGCCAGGGCCGCGGTATCTACAACCCCGTGGCGTCCCGACAGCTTGCCGAGCAGCGTCAGTCCCGGCGTCGTCGCGTCCTCATGGTGCTGGTCGTCGTGACCGTCCTGTCCCTCATCGGGGCAGTCGCGCTGTCCGGTTCGCTGTGGATCGTCACCCTGCTGGGTGCGGCGCTGACCGGCATGTACCTCTATTCGCTGCGCAAGCAGACACTCGCGGAGCGGGAACTGCAGCACCGGCGTCTCGCACGGATGCGCCGGGCCCGGCTCGGTGTGCGCAACACCGACGACCGTGAACTGGGCGTCCCCGACCGGTTGCGTCGACCCGGTGCCGTCGTCGTCGAGAGTGACGACGCCGACCCCGAGTTCGCCGCCCTGGAGTACGCCGACGTCACCTTCGCCGGCTACGACGATGTGCCGGACACCGACGACGGCTACTACGACGCCTACGACGACGGCTACGGGCACCCCGGCGACGGGCATCCGACGGTCCGCGTGGTCTGACACAGGCCCCTCTCGGGGTAGGCTGTCATCATCATGAACAACCCTGCGCTCAGAGACGCGGCCCTGTTCCTGCTGCGGCTGGTCCTGGGCGTCATCTTCATCGCCCACGGCTGGGACAAGGCCTTCGGTACCGGTATCGACGCCACCGCCGACCAGTGGGCGGGCCTGAACATCCCGCAGCCCACCCTGTCGGCCTGGGTGGTCTCTGTCGTGGAGATGCTCGGTGGCGCGATGCTGGTGCTCGGGCTGCTGACCCCGGCCGCCGCCGGCGTCCTCGCTCTCGACATGGTCGCGGCCTTCTACTTCGTCCACCTTGACAACGGACTGTTCGTCAGCGACGGTGGCTGGGAGCTCGTCCTGGTCCTCTCTGCCGCCTGTGTGACCCTCATCGTCTTCGGCTCGGGGCGGGCCAGCCTGGACCGGGCCCTGTCCCGGTTCGCCTAGGGGCGCGGGGGTGGAGTGCGAGGAGGCCCGCGCCGCGCTGTCCGCACGGCTCGACGGCGAACCTGAACCGGCGGGCACCGATCCGGATGCGGTGGACGCCCACCTGGCGGCCTGCCCGGACTGCCCCGGGTGGTTCGCCGCGGCGGCGGACCTCAACCGCCGACTGCGGGTGAGCTCAGCCCCGACGGAACAACCGCAACCACGTGACGCCGGGGAGCTGGCCCGCCAGATGGCGGCGCTGGCGGAGACCACCCCGGAACTGTCCCACCGGCTGCGCAGCCGGTCGTTGCCGCTGACCCTGTGCCGGGTGGCGATGGTGGTGCTCGCGGTGCTCTACATCGCCTGGGCGGTGGTCCTGCTGGTCAACTCCACCGGTGTGCCGGACTCCCCGACGGCGTCCGGGGCAGGTGGTGAGGTCGCCAACGCCGGTGACCCGGATCTGGCGCGCCTGTCGGTGGACGCAGCGACGGTGCGCCTGGCCCTGGCGGCCGGGTTGATCTGGGGCGCGTGGCGACCACGTGCCGCACCGGGACTGCTGCCGGTTTTCCTCGCCCTGTGGGGTTTCGGCGCCGGGTTCTCCACCCGTGATCTGGTGCTGGGCTACCTCGATGTTCCGACGGTCGCCGGTCTGCTGCTGCACCTGGCGTCCTGCATGACGGTGGTGGGGGTATGGCTGGCACGACACCACGCGGTCAATCCGCTGCGGGATTCACTGCGCGGACTCGGTGCACGCCCGGTGGCGTACAGCCCGGGGGACGCCGAGCGGAACTCCACCTGGCGGCCCGGCGACGGGGACTGAGCCTGCGGCGACGGCGCAGTCAGGTCCAGCCGGGCAGCCACATCCGCCAGTGCCACTGTTGCTGGGTCAGTGGCAGGCCCGAGTAGACCGGCAGGAAGAACAGGAACATCCACACCGCCAGCACCAGGTAGATCACACCGAAGAGCATGCCGGTACGGGTGAGCCACAACCGCCGCACCGCCGGCCGGAGACCGGGGGAGGTGTCCACCGGGCGGTCGCCGACGATCGACCAGCCGGCGAGCTGTCCCAGTGCCAGGGCGAGGCCGATGATGAGGAACGGGGCGAGGTTCGTCGCGTAGAAGAGGTACATCTGCCGGTCGACGTTGAGCAGCCACGGCAGGAATCCGGCGAGATACCCGACCACCGGCACCAGCCAGGCCATCTCACGACGCCGGACCAGGCACCACAGGCCCCACAGCAGTACCGGCACGGTGAGGAACCAGATCACCGGGGTGCCGGTCAGCAGGACGACGTGTTTGATCCCCGAGCCGTCGGTCTCGCTGTAGTACAGCAGTCCACGGGTGCTGGCGAGCCATTCCCAGGGTTTGGACTCCCACGGGTGGTGGTGGCCGTTGGAGTTGGTCAGTTCCTCGTGGAAGTCGAGGACGGAGACGTGGTAGTAGATGAAGTTGAGCCAGGAGTCCGGCAACCAGTCCAGGCCCCAGGAGCTGATCCGGTCGTTACCGGCCTCGACCTCGTGGCGGAAGACCCCGGTCTCTGAGGCGAACCAGGCACGCCAGCTGAACAGGTACATCACCGCCGGCAGGATGACCATGGACGCGAACGCGGGGACGCAGTCCCGGGCGAAGGTGCCTGCCAGCGGACGCTGGACGCCGAAGCGACGGCGCCGCCACCAGTCGACACCGACGACGGTGAGTCCGAAGAAGGCGATGTAGTACAGTCCCGACCATTTCACGGCCAGCGCGCCACCGAGGGCGAGCCCGGCAGCGAAACGCCACCACCGGTACCCGGCCCGCGGACCCAACGGGTTGTCGGCGATCCGCCCCTCGGCGAAGACCCGCCGGAATGTGGCCTCCATCTGCCCGTGGTCACGGACCAGCAGGTAGGCGGCGAGGATGACGAAGAAAGTCTGGAACTGGTCCAGCATCGCCGAGCGTCCGGTGACGAAGAGGATGCCGTCGCAGAGGGCGAGCAGCCCGGCAGACAGTCCCACCCAGTCGCCGTATCCGGTGGAGGACGCCAGACGCCGCGCGGTCGCCGCGGTGAGCAGGATGACACCGATGCCCAGCAGGGCGACCGAGATCCGCCAACCGAAGGGCGTGTCGCCGAAGACCCACATCCCCAGCGCCTCGAGCTGTTTGGCGAGTGGGGGGTGTACGACCAGGCCGTAGGCGGGATTGTCCTCGATTCCACCGGTCAATCCACCGCGGAGGATCTGCCAGGACTGGGGGACGTAGTGTTTCTCGTCGAAGACCGGCGTCCCCTCGTCGGTGGGGTACCCGAGTTCCGTCAGCCGCGTGACCGCACCGAGCACGGCGAGCACGGCGAGGACCACCGACCACCGGGTCGGCCGGACCCGGGGAGCGGCGACGGAAGGTTTCACAGGGCGCCATCCTAGTAGGAAGCGGACGCAGAACGGCGGAGCACGGGGCGTTAGAGTCGGAGAACATGGAGACCCCCGAGTTCACTGACCCGCTGACCGGCCCGCTGTCCGGCCCGCTGTCCGGCCCGCTGCCTCGCCTGCTGTCCCGCGCCGCCGACGACCGACCCTGCCCCCACGGCGGGATCATTCTCGCGGCCACACCGCTGGGGACGGCACTGGACGCCTCGGTCCGACTGATCGACGCGCTGGGCAGCGCCGACATTATCGCCGCGGAGGACACCCGCCGGACCCGTGCCCTGGCGGACGCCCTCGGCGTGGAGATCACCGGGAAGGTCGTCTCCAACTACGACCACAACGAGTCCGACCGTGCCGCCGGGCTGGTGGAGAGCGCGGCCGGCGGGGCCCGCGTCCTCGTGGTGACGGACGCCGGGATGCCGGCGGTCTCGGACCCGGGATTCCCGCTGGTCCAGGCGGCCCAGGAGGCTGGCGTCCCTCTGACCTGCCTGCCCGGCCCCTCTGCCGTGCCGACCGCTCTGGCCCTGTCCGGGGTGGGGGTGGGACACTTCACCTTCGACGGCTTCGCCCCACGTAAGGACGGCGACCGACGCCGCTGGCTGACGACACTCGTCGACGAGAAGCGGGCCGTCTCCTTCTTCGAGTCCCCGCACCGGCTCGGCCGCACCCTGGACGCGGCAGTGGACGTGCTCGGCCCCGACCGCGAGGCCGCGGTGTGCCGGGAACTCACCAAGACCTATGAACAGGTGCGGCGGGCCCCGCTGGGGGAGTTGGCGCAGTGGGTGGCCGAGGCGACCGCTGCCGCGGAGAAGGGTGAGGGGCCCGGGATCCGCGGTGAGATCACGGTGGTCATCTCCGCCGCACCTGAGACCGGACCCGCGGACCCGGCGGACCTGGTCGGCCTCGTCGAGGAACAGGTGGCGTCCGGTGTCCGGATGAAGGAGGCCTGCAGGACCGTTGCCGAGGCCCACGGCGCGTCCCGGCGGGAACTCTACGAGGCGGTGCTGGCAAGTCGCCGGTGAACCCGGGTCATCGGCGGACGGTGATATCTGGCAGAGTGGACGGTTATGACTGACCCGACAAGAGAAACAGAGACAAGAGAAACAGAGAAGAAGCCGCCGGATCCTCAGATCGTCACCGACGACAGTGAACTCAGCACCGAGAAGCTGTCGCCGGTCGTGGTGGGCAGCATGCTGCCGCCGCCTTCGGAGAACGAACACGCCACCGTGGACAAGGTGGTCGTGGGGTTCGCGGCCGCCCTCGTGCTCGCCGTGGTCCTGTGGGGGCTCATCGCCCCGGACAACTTCTCCGACTTCGCTTCCAGCGCGCTGGATCTCATCGTCACCGATTTCGGGTGGGTCTACATCGTCGCCGGCACGGTGTTCGTGCTGTTCATCCTGTTCATCGGGCTGAGCCGGTTCGGTCGTATCAAGCTCGGCCAGGACAACGAGGAACCCGAGTTCAACACCGCGAGCTGGATCGCGATGATGTTCGCCGCCGGCATGGGCATCGGTCTGATGTTCTACGGCGTCGCCGACCCGCTGAACTACTTCGAGAACGGCATTCCCGGGGAAGGGTCGAAGAGCGTCCCGGACTCGATGGCCTCCACCATCTTCCACTGGGGCCTGCATCCCTGGGCGATCTACGCCATCGTCGGTCTCGCCATCGCCTACGGCACCTTCCGCCTGGGACGCAAGCAGCTGTTCAGCTCGGCGTTCATCCCGCTGATCGGTATCCGACTGGCCGAAGGCTGGCTCGGCAAGCTCATTGACGTCCTGTCGATTTTCGCGACCGTCTTCGGTACGGCAGCTTCCCTGGGCCTCGGAGCCCTGCAGATCGGTTCCGGTATGGATGCGGTCGGTATCGTGCACAACCCCGGGACCGGCTGGATGATGGTCATCATCGGCGTGCTGGGACTGTGCTACCTGGCCTCCGCCTACTCCGGCGTCGGTAAGGGCATCCAGTACGTCTCCAACTTCAACATGGTGCTCGCCGGCCTTCTGGCACTGTTCGTGCTCATCGTCGGCCCCACGGTCGTCATCCTCAACACCATGCCGACCTCCCTGGGCAACTACCTGCAGAACTTCTTCGGCATGTCCGCCCGCACCGCGGACTCCGCCGAGGGCATGGGTGACTGGCTCGCCGGGACCACCCTGTTCTACTGGGCATGGTGGATCTCGTGGTCGCCCTTCGTCGGTACCTTCATCGCCCGGATCTCCCGGGGCCGTACGATCCGCGAGTTCGTCATGGTCGTCCTCATGGTCCCCACCGCGGTGTCCATCGTCTGGTTCTCCATCTTCGGCGGATCCGCAATCCACGCGGAGGAGTCCGGCAGTGAGATCTACGGTGACGGCAACGCCCAGACAATGCTGTTCAACCTGCTCGACGATCTTCCGTTCGCCGGCATCAGCTCGGTGATCGCGATGATCCTGCTGGCGACCTTCTTCATCACCTCGGCGGACTCCGCCTCGACCGTGATGGGCACCATGAGCCAGAACGGCAAGCTTGTCGCGGACCGGAAGCTGACTGTCCTGTGGGGTCTGCTGACCGCGCTTATCGCGGTGGTGCTCCTGCTGTCCGGCGGTGAGGACTCCCTGAACAACCTCCAGTCGGTGACGATTGTCGCCGCGTGCCCGTTCGTGATCCTCATCCTCTTCATGTGCGTGTCGCTGTACAAGGGACTGTCACAGGACCCGATGTTCCTCGACGAGAACGAGAAGCGGTCCTTCGCCCTGCGGCTCGCCCGCGAGCGCCGTCACCAGGTTCCGCCGGAGTCCGCCCGCAGCCCGTGGGAGGCCCGTGAGGACGAGCGGCTGGGCCGCAAGGCGGAGAAGAGCGCCAGGAAGTCCGCGAAGAATCAAGGGTCGGAGGACCAGGCCAAGTCCTGATGCAATAGGGTGGGGGACATGTCGAAACATGTCCTCACCTCCGTTGCCTGGCCGTACGCCAACGGCCCCCGCCACATCGGACACGTTGCCGGATTCGGCGTCCCCTCGGACGTCTTCGCCCGGTACCAGCGAATGTCCGGCAACGAGGTCCTGATGGTCTCGGGCACCGACGAGCACGGCACTCCGCTGCTCGTCCAGGCGCAGAAGGAGGGCGTGGAGGTCCAGGAGCTGGCCGACCGCTACAACCGGATCATCGTCGAGGACCTTGCCGGGCTCGGCCTGTCCTACGACCTTTTCACCCGCACCACCACCCGAAACCACTACGCCGTGGTGCAGGAGCTCTTCCGAGGGCTCAACGACAACGGTTACATGATCCGCCAGAGCACCGTCGGCGCGATCGACCCGAAGACCGGCCGCACCCTGCCCGACCGGTTCATCGAGGGCACCTGCCCGATCTGCGGTGCGACCGATGCCCGCGGCGACCAGTGCGACAACTGCGGCAACCAGCTCGACCCGGCTGACCTCATCGACCCGCGGTCCAAGATCGACGGAGCGACCCCGGACTTCGTCGAGACCGAGCACTTCATGCTCGACCTGCCGGCTTTCGCCGAGGCACTGGAGAAGTGGCTGTCCACCCGCAAGGGCTGGCGTCCCAACGTCCTGAACTTCTCGCTCAACGTTCTCAAGGACATGCGTCCGCGTGCCATGAGCCGCGACATCGACTGGGGCGTCCCGGTCCCGATCGAGGGCTGGCAGGACAACGATGCCAAGAAGCTCTACGTCTGGTTCGACGCCGTCGTCGGCTACCTCTCCGCCTCCATCGAGTGGGCCTGGCGCACCGGTGACAGGGATGCCTGGAAGAAGTGGTGGTCCGACCCCGAGGCCCTGTCCTACTACTTCATGGGCAAGGACAACATCACCTTCCACTCCCAGATCTGGCCGGCTGAGCTGCTCGGCTACGCCGGAAAGGGTGACAAGGGTGGTGAGCTCGGCGAGTTCGGCGAGCTGAACCTGCCGACCGAGGTCGTCTCCTCCGAGTTCCTCACCATGTCCGGCTCGAAGTTCTCCTCGTCGAAGGGTGTGGTCATCTATGTCCGTGACTTCCTGAAGGAGTTCGGCCCGGATGCGCTGCGTTACTTCATCGCCGTAGCCGGTCCGGAGAACATGGACACCGACTTCACCTGGGACGAGTTCGTCCGCCGCATCAACACCGAGCTGGCCAACGAGTGGGGCAACCTCGTCAACCGCACCGTGTCGATGGCGCACAAGAACTTCGGTGAGATCCCGGCCCCCGGCGAGTTCACTGCCGAGGACCGGGCGCTGCTCGACGAGTCCGCCGCAGCCTTCGGCATCGTCGGCGAGTACCTGGAACACTCCCGGTTCAAGGCCGGTATCTCCGAGTCGATGCGCATCGTCGCCCGGGCGAACCAGTACATCGCCGCCCAGGAGCCGTGGAAGCTGGCCAAGGACGAGACGCAGCGGGAACGTCTTGCCACGGTCCTGTTCACCGCACTGCAGGTCGTCGCGGACGCGAACACACTGTTCACGCCGTACCTGCCGTTCTCCGCGCAGAAGATCTTCGAGACGCTCGGCGGTTCCGGCGTCTGGGCCGCGCAGCCGGAGGTCGTCGAGGTCACCGATGATTCCCCGCTGGAGCCGGTGGGTGCCGGCCTGCCCGCCAAGGGCCGTGCCTACCCGGTCATCATGGGTGACTACGTCAACCAGCAGGCGCACTGGGGCCGCACCGACCTGACCCCGGGCACCCCGCTGTCCAAGCCGGCGCCGCTGTTCACCAAGCTGGACCCGGAGCTGGCGGAGACCGGCCCGGAGTGGGCCCGCGTCGAGAAGGACTAGGCTCCGCCGCCGGGGGTCAGCTCTTCTGCCCCCACTGCCTGACGAGACCGTCGTCGGGGCAGGACGCTACCACAGCGTCTGTGACGGATCTCCGCACTTCTTCCGGGGCGTCACGCATCCGGGCGAAGATTCTGAAGGCCACGTCCCGGGCATGTCGGGGCGCAGCGATCGGAGGCAGGTCACCAGCGGAGGTGCAGGGGGAGGACCGGTCCCAGGACAACAGTGCGGCTACGGTCGCACTGATCCGGGGAGGATCGACCCTCGTGACCGCGCCGTGAGCGGCAACCGGCATTCCCGCGTCGACCAGCACCGCGACCAGGGTGTCCAGAGCGGTCTGCCGGACGTCTTCCGGGGCGTCGGTGGTCCAGGTGAGGGTTTCGGTCAGGGCGTCCACGGTCGCCCGGTCCGGGTTCTCCCGGACACGGACCATCGCGTCGAGAAGCTCGACGGTCTCCAACGACACCGGGGTGGAGGAGGTCAACGGGTCGACCGCGAGATCGTCGACAACAGGTCGGGGATGAGGACCGGTGGAGTACGGGGCGGAATGCTCGAGGACGGACCGGACGCGGGCGATCCATGATCCGGCGGGCGAGCATGCCGGGTAGTCAGACGTGCCTTCCGCGGCGAACACCGTGTGCAACAAGTCAGCGAACCCGTCGGCAGAGCCCGCCAGTCGGGAATCGAAACCGAGCCCGGTGAGGACGGTGGGGTTCATTCCCAGACGGTCGGCGAGCCGTTCCACGGTGCCGTGGTCCGGAACACTCTGTCCGTCCTCCCACCGGGAGACGGAGCTGGGGGAGCAGATCCCGGCGGCGAGGCCGGTCTGGGACAGCCCACGGTCGACTCTGGCGTGGTGCAGTCGGCGTCCGAATGCGGCAGGATCCTCCATGGCCACCGAGGATACGTCACACAGCAGTTTGACGGTTCCCTGATCCGCGGAGAACGGCCGCAGCGACCGCACCGGCCAGAGATAACGCGGCGACAAGCCCTCCGAGCATCATCGCAGAGTCTGTCCAGACACCGACGACTGCCGTCCCCAGGGCTCCCCCGAGCTGCAGCATCAGCCGGGTGTGCGCGCCGACTGCCGGAGTTTGGCCGTCAGAGACGACCTCGTAGGCAGCGGACAGGGCGAGCAGCGTGCACGCACCCAGCCCCAGACCACGGATCAGAGACGAGCCCACGGTTACGGTGATGGTCGCTGCATCCCAGGATCCGACGGCCTGGATGCCCATCGTCCCGCCTGCGGCGACGACAAGTCCGGCAGCGATGACAGGGAAGGCGTTCATGTTCTTCCACGGTCCTTTGATGAGGCTGCGGGATGCCCAGGCGCCCAGCCCCTGGATACCCAGCAGAACACCGGCCACCCAGGCCGGCTGCCCCAGGTCGGACTGGACGTGCAGGGATGTCGACAGCAGCGTCCCGTAGAACACCGCGCCGACGATGAGGCACAGCAGCATCACCGTAGTGAAGGCCGGACCGCGGTAGAGGGACATGTCGAGCAGGGGAGTGGTTGAGCGCAGGTCCACCACACAGAACACGGCGGTGACCACGATCGCAGCGACCGCGATGAGCGCGGTGACGCCGGTAGGCAGTGTGCCGACGGCGCTGACGGCCCAGAGCAGGCCGACCATGCCGACCATGCCGAGGACGCCGGGCAGCGCCTGATCGAGGCCCAGTGGTGTCCTGTTCCCCGGGGCTGTCGGCAGCACGCTGTGAGCGAGAATCAGGGCGAGGGCGGCGACCGGGACGTTGACCAGGAAGAGGACGCGCCACCCGACGGCGTCCACCAGGACACCGCCCAGTAGCGGGCCGAACGCCGGGGCGATGACCGCGGGTAGTCCGATGGTCGCCAGAGCGGCGCGCATCCCCTCGCGTCCGACGATGTCGGCGGCGATCTGCTGGACCGCCGGCATGATGAAGCCACATGCCGCACCCTGCAGGACGCGGGCGATCACGAACAGTAGTAGCGTCCCGCTGAGACCGACCAGGGCGGAAGCGAGGGCAAAGACCAGGACTGATCCGGTCCAGACGTGTCGGGGTCCGAAGCGCCGCAGGGAAGTGGTGGAGAGCACGATGCCGGCGGTGGCAGCGAGCATGTAGGCGGAGACTCCGAGCTGCACATCGCTCCGGGAGACGTTGAGATCTCGACTGATCACCGGAAGCAGGACGTTGACCAGGCTGGAGTCGATCAACGGGAGTATCGAGGCGAGCAGCAGGACGAAGGTGGTCCGGGGCGTGAGAGACGGCGTGGCAGGAGTGGTCCCAGAGGTACTCACGTCAGATGCTCTTTTCGGGGAGGAGATGGGATGGCCCGCGGGTGTACAGCCCATGCTCCGTCAACGGGTCGGCGGCGAGCCTCCACTCAGGAAAATGGGACAACGATGCACGGAACGCTGTCTCAAGTTGCCGACGGGCGAGCATGGCACCGATGCAGAAGTGACGTCCGGAGCCGAAGGCAAGATGCTCAGCGGATGGGGGAAAGGCGCTTCGTACAGAGTTTTCCTTCCTGGACAGGATGAACTTGTCCGGATCCGGAAAGAAGGAGGGATCGCGGTGAGCAGCACCGGTAAGGCAGTACACTGTGCTCCCATCGGGGATAGAGTGCCCGCCGAGGACCTGTTTCCCGACGGCGATCCGTGGAATGATCTGGACTGGCGGGTGCAGCCGTAGCGTCTCAGTAGGGAGATCGGTGATTTTTCCGGTACCGGTGGTGACAGACTCCTCCAACGTTGGGGACCGGAGTGTCTCGTACACGAGATAGCTCACGAGATCGTGTCGGGGGGATCGACGCCGGGTCTCTATGAGACGGAGCATGGACGCGCGGAAATATCCGGCGTCCGCCAACCGTTGTGACCGTTCGTCAGGGGTCTGCTGCAGGAGCGTGATGAACTGGACGACACTGCGGTTCCACGGGAGAACCTTGTGCTTCCACTGTGCATCGATACCGAGGAGCTCGCACGTCACATTAGTGGCGGACGGTCCTGCCGGTTCTTCCACGAGGTCTAGGCACTCGGCATCCTTTACCCGCTCCCACAGGTTGGTGACAGCCGTCTCAACTGCGGGAAGGTGGTAGCCGTCCATGGCAACCGTTGCGAGACCGTGCATGGTGACGGCCTTCTTCTCGGTGTGCTCGGCACCGGTCATCTGCGCGAGCACACGTGCTCCGAGCACGGGCTCGGCACGGTCTGCCAGATGGTGACTGCTGAAACCGGTCGAGTCCTGCAGCACAGTGCGGACAAGGTCGAGATCAAGGACGCACCAGGCATCCGCAATGAGGTCGTGATACACGCAACCGTGCTCCCTCATCCCCGGTAGATGGGGTACGGATCGTAGAGAGCTTCATCGCAGAGGAGCGTCGGGTTGTCAAGATCAGACATGATGTGCCTCCGGCTCGGGGTCGAGGACGAAAAAGTGGCTGTTCGGATCGGTGTCGAGAGATGTCTCCCCTGCCCTGATGTCCTCACCGGCCGGCCATGGCGCGGGGTAACTCAGTGCTGCGGAAGGGTAGTGGAACAGGTCTGCGCGATGGGTGTACGCAGGGAGCTCATCAAGTACGTAGTCGACGGCAATACCCGGATCCGGTGGAGTGGAGGAGCCGATTGCCCGAAGACGTGACTGGGTGGCAGCCGAACTCATGGCCGGGCAGCGGCGTCGGAATTCGGTGTTGCGGAGGTACTCGTCAGCAACCTGTTCTCTGCGACCGGCATAGTTCGGCTCCACAATGTGGTCGGAGTTGAGTAGTGGGGAGGTCCGTCCGAGCACGACTCCGGACTGTTCCACTGCTGCAGCCACAGTCCGCAGTTTCTTGCTGCATTGCTGTCTCGCTCTCCGTAGGGCTCGACCTTCCGGGGTCCCGGTTGCGGTCAGCAGGGAGGTGGCGATGGCGCCGGGGTGAAGCACATCGACTGTGGCGAAGTGGTCAGCTCCCGACCGGAAAGCGCTGATGAGCCAGTCGAGGGAGAAATGAGGATTGAAAGGGCTCATGCCGATGATGAGATGGTCGGTGTCTGGAATATCCATGAGATGGGTCTCTCTGAACGATGGTCGATGGACAGTTCCATGAAAGGTGTGTGGGAACGGTGGTGGCAACGGTTGAGCACTGTTGTCTCAGTGCCTCGGCCCGATGCTGTTCAGCGCGCTTTGCACAGGATTTTTTCAGCAAATCAGTGCGCTCAGCGCCCCCGTAGGTACCCTCGGGCAGTGACACGGGGTGCCCGGGAGAAGGCCCGGGCTGAGATGAGACCCGTCGAACCTGATCGAGTTCACACTCGCGGAGGAATCGTCATGGAAGACTATGCTGCGCAGACCACGACCGGCACACCCACCACTCGCTTCAGCGACACGTTGCGGGAGGAGAACCGCACCACCTGGGAAGCCGCGGCCACCCACCGCTTCGTCACCGAGCTCTTCGCCGGCACGCTGCCGGACGAGAACATGGCCGGCTACCTGGTCCAGGACTACCGCTTCGCGGACGGTTTCATGGCCCTGCTCGGTGCGGCGGTCGCCACGGCGGACAATTGCCCCTCGCGTCACCGCTTCGCGCAGTTCCTCGGCGAGGTCGCCGGCGACGAGGACACCTACTTCCGTGAGGCCGCGTCCGAACTGGATGCGGACACATCCGTCCCCGACACCGGGGCCACCGCCGGTTTCAAGCAGCTCTTCGTCGATGCCGCCGATACCCGCAACTACGCCGCGATCCTCGGCGTCCTCGTGGTCTGCGAGTGGCTGTACCTCGACTGGGCGACCCGCCCGGAGAACCGCGCCCACGGTACGGGGGAGAACGGCTACCCGCCCCGCCACGTCCACGCTGAATGGGTGCGCCTGCATGACTACCCCGGGTTTCACCAGCTCATCGATTTCCTGCGCACCGAGGTGGACCGCGCAGGGGAGCGCTCCCCGGAGGACGCCGCCCTGGCGCGGGAGTACTTCCGGCGCACCGTGGACCTGGAACTGCAGTTCTTCAGCGAGCACCGCTAACCTGACAGCCATGTCGAAGAAGAAGCGTCCGACCCCTGTCCCACCCGAGCCGCTGCCGGAACTCTTCGACGCGCACACCCACCTGGCGTCCTGTAAAGCGACGACACCGGAGGAGGTGCGCGCGATCATGGACCGGGCCGCGGATGTGGGGGTGAACCAGGTCTGCACCGTCGGCGACGACCTCGCCGAGTCGGTCCAGGCTCTCGAGGCCGCCCATGCTGATGAGCGGGTCGTCGCCGCCTGTGCCATCCACCCGACCCGCGCGGACCAGCTCTTCGAGGACGGTGTGCAGGACAGACTCCGGGAGCTCGCCGCTGATCCGCGCTGCGTGGCGGTCGGGGAATCCGGGCTGGACACCTACTGGATCGCCCATGATCCGGAGCGCACGGCACCTCTGGACGTCCAGGAGGAGGCGCTGCGCTGGCATATGGCCCTGGCCCACGAGCTGGCCAAGCCGCTGATGATCCACAACCGGGAGGCGGACGCCGACCTGATGCGCGTCCTGGCGGACGCCCCGGACGACCTGCGGATCATGCTGCACTGCTTCTCTTCGCCGCTGGACGTGGCGCAGGAGGCCGTCGACCGCGGCTACTGGCTGAGCTTCTGCGGCAATGTGACGTTCAGGCGGAACGAGGAGCTGCGGAAAGCGGCGCGGATCTGTCCGGCCGACCGGATCCTCATCGAGACCGATGCACCGTTCATGACGCCAGAGCCATTCCGGGGTTCGCGCAATGAGCCGGCTTTCGTCGGATACACCGCACGCTGTGTCGCAGAAGTGAGAGATGTGACTCCAGAGGCACTAGGTGCCCAGGTGACACGCAATGCGCGTGATCTCTACCGGATCACGGAATAATTACGGGATTCTTGTCACATATCTTTGCCGTCAGCGCATCGTTACCGTATCGTGATCTGGGTGAAGAACAAGTCGACGCTCCACCGCATCAACCACACCCGCTCCGTCCCGCTCCGTGTCGCCACCGGCGGCATGCTCGCCACCCTCGTTGTCGGCGGAGCCGTCGTCGCCACCAACCACAAGGACGTCACCCTCGACGTCAACGGCAAGATCCTCAAGGCCAGCACCGTACGCGGCGACGTTGAGTCGATCCTGTCGTCCGAGGGTGTCGACGTCTCCGACGGTGACCTCATCACCCCGGGTCTCAGCGAGTCCGTCTCCGACGGCTCCCGCGTCACCGTCCGCTCTGCCCGGCAGGTCGCCCTCGTCGTCGACGGTCAGTCCCGCACCGTCGACACCACCAAGATGACCGTCTCCGAACTCCTCGATGAGCTCGACATCGACGCCGGATCCACCACCGCCAGCGCCTCGGCCATCCCGCTCGACGGCATGGAGCTCAACATCACCTCGCCGAAGAGCTTCACGCTCAACGACGGCCAGCCGGACGAGACGCCTGCCCGCCTCACCATGTCTGCCCCGACCGTGGCCGACGTGCTCGAGATGCGCGGTGCTCCGTTGGGCAAGGAGGACGTCGTCACCCCGTCGGCGGACACCCCGGTCACCGACGACATGCACATCGACGTCACCCGGAAGACCAGTGAAGAGGTCACCGAGGACCAGGAGATCGCCCCGCCGGAGAAGGTCATCGAGGACCCGGACATGGCCAAGGGTGAGGAAGAGGTCATCGAGGAAGGTACCGCCGGTACCGCCCGCGTCACCGTCCGTATCCACTCCCTCAACGGTGTCGAGACACACCGCGACGAGCTCAAGCGCGAGGAGATCACGCCCGCCACCGAGCGCGTCGTGCGCCGCGGCACCGGATCCTCTGCCCCCTCCGTCTCCGATGGCTCCGTCTGGGACCAGCTCGCCCAGTGCGAGGCCACCGGAGACTGGTCCATCAACACCGGCAACGGCTTCTCCGGCGGCCTGCAGTTCACCCCGTCCACCTGGGCGGCATTCGGCGGTACCGAGTACGCTCCGGAGGCCTACATGGCCACCCGCGAGGAGCAGATCGCCGTGGCCGAGAAGGTCCAGGCCGCACAGGGCTGGGGCGCCTGGCCTGCCTGCACCTCCAGCATGGGCCTGCGCTGACAGATCCGCTGATAGATCGTCTGTCCCCGACAGGCTATCCTCGACATGTGACGGACAGCGAAGAGAACACGGTACGCCTGCTGGGCCCCGGAGAGATCCGCGCCCTGGCGGCGGAACTCGACATCACCCCGACGAAGAAGATGGGGCAGAACTTCGTCATCGACCCGAACACGGTCCGACGCATCGTCTCGGCCGCCGAACTGTCGGACGACGACCGGGTCATCGAGGTCGGTCCAGGGCTGGGTTCCCTGACCCTCGCCCTGCTGGAGCAGGTAGGTGGAACCGGTGGGGTGACCGCCGTGGAGCTCGACAAGCGACTCGCCGCACGCCTGCCCCGCACCATCGGGGAATTCGCGCCGGCACGCGCCGACGACGTCACGGTCATCGACCATGACGCACTCACCCTCACCGCGGCGGACCTCGCCGAGGCCGGTGTCCCCGCGCCGACGGCCCTGGTCGCGAACCTGCCCTACAATGTCTCCGTCCCGGTGCTGCTGCACCTGCTGCAGGAGCTCCCGTCGATCCGCCGCGTGCTCGTGATGGTCCAGCTGGAGGTCGCCGACCGGCTCGCGGCGTCCCCCGGATCGAAGATCTACGGCGTGCCCAGCGTGAAGGCCGGGTTCTACGGTGCGGTCTCCAAGGCCGGAACGATCGGCAAGAACGTCTTCTGGCCTGCCCCGAAGATCGACTCCGGCCTCGTCCGCATCGACCGGTGGACCGACGGCTCCCGCCCCTGGCAGGACGCCCTGACCACGCACGACCCCGAAATCCTCCGCAAGGAGGTCTTCGCGGTGACGGACGCCGCCTTCCTCCAGCGCCGGAAGACGCTACGCGCCGCACTGTCCGGACACTTCGGCTCCGGGGCGGACGCAGAGGCCGTGCTCACCGCCGCCGGCATCGACCCGAAGGAGCGTGGCGAAAAGCTCGACACCGCGTCCTTCGTCGACCTCGCGGTCGCCTCCCTGGCTTCTGCACAGGATTCGCCGCAGGACACCGGACAATGACCGCCCCGGACATGCCCGATCCCGCCGAGCACACCGGGCTGCCACATTCTGCCACGGCAACCGCCCAGGGCATGCTGATCCTCTGGCTGAGCGTGGGCGACCACCGCCCCGACGGCGGCCGCGACCTCGTCACCGTCCGCCAGGCCCTGGACCTCACCGAGACCGTCACCGTCACGGTCACCGGTCAGTCGGAGTCCCCGGAGATCACCGGGGTGGACCTCACCGGGAAGCAGTCGCGGCCAGCCACCGCCGGGGACACCGGCCGTGCCGCCGTAGCCGCGGTCACCGCCGTGGTGGACCGCTACCACCGACGTGCACCGCAGGCCGTCCTGCCACAGATCCATGTCGACATCGTCCGCGAGATCCCCGACATCGGGGACACCGGAGCCGCCGACGCAGAGGCCGCCGACGCCGCGGCCGCCCTCATCGCCACCCGCGAACTCCTCCACGGTGCCGGTGCCGCCGACGCCGGTTACTCCCTCGCACCCCGACCCACCGATGCCGAACTGCAGGACCTGGCTGCGTCCCTCGGCCGGGACGTACCCGCCCACCTGCTCGGCGGCACGGTGATGGACACCGGCGCCATTCCCGGAGCCGCCGACCTCGTCCCGGTGATGAGCCGAGGTACCCGGCACTGGGCCCTGGCCCTCGATCCCCGTCCGCTGCCGTACCGGGAGGTCCTCGACCGCCTGGACGCCCAGCGGGACGCCGCGGCCCGCGGTGAGCGCCCCGATGTCCGGGCCGGTGACGTCACTGCCGTGCAGCGCGCCCTGCTCACCGACAACCCGACCGAGCTCGCCGAACTCCTGGCGAACGACCTGCAGTCCGCGGCGCTGAGTCTGCGTCCGGAACTGCGGCGTACCCTCACCGCTGCCCGCGAGGCAGGTGCCCTGGGTACCGTGGTCACCGGTCCCGGGCCGACCGTCACGATGCTCTGCTCCGACCGTGAGCACGCCGTCGAGGTCGCCACCGCCGTCTCCGTCGCCGGCCATACCGGCCCCACCTTCGTCGCCGCGTCCTCCTCCCACGGCGCACGTCCTGCCTGATCCTGTCTGAACACCCGCCACACGAAAGAATCACTGAGAGAACTCCATGGCCAGCACAGTCAACCTCATCAACCTCGAGAACGTCGACAAGTCCTACGGGCTCAAGATGCTCCTCGACGGTGTGAGCCTCGGGGTCAACAGCGGCGACCGGATCGGTGTCGTCGGACTCAACGGTGGCGGCAAGTCCACGCTCATCCGCATCCTCGCGGGACTCGATACCGTCGACTCCGGACGCGTCTCCCGCAACAACGACCTCCGCATGGCGGTCGTCTCCCAGGACAGCGACCTGCCCGGCACCACTGTCGGCGAGGCGGTCCTGTCCGGACTGACCGGCGCATCCGGCACCCTGGAGACCCACGAGTGGGCGTCGGACCCGCGGATCCGCGATGTCCTGGAGGGCATCGGCGTCAACGACCTCGGTGACGGCGCCGGGATGGACACCCCACTGGAAGGGCTGTCCGGTGGCGAACGACGCCGCGTCGGCATCGCTGCGGCCCTGGTCCGCGACCTCGACCTCGTGATCCTCGATGAGCCGACCAACCACCTCGACGTCGAGGGTGTGGAATGGCTCGCCCAGCATCTGCTGCTCCGTCGCTGCGCCCTCATCGTCGTCACCCACGACCGCTGGTTCCTCGACACCGTCGCCACCACCACCTGGGAGGTCCACGACGGCACCGTCGACGTCTTCGAGGGCGGCTACAACGACTGGACCTTCGCCCGTGCCGAGCGTGCCCGGCAGGCGGACGCCGAGGAGCAGCGTCGCGCCAACCTGGCCCGCAGGGAACTCGCCTGGCTGCGCCGTGGTGCCCCGGCACGAACCTCGAAGCCGCGCTACCGGATCGAGGCCGCCGAGGCACTGATCAAGAATGTCCCGGCCCCACGCGACACCGTCGAACTCATGAGTTTCGCCACGAAGCGGCTCGGCAAGAAGGTCATCGAGCTGGAGGACGCCACGGTCACCACCCCGCCCCCGGAGGCCCGCGTCCTCGTCGAAGACCTCACCTGGCGTCTCACCCCCGGTGAGCGCATCGGACTGGTCGGCGTCAACGGCTCCGGCAAGACCACCCTGCTGCGCACGCTGGCAGGGGAGTACCCGCTGGCCGGCGGCCGACGGATCGAGGGACGCACGGTCCAGATCGGCTGGCTGCGTCAGGAACTCGAGGACCTGGACGGGGAACGACGCCTGCTCGACGCCGTCGAAGACGTCGCCACCCGCGTGGAGATCGGTGGGAAGGAACTCACCGCCTCCCAGCTCGCGGAACGCCTCGGATTCTCCGCAAAGCGCCAGCGCACCCCGGTCCGGGACCTCTCCGGTGGAGAGCGACGTCGCCTGCAGCTCACCCGTGTGCTCATGGCGGAGCCGAATGTCCTGCTGCTCGACGAGCCGACCAACGACCTCGACATCGACACCCTCCAGGAGCTCGAGAGCCTGCTCGACGGATGGGCCGGCACGCTCGTCGTCATCTCGCACGACCGGTACCTTATCGAGCGCATCTGCGACTCCACCTGGGCACTGTTCGGAGACGGGAAACTGACCAACCTGCCCGGCGGGATCCAGCAGTACCTCGACCGACGGCGCGAGCTGATCGCCGCCCCGGCGGCTGTGTCTGCCCGCTCCTCGTCCGCCGAGGGAGCGGCTGCAGCCGACGCCGCGTCCTCCCCGGGCCTGTCCGCCCAGGAGGACCGCGAGCTGAAGAAGGAGCTCAACGCCCTGGAACGGAAGATGCATAAGCTCAGCGCGAAGGTGGACACCCTCACCGCGAAGCTCGCTGACGCCGCGGCACCGGCGGACGGCCAGATCGACACAGGACTGCTCGCCGACCTTGACCGGGAACTCCAGGGAGTACGGTCAGAACACGACGACTGTGAGATGCGGTGGCTCGAGGTGGCCGAAATGCGCGAGGAGGGACATGCCTGAGGAGATCCTTGAGGAGACCCCGGACGAGACCCCGGACGAGACCCTGGGCAGGACCCCCGGCGGAACCAGGGACAAGTCCCAGGACGATACCGGGGAACCCCGGTCGCGGATCGCGCGGTTCTTCGGCCTGCGCCGTCCGCTACCGCCCAACACCTGGGGACTGGTCATCGGCGGAGTCGCCTTCGCACTGTCCCTGACCCCGTCGCTGGTGCCGCGTACCTGGCTGTACCAGGGCATCGCCTCGGGTCTGTCCGCGGCAACCGGTCACCTCATCGGTCTCTTCCTGCTGCTCAACTGGAACCTCTGGTGCAGGGACATCATCGAACCGCTGTGGAACCGGTTGACCGGCGGCCGACGCATCCCCGCCGTGTGGTGGAGCCGTTTCCGGATCGCGCTGCTCGTCTTCATCCCCGTCGCACTGTTCGTCTGGATGCTCCGTGCCGTGCGCTGGCAGCAGGATCTCGCCGAACTCATGGGAGCCCGGTCCTACACCCCGGCCCAGTTCCTCCTCGTTCTGCCGGTCGGCCTGCTGGTGTGGGCTCTGTTCGTCGCCCTCGGTCGTGGCGTCTCCGCCTTCGCCGGTGTGCTGGCGAATGCCGTGCCGGGCAACAATTCCCGTTACGGTCTGCGTCTGCTGGCGTCCTGGGGTGCGGTGGCGGTCGCCACCGTGCTCATCGTCGACTTCGTGCTGCCGGGCACCATCCGGCGGGCGACGGAGCAGTTCTTCTCCGTCAGCTCCGAACCGATCCGATCTGACCTGGTCAAGCCACATGCCAGTGAGCGTTCCGGTGGCCCGGGATCGCCGACCGAGTGGGAGGATCTCGGGGCCTACGGCACCCGCTTCACCGCGCTGGGCCTGTACAAGGATGAGCTGGAGGATCTCACCGGCCGCCCGTCGAAGGAACCGATCCGCGCCTACGCGGGCATGGATGACGGCGACGACGACCGCGAGCGTGCACTGCATGTCGTCAGCGAGCTCCAGCGCACCGGGGCTGAGGACCGCAATGCCCTGCTGGTCGCCCCGGCGACCGGTACCGGCTGGGTGAACCCGACCACCGCCCAGGCCTTTGAGCTGATGTTCGACGGCGACACGGCCATCGCCTCCGCCCAGTACTCGGACGTGCCCAGTGCCGTCCAGTTCGTCACCGACCGTGACCGGGTGGAGGACTACGGCCGGGACCTGATCACCACCGTCGTCGACTGGTGGAACACCCTGCCCGAGGACGACCGTCCGAAGCTGTACATCTACGGCGAGTCCCTCGGCACCACCGCCGCGGAGAGCGCCTTCTCCGGCATCCGCGACATCGCCGGCGCCGTCGACGGCATGCTGCTGATGGGGCCGCCGAACAGCAACCGGCTGCACGGGGACTTCGTCTCCCGTCGCGACCCGGGCACCAGCGAGGTGCTGCCGGAGTACTCGGGTGGTATGACCGTGCGGTTCGCGGAGAACGCCGGGGACATCACCGCCTGGCGTCATGAACTCAACCGGGCGGACGGCAGCGATGAGTGGCGTTCGCCGCGCGTACTCTACGTCCAGCACCCCTCGGACCCCGTGGTGTGGTGGTCACCGGACCTCATCCTCAAGCGCCCGGACTGGCTGAAGGAGGACGCCGGATTCGACCGGACCCCGGCGATGACCTGGATGCCCTTCGTCACCTTCTGGCAGGTCACCCTGGATCTTCCCCGTGCGGCAAAGGTCCCTGACGGCCACGGTCACAACTACGGCACCTCCGTCATCGACGGGCTCACCGCGGTCGTCGGTGACGGCTGGACCGATGACGACATCTCCCGGCTCCGTGGTGAGCTGGAGGAGGCGATGAGTACCCAGGGACCCGAGAAGGAGATCGGCGGGAACGGTTGATCCCTGTCTGACCCTGCCTAACACTCCGGGACGTTGACCGCCACGGTGGTCGCCAGGCCACCGCCGGCGGTCTCCTTGTAGCGGTCGGACATGTCCGCACCGGTCCGACGCATGGTCTCGATGACCTCGTCGAGGCTCACCCGGTGACTACCGTCGCCACGCAGCGCCATCTTCGCGGCATTGATCGCCTTGCCGGCGGAGATGGCGTTGCGTTCGATGCAGGGGATCTGCACCAGGCCCGCGACGGGGTCACAGGTCAGGCCGAGCGAGTGCTCCATGGCGATCTCCGCCGCATTGCAGACCTGGGCAGGTGTCCCACCGAGGACCTCGGCGAGCCCTGCAGCGGCCATGGATGCCGCGGAGCCGACCTCACCCTGGCAGCCGACCTCCGCGCCCGAGATCGACGCGCGCTCCTTGTAGAGCGAGCCCACAGCCCCGGCGGCGAGCAGGAACCGGCGCCAGGTCTCCCGCTGGTCGGCCCGACCGGCCCGGGTCCAGGTCCGGGCGTAGAAGAGCACGGCGGGGATGATTCCGGCGGCTCCGTTGGTCGGTGCCGTGACCACCCGACCACCGCCCGCGTTCTCCTCGTTGACCGCCAGGGCCACGAGGTTCACCCAGTCCTCCGAGAACTCCGCGGTACAGGACGGGTCCTCGTCAGTGAGTTGCGTGTACCACCGGTGTGCCCTCCGGCGGACAAGCAGCCCGCCGGGGAGGACGCCGTCGGCGCCCATGCCTCGCTCGGCGCAGGCGTCCATCGCCTGGACGATCGCGTCGAGCTGACCGTCGATCTCCCGGTCGGACCTGGCGAGCCGCTCACAGTTCCGTTGGGCGGCGGCGACGCTCCCGGCGTCCTCCGCCCGCTGCAGCAGCTCCTCGGCGGAGGAGAAGGTGGGGGCCCCGGCCAGGACGATGCCGGACGCGGACTCGTCGGCGGTGCGGATGAAGCCACCGCCGATGGAGTAGTAGGTCTCGGAGAACGGGATGGCTGTGCTGTCACCGCTGTCACCGCTGTCACCGCTGTCGACCTTGTCGCCGCCGCAGGTCTCAAGGGCGCTGAAAGTCACTGCATTGGTGTGCACCGTACGTACCACGGCGGGACGCAGGATGATGTCCTCGAAGCCGCAGGTGACCGGCATGGCGGGGTCGCCGGCGAGGTGGATGGTGCGGGTGTCGCGGATCTCGCGCAGCCGGGACTCCATGTGGTCCGGATTGACGGACGACGGATCGCAGCCGTCGAGTCCGAGCAGACAGGCACCCGGAGTACCGTGGCCGGCGCCGGTGGCGGCCAGGGAACCGTAGAGGATCACGGTGATCCCCGCCGGGCGGGACACCGCGCCGCCGGCCACGGTGCCGACCGGTGCAGTGGCGGTGTCGGTGAGGACGGTGCCCGTCCCGGCCTGCTCACGCCGTCCGTGCAGTAGCCGGGCGAAGCGCAGCCCCGCCCGCATGGGGCCGACGGTGTGGGAACTGGACGGGCCCACACCGATGCGGAAAAGCTCGAAGACACTGACCGTCACGGGTCACCTCATTGTCTGCACATACCGTGCGTTCTGGCTCTCTCAGTCGACCGAGAACTCAGCCATCCGGTCCCACTCGGTCTTGCCGTCGATGTGGTCGTTGATGATCTGCGGGGTCTCGGAGAGAAGGGTGGGGAACAGTTCGCAGGAGGCCTTGAAGTGGTCGGACTGCACGTGGGCGACATCGGCGCCGTCCTTGTAGGCCTCGACGAGCAGGTATTCGTCAGAGTCGTCCGTGTTGCGGTACCACTCGAAGAAGAGGCAGCCTTCCTCGGCGCGGCAGGCGGCGGTGTAGTCGGCGACGTGCTCCCGGAAGTTCTCGACGTATTCGGGCAGCGGACGGAAACGGACGTTGATGAGAATCATGGGGTCCAGGGTACTCAGCGGGTCCGGGCTCAGCAGTCCAGGACGATGGATTCGCCCGCTGTCGCCGCTGCGGGCCGGGAGCAGCACAGCAGGATCTTCCCGGCGTCGATCTCCCGTTGCCTCAGTCCGCCGTGGTCGTCCATGTCGACCGACCCGGCGAGCTTCTGCACCGCACACGACCCGCAGACACCGTTGCCGCAGTTGGAGCGCAGTGGCACTCCGGCGCGGCGTCCTGCATCCAGGAGTGTCTCACCGGGCGCGACGTCGATGCTGCCGCCGGAGCGGTGGAAGGTGACGGTGCAGCAGCCGGGGGCGGGGTGGGCGACAACCGGGACGTCAGTAACCGGGGCGGGCGTCTGTTCCGGTCCCGGGTCGACGGAGGTGGTGGTCTCATTGAAGGTCTCCTCGTGGAAGGCGTTCCAGGGCACCCCGAGATCGGTGGCGACCCGCCGGGCGGTGGTGAGGTAGCCGGGTGGACCACAGGCGAAGACCCGGCGTCCGCAGGAGTCGTCGGTGAGTTGCTCGACGGTGTCCGGGCAGAGTCTGCCGAAGCTGCCGGGCCAGCCGGGGGCGGAGTCCGGGGTGAGGGTGCCCAGTGACATGCAGAGGGTCAGGCCGGGCGTCCGGTCGGCGAGGTCGCGTAGCTCGGTGGCGAAGGCGAATTCCAGCGGTGTGCGCGCATGGTAGACGACCACGGTGTTCACCGGCCCCGGCAGGGCGGCCAGCGTCCGGACCATCGACAGCACCGGCGTGATGCCGGCACCCGCGGCGAACAACAGATAGCGGGCGCGCCGGTCGACGTCGGGCAGGTGGAAGGAACCGAGCGGTCCCCGGGCCTCCAGGGTGGTCCCGCAGCTGAGCTGCTCGTGGATCCAGCCGGAGACCCTGCCGCCGGGCACCTTCCTGACGCAGACGGTGAAGGTGGACCGGTCACCGTAGACGGACAGGACAGGGGAGGAGGAGACCGAGTAGCACCGGTCGACCGGATCGGCGTCCGGACCGTCGACGGGGACGCCGAGGTGGACGAACTGCCCTGCCCGGTGGGTGAACGGGCGACCGTCGGTCCGACGCAGCACCAGGGTGGACATCGACGGCGTCTCGTCCCTGATCGCCGTGACCTCGACGTCGAACTCCTCGGGCACCGAGGGCGGGGCGATGCCGGCGAAGTCGCGGGCCAGGATCTCCGCGCGTGCACCGGTCGCGGCGTCGGCGGCCCAGGGCATGACGGATCCGGTCGCGTCGAGCCGTTGACGGGGACGCAGGGGAACGCTGTTGACCGGCGGGACCGCGGCCGGGGTGAACTGTTCGACGATGATGCCGTTCATGCCTGCTCCCCGGGATCCAGGTATCGGATCATGTGGTCGGTGTACCAGCTGATGAACGCCTCGACCTGGTCCTCGCTGCGCATGTAGGGGCCCGGCACGTAGCCGGGGGAGGAGACGCCCTGCTGGGCGAGCTGGACGAAGTCGGCGTCCTGCGCATTGGTGTGCCGCCACACGTAGGTGAGCTCGTCGACGTCGTAGTCCTCGCCGGCGACGGCGTCCTCGGCGACGAGCCAGGTGGTGCGGACCAGGGTGCGGTCAGCGCTGACCGGGTAGGCGGCGAAGGTGATGACGTGGTCGGACAGGCCGTGGAACCAGGCGTTCGGCTGGACGTGCAGCGAGGTGCGGCCGAGCCGGAAGTCCGGCAGGTCACCCATGAGCTTCTGGGACAGTCGCGCACCGGTGACGGAGAAGGATTCTCCGGCCTTGTCGAGGGCCTCGCGGGAGATCCGGAACCCGGCGTCGCGGTCGGTGAGATGCTCGACGATGTTCCAGGGCAGGCCGTGGGTGGTGCAGCGGTCGCGGAGGGCGGCGTCGGCGAGCAGGGAGCGGTCCCAGTCGGCGGCGAGCTCCGGCGGGACGGTGTCAGCGGTCAGGCCCCAGGTGGCGAAGAGGGAGCAGGCGAGTTCGGGGTGCCCGCCGCAGTGATAGCACTCCCGGTTGTTCTCCATGGTGAGCTTCCAGTTCCCCTCCTCCATGAGGTCGATCTGGGTGGCGACCTTCGCCGAGGCGATGTCGAACCCGGCGAGGTACGGGGTGACGGTCGCGGCGAGGTCGTCGATGTCGGTGGGAGGCTCGGCGGCGGTGCAGACGAAGACGAGGCCGCAGACCGAGCGGACGTGCGCGGTGCGCAGCGAGAAGCAGGTCCGGTCGAAGGTCTCGCCGGGGGAGGACGCGTGGAGCAGCGTGCCGTCGGTGGCGTAGGTCCAGGAGTGGTAGGCGCAGGTGAGGTGGGCGGTGGCGCCGCGACGGTCGGTCATGACGCGGGCGCCGCGGTGCCGGCAGACGTTGTGGAGGGCGTTCACCTCACCGTCGTCGTCGCGGATGATGATCAGCGAGAGGGGGCCGAATTCAACGGTGACGTAGTCGCCGGGGTCCGGGATCTCCGCCTCGGTGGTGGCGAAGAGCCACTGGGTGCCGAAGATGCCCTGTACGTCGAGGGAGAACAGGCCGGGGTCGGTGTAGAGCGGTGCGTCCAGGGAGGTACGGAGCGGTCTTCGTCGCAGCAGATCGAGCATACGGTCCCGGTGGCCGGGCGCGGCCGGTGCTGTGGTGGCTGTCGTGTGCTGCGCGAGAGTCATGCAGCAAAGGTATAGCCCTCATTCATGGAAATAAATGGCAGATTTATCGACAATATTGTGCGGAATATCCGTATTATCTGGACATGATCGATCACCGCCTCACCGTGCTGCGGACCTTCGCCTCCTGCGGTACCGTCACCGCCGCTGCGGACATCCTCGGCTACTCCCCGTCGGCGGTCTCGGCGCAGCTCCGCGAGTACCAGCGCGCCGTCGGCGTCCCGCTCGTCGCCAGGGAGGGCCGGGGACTGCGGCTGACCTCCGCCGGACGCACCCTCGTGGACCGTTCGGACGCCCTCGTCGCCCTCTGGGAGGACATCCGCGGCGAGGTCCTGGGCGCCACCCCGGGGCAGGAACCCACCACCCTCCGGCTCGGCGGCTTCTCCTCGGCGACCGGCGCCCTGCTGTCCACCGTCGCTGCGCAGCTCCACCGTGACCACCCCGCCCTCGACGTCACCATCACCGAGGCGGAGCCGGACCGCTGCATCGACCTGCTCACCGCTGAACGGCTCGACGTCGCGGTCACGGTCTCCATGCAGGCCGCCCCGGACACCGAGACCTCGCAGATCGAGCAGATCCCGCTGCTCGACGACCCCCTCGACGTGCTCCTCCCCGCCGACCATCCCCTGGCAGGACGCGCCACGGTGCGGCTGGAGGAACTCGCCTCTGACCCGTGGGTGGCCGACCACCCCGGGACCACCTACCGTGCCCTGTTCACCACGGCCTTCACCGCCGCCGGTGCCACACCCCGGGTCGTCCACGAGGTCGCGGACTGGGTGTCCAGTGTCGAGATCGTCTCGCGCGGCCTCGGCATCGGCCTGGTTCCCCGGCTGGTGCAGCTCAGCTCCGATCTGCCGGTCGTCCGGGTGCCGCTGGACGGTCCCTCGGCGCCGCGCCGCCGCGTCCTCGTGATGCTGCGCCGCAGCTCCCGCGCCCACGCCCTGGTGGCGGAGGCGGTCGATCTGCTGCAGCGCACCGCGGAGGACGCAGGGAACGTCACAGGGAACGTCACCGCCTGATCCGCAGGCCCGCCGGATCGTCGACCGGGCCGTCGACGATGACCGCGTCGATGTCTCGGTCGAACCTGCTGATCCGCAGGGTGGTCCCCGGCGCCGCATGCTCCGCGGGCACCCAGGCGGTGCCCACGGTCTGGGCGGTGACATAGCCAGCGTCGGCGCCGGTGACCCAGCCCGTCGCGTCCCCCACCAGAACCGGCGAGCCCGCCTCAGGGGTACCGGCATCGAGCCGGGAGACGAAGGTGACCAGGGACATTCCGCGGGACGGCCGTTCCGCCAGCGCGTCCCGCCCGGTGAAGCGGGTCGGCTTCGCGGCAGGGTCCTCCTTCACTGCGAACCCCAGACCGGCGTCCGCCGGGGTGTTCTCCCGGGTGACGTCCGCGCCCCAGGACACGTAGCCTTTCTCGGTCCGCAGACTGTTGAAGGCGAGGCGTCCGGCGGGGACCAGGCCGTGGGCTGCCCCGGCGGCGGAGACGGCGTCCCACAGCCGCAGTCCGTGGGCGGCGGGGGTGTAGATCTCCCAGCCCAGGTCGCCGACGTAACTGACCCGTTGGATGAGTACCGGGACGCCGGCGATGAACATCTTCCGACCGCGGAAGTACTTCAGGCCGTCATTGCTGATGTCGCCCTCGGCCAGGGGCGTCAGGATGTCCCGGGCGCGCGGCCCCCAGAGCCCGAGACAGCAGGTCGAGGTGGTGATGTCGTCCACGGTCACCGCGCCTCGGCCGGCGGCCTGCTTCCTGAGCCGGGTGACGTCCATCGCGCCGTTGACACCCAGCATGTACTCCTCGTCGCCCAGGCGGGTGACGGTCACGTCCGAGAGGACGCCACCGGCGTCGTCGAGCAGCAGGGAGTAGACCACCGGGAGCGTCCTGCCGACCGGCTTGTCGATGAGGTTGGAGCACTGTTCCTCGAGGAACGCCGTCGCCCCGGTTCCGCGCACCAGGATCCGGGTCAGCGAGGTCATGTCGTAGAGTGCCGCCCGGTTACGGGTTGCCCAGGCCTCGGCGGCGACGACGGGCGACCAGTTGACGCGGCCCCAGGCGTCCTTCCGGGGGACGGCGACGGGAACCGGGTCGTTGACGGATTCCGGGGTGGGTGTTTTCACCGGCCCGGGGACGGCGCGGGCGTCCCGGGTGAGGAAGTCCGGGTCCTCCAGCAGCGCGAGATTCGACTCATGCCACAGCGGACGCTCCCACCCGTTGTGCTCGGCGAACACTGCCCCGGCCTGTTCCATGCGCAGGTGGAAGGGGCTGGTCTTCAGTCCGCGGGTCACCGCGGTGGACTGGTGCGGGAAGTGGACGTCGTAGACCTCGTCGTAGTTCTCCGCCGCGCGACCCCGGATCCACCCGTCGGAGAGCAGCGCCGGGTCGAAGCGGGTGTGGTCCAGCTCGTGGGTGTCGATGCCGGGATCCCCGGTCAGCATCCAGTCCGCCATGACCTGGGCGACGCCGGCGGACTGGGTCACCCACACTGCCTGGGCACACCAGAACCCGTCGACGTGCGGTGACGGGCCGAGCATCGGGCCGCCGTCCGGAGTGAAGGAGAAGACCCCGTTGAACTCGTCCTCGAGTTCCAGGTCCTTCACCGCCGGGAGGATGCGTCCCATCTCCTCGCGGGTGAACGCGAAGTCCTCCGGAGTGAACTGACGCTTCGCCGGGTGCTCCCCGGTGGCGAGCATGTGGGCGGTGTCGGTGAGGTCGGCCGGGTCCAGCGGCAGCGGACGGTGCTCGTAGGCGCCGATGCCGATCCGGTCACCGAACTCGCGGAAGTAGATGCCGGCACCCTGGTGTCGGACGATGGGCAGGGACGGCTCCTCCGCCCGCAGCGGTGTGCCGTCCTTGCGGGTCCCGGGCAGGTCAGGGACCGGACCGGTCCACGCGAAGCCGTGCTCCATCGGGTGCATCGGCACGCGCAGGCCACCGGCCTTCGCCAGCGGGTAACCCCAGATGCCACCACAGGTGACGACGACATCGGCGGGGATCGTGCGGGGCGCCTCGTGGGCGTCACCGGAATCTCCTGCGTCCTCCACGACGACGCCGGTGACCCTGTTGTCCTCCGTGAGCACCTCCGTGACGCGGGTGAGGCCGAGGACGGTCGCTCCGCCGGCCTCGGCGCGCCGGGCCTGGAACTCGACGGCCAGGGCAGAGTGGACCGCGGCATCGGTGGGAGAGTGGAGCGCCCCGAGGATGAGGTCGGTGTTCAGCCCCGGCCACAGTTCGGCGACCCGCTCCGGGCCGACGAGTTCGGCGGGCACTCCCCAGGAACGGGCGAAACCGAGGCGTCGCTTCAACTCGGTGAGCTGGGTGTCCGTGGTGGCGATCTCCAGTCCGCCGACGCGGTTCAGCAATGGTGCGCCGTCGAGTTCCAGTCCGTCGAGCTTGTCCAGGGTGCGCTGGGCCAGCAGGCTCATCACCCGGGAGGCGTTGGTCTGGAAGACGAAGCCGGGCGCGTGGGAGGAGGACCCGCCGGTGGCGTAGAGCGGCCCCTGGTCGATGAGGGTGACACCGGTGGCGCCCCGGAGAACGAGTTCATCGGCGAGAGCGGCGCCGACAACGCCGGCACCGACGATGACGATGCGGTCGGAGGGGGAGACGGTGCTGGGGAGGACGGACATCGGAGGGCTCCTCGTGGTGGTGCGGCAGATGGTGTCGGGTTGCGTGATACGCAACAGGATGCGTACCGTGCGGGCATGGCAAGTCAGTCAGTGCAGTCAGTCGACCGGGCCGTTGCGGCACTTGACCTTCTGGCGTCCCGCGGGCAGGCGGGGACGGGGGAGATCGCGGAACATCTGGGGGTGCACAAGTCCAGTGCCACCCGCCTGCTCACGACCCTTGCCGACCATGACCTCGTCGACCAGGACGGTGCGGGCGGACAGTGGCGGCTGGGATTCGGACTGCTGCGTCTGGCCGGTGCGGTGGCGGACCGCGCCGGGTTCTCCGGTGCCGCGCAGCTGCTCTGCGACCGGGTCGCGGAGGCAACCGGCGAGACCGCCAACGTCGCCGTCCTCGACGGTATCTTCGCCGTCAACGTCACCCAGGCCGTCGGTGCCGGACTGCTCTCCCCGCACCACTACCTGGGGCGCAGGACGCCAGGTCATGCCACCAGTTCCGGAAAACTGCTCCTCGCGCTGTCCGACGGGGGCGCTGCGAAGGACGCCACCCGTGAACTGGAGGCGTACACCGACCGGACCATCGTGACCGCAGACGCTCTCGCCGCGGAACTTGACCGGGTACGGGCGCAGGGCTGGGCGAGTTCGGATGAAGAGTGGGAGGACCACATCACGGCGGTCGCGGTGCCGCTGCGACTGCCCGACAGTTCCCTTGAGGCCGTGCTGACGGTCACCGGCCCGAATCATCGGCTGGTCCCGGAGAGTTTCGCCGAGGTGGCGGGACAGCTCGCGGGACTGGCGTCCTCGGTCGGTCGCTGGCGCTGAACCGGCGACGGCCGGAATCTGGCGGGGTCGAACAGTGAGATCCCGTGGTCGGTCCGGCCGTCCACGGCCAGGTCGGCGAGGATCTCGCCGATGACCGGGACGAACTTGAAGCCGTGGCCGCTGAAGCCGCAGGCCACGATGACCTGCGGGTGGTCAGGGTGAGGACCGACGACGAAATGTTCGTCCGGGGTCACCGAGTACAGGCAGGTCTTCGCCTGGACTACCGGGCCGGTGAGGCCGGGGAACAGTTCGACGGCGCGAGCCCGCATCTCGTCGATCTCATGGGAGTGGACCTCCCGGTCGATGGTGTCCGCGGTGGTGGGGGTTCCCTTCCGGAAGAAGCCGAGTTTGAACCCGCCGTCGGGGCCGTCGGTGGCGGGGAAGCCGTAGATCTGGTCGTTTCCGTTGGTCTCCTCGATGTAGACGGGGTGGTTCTCCTCGCTCCAGCTCTCGAAGGGGACCTCGGCGGTGCAGTCGGGGGAGAACCAGTAGAAGAGCATCCGGTCGATCTGCAGCGGAAGGTCCAGCTCGGGCAGCATCACCGGGGCCCAGGCGCCGGGGGAGACGATGAGCTTGTCGGTGGTGTAGGTGGCTTTGTCGGTGGTGACCTCCACCCCGGCAGTCACACTGCCGTCACCGGTGGTGCGCCAGGAGAGCACCTTCTCGTGGAAGTGGAGGGTGGCGCCCTTCTTCGCGGCGACCTCGGCATTGGCGATGGTGGTCTCCTCGGGGCGGACGTAGCCGGCGTTCGCCTCATAGAGGCCGAGGGCGTTGTCGGCGGGGTCCATGGTGGGGAAGCGCTCCCGGATCTCCCCGGCGGTGAGGATCTCGTGGTCGAGGCCGTGCAGTTCGGAGGCGAGCCTCGAACCGGCGAAGGTCACACTGTCCGGGTCCCCGATGTAGATCCCGCCGCAGAGCTGCATGATGTCCCGCCCGGACTCTTCCTCGAGTTTCCGGAAGAGTTCGTAGGACCGACGGAGCAGGGGGACGTAGTCCGGACTCTCGAAGTAGGACTGGCGGATGATCCTGGTCCCGCCGTGAGCCGCGCCCTGGTCGTGGCCGGGTTCGAAAGCCTCGATGCCGAGGACGTTGACACCGCGTTCGGCCAGGGCGTTGGCGGCCGCGCCACCCATGGAGCCGGTGCCGAGAATGATGACGTCGAAGTGCTGCATGGCGTGGTCTCCTCCGGATCGTGCCGTGGAATCTGACGGTGACATGTTGCGTATTATGCAACTGCGTCTGTTATACGCAACACGCTAAGTGTCGTCCGGAGAGCGTGCAAGAGCTGCGGAGGCACTGCGTCCACATTTCACACAGGTGTTACCTCCGCTGGACCACCCACGGTGCGTCGCCGTGTCCTCCCTGGATGGCGCAGACGGTCGGATGGTCGTTGTGGACCGGCGCCCGGTCCGGGTCCGTGCTCTGCGGCGGGATCCAGTCGACGCGGAGCCCGCTGATCCGGGTCGCCGTAGCCAGCCTCACCTTCGCCTCCCGTCTGGTGATGTTGAAGATCCGACTGATGATGCGGGCCCGCCGTGCCGGAATGTCCGACATGGCGTCCTCATGGGCGGTGACGAAGGAGGTATCTGCCGGTGGCAGCTTCTCGCGGGACGCCTCCATCCGCTTCGCTGCATGGGTGCGGTTGTACTGGTTCATCCGGGCCCGCGTGTCCGCGCCGTGCCCGACAACCGCTTCCACCGCAGCAACGAGTGCATCCAGTGCGGTCTGGAGGTCGACCACGCTGCCGACCGGGGGGGGGCGGGGCTCGGGGATGTCCCAACCGTTGTCGTCGTCCATGGTCGCTCCTCCCGATCATGTGATGCACTACGGAGACCAGAGACATGTTCTTTCAGTGAGGATAACTCTATGCTTCGAACATGTGATCGCCAAGGGGTGATCATGGGGGAGTTGTCGCAGAGCCCCCGCGGACCGTGCGCGGTACACTCCGGGCATGTCCGCGAACAGCAAGAACGCCCCGACCACCGGTGCCGACGAAGCCGTCGACTCGCCGCTGAAGCTCGACAAGAAGGCCTACGAGAAGCGGCTGGAGGATCTCCAGGCGCAACTCGTGGAGATGCAGCAGTGGGTCCGCGAGACCGGCGCCCGCGTAGTGATCATCATGGAGGGACGCGACGCCGCGGGAAAGGGCTCCGCGATCAAGCGCATCACCCAGTACCTCAACCCGCGGTACTGCCGGGTTGAGGCGCTGCCGACGCCCACCTCCCGCGAACAGGGGCAGTGGTACTTCCAGCGCTACGTGGAGAAACTCCCCACCGCCGGCGAGATCGTGATCTTCGACCGCTCCTGGTACAACCGGGCCGGCGTCGAGCGCGTGATGGGATTCTGCACCACCGCGCAGTACCGGAGGTTCCTGCACCAGGCTCCCGTGTTCGAGCGGATGCTCGTCGAGGATGGCATCATGCTGCGCAAGTACTGGTTCTCGGTCTCCGACGACGAGCAGATCCGCCGGTTCACTTCACGGCGTGAGGATCCGCTGCGTCAGTGGAAGCTCTCCCCGATGGACCTGCAGTCCATCACCCGGTGGGAGGACTACTCACGCGCGAAGGATGAGATGTTCGCCCACACGGACACCGTGACCGCCCCCTGGTACACGGTGGAGAGTGAGGACAAGAAGCGCTCGCGTATCAACGTCATCAACCACATCCTCGAGTCGGTCCCCTGGGAGAAGGTCGAGAACAATCCCCCGAAGATCCCCGCCCGCCCCGAAGGGGACTCGACCTACGAGCGCCCTCCGCGCACCGAGTTCCGCTACGTCCCCGACGTCGCCGGAGACCTGGAGAAGTCCAGGGTCGAGGCGAAGAAGAACAAGAAGAACAAGAAGAACAAGAAGAAGTAGCCGTCCCTACTCCGGGTACAGGGACTCGATCTCGTAGCCGAAGTGCTCGGCGATGACCTTGCGCCGCAGCTTCAGCGACGGGGTGATCTCCTGGCGCTCCACCGCGAGGTCGCGCGGGAGGATCCTGTAGGTCTTGATCTGCTCCCACCGGTTCAGCGTGGCGTTGAGCTCGTCGACGTAGCCGCCGACCAACCCGTGGACCTGCGGCGAAGCGACGATCTCCTTGTAACTGCCGCTGATCCCGGCCTTCTCCGCCCACCCGGTGATCGCGGCCTCGTCAAGGGTGATCAGCGCACTGACGTACTTCCGGTTGTTGCCGATGACGACCATCTGGCTGGCCACCGGGCACAGGCCGCGGAACGTTGACTCGATGAGGGCGGGGGCGACGTACTTACCGTTCGAGGTCTTGAACAGTTCCTTCTTGCGGTCGGTGATGCGCACCCGACCCTGGTCGTCGATCTCGGCGATGTCACCGGTGCGGAAGAAGCCGTCCTCGGTGAAGACCTCGGCGGTGGCCTCCGGATTGTTGTGGTAGCCGTCCATGATCGAGGGGCCGCGCAGCAGCAGCTCGCCGTCACTGTCCACCTTCGCCTCGATACCGTTGAGGGGGCGCCCCACGTAGCCGGTGCGGTACTGCGTGGGCTGGGTCAGGCAGGTGCCGGCACTGGACTCGGTGAGACCGTAGCCCTCGAGCACCGGCATACCGACCGCGCCGAACCAGCGACCGATCTCGGGGTTCAGTGCGGCGGAGCCGGAGATGAAGAAGCGGGCGCGACCGCCGAAGCGCTCCCGGACCTTGGACAGGACGATCCTGTCGCCGAGCTTCGCCTGCCAGCGGGTGAAGGCGCTCGCGTGTCCGACCCCGTGGTCCGCGTCGAAGACGGTGCCGCCCTTCTCCACCGCCCACCGGTACAGCTTCTCGGTGACGCCGCCCTTGTCGACCATGGCCGCCTCGACGCCGTTGTAGGCCTTCTCGAAGACGCGTGGGGCGGACGCCATGAATGTCGGCTTCACTTCCGCAAGGTTGTCGACGATCCTCTCGATCCGGCCGTCGACGGCGGTCTCGAATCCGAAATGCAGTGGCAGCACCATGAACAGCTTGCCCATGACGTGCGCCAGTGGCAGCCACAGGAACTGTTTGTCGTCGATGGTCAGGAGTTCGTCGCCGGCGGCCCTCGAGGTGGCCTCGGCGGTGTACGCCTCGAAGACCCACACCCGGTGAGGCAGTCGGACGCCCTTGGGACGCCCGGTGGTTCCCGAGGTGTAGATCAGGGTGGCCAGATGCTCCATCGTCGTGGCGTCCACCCGCTCGTCGACGAGGGCGGGGTTATCGCGCAGCGCGAGGACGCCACGGTGGCGCAGGTCGATCATGGTGAGCACCCAGGAGGTGTCGGTGCCCTCGGGGATGCGGCCGGTCATCAGGACGACGTGCTCGACCTTGGGCAGCTGGTCGCGCAGGTCGGAGACCTTGGCGAGTTGCTCGGCGTCCTCCACGAAGACGACCTTCGCATCGGAATCGTCGAGGATGAACTGCACGTCGTCGGCGATGCTGGTGGGATAGACGGTGACGGTGGCCGCCGAGGCGTCCATGATCCCGTAGTTGGCCAGGACCCACTCGAAGCGGGTGGTGCTGGCGATGGCGACGCGGTCCTCGGGCTGTACATCGAGCGTGATGAGACCTGCGCCGACCTCTGCCGCCTGGATGCCGAGCTGTTCCCAGCTGACGACGTCCCAGGTGCCGTCCCCGGTCGGGAAACTGTAGGCGCGACGGTCCGGCGTGGCGGCGACGCGACGACGGAGCATATGGCCGACGGACTGCACGGCGGGGTCGAGTTCGACGGTCGAGGTGCTGGAACTGGCGGTGGTCATCATGGGTCCCTTCATGGGGCTCGGGCCGGGCGTCCGGCGCTGGTGATGTGCCTCACTGTAGCAAACAAAACATGATGCAGCGCACAGGTTTCCGACATTCACCTCAAGATGCCGAACTGCCGTTCATTCCACTGCTCCGGTGACCTGTGTCACCATGGGGCCATGACTGAATCTGACATCACTGTCGCCGTCCTCGGCACCGGCGCCGGCACCACCGGCGTCATCACCCTGGACCGGCCCCGCGCCCTCAATGCCCTGAACCTCGCCATGATCCGTGGCATCGCCGCCGCCCTCGAACGCTTCGCCACGGATGACGGCATCCGGCAGGTTCTCATCCGGTCGGCGTCCCCGAGGGCCTTCTGCTCGGGCGGGGACGTGCGCTCGGTGCGGGAGAGTGACCTGGCGGGGGATCGGGAGCAGGGGGACGCGTTCTTCCTCGAGGAGTACGACGTCAACCATGCGATCGCCACCTTCCCCAAGCCCGTCATCGTCCTGCTCGACGGGATCACCATGGGCGGCGGCATGGGGGTGTCCATGCATGCGACGCACCGCGTCATCACCCCGAAGACCTGGGCGTCGATGCCGGAGGCGGCCATCGGGTTCATCACCGACGTCGGTATCTCCCACGTCTTCACCCACCTGCCGACGCAGTCGGAGGAGGGGAGCCCTTCCCTGGAACTCGGACTGTGGCTCGCCGCGACCGCCTACCGACTGACCGCAGGTGATCTGCTGTGGACCGGGCTGGCCACCCACCTGGTGGCTGACGCCGACACCTTCGCCGACCTGCTTTTCGCCGAGGGTGCGGACGCGGCCTTCGCCAGCGCGGTCCACGGGTCGGAGTACCCGGAGTCTGCACTGTCGGACATGGCAGGACGCATCGTCGAGATCATGGGCGGTCTCCAGTGGCAGGAGATCGCCACCCGCCTTCAGGACGACACCGATGCCACCGCGTCGCTGACCCGGGAACTCCTGGCACCGGCGAGCCCGAGCTCCCTGGAGGCGATGGCCGCGCTGCTGGAGTACTCGTCGCGGCACACCCTGCGCGAAGCGCTGGACGCGGAGTTCGCCCTGGGCTGCCGTGCCCGGCAACTGCCAGATTTCGCGGAAGGTGTGCGGGCAGTGCTCGTCGACAAGACGAAGGACGCCGCCTTCGTCCCCGCGACACTGGCGGAGATCGGAGACGGCGTCCGTGCGGAGATCCGGGCTGTGCTCGATGAGCTGCCGGAGCGCTGAGCTTCCGAGGTGCTAGGCGGCGCCCTTCTCGGAGAGCTGGGTGACGATCCGGGGATCGAGGTGCCGGGCCAGGTAGGCCCGCCAGGCCATCCGCAGCAGCCAGGTCAGGATGAAGCCGGCGAGGAGGGTGACCAGGCCGCCGACGATGTCGAGCAGGTAATGGTTCGCGGTACCCATCACCACGAAGTAGGTGAGGACCGGGTACAGGGCGCCGAGGACGCGCACGATGTGGTTCTTCGTGTACATCACGATGACGATGCCGCAGAAGGTCGCCCAGGCACAGTGCAGTGACGGCATGGCAGCGAACTGATTCGAGATGTTGTCCGAGGCCGGGGTGCCGGACTCCGGCCACCAGCCCCACGAGCCGGTCTTCGCCATGATGTCGACGAAACCTTCGTTGCCGAACATCCGCGGCGGCGCGGTCGGCAGGGTGTAGAAGCCGACGAGGGCCAGGCAGGTGGTGAGGATCAGGACGGTGCTGGTGAAGCGGTAGTGACGGTGGTGCTTCACATAGAGCCAGACCAGCGTTCCCGGTGTCACGACGAAGTGGAGCGACGCATAGACCACTGCGCATACCGCCGCCACCGAGGGCGTGTTGTCCAGGAAGGTGTTGAGTCCACGCTCCCAGGCCAGACCGAGCTTGTCCTCGACGTCGAGGATCCACTGGCCGTTGGAGAAGGCCTTCTCCTCGACATCGTGGACGCCGTTGCGGATCAGCGAGTACACGGCGTAGATGCCGTAGATCATCGCGATCTCGAACCACCAGCGCGGCTTGACGAGGTAGTTGAGAATCCGGACGGGCAGGCCGCTGAGACGGACCGAGGAGGTGACCGACGCAGTCCCGTCAGTCGCTGCCCGGTCGGTCACGTCGACGGCGCTGTCTTCGCCGACATTTCTCATGGTTGTCACTACGGGGCTTCCTCCTCCACGTGGACGGCCCGCGACGAGGAGGCGTGCGGAACCGATCAATATACCCCGTGCACTTTACGGCAGTCGGGCCGACATATCCAGTACGCCGGATATTCATGTTCCCTAGTCAACGGGGTTCGTCAGTCTTGGTGACTTGCATTCACCCCAGTGGTTCCGGACGCGCGGGACGCGGTGGCGGGGACCGTCGACGGCCCCTCGACCCTTTCGCGCGCCTGAGTCTCACGCTGCACCTTCAGCCACACCGCGAAGCCCCAGATGACGAACGCGGCGTACACGAGGTAGAGCACTGCGCTGGGGTAGTAGCCCGCCGAGAACAACAGAGGGACGCCGACCAGGTCGACGGCGATCCAGATGAGCCAGAACTCGGTCCAGCCGCGGGCCATGCCGAGGGTGGCGAGCAGGGAGCCGGTGAAGATCCAGGCATCCGACCAGGGGCCCCAGGAACCGAGGGTCGAGAAGATCCAGGCGAAACCGCAGGTGCCGACCACGGCGACGACGAGCATGAACAGCCGTTCCTTCGCCGAAGCCCAGTGCGGTTGGACGGCCTCGTAGGTGGTGGCCGGCTCGGTGACGATGGAGCGGGAGGGGTCGGTCTGCTCCGGTTCCCGCATCCCGGCCGTCTTCGCCTTCTGCCACTGGTACCAGCCGTAGGTGCTGACGATGAGGAACATGACCTGGCGTCCGGCCTGTCCGTAGAGGTCCAGGTCCTGGGGGGTGTGGAAGACACCGCCGAGGAAAACGGTGAACAGCAGGACATTGCCGATGATGCCGACCGGCCAGGCCCAGACGACGCGGCGCATGCCGCCGACCGCTGAGGCGATGCCGAAGCCGTTGCCGATGATCTCACGCCAGAGGATGGCGGTGTCGCCGATGGTCCACTGTGCGTCGAGTAATGAGGTGAACAATGATCCGGACATGAGGTGTCCAGCCTTTCTCTCCCGTCCGGACTGTGACCGTCGGCTCCGGAATCACACCGGATCTGCTGGACCCACCTGGTGGAGGTGGCGCTCGCGGGCTTTCACCGCCGGTGGGGAATTCCACCCCGCCCTGAGAATCTGTACGGGTGGTTACGTTACACCGTCCGGTGGGGCGCGTCAGTGAAAGAACCGGGCAGAAAGAAAGGCCCGGACAGAAGAAACCGGGGGAGCGGCTCTCTCCGCTCCCCCGGTCAGGATCGTCCGTGGTGCCTGCTACCCGCCGAAGCCGGTGCGCAGCAGCCGGAAATTACGGTCGAGCCGGGAGGACGCGTCCTGTGCATCGTCCTCGCCGAGCCATGCCCAGGGCGGCATCTGCGAGCAGCTGCCGGCGACGGTTTCGCGTCGGGTGGGCTCCACTGCCAGGGCTCCGGCAGCCAGCGAGGAGAGGAGCAGCATCGCCATACCCTGCCGGGTCAACCCGTGTCCGGGACGACCGTAGAGGGTCTCCAGCAGTCCGTCGGCGACGTGCTGGACCAGT
This sequence comes from Corynebacterium sp. UD i78, assembly GCF_056280545.1. Classification (NCBI taxonomy): domain Bacteria; kingdom Bacillati; phylum Actinomycetota; class Actinomycetes; order Mycobacteriales; family Corynebacteriaceae; genus Corynebacterium; species Corynebacterium sp. UD i78. The sequence goes on along the minus strand of NZ_JBWCED010000001.1, from coordinate 1,611,201 downwards.
GCCTTGTCCCGTGAACCGGTGGTCATGTGGAGCTGCTCACCGATGGTCATGAGGTTGAGCAGGGAACCGGGGTTCTCCGGGTCGTCCTCCGGGTGGCTGCCGCCGCCGATACGGTCACCGATGAGACGGTGCATGGTGTCCAGCGGGTGTTCACCCTCGGGAGCCAGCTCCACCTGGTGACACCATTCGTTGAAGGTGTCCTCGATGAAGAGGAGCAGGGCGTCTTCGCGACGCGGGAAGTAGTTGTGGAAGGTCCGGGTGGACACTCCCGCCTTCTCCGCGATCGCGGCGACAGTCATGTTCTCGGTGCCCTCGGCGAGAAGCAGTTCGGCGGCGGCCCGGGACAGCGCACGTCGGGTCTCCTCCTTCTTCTGCTCCCGGAGTGACAGCACGGGTTCATGAGTCTTTTCAGACACCGGTCTCGGCCTTTTCCTTCTTGTCCTCGTCCTTGCCTCCGAGGATCGCGTCAGCGTCCTCACCGGTGAGGCCCTCGCCCTCGACGTCCACCTTCGGCAGGATCTTGTCCAGCCACTTCGGCAGCGTCCAGGCGCGGTCACCGAGCAGGAACAGGGTGGCCGGGACGATGGTCATGCGGACGATGAAGGCGTCGAAGAAGACGGCCAGGGCCAGGGCGGAGCCCATCACCTTGATCAGTGCCTCATCCATGAGGATGAACGCGGAGAACACGGACATCATGATCAGCGCGGCGGCAGTGACCACGCGGGCACCGTGCTTGAAGCCGTTGGAGACGGCGTTGCCCGCGGTCTTACCGTGGACGTAGCCCTCGCGCATACGGGTCACCAGGAACACCTGGTAGTCCATCGCGAGTCCGAAGACGATACCGATCAGCATGATCGGCAGGAAGGACAGCAGCGGCTGCGGGTCGTCGGTGATGCCGAACCAGCCCTCCTGCCAGATGCCGACGGTGACACCGAAGGTGGCTGCCACCGACAGGGCGAAGCCGAGGGCCGCGATCAGCGGCACCCACAGCGAGCGGAAGACGATCATCAGCAGGATGAACGCCAGCACCACCACGATGGCGATGTAGGGGATGAGCACCTCCGACAGGCGGTCGGAGATGTCGTCGTAGATGGCGGTGACACCGGTGACGGCGAAGGAGGCGCCGGTGTTGTCGGAGTAGGTCTCCTCCAGGGTGCGGAGGTCCTCCAGGGTTTCGCTGGTCACCTCGTCGGTCGCCCCGGTGGTCGGGGTGATGAGGATCTGCGCGTAGCTGGCGTCGTCGGTCATCTGGGTGAGCTGGGCGTGCTTGACGCCGTCGAGCTTGTTGATCTCGGTGACGGCCTCGGAGAAGGACGCCTGAGCGGTCTCGGCGTCCTGGCCGTTGCCGTCCACGAGGGCGATGAGCGGGGCGTTGCGTCCCGCTCCGAAGTCCTCGTCGATCCACTCGTAGGCGGTGCGCTGCGGGCTGCCGACGTTGGCGGTGCCGTCGGTGGGCATGGCCAGGCGCATGTTCAGCACGGGGATGGTGAGCAGGAGCAGGGCGATGACGGACGCGCCGAGGAAGACGATCGGGCGCTTACGGACCTGGCGGACCCACTTGAGGCCCATGGTCGGCTTCTCGCTCTCGGGGTCCGGGGCCTTGACCCACGGGGCACGGGCGGCGAAGACCTTGGTTCCCACGGCGCCGAGGACGGCCGGCAGGAAGGTGAGTGCCACGAGGACGGCGATGGCGACGGTGAGTGCTGCGGCCAGGGCCATCGCGGTGAGGAACGGGATGTTGATGATGGAGAGCGCGGCGAGGGCGATGAGCACCGTCAGGCCGGCGAAGACCACGGCGGAGCCGGCCTTGCCGACCGCGAGTCCGGCGAGGTGTGCCCGCTCGTGGGTCGAGAGTTCCTTGAACTTGGCGGCGAGGTCCTTCGGTTCGAGGTCCTCGCCCTTGACCTTGGCGATGAGTTCGTTGCGGAATCTCGAGACGATGAACAGGGCGTAGTCGATACCGACGGCCAGGCCGATCATCGTGGCCAGGGTCGGGGTGGTCGAGTTGATCGTGTCGGTCAGGCCGGTACCGGCATAGATGAGCAGCATTCCGGTGCCTACGCCGACGATGGCGGAGAGCAGTGGCAGGCCCGCGGCGACGAACGAGCCGAAGGTCACGATGAGGACTACGGCAGCGACGGCCATACCGATGAGCTCGGACGAGCCGCCGACCTCCATGGTCTGGAAGGCGTTGCCGTTGTAGGCGATGTCCAGGTTGTCGGTCTTGTCGGAGTCGATGAGTTCCGTGACAGCGTCGACATCTTCGGTGCTGATGTCCTGCATGTTGTCCGCGTTGAGCGTGACCGTGAACGTACCTGTCCGACCGTCCTCGCTGACCGGGGAGAGGTCGGCGAGGTCGGCGTCGATCGCGGCGGTGATCTCCTCGTCACTCAGGCCCTGGGCCTTGAGTTGCGGGGTCTTCGCCTCGGTGAGCTGCTGTTCCATGGCGGCGGCAGCGGTCACCGGGTCGACGATCCCGTCGGTGTCCTTGAGCTTGTCGCTGCCCTGCAGGTCGGCGATGAGCGCGTCCAGGTCGGCCTTGACGTCCGTGTCCTCGAGGGACTGCCCCTCGGGGGCACGGACGACGACGGTTCCGGTGGGCGCCTCGAGGGAGTCGTCCCCGCCGAAGATCTCCATGACCTTGTCATTGGTCTCCAGTGACTCGAGGCCTGGGATGGTCATCGACTCGGAGGTGTTCTTCATCAGGCCGGCGGCGGCGGAGCCGGCACCGACGAGAATCAGGATCCAGACGGCGATGAACCGCCATCGGTGAAGGTATGCGGATCGTCCGATCCGGTAGAGGAATTTAGCCATGCCGGAGATTCTTGCACATCGGGTGCAATCTTGCACATCGAGTGCATGGATATGAGAGTAGTGCTGTATGGACCTTCGGAGAACCCTGGCAACGGCAGTCGGCCTGTAGGCTGTCCTGCGTGCTGCACGTGATGTCCTACGCCCTGGTCGACACCCTCAACGTCCTGTTGATCGGTGTGATCGTCGCCGTCGGCGTCATGCTGCCGGTCGCTTCCGGCGGCAGGCACGACAGGCACGACAGGCACGACAGGCACGACAGGCACGGTGGCCGTCGCGGCGACTACGCGCGTATCGCCACCTTACTGGTCTTCGGTGACTGGCTCGGGGTCCTCGTGCTCGCCCTGCTCTCCCTGCTGGTCTTCGACGGGATCGGGGACGCGGTGTCCACCTTCGTCGACTCCCCGGTCTTCGGTATCCTGCTCGTCGCCACCGGCTGGTTCATCGGCATGATGGCTCTGCTGGGGAAGGGGGACAGTTCCGCTCTCGTCGAGCGGATTCTGGGACCGCTCCGTACGCCGACCCTGGCGACGCTCGGTACCGGTGTCGTCCTCGGCCTGGTCCAGTCCGCGACCTCCGGCCCCTTCTTCGCCGGCATCCTGGTGATGAGCGCCGGGGACTTCAGTGCCGCGACCCGGTACATCGGCATGATCGGCTATGCCGGTGTCGCACTGAGCCTGCCGTTCATTACGGCGCTGGCGGTCGGCTATGTCCGGGTGCGCCCGGCGTCCTGGGTGGGACGCCAGTTCGAGCGGATGAGGCAGAACAGTGTCGCGGTGGCCCGGACCGCCGGTGTGCTGGCCGCCGTGATGCTCATGGCACTCGGTGCAGCACATTTTCTGTGACATGTTTCACCGGGGCTTGGTCGGGGGTAGACCGATAAGTTAGCCTCACCTGTCGTGAGTGATGTTGCTGTAGTCACCGGCGCTGCCGGAGGTATGGGGACCGCAGTCGCGAGACTGCTCCTCGACCGTACTGACCGACCGTCCACCCTGATTCTCACCGACCGTGACCCGGGGGCCCTCGCCTCCGCCGTCGGCAACCTCCCGGATTTCGCCGATATCCGTACCGTGACCTGTGATGTCTCCGACGAAGACGCGGTCACCGCCCTGTTTGCCGCCGCCGCTGAGGCAGGTCGGGTCACCCGTGTCGTCCACGGTGCCGGCGTCCTCGGTCCCGGTGTCTCCGTCGCCGAGACAGGGACCGACGATTTCGACCACGTCTTCGCCGTCAATGCCCGCGGTACCTTCCTCGTCACCCGGGCCGCCGCGCGCGTCATGACGGTGCAGGGACGGCAGCGGGAGAACGCACTGACCGACCGGGCGATCACCGTCATCGCCTCCAACGCCGCCGGCATCCCCCGCCACGGCATGGGTGTCTACGCCGCCTCCAAGGCCGCCGCCTCCGCCGTGACCCGCAGTCTCGGACTCGAGGTCGCGGCCGAGGGGATCCGCTGCAATGTCGTGAACCCGGGGTCCACCGATACCGCCATGCAGCGCGACTACTGGGGCGACGACCCGGTCGCCGGTAAAGCCCGCGTCCTCGGTGGCGACCTCGCCACCGCCCGGCTGGGCATCCCGCTCGGCCGTATCGCCACCGCCGACGACGTCGCCGAAGTCGTCGTCTTCCTCTCCTCTCCGGAGGCGCGGCACGTCGTGCTCCAGGAGATATACGTCGACGGAGGAGCCACTCTCCATGCCTGATCCGTTGTTGAAGCCCCTCGCACCTTCACGCCGCGGCGACTTCTCGTTCCGCCGGGGCACCACCGGAATCCACGTCCCCTCGGGACACCTCAGCCCGATCGCGGAGTGGGAACCCGGACGTACCGTCGTCGGCGCCCTGCCCTTCGACCACCGCACCGGCACCGGTGACCGGCTCTACGCCACCGACGTGCCGCTGACGCCCGGCACCCTCGCCGTCGGGGTAGGCCCGGAGTTCACCGGTGGCGGCGTCCACCCGGTCGCCGTCGACCCGGGAGTGGAGGACGCCTACACCGGCGCCGTCCGGTCCGCCCTCGACACCCTGGTGCAGGCGAACGACCTCGACAAGGTCGTCCTGGGCCGCGCCGTACGTGCCACCCTGGATGAACGCCCCGAGTGGGAGTCCCTGCTGCGCCGGCTGACCGCCCGTAACCGCAACGCCTGGGTCTTCTCCGTCCCGCTCGGCGGGGCGCAGGCCTTCCTCGGTGCCAGCCCCGAACTGCTGATCTCCCGTCGCGGTGACCGGATCATCAGCCACCCGCTGGCCGGTTCCGTGCCGCGCAGCAGTGACCTGGTGGAAGACCGTCGTCGTGCCAGGGGGCTCACCGGCTCGCCGAAGGACCACTACGAGCACGCCTTCGTCGTCGACATGATCGCCGAGACCCTCGCACCGTGGTGTGCGGAGCTCCAGGTCCCGGACCAGCCGGAACTGCTGCCCACCGACAAGATGTGGCACCTCGGCACCCGGATCACCGGTCGAATCAAGGATCCTTCGGCCGAGGGGGCGGACGCCCTCTCCCTGGCGCGTCTGCTGCACCCCACTCCTGCGGTCGCCGGCGTCCCCACCCGTGACGCCATGGACCGGATCCACGATCTCGAGTCCGCCGACCGCCGCTACTTCGCCGGGACCGCCGGCTGGTGCGACGCCGACGGCGACGGCGACTGGGTCGTCTCCATCCGTGCCGCCGAGTTTGACGGCGACCGCGTGACCGCCTGGGCCGGTGCCGGCATCGTCGACGGCTCCGACCCGGACTCCGAGTACACCGAGACCGGCGCGAAACTGCGCACCATCCTCGAAGGGCTGGGCATCGTCCCGGCGAAGGAGCTCATCCATGGCCACTGAACTGCCTGACCTCATCTCCTACGACCTGCCGGACGCCTGGCCGGAGCCGGTCGTCGACTGGACCCCCGACCCCTCGCGCTGCGCGCTGCTGGTCCACGACATGCAGCGGCACTTCCTGCGCCCCTTCGACCCGGCGTCCGAGCCGCTGTCCAGTCTCATCCCGAACACCGGGCGGCTCATTGCCCGGGCTCGGGCCGCGGGGATCCCGGTCTTCTACACGGCCCAGCCCTCCGACCAGCCGGTGGAGAAGCGCGCCCTGCTCAACGACTGGTGGGGTCCAGGACTCACCGGCAACCCCGAAGGAGCGCAGATCATCGACGAGGTCGCCCCGGTCGAGGGCGACCGCATCCTCACCAAGTGGCGCTATTCCGCCTACGCCTACAGTGACTTCGATGAGCAACTCGCCGACCTGGGCCGTGACCAGCTGGTCATCACCGGCGTCTACGCCTCCATCGGCTGCTCGGTGACCGCGGTCGAGTCCTTCATGGGCGGGGTGCAGCCCTTCCTCGTCGCCGACGCCCTCGGCGACTTCTCCGGTACCGAGCATCGACTCGCCCTGCAGTGGACCGGTCGCCGCGCCGGCGTGGTGCTTGACACGGCCTCCGTGCTGCGGCACTGGGCTGACTAGGCGGCGCTGACTAGGCTGGACCGGGTGCTGATCACCTTCACCTGGGCCGCTCCCACCGACATGCCCGGGGTGGACCGCGTCCACCTCCACGTCACCGGTGTCCACGATCACCATGATCCGGACTTCCACCGGATGGTGCGTGTCGGAGACCGGTGGGAGGCCTCGGTGGAGGTGCCTGAGGATCTCGTGGGGTCCTACCGGATCATGCCGGTGACCTGCGAGCTGGCCGCACAACTCGACGCCGAACCAGATTCCCGCGTCCGCTGGATGACGGTGGTCCGCCAGACCGTGACGCATGTGCTCGACCATCTGGCGTGGCATCCCGCCGACTGGTCTGAGGGCTTCGGGAAGGCGTCCGGCAGGCTCGTCATGCCGGAGGCACCGGAGCAGTGCGGCTGGGACCCAGCTGACCGTCCGGAGTGGCAGGCCGCCTCCCTCGACGGCCGCCCCCTGTGGTCCGCCGACCTGACTGACGCGGAGTATGTCCTGGTCCTCAGTGACGGCCGGAACTGGGCGGCGACCGCCCTGCCTGCCGCGTTGCGCCGTCTTCACGCTGCAGGTCGCCTGCCGCGGACCGGAGTAGTCGCCGTCGATACCTTCGAGGAACGCTATGAGCTGCTCACCCGCTCCACGGAGTACCGGGAGCTCATCGCCGACCGGGTGATCCCGTGGGCGTGGGAGCAGGTCGGTGCAGCCCATGATCCGACCGTCCGGGCGCAGCGCACGGTCATCTCCGGAGAGAGCCTCGGCGGACTGTCGGCGGTGGACCTCGTCCTCACCCGGCCGGATGCCGTGGCAAATGCGGTGAGCACCTCTGGCTCCTTCTGGTACCCCGCCTGGGACTCGGGTCAGGCAGGGGGAGAGGTCGCCGCGGAGATCCGGGAGCGTACCGCTGCCGGCACCCTGCCGGAGGGTATCCGCGTCCACCTCAGTGCCGGGACGGGTGAGGGACGCCCGGGCGCGGGCGGCACCACCATGGCCGACCACACCCGTGCGGTGCAGCAGGCTCTGCTGGACGCCGGTGTGCCCGCGACCTGCGAGATCTCCACCCACGGTCACGAGATGGCGGGGTGGACCGGGGCGCTGACCCGCGGGCTGGTGGAGCTGCTGGGGAACTCCTAGTCAGCGACCAGGGGCTCCATGGTGAGTTCCGGGTGCTCCTTCTCCACGAAGGCGAGCTTCCACTTGTCGCCGAACAGGGCGATGAGCTCGCCGTCGGTGCGGGTGAAGATCTCCACACCGCGCTGGCGTCCCAGCTCCGGGGCGCTGGCGGCGTCGGTACGCCGGGCAACCTGGTACGGGATCGGCTCGGTGACGGTCTCGACGTTGTACTCGCCGAGCATCCGGGCCTGCATGACCTCGAACTGCATCGGTCCGACCGCGGCCATCACCGGGTTCGCGTCACCGCGGGCGTCATTGCGCAGGATCTGCACCACGCCCTCGGAATCGAGCTGGTCGAGGGCCTTACGGAACTGCTTGTACTTGCCGAGCGTCTTCGCCCGCAGCGTCCGGAAGCTCTCCGGGGCGAACTGCGGCATCGGCCGGAACTGGACGCGGCGTCCCGCGTAGATCGTGTCACCGGGGGCCAGTGCGCCGGCGTTGACCAGGCCGACGATGTCGCCGGGCCAGGCGTCCTCGACGGTGGTGCGGTCGCGGCCGAAGACAGTCAGCGCGTACTTCGTGGAGAAGGTGCGGCCCGACTGTGCGTGAGTGACCTGCATACCGCGCTCGAAGCGTCCGGAGACGACGCGCATGAAGGCGAGCTTGTCGCGGTGGTGGGTGTCCATGCCGGCCTGGACCTTGAAGACCACGCCGGAGAACGCCTCGTCCACGGCACGGATCTTCTCCACCGCGGCACCGCCGGAGGACGCCGCGGCCTCGACGGCTTTCGGGTCGGACTCGCGGGCACCGGGCTCGGGGGCAAGGGCGCACAGTGTGTCCAGGATCTGGTGGACGCCGAAATTCAGCATCGCGGAGGCGAAGATCAGCGGAGAGGTGGTGCAGTCGAGGAAGAGTTCCTGGTCGTGCACCGCACCGTCGGCGGCGAGCAATTCGGCCTCCTCGGCGGCGGTGTCCCACGTGTTCTCCTCCTTCTCCGAGGCCTCGGCGGGGGAGTAGTGCTCCTCCGGGGCGATGGAGGATCCACCGGCGGTGCGCAGGAAGCGGATGTACTCCTCCGGCTCGCCGTCGGCGGTGAGCTTCGCCAGGCCGCGGAAGTCTCCGGCCTCGCCGACCGGCCAGTACAGCGGGGTCGGCTGCAGACCGATCTCGGTGACGATCTCGTCGACGAGCTCCAGCGGCTCCTTGCCGGGCCGGTCCCACTTGTTGATCACCGTGATGATCGGCAGACCACGGGCCTTGCACACCCGGAACAGTTTCAGGGTCTGCGGCTCGAGGCCCTTGGCACCGTCGACAAGCATGACCGCGGCGTCCACGGCGGTGAGCACGCGGTAGGTGTCCTCGGAGAAGTCGGCGTGGCCGGGGGTGTCGACGAGGTTGATCATGTACGGCTCGCCGGTGTGGCCCTCGGGCGAGTACTCGAACTGCAGTGCGGAGGAGGCGACCGAGATACCGCGGTCCTTCTCCATCTCCATCCAGTCGGAGACCGTGGACTTGCGTCCCGCCTTGCCGTGGACTGCGCCGGCCTCGTTGATGACGTGCGCGTGCAGGGCCAGGGCCTCGGTCAGCGTCGACTTACCGGCGTCGGGGTGGGCGATGACGGCGAAGGTGCGGCGGCGGTGCGCCTCGGCGGCGGCGGTGGACGGGCTGGCGGAACTGGCGGTATCTGACACGGCTGATCATCCTACCCGGTCAGTGCCCGGTCACCGGTGCCCGGTTACTGCAGCGGCTTCTCCCAGCCGCCACGGACCTTGACCCCGGTGGCGGCGGCGAGCTGCTCGATCTCGTCGATCTCGGCGTCGGTGAGGGTGAGACCAGCGGCCCGGACCTGGGAGTCGATGTGCCGGGTCTTCGTCACCCCGATGATCGGCAGCGTGCCCTGGTTGCGGGCCCAGGCGGTGGCGACCTCGGCGACGGACAGTCCGCCGTGGGTCTCGCCGATCCGGGCCATGGCCGCAGTGAGTTCGGTGAGCTGCGGCAGCACCGGGTTGTATTTCTCCGCCCGTCCACTGCCCTCGGGCAGCGGATTGCCGATGCCGTAGGCGCCGGTCAGAGCGCCCTGCTCCAGCACCATGTACGGCCAGAAGGCGATGCCGTTGTCGCGGCAGTACGGCAGGACGCCGGTGGTCTCGGAGTCCCGGAAGAGCAGGCTGTAGTGGTTCTGCACCGCAGACAGCGGGACGCCACTCTCGGCGAGGATCTCCTCGACCCGCCCGATCTGGGCGAGGCTGTGGTTGGAGACTCCGACCTGCCGGATCCTCCCTTCCTTGACCAGCGGGATGAGCTGCGGGGTCCAGCACTCGATGTCGTCCTGGTTGTGGATCCAGTAGACGTCGACGTAGTCGGTGCGCAGCCGTTCCAGGCTGGCGTCCAGCATCTGTTCCATGGAGTCGCCGTACAGGTGGGCGATACCCGGGGTGAACTTCGTGGACAGCTGGTAGACGTCCCGGTCGTACCCGGCGAGGAGCTCACCGAGGATGGTCTCGGACGCGCCCATGGCGTAGACCGGTGCGGTGTCGAAGAGGGTGAGCCCGGCGGCCATGGCGGCGTCCACCACGGGTTTCAGGTCGGCGGTGTCGAGGTGGTTGCCGAAGACGGTGTCGCCGCCGACATCACCGGAGCCCCAGGACCAGGTACCGAGGACGACGGAGGGGGAAGAAGTGGAAGTCATGGCCTCATTGTGTCCTTGTCGAGGGCTGCGCGCCGTGCGCCGGGATTGCGTCACATATTCCGGGGTTCTGTGCCACGGATGCGGGGAATCGGTGACGCACACCCGGCGGGAGGTCAGTCGGCGTCCCGGCGAGGTGTCACTCCGGAGAAGAACTTTCGTACCCAGGCGTCATCCTTGAATTGTGCCGGCACACCGCCACCGAGCAGCTCCTTGACCGGTGGTTCCGCAATCTCCACGTCGGACCCGATGAGGATGATGTTGCCGTAGCGGCGTCCTTTGAGCATCGGTGGATCGGCGATCACCGCGAGGCGGCTCCACACCTCCGCCATGCCGGCCAGCTCCGCCTTCGCGCCGCGCAGGTCGGAGTGGTCACCGCAGTTGGCGACATAGAGACCATCGGAGGCCAGACCCCGGTGACAGTCGGTGAAGAAGTTGACGGTCGTGAAACTCTCCGGGGTCACGGCTCCGGCGAAGACATCCCGGATGATCACGTCTCGGCTGGCCGGGGTGAAGGACGCGGCGACCTCGCGGGCGTCGTCGACCCGGATCTTCACCCGGGGGCTGCGGGGGATGTCGAACCACTGCCGGGACAGTTTCGCCAGTTCACCGTCGAGTTCCACGACCGTGTTCCGCGAGTCCGGGAAGACGTCCGCGAAGTACCTGGCCATGGTGCATGCTCCACCGCCGAGGTGGGTGATCCGGCGCGGGTTCAGGAATCCACCGTTGACCTGCGCCTGCACCGCCGAGGCGATCCACCGCATGTATTCGAAGGCCAGGTCCCTCGGTGCCCCGATCTCTATGTGGGAACTGGGCACGCCGTTGATGCTGATCAGCCAGCCCGACCCTGAGGAGGGGTCCGCCTCCAGCTCGACGATCCCGTAGTCGCCCTCGTACACCCCGGCGACCGGGGTCGGCTCCGCCGCCTTCTTCGCCACGGTCAGTTCATCTCCCCGGCGTTGCCGAAGAGCCATGCAACGACGAGTGCGCCGGGGTCGATGACGCCCTTGGCGCGTTCACCGAGGTAGGACGCCCTTCCCTTTGACGCGGTGATCTCCGCGGTGGACCTGGCACCGGCGATGGCCGCCTCGTGGACGGCGGCGAGGTCCGGGTCCGCCTCCGGATCCTTCCCGGCCACTGCCCGGGCGGCCTCGGCGGCGGGGGCGAGGGCATCAACCATGGTCCGGTCGCCTGGCCTGGCGCCACCGAGCCCGGTGACGGCGTCCGAGGCGCGGGTCAGGGCTTCGGCGAGTTCACCGGCGGTCAGTGCAGCCGAGGTGCCCCGGGCGGCGGTGGTCGCCATCTCACGGAACATCGTGCCGAAGACGGCACCTGAGGTACCGCCGGCGCGGATGAACAGGCGACTGGACAGTGCGGCCAGCACCTCGGCGTCCGTGCCCTTGAGAGGATTCGGCAGGTCACCGAAGGCGGCCTGCATGTTCGTGCCGAAGTCACCGTCGCCGGCCAACCGGTCCAGTTCGGTGAGGTCGTCGACGGAGGTGACCACGCCGGCGACGAAGTCGGTGAGCCACCGGTTCACCGCAGACCCCTCCGTCCCCGGGGCATCCTCGGGCACGACCGTGGTGGCGTCCACCGGCTGCGGATCCACACCGACCGTCACGGGCCAGGCGGGCGCGGCGGTCGGGGCGTCGAGCAGTTCCACGACGGTGTCGCCGTCGGCGTCATCCAGCCGGGTGAGGGTGACCGAGACACCGGCCATGTTCACCGAGGTGACGTAGCTGCCGACGATGCTGCGGGCCACGGACACACCCCGGTCGTCGAGAAAGCGCAGCACCTCGTCGAAGACCAGGTCGAGCTCGAGGTTCGTGGTCGCGCCCAGCCCGTTGACCAGGCAGAGGACGCGGTCTCCTTCGGCCAGGCCGAGGTCCTCTACGACCGCACCCGCCAGCCGGGCGACGACCTCGTGGGCGGGGGCCACGGCGGTGCGGTCCACACCGGCCTCGCCGTGGATACCGACGCCGACCTCCATTTCACCCTCACCCAGGTCGAAGGTGTACCGGCCGCTCGTCGGCAGGTGTCCGGGGGTCAGGGCTGCAGCCATGGACCGCGAACCCTCGGCGACCACGCGTGCCAGCCGGGTGACCTCGTCGATGTCGTCGCCCCGGAACGCGGACGCCCCGGCGACTTTCTCGACGAGGACCGTCGCACCGGTGCCGCGGCGCCCGGGCCCGGAGTCGGAGGAGGTGGCGACATCATCGGCGACGATGACCTCCCTGGTCTCGACCTCGGGCAGCCCCTGCCGTGCGACCCGGAAGTTGATGACGTCCCCGGTGTAGTTCTTGACGATGTGCACCACGCCCCGACCGGCATCGGCGGCACGGGTCGCCTCTGTGACCTGTACCGCGTTCGGGGAGGTGAACAGGAGCCCGGGGACGGCCGCGGCGAGCATGCCTTCCCCGAGGAAGCCCGCGTGCATGGGTTCGTGGCCGGAGCCTCCGCCGGAGATCACGGCGACGGCGGGCGAGCCGGACGCATCCACCACCGGGGAGCGACGGGCGATATAACCGGCGGAGTTCCAGGTCGCGTCCGGGTGGGACGCCACGAAACCACCGAGGGCCCGGGGGAGGAAGGAATCAGGGTCGTTGCGGAAGGACCGCGGGGAGAGCGGGGAAACAGAGGCCATACCTCAGCACCCTACCGCCCGTGGATCTCGTTCTGCGCGGCAGGCACACCCCGTCGTGCGATGATCTCCACGGCGTCCGCGGCGGTGCGGACGGCATCCTCCAGCAGCTCCCGGGACAAGGATCCGTCACCGGGGCGACCCAGCACATGGTCGACCACGGACTGCCCGTCGGAAGGCCGGCCGATGCCGACCCGGATGCGCACGTAGTCCCGTGTCCCGAGCTTCTCGGAGATGGACTTCAGTCCGTTGTGCCCGTTCTCGTTGCCGCCGACCCGGATCTTCACCTTGCCGGCAGGCAGATCCAGCTCGTCATGGATCGCGATGACATGGTCGGCGGGGATCGCGTAGGACGTCGCCAGTGGTGCCACCGCCAGACCGGACTCGTTCATGTACGTCGCAGAGCGCACCAGCAGAATGCCGTGGTCATCGATACCGGTGCGCGCGACCTTCGCCTGCACGCCGGGAATCCCGATGAGGCGCTCCCGGTGGCGGCGCAGGAGTTCATCCACCACGCGGTAGCCGATGTTGTGTCGGGTGGCAGCGTACTTCGCACCCGGGTTACCGAGACCGACGACCATCCACTGGGCGGCGGGCAGCGCGTCCCACACGGACTCCTGCTTCGACGTCGTGGATCCGACCCGGGGACGCCGGAACAGGCCCTTCAGTGTATCGAGGATGCTCATGCCGTCACCGTCCCTGCGGCGAGACCGGTGACCAGGTCCGCGGCGTCCGCGCACATGACCGGCACCTCGGCCTGCTCAGCCCTCGAGAAACGCCTGAGGACGAAGGACGCCGGGGCCATGCGTCCCGGCGGGCGTCCGATGCCCACCTGGATCCGCAGGAAATCCTGCGTCCCCAGCGACTTGGCGATGTCCTTGAGTCCGTTGTGCCCGTTGAGCCCGCCACCCTTCTTCAGCTTCACCGCACCGAGGTCGAGGTCCAGCTCATCGTGGACGACGACGACCTGTGCGGGCTTCACCTTGAAGTACCCGGCCAGCGCCTTCACCGGACCACCGGAGAGGTTCATGAAGCTGCGCGGCTTGGCCAGCACGACCTTGCGGTCACCCACGCGGATCTCGTCGACGTGCGCGTTGACCTTCTTGTTGACGCTGAAGTGGTCACTCAGTTCATCGAGGACCGTCGCGCCGATGTTGTGCCGGGTGCCCTCGTAGTCGGCACCGGGGTTCCCCAGTCCCACGACGAGCAGCGGGGAGGCTCCGTTGGTGTTCACGGGCACCATCATGGCACAGGATACGGTGACGAAATAAGCCACCCCTCATGCCCGTGGGCGCAAGGGGTGGCGGGGTTCCCGGCAGTGGCCGGGGGAGGGGGGAGTGTGACTACTCCGCGTCCCCGGCGGGGGCCTCCTCTGCGGCGTCGGCGGCCGGAGCCTCGGCACCGGTCTCCTCGGCGGCGGCGTCAGCCTCAGCCTCGTTGTCCTCCGGGGCGGTGAAGTTGACGACGAGGGTCTCGGCGTCGGAGGTGAGGGTGACACCGGCCGGGAGGGTGACGTCGCCGGCCAGGATCTGGTCGCCGATCTCCTTGCCGTCGAGGGAGACGGTGAGCTCCTCCGGGATGGAGAGCACGTTGGCCTCGACGGTGACGGTGTCGGCGTCCTGGATGTACTCGACACCCGGGGCCGGCTCGCCCTCGACGACGACGGGGACGTCGACCTCGACGGTCTCGTCGCGCTTCACGGCGAGCAGGTCGGCGTGGTCGATGTCGAAGGTCAGGACGTTCTGGTCGACGGACTTGATGAGGGCGAGGTACTTCTCGCCGTCGACGTCGACGTCGACCAGGGCGTTGACACCGTGGTTACGCAGGATGCTCTGGAACTCGAGCAGGTCGAAGCTGACGTGGACCGGCTCCTGGTGGTTGGCGTAGACGACGGCAGGGACGCGCCATGCGCGACGCAGACGGCGGGCGGCGCCCTTGCCGAACTCGGTGCGCGGCTGGGCGGTGATGTCGATGATCTTGGTGGCCATGGGGCTCTCCTTTTCTGTTTCTGGTCAGGACCTCTGACCGGGACAACGACGTTCGGACTCAGCTGCGGTCAGGAACGGCTCCGTGAAATGACAGAAGCCGCGACCTGGGCCGCGGCGTTTTCGTCCCGCGTGCTGTCCTGAAGGAGAAGCAGTGGGAACGGATTCGCGCCGATAACGGCCGGTGATTTCACCGGCCCTCGCCGAGACGCGATGAGTCTATCACTCGAACAGCGTGGTGACCGAACCGTTCTCGAAGATCTCGTGGATCGTCTTCGCGACCAGCGGCGCGATCGGCAGGACGGTGAGGTTGTCCCAGCCCTCCGTGTTCTGCGGGAGGGTGTCGGTGGTGATGACCTCACGCACACCGCAGGCGTTGAGACGTTCACGGGCCGGGTCGGAGAAGACACCGTGGGTGGTGGCGATGATGACGTCGGAGGCACCTGCCTTGCGCAGCACCTCGACGGCACCGGCGATGGTTCCGCCGGTGTCGATCATGTCGTCGATGAGGATGCAGGTGCGGCCCTCGACGTCACCGATGACGCGGTTGGCGGTGACCTTGTTGGCGACGTCGATGTCACGGGTCTTGTGCACGAAGGCGAGCGGGGCACCGTCGAGGATGTTGGACCACTTCTCGGCGGTCTTCACACGGCCGGCGTCGGGGGAGACGATGGCGATGTTGTCGGCGCCGTATTTCCCGCGGATGTAGTCCGTGAGAATCGGCATCGCGTGCATGTGGTCGACCGGGCCGTCGAAGAAGCCCTGTATCTGGTCGGTGTGGAGATCCACAGCGACGATCCGGTCCGCACCGGCGGTCTTCATCAGGTCGGCGATGAGGCGGGCGGAGATGGGCTCGCGGCCGCGGTGCTTCTTGTCCTGGCGGGCATAGGGGTAGAACGGCAGGATCGCGGTGATGCGCTTGGCGGAGCCGCGCTTCAGGGCGTCGATCATGATGAGCTGTTCCATGATCGCCTTGTTCAGGGGCTGCGGGTAGGACTGCAGCACGAAAGCGTCCGACCCACGGACGGACTCCTCGAACCGGACGAAGATCTCTCCGTTGGCGAAATCGCGGGCAGTGGTCGGGGTAAGGGCGATCCCCAGCTCACGGGCCACAGCTTCACCCAGTTCAGGGTGGGCGCGACCGGAGAACAGCATCAGGTTCTTCTGGTTGTCGATCCAGTGGGACACGGCTTCTTCAGACCTTTCGGTGGGGTGGTCACGCCTGTGCACGCAGGCGGTATGACACAGATCATGTTAGGGCGCGGCCGGGCGGGGGCCCAACCGACCCCCTTACTCGGTGCTTTCGGTGCTTTCCCGGGCGTTCTTCGCGGCCTCTGCGGCCGGCGTTCCGGGGCGCTTACGCTCCACCCAGCCTTCGATGTTGCGCTGGTGGCCACCGGAGACCACGAGGGCCCCGGCCGGCACGTCGTCCTTGATCACGGTACCGGCACCGGAGTACACACCGTCGCCCACGGTCACCGGCGCGATGAACATCGTGTCTGAGCCGGTGCGCACGTGGGATCCGACCGTGGTGTGGTGCTTGGTGACGCCGTCGTAGTTGACGAAGACGGAGGACGCGCCGATGTTGGAGTACTCGCCGACGGTGGCGTCCCCGATGTAGCTCAGGTGCGGCACCTTCGACCCCTTGCCGATGGTGGCATTCTTCGACTCGACGAAGCCGCCGAGCTTGCCCTCCTCACCGAGGACGGTGCCCGGGCGCAGGTAGGTGAACGGCCCGACGTCCGCCCGCTCGCCGATGACCGCCTCGACGGCGTGGGCACGGACCACGGACGCACCCTCACCGACGGTGACGTCGAGGAGGGTGGAGTCCGGCCCGACGGTGACATCGTCGGCCAGCGTGGTGCGGCCCTTGAGCTGGACACCGGGCAGGATCGTCACATCCTGGCCGATCTGCACCTGCACGTCGATCCAGGTGGTTGTGGGGTCCACCACGGTCGCTCCACCGCGCATCGCGGCCTCGACGGTGCGCCGGTTGAGCTCGGCACCCGCGGCGGCGAGCTGCACCCGGTCGTTGACACCGGCGAGCTCGCGGGCGTCATCGGCGATGTGGGCGCGGACCGGACGACCGGCGTCCCGCGCGATGCCGAGCACATCGGTGATGTACAGCTCGCCCTGCATGTTGTCGGTGTTCAGCCGGGTCAGGGCATCCCGCAGGACGCCGGCGTCGAAGGCGAAGACACCGGAGTTGACCTCGTCGACCTCACGCTCGGCTTCGGTGGCGTCCTTCTGCTCGGCGATGTGGGTGACCTCACCCTGTTCGTTGCGGATGATCCGCCCGTAACCGAAGGGGTCGGGCAGCCGCATGGTCAGCACGGTGACGGCGGTGGGCACCTCGGTGTGTGCGGCGAGCAGTTCGGTGAGCGTGTCGCCGGTGAGCAGCGGGACGTCGGCGTTGGTGACGATGACGGTGCCCTCGAAGTCCTCGAGCTGCGTCATACCGGCGGCGACGGCGTCCCCGGTGCCGTTCTGCTCCTCCTGTACGGCGATGGCGAGCTCGGCGTCCAGTTCCTCACCGATCGCCTCTGCGGCGGGGCCGACCTGGTCCCGTCCGTGGCCGACGACGGCGACGATCCGGGACGGACGGAGGGCGTCCGCGGCATGGAGACTGTGGGAGAGCAACGTGCGACCGCCGATGGCGTGCAGCGTCTTCTGGGTCTTCGACTTCATGCGGGTGCCGGCGCCGGCGGCGAGTACGACGACGGCGACCGACGATGTGTCGGTCTGATGGTCAACAGTCACAGTGGTTGTGTCCTTAGCGTGTCACTGGTCACAGGGAATCCTCGTCAGTCTAACGCCGGAGATGCCGGGAGTAGGGGGAGAGGTGGTGGGCAGGGCGAGTCGCGCGGTCCCCGGGCACCTACTCCGTGGGGTTCAGGACGAAGACGACGTTCTCGGTGCCCCGGTCCGTGCTGACGCTGTCGGAGAACCGGCCGCGACCGTCTTCGTCGACGTAGAGCGGAAGGTATCCGTCTTCTTTGAGTGCCTCCTCGTCTCCGGTCTTCATTGAGACCGCGATCCGACCCGCGCTTTCTCCTGGACACTACGTACCGGTCCCGCACATTGTGCCGTCGTCAAGGACCAGAGAGGGAGGGAGTCGCAGGTGAGGACATCGTCAGTGGAGTCGTACATGGTGTTCCCGGACACGACCTTGCTGTTGTCGAGGGAAGTGACGGCCTGATCAGGTCTGAGAGAACCGCAACTCTCATCCGGTTCATGCACCAGCTTCCCGTCCGGGATGTGGACGACGTAGGCCCTGGTGGGGGTCCCGTCAGGCTCTGTGCGAGACAGGACGCCCCCTCATCGTGAAGAAGGCGAAGTCGCCGGCAATCCCGACGTCGTCGAGAAGATCAGTATCCCCGACTCCGACGAGGTCGCGTGCCCGCCAGTTCTCATTGCCGGAGTCCTGCTCGTGAAAGATCCCTGTCAAACTGATCCTCGTGCCGTTGTTGCCCAACTCGGTGGAGCAGCGGTTCACGGTTGTCCCCTGGGTGTCGTACCCGACAAGATCCCCCTCCTTCCCGGCGTCTTCACCGCCGAGGAGCACAACGCTGCCGGTGAGTGGATCGGTCAGGGACGGGCTCGATCCGCCGACATCGGTCGCGCCATCCAACGGCCCGTCAAACACCGGCGTTCCCTCTGCGTCCCACACCGGGAGGAAGACCCTTGCGCCAGAGCGCAACGTAGTCGGTGTTGTCTCTGGTGAACTCCTCGAGCCGGTAGTCCTTCTGCTCGACCGAGGTGTCTTTCAGAGGCGTGGCCTGCAGGATTTTCACTGGCTCGCCGTCAGCCGAGCGCTTCACGGAATTGAGTTCGGCGTGGCGTTGTTCCGGCGGCCCCCGGAGTCGGATGGTCTTCCCGGTGAACATTCTTGGCTCCTCATGATCATTGTGTGGGCCGTTCCACAGTGAATAACAAGGGGGTGAGAGAGGAGGTGTTTTCGGGGAGCGTTCCCCGACGCTGATTGCTCCCCCACCAGGACTCGAACCTGGAATGCCGGTACCAAAAACCGGAGTGTTGCCATTACACCATGGGGGAAAGAGGCCCTGAGGTCTCCGCGACACTGTACCGCACCCACCGCACGCCTTCCGCGTCCGCGCCACCACTACGATGGACCACCATGAGCACGAGCCCCAGCCCCGCCCTGTCCGGCGTCCTCCGCACCCTCGCCGGCGATCCGAAACTCCGGGGTCTGGTCACCCACGTCGGTGATTCCCGCCTGCACATCCAGGGACCGGAGGCCTCCTGGCCCTTCGCCCTCGGCACCCTCGCCCAGCACGCGCCGGTGCTGGTCATCACCGCCACGGGACGCCAGGCCGAGGACCTCACCGCTGAACTCACCGCCATGCTCGGCGATGTCGTCGCGCAGTTCCCCGCCTGGGAGACGCTGCCCCATGAGCGTCTCTCGCCGGGCATCGGCACCGTCGCCGAGCGGATGCGCGTCCTGCACCGGCTGGCGCACGGCGAACTCAAGGTCGTTGTCGCCCCGACCCGCGCCGCCGTCCAACCGGTGATGGCGGGCCTCGGGGACATCACCCCGGTCCGTCTGGCGGAGGGGGAGGAGCTGGACTTCTCCGAGGTACAGGAACGCCTCGTCGAGTTGGGGTACACCCACGCCGACGTGGTTGGACGCCGCGGAGAGTTCGCCACCCGCGGCGGCATCCTCGACATCTTCCCGGGTACCGGTGAGATGCCGGTACGTGTCGACTTCTGGGGCGACGAGGTCAGCGAGGTCCGGGTCTTCTCCGTCGGCGACCAGCGCACCGTACCCGGTGTCGACCCCGGTGAGGTTCTCGTCCACCCGGTGCGTGAGCTGCTCATCACCGACCACATCGCCGAGCGCGCCGGCGTCCTCGCCCGCGAGAACGCCGGCAACCCGGAGTTGGCGGACGCCCTCGACAAGATCAGCCAGCACATGCCGGTGCAGGGCATGGAGTCCCTCATCCCGGTGCTCTTCGACGGCACGATGCAGACGCTCCCCGAACTCATGCCGGAGGGCACCCACACCGTCGAACTCACCCCGGGCGCGGTCGCCCGTCGGGCCGAGGACCTCATCGCCACCGGCAAGGAGTTCCTCGCCGCCGGCTGGGAGGTCGCCGCGATGGGTGCGGCCGCGCCGGTCGACGTCGGTGCGATCGACCCGGAGTCCGCCGACCGTGCCGGATACCGCAGCGTCCGTAGCCTGGAGAAGACGCAGGACGCCCTGGGGCGGCCGTGGTGGACCGTGTCGCCGACCGGCCTCGCCGACTGGGAGACCGAGGACGCGGAGGAGGATGCCGAGCCGCTGCTGCTCGACTTCGCCCCGGCACCCGCCCCGCACGGCGACGTCGACGCTATCGGACAGATGATGGCCGCCGTCCGCGAACGTGTCGAGGCCGACGGCCGGGTCGCCTACGCCGCGCCCAACGCCACTGTCGTGGCCCGGATGCTCCGCCGGTTCCGTGAGGCGGGGATCGCCGCCGAGGCGGTCGGCGTGGACCTCGACGGGATCACCGGTCAGGGTCGGATGCGCCGTTCGAAACGCTCCACCGCCGACACCCCCGGCGCCGGTACTGTGAGCATCTACGCCGCCGTCGCCCACGGCGGTGTCGATACCCGCGACCTGCTGTTCATCACCGAGTCGGATGTCACCGGCAACCGGGTGGACGCTCGTGCCACCGGTAAACGCAAGGCCGCGAAGAAGCGCAACCGGGTCGATCCGCTGGCCCTGGAGCCCGGCGATCTCGTCGTCCACGACCAGCACGGCATCGGCCGCTTCGTGAAGATGACCGAGCGCACCATCGGCAAGGGCGCCGACGCGTCCCGCCGCGAGTACCTGGTGCTGGAGTACGCGCCGAGCAAGCGCGGTGGCCCCGGCGACCAGCTCTACGTGCCGATGGACCAGCTCGACATGCTTTCCCGCTATGTCGGCGGCGAGAAGCCCGCCCTGTCGAAGATGGGCGGCTCGGACTGGAAGACGGCGAAGAAGAAGGCGCGCGGTGCCGTGCGCGAGATCGCCGCGGAACTGGTGCAGCTCTACGCCGCCCGGCAGGCCGCACCGGGGTTCGCCTTCGATCCGGACAACCAGTGGACCCGGCAGATGGAGGAGGCCTTCCCCTTCACCGAGACCGAGGACCAGTACAACGCCATCGAGGCGGTCAAGGCCGACATGGAGAAGCCGGTGCCGATGGACCGCGTCATCGTCGGTGACGTCGGCTACGGCAAGACCGAGGTCGCGGTGCGTGCCGCCTTCAAGGCGGTGCAGTCCGGCAAGCAGGTCGCGATCCTCGTGCCGACCACCCTGCTGGCCCAGCAGCACTACCGGACCTTCGTCGACCGGATGCAGGACTTCCCGACGGTGATCCGCGAACTGTCCCGCTTCACCACGGGCAGGGAGTCGAAGGAGACCCTCGCCGGCATGGCCGACGGCACAGTCGACATCGTCGTCGGCACCCACCGGCTGCTGGCGACCGGCGTGCAGTGGAAGAATCTCGGTCTGGTCATCGTCGACGAGGAGCAGCGTTTCGGCGTGGAGCACAAGGAGCACATCACCTCGCTGCGCACCCACGTCGACGTGCTCACCATGTCCGCCACCCCGATCCCGCGCACCCTGGAGATGTCGATGACCGGCATCCGGGAGATGTCGACGATCCTCACCCCGCCGGAGGACCGGCACCCCGTGCTGACCTACGTCGGAGCACAGGACGACCGGCACGTCGCCGCGGCGATCCGGCGTGAGCTGCTGCGCGACGGTCAGGTCTTCTACGTCCACAACCGGGTGAAATCCATCGAGGACGCCGCGGCGCACATCCGCGAGCTTGTCCCGGAGGCGCGTGTCGTCGTCGCCCACGGGCAGATGAGCGAGGAGCAGTTGGAGACCACGGTCCAGGGGTTCTGGGACCGGGAGTTCGACGTGCTGGTGTGCACAACCATCGTCGAGACCGGACTGGACATCGCCAACGCCAACACGCTCATCGTGGAGAACTCGAACCATATGGGACTGTCCCAGCTCCACCAGCTGCGTGGCCGGGTGGGGCGCTCCCGCGAGCGCGCCTACGCCTACTTCTTCTACCCCAAGGGGGAGATGCTCACCGAGACCTCCTACGACCGGCTGCGCACCATCGCCGAGAACAACGACCTCGGCGCCGGTATGGCCGTGGCGATGAAAGACCTGGAGATGCGTGGTGCGGGCAATGTGCTCGGCGCCGAGCAGTCCGGTCACATCGCCGGGGTCGGATTCGACCTCTACGTCCGGCTCGTCGGTGAGGCGGTGGAGGCCTACCGGGCGATGGCCGACGGCGAGGTCGTCGACGGTTCCGACAAGGAGAAGAAGGAGATCCGGATCGACCTGCCGGTCGACGCCCACATCCCGGTGACCTACATCGCCAGTGAACGCCTGCGTCTGGAGGCATACCGCAAGTTCGCCGAGGCCGCCGACGACGACACCCTGGCCGGTGTCCTCGAGGAGCTCGTCGACCGCTACGGTGACTTCCCGGAGGAGGTTGAGCGGCTCACGGTGGTCTCCCGACTGCGGATGCTCTGCCGCGACCTGGACATCACCGAGGTGATCCAGACCGGCACGAAGATCAGTTTCTCCGCAGTCAATCTCCCGGACTCCGGTCAGGTGCGTCTCAAGCGACTCTTCCCGGCGGCGGTGTACCGTGCGACGCCGAAGACGGTGCTCATTCCCGCGCCGAAGGAGGGCTCCGGAATGCGGGCCGTTCTGCTCCGTGACGACGACCTGCTGCAGTGGTGCGCGAACGCCCTGACGGACCTCGCCGGGGTTCCGCGACGCAACCTGCGTGAGGGAGAGCCCGTCACCCGCTAGACTTACGTGCATGTCAGTCGTACTCCTGGATCCACGGTTCCCCGCGATGCTCCCGGTCGATGCCGTCCCGTTGCTCGGTGGCGACGTCTCGTACACCGAGGAGGTGCCGGTACGGATCCGTTGGGTGATCGCCGATCTGGGTGGTCACACCGTCGAGGAGGCCGAGGTCCTGGTCACCACCGACCCGGAGAACGAGCAGGTCCTGGCGCGGTTGAACCGTCGCGAGGACCTGGTGCGCTCGCCCAGTCTGCTGGTCGCGATGGAACCGGACCGCGAGCTGGAGGCGCCTGAACCCGCTGTCGACGGGCCGCCTGAGATCGACGTCTCCGGTGGGGGATACGTTGACGGCGAGATCGTCGGTACCGACGAGCACACGGTCGCCGTGGCCGGGATGCGACGCACCACCCGTACCGAGGTGCCGGGGTCGGTCATCGACGAACTGGAGGACGCGGTCGCCCTCATGGCCCGCGCAGTGCGTCAGGGGGAGTGGGAACAGGAACAGACCCACGCCAGCCTGCTGGCCTACCTGAGGGAGGAGACCGAGGAACTCGCCGAGGTCATCGCTGCCGGGGATGCCGCCGGGAGCTACGACGAACAGGAGCTGTGCAAGGAGCTCTCCGACCTGCTGCTGCAGGTTCTCTTCCACGCCGAGATCGCGAACCGGCGGGGATTCTTCGACATCGGCCACGTAGCCGGCGCCTTCGTGGCGAAGATGCGTAACCGTGCCCCCTACCTCTTCGAGGAGGCGGAGCGTCCGGTGTCCCGCGAGGAGCAGGACCGGCTGTGGGCAGAGGGGCGGGTCCGTGAAGGCAAGGAACCCTACAAGCGGGAGGAGCCGGAGGCCGAGGAGTTCCCCGCGGTCACCGGACTGCAGGCTGCGGCGTCCCCCCTTGCTGCGGCGGAGGAGGTCATCGCCGTCGCCCGTGCCGCCGGTCTGCCGGACACCGAGATCCCCACCGACATCCGTTACCCGATGGTCGGGCTGGAGTCCGACCAGCCCGGGGACGCCGAGAACCGGCTCATGACCGCGGTGTCGACGTTCCGGCGTCAGCTGGAGCAGCGTCAGGCGGGGTGGGGTGCTGAGACCGCCGATGACGCTGCAGCAGGGGAGCAGTGACCAGCCCCTCGCGAGGGGCGAAGAGGTAGGCCAGGACGAAAAGTCCCGCCTGGAAGAGCACGATCGTTCCGCCGGCGGAGACGTCGTAGCGGTAGCTCAGGGTGATACCGGCGACGGAACTGACCCAGGCCGCCAGGGGGGCGATGACCAGCATCCGGTTGATCCGGCGGGTCAGCAGGTAGGCGGTCGCACCGGGGGTGATGAGCATGGCGACGACGAGGATGACGCCCACCGCCTGCATCGCGGCGACGACCACCAGGGCGAGGCACACCATCACCGCGCCTCGGATGAGTCCGGTCGGGACACCGACGGCGCGCGCGTGGGCAGGGTCGAAGGCCCAGACGGTGACGTTGCGGCGCAGGACGAGCATGACGACCAGGGCGACCGCACCGAAGAGGAGGACCTGGACCAGGGCGTCGCGGGAGATCCCGAGCAGGTTGCCGAAGAGGATCTCCTGGAGGTTCGTCCCCGCCGGGGTGACCGAGACGAGCACGAGCCCGAGGGCGAACAGTGCGGTGAAGACCACGCCGATGGCGGTGTCCCCCTTGAGTGTGGTCCGTTCCCCGACGGTGCCGACGAGAGTGACGGCGATGAGTGCGGCGATCAGGGCGCCGATGGCGAAGGGCCATCCGACGATATAGGAGATGACCACACCGGGCAGGACCGCGTGGGAGACCGCGTCCCCCATGAGGGACCAGCCGATGAGCACCAGCCAGCAGGACAGCAGTCCTGCGGTGACCGCGGTGACGGTGGAGACGAGCAGTGCACGTTGGATGAATTCGTAGGTCAGCATCTCAGGCCACCATCCCGAACGTGGTCAGCAGGTTGTCGGTGGTCATGACCTCCGAGGGGACACCGTGGGCGATGACGCGGCTGTGCAGCATGGTCACCGTGTCACACAGGGCCTCCACTGACCCCAGGTCGTGGGTCGAGATGAGGATGCACACCCCGGACGCCGCCATCTCGTGCAGCAGCCCGGTGATCATCGCCTGACTGGTGGTGTCCACACCCGCGAACGGTTCGTCGAGCAGCACGGTCCGGGCCTGCTGCGCCAGGCCTCGGGCGACGAAGGTCCGCTTCTTCTGCCCGCCGGACAGCTGACCGATCTGGCGGTCGGCCAGGTCGGTGAGGTCGGTGCGCGCCATCGCGTCCGCCACGGCGTCCCGGTCGGTGGCACGCGGTCGGCGCAGGAATCCCATGTGCCCGTAGCGTCCGGTCATGACGACCTCGCCGACGGTCAGCGGGAAGGTCCAGTCCACCGCCTCGGCCTGTGGCACGTAGGAGACCAGGTGTCCGGCCCGGTCGGCGACCTCGACGGTGCCACGGGTCGGGGTGATCTCACCCATGAGGGTGTTGAACAACGTGGATTTGCCGGAGCCGTTCGTTCCGATCAATCCGTTGACCTGGCCGTGCTCCAGTCGCAGGTCCACGCCGTCGAGGGCGTGGACCTGGCCGTAGTGCACCGAAAGATCGCTGACCTCGATCGCACTCACTCCGCATCATCCCCGGTGAGGCCCCTGATGATGGTGTCGGTGTCGTAGCGGATGAGGTCCAGGTAGGTGGGGGCGTCCCCGCCCTCCTCGGTGAGGGAGTCGACGTAGAGGGTGCCGCCGTCGCGGGCACCGGTCGCCCGGACCAGCTGCTCCTTCGGGCCGGATTCGACGGTGGACTCGCAGAACACGGCCGGCACCTCGTTGTCCGTGACGAAGGACGCCGCCCGGCGGATCTGCGAGGGGGTGATCTCCTCACCGGAGTTCACCGGCCAGATGTAGCTCTCGGACATGCCGGCCTCGCGGGTGAGGTAGCTGAACGCCCCCTCGCAGGTCTGCAGTGCGCGCTGGTTCTCCGGTAGTGCCTCGAGACCCTCCTGCATGGTCGTCTCCACCTCCGCGAGCTGTGCCTTGTAGTTCTCGGCGTTGTCGCGGAAGGTGTCGGCGTCCGCCGGGGCGTAGTCGATGAAGGCGTCGGCGATGGAGTCGACGTAGTCGGCGGCGAGCGTGGGGCTCATCCACGCGTGCGGGTTCGGCTCGTCGGTGCCTTCGACCGGGATCGGGGTGATGCCGTCGGTGACGGTGACGCGGGTGGCGTCCGAGTCTGCCATCAGTTTGTCGAGCCACTTCTCGAGGTTGAGGCCGTTCGCGAGGATGACGTCGGCGTCCGCGGCGGCGCGGATGTCCCCCGGGGTGGGGTCGTAGCCGTGGATCTCCGCGCCGGGTCGGGTGAGGGATTCCACGGTGAGGGCATCTCCGGCGACCTCGGAGGCGATGTCGGCGAGGATCGTGAAGGTCGCGAGCACCTGCGGTGAGTTTCCGTCGTCGGCTGAACAGGCGGTGAGGCCGGCGGCGGTGACGGCAGCGGCCGTCAGCAGTGCAGTCGTCCGGGGCATATATTTACATCTCCTGAATCTTGGAAGTTCGTCATGTTGAACTCAAACTGTACAGGATGCTGAAACCCGGTTCGCGGAGGAGGGCAGGGTGCCCTCGGGTAAACTCCCCGCCATGCATGTCTCCGAACTCCCCGACAGGTCGCAGGACTACCTGAAGAAGATCTACGACCTCCAGGAATGGGGACGCGCCGGGTCCGGGGAGGCCGGCGGGGCCTCACTGTCGACCCTGGCGGCCGAACTCGACCAGCGCCGGTCCACCGCCTCCGAGGCCGTGAAGCGGCTCGTCGCCGAGGGACTCGTCCTGCACGCCCCCTACGGGGACATCACCCTGTCGGAGAAAGGACGCCTGCTCGCCCTCCAGATGGTCCGCCGGCACCGGCTGCTCGAGACCTACCTGCAGCGGGAACTCGGCTACGGCCGTGACGAGGTCCACGACGAGGCCGAGGTCCTGGAGCACGCCGTCTCCGACCTCTTCATCTCCCGGATCGACGCGGCGATGGGGCACCCCGACCGTGACCCCCACGGAGACCCGATCCCCGACCCGGACGGCCGTGTCACCGAGTCCGTCACCGTCCCCCTGTCGGACGCCGGGGTCGGCGACCGGCTGCTCGTCGACCGGGTCAGCGACCGCGACGGTGCGCTGCTCCGCTACCTGGAGGACCACGGCATCCTCCCCGGTGCGGTCATCGAGGTCGGCGAACGGCCTTACCCGGACATGGCGTCCCTGTCGGTCGTCGGGGATGACGGTGTAACCGAGGTCCAGCTGTCCGCGGCGTCCCTGGATGCCGTCCTCTGCCTGGCGGCCGAGTGAGACGCCCTGCAGGGTGCGCCGGCGTCGTCGCCGCGCTGGTACTGGTCATCGTGGTGGTCGGTGCCCTGGTCGTCGGTACCCGTGACTCAGCTCCGGACCGGTTCCAGGTCCCGGAGGATGTCCCGCCGGCCGCCGCAGCTGCGGTGGAGGATGTCACCGAGACATCGTCCGCCCTGCGGATCCCGGAGGACTTCCTCACCGCCTACCTCGACGCCACGGAGACCGTCACCGCGGAACTGCCGGACTGTGGTCTGCGCTGGAACACCCTGGCCGGGCTCGGCTACGCGGAGAGTCACCATGGAACCTACGGTGTCGAGGACGGGAAGATCATCGGCCCGAGGCTCGACGGCACCGGTGGTTTCATGGAGATCCCCGACACCGACGGCGGCCGGCTCGACGGTGACACCGAGTACGACCGGGCGCTCGGGCCGCTGCAGTTCCTGCCGGAATCCTGGCGCATGTACGGCGAGGGCGACCCCCAGAACATCGCGGACGCCGCCGTCGCTGCAGGTCGGCTGATGTGCGCGGGCGACCGTGACCTCTCCACCGCCGAGGACTGGACCCGTGCGGTCTTCGCCTACAACCACTCCGACCGGTACCTCGCCGACGTGCGGGACGCCGCCGCGAACTACGCGCTCGGGCAGTCCGCGAACTGACCGTCGGGCCACTGTGGAACAATGGTGGGCGACCACGTTCCTGCTCCTTCACCCAGCCGAGGAGGCTGACCACCCATGGCAGAAATCATGCAGATCAACGCCCGCGAAATCCTTGACTCCCGCGGCAACCCGACCGTCGAGGTCGAGGTGTTCCTCGAGGACGGCAGCATCGGACGGGCGGACGTCCCGTCCGGCGCCTCCACCGGCGTGCACGAGGCCCACGAGCTGCGTGACGGCGGTGACCGCTACCTGGGCAAGGGTGTCCAGCAGGCCGTCGACTTCGTCAACGGTGAGATCGACGAGGCCCTCGCCGGCTACGAGGCCGACGACCAGCGCCTGATCGACACCAAGCTCATCGAGCTCGACGGCACCGACAACAAGTCCCGCCTCGGCGCGAACGCCATCCTCGGCGTCTCGCTCGCCGTCGCCAAGGCCGCGGCCGAGTCTGCCAACCTGCACCTGTTCCGCTACGTCGGCGGCCCGAACGGCCACGTCCTCCCGGTCCCGATGATGAACATCCTCAACGGTGGCGCCCACGCCGACTCCGGCGTCGACGTCCAGGAGTTCATGATCGCCCCGATCGGTGCGGAGACCTTCTCCGAGGCACTACGCACCGGCGCCGAGGTCTACCACTCCCTGAAGAAGGTCATCAAGGACAAGGGGCTGTCCACCGGCCTGGGTGACGAGGGTGGCTTCGCCCCCTCCGTCGGTTCCACCCGTGAGGCCCTCGACCTCATCGACGAGGCCGTCACCGCCGCCGGCTACACCCTGGGTAAGGATGTCGCCCTGGCCCTCGACGTCGCCGCGTCCGAGTTCTACGACAACGACAAGAACGTCTACAACTTCGAGGGCGGCCAGCACTCCGCCGCCGAGATGGCGCAGGTCTACAAGGAACTCGTCGAGGAGTACGCCCTGGTTTCCATCGAGGACCCGCTGAACGAGGACGACTGGGAGGGTTGGGCCACCCTGACCGCCGAGATCGGCGACAAGGTGCAGCTCGTCGGTGACGACCTCTTCGTCACCAACCCGGCCCGCCTGCAGGAGGGCATCGACAAGAACGTCGCCAACGCCCTGCTGGTCAAGGTGAACCAGATCGGTACCCTCACCGAGACCCTCGACGCCGTCGCGCTGGCCCACAACAACGGTTACCGCTCGATGATGTCCCACCGTTCCGGTGAGACCGAGGACACCACCATCGCCGATCTCGCTGTCGCCCTGAACTGCGGCCAGATCAAGACCGGTGCCCCGGCCCGCTCCGAGCGTGTCGCGAAGTACAACCAGCTGCTGCGTATCGAGAGCTACCTGGAGGGCGCCGCCACCTACGCCGGTGCGTCGGCTTTCCCGCGCTTCACCGCGAAGTAGAATCCGCCGTATGACGGAGTCACCGGAACACCTCCCCGCGCCGCGGTCCACCGAGGCGCGGTCCCGCCGTGCCCGCGCGGCGAAGGACGCACCACGACAGCTGGCACGTTCGTTCGTGCAGCTGAAATCCTCGGTGAATCCGGGTGTTCTGCTGATCGCCGTGCTCGTCCTGGCCGCGGTGGTCATCTCGGTGTCCCAGCCGCTGCGCAACTACTTCGAGCAGCGGGCGGACATCGCCGAGGTCACCGCCAAGATCGAACGCCAGGAGGCGGAGAAACAGGCGCTGACCGAGGAGATCGAGAAGTACGGCAGCGAGGCCTACCTCAAGGAGCAGGCCCGTACCCGCCTCGGTCTGGTCGAACCGGGGGAGACCGCCTGGCGACTGCTCGACCCGGGCATCGACTCCGGCGCCGACTACGTGCCCGGTGAGGTGACGGAGTCCGACGAGCCCGAGACCCCCTGGTACAGCCAGCTGTGGGGATCGGTCACCACCCCGCCGGACGCCGAGGACGAGGCGGATGAGGACGCCCCGCCGCCGGAGGGCGAGTCTCCGAACCTGCCGGTCGCCCCGGATCCTGCGCCTGAACAGTAACTGCACCGAGCCAACCGCACTGAGTCACAGAGAGAAGAAACACCCGATGAGCGTGTCCGACGAGGACTTCGAGATCATGTCCCACCAGCTGGGACGGAAGATCCGGGGGGCCGTCGAGGTCTCCTACCGCACCCCGGACGGTCAGCCGGCCGTGGTGAAGACCGCCCCGAAGCTCCCCGACGGCACCCCGTTCCCCACGCTCTACTACCTCACCGACCCGCGGCTTACCGCGGAGGCCTCCCGCCTCGAGGTCGCCGGTGTGATGCGCACGATGCAGGCACGTCTCCGGGAGGACGTCACCCTGGCGGCGGACTACCTGGCCGCCCACGAGCACTACCTGGCCGAGCGCAACGCCATCGAATCACTGGGTACGGATTTCTCCGGCGGCGGCATGCCTGACCGGGTGAAGTGCCTCCACGTGCTCATCGCCTACGCCCTGGCCGAGGGGCCGGACCGGGTGCGACTCGGGACGGAAGCCGTGGCACTGGCCGCGGCGAACAATCCGAAACTCTCCGGTACCGCGATCCCGGCGGACTGGCCGACCCCGGAGGACCTCGGGACCTCTGTGGAGGCCGCCTTCGACGAGTCGGAGGAGCTCAAGTGAGCGTCTTCGCCGCGATCGACTGCGGGACGAACTCCATCCGCCTGCTCGTCTCCCGGGTTGAGGCGGACGGTTCCCTGACCGAGCTGAACCGGGACAACATCATCGTGCGTCTCGGCCAGGACGTCGACGCCACCGGACGCTTCGCCGACGAGGCTCTGGCCCGGGTGGACGCCGCCCTGGAGAACTACGCCGACCGCATGGTGTCGCTCGGTGCGGTGGACGTGGTGATGGGCGCGACCTCCGCGACACGTGACGCCTCCAACCGCGAGGAGTTCTTCGCGATGACGCGGCGTCACCTGGGGCGGGTCCGTTCCGGGGCGCAGGCCGAGGTCATCCCTGGTGAGCGGGAGGCGGAGCTCTCCTTCGCCGGTGCAGTCATCGACCTGCCCCCGCAGGACGGTCATACGCTGGTTTTCGACCTCGGTGGTGGTTCCACCGAGTTCGTGGTGGATGCCGGTCGCGGCGGCGCGTACTCGACCCGGATGGGCTGTGTGCGACTGACGGAGCGTTTCCTGCATTCGGACCCGCCCGTGGCGTCCGAAACTGAGGCGGCGGCGGAGTACGTCGCCGGGCAGCTCGACGAGGCTGCCGGGCACGTCGATCTCGGATCGGTGACCCGGATCGTCGGTGTGGCCGGCACGATGACCACGTTGGCGGCGGTACACCTCGGACTGGACGCCTATGACCCGTCACAGACGCATATGGCGTCTCTACCGTTGGACGGGTTCCGGGAGACCGCCCGCCGGGTGCTGGGCGAGTCGGTGGAGACCCGCCGCGCGTACCCGGTGATGCACCCGGGACGTGCCGATGTCATCGGTGGTGGCTGCCTGGTGTTCGACGCCGTGGCGTCCCGTTTCCTGGATCAGGGACTGGAGACGATCACGGTGAGCGAGAAAGACATCCTCGACGGGCTGCTGGCGGAGGTTGTCGCCCGGCACGCGTGAATCCGCTGTGCCAAACTCAGCTGATGAAAGCGTGCAGCTGCCGGAACTGCGGCAATGACCTGTTTTTCGAGAACTCCGTGTGCGTCGGGTGCGGGTCTGAGCTCGGCTACTCCCGCAGTGAGCAGAACATCGTCCCGCTCGACGGCGAGGGAGTCTATGTCGACGGTGGGGGCGTCTCCTGGCACGTGTGCCGCAACCTCGACCTGTCAGGGTGCACCTGGCTGGTGCAGACGGCCGGCGACCAGTGCGAGGCCTGCGACTTCACCCGCACACGTCCGAATGACGAGGACGCCGTGGGACTCAGTAATTTCCTGATGTCGGAACGGGCGAAGCGTCATCTGTTCGCGGAGCTGGACGCCCTGGGCTTTACTCTGGTCAACCGGGCCGATGATCCGGTGAACGGTCTGTGTTTCGACCTGCTGTCGTCGGTGGACGAGAATGTGGTCACGGGGCATGCGAACGGTGTGGTCACCATCGATCTGGGTGAGGCCGACGGCGTGCACCGCGAGTACGTGAAGAGTCAGCTCGACGAGGTCTACCGGACGATGTCGGGGCATTTCCGCCACGAGGTCGGACACTATATCGAGTGGCAGTTCGTCGAGAACGGTCCTGCGGAGGTGCTTTCCCGGGCCAGGGAACTGTTCGGCGACGACCGGGTCGATTACCAGGAGACGATCAACAGGCACTATTCAGAGGGGCCGCCGGAGAACTGGGAGGAGTCCCACATCTCGGCGTACGCGACGATGCACCCGTACGAGGACTTCGCGGAAACCTGGGCACACTACCTGCACATCTCTGACACTGTGGAGACAGTGGTCCGGTACGGGTTGATTTCCCCGCTGGCGGTGGAGGGACGGTCGTTCCGTGAGCTGGTGACCTCGGTATGGATGCCACTGTCCACCGCACTGAACATGGTGAACCGCTCGATGGGCAGTGACGACCTGTACCCGTTCGTTATCCCGTCGCCGGTGCTGGACAAGTTGGACTTCGTGGCGTCGCTGAATCCTGCGTAGGGGGCTGTCGAGAGAGCGGGGTCGTGAGGGAAAGGGGTGCCCCCACCGGGTAGGTTGTGGTGTGCGCCCCTTTAGCCCAATTGGCAGAGGCAGCGGACTTAAAATCCGCTCAGTGTCGGTTCGAATCCGACAAGGGGCACATGTCTCTTGAAGAGGGTCCGTTCTTCCACGGCACAGCTGCCGCCCTGGTTGTCGGGGACCTTCTGTCGCCGGGGTTCCGGTCGAACTACCGCCCTGAGGTCGTGATGAATCACGTGTATTTCACGGCTCTGGTGGACGGCGCGGGGGAGCGCCGCATGTCTACGAGGTGGAGCCGGTGGGGAACTTCGTCGATGATCCGAATGTCACGGACAAGAAGTTCCCGGGGAACCCGACCCGTTCCTACCGCAGCGAGGCACCGATCCGGGTGGTGCGGGAGATCACCGAATGGACCCGTCTGGCTCCGGATGCACTGGGGCAGTGGCGGGTGAGGCTGGAGACCCCGTGCGGGGAGATCATCAACTAGAAGGGGATGGGTTCCTCAACGACCATTGCGGAGGCTCCGACGGTCTGGAAGGTGAGGCGGGTGATGTAGTTCCAGTGGTCGCGGGTCTTCTGGTGTTCTTTCCTGGTTCTGGTTTTGTGGGCGAGGCGTTGGTCGAAGGTGAGGTTGGCGTGGGCCAGTGGTCCGGTGGGGACGGTGGTGACGGTGTGGTTGTCGTCGATGCTGGAGACGATGGTGGTGCCGTCGGTCAGGCGGGTGTAGTCGGTCAGTCCGAGGGTCTTGAGGATGTGGCAGCGTCGGCACAGTGACTGCATCTCGCGGGTGTCGGTGTGCGGGTTGTTGTCGTAGCGGTGGATGTGGTCGGCGTCTGCGGTGGCGGCGGGGTTGTCGCAGCCGGGTGCGCGGCAGGTGCCGTCGATACCGGCGATGAGAGCTTTCTGTGCTGTGGTGGCGAAGCGGCCGTGGTGGGTGGAGTGGGAGGGGACGGTCAGTTCGGTGACCCGGCGCATCCAGGTGTCGGGGGCGGTGCCGGTGAGTTCCTGGTTTTCGAGGTGCATTTGTCCGGTGTCGAGGTTGCGGTAGCAGTTGAGGGTGACTTTCACTTCGCCGGCGGTGCCGTGGAGCAGTTCGGTGAAGGCGGTGGCCCGGGAGGTGTTGTGGGCGGTGGCGATGGCGTCGATGATGCGGGTGGCGCCGATGGCTTCGTCGGTGGGTAGGGTGATCTGGAAGACGGTGTAGTCGGTGTCGGTGGTGTCGATGGTGAAGTTGAGGTGCAGGTCGGGGGTGGGGAGTTCGGGGTCTTCGGGGTCGGCGGGGCGGGCGTCGGGTTGGTGGGTGGTGAGGATGGCGGTGGCCTGGCGGCGGAGGGTGCGGGGTCCGGGGACGGCCTGGTTGGGGCGGGTGGGGGTCAGTAGGGTGGCGAGTTCGGTGTCGACGGCTTCGAGGTGGGTGTCGTCGAGGGTGCAGGTCAGCTCGGCGAGGATGCGTAGCAGGTCGATGTTGAAGGCGCCGCAGGCCAGGGCGGTGCGGGTGCGGGGCATGCGGGTGAGCATGGTGCCGATGTCGCAGTAGGTCAGTGCTTTGCTGCGGGTGATGCCGAGGGTGCGGGCGAGGTGGTCGGCGGTGCGGTAGACGTTGTCGTCGGGGTCGGGGGTGCAGGTGGCGGCGAGGTCGAGTTCGTGGCGGTTGATGCGTAGTTTTGCTGTCGCGGCGGGGTGGGGGTTGGTGACAATCGACCAGGACGGTGGTGGTGGAGACGGGGTGAGGAGGTTGTCCAGTAGGTCGATCATGTGTGTGGGTCGTCGGTGGACGAAGGTGTGGCGGTGCATGGTGTCTCCGGTGGTGGTGTGGGTGGAGAGTGTCTCGCTTCCTATGGTACATGCGACACCGAAAAACATGCACGTGTTCGATTATATTGTGGGGCGATAATCCTGCCGTCCTGGCCGCAGTGGGACGCATCGGCACCATCACCACGGCATCCTCCGCCCGGTCCACGGTGGTGTCCTCCGCAGGATTTCTTCGACTTCGTAGAGCGGGAGGTTCTCGCGACGGGCCTCGGCCGCACGACCCATCTCGACCAGCGCTTCGGCGGGGGCGGGGGCGAGGCAGGCCCAGGCGGTGCCGTCCCAGTGGACCATGAGGAGGAGCACCATGGCGCCGTCCGCCCCGTGGTGGTCGATCAGTCTGGCGTCCTTCAGCTCGGTGAAGGCGACGGCACGCAACGGGCCGCGGGGACGCTCTGCCACGAACCCCTCGTCGAAACGGTGCATGAT
This sequence comes from Corynebacterium sp. UD i78, assembly GCF_056280545.1. NCBI lineage: Bacteria > Bacillati > Actinomycetota > Actinomycetes > Mycobacteriales > Corynebacteriaceae > Corynebacterium > Corynebacterium sp. UD i78. The sequence goes on along the minus strand of NZ_JBWCED010000001.1, from coordinate 1,576,960 downwards.
CAACGGGCCAATCCGCAGGCGGAACAGCTCCGCATAGGTCCGTAGCATTCCGGCGACCAGGATGTACAGGGCCGGCAGTCCGAGCAGTGGCAGGACAAGCCACCAGGGTTCCGGCACCAGGAATGCGGCGGTGACAAGGAGGATGCCGAGGAGGAGCAGCAGGGGTCCGCCGACGATGCTGCGCCAACTGTGCCGGCGGCTCACCTGGTCGGAGCGGTGCCACAGGCCGAGGACAGCCGCCTCCGCGGCATCGGTCACGCGGTTCACCGGGCACCCTTCCATGTCCGAGGCTCTGGCGGAGTCATGGTCATGGAATGATCTTCCCACTATTGCCCGGGACGTGGCAGGGCAACTGCTGTGAGGCGGGTTATACAAGGCCGTGGGAAAGCCCCTCCCTCCGACATCGGCTTCGGCCCACGGTTCGCAGCCCCGGTGCTGCTGGGACCCGCACTGAACCCGATCAACACCACCATGATCGCGATCGCGCTGGTCCCCATCGCCCAGGCGACCGGGGTTTCGGCGGCGCCGGCGATCTGGCTCGTCGCAGGGCTCTACATCGTCAGCGCCGTAGCCCGACCTGCGCTGAGACGCGTCGCCGAGATCTTCGGACCGAAGAAGGTCTACGTTGCCGGCCTCCTCTGTGTCATGGTCGGCGCCCTCGGCGCCCTCGTCGGATGGGAGAGCTCCGGGTGGAATCCCCGTACATCGACATGCGCATGCTGGTGCGTAACGGCGCGCTGACCAGGACCTGTCTGCGGATGCTCATCACCTACACCGGCATGTACCTCATGGTCTACGGATTCACCCAGTGGCTGCAGGACGCCGCGGGCTACTCCGCCGACCACGCCGGTCTCATCCAGCTGTCCACCACGGCCTTCGCCCTGGTGTGCTCCTGGATCGTCGCGCGGAGTTCCTCGGTGCGGAAACCGCTGATCGCCGGCTCCGTGCTGCTGCTGCCCCGGCGCCCTGCTCTTGGTCTTCGTGGACGCCGGGAGTTCTCTGGTCTACCTGCTGCTGCTCGTCGGTGTCTTCGGGATCACCCAGGGCCTCGGTTCGGTGAGTAACCAGGAGGTCGTCTACCACAATGCTCCGAAGGGACAGACCGGGTCGGCGTCCGGGCTGTCCCGTACGGCGATCCAGATCGGGGCGACCATCGCGTCCAGCATCATCGGACCGGTGTTCGGGGAGTCCACCACCGATGCCGGCGTGCACACGCTCGCGTGGATAGTGCCCCCCGGACTGGCAGGTTCGCTCCTCACCGTGGCGGATCCGGCGTTGAAGGGAAAAGAGCCTGAATGACTGGCATCACCCAGCCCGGCGCGCTGGTCGTGGCGTGCGTGGTCCTCATCGCCGTCCCTGGACCGTCGGTGCTCTTCCTCGTCGGCCGGGCGCTGAGCCACGGCCGGGACATCGCCCTGCTCACCGCAGTCGGCAACGCAATCGGATGTTACGCCGCGGGCGTCATCGTGGCGGTGACCTGACGACGACCGGATCATCCGGTTTCTATAGTTTGAACTTCTGAGAGCACCCTGGACTAACAGGTATATCGACAGGCATGCTCTTCGGCGTGTCTCTACTCTCCCTGATCATGCTCGGCATCGGCGTTTCCGCGGATGCCTTCGCCGCCGCACTCGCCATCGGGGTCCGGAAGACCAGGATCACGGGGCGGATGGTGGTCACTGTCGGCTCTGTCTTCGCGGTCTTCCAGATCGTCATGCCGCTCATCGGCTGGGCCCTGGCATCCTCGTTCTCGACCTTCCTGGCCCCGGTGGACCACTGGATCGCCTTCGTGCTGCTGGTACTGCTCGGGGTGAACATGATCCGCGAGGCACTCGGTCCCGACGAGACGAGCAAGGGGCCGAAGGATCGGCTCGACCTGCGTAGACTCGCGGTCCTGGGGCTCGCCACGAGCATCGACGCGCTGGCGGTCGGTGTCTCACTGGCGGTGACACATGTCTCCGTCGTCGAGGCGGTGGCCGTGATCGGCGCGATGACCTTCCTGCTCTCGGCGATGGCCGTCCTGATCGGACACCGGGCGGGGATGCGTTTCCGGCGTCCTGCGGAGATTCTCGGTGGGCTGGTGCTCATCGCCATCGGTACCCGGATCCTGATGGAGCATCTCGGGGTGTGGTGAGGCCGCCCCCGGCTTCCGGAACGGAACAGGGTAGGCCTACCGTAGGACCTCGTGATCATCGTCGCCCTTGTCCTGCTCGTCGCCGTTCTCATCGGCGCGATTCTCCAGCGCATCACCGGGATGGGGCTCGGACTCGTCGCAGGACCGGTGCTCTCCGTCACGCTCGGGCCCGCCGCCGGTGTCACGGTCGTCAACGGACTCTCGGTGGTCAACGCGGCGAACAATGCCTGGGCGGTCCGCGCCCGGACGGACTGGCACCGGTTCCGCTTCCTTATCGGCGGACTGGTCGTCGGGTCGGTGCCGGCGGCGTTCGTGGTGACCGCCATCGACGGACCGTGGCTGCTCGTCACCGTCGGTCTGCTGGTCATGGCGGCGCTGAGTGTGTCGATGCTCAACACGGAGAAACTGCGGGTCAGTGAGAAGTCCCGGACGGCGATGATCATCACAGGCGTCGCCGGCGGATTCATGAGCACCCTCGTCGGCATCGCGGCCCCCGCCTTCACCATCTACGCGCGGATCATGAGGTGGGACTACCGGGACTTCGTCGCCACCCTGCACCCGGTGATCCTCGTCGCCAACCTGCTGTCCTTCGTGGTGAAGCTCATCGTCCTCGGCGGAATCGACGTCGGTGGGCTGCCGGTGTGGATCTGGGTGGTGGCGCTGGCCACGATCTTCGTCGGCGCCTGGTTCGGGGACCGGCTCAATGACCGGATGTCCAGCAACGGCATGCGGAAACTGGCGACCCTGCTGGCGTTCGCCGGTGCGGCGACACTGCTCATCCAGGGGCTGATCGGGCTGATCGGCGACTGAGAGCACTGAGAGCACTGAGAGCGCTGAGAGCACTGAGAGCACGGAAAGTCGATACGCTTTCCGGAATGAAAAGAACTGCGGCGACGGTAGTCGCGACCGGAACGACCGCGTCCCTCACCGTCACCGCCGGCCCGTGGCGTCCGAGGCGCACTACACGCCGGAGAATAACTGGATCAACGACCCCAACGGGCTGGTCTACGTCGACGGTACCTGGCACATGTACGACCAGTACAGTCCGACCGGTCCGGTCCAGTATCTCCTGGGGGCACGCCACCAGGGCCGACCTGGTCAACCGGACCGAGCAGCCACTGGCGATCCTGCAGACCCCCAACGGCGTGGGCTTCAGCACCGGGGACATCTTCTCCGGCTCAGTGGTCGTCGACGAGGGGAACGCCTTGCGGGCCGGGGACCGCGGAGAATCTCCCGCTGGTGGCGCTGTACACCAGTAACAACACGGTCCTGGATCCCGACGCGCCGCTGATCCAGGCGCAGTCCGTGGTCTGACTCCCTCGACGGCGGCTACACCTGGGAGAAGTACGGGGAACCCGGTGCTCGACCGGGGATCCCGTAAGTTCCGCGACCCCAAGGTATTCCGCTGTGACGGCTACCGGGTCATGGCGGTGGTCGAGGCGGAGGAGCACCGGGTGCTGTGCTGTACCGCTCGGACGGCCTGCTGGACTGGGGCTACCTCTCGGGGCTACCTCTCCGATGTCGGGCCGATCGGCGCGACCGGCGGGGTGTGGGAGTGTCCGGACCTGTCCGAACCGCCGGTGGACGGCGACCCGGACAACACCCGCTGGGTGATGACCGTGAACCTCAACCCCGGGGCGGTCGGCGACTTCGACGGGACGACCTTCACCCCGGACGGTACGGGGGAGCAGTGGCTCGACTACGGCCGGGACTACTACGCCGTCGTGTCCTACGACAACGCCCTGACGACCGGCGCATCATGACCGCCTGGATGAGCAACCGGTAGTACTCGTTGCTCACGCCCTTCGACCCGGCACACCCGTTGCGCTCGGGGATGTCCCTGCCGCTGGAGGTCACGCGCACCGACACCGGGGACCGGACCAGCCTGTCGCAGCAGCCGGTGTCCCTCGACGGGTACCGGGACGTGGACGCGGCGTCCACCGGGGTATCGGCCTTCGCCGAGGGAGGGGACACGGGCATCAGCGCGCTGACTGTGACACCGTTGCATCCGACCCAGTGATGATACGGTCAGCACCTGTGAACGCAAGTTGGTCAGTTTTCGCCCGGGACGCCGGTCGTCTCCTGCGGACTCCGAAGGTCTGGGTCATCGTCATCGGGGTGCTCTTCACCCCGGCGCTGTATTCCTGGGTCAACATCGCCGCCTTCTGGGACCCCTACGGCAACACGGGGAACATTCAGGTTGCCGTGGTCAACGAGGACAAGGGGGGTGACTCCGACCTCACCGGGGAGCTTGACGTGGGCGCCCAGGTCGTCGACCAACTCAAGGAGAATGACCAGCTGGGCTGGCAGTTCATGGATGCCGACGAGGCAGACGACTCGCTGCGTAAGGGGGACGTCTACGCCTCGATCACGGTCCCGGAGACCTTCACCTCGGACATCCTCAGTATGTTCCAGGGCACCTACTCGGAGCCGACGCTGCTCTACCAGGTCAACGAGAAGGACAGTGCGGTCTCCCCGAAGATCACCGACCAGGGGGCGACCACGCTCGACACCACCGTGAACTCGGTGTTCAAGAAGATGGTCGCCGAGGCCGTCACCACCGAACTCAGCTCCGCCGGCGGTGACCTGGCGGACAGTCTCACCGGCGTGCAGGACCGGACGGCCGATGCCTTCGACGAGACCGCGCAGACCATGTCGGCGGCCCGGGGAAGCCTCACCCGGATCCAGGACAGCCTCGGCGGGGCGGGATCGACCATCGCCGCCACGCAGGACACCCTCGACTCGGTCGACACCGCGATCGGGGAGGCAGTGAGTGCCCTGGACCAGGTGCGCGACATCATGTCCGACGTCCAGGAGCAGGTCTCGACCTTCACCGGGGACGCCACGGACTCCTACCTGGGAATCAACCGGGCACTGACGGACGCCACGTCCGACGCCGATGCCGCGGTCGCCGCCGTCATCGGTGAGCTCGACCGGGCCGGGGCGGCGATCGGTAGCGCCGGCCGCGATGCTTCAGGAGCGCTGGCACAGAGCGAGCGGGTCATCCGTCAGCTCGAGAACATGCTCGACGGTGCGGCGATCACCCCGGGGGCCGCACAGCCCCTGCAGGACGCCCTGGACGACCTCCGGGAACGCAGGGCCGCCGACCGGGCACTGGTCGACAGTCTCACCACCCTGGGGACTGACGCGACCGACGCGGCGTCCACGGTCAGCGCCGCGGCCGACGCCTTCGGGACGGCGACCGACGACACCCGTGCCGCTGCGCGGGCAATGCAGACCTCGGTGTCGGATGCACTGCCCGGCCTGAACTCCGCGATCGACAGTGTGAACTCCACCGCCGGCCGGTTCTCCGGTGCACTGGATTCGACCCGTACCCTGCTGCAGGAGTCGTCCGACCTGCTCGACGGGGTCGATGACGGACTCGACCGGGTCGACGGCCTCATCGACTCCTTCGACGGGAACCTCTCCGGGATCGAGAGCGGTCTGCGTACCGCGAAGACCGACATCCTCGCCCTGAACATCGCCTCTGACGGCAGTCTGCTGCACAGCGTCACCGACCTTGATTCTGACAGTATCGGCCGGTTCATGTCGACCCCGGCGGAGGTGGAGAGTCACGCGGTGTACCCGGTCAGCAGCTACGGGTCCGGGATGGCGTCCCTGTTCACGAACCTGTCGCTGTGGATCGGCGCGTTCATGCTGATGATCATCTTCCGCACCGAAGTGGACCGGGCTGGCATGCGGCGGCTCACCGTCGGCCAGGCCTACCGTGGCCGGCTGATGCTGCTCGGCGCACTGTCGGTGGCGCAGTCGGTGGTCGTCACCGTCGGCGACCTGATCCTCGGGGTGCAGACCGTCAACCCGCTGGCGTTCGTCGGGACCGGCGTCCTCACCGGACTGGCGTACCTCACCATCATCTACGCCCTGGTCTCGGCACTGGGGCACATCGGACGCGGCATCGCCGTGGCGCTGGCGTTCATCCAGATCCCGGGTGCGACGGGTTTGTACCCGATCGAGATGATGCCGGACTTCTTCCAGTCGATATCGCCGTTCCTGCCGCTGACCCACGGCATCACGGCGCTCCGCGAAACCGTCGGCGGCTTCTACGGCGACCACTGGTGGCGGGCGATGGGCCTCCTCGCCCTGATGGCGCTGGTCGCCTTCGTGGCCGGCATGCTGGCGAGACGCTGGCTGTCCAACGTCAACCGGCAGGTCAACGACCAGCTGGATGAGGGTGGTCTCATCATCAGCGAGAAGGTGGAGATCACCGGCAGCGGATACAGGCTCAGCGACACGGTGGGCGCGCTGCGCGACCGGGAGGGCTTCCGCGACGAGATAGACCGGAGGTGGCGTCGACTGCGGGAGAACTACGCCCTGTGGCTGGGGCTGTCGGTGATCGTCGGTGTCCTCGGTGTGGTGGTCCTCGGCGTGCTGGCCAGGATGATCCCGGACCAGAAGACGCTGTTCTTCGGTCTGCTGTGCCTGTGGTTCCTGCTCGTCATCGGCTTCATCGCCGGGCTGGACTACATCCGGCAGAGCTACCGGAGAGCGCATGACGTGGCCGAGATGTCAGAGGACGAGCTGCAGCTCGCCGTCGCCGACAAGGGGGAGAAGGCATGAGCAGGATCGCAGAGATCGTCCGCGGCGACCTGAAGGCCGCAGGACGCAACGTCATGACCGGCATCGTGCTGTTCGGTCTGGTGGTCATCCCCATGCTCTTCGCTGTGTTCAATGTACTCGCGAACTGGGATCCGTTCGGCCGGACCGATGAGCTGAAGATCGCCGTCGCCAGTGCCGACGAAGGTCATGAGAGCGACCTGGTGCCGCTGTCGCTGAACCTCGGTGACCAGGTCCTGTCGCAGCTCAGCCGCAACGACCAGATCGACTGGGTCATCACCGACACCGATGACGCGGTAGAGGGGACGAAATCGGGTGAGTACTACGCCTCGATCGTCCTGCCGGAGGACTTCAGTACCTCCCTGCTGACCTTCTACGCCGCCGGGACCGAGCCGACCCAGCTCGAGCTGTACACCAACGAGAAGAAGAACGCGCTGTCCACGGTGATCACCGAGCAGGGTGCAGAGGGTGTGATCGCCCAGATCAACGACACCTTCGCCGAGATCATCGGCAGTGTCGGGCTGGGTGTGGTCTCGTCCCTGGACAACTACCTCGAAGAGGACGACACCAAGGCAGCGATCGACCGGATCGAGGCGCGGGTGGAGAACATCGGTGTCCAGCTGCGTGCCGGGGCGCAGACCGTGCGCTCCCTCACCGGCATGCTGGACTCCACCGCCCCGTTGCTCGAGGGCGCAGGGAACATCGCCCGGGCCGCCGGTGCCCAGTTCGACGACACCGGCTCCGATCTCGGCGGTGGGGCGGACGCCACGGACAGCCTGGACTCGACCCTGCGCAGTGCCGCGGCGTCGCTGGAACAGGCACTGTCCTCGACCGCCGACAGCTACAGCGCGGTCGGTGACCAGCTGGACTTCCTCTTCGACAGCGCCGGGAACGCCGGGACCGGTACGGCGGCGACGTTCACCGACCTCGCCACCCGGGTCAAGCAGCAGACCGACGGTTTCCGCGCGGTCCGTGCGACCCTCGACGACACCGTCGGTGCGGCGCTGCCGGCCGGGGCTCAGGCCGGGTACGACCGGGCGCTGGCCGGGCTCGATGCGGCGATCGACCGCAGTGACGACCTGCACGACCGGCTCACGCAGACCGCGCAGGACATCACCGACGGCACCGCCGATGCACAGGCGTCCCGGCAGAGCGTGCAGGATGCGCTGGACCGGGCGTCGACCGCTGTCGACGGAGCGGTGTCGGCCTACCGGCAGGACCTGCAGCCGCAGATGACGCAGCTCGGCAGCACCCTCGACGACCTCGGCGACAGTATCGCCACCGTCAAGGAGGACCTTGCGGGCGTCACTGCGTCCTTCAGGGATTCACCGGGATCACTGCAGGAGACGCTGGACCGGGCGAGGTCGGCGACGGTGTCCGTCGCCGACAAGCTTGAGGAGCACGCCGACCAGTTCGAGGAGATGGCGGACGCGCTGTCGACCGCCGGCGGGACCGGGGACTTCTCGAAACTGGCCCGGGTCGTCGGTGACGACCCGGAGGCCCTGGCCGCGCAGCTGGCGGCCCCGGTGTCGGTCGACCGTGAGGCGGTCTATCCGGTGGCCAGTTTCGGTGCGGGAATGGCTCCGCTCTACGTCACTCTGGCGCTGTGGGTCGGTGCGGTGCTCACCGCGGTGTTCGTGCGTCCTCGCGTGGACGGGGAGGGGGAGACGTACACCCGTGCCCAGGCCTACCTCGGAAGGTTCGGCTTCTTCGCCCTGATCGGACTGGCGCAGGCCACCCTGGTGGCCCTCGGCATGATCGTCTTCGTGCAGATCGGGGCCGCGCATCCGTTCCTGTTCACGGTGTGCTGCTGGGTGACATCGCTGGTGTTCCAGCTCATCGTCTACACCCTGGTGCTGTCGTTGGGCAGTGCCGGTAAGGCGGTGGCGGTGCTGCTGCTGGTGCTGCAGGTGTCCGGTGGCGGCGGCGCGTACCCGCTGCCGCTGCTGCCCGGATGGTTCCAGACGCTCAGCCCGTGGCTGCCCGCCACCCACGCGATCGACGCGATGCGGGCGGCGATCGCCGGAATGTACCGGGGTGACCTGTGGATCGAACTCGGTATCCTGCTGCTGTTCGCCGTGCCGTTCCTGATCCTCGGTCTCTGGCTGCGCGGGCTGCTGGACGGCTACAACCGGTCAACGAATGAGGCTATCGAGAAGACGAAGGTCATGGCCTGAGCCGGCTCAGAAGACCGGCCAGGGCACGGCAGGCATGTCGCCGGCCGGGCAGGGGAAGACACCGGTCTCCAGCAGGTCGTCACAGCGGCGGCGCAGGGCTTCGATCTCCGCGAGGGCGAGATGGTCGGCCAGTGCCTCGCCGAGGTCGGCGTCCAGCCCGTCCCGGACCGCCGTGACGCCGTCGAGTTCCTCGGTGGTGAGCGATTGGCCGACCCAGCCCCAGAGCACGGTGCGCAGTCGCGGCTCGGTGTGGAAGGTCACCCCGTGGTCCACGCCGAAGCGGTGACCGTCGGCCATGGGGAGGATGTGGGCGCCCTTGCGGTCGGCGTTGTTGACCAGCACATCGAAAACCGCCATGCGGCGCAGGGCGGGGGAGTCCTCGTGAATGACGGAGACCGCGACGTCGTCGGCGTCGTAGCCGTCGAGGACGTGGTGGAATCCCGGCGGGATCTCACCGGCGGGGACGAGGTCGACCGGGTCCTGGCCTGGGTCGGCGTCCTGCCAGAGCTGCAGCATGCCGGTGCCGAACTGCCCGTCGCCGAGCCAGGTGGTCGGTACGATGTTCCAGCCGGTCGCCTCGGAGACGAGGTAGGCGGCGACCTCACGGTGGGCGAGGGTCCGGTCGGGGAAGTCCCACAGCGGCTTCTCGCCGCAGACCGGCTTGTAGACCACGGCGGTGGCGTCATCCCCGGTGCCGATGTGGCCGAGGAAGGTCGCGTTGGAGGCGGTGGTGATCCGGCCGGTCAGTTCCATCACTGCTGGTCGCGACCGGCGGCGACGACGGCCCGGGTGCGTTCGACGAAGGCGAGGGCGGAGCCGACGGGGATGCGGACGACGAAGAGCTGCTCGGGTTCGATGTCCTCGATGGAGGTGATGCCCTCCAACTGCTCCGGCGCGATCTCCGGGGCGGGCGCGGCCTCGATGACGACCTGGGTGGTCGCCGGGTCCCAGCCGAGGGTGAGGACGCCGACGCGGAACTCCTCGTCGAGGGGGAGGTCCAGCGGCTCATTGTCGACGAGCAGTGCGTCTGTCTCGTCCGGGACGCTGGCCGGGTTGCCCTCGAGTTCGCGCAGCTGGCTCAGCAGCTCGTCGATCCCGTCAGCCAGCGCGGCGGACTGCTGCTTCTCCAGAGCGACGCTGAAGGTCCGGTTGTGGTCCTTCGCCTGCAGGTAGAACGTCCGGTCACCGGGCAGTCCCACGGTGCCGACGATGAAACGGTCGGGCCAGTCGAATCCGTGTGTGATGGTGGACATGACCTGATCCTAGTGCCCGGCGCCGCCGCCCACCTGCGGGGCGTCCTGCTGTGTTCCGTGTCGTGCGGCTTTCGCCAGCCAGGAAAGGTCCCCGGCTGTGGTGTTGACGCAGAGTACGTGGGGTCCGGCGGCGGTGTAGCTGATGACGGTGACGGACGCCGGGTCGGCGTGGACGCGCTGGAAATTGTCGAAGGGAATGCCGTAGGCGTCGGCGATGACCGCCTTGATGATGTCGCCGTGGCTGACGGCGGCCCAGACGGCGTGGGGGCCGTGGGCGTCGGTGATCTGTGCGTCGTGCTTTCTCACCGCCGTGACGGCGCGGGCCTGCATGTCGGTCAGTGACTCGCCGCCGGGGAAGGCGGCCTCGCTCGGCCGGTCGGTGACGGTCTTCCAGAGCGGCTCCTTGGCGAGGTCGGCGAGTTTCCCGTTCTGCCAGTCGCCGTAGTCGCACTCGGTGAGATCGTCCTCGACGGTGAGCGTCGCGGGGGAGGTGGCGTCCTGCAGGGCGAGGAGGGCGTCCGCGGTCTGCCGGGTGCGTTCCAGCGGACTGGTGACGATCGTGGTCAGCGGGATCGCGGCGAGGCGTTCGGCGGTGCGTCGGGCCTGTTCAAGGCCGGTGCCGTCGAGGAGGACGCCGGGGGTGCGGCCGGCGAGGACGCCGGCGGTGTTCGCGGTGCTGCGTCCGTGGCGGACGAGGATGACGGTGGCCATGGGGTCGAGGGTAGGCGGGATCAGGACTCTATGGAGTAGCGCACGCCTTGGTTGTCGAACTGCCGCCGGGTCCTGGCGGACGCGCCGATGAGGACCACGGACCCGGCCTCGCGCGGCGGTGGGGAGGTCGCTGAAGGAGTCGGTCACGAACTCGGCGTGGGCGATGTCGACGCCCAGTTCGTGGAGCGCCACGACCTTGCGCGCGCCGAGGCGGTGGTCGGTGACGTCCATGCCCGTCGGGGTCTCCGACAGCTCTGATGCGGAGAGCAGATCGTAGGGGACGCCGGCCGCCTCCAGCAGGTTTGCCGCGAGCCGACGCTCGGTCGCGGTGGCGATGACGATGGTCGCGCCCTGCGCCTTCTGCCGCCGGATCCGGTCGACGGCGGATTCACGGATCCATGTGCGGCTGCCGCCGACCCGCCTGCCGAAATCCTCCACATGGCGGGAGTAGTCCGCGTCGTGGAATCCACGGTGGGCGATCCTCGCGATGCGGACGCCCAGGATCCGTCGGACCTCCTCGTCCCTACTGAGGAACCGCCGGACGGCGAGCGGAATCGCCGGGACCAGGCGCCACGGTCTGCGGCACAGTTCGCCGACGGTGAAAGTGGTGTACGTGTCCCGGGTGGTGATGACACCGTCCAGGTCGTAGACGATCAGGGAGGCGGTCATGTTCTCAGCTCGGTGCCGACTTGCCGATCTTCCAGTAGCCGCTGAAGGTGATGTTCGCCTTCGGGACGCCGCAGTCGTTGACGAGATGCCGGCGCACACCCTTGATGAGTGCGGACTCGCCGACGGTGAAAGCGTAGAGGTCGGCGGAGATGTTCAGTTCCTGCAGCGCGGGGAGGGCGAGGGTGCCGGGGTCGTCCGTGGGCTTCCGAACGAGCCAGTGCACGCTCATGCCTTCGGGGGCCTCGCCGTCCTGCCTGTCCTGCTCGTCGAATATCTCGATGACGGCGTGACCGGTGGCGTCCCGTGGCAGGTCGCGGAGGATACCGAGCGCGGCGGCCATCCCGCTCTCGTCGGTGACGATGAGGGACTGCGCGGCAGGGACGGGCTTCCAGCCGCAGCCCTGGTCGACGAGGGCGACGGGCGAGCCGGGTTCGGCGGACACGGCCCAGGGGCCGGCGACGCCGGAGTCGCCGTGGATGACGAAGTCCACGTCCATCTCGGCGTCCCTGCCCTCGGACGCTGGGCGGAAGTCACGGACGGTGTAGTTGCGGATGGTCGGGCGGGAGCCCTTGGGCATCGCCATGAACTTGACCAGGGTGCCGAAGTTGAACTTCGCGGGGACCTTGTCGAGACGGTCGCCGCCGCCGACCGGGATGGCCAGCCGGAACCACTGGTCGAAGCCGAGCGGGACGAACGTGTCGAGGTCCTCGCCCGAGAAAGTCACCCGCTGCATGTGGGGAGTGACGCGTTCACTGCGTGCCACGCGAGTCTGGACGAGTCCTGAATCTGCGTGGGTGATTCCGATGTTCGGCATGGCCGTACCTCCGACGGGGTTCGGTGAGGGTTACTTCACAGAGGGTACGCCATCCAGCCGCAGGAATCCGGTGACGAGTACCGCTGCGAGACACAGCAGCGCGGCGAGGCAGGGCAGGATGCCGCTACCGGCTAAGAGTCAGCGCCAGGTGCCTTCGGGGGCCAGTGCGGAGGCGGCGGCGTAGCTGAGGCTGAAGCAGGTGCCCAGGTCGGCGGCCACTGGACCGACCAGCGGGATTACGGCGTAGAGCTGCATGAGGGTGCAGAGTCCGGTGGCGACGAGCAATGCGATGATGCCCGGGGTGGCCGGTGACTGTGTCCTCTGGTGCATGCGTCCTCATATCCGACGTATTGGTTGGAGGTGAGTGTCGTAGGGTTGCCGATGGGAGTCCGACGGATCAGTTGGACTTGTAGTCAGGAGGACGCGATGGCGTGGGGCGCCGAGGCGACGAAGGCGAGGATCCTGGACGCCGACCACCTCATGATCCTGGTGCTGGCTCTGGCCGGATGGTGGGCGACGGTGCCGCAGGTCGCGAGGATGATGACCGGTGCGGACGAAAGTGACGTAGACGAGGACGCGCGGCGCCGGGCGTCAGTCGTCGAGGCGGTGCGGCGGATGGCGGTGGTGGGTTAGCCGGGAACCAGCGTCTCCAGAAGCTCCCGTAGCGCGGGCGTCACCGTGTCCTTCCGCCAGACCAGGGCGATGTCGCTCGGCGGGACCTCCGGCAGATCCGCATAGAGCACGCCGGGATGTGGCGCGCGGTCCCGTGCAAGTACCGGCACCGCTCCGATGCCGGCCCCGGAGGCGATCAGCTCGATCCACTCCTCGAAGTTCGCGCAGGTGATGACGGTGCGGTCAGCCGGGGCGTGCTCCCAGGAGCCCGGATGCGTGGTCCCGGAGTTCGGGTTCGTGACCAGCGGCTCGGTCGCCAGGTCGTCCCAGGTGATCCGGTCTCCCGTGGCGTACTGACGGGCCAGCTCGGAATCCGCGGGGAAGACCGCGCACCGGTCCTCGCTACCGATGACCCTGGATGTCACCGAGGAGGACAACCGCCGGTGGGTGTTGCGGACCAGGGCGAGATCGACCCGGGTGGGGCCGGCCTCGTCCAGTGCGGCGACCGGGTCGTCGACACGTACCGGTGTGACCGTGAATCCGAGGTTTCCGCAGGTCTCCCGGAATCCGGCGAACCAGTCCGGTGGAAGCAGCCAGGCGAAACCGAGACGCAGTGAGCGGTGGGTACCGACCACGGAGGTGAAGGCATCCACCCGGGACAGGATGTCGCGTGCCGGGTCGAGTGCGCGTTTACCGTCATCCGTGAGAGTGACGCCGTGCGCCGACCGCACCAGCAGCCGGGCACCCACCATCCGTTCGAGCTGCTGGACGGTGCGGGTCAACGTCGGCTGGCTGATGTGGAGGACGTCAGCGGCCTCCGTGAGGGTGCCGTACTCGGCGGCGGCGACCAGGGTGCGCAGGTGCCGGAGTTCAGGTGTCATGCGTCCAACGTATAACACGACGACACACGGGTATTGGACGTGGTTCACGAGGGGTCCTACCGTCAGAGGAATGACAGTGACCACCACCGCAGGACACACCGCAGGCTTCGCTGTGGCGATGGGCATCGGACGGTTCGTCTACACCCCGATCCTTCCGGTGATGGGCGTGGCACTGGCCATGCCTTCGACCCACGGCTCATGGATCGCCGCAGCGAATTACCTGGGCTACCTTGTCGGCGCAGGAGTGCTGACGCGGCGTCCGGAATGGACGACGGCGGCCGTTCTGCGCGCCGGGCTGGTCGCCACGGTGCTGCTGCTGGTGGGGATGCCGCTGGTCCACGTACTGCCGTGGTTCATTCTGCTGCGGCTGCTGGCCGGGTCGGCGTCCGCCATGGTCTTCGTCTGTCTCGCCCACGGCATCCCGGCGCTGGAGCAGCGGGGTGGGTCCGCGGGCCTGGCCTTCGCCGGCGTCGGTGCAGGCATCGCGTTGTCGGGCGCGGCCGTGGGGCTGGCAGCGTCCGCGTCCTGGCCGGTGCTGTGGCTGGTCGCGGCGGCCGGAGCGGCTCTGCTGATCCCGGTGGCATGGAATGTCCCGGTGCCGGCGGCCGCACCCCGGGCAGGACGCGCTCCCCGGGTGCCGGGGCACCGTCTGCTCTCGGCGAGCTACCTGCTGGAGGGCATCGGCTACATCATCATCGGCACCTATCTCGTCGCCCTCGTCGCGCAATCGACCGGTGCGCGCGAAGCGACGTGGGTGTGGGTGGTGGCAGGGCTGGCCGCTGCACCGTCGACGCTGCTGTGGGCGGTGGTGGGACGCCGCGTCGGGCTGCGTCCGGCGCTGGTGGGCGCGTACGTGCTGCAGATTCTTGCGGCGCTGTTCCCGGTGATGGTCGGTGGAGTGGCCGGTGGCTACGTCGGCGCCGCCCTGTTCGGGACCACATTCATGGGGATCACCCAGATGACGATGGCACAGGCGCACCGTCTCGGGATCGGAGCGGTGGCGGCCGGTCTGACCCTGGTCTACGCCCTGGGGCAGCTGCTCGGCCCGATGATCGTGGCGGTGCTGCCCTCGGACGGGTACGGGCCGGCGTTCCTTGTTGCGGCGGGGCTTCTGACGGCGGCTACGGTACTGACAGTGAGTGGAAGGAACTGAGATGAGTTACGCGGACATCGCCTTCGACGGGTTCGTCAAGGCCAGGCAGGACGCCCGGGGCGTCGGCAACCGGGTGGACACCTCCGGGGCGTCCGGTAGGGAGCTCGACCCGAGGGACACGAAGCTGATCCGTCAGGCGCGGATGTTCATGATGTCCACCGTCACCGGCACCGGCTGGCCGTACGTGCAGCACAAGGGTGGCCCGGCGGGGTTCGTGAAGGTCCGGACGGTCGGTGGGCGGTCGCAGCTGATGTTCCCGGACTTCGCGGGTAACCGGCAGTTCGTCACCGCCGGAAACCTCGACCGGGATGACCGGGTGTGTCTGTTCTTCGTGGACTTCACGACGCGGTCCCGGGTGAAGGTCTTCGGGCATGCGCACACCACCGAGGATCCGGAGATCATCGAGCAGCTCCGTGACCTGAAGGACTCCCGGATCACCTCGGTGATCGAGCGTGCGGTGGTCGTTGACGTTGTGGCGTCCGATGCGAACTGCTCGAAGCAGATCACCCCGCGGTGGACGCGGGAGGAGGTTGAGGAGCGCATCGACCTGTACCGGAAGGACATCGCCGAGCGGGACGCCCGGATTGCGGAGCTGGAGGCGCGGCTGGCGGAGGCCGGGCGTGGCTGAAAGGATTTTTCCGCGGAACTGAGGAAACCATCCACGGAGCGTCCTCGGGCGGCATACCATTATCTCTGTGCTGAAACCATCCCCCCGCCAGCTGAAGTTCGTCCTCAACTTCTTCCCGCCCTACGTCGGCTCCGGCATCCGCATGAAGTACATCGCGACGGACGGTTCGCGGGTCGTCACCACCCACCGGCCGCGCCGGGTCAACGCGAACCTCGTCGGCTCCGCCTTCGGTGGCACGATCCAGACCATGACCGACGGGTTCTACCTGTTCATGGGGCTGACGCGCCTCGGCGGGGACTACAACGTGTGGGACGCTGAGTCCCATGTCACCTATCTTAAGCCCGGCCGCGGGAAGATCACCGCGGACATGCGCACCGATGACGCCACCTTCGACCTCATCCGCCAGAAGACCGCGGACGGGGAGAAGTACCTGCACTGGTTCACCACCGACATCACCGACAGTTCCGGCGATGTGGTCGCCACCGTGCGCAGCCGCGTGTACTTCCGGCTCAAGGAGCGGGCCCGGCCGCAGCTGGTGTAGCGGAGCTACCGCACCTCGTACTGGCGGGCCTGGTCGGTCACACCGGCGAAGCGGAACGGACCGGCGGTGACCTTCGGGGTGACCTGCTCCTCGCTGGTGCCGTGCGGGGCGGCGTGCAGGGCGCGGTACTCGGCGATGCTCACCGGCACGCGCTGGTCCAGCAGCTTCTCCGCCCGTGCCGGGTTACGGCGGGACAGGTAGCCCGGCTGCACGATGCCGGTGAAGAACTCGGACACACAGCCGGAACCGTAGCTGAACAGTCCGACGCGGCGTCCTTCCAGCGAATCGTCGTGGTCGAGCAGGGACGCGAGGCAGGAGTAGACCGAGGCGGTGTAGCTGTTGCCCAGCCGACGGTTGTAGATCGAGCTGGTGGCCAGGCCGGTGTCACGGCCGTCCGGCTCGTCACCCGGGTTCAGCGCGGTGCTGATCTCATCACCGGTGACCTCGCGCAGCCGCTGCTGCGCCTTCTTGGCCATCTTCGTGTACGGCTGGTGGTACAGGATCCGGTCGATGTCGGCGATGGCGGGACCGCCGTTGGCCTCCAGATCCTTCCACGCACCGGTGAGGGCGTCGAGGTAGGCACCGACCGAGAGGTGACCGTCGACGACGGCGGTGGTCGAGTCATTCGGACGCCAGAAGTCGTCGACGTCGGTGGTGGAGATACCGTTGGCCTGCTCGATCTCCAGAACGGCCGGGTCGGCGGACACAAGCATGGCGACCGCACCGGCGCCCTGGGTCGGCTCACCGGGGGAGTCCAGCTCGTAGCGGGCGTTGTCACTGGTGATGACGAGGACGCGCTCCTGCGGACTGCGGGCGACGATACCCACAGCGGCCTGCAGTGCGGCGGTGCCACCGTAGCAGGCCTGCTTCATCTCTACGACGCGGACGTTGCTCGGCAGTCCCAGCAGACGCAGCGCGGCCACACCGGCGGCCTTCGACTGGTCGACACCGCTCTCGGTGGCGAACAGCAGGGTGCGGATGCCGTCGGTGCCGTTGCGCTCCAGCAGGGGGAGGGCCGCGGCCGCGCCCATGGTGACGATGTCCTCGTCCTCGGCGAGCACACTCATCTGGGACTGGCCGAGCCCCAGGATGTACTTGCCGGGGGCGACGCCGGAGAACCCGGCGAGGTCAGCGAGTTCGACGACGTGATGGCCGGTGGCCATCTCCAGGTCGTGGATACCGATTGAGGTCATGGGTTCTCGCCTTTCTAACGTTCCATGGAGAGGTGGGTGGACATCAGCTCGCCGGGGTTGGTCTGTGCGGCGAGCAGGGACAGTTCACCGCAGAGTACGGCAGCGGCGATGAGGGACGCCAGACGCCGTGAATTGGCGCCGATCTCACGGTCCTCGCGGCAGCCGAGGCGCTCGAGAGCGGCGGTGACATCGGGCAGGTGCTTACCGCTGCCGACAGTACCGACGATGATGTTGGGGAGGGTGCAGGAGAAGTAGAGCCCGTCCTCGCGCGCCTCGGCGTAGGTGATGCCCTGGGAACCTTCGACGATGTTCGCAGCGTCCTGCCCGGTGGCCAGGTAGAAGCCCAGCAGCATGTTCGCGTAGTGGGCGTTGGATGAGCGCAGCGCGCCGGCGATGGTCGAACCGACGAGGTTCTTGCGCACGACCAGGTCCTCCAGCGCGGCCGCCGTGGTGCGCAGCCGGCGCTCGACGACCTCGTGCGGCATGAAGATCTCGGCGATGACGTTCTTGCCACGACCGAGGATGCCGTTGACGGCGGTGGCTTTCTTGTCGCTGCAGAAGTTGCCGGAGACCGAACCGTAGTCGAGGCCGAGATGCCAGGACAGGATGCGCTCCATGAGGGCGTCCGCGGCCTTGGTGACCATGTTGTGGCCGGAGGCGTCGCCCGGATTGAGTTCGAAGCGCACGTAGAGCAGGTTGCCGACGATCTCGGTGTGCAGGTCCACGAGGCGGCCGTGGCTGGTGGTGGACGCGACGGCGTCCCGCAGGTCCCCGATGCGGTCGAGGATGACGCGGGACGCCCCGAAGGCGACGGCGCCACTGTCGGCGACGAAGAGGACCGAGCGGGTCATGCACTCGCCGACCACGGTCGTCGTGATGCCGGCGGGCAGTTCACGCGAGATACTGGCACCCCGCCCGACCGAGGGCCACAACGGGGTCTCGAAGGTCGCCAGCGGAACCTCGACCTCCTCGTAGGCGTCTCCGCTGGTGAAAGCGTTTCCACTGATACGCAGCGGCCCCACCCACTGGGTGGGGATGGCGGTCGTCGTCGGCTCTGGTCGGTTCAAGTCAGGTCTTTCATGCGCAGTCGGACGGGTGGGATCTACTTCACAGTAGGTTACCTGTCGTCGCCGGCCCCGTTGCAGGATCCCCGGTCAGAGTGGACGCTCCAGCTCCAGCAGCAGGTTCTTGGCGTCGGCACCGCCGAGGTAGCCGCCGATCCCGCCGTCGGAGCGCAGCACGCGGTGGCACGGGATGACCAGCGGCAGCGGATTGGTCGCACAGGCCGTACCGACCGCGCGGACGGCGTTCGGGTTGCCGACGGACCCGGCGACCTCCTTGTAGGTACGGGTCTCGCCGTAGGGGATGCCGCGCAGGGCGCGCTGGACGGTCCGGCGGAAAGAATGCCCCGGCAGGGAGAGCGGCAGGTCGAAGTCGTGCCGGGTGCCGGCGAAGTACTCGTCCAGTTGAGCGGCGGCGTCCTCGAGGACGGGGGAGGTGCCCTCGGTGATGCTCTGCCCGGTCAGGGAGTGGAGCACGGCGTCGAAACCCTCGCAGGCGAAGGCGATGCGCACCAGGCCGTCCGAGGAGGACGCCAGGAGCAGCGGGCCGACAGGGGAATCGACCGTCCGGTAGGTGACTGCAGACATGGCCCCCACGCTAGTCGGCGAGGATCGCATCGACCACCAGCGGTTTGTCACGACGTGGGGTGCTGCGTCGTCATCCTGGCATGACCTACTTCGACTTCAGCAGATCACGTAAACGCACCCATGCCGCCGCGGGCGCACTCGAACTCGCCGCCCGCTCCGGGCTGGACCGGGAGCAGCGGCTACTGGTGCAGCTGCGGGCGTCCTTCCTCAACAACTGCCGCTTCTGCATCGGCATGCACACCGACGAGGCACTCAAGCACGGACACGACCAGACCTGGTGCGATGCGGTGCGGGACTGGGGACCCGGTGCGGACAGCTTCACCGGGACCGACGCGCTCATTCTCGGGTTCACGACCATGGGTACGCGGCTGGCCGACGGCTATGACGCGGATCTGCAGGGGCGCGTGCTCGCCGAGTTCGGGGAGACAGTCACCGGCGCACTGATCAGCCAGATCGCCGCGATCAACACCTGGAACCGGATCAGCGTACTGTCCGAGAAATGAGTGACCACCAGCGCATCTGGCTCGCCGAACGGCCCCGCCTGCTCGGTCTCGCGTACACGGTGACCGGGTCCTGGCAGGACGCCGAGGACGTGGTCTCCGAGGCGTGGCTGCGCCTCGACGGTCAGTCGCCGGAGGACCTTACAGCCTGGTTGACCACCGTGGTCTCCCGTCTTGCACTGGATGTCGCGACAACCGCGGCGAAGCGACGGGAGGCATATGTAGGGCCGTGGCTTCCTGAGACGGTGTTGGAGAAGGCGGCGTCTGACGAGTCCCCGCAGAACCTCGTCGTGCTCGCCGCGGTGGTCGGGACCACGGCCTCCGCGACACGGCAACGGCTGCGGCGGGCCCGGGCGTCCCTCGGGTCGGGAGGGGAAGAAGATCTGCCGGTGACCGCCGACCGCGCCACGCTGGACAGGTTGGCGTCCTCCCTGAACAACGGTGACCTTGAGGTCCTGGTGGAGCAGCTCTCCGAAGGCTGCGTGCTGTGGACGGATTCCGGTGGGCTCACCCGTGCCGCCCGTAATCCGATCCACGGGCAGGAGAGGGTCACCCGCTTCCTCGCCGGACTCATCGCAAAGTACGGCATGCCCGAGCTGTGCGTGGTGGACGCGGTGGGCGGCCCGGTGGTGCACGCGGCGTCCTCCGACATGGAGCGGATCATCACGCTGGAGGTGGTGGAGGGCCGGATCACCGGACTGCAGATCCAGCAGAACCCGGGAAAGATCGTCAGGCCGTGAGAAATGACAGCACCCCGTCCGGGAGGGGACGGGGTGGTCGGGGTGGTGCGGAAGTGCCGCACTGAAGGGCATTCGTCACGCGGAAGCGGAGTCGAGTGCGACACTTTCTGACGGGGTGGGATCGGTGGCGGAGTCTTCCGTCGGTTCCTCGTCGGGGAACGGCTCGAGGATCTTGCGGCGGATGGGGTGGCCCGAGGTTCCGCCGACGACGACCCAGCGTTCGCGCATGGCGGGTGCGGGCTCCTCGGCAGGTTCTTCGGTCGGTTCCTTGTCCGGACCCTCAGCAGGATCGTCCACGGTCGCGTCCTCCGGTGCCGGTGCACCGGCCGGAGTGACATCTCCGGTCCAGGCGTCCTTCACGATGGTGCGCGGGTCGTACTGCCGGACCTGCCGGTTCCACTCGGCGGTGTTGATCGATATCCCGAGCTCGGACTCCGCCTTCGCCTTCGACGCGGCGGTGAAGTCCCGGAAGCTCCGGATGAGTTCACCGAGTTTCACGGCGTAGCGGGGCAGTCGTTCCGGGCCGATGACCACGGCGGCGATGATGCCGATGAGGATCAGTTTCTCGAGACTGAGACCGAGCATCTCAGATCACTCCTTTCAGTTCGGCGGCGAGCCGCCGGTCTTTCCTTCGGTCGTGGATCCAGGCGATACCCAGTGCAATGAGATACAGCAGGATCATCGGTACAACCAGCAGGAACATGGACAGCAGGTCTGCCGCCGGGGTAACCAGGGCGCTGAAGATCACGATGCCGATCACCGCGACCCGCCAGCCGCGGGCGATGGTCCGCGCCGGGAGGATACCCATGATGTTGAGCACCACGAGGAACACCGGGAGAGTGAATGCCACGCCGGCGGCGAGCACCAGCTTGAGCACGAAGTCGAAGTAGTAGGACGCCTGCAGCAGGGTGCTGTCCTCGTTCGAGGCGAAACTGGTGAGCAGTTCCACCATCCGCGGGAAGATCAGCACGCCGACCGCGGCGCCGGCGGCGAACAGGGGGAGGACGCCGGCGAGGAAGCCGAAGGTGTACTTCTTCTCCCTGCCGGTCAGCCCCGGCGCGATGTAGGCCAGCAGCTGGTAGAGCCAGACCGGACTGGACAGGGCGATACCGCCGTACAGGGCGATCTTGAGTTTCAGGTCGAAGGCGCCGGTGATGCTGTCGTAGTTGATCGACGCATTGCGGGTCTCGGCGATCTCGGTGACCGGGGCCCGGAGGATGTCCAGGACCGTGTCGGACAGGAGGTAGGCGACGACCGCCGCGACCAGGAAGGCGAGGGCTGCACGGGACATCCGCTTCTTCGCCTCCCGCAGGTGCCCGGACAGGGGCATTGCGGCAGTCCGCCCGGTGGCGCGCCGGGAGGTGCGTCCGGTGGTGGTCGTGGCGGTCGTGGTGGTCATGAGATCCGCTGCTCCTGTGCGGTGGCGGGTGTGGCGGTGGCGGTGGTCGGCACGGCGGCCGGGATGATGACCGGCTCAGCGGTGGTCACGGCGGTTGCGGTGGTCTCGGCGGCCTCGTCCTCGTTGACCTCCTTCTTGAGGATGCGGACCGACTGCCCGACACTCTTGGCCAGGCTGGGCAGCTTGGCTGCACCGAAGAGGAGGAAGACGATGACGAGGATGACGACGGCGTGCATGCCGGTGAGATTGGCGAACATGATGGGCTCCTAAAGCTCAGGGGGTGAAAGGTGGTGTGGTGGTCAGTTGGTGGACGCGATGGCTCCGGGGGAACCGGCCGGGGGCTCGCCGCCTTCGCCACCGGGGCCGCCTTCGCCACCGGGGCCGCCCTCGCCGGGACCGCCCTCGGGAGCGGCACCTCCGGTGGGCTCGGTCCTGGTGTCGACACGGGCGGTGAGCGAGGCGATGTAGCCGGAGTCGACGTCGCCGCTCATGGTGGCCAGCTGGCTGACACCGGAGTCGTCGCCGAAGACGTTGTCGGATTCGAGGGTGACCTGCGAGAGGTTCTCACTGGATCCCTCGTAGGCGTCGAGGGCGAACACTGTGTTGCACACGTCTTCCGGAATCGCGATCTGCGAGGTGGCGATCGCGTTCTCCGAGTCGGTGATGTCGTCCACCGAGGGGTAGACCTCGAAGTGGATGTGCGGCCACCGGCCGGTGTAGCAGGCAGGGACGATCGAGGTGAAGGACACGGTGCCGTCGGCGTCGGCGACCTGCACGCCACGCAGCCAGGTCTCGTCCTCGACTCCCTCGGAGTACATGGAGTAGAGCCCTTCGGCATTGCAGTGCCAGGCGTAGACGGCGACGTTCTCGAAGGGGACATCGTCATTGGCCATGTCGGTCACCGTGATGGAGAATTCCAGCGGGACGCCGTCGACCGGGTCATCCGCGCCGATTGAGGAGCGGATGTCGGCACGCACGATGCCGGACTCCTCCAGGACGTCGGGGCCGTTGGATCCGTCGGCGGGGTAGGGGCCGGCGGTCTCGTCGGGGATCTCGGCGTCCGGCAGGTCGGTGACGGACGCGGAGGAGGACGCCGAGGTGGTGGCGGCAGAGGAGGACGAGTTGTCGGAGCAGGCCGCCAGGGCGACGGCACCGACTCCGGCCGCGCCGACACCGAGGACGGTACGGCGGGTCATCAGGGTGCGGATGTCGAAGGCAGGACCCTGGTCGACGACGTCCTCGTCGGGACGGTCGAGGAGGCGTCCTTCGAAGGCGGGGCCTTCGGGGGTCTGGGTGGGCTCGGGGCTGTTGGACGTGCTCATGGAAGTCACTCCTTGGGGTCGGGGTTCCCGGACGGTCAGTCCGGCGGTCAATCCGGTGTGGATCGGATGGCATTCAGTCTTGCCGGACCGGATCCCCGGCACATCGCCCATCCGCAGACACCCCGTACCGCAGGCGGGGTATTCGTCACGTACCGCGTCCGGGGTACGGCCGCCCGGGTGCTAGCCTCAGACGACGATGACGAACCCACGTGCCGAAGCCGCCTACCGCCATGCCTCGGCGGCCTTCCGCAACCCCACCCTCGATCTGCTGCACGGTCGTTACGCGCCCTTCGTGGTAGCGGCATTGTCCCTGGTCTTCACCGCGGAGCGTCCCACCGTCACCGTGGCGGACGCCCATGTCGAGGTCGGCGACATCGCCGAGGCGCTGCGGGCGTCCGGTGAGGAGAATCTACCGGTCGGCACCGGTCGTGAGATCTGCCGGTACTGGGTGCGCGTCGGCTGGCTCGTCCCGCACATCGACGACAGTTCCGGCACCGGCACCGAGGTCTACCGGCTTTCCGCCCAGGCGGTCAGTGCCCTGGAGATCGCCGGCCGCGCCGGTGGGCGGGTGAGGGTGTCTCGGTCCCGGATGCGGACGCTCCTCGACTCGATCGACCAGCTCGTCTCCGATTCCGAGACCGACCCTGAGGCACGCCGTGCCGCCCTGTGTGCGGAGCGGGACGCCCTGGATATGCAGATCGCCCGGCTGGACGCCGGTGAGGTCGATCCGGTGGATGACGACCAGCTGCTGGAGGAGGCGGAGAACGTCCTCCACCTCTCCCGCGAACTGCCGGCCGACTTCGTGAGGGTGGCGGAGTCCATCAACGAGATGCAACGCGATGTGGTCGCTGACCTGCGTAGGGACGTACGTCCGGCCGGTGAGGTGCTGCGCGAGTATCTCCACCGCGGCCAGCACGTCATGGACGCCACCCCGGAGGGGCGGGCCTTCGCCGGCGCCCTGGAGCTCATCGGCGAACCCGAGCACATCGACCGGCTAACCGGCCAGCTGCAGAGCCTGCTCGCCCAGCCGTTCGCCCGGCATCTGCCGGTCACGCAGCAACATGATCTCGCCGCCGTCGCCCACCGCGTCGAGCAGGGGGTCGCTGAGGTGCTCACCGCCCAACGCCGGGCTTCCCACGTCATCACCGCCCAGGTCAGGACACATGACCCGGTGCGCGACCGGGAGGTCGACGACCTGCTGCGCACGGTGATGTCCGGGCTGCAGTCGTGGATGCCGCAGTCCAGCCGGGGAGACCGGGTCGACCCGCTGCGCAGTTTCCCGGCGGCGAAGGTCGGCGCGCTACGCCGAAACCTCAATGACCTGCAGCCCGGGTCTGCACCGGAACCGCTCCACGAGTCCGAGGAGGCCCCGGAGTTCGACGGGACCGGGGGACGCGAGTGGGGCGGGCCGCGCTACGAGGACCTGGAGAGCTACATCGGGTCGAGACAGGACGCCGACTTCGACCTCGCGGAGGCTTTCGCACATCTCGCCGCGTCCGCCAGACGGCCTGTGGACCTGCTCGGGCTGCTGGAGATCGCGCACCGCAACGGGATGGTCGAGACCGGGGACATCGCCACCGTCGAGGCGCGGCGTCCCGACGGGACCGTCCGACGCTTCGCCTTCGGCGACGTCACCGCGGGAACGACCGCAGGCCCATCCACCACAGGACAGGAGAACACCGATGACTGATCCCTTCGTCACCCCGGTCGCCATGGAGGAGGACCTCGACGGGTGCTTCACGGGCGACCGTGGCGTCCTCGATCCTGCGGTGCGCCGGGTGCTGGTGCGCCTGCTGCAGCGACGGTTCCTCAGTGCGGGGAAGCACCCCGCGGACTGGAAGGTGCTGCTGGACAACCAACAGGTCATTGAGTCGCGGCTGCATGATCTGTTCGTCCGCCTCGTGGTGGACGTCGACCGTGGTCTGGCCTACAAGCAGCAGGTCAGAGGTTACGAAGCCGATGAGACCGCAGAGGCCGCTGTCTCCGACATCCCGGTGCTGCTGCGCGACGAGGCCTACACCCGCGCAGAGACGCTGGTGCTGGTGTGCCTGCGCAGCGTGTGGCAGCGCGAGTCGACTGCCGGGGAACCGTCTGCCCGCGTCGACGTCGAGGAGGTCGAGCAGACCGTGCTGACCTACTTCACGGAGTCCGACGGTGACCTGGCCCGCCGCCAGAAGTCGGTGCGTCGCGCCCTGGAGCGGCTGCGGCACGAGGGCATCGTCGAGGAGGAGACCGAGGGGCGCTACCTCGTCAGCCCGCTCATCGAGATCGTGCTCAGCGCGCAGAAGCTGCGGGAGCTCGCCGACTGGCTCAGTGCTCATACGGACCGGACGGAACAGGCAGGAGAACTTCAGTGACCATGCTCGACACCCTCTTCGGCCTCATCCCCTCGGAGTCCCGCGGCCAGCAGTGGCTCGCCGGGGACCTGCAGCTGGTGAACTGGGGCGGCTATGACGGGGCCCACCGCGTCCGCTTCTCGCCCTCCGCGACGCTGCTGTGCGGCGGGTCCGGATCCGGAAAGTCCACGCTGATGGACGCTTACATCGCCCTGATGATGCCGCACACCACGCCGTTCAACGGTGCGTCCAACGGGGCGGTCACCGGCCGTGCCCGCGGTGAGGACCAGCGCAATATCCTGTCCTACGGCCGCGGCAAGATCGACGAGACCCGCACCGAGCACGGCACCCGGGTGCGTGTGCTGCGCGGCGACGGGACGGATACCTGGACCGCCGTCGCCATGACCTGGGTCGATGCCAGCGGTCCGGAGGAGAAGAAGTTCACCGCGGTGCGTGCCTGGTACATCCCGGCCACCGCCCGCGTCCTCGATGACGCGGTGAAGGTCCGCGGCGTCATCGAGGGGGACTTTGACCTGACCGACCTGGAGGACGCCGCGTCCCACCGTCTGTCGGACGCCGTCGTGCGCGCGACCGGGCTGGAGACGATGGCGACGGACCGTGAGTTCCTCGCCAGGGTCCACTCCGTACTCGGCATCGGTGCCGCCGGTGCCGGGACGAAGGCGATGAACCTGCTGGCGCGTATCCAGGCCGGTCAGCAGATCACCACCGTCGACGAGCTGTACAAGCGCATGGTGCTCGAGGAACCGGACACCTTCGCCACCGCGGACGCCGTGGTCGAGCACTTCGATGAGCTGGAGAGCACCCGGACCCGGATGGTGACCGCCCAACGGCAGGTGCGCGCCCTGTCGCCGCTGCGTGAGGCCCGTACCCGGATCGGGGACGCCGCCGAACGGCTCCGGCTGATCAAGGAAATCGGCCAGTTCCGGGACGCCTCCTCACCGGCCGCGATGTGGCGGACATCCCGGCGCCTCGACCTGCTGCGTGCTGCCGAGGAGGAACTGCGCAGTCAGGCGGTGGACGCCGAGTCGCTGGTCGCCACCCACACCGCCGCCGCCGAGGCCGCCGAAGCTGAGCGCGACAGCCTGATCCAGGTGCTGCGCAATTCCGGTGGTGACCGGCTGGAGACCGCCGAGCGCGAACTCGGGGCGGCGCGTCGTCGCTGTGAACAGGTCACCCGCACCCGCGAGAAGGTCGAGGAGGACCTGGTGCCGCTGGGTGCTGCCGTGACCGACGAGGAGGCGTTCAACGCCCTGGTCACGCAGGGGAAGTCCGCGCTGGCCGATCCCGAGGTCAAGGCGGGTGTGCGCGAGAACTACGCGGAAGCCCGGACGGCGGCGTCCGTCGCCCGGAACCGGTGGAATGAGCTGGAGTCGGAGCAGCGGGCCACCGCGGAACGCACCGACAACATCCCCGGGGAGCTGCACGCTGCCCGTGCCGCGCTGGCCGAGGCCGCAGGGCTGTCGGTCGAGGACCTGCCGTTCGTCGGCGAGCTTGTCGAGGTGCGTACCGAGTTCGAGCCGTGGCGGGAGGCCTTCAACCTGGCCCTCGGCGGGTTCGCGACCACACTGCTCATCGATGAGGCACAGCTCCCGCAGTTCCGGGCGGCGATCAACCAGGTGAAGACGCGCGTCCGTGTACGCTTCGAGGGCGTGCAGACCGGTCAGACCCGGATCACCTGTGATCCCCGGCAGCTGCCCGGACGGCTCGACTACCGCGACACACCCTTCACCGGCTGGCTGCAGGACCGGTTGGACCAGCGGTTCGGCTTCGTGTGTGTGGATTCCGCCGACGAACTGCGTGCCCACCGGTCGGCGCTGACGGTCACCGGACAGATGTCCCAGGGGGCCCGCGGCGCCCACGGCGGGCACGGTAGACGTAATGTGCTGGGCTTCTCCAGCCACCGACGCGTCGACGAACTTGCCGAAGAGATCGCGGCGGCGAAAGCCGAGGTGGAGGCTGCGTCCGCCGAGGTCGCCGTCGCCGAGGCTGAGCTGGACGCGGTGGACGTGCGCCTGGCCGCGTACCGGCGGATCGTGGACCTGACCTGGGAGGAGATCGACGTCGACACGGTCACCGACGAGGTGACCCGCTGGGAGGAGGCCGTCGGGGGCATCGCCGAGGGCAGTCCTGAGATCGCGGCGATGCAGAACCAGATCGCCGGCCTGAAAGTGAAGATCCAGGGGCTGCAGGAGAAGACCGGACGTGCGAAGGGCGAGCACCAGCAGCTCATGGAGCGGTGGGACACTGTCGCCGAGGAGATCGACGAGGCCGAGGTGGCGCTCGACGAGGCCGCCGAGGCCGGTCGCGAACTGACTGAGGAACAGGACGCCTGGCTGCGGTCCCGGTTCACCGTCACCGACGGTGAGACCGGGGATCCCGCAGCGAGACTGGCGAGGTTGGATGCGTCACTGGAGTCGGCGTCCCGCGTCCTCGAGGAGGACCGCGCCTCGGCGCAGACGACCCTTGCCGACCAGCGCGCGGCGGTGCGTCGGACCATGGAGTCCTTCCTGGACGCCTGGCCGAACCCGAACCTCCGGGCCGACCCAGATGCGTCGCTGAAGGACTTCGAGCGGATCCTCGACGACCTCGAGACCAGCGGGCTGCACCGGCTGGAAGGGGAGTGGAAGGAGAGCCTGCTGCGGCTGTCCGGCAACGACCTGACGAACCTGGACTCCACGCTGGGGCGGGCGCTGCGCGAGATCCGTGAGCGGATCGAGCCGGTGAACCGGATCATGGCTGACCTGCCGTTCTACGATGACGACCACCGGCTGCAGATCACGCTGCGGGAGAACCAGTCCGAGGTGCGTCGTCGGTTCCGCAAGGAGCTGCGAGAGGTGCGTGCGCTCATCGGGGTCGCCTCGACCGACGAGGAGCGTGCCGAGGTGTACCCGCGGATGGCGCGGCTCATCGACCGGATCCGCCGGGGCGCGCCGGACTACGCCTCACTGGTGGATGTGCGTAACCATGTCCGTGTCAGTGCGGAGAAGATCACGGCTGGTTCGGGTGAGCATGTGGCGCTCTACGACCACATCGGTGAGAAGTCCGGTGGTGAGTCGCAGGAGCTCATCGCCTTCATCGTCGGTGCGGCGCTGCGCTACCAGTTGGGTGACGCCGATGCGGCGCGTCCCCGGTATGCGCCGGTGTTCCTCGACGAGGCGCTGATCAAGGCGGACGCGCACTTCACGGCCCGGGCGATCGGCGCGTGGCGTGGGCTCGGGTTCCAGCTGGTCATCGGTGCGCCGATCGACAAGTACAGTGCCATCGAGCCGCATATCGACGTGGAGTACGACATCCTCAAGGACACCTCCGGGCGCTCCTGGGCCAAGCCGAAGGTCGGAGTGGCGTAGCCGGGGCAGCTGGCGGATGTGGGGACCTGTTGTCCCTCGCCAGGTCGGGTGCGCTCCGTCGGTCTTGAACCGGCCCCCTGAAGTTGGAGTGCCTGACCCAGGTCTTTCTCCGGGCATTGAGTTTCTCCGGGCATTGAGTTGTGGCGATGGCCCCCGGAAGCGACTCGACCGGGTGGTCTGGTCCCAGCAGACCACCCTCTCGGGTCGTATTCCGGCGCGGCTTCAGGGGGCTTCACATCTGCGTCAGGCACGGATCGGGCGCATCGTGGCACAGTGCGGCCGATCCGTGCCTGACGCAGACCTGCTGCACGAGTGGTCAGTGCGGCGTACGGATCACTCCGTGGGGCCGCCTCCTGACAGCATGCCTGGCCTGTAGAAGCATGGGGATGAAACGCTCTCCGATGCGCCGGTGGGCCTGCGCGCCGGGGTGGAGATTGTCAGCGTAGGGGAATTGCCCGACTTCCGCGGGTCCGAACGGGTCCAGTCCGTTGACGTAGGACAAATGGGGATCGTCGACCGAGCGCTGCTCGACCACCGCCGCGAGTTCCTCCCGCACCACCTCCAGAGTGAGCTTTCCGGCGTCGACCTCCGCCGGGTCCCCGGTGGCGACGAATTTCATCGTCCCGTCACTGAAATCCGGGGCCAACGGGCCGGGGGTCGATTCCTGGATCGGGCAGCACACCGGGGACATCACGATCAGGGGAGTGTCCGGGTGCGCGTCCCGGATCGTGTCCAGGAATCCGTGGACCGCCGGGTCGAGCGCACGGCGGCGCATCAGGTCCGCGTTGACCAGGTTGATGCCGAGCTTCACGCTGATGATGTCGGCCTCCAGGCCCGCTATCGTGCGGGCGACGAACGGGTCCAGCAGCGCACTGCCGCCCAGTCCGAGGTTGTGGAGGTCGACGTCCGTAGCGTGTGCGGCGATGACCGGCCAGGTGCCGGTCGGGTGGGGCGCGTTTGACCCGTGTCTGACGGAACTGCTGCGGATCACCGGGGTGGACGCCGGTATCTGGTTGCGGACCGGGACGGCACGCCCCGCCAGTACGCGGTCGAGAGGCTCGCGGCATGGACGGTTGTGGACGCACCGCGGAGACTCCGGCCAGGGGCGTCGCTGGACTCTGTGGTGGAGCAACTGGCCCGGAATCTGGAGCAGCCGAAGGAGACGGTCGTTGTCACCGCGGAGCTGCACCGTAGCCGGCTGGACATCGCGCGGCGCATTCTCGGGTCACGGCTCACCGCAGTAGAGGACAGTGCGGACCCGGACACCGTGAAGATCAGTGTGGAGTACACGGAGATCGGTGGAGTACGGCAACTGCTGCAGTTCGGGAACAGCATCGAGGTGACTGCACCGGAGGAGGCGCGGCGACTGGTGGTGGACCTGTCTCGGGCGATTCTCTCACGGTACGAAAGAAACTGATGTGACCTGCTGTTCCTTCGGCACGGCACGTCGGTGACTACGGGTCCCGCACATTATGCCGGGCAGGCTCACAACTCCGGGCAGATCTTCAGCCCGGCGATCTCGACCGGTTCGTCCCCGAAGTTGCTGACCGCGATACCGTACAACCCTTCGGGGGCGTCGGCTCTGAACCGGACCTCCGCGTCCGGGAGTTCCACTGTCGTGCCGCGGACGTCGCAACCGATGAGTTCGGCGAGGGAGGCGGCGTCCTGCTCCGGGGTGCTGCTGCCGACGAGAAGGGCGACCAGCTGAGGTCGGTCCGGGTCGAAAACCACACCGTTCGACGCGCGATGTTCGGTACGCATCTGTGTGATGACCTCACGCGGTGGGTTGTAGGCGATGAAGAAGGGGGCGACGTGTGGAGTATCAGTGACGTGGACCTCGGTGAATCCTCCCTGGTGGTCCTCGAGCCAGACCTCGTCGATGATGATGTCGTGCCCTGTGGCGCGGAGCCGATCGATGGTGGCCTGGATGTCGGGGACGTTCACGGCGAAGGTCAGGGGTCCCTCGCCGTCGAGAGCGTCGATCGCCGGACGAAGTACCTGCAGGCCGCGGGCGTATTTCGAGGTCTCGACGGTGTCCCAGTCGTCGACGGCGGCGAGTTCGACATAGCGTGCGTCGTCGATGCCCCAGGCGGCGTTGCGGAAGCCGGGCATGGTCAGGGCGAGGTGGGTGGTGAGGCCGGCGTTGTTGTAGGACGCCATGGTGGTGTCGAGGTCAGTGACCCAGTGGATGAGGTGGTCGAAGGCGGCGGGTGGTGGCGTCGTCATGGGACCTTTGTAGCATGGCCTAACCTTACGGTGAATCCCCTGCGTGGTCGGCTACCCGTGAACGAATACCATCTTCCCGGTGGTGCGTCCGGCGCGGAGGTCTCCGAGGACGCGCGGGGCGTCCTCGATCGGTGCGCGACCGGTGAGCTGCACAGTCACGTCACCGGAGGCGACGAGCGCAAGCGCCGGGCGCAGGTAGCGGCCGACGATGTCGGGCCGGGTCGCGGAGAGCGCACCGAGGTTGAATCCGAGGACGCCGGCACTGTTGAACCACAGGGTGTTACTGCTGATCTGCTGGTCATCGGATTGCGCGGCGTCCCCGACGGCTAGTCACTGTCGGCAGCTCTCACACGGCAGACGCCGTGCTTGCGGTGAGGTGCGCCCACCCGTCCGCTACGTCGCGGATATCCAGTTCAAGGGCAGCGCACAGGCGGACGATAGTGCCGAATGCGGGGGAGGGGAGCCGCCCTGTCTCGATTTTTCGCAGAGTCTCCGCAGAGATACCGGCTTTCGCGGCAACTGTGGTGAGCGTGAGGTCAGCGCAGGTCCTGGCATCCCGGAGAATCTGACCGACGCGACGACCGGCTTCGATCTCTGCTTCTGTGAGTGGATTTCTGACCACGGTTGCCCCTTTCGTCTACCGGTATTATTGTACCGACCATGGTAGAAATCAAGACAGCGGCAGAGATCGAGAAGATGCGGGAGGCGGGACGCCTGGTGGCCCGGATCCTCGCCGAGCTCAGTGGTATGACGCAACCGGGCGTCAACCTCATGGACCTGGAGTACCGGTGCCGTGAAATGATCCGCGAGGCAGGGGCGGAGTCCTGCTACTGGGACTACGCCCCTGACTTCGGTGATGGCCCGTTCCGCAACACCGTCTGTCTCTCCCTCAATGACGGTGCACTCCACGGTCTTCCGCACCCGACAGTTCTTGCCGACGGCGATCTGCTGAGCATCGACCTCGCTGTCAGTCTCGACGGCTGGTGTGGTGACAGTGCAGTCTCCGTCATTGCCGGGACACCCCGGGAGGAGGATGCGCGACTCATCGAAGCAACCCAGGTCGCACTCGATGCGGGCATCGCCGCCGCCAAGGCAGGCAACCGCCTCGGCGACATTTCGCATGCCATCGGCGCGGTTGCGAGGAACTACGGAATCCGACCGAACGCCGAGTACGGCGGGCATGACATCGGGCGACACATGCATGGTGACCTGGTGATTCCGAATGTCGGAAAGGCGCACCGTGGGCTGGAGCTCCAGGAGGGGATGACCTTCGCCATCGAGCCGTGGTTTGCGGGTACCGACCGGGTGGGCATTGACAACGATGGCTGGACAGTCGTCACCGCGGACGGGTCACGCGCCGCCCACAGTGAGCACACTGTGGTCATTCGCCCTGACAGAGGGGAGATTCTGACGGCGATTTGACGGAGTGGTCGTGCGTTTGTGGGCTCTGGAGAAGTGTCTCGCAAGCCACACGGCACGGTGAAAATGGTAGTGTAGAAGGTCCGAGAACGGTAGCGTATATGCGCCGAAAAGGGTAGTGTAGACCACGTTGTGGCTGGTGAAAGAGCGAATATGGACTACCTACGTCGATCGATCGACAGTGAGCTGGACGAACGACTTCCCGTCGTGCCCGCCCTGGCCATTGACGGCCCAAAGGGCGTCGGAAAGACATGCACCGCCCGACGTCGTGCTGACGTGACCTGGTCTCTTGACGACCCTTCTCAACGGGAGATCGCTCGCGCCGACTTCGCTCTCAGCTCGCTCTCTCCGGGGACCGCTCTTCTTGATGAATGGCAGAAACTTCCGCAGATCCGGGATTCAGTGCGACGCCACGTCGATGACGGTGCGCCAGCAGGACGCTTCCTCCTGACCGGGTCTGCTGCGCCCGTCGATCCGAGCGGCACGCACAGCGATGCCGGACGGATCCTGTCCTTGCGTATGCGCCCCATGGGTCTCCACGAGCGTGGCGTAGTTGACCAGACAGTGTCCTTCTCCGGACTGCTCAAGGGACAAGTGGCAGTTCAGGGGAATACCGAGTTCGCGCTTCCCGACTACGCCTTCGAGATCGTGCGTAGCGGATTTCCCGGCATCATGCAGGCACCTGACCGGCTGAGAGCCGGTTTGCTCAGTGCTTACCTTCAGCGCGTCATCGACAGGGACCTGCCTGACCAGGGATATGCCGTCCGGCGCCCGGAGACGTTGCGAAGATGGCTCGCTGCCTACGCCGCCGCTTCATCCTCCACCGCGTCTTACTCCCGGATACTGGATTCGACGACCGGCGGCGACGGTACTCAGCCAGCGAAGACGACAACGATCGCGTACCGGGAGCACCTCACCCAGCTCTGGTTGCTGGACCCGGTCCCCGGATGGATTCCGGCGAACAATGCGATCCGCAGACTCCAGCAGGCGCCGAAACACCAGTTGGCGGATCCCGCGCTCGCGGCGCGGCTCCTCGACCTGTCCGCGTCGGCCCTGCTCGGACCGGTGGGTGCTCACATGGCAGGTCCGCTGTTCGAGTCCCTGGTAACGCTCGGGGTCCGGGTGCTGGCGCAGACGGAGCAGGCTACCGTCAGTCATCTCCGTGTGGACAGCGGGGCGCACGAGATAGACCTGATCGTTCAGGGCATCGACGGGCAGATCCTCGCGATCGAGGTGAAGCTCGCGGGTCAGGTGGATGCTGCTGATGTCCGGCATCTTCACTGGTTGCGGGACAAGATGCCGGACAGGATCGCGGATCTGGTCGTCATCACCACGGGTACGACGGCGTATCGGCGCCCAGATGGCATCGCAGTCGTTCCGCTCGCGCTTCTCGGGCCATGATGCTCACCGCACCCCGGTCGGGAAGGCTCGGCGCGCACTGACCACCGGACCGAACCCGTCACCGGCGGGGCGGGGTCACGCCGCCTCGAACACTCCGCAGGCCTGGCGTCCACCGGCGTCGCCGGTCTTCAGGGAATCCTCGTCCGGCCCGTCCGGGGCATAGCGCTCCGGGATATTGCCGTAGTTGTCCGGGGACTCGTGGATGATCAGCGCGGAGCCGTCGTCATCGAGGAGATTCTCCTTGGTCACGCGGTCGGTGGAGACGGTGAGTGAGGCGGTGCCGTCCTCCTTGACCAGCAGGGCCGGGAGATCGCCGCCGTGGGACGGGTGGTCGTGGTCATCGGCGTCCATGTGGCTGCCGGACGAGAGGTAGTCACCGGTGTCCGAGCCGTCGGGGGACTCACTGTCGGTCTCGCACTGGCCGACCGCATGGATGTGCATGCCGTACATGCCGGGTTCGAGTCCGGTGAAGGAGACGGTCAGTTCTGTGGCGTCGGAGGCGAAACTGTCCTCGCTGACGCTGGCGGTGCCGAGGGCGTCCCCGTCGGCGTTGGTGACGTCCGCGGTCGCATAGGCGGTGGTGCTCGCGTCGTCGGTGGTGTTTCCGTCGTCGTTGTTGTCGCTGCTGCACGCGCCGAGGACGAGGACTGTCGCCGCAGCGGCTGCTACGGCGGATGATCTGGTCGGAAGTCGCACGGGATTCACCTTCCTGGTGATCGGGATCTGTTACCGTGTCCCATCCACGGTACGGACCTCCCGTGACGACCGCAGCCTACTTGTTCTGCAGCTGCTTGATTCCGAGCCATCCGACCAGGATGATCAGCAGGATCGGCAGCAGCTTGAAGATCAGGGCGACCGCCCCGGCGAAGGCGGTGGTGATCGCGACGACGGCGAAGACCAGGGTCAGCGCGCCGAGGATGAACGACCAACCCCACCGGTTCTGGTCGGCGGCCCACCAGGCGCCGACCCCGGCGATCGCGCCGAGGATGAGAGTGGTGAGAGCGGTTCCTAGCATGGTGTGTCCTTTCAGGAGCGACGACCGGAGATTAGGCTCGTGGCCATGACTGACACCCACGATACCGGCTCTGCTGACCTTCCCGTCGCCCTCGTCACGGGAGGCTCCCGCGGCATCGGTGCTGCCGTGGTCGCCGACCTCGCCCGCACCCACCGCGTCATCTCCTGGTCCAGTGAGGACGCAGACCTCTCCGACCCGACGTCCATCGCCGACGCCGTGACCCGCCTCGAGAACGAGGGTCTGGAACAGCTCGACGTACTCGTCCATTCCGCAGGTCTGGCCTGGGACACCGCGGTGGAAGACACGGACTGGGAGGGCTGGGAGCGGATGTTCCGGGTCAATGTCTTCGGTGTCGCCGAGCTGACCCGCCTGCTGCTGCCGGCTCTCCGCGCCGCGGGCGGCACTCTGGTCACCGTCAATTCCGGTTCCGGGCACCGCTCCGCGCCGACCATGTCCCAGTACTGCGGGACGAAGTTCGCACTGCGGGCCTTCACCGACGCTCTGCGCGAGGAGGAGCGTGGCCGGGTCCGCGTCAGCTCGGTCCACCCGGGACGGGTCGACACGGAGATGCAGGTCGCCCTGCAGGCGCACCGCGGAAACACCGACTACGACGGCTCACTCTACGTCCGCCCGGAATCTGTTGCCGCTGCGGTGAGGTTCGCCGTCGACACGACCGAGGAGTCCGTCATAGAGGAGATCACCGTCCGCCCGGTGCATGGCTGATCACAGTCAGTTCTCCAGTACGAAGATCGCGGTACCGGGGAAGATCTCGCCTCGCACCGCCGACCACTGGCCCCAGGTCGGCGTCCCCTCCCGCCACTCCGGCTCGACCAGATCGACCAACCGCAGGCCGGCGGTGGCGAAGGCCCTCACCCAGTCGCCCATGGTGTGGTGGAACTCGGCGTAACGCAGCGCGCCCGAATCTGCCGGGTCGTCACGCTCCCACTCCAGGTAGGCGTCCTGGAAGTAGGGGATGGCCGCCGTCAGTTCGTCCGGGTCATCGGGGAAGATCCATGCGCCGGGATGGTTCACCGCGATGACGCCCCGACCGCCCGGCCGCAGCACCCGGGCTACCTCTGCCATCGCGGCGTCCAGGTCGGAGAGGAAGGGGTAGCCGCCGAAGGACGAGAAGACCACGTCGGCGGCGTCCTCGGCGAAGGGGAGGGATGCGGCGTCCGCCTGGAGCAGGTGCAGCCCGTCGACCTGCGGGGCACGGGTGAGCATGCCGTGCGAGATATCGAAGCCCACCACGTGCGCCGAGGTACGGCGGGCGAGCCAGGCGGCACACGGGGCGGAACCGCAGCCGACCTCGACGACGGTGCGTCCCGCCAGGTCCACCGGATCCCCCAGGAACCGGGCCTCTGTCTCGGTGAGCCGCTCCGGACACCAGTAGAAGGTGTCCAGGTAGTCGGCGTGGTCCTCGTGGTACCGCGCGGCGTCGGCGTCCCAGTGCCGACGTTGCACGGCCCCCAGCTCCCTGTCCATGACTCCGGAGCCTACCTGCCGGACCGGAAGAACCTAGCGCAGGATCTTCGTCTTCTTGCCCACCACAAGAAGCAGGGACATCACGGCGGCGTAGGGCTTGGCCGAGAGGAACTTCGGGCCGCGGATCGGGATGAGCCGCTGCTCGGTGATGTTCTGGGACTCGGTGTACTTCAGCATGCCGTAGTGCCCCTGGCGACGGCCCTGGCCGGACTCCTGCGTGCCACCCATCTCGTTGTCGACGGAGGCGAAGGCGGCGGCGTACCCGTCGTTGACGCCGACCGTGCCGGAGTAGATCTGTGCGGCGACCTCGTTGGCCTCCTTCGACGGCCCCCAGACCGAGGAGTTGAGACCGTAGGCGGTGTCATTGGCCTTCTCGACGGCTTCGGCGTGGGAGCCGACCTTCTCGACGTAGACGACCGGGCCGAAGACCTCCTCGCGCTTGAGCAGGACCTCGTCGGAGACATCGGTGAACACGGTGGGCTCGTAGAAGTAGGGGCCCAGGTCCGGGCGTGCCCTGCCACCGGTGACGACCTTGGCCCCCTTGTCCTTCGCGTCGTCGACGTACTTCTCGACGGTCGCGACCTGGGAGGCACCGGCCAGTGAACCCATCCCGGCACTCCAGTCGAAGCCTGCGCCGAGCTTCAGATCGGAGGTGGCCTTGCCGAACTTCTCGACGAACTCGTCGTAGACGTTCTCGTGGGCGTAGATCCGCTCGATGGAGACGCAGAGCTGGCCGGAGTTCGCGAAGCAGCCGGTGACGACCCCGTCGACGATCTTGTCCACGTCGGCGTTCTCGGTGACGATCAGCGGGTTCTTGCCGCCGAGCTCCGCGGAGAAGCCGATGAGACGGCGACCGGCGATCTCGCCGAGGGTCTTGCCGGTGGCGGTGGAGCCGGTGAACATGAGGTAGTCACAGGTCTCGGCGATGGCGTTGCCGACCACGCGGCCCGGGCCGGTGACGAGCTGGACGACGTTGCGCGGCATTCCGGCCTCGAAGAGCAGCTTGAAGGCCAGCAGGGAGGTGAAGGGGGTGGAGGAGTCCGGCTTGGCGACCAGGGCGTTGCCGGCGGCGATACCGGGCAGGGAGTCGGAGATCCCCAGGGTCAGCGGGTAGTTCCACGGGGCGATCTGGCCGATGACGCCCTTCGGGAGGTGGTGCTCGGTGGACTTGGTGAGCACCGGGATGACGCCGGTGTGGTGCTTCGGCTTGAGGATCGCACCGACGTGGTTTCCGTAGTAACGGGCGGTGATGGCGGTGTGGAGGACCTCCTCGTACGCCGAGTCGCGGCTCTTGCCGGTCTCCAGCTGCACGAGGTCCATGATGAGCTCGCGGTGCTTGACCACCAGGTCGTGGAAGCGCAGCAGGATCTTCCCGCGCTCCTTGTAGGAGGTCTTCGCCCAGATCTTCTGGGCCGCGCGGGCGCGGGTGAAGGCCTCGGTGACCTCGTCCTCGGTGCCTCGGCCTACCCAGCCGATGGTCTCTCCGGTGAACGGGCCCTCAATCTCGATTCGGTCGCCGGAGTCAAGATTTCCGGTGACGGCATTGACGGTGAGTCCGCGCAGTTCCGTGGCGAAGTCGTCAGGGAGTGCGCCGTAGGGAAGTCGCTTGATAGTCATGTTGGCAAACACTATCCGACGATCCGGCGACGCGTGCGGGGAATCGGAATCCGGACTACAGAAGCCTCCCCGGGAACACAGCGGGCGGGTCGTCCGTTGTTAGTATGAGAACCACGAGATAACCGCGTTCACCGTGCGTCCCCCGGGGTCACACACCCGCGTGACGCCCACGGCGTCCCCAGAAAGGTCCCAGACAGTGAAAAGCTCGAACCCGTACATGAGTTCGCTGACCAAGGCCACAGCCGAGTCCCAGCGGGCCCAGGCCATGGCCTATCAGGGCGGTGCCCAGGGGGGATACTCCCAGCCGGGTTACGCCCAGAACCCCTACGCCGCCCAGCCCGGGTACCAGCAGTCCCCGAACTACGGCGTCCCGGTGAAGGACGCCGACCGGCCGATGACCGTCGATGACGTCGTCACCAAGACCGCCATGACACTTGGTGTCATCGTCGTCTTCGCCATCGTCAACTTCATCGTCGGAAACAGCAACCCCGGCCTGGCCATGGGGCTGACCTTCGTCGGTGCCATCGGCGGTTTCATCGCCGTCCTGGTCTCCTCCTTCGGCAAGAAGTACGGTTCTGCGGCAGTCACGCTGACCTACGCGGCCTTTGAAGGACTGTTCGTCGGTGGGTTCACCTGGATCTTCGCCGACAGAATCACCGTCGGCGGCGGTGACGGCGGCGCGATCATCTTCCAGGCGATCCTCGGCACGGTCGGCGTCTTCGCCGGCATGCTGGTGGTCTACAAGACCGGGGCGATCCGTGTCACCCCGAAGTTCACCAAGATCCTGATCAGCGCCCTCATCGGCGTCTGCGTCCTGGCCCTCGGTAACCTGCTGATGGTGCTGTTCACCGGTGAGGCGAGCCCGCTGCGCGACGGTGGCACCATCGCCATCATCTTCTCCCTGGTCTGCATCGGTCTAGCCGCCATGAGCTTCCTGGTGGACTTCGATCAGGCAGACCAGCTGATCCGCGCCGGTGCACCGTCCAAGATGGCCTGGGGCGTCGCCCTCGGCCTGGCGGTCACCCTGGTCTGGCTGTACACCGAGATCCTCCGCCTGCTGTCGTACCTCAACAACGACTGACAGCTGTAACCGCACAGAGAGCCCCGTCCGGAACCTGGTTCCGGACGGGGCTCTGTCGTGTGTGGCGACTGTACCGCCTGGCTGCCTACTGCTCGGCGCGCGGGATGTCGCGGTCCGGGTCGTATGGTTCCGCGGTCACGAGGGTGACGGAGATCTTGCTGCCGTTGGGGGCGGCGTACTCGCGGGTCTCGCCCTCCTTGGCTCCGACGAGGGCGGCGCCCAGCGGGGCGTCGGTGGAGTAGGTCTCCAGATCGGGGTTGGAGGATTCGAGACCACGGGTTCCGATGAGGAAGGTCTCCTTGTCGTCCTCGTCGCCGTCGTAGTAGACGTGGACCACGGAACCGACGAGAGCGACGCCGGACTCCGCCGGGGCCTCACCGATGGTGGCGTTGTCGAGGAGTTCCTCAAGGTAGACGATGCGGGCCTCCTCCTGGCCCTGCTGCTCGCGGGCGGCGTGGTAGCCACCGTTCTCCTTGAGGTCGCCCTCTTCACGACGCTCGTTGATCTCGGCGGCGAGCGCGGGACGGTTGCCCTTGAGGGCGGCCAGCTCGTCGTTGAGCCGGTCGTAGGATTCCTGGGTCAGCCAGGTCGTCTGATTGTCGGCCATGTCCGGTCGAGTCCTCCTGCGGGTAGACCTTTGACGTGGCAGGGAACTGCCACGTCTTGTTCGCCGCACAGTCTAGCACCGGGCCGGCCCCCACCCCGGTCTGGCCTGCGTCAGTGCTGCGTCAGTGCTGCGTCAGTGCCCGGTCAGTCCTCGGCGGTGGTGCTGTCGTCGAGATAGGAGGGGAACACCGAAGAGCAGCCGTAGACGTCGGTGGCGACGGCCTGCTCGCGGGTCGGGACCTTGATCTGCAGCCGGGTGTTCTCGTTGCCGCCGGCGGCGACGACGGCCTCACGGCGTCCCACCTCTGCCTTGTCGAAGTTCATCGCGGTGACGATGCAGTAGGCGGGCTTGGAGGTGTCGTCCCGGGTGACGTCGAGGTTCATCATGATTGAGTCATCTTCGTTGTCCGAGAATCCGGCGACGGAGGCGGTGACGTCGGCGTCGGAACTGTTGCGCCACTGGGACCAGATGAAGACGCCGGCGACGATCAGGACGCCGACGATGCCGATGACGAGGAACTTTCCGCTGACTCCGCGGGCGTTCTGGTCACTGGCGCCGTAGGACGCCTTGTTCTGGGGACTCATGGCGTCCATCCTAGGTCCCGATGTCCGGGGAGCGGGAATTGCCGGTAGTTGGACGCCACGGGTGAGGCGTTGTTGAATGGCTGTTATGTCATTCAACGTCTCCGCGGCAGGCCGTGCGGGTCTCCGCCTGCTTGCCGTCCACGCGCACCCCGATGACGAATCGAGCAAGGGGGCGGCGACGATGGCCCGGTACGCCGACGAGGGCGTGACGGTGAAGGTGCTGACCTGTACCGGTGGAGAGCGTGGCAGCATCCTCAACCCGGCCATGGACCGGCCCGGAGTGGTCGAGCACATGCACGAGATCCGCATCGAGGAGATGGCGCGCGCCGCCGAGATTCTCGGAGTGGAGCAGGAGTGGCTCGGGTACATCGACTCCGGCCTTCCGGAGGGTGACCCACTGCCCCCGCTGCCCGAGGGATGCTTCGCCCTGGCGGACACCGAGGAAGCCACCGCCAGGATGGTGAAGGTCTTCCGCGAGTTCCGGCCGCACGTGATCATCACCTACGACGAGAACGGCGGGTACCCCCATCCGGACCACATCAAGACCCATGCGGTAAGTGTCCGGGCCTGGGAGCGTTCCGGTGACCCCGACTACCGACCCGATCTCGGTGAGCCGTGGACGGTGCAGAAGATGTACTACACCCACGGGTTCATCCGGCGTCGTTTCGAACTGCTCGCCCAGGCTGAGGAGGAGGCCGGTCATCTCACCGCGGCAAGTGCCCTGGAACGCTGGAACGACGTCCCCGACATCATGCCGCGGGTGACCACACAGGTCGCCTGCGCCCCCTGGTTCGTCCGGCGGGACGCAGCCCTGCGTGCCCACGCCACCCAGATCGACCCCGAGGGGCCGTTCTTCGCCGTGCCGACGGAACTGCAGGAGCAGGTCTGGCCGACCGAGGAATTCGAACTCGCCGCGTCCCGCGTCCCGGCACCCGTCCCCGAGGACGACCTCTTCGCAGGAGTTGTGCCCGACTAGGGCAGGCCCGTTCCCTCCGATACTCTGGAGCACATGTTGCAGGATCTTCACCCCGTCACCGCCCAGGCCGAGTCACTCGGCTACACCGTCCTCGCCCAGGCGGAGAAGACCGGACCCGAGGGGCCGGACTTCGGCAAGGCGTCCCCGGTCGGTCTGCTGGTGATCGTGGCACTGCTGGCGGCGATCCTCACCATCGGCGTGCTGTTCAACCGCCGGATGAAGGCCATGACCCGGCGTCGCGAGTACGCCGACAAGCATGACATGGACCCCTTCGACATCGAGGCCGTCGACGCGGCCATGGCCGCCGACCAGGGACTCAACGATGACGAGGTCGATGCCCAGGCCTGGCCACTGGAGGAACCGGAGGAACTCGCCGCGCAGTACGGTGACGGTGACAACCCGGACTCCGACGACATCACCAGGGGTGGCCGTCCTTGATCCTCCACCGGCTCTACGAGCAGCGGCTGATCCGCTTCATGAAGGGTCGTCCGCGGCCGTCCCATGTCGCCATCATGTGTGACGGCAACCGTCGTTGGGCCCGGGAGAACGGCTTCACCGACGTCACCCACGGCCACCGGGTCGGGGCGAAGAAGATCGTCGAGGTCGTCGGCTGGTGCGAGGAGCAGGGGATCGACACGGTCACCGTGTACCTGTTGAGCACGGAGAACCTCGGCCGTGGTGCCGACGAGCTGGAACTGCTCATGGAGATCATCGGGGATGTCTCCGACGAGATCGCCTCAGCGAAGGGCGACTTCCGCCTCCGGGTGATCGGACGTGCCGAGCTGCTGCCGCAGGAACTCTGTGACCGGCTCTCCGAAGCCGAGGAACGCACCCGTGACAACAAGGGCGTGCGCGTCAACATCGCCGTCGGGTACGGCGGACGCCAGGAGGTGGTGGACGCCGTCCGCGAGCTCATCGCCGACCTTG
Source organism: Corynebacterium sp. UD i78 (assembly GCF_056280545.1). Classification (NCBI taxonomy): domain Bacteria; kingdom Bacillati; phylum Actinomycetota; class Actinomycetes; order Mycobacteriales; family Corynebacteriaceae; genus Corynebacterium; species Corynebacterium sp. UD i78. The sequence continues at coordinate 1,534,967 of NZ_JBWCED010000001.1, read as the reverse complement.
CCGGGCAGGGCGTCCCCGCGGCGGAGATCCCGGAACGGATCACGGTCGACTCGCTCACCGAGCATCTCTACACCTCGGGCCAGGCCGACCCCGACCTGGTGATCCGGACGTCAGGGGAGCAGCGGCTGTCGGGCTTCCTGCTGTGGCAGTCGGCGTACTCGGAGATCTGGTTCACCGAGACCTACTGGCCGGCGTTCCGGCGCATGGACTTCCTCCGGGCGCTGCGTGACTTCTCCACGCGGCAGCGACGCTTCGGGAAGTAGGTTCTAGATCTACTAGATCTTCCTCATCCGGACCGTCTCGACGAGATGGTCCGGCCCCTTCGTCATGACCAGGGACGCCCGGACGCGGGTCGGCAGGATGTTCTCCACCAGGTTCGGCAGGTTGGTGGTCTGCCAGATCTCACGGGCGACGGTGCGGGCGTCCTCGTCGGACAGGCCCGCGTAGTAGTGGAAGTGGGCGCCGGGGTTCCGGAACGCCGAGTTCTTCAGCTTGAGGAAGCGGTCGATGTACCAGCGCTCGATGTCGGCGCGGTCGGCGTCCACGTAGACGGAGAAGTCGAAGAGGTCGGAGACCATGAGCGACGGACCGGTCTGCAGCACGTTGAGACCCTCGATGATGAGGATGTCGGGACGGTCGACGACGTGGACCTCGTCCAGCCGGTCGTAGGTCTCGTGGGAGTACATCGGGGCCGGGACCTCGGCTGCCCCGGACTTCACCGCGGTGACGAACTGCATCAGCGCGCGCTGGTCGTAGCTCTCCGGATAGCCCTTCCGCCCCATCATGTGGCGTCGGTTGAGCTCGGCGGCGGGGTAGAGGAAACCGTCGGTGGTGACCAGGTCCACCCGCGGGGTGGACTCCCAGCGTTGCAGCAGCACCTGGAGCAGGCGGGCTGTGGTGGACTTGCCGACGGCCACCGACCCGGAGACACCGATGATGAACGGGACATGGGGCATGCCTTCGCCGAGGAAGGTTCCGGTTGTCTCGTTGAGCTTGCGGATCGCCTGGAACCGCAGGTCGATCAACCGGGACAGCGGGAGGTAGATTTCGCTGACCTCCTCGAGATCGATGTCCTCACCGATGCCGCGGAGTTCCTCGAGCTCCTCCTCGCTGAGCACCTGCGGCATGGAACGCCGCAGCGTCTGCCACTGGGCGCGGTCAAGGGAGATGAAGGGACTCACGTCGGGGAAGGTCTCGGACACGTGCGTATTGTCCTCTCACACAGGGGTGAGGACCAAACCGGGGACGCTCCGGGTCCGCGGCGGACCTGGGCAGGATAGGATGTGCGGTGATCCGTAGTTGCAGACCTGTGAGAGGTACTCCACCGATGACCGACACCACCCAGCACAACCTTCCCCTCGGGGAACTTGACCCGGAGGTGGCCGCCGCCATCGCCGGTGAACTCTCCCGCCAGCGGGACACCCTCGAGATGATCGCCAGCGAGAACTTCGTTCCGCGCGCCGTCCTCCAGTCCCAGGGCTCCGTCCTCACCAACAAGTACGCCGAGGGCTACCCGGGTCGCCGCTACTACGGTGGCTGCGAGAACGTCGACATCATCGAAGACCTCGCCCGGGACCGTGCGAAGGCTGTCTTCGGTGCCGATTTCGCCAACGTCCAGCCGCACTCCGGTGCACAGGCCAACGCTGCCGTGCTGATGACGCTGGCCAACCCGGGTGACAAGATCATGGGCCTGTCCCTCGCCCACGGTGGCCACCTCACCCACGGTATGAAGCTGAACTTCTCCGGCAAGCTCTACGAGGTCGCCGCCTACGAGGTTGACCCGGAGACCATGCGTCTGGACATGGACAAGGTCCGTGAACAGGCCATCGCCGAGAAGCCGCAGGTCATCATCGGAGGCTGGTCCGCGTACCCGCGTCACCAGGACTTCGAGGCCTTCCGTTCCATCGCCGACGAGGTCGGCGCGAAGCTGTGGGTCGACATGGCCCACTTCGCCGGCCTGGTCGCCGCCGGTCTGCACCCGTCGCCGGTGCCGCACGCCGATGTCGTCTCCACCACGGTCCACAAGACCCTCGGTGGCCCGCGCTCCGGCATGATCCTGGCGAAGCAGGAGTACGCCAAGAAGATCAACTCCTCCGTCTTCCCGGGTCAGCAGGGTGGCCCGCTGATGCACGCCGTCGCCGCCAAGGCCGTCTCCATGAAGATCGCCCAGACCGACGACTTCCGTGACCGTCAGGCCCGCACCCTCGAGGGTGCGAAGATCCTCGCCGAGCGTCTCGCCGCCCAGGACACCGTGGACGCCGGCGTGCAGGTGCTCACCGGTGGCACCGACGTGCACCTCGTGCTCGTCGACCTGCGCAACTCCGAGCTCAACGGCCAGGAAGCGGAGGACCTGCTGCACGAGGTCGGCATCACCGTCAACCGCAACGCCGTGCCCTTCGACCCGCGCCCGCCGATGGTCACCTCCGGTCTGCGTATCGGTACCCCGGCCCTGGCCTCCCGTGGCCTGGACTCCGCCGCCTTCACCGAGGTCGCGGACATTATCGGTACCGCCCTGGCCCAGGGGAAGAACGCGGACACCGCCGCGCTGCGTGCCCGGGTCGACAAGGTCGCCGCGGACTTCCCGCTGTACCCGGGCCTCGAGGACTGGAAGCTGGTCTAGGGAGACAGAATGCGCGCACTGATCGTCGTCGACATCCAGAATGATTTCTGCCCCGGGGGTGCTCTGGGGACTGCCCGAGGGGCGGAGGTGGCGGCGGCGGTCTCCGCGTATCTGCGGTCGGTACCTGCCCACACCTACACCGCCGTGGTCGGGACGAAGGACCACCACATCGACCCCGAGGGGCACTTCGCCCCGGCGGGCACCGAGCCGGACTTCGAGGAGACCTGGCCGGTGCACTGCGTGGTCGGGACCCACGGCGCAGAGCTCCACCCGGATCTCGACACCTCGCTGATCGACGCCTGGTTCCTCAAGGGCGAGTACACCGCCGCCTACTCCGGTTTCGAGGGGCATCTGGCGGGCGGTGAGGAGACGCTCGCCGACTGGCTGCGTGACCGGGGTGTGACCGACGTGGACGTCTGCGGTATCGCCACGGACTTCTGCGTGCGAGCTACCGCACTGGACGCCGTCGCCGAGGAGTTCGGGGTGCGTGCCCTGACCGATCTCTGTGCCGAGGTGACGCCGGGGCCGGGGGCGGTCGCCTTCAACCAGATGGCCTATGTCGGGGTGGAACTGGTTGAATCCACGGACGTCATCTCCCCGAACACGTGATCGGATCCGGTCACGGCCGGAGGCCCCACGCGGTAATCTGACGGGCATGAGCCTTGTCGAGATCACGGATGCCGACGGCGTCCGCACCATCACCGTCAACCGTCCGGACGCCTACAATTCGCTGAACCGTGATCTGCGGCTCGCGTTGATCGAGGCCTTCACCGCCGCCGCCGAGGATTCCGCTACCGGCGGGCCGGTGCGGACGGTCGTGCTGCAGGCCGCCGGGAAGGCCTTCTGCTCCGGTCAGGATCTCAAGGAGCAGTTGGTGGACGCCCGCGAGGGCACCGGATCGACCAAGGTCGTCGAGGAATACAACCCGATGATGGCGGCCCTGCTGTCCATCCCGGTGCCGGTGATTGCAGCGGTCCAGGGGCCGGCCGCCGGTGCGGGCTGGGGTATCGCCATGGCCTGTGACTTTCGCGTCATGTCCTCTGCCGCGAGCTTCAAGGGGGCGTTCTCCGGGGTGGGGCTGGCCTCGGACTGCGGCCTGTCGCAGTCGCTCACAGATGCGGTCGGCCAGACCAGGGCCCTGGAGCTGCTGCTGTTCGACGAGAAGATCCCTGCCGAGCAGGCTGCCGCCCTGGGAATCGTGACCACCGTGGTGGAGCCGGAGGAACTGGCGGACACCGTGGCCGGTCTGGCGCAGCGCTTCTCGACCGGACCTACGGCGTCCTACCGGGAGATCAAGGCGCTGGTGCGGGACGCGGCGGCGGTCAACACCCGCGCCGACGAGGAGGGGGACGCGCAGCTGCGGCTGTTCACCACCGCCGACCACGTCGAAGCCATGGCGGCCTTCCTGGAGAAGCGCGCCCCGCACTTCATCGGCGAGTAGCGTTCGGCGGGAGTGCAGTTCGACGCTCCTGTCCGAGAACGGCACAGGCCTGTCCCGACCCGGCATCAGGGTGCAGCCCATGACCACGCCGATCAGCCCTGGCGCCCTTGCCGCACGTCCACGCACCCCCACCGGTAGTGGGATGCTCATCTGCGTCACCGAACCCCGCCGCATCTTCTCACCGAGGATGAGCAACTGTGCCGGGACATCGCCGGGTTCCCCTGGGCGGCGGTGTCCGGTATCGGCCCGGTCCCTGTCACTGTCTGTTCCGATGCCTCGTGGCCGACGTCCCGCAACTCGTCCCGAACGGAGGAGAAGTGCTTCGGCTGGGTTGCCGGTACCGGCGACGCGGGCAGTGGCGGACTCCTGCAGTGCGGGGCGACCCAGGCTGAGTACCGGGGAGCGGTGAAGGCACTCACTGCTGTGACGCGCAGGCATCCCGGGCGTCCTGCCTTGTTGTTGTGTGACTCCCGGCATGCGCTGGAGCAGCCGCGGACGCAGGGGACCGACGCAGAACGGGCCCTGGCCGGGTGAATTCCGGTCAGGGCCCGTACACGGGGAACCTCGGGCTTACTTGATGCCCTTGGCGAGGCGGCGGGAGATGATCTCCAGCATGATCTCGTTCGGGCCGCCGTAGATCGGCTGGACGCGGGAATCGAGGTAGTGGGTGGCGATGGGGTACTCCATCATGAAGCCGTAGCCACCGTGCAGCTGCAGGGCGGTGTTGACGACCTTGATCTGCAGCTCGGTGGTGAGGTACTTGGCCATGGAAGCGGTGACCTCGTCGAGCTCACCCTTGACCTTGGCCTCGACGGCGGCGTCGACGAAGGACTGGGCGGACTGGATCTCGGTGGCCATCTTGGCCAGCTCCCAGCGGTAGGCCTGGTGGTCGACGAGACGGTTGCCGAAGGTCTTGCGGTCCTGGGAGTGCTGGTAGACCAGGTCGAAGGCGCGGCGGGAGGTGGCGATGGAGCCGACGGCGATGGAGACGCGCTCCTGGGCCAGGTTGGTGCGCAGGTAACCGAAGCCGGCACCTTCCTCGCCGAGGACGTTCTCGGCGGGGACGACGGCGTTCTCGAAGTTGAGCTCGGCGGTGTCCTGGGCCTTGAGGCCGACCTTCTTCAGCGGACCGGTCTTTGTGAAACCCTCGGTCTCGGCGTCCACGATGAGGATGGAGACGCCGGCGCGGCCCTGGGACGGGTCGGTGATGGCGACGACGAGGGTGAAGTCGGCCTGGACGCCGTTGGAGATGAAGGTCTTGGAACCGTTGAGGACGAAGTTGCCCTCGTCGTTCTTCAGCGCGGTGGTGCGGATGCCGGCAAGGTCGGCGCCGGCTCCCGGCTCGGTCATGGCGATGGCGCCGATCTTCTCACCGGAGCACAGCGGAGCGAGGTACTTCTTCTTCTGCTCGTCGGTGGCGAAGCGCTCGAGGTAGGGGATCACCAGGTCGTTGATGACCTGGATGGAGACGATGACGGAACCGCAGTCGGCCTCGGCGAGCTCCTCGGAGAGAATCGCGTTGAAGCGGTAGTCGGGCATTCCGCCGCCACCGAACTCCTCGGGGGAGGTGATGCCGAACAGGCCGAGCTCACCGGCGGCCTGGTACATGGAGCGGTCGCAGAAGCCCTGCTCGTGCCACTTGTCCACGTTCGGACGGATCTCGGTATCGACGAAGCTGCGGCAGGTTTCGCGGAACATGTCGTGTTCTTCGTTGAAGATGGTGCGGGGCAGGAAGTTCTTCATGTCGACCTTTCCTCGGGGAGGGTGCAGGGATGAGGACGTCAGGCAGTGGGATGAAACTCACTTTGGGAAACCATGTGACCTGCGTCTCTCTGGTGATTACAAATTTATAGTATCCGCATCCGGGACGGAAAATGCAACAGGGATGCAAGGTGGGGGCCGTGGATTCCCCCGGGGGTGGAGTGCGGGGGTGGACGCAAAAGCGCCAGCGCTTTCTGTATAACGTGCAGGTCACAGGCTGCTGGCGGCGCACGAGGGTCAATTACGCAACATTTGTGTTGCTGAATTGTTGACACGCCGCTTTAGGTCTCGCTAACCTCATGGACGTGTCGAAGGCTAGTCACCTACGGCGCACTGCAGTTGTGGATCAGCCGCAACGGCAGGTGGAATCCAGGGTATTCAGCCCCGGTCCGAGACCTCCGGCTTCCTCTTCTCACCGGACGAACGGAACGTGGCTGCGGCACCTCCAACGCGCACCCTGGGCTGCAGTTCACCTGTCAGTGGCGGCGAACGGAAGCTTGAGCCCCCGCGGATTCGTCACCCGCGATCCGGGCCCTTCCACTGTTGAGGCCCCGCCTCCCTGGCTCGTCACCCAGGGAGGCGGGGCCTCAGTCTTTGCCCGGAACTAGTCCTCGTCGGTGTCGGTGGCAGCATCATCGGCGGCGTCGCGTCCCTTACCCTCTCCGGTACGACGGGTGGCCAGTGCGGTACGGGCGGTGCGCAGCCATTCCGGCTGGTCCTGGAGCAGGGCCCTGATCTCGGTGGCGGTCAGCGGCTGATCGGCGTCATTGGCCTTCAGTGCGGTGATGGTGATGCCCAGCTTGCGGGCCACCTCCGGGCGGGGGAACGGCCCCTCGCGGCGCAGGGTCCGCAGCCACTCCGGCGGGTCGGACTGCAGGGCCACGAACTCGTCGTGCGTCAGCGGGGTCTCCTGGAACTCCGCCGGGGTCGCGGGGAGGTAGATGTTCAGCTTCTTCGCTGCGGTCTGCGGCTTCATACGGTTCGCGTCGCTCATGGTCGTCCAGTGTAGTGGGGGAGGCGTCACCGGGACCGATAGGATGACGCCATGAGCTATCTCAGGGTCGTCTTTGCGCCGGGTGTGGTCCCAGGCAAGTGGTTCTCCCGGTTCGACGAGCGTATCGACGGGTGGCAGGCGGCCGGCGCGCAGTCGGACGATCCGCTTGCCCACGTGCTGTCGGGGGCGGCGGATATCGGCATCGTGCGATTCCCCGGTGAAGGCTGGGAGGGGGGTGTGGGGGGTGGTGGGTTCGCAGAGCTGTCCGACATCGGCGAGCGGGAGATGCTGCGTCATGGTCTCCACCGGGTCCGCCTGTACGAGGAGCAGCCCGGGATCGCGGCGCCCAAGGGGCATGCCCTGGAAGCACTCGACGACCAGGAGCAGGTGACCGCACGTGACCTCGAGGACGAGATGGTCCTCTACCGCGGTGTGGCCCCGGGGAAGGTCCGGGAGAGCCTGGACGTTGTCGCGGCGAACGTGGGATGTGTGGTCGCGCCCCGACCGCTGCTGCGCGGTATCAACCGCAGGGGTGTGGTGCACCGAGTTTTCGACGGGGCACCGGGTACCGGAATCGGGCTGGTCTGGCGCCGTGACCGCGATGACGAGGTGATCCAGCAGTTCGTCGGCATCTGCCGGGGTCGCCGCGCATCAAGCTCACGGTAGAAATAATTTCCAGGCCGACGATTGTCCGGCTGACCTGGGGGTAGTGGAACTGTTACCCCCGTCGGATATGATCTTCGTCACTCACATGCCGGAAAAGTCTGATAGACACGGTGTGGGCGAGCCCGCCCGACCCCTCGCGACTTTTCAAGGAAAGAGGACTTCAGATGAAGATCACCCGTTCCCGTTTCACCCGTCGGAGCGTCGGCTCCAGGTCGATGGCCGTCATCGCCGCCGGCGGACTGGTACTCGGTGCCGCCGCCTGCAGCGACGACGATGACGATTCGGACTCCACCGCCACCGCCACCGCTGCCTCCACCGAGGACGCCGACGCTGGTTCCGCCGGTTCCGACGGTGCCGACACCTCCGGCTCAGAGGGAGCTGACGGGGCGGAGGGCTCCGACGGCGGCTCGGGCGACGGCGAGGCCGTCACCGACGCCAGCCAGCTGCCCGAGGACATCGCCGCCGCCTACGAGCAGGCCGGTGGCGAGGCGGGGGCGCTCGGTGCGTTCAGTGAGTTCACCACCGACGGTGACAACACCCTGGCCACCTTCGCCAACGGCTGGATCACGTCCTCGCCCGAGACCGGTGCCCAGCCGCTCATCGGAGAGATCGGCAACACCTGGAACGAGGGCGGCGCCCTGCAGAACCCTGTCGGACTGCCGACCGCCCCGGAGACAGGTGACCCGGTCTCCGGCTGGGACCAGGAGTTCCAGAACGGCACCATCGGCTGGCACCCGGACGAGACCGGCACCTGGGCCGCGACCGAGTAGCCCGTTGATTTCACACGGTGTTCATCTCACAACCATGTGAGTAACACGTGCGCCCCCTAGCGTCGGGGGCATGACCACCATCGACACCACCACATCACCGGCAGGCCGCCCCGACGGGGCGGCCTGCGTCCGTCTACGCACCTACGTCATCGACACGTCCGTCCTCCTCTCGGACCCCTGGGCCCTGCTGAAGTTCGCGGAGCACAAGGTCGTCCTGCCGGTGGTGGTCGTCAGTGAACTGGAGGGCAAGCGTCAGCATCCGGAGCTCGGCTGGTTCGCCCGCCAGGCCCTCAATCTCCTCGAGGACTTCCGGCGCACTGAAGGGCGCCTCGACCGCGATATCACGGTCACCCCGGAAGGCGGCACCCTGCGGGTCGAGCTCAATCATTCCGATGAGTCGGTGCTCCCCGCCGGCCTGCTACTCACCGCCGGGTCCAAGCCGGACGGCGCCGACAATGACCGGCGTATCCTCACCTGCGCCCTGAACCTCAGTCGGGACGGTGACGCTGTCACGCTGGTCACCAAAGACGTCCCACTGCGGGTGAAGGCGGGCTCGGTCGGGCTCGACGCCGACGAGTACCGCGCCCAGGATGTCGTCCTCACCGGCTACGACGGTATGACGGAGGCCGAGGTGGATCCCACAGTCATCGACGACATCTTCGCCACCGGGGCCACCGACGGGGCAGGGATCGTGGATGCGCGCCTCGACGACCACGGTGACCCGCTGTCCGACCTGCCGGTGCACTGCGGCGTGCAGCTCACCGCGGGCAGCCAGTCGGCGATCTCGCGGGTCGCCCCGGGTGGCGTCCTCCGGGCCGTGCCGAACGACCTGGAGGCCTTCGGCCTACGGGGACGAAGTGCCCGCCAGCGGCTGGCACTCGACCTGCTGCTCGACGAGGAGGTCGGCATCGTCTCCCTCGGCGGCTCCGCCGGCACCGGTAAATCCGCCCTCGCCCTGTGCGCCGGGCTGGAGAGCGTCATGGAGCGCAACCGGCACCGTAGGATCGTCGTCTTCCGGCCGATCTACGCCGTCGGCGGTCAGGACCTCGGCTACCTGCCGGGGGACGCCGACGAGAAGATGAACCCGTGGGCGCAGGCTGTCTTCGACACGCTCGAGGGGCTGGTCAGTGAGAACGTGCTCGACGAGGTCATCGACCGGGATCTGCTGGAGGTCCTGCCGCTGACGCATATCCGTGGCCGCAGCCTGCACGACAGCTTCGTCATCGTCGACGAGGCACAGTCCCTGGAGCGTAATGTCCTACTTACCGTGCTGTCCCGGATGGGGCGTAATTCGCGGGTCGTGCTCACCCACGATGTCGCCCAGCGGGACAATCTCAGGGTGGGACGCCACGACGGTATCCAGGCGGTCATCGAGAAGCTCAAGGGGCACCCGCTGTTCGCCCATGTGACCCTCACCAGATCCGAGCGATCGGCGATCGCCGAACTGGTCACGGACCTGTTGGAACGCGGTTGACGCGACCGTGTGCGCGTCGGGGTCCGCGACTCTACAATCATCGTCATGACTTTCACCATCCGCCCCATGAGGGAGGGCGACTACCCACAGGTCGCGTCGATTCAGCAGGCCGGTATGAACACCGGCCACGCGACATATGAAGGTGAGACCGTCACGTGGGAGGAGTTCACGGCCCACCGGCGTCCCAACCTCATGTTCGTCGCGGACGAGGACGGCAAGATCCTCGGCTGGGTCACCGGATCCTGGTACTCACACCGGTCTGTGTTCAGTGGCGTGGTGGAGGACTCGGTCTACGTGTCCCCGGACGCCACCGGCAGGGGAGTGGCGGGTGCCCTCCTGGACCACCTCATCGAGAAGTCCACGGAAGCCGGATGCTGGTCCATCCACGCCGTGGTCTTCCCCGAGAACCCCGGTTCGATGAAGCTGCACCGTTCCCGCGGTTTCAAGGAGATCGGTACCGCCCACACGATGGCGAAGATGACCTACGGCCCGATGAAGGGGAACTGGCGGGACATCGTCAGCTTCGAGAAGGTCCTGGAGGGCGGTCCCGCCCACCCCGAGTATCAGGAGCGGGTCGTCAAGTCGGGCGAGAGTGATGAGCCCGAGGAGACCGAGGAGCCCGAGGAGTCCGCTGAAGCTTCCTAGACTCTCCTGGCGTCCTGAACCTGCGCGAGAAGCCCCGGTCACTGTGACGGTGACCGGGACTTCGTGTACCGGGGCGGGGCCCGGGGAACCCGAGGAGGTGAGGACTACACCGACTACTCCACGGTTTCCTTGAGCTTTTCCTCACGGGTGAAGAAGAGGATGGCTGCGGCGACAAGAGCGAACGGGACCAGCACGGTGAAGATCGGCACGAGGCCGTCGTTGTAGCTGGTGATGATCGCCTCGTGCAGCGGCCCCGGCAGGCTGTCGACGAGAGCGGGGGTCAGGCTGTGGTTCTCACCGGAGAATATGGCGGTGTACTCGGCGGCCTTGTCCCCGAGGGACTGCAGGGCACCCGGCACACGGTCGGCCATGTTGTCCTGCAGACGCGAGGTGAACACGGAACCCACGACCGCGGAACCGACGGACATGCCGATCTGGCGGAAGAAGTTGTTCGATGCGGTGGCGGTTCCGACCATGGTGACCGGGAAGGAGTTCTGCACCATGAGAACGAGCAACTGCATCGCCATACCGATACCGAAGCCGAAGACGTAGAGGACCAGGCCGAGGTGCACCAGACCGTCGTGGGTCTCGAGACCACCGAGCAGGAAAAGGCCTACGGCGGTGATCAGCATACCGATGACCGGGTACCACTTGTACCGGCCGGTGCGGGACACGACGATACCGACAATGATCGAGGTCGGCAGCATACCCAGGACCATCGGGATCATCATCAGACCGGCCTTGGTCGGCGACATGCCGTGGACCATCTGGATGTAGGTCGGCATGTAGGCCAGGGTGCCGAGCATGACGACACCGATGATGATGCCGGACGCGGAGCAGAGCACGAAGTTGCGGCTCTTGAACAGTTCCAGCGGGATGATGGGAGCTGAGGCCCTGGACTCGGCGATGACGAAGAGGACGCCGCAGATGACGGTCGCGATGATGAGGCCGATGATGGTGGCCGAACCCCAGGCGTAGTCCTTGCCGCCCCAGGTGATGAAGAGGATCAGGCAGGTGGCGAAGCCGGCCATGAACAGGGTGCCCCAGATATCGAGTTTGGCACCTTCACCACGCTTCGGGACGTGCAGTGCGAAGAGGGAGATGGCGATGGCGATCAGGGCGATGGGGACGTTGAACCAGAGGGCCCAGCGCCAGCCGGGACCGTCGGTGAAGACGCCACCGAGCAGCGGGCCGAGCACGGAGGACAGGCCGAAGACGGCGCCCATCATGCCCATGTACTTGCCGCGCTGACGGGCCGGGACGACGTCGGCGATGATGGCCTGCGAGAGGACCATCATGCCGCCGCCACCGACACCCTGGATGGCTCGGGCGATGATGATGACCCAGATGTTCGGGGCCAGTGCACCGACCACTGAACCGGCGAGATACGTGCCCAGAGCGAAGATGAACAGCGGCTTGCGGCCGATCTGGTCACCGAGCTTGCCGTAGATCGGCAGGCCGATGGTCTGTGCCAGCAGGAACGAGGTGATGACCCAGCTCTGCTGGTCGGTGCCACCGAGCTCACCGACGACGGTCGGCAGTGCGGTGGAGAAGATGGTCTGTCCCAGCGAGACCAGCAGCATGCCCAGCATGAGGGCGCTGAAGACCAGCGGGACGTTGTTCTTGGGTGCGACCGCGGCAGTGTCCGTGGCCGCGGTGGACGCAGTCTGAGGCTGTGTCGCCTGCGTCTCCGTGTTGTTTTCCATAGGTGTCCTCGTCAGTGTTCTTCTCGGTCCAACAGTGTGGAATTGCGTGTGTCCGTTGTGTTCCGTGTGTCCCAGCCGTCCTGGTAGCCGTCGGCGAGACTGGTGAGGTCCCGTCCGGCTTTCAGGAGCATCTCCACCCGGCTGCTGTCATCGGCGCTGTAGATCAGTGGGCCGGTCACGATGACCTGGCGGAGGAAGGAGGTCAGGAAGGTCGCCTCCTGTTCCACGGAGAGATGGGGTAGCCGACGACGCTCAGGGAACGCGGTGAGATGCCGGCGGATGGTCTCCAGTGCCGTTCCCGCGAGCTGGTCGAACCGGTACAGGCCGGCCAGCATGAGGTACGGGGTCTCCTTGACGATCCTGCGGCGTCGGGCCTTGATCCTCAGGCTCGTCTCCCGGTCAGGGGAGAGTGCGAGCGAGGTGTCCGGGTCGTTGTCGACGCGTTCCCCGATGTAGCGGAGGATGTCGCGGACGATATTGTCGGAATCGGCGGTCGCGAAGGCGTCGAGTTCCCCGGGATCGAGCAGTGGGACGCCTGTCCCGGACGCGACCTGGTCCTTCGACTCGAAGTAGTTGAAGAAGGTGCGGCGGCTGATACCGGCTTTCTCGCAGATCTCCTCCAGGGTGACCTGGTCGAAACCACGCTCGAGGATCAGCTCAGTGCCGCAGTCCTCGATGCGTTGTCTCGTTTCCCGGCGCTTGCGCTCGCGCAGCCCCGGGCAGTCGGTGTTTCTCTCAGTCACGAGAGTCTGTTGTACACCGGGTGCATTCTTGCACGCAATGCAAATTTACCCTGAGTTAACCCGCAAAAGGGGTGGGCGCCTTGCGGTGACCTCCGTTAACTGTTACGGATGTCAGCTACTGCCCGGAGGGAGTTGCCTGGTGATGGCGCAGTGTCCACTGTTCACCCTCACGGACCCAGAGAGAGCTCCGGGCCACGGTGCCGGTGGCGCCGGAGGTCAGGTAGGTGAGCAGGAACACATCCGGGGCGATCTGTGATGTGCTGATATCTGCGGCACAGAGTTCATCGACCGCATCGAAGCCGACCAGCGGCGACAGGGCTTCCAGCGCCTCTGCGCGGGTGTACCGACGACCTGTGGCACCGATCTCCGTCATCTCCGGGTGCAGTAGACGGGACGCCAGCTCCCGGTCACCACGGACCGCATCGGAGAGCAGGGCGAGCTCGCGGTCGATGACGGCGTCCGCGTCGGAGGAACCCGCGGTGGCGGCCACCGGTGCCTGTGCCGGCGCTGCTGCCGGCGCCTCACCGGGAGCTGCAGCATGTGCGGGGGAAGGTGTGCCGTCGAAACCGGGGCCCTCCTGCGGGGTCTGCTTCTTCTGGAACGCGGTGGCCGCCGCATTCGCCCGGTGGTCGGCGGCCTCGTTCATCGGGTGCCCGGCGTGGCCTTTCACCCATTCGAACCGGACACGGCGCCCCTGCATTGCGGCATCGATGGCCTTCATCAGGTCGACATTGAGCACCTGCTTGCCGTCGCGCTTCTTCCAGCCCTTCTTCTTCCAGCCCGGCATCCACTTCGTCACGGAGTTGATGACGTACTGCGAGTCGCAGAGGACGAGCAGGTCCTCGTCGGCGCGTCCGGCGTCCGCGGTGGATTCCAGCAGATCGAGGACCGCCTTGAGCTCGCCCATGTTGTTCGTGCCGTGAGGCCAGCCGCCGGCACGCCAGGTGTCGTCGTCGATGTACCAGGCCCACCCGGCGGGGCCGGGGTTGCCGAGAGCGGATCCGTCAGCGGCTGCGGTAATTGTCATGCTGTTCACCGTACAGGTGGGTCCGGAGGTAACCGCCGGTGGCTGATACGTCGTCACCGGCGACCTGCTCCGGAGTGCCGGTGGCGACGATCTGTCCGCCGTCCGTACCGCCACCGGGACCCATGTCCACCACGAAGTCCGCATTGGCGATCATGTCGAGGTCATGCTCGATGACCAGGACGGTCGCTCCCCGGTCGCACAGCCGCTGCAGCACCTCCAGTAAAGTACGGACATCGAGCGGGTGCAGACCGACACTCGGCTCGTCAAGGACGAAGACGGCGTCCGACTGGTCGCGGTGGATCTCGTTGACCAGCTTGAGGCGCTGCGCCTCACCACCGGACAGGGCAGGGGTGGCCTCGCCGAGGGTGAGGTAACCCAACCCCAGTTCAGCGAACGCGGCGAGCCGACGCTGTACCCTCTTCAACCCCGGCACCGCCTCCAGTGCCTCGTCGACCGTCATGGCGAGCAGCTCCGGCAGGCTCACACCCTCGCGGCGGTACCGGTCAGCGTCGGGGGAGTACCGGGTGCCCCGGCAGTCCGGGCAGGGGACGTCGATATCCGGCAGAAACTGGACGTCCAGCGAGATCTGCCCGGTCCCCTCACAGCGCGGGCAGGCCAGGGACCTCTCCCTGGAACCGGTGTTGTAGGAGAAGTCGGAGGCGGTGAGCCCGTCCTCCGTCGCCTCCGGCAGACGGGCGAAGGCGGCACGGAGATCGTCCATCACACCGGAGTATGTCGCGACAGTGGACCGGACGTTGATGCCGATCGGTGTCGCGTCGACGACATGCACGGTGGTTCCGGTCGGGGCTTCCACCGCGGCAACGTGCGGTACCCGGTCACCCCGCAGTGCCGGGACCAGGGACTCGAGGACCAGAGTGGTCTTTCCGGAACCGGACATGCCGGTGACGGCGGTGAGTCTGCCGAGCGGAAACTCCACGGTCAGCGGGTGGACGGTGTGTACGGCAGAGGTCTCCACCCGGATCCGGCCGTCGGTGAAGACCTCGTCCGGTGCAGGCCGGTCACGGACGAGCACCTCCTCCTCGCCGGTGAGGAAACCGGCGAGCCGGGAGGTTCCGGACGCCTGGAGGTCAGCCACGGTCCCGGACGCCACGACCGTGCCACCGCCGCTGCCGGACGCCGGGCCGATCTCCACGAGATGGTCGGCCCGCCGCAGTACCCGGACATCGTGGTCGACGAAGACCACGGAGTTCCCGTCATCGAGCAGATCGGTCATGATGCCGAGCAATCCGTCGACATTCGCCGGGTGCAGGCCGATGGACGGCTCGTCCAGGACATAGAGGACGCCGGTGGTCCGGTTACGCACTGCCCGCGCCAGCTGCACCCGCTGGCGTTCGCCGGTGGAGAGGGTCGATCCCGCCCGGTCGAGAGAGAGGTAGCCCAGTCCCAGCCCCGTGAGCCGACGGGCCATGGACCGCAGGGTGTCCACCAGACGTCGGGCCATCGGGTACATCTCGGTCGGCAGGGCGTCCTCCACCCCGTCCGCCCAGTACAGGACATCGTGCAGTGGAAGAGCGGTGACCTCGGCGAGGTTGCGGGTCCCGGTGGCGGTGGTGATCTGCGGGGCGCGGGCAGCATCGGACAGTCGCGTCCCACCGCAGTCCGGGCAGACTCCTGTGGAGAGGAACCGTTCAACCTTCGCCAGTCGCTTGCCGGAGTCGTCGGCTCCGGCCCGCTCCAGTTCCTTGAGTACGGTCAGCCGGGCATTGCGGAAGGTGAAGTCCAGATCATGGACCCCCTTCACCGAGGTCACGGTGATGTGCTTCTTCTCCTCCGGCCCGTCGAGGACGATCTCCTTCTCGTCGTCGGTCAGCTGCGACCAGGGAAGGTCGGTACGCACGCCGAACTCCCGGGCGATGTCCGGCTGCACATTGAAGCCGAACATGTTCCACGGCACCACCGCGCCGTCATCCAGGGACCTCGAGGGGTCGGGCACGAGGGTGGCGTCATCCACGGTCCGTACTGCGCCGGTGCCGCCGCAGCGACAGCACGCACCCTCGGAATTGAAGGCGAGGGCCTCCGCGCCGGGAGCGTGGATCTCGGCGTGACACTCCGGGCAGAGCAACGGAGTCTCCGCGGCGACAGCGAGGGACGGCGGGACGCGGTGGCCGTTCGGGCAGAGGTGGGAGGCGAGCCGGGAGAACATCAGCCGCACGACATTGAGCAGCTCGGTGGAGGTGCCGAAGGTCGACCGCACGCCCGGTACCCCCGGACGCTGCCGGAGCGCGAGGGCGGCGGGAACGTGCTCGACGGCGTCCACATCCGCCCGGGTGGACTGCGTCATACGCCGTCGGGTGTAGGTCGACAGCGCCTCGATGTAGCGGCGGGAGCCTTCGGCGTAGAGGACGCCGAGAGCGAGCGACGACTTCCCGGATCCGGACACTCCGGCGATGCCGACCAGCCGGTGCAGCGGGATGTCGACGTCGATGTTCCGCAGGTTGTTCACCCGCGCCCCGCGGACGCTGATGTGGTCGGGGAGGGAAGACATGTCCACAATGGTAGGCGTGGGGCCGATGGCCGGGACACAGAAAGGCGCATGGCCGGCAGGAGTGTTTCTGCCGGCCATGCGCCGGGGTGATCCCGCCGCTGTGGGCGGGAGTCAGAGGTCAGTTACCGACCAGGCGGTGACTAGTCGCGGTCGGTGTTGGCCATGGCCAGCACGTCGAGGCGCTTGTCCAGCTCTTCCTCGGACAGCTTCTCCGGGACGAAGCCCATGTCGATGACGGTCTGACGGATGGTCTTGCCCTCCTTCAGCGCGGTCTTCGCGACCTTCGCGGCGGCCTCGTAGCCGATCGCGGAGTTCAGCGGGGTGACGATGGAGGGGGAGGACTCGGCCAGGGTCTTCATACGGTCCACGGCCGGCTCGATGCCGTCGACGAGACGCTCGGCGAAGACGCGGGAGGTGTTGGCCAGCAGCTTGGCGGACTCGAGGACGTTGCGCGCCATCATCGGGATGAAGACGTTGAGTTCGAAGTGGCCGGAGGCGCCGCCGAAGGCGATGGCGGCGTCGTTGCCGATGACCTGGGCGGCGACCTGGGTGGCGGTCTCGCAGAGGACGGGGTTGACCTTGCCCGGCATGATGGAGGAGCCCGGCTGCAGATCCGGCAGATGGATCTCGGCCAGACCGGTCAGCGGGCCGGAACCCATGAGGCGGATGTCGTTGGCGATCTTGTTCAGCGACACGGCGATGGTGCGCATGGCGCCCGAGAACTCGACCAGGGCGTCACGGGCGGCCTGGGCCTCGAAATGGTTCTCGGCCTCCTTCAGCTGCTCGACACCGGTGAGCTTCTTGAGCTCCTCGGTGACCTTGGCGCCGAAGTCGGCGGAGGTGTTCAGGCCGGTACCGGTGGCGGTGCCGCCGATGGCCAGCTCACCGAGGCGGGGCAGGGTCGCCTCGACTCGCCCGATACCGAGCTCGATCTGACGGGCGTAGCCGCCGAACTCCTGGCCGAGGGTGACCGGCACGGCGTCCATCAGGTGGGTACGGCCGGACTTGACGATGGCCTTCCACTCGGAAGACTTGGCGGCCAGCGACTCACGCAGCTGGGACAGGGCCGGGATGAGGTCGGTGACGGCGGCCTCGGTGGCGGCGACGTGGGTGGCGGTGGGGAAGGTGTCGTTGGAGGACTGCCCCATGTTCACGTCGTCGTTCGGGTGGATCTCCACACCGTTCTGCTTCGCCAGCGAGGCGATGACCTCGTTGGTGTTCATGTTCGAGGAGGTACCGGACCCGGTCTGGAAGACGTCGATCGGGAACTCGTCGTTGTAGGTGCCCTCGGCAATGGCCTTACCGGCGGCGATGATGGCGTCCGCCTTGGTGGCGTCCAGCGCACCGGAGTCCTTGTTGACCTGGGCGCAGGCGGCCTTCAGCAGACCCATCGCGCGGATCTGGGTGGCCTCCAGCGGACGACCGGAGATCGGGAAGTTTTCCACGGCACGCTGGGTCTGGGCACGCCACAGTGCGTCGACGGGGACCTTGACCTCGCCCATCGTGTCGTGCTCGATGCGGTATTCCTGCTCGCTCATGTGTCCTGCCATGTCCTTTACTTGGTGATGTGACGGGGACCATTGTGACCCACGCCGGTGACAGGTGCACCAGGCACCCCCGATTCCGGGGGTGAGGTCACCCTATTTTCAGATTCTCCGTCAGGGGATCAGACGTAGTCCTGGACGGAGTAGTCCTGCAGCTTCTGGAGCTGGTGGACGGCCTCGATACGACGGACCGTGCCGGAACGGGACCGCATGACCAGGGAGGTGGTGGTCGCACCGGACCTGCGGTAGGTCACGCCGTGCAGCAGGTCACCGTTGGTGACACCGGTGGCGACGAAATAGCAGTTGTCCGACTTCACCAGGTCATTGGTGGTGAGGACGGTGTCCAGTTCAAGGCCGGCGTCGAGGGCCTTCTGGCGCTCGGCATCGTCCTTCGGGGCGAGGATGCCCTGGATCTCGCCGCCCATGCACTTCATGGCGCAGGCGGTGATGATGCCCTCCGGGGTTCCACCGGTACCCATCATCAGGTCGACAGAGCTGGTGGCCATCGCGGCGTGGACCGCACCGGCGACGTCGCCGTCTCCGATGAGCCGCACCTTCGCGCCGGCGGCGCGGATCTCGGCGATGAGCTGGTCGTGGCGCGGACGGTCGAGGACCATGACGGTGACGTCGGTCGGATCGACACCCTTGGCCTTGGCGACGGCCTGCACGTTGTATTCGGTCGGGGCGGAGATGTCGATGACACCCGCGGCCTCCGGGCCGGTCGCGATCTTCTTCATGTAGAAGACGGCGGAGGGGTCGTACATCGAGCCGCGCTCAGCGGCGGCGAGCACGGAGATGGCGTTCGGACGGCCCTGGGACATCAAGGTGGTGCCGTCCACCGGGTCGACGGCGATGTCCACGTTGGCGCCCTCACCGGTGCCGACGTTCTCGCCGTTGAACAGCATGGGGGCCTCGTCCTTCTCGCCCTCACCGATGACGACCACGCCGTTCATCTGGACGGTGTTGATCATCGAACGCATCGCGTCCACCGCAGCACCGTCACCTTCGTTCTTCATGCCGCGTCCGACCCACTTGCCGGATGCGAGGGCGGCGGCCTCGGTGACGCGGACCAGCTCCATCGCGAGGTTGCGGTCGGGTGCCTTCATGGGGATGTCGGCGGGGACAGTGGGCTGAGCCGTCATGGCTACCAACTTTCTTTGATGTGCTTTGACAACGTGTCCCATTGTTCCACGTCGCCGCCGATTCCGGGCGAGGGGGTACCGCGTGACATAATCGACGCCGTGAAGATCGAGAAGCCACGCATGTTCACCAACACCCGCGACCTCATCATCTCGCTGGGCGTCCTGCTGGTGGTGATGTTCTTCTCCGTCGGTTTCACCGGTCTGTGCAGTTTCAACCCAGGCTCGGCGGACAAGTCCGGTCCCGTGCAGGAGGTGGACATCGACACCATCCTCAAGACCGACGCCCGCGGGCTCGGTATCCCGGTGCGTCTGCCGGCCCTCCCGGACAACTGGGAGGCCAACTCCGGACGACGCACCATGGTCGACAATGAGCCGTCGTCGAAGGCCGGTTGGGTCATCGACGGGGAGGCCTATCTCGCGGTGACCCAGACCGTCGCCGAGCTGGAGGACGCCGTCAACGACGAGGACGGTGAGTACCGCGAGGAGACCGACACCTTTGTGGTGCCGGCCTCGAAGTCCTCCACCGGTGAAGACGTCACCTGGCAGATCTGGTCCGGTGACGACGTGAAGAAGATCTGGGCGGTCGACCTGGGGGATGTCCGCCTGCTGATCTCCGGTACCGCCACCCAGGCGCAGTACCGGACAATGGCCGAGGCGGTGACGAAGGCCGAGCCGCTGGAGACGGGGGCGTCGTCCTCCACCCCGGGCGTGCCTACTCCGACGGAGTGACGTCGCGCTTCGCCAGTGCGTCCTCCACCCGCTTCGACGCGCCGTCGAGGTACTGCTCGCAGTAGGCGGCCAGTGCCTCGCCCCGTTCCCAGTAGTGCAGTGATTCGTCGAGACTCATCTGGCCGAGCTCGAGGATCTTGACGACCTCGATGAGTTCGTCGCGGGCGGCCTCGTAGCTGAGCTCCACGAGCGGGCGGAAGGTCTGCTGGGTGTTCTGGTCACTCATCGGTGGACTCCTCGGTTCCTGTGTCCGGTGCTGTCTGTGTGTTCGTCGGGGACTTCTGTACCGCCATGGCCGCCGCGGTCACCGAGCCGTCGAGCACGCGGATGCGCAGCTGTGATCCCGGCTCGACATCGTCGACAGTGGTGACGACCTGGGGTGGGGTGTGGTCCCTGGGGACGACCTGGACGACCGCGTAGCCGCGACTGAGGGTCTGCGAGGGGCCCAGCGCGTTGACCCGGGCCCGCAGGGACTCGACCTGGTGCCGGGCGGTCCGGACGAGGACGCCGAGGGCACGGTCGTTGCGGGAACGGGCGTCCTCCACCATGTCCCTCGCGCGGCTGATCGGCAGCATGGGATCGGCCAGTACCGGCCGGGAGCGGACCGAGGCCAGGCCCCGTTGCTCATTCGCTACCCAGGAGCGCAGTGCCGCTGCGGCGCGTCCCCGCAACTCCGCGATGAGCGAAAGCTCGGCGGCGACATCGGGGACGACGCGTTTGGCGGCGTCGGTGGGGGTGGCGGCACGCAGGTCGGCGACATTGTCGAGGACCGGATTATCCGGCTCATGGCCGATCGCGGAGACCACCGGGGTGGTCATGGAACTGACCGCCCGGGCCAGCGCCTCCTCGGAGAAGGGGAGGAGGTCCTCCACTGATCCGCCACCACGGGCGACGATGATGACGTCCACCCGGGGGTCATCATCCAGGGTCCGGAGGGCGGCGAGGATCGCAGGGACCGCCTGGGCGCCCTGGACCGGTGTGTTGATTGTCTCGAACTGCACCGCCGGCCAGCGGTCACGGGAGACCGAGATGACGTCGTGTTCGGCGGCGGACTCGCGTCCGGTGATCAGACCGATGCGGTTCGGGAGGAAGGGGAGCGGACGCTTGAGGCGGGGGTCGAACAGGCCCTCGGCGGCCAGTGCCCGCTTGAGTTCCTCGATGCGGGCGAGCATCTCGCCGACCCCCACCGGGCGGATCTGTGAGACCCAGAGGGAGAAAGTGCCGCGCCCGGCGTAGTAGGCGGGCTTGCCGTAGACGACGACGCGGTCGCCGTTCTTCACCGGTACGGGGAGGTTGCGGAGCATCTGCGTCGAACAGGTCAACGGGATCGACTGCTCCTGGGAGACGTCACGCAGGGTGATGTAGGAGAGTTTCCACGACGGCTTCATGTTGAGCTGTGTGATCTGCCCCTCCACCCAGAGATGGCCGAGCCGCTCGATCCAGCCCTTGACCTTCTCGTTGACGGTATGGACGTGCCACGGGGAGTCCGCTGTGGTGGGACCCGGGGATTCTGACATGCCTCTGATTGTAGAGATCTGTCAGAGATCGAGGGGGGCGTCGTCACTGCGGTGACGGGCGGTCCGCGAGGACTCTTCACGGGCACGCCGACGCTCACTGGCCGCGCGAAGTTCCTCGGCGGTGCGGGTGCGGATCTCCGGCTGCTCCGGAGAGCTGACGGACGCCGGGGACGCAGCGGGTGTCGACGCTGCGTCAGATGAGGAGGCGGCGTCACCGGTCCTGGGACGGCGCGGTGGACGGGTCACGGTGCGGGCACGCTGGGCCGAGCGGGCACGTTCGGCGGTGTCCTCACGTTCCCGGTCCTCACGTTCCCGGTCACGGTCAGCGGAACGCTCGATGTCACGCACCCTGGAGGTGACGCGACGGTTGTCCTCCTCAGCGGCTGCGGTGCGCCGACGACGCTGGCGGGCGAGGCGTAGTGCGCGCTCGCGGGCGGCGGCGTCCAGACGCTGGCGGATCAACGCGATGAGCAGGCTGACAAGGAAGGTGACGAGCAGCCAGAGGTAGTTCTCGACCGCGGGGAAGACCGCGGTGAGCAGGGCAGTCTTCCGGTTTCCGTCGGAGAAGGACGCACGGTCGGCGAAGTAGCCGATCACGGTGATGCCTCCGAACCAGGCGAACGGGACCGTGACGACCGTGAGGAAGAGGCCCCGCAGTTCGACCAGCGCAGTGCACACGATCGAGGACAGGAAGAACAGCACGAGGTAGACGGCGCTGATCTCCCCGAGGACAACCCCGGTGAACACGACCGCCACCGCGACGAGCAGCGGTGCCCACGGGGGGATGAAGCCCCACCGGTTCAGGGGCACGTCTTCCGGAGCTTGGGGGTCATTGGTCACGGGCAGTCATGCTACAGGACGGGCCCGTCACTTCGCCGTGTCGTCCGGTGTGTCGGTGGCGTCTGTCACGGTCAGACCCTTGCGGGTGAGACGCCACTCCCGCCACCGACGGGCGGCGTCCTCGTTGCGTTCGGCACCTTTCGCCCCGTCCTCGGTGGCGAAGTTGATCTCCTCGGCCTTCTTCTCGCCGGTGGACAGGTCGGTGAGGTCTCCGATGTATCGCATGATCTCCGCGATCATCGCGGCGACCGGGACGGCGAGGAAGGCGCCGATGATGCCCCACAGGCCACCACCGACGGTGACGGACAGCAGTACGACCACCGGGTGCAGGTTCATGGCGCGGGACTGCAGGACCGGGGACAGGATATTGCCCTCGAGCTGCTGGACGGCGATCACGATGATCAGGACGATGATCGCGGTGGTGAAGTCATTGCCGACGAGGGCGACCAGGACCGACAGGGCACCGGCGGTGAAGGCACCGACGATGGGGATGAAACCGGCGAAGAAGGTGATGATCGCCAGCGGCCCGGCCAGCGGGACCCCGAGGATGAACAGTCCGAGTCCGATGAAGAAGGCGTCGATGAAACTGACGATGGCCTGGGTGCGGATGAAGCCGCCGAGCGTGTTCCAGCAGCGGGTGAGAGCTTCGGTGATGTGCCAGCCGACGCGACGGCCGGTGACCCGACGGACCATCGGGAGGAACTTCTCGCCGTCCTTGAGGAAGAAGAAGGTGAGGACCAGGACGACAACCAGAGTGACGATGGCCGAGGTCACGGCGGAAACGCCGGCGACGGCGGTCTGGGTGATCTGGTCGGTGCTGTCCTGGAGCCAGTTGGTGGCCTGGTCGATGGCGTTGTCGATCTGGTCGCTCTGCAGCTCCAGAGGCGGGCCAGCGACCCAGTCCTGGATCTTCTGGACCCCCTCGGTGCCCTTGTCCACGAGCTCACCGGCCTGGTCGACCACACTCGGGGCGATCGCGGCGATGATGCCCGCGAAGACGCCGAAGAAGACCAGTAGCGAGGTCAGGACGGCGAGAGGGTTGGGAAAGTGCCACTTCCGCAGCTGCCGGGACAGCGGCCACAGCACCGTACAGACGATGATCGAGAGGATGATCGGCAGGATGCCCGCCCACAGTTTCGCCGAGCCGATCCAGAGGATGTAACCGGCGGCGGCGATGACGAGAAAGCGGAGACACCAGCCGGCGAACCAGCGCATCGAGGTACCGATGACCTCGGCCCGGTCGCGGATCTCCTCCTGGTGGTCGGGGATGCCGTTGTCGTCGGCATCCCCGCCGGTCACCTCGGTGACGTCGGGGAGGAGTCGGGGGTCCTGCACCCCGTCGGTGTCCGCAGGCTGCTTGAGGAGCTTGTCCTGCTCCTCGGGCAGGGGTACCGCAGACTCGGCGGGTATGGGACCGGACCCCATGAGGAAGTCGGCGAAATCGCGTCCTCCGGTCATGTCGCGGGGATCACGACTGTCCGGGGAACCGGAGGATCCGTTGCTCCCGGTGGACGGGGTTCCGTTCTGTTCACTGCTCACCCGCCCCATTGTGCCCTACCGGGGGAGCAGTGTCAGCGACTGCGCTGCACGAAGACGGCGCAGTGCCCGTCAGTGACCGTGGATGATGAGTTCGGCGTCCGTGGTACCCGGGAGAGTCCCGAGATCGCCGGCCTCCTCGTCGACCTTGCCGCGCAGGGCGAGTGCGGAGAGGACGAGACCACCCCAGATGACGACGATGAACAGGACCAGCATGGCGACAGCTCCGGCGCTCATGATCGGTCACCTTCCTTCTCAGTAGTGGTTGTGGCCGCGGCTGTGGCGAAGCGGTTGGGCGCCTTGGCGTCACGCGTGCCGACCGGGACACCGAAATCGGAGCCGGGAACACCGTCGAGGACGCGGGCATTCTTGTACTTCACGAAGACCATGGCCACTCCGGCGATGGCGATGATGATGAGGACCATCCAGCCGAGGCCGAAGACCTGGCCGGAGGTGTAGTCCTCGTAACCGTCCTGGATGAGGTTGATGACTTCCTTCACCAGGGTGTAGATCAGCACCAGCGGAGTGATGACGAAGGCGCAGAACTTCCAGATCGGGCCGACGCGGAACGTGGAGACCGCGTTGAGGTGGCGCTCGATCTCGGTGGAACGTCGCAGGACGTAGGCGATGACCACCGTCGCGAGAATCGCACAGAACACTATGCCGAGGTTGTTGGTGAACTTGTCGACGATGTCGACGCTCATCAGGCCCGCGGAGCTCGAGAAGACCAGGCAGGAGATGACGGCCATCGGAACGCCGACCAGGATAGCGACGCGGCGACGGTCGACACCGATCTTGTCGGCGATGGCGGAGACGACGACCTCGATGATGGAGATCAGCGACGTCAGACCGGCGATGAAGAGGCTGCCGAAGAACAGGACGCCGAACAGGCCGCCGGCGGGCATCTCGTTGATGATCGCCGGGAACGCCATGAAGGACAGGCCGATACCGGAGGAGGCGACCTCGTCGACCGGGACGTTCTGCTGGACGGCCATGAAGCCGAGCGCGGAGAAGACACCGATGCCGGCGAGGACCTCGAAGGAGGAGTTCGCGAAGGCGGTGACCATGCCGGTGGCGGTGAGATTGGACCGCGGCTTGAGGTAGGAGGCGTAGGTGATCATGATTCCGAAACCGATGGACAGGGAGAAGAAGATCTGTCCGTAGGCGGCGATCCAGACACTCGAGTCGGTGAGTGCCGACCAGTCCGGGGAGAACAGGGCGTCGAGACCGGTGGAGGCACCGTCGAGGAAGAGGGCGCGGATGACCATGATGACGAACAGGATGACCAGGATCGGGATGAAGATCATGCCGACCCGTCCGATTCCGGCCGAGACATTGAGGGCGAGCACGCCGATGGTGATGATCCAGACGATGATCATGGCGATGAGAATCGGCCAGACGAAGTTGCCGGAGAAGATTCCGCCGTCACTGAGCTTGTCGGACTCGAGGAAGTCATTGGCGAAGTACTCGTCGGGGGTGTCACCCCAACCCTTGTTGAAGGACTTGAAGATGTACAGGCCGGCCCAGGCGAGGATCACGGCGTAGTAGAGGCCGATGAACGCGGCGACACCGGTCTGGAACCAGCCGATGACCTCAGCCTTGGGATGCAGACGGCGGAAGACCATCGGGGCGGAACCGCGGAAGCGGTGACCGAGGGCGAAGAACAGCCACAGCAGCGGGATACCCGCAGTGAACAGCGCGAACAGATAGGGAATGAGGAACGCGCCACCGCCGGACTCATAGGCGACATAGGGGAAACGCCAGATGTTGCCGAGCCCCACAGCGGACCCGATGGCGGCGAAGATGAAGAGCATCCGCGAGTTGAATGTGTCGCGGTTGACCTTCACCTCCGTGCCGTGGCTGGTATCGGACATGATGTAAGTCCTTCTCGATAGTGACCGTCAGATTTGATGGAACAACAGTAGCCCCACAGTGAACTGGCGGGAAAGGGGGAGGGGTCAGGACTCGGGGCATCACCGGTTAGGATGGTCCCCGTGTCTCTTACTCTCGGTATCGTCGGACTGCCCAACGTCGGCAAGTCCACCTTGTTCAATGCTCTGACCCGCAACGACGTGCTCGCCGCGAACTACCCCTTCGCGACCATCGAGCCGAACGAGGGGATGGTGGAGCTTCCGGACCCGCGGCTGACGCGGCTGTCCGAGATCTACGGGTCCGAGCGGATCCTCCCGGCGACGGTGACCTTCGTCGACATCGCCGGCATCGTGAAGGGTGCTTCGGAAGGCGAGGGCATGGGCAACGCATTCCTCGCCAACATCCGTGACGCCGACGCGGTGTGTGAGGTCGTCCGTGCGTTCTCCGACGACAACGTCATCCACGTCGACGGCCGTGTCGACCCGCAGTCCGACATCGCGGTCATCGAGACCGAGCTGATCCTCGCCGACCTGCAGACCATCGAGAAGGCCCTGCCGCGGCTCCAGAAGGAAGGACGCAAGGACAAGGAGAAGGCCGAGGAGGCGGTCGCCGCCGAGGCTGCGCAGAAGATCCTCGAGGACGGCCGGACGCTGTCATCGGCCGCGAAGAAGGGTGAGATCGACCTCGCGCCGATCCGTGACCTCCACCTGATGTCCGCCAAGCCCTTCCTCTACGTCTTCAATTCCGATGAGGCAGTGCTCACCGACGAGGCGAAGAAGCAGGAACTACGCGATCTGGTTGCCCCGGCAGACGCGGTCTTCCTGGACGCCGCGACCGAGTCCGAGTTGCTGGAACTCGACGATGATGAGGCCGCCGAGTTGCTGGCCTCCGTCGGCCAGGATGAGCCGGGTCTGGCGACCCTGGCGAAGGCAGGGTTCAACACCCTGGGTCTGCAGACCTACCTGACCGCCGGCCCGAAGGAGTCCCGCGCCTGGACGATCCCGCAGGGTGCGACCGCCCCGCAGGCCGCCGGCGTGATCCACACCGACTTCGAGCGTGGCTTCATCAAGGCCGAGATCGTCGGCTTCGACGACCTCGACGAGTACGGCTCCGTCGCCGAGGCCCGCACCCACGGCAAGGTCCGCCAGGAGGGCAAGGACTACGTCATGCAGGACGGCGACGTCGTGGAATTCAAGTTCAACGTGTAGTGCCGGGTTTCCCGTCATAGACACGTCTCGTGATCATATCGTTCAGCAACCACGACCATCGCCGTTCCGTTGGATCTGCGCTCTACGCGTGGGACGACGGCGATCGTGCCCTTGCCGCCGCAGACCTTGTCGTCGAAACCGAAGGTCCCTGCCCAGGGCACCCGGAGAGTCCGGGTCTCGGAGTTGTGGGAGCGTGCCGAGCGGAAAAGCTGGGAATCCCAGAGTCGGAGTGTGCTGCTGTCGGTGCAGGTCATGTACTCGCGTCTGGTGTTGACGACGTTGACCTGCTTGCCCGGATGCGCAGAGAGCGTGGCCGGTCTGAACCCGTGCTCACCGACCTCGAGCCGGGGCGCGGGTCTGCCCGGTAGGGGCATCTCGGGCGGGTCAATTCAGGATTCGTGGTCGCCGGCGGTGTGGAGGTCGAAGCCACCGGTGGTACGGGATACGTGACTGTGAATCCCGGAGCGCACGCGTCGCAGACGCGGGCTGGGTGAACCAGCCTGTCTCCCCACGTCGGCCCTCTTTGTCAGGCTGTGTGTGAGTCACTTCGACTCGCACACAGAGAGGAGCCCAGGCGATGAGTATCAGCCCGGGTTACACCGACAACGAGATCAGGGAAATCGTCTACGCCTACGAGCAGCAGCCCTACGGTGGCAAGGGCGCTTGGCTCAATGACCGGGGCATCACACCCCGACAGCTGCAACGCTGGAAGAGAGCGGTCTTCAACGGCGATCTGGACCGTGGACTGGCCCCCAGGCAATCTGATGGTATGCCTTCGTCATCTCAACGCCGTCAGACCTCCGCATCCCAGGATGCGAAGACACGCCGTATCGCTGAACTCGAAGCGCGCGTCAATGAGCTGGAGGCGACCAATGATGCACTGGGAAAAGCTATCGGGCTCTTGCACGAGATCACCGCGCACGGGCCCGACGACAACCGGGAGCAGAGGAATCCCTCCGATTCCTGAACCAGGAAAACACCCTGGTCAATGAGTTGAAACGACCAGAATGCCTGGGGTCGCTGCGCAAGGCGTTGGAGCTCGTTGACCTGTCCCGGTCGACGTGGCACTACCGTCATCATCCCCGTACCACGGTGTCCAGTCCGGTCCATCAGGCTGACCGTGCCTACGAGTCACGCATCGACCTGTTCGACCGGGCGGTCATCGCCGTATTGATCCAGGTGGCCTGGGCCGCGGGAAAGTCGGTGGACTATGCGTTCGCCACCGCGTGGGACGCCGGGATCATGATCGCGCAGCGCCGGTCATGGTGGCGTATCGCCGCGGGCCTGGACCAGGCCCACCGGCCTGTCGCCCCGACCAAAGGCACCGGCACGTCGAAGAAGCGGGCCACACCGGTGGTGGTGGCTAAAGCCCCGGGTGAAGTGTGGAGTTGGGACATCACGGATCTGAAGTCACCGTATACCGGGAAGTCATTCAAGGCGTATTCGGTGATCGACATCTACTCGCGGATGATCATCGCCTGGCGAGTCGAGGAACGCGAGGACCAGGATCTGGTCAACGAGATGTTCACCCAGGCGGTTGAAGCCTACGGGCCGCCGAAAGTGGTGCACTCCGACAACGGGGCGGTGATGAAGTCCAACGATTTGAAGACCCTGCCCGGTTGGAAAGGCATCGAGATGAGTCACAACCGGCCGTACGTGTCGAACGACAATCCGTACTCCGAATCGGAGTTCCGCACGATGAAGTACCGGCCCAACTATCCTGGCGTCTTCGACTCAGTCGAGGCTGCGCGGGCGTTCCTGCGGTCGTGTGTTCCCTGGTACAACACCTGCCACAAGCACTCCGGCATTGAGCTGTTCAGCCCGCAGGACGTTTTCGACGGGACGTGGAAAGCCAAGCACAAGGTCCGCGACAAAGCGTTGCAGCGCTAATTCGCCCGGTATCCGGAGCGGTTCCGGGGCAGGCCGAAGACCCGGAAGCCGGCGGACGTCGTCGGGATCAATCACGAGCAGGAAGCAACCGTTTAGGGTCGGGTGACTCCACACAGGTTGACATCGAGCGGACCGGGTGGTCTGGTCCCAGCAGACCACTCCCTCGGGTCGTATTCCGGCGCGGCTTCAGGGGGCTTCACATCTGCGTCAGGCACGGATCGGGCGCATCGTGGCACAGTGCGGCCGATCCGTGCCTGACGCAGACCTGCTGCACGAGTGGTCAGTGCGGCGTACGGATCACTCCGTGGGGCCGCCTCCTGACAGCATGCCTGGCCTGTAGAAGCATGGGGATGAAACGCTCTCCGATGCGCCGGTGGGCCTGCGCGCCGGGGTGGAGATTGTCAGCGTAGGGGAATTGCCCGACTTCCGCTGGTCCGAACGGGTCCAGTCCGTTGACGTAGGACAAATGGGGATCGTCGACCGAGCGCTGCTCGACCACCGCCGCGAGTTCCTCCCGCACCACCTCCAGAGTGAGCTTTCCGGCGTCGACCTCCGCCGGGTCCCCGGTGGCGACGAATTTCATCGTCCCGTCACTGAAATCCGGGGCCAACGGGCCGGGGGTCGATTCCTGGATCGGGCAGCACACCGGGGACATCACGATCAGGGGAGTGTCCGGGTGCGCGTCCCGGATCGTGTCCAGGAATCCGTGGACCGCCGGGTCGAGCGCACGGCGGCGCATCAGGTCCGCGTTGACCAGGTTGATGCCGAGCTTCACGCTGATGATGTCGGCCTCCAGGCCCGCTATCGTGCGGGCGACGAACGGGTCCAGCAGCGCACTGCCGCCCAGTCCGAGGTTGTGGAGGTCGACGTCCGTAGCGTGTGCGGCGATGACCGGCCAGGTGCCGGTCGGGTGGGGCGCGTTTGACCCGTGTCTGACGGAACTGCTGTGATGGACCCACCGGGGCCTGGTCCGGGGAACCGGGGACAGCGGACGGTTGGACCGGAGCGCGACGATGCGTGCGGGCAGGTGCGCGTTCTGCTCCGCGAGCACACCGATCTCGGGGTCGGCCTGGCTGAGGCCGTAGAAGTATCGCGGGTCCCCGGGGCCGGATCTACTCAGCGGGAACGACGCGTGTTCGATGCGTACCCATCGTCGCCTCCGCTCACGCGTTCTCCTGGGCGGCCGCGTACAGGACAGGCACGATGTCCTGGGTACGGCCGGTCTCCTCGATGTTGTGCCGGATCCAGTGGTCTGCAGTGTCTCGCGAGAACACCCGCGGGCCGATCGTGCGGTTCAGCAACGGACCGACCAGCGGGAGGTCGAAGTCGACGACCGTCTCGGCGTAGAAGCTGACCCCGCCGGGAACCGGGGCGTAGCGATGCGTGATCCGGCCTCCGGGGCGGTCTCCGGGGCCGAGGATGTTGAACGAAAACTCCGACTCGTCCAGGACGGTCGTGTGCATTACCTGGTGGATACGGTCGCGATAGTCGTTGAATTGCTCGTCGATGCGGGAGCGCGCTCCGACGCGGAAGCCGTTGTTCTTCGCTCCGCCGGGCGCGTCACTCATGGGGGTGACGCGGATGTGGTCACGGTGGTGCCACAGATGGTAGTTGAGGATCTCCGGGCCGGAGAAGTCCTCTCCGTTCCAGGTGGTGGTGCCCGCGAGATTCTCGAACCACCACTTGAGCATCTCGGGTGTGACACCGGCGAGATCGTCATGCTCGATCTGAACGCGCAGCGATCCGCGAGAATCTACTGAGACGTTCGTCCACTTCGCTGAGGACTCCGGTTTGAACGGCAGCTTGCCGGCGCGCTGGAGTGCCTGGCGGGCGAGGAGACGCTGCTGGCGCAGCGCGTCGTCGACAGGGATCATCGAATTGTCTTTCCGGGGAGCTTTCATGGACTGATTCCTTTCGGGGTTTCGTCGCGGCCCAGTCCGCCGACGACGGCGTGATAGGTGAGATCGCGGAGTCTTCCCGCCAGGTCTTCGACGGATTCGCGTTGCGGATCGGTGAACCAATCGAGCATCGTCCAGGACACTGCAGCGGCGATCGCCGTAGAGGAGGTTCCGAGTGGAAGCGGACCGCGGGCAAGCGCCGCGGAAACGGGCGTCCGGGACCGGAACTCCGCGGCAAGATACTCGATGATACGTGCCTGCACATGATGGCCTCCGTGCCCTAGCAGGACGCGGCGGAAGAACTGTGCGTGGGGTGCGATGCGCTCGAGTGCCTGCGTGATAGTTGCTTTCATGACGTCGCGTCGCTCGACACCGTTCGCCTTGACCGGGTTGGCGGGGAGGGCTGCCATGATCCTGGCGACCGCAGCTTCCGCATAAGCTGTCGGGAGATCCCCGAACGCCGCATAGAACGTCGGGCGGGTGACACCGGCACGTGCCACAACCATCGTTATGGTGAGCTCCGAGGGATCGCGCTCGTCGAGCAGTACGGTGACGGCGTCGAGGAGCCGCGACTTGATGCCGGGTCTGGGGTAGCTCACCATGGTCCGCATTTTACATTTGTAAGATTGCTCGGATCAAGGGGGGCGTGACGTTTTACGGGGTCCGGTCACAGGCGATCTTGTTCGTGATGAACTTCAAGAACCTTGCCGACCGGTACTGCGAGGACCACTCCGAGACAGGTCGGTCAGATCGCTTGCGGCGCCGCGCTCTCAGGTTCGGATGTCGACGTGCTTCCCGTCCGGCTGCTCGAGCGCCCGATCCCACGCTCGGTGCCCGCTGGCGCGATCGCGCCGTGAATCGTGCATTGTGTCAGGGGGTGGCTGGCACTCTCTGCACTGGACGCGAGCGCTACGTCGCCATCTGGTCTCGCTGCACTGACAATGGAGAGCTGGAGGAGGATGCGATCGAACACGACCTGCAGATCACCGGGACTCCCCGAACTGACGGATGTAGAGGACATCACCGGTGCGCGCTCGCAGGTGCCCTGACCATAGCTCTGGAGCTTTGACAGTATTCTTGTCCGGAACACTGCGAATCTTCCGGGCCGGGTGCGAGGTAGTCACGGTGCATGAGCGGGGCCGCTGCGGCGTTGAGCATCGGGCGCGGACGAGGGGAGGAGCCCTATCAGGTTGCTCTCCAACGTGGCACCGGCAACCGCCGGCGCAGCAATGAGCGTCGCTGATGCCGTCCACGTCCTGGGGCGGATGACTAGATTGGGCGTCGTGAACTCCACCCGAGAAGAACCCACCACCGCCGAAGACCTCATGCGCTCGCGCTTCCAGGCGTTCAGGGACGCGGACGCCGACTGGCTGCTGTACACCTGGCATCCGTCGACCCGGCCGGAGTCGCTTGACCTGAGCGACAACCCGAGCTGGCGACGCCTTCAGATCGTCGACACCGTCGACGGCGGACCGGAGGACACCACCGGCATCGTCGAGTTCCGGGCGACCTACCGTGAGCCGGGCGGGGGAGTCGGTGTGCAGGAGGAGCGCTCCCGCTTCGTCCGGGAGAACGGCCGCTGGTTCTACGTCGACGGTGACGTCAGCTGATCTCCGGATCACCAGTTCGCAGGTTCAGCAACCCTCCGGCCCGCAGGCCTCGGCGTCCTGCGCCCCGTCGACAGAGAGGAAGGACGGCGTCCCGGGGTGGGACGCCGCCCACGCCTGTTCCAGGGCCCGTGTGAAGACCTCGGTCGGCTGTGCACCGGGCACCGCCCACTGCATGTCCAGCACGAAGGTCGGAACGGAGTTCAGCCCGAGGGACGCAGCCTTCCGCACATCCTCTTCGACCGCCGCGATGCGTGACCCGTAGGTGAGCTCCGACAGGACCTCCGAGGTGTCCAGACCCGCCTCGGTGGCCAGGCGGACGAGGGTGTCGGCGTCACCGATATCTTCACCGTGCTCGAAGTGTGCGGCGAACAGTGACTCCTCCAGACGCTCCACCGCGGCGGTGTCCCCGGACTCCCTCGCCAGCTGGATGACCTGGTGGGCCCGTAGGGAGTTCGCGACGATGAGGCTGTCGAAGTCGTAGGTCAGGCCTTCACCGGCACCCTGCTCGGCGACATGGCCGACCATCGCCCGGACCTGCTCCACCGGCATACCCTTGGTCTCGGCGAGATACTGTGCCTCACTGCGGTCGTCATGGTCGGGGAGCGTGGGGTCGAGCTGGTAGGAATGCCAGGTCACCGTCACCTCGTCACGGTGGGGGAAGGCGGCGAGGGCGCGGTCGAACCGACGCTTGCCGATCCAGCACCAGGGGCAGGCGACGTCGGACCAGATATCGATATTCACGCCCGGTGCAACGCGCCGCGTGGCCTGTACATTCCCCGGTCATTCCCGCTCCGGAGGTTTCCGGCGACTACGGTGGGGGAGGATGAAGCTGATCAGCTACAACCTCCACCACAACAATGCGGCCGGCGAACTGACCCCGTTGGCGGCTCTCCACGACCCCGATGCGCTGTGCCTGCAGGAGGCGGACACTGAGACCCTTCCCACCAGAATCGGCGACCTGGAACTGGTCCAGTCGACCTCGGGAAGCCGCCTCGGCCTGGCGGTCTACCTGCGGACCAGTCGCTTCGACCCCCGCTCGATGCTTACCGTCCCGCTGGAGAAGTCACTGCACGACCTGGTGATGAAGCCCGGCGAGGAGCGGCTCGCCACGGTCCGTGCCCATGACGCCGTCCACGGCGGTGAGGTACTCATCTCCTCCTTCCATGCCGCCCCGTTGACCGCCAGCAACTCGCTGCGGCGCCAGCAGATCCGCACCGCCTTCTCCGCACTGCACGATCTCGGCCCCGGTCTGCCGTCGATGATGGTCGGTGACTTCAACTACCCGGTCTTCCAGGCAGGACTGGCCAGGCATGTCAGCTCCTACGGCTACGACCTCTCCAGCAGTGATACCTCCACCTACCGCAACTACGGGGTGCTGCGCGGACGCTACGATCTGGCCATGTCCCGTGGCTATCTCGACCCGACGGTCACCTCGCTGCCGCAGGAGGGCTCGGATCACCTGCCCATTCTCGTGGAGACCGCGCTGGAGCCGGTGCCCGAGGCCGCGCCGGGCGAGTTGGAGACCGTCCCGAAGACCCTGGTTCTGCCGACCGGTCGGCGCTACCGGCAGCGGCGCGTCAAGCTGATCTGATCCGGTCCTGGAGTTCACTGAGATCCAGTGTGAGCCGGTCGCACTCCCGGAGGTGGTCGATGACTGCGCGTCGGGAGCCCGGTCGGCTGGTGAGCAACTGTTCCCCACGGGACATCAGTGTGTTCACCCGGGCGAACAGTGTGGCCTGCTCGTCGGTGGGCTGCTCGGACCAGTAGGCGGACTCCAGCACGGTACCGACGCCCCGGCCCTCCTGGATCCGGTCCCAGGCCACGATCTGTTCGCGCAGCGAGGTGGTGGACAGGGTCGACAGCTGGTCGAGGACCTCGCGCAGCGCCTCGTCCTCCCGATCAACGCGGCGGTCGGCGAAAACCGCCGCCCATGCCCAGATGACCGTGGCCACTGCACCGGCCACGCCGCCGACGACGAGGACGCCGCCACCGATGATCAGGGCGAGCTTCAGTGCCCAGAGGGCCAGCCAGATGCCCAGGGAGACGATGATGAGCAGTGCACAGCCGGAGCCACCGGCGGACTTCTGCGATGCCATGGTAGGCCCTCCTAGTCCAGGTTCCAGTCGAGGCCGACACCGGTCAGCCAGATACCCACCACGACGGCGAGGGCACCTCCGATGAGGGCGAGGACGGTCCACCCCGTCGCGGTGGCCGGACTCTGCACCCGGGAGCGTCGGTAGACGAGGTGATCGTCGTACTCCTCGAGCGTCCTGGTCGTGGTGTTGATGAGTGCCCTGCGCCGGGAACGCTCGGCGTCCCGCTGGTCAGGGGTTCCACCGGTGGTACCAGTGGGAGCGGACACACCGATGCGTGGCTGCACCGGCGGCGGGGGTTCGGTCGTGCCGTGGACGGAGCGTCGTTCGGCCAGGACGCTGTCGAGGTCAGCGGAGGGAACCGGGGGAACGGTGGGTGTTCCGGTGTTCTTCGGGGCTCTGTCTGGAGTCTTCACGGAACGTGACTCTAGGAGACGCACCGGACGGGATTACGGGGCCTGCGTCGAACTGTCGAACAGTCGGACGACAACAGTGACCACGACCAGGACGAGGGAACCGACCAGGAAGCCGACGACGGCCGAGCACCCGGTCTCCACCAGCCACTGCGCCGCACCGCCGGCGGAAGCGACCACATCCTCCAGGTGGTGGACGATATCGTTCGGCAGATGCCAGCCCAGCTCGTCGGTGCCGTTGGTGAGGATGTGGCCGCCGACCCACAGCATCGCCGCGGTACCGACCACCGACAGTATGGCGAGGATCTTCGGCATACCGGCGACCATGGCCCGGCCCGCCTTCTGGATCAGGCCGGTGCGTCCGGCGTCCCCGACGGCCAGTCGCAGGCCGATATCGTCCATCTTCACCAGCATGCCCACCACGCCGTAGACACCGACGGTGATGACCAGGGCCACGACGATGAGGATCGCGGAGCGCTCGAGGAACGGCTTGTCTGTCACCTCGTTGAGCGAGATGACCATGATCTCCGCCGAGAGGATGAGGTCGGTCATCACCGCTCCCTTGACCAGCGAGGCTTCGTCCCCGGGGCTGCTGTCCGCGGCAGAGTCATCATGGTCGCCGTGCCCGTGCCCGCCCCGACGGGCAGCGACGGCGTGCCAGATCTTCTCCGCGCCCTCGAAGGAGAGGTAGGTGCCGCCGACCATGAGGATCGGGGTGAGGGCCCACGGAGCCAGCCAGCTGAGCAGCAGGGCGATCGGCAGGATGATGACGATCTTGTTGACCAGTGATCCCTTGGTGATCTTCCAGACGATCGGCAGTTCCCGGGCCGGCGTCACCCCCTCGACGAAGCCGGGGGCGACGGCGGCGTCATCGACAACGACTGCAGCGGCCTTCGAGGATGTGGACGCGGCGGAACTCGCGACGTCACGGGTGGCGACGGCAGCCTTCCTCGCGATGAGTGCGACGTCGTCGAGCAGGGCGAACAGGCCACCGGCCATGGAATGTCCTTACAGGGGAAGGGGAGGAAATCAGCTCGGTGTAGTCCCGGTCACGCGCCGAGGAACTCCATGATCCTGTCCCACTGGCGGTCGGTCTGCACCAGACCGTCGTAGTAGGAGGCCTTGAGCTTGTCGAGGTTGCGTTCGGTGTTCGAGATGCGCATTTCGTCGGGGAAGAACAGCATAACCCGGCCCTGCTTCTCCATCTCGAGAAGTCGGTGCTTCGTCGCGTTGTAGCGGGCGGGGCGGGCCAGCACGGCCTCGGCGACCGCGGGGTACTTGCTGAGCATGCGCCGGATGACCGCCGGGTACTTCACCTCGGGCCGCACGTAGTCGCGCGGGCGGGTGCACAGCACGAGGAACTTCTCGAATCCGTCGGCTTCCGCGGCGTCCACCGGGATGCCACCGGAACCGCTGAGCGCGCCGTCGACGTAGGGCACGCCGTCGACCTCGGGCGTATTCATGATCACCGGCAGGGTCGAGGACGCCCGCACCCGCTTGAGCAGGGACTCCAGGTCGGTGATGTCCTCGCGGCCCCAGCGCACCGACTCGCCGGTGAGAGCATTGGTGGCCTCGATACGGAAGGGCGTCGGGTCATTGAGGAAGGCGTCGAAGTCGTAGGGCAGGTCATTGCCGGGCAGGCCCGAGGTCTCGTAGATGTACTTCGCGTCAAAGTAGCCGTCGCCGCGGATGAGGGAACCGATACCGCCGGACGCCGGAGACGCGGTGAACTCCACGAAGCTCTCCCGGGTGCGCTCCGCGTCATGGCCGAGGAAGTTCATGGTGTGTGACGCCCCGGCGGAGACACCGCCGATCCAGCCGAAGTCCACGCCCTTGACCATGAACTCGTGGACCGTCGCAGCGGTGAAACTGTTGCGTGCTCCGCCGCCCTCACAGACGAGGGCGACATCGGAGGCGGTGAAGGGAAGGTCAGTCATTGTGCCGATGGTAGTCCGCTGCTCACTCGAACCCGGAGCCGCGGGACTCCAGCGCATTCGACAGGTTCAGGTCCAGGTCCTGCAGCACGTCAGCCGGGGCGTTCTCCCCCTTGTTGAACCGAAGGGTGTGGCCGGCGCTGCGCGGGCAGGCCACCGCTGCGGCGATCGCGGAGGCGACGGCCTGACGGGGGACCGAGGTCGCCTCGGTGCGTCCCCGGTCCTCCGGGATCAGGGAGATGCCGTCGCTGTCGCCGTCGGTCAGCGAGCTCGGCCCCAGGATCGTCCAGTCCAGGGCAGAGTGGCGCAGATGGTCGTCCGCCCGGGCCTTGGCATCCGCGTAGAAGTGGAAGGGATCGTCGCCGGGGATGCCGTGGTCGTCGTAGGAACCTGCCCAGGAGACCATGATGAAACGCTCGGTGTCCGATTCCTCGGCGGCGTTCATGGTGCGGACGGCGGCATTCTCGTCAACCGCTTTTGTGCGCTCGGGGTCGCCCCCGCCTGCCCCGGCGGACCAGACGACGGTGTCGAAAGGCTGGAGCATACCGACGAGATCGTCGGTGCTCATGGTCTCGACATCGGCGAAAAGGCCGGTTGCCCCGGCTTCCTCCACGTCGTCGATGTGCGCTCGGTCCCGGACCACGGCGGTGACCGTGTTCCCGTCGGCGACGAGCAGGGGGATGGTCAACAGGGCAACGCGGCCGTGGCCGCCGATGATCACGATGTCGCTCATGCGGCCCAGCCTAATGACTGTTAGCCGACCATGCCGGGGGAGAGCGCGCGGATGCGCAGGGTGCAGCGGTCGCCGTAGTTCTCCGGCTGGGTCACCTGCAGCTGGGCGACGGCGGACGCGTCGGGGGCCGGCGGAACGGTACCGCCGCCGGAACCACTCCCGTCGCGTTCGGCATCGCCACCGGCCAGAGTGACCTCGAGCTCGGTGGTGTGGCAGCGCGAGTCCGCGGCCTCGCCCCCGCCGGAGCCGTCCCTGTCGGATCCTCCCGGGACTGGCGCTGTGTCAGTGGCGGTGCCGGTCAGAACCGCACCGGCAGCCCACCGGAGGTGGGTGCGTGTGTTCGGTGCAGAAATGGTCATACCCCGACGCTAGTTCTGGCGGGTCACTCCTGTAGGCGGGAGATGCGCAGTATCACCGGAGCGTCGTCCCCGGTGCAGCCGGTCAGCCCGTCGACAGTGACAGTGGTGGAGTCCCGCTCGTCCGGCGGATAGATCTTCAGAGCGTCGGCCGGGGTTTCGGTGCACTGGTCGCCGTAGACTCCGGGGCTGCTGATCTTGAGGTCGGCGGACGCGGCGTCGCCGGGGGAGAGCGTGATGACCGGAGCCTCGCCCGGTGCGTCCTCCCGGTCAGCGGCCGCGCCGACCTGGGTGTCTCCGTCAGGCGACGAGACTGACGCCGGGGTAACCGCTGACCGTACAGTCCCTGTCGGAGGAATTGGTGAAGGTCAGTTGCCGGTAGACACTGCCGGCCGCTCCGTCGGGGTCGCCGACCGTGACGTCGAGGTCGACGGTGTTGCAGCGGTTGC
Source organism: Corynebacterium sp. UD i78 (assembly GCF_056280545.1). Classification (NCBI taxonomy): domain Bacteria; kingdom Bacillati; phylum Actinomycetota; class Actinomycetes; order Mycobacteriales; family Corynebacteriaceae; genus Corynebacterium; species Corynebacterium sp. UD i78. The sequence goes on along the minus strand of NZ_JBWCED010000001.1, from coordinate 1,496,850 downwards.
CGTCGGCACCGGAGGAACTGCCGTCCGGGGCGTCCCCGGTGAGTGCGGCTTCGGTCGGGGTGGTGGTGTTGTCGGCGGCGGAGTCGCTGTCGCTGCCGTCATTGCTGCAGGCGCCGAGGACGACCACGGCGGCGAGAGCGACGGCGGTGACCGTACCGGTGCGGTGTGATGAAAGTGGTGTCCTGATACTCATGAGACCCACAGTAGTCCTGGATTAGACCGAACGCCCTCCCCTCGGCAGGGGGTCGTACTACCATGTCCGGAGAACGGTGGTGCCGGAACGACCGAGAAAGTTCGGTCGCGGTAACTACCTGTACACCTACGAGGACTTCCAGGAAACAGGAGCATCCATGGCCTTCAACCCCGACTTCGACCTCTTCCAGCTGCCCGAGGAGTACCGCGAGCTGCGCTCCGCCATCCGGCAGATCGCCGAGGAGCAGATCGCCCCCCACGCCGCTGAGGTCGACGCCGACGAGCGGTTCCCGGAGGAGGCCCTGAAGGCGCTCAACGAGTCCGGCTTCAACGCCGTCCATATCCCTGACGAGTTCGGCGGCCAGGGCGCTGACTCGCTCGCCGCCGTCATCGTCATCGAAGAGGTCGCCCGCGTCTGCGGTTCCTCCTCCCTGATCCCGGCCGTGAACAAGCTCGGCACCATGGGACTCATCCTGGCAGGCTCCGACGAACTCAAGGCGAAGGTCCTGCCGGACATCGCCGAGGGTGGGTTGGCGTCCTACGGCCTCACCGAGCGTGAGGCCGGTTCAGACGCCGCCGGAATGAAGACCAGGGCCGTGCGTGACGGTGACGAGTGGGTCCTCAACGGCTCCAAGTGCTTCATCACCAACGGTTCCCGTGCCACCTGGATCACCGTCATGGCCGTCACTGACCCGGAGGCCGGCGCCCGAGGCATCTCCGCGTTCATGGTCCACAAGGATGACCCGGGATTCCGCGTCGGCGGCCTGGAGCACAAGCTCGGCATCAAGGGTTCCCCGACTGCGGAGCTCTACTTCGAGGACTGCCGTATCCCGGCCGACCGCATGATCGGCGAGGAGGGCACCGGCTTCAAGACCGCCCTGCAGACCCTCGACCACACCCGTCCGACCATCGGTGCCCAGGCGCTCGGTATCGCCCAGGGCGCGTTCGACGCCGCCGTGGAGTACGTCAAGGAGCGCAAGCAGTTCGGTAAGCCGATCGCCGCCTTCCAGAACACCCAGTTCACCCTGGCGGACATGAAGATGAAGATCGACGCCGCCCGGCTGATGATCTACACCGCCGCGTCAAACGCCGAGCGCGGTGTCGCCGAAGACGGCGGGAAGCTCGGCCTCATGGCCGCCGGCTCGAAGGCCTTCGCCTCCGACATCGCCATGGAGGTCACCCTCGACGCGATCCAGCTCCTCGGTGGCTACGGCTACACGCGTGATTTCCCGGTCGAGCGCATGATGCGTGACGCCAAGATCACGCAGATCTACGAAGGCACCAACCAGATCTGCCGCATGGTCATGGGGCGACAGATCCTTTCATAGAGGTCACGGGCGGTCTCACTGCCCTCACCGCCGTCGACCATACGGAGACCAAGAGCGTCGATCCATTGTGGATTCCCCGCCGGACCGTCCGGGGCAAAAGGGACCCGGGAGATCTGACACCCCTCAGTCAGTTTTCTCGGCCTGGATCGGCCTGAGGGGTGGCAGATTTCCGGGACGGGGCGGAATTGCGGGTGTGTCTTGGGAAGCGTCTCCGCGTCATGAGAAGAACTGCGGTTCAACGGCAATTTGCGCGGGGACCTCATGACGCTGGGACGAAACTCATGACACCGAGGTCATTGGTGGGACAGCCCAGGACGGGGAGGTCAGGAGGCTCCGGCCCTGACTGATCCCTGTGACCACCTCACCAGGTCGATTCTCCGACGGGGCCAGCCGGACGTCAGATGCTTTCCTCAGCAGGGGTGAGGACCACCGTGTCAGGGTCGGCCCAGTCCAGGTCGAATCCCCTGGTGTTCAGCCACTGTTCCACCGAGCCTTCAGTGACCAGTCCGGTGATGAGTTGCTGGGCGGACCGCAGGGCCCGATGACCTGTCCCGGTGTCCAGGAAGCCCACTGTCAGTGCGTCCCCCAGCTCGTCGAGGTCGAGGAGCTCCCAGCGCCCTCCCGCGTAGGTGACGAGGTCGATGTAGAGGTCGGTGGTCCGCCACACGGCGTCCTCCGGGGATGCCGGCGGGTCGACGAGTGCGATGTCGACGTACAGCTCCTGGCCGGGGTAAGGACCGTGTCCGGTGCCGTTGCGGAAGTGGAAGCGGTTGACCCGGAGATCAAGCGCGGGCAGCAGCCAGCTCTCCAGATATCCGAAGCGGGGATGGTCGGCGGGCCGCGCCATGTAGAGCGCGGTGGAGTCGCCGCCCCAGCGGTCCACCCGGCGGGTGAAGCCCTTCGGGTCGATGTTGACGTTGGACGCGGTGTCGAAGGTCTCGACCTTCGGAGGGTGCGCACCGTTCATGACCGCGGTTCTACCACGGCGGAACGCACCCGGCCAGGGGAGAGGTCGCTCTAGGCGACCTGGGTCAGCCCGACAGTCGGAGCGAACTCGCAGTTGGCGGGACCGGACTCCTCGTCGGTGGTGATACCGCCGCTGAGCACGGCAACCACCGGGCCGGAGCCGGTGTCCGCCAGGCCGTTGACGGTACCCGGCCCGTCGGTGTTGATGCCGCCGGGCACCAGCGGGGTCTGACCCATCCGGCCGTCGGCGACATTGAGCCAGTGGACCTGCATGGACGTGTTCTGGGTTGCGGCTGCCGGGCCGGTGCCCAGTGCGGTGAAGACGAAAGCTGTCTGACCTGCGCCCACACCGGGCAGTGGGAGAGTGGCAGGGCCGGGTACTGCGATGGCGGTGCCGACAGCGTTCGAGGTGCCGCCGATGCAGTTGGTGGCGACTGTCGGCCAGCCGAACTGGGTGAAGACGGGGCCGTCCTCAGGGAGGCCGACACCGGGCTCGCCGTCGCCGCGGAAGAAGCTGATGACACGCAGGAGCGTGCCGCTGACCTCCTCCGGCATGCCCGGCTGGTTGGCGAAGGCTTCGAGCTGGTCGAGGATTTCGGGGCTGGGGCGTCCCAGGTTATCCACCGGCGCAGCCGGGAATACGGGGAGGCTCTGGGCGGAGACGGACGGGGTCACGGCCATGGGTACGGCGAGGGCCGTCGCGGCAGCGAGGAGTGCTGCAGCCAGGCGGCGGGGACGTCGGGTGGGATGCACGTGGAGCCTTTCGAAAACCTCATGAGTCACATTGTTCACAACAGTAACATGCGTCACGCGAAACGAGCGCACTTCTGTCTGATGAGAAGAATAAGGGGTGGAGCGGGTACTCTGTACCCCCGTCCGCATGTCGGGACTGCCGACATGCCTGAATGCTGTTTCTCTCGCTCTATAAGGAAGACCTGGATCTGTGTCACTGACTGAATTCCGTAATGTCGCCATCGTCGCGCACGTCGACCATGGCAAGACCACCCTCGTGGACGCAATGCTGCGTCAGTCGGGGGTCTTCGACCCGCACGCGCAGGTCGAGGACCGTGTCATGGACTCCGGGGACCTGGAGAAGGAAAAGGGCATCACCATCCTCGCCAAGAACACCGCCATCCGGCGTGCCGGCAAGGGCAAGGACGGTTCCGACCTCATCATCAACGTCATCGACACCCCGGGTCACGCCGACTTCGGTGGCGAGGTCGAGCGCGCACTGTCCATGGTCGACGGTGTCGTCCTCCTGATCGACGCCTCCGAGGGGCCGTTGCCGCAGACCCGCTTCGTGCTCGGCAAGGCCCTCGAGGCCAAGATGCCGGTCATCATCTGTGTCAACAAGACCGACCGCCCCGATGCCCGCATCGACGAGGTCGTCTCCGAGGCCCAGGACCTGCTCCTCGAGCTGGCCTCCGCCCTCGACGACCCGGAGGCCGCCGAGGCCGCCGAGACCCTCCTCGACCTCCCGGTCATCTACACCTCCGGCCGCGCCGGCAAGGCCTCCACCGAGAACCCCGGTAACGGCAACATCCCGGACGCCGAGGACCTCCAGTCCCTGTTCGACGTCATCTACGACGTCCTCCCGGAGCCCTCCGCCGAGCATGACGCCCCGCTGCAGGCCCACGTCACCAACCTGGACTCCTCCAACTTCCTCGGCCGTATCGGCCTGGTCCGCGTCTTCGCCGGCTCCCTGCACAAGGGCCAGCAGGTCGCCTGGATCCACTACGACGAGAACGGCGAGGAGCACGTCAAGAACGTCAAGATCTCCGAGCTGCTCCGTACCGTCGGCGTCGACCGTGTCGCCACCGACGAGGTCATCGCCGGTGACATCGCCGCGATCTCCGGTATCGAGGACGTCATGATCGGCGACACCCTGGCCGACCCGGAGCACCCGGTCGCCCTGCCGCGCATCACCGTCGACGAGCCCGCCATCTCCATGACCATCGGTGTGAACACCTCCCCGATGGCCGGCCGCTCCGGCAACCAGCTCACCGCCCGCGTGGTCAAGAACCGCCTGGACCAGGAGCTCATCGGTAACGTCTCCATCAAGGTCCTGCCGACCGAGCGTCCTGACGCCTGGGAGGTCCAGGGGCGTGGCGAGATGGCGCTGTCCATTCTCGTCGAGACCATGCGTCGCGAAGGCTTCGAGCTCACCGTCGGTAAGCCGCAGGTGGTCACCAAGACCGTCGACGGCAAGCTGCAGGAGCCCTGGGAGCACATGATCATCGACGCCCCAGAGGAGCACCTCGGTGCCATCACCCAGCTCATGGCCGCCCGTAAGGGCCGCATGGAAGGCATGGACAACACCGGTAACGGCTGGATCCGGATGACCTTCCTGGTTCCGGCCCGTGGCCTCATCGGTTTCCGCACCATCTTCATGACCGAGACCCGCGGCACCGGTATCGCCAACAGCTACTCCGCCGGTTACGACGCCTGGGCCGGCGAGATCAAGGACCGTCCGAACGGTTCCCTGGTCGCCGACCGCACCGGCCAGATCACCGCCTACGCGCTGACCCAGCTGGCCGACCGCGGTTCCTTCTTCGTCGAGCCCGGTACCGAGACCTACGAGGGTATGGTCGTCGGCCAGAACAACCGCGACGAGGACATGGACATCAACATCACCAAGGAGAAGAAGCTCACGAACATGCGTTCCGCCACCGCGGACGCCACCGTGACGCTGGCCAAGGCCCGAAACCTCTCCCTGGACGAGGCCATGGAGTTCTGTGGCCACGACGAGTGTGTCGAGGTCACCCCCGAGGCCATCCGCGTGCGTAAGACTATCCTCGGTGCCACCGAGCGTGGTCGTGCGGCGTCCCGCGCGAAGCAGCGCGACAAGAAGTGATCGAAGTCCGGTAGTCGCCCCTGTCAGCAGGGGCACTGGTGAGAGGAGCCGTCGGGAGTGGTAGAGAACGGTCGCCCCCGGCGGCTTTCCGCTGTCGTGGCGGCGCTCAGCGCCGTAGGGCTTGTCGGAGCGGTCCTCGCCGGCTGTCAGGCGCGTCCCTCGGATGCGCCGACCGTTGCTGCGCCGCAGACAGTCAGCACCACCCCGGAGGAGACGGAGGAGCCGGGCGCGGTGCCCGATGAGCTCCGTACCGTCACCGTCGGCGTGGACAGCATCCCCGGTGACCTCAACCCCCACCTCATAGGGTCGCGTTCCCTGGCGACGAGTGTCGTCGCCCAGCTGACCCTGCCCAGCGCCTTCACCGTGCCTACCGGCAGTCCGACCGGCGCCCGGACGGCACTCAACACTGATCTGCTGGAGTCCGTGAAGGTCACCGAGGGCACCGAGGCGGCACCGACCAAGGTCCGCTACGTCCTGCGCTCCGACGCCCAGTGGTCGGACGGGACGCCCGTCACCGGGGCAGACTTCGACTACCTCCACCAGCAGATCACCGGACGCTCCGGCGTGGTGGACCCGGCGGGCTACGCGATGATCGACAAGCTCTCCGTCTCCGCGGGAGGACGCACGGTCGACGTCACCTTCACCGGTCCCGACCCAGACTGGCGTGACCTCTTCTCCGACCTGCTGCCGAGCCACATCTACCGCACCGAGGACCGCAGCTTCGACTCGATGATGTCCGGTGTGCCCGCGGCGTCCGGCGGGGTGTTCCGGGTCCGTGCGGTGGACACCGCCCGCGGTGAGATCCGCCTGGACCGCAATCAGCGGTACTGGGGTGAGTCTCCCGCACGCAGTGACAGCGTCGTGCTCTCGGTCGTGCCGGACACCCGCACCGCCACCCAGATGCTGCGCACCGGTCAGCTGCAGATGCTGCTGACCGGGGAGCAGGGGGTGACCACCGAGTCGCTGGCCGCGGTGCCGGGTCTGCGCGTCCGTGAGATGACGCGGCGTCCTGACCTGGTCATGACACTGAACACCACGGCGCCGCGGATGACCTCGCTGACCAACCGCACCCGGGTTACCGACGCCCTCGACGCCGACGCCCTGGCCCGCATCCTCACCCAGGATCCTGCCGCGACGGCACCGGGAGGGGGCATCGGTGCCGACGAGGTGACCGGCGACAGCACCGTTGAGAGTGACATTGACGGCGCCGTCGACAGCGCCCCGGCCACTCCCGCCCTGCCGACGGTGGACAGCGACCTCACCCCGCTGCGGATCGGGGCGGACAGCGGGGACGCCACGGCGGTCGAGGCCGCCCGTCGCGTCGTCGACCAGCTCACCGGCGTCGGCATCGCCGCAGAGCCGGTCATCCGTTCCTCATCTGACCTCTACGGTTCCTTCCTGCCCTCCGGTGAGGTCGACGCCGTCATCGCGTGGCAGGAGACCCCGGAGACCCTCAGCGAACTACGCAGCCGCTACGGCTGCGACACCGCCGACCGGTCGGTGTCGAGGCCGTCCACCGGACTCCCCTCGGTCACCGCCGTGCCCACCTCGGAGTCACAGACCACGGAACCCACCGACAGTTCGGTGACGACTGAGCCCACGGGAACGACTGAACCGTCGGAACCGTCGGAACCCGGCGGGACCTCCGACTCCTCCGACCCTTCCGGCGCGGAGGGCGAGGACGCCGCCGCCACGGGACGTACCGTCAACACCTCGGGTCTGTGCTCGGCCGAGGTCGACGGCATCCTGGATGCCGCGCTGTTCTCGGCGGCGGATCTGTCCGAGGACCGGGTCAGTGCCCTGGTCGACGACACTGTGGACCGGGTCTCCGACGCCGTCGCCGAGCAGCGCGTCGACGTGCCGTTGATCGACGACCGTCGGGTCATCGCCGCCGGCCCCGACCTCGTCGGCCCGGAGCCCCGGCTCGCCGACTGGCCGCTTGACCGGGACACCGGCCCGCTGGTCTCAGCCGCCACCTGGCGTCGCGCCGAGGAGACGGACGCCTCTGCTGCGTCCGCCACTTCCGCAGCACCTACGACCTCAACCACATCCGACGAAGAGGACGACTGATGATCGACCAGAACCTGCAGGGCCTGCGCGTGCTCGCCGTGCATGCCCACCCCGACGACGAATCCCTGTGGACCGGCCTCGCCCTGACCCACTGGGCCCGCCGCGGCGCCGAGGTCACGGTGGTGACCTGCACCCTCGGCGAGGAAGGCGAGGTCATCGGGGACAAGTACCAGGGCCTCGTCGCCGAACACTCCGGACTGCTCGGCGGGTACCGCATCGCCGAACTCCAGCGCGCCCTGGCGGCGCTGGGCGTCAACCAGGACGAGGTCACCGGGACCGCCCGGCCGCGGTTCCTCGGCGGTGTCGCGCACTGGCGTGACTCGGGTATGGCGGGCACACCGCCGGCGGATCATCCCCGCGCCTTCGTGCGCTCCGGGGGTGCCGCAGTCGATGCCCTGCGTGCCGAGATCGCGGGTCTGCGTCCACACGTCGTCGTCACCTACGGTCCCGACGGCGGCTACGGCCACCCTGACCACATCCGTGCCCACGAGATCACCCATGCCGCCGTCGCCGCCCAGGCGGACGCGGGGGAGTGGACCCCGGCGAGGATCTGGTGGTGTGTCACCGAGACCGAGCAGCTGGACGCCGGCCTGGCCGAACTGCGTGCGGCAGGCGGTCCCCCGGCCGACTGGCGGTGGCCGGACGACGGCGAGCTGGCGAGCGTCCCGGCGTCCTCGGTGGACGCCCGCGTCACCGGCTCCGCCGAGGATCTCGCCGCCAAGCAGGCCGCGATGGTCGCCCACGCCACCCAGCTCTGGGTCGCCGACGGTTCCGTCGGTGATGTCATCGACACCCCCAGGGCCAGCGCCGTCGGCGCTCCGGTGCCCTTCTGTCTGTCCAACCTCATCACCCAGCCGCTCATCGGCACGGAGAGTTTCATGCTGGGCGAACGGCGGGACGGCGAGGCTGGACTTTCGGGCGAAACGCTGAACAGACTAGACTGTCTATTTGCTGAAGGGAGGTAGCCGATGTACACCACAGACGAACCCCACTGGGGAGATCCGGAACGCCGGCAGGTGCGCCGGGACACGACCCGCGCCGAACGCCGGGCGGGGATCATCTGGCTGTGCGTCGGGGCACTGGCCGCGGTACTGCTCGCGGCCCTCTACCTCGGATCCAGGATCACGGTCGGTGACACCGCCGTGCCCTTCCCGTGGCCGCTGGTGGCCACACCGTGGTTCCTGGCGGTGCTGACGAAAACGGCACTCCTGTGGACCGACAACCGCTCCCTGGCCGCCGCCCCGATGTGGACCTGGCTGGCGGGATACCTGATCCTCGTGTTCTGGCCCGCCATCCCCGGTCTCGGCGGAGACACCGTCATGGGTGGCTCCCTGACCACACTGCTTCTGCTGCCGCTCGGACTGGCCGGCGGCGGTTGGGCATTGCTGCGGTTGAAGTGACAAGATTAGATCTGCTTGAAGCAGTACTGACGACCTGCGGACGGCAATCGTGACGAGTTTCCGAGAAAGTGACAATCAATGACCTACGTAATCGCGCAGCCCTGCGTCGATGTGATGGACCGGGCCTGTGTGGAGGAATGCCCGGTCGACTGCATCTACGAGGGCAAGCGATCGCTGTACATCCACCCCGACGAGTGCGTGGACTGCGGCGCCTGCGAGCCGGTGTGCCCGACCGAGGCTATCTTCTACGAGGACGACCTCCCAGACGAGTGGGAGGACTACATCGACTTCAACACCGCGTTCTTCGACGATCTCGGTGACCCGGGCGGAGCAGCCAAGCTCGGCCCCCAGGACTTCGACCCCGAGGGCATCAGGAACTTGCCGCCCCAGAACCAGGACTAGAAGGAAACCCACCGATGACCGACGCAGCGCGACCCCGCCGACGCACTCTCTCCGCCGAACTCCCCGATTTCCCGTGGGACTCCCTCGAGGGGGCGAAGGCGACGGCGGCCGCGCATCCCGACGGCATCATCAATCTCTCGGTCGGTACCCCGGTGGACCCGGTCGCGCCCTCGATCCAGCTGGCGCTCTCGCTGAACGCCGGTGAGCCGGGCTACCCGCAGACCATCGGCACCCCGGAGCTCCGCGCCGCCATCGTGACGGCCATGGAACGGCGCTTCGGCGTGCCCGGCGTGGTGACCGCACAGGTCCTGCCGGTCGTCGGCACGAAGGAGGCCATCGCCTGGCTGCCCTTCATCCTCGGTGTGGTCCCCGGCCAGACCGTGGTGATCCCGGAGCTCGCGTACCCGACCTACGAGGTCGGCGCGAAGATCGCCGGAGCGGACGTCCTGCGCAGTGACTCACTGCTGAAGGTCGGCCCGGCGACCCCGGCGATGATCTTCCTGAACTCCCCGGCAAACCCGCACGGCAAGGTTCTCGGTGTCGACCACCTGCGCAAGTTCGTCGAGTTCGCCCGTGAGCGCGACGTCATCGTCGTCTCCGACGAGTGCTACCTCGGCCTCGGCTGGAACGATGCCGACGAGGACGCCCCGGTCTCCATCCTGGATCCCCGGGTCTGCGACGGGGACTTCACGAACCTCATCGCGGTCCACTCCCTGTCGAAGACCTCGAACCTGGCGTCCTACCGTGCCGGCTTCCTCGTCGGCGACACGGACCTCATCGCCGAGGCCCTCGCCGTGCGCAGGAACACGGGTCTCATGATGCCCGGCCCGATCCAGGCCGCCACTGTCGCCGCCCTCGAGGATGACGACCAGGAGACCCTGCAGAAGACCCGTTACCGGCAGCGTCGTGCACTCCTCGCCGCCGCGGTCGAGGACGCAGGACTGCGTATCGATGATTCCGAGGGTGGGCTGTACCTGTGGGCCACCGAGGACCGTCCCTGCCGCGAGACGGTGGACCGTCTCGCAGCACTCGGCATCCTCGTCGCCCCCGGTGACTTCTACGGTCCCGCGGGGGAGAAGCACGTGCGTATCGGCCTCACCGCCACGGACGAGGACATCGCCAAGGCCGCCCAGCGACTCGGCACGCTGAAGCAGTAGGCCCCGGTCTTCCGGCCCCGACACGGAGGACCCCCGACCACTGGTCGGGGGTCCTCTGCTGTCCCTGGGGCGGTGTCCCTAGTTCTTGTGGAGTGCGTCGTTGAGCTCCACCGATCCGGTCGCCCGGGCAACGGCCTCGACCGCGCCGGTGACCGAGTTGCGGCGGAAGAGCAGGTTGGACGCCCCGGAGAGGACGGAGGCCTTGACGACGTCTCCGTCGAAGGCGACCTTCGTCCCGAAGGTGATGTACAGGCCGGCCTCGACGACACAGTCGTCGCCCAGGGAGATGCCGACGCCGGCGTTCGCGCCCAGCAGGCAGCGCTTTCCGATGGAGATGACCTGCTTGCCGCCACCGGACAGGGTACCCATGATCGAGGCACCGCCACCGACGTCCGAGCCGTCCTCGACGACGACGCCGCCCGAGATCCGGCCCTCGACCATGGAGGAGCCGAGCGTGCCGGCGTTGAAGTTCACGAAGCCCTCGTGCATGACGGTGGTGCCCTCGGCGAGGTGTGCGCCGAGGCGGACACGGTCGGCGTCGCCGATGCGCACCCCGGTCGGCACGACGTAGTCGACCATGCGGGGGAACTTGTCGATCGAGTAGACGGTGACCCTGCCGCGGGCCTGCAGCTTCGCACGGGTGGCCTCGAAGCCCTCCACAGCACAGGGGCCGAAGTTGGTCCAGACGACGTTGGTCAGCTTACCGAAAAGCCCGTCGAGGTTGGCGCCGTGGGGCTGGATGGTGCGACCGGAGAGGAGGTGCAGGCGCAGGTATGCGTCGGCGGAGTCCGCCGGGGCGTCGTCAAGGTCGGCGATCGTGGTGTGCACCACGACGCGGTGGACGCCGCGGTCGGCGTCCTCATCCTCGAGGTGGGACAGGTCGAGCGGGGCGGCAGGGGCGTCACCCAGGCCGAACTCGGGGTACCACACGTCGAGGACGGTGTCGTCAGCGGTCAGGGTCGCGATGCCGGTTCCGTAAGCAGAGGTCATGGCACCACAGTCTACCGGTCAGTTGCCGGCGGTCTCCCCGGACCTGTCACGCAGGGCGTCATCGGCGAAACGGTCGTGGTGGCGGGTGACCCAGGCACCCAGCGCACACAGCAGACCGAAGGCGATGGCCACCGTGATGACCTGGTCCCGCGCGCTCTCGTCGAAGAGCATGAGGACGGTCAGTCCCGCCAGCGCGACGAGGGTGACGACCGGGAGCGTCGGCCAGAACCACATCTTCAGTTTCAGCGAGCCCTCCTCCTTCAGCAACGGACGCAGCTTCAGCTCGGACAGGACGATCATCACCCAGATGACCAGCAGGCAGCCGCCGACTGCGTTGAAGAGGATGTTGATGAGGTCCTCCGGACCCCAGAGCTGAAGACCCACGGAAATGAAGGCGAAGACCAGGGAGCAGATGACGGCCGGGAGCGGGACCTTCTGGGAGGAGAGCTTCCGGAAGACCTTCGGGGCGTTGCCCTGCCAGGAGAAGGAGTACATCAGCCGTGAGGTGGCGTAGATCTGCGCGTTGAACGCGGAGAGCAGCGCCAGGACGATGACGACCTCCATGATCCCGACGATCGCCGGAACATCGGCCATGCTGAGCACGCGGGTGAACGGCGAGTTGGAGGCGTCCTCCTCCTCGGCGAGATCCGTGTAGTTGATCAACGTGGTGATCACCGCGACAGAGCCCAGGTAGAAGATCATGATGCGCCAGACCACCGCGCGGACCGCGGAGGTGATGGCCTGGGTCGGCTTCTCGGACTCGGCGGCGGCGATGGTCACGATCTCGATACCGCCGAAGGCGAAGGCGACAGCCAGCAGGCCGGCGGAGATGCCGGAGATACCCTCCGGGGCGAACGGCGTGAGGTTGTCTGTGCCGACGGACCCGTGACCGGGCAGCCACCCGAGGATGAGCAGGGCACCGATGATGAGGAAGGCGATGATGACGGCGACCTTGACGAAGGAGAACCAGTACTCGAACTCGCCGAAGCCGCGGACGGCGAAGAGGTTCACGACGGTGAACAGGACCACACAGACCAGGCCGGGGATCCAGCCCTCCACGCCGAACCACTTGCCCATGATCGCACCGGCGCCGGTGATCTCGGTACCCATCACCATGATGAGCATGAACCAGTACATCCAGCCCAGGGAGAAGCCGGCCCAACCGCCGAACGCCTGGCGGGCGTAGGTGGCGAAGGTGCCGGAGGCGGGACGGGCGGCGGCCATCTCACCGAGCATCCGCATGACGAAGACGACGACGATACCGGCGACGATGTAGGAGACGAGGACCGCCGGGCCGGCCGCCTTGATGCCGACACCGGTGCCGAGGAACAGACCCGCACCGACGGCGGAACCCAGCCCCATCATCGTCAGGTGGCGGGTCTTGAGCCCGTGGCCCAGTTCGCCCCGCGTCTCTTCTGTGGTCGCGGCCTCGGACGCAGGTGATGCTGCGGAACCGCCCAGTGAACTACTCATGAACACTTATTCTGGCACAGTGCCAGCGACCTGCCGCACCTCTGGCACCTCTACGATGGGGGTCACGATGAACGAACAGACTGCACAACTCGATCTCACCCTCGATCCGGTGGCGCTCACCGCCGCGCTGGTCGACATTCCCAGCCGGTCCCACGAGGAGACCGTGATCGCCGACGCCCTGGAATCCGGGTTCGTCCGGCTCGCCCTGCCCGGTGTCACGGTCGACCGTCGGGGTAACACGGTCATCGCCCGGACGCACCGTGGACTGCCCTCCCGCGTGGTCCTCGCCGGCCACATCGACACCGTCCCCCCGGCCGACAACCTGCCGTCACGACGGGGTCCGGACACCGCGGGCGCCGACTGCATCCACGGGCTCGGTTCCGTGGACATGAAGTCCGGGGACGCCGTGTACATCCACGCGTTCGTCACCCTGGCACAGTCCGATGACCTGGCCCAGGACCTCACGCTCGTGCTCTACGACGGCGAGGAGGTCGCCTCACGCTACAACGGCCTGAAGATGGTCGCGGACACCGAGCCGGACCTGCTGGCCGGTGACGTCGCCCTGCTGGGGGAGCCCTCCGGCGCCGTCATCGAGGCCGGCTGCCAGGGTACGCTGCGGCTGAAGGTCACCGCCCACGGCACCCGTGCCCATTCCGCCCGTGCCTGGCTCGGCGACAACGCCGCCCACCGGCTGTCCCCGGTGATCGCCAGGATCGCGTCCTACGAGCCCCGCGACGTCGACATCGACGGCTGCCTCTACCGCGAGGGGCTCAACGTGGTGCACCTGGAGTCCGGGGTGGCGACCAACACCATCCCGGACGAGGCGTGGCTGTTCGTCAACTTCCGCTTCGCCCCGGACCGGTCGGGGGAGGAGGCCCTGTCCCACACCCTCGACGTCCTGGGCGTCGGGACCCCGGAGGATCCGGTGGACGGATTCTCCCTGGAGATCGACGACCTGTCCCCGGCCGCCCTGCCCGGGCTGCGCCGTCCGGCCGCCGCCGCACTGGTCACCGCCACCGGCGGCAACGTCCGGGCGAAGTACGGCTGGACCGATGTCGCCCGCTTCTCCGTGCTGGGCATTCCCGCGGTGAACTTCGGCCCCGGTGACCCCGGACTGTGTCACACCCCGCAGGAGAACTGCCCGGTCGAGATGATCACGACCGTCAGTGACCAGCTCATCAGCTACCTCACCACCCCGCCGGAGCTCCCGGCCTGACAGAGAGGACCTCACCATGGCTCCGATCCGACCGAACGACCCTTCCTGTTTCTACGAAGGTCCGGTCCTGCGACGCGGCGAAGGCCGGCGTATCAGACCGGCCACCACCACAGACCAGCGGTTGCTCGGTGAACAGCCGAACTCGGACTGGCTGCACACCGATCCCTGGCGGGTGATGCGGATCCAGTCGGAGTTCGTCGAGGGCTTCGGTGCCCTGGCGGACATCGGTCACGCCGTCACCGTCTGGGGTTCGGCCCGGACGTCGGAGGACCACCCGTGGTACCGGCTCGGCGTGGATACCGGACGCCTGCTCCGCGAGGCCGGTTACGCCGTGATCACCGGTGGCGGTCCAGGCCTGATGGAAGCCGCGAACCGTGGCTGCTCCGAGTCGGGTGGACTGTCCGTGGGCCTGGGCATCGAGCTCCCCCACGAGCAGGGGCTCAACGAATGGGTCAACCTGGGCCTGAACTTCCGCTACTTCTTCGTCCGCAAGACGATGTTCGTCAAGTACGCCCAGGCGTTCATCTGCCTTCCCGGCGGCTTCGGCACCCTCGACGAGCTCTTCGAGGCCCTCGTCCTCGTCCAGACCGGCAAGGTCAGCGAGTTCCCGATCATCCTCATCGGCAGCGACTACTGGGGCGGGCTGGTGGACTGGATCCGGGCACGGATGCTCGACGAGGGGCTCATCAGTGAGTCCGACCCGGATCTGCTGTACGTCACCGACGATCCGGAGGACGCCGTGAACCGGGTGGTCGCCGCCCACGCCCGACGCCGGCTCGGGTGACTGTCCGGTGAGGTAGGCTGACCGGCATGTACCTGCTCATCACCGTCATCGCTGCTCTGCTGGTGGGTCTCGTCCTCGTGTCGCTGGTCCAGACCACATTCGGCCGACCTGAGGAGGCGGCGGAGAGCACGGAGGACAGCGACGGCCCCCGCTTCCGGGTGGTGCGCCGCGGTTACGACATCGCCGAGGTCGACCGGTACCTCGACACCCTGCAGGACAGGGGCCATGACAGGAGCATGACGCAGGAATGAGCACCACGATCCCCACCCTCACCTCCGGTGCGCCCGCCAGTGGTTCAGAGGTCATCGACTGCCGCATCATCGTCCGCGACCGTCCCTCCACCGTCGTCCGGCCGGCCGCTGACGGGATCTGGGAGGTCCACGTCCCGGAACATCCAGTCCCGCTGACCGACCTCGCGGAGCTCCCGGCGGAGCCCCGTCTCGGAGATGACGGGTGGCGCGATGCGGGGGGCCGACTCGTCCGCCGTCTCACCGACCTGGTCGCCGTGCATCCGGTGAAGGCGAAAAGGCACCTTGTCCAGGTCAGCGTCCCGGCGTCCACCACCCGTCGAAACCTGCGCAACCTGGCACAGGGACTGGTCGGTGCCGGTCCCACGCCCCTCGTCGGAGCCCCGGACGCTGACCCTGCCGGCCCTGTGGTGCGGGACATCCGGATCGACCTCTCCGCCGTCACCGGCGACACCGCCTCCGCCGCTGGGCGCGAACTCCGGCTCGGGGCCGAGCTCGGTGCTGCCGCTGCACTTACCGACGTGCTCGGTGCGGTGCCGGACGGGTCCATGACCCTGGACTGGTGGCGGCAGCAGACCCGGGCCCTGTTCCACGGGCGCCCCGGCGTCCGGGTGAAGGTCCGGACCGGTGACTGGCTGGAACGCAAGGGCCTCGGCGGAGTGCTCGCCGCCAGCGCGGACCCGGCGCACACCGCCGGGCTCGTCGAGATCACCTGGGACCCCGCCGCCGCCGACGGTGAACTGACCGATGACCGGCCCGATGCCGTGCTCGTCGGTGGGGCTGTGGTCCCGGCGGTGCTCAGCGCCCTGTCCCGCCTGCACTCCCCGCAGAAGGTCATCGGACTGGTGCCGGTCACCGGCCTGCTCTCCGACCTGAGACCTCCGCTGACCGGACGGCCCGAGGAGGTCGTCACCCATGTCGGCGGGAAGACCACCACCCTGCACATCACCGGGGACGGGACCCGACGGGCCGAGACCGTGGCCCGGCTGGCTACCGCAGACACGCTGGCCTACGGGGTGCAGCGCCACCGGCCGCGCCGGATCATCAGTGCCGGTCCGACGTCCACCGGGGCCAGGGGCGCCCTCGGTACCCGCACCGGTGCCCTGTTCACCGGAGACCCGGTTCTCGCCCGACGACTCACCCTGCGCGGTGCGAAGGTGGGGGAGCGGTGGTGGCCGATGCCGCTGCCGACCGAGGTCGCACCGGAGCCCGGTGGTCCCGACCTGCTGAACTCCGCGCTGTACCTGCGCGGATTCACCGGGGATGTCACCCACATCCACCTCGACACCGCCGGGCCCGCCGCGGCCACCACGCCGGCCGGGGACACCGTGAGCGGCGTCTCCGGGTTCCCGGCCCGTACCCTTGTAGAGTGGCTCCGTAAATAGGGGTCACTCCGCTGACCCACCCGCGTTACCGCCCTTTTCTTCCCGAGGAGAATTTCGAACCGTGCTGTCCGATGTCATCGATCTGCTCGCCGATCCGGTCGACGGGACCCTGCTGCGCGCCGGGGACGAGTCCTGGCGGACCGTCGTCTCCGACTCCGGCCACAGCTATGACGTCGCCCGTCAGGGATACGTCACCCTCGTCGGAGGCGCAGGCCTGCGCTACACCGGTGACGATGCCGACATGATCACCGCGCGCGAAGCCTTCCTCTCCGGTGGACACTTCGCCCCATTCGTCGAGGCGGTGTCCGATGCCGTCGCCGATGTCCTCGACGACAACCACGTCTCCGAGGAGGACCGGCCCTCGGTCGTGGAGATCGGGGCAGGTACCGGGTACTACCTGGCCCACACGCTCGACGCGGTCCCCGGCTCCCGGGGCATCGGAGTCGACGTCTCCGTGCCCGCGGCCAAGCGACTGGCGCACTGCCACCCGCGGGTCGGGGCGATCGTCGCGGACGCCTGGGCCCGACTGCCGCTGCGGGATGACAGCATCGACGTCATGACCGTCATCTTCGCCCCGCGCAATGCCGCGGAGTTCGCCCGCGTCCTCACTCCGGAGGGCCAGGTCGTCGTGCTCACCCCGGACGCCGGCCACCTCGCCGAGCTGCGCGCCCCACTGGGCATCATCGACGTCGAGGAGGGCAAGGTCGACCGGATGATCACCCAGGCCTCCGGCTACCTTGTGCCGGTCGGGGAACCGGAGCATGTAGAGTTCGTCATGAACCTCGACCAGGCGTCCATCGCCGCTCAGATCGGCATGAGCCCCTCTGCCCGCCACATCCACCCGAAGGTGCTGGCCGAGCGGATCGCCGGCCTCCCCAAGGTCATGCAGGTCACGGCCCGTGCGACTGTGACCCGTCTCGCCCGCGACCCCCGTACGCTGGGCTTCAACGGGTCCTAGTCGTCGGCGGCGAGGTCCCGGTCGGCCAGGGCTGCCTCGGCGATGAGCCGCTCCTGCTCCTCCGGGTTGTCGAGCTGCGCCAGCCGACGCTGCAGCCGGCGTCCCAGTGACTCCATCGCCGACAGGACGCGGGCCCCGGCGGTGGTGTCCACCCGGAACTTCGCGAAGGGTGCGTCCCCGTGCAGTGAACTGGTCAGCGAGACCAGTCCACCGTCGGCGAAGACCTCGCACACCGGACCGTCGACGAGGATGGTGAGGGTGTCCGAGTCACCGTCGGCCAGCTCCGCGGTGCGGACGTCTCCGACTCCGTCGCGGGTGGGGCGGGTTACCTCGATCCGGTCGCCGGAATGGCGCACGGTGGCCAGCAGCCCGTCCTCCTCGTCGAGCAGGGAGACGGTCACGGCACCACGTGAGACGTCGAGCTGGGCGGTGAACACCGCCGCACGGTCGGTGTAGGAACGCACCGCCGAGGGCACACCGACGATGTCCTGGTGCAGGTGGCCGCCACGCAGGGTGAGGAAGCGTGGCACTGACAGACAGTTCGCCCAGGTACCCGTACCGTTTCCGGGGAATGTCCCGACCAGTCCCACGATGACCGGCTGGATGCCCTGGACGACCCGGGGTCGGGTGAAGTCGTGACCGTTGTCGAAGAGCTGGAACCCGGTCTCGACGGTGAACGTCGTCCCGGAGAGGGTACCGACGAGATAGCCGGCGCTCTCCCCGCCGCTGCTGCCCTCGTCGTCGGCCGGGTAGGTGATGAACAGCACGTCGCTGGTCTCGTCGGTGAGCTCATCGGTCATGGTGACGATGCGCGGTGCGAAGGGACGTCCCCGGGGCACAGTGGTGTCGGTCGAACCTCCGGTGATCTCCAGCGATCCGAGGGCGGTCCAGTGCTGCCGGTCGTCGGAGGTGAGCACGACGATGTCGGCGGCGGTCTCGTCGACGAGGTCGAGAGCGATCATCAGCCAGCCGTCGTCGTGCCGGATGACGCTCGGGGTCACCAGCGCGGTGACCGGGTGGTCGTCGTCGTCGATCTCCACCGGACCGAGGCGCTCGACCTCCCTGCTCACGATGCTCGGGTCGTCGGAGATCTCCGCGGAGATGGCGTCCAGGTCGGAGATCCGGGCACGATGGATCCGGAAGTTCCGGGCGCCGCGCCGGTCATGGGGTAGATCGGAACCCCGCACAGCCTCGCCGTCGGAGGGGGTGGTGGTCACGAAGAACAGTTCCACGGTGCCGTCACTGACCAGGACGGAGGATCCGGCCAGGCATTCGACTTCATCACCCTCGGGGGCGAGGACGTCGTCACAGACGTCCCAGCCGTAGGGGAGGCCGGTCGCCATCTGGTGTGCCCAGCGTGCGCCGGAGTCCGGGGTGGGGCGGAACTGGTGGAAGACATGCAGGTTGCTACCCTGCCTGACGGCTCCGGCCGGTGCCTCGAGGACACCGGTTTCCGCAGTCACATGGAGTTCAGGTCGAAAGCGATTCACGAACCCCTGTATACCAGCGGTCAGGAGGCGGGTGGCGGGACCGGAGCCGAGGCGAGGGTGTCCGCGCCGTGTACGCCGGTCGAATCGGCCGTTCCGGTAGTGGCGTCCGTCCCCTGACGCTTGCCCCGCCACCATTCCACGGCCAGCGGAATCACCGACAGAGCCACGAGCAGGACGATGATGAGGTCGACATGGGCCCGGATGAAGTCGACCCCGCCGAGGAAGTACCCGGCGACGGGGATGATGCAGGCCCAGGCGGCGCCGCCGATGATGTTGTAGGGCACGAAGCGGCGGCGTTCCATGCCGCTGATCCCGGCGAGTACCGGGACGATGGTGCGGATCACCGGGACGAACCGGGCGAGGATGACCGCGTGCGGGCCGCGGGTGACGAAGAAGTCCTGCGCCTTGCCGATCCGTTCCTCACCGATCATCCGGGCGGCCCGGGAGCGCAGGATCGGTGGGCCGGCCCACCGTCCGATCTGGTAGCCGGTCTGGTCTCCGATGACGGCGAAGACGACGGCGACGGCAAGCAGCTGCCACAGCGGGAACACGGGGTCGTCGCCACCGGTGAACAGGCCGGCGACGAAGAGCAGGGAATCACCGGGCAGGAAGAAACCCACGAGCAGGCCCGTCTCGGCGAAGAGGACCAGGGCGATGCCGACCAGTCCGAAGGCCGAGACGATGTGCTCGACGTCGGTGACGCTGTTGTAGAAGTCGGTGATGGAATTCACCGGAAGAACGATAGCACCCTTCAGCGCCGGGTGATTACCGTCATGCCGGCGCCTAGCGGCAGTCGGGAGGTGGAGACGGTGCCGGCGTCCACCAGTTCCCGCAGGTGGACCTCGGCGGCACGGGCCGCCTCGGTCTGCCGGTCGGTCCGGGCCGGGTCGCCGGGCGCGCCGTCCAGGAGGGCGTCGAGCAGGACGAGGACGCCGCCGGTGCGAAGTGCCGGGAGCGCGTTGTCGACCGCGGCCGAGAGCAGCTCGGGATCCACGTCGGCGACGATGATGTCGTAGGAGTCGGTCGCCAGACGGCCGATGCCGTCGAGCGGGGCAGAGGGAACGAAGCGGAAGGCGGTGGGACGCAGCCCCACGGAGGTGAAGGCCTCCTTCGCCAGCTTCTGGTGCTGGGCCTCGGGGTCGATGCAGGTGACGTGGCCGACCGGCTCCGTGCCGGCACCGCGGAACCCGGCGAAGAGATGCAGGCCGATCACGCCGCAGGCCGGGGACATGACCACGGCGCTGGGCTGGGCGGAGCCGGTGGCACGGGCGGCGAGGAACGAGAGGAACTCGCCGGTCGCGGCGTCGGGGCTCAGCAGGCCGAACTCGTCGGCGGCGGTCTGTGCCCGGTCAAGGTTGTCGTCGGAGGCGGCGGTGCCGTTGATGTAGGTACGCACGGCGTCGAGGGCGGATCCGGTGTTGACATTCACAGGATCCAGCTTAGGGGGAGGTCACCCCCGACCGGTGCAGGAGGTCCCGGCGAGTCGGGGAACCCGCTGCCCGCCCCGTGGTCCCGTCATGTATATTTGTCAGTGGAAACAGCGCTCTCCGCGGTGCACGCCGGTGGTTCACAGCGAACTTCCAGCCGGTGCGGACCGCATTTCAACCCCGGTGACCCAGAATGGAACACATGACTTCCGCAGTGTCCCCCGACCCCACCTCCGGTGCCCACCCTGACGGTGACCCCGCTACCGGCACCGGTGCATTCGACCGCGGTGAAGCGGACATGCCGGCATGGGGGGATCTCGTCGCCGAGCATGCGGACGGTGTCTACCGGCTGGCCTACAGCCTTTCCGGCAACCGGCAGGACGCCGAGGACCTCACCCAGGACACCTTCATGCGCGTCTTCCGGTCGCTGAAGAGCTACCGGCCCGGGACCTTCGAGGGCTGGCTGCACCGCATCACCACCAACCTCTTCCTCGACATGGTCCGCCACCGGGCAACGGTACGGATGGAGGCCCTGCCCGAGGACTACGAGCGGGTCGCCGGCGAGCACCCCGGTCCCGAGCGGGTCTTCGAGTTCAACCACCTCGATCCGGCTCTCGCCCGGGCACTGGACGATCTTTCCCCGGAGTTCCGCGTGGCCGTCGTGCTCTGTGACGGACTGGACCTCAGTTACGAGGAGATCGCCGACACCCTCGGACTGAAGATGGGTACCGTGCGTTCCCGGATCCACCGGGCCCGTGCCCAGCTGAGGGCGGCACTGGACCGGACGGCCGGGGAGCTGAGCTATGTGGCCGGGGAATGATGTCGGGCATTTGACGACCGAGGCCGTCGCAGCCCTGGTGGACGGAGAGCTGTCCCGGGGTGCGGAGAGCCGGGCGAAGGTGCACCTGGTGCACTGCAGTGACTGCCGCGAGGAGGTTCGGGCACAGCGCCAGGCCGCGGCGCGGATGCGGGACCAGGCCGGCACCATGTCGGAGGTGCATGCCCCGGGGGCGTTGCTCGACCGGTTGACCGGGATCCCGACGTCCTGCGGGGAGCAGGTCGCTGCGTCGGACGACCTGGACGGCCATGACGCGGTGGGGGTCGACGGGTGCCGGCGACCCGAGTCACTGGGGGACCGGCTGTCCACCTCCGTGCGTCGCATGCTGCGTGTGTCGCAGACTGGGCGGGGTCGGCGGTAGAATCACCCGGGTCAGGGCACAGAGCAGGAAGTCAGGTGGAACACGGTGTTCTCCAGCGTCGGATGGGGCGAGGTCCTCGTCCTGGTCATCGTCGGCATCATCGTGGTCGGCCCGGAGCGGCTGCCCCGGATCATCACGGACATCAAGGCGATGATCCACGCCGCACGTGGTGCGATCAGCTCGGCGAAGGAGGAGCTGGGGGACGACTTCAAGGAGGACTTCGAGGACTTCCGCAAGCCGCTGTCGCAGATCAACGACATGCGGCGCATGGGTGCGCGGGGTCTCGTCAGTAAGGCCCTGCTCGACGACGACCCCGAGTTCTTCCGCGACATCGAGGCCTCGGCACGCGGGGTCAGCGACGCGGTCACGGGCAGTGGGGAGACGACCTCCGCGGCCGGGAGGCAGGCACCCGCTCCGTCCGCTCCCGCGCCCGCCACTCCTCCGGCTCCTTCACCTGCAGCGCCCGCCGGGCCCGCTGTGTCCTCCGGTGCCGGAGACACCACCGCCGCCGATCAGAAGAAGACCGGCGGCGGAGCGGACTGGGGCGACATGGACGAGGGCGACGTCCTCTAGGAGGGCCGACCCGCCTCACCGAGGTGGGGCAGGCGGGGGATCAGTTCCGTGTGACGCCCAGGTTCAGCGGACGCCCCGCCAGCGACTGACGGCGGGTGACCAGCTGGTCAGCGAGCTTCCCGAGGGCGACCGCGGAGGGGGAGTCCGGCTGGGACACGGCGATCGGGTTACCCACGTCGCCGCCGACGCGCAGATCCGGATCCAGCGGGATCGAGCCCATCAGGGGCACCGGGGAACCGGTGATCTCGGTGAGCCGGTCGGCGACATGCTGGCCACCACCGGAACCGAAGACGTCCATCACGGTCCCGTCGGGCAGCACCATGCCGGACATGTTCTCGATGACACCACCGATGCGCTGGCGGGTCTGCTGGGAGATCGAGCCGGCACGCTCGGCGACCTCGGCGGCCGCGGCCTGCGGGGTCGTCACGATCAGCAGTTCGGCGTTCGGGACCAGCTGAGCGACCGAGATCGCCACATCGCCGGTGCCGGGCGGGAGATCGAGGAGCAGCACGTCCAGATCGCCCCAGAAGACGTCGGAGAGGAACTGCTGGATCGCGCGGTGCAGCATCGGTCCACGCCAGATGACCGGGGAGTTTCCCTCGAGGAAGTGTCCGATGGAGATCATCTTCACGCCGTGTGACTGCGGCGGGATGATCATGTCGTCCACCTGGTTCGGCATGGCGGTGGAACCCATGAGGTGGGGCACGGAGTGACCGTAGATGTCGGCGTCGACGATGCCGACATTGAGCCCGCGCGCCGCGAGTGCGGTCGCCAGATTCACGGTGACGGAGGACTTGCCGACACCGCCTTTGCCGGACGCGACGGCGTAGACACGGGTCGTAGAATCGGGCTGGGCGAAGGGGATGACCGGCTCCGTGGTCGTGCCACGGACCTTCAGGCGCAGCTCACGACGCTGCTCGTCGGTCATCACGTCGGTGGTGACGGTGGCTTTCGTGACCCCGTCGACACTTTCCGTGGCCTCCCGCGTGCGGTCGGTCAGGGTGGTCTTCATCGGGCATCCGGCGATGGTGAGATAGATCTCGACCGCGACTTCGTCCCCGTTGACGGTCACGGACTTCACCATGCCCAGATCGGTGATGGGGCGGTTGAGCTCCGGGTCCTCAACCGACGACAGTGCGCTGCGGACAGCCTCTTCAGTGACAGTAGACATCGCCCGGTATGTTACACCCGGCCGGCCGGATCACCGAGGCCGGTCAGAGGGGCCGTCCTGGCCGTCATTGTCGTCGTGCTCGCGGTCCTCGAGCTTGTCCTCGATGCGGTGGAGCAGATCGGTGAGGTCGTCAAGTTCGTGACGCAGGTAGTCGCGGGTCACGTTCTCACCCACGGCGATGCGCAGACCGGCGAGCTCGCGCGCGAGGAACTCGGTGTCCGCCTTGGTCTCGGCGGTGCGGCGTCGGTCCTCGTTGAGGGAGACACGGTCGCGGTCGTCCTGCCGGTTCTGGGCGAGCAGGATCAGCGGCGCCGCATAGGCAGCCTGCGTCGAGAACGCCAGGTTGAGAAGGATGAACGGGTACGGATCCCAGTTCCACCACATGCCGCCGATGTTGAGCAGGATCCAGATGATGACGAAGACGGTCTGCCACAGCAGGTAGCTTCCGGTACCGAGGAAGCGGGCCACCCGCTCTGCGCCGACGCCGACGGCGTCCCCGTCAAGGGAGAACAGTTTCTTCCGTCGTGCCCCGGTGGGGGTGTCCAGGTCGGTGCGGGCGTAGTTGTCCGGCACGGTTCCTCCTTCGAGCGGTGGTCGGGGCAGCAGTTGTGCAGAGGGTTGTCCGCCGGTCAGGCGGGGGAGCGGAGTTCCCGCCAGTCGTCGTCACGCCAGTCCTCGGGGAGGAGGTCATCGAGCAGGTCGTCGACTGCCACGGCGCCGAGCAGGTGCTGGTTGTCGTCCAGCACCGGGCCGCAGACCAGGTTGTAGGTCGCGAAGTAGCGCGCGGCGGTCTCGATCGAGTCATCTGTGCGCAGAGCGGGGAGATCCAGGTCGAGGATACCGCCGATCAGTGTTGACGGCGGCTCGCGCAGCAGCTTCTGTAGGTGGACACAGCCCAGGTAGCGGCCGGTCGGGGTGGCCTGCGGCGGGCGTACGACGAACACCAGGGAGCTCAACGCGAGCGGGAGCTCGGGGTTGCGTGCATGGGCCAGTGCCTCGGCCACGGTCGCCTGCGGGGTGAGGACCATGGGCTCCGGGGTCATCAGGGCACCCACCGTGTCCGGTGAAAAACTCATCAGACGACGGACCGGCTCGGACTCCT
Source organism: Corynebacterium sp. UD i78 (assembly GCF_056280545.1). Classification (NCBI taxonomy): domain Bacteria; kingdom Bacillati; phylum Actinomycetota; class Actinomycetes; order Mycobacteriales; family Corynebacteriaceae; genus Corynebacterium; species Corynebacterium sp. UD i78. The sequence continues at coordinate 1,472,465 of NZ_JBWCED010000001.1, read as the reverse complement.
CCGGGTCCATGAGCTCCAGCAGGACGTCGGCCTTGTCGTCGGGCAACTCGCCCAGCAGATCTGCGGCGTCATCCGGGTCCATCTCCTCGAGGATGTCCGCGGCACGCTCGATGGTCAGGGTCTCCAGGATCGCGGTCTGCTCGTCATCGGGCAGTTCGGCGAGGACATCGGCCAGCCGTTCGTCGGCGAGCTCTCCGGCGACCCGGTAGCGGCGGTCGACAGGCAGGTCGTGGAGGGTCTGCGCGACATCGGCGTTGCGCATCTCCTTGAATTCGGCGATGAGCTCGGCGTCCGCGTCCTGCGGCCCCGCGCCGGAGGCCGAGAGACCGTGGACGTGTGAGAAGGGGACGATCGCCGGAGTGGACCGCCGACCGAGACGGCCACGGGTGATCACCGCGACGCGGCTGATGTCCCACTCGCGGGTGCGGGTGAGCTCCAGTTCGACATCGGAGATCTCCACCGCGCGACCGGTGAGGTGTTCGTGCTCGGGGTCGTCGATGTGGACACGGGCACCGATGAGATCGTACATCACCGAGACCTCGCCGGACCTCGACTTGAAGGGACGCAGACTCACCGAGCTGGTGTTCATCGTCACCTCCTTCGGATCGACGGAGGCGATCCGGAGCATGGGGAGGAAGATCCGTCTCTTCCCGGCGACCTCGACAACGAGTCCGAGGGCGCGGGCACGACGGGCGCCGATACTCACGACGACGTCCCTGACCCGGCCGACGGACTCCCCGTCGGCACCGAGCAGGATCATGCCGGCCAGTCGGCCGGCGAAAACTCGGGAAGCACTCATAGACCAGAGGATACGTGACGGGGCCGGGGCAGCACTCAGAGCCAGCGGTTGTGGCGGAACAGGACGATCAGGCCGGTGCAGATCGCCACCATGAGACAGATGACAAGGGGGTAGCCGAAGGTCCAGTCCAGTTCGGGCATCTTCTCGAAGTTCATCCCGTAGATGCCGGCGATCATCGTCGGCACCACCGCCACCGCCGCCCAGGCGGAGATCTTGCGCATGTCGGTGTTCTGCTGCAGTGAGATCTTCGCGGCCGCGGCGTCCACCAGGGAAGCCAGGCGTTCGGCGAAGTTGCCGGTACGGTCCGCGGCGAGGATCTGGTGGTCGAGCACATCGCGGATGTAGGTACGGCTCTCGTCGACGATGCTGTCGTGGTCGGAGACCAGGAGCTTCAGTGCCACCGTGAGGGGGTCGATGGCGTGGCGGATCTCGAGAACCTCCCTCATCAGCAGGTAGACCTCCTCGATGGAGAAGGAGACCGACGGTGCGAATACGGTGGTCTCCATTGCGGTGACGTCGTCCTCCAGCTGGAGTGTCACATCGAGGTAGTGGTCGACGATCGCGTCGGCCAGGGAGTAGAGCACGGTCTGAGGCATGAAGACCCGCTCGAGGTTCTCCGTGACCCGGTCGGTGGGGTCCGGGGTGTCCCCGTGGGTGACGGTGACGACGAAATCTCGGCCGAGGATGACCTGCGCCTCGCCGGTGGTGACGTCCGGGGTGAGGTCCGTGTCGGTGCCGCCCGGGGTGTAGTTCACCGTACGCAGCACGAACAGCATCTGACTCCTGTAGCGCTCGAACTTCGCCCGCTGGTGTGCGCAGACCGCATCCTCCACGACGAGTTCGTGGATGCCGAAGACCCCGGCGATCCGGTGCATGAAGACCTCGTCAGGTTCCGTCACATGGACCCAGCAGAAGTCCCCGTCGCCCAGTGACTCGTGGGCGTGGCGCAGTGCCTCGATGTCATCGGCGGTGGTGGCGAGGTCGAAGCGTTCGGGGGTGCCCTCGTCGGCGATCCTGCCGGGTGTACTGCTCCGGTACTCGGCGCGGTAGACGGTGCAGTGTGCTTCTGCGACAGAGAGGGGACTGCTCATGCTGACAGTCAACCAGATCAGTGCGTGATGTGGCGGGGCGTTACGGTGCACCCCCGCGTCAGTGACTACTCTGGTCGGGACGGACAGCACCGAACCGAGGGAAGGACCGGGTGACTGACAACCATGACCCGACTGATCGCCGGCGGCCTCTGCGGCCTCGCCGTGATACTCGTCATCGCGGGGAACTCCCTGTGGATCCCGCATGCCGTGGCGGGCGCGGTGGCGGCGGCCGGGGCACTGGCCAGCGACCACAACCGGTGGTGGGGACTGATCCCGTGGATCGCCCTGGTCGTACTCATCATGGCGGTGTGGTTCTGATGGGCCCCGCCGGAAGGAAGACAGTGGTCGCGCTCGCCGCACTGACGGCTCTCACGGTGCCGCTGGCGGCCTGCAGTTCCACGGCCACGGTGCCGCAGCAGGCGGCCGTCGCCGCCTCGACAGAGGGACCGGTGACCGTCGGAGCGACCGACGGTCCGCTGCAGCAGGCGTTGGCGGAGAAGATCAGCTCGAAGCTCGAGAGCGCCGGACGCAGCGTCGAGGTGACCACGGTGGACGCCGGTGACCGCATCGCGCAGGTGCGCGACGGCGAACTCACCGTGGTCACCGGATGCGTCGGCGAGCTGCTGGACACCCTTGACGCCGCCAAGGGGCAGGAGCTGCGGGGGCTCTACGCGGAGGCTCAGGAGGCCGGGGACGTGGACCGTGACATGTGGCGCGACATCACCCACTCCACGATGGTGTCGGCTCTGCCGACCGACCTGCAGGCCGCGGATCCGGGCCAGTCGGTGGCCTGTGAGGATGATTCGCTGCCGCAGAACACCGTCGCCCTGTTCGCCAAGCCGACCATGGACCGCAAGGATCGTAAGGCCCTCAACGACGTCGCCGGGGGAGTGACGACCGAGGACCTGCGCGCCGCGGCGGACTAGGCCGGCGGAGACAGACACAGACCCCCGCACCGGAGCATCCGGTACGGGGGTCTCTGTCTGTCGTTCTCCGGGAGTCTGCCGGGTGTCAGTCGGCGAAGGCCTCGTTGAGGAGAGCTTCCTGCTCAAGGTGGTGGACCTTGGCGACGCCGGTGGCGGTGGAGGACTGGGCGCGGCGGGAGATGCGCTTCATGGTGAAGCCCGGGATCCGCTCCGGCAGGTTGAGGGCCAGGAAGGGCCATGCGCCCTGGTTGGCCGGCTCATCCTGGACCCAGCGGACCTCGGCGCCCGGGTAACCCTCGGCGACGGTTTCGCGGATTCGGTTGTGCGGGATCGGGTGCAGCATCTCGACGCGGACGATGGCGACATCGTCGCGGCCCTCGTCGGCGCGCTTCTTCTCCAGGTCGTAGTAGATCTTGCCCGTGCACATGAGCACCTTCTTGACTCCGGCGCGGTCCTTCGTGCCGTCGGCGAACCGCGGGTCGTCCAGCACCGACCGGAACTTCGTCACCGTGGTGAAGTCCTCGACCGTGGAGGTCGCGGCCTTGTTGCGCAGCATCGACTTCGGGGTGAAGACGACCAGCGGGCGACGCATGGTGCCCAGTGCGTGGCGGCGCAGCAGGTGGAAGTGGTTTGCCGGGGTGGACGGTTGGGCGATGGTCATCGAACCTTCGGCAGCCATCTGCAGGTAGCGCTCGATACGGGCCGAGGAGTGGTCCGGGCCCTGGCCCTCGTAACCGTGCGGCAGCAGCAGGATGACGCTGGACAGCTGGCCCCACTTGGCCTCGCCGGAGGAGATGTACTCGTCGATGATGGTCTGGGCGCCGTCGGCGAAGTCGCCGAACTGTGCCTCCCAGGCGACGACCGCGTCGAGGTTACCGACGGAGTAACCGTACTCGAAGCCCATACCGGCGTACTCGGTCAGCGGGGAGTTGAAGGCACGGAAGGAACCGCCGTTGCCGGCCTTCCGGGCCACCTCCTCCAGCGGGCTGAAGGGCTGGTTGGTCTCCGAGTCGAAGAGAATCGCGTGACGCTGGGTGAAGGTGCCACGCTGGGAGTCCTCACCGGCGAGACGCACGAGGCGTCCCTCACGGGCGAGGGAACCGAAGGCGAGCAGCTCACCGAAGGCCCAGTCAATCTTGCCCTCGCGGGACATCTGGTGGCGACGCTTGACCACGGAGCGGACGCGCTGGTGGATGCTGAAGCCCTCCGGGGCGTCCACCGAGAAGCTGTCGCCGATCTCGGCGATGACGTCCGGGGTGATGGAGGTGTCCAGCCCGGTGGTCAGGGCCTGACCACCGGCGATTCCGGTCTGGGCGGCCGGGGAGGCGCCCGTGATGCCTTCCTTGACCTGGTTGAAGACGGCCTCCAGCTGGCCGTGGAAGTCATCGGCGGCGCGCTGGGCGTCCTCGGCGGTGATGTCACCGCGTCCCACGAGGGTGTCGTGGTAGATGGAACGCACGGTCGGGCGGTCCTCGATGATGCTGTACAGCTCCGGCTGGGTCATCGACGGGTCATCGGACTCGTTGTGACCGCGACGTCGGTAGCAGACCATGTCGATGAAGACGTCCTTGCCGAACCGACGGCGGTACTCGACAGCCAGCCGGGCGACCCAGACGCATGCCTCGGGGTCGTCACCGTTGACGTGGAAGACCGGGGCGTCGAAGCCCTTGGCGATGTCGGTGGCGTAGTGGGTCGAACGGCCACGGTCCGGGGTGGTGGTGAAACCGATCTGGTTGTTGACCACGACGTGGACCGTACCGCCGACGGTGTAACCGCGCAGCTGGGCCATGTTGATGGTCTCCTGGACGATGCCCAGACCCGTGAAGGCCGCGTCACCGTGCATGAGGATCGGCATGATCGGACGCTGCTCGGCGTTCGGCGACAGGTCCTGGTGGGCGCGGGCCAGACCCTCCATGACCGGGTTGACGGCCTCGAGGTGGGACGGGTTCGCGGTCAGGGTGACCTTGATGTCGTTGTCGCCGAACATCTGGGTGTAGACACCCTCGGTACCCAGGTGGTACTTCACGTCACCGGAGCCACCGGCGGCGGCGGGCTCGATGTTGCCCTCGAACTCACCGAAGATGGTGGAGTACGGCTTGCCGACGATGTTCGCGAGGACATTGAGGCGGCCACGGTGGGGCATACCGATGACGACCTCTTCGAGACCCTGTTCGGCGGCCTGGTCCGCGGCGGCGTCCAGCATCGGGATGAGGGCTTCGGCACCCTCGAGGGAGAAGCGCTTCTGGCCGATGTACTTGGTCTGGAGGAAGTTCTCGAAGGCCTCGGCGGAGTTCAGCTTCTGCAGCAGGTACTTCTGCTCGGGGTTGGACAGCTTCTGCTGACCGGCCTCGATGTGCTCCTGCAGCCAGAGGCGCTCGTCCTTGTCGAGGATGTGGGTGTACTCGGAGCCGACCTTGAGGGTGTAGGCCTTCCGCAGGGTCGCGAGGACCTCACGCAGGGTCATGGTCTCGCGACCGGCGAAGCCGCCGACGTTGAACTTACGGTCCAGGTCCCAGAGGGTCAGGCCGTGGCTCTCGATGTCCAGGTCGGAGTGATCCGGCACCGGCAGTCCGGGCTGGGCCCAGTGCAGCGGGTTGATGTCGGCGATGAGGTGACCGCGGGAGCGGTAGGACTCGATGAGCTGCATGACGCGGGTGGACTTGTCCACACCGGAGGCCGGCATGTCCTGGCACCAGCGGGTCGGGGCGTAGGGGACACGCAGGGAGATGAAGATATCGTCCCAGAAGCCGTCGTCGATGAGCTGGCGGCTCATGTCACGCAGGAACTCGCCGGACTCCGCACCCTGGATGATCCGGTGGTCGTAGGTCGAGGTGACGGTGACGAGCTTGCCGACGCCCAGATCAGCGAGACGGTCTTCGGAGGCGCCGGCGAACTCGGCCGGGTAGTCCATGGCACCGACACCGATGATCGCACCCTGGCCGTTGGTGAGTCGGGGCACCGAGTGGCGGGTGCCGATCCCACCGGGGTTGGTCAGCTGGATGGTGACACCGGAGAAGTCGTCCATCGTCAACTTGCCCTGGCGGGCGCGGACGACGATGTCCTCGTAGGCGTCGACGAAGCCCTCGAAGGAGAGGGTCTCGCACTCGCGGATGGCGGCGACGACGAGGTTGCGGTTGCCGTTCTTGGAGACGAGGTCGATGGCCAGTCCGAGGTTGATGTGCTCGGGGGTGACCACGGCGGGCTTGCCGTCGATGACCTTGTAGCTGTTGTTGATTGTCGGATGCGCCTTGACGGCATTGATCAGCGCCCACCCGAGGATGTGGGTGAAGCTGATCTTGCCGCGACCCTGGGACCGGAGGTGGTCGTTGATCATCGCCCGGTTCTCGAACATGAGCTTGGCCGGCATGTCCCGGACGGTGGTGGCCGTCGGGATGGTCAGCGAGGCGTCCATGTTCTTGGCGATCGCGCGCTGGGCGCCCTTGAGGTTCGCCTCGCCCGGGGTGAGCGGCTCGGCGGCACCCTTCGGTGCCGGGGGAGCGACGCGGGTCGGGATCGGGTTGGCAGACGGTGCGACATTGCTGCCGATGGAGGCTGCGGCACTGACCGGACGCCCCGTGGTCGGGGCGGACGGGACAGCGGCCGGGGAGGTCGCGGGGGCGGTCGACGTGGCGGCGGCAGGGGTGGCCGCCGGGGCCGTCACGGTCGCGTCCTTCGGAGCGGCTGCCGGAGTCGCGTCACCGGTGGTCTTCCCCTCCGAGAAAAAGTCCCGCCATTCCTTGTCCACGGACTGCGGGTCCTCCTTGAACTGCTGGTGCATCTGGTCGACCAGCCATTCGTTGGAACCGAAATTGGAGCTGTTCACAGCAGGTCCTCGCCTCATTTCATGATGTTGTCAATCTCGACCAACCACCCTACTACATGTGGCCTTTACCACGATGTCGCAGGGGCTGTCCGCGGAACCATCGACAAACCATATATTTTCAGTTGTTTCCCGAACGGGGGGCACGCCCGATCTGTCCGGTGTCGGCTAGCATGGGTGACGGTTCCGACGGCGTACCCGGGTGATGTGCCCGGGGCGAGACCCGTTCGGAGTGGACCGTAGGAGGTTCCCCTCGTGGGTTTCTATGTGGACATCGCTGAAGCGCTCGACGCGGAGGGGATAGAGTCCCGTGTCAATGACGGCACCCTCTTCGTTCCGGTGTCGGAGGATCTGGAGGTCCAGTTCGTCGACATCACCGGGGGGACGGGGATCCCCGGTGCGAACGTCTTCCTTGCCATGGCCGATGTCGCCGAGGATGACGAGGAGTTCGAGGCGGCCCTCGTCGGCGTCGTCTTCTCGGTGGAGGACGCCGTCGCCACGGTAGCCCGCCATGTCGCCACCGACCTGGTGGTCGGCACGGTCCGCGATCTCATCGAGGGGACCGACCCCCGCGTCGTCGATCTCGAGTTCGTCCAGGATCCGGTGGAGGCGCTGACCGTCAGCGCTGAGGTCGGGGAGAGTTCGGAGATCGTCGTGACCTTCGAGGGGGAGGAGGGGACCCCCACCGCACGGGTGCAGTTCGTGACCCTCGGCGAGGACTTCGAGGACCTCATGGACCAGGCGGTCGCCGAGATCTGGGACGAGGAGGAGGACCCGGATCCGGAGGACGACGCCGACGGGGCCTCCCATGCCTCCGAGGTCGACCGGCAGCGGGATCCTGGAGGGCCTCGTCCACGATATCGCGGACATGACCGAGGAGATCCTCGAGCTCGGGTCCTACCGGGACTTCGACCGGCTCTTCGACGTTCTCTTCGTTGCGCAGGAGCAGGCCTCGGCCTGGGAGGAACTCCTGGTGCCCCTGGAGGAGCTGTGGGAGGACGAGGAAGCAGACGACGCTCACGACGCCGACGACTGAGCCCCCTCCCGGCCGTCCCTGACAGCACGACGCCCACCCGGTCCGGACCCCGGACGGGTGGGCGTCGTATTGTCCCGGCGCTGTGGAGCGGGGGCCTACGCCAGCTCGGCGGGCTCCATACGGGCCGGATACACCTTCGGGCGGGCGCCGGCGATGTCCTCGACGATGCGGATCACCTGGTTGGAGTAGCCGAACTCGTTGTCGTACCAGACGTAGAGTACGAGGTTCTTCCCCTCGGCGATGGTCGCCAGGCCGTCGACGATGCCGGCGTGGGTGGAACCGACGAAGTCGGAGGAGACGACATCCGGGGACTTGATGTAGTCGATCTGCTGACGCAGGTTGGAATGCAGGGCCACCTTGTGGAGGTACTCGTTGACCTCGTCACGGGTGGTCTCCGTGTCCAGGTTGAGGTTCAGCACGGCCATCGACACGTCCGGGGTGGGGACGCGGATCGCGTTACCGGTGAGCTTGCCGGCGAGGTCCGGGAGGGCCTTGGCGACGGCCTTGGCGGCACCGGTCTCGGTGAGGACCATGTTCAGACCGGCGGAGCGGCCACGGCGCGGGCCCTTGTGGAAGTTGTCGGTGAGGTTCTGGTCGTTGGTGAACGAGTGGACCGTCTCGACGTGGCCGTGGACGATGCCGTAGCGGTCGTCGATGACCTTGAGCACCGGGGTGATGCCGTTGGTGGTGCAGGACGCCGCGGACAGGACGCGGTCCTCCGGCACGATGTCCTCGTGGTTGATCCCGTACACGATGTTCTTCACGTCGCCCTTGCCCGGGGCGGTGAGCAGGACCTTGGACACTCCCTTGGACTCCAGGTGACGGGACAGGCCGTCCCGGTCACGCCAGGCGCCGGTGTTGTCGACGATGATGGCGTCGTTGATGCCGTAGGAGGTGTAGTCGATGCCCGAGGGATCGGAGGCGTAGATGACCTGGATGGCGGTGCCGTTGGCCCAGATGATCTCGTTCTCCTCGTCGACGGTGATCGCACCGTCGAAGGCGCCGTGGATCGAGTCGCGGCGCAGCAGGCTGGCGCGCTTCTCGATGTCGTCGGAGCTCTTCTTGCGCAGCACGACAGCGCGGAGCCGGACACCCCCGTAGGTGGCCTCGCGGGAGATGAGGATGCGGGCCAGCAGACGCCCGATGCGGCCGAAGCCGTAGAGGACGATATCCGCCGGGTCCTTCTCGGAGTGCTGGTTGATGACGTCGGTGAGCTCACGCTCGAGGTACTCGCGCAGGTTCCTGCCGCCTTCGGCCTCGAACCCGGTGGCCAGCCGGCCCAGGTCGATGGAGGCGGTGCCGAGGTTCATCTCCACCAGTTCCTGCAGGATCGGCAAGGTGGAGCTCAACGGCAGCTCGCGGTCGGTGACCAGACGGGCGTACCGGTGGCTCTTGATGATGTCGATGTCGGTGACATTGACGAGCAGGCGGCCGAACACTGAGGTGACGACGTTGTGCTCGTTGTGCAGCCGGGTGATCAGCGGGAGGATCTCCTGCGCCAGGGCGATGCGGTTGCTCCAGTCGCTCTGGTTTGCGGGGGCCTGTGCAGTCATGGGGGTCCTGTTCGAAGTCGTGGAGACGGTATCTGACGGGCATGTCCGGACGCGTCGGGTTCCGGGTGTGCTCCCGGGTGGGGTGCCGGTTCACCCCTACGGTAGTTCAGACCCCACATGGCGTCCTAGTCGCGTGTCTGTTTACGGGGTTACCGGTGACTCCGGCTCCCCCTGGTGCCCTGTGGGTTCCTGGTCCAGGGCCCGTGCGCGGCGTCGGGTGAGGGGATAGAGCACACTCATGCCGACGGTGAAGATGACACCGGCAAGCAGCGCCGACCGGTACTCGGCCAGCCAGAACATCGTGCCGAAGGTGATGAGGATGACGGCGATGGCGAAATACTGTCCCCAGGGCCAGAACGGCACCCGGAATGACAGGGAACCGGGGTCGACCTTCTCCCGGCCACCCCAGCCGTAGCGGCTGGCGAGGTGGGCCAGCAGGATCATCAGCCAGACGAAGACGGTGGCGAAGGTCGCCAGTGCTGCGATGGACTCGAAGAGATCCGCCGCGGTCGCGTTCCACAGCTGCAGGGCGACACCGGTGACGAGGACGCAGAGCATCGCGCTCACGGTCGTCACGGGGACGCCGTTCCTGCTCAGCTTCGCGAAGACCGAGGGGGCGAGGTGTTCGCGCGCCATGCCGAAGACGACGCGTCCGGCACCGTAGAGGTCCGAGTTGATCGCCGAGAGTGCCGCGGAGAGTACCACGACATTGAGCAGCGCCGCCGCCCAACCGACGCCGAGGGTGCTGAAGATCTGGACGAAGGGGGACTCCTCGCCGGTGATCTCACGCCACGGCGTCACCGAGACGATGACGAGGATGGCCAGGACGTAGAACAGCAGGATGCGCACTGGAACGGTGTTGATCGCCTTGGGGATGGCGGTCTTGTAGTCCTTGGCCTCCCCGGCGGTCACTCCGATGACCTCGGTGCCGCCGAAGGCGAAGAGCACGAGAATCAGGGAACTGAGGACGCCGGTGGCGCCGTTGGGGAACAGGCCCCCGTCATTCCACAGGTTGTCGATACCCGCGGATCCGCCGGTGTCGACGTTGAACACGAGGATGACCGCGCCGCCGACGATCATCGCCACGACGGCGGTGACCTTGACGATGGTGAACCAGAACTCCAGCTCGCCGTACCAGCGGGTGGAGGCGAGGTTGGCGGCGGCGACAATGATCAGGGCGACCGCGACCCAGACCCAGCTGGCGGTGTCCGGGAACCAGAACTTCATGTACAGCGCCACGGCGGTGAGGTCTGCCAGACAGACGATGATCATCTCGAAGGCGTACATCCAGCCGGTGATGTACCCGGCCCAGCCGCCGAGGTACCGACGGCAGTGCTCTGCGAAGGATCCGGCGACCGGTTCAGCGACGGACATCTCGCCGAGGGCGCGGAGCATGAAGTACACGACCGCGCCGCCGAGCAGGTACACGAAGACCACGCCGGGACCGGCGGCGCCGATGGCGCCGGAGGACCCGTAGAACAGACCGGTGCCGATGGCGGACCCGAGGGCGATGAAGTGGATGTGCCGGTGGGTCAGGGCCCGGTGCAGCTGGCGGGTGGTGCTCGCCGACGGTCCGTGCGGGGTGGGCGTACCGGACGGCGAGGACGGGGAAGGGGAAGCTGGGTCAGTCACGCAGGTCATCCTAGATCGTGATGTCCCTTGTCCCACATCATGGGTTCAATCTGGAGTAGAATACGCCGAATCGCTTTTGGAGTCCCGGACACCTATGATGGGGGTAATGACTGAAACTGAGAACGTTTCCGGCGACGAGAACCAGCCGGACACCTCCCAGTCGACGGTTACTCAGAACGATCTGCTCGAGACCTCGGGGGAAGCCCCCCTGAGCGTCGGTGACATTGTGGGCGCAGATGATTCCGAGAACACCGCGGACAGGGATGTCACCGAAGAAAATCCTGCAGACAACGACAATACTGAGACTGAATCCGGTTTCGCGGGCCTCGGCCTGCCCGACCGTATCCTCGCCGCAGTGAAGAAGGTCGGCTATGTCACGCCGTCCCCGATTCAGGCGGCCACCATTCCGGCTCTGATGGACGGGCGCGACGTCGTCGGTCTTGCCCAGACCGGTACCGGCAAGACCGCGGCCTTCGCGCTGCCGGCCCTGTCCCGCCTGGACACCACCGAGCGCCGCCCGCAGGTGCTCGTGCTGGCCCCGACCCGTGAGCTCGCGCTCCAGTCGGCCGACGCCTTCGAGTCCTTCGCCAGCCACATCGGTGGCGTGAGCATCCTCCCGATCTACGGCGGTGCCCCCTACGGCGCACAGCTGTCCGGCCTTCGTCGTGGCGCACAGGTCATCGTGGGTACCCCAGGTCGTATCATCGACCACCTGGAGAAGGGCAGCCTGGACCTGTCCCACCTGCGTTTCCTCGTTCTCGACGAGGCCGACGAGATGCTCAACATGGGCTTCCAGGAGGACGTCGAGCGCATCCTCGCCGACACCCCGGACTCCCGCCAGGTCGCCCTCTTCTCCGCGACCATGCCCTCGGCGATCCGTCGTCTGTCGAAGCAGTACCTCAACGACGCCGAGGAATATACCGTCAAGTCCGAGCAGCGGACCGGTGACAACATCACGCAGGACTACCTGATGGTGTCGCACCGCAACAAGCTCGACGCGCTGACCCGCATCCTCGAGGTCACCGAGTTCGACGCGATGATCATCTTCGTGCGCACCAAGAGCGACACAGAGGAACTCGCGGAGAAGCTGCGGTCCCGTGGTTTCGAGGCCGCCGCCATCAACGGTGACATCGCGCAGAACCAGCGTGAGCGCACCGTCGACCAGCTCAAGGACGGCCGGCTCGACATTCTCGTGGCCACCGACGTCGCTGCCCGTGGCCTCGACGTCGACCGCATCACCCACGTCTTCAACTACGACATCCCGCGGGACACCGAGTCTTACGTGCACCGTATCGGTCGTACCGGCCGCGCAGGCCGCACCGGTCGGGCGATCCTCTTCGTCACCCCGCGTGAGCGTCGTCTGCTGAAGAACATCGAGCGTGCGACCAAGTCCCACCCCAACGAGATCCAGCTGCCGGGTGTCGACGAGGTCAACGAGGCCCGGAAGAACAAGTTCTTCACCTCGATCACCGAGGCCCGCAACGGTAAGCAGGTCGACCTCTTCCGCGATCTCATCACCGGGTACGCCGAGGCCAACGAGGTCACCCCGACGGATATCGCCGCCGCCCTGGCAGCGAAGATCCAGGGCCGCGAGGCCTTCTACGTCCAGGAGATCCAGGAGCCGCAGCGTCGTGAGCGTCGCAGCCGGGACGACTGGGACCGCGGCGAGGAGAACCCGGGCGTGCACCGTCCCTTCTCCGAGCGTTTCAACCGGGACGCCCCGAAGGTCACCGACCGCAACGGCAAGGAGCTGGCTGTCTACCGCGTCAGCGTCGGACACCGTCAGCGCGTCCGTCCGGGCGCCATTGTCGGTGCGCTGGCCAACGAGGGCGGACTGAACTCCCGCGACTTCGGCCGGATCAGCATCTTCTCTGAGCATTCGCTCGTGGAGCTGCCGGCGGATCTGCCGAAGGAGGTCTTCGAGCAGCTCGATCAGACCCGGATCTCCGGCAAGCTGATCAACATCGAGCCGGACCCGGGTGCCCCGGCCGGACGTCCCGCCCGCAACCGGCGCGACCGTGACGACCGTGACGGTGACCGTCGTGGCGGCGGTCGCGGTGGATACGGCGGACACGGCGGACACGGCGGACGCGGTGGACGCAACGACCGTGGCGGCTACTCCGACCGCGGGCGTTTCGACCGCGACAAGGGCAACCGCGACCACGGCAACCGTGACCACGGTGGACGCAGCAGCTGGCGCGGCAACCGAAACGACCGGTACGACCGTAACGACCGTAACGACCGCCGTGGGGACCGTGGCGGTTACCGGGGTCGTCGTGACCGCGACTAGTCAGGTCTGACAGACCACCAGATCCACCACCCCTCATGTCACCGGGAGACCCCGGAACTGACCTGAGGGGTGGTGGATTTCTGTATCGGTGGGGGAGCGGTGGTTGGCCCGGTCACAGCCGGCAGGCGCGGCGGGCGGCCGAGGCGTCAGCCTCGCTGACGCTCAGCCCGTAGTCGACCGAGACCGTCAGGTAGCGGGCGACATAGGCACACGGGGCGGCACCGGACAACGGGGGAAGCCATTCGGCCGGCGTCCCGTCGCTCTTGGCCTGGTTCGCGCTCCCCGAGACCGCCAGGAGGTTCAGGCGCAGGTCATTGGCGAAGGCGACCCGCGCGGTGCGGTCCCAGGCATGTGCCCCGTGGTCCCAGGCCGCGGCCAGCGGGACGACATGGTCGATCTCGACGTCCGACGGGGAGATCAGGTCTCCGGTGTAGACGTCGGTCGCCGACCCCTCCGCCCGAGGACAGGTGGTGCGACCACTGTCCGCCGGGGTGGCGGCGTCGAAAACGTCCAGCATCACCCGTTCCCGGGTGGTGCACAGTGCACCCTCGGCGGTGACCCCGGTCTCCCATCCGCCGAAGTGACTGCGGTCGTAGCCGACGACGTGCACCCGACGGGGGACGGTCCGCACCTCGTCCAGCAGCGAGTCGAGGAGACGCCTGTCCTCATCAGCGGGCAGCGGGGTGTCCTCCCCGGGGCGAAGGAGGAGAAGCGCGCCCGCGAGGGTGGCGCAGACCGCGGAAATGACGAAGGCCGGTCGTGGGAGTCGCATACTCTGTTGGACTCCACGACCGGCCTTCCGGTTCACGGTAGGACGTCGATCAGCCGGTGACGGTGTTCCCGTCCTCGGCGAGGATCTGCTCGCGGGCGGTGGCGATGTCGAGGTTCTTGTCGGACTCGGCGAGGCGCGCCAGGCGGGTGGCCTCGTCGAACTCGGTGACGACCTCGTCGTCCGGCTCCTTGGTGTTCAGGGTGACGATGACCATCACCAGGACGTTGATGAGGACACCCGGGATCATCTCGTAGAGGCCCCAGGGCTTGTCCATGACGTCGAACTGGGGCAGGCCACCCCAGATGAAGGCGACGGCCGCACCGGCGGCCATACCGGCGACGGCGCCCGGCACGTTGAGTCTGCGCCAGAACAGTGCGGCGACGACCACCGGACCGAAGGAGGCGCCGAATCCGGCCCAGGCGAACTCGACCAGGCCGAGGATGGCGGAATCCGGGTCGAGGGCTACCAGGGCGGCGATGATCGCGACAACGATGATCATCGCACGCGAGAGGTTCTTCAGTGTGTTGTCCGTCGCGGACTTGTTGATCAGTCCTGCGTAGATGTCCTCGACCAGTGCGGAGGCGACCACCAACAGCTGGGAGGAGACCGTCGACATGATCGCCGCGAGAACGGCGGTGAGGATCAGACCGGCGATCAGCGGATGGAAGACCACCTTCGCCATGTCCAGGAAGTTCGTCTCGTAGTTCGTGATGTCGGAGAACGAGGCGTCCCCGTTCTGCGCGAAGAAGGCGGGGGCGATGATCGCGATGAACACCGAGCCGACCAGGCAGAGGAACATCCAACCGACACCCCAGCGACGACCGGCGGTGGCGTCAGAGGGCTTCCGCATCGCCATGAAGCGGACGATGATGTGCGGCTGGCCGAAGTAGCCGAGGCCCCAGGCAAGACCGGAGATGATGGTGATGAAGCCGACGCCGCTGACCGGGTTGAACCAGCTGGAGTTCGCCGCGATCTCGTTTGCCGCGTCACCGTAGGTGTTGTCCAGCTGGAAGGTGAAGATGTCACCCGGGTTGTCCATGTTGAGGACGGCGAAGGTCGGCACGAGGATCAGCGCCAGGAACATCATTGAGCCCTGGACGACGTCGGTGTAGGAGACCGCGAGGAATCCGCCGACGAAGGTGTAGATCACGGTCACCGCACCGATGATGGCCAGACCGGTGAGGTACTCGCCGTCGAAGCTGGACTCGAAGTAACGGCCACCGGCGACCATGCCGGAGGCGACGTAGAAGACGAAGAAGACAAGGATGATGACGCCGGAGAGGATGCGCAGCGTGTGGCTCTTGTCGCGCAGGCGGTTCTCCAGGAAGGACGGGATCGTGATCGAGTTGTTCGCGATCTCCGTGTAGCTGCGCAGACGTGGAGCGACCAGCTTCCAGTTGCACCAGCAACCGATGAGCAGGCCGACCGCGATCCAGATCTCGGAGAAGCCGCTGACGAACAACGCTCCGGGCAGGCCCATGAGGAGCCAGCCTGACATGTCCGAGGCTCCGGCGGACAGGGCGGCCACGAACGGGTGGAGGCCACGACCTCCCACCATGTAATCCTCGTATTCGTCAGTCTGGAAGTAACTCCAGACACCGATGCCGAGCATGGCGATCAGATAGATCACCATGGCGATGATGAACCACGTATGGTCACTCATGGCAGAACTCCTCGTGTGTCGTCGGTACAGGTTTCAGTCGATGAAAAGTCATTGAGAACTACACTAGATGTTTTGGGGTCAGCTGTCCGGTGGACGGGTCGAACAGTGGTTCGGCACGGGCACGGCAGAGGCTGTCCGGTCCCCGTGGTACACAAGGAGAGTGACTGAACACCGGGTACATCTGCTGTGGCTCGCCGGCCGGGGGCTCCACCTCTGGGTCGAGCGGACCGACGGCCATGCCGTGGTGGTGGACAGCGCCACGCTAGGTCTCGATGACCTGGCTGGGCCGCTGCTCGATCTGGTGAAGAGCCGGGCGCTGCGGCGTCGGGACGGGATGCAGGTGGCGACCCCTAAGGGGCAGGTCCGGGAGATCTCCCTGTACACCCAGGCGTGGACGCCGGAGCAGGCGCTCGTCGTGCTCGGCACACTCGCGGCCTACCTGCGTAGGGGTGGGGACGCCTCCCAGCTCAGCGCGGAAACGGTGTGGCTCGTGCGAGTCTACGAACTCCTCCTGGAGATCGTGGACACCGGCCGGGTGATGATGAAACTCCATTTCGCCGACGGCCAGTGGTTCCCGGTCTGGTGCATGTCCTCCTCCGGGGTGCACAACCGGATCCTGCGGCAGTTCCAGGCGTCCTGCCCGGTTGTGCTGACACTCAACGGCGGTGACGACGTCCTGCTGCGCGCCGCCGATGAGCTCGTCCACTGGATGTGTGTCGCCCGGTTGCAGGACAGGTCAGCGGCGACCGGTGCGACCTTCGACAACCATTTCGTTTCGGCGCTGGTGTCCGGGGACGCCGACCATCGGCTCACCCCGGTCGTCGCCGACGGACTGGCCGCGTGGCGCAGGTCGGCCACCGAGGATTCCACCCGGCTCGTTCTGGTGCTGCAGGAGCCCCGGGGTGCGGCGGCGGATGACGGTGACGATGACGGTGACGATGACGGTGCCGACTCCGGCGCCGGACCTGTCGACCCCGAGGCCCGGCGTTGGCGCCTCGGCGTCCGTCTGTCGGTGGATGACGCCCCGGCCGCCGAGCTCTCCGCGTCCGAGGCCGGCGACCGGGAGAAGCGGGTGCTGCGTCCCGGGTTGGAGGCCGCCTACCGGGCGTGGCCGCCGTTGCGCGAGACAGCCACAGCGGTGGAGGGGTGGCTGCGCACCGGGGTGTGGTTCCCCGACTCCTCGGCACTGACCGGGCGTCCCGCCGAGGACCGTGTCCTGTCGCTGGCGCTGACACTGGCCGATGTCGAGGCACTGTTGTCCGAGGGGGTGGGGGCGTTGACGATGGCAGGGATCGACGTGCTCGTGCCGCGTGGCTGGTCCACGGTGCGTCCTGCGGTGAAGGTGCGGGTCTCACCGGTCGGTGCCGGACCGGCGGAGGGGCGCATGGGTATGGAGCAGGTGCTGTCCTTCGACTGGGACATCTCGGTCGACGGTGAACAGCTCAGTCCGCTGCAGAAGCATGACCTGCTCACCTCCGCGCGTTCCGTGGTGCAGGTCAAGGGCCGCTATGTGCGCCTCGACGGGGATTCGCTGTCGCGGGCACGCAGCTACTTCCGCACGGTGACGGAGGCGCAGCAGGCGGCTGAGGCGAAGGACACCAAGGACGCCAAGGACGCCAAGGACGCTGCGTCGATCGGCGCTGCCGACGACCCGCATCCGCTGGTGACGCTCGGCGATCTTCTCTCCGCCGAACTGGCCTCGCAGGACCGGACCTGGAACGCCGATGAGGACCTCGAGATCGACGCCGAGGGCTGGGTCGGGCGGATGATCGCCGCCCAGCACCCGCGGGAGAGCGACGGCGAGATGCCGGCCCTCGCCCCGCCGGAGCGGGTGGAGCCACCGTCCTCGCTGACGGTCACGCTGCGCGACCACCAGCAGCGGGGTCTCAACTGGCTGGTGTGGATGTTCCGCCACCGACTCGGCGCGATCCTCGCCGATGACATGGGCCTGGGGAAGACCCTGCAGGTACTCGCCCTGCTGGCCTGGGAGCGTGAGCACGGTGAGGCCACCGGCCCCACCCTCGTCGTAGCCCCGACCTCGGTGCTGGAGGCATGGAACTCGGAGGTCGCCCGGCATGTGCCGTCGCTGCGCGTCCTGGTGGACCACGGCTCGGGCAAGGTACCGGAGGAGCAGTTCCCGGCAGCTGCCGAGGCGGTTGATCTGGTGCTGACCACCTACGGGACGGTGGGGCGCAACCCCGCCCGCTACGCCGGTCTGCGGTGGGGTCGGGTGGTCGCCGATGAGGCGCAGAACATCAAGAACCCGGGCACGGCGCAGTCCCGGGCGGTCCGGGCGATCCCGGCCGATCACCGCATCGCGCTCAGCGGTACCCCGGTGGAGAACCGTTTGTCGGAGCTGCACACCCTCATGGACTTCTGTAACCCGGGGCTGCTGGGTTCGGCCAAGGCTTTCCACAACGCAATCGGTTCCCACATCGAGCGTGACCGTGACCCGGAAGATGTCGAGCGGCTCCACCGACTCGTCGACCCGTTCATCCTGCGGCGGGAGAAGACCGATGAGTCGCTGGATCTGGGGCTGCCGGAGAAGCGCGAGTACATCGACTCGGTCACCATGACCACCGAACAGGCGGCGCTGTACCAGGCCTACGCCGCGGATGTCGAGGACCGGTTGGCCAACAGCCGCAGTGACCGTCGCAGCGGCCTGGTGCTCACCGCGCTGACGCACTTCAAGGAGATCTGCAACCATCCGGCCCACTTCAGCGGCGACGGGTCCGGGATCCGCAAGGACGGCCGTCACCGCTCCGGCAAGGTCGAGAGGCTCTACCGGATCGTCTCAGAGGCACTCGAGCAGGACCGTCGGGTGCTGGTCTTCACCCAGTTCCCGTCGTTCGGACGCATGCTCGCCCCGGACATGGAGGAGGTGTTCGGCATCGAGGTGCCGATGCTCCACGGTGGACTGAGCCGGAAGGCGCGTGTGGGCCTGGTGAGCCGGTTCCAGTCGGAGAACGGGCCGAAGGTGATGATCCTGTCGACCCGGGCCGGGGGCACCGGCATCACGCTGACCCGGGCCAGCGTGGTCGTGCACATCGACCGCTGGTGGAATCCGGCGGTGGAGGACCAGGCCACCGACCGTGCCTACCGGATCGGTCAGGGGCAGGATGTCCGGGTCCACAAACTCATTGCCGTGGGTACGCTCGACGAGAGGATCAACGACATTCTCGGCGCCAAGCGAGACCTCGCCGGAGACGTCGTCAGTGCAGGCGAGAGCTGGCTGACGAGGATGGACGATGCGTCCCTGAAGGACCTGTGGCGGTTGAGCACCTCCACCTCCGACCGTCGTTTCGGTACCGGCGGAGCGGAAGGTGAGGCGGCGTTGCAGGAGGCGATGGACAGGATCTCGGACAACTGGGCGGAGTTCCAGGCGGGCCTGCTGGAGAAGTACCCGGTTGACGGCAGCGGTGACAGCGGCGACGGAGAGGAGGACGACCATGAGTGAGGACAGGAAGGGTGGACGCCGCCGGCGGCTCGGCACCCCGAAGCCGGAGTGGGGCGACAATGTCATCGAGGCGGACTTCGGTTCCCGCGGACGACGCGCCGCCGACAAGGACGCCACGGACGGCCCCGACCTCACCAGAGGTTTCTTCGACCCGGGCAGTCGTCTCGGGCGAGCGGTCGCTGAGCGTCGGGCCGTGCAGACCGCTGCCGAGGAGGCGGAGAAGCGGCGGACGAGGCAGACCCGTCAGCGCGAACAACGGGCGGCGTCCACCACCGAGGGCTGGGCGGGAAGCGTCATCCTCGACACAGTCGGTGCCGGGGCGGACACGGCACGCCGGCAACGGGGACTGGCGTACGCCCGCGAGGGCAAGGTACGGAATCTCGACCTCGAACTGGGCACGGCGAGTGCACTGGTCACCGGGTCACAGTTGGAGCCCTTCGAGGTGTCGCTGCGGTGGCGTCCGCTGTCGGAGAACCAGGTGACGTACATCCACGGTGAATGTCTCGAGCACCCCGAGAACCTCAGTCGGCTGCTGGCGGGACGTAAGCCGCTCCGGGAGGTGGTGGCTGTGCTGCTGAGCCCGTCGGATTTCCGCGATTCCTGGTGCACCTGTCCGGACCGCGCCGGGATGTGCAAGCACCGGATCGCGGTGGCACATGCCGTGGCGGAACAGTTCACCACCGATCCGGTGGCCTTCCTCGACTGGCGGGGGATGGACACCCGCAGGCTCATCGAGGAGGTCGGTGAGAAGGAGAGGCAGCGTCATCCGCAGGTGGTGGATCTGCAGCGTCGTGCAGTGCAGACGGAATCTTCCGGCAGTTCCGGCAGTTCCGGCAGTTCCGGCAGTTCCGGCAGTTCCGGCGAGGTACGACGGGAACCCGAGGATGTCCGCTACAGTGCCGGGGAGTTCTGGGGTGATCTGTCCCGGCTGCCGGAGTGGGAGCCGATGGACGTCCGGCACGGGCTGGAACTCGGCGACCGGGACACCAGGAACGCGGTGATACGCAAGGTCAGCTGGAACACGGTGGACCAGTTGCGCGTCCTCGATGAGCTGGAAAGCTGCTACCGGCTGCTGACCGGGGAAGATAAGGAAGAATACGATACTGTGTTCGACAGGGAACCTTGGCTGTCCGATCCGTCCGGAAGAATCGGTGAGCATGACTGACACACCACTCCCGTCACCACATACTGTCCGGATCCTCCACACCTCGGACTGGCAGTTGGGGATGAAGCGCTGGTTCCTCGGGAAGGAAGCCGGCCCCCGCTACCAGGAGGCCCGCCTCGCCGTTATCGAGCGGATTCTTCACCTGGCCGTCGAGAGGTCCTGTGACGCGGTCGTCGTCGCCGGAGACGTCTTCGACGACAATCTCGTCGACAGGCGTACCTGGCGCCGGGCGGTCGATATTCTCCGTGGGTCACCGGTGCCGGTGTTCCTGCTGCCCGGCAACCACGATCCCTACGATCCGGCGAGTATCTACCGGGATCCGGTGTTCGAGCGACTGTCGCCGACGGTCCGCGTCCTCACGGACACCACTCCGCAGCGGGTGCTGGATGCCGCTGACGGCAGACCCGCGCTGGAGATCGTCGGTGCACCGCTGCTGTCGAAGTACATGAGTGCCGATCCGGTGGGCGGGGCGCTGCAGGGCCTGCGTGGCACGGAGAGCTCAGCTGATCGGGATGCCGCGACGGTCCGCGTCCTCGTCGGTCACGGTGCGACCTCCTCGAGGTCGTCGGCCGGTGATCCCGCCGTCATTGACGTGGACGCTGCGGCGCAGGCCTGCCGTGACCGTATCGTGGACTATGTCGCTCTGGGGGACACCCACTCCGCGGTGAACCTCCACGGGGACGGCACCGTCCGCTATTCCGGTAGTCCCGAACCCACCGATTTCCGCGAGGAGGACGGCGGGGGAGAGGGACGCTCCGGATTCGCCCTCGTCGTCGACATCGCCCTTGACCCGGAGTCACCGGAGTCGCCGGCAACGGTCACCGTCGACGAGGTACCCGTCGGTACCTGGCACTTTCTGGCGCTGTCCGCCCGCATCGATTCAGACGAGGAGGTCACCGACTGGATCCGTCGGCTCGGGGACCTGCCGGACAAGCGCACCACCGTGGTGAAGTACGCGTTGACCGGCACCGTGGACCTGGCGACCGGGGCGCGGCTGGACCGGGAGATCGCCGAGGTGGTCCCGTCCTTCGCCGCGCTCTACCCACGGGAACGTCTGATGGACCTGCACACCGTGCCCGACGACGGGGAACTCGCCGAAGCCCGGTGGCCGGGTGCCGTCGGCGAGGCCTCGCGCGTCCTGGCGTCCCGCACCACCGAGGGGGACGCCACCGCCCGCGACGCGCTGCGGCTGCTCTACCGGCTGTCGGCCGAACCCGCCGGAACCACGACCGGGAAAGGAAACTGACCGATGCTGACCCTCCATTCCCTGACCCTCGACCATGTCGCCGGAGTCGACCACGCACACCTGGACCTGCCGGACAACGGGGTGGTCGTCGTCCACGGACCCAACGAGATGGGCAAGACGACCCTGCTCACCGCTTTCGGCCTGCTGCTGTCCGAGGTCGGTGTGAACTCGAAGGCAGCCAAGGTCAAGGCACTGAAGAGCGCGACCGAGGACGTCGCGACCACGGTCTCCGCCGACATGACGGTCGCCGGGCATCGGCTGACCGTCCTCAAGAGCTTCAACAAGGGCAGCGGACGCTGCGAACTCACCGTCACCTCCCCGCGGCGGGAGAACCTCACCGGACGGCAGGCCGCAGAACGCTTTGCCGAGCTGCTGGCCGAGGGGGTGGACAGCAGTCTCATCGACGCCCTCACCATCGAGCAGGGCGCGAGCCTGGACATTCTCGCCGCCACCGGGATCCCCAGCCTGGAGCAGGCACTGGGTGGGGACTCGCCGGCTGATACCGAGGCATCCGGTGGTGGTGCCGGTGCCGGAACGGGTACCGCGGACGGGGCCGGTGCCCTCATCGGCAGGATCACCGACGAGTACCTGAAGTACTTCACGCGCACCGGGAAGACCACCGGTGAACTCCAGAAGGCAGAGAAGGCGCTGGCCGCGGCGAAGGACGCGGAGGACGCGGCGGAGGCCCGCTACACCCAGGCGCAGAGTCTCATCGCCGAGCTCGAGCGGCTCACCGCGGAGAAGGCGGCCTTGGCGAAGCAGGAGCCCGTCGCTGCTGAGGCTGCCGTGGAGGCGGAGAAGACCCTGGCCGAGGGGCGCGCGGCGGTCGCGGAACTCGACGAGCTGCGCAAGACCGTCGTCGCCGCCGCCGGAGTGCGGGACCTCGCCGACCAGCGGGCCCGCGCCCGCGCCGACCGGGTTTCCGCCCTGGCGGACGCCGAGAAGACCGTCGCCGACCTGACCGTCGAGGTGCAGGAGGCGGAGAAGGCCGCTGAGCAGGAGACGCAGACCACCGGGGATCTGCAGAAGAAGCTCAGTGGCGCACGGCGCCGGTCCCGGGTGGCCACAGCCTGGGCGGCACGCGTGGAGGCACTGTCCCGGCGACAGGGGGCCGAGACCCGGGTCAAGGAACTGGCGGACCGGATCGCCAGGGCCACAGGTATCTCCGACGAGGTCCGTGAACTGAAGAAGTCGGTGGACGATAATCCGGTGACCGACAAGGTCCTCGCGTCACTGCGTGCGGCGGACGCCGCCCTGCGTCAGGCCGTCACTGTCCGTGACGCGGTCGCCACCACCGTAGAAGTCGCCGGTCCGGCCGACGGGGCCGTCACTGTCGATGAGGAATCCCGTGACCTGGTCGACGGGGTGACTACCGTGCACGTCACCGGACGCCAGAAGATCGGACTCGGGGACTGGACGGTCACCGTCACCCCGGCACGGGAGGTCAGCGAGGTGTCCGAGGACGTCACCCGTGCCGGCGCAGAACTCGACCGACTTCTGGCGGCTGCCGGTACCGAGGACCTGGCAGCGGCCGAGGACGCGGCGGCGGCACGTCAGGTCGCGGTCGAGAAACACCGGGAGGCGGTGCTCCGGCTGGCCCAGATCACCGGCAGCGACACTGTCGATGACCTACGTACACAGTACGACCGGGTGTCCGCCGAGGTGGAGGCGCTCACAACCCGTGCCGACGAGGCACTGGAACAGATCCGGGCAGAGGACCCCGGAGGGGCCGTTGAACTGCCCGGTGTTTCCGGTAGTGATTCCGACGACGGGACCACCGCCACTGTCACGGAGTTGACCGATGCCGCGGCCGCGGCGGGGCGTGAGGCGGAGCGGATCCAGGAGGACATCACCCGCGTCACCCGTGCCGGTGCGGCGGTTCGGCTCGAAGGCCGGAAGGCGGAACTGGAGCGGGTGACTGCCGGGCATGACCGGCTTGCCGCCGCACTGGCCGCAGACCGTGAGGAGCGGGATGACGCTGCCCTGGAGACAGCGGTCACCGAGGCCGTCACTGCGCTGGCTGAGGCCCAGGCTGATCTCGCCGAGGTGGAAGAGCGCACCGGCGACATCGACCTGGAGACCATCACAAGCCTGGCGGAGGGGGCGGCATCCCGCGTCCGGCGACTGCGCGAGCGGGCTGAGGAGGCCGGCCACTCCGTGGCAAGGGTCACCGGCGCGCTCGGCGAGCACGCGGGTGTCGCCGAAGATGTGGCGAACGCACGTACCGTACTGAAGCGTGCTATGCGTGAGCATGAGCGGGTGTCGGCACAGGCGGAGGCCGCGGCCCTGCTGTACCGCGAGGTCCAGGAGGCGCTCGCACGGGCCCGGCGACGATACGAGGCGCCGCTGCGGGCCACCGTTGAGCGGCTCGCCCGCACCCTCTACGGCTCGCAGGTGGACTTCGAGTTCAGTGACGACCTCGGTCCGTCCCGCCGGACCCTGGACAACGTCACCCTCGACACCGACCAGCTGTCCGGCGGCGCCCGTGAGCAGCTCTCCGTACTGACCCGGCTGGCCGTCGCGGATCTCGTCGGCGGGGGAGACGCGGTACCGGTGATCATCGACGACGCCCTGGGGTTCTCGGACCGCGGCCGGATCGACCGGATGAACGTCGTGCTGGACAGGCTCGGCCGGGACCACCAGATCATCGTCCTGACCTGTGACCTCGACCGCTTCGACGGGATCGCCGGTGCGACCCTGGTCCCGATGCAGCAGGTGCTCGCCGGCTGACGACAGGTAACTGGCTGGTGCCCGCCGGCGCTCGCCGGGCACTGTACACGATCGTCACGTTTCATGCCGTACGCTACGACGCGAAAGCCGGAAACGTCATGATCATGTACGAGACGGCCCAGACGTCGGGCCCATTGACATTCAACCTGCGAGGACACCGGAGCCACGAGAAAACCGCACCTCAGATGAGGTGCGGTTTATCTTCGATGTGCCCCCGAGACGATTCGAACGTCCGACCGCTGGTACCGGAAACCAGTGCTCTATCCCCTGAGCTACGGAGGCAATGACGACGACTATAGCACCGCGCAACCCCACCACCGCAAACCACCCGCATGACAACGGTGTAAGACCGCGGTACAGGCAGACCCGCCGGTTCCCCGTGGTCGCCTACGTTCCACGTCCGGCTCGTTGGTACTCTCGTCCACTGTGACTCCTGCTGATCTTTCCGTCCTCATCTCCGGTGCTGCGCGCACCGTGCTCACCGACCACGGCTTCGACCCTGCCGTCGTCCCGGACCAGGCAGTCGTTGAGCGACCGCGCAATCCGGAGCACGGTGACTACGCGACCAACATCGCGCTGCAGACCGCGAAGAAGGCCGGCACCAACCCCCGCGAACTCGGCACCTGGCTGGCAGAGGCCCTCGCCGCCGCCGACGGCATTGACGAAGCGACCGTCGCCGGCCCGGGCTTCATCAACATCCGCCTCGCCGCGGACGCGCAGGGACGCCTCGTCACCGACATCCTCTCCGCCGGCGACGCCTACGGCACCGGTGACGACTACGCAGGCCAGCGCATCAACCTGGAGTTCGTCTCCGCCAACCCGACCGGCCCGATCCACCTCGGCGGTACCCGGTGGGCCGCCGTGGGCGACTCACTCGGTCGCGTCCTCGCCGCCCGCGGCGCGCAGGTCACCCGCGAGTACTACTTCAACGACCACGGCACCCAGATCGACCGTTTCGCGCGGTCGCTCGTCGCCGCGGCCAAGGGCGGGCCTGCCCCGGAGGACGGCTACGGCGGAGACTACATCGCCGATATCGCCGCCCAGGTCATCGAAGCAACCCCGGACTGGGCGGACCACTCCGACGAGGAGATCCAGGAGATCTTCCGCGCCCAGGGTGTGGACCTCATGTTCGCCCACATCAAGCGGACCCTCGCCGAGTTCGGTACCGAGTTCGACGTCTTCTTCCACGAGAACGCCCTGTTCGAGTCCGGCGCCGTGAACAAGGCCATCCAGACCCTCAAGGACAACGGCAACCTTTACCAGGCCGAGGGCGCCTGGTGGCTGCGCAGCTCCAACTTCGGGGACGACAAGGACCGTGTCGTCATCAAGTCCGACGGCAATGCCGCCTACATCGCCGGCGACATCGCCTACATCGCCGACAAGATCGACCGCGGTCACGACCTGTGCATCTACATGCTCGGTGCCGACCACCACGGCTACATCGCCCGCCTCAAGGCCGCAGCCGCAGCTCTGGGCTACAACCCGGAACAGGTCGAGGTCCTCATCGGTCAGATGGTCAACCTCGTCCGCGACGGCAAGGCCGTCCGGATGTCCAAGCGTGCCGGCACCGTCATCACCCTCGACGATCTTGTCGAGGCCATCGGTGTGGACGCCGCCCGGTACGCCCTCATCCGTTCTTCCGTCGACTCCTCCCTGGACATCGACATGGACCTGTGGACCAGCCAGACCAGTGACAACCCGGTCTTCTACGTCCAGTACGGCCACGCCCGGCTGTGCTCCCTGGCCCGTAAGGCCGCAGACAACGGTGTCAGCCTGCCGGAGGACCTCTCCACCCTGGACCTCGGCACCCTCACCCACGACCGCGAGGGTGACCTCATCCGCACCCTGGGCGAGTTCCCGGACGTCCTGGCCACGGCCGCGGAGCTGCGTGAGCCGCACCGCGTCGCCCGCTACGCTGAGCAGCTCGCCGGAACCTTCCACCGGTTCTACGATTCCTGCCAGATCCTGCCCAAGGGTGACGATGCCACCGGTGATGACATCGCCCCGGTCTTCCTCGCCCGTCTCGCCCTGGCCAAGGCAACCCGGGTGACCCTGGCCAACGCTCTGCGCATGGTCGGCGTCTCCGCCCCTGAAAGGATGTGACCGTGGATCCCGAGGTGCACCTGCCCCAGGTCCCGCTGCGTCAGCGCACGGCGACCCTGGAGAACTTCAACACCCTCCCGTCCCACGTGTTCCCCACGAACACCCGGGTCCGGAAGGACGGCGAGATCGAGCTGGGCGGCGTCCCGGTCACCGATCTCGTCGGTGAGTACGGGACCCCCGTCTTCGTCATGGACGAGGCGGACTTCCGGGGGCGCTGCCGTCGCCTCGCCGCCGCGTTCGGCGGTGGCGAGCACGTCCACTACGCCTCGAAGGCCTTCCTGTCCGTCACCGTCGCCCGCTGGGTCGCTGAAGAAGGCCTGGCCCTCGACGTCGCCAGCCAGGGTGAACTGGAAATCGCGCTGACCGCCGGATTCCCGGCCGACCGCATCACGGTGCACGGCAACAACAAGTCCGCGGACTTCCTCACCGTCGCCGTGCGCGCCGGTGTGGAGCTCATCGTCATCGACTCCGTCGAGGAGATCGGACGGCTCGCGACGGTCGCCGCCGACCACGGCGTGACCCAGGACGTCCTCGTCCGTGTCAAGCCCGGTGTGCACGTCGACACCCATGAGTTCATCGCCACCAGCCATGAGGACCAGAAGTTCGGATTCTCGCTGGCCTCCGGCTCCGCTGAGCGGGCCTGCCTCGCCGTGGTGGACGCCGAGGGCATGCGGCTGCGCGGCCTGCACTGCCACGTCGGCTCCCAGGTCTTCGAGGCCGACGGTTTCGGTCTCGCCGCTGACCGGCTGCTGGGCCTGTGGGCCCGCCTCATCGACGAGCTGGGGGAGGAGTCCGACGAGGCCGCTGCCCTGGACACCCTCGACCTCGGCGGCGGCTACGGCATCGCGTACACCCCCGACCAGGAGGAGCTCGACGTCGAGACCGTGGCGTCCGACCTGCTGCGCCGGGTCCGGCAGACCGCAGCTGAGCGTGGTCTCGACGCTCCGCTGCTCAACGTCGAGCCGGGCCGGGCGATCGCGGGCCCCTCGACCGTGACCCTCTACCGCGTCGGCACCGTCAAGGACGTCCACACCTCCGATGACACGGTCCGCCGGTATCTCTCGGTCGACGGAGGTATGAGCGACAACATCCGTCCGGCCCTCTACCAGGCCGAGTATGACTGCCGCCTGGCCAACCGCCATGCCACCGGAACGCTGGTCCACACCCGCGTCGTGGGCAGCCACTGTGAGTCCGGTGACATCCTCATCAATGATGCACTGATGCCCGACGACATCGCCGCCGGTGACATTCTCGCGGTGCCCGCCACCGGCGCGTACTGCTACATGATGGCCTCGCGTTACAACATGCTGACCCGTCCGCCGGTCGTCATCGTCGGCGACGGACAGTCCCGCGTCATGATCCGGCGGGAGAGCGTCGCCGACGTCCTCGCCCTGGAGAACATCGACCTCGAAAAAACTCCCCGGTGAGACGTCGTTTATGATCGGGTCCGAGTAACTCCACCATTCCGCACACCCGCAACCACAATCCACGGGAAGAGACAACGGGAAGAGACTATGGCTGAACTGAACACGGAATCCACCACCCCGACCGTCGGCGTCGCCCTGCTCGGTATGGGAACTGTCGGCCGCGAGGTGCTGCGCATTCTCGGCGAGGCGGAGGAAGACTTCACCGCCCGTATCGGTGGTCGGCTCGAGGTCCGCGGCGTCGCCGTCTCCGACCTGTCCAAGCCGCGCGAGGGCGTGGACCCCGCCCTGCTCACCGACGACGCCCTCGGCCTGGTCAAGCGCGACGACATCGACCTCGTCATCGAGGTCATCGGTGGTATCGACTACCCGCGTACGATCGTCATGTCCGCACTGAACGCCGGCAAGTCCGTCGTCACCGCGAACAAGGCCCTCGTCGCCGCCCACGCCCTGGAACTGGCGGACGCAGCAGACGCCTCCGGTGCCGATCTCTTCTTCGAGGCCGCCGTCGCCGCCGCCATCCCGGTCGTCGGCCCGCTGCGTCGCTCCCTGGCCGGTGACAAGGTCAACGCCGTGATGGGCATCCTCAACGGCACCACGAACTTCATCCTCGACGCGATGGACAAGCGAGGTGCGTCCTACGACGTGATGCTTGCCGAGGCCACCGAGCTGGGCTACGCCGAGGCCGACCCCTCCGCCGACGTCGACGGCTACGACGCCGCCTCGAAGGCCGCCATCCTCGCCTCCCTCGCCTTCCACTCGCCGGTGGGCTTCGACGATGTGCACTGCGAGGGCATCCGCAACATCACCGCCGACGACATTGCCGCGGCCAAGGCGGCCGGCTGCACGATCAAGTTGCTCGGCATCTGTGAGCGACTGGTTGACGAGGAGACCGGTGACGAGTCGATTTCCGCGCGCGTCTACCCGGCTCTGGTGCCGCTGTCCCACCCGCTGGCGACGGTCTCCGAGTCCTTCAACGCGATCTTCGTCGTCGCCGAGCACGCCGGTCGACTGATGTTCTACGGCAACGGTGCCGGCGGTGCCCCCACCGCCTCCGCCGTCCTCGGTGACGTGGTCGCCGCCGCCCGCAATGTCGTCCACGGTGGTCGTGCCCCGGGCATGTCGACCTACGCCAACCTGCCGATCGCCGACTTCGGTGCGGTGCGGACCCGCTACCACGTCGACATGACCGTCCAGGACCGTCCCGGCGTCCTCGCCGAGGCAGCCTCGACCTTCGCCGCCCACGGTGTGTCCATCAAGACCGTCCGTCAGGAGGAGAACGTCGACGGCGCCCGTCTCGTCGTCATCACCCACCACGCCACCGAGCAGGCGCTCGAGGCGACCGTGGACGCGCTCGTGCAGCTCGAGGCGGTCAAGA
Organism: Corynebacterium sp. UD i78; assembly: GCF_056280545.1. NCBI lineage: Bacteria > Bacillati > Actinomycetota > Actinomycetes > Mycobacteriales > Corynebacteriaceae > Corynebacterium > Corynebacterium sp. UD i78. The sequence continues at coordinate 1,443,380 of NZ_JBWCED010000001.1, read as the reverse complement.
ATGTCCGTAGCGTCATCCGGATGGAAGGTAACTGATGTCCGACGTCGCTGTGGGGCGTGCCGTCAAGGTCACCGTTCCCGCCTCCTCGGCGAACCTGGGGCCAGGTTTCGACACCCTCGGTCTGGCCGTCGACTTCACCGACGTCGTCGAGGTCGAGGCCACCGACTCCGGTCTCGAGGTCATTGTCCACGGCGAGGGGGAGGGGGAGGTCCCGCTCGACGAGCGTCACCTCGTCGTCCGTGCGGTGCGCGCCGGTCTGCGTGAGGCCGGTGCGACCGTCCGTGGCCTGAAGATCACCTGCCACAACGTCATCCCGCACTCCCGCGGTCTAGGTTCCTCGGCAGCCGCAGCGGTGGCCGGTGTGGTCGCCGCATCCGGACTGGCCGGTGATCCGACACCGGAGCGTCCCTCCGGTGCGCTCGACGATGACACGGTGATCCAGCTCGCGGCGTCCTTCGAGGGCCACCCGGACAATGCCGCAGCCAGCGTGCTCGGCGGCGGCGTGATCTCCTGGACCAATATCCCGGTCGACGGTCGCAGTGCGCCCGAGTACCGCGCCGTCGGCGTGCCGGTGGCCGGGTCGGTGCTGGCCACCGCCCTGATCCCGGACTTCCACGCCTCCACCGAGGCGGTGCGCCGCGTCCTGCCCAGCGACGTCTCCCACGTGGACGCCCGGTTCAACGTGTCCCGGGCAGCCCTGCTGCCGGTGGCACTGTCCCGCCAGCCGGAGCTGCTGTGGGAGGCCACCCGCGACCGGCTCCACCAGCCCTACCGGGCAGAGGTGCTGCCGGTGTCGTCCGAGTGGGTCAACCGGCTGCGCAACCTGGGTTACCCGGCGTTCCTCTCAGGTGCCGGCCCGACCGTGATGGTGCTCTCCACCGAGCCGGTCGACCCGGCTCTGCTCGACGAGGCCCGGTCCCGGGGGCTGCGGGTCCTGGAGACCCGCGCCGGCGGTCGCGTGACCGTCGAGGTCACCAACTGATCAGACTTCGTCGCCCCGGGGCAGCCGGATGATCTGGAACTCGCCGCGGCGCAGGCGGGTGCGCATGTCCTTCTTGTCGAACTTGCCCACCGAGGTGTGGTCGAGAGTGTCGACGAAGGTCCAGTACTCCGGCACCATCCAGCGCGGCGCGCGGGCCGCGACCGTCTCCGAGATCGCTTCGGCGGTCTCCCTCGTCGTCGGGGTACCGGGGACGACGACCACCACCGCGAGCGGGCGCTCACCCCAGTCCGGGTCAGGCATGCCGATGACCGCAGCCTCGGCCACGAGCGTCGAGGCCATGACCAGGTTCTCCAGGGTGGCGGAGTAGATCCACTCACCGCCGGAGCGGATGATGTCGGTCTGCCGGTCGTGGACGGTGAGGAAGCCGTCGCGGGTGATGGTGCCGACATCCCCGGTGCGCAGCCAGCCGTCGTCGGTGAAGCGGTCCGTGGCGTCCTCGACGGGATCGCCGCGGAAGGTGGCCACAGGCCCTTCGGTGTCTTCCGCGGGGGAGTGATAGTACGACCCGGTGACGTAGTTGCCCTTGACCTGGATCTCTCCGGTGGACCGGTCGTTGGCGGTCAGCGGGACGCCGTCCTCGTCGACCACCCGGTACAGCATACCGACCGGGAACCGGCCCTGGCTCTCCCGGTAGTTCTGGCGGGCGGCACCACCGACACCGGCGGGAGGGCGCGCGACGGTACCGACCGGGCCGGTCTCCGTCATACCCCAGGTGTGCGTCATGTCCACGCCGTAGCGCTCCTCCCAGGCGGCGATGAGTGCCGGGGGAACGGTCGAACCACCGGAGATGATCTCCCGCAGGCTCATCTTCTCGGGCGGGTTCTTCTCGTAGTGGACGATGAGCTGCGTCCACACGGTCGGGGCCCCGTGGGCGCGTAACGGCATGGCGTCGGCGATGACGTAGGCGAGGTGGTCGGGGGAGGAGTCTCCGCCGGGCATGACCAGCCGGGTGCCGGCCATCATCGCGGCAATCGGTACACCCCAGCTCAGGACGTGGAAGACGGGGACGCAGCACAGGAACCGTTCACCGTTGCGTACCGCCAGAGAGTCGACGGAACGGATGCTCATGGCGTGGGTCCACACCGACCGGTGGGAGTAGACCACGCCCTTGGGTGCCCCGGTGGTGCCGGTGGAGTAGCACATGGCGACCGGGGCGGTCTCCGGCAGTTCGGGCCAGTCGTAGCGGGTGGGGCGACCGTCGAGACAGGCCTCGTAGCCGAGCACCCGGATGCGGTCGGGGGTGGCGGTGTCGACAGCCTGCACTTCCTCAGCGTCGCCGGTGACGATGAGGGTGTGGACGCCGTGGCAGTCGGGCAGCAGCGGCAGCAGCACGTCGGCCAGGTCGGGGTCCAGGACGATGACCCGGTCGTCGGCGTGGTTGATGACGTGGGCGATCTGGTCGGGCATGAGGAAAGGGTTGAGCGGCTGGAACACCGCACCCATCGACCCTGCGCCGAAGAGCACCTCCAGGTGCTCGGCGGTGTTCGGCATCATGGTGCCGACCCGTTCTCCGATACCGGTGCCCACCAGGTCGTGCAGGGCATGGGCGAAGGCGGCGGCGCGTGATCCGAGTGCGGCGAAGGTGCACTGCTCGGAACTCATTCCACGGTAGGTGGTCACTGTCGAGGCGGCGTGGACCTTACGACCGTACTCCAGGATACGGGCGAGGGAAAACGGGAACACCTGCATCGTTGATGCGACGGGTGCGGGTGACGGCGTGGACGGTGCGTCGTGCGAGTGGTCCTCCATGGTCTCCAGGATAGGCATGCCGGTGCCTTGATTGGCGGTGGGACCGCCTGAGGGTGGTAACATCGCGTCCGAGAATCGATCACTGCCACCACAGACCGCCACATCCGGTCGTGCAGTGCCCGGTCATCAGGATTCCCGGGTCCGCCTGACGAGCCGCCTCGCGGTCCGTCCGGACGACGTCGACCCCGGTCTCCGCACCTCACAATCCGACGACTCAACGAGAGCACGTCGCCCCCCGGTCTCCTGCCGTGTCCCGGCCAGGTCAGACAATCCCGGCCCCGCGCAGCACGACAGTGCCGTCCATGACCGTGGCCGTCCGTTTCCGGGGGGTGGACCGAAAGGACACCTGTGACTTTGCCTGACATCGTCTCCAGGGCACAGAACGACGGACTCGCCAGCCTCAAGCTGACGGAGCTGAAGCAGATCGCCGCCTCCCAGGGCCTGCGTGGCACCTCGGGTCTGCGCAAGGGCGAGCTCATCGACGCCATCAGTTCCGCGGGTTTCGGCGGGGGCCGTACCGCGGGGGCGAAGAAGACGACCGCACCGGAGAAGGCGCCGGAACAGGCCGCTCCGACGACCACAGAGAAGGCTGACCGGGGCGACACCGTGTCTGAGAACCGTACCGAGAGCACCGACCGGAACGAGCACAGCGACCGAAACGACCGGAACGATCGCAACGACCAGCAGGACGGCGAGGGCGGGGGACGCCGCAGTCGCCGTAACCGTCGTAACCGTCGTAACCGTGGCCGTGGCGACGACCGGCAGAACAACCAGGGCAACCAGGGGCAGCAGAACAACCAGGGGGACGCTGACCAGCAGGATGGCCGGGGCGCACGCCAGGACAACCGCCAGGGGAACCAGCAGGGTGGTGGACGCTCCGAGCGCAATTCCCGCCGCGAGCGCAACCGCAACCGCAGCAACCAGGACAGCGGTAACCAGGGCGGCAACCAGAACAACCAGGGTGAGCCGCCGACCCCCGTCGCCGGCATCCTCGACTTCGTCGACGCGAACACCGCCTTCATCCGCACCACCGGCTACCACGCCGGTTCCACCGACATCTACGTCCCGATCCAGATGGTCCGGAGGTTCGGCATGCGCCACGGTGACGCGATCACCGGCACCATCCGCCCGGGCAAGCAGCAGACCGCGAACAACGGTCAGGGCCGCAACCGCAACCGCGGCAAGTACACCCAGCTGCACAGCGTGGACACGGTCAACGGTCTCAGCCCGGAGGACGCCGCCAAGCGTCCGAGCTTCCACAAGCTCACTCCGCTGTACCCGAACCAGCGGCTGCGTCTGGAGACCACCCCGAAGATCCTGACCACCCGCGTCATCGATCTCATCATGCCGATCGGTAAGGGCCAGCGCGCCCTCATCGTCTCTCCGCCGAAGGCCGGCAAGACGACGATCCTGCAGGACATCGCCAATGCGATCGCGGTCAACAACCCCGAGTGCCACCTCATGGTCGTCCTCGTCGACGAGCGTCCCGAGGAGGTCACCGACATGCAGCGTTCGGTGAAGGGCGAGGTCATCGCCTCGACCTTCGACCGTCCGCCGAACGAGCACACCGCTGTCGCTGAGCTCGCCATCGAGCGTGCGAAGCGTCTGGTGGAGCAGGGCCAGGATGTCGTCGTCCTGCTGGACTCGATCACGCGTCTAGGCCGTGCCTACAACAACTCCTCCCCGGCATCCGGACGCATCCTGTCCGGTGGTGTGGACTCCAACGCCCTCTACCCGCCGAAGCGCTTCCTCGGTGCCGCGCGCAACATCGAGAACGGAGGCTCCCTGACCATCATCGCCACCGCCATGGTGGAGACCGGTTCCGCCGGTGACACGGTCATCTTCGAGGAGTTCAAGGGCACCGGTAACGCGGAGCTCAAGCTGGACCGCAAGATCGCCGAGCGGCGCCTCTTCCCGGCCGTGGACGTCAACCCCTCCGGCACCCGCAAGGACGACCTCCTGCTCGGTCCGGAGGAGGCACGGCTCATGCACAAGCTGCGCCGCATCCTCTCCGCGCTGGATCCGCAGGCGGCCATCGACCTGATGATCAAGCAGCTGCGCAAGACCAGGACGAACGGCGAGTTCATGATGCAGATCGCGTCCTCCGCTCCGCTGGCAGGTGACGACGATGAGTGATCTGGCAGGTTCGCCGTCCAAGGTCGACGACATCCTCTCGGAGTACCAGGGCCTTGAGATGCAGCTCTCCGACCCGGAGCTGCACAATGACGCCGCGGCCGCCCGTCGCGTCGCCAAGCGGTTCAGTGAGCTCCAGCCGGTCATCCAGACGTACAACCGACTCACCCAGGCCCGCGAGGACCACCAGGTCGCCGCGGAGATGGCCTCCGAAGACGCCGAGTTCGCTGCCGAGGCAGACCGCCTCGCCGCGGAGATCCCGGAGCTCGAGGAGAAGCTGACCGACCTGCTGGCCCCGCGTGACCCCCATGACTCCGATGACGTGGTCATGGAGGTCAAGTCCGGTGCCGGCGGAGAAGAGGCCGCGCTGTTCGCCGGCGAGCTGGTGCGCATGTACCAGCGCTATGCGGAGAAGCACGGTTTCACCTGTGAGGTGCTGGACACCAACGAGACCGATCTGGGTGGCGTCAAAGACCTCACCATGTCGATCCGGTCGAAGCAGCCGACCCGCGACGGCGCGTGGAGCGTCTTCAAGTTCGAGGGCGGCGTCCACCGGGTGCAGCGTATCCCCGTGACCGAGTCGCAGGGACGCATCCAGACCTCCGCCGCCGGCGTGCTGGTCTACCCGGAACCCGACGAGGTCGAGGACGTCGAGATCGATGACAAGGACCTGCGCGTCGACGTCTACCGGTCCTCCGGTAAGGGCGGTCAGGGAGTGAACACGACGGACTCCGCCGTGCGCATCACCCACCTGCCCACCGGCATCGTGGTGACCTGTCAGAAGGAACGCTCGCAGATCCAGAACAAGGCCCGCGCCATGCAGGTGCTCGCCGCCCGCCTCCAGCAGATGAAGGAGGAGGAGGCGGACGCCGCCGCCGCGGAGGGCCGCGCCGCGCAGATCCGCACGATGGACCGCTCGGAGCGCATCCGGACCTACAACTTCCCGGAGTCCCGCGTCTCCGACCACCGCATCGGCTACAAGGCCAACAACCTCGACGCCGTCCTCGACGGTGATCTGGAGGCACTGTTCGGTGCGCTGCACGACGCCGACCGTACCGCACGGCTCGAGGCCGATGACTGAGACCGGTCCACAGACCGTCTCGGCCGCGCTGCGCTCGGCGGTGAAGATCCTGACCGACACCAGGGTGCCGTCGGCGGCCCATGACGCCCGCGAGCTCATGGCTGCAGCGTTGACCGCCGACTCCGGCTCCACGGTCACCCCGATGGATCTCGTCCTGCGTGGGGGAGACCCGGTCCCGGCGTCCTACATGTCCCTGGTGGAACGTCGGGCCGCCCGTGAACCGCTGCAGTTCATCCTCGGTACCGCGCCGGTGGTGGGTCTCGACCTCGCTGTCGGACCAGGGGTGTTCATCCCCCGGCCGGAGACCGACCTGCTCATCGACTGGGCGGCGTCCCGGGTGGTCGACTGGGAGCAGCGACGCCGTAGTTCACCGTTGCGTGCGTCGCTGGTTCCGCCGCGGTTCACCGTGGTGGACTTCTGCTCCGGGCCCGGCACGATCAGCCTCGGGCTCGCCCACCTGCTGACCCGTGCCGGACTGGCTGACCGTCTCGACCTGCGGATCATCGGCATCGAGCTCTCGCCGACCGCGCTGGACTACGCCGGGCGCAACCTCGCCGACTGGCGGGCCAGGGGAGACATCGACGCCCGGATCGCCGTCGGGTTCCACCGCGGGGACGTCGCGGATGCCGCACTGGTCACCGGACTCGGCCTGGTCGCCGGTGCGGACCTCGTGCTGTCGAACCCGCCCTACGTCCCCGAAGGCGACCACGATGAGCATGTTGCCGCGGCCGATCCGGAGGTCGGGGCGGACCCTCATGAGGCGGTCTACTCCGGCGCCGACGGCCTGGAGCTCATGCGCCCGCTGGCACCGATCATCGCCATGGCCTGTGCCCCGCACGCGGAGATTGCCGTCGAGCACGATGGTGCCACCGGGCCGCAGGTCCGGGAACTGCTGGCGGATGCCGGTATCGTCGATCCGGTACAGCACCGTGACTACGCCGGTCGTGACCGGTTCGTCACCGGCACGGTACGCCGTGATCCCGGTGACCGCGGCGCTGAGCCGGACCGGCTACAGTGAATCATCTGAAAGACCCTTACCTACCGTCACTTCCCCCAAGGAGCACCAGAGTGTCGCAGACCTATGACTGCACACGACCCGAGGGCCACGAGGCCGGCCTCGCCGCCGCGCTCGCCGCCGTCAAGGGTGGTCGCCTCATCGTCATGCCGACCGACACGGTCTACGGCATCGGCGCAGATGCCTTCGACAATGACGCCGTCGCGGCCCTGCTCGCGGCCAAACACCGCGGTCCGGATTACCCGACCCCGGTCGTCGTCGGCTCCTGGGACACGGTCACCGGCCTGGTGAGGGACGCCGACGCCCGGATGAAGGCACTCGTCGAGGCCTTCTGGCCCGGGGGACTGACCATCGTCACGCACCAGGCCCCGAGCCTTCCCTGGAACCTGGGTGACACCCGCGGCACCGTCGCCCTGCGCATGCCGCTGCACCCGGTGGCGATCGAACTGCTTCAGCAGACCGGGCCGATGGCACTGTCGAGCGCCAACGTCCACGGTCAGCCCTCGGCACTGTCCGCGGCCCAGGCACGTGAGCAGCTGGGGGACTCGGTCTCGGTCTACCTCGACGGCGGTCCGGCCACCATCGGCACCTCCTCGACGATCATCGACCTCTCCGGTCACCGGCCCCGCATCCTGCGCCAGGGGGCGATCGAGGCTGCCCGGGTGGCCGAGGTCCTCGGCGTCTCCGAAGAGTCCCTGACCAAGGGGTGAGATGCGGATGGGTGAGGTGACGATGGTTCTCGCCGCGTCCGGCAACGCCGGCGTAGGCATTCCCTTCCGGGAGCTGGCACTTGTGCTGCTCATCGGTTGTGTCACCACATACCTCACCACCGGCATCGCCCGGATGCTCATGGTCCGTTTCGGATCGATGAGCGCCCCACGCGCCCGTGACGTCCACACGGTGCCGACGCCGCGGCTCGGCGGGGTGGCGATGTTCACCGGTCTGGTCGTCGCGATCGCCACCGCCGGTCAGCTTCCCGCGCTCAACCGGGGATTCCCGCCGGTGACACCGGATATGATGGCCGTGTTGTTCGCCGCGGCGGTCATCGTGGTCGTCGGCATCATCGACGACCTCTACGACATCTCCTGGGTGATCAAACTCGGCGGGCAGGTGGTCGGTGCGGTCGTGATGAGTCTGGCGGGGCTGAGCTGGTACCTCATCTGGGTCCCGTGGGGCGACGGCGGGACCACCCTGGTTCTCGACCAGGTCCAGTCCACGATCCTGACTGCGGTGCTGACGGTCGCGATCATCAACGCCATGAACTTCGTCGACGGTCTCGACGGGCTGGCGGCGGGGCTGGGAATGATCGGCGGCGGGACGCTGCTCATCTACTCGCTGACGATCCTGCACGACCAGGGCGGCACGGTGAGTGCCTACCCGCCCGCGATTATCTCCACGGTGCTGGTCGGAGTCTGCGCAGGCTTCCTGCCGCACAACTTCGCCCCGGCCCGGATCTTCATGGGGGACTCCGGCTCCATGCTCATCGGCCTGCTGCTGGCGGCGGGTTGTGTCTCGGCCTCGGGCCGGATCACCATGTCCCTCTACGGCACCGCGGACGTGGTCGCTCTGCTGTCCCCGCTTCTGGTGGTGCTCGCCGCCCTGTTCATCCCGCTGCTGGACCTGGTGCTCGCCGTCTGCCGTCGAATGGCTGCCGGTAAGAGTCCCTTCGCCCCGGACAAGAAGCACCTGCACCACCGGTTGCTGCGGCTCGGCCACGGCCAACGACAGGTCGTGCTGGTGCTCTACTCATGGGTCGGGGTCGTCGCCCTCGGCGCTGTCGGGGCGACGGTGCTCCCGCCGATGGTCGCCCTGGTGATCTTCCTGCTGGCGTTCCTCGTCGTGGGAATGGTTACCTGGGTACCGCTGATGCGCAACCGGCGCAGGGACGTGGTGCCGGACCGGGGATAGGGCACCGATTGCGGTGCGCGGTGGCAGGCGGGATACCCTGGGCGGGTGACTGACCAGAACCAGGACCCCATCACCGACCCCACCGAGCTCCCTGACATCAACGTCTCCGAGGACGGCGACATCGCCGACCACCGGCGTCCGCTGCTGCGGGCGGCCAGGCTCGGTGGCATCGGGGTCGCCGTGCTCACCGTCATCTCGCTGATGGTGTGGGGGAGTGTCCGGGACATCGAGGGCATCTGGGGCGTGCTCATCGGTGCGGCCGTCGGCGGCGGTTTCGTCCTGGCGACCGTCGGGGTGGTGCTGCTCACCGCGAATACGACGCCGCAGAACACGCTGATCGTGATCCTCGGCAGCTGGATCCTCAAGATCGTCGTGGTGCTCGTGATCCTGGGCGTGCTCAAGGGCTACGACTTCTACGACACCACGGCCCTGGGGGTGACGATCATTCTCGCGATGGTGGTGGGCCTCGCGACGGAGACGCTGGGGATCCTGCGGACCACGACGACCAACGTGGGCTGAAAAAGCCGGGTCGGGGGACGTTTCCGGGGGTACCGGTTATTCGAACGGGGGAGTGCGGGACTGGGGCCGACCTCCCCCTAAACCGCAGGTGGGGGACGCAGGGGGTGCCCGTTCGCGTGTGAGCAACGGGGCTGCTATTGTTCAGTGCGGGTAATCAGGCGACTGGCCTGGCGCGTCTGCGCGGTCAGGAACAGTCCTGGATCTACGCCCCCGGCATCGTGCGGATGTGCGACGGAGTCCACGGTGACCGGGTACCACCTGACGACCTCCATCGCACCGCCTGACGCACAGGTCACGCGGCTCAAACTCGGGAGAGAACGCTGAGCGTTACAACCTTGGCCCTGGAGGGTGAATTCCACACACCCTCAATGGGGCACGAATTCTTCCCGGGTGGAGACAAGGCACCTACCGAAGACGTTCCCGGCCGGGAAGGTCTCTGGTTCTACGATTTCGCGAACGGTTTCTTCGCACTCGACCCGACTGATGCTCATCCGTCTGCTGATGATCCTCCTGCTGGTCGTGTTCTTCGTTATCGCGATGCGCAAGCCCAAGCTGGTCCCCCGTGGCATCCAGAATCTCGGGGAGTACCTCCTCGACTTCGTCCGGATCCACATCGCAGAAGACATCCTGGGGAAGAAGGAGGGGCGCCGGTTCCTGCCGGTCATCGCCACCATCTTCTTCGTGGTCCTGGTCGGGAACATCCCGTCCGTGATCCCGTTCCTCAATGTCTCGCCCAACGCCAGGATCGGCATGCCGATCGTGCTGGCGGCCGTGGCGTACATCGCGATGATCTACGCGGGTGTCAAGCGTTACGGCTTCGGCAAGTTCATGAAGTCCTCGCTGGTCATTCCGAACCTGCCCCCGGCGCTCCACATTCTCGTGGTGCCGATCGAATTCTTCTCCACCTTCGTCCTCCGCCCGGTCACGCTGACCATCCGTCTGATGGCCAACATGCTGGCGGGTCACATCATCCTCGTCCTGCTCTTCTCTGCCACGAACTTCTTCTTCTGGCAGATGAACGGCTGGACCGTCCTCTCGGCGGGAACCCTGGCCTTCGGCCTGGCGTTCATGCTCTTCGAGATGCTGATCATCTTCCTCCAGGCGTACATCTTCAGCCTGCTGGCGGCGGTCTACATCGAGCTCTCGCTGCACGCGGACGAGCACTAAGCACAATCCCTGACCCCGGTACCGGGCACAACAACTACACAGCCCCGGTACGGATTCACGAAAAGGAACGGAAACACAATGAACGAGCTGCTCATCCTGGCCCAGGACACCTCCTCCGAGGTCACCGGCCTCGGTGCCATCGGTTACGGTCTCGCTGCGATCGGCCCCGGTATCGGTATCGGTATCGTCGCCGGCAAGACCGCCGAGGCCATGGCCCGCCAGCCCGAGATGGCCGGCCAGCTGCGCACCACCATGTTCCTGGGTATCGCCTTCACCGAGGCCCTCGCCCTCATCGGCCTGGTCGCCGGCTTCCTGTTCTAGTGTGTGGCGCCCGCCGGTCCCGGTGGGAATCCCACCGGGAACAGGCAGGCATCTGATACACATCACCACGCACAAGAGCGAAAGCTGAGACTATGACGAACTACTTCATTCTGGCGGCAGGGGATGACGATCCACAGCAGTGGACCGACAACCCTAACCCGCTGATGCCTGCGGGCTACGACATCGTCTGGTCCCTGATCTGCTTCATCATCATCTTCGTGCTGTTCTGGAAGTTCGTTCTTCCGACCTTCAAGAGGGTCCTCGCCGAGCGTGAGGAGCAGATCGAGGGTGGCATTCAGCGTGCCGAGGCAGCACAGGAAGAGGCCAAGGCCGCGCTGGAGAAGTACAACTCCCAGCTCGCCGAGGCCCGTACCGAGGCATCCCAGATCCGGGACGACGCCCGTGCCCAGGGTCAGAAGATCATCGCCGAGGCGAACGCCAAGGCTGAGGCCGAGGTCAAGCGCAAGGCCGCCGACGGCGAGAAGGCTCTGCTCGCGCAGCGCGACGCCGTCGTCTCCGACCTGCGCAAGGATCTCGGTGCCGCGTCCATCAACCTGGCCGAGCAGTTGCTCGGTGAGGACCTGGCCGACAGCACCAAGAAGTCCGGAACCATCGACTCCTTCCTCGCTGGTCTCGACAGCGTCGGTTCGGGGAAGTGACGCCCGTGCACGCAGCGAGCCGAGCAACCCTGGACCAGCTGTCCGCGAGCCTGGACAGCGCCCTGACCGGGTCAACCGAGGCCGCCGGCCTCGGCGCTCAGACCGGTGCAGACCTCTTCGAGGTCGCCGAGCTCCTCGACGGAGACCGGACCCTGCGCATGGCCCTGGTTGACCAGACCATCCCGGACGACCGTCGTGTCCAGCTGGCCGAGAGCCTGCTGTCCGGCAAGGTGTCCGGTACCGCCCTGGAGCTTGTCTCCGCCGCGGTCCGTGCCACCTGGTCGAACACCCGTGACCTGCGTAACGGCCTGGTCGAGCTGGGCCGCCGCGCCCTGCTGCGTGCCGCCGGTGCCCAGGGACAGAAGGATCGCGTCGGCAGCGAGCTCTACCAGCTCGCCCGCCTGCTCGAGAAGGAGCCGCAGCTGGAAATGCTGCTGGCCGACCGTCTCGCGTCCGCGGACAGCCGTCGCGACCTGTTCGCGAAGGTCCTCTACGGCAAGGTCAGCTCCGTCACCGAGGCGCTTGCGCTTCAGGTGGTCAGCCGACTTGGCGACCGTCCGGTCGAAGGACTTGACGCGGTCTGCGATTTCGCAGCCGCCCTGGACGGGAAGACGGTCGCCCGCGTGCGCTCCGTCTCGCCCCTGTCCGACGCCCAGTCGGAGGCCCTCGGGCAGAAGCTGGAGAAGATCTACGGTTCCGCGATGTCCGTCCATTCCGAGGTTCACACCAGCCTCCTCGGTGGAGCGGTCATCCGGGTCGGCGACGAGATCATCGACGGGAGCACGGCCGGTCGGCTGAACAAGCTCCGTCGCAATCTCGCGTAGAGCCTGGATCGACAGAATATTCAACGTAAGAAGCTGGAAGACAAACCGAGAGCAGGAAGAACATGGCGGAGCTGACGATCTCCTCCGATGAGATCCGTAGTGCGATTGCGAACTACACCTCGAGCACTTCCGCGGAGGCCTCCCGTGAGGAGGTCGGCGTGGTCACCATGGCTGCGGACGGCATTGCCCAGGTTTCGGGCATGCCTTCCGTGATGACCAATGAGCTGCTTGAGTTCCCGGGCGGCGTTATCGGCGTCGCGCAGAACCTCGACACCGACTCTGTCGGCGTCGTGGTCCTGGGTAACTTCGAGACCCTCAAGGAGGGCGACGAGGTCAAGCGGACCGGCGAGGTCCTGTCCATTCCGGTCGGGGACAAGTTCCTCGGTCGAGTTATCAATCCCCTGGGCCAGCCGATTGACGGCCTGGGCACCATCGAGGCCGAGGAGGACCGCGTCCTGGAACTCCAGGCGCCCTCCGTGCTGCAGCGCCAGCCGGTCCACGAGCCGATGCAGACCGGCATCAAGGCCATCGACGCGATGACCCCGATCGGTCGCGGTCAGCGCCAGCTGATCATCGGCGACCGCAAGACGGGCAAGACCTCCGTCTGCATCGACACCATCCTGAACCAGCGTGAGAACTGGGCCACCGGCGACAAGACCAAGCAGGTCCGCTGCATCTACGTCGCGATCGGTCAGAAGGGCTCGACCATCGCGTCGGTCCGCAAGACCCTCGAGGACCAGGGTGCGCTGGAGTACACCACGATCGTCGCGGCGCCGGCCTCCGACTCCGCCGGCTTCAAGTGGCTGGCACCCTTCGCGGGTGCCGCCCTGGGCCAGCACTGGATGTACCAGGGCGAGCACGTCCTGATCATCTTCGACGACCTCACCAAGCAGGCCGAGGCCTACCGTGCGATCTCCCTGCTGCTGCGTCGTCCGCCGGGACGCGAGGCCTACCCGGGTGACGTCTTCTACCTGCACTCCCGTCTGCTGGAGCGTGCGGCGAAGCTGTCCGACGAGTACGGCGCCGGTTCCATGACGGCCCTGCCGATCATCGAGACCAAGGCCAACGACGTGGGAGCCTTCATCCCGACCAACGTGATCTCCATCACCGACGGTCAGGTCTTCCTCGAGTCCGACCTCTTCAACCAGGGCGTCCGCCCGGCCATCAACGTCGGTGTGTCCGTCTCCCGTGTGGGCGGCGACGCGCAGACCAAGGGCATGAAGAAGGTCGCCGGTAACCTCCGTCTCGACCTGGCCGCGTACCGCGATCTCGAGGCCTTCGCCACCTTCGCCTCCGACCTGGACGAGTACTCCAAGGCCCAGCTGGACCGTGGTGAGCGTCTCGTCGAGCTGCTGAAGCAGAACGAGACCGAGCCGCAGGCCGTCGAGGACCAGATGGTCTCCATCTACCTTGCCGGTGAGGGTGAGCTGGACAACGTGCCGGTGCAGGACGTCCGCCGCTACGAGGCTGAGCTGTGGGAGAACCTGCACGCCAACCACGCGGACATCTACGCCGGTATCGCCGGTGGCACGCCGCTGTCGGACGAGGCGAAGGAGGCCCTCAAGGCCGCCAACACCGAGTTCGCCAAGGGCTTCCAGACCACCGACGGCAGCACGGTCGTCAACGAGCCGGAGCCCGAGGCCCTGGCCGAGGGTGACCTGGACAAGCACCAGATCACCGTCTCCGCCAAGAAGTAGGCGGCGACTATGACCGAGAAGTCCAAGTACACCGAAGAAGGGAGGTAGGAAGATGGCTACACTTCGCGAGCTGCGAGACCGCATCAAGTCGGTCAACTCGACGAAGAAGATCACCAAGGCGCAGGAGCTCATTGCGACCTCGAAGATCACGAAGGCACAGGCTCGGGTGACCGCATCCCAGCCCTACGCCGACGAGATCACGCGGGTCATCCAGCGACTGGCGTCCGCCTCCTCCCTGGATCACCCGATGCTGGACACCGAGGCCGAGGCACGCCGTGCCGCGATCCTCGTCATCACCAGTGACCGGGGCATGTGTGGCGGCTACAACCACAACGTGCTGAAGACCACGGTCGAGCTTCGCAAGAAGCTGCAGAACGAGGGTAAGGACGTCGTCCTCTACATCGCCGGTTCGAAGGGCGTGGACTACTTCAACTTCCGTAGCGAGCCGCTGGCCGGCGCATGGACCGGGTTCTCCCAGGATCCCGAGTTCAAGCTGACCCATCAGCTGCGTCACCACCTCATCGACGGCTTCAACGCCGGACCTGACGGTGTGGCCCAGTACCGTGAGGGTGTCAGCGCTCCGGAAGGTGAGGGTGTCCCCGGCTTCGACGAGCTGCACGTGGTCTACACGCGCTTCGAGTCGATGCTCACCCAGACCCCGCAGGCCTTCCGCATGCTGCCGATCGAGACCCGCGTCGAAGGCGAAGTGAACACCGGTGAGGACCTCCTGTCGAACGGTCCGGACACCGCGTCCGCCGATTTCGACTTCGAGCCCGACCCGGACACCCTGCTGGCCGCACTGCTTCCGCAGTACGTCTCCCGCAGCATCTTCGCGCTCATGCTCGAGTCCGCCGCCAGTGAGTCCGCGGCCCGACGGACCGCGATGTCCGCCGCGACCGACAACGCGACCGCTCTGGTCAACGACCTTTCCCGGGTCGCCAACCAGCTGCGCCAGGCGAAGATCACCCAGGAAATCTCAGAGATTGTCGGTGGCGTTGACGCGCTGTCCGACAGTGGAGAAAGTGACTAACTAATGACTACAGCTACTCAGGTGCAGCGTGAAGACGCCGCATCGACTGCTGCCGGGCGCGTTGTCCGTGTCATCGGCCCGGTCGTCGACGTGGAGTTCCCGCGCGGCGAGCTGCCGGCACTGTACAACGCCCTGCAGGTCGATGTGGCGCTCGAAGCTGTCGCCAAGACCATCACCCTCGAGACTGCCCAGCACCTCGGCGACAACGTGGTCCGTGCCATCTCGATGGCCCCGACCGACGGCCTCGTCCGCGGCCAGGAAGTCCGTGACTCCGGCAAGCCGATCTCCGTTCCGGTCGGCGACGTCGTCAAGGGCCACGTCTTCAACGCACTCGGCGACTGCCTCGATGAGCCCGGCCTCGGCCGGGACGGCGAGCAGTGGGGTATCCACCGTGACGCCCCCGCCTTCGACCAGCTCGAGGGTCGCACCGAGCTCATGGAGACCGGCATCAAGGTCATCGACCTGCTGACCCCGTACGTCAAGGGCGGCAAGATCGGCCTGTTCGGCGGCGCCGGTGTGGGCAAGACCGTGCTCATCCAGGAGATGATCACCCGTATCGCCCGTGAGTTCTCCGGTACCTCCGTGTTCGCCGGTGTCGGTGAGCGCACCCGTGAGGGCACTGACCTCCGTCTGGAGATGGAGGAGATGGGCGTCCTCCAGGACACCGCCCTCGTCTTCGGCCAGATGGACGAGCCCCCGGGAGTCCGTATGCGCGTCGCTCTGTCGGGTCTGACCATGGCGGAGTACTTCCGCGATGTCCAGAACCAGGACGTGCTGCTCTTCATCGACAACATCTTCCGTTTCACCCAGGCCGGTTCCGAGGTCTCCACGCTGCTGGGCCGCATGCCCTCCGCCGTGGGTTACCAGCCGACCCTGGCCGACGAGATGGGTGTCCTCCAGGAGCGCATCACCTCCACCAAGGGCCGGTCGATCACCTCGCTGCAGGCCGTCTACGTGCCTGCGGACGACTACACCGACCCGGCCCCGGCGACCACCTTCGCCCACCTGGATGCGACAACCGAGCTCGACCGCGCGATCGCCTCGAAGGGTATCTACCCCGCGGTGAACCCGCTGACCTCGACCTCCCGCATCCTGGAGCCAGGTATCGTCGGCGAGCGTCACTACGCTGTCGCCCAGCGCGTGATCGGTATCCTGCAGAAGAACAAGGAACTGCAGGACATCATCGCCATCCTGGGTATGGACGAGCTGTCCGAGGAGGACAAGATCGTCGTGCAGCGTGCCCGTCGTATCGAGCGCTTCCTGGGCCAGAACTTCTTCGTGGCCCAGAAGTTCACCGATATCCCGGGTTCCTTCGTGCCGCTCGCCGACACGATCGACGCCTTCGAGCGCATCTGCGACGGTGAGTTCGACGCCTACCCGGAGAAGTGCTTCGACGGTCTGGGTGGACTCGACGACGTCGAGGCCGCCTACCAGAAGCTCACCGGAAAGTAAGGGGTCACGCACATGGCTGAGATTGCCACTGAACTCGTGTCTGTCGAGCGGATGCTCTGGTCCGGAAAGGCCAGCTCCGTCACCGCACAGACCACCGAGGGCGAGATCGGCGTGCTCCCCGGCCACGAGCCGCTGCTCGGCCAGCTGGTCGAGAACGGCGTGGTCGTCATCCGGACGGCCGAGGGTGAGAAGCTTGTCGCGGCGGTGCAGGGCGGTTTCCTGTCCGTGTCGTCGTCCAAGGTCACCATCCTCGCCGATTCCGCTGTCTGGGCCTCCGAGGTCAACACCTCCGAGGCCGAGGCCCGGGCGAAGGACGCCTCGGCGTCCGAGCTCGAGCGTGAGACTGCGGTCTCCGAGCTGCGCGCCGTGAAGCGGTTGCAGGAGAAGTAGTTCCTGACGCCGTAGTAGCGCCTGACACCACCGACGGGCGGTTCCCCTGAATTTTCGGGGGAACCGCCCGTCGGCGTTCTCGCAGCACCCCCTGTGTCCCCCGCGTCCCTCCGGCAACAGCTTTTGGTGGCCCCGTCGACCCCCGGTATGCTCGTCGAAAAGCCCTGCAGAGAGCGGACGGATGACAACCGTCGACAGGGCACGACGACTAGTGACGACAGTGACGACACTGACGAAGGGACGTGGCTGGTGCTCTGGACCATCCTCATCATCGTGGCCGTATGCGTGGTGGCCTTCGGGGCACTCCTGGCAGGGGGCAGGTTCCTCACCCTGCGCAGTCGCGGAATCCCCGTGGTGGTCAGAAGCGTGCCGAATCCCGACGGCAGGCACTGGCGCCACGGGGTTCTCGTTTACGGGGGGATGCAGGCGAAGGTCTTCAAGCTACGGTCGTTGCGTCCGGAGTCGGACCTCAGTTTCTCGCGGCAGGGCACCGAGATCACCGGACGCCGTCCCATCTCCTCCCGTGAGGCGGCATTCCTGGAGGACGACCTCCATGTGCTGTCACTGACCGACGGCACCGCCGGCTGGGAGGTCGCCATCGACGACGCCGGAGACACAGCCCTGGTGGCCTGGCTGGAGTCCGCCCCCTCGACGCGGATGGTGCGTTCCCAGGTCCGGGTGGACCGTCGCCACGGGCTCGAGCGGCCCTGATCCGGTCCGCGGGGCACGCCTGCTAGCCTGTCACCCATGCGTCTGGTGATCTGCCGTTGTTCCGTGGAATACGAAGGCCGTCTCGAGGCTTACCTGCCCGAGGCCGACCGCCTCGTGATGGTCAAGGCGGACGGGTCGGTGAGTATCCACGCCGACGACCGTGCCTACAAGCCGCTGAACTGGATGACCCCGCCGTGCACCCTGCGTGAGGAGGAGCCGACCGCGGAGCAGGCCGATGCCGGAGTCGTCGAGCAGTGGTCGGTGCAGAATCCCAAGGGGGAGAAGCTCACCATCCGGATCTTCGAGGTCTACTCGGACACCACCCATGAGCTGGGTGAGGACCCCGGTCTGGTGAAGGACGGTGTTGAGGCACACCTGCAGGAGCTGCTCGCCGAGCAGATCGAGATTCTCGGTGACGGCTACACACTGATCCGCCGGGAGTACCCGACCGCCATCGGCCCGGTGGACATCCTCTCCCGGGACGACCTGGGCGCCACCGTCGCCGTGGAGATCAAGCGCCGCGGCGGCATCGACGGTGTCGAGCAGCTCACCCGCTACGTTGAGCTGCTCAACCGTGATGAACTGCTGGCCCCGGTCCAGGGTGTCTTCGCCGCCCAGGAGATCAAGCCACAGGCCCGGACCCTGGCCGAGGACCGGGGCTTCCGTTGCGTCACGCTGGACTACCAGGAGATGCGCGGCGCGGACCCGACCGAGCTCCGGCTCTTCTGATCCCGTGCCACGACACAACCGACGCGCCACCCCGGTGCCCCGCGGACGGGCCGATCTGCCACGCGATGGCGCGACCTACTGGGGTACCCGTCGCGAGCCCGGTCCGGGCTGGGCGACGGGGGAGGACTGGTTCGTCCGCCACATGGGTGCGGGCTCCGCGGTGAAGTTCTACGTCTGCCCGGGATGCAACCAGAACATCCCGCCCGGGGTCGCCCATGTCGTCGCCTGGCCGGACGGTCACCGTGGTGCGGAGGACCGCAGGCACTGGCACTCGGGGTGCTGGGACCGGCGCTGAGTGCCGGACCTGTCCGTGCCGCCTGTGCCGCCTGTGCCGCCTGTGCCGTCCGTGTCGTCCGTGTCGTCCGTGTCGGAGTGGCGTTAGAGTGGATGACATGACTTCACCCCGTCCGGCCGGACCGGCCGATTCCGCCCCCAACCGTTTCGCCGCCCGCGCCGTGGACCTCGGTGCCGTGAAGGAGGCGGCGGACGCCCGGGACCGGGCGAAGGAGGAGGCCGCCTCCGGGGCACCGGTCGCCCTGGCCGGCCCGGTCACCGCCGAGAGTTTCGAGCAGGATCTCGTCGTCCGCTCCACCCAGGTCCCGGTCATCGTCCAGCTCGGCAGCTCGCGGGCTCCGGGATCCGACGAGATGTCCCAGGCCTTCGCGTCTTCCGCCCTCGGGCAGACCGAGCCGGCGTCCTGGGTCTTCCGCTACGTCGACGTGGACACCATCCCGGAGATCGCCCAGGCCTTCGGCGTGCAGTCGGTGCCGACCGTGCTCGCACTGGCTGCGGGGCGTCCGCTGACCAGCTTCGAGGGCGTCCAGCAGCCGGAGCAGACCGACCGTTTCATTTCCGCGGTGCTGCAGGCCACGGCAGGCAAGCTTCCGGGCCTGCCGGCCGCCGGTGGCGGGACCGAGGACGAGGAGCCCCCGGCCGACCCCCGTTTCGCCGAGGCCGCCGACGCCCTGGACCGCGAGGACTACGTCAGCGCGGTCGCCCTGTACGACGCCGTCATCGGTGACACCGGTGCTTCCGCAGAGGCCGTCAACGAAGCCAAGGCCGCCCGTGCGACCGCCGTCCTGTTGGGGCGCTCCGCCGACGGGTCGGCCGACGACATCGACCGGATGCTGCTGGAGGGACGCCGCCGCGAGGCCTTCGACGTCCTCATCGACCGGATGCGTATGTCTGCCGGCGAGGAGAAGGACGCCGCACGTACCCGACTGCTCGGCCTGTTCACCCTCTACGACCCGGCGGACCCCGAGGTCATAGACGCCCGTACCCGGATGGCCAGCGCGTTGTTCTGATCGGCCGTGTGGCACCATGGGGGAGTGAACGATCCCACTCTCATCTCCACTCCCGCCACCGCTGAGGCCCTCGATGAGGACCTGGTGATCGACTTCCGTGATGTCAGCGTTATCCGGAGTGGTCGGGCCCTGCTCGACCAGGTCAGCTGGCAGGTCGAGGTGGATGAGCGGTGGATCGTACTGGGCCCCAACGGGGCAGGGAAGACGACACTGATGTCCATCGCCTCGGCGATGCTCTTCCCGACCCGCGGCACGGTGCGCATCGTGGGGGAGACCCTGGGCAAGGTGGACGTCCGTGAACTGCGGACCGCCGTCGGCCTGTCCTCGGCGGCCTTCGCCCACCGCGTCCCCGAGAAGGAGAAGGTCGTCGATCTGGTCATCTCCGCGGGCTATGACGTGCTCGGCCGGTGGAAGGAGGAGTACGACGACAGCGACCGCGACCGGGTGCTGGAGATTCTCGAGACCGTCGGCGCACTGCACCTGGTCGACCATGAGTGGGGGACGCTCAGCGAAGGCGAGCGTAAACGCGTCCTCATCGCACGGTCGCTGATGACCGACCCGGAGATTCTGCTGCTCGACGAGCCCGGTGCCGGTCTGGATCTGGGCGGACGCGAGGATCTCGTCGGTCTGCTCTCGGAGATGGCGGTGGATCCCGACGCTCCGGCGATGGTCCTGGTGACCCACCATGTCGAAGAGATCCCCCCGGGATTCACCCACGGTCTGATCCTCGACGAGGGGCAGGTTGTCGCCCAGGGGCTTATCACCGACGTGATGACCTCGGAGAACCTCACCCGTGCCTACCACCAGCCGATCCAGCTGCGGGTCGAGGAGGACGGACGGTACTTCGCACGCCGCACACCGAGGACCGGCCGGTCGCGTCACCGACAGAACTGACTAGGGTGGGGAACATGGTTGACAGTCGTTCACGGAACCCAGGGTCTGCGCCGGGGTCGGTGCAACCCCGGCACGCCTCCACGGTGATGCTGCTGCGAGACACGCTCAGCGGGCCGGAGGTGTACGTGCAGGAGCGGGCGTCCACGATGCGGTTCTGCGCGGAGATGACGGTGTTTCCCGGCGGTGGCGTCGATGAACGCGACATGCCCGGCGACGTCGACGGCGACGGGGTGAGTTCCCCGGACATCCGCTGGCAGGGGCCGTCCACCGAGTGGTGGGCGGGCCGGTTACGGACCTCCCCGGACATCGCTCGGGCACTGGTCTGTGCCGCGGTGCGTGAGACCTTCGAGGAGACCGGCACGCTGCTGGCCGGCCACGCGGACGGCCGCACGGTGAAGGACACCACCGGTTACCTGCCGTTCCGTGCAGACCTGGAGAACCACCGCCTGGCCTTCACCGACTTCATGGATCAGCATGATCTGGTGCTGCGTGGTGATCTGCTGCGTCCCTGGGCGAACTGGGTCACCCCGGAAGGGCAGCCGATCCGCTATGACACGGCTTTCTTCGTCGCCTCGATGCCCGAGGGACAGAACGCCTACGGCGACACCCGTGAGGCGACCTCCACGGGGTGGTTCCGTCCCGGGACCCTGCTCGACGGCTGGCGCAACCGGAAAATCAACCTCATGCCGCCGACGTGGTCGCAGCTGAAGATGCTGGACACGTTCCGCAGCGTCGAGGAGGTCATGGACTTCGCCGCCCAGCTGACCGTCGACCCGGTGGTCAAGGAGCCGGTCGATCTGCCGTACATGGCGGAGTACTACCTCATGGAGACCCGTATGTACGGCTACCCTGAGCGCGTCTTCGCCCCGGGGATGAAGTTCGCCGTCGACCCGGAGGATCTCCCTCCCAGCCCCTTCTCGTGAGCTTCACGGTCGCCGAGATCCGGTGGTTGGCGACGCACCCCAGGGCGGTGGAGGCCGCCGGGCAGCTGGAGCTCACCTCCTCGAGCCAGCTGTCTGACCTGACCCGGTTGCGGCAGATCGCCGATGACGCCGGTGCCTCAGACCCGGCCGCGACGGCCCGTGCGCTGGCGGAACTCGTCAGTGCCCGTCGTGCCGCGGTGCGTGGTGCGAAGGTCCCGGTCAACGCCGACGGAACTCCACGCACGGACTGGATGGCCTGCACGGACTCCGCCCAGCAGGCCACCCCGGCTGCCGTGGCCGGGGTCCGGGTGCAGCATCTGCTCACCGTGGCCGAGGGGCGCAGTATCGCCGACGTGACCTGTTCGGTCGGCACCGAACTGGCGGAGTTGACCGCACCCGGCGTCCGTGGACGCTTCGGCACCGTCGTCGGCGGTGACCTGGACGCCGCCCGGTTGGCCATGGCACGGATCAACCTCCCCGAGGTCCCGTTGGTCCGTGCGGATGCGGTCGTTCCTGCGCTGCGGGCGGACGTCATTGTCGCCGATCCGGCACGACGGACCGCGCGGGGACGCATCCGTGATCCCCGTGACCTGCTGCCTCCGCTGCCGGATCTGCTGTCGGTGTGGCAGGCGGCCGGAGCGGAACTGGCGGTGAAGTGTGCGCCGGGCATCGACTACTCGGAGTGGGAGGGGCAGGTGGATGTCGTCAGTATCGCGCCCGGCGGTCCCGGTGCACCGGGAGTCAAGGAGGCGTGCCTCTACACTCCGGGGCTGGCCACCGTCCCGGGGAGGGGTGGGCAGCACGACCAGGGCCGGCGCGCCGTGGTGGTGGGGCAGGACGCAACCGACGTGCTGACGACCTCGGCCCCGGAATCCGAGGAGGTCGGGCCGGTGGGCCGCTACATGCTCGATCCGGACGGTGCGGTGGTCCGTGCCGGACTGGTCCGTCAGTATGCCGCCCGACTCGGCTGGTGGCGGGTGGACCCGCACATCGCCTATCTCTCCGGTGACCGGTGGGATGACG
Organism: Corynebacterium sp. UD i78; assembly: GCF_056280545.1. Lineage (NCBI taxonomy): Bacteria > Bacillati > Actinomycetota > Actinomycetes > Mycobacteriales > Corynebacteriaceae > Corynebacterium > Corynebacterium sp. UD i78. Next base: position 1,420,848 of record NZ_JBWCED010000001.1, on the reverse strand, counting down.
CGGTACGGGACGCACTGCTACCCGGCCAGCGGGTCTTCGAGGTGCTCGAGACAGTACCGGTGAAGAAGCTGAAGTCTGTACTGTCGGCCCATGACTGCGGTGCACTGGAGATCCTGGTGCGCGGTGCGGACGTGGATCCCGATGCGCTGCGTAGGAAGATGCGTTCCGGTGGGGCGCTCAAGGGGAGTACCCCGCTGACGGTCGTCATCGCACGCATCGGTGGATCACCGGTGGCTGCGGTATGCCGTTCAGTCTTATGAAACGACCTATCCCAACGTGAAACGCGGCACCCCCGGGGGTGAGGCCGGAAAGATATTTTTTTGTAGCATGTTTGCAACGTCGCAGGTCATGAGCCCGTAGAAACGGTGATTTTGTGGCAGATAGGTCTATTTTCACGTGATTGTGGGGTAGGTCACGGCAGAATCCGGGTAGAATTACCGACGATCACATCGAACCCAAGGCAGGAAGGCCAACGAATGTCGAACATCGTGGTTCTGGTCAAGCAGGTGCCGGACACCTACTCCGAGCGCAAGCTGACCGATGACGACTTCACGCTCGACCGGGAGAACAGCGACGCTATCCTGGACGAGATCAACGAGAACGCCGTCGAGGCGGCCCTGAAGCTCAAGGAAGCTGACGGGTCCCGCAACATCATCGTGCTGAGCGTGGGCCCGGCGGGCGCCACCTCCGCCCTGCGCAAGGCACTGTCCCTCGGTGCCGACGAGGGAATCCTCGTCACCGATGACGCCCTCGCCGGTTCGGACGCCCTGGGTACCGCCTGGACCCTGTCCAACGCCCTCAACCAGGTCGAGGACATCGAGATCATCCTCGCCGGCAACGCCTCCACCGACGGTGGTGCCGGTGCTGTGCCGGGTCTGCTCTCCGAGTACCGCCAGATCCCGGCCGTCACCAACCTGCGTTCCCTCGAGGTCGAGGGAGGCAAGGTGACCGGTGAGCGCGTCACCGAAGACGGCATCTTCACCGTCGAGGCCCCGACCCCGGCGATCGTGTCCGTCACCGAGAAGGCGAACACCCCGCGCGTCCCGAACTTCAAGGGCATCATGGCCGCGAAGAAGAAGACCATCCGCGAACTGGGTATCGCCGAGATCGGTGTCGCCGCTGAGAACGTCGGCCTCGGTGCCGCCGCGACCAAGGTCACCGCCTCTGCCCCGAAGGCCGCGAAGACCGCCGGTGAGATCGTCACCGACGAGGGCAACGGCGGCGTTCAGCTGGTCGAGTTCCTCGCCAAGCAGAAGCTCATTTAACTCACCCCACACACGGAAAGGACTACTGAAACCATGACCAACGTCCTGGTCCTCGTTGAGCACTCCGAGGGTGAGCTGAAGAACAGCACCCGTGAGCTCATCACCGCCGCCCGCGCTTTCGGCACCGTCGGTGCCGTCGTCGTCGGCGCCCCCGGCACCACCGAGAAGCTGCAGGCAGGCCTGGCCGCCGCCGGAGCCGAGAACATCTACGCCGCTGAGGCCGACTTCGCCGCCGAGTATGTCGTCACCCCGCAGGTTGACGCCGTCGCCGGTCTGGCCGCCGCCCTCCAGGTCCCGGTCGTCATCGCCGCCGGTGCAAACGGCAACGAGATCGCCGGCCGCGTCGGCGCCCGCGTCGCCTCCGGTGTCCTCTACGACGTGATCGGCATCAACGCCGACCGCTCCGCCTCCGGCTCCATCTTCGGTGGTGACTTCACCGTCGAGTCCACCGCCGGTGGCACTTCGCCGGTCTACACCCTGCGCGCCGGCGCCGTCGACCCGGAGGACCAGGCAGCCGCCGGTACCGTCCAGGCCGTCGAGCTGCCCGCCCCGGGTCCGACCGCGGTGAAGATCAACTCCTTCGCGCCGGCCGAGAAGGCCGACCGCCCCGAGCTCACCGAGGCGAAGATCATCGTCTCCGGTGGCCGCGGTGTCGCCGGTCCGGAAGGCTTCCACGACGTCGTGGAGCCTCTCGCCGACACCCTCGGTGCCGCCGTCGGTGCTTCCCGCGCCGCAGTGGACGCCGACTTCTACCCGGGCAAGTTCCAGGTCGGCCAGACAGGTAAGACGGTCTCCCCGAACCTGTACATCGCCCTCGGTATCTCTGGTGCCATCCAGCACAAGGCCGGTATGCAGACCTCCAAGACCATCGTCGCCGTCAACAAGGACGAGGAGGCCGGCATCTTCGAGATCGCCGACTTCGGCGTCGTCGGCGACCTGTTCAAGGTCGCCCCGCAGGCCACCGAGGAACTCGCCAAGCGCAAGTAGTTCCCGCCGCCGCAGGTGAACACCGGGAAGAACCGGTGGGAGCCACGCGGTACACTGGACGGAGAATTCCGTCTGAGCAGGCACGGTGACCACCGGACTACAGGGTCCGCACCCCGACGGGGTGCGGACCCTGAGTCTTTTTCTGCCGGGGAATCCGCCACTGACACCGCTGGCGACAGCGACCACCGACCACTCCGACCCCTGGGAAGGATCCGACTGGATGACAACCCTGATCATCGTTCTGGCTCTCATGCTCTTGACCGTGCTCACGGTGGGAGTAGGCGACCGGGTCGGTCTGCCCTGGCCGGTCCTGCTGCTGCTGGTCACCACCGGCGCGATGTTTCTCCCGGGGATGCCCACCGTCGACGTGGATCCGCACCTCATCCTCCCGTTGGCCCTGCCCCCGCTGCTGTGGGCGCTGGCACGACGGACTTCCTGGGGTATGTTCCGGGACCAGTGGCGGTCCATTCTCAGCCTGTCGGTGATCCTCGTCATTGTCACCGTGGCCGCGGTCGTGGGCGTGTCCATGTGGATGATCCCCGGGCTCACCCTCGTCGGTGCCCTGGCGCTGGCCGCGGCTGTCGCCCCGCCGGATCCAGTGGCTGTCGAGGCGGTGGCGGAGCCCGCCGGCATCCCACGACGCATTATCGGCACCCTGCAGTCCGAGGGACTGTTCAATGACGCCGCGTCCCTCGTCATCTTCAGTGCGGCGGTCACTGCCGCGCAGTTCCACGACGACATCCACTGGTTCGAGGCTGGCGGAACCATGATCTACAGCGCCCTCGGTGCGGTCGCTCTCGGCTGGGGTGTCGGACGCTACTCCGCCAAGGTCGTCGAGTGGCTCGATTCCCCGGTCGCCGGCAACGCCTTCACGTGGGTGCTGCCGTTCATCCTCTACCTGGTGTGCGAGGAGATCCACATCTCCGGCGTCATCGCCGTGGTCGTCGCCGCCGTGGAGCTCAGCTCCCGGCTGGACGCCACCGCCGCCGACGCCCGACTCGCCGGTTCCGCGTTCTGGGAGGTCATTGAGCTCCTCGTCACCGGTATGGCTTTCGGTCTGATGGGCATGAACGTCCGCGAGTCGATCTTCGACGACGAGGTGGAGCACCTCAAGCCGGTGCTGTGGGGTCTGGTCATCTCTCTTGTGCTCATCGCGGTCCGCGCACTGTGGATGAGTGGGCTGTTGTGGGCGAACGCCCGGAACAGGGGGAGATACCGTGCGCCGGTGCGCTGGACCGATGTCCTGTTGCTGACCTGGGCCGGTATGCGCGGTCTGGTCACCTTCGCCCTGGTGCTGTCATTGAGCCCGACCGACTTCCCGATGCGTGACGAGTTCACCATCGTCGCCTTCGTCGTCCTGCTCTGCACCATGGTGATTCCCGGGCTCACCCTGCCGAAGCTCACCGCGTATCTCAAGCGCAACTACGACCTCCACGACACCGCCGACCACGCCACCGAGGAAGCTCTCGACGACGCCTACCGCGCCGCCGTCGCCGTGGTCAGCAAGGAACTGTCCAGTGCGAATCTCACCCCGGAGGCTGCGGCCCGTATCAACGAACGTCTCCAGGTGATCCGTTCAACCTCGGCTCTCGACGACGGTGACGACGGTGTCGAGGACGCTGACGAACACGCGCGGATCCGCCGTGAGCGACGGCAGAAGGCCGCCCGCAGGGCTCTCGAGATCCGGCGCAGGTCCCTCAACGAGGCCCAACGCAGTCTTGCTGCGAGCCGCTACCGCAAAGGCGTGGACCCCACAGCGGTCGCCGAGAAGATGCACGAGATCGACCGCCGTCTGCTGGCACTGCCCCACGAGGAGGAGTGATGTCAGGGACATCCCGCATCTATCTCGACCACGCAGCGTCCGCCCCGTTGCGTCCGGAAGCTGTGGAGGCGCTGGAGCACACCGCGTCCCTGCTGAACCCGGCCGGCCAGTACGCGTCCGGTCGTGAGGCGTCCCGCATCGTGGAGGACGCCCGGGAGCAGATCGGCGGTCTGCTCGGGGCTGACCGGGCCGAGGTGCTGTTCACCGGATCGGGGACTGAGGCGGACAATATCGCCGTCCAGGGTCTCGCTTTCGGTGCGCTGCGTACCCGTGGCGCCCGGCGGATCCATGTCACGGCGGTCGAACATCCGGCGGTGGGGGAGTCGGTCGACTGGCTGTGCGATAACGAGCACGGCCTTCCCGTTCCCGGCGGTCCACTGTTCGAGCGGGTGGGGATCCCGGTGGATCCCGACGGTCGCCCGGGCCCGGTGGGGCGGCTGGACCCGGCGTCTGATGCCCTTGTCACTGCCATGTGGGTCAACAACGAGACCGGCAACATCAGTGATCTGCCGGCTGTGGTGGGACCTGCGGTGGATGTCGGGATCCCGACCCATGTCGATGCGGTGCAGGCCGTCGGCCATCTGCCGGTTGATTTCCACCGCCTCGGTGTCTCTACCCTGGCGGCGAGCGCGCACAAGTTCGGCGGGCCGAAGTCCGTCGGCCTGCTGCTGGCGCGTCGCGATGCCGTCGTAGACACTCCGGTCCGCGGCGGCGGACAGGAGCGCAAACTGCGTTCCGGCACCGTCAACCCGCAGGGAGCGGCTGCGACGGCGGCGGCACTGGCCTCGGCCGTCGCGGAGATGGACGCCGAGCACGCCCGACTCGCCGGCTACCAGGCCCGGCTGCTCGACGTGGTCCGGTCGATCCCGGATGCGGTGGTCTACACCGACCCTGCTCCGGCTGGTCCCGGAGCGCTGCCGTCACATGTCCACATGAGCTTCCCCGGTGCCGAAGGCGACAGCCTCATCATGCTGCTCGATGTCGCCGGTGTGGACGCCTCCACCGGTTCCGCCTGCTCGGCCGGGGTGAACCGGGCCTCCCACGTGCTCACCGCGATGGGCGTCGACGTGCACACCGCCCGCGGTGCACTGCGGCTGACCACCGGACCTGCGACGACAGACGCCGACATTGACCGCATCTGTGCCCTGCTGTCCGGTGTGGTCGAGCAGGCGCGGGCCGCGGGCACGGCGTACTGAACAGAGATGACCGGTGGTGCAGCCACGGTGTAGGGTGAAGGGCTGTTCTGCAGGCGGTACATCAGGAGTGTGACAGGAAGAATGCGGGTAGTCGCGGCGATGAGCGGTGGCGTCGATTCCTCGGTGGCGGCGGCGCGTGCGCTGGCGGAAGGTCACGAGGTCATCGGCGTCCACCTGGCGCTGTCACAGTCCCCGGAGGCGGTGCGTGCGGGCTCGCGCGGCTGCTGCTCCCTGGAGGACTCCGCCGACGCCCGCCGCGTCTGCGACTCCCTCGGCATCCCCTTCTACGTCTGGGACTTCTCCGACCGCTTCAAGGCGGACGTCATCGACAACTTCGTCGAGTCCTACGAGATCGGGGAGACCCCCAACCCCTGCCTGCGCTGCAACGAGAAGATCAAGTTCGAGGCGTTGCTCGACCGCTCCATCGCCCTCGGCTTCGATGCCGTGGTCACCGGCCACTACGCCCGGCTGCACGACGGTGTCATGCGCCGTGGCATCGACGACAACAAGGACCAGTCCTACGTTCTCGGCGTCCTCACCGACGAGCAGCTGGCCCACTGCATGTTCCCGGTCGGGGACACCGTCAAGCCCGACATCCGCGCCGAGGCGAAGGACCTGGGGATGGGCGTGGCGTCCAAGCCGGACAGCCACGACATCTGCTTCATCCCCGACGGGCGGACACAGGCCTTCCTCGGCGCGAAGATCGGGATGCGCCCCGGCATCGTGCAGTCGGTGGAGGGAGAGACCCTCGCCGAACACGACGGTGTCTACGGCTTCACCATCGGCCAGCGTAAGGGTCTCGGACTGACCGGCCCTGCCGCCGACGGTCAGCCGCGCTACGTCACCGACATCAACGCCTCCACCGGCACCGTCACGGTCGGGCGCAAGCAGGATCTGAGGATCGGGCACATCACCGCCGACCGGCTCAAGCGGCTCGACCCGGTGAAGCACGGGGAGACGTTCGGGTGTGAAGTCCAGGTCCGCGCCCACGGTGGTGTGGTCCCGGCAACCGCGACGCTGACCTCGGATGCCGTGGAGCTGGAGCTCCACGAGCCGCTGCAGGGCGTGGCCCGCGGCCAGGCCGCCGTGGTCTACCTGCCGGACGCCGAGGGGGACATCCTCATCGGATCCGGCACGATCAGTGCGACCGCACCGTGGGTGGACGCTGTTGAATCCGGAGCACAGTCCGCGTGACCAGATTCGCCTGGTGGGAGGATATCCGGACCACCCACACCGACCTGCGGGCTGCTCTGGTTGCGGTCGCCCGGCGGACCAGGGACGTCGACGAAGACGTCGGGGTGTTGCCGCCGCTGAGCCTGCCCCGCTCTGCCGTGGATGACGGTCTGCTCATGGAGACCGCCGCGATGGGTGTGACTGTCGGAGGTCCCTACCTGCGTTCCCATGCCCGGGGCTGGGAGGTCGCGCCGGGCAAGACCCTCGACATGCGTTCCTTCCTCGGACGCCGCCACGAACTCACCGACATCATCGCCGAGGTCATGCCGGGGACTGACCGGCTGATGGTGCATGTCACCGGGCCGTGGACCTTCGGGGCTTCGGTGGAGTACCACGGGCACCCGCTGTGCTTCGACCGGCCGGCGTTCCGTGATGTCGCTCTGGCACTCGGCGAGGGCGTGCGTGAGTTCTGCGACGCTGTCGGGGCCTCGGTGGTGCACGTGCATGAACGACGCTTCGCCGAGGTGACCTCCACACTGGTCGGAGCCACCGACTTCGAGACCATGAGTTTGGACCGTGAGATTGCGACGAATGTGGAGCGGCGTTTCCTCGGGCAGGTGGGTGGCACAGGGGAGCGTGAGATCGTGCTGGACGCCGGATGCGTGTACCCCGAGCTGGCATCCCTGGACGCCACCCTGGTGGTGGACCGCCTGGATGACGAGGTCGCCCGGCTGATCGACGCTGGCACCTCCGTGGCCTGGCGGGTCGGCGGTGGCCGCACCAGCGAGGAGCTGGCGCACACCGTGATGCGGACCTGGAAGCAGTGGACCTTCGACGGAGAGAGCCCCGAACCGCAGATCGACCTGGTGGCTGCGGGAGAGGGCGTCCTCACCCCGAACGCGGCGGCCGAGCTGGCCCGGACCGTTCGCGGCGCTGCTGCTCTGCTGCACCGCAACTGAGCGGCGTGAAAAACCGGTCATGATCGGGGCGACGGATACACTCCATGTCTCCGATCTGGACCGGTTTCTCGCCCACCCCCGGAAGGAGGGTAGGGACTGCGGTTACTGCTGCTTGGCGATGGCGTCCAGGTCGACGACCTCGAATTCCAGCAGGTCTGCACCCGTGGCGACCGGCTTCTTGCCCTCACCGGAGTGCGGACCGCTGTGTGCGGCCCTGGCAGGGCCCTCCGCCCAGGCCTTGAAATCCTCCTCGGAGGCCCAGGTAGTGACGATGAAGTAGCGGTCGTCACCCTTCGTCGGGCGGAGCATCTGGAAGCCCTCGAAGCCGGGGGAGGAGTCGACGGTGTGGGCACGGGCGGCGAAGCGCTTCTCCAGCTCAGGGCCGGCGCCTTCGGGAACACTGATTGCGTTGATCTTCACGACTGACATAGTCGCGAGCCTACGCCAAGCCGGTCGAGCAGGACTTCGTCGTGGCTGACCATGATCAGCGCTCCGCGGTAGGGCGCCAGCGCGTCGACCAGCGCATCCACCGTGGCGAGGTCCAGGTTGTTCGTCGGTTCATCGGGGATGACGACGTCATGGCGGGTGCGGCGCAGGCCGACCACTGCGGTGAGAACGGTCTGCCCACCGGACAGCGTCCCGACGCGCCGGGTGAGCTGGATCCCCTCGAGCCCGGCGGCTGCGAGGTCGGCGAGACACCGGTCACCGATGTCCCAGTCGTCGCCGATGGCAGCGAAGTCGGCTGGGTCGGTGGTGCCGTGTTCGATCCGGTCCAGGGCATCGAGGATGCCGTGGACGCCGAAGAGGTCAGCGACCGTGGCGTCGGTGACCAGAGTGAGGCGTTGCGGCAGGTAGTCCGCGGTGCCGGACACGGTCAGGTGCCCGGAGTCGGGGGAGAGCTCGCCGGCGCGGACGCGGAGGAGTGTGGACTTGCCCGTCCCGTTCGCACCGGTGCATCCGGCGGGGAAGGAGGTAGAGAGGTGGTCGAGGACAGGCGTGCCGTCCGGCCAGGTGAGGGTGAGGTCGCCGAGGACGACAGAAGGGTGTGTGGATAACACGGCGGCCTCCCGGTGATCAGTGGTCGTGCTGATCGGAGCAAGGCCGGGAAAGCGGGCTCTACGATGTCAGCACGCGGACAGGGGCGCGGGGTGGACGTCGCAGATGATCATGGGTGCACTCTACCTCACCGCGTCCGGCCCCTCTGCCAGGAGCTTCTCGAACCCGGCCTCGTCCAGCACGGGGACGCCGAGATCCTCGGCCTTGGTGAGCTTCGAGCCGGCCTTTTCTCCGGCGACGAGGAAGTCGGTCTTCTTCGACACCGACCCCGCCGCCTTGCCGCCGCGGGACTCCACCGCCTCCTTCGCGCTGGTCCGGTCGAAGTTCTCCAGCGACCCGGTGACCACCACGGTCAGTCCTGCCAGCGTCTGCTCCGGCAGGTCGGAGGCCTCGATGATCTGCTCCATGCGCACACCCGCGTCCGCCCAGGCGTCCACGATCTCGCGGTGCCAGTCCACCGCGAACCAGTCCTTCACCGACTGTGCGATGATCCCGCCGACACCGTCGATCTCGGCCATGTCCTCGACCGACGCCTCGTCGATCGCAGGGATGGACTGGAGGGTCGCGGCCAGGGCCTTTGCCGCGGTCGGGCCGACATGCCGGATCGACAGTGCGGTGATCACCCGCCACAGGTCGACCTGTTTGGCCTCCTCCAGATTGTCGAGCAGCAGTTCACCGGGCCTGTTCAGTTTCCCGGCCTTGGTCGTGTACGCGTTGGTGGAGGTCAGGTCTTCGGCGCTGAGCGAGAACAGGCGTCCTTCATCGGGCAGGACGCCGGAGGCGATGAGGTCACTGGCGGCACGCTCGCCGAGGGCGTCGATGTCGAAGGCGCCGCGTCCGGCCAGGTAGTTCAGCCGGTTCTGCAGTTGGCCGGGGCAGTAGCGGGTGTTCGGGCAGCGCCAGTCGGCGTCCCCCTCCTTGGTCGGGGCCAGAGGAGTGCCGCATTCCGGGCACACCGAGGAGAAGACGAACTCGCGCTCGGAGCCGTCGCGGACATCCTCCACCGGGCCCAGGACCTCGGGGATCACCTCGCCGGCCTTGCGGATCATCACCCGGTCACCCAGCCGGATGCCTTTGCGGTGCGCCTCGGTCGGGTTGTGCAGTGTGGCCATGGAGACCGTGGACCCGGCGACATAGGTCGGGGACATCACCGCGAACGGGGTGGCACGTCCGGTGCGCCCCATCCCGATCCGGATGGACTCCACCGTGGTCATCGCCTCTTCCGGCGGGTACTTGTAGGCGATCGCCCAGCGCGGAGCCCGGCTGGTCGCGCCCAGATCCTCCTGCTCGTCGAGGCTGTCGACCTTGACGACCAGGCCGTCCATCTCGTGGGTGGCGTCATGCCGGTGCTCTCCCCAGTACCTGACCTGGGCGATGACCTCCTCGGCCGAGTGGACCTGCTTCGTGTACGGGCTGACCGGCAGACCCCACGCCTCGATCGCACGGTAGGCGTCATGCTGGCTGGCAGGTTCGAAACCTTCGCGCGCGCCGAGACCGTGGCAGATCAGTTTGAGGGGACGCTTCGCCGTCTCCTCCGGGTTCTTCTGACGCATCGCGCCGGCCGCGGCATTGCGTGGGTTGGCGAACATCTTCCTGCCCTCGGCCTGCCGGTCGGCGTTCATCGTCGCGAAGTCCTCGACGGTGATGAAGATCTCGCCACGGATCTCGACGACCGCGGGCACCGGGAACTCATCGGTGTCGCTGAGCCGGTCGGGGATGTCGGAGATGGTGCGGGCGTTGTGGGTGATGTCTTCACCGGTCACACCGTCGCCGCGGGTCAGGGCGGTCTCCAGGCGACCGTCCAGATAGAGCAGGTCGATGGAGGCGCCGTCGATCTTCAGCTCGGTGAGGTAGGTCTCCGAGGGGGTGCGGTCGAGCCACTCCTTGAGTTCGCTGCCGTCGAAGACATTGTCGAGGCTGAGCATCTGCTCGCGGTGGGCGACATTGCGGAACGGCGAGTTCACCGGGGGCTGTGCGACCTCGGTGGTCGGGCTCGGTCCGGCGACGAGCTCGGGATGCTCGGCCTCCAGTGCCTGGAGCTCGCGCATCATCGTGTCGAACTCGGCGTCCGTGATCACCGGCTCGCGGTAGTAGTAGAGGTCACGGTGGTGACGGATTTCCGCGGCCAGGGTGGACCAACGCTCGGCCGGGTCGTCGGGGGATGCGGTGGGGGACGTCGTCTGCTTCGGCTCGCTCACCCGGTTCAGTGTAGTGCGGACGCGGACGCGCACCGGGGACGCCGTGCGATGATGTTTCTGCCTCGATATGAGTTCCATATCACTGTATCCGGGGTCCGGATGATCTGGATCACACCGGTCGGGGGTGGTGGTATCTCCGCTGAAAACAACTGAACCTGCGGTCCCTGTGAGCTGTGCCCTGCGTGGGGACGACGGGGGTGTCATACGGCCGGGGGTGATGGCCCGGAAAGCCGTGGACTGCTTCCGCGGCGAAACATAGCGTTGGGCGTGTTGCACCAGATGCACCACGCACCACATAAAACCCACAGACCCGAGATTCCTCAGGAGTTCAAGATGTTCAACCTTCTCAGCCGTGAAGAAATCGCCGACCTCTCCGCCGGTGCGTCCTACTACCTCTTCGGTGACGACGAGGGTCTCGCCGTGACCGCCCCCGAGTACGACGACGTGCTCGCCTGATCCTGCCCTGATCCTGCCCTGATCCTGCCCTGATCCTCCGCAGGATTCGACTGACCCCGTGCCCTCGCGGCACGGGGTCAGTCGGGCGTCCGGCCGCCCGCTAGAGTGGTCCACCATGACGACCGCGACCCGCTTCGATCCCTCCCACATGCTCAGCTTCGACCTGGAGACCACCGGCCAGGACCCCCTGACTGCACGGATCGTGACCAGTGCGCTGATCACCATCAACGGTTCCCGGCGGGATGACCTGGAGATCCTCGCCGACCCCGGGATCCCGATCCCGGAGGGGGCGACCAAGATCCACGGCATCACCACCGAGTACGCCCGGGAACACGGGCGTCCCCACGACGAGGTCCTCGCCGAGACGATCGAACGCATCCGCCGGGGCTGGTCGGAGGGGGCGACCCTCATCATCTACAACGCGGCCTACGATCTCACCGTCCTGCGGGCCCTGGATCCCACCTTCACCGTAGACGGCCCGGTGTTCGACCCGCTCGTCGTCGACAAGGCGAAGGACCGGTACCGCAAGGGAGGACGCCGCCTCACCCAGGTCTGTGAGCATTACGGTGTCGCCCTCGACAATGCCCACGAGGCCTCGGCGGACGCGGTGGCGGCCGCCAGGGTCGCCTGGAAGCTCGCCCGGGTCTACCCCGAGGTCGTCGAGATGTCCGCCGACGACCTCATGCTGAAGCAGGCCACCTGGAACTACGAGGACAAGAGCCACCTCAAGGAGTACTTCATCTCCAAGGGACAGACCGCCAAGGCCGAGACCGTCAACACGTCCTGGCCGCTGCAGGCCTGAGGTCAACCGCTGAGTACCATGGTCAACCATGGCAAAGACTTCTGCTGAATACCTCCGCGACATCGTCTCCGCGCCGGTCTACCGGGCCGCGAAGCACACCCCCATCGAATCGATGGACGGGCTGTCGGAGCGAATTCACAACCGGGTGCTGGTCAAGCGTGAGGACCTGCAACCGGTGCACAGTTTCAAGCTGCGCGGAGCCTTCAACCGCATGTCCCAACTCGTCGGCTGCCCCGGCGTGATCACTGCGTCCGCCGGCAACCACGCTCAGGGTGTCGCCCTTTCCGGCCGTGAGCTCGGAATGCGCTCGGTCATCGTGATGCCGGTGACCACCCCCTCGATCAAGGTCAATGCGGTGCGTGGCTTCGGCGGCGAGGTTATCCTCCACGGCGAGAACTTCGACGCCGCCCAGGCCAAGGCCAAGGAGCTCTCTCAGCTTGAGGGCCTGGAGTACGTTCCGCCGTTCGACGACGAGGCTGTCATCGCCGGCCAGGGCACCATCGGCCTGGAGATCTTCCAGTCCGGACCGGTCGACCGCGTCTTCGTGCCGGTCGGTGGTGGTGGACTCGCCGCCGGCGTCGCCGTCCTGTTCAAGGAGCTCAACCCGGAGATCAAGGTCATCGGGGTGGAGCCGGAGGAGTCCGCCTGCCTCACCGCGGCACTCGAGGCAGGGGAGCCGGTAACCCTCGACCACGTCAGCCTCTTCGCCGAGGGCGTGGCCGTGAAGACCATCGGCGCCGAGACCTTCCGGCTGTGCCGTGACTTCCTCGATGAGGTCATCACGGTCAGCTCCGACGAGATCACCGCGGCGATCAAGGACCTCTTCGACGACAACCGCGCCGTCGCCGAGCCTGCCGGTGCGACCTCCCTGGCCGGGCTGAAGAAGTACGCGGTCTCCCACGAGATCCACGATGAGACCCTAGTCAACATCCTCTCGGGCGCGAACCTCAACTTCCACACCCTGCGCTACATTTCCGAGCGCGCCGAGCTCGGTGAGGGTGGCGAGGGGATCTTCGCCGTTTCCATTCCGGAGGAGCAGGGGGCCTTCCTGAGGTTCTGCCAGGTGCTCGACGGCCGGATGGTCACCGAGTTCAACTACCGCGTCGACGAGCGCAGCGGCGGCCAGGACGCCGACCACCGGGCGCGGATCTTCGTCGGTGTACAGCTCAAGGGAGGTGTCGAGGAACGCACCGCCATCGCGGACGCCCTCGGCGACGCCGGCTACGACGTGGTCGACCTCTCCGACGACGAGACCGCCAAGGAGCATGTGCGCTACATGGTCGGCGGTGTGCCGCCGTCACCGGTCAACGAGCGGGTCTTCTCCTTCGAGTTTCCGGAGCACCCCGGTGCCCTCGTGCGCTTCCTCGACGTCCTGGGCACCCGCTGGAACATCACCGCGTTCCACTACCGCAGCCAGGGTATGGACTACGGCCGCGTCCTCGCCGGTTTCGAGGACGCCGAGTCCACCGAGTTCGAGGAGCACCTCGCAGAACTCGGTTTCCCGTTCGCCGAGATCACCGACGATCCCTCGTACCAGCTCTTCCTCGCCCCAGGCTCTGCGGAGTAGAAAGGGACGTCGGCATCACGCAGTCTGAGGTCGTTGGCGAGGGGGTCAGAACAGCCTCAGACTGCGTGCTGCGGACATGAGGTGTGGGGAGGGAGCCGAACGCGCAGTACATCGAGATCTGGCGACAGGGCAGACGCCTGAGGGTCGAGGTCGACGGGCTCCCTGGATTCCTCAGCGACGGCGTCACCACATGGAGTTGGGGACCCACGCGCCACCTGACCGGACTCGCGGGGACCCCGGTAGCAGTACCGGCAGGAACGCTCCGCTACCACGGGGACGCCTACGGATTCGCGCATCCACGGGAGAACCGCGACTGGTCAGGGGAAGACTTCACCCGACCCGTGGGAAAGATCATCGCTGAGCGTTTCCAGGGACGCGACTGTTGGACGGTGGAGCTGAAAGCGCCCCGCCGTAAGATCGGGCCGCTGCGGATGTGGATCGACCAGGAGTCCGGGTACCTGCTCGGCGAGGGCAACGAGCACCCGGATGCTGTGTGTTCCAGGGCGTGGATCGAGGACCCGGAGATCGGCGTCCCCCTCGACGACGCCTTGTTCGTCTGGGACGGCCCGACCGTGACCCCAGAGGAGGTCGAGGCAGCGCAGACTGCCGACCACCGGGCCCTGGAAGTGTCGCAACGTGCCTGGTTCCGGGCGCACATCGAGGACAGGCCCCTGCGGGTCTTCGCCACAGTCGACCTGACGCCGAGGCAGTGTGTCTTCTGCGACGACGGGACGTTTGTCGCCGGCAATGACGGAATCATCGTCCGGTCCGAAGACACCGGATCCGAGGTCGGGTATTCGTATGACATCACCTGGACTGAGGACGGATTCCGCACCACTGTGTGGTTCCAGAACCGTTCTGTGGCTCCGGACGATTCACTCCGCGACCTGCTCCGTCATCGATTCGACGGAGGGAACGCGACGGTAGCGGCCGAGAAACCTGAGGAACTGTGGCGGCTCAGCAGGCGGGAGAAGCAGGAACTCGCCCGCACCCGGATGCTGGAGAACATCGCCACCGATCTTTCTCCGGTGCCGGTGACGCTGGAACTCAGACCTACAGCCGTTCCTCGACATGACGATGCCACGGGTGAGTTCCACGCATTCGGGGAAGGATTCTCACTGACACGGAGCCGGCGGGTGGAGAGCCTGGGGGAGGCCGGTGTGAACGATCCGTCCTCGGAGCTTCACCGGTGGTCGACCCCGGACTTTGACTGTGAGCTCACGGTCTCCGATATGGTCTCCGTCAGCCACGCCGGCATCGAGGTGCTGTGGTCGCAGCTGCATCCGGGCGTCCCGGTGGACAGGTACTCCCGCTACCGGCCGGAGACGTAGGACGGAACTGCGCGGCGGAAGAATGCAGCTCCGCACATTACGCGTCCCCATTGTGCATTCTCAACAGTGTCCACTATCGGGAAACATGCTGGTAGGAGCATTTTCGTCGACCTGTAGTGTGCGTTACAGCATGCATAATGGTTACGCGGGGGAGGGCAAGGGACAGTGCGGAAGTGATTCGCAGGAGCAGGCGGTGGCCCCGGCCCCCTCAGCTCAACAGGGAGCCGAGGATCAGCCCCAGCTCGCCGAGGTGGTCGATCTCCGAGAGCAGGAAATCCGGCCCACCCGGTCGCCCGATGACCATGATGAGGTCGGTGCCGTCCAGGGGAGTGGCGGCCAGTGCGGAGTCCATGACGGTCCAGGATTCCGGGACCCAGGTGTCCCGGTCGGTCAGGGCGCGTGCCTCGCCCACCGGCGTGGCCTGCAGGATCCGGCCGTCGTCCTCGGGGGCGGAGGAGGACGCCGCGACCCGGCGTACCGCGACAGAGCCGTCCCCGGCGGTCACGGACTCCAGTACCACGACCCACTGCACGGACATGGTCTGCGGCAGCTTCTCCAGCAGGGACTCGAGCCCCTCGGTCCGGGCCTCGTGGCGGGCGACGCTGGCGAGCAGGCTGACCTGGCCACGACGGTCGACGGTCCCGGAGAACGGGCGGATGGAGTCGACGTAGACCCCGTCAACCTCCTGGGCGGCACTGATGAGGGCATCGGCGAGGCGTCCTGCGGGCAGGTCGACGACGATGTCGTCGACCACGGTGCCGTCGGGGTCATGCTCGACCACGTCAACGGTACGGATGTCTGCGTCGACGGCACCGAGGGTCGCGGCGATCTCGCCGAGAGTTCCGGGAACATCGGGCAGTCGGACGCGCATCAGGTAGGACAAGGCAGACCTCGAAAGGGTGGGGTGGACGTGATCGGACAGCCCGATTGTAGCGAAGGGGTTGTCACTCCGGCTCGGTGAAACACGGCGAATGCAGTCAAAGTACGGGGGAACGTACGGGGGAACCACGGTGAGTGCGTGTCAGTTCCGTCCCGACGGTCGACGGCGGCGGTCGGGCGACTAGAGTGTCTGAGGTACAGGAACACTGATCAGAAAGGGATCCCCTGTGTCAGAGATCTCCCGTGACGAGGTCGCGCACCTCGCCAGGCTCTCCCGCCTCGCCCTGACGGAGGAGGAGCTCATCCACTTCGCCGAGCAGATCGACGGCATCGTCGAAACGGTCGCCGCTGTCCAGGAGGTGGACACCGAGGGTATCGCCCCGCTGAGCCACCCGACCCAGAACGTCGACGGGGACGTCTCCGTCATGCGTGAGGATGTCCCCGAGTCCCTGCTCACCGCCGAGCAGGCCCTCGACCAGGCGCCGAAGCAGGCGCAGGACCGCTACCAGGTCCCCCGGATCCTCGGCGAATAGACGGACGAGCAGGAGAAAGAACACATGACTGATCAGACAGCACTCGTCGGCTCCCGCGACGATTCCGACCTCACCACCTGGACCGCCGCCGCCCTGGCGGAGAAGATCCACGCCGGTGAGGTCAGCTCGGTGGACGTCACCCGCGCCCACCTCGACCGCATCGCCGCCGTCGACAGCGACGTCCACGCCTTCCTCCACGTCGGTGGGACCGAGGCTCTCGCCGCCGCCGAGCAGGCCGACAAGGACATCGCCGCCGGGAATGTCGCGTCCCCGCTGGCCGGTGTGCCGCTGGCCCTCAAGGACGTCTTCACCACCACCGATGCACCGACCACCTGTGCCTCGAAGATCCTCGAGGGCTACATGAGCCCCTACGACGCCACGGTGACGAAGAAGATCCGTGCCGCGGGTATCCCGATCCTCGGCAAGACCAACATGGACGAGTTCGCCATGGGTTCCTCCACGGAGAACTCCGCCTACGGTCCGACCCACAATCCCTGGGACCTCACCCGCACAGCGGGTGGTTCCGGCGGCGGCTCCTCCGCAGCCCTGGCCGCAGGCATGGCCCCGCTGGCCATCGGCACCGACACCGGTGGATCGATCCGTCAGCCCGCCGCGCTGACCAACACCGTCGGTGTGAAGCCGACCTACGGCACCGTCTCCCGCTACGGCCTGGTCGCCTGTGCGTCCTCCCTGGACCAGGGCGGCCCCACCGGCCGCACCGTGCTGGACACCGCCCTGCTGCACGAGGTCATCGCCGGCCACGACCGGTTCGACGCCACCAGCTCGCAGCGTCCGGTCGCCCCGGTCGTCGCTGCCGCGAAGGAGGGCGCCAACGGTGACCTGCGCGGTGTGAAGATCGGCGTGGTCAAGCAGCTGGAGTCCGTCCGTGGCCTCCAGGCCGGTGTGGAGGAGAGCTACAAGGCCTCTCTCGAGCAGCTGAAGAGCCAGGGCGCGGAGATCGTCGAGGTCGACTGCCCCTCCTTCGACTACGCCCTCAACGCCTACTACCTCATTCTCCCCTGTGAGGTCAGCTCCAACCTGGCCCGCTTCGACGGCATGCGCTACGGCCAGCGCCGAGGCGACGACGGCCACCACTCCGCCGACGAGGTCATGGCGATCACCCGCGCCGAGGGCTTCGGCCCGGAGGTCAAGCGACGCATCATCCTGGGCACCTACGCCCTGTCGGTCGGCTACTACGACGCCTACTACATCAAGGCGCAGCGCGTCCGTAACCTCATCGCCCAGGACTTCGCCAAGGCGTTCCAGGACGTCGACGTGCTGGTTTCCCCGGTCACCCCGACCACGGCCTTCGCGCTGGGGGAGAAGGCCGACGATCCGCTGGCGATGTACCTCTTCGACCTGTGCACCCTGCCGCTGAATCTGGCCGGTGTGTGCGGTATGTCCGTGCCGGGGCCGCTGGCCACCGACACCGGACTGCCGGTGGGCCTGCAGATCATGGGCCCGGCCCACGGCGATGACCGGCTCTACAAGGTCGGCGCTGCGTTCGAGTCCGGCCGGTAGTAGGCCGGGGGCTGCCATTCGGGCCATTCGTTCTCCAGACCGGCGATGACGAAGTCCACGGTCTGCTCCGCCTGGTCCTCGGCGAGCTCTTCGCCCACCTCGGGTTCGACGGTCTCACCGTCGGTGAGGGTCTCGGCCCGGTCGAACTCCTCCTCACCGTCGGGCCGGCCGCGCAGCCGGTCCATCCGGTTCTGCAGGCCGGTGAAGGCGTCACGCAGCGTCGCCATGGCGAAGTAGATCTGCGCGTCATTGACGTCCAGGGCGTTCAGCCGGTCGCGCCAGGGGAGGAAGACCGGATGGAACGCCCCTTCCTCGGGGACCTGGGACTGGGCGATGCCGTGGAACCCGGGGAATTCACCACAGATCCGCCAGTACTCGGCGGCCCAGCTACGCAGAACCGTCTGCCAGTCGGCGTCCCGGTCGATGAGGTCCTCGATGTTGTGGAACTCCGCGGCGACAGTCACCATGCAGGCGTCGAGGACTGCCTCGCGGGAGTCGTACACCCGGTAGAGGGCGGACGCACCGACGCCGAGGCGACGTGCGATGGCGGACAGGGAGAAGTGGTCCAGACCCATGTCGAAGGCTTCGCGGACGACGTCCTCGGCACTGAACATGGGCTTGCGGCCGGACCGGCGTGGGGTGGTCGGGATCGGGGACACCGTGGGCGTGTGGACCGGAGTCTCCTGTCCGTCGATCTGAGGGGTCGGGCGGGAGACGGAGTGAGGGGCTGAGTGAGGGGCTGAGTGGGTGACAGTGTGTGGCACTGCCGTCGGGTGCTCGTGCATGGATGTCACCCTAGCCTGGGGGTTGTGGGACGGTACAACTTTCGAGAAGTGAGAGCCGGTGATTTACGCAACCGCCCCCGGACACCTGGTCGGCGTACCCTGGCGCCCATGTCTGAACAGGTGATCCACGGAGACGGTTGGGCGGTGGGATCGGACGGCGTCCGACGCTGGGGAACCCTCGGCGCGGCCGGACTCTTCCTCACCACCGTCGATAACGGTGTGACGCTGCTGCTCGTCCAGCACCGTGCGATGTGGACCAACTTCGGCGGCACGTGGGGCATCCCCGGCGGTGCGGTGGACGTCGGGGAGTCCGCGACCGAGGCCGCACTGCGTGAGACGCAGGAGGAGACCGGGGTGGATCCGGCGGATGTCACCGTCACGACCTCCGCCGTCACCTCCCGCGTCGCCCTGGAGCACGTGCTGCGCCGCGTCCCGCTGGAGGACGCTGAGCTTCCGCTCGCGGCCCCGGTGACCGACGCCGTGGCATCCGGCCTGCGGCTCTTCGACGCGCTGCGGGACCGCCCGGTGACGCACCCGGACACCGGCCACCGGCTGGTCGCCACCATCGACGGCCAGCTGTGCTGGGAGGTCCCGGACCCGACCGTGGAGGAGTGGACCTACACCACGGTGCTGGGCACGGCGACCCACACCCTCGAACTGACGCCGACCGCGGAGAGCAGCGATCTCGCCTGGTGCCCGATCGACGAGGTCGCGGAACTCCGTCTGCTGCCGCCCTTCCGGGAGGCGCTGCCCGGGCTGCGGGAGTTGCTCGCACAGCAGTGAACAAGACAGTGAACAGGTGTGGCAGACTGTCCCTCTGTGACTGACGCCGCCCCCGTGACCGCCGACCGCTATCCCGCCCTCCCGCTGCCCGAGTCGCAGGCGTGGAAGGCGCTGATCGCCCTGTGCACCGGGTTCTTCATGATCCTGCTCGACCAGACGATCGTGGCGGTGGCGACCCCGGACTTCCAGGAACACCTCGACGCCGACTACAACCAGGTCATCTGGGTCACCTCGGTGTACCTGCTGACCTTCGCGGTGCCGCTGCTGGTCACCGGACGCCTCGGCGACCGCTTCGGACCGAAGAACGTCTACTGCGTGGGCATGGTGGTGTTCACCCTGTCCTCGCTGTGGTGCGGTCTGTCAGGCAGCATCGAGATGCTCATCGCCGCCCGCGCGGTCCAGGGACTGGGTGCGGCCCTGCTCACCCCGCAGACCATGGCGGTGATCAACCGCGTCTTCGCCCGAAACCGTCGCGGTGCGGCGCTGGGTGCCTGGGGTGCGACTGCGAGCCTGTCGACGCTCACCGGTCCGATCCTCGGTGGCGTGATCACCGAGTACGTCGGCTGGGAGTGGATCTTCTTCGTCAACGTGCCCATCGGCGTCCTCTCGATCATCGCGGTGATGGCGTGGGTGCCGCGGGTGCGGACCACCACCCGGCCGATCGACCCGCTGTCGATCCTGCTGTCGATGGTCGCGGTCTTCCTCCTCGTCTTCGCCCTGCAACAGGGCGAGAAGGAGCACTGGACCTGGTGGATCTGGGTGATGGTCGCGGTCTCTGTGCCACTGTTCGCCGCCTTCGTCCGCCAGCAGGTCGTCGCCGAGGCAGCCGGACGCGATCCCCTGATGCCGCTGAGCCTGTTCTCGGTGCGCAACTTCAGCCTGGGAAATATCGGCATCACCGGCATGGGCTTCACCGTGGCGTCCATCCCGCTGCCGATCACGCTGTACTACCAGCAGGTGCACGGACTCTCGCCGCTGGGCGCGGGTCTGATGATGATCCCGCAGGCGGCGACCTCGCTGATGCTCTCGCCGATCGTCGGACGACTCAGCGACCGCCACAGCGCCCGGAAGTTCGGTGCCTTCGGTTTCACCATGATGGCGGTGTCCATCGTCGCGATGACCGTGGTGATGTCCGGTGGTGTCAGCCACTACTGGACCATCCTCCCGCTCATCGGCCTGGGTGTGGGCAACTCCTTCGTCTGGGCGCCGAACTCGGCGTCCACCATGCGCGACCTCGCCCCGGAGCAGATGGGTGTCGGCTCCGGCGTCTACAACCAGACCCGACAGCTCGGCTCGGTCATCGGTGCCGCGGCCGTCGGCGCGGTCATGCAGTGGCGCCTCACCGTCACCGACCCGGCCAGCGCCTTCGGCGAGGCGATCCTGCTCGCCGCGGCGGTGATCCTCATCGGCACGGTCACCTCACTGATGTCGCGGGACAACCACGTCGGGGCCGCCACACAGACAGCCGGCGGGCGCGCCTGAGCCTGTGCCGCTAGTCTGGGGTCCATGCGCATCGCGACCCTGACCAGTGGTGGAGACTGTCCCGGACTGAACGCCGTCATCCGGGGGGTGGTTCGGACGGCGGCGGGCCACGGTGCCACCGTCATCGGCTACGAGGACGGCTGGCAGGGCCTCGTCGAGGACCGACGCAAGCAACTCTACGACGACGAGGACATCGACCGCATCCTCACCCGCGGCGGCACCATCCTGGGGACCGGACGCCTGCCGGTCGACGAGTTCACCGGGGCGATCGACCGGGTCAAGGAGAATCTCGCGGACGCCGGGATCGACGCCCTCATCGCCATCGGCGGCGAGGGGACGCTCAAGGGGGCACAGTTCCTCCACGAACACGGCGTTCCGGTGGTGGGCGTGCCCAAGACCATCGACAACGACGTCAACGCCACCGACTACACCTTCGGTTTCGACTCCGCCGTGGCCGTGGCCACCGATGCGATCGACCGGCTCCACACCACCGCGGAATCCCACAACCGTGTGATGATCGTCGAGGTCATGGGACGCCACGTCGGCTGGATCGCCCTGCACGCCGGCATGGCCGGCGGCGCCCACGACATCCTCATCCCCGAGCATCCCTTCGACATCGAGGACGTCTGTACCCGCATGGCCCGTCGCTTCCAGCTGGGGGAGAAGTACGGGATCATCGTCGTCGCCGAGGGCGCGGCACCCAAGGAGGGGACGCTGGAGATGGCAGAGCGGGAGGTCGACCAGTTCGGCCACCAGAAATTCGGCAACGTCGGCGCACTGATCGCCCACGAGATCCAGAACCGGCTGGACGCCGACGTGCGCTCCACCGTCCTCGGCCACATCCAGCGCGGCGGCACACCGACCGCCTTCGACCGTGTGCTGGCCACCCGCTACGGCGTCCACGCCACCAAGGCCGCGCTGCGCGGGGACTTCGGCCAGGTTGTCGCCCTGCGCGGCGAGGCCATCCGGCTGGTCAGTTTCGACGACGCCGTGGGGCAGCTCAAGTGCGTTCCGGACCACCGGTGGGAGAGCGCCCTGTCGCTGCTGGGGTGACAACGGTGCTGACCCGGGTTCCGTGACCTGAGCCACCCGGGGTCACGTAAGGTGACGTTCACCATGGATGCACCGGAACACAACTCTCCGCGGAACGCCGACCGCAGCGCCTATGTCGCGACCCTCGGATTCCCTCTCCTCGTCATCATCGGCGGACTCGTCGGATTCTTCGGTCACGGCACCGTCGGTGGGCACAGTGACTGGGTCAACCCGCTGCTCGGACTGATCATGTTCGGCATGGGTCTGACCCTGCAGCCCGCCGATTTCGCCCTCGTCGTCAAGCGCCCACTGCCGGTGCTCATCGGCGTGGTCGCCCAGTACGTCATCATGCCGTTGGTCGCCCTCCTGGTGGTGTGGGTCCTGCAGCTGCCGGACGCGGTCGCCGCCGGCGTCATCCTCGTCGGCTGTGCACCCGGCGGGACGGCCTCGAATGTCGTCTCCTACCTGGCCCGCGGTGACCTGGCACTGTCGGTCGCCATGACCTCGGTATCGACCCTGCTGGCACCGCTGCTCACCCCGGTCCTGACGCTGTGGCTGGCGGGGGAGTACATGCCGCTCGACGGCGGAGGGATGGCCCTGGACATCGTCAAGATCGTCCTGGTCCCCGTCGTCCTGGGCCTCGTGGTCCGACTGTTCCTGCCGGGAGCGGTGGCCCGCGTCCTGCCTGTACTGCCGTGGGTGTCCGTCATCGCCATCGCCGTCGTGGTGGCCCTGGTCGTCTCCAACGCGCACGACAGCATCCTCGACGCCGGCCTGTCCGTCCTGGTGGCGGTCATCCTCCACAACCTGCTCGGTATGGCACTCGGCTTCGGCGCCGGAGCGGCGACCGGTCAACCGCTACGGACCAGGCGGACCATGGCGATCGAGGTCGGCATGCAGAACTCCGGGCTGGCAGCGGGCCTGGCGGCCCAGTACATGGAACCGCTCTCAGCGATCCCCGGTGCCATCTTCTCGGTCTGGCACAACATCTCCGGATCGCTGTTCGCCATGCTCTGCAGGGCTGTCGACAGACGACGCGCGACGACGCACTAGAGTAGGTGACCATGACTGCCGCGGTGAACGATTACTCCGATGATGTGATGGACTACGACGAGGTGCTGGAGCGCTTCGATCCCGTGATGGGTATGGAGGTCCACGTCGAGCTGCTGACGAAGTCGAAGATGTTCTCGACCTCGTCCGCGGAGTTCGGCGACGACCCGAACAGCAACGTCGACCCGGTGTGCCTGGGTCTGCCGGGCGCCCTGCCCGTGGTCAACCGCCAGGGTGTGGAGTGGGCCATCAAGATCGGCCTGGCCCTGAACTGCGAGATCGCCCCGTACTCCCGCTTCGCCCGGAAGAACTACTTCTACCCGGACCAGCCGAAGAACTACCAGATCTCCCAGTACGACGAGCCCATCGCCCACGACGGCTACCTCGACATCGTCCTCGACGACGGCACCCCGTGGCGCGTCGAGATCGAGCGCGCCCACATGGAGGAGGACACAGCCAAGCTGACCCACCTCGGTGGCGCCGGCGGCCGCATCCGAGGCGCCACCGCCTCCCTGGTGGACGCCAACCGTGCCGGCATCCCGCTCATCGAGATCGTGACCAAGCCGATCGAGGGCGCAGGTGCCCGTGCTCCCGAGGTCGCCCGCGCCTACGTCACCGCCCTGCGTGAGCTGGTCAAGGCCCTCGGCGTCTCCGACGTCCGTATGGACCAGGGCTCGATGCGCGTGGACTCCAACCTCTCGCTGCGCCCGATCGGGACCACCGAGTTCGGTACCCGTACCGAGTCGAAGAACATCAACTCCCTGAAGTCGGTCGAGCAGGCCGTGCGCTTCGAGATGCAGCGTCAGGCCGCCTGCCTTGTCAACGGTGTGGAGATCGTCCAGGAGACCCGCCACTACCAGGAAGCCGACGGGACCACCGCCAAGGGACGTCCCAAGGAGACCATGGCGGACTACCGCTACTTCAACGACCCGGACCTTCCTCCGGTCCTGGCCCCGGCCGAGTGGGTCGAGGAGATCCGCGCGACGCTGCCGGAGATGCCGTGGATCCGCCGGGCCCGCATCCAGGAGGAGTGGGGTCTCAAGGACGAGGAGATGCGTGACCTCGTCAACGCCGGCGCCCTCGACCTCATCATCGCCACTGTCGAGGCTGGTGCCGGTGCCACCGAATCCCGCAGCTGGTGGGTCGCCTACCTCGCCCAGAAGGCCAACGAGGCCGGCACCGACCTCGAGGGTCTGGCCATCACCCCGGTCCAGGTCGCCCGTGTGATCGCCCTGATCGGTGAAGGCAAGCTGACCAACAAGCTCGCCCGTCAGGCCGTCGACGGCGTCCTCGCGGGGGAGGGGGACATCGACGAAGTCGTCGCCGCCCGCGGTCTGGAGGTCGTCCGTGACGACGGTGCCATCGAGAAGGCCGTGGAGGATGCGCTGGCGGCCAACCCGGACATCGTGGAGAAGTACCGTGCCGGCAACAAGAAGGTCACCGGTGCGATCGTGGGTCAGGTCATGAAGGCCACCCGCGGCAAGGCCGACCCGGCCCAGGTGAACAAGATCATCGCGGAGAAGCTGGGCTAGGCCTGCCGTGTGAACCGCCGGGCATCATAGCCCCCGCAGGAGTGTTTCTTGAAGAAATAACAATCCTGCGGGGGTTTCGGCGTTTTTCACCCGTTTCGGGGGTGATGTGGGGGTGAACTTACAGAGGTGTCAGGGTGCTTAACGGAAAACCGGTGACGTACGTCGCATGAGACTGCATACTTAATCAGACGTTTACAGACGTGACCCCTTTTACGACCGGTCCGTTGCGAGCTTCCGGCGCCCCGGCCACCCATCCGTGTGCCTGTGAACCTGGAAGCCCGGCGACCGACCCCCGCTCTTCGAGGAGCCCTCCGTTGCTCATTGGTATCCCCAGGGAACCACAGACACTGGTCGCTGCCACCCCGGACACCGTCGGCAAGCTCATCAAGCTGGGCTACGACGTCGCTGTCCAGTCCGGTGCCGGCGACCAGGCAAACCACCCCGACAGCCAGTACGAGACCGCCGGTGCGCGGATCGTCGGCGATGACGTCTGGTCCACGGCCGACATCATCACCACGCTCGACACTCCCTCCGCCGAGCAGCGTGCGGCCATGAAGCCGCAGGCCACGCTTATCGCCCGTCTCGCCCCCGGGCGCAACGACGAGCTGGTCGCCGATCTCGCGGCGGAGAACCTCACGGCCATGGCGATGGACACCGTCCCGCGCATCAGTCGTGCGCAGGCCATGGACGTGCTCAGCTCACAGGCCAACGTCGCCGGTTACCGTGCGGTCATCGAGGCCGCCAACACCTTCGGTCGACTGTTCACCGGTCAGGTCACCGCCGCCGGTAAGGTTCCGCCCGCCACCGTGTACGTCATCGGCACCGGTGTGGCAGGCCTCGCCGCCATCGGTACCGCCAACTCCATGGGTGCGGTCGTCAAGGCCACCGACCTCCGTCCGGAGACCGCCGAGCAGGTCGAGTCGATGGGCGCCGAGTTCGTCGCCATCCCGACCGCCTCGGAGAAGTCCGACGACGGCTACGCCAAGGAGATGACGCAGGACCAGGCTGCCGCCGCCGCGAAGCTCTACGCCGAGCAGGCCGCCCAGGCCGATATCGTCATCACCACCGCTAACATCCCGGGTCGCAAGTCCCCGGTGCTGCTCACCGCGGCCGACGTCGCCGCGATGACCCCCGGTTCGGTCATCGTCGACATGGCCGCCGCCAACGGCGGTAACTGTGAACTCACCGTCCCCGGTGAGGTGACCGAGACCGACAACGGTGTGAAGATCATCGGCTACACCGACCTGGCAGGACGCCTTCCTGCGCAGTCCTCCCAGCTCTACGGCCAGAACATCGTCAACCTGTTCAAGCTCGTCACCCCGGGCAAGGACGGCCGGCTGGTCCTGGACATGGACGACGAGATCGTCCGTGGCATCACGGTCACCCAGGCGTCCGCCACCGGGTCGGCGTCCGACATCCTGTGGCCGCCGCCGCCCGTGAAGGTCTCCGCCGCACCGGCGCCCGCTCCGGCCGCTGCTGCCGCCGAGGCCGAAGAAGAGGAGCCGAAGGGTTCCGGTCTGTGGTGGAAGATCGTCGCCGGTGCGCTCGGTGTGGCACTCGTGCTCGCCAGCCCGCTGTCGGTGACCACGAACTACATGATCCTCATGCTCGCCGTCGTGGTCGGCTTCTACGTCATCACCGCGGTCACGCACTCCCTGCACACACCGCTGATGAGTGAGACCAACGCGATCTCCGGCATCATCCTGGTCGGTGCCGTGCTCCAGGTCGGATCGTCGAATGCGGCGATCGCGGTCCTGGCGTTCATCGCGATCGTCATCGCCTCGATCAACATCTTCGGTGGCTTCGCCGTCACCCGACGCATGCTCGCCATGTTCCAGGGAGGTAACTGATGAATTCCTTCATCCTCGCCACTGAGGTCACCAACCCGGATGTGTCCCAGGATCTCCTGGACTGGACCGACCGGATCTCCACTCTCGCCTACCTCGTCGCGGCCCTGCTGTTCATCCTGGCTCTCGCCGGTCTGTCCAAGCAGCAGTCCGCCGCCCGGGGCAACACCTTCGGCATCGCCGGTATGACCATCGCGCTGGTGGCCACGGTCTTCAAGGCTGCCGTCCAGTCCCACGCGGACCCCGAGAACTACAACGACGCCTGGGTCACCATCCTCCTCGTCGCGGTCGCCATGCTCATCGGTGCCGTCATCGGTATCGCCCGTGCCAGCAAGGTCGAGATGACCGGCATGCCCGAGCTCATCGCGATGCTGCACTGCTTCGTGGGTGCGGCCGCCGTGCTCATCGGTGTCAACTCCTTCATCCACGCCGAGCACACCTCCGAGGCCGGCTACGAGAAGTTCCACCTCGGTGAGGTCTACCTCGGCATCTTCATCGGTGCCGTCACCTTCACCGGCTCGATCATCGCCTACCTGAAGCTCTCTGCCCGTATGAAGGGTGCCCCGCTCACCCTCCCGGGTCGTAACCTGCTGAACCTGGCGATCATCGTCCTCTCCGTCGTCGGCATGGTCTTCTTCATCCTCACCGGTACCGAAGAGGCCGACAACAAGGCTGTCGCATGGACGATCCTCGGCATCATGATCGTCCTGGCCCTGCTGCTGGGTCTGCACCTCGTCGCCGCCATCGGTGGCGGCGACATGCCGGTCGTCGTGTCCATGCTGAACTCCTACTCCGGTTGGGCTGCCGCAGCGGCCGGTTTCATGCTGGCAAACCCGCTGCTCATCATCACCGGCGCACTGGTCGGTTCCTCCGGTGCCTACCTGTCCTACATCATGTGCAAGGCGATGAACCGTTCGTTCATCTCCGTCATCCTGGGTGGCTTCGGCACCGAGGCGTCCTCCAGTGACGACCGTGACTACGGCACGCACACCGAGGTCACCGCCGAGGAGACCGCCGAGCTGCTGAAGAACGCCAAGTCCGTGATGATCACCCCGGGCTACGGCATGGCCGTGGCCCAGGCCCAGTACCCGGTGGCCGCAATGGTCTCCAAGCTCCGCGAAAAGGGTGTCGACGTCACCTTCGGCATCCACCCGGTCGCCGGCCGTCTGCCCGGTCACATGAACGTGCTCCTGGCCGAGGCCAAGGTGCCCTACGACATCGTGCTCGAGATGGACGAGGTCAACGACGACTTCGCCGACATCGACGTGGTGCTCGTCATCGGCGCGAATGACACGGTCAACCCCATCGCCGAAGAGCCCGGCTCGCCGATCGCCGGCATGCCCGTGCTCAAGGTGTGGGACGCCAACCGCGTCGTCGTGTTCAAGCGCTCCATGGGTGCCGGTTACGCCGGCGTCCAGAACCCGCTGTTCTTCAACGAGAACTCCGACATGCTCCTCGGCGACGCCAAGGATTCCGTCGAGAAGATCACCTCCGCCCTGTAACCGGCCCTCTCAACAGGACCGCTCAGGCGAAAGCCCCGGCCTCGTCGCCGTCCCGGATATCTTCCGGACGCGGCGCGGCCGGGGCTTCTGCGTTCCCGGCCGCATTCCAGAACGGCGTGCCCCCGAGACGCTCCCGGTCGTGCGGGGTGTAGAACGCCGCCGGATCCGGCCCGACCGCGACCACGCCGGTGGGGTTGATGTCGGCGTGCACCCGGTAGTAGTGCTGCTTGATGTGGTCGAGGTTGACGGTGTCTCCGATACCGGGGGTCTGGAAGAGGTCGCGCAGGTAGCCCCAGAGGTTCGGCATCTCGGCGATCCTGTTCCGGTTGCACTTGAAGTGCCCGTGGTAGACATGGTCGAAACGCACCAGTGTGGCGAAGAGGTAGACATCCGCGAGCGTCAGGTGCTCACCGACGAGGTACCGGCGGGTGGCCAGGTGCTCCTCGAGCTCATCGAGCCGGGCGAAGAGTACGGCGAAGGCGTCCTCGTAGGACGCCTGGTCCCCGGCGAACCCGCAGCGGTACACCCCGTTGTTCACGGTGCGGAAGTTGAGGTCCGCCATCGCGTCGATCTCTTCACGGAGCTCAGCGGGGTAGAGGTCCGGGGCGCCGGACCGGTGCAGCGGGGCCCACTGTGTGGCGAGGTCAGTGACCATGGAGCGGAAGTCATTGGTCACCACGGCCTTCGAGTTGACCTCCACCAGAGCGGGGACGGTGATCCCCTTCGGGTAGTCCGCGTACCGGTGCAGGTAGCAGTCCCGCAGTCGGCCGACGCCGAGTACCGGATCCACCGAGTCCACGTCGAGGTCGAAGGTCCAGGACTTCCAGTCGTGGGTGGGACCGCACAGCCCCTGCGACAGCGGGGCCGGACCGGTACCGCCTGGGCCGGCGTCCGGTCCGACATCCAGCCCGACGAGCCGACGGGTGATGATCGCGCGGTGGGCCCAGGGGCAGGCCCGGGATCCGACGAGCCGGTAGCGCCCGGCCTCGACCGGCCACTCCCGGTCGCCCTCAGGGTGTTCCACGACCCGGTCGTCGATGTAGTTCATGTCCCGGTCGTAGCCGCCGGCCTCGACGTATCCCACTGCGTCCTCCTCGGTAGTTGTTCCGTTCCTCCCCAGACTAGGCCGAATCCCCGGGTGGGCCGGTCGTGTCTACCGCTGTGGCGGGGATTCGGTGTTTATGGTGGGGATGTGACTGATGAGACGAAGAACCCCCGCCGACCCGACCCCGACCCTGATTTCGAGACCGTGGACGACCTCGGGGGCATCGACGTGCCAGATGCCCCGGAGACCGATGTCCCGGAAGCCCCGCGTCCCGCCCGAGACATCTACGACGTCACCGGGCGCGCCCGTCCACAGAAGATCGTGCCCAAGGCTCCTGAACCGGAACCTGAACCCGAACCGGAGCCTGAGGCGGAGGACACGGAGACCACCGTCTTCGCGTCCTCGCCGGAGGAGTCCGCCGGGGCCACACAGGTGATCGGCGGCCCCGTCGAGTCGGGCAGCTCCGACGCCCTGGACGACGAAGACGCCGCGACGCGCGTCTTCGATCCGGTGGCCGTCCCCCCCGATGCGCCGGCCGGAGACGACGCCTATGCCAGCGGTTACGGTCCCGACTACGAGACCGCCGTCTTCGACGACACCCGCCAGGTCGGGGACATCGACGGCGCTGACACAGAGAATGCCGTGAACGCCGAGGAGCTCGACGGTACCGGGGATGCAGAGCAGGAGGCCGGTGCTGTCGCGGTGACGTCCACCCCGCGCGGCACCCTGGACCTGGGACTGCTCATCCTGCGCATCGTGGTCGGCGTCCTGCTGATCCTGCGTGGTGCCCAGACCCTCTTCGGGTTCGGTGGTGATCCGGGGGTCGATGCCCTGGAGAGCCGGCTGTTCGACTTCACGGCGGCCGATGTTCTCGCGATCGCCCTGCCGGTGGTCCAGCTCGTCGGTGGTGGGCTGCTGCTGCTGGGGCTGGCGACGCCGGTCGGCGGTGCTTTCGCACTGGTCGGCGCGGGCTTCATGGCCCTGTTCGAGCTCTCGCAGTCCGGTGCCGGCTACTGGCCCTATGAGATGAGCAAGGACGTCCAGATCTGGGCGATCCTGGGTCTGCTCGGCCTGGTGCTCATCTTCACCGGCCCCGGCCGATACGGCGCGGACGTCTCCCGTGGTTGGGCGACCCGCCCGAGGGCGTCCGCCTGGCTGTGGGCGGTCATCGGCATCGCCGGTGCCGCGGCGGCATGGGTGCTCCTCGGCGGGGGAAACCCGTTCTGATCAGCCCATCATCGCCAGGCGCGCGGCCATGGCGAGCATGAGGACGCCGATGCCGAGGTTGATCCACCGCCAGACGGACACCTTCGACAGTGGCCGGGCGAGCAGTCGGGCGGCGTAGCCGACCCCGACGAAGAAGAGCACCGAGCCGACCAGGGCGCCGACGGTGAAGACCCACTTTCCGTCGCTCCCGTACTGGTTGGACATGGTGCCGAAGACGATCATGCCGTCGACCCAGGCCGCCGGGTTGAGGAAGGTCACGGCCAGTGCGGTGGGGAGCGCGGCCAGTGCCGGCATCCGGGTCGTCACCCGGGTGCGCAGCGGAATGCGGGTGAGCGTGGCCACGGCGGAATCAGAGCCGGCGTCGGGGGAGTGCACAGTTACCGTCTCCACCGAAGGACGCTCGGTGGAGGTGTCGATCGGGGTGGGGTTGCGCACGTCACGCAGGCAGGTGGTGGCGAACCACAGCAGGTAGGCCACGCCGCCCCAGCGCAGGATCTCCAGCAGCAGCGGCATCTTCTCCACGACGACCGCCACGCCGGCGGTGCCGAGGGTGAGCAGCACGATGTCGCCGATGATGAACACGGAGACGACCAGGCCCACACCCCAGCGTCGCACACCCTGCTTGAGCAGGACGATATTCTGCGGCCCGATACCGACGATGACGGTCAGCTGGAACAGCAGTCCGGAGAGGGCGACATGGAACTGGGAGGCAAGGGTAGCGGTCATCACCCGGATGAGCCTAGGAACCACCCCCGATGAAGACAACCAAGCACTTCTGAACTGACGTAAGATCGGCTTCATGATCCCACGTCACCTCGACACTCTGCTGCTTGTCGTCGATGAGGGGAGTTTCGACGCCGCAGCCTCGCGTCTGGGCGTGAGCCCCTCGGCGGTCAGCCAGCGGATCAAGGCGCTCGAATCGGACGTCGGCCGGGTGGTAGTGCGGCGTGGCTCACCGGTCGGCGTGACCGAGGCCGGGGAGGTGCTTGTCCAGGCGGCCCGACGCCTGCGGCTGCTGGAACAGGAGACCGATGACCGGTTGCGGGGACGTATCAGCGAGCGTCCGGTGACTGTCGGCGTCAATGCGGACTCGCTGGGTACCTGGTTCCGACCTGTGCTGCGGACCGTCGCGGAACAGGGCGGGATCGCGCTGCGGTTGACGGTGGAGGATGAGCAGCATTCCCTGGAGATGCTGCGCCGGGGCGACTGTATGGGGGTAGTCACCGCATCCGCCGATCCGGTCCCTGGCTGTGAGGTCGAGGAACTCGGTGTGCTGCGCTACTGGCCGGTCGGATCCCCGGCCCTGGCCGATCGTCTGGACAGCGAGGACGGCGGCGGATGGGAGAACCTGCCGCTGCTCATCATCGGTGAGCATGACCGGATGACCGATGACATCCTCGACCTGCACGGCATCATCCCGGATGTGGGACGGCGGGTTTCCCGGATCCCGAGTTTCGAGGGGCTCAACGATGCCGTGGTCGCAGGTCTGGGCTGGACGGTGGTCCCCGTGCCCGCTGCGACGCCGTTCGTGGACGCCGGCACCATGGCCCGGCTCAGCGACGATGTCCTCGAAGTGCCGCTCTACTGGCAGCGGTGGCGGCTGGAATCGGACACGCTGGAGGCGCTGACCGACGCGATCCACGCGGCGGCGGCGGTGGGGCTGGATTAACCGGAGGACGCCGCCAGCGCCCGACCGGTTGCCGTATCCGTTGCCGCGACCTCGGCAGGTGTTCCGTCGGCGATGATCCGGCCACCGTCGGCTCCCGCACCCGGGCCCAGGTCGATCACCCGGTCCGCCTGCGCGACAACCCTTAGGTCATGTTCGACGACCACCACGGAGTCCCCGGCGTCCACCAGGCGGTGCAGTTCGGTGACCAGCAGGTCCACGTCCGCCGGGTGGAGTCCGGTCGTCGGCTCGTCCAGCAGGTGCACGGTCGGGGTGCGTCGTCGCGTCTTTCCGGAGCGCTGCAGTTCGGTCGCCAGCTTGATGCGCTGAGCCTCGCCGCCAGAGAGCTCCGGGGCACCCTGGCCCAGCCGCAGATAGTCCAGACCGACCGCGTGCAGGGCCTGAAGTGCGGCGGCGATCTGCGGCTCCTCGGTGAACACGACCCGGGCCTCGGCCACGGTGAGGTCGAGGATCTCCGCTACGGTGTACCCGTGCCAGGTGACCTCCAGGGTCTCCGGGTTGTACCGGGCACCGTGGCAGTCGGGGCAGGTCGTGTAGCTGCCGGGCAGGAACACCAGCTCCACCTCGATCGTCCCCTCTCCGTCGCAGGTGGGGCAGCGGCCCTGTGTGACGTTGTAGGAGAACCGGGAGACCGTCCATCCGCGTCGCTTCGCCTCGTCGGTGTCCGCGAAGAGCTTGCGCACCCGGTCGAACAGGCCGGTGTAGGTGGCCAGCGTGGAGCGCGGCGTCCGTCCGATGGGCTGTTGGGTGATCAACAGCGCACGTAGGCCGGTGGCCTCCAGTATGCCGGGGAGCACCTGGGAGACCAGGGTCGACTTCCCGGACCCGGAGATGCCTGTGACCGCGGTGAACTGGCCGAGGCCGAGGGTGGCGTCCACATCGAGGGTGCGCGCGGTGGAACGCACCGGCACGCCGTCCGTCGCGGGTCGCGGGGCATCCTTCAGGGTGGGGAAGGATGCCGCGAGCGCGCGTCCGGTCGGAGTGTCCTGCGCGGCCAGGCCCGCCACCGGGCCTGACCAGAGGACCTTCCCGCCGAGCTCGCCGGCACCCGGGCCGACATCGATGACATGGTCGGCGTCGGCGACCAGGGCCATATCGTGCTCCACGAGGATGACACTGTTGCCGGCGCCCAGGAAACGGTCCATCAGTTCACGGACCGCGGTGCGCTCGGTCGGGTGCAGACCGGCCGAGGGCTCGTCGAGGACGTAGACCACCCCGAACAGGCCGGAGTGCAGCTGGGAGGCCAGTCGTAGCCGCTGCATTTCACCGGCGGACAGCGTGGTCGCCGGGCGGTCCAGGCTGAGATGCCCGAGACCCAGGTCGACGGCGGCGGTGAGTGTCGGCAGGACCTGGTCGAGCAGGAGGCGTTCGGCCTCCGTCGTTGCGTCGGCGGCGTCCTCCGTGGTGACGGAGCCCTGTTCCAGCAGTTCCCGCAAGGCCGCCAGAGAGAGGGCATTGAGTTCATCCACCGGGTAGCCGCGGTAGGTGACATGCAGAGCGTCCGGAGTGAGGCGGCGTCCACCGCAGTCCGGGCACACCGCATGGTCCATGAAGGAGAGCACGCGCCTGCGGGTCGACTCCGATCCGGTGGCGGCCAGAGTCTCGCGCAGGTACACCGAGACCGACCGCCAGGTGCCGTCGTAGGTGCGTTGAATCTGGTCGGCGCCGCGCACCGGATGCACCGTGACCACCGGCCTGTCGTCGGTGAACAGGATCCAGTCGCGCTCGGTCTGCGGCAGGTCGTGCCAGGGGAGGTCGGTACGGTAGCCGAGGGTGACGAGGATGTCATGGAAGTTCTTGCCCAGCCACGCGCCGGGCCATGCGGCGATCGCCCCCTCGTCGATGGACAGTGACGGGTCCGGCACCATCGACTGTTCCGTCGGTGCGTGGACCGTCCCCGTGCCCTGGCAGGTCGGGCACATCCCGGCGGCGGTGTTGGGGGAGAAATGGTCTGAATCCAGCCGACCCACTCTGTCGCGCAGCTCGGCGGGGTAGTCGCCGCAGCGGGAGTACAGCAGCCGCACGGAGTTGGACACGGTGGAGAACGTCCCCACCGTCGACCGCGCACCGCCGCCGGCCCGGTTCTGCTCCAGAGCGACCGTCGGTGGGAGTCCCTCGATCCGCGCGACCTTCGGGTCCACCGCGCCGGCGATCAGACGGCGGGCGAACGGGGCGACGGATTCCAGGTAGCGGCGCTGCGCTTCACCGTGGATCGTGCCGAAGGCCAGCGACGACTTCCCCGATCCGGACACCCCGGTCACCGCGACCAGCGCATTGCGGGGAAGTTCCACATCGACGTGGCGGAGGTTGCGCAGGTGGGCGTCGTGCACGGAGATCAGGTCAGACATGACCGCCCAGTCTAGGCGGTACCGTGGGCGCCATGGATCTGGGAATAGCAGGACGCTGGGCCGTGGTCTGCGCGTCGAGTAAGGGACTGGGCTTCGGATGTGCGGACGCGCTGGCCACCGAGGGTGTGAACCTGGTGGTCAATGCGCGGAATGCGGACACGCTGGGTGAGTCCGCGGAGCGGTTGCGTCGCCACGGTGTGGAGGTCCGCGAGATCGTCGGCTCCGTGGCGGATGCCGCTGTGCGTGAGGAACTCCTGGACGCCGCCCCACAGATCGACATCGTGGTGACCAACGCGGGCGGCCCGCCGCCCGGCGACTTCCGCGAGTGGGATGAGGACGCCTGGCTCGGGGCACTGCGTCAGAACATGCTCACTGCGGTGGAACTGATCAAGGCGACGGTGGACGACATGGCGTCCCGCGGTTTCGGCCGCATCGTGAACATCACCTCTGGGTCGGTGAAGGCGCCGATCGCGAACCTGGGCCTGTCCAACGGGGCGCGTTCAGGGCTGACGGGCTTCGTCGCAGGTGTCGCCCGGCAACCGCAGCTGGCCTCGTCGAGTGTCACGCTGAACAACCTGCTGCCCGGGAGGTTCGCCACCGACCGGATCCGGGAGACCGCCGGGGTCGCACCGGGTGAGGATCTACCGGCACCGGAGGGTATCCCGGCCGGACGCTTCGGGGACCCGGCAGAGTTCGGGGCGGCCTGTGCGTACCTGTGCTCGGAGCAGGCGTCCTACATCACCGGCCAGAACCTGCTGCTCGACGGTGGGGCATACCCGGGCACGTTCTGAGCGGCGGCCCCGGGCCTCGTCAGCAGCGTCGGCCGTGATGACGCGGGAAAAACTAATCCTCGACGACGCGGACAGCACCCTTGTCGGCGCTGGCGGCCATCTTCGCGTAGGCACGCAGGGCCTTGGTGACCTTGCGCTGGCGGGTGGCCGGCTTCCACGGGTTCTCGGAGGCCTCCATCTCCGCGCGACGGGAGGCGATCTCCTCGTCGGAGATCTCCACGTTGAGCTGACGGTTGTGGACGTCGATGGTGACCGTGTCGCCGTCACGGATCAGACCGATCAGGCCACCGGCGGCAGCCTCGGGGGAGACATGGCCGACCGAGATGCCGGAGGAACCGCCGGAGAACCGGCCGTCGGTGACCAGGGCGCACTTCTTGCCCATGCCGGAGCCCTTGAGGAAGGCGGTGGGGTGCAGCATCTCCTGCATACCCGGGCCGCCGGCAGGACCCTCGTAGCGGACGATGATGACGTTGCCGGCCTTGATCTTCTTCTTGAGGATCACCTGCACCGCCTCCTCCTGGGACTCGACGACCAGCGCCGGACCCGAGAAGTGCCACAGGGACTCGTCGATACCGGCGGACTTGATCACCGCGCCGTCGGGGGAGAGGTTGCCGCGCAGGATGACCAGACCACCGTCGGCCGTGATGGAGTGCTCCACGGAGTGGATGCAGCCGTTCTCGTCGTCGAGGTCCAGGCTGTCCCACACATTCTCCGTGGAGAAAGGTTCGGTGGTGCGGACGCCACCGGGAGCGGCGTGGTACAGGTCGACGGCCTCCTGGGCCGGATTCTCCGCGGAGATGTCCCAGTGCTCCAGCCAGTCCTTGAGGGACGGGGAGTGCACGGTGTGGACGTCTTCGTTGAGCTTGCCGCCACGCCACAGTTCACCGAGGATGCGGGGGATACCACCGGCCCGGTGGACGTCCTCCATGTGGTAGTCGGCGTTCGGCGCGACCTTGGACAGGCAGGGGACGGTCTTGGACAGGTCGTCGATGTCCTGCAGGTCGAAGTCGACGCCACCCTCCTGGGCGGCGGCGAGGATGTGCAGCACAGTGTTGGTGGAACCACCCATGGCCATGTCGAGGGCCATCGCGTTCTGGAAGGCCTCCTTGGTCGCGACGGAGCGCGGCAGCACGGAGTTGTCACCCTCGCCGTAGTAGCGTCGGCACAGGTCGACGACGAGACGTCCGGCCTCGCTGAAGAGGTTCCTGCGCGCGGCGTGGGTCGCCAGGGTCGAACCGTTGCCCGGCAGGGACAGACCGAGAGCCTCGGTGAGGCAGTTCATCGAGTTCGCGGTGAACATACCGGAGCAGGAACCGCAGGTCGGGCAGGCGGCCTGCTCGACGGTGAGCAGACCCTGCTGCGTGACCTGGTCGTTGGCCGAGGCGGAGATCGTGGTGATCAGGTCGGTGGGGGCGTGGGCCACACCGTCGACGACCACGGCCTTGCCGGCCTCCATCGGACCGCCGGAGACGAAGACCACCGGGATGTTCAGACGCATCGCGGCATTGAGCATGCCCGGAGTGATCTTGTCGCAGTTGGAGATACAGACGATGGCGTCCGCCTGGTGGGCGTTGACCATGTACTCGACCGAATCGGAGATGATCTCACGGCTCGGCAGGGAGTACAGCATGCCGGAGTGTCCCATGGCGATGCCGTCGTCCACGGCGATCGTGTTGAACTCGCGGGCGACGCCGCCGGCCTCCTTGACTGCCTCGGCGACGATGTCGCCGACGTTCTTCAGGTGGACGTGACCCGGGACGAACTGGGTGTAGGAGTTCGCGATCGCGATGATCGGCTTGTCGAAGTCATCGTCGGTCATGCCCGTGGCACGCCACAGGGAGCGGGCGCCGGAGGCGTTGCGTCCCTGGGTGGTGACAGAGGAACGGAACGGGATTGTGTTCATGTGGGCAGGTCCTTACAGAGTGGATGCAGTTGTACAGTTCAACGGCCCTGGGGGTCGTTGTCTTCCGGGGAGCCGGAATCATTCTTCCGTCGCGCCTCGTCACGACGCTCAAGCTCTTCCCTGGCCATCTGGCCGGTCCGCCGTGCGGCCTCGTACTCGACGTACTCGTCTTTGTCCATGAGCACGGCGTAGCCGTCGCGGTTGACCACCTTGACCGACTCGTCGATGGCGGTGAGACTCGGGGTCACCGGGTCGGGGATTCTGCCCTCCGTCGCTTCGCTGAGGTCAATCAGCGAGTTGAAACTGACGCCCGGCAGCGGGAATGATGTCCCGTCGGTCCGGACGGCAAGGGCCTTGCCTCCTCGGGTAAATCGTAGTGCGTCGAAGTCCTCCCATGCCAACGACGCCGACTTACGGAAAAGGTACCGCGCCGTGATCCCCTTGTCGTAGAAGGTCGTACGGCACCGCAGGATCCAGACGATGAACAGCAGTGGGAGAACGGGGAGCCAGAACAGGACCGACGGTGCGTAGGCGATGGCCACGATGCTCATCACCAGCATGACGACCGCAGCCATCAGATGTCCCTGATCCACCCGGACCTGGTACGGAAGCCGGTCCTGAGAGGTCTCGTCTTCCCTGTCATCGTGCGTGGAACTCATAACCGTCCATTTAAGCAGCAGGCGGTGGTCCCGACTGCATCGGCTCCCGACTACCCGGCCAGCTGCCGGGCCTAGGTGGTCGGGGACGCTGTGTCGCCGCTGTCGGTACCGCCGGAGCGGTTGAATCCGAACCGGGACGCCGGGTTGCTGGGCTCCTCAGGCTGTGGGGAACTGTCACCGGTGGTGTCGGTCTGGTCGCCGGACTGACCGCCCGTGGTGGTGGGGGACGCGGTGCCTGCGCCGGTGCCTGTGCCGGTGTCCGTGCCGGTGTCCGTGCCGGTTCCCCGGGTGCTGTCGTCGGTGACGGTCCCGTCCTGTTCGGTCGGGGTGGCGTCCCCGGTCTCCGGCGTGGTGACCGCGGTCTGGGGTGCGGGGGCCTCTGTGGTGGGTTCAGTCGTCGACGTCGTCGTCGCCGGCGCCCAACGGTCGGGGGAGAGGATGTTGGAGCTTCCGCTCGAGGGGTTCGTGGACAGCACCGCGAGGATGGCCAGCACGATGATGGCGATGAGGAGGACGGTCGACGACGGCCGGATCCGCCCGCCGAGACTGAGCACCCGGACGAACTTCGACTTCGTGTCGATGTTGCGCCAGATCCCGTTCTCGGCGACATCGGCGGCGACTGCGTCGTAGTCGGTGGCCCCGGGACCGCCCGTCGACGTCTCCGCTGTGCCCTCAGAGTCCTCTGCGTCCTTTGCGTCCTCTGCGTCCTTTGCGTCCTCGAGGGCGGCCGGTGTGAAGTCCGCCGGTCGGGGATCGCCGGCCTGCGGGGCGTCCGTGGTGGTCTTCGCGTCCTTGTCGGACGGGGGAGTGACCGGCGGGAACTCCTGGGTGGGCGGACCGGCGTAGGGGGTCGGACGGTCGCCGGGGGCCTGGAAACGGTCCCAGAATTCGTTGATGAGGGCGGCGCGGATCGCACGCTGTACCTTCCACTGGGTGGCGGGGGCGACATCGACGGTGACGCGCATGCCCACGCTCCACGGCACACCTGCGGCAGTGGGGGCGGTGATGCTCATCGCCGGCATGACCGTGACCTCTCCGAGGATGTCCTCGCGGACGCCGGCTGTGTCGATCGCCCGCTCAGAGACGATTGCGACCGTGTCGGACAGTGTTGTCATGGTGTCGTCGTCGGTCATCGGGATATCCAGGTCGACAACCGCGGACGACCACTGCTGTGAGTAGTTGATGGTCACACTGGCCTGGCTGTTCGGCACGGTGATCAGCTCGCCGTTGGCGGTGCGGATCTGGGTGGAACGCAGGGTCAGCCGGACGACGGTGCCCATGACCTGCTCGCTGACCCCGTCGAAGGAGACGGTGTCGCCGACGCCGTACTGGTGTTCGGAGATGATGAAGAAACCGGAGAGGAAGTCCCCGATGACTGTCTGGGCACCGAAACCGATGGCGGCGGAGACCACGGTGGCGGGGACCGCCGCCCCGACGGCCGAGACGCCGAGATTGGTGAGCACCGTGTAGACGACGAAGAAGTAGGCGACGACCTCGAGGATGTAGACCAGTGCACCCACCAGCGCGAGCTGGCTCTTGGTCTGTTCCTCACCCCGGGTCATCCGCTCGGTGACGATGCGGACGATGAGGCGACCGATGCGGGGGATGAGGATACCGACGATGATCGCCGCCGCGAGCGTCAGTCCGTGGTCGACAATCCAGCTCCAGAAATCGAGCAGAAGGTACTTCCAGTTCATGGGCACCGACCGTAGTCGTCGAATCTGGGAGGACGCTGTTCCGGTCGCCGTCAGCCGCCGCAGAGCGACCACAGAATGGGAACAGGGGTATCAGCGGGTGGGAACAATGTGGCCAACGCGTTGACCCGGAGGGGTGCGGTGGGCTAACCTCACCGGCATGACGATGTTCCGACTTCTCGTACCCGCCGGGCGCTAGAGCCCCTGCGGTAATTTCGCGGAACACTCTGGCGCCCCCGCCCGGCGTACGACACGCCGGGTCAGGGGGCGTCAGTCAGTTTCGGAGCATCTGACTTCCACGACCCATGACCCGAAAAGGAGTGCACGGACTGTGACCGACACCTCACGCTCACACCCCAGTCCCGCCACCGTCGCCGCCACCGGACGCGGCCGTCGGCCCGAGCGCATCAACGGCGCCCAGGCTGTCGTCCGATCGCTCGAAGAGCTTGGAGCGGACGTGGTCTTCGGACTTCCCGGCGGTGCTGTCCTGCCGCTGTACGACGCGATCTACGGGTCGGAGAAGCTCAACCACATCCTCGTCCGCCACGAGCAGGGGGCCGGCCACGCAGCCACCGGCTACGCCCAGGCCAACGGCCGGGTCGGCGTGTGCATCGCCACCTCCGGCCCCGGTGCGACCAACCTGGTGACCCCGCTGGCCGACGCCAACATGGACTCCGTCCCGGTTGTCGCCATCACCGGCCAGGTCGGTACCCATCTGCTGGGCACCGACGGCTTCCAGGAGGCCGACATCCGCGGCATCACGATGCCGATCACCAAGCACAGCTTCATGGTGACCCGCCCCGAGGACATCCCCGCGGCCATCGCGGAGGCCTTCCATGTCGCCAGCACCGGACGCCCCGGTGCCGTGCTCGTCGACATCCCGAAGGACGTCCAGAACGCGGAGCTCGACTTCGTCTGGCCGCCGAGCTACCGCCTGCCCGGCTACCACCCGGTCACCACACCGCACTCCCGTCAGATCGACGAGGCTGCCCGCCTGCTGTCCGAGGCGAAGCGTCCGGTCATCTACGCCGGTGGCGGCGTCCTCAAGGCGGAGGCTTCCGAGGCCCTCCTCGCCTTCGCGGAGGCCACCGGCATCCCGGTGACCACCACGCTGATGGCGCTGGGTACCTTCCCGGAGTCCCACCCGCAGTTCCTCGGCATGCCGGGCATGCACGGCACCGTCCCCGCCGTCGCGGCGTTGCAGAGGTCAGACCTTATCCTGGCCCTGGGCGCCCGGTTCGACGACCGCGTCACCGGTGACGTGGACTCCTTCG
This sequence comes from Corynebacterium sp. UD i78, assembly GCF_056280545.1. Classification (NCBI taxonomy): domain Bacteria; kingdom Bacillati; phylum Actinomycetota; class Actinomycetes; order Mycobacteriales; family Corynebacteriaceae; genus Corynebacterium; species Corynebacterium sp. UD i78. Next base: position 1,380,462 of record NZ_JBWCED010000001.1, on the reverse strand, counting down.
CCCCGAATGCCAAGGTCATCCACGCCGACATCGACCCCGCCGAGATCGGCAAGATCCGCGAGGCCCAGGTGCCGATCGTCGGTGACGCCCGCGAGGTCCTCGTCGCCCTGACCGACGCGATGGCGTCCCTTCCGTCCCCGAAGCTCACCGACTGGCGCAGCTACCTCGACGGTCTGAAGAACGACTTCCCGCGCGGCTACGAGTGGCCGGCGGACGGCAAGCTCGCCCCGCAGTTCGTCCTGGAGTCCCTGTCCCAGCAGGCCGGTCCGGACGCCATCTACGTCGCCGGCGTCGGCCAGCACCAGATGTGGGCCGCCCAGTTCGTGGACTACGAGAAGCCGCGTACCTGGCTGAACTCCGGCGGACTCGGCACCATGGGGTACTCCGTGCCCGCCGCCATGGGCGCCAAGGCCGCCTGCCCGGACACCGAGGTCTGGGCCATCGACGGCGACGGCTGCTTCCAGATGACCAACCAGGAACTGGTCACCTGTGCCGTCGAGGGTCTGCCGATCAAGGTCGCGCTGATCAACAACGGCAACCTGGGCATGGTCCGCCAGTGGCAGACCCTGTTCTTCGACAAGCACTACTCGAACACCAACCTCAAGCCGGGCGAGAACTACCTCCCCGACTTCGTGGGTCTGGCCGAGTCCATGGGCTGTGCCGCCTTCCGCGTCACCGAGAAGGACGACGTCGCCGACGTCATCCGCCAGGCACGCGAGATCAACGACCGCCCGGTCGTCATCGACTTCATCGTCGGTGAGGACGCCCAGGTGTGGCCGATGATCGCCGCCGGCGCCTCCAATGACGAGGTCCAGTACGCCCGCGATCTCCGCCCGCTGTTCGACGACGAGAACTCCGCCGCCGAGACGCCGGAGGCCATCCACTCCACCATCCAGGAAGGGGAGCAGAACTAATGTCGCAGATCCACACTCTCAGCGTGCTGTGTGAGGACGTCGACGGCATCGCGTCCCGCATCACGGGAATGTTCACCCGACGGGCCTTCAGCATCATCTCCATCGCCTCGGGACGCACCGAGGTCGAGGGTGTCAACCGCTTCACCATCCAGGTGGAGGGCGAGGACCACGTCATCGAGCAGATCACAAAGCAGCTCAACAAGCTGATCCCGGTGATCAAGGTTTCCCGCCACGACCCGGAGAGCATCGTCTGCCGCAGTCTGATGCTGGTCAAGGTCAGCGCGGACAACTCCAACCGCACCCAGGTCGTCGAGGCTGCCAAGCTCTTCCGCGCCCACGTCGTGGACGTCGGACCGGAGTCCCTCGTCATCGAGGCCACCGGTACCCCGACCAAGCTGCAGGCGATGCTGGAGGTCCTCGAGCCCTACGGCATCCGTGAGCTCGTCGAGTCCAGCCTCACGGCGCTGAGCCGTGGTCCGAAGGCCATGTACCCCGCCAAGCTCTGACCCGCCCCGTATTCATCTTGTGAGACACCCCGTCTCACAGTCTGGTACACATTCTGCTACGATCCAGTGCAGAGTCCGTTACATCCCACGAAAGGTTGTTCTCCCATGGCAATTGACGTTTTCTACGACGCCGACGCTGACCTGTCGATCATCCAGGGTCGCAAGGTCGCCGTTCTCGGTTACGGCTCCCAGGGCCACGCCCACGCCCAGAACCTGCGCGATTCCGGTGTCGAGGTCGTCATCGGTCTGCGTGAGGGCTCCAAGTCCGCCCCCAAGGCCGAGGAAGCCGGCTTCAAGGTCCTCTCCAACGCCGAGGCCACCGCCTGGGCCGACGTCATCATGATCCTGGTCCCGGACACCACCCAGGCCAAGGTCTACGCCGAGGAGGTCGCCCCGAATCTCGAGGACGGCAACGCCATCTTCTTCGGCCACGGCCTGAACATCCACTTCGAGCTGATCAAGCCGGAGGCGAACATCACCGTCGCCATGGCCGCCCCGAAGGGTCCGGGCCACCTGGTCCGTCGTCAGTTCGTCGACGGCAAGGGCGTGCCCTGCCTCATCGCCGTCCAGCAGGACCCGAAGGGCGAGGGCCGCGACCTGGCCCTGTCCTACGCCGCCGCCATCGGTGGTGCCCGCGCCGGTGTCATCCCGACCACCTTCGAGGCGGAGACCGTCACCGACCTCTTCGGTGAGCAGGCCGTGCTCTGCGGTGGCACCGAGGAGCTCGTCAAGACCGGCTTCGAGGTCCTCACCGAGGCCGGCTACGAGCCCGAGATGGCCTACTTCGAGTGCCTCCACGAGCTGAAGCTCATCGTCGACCTCATGTTCGAGGGTGGCATCGCCAACATGAACTACTCGGTCTCCGACACCGCCGAGTTCGGTGGCTACCTCTCCGGCCCGCGCGTCGTCGACGCCGGCACCAAGTCCCGCATGAAGGACATCCTGACGGACATCCAGGACGGCACCTTCACCAAGCGCCTCATCGCCAACGTCGAGGGTGGCAACAAGGAGCTCGAGGGTCTGCGCGCCGATTTCGCCAAGCACCCGATCGAGGTCACCGGATCCAAGCTGCGCGACATGATGAGCTGGGTCAAGAATCCGCTCGACGCCACCGCGTAGTCTTCTCCCTCCGCGGATCTTCCCCCGGGCACTGCACCTGCAGTGCCCGGGGGGATTCTTCTGTGCGGTGACAGCTGACTAATGGAAACGATTACCCTTACCTAAAATAGGTCTTGAACTGCGACGTTTATGTATCTATCCTGGGACTCGTACCGTTAATGAAAATGAGAGGGGCCCTGATGGGTCACGACCACGCCCACGATCATCCGCACGACCATTCGCAGGTCCGGGGGAAGCGGCTCTGGATCGTCATCGGCATCACCTCGGTCATCTTCATCGCCGAGGTCGTCGGCGGCGTCATCTCCGGCTCGCTGGCACTGCTGGCGGACGCGGGACACATGCTCTCCGACGCCGGTGGCCTCATCGTCGCCGCTCTGGCGATGCTCATCGGTTCCCGCCCGGCCACCCGCCGCTCCACCTACGGTTTCCGTCGTGCCGAGGTCCTGGCCGCCGCCGTCAACGCCGGCGCCGTCTGCGTCATCGCGGTGTGGATCGCGGTCTCCGCATTCCGTCGGATGGGGGAGGGGGTCGAGGTCGAGACCGGCATGATGCTCGTCGTCGCGGTCGTCGGTCTGGTCGCGAACCTCGTCTCCGCCGTCATCCTCAACGGGGGACAGGGGGAGTCCCTCAACATGCGCGGCGCCTATCTCCACGTGCTGGCCGATCTGCTCGGCTCGGTGGCGGTCATCATCGCGGCACTGGTCATCAGCGTCACCGACTGGCACTGGGTCGATCCCGTGGCGTCCCTGGTCATCGCCCTGCTCATCCTGCCGCGGTCATGGCAGCTGCTGCGCACCGCCGGCGCGGTGCTCATGGAGCGGGTGCCGGACGCCGTGGATCCGACCGATCTCCAGGAGGAACTGGTCGGCCTCGACGGGGTGGAGCGGATCCACGATCTCCACGTGTGGAGTGTGGACGGGGAGTCTGCGCTCGCGTCCGTCCACGTCGTCGCCGACGGTGCTTCGCAGCAGCAACCGCAGGACGCGGCACAGTGTGCGGTGCTGGACCGTGTGCAGGAGATCTTCCGGGGCCACGGCATCGACCATGCGACCGTCCAGGTCGAGGTACCCGGGCACGAGAACCACGAGGACTCGGTCTGCGGCTGACTGTCAGGGTGAGACGATTCCCACAGGATGGTCACTTTTTCCCGCCCGCATCCCATTGCCGGGGAACGACGTACTAAGCTGTCCGTAGTCGTACGCCACCGCCACCCGGCCGCGTTGCCGGGAGGTTGTCCAGGCGTGGGCCCTGCCATCCGACGCGGTCGTGCCGGGTGGTTCAGGAACATCACACTTTTCAGGAGATCCTGTGAGCCAGAATTCCCGTCCCGTCGTTCTCATCGCCGACAAGCTCGCCCAGTCCACCGTGGATGCCCTCGGAGACTCCGTCGAGGTGCGGTGGGTCGACGGTCCGAACCGCCCGGAACTGCTGGAGGCTGTCAAGGACGCTGACGCCCTGCTCGTCCGCTCCGCCACGACCGTCGACGCCGAGGTCCTCGCCGCTGCTCCCAAGCTCCAGATCGTCGGCCGTGCCGGCGTCGGCCTGGACAACGTGGACATCGAGACCGCCACCGCCAAGGGCGTCATGGTCGCCAACGCGCCGACCTCCAACATCCACTCCGCCTGCGAGCACGCCATCGCCCTGCTGCTGTCGGCCGCCCGCCAGATCCCGGCCGCCGACAAGACCCTGCGTGACGCCGAGTGGAAGCGTTCCTCCTTCAAGGGTGTCGAGATCTTCGGCAAGACCGTGGGTATCGTCGGCTTCGGTCATATCGGCCAGCTGTTCGCCCAGCGCCTCGCCGCGTTCGAGACCGAGATCGTCGCCTACGACCCCTACGCCAACCCGGCCCGCGCCGCCCAGCTCGGTGTCGAGCTCGTCGATCTCGACGAGCTGGTCGCCCGCGCCGACTTCGTCACCATCCACCTGCCGAAGACCAAGGAGACGGCGGGCATGTTCAACGCCGAGCTCCTGGCGAAGTCCAAGAAGGGTCAGATCATCATCAACGCCGCCCGCGGCGGTCTGGTCGATGAGCAGGCTCTCGCGGACGCCATCAGGGGCGGTCAGATCCGTGGCGCCGGCTTCGACGTCTACTCCACCGAGCCCTGCACCGACTCCCCGCTGTACGAGCTCGACGAGGTCGTCGTGACCCCGCACCTGGGCGCCTCCACCGTCGAGGCCCAGGACCGCGCCGGCACCGACGTCGCTGCGTCCGTCCTCAAGGCCCTGGCCGGCGACTTCGTGCCGGACGCCGTCAACGTCACCGGCGGCAAGGTCTCCGAGGAGGTCGCCCTGTGGCTGAACCTCGCCACCAAGCTCGGCAAGGTCGCCTCCGCCCTGCTGGACGCCCCGGTCACCAGCGTCTCCGTCGAGGCCCGCGGCGAGCTGTCCAGCGAGTCGGTCGACGCCCTGGGTCTGTCCGCCCTGCGCGGCGTCTTCGCCGGCGTCGTCGACGAGCAGGTCACCTTCGTCAACACCCCGCAGATCGCCGAGGAGCGCGGCGTGGAGCTGTCCGTCAGCACAGCTGACGAGTCCGTCACCCACCGTTCCGTCCTCGAGGTCAAGGCTGTCGCCGGTGACGGTACATCCGTCGCCGTGATCGGAGCGCTGACCGGCCTGGAGCACGTCGAGAAGATCGTCCGGATCAATGACCGTGGTCTCGACCTGCGTGCCGACGGCCTGAACCTCTTCCTCACCTACAGCGACCAGCCGGGTGCCCTGGGTACCGTCGGTACCTTCCTGGGTCGCGAGGGTATCAACATCAACGCCGCCGCCCTGTCCCAGGATCTCGACGAGGATTCCGCCACCCTCGTCCTGCGCGTCGAGAAGGAGATCCCGGCCGAGCTGGTCTCCCAGATCGGCGAGGCGCTCTCCGCCTCCCGCGCTGTCCAGCTGGACCTGGCATAGTCTGAACTGAACGGTTCCGTACTGAACCCGGACGGGCGCCGCACTTTCCGCAGCGTCTGCCCGGGTTCTGACGTATCCGCCGCCAGAGTTGTAAATAACCCTCTTATATAATAGGATTCTACATCGTGTCGCACAACGACGAAGAGCCGTCTGACGCCAGCATCGGACTCGCCCAGCAGGTGCGTGACACCGTCCGTACCGCAGTCCAGATGACCCGACTTCTCGAGTATCCCGGTGACCTATCCACACCCCAGGTCAGCGTCCTCAACACGCTGTCCTCGGAGCCCGCCAGGATCGGTGACCTCGCCGCTCTCGGCGGTGTCACCCAGCCGGGGATGAGTCAGCTGGTCTCACGCCTGGAAGGTGCCGGGCTGGTGCAGCGGACGAGGTCCGACCAGGACGCCAGGGTCACATTGGTGGAGATCACGGCCGAGGGGCGTAGTGCCCTCGAGCGGGTCAACCGGGAGCGCAACCGCGTCCTCGGCGTCCACCTGGAAAGGCTCTCCGACGAGGAAGTGCGACGCATCCGGGACGGACTCAGCCCGCTGGGAAGTCTGGCTGAGGACGTCGTCCGGGATCTGACAGCAGGAGACGACAACAGGAGGCGATGACCGCGTGGGCGGACATCAGGTGAAGGAACAACGCCCGGCGAGCATGGATGCCGCAACGCTCGAATCAGAGAAGCAGTCCATGCTGCACCAACCGGTCGCTGTCTGGGCCACCGCCCTGGCGTGTGTGTTCGCCTTCATGGGGATCGGTCTGGTCGACCCCATCCTCCCGGCCATCGCCGAGAACCTCGACGCCGGTCCCTCCGAGGTCTCGCTGCTGTTCACCAGCTACTTCGCGGTGACCGCCGTGATGATGCTCGTCACCAGCGCGGTCTCCAGCCGCATCGGCGGCAAGAAGACGCTGCTCGCCGGACTCGCCCTCATCGTCATCTTCGCCGGCCTGGCAGGTACCTCGAACAGCGTCGGTGAACTGGTCGGCTTCCGTGCCGGCTGGGGTCTGGGCAACGCCCTGTTCGTCGCCACCGCGCTCGCCGTGATCGTGGCCGTGGCCACCGGCGGACGTGCCGTCGCGATCATCCTCTACGAGGCAGCCCTCGGTCTCGGTATGGCCTGTGGCCCGCTCGTCGGTGCCGTGCTGGGCCACATGAACTGGCGCGGACCGTTCTTCGGTACCGCCGTGCTCATGTTCATCGCCCTCGTCGTGCTGCTGTGGAAGCTGCCTGAGGTGCCGAAGCCGGCGACGAAGACCGGATTCCTCGACTCCCTCAAGGCCCTGCGTCACGGTGGACTGTTCGGTGTTTCGTTCTCGGCCCTGTTCTACAACTTCGGATTCTTCACCGTGCTGGCCTTCAGCCCCTTCCTCCCGGTCATCAAGGAATCGGGGGAGTACGGCATCGGTCTGATCTTCTTCGGCTGGGGTTGCGCGCTCGCCGTCTGCTCGGTGTTCGTCGCCCCGCTGCTCCAGAACCGGGTCGGCGCGGCCGACACGTCCATGCTCATGCTCATCGGCCTGCTCGTCATCTACGTGGCGCTCGGTCTCGGGCACGACAACAAGGCCGTCGTCATCGTCCTGGTCATCGTCTCCGGTGCGATGATGGGCATCAACAACACCGTGTACACCGAGATGGCCATGAGCGTCTCTGACCACCCCCAGCCCGTGGCGTCCGCCGCCTACAACTTCGTGCGGTGGATGGGCGGCGTCATCGCCCCGTACGCCTCCACGAAGATCGCCGAGCATGCCGACCTTTCCACCCCGTACTACGTTGCCGCGGGTGCTGCGGTGATCGCCGTGGTGGTCATGCTCCTCACCCGCAACGCGGTGGAGGCACACGGCCCCCACGCGGTGTAGCCGGTCTAGCCGAACAGCGCCGTGCCCCAGTCCTCGCCCTCGGCCAGGCCGGGCGGGCAGGCGAAGACCGCCTTGGACTCGTAGCGGACGTACTCGTTCATCTTGTCGCTGTGCGACAGCCGCATCTGGATCGGCGTGAAGTTCACCGACGGTGCCGAGACATAGGCGATGAAGAACAACCCCGCCGACAGGTGCCCCATCGAGTCCGAGCCCTCGATGAAGTTGTAGGCCCGGCGCAGCATCCGCTGGCCGTCGTTCTGGTCGGGGTGGGCCAGGAAGACGTGCGAGTCCTCCGGGATCGCCGGGCCACCGGTACCGAGGTAGAGGTCGAAGGGGACGTCGGCGTTCTCGGCATCCGTCCCGATCGGTGCTCCGGACCCCTTGTAGCGGGCGAAGGTGTGCTGCTGGTCGTCCAGGATCTGGCGGTCCCACACCTCCAGCAGCATCCGGATCCGCCGGACGCACATGTAGGTGCCCCCGGTCATCCAACCGTCATCGGAGACCCACACCATCTTCTCGATGTCGTCGGTCTCGTCGGCGGTGATGTTGCGGGTGCCGTCCTTGAACCCGAAGAGATTGCGGGGGGTGTCCTCCTCCTTCGTGGTCTTCGATGCGGCACCGTAGCCCAGCTGGGACCACTTCACCGCGACCACGCCGGTACCGGCCCGGGTGAGGTTGCGCACCGCGTGGACCGCGACCTGGGGGTCGTCTGCGCAGGCCTGGATGACGATGTCCCCGTCACACAGGGCGTCCTGCAGCTGGTCGCCGGGGAACTTCGGCAACGGTTCCAGTTCCTCCGGCTTCCGGTCCTTCAGACCGAAGCGGTCGTCGAACAGCGACGGTCCGAAACCCACGGTGACGGTGAGATTTCCGGACGCCAGGTCCAGCGCCTCACCGGTGTCTTCCGGAACCTGGTTGAGTAGATTGTCCGGATCGTCGGTGATGTCGGCGTCGGAGTCGGTGAGGGCACCGCCCTCGGTGGTCTGCTCGCCCGTCGTCAACCGCTCAGCCATGGAAGTCCAGGTAGACAGCATGTCCCGCAGTTCATCCCGGTCTTCGGTGAGCACCGTGAACGCCACGATGTGCAGGTGCTCCTGCTGCGCGGTGGTGACGCCGGCCTGGTGGACACCCCGGAAGGGGACCACCTGGCTGTCATCGTCGGTGGAACAGGCGGCCAGTGTACCGACACCTGCGACACCTGCTGTGCCGAGGGCGGCCGCACCGAGCCCGGTGACACCGAGCCCGGTGAGGAAATGACGGCGGGAAACGGGCCGGTCGGACATTACCTGCCGCTCTCCGCTGCCGTGATGACGCCGGTGACCTTGGAGACCTGCTCATTGAGCTGGTCGAGGACGGTGGACAGCTTCTTACGGTCGTCTTCGCCGACCGTGTCGTAGTAGACGAAGCCGTCACCGTCACGGAAGGTGTCCAGCCGCTCCTGGACGGCGTCGAACTTGACGTTGATGTCGGACAGCAGGTCGGCGTCCTTCTCGTCGATGGCGTCCTCCAGGGAGGCGACGGCGGCCCTGGAACCGTCCAGGTTCGCCTGGAAGTCCCAGAGGTCGGTGTGGGAGAAGATGTCCTCCTCGCCGGTGATCTTCGAGGTGGAGATCTCGTCGAGCAGGCCGTGGGCGCCGTTGGCGATGAGGTCTGGGGCGACGGTGAAGTCGTCGGCGTTGACGCCGTCGACGAGCTCGGCGATGTCCTCGACCAGCTGGTCGGCGTCCGCCCTGGTCTCGTCGGTGATCTCGCCCTTCTCCCACAGATCCTTCTCGATCTTGTGGAAGCCGGTCCATTCCTGGCCGTCCTCGAGATCGGCCTCACGCAGGTCGATGCGCGGATCCAGGTCATCCGGGAAGGACTCGGCGATCGGCTCGATGCGCTCGTAGTAGATACGGGTCGGAGCGAACAGGGACTTCGTGGTCTCGATGTCATCGTCCTGGATGGCCTGGACGAAGGTGTCGGTCGCCTCCTGCAGTGCGGTGGTCTGGGACCGCACGTAGCGCAGGTAGCCCTCCACGGCGGCGGTGAGGGTGTCGCTGCCTTCGGTGAGGTCGACCGCGTCGCCGGTGATGTTCAGGTCGTGGCTGATGCCGTCACCGACCATGCCGGGCTTGCAGGTGGCCTGGTAGGTGCCGGCTTCGGGGATGGAGACCAGCAGCTTGCGGGTGGCACCCGGGCCGATGTTCTCGACCTCGCCGACCACGCGTCCACCGTCGGTGTAGACGTAGAACTCGGTGATCTTCTTGCCGTTGTTGGTCACCTCGAAGCTGTTGTTGCCGGTGGTGGCGTCGTAGGCGTCGAGGTCGCAGTTCTCGTCGTCGGCGGTGACGGCGAACGCAGGGGCGTCATCGTCCTTGTCGGCGCAGGCGACCATTCCCAGCGGAAGAGCGATCACCGCCGGAACGGCGAGTGCGGCGCGGGAGATACGGGAGATCTTCATTACTTGGATCCTTTGGTTTTCGTGGGCCGGAAGAAGGCAGGCAGAGCGATGACGGGGAAGACCGCCCAGCCGGTGAAGGCGAGGACCGTCGGGTTCGGGACGATGTTGAACATGCCCTCCAGCAGGGTGGCGTACCAGGTACCGCGCTCCAGGACGTCGGAGATGTCGAAGGCGTAGTTCGACAGGCCCGGCAGAACGTCGGCCTCCTGGAGGTCGGTGATGCCGTAGCGCAGGATGCCGGCGGCGACGAGAATCAGCAGCGCCCCGGTGATCTGGAAGAACATCTTCAGGTTGATCTTCACGGCGCCGAGGTACAGGGCGACGCCGATGACGATGGAGATGCCGACGCCGGTCATCAGCCCGGCGAAGGGGACACCCAGCGAGCGGCTGAAGGAGTCGAAGACCAGCAGTGCGGTCTCGATGCCTTCGCGGGCGACGGCGATGAAGGCGACGGTGGCGACGGCGAACGGGCCCACGGACACGGCCTTCTCCATCTTCCCCTCGAGCTCGGCGGTCATGTTCCTGCTCGCGCCCTTCATCCAGATCAGCATCCAGACCACCAGTGCCACGGTGACCAGGGAGGCGATGCCGCCGATGAGTTCCTGGCCGGTGGTGGTGAGGGTCTTCGTGCCGAAGTGGATGATGAGGAAGACGCTGACTGTCACCGCGAGCGCGGCGACGATACCTCCCCACAACCAGGGGTAGGAGCGGCGCTGACCGGTCTTTTTCAGGTACGCGGCGAGGATGATGACCACCATGGTGGCTTCGAGACCCTCGCGGAGACCGATGAGAGCGTTGGTGTAGAACACTGCGGCTGCTTTCTGATGAATGACGTGCACTGTTACGGCCGTAGTGGGCCGATGCCGACGGACTGCATGATGGTGAGGCTCACCGAAGCTCTGGGGCAAGAGAATGTTAGTCCCGCTGCAGTGGAAGCAAAAGAGGGGGACGGTGTGGGGGTGGTTACTTATCGCCCCGGGGGCTGACTCCGGGGGTGGATCCTGGTCCGGTTTCTCCGGGGCCGCCATGGGCTGACGGTGGGGGAGGCATGGTATTCTGGCTGCACTTTCCAACGATGTGAGACGGATTGACGCTAAGGAGCCCACGGAATGAAACTCGCCGTTATCGCCGGAGACGGAATCGGAACCGAAGTCACCGCCGAGGCGCTCAAGGTCCTCGATGCCGTGACCGGCGACGAGGCCATCGACACCACCGACTACGACCTCGGTGCCCGCCGCTACCTCCGCAACGGCGAGCTGCTCACCGACGCTGACCTGGCGTCCCTCAGGGAGCATGACGCGATCCTGCTCGGCGCCATCGGAGATCCCCGCTCCGTGCCTGCCGGTATCCTCGAGCGCGGCCTGCTGCTGCCGCTGCGCTTCAAGCTGGACCACGCGGTGAACCTGCGTCCCGCCAAGCTCTACCCGGGTTCCTCCTCGCCGCTGGCGAACCCCGGCGAGATCGACTTCGTCGTCGTGCGCGAGGGTACCGAGGGTCTGTACTGCGGTAACGGCGGCACGCTCCGTGAGGGTACCGACCACGAGGTCGCCAGCGAGGTCAGTCAGAACACCTGGTACGGCGTGGAGCGCGTCGTGCGTGACGCCTTCGAGCGGGCGTCCTCCCGCAGCGGGAAGCTGACCCTGGTCCACAAAACCAATGTGCTGGTCAGTGCCGGTGGGCTGTGGTCTCGCGCGATTGACACCATCGGTGCCGGGTACCCGCAGGTCACGGTGGACTACTGCCACATCGACGCCGCGACCATCTACATGGTGACCGACCCGGGCCGATTCGATGTCATCGTCACCGACAACCTCTTCGGCGACATCCTCACCGACCTCGCCGGTGCGGTCACCGGTGGTATCGGCCTGGCGGCGTCCGGCAACATCGACCCGTCCCGGAAGAGTCCGTCCATGTTCGAGCCGGTCCACGGTTCCGCGCCGGATATCGCGGGTCAGGGTATCGCCGACCCGTGCGCGGCGATTCTGTCGGCCGCACTGCTGCTGCGTCACCTCGCCGGCGACGAGGGGCAGGACGCCGACCTCCGTATCGCCCAGGCCGAGAAGATCGAGGCCGCGGTGCTGGCCGAGGCAGGTTCGCGCGACGCCTCGCAGATCCGTACCGCCGAGGTCGGCGACCGGGTCGCTGCGGCTGTGACTGCGTAGGCCTTTCCGATGACCACGCTGTCGCCCGTCACCCTCACCGGTGAGATCGTCCGTCTCGAGCCGCTCAGTCACGACCACACCGCCGACCTGGTCGAGGCGACGAAGGACGGCGAGCTCTGGAAGCTCTGGTACACGCCCGTTCCCGGCCCGGACGGCATGACGGCGGAGATCGACCGTCGTCTCGCCCTGCAGGACGCCGGCTCGATGATCCCTTTCGCCACCCGCGACCTGCGCAGCGGCCGGGTCATCGGCATGACGACGTACATGAACATCGACGGGTCCCTGCCTCGGGTGGAGATCGGGTCCACCTGGAACGCGAAGAGTGCGCAGGGCTCCGGCACCAATGCCGAGTCCAAGTTGCTGCTGCTCACCCATGCCTTCGAGGTGTGGGACTGTGCGGCGGTGGAGTTCCGCACCTCGTGGATGAACCGGCAGTCCCGGGCAGCCATCGAGAAGCTCGGCGCAAAACTTGACGGGGTTCTCCGTCAACACGCCCGCACCCCCGACGGGTCGCTGCGGGACACCTGCGTCTACTCGATCGTCCCCGCCGAGTGGCCGCAGGTCCGGGCATCCCTGAGGTTCCGGCTGGGGTACGGGGTCTAATGGCGGTTCTGGCGAGCTCACCCGGGCTTTTCCGTAGCTGGGCTCGCTGACAGGAGTGGTGGGAGCAGATCCCGCGTCGTGCACACTATGCCGCCGATATTCCACAGATTCGAACGTGTGGTTGACACTGTCCGATGGCTCGGATATACTTTCGGGTAGTGATCAAACTGTCGGTCGATGATGATCCGGACGCTGCGAGGGAGGGAACATGACCACCGCACTGCTGCCACTGGATGCCGAACACCCTGCCCGCGACCTCGTCCAGGCGGTCAACCACGCCGAGTTCGATCTCGTGACCTGGCTGTTGACCATCGACGAAGACCTGCGCCTGTCCACCGTCCTCGCGCTACGCGGCAGGACGCGGGCAGAAGCCTACCGATACGCACACGCTGCCGAACTCGCCGCACGGATGCCGGAGTTGTTCGACCTGCTCGGCGCCGACGGGCGGATCACCGTCGACCACCTCGACACCGTCTGGTCCCAGATCAACCGTCATCTCACCACACTGACCCGGACAGAAGCGCGCCGGCTGGGCCCGGTCATCGACACCGCGGTCGCCGCAGCACTGACCGACTGGATGGAAGCGAACTGCCCCGTCGGACTGGAGGCCTTCGCCCTGGTCGTCCAGGAAACCCTCGCCACTGTGGCCGCCGGCCTGGTCGCAGCCACCGAACTGGCCGAGCAGGACACCCAGCGGCTGACCAAGCGAGGCACGAAACTGGTGCTGGACTGCGGGTCGGAGACCACCGCCACCGCCGTGTGGGGTGCTGTCGGTGACAAGGCCCTGGAACTGCTGCGGGCGGCACGCAAGGCGGCTGAGGATCAGGACGGTACCGAAAGCGACCTCAGCGACCTCAGCGACTTCAGTGCCGCCGTGCCCTCGATGGCGCAGTGCCGGGCACGTGTGCTGCTCGATCAGCTCGGGGACACCCCGGAGGCGATGCGCACGGTGGTCAACCTGTACCGCACCACCGTCGACGGCGTCACCGGTGTCGGTGGCGCGTTTGTCCCGAAGGTCGGTTACATCTCCGAGGTGACCGCCGAGATGCTGGAGTCGGTGGCTGACTATGTCCGCAACCTGCCGAACCAGGCCGAGATCCTCGCCGAGGAGAGTGAGTCCTACCGGTTCCCCACCATGCAGCGTGCGGCGATGGAGGGCCGGGACGGGCACTGCCGGTTCCCGGGCTGTGACATTCCCGCCGACCGGTGCGAGCACGACCATATCGTCAACTCGTGGCACACCAGTCCGGACTCGGACGGTCCGACGGCCGTGATCAACGGGATGTGCCTGTGCCGGCTGCATCATGCCCTGAAAACTGCGGGACTGTGGGCGGCGGAGACCACCGATGGTGGGGTGACGGTGATCTGGACCGGCCCGGCAGGTGTCATCGCGGTGACCGAGGCTGACGGTCCCCTGTCCCCGGCCAGAGCAGGCCCCGAACCCTGACCTGTGCCCTTCCACATACGGAAAGACCCGGCGTCCCTGCCGCCATGACAGACGGGGACGACCGGGCTACGGCTGCGCGATTACGCGATCTTCGCCGCAGCCTCCGTGCCCTGGCGGATCGCACGCTTGGCGTCCAGTTCGGCAGCCAGGTCAGCGCCACCCACGATGGTGACGTCGATGCCGGCAGCCTTCAGCGGCTCCGCGAGCTCCTTCACCGACTCCTGGCCGGTGCACAGCACGATATTGTCGACCTCGATGACGCGGCGCTCCTTGAGCTCCTTCGAGATGACCCTGCCCTTCCTGTCCTTCGTCTCCTCGTAGAAGGCTAGGTGCAGGCCGGCGTCGTCGATCTTCTCGTACGTCGCACCGCTGATCTGCTCGACCTTCTTCCCCCTCACCGAGGCCTTGTGTACCCAGCCGGAGGTCTTGCCCAGCGACTTACCCTGGCGGGACGCCTTGCGCTGGATCATGTACACCTTGCGCAGTGGAGCTTCCGGACGCGGCTTCGTGAGGAAACCGGGGGTCTCAAGATCTTCGGTCACACCCCACTCCTGCTCCCACTCCTTGAGGTTGAGCGTCGGGGAATCCTCGCCGGTCGGGGTGGTGAGGAACTCGGAGACATCGAAGCCGATACCGCCGGCCCCTAGCACGGCGACCCGGTGGCCGATCTCGCGCTCGCCGAGTACGGCCTGGGCGTAGGTCATCACCGAGGGGTGGTCGATCCCGTCGATCTGTGGGATGCGCGGCGTCACACCGGTGGCCAGGATGACATCGTCGAAACCGCCGGCCACCAGATCCTCCGCCGATGCCCGGGTGTTCAGCCGGACATCCACACCACGGACCGCCAGCTGCGTCCGGAAGTAGCGGATGGAGTCATGGAACTCCTCCTTGCCGGGGATCCGGGCAGCTATGGCGAACTGACCGCCGACATGGTCACGGGACTCGAACAGGGTCACCTTGTGGCCCTTCTCCGCTGCAGAGACCGCCGCCGACAGGCCCGCCGGGCCCGCACCGATGACCGCGACCTTCTTCGCCGACCGGGTGGGGGAGAGCACCAGCTTCGTCTCCCGACCGGCCCGGGGGTTCACCAGGCAGGTGACCTTCTTGCCGACGAAGGCGTGGTCGAGGCAGGCCTGGTTGCAGCCGATGCAGGTGTTGATCTCCTCGGACCTGCCCTGCGAAGCCTTGTTCATGAACGCCGGATCGGCGAGGAAAGGTCGGGCCATCGAGACGGCGTCCACCCGGCGGTCGGTGAGAATGTCCTCGGCGACCTCCGGGGTGTTGATCCGGTTCGAGGCGATGAGCGGGATCTTCACCACGTCGGCCAGTCGCTCGGTGAACTTCACGAAGGCACCACGCGGCACCGAGGTGACGATGGTCGGTACCTTCGCCTCGTGCCAGCCGATGTCGGTGTTGATGGCGTCCACCCCGTGGCGCTCGGCACGCTTGGCGAGCAGGGCGATCTCGTCGAAGGTCTGGCCGTCCTTGACGAAGTCGGCGACGGACTGGCGCAGAATGACCGGGAAATCGCGCGGGACCTGGCGTCGGATCTCATCGATGACCTCGACGAGGAACCGCTGCCGGTTGACGGTCGACCCACCCCACCGGTCGGTGCGGTCGTTGGTGTGCGGGCACAGGAACTGGTTGATCAGGTAGCCCTCGCCGCCCATGATTTCCACGGCGTCGTACCCGGCCTTGCGCGCCAGTCGTGCCGCCCGACCGTAGGAGCGGATGGTGTACCGGATCATGCGGTCGGTCATCCGGATGTGCTTGAAGGGGTGGATCGGCGAGGGCTCGGAACCAGGCGCGGCCTTGAACGGGGTCACGCCGTAGCGTCCGGCGTGGAGGATCTGCATGGCGATCAGTCCGCCGGCCTCGTGGACCTTGGAGGTGATCCGGCGGTGGTGGAGGACCGACAGCGGGGTCGCCATGCGTCCGCCCAGCGGCATGAGGTCGCCGGAGCGGGTCGGGGTGATGCCACCGGTGATGATGAGGCCCACGCCACCACGGGCGCGTTCCGCGTAGAACTCGCCGAGCTCGTCGGCGTGCCAGATGCGCTCCTCCATGCCGGTGTGCATCGAGCCCATGACCGAGCGGTTGGGCAGGGTGATACCGCCGATGTCCAGGGGACGGAACAGGTTCGGGAAGGGGGCAGTGGTGTCAGTCATGTCAGCTCTTCTCGGTAGTCAGAGGGAGTCAGGGTCTCGAGTACCTCGTCGCACCAGGCGACGAATCCTTCCTCCATGCGGATGCCGCCGCGCAGGACGAGGTACTGGTGCAGTCGTCGGCCGGTCAGGGCCGTGGGTCCGGACGCGGCCTCGGGGAACTGGGTGACCGCGTAGCCGCGGTACAGGGCCAGTCGTTCGGCGTGGACGGCGCGGTGGTGCCGGACGTCGGTCAGGACGTCAGCCAGGTCGCCGTGTTCGGCGCCGCGCAGTTTCACACCCAGGCTGTCCCGCAGGGTGGGGACGGGGGAGGGCTCGGCGATCCAGGACGCCAGGGCGTCCTCCCCGGCGGGGGAGAGGGTGTAGACCCTCTTGTCCGGACGGCCCTGCTGGGGGACGTCTTCACAGGTCACCAGGCCACGGTCATGCAGGCGGGACAGGGTGCGGTAGATCTGCTGGCGGGTCGCCGGCCAGAAGTGGCCGAGGGACGTGGAGAACTGCCGGCTCAGCTCGTAGCCGGTGCCGGGTCGTTCCGCCAGGGAGATCATGATCGCGTGGTCCAACGCCATGGCAGGCAGTGTAACCGCCATCACATGATTATGTGCAACTCGTTGCCTATACCCCGGTGCGGGGGTGCACGTTCAGTCTGCAACGTACTGTGAGCCCATGAGTGTGGAACTCGATGAAATCCGCCGCTTCCTCGCAGAACAGGAGCCCTTCGCCCACCTGCCGGAGGCTGACCTCGACGCGCTGCCGGCGAAGATGACGATGACCTATGTCCGGCGCGGCGACACGGTCATCACCTCAGGCAACGACAACGACCATCTGTTCATCGTCCGCTCCGGCGCGGTGGACGTCACCGATGACTCCGGGGTCCTGCTCGATCGACGAGGCACCGGTGATTCCTTCGGCTATTCGGCGATGCTGCCCGGGGTGAGAGGGGACTACCTCGCCGCCCCTGATACGCACGGCCCGTCGTACTACACGATGGTCGCCGTCGAGGACAGTCTCCTGCTGACCCTGCCCGGCGCGGACCTGCTCGAACTCGTCGGCCGCAATCCCGATGTCGCCCGCTACTACGCGGGGCTCTCGGTGCGTATCCGTGCGGATGCCGACCGCCTCCGCCAGCGCGCCGGCACCGACGTCCTGCGTCGTACCGTCGCCGACATGGAGCACCACTGTCGGGACCTGGTCACCGTCGACGCGTCGGTGGCTGTCGCGGAAGCCGCCGCGCTGATGGGGGAGCAGCGGGTCTCCTGCCTGCCGGTGGTGGACAGTGCAGCGGAAGGACGCCGCCTCGTGGGCATCATCACCGACCGGGACCTGCGTAACCGTGTTCTCGCCGCCGGGGTGGACGCCGGCGTCCCGGTCCGTCAGATCATGACGCCTGACCCGGTGTCCGTCGAACCGGAGGGCACCGTCTTCGAGGCGATGCTGCGGATGAGCGACCTGCACATTCATCACCTGCCGGTCACCGATGCCTCGCAGGGCGGTGTGCTGGTCGGCATTCTCGCTGCGTCCGACGTCATGCGCACCATGCGCAATGACCCGATCTACCTCACGGCTGACCTGGCCAAGGCCAGCACCGACGAGCAGATGAAACGCATCGTCGACGACGCCGCGACGATGGCCGCCGGGTTCATCGAGCGCGGCGCGTCGCCGGAGGAGGTCAGTGAGCTGCTCACCGTCGGCCTGGACTCCCTGGCCCGCCGGCTGCTCACGCTCGCCGAGGAGGAGCTCGGCCCGCCGCCGGTGCCCTACGGTTTCGCCGTGGTGGGGTCACAGGGCCGTCGTGCCGCCGGTTTCGCCTCCGACCAGGACAACTGCCTGGTGCTCTCCGATGACTACGACGAGGACGCCCACAGTGGGTACTTCGCCGCCCTGTCGGCCATGGTGTGCGACGGGCTGGCCGCGGCCGGTCAGGTGTACTGCCCCGGGGACATGATGGCCTCCAATCCGGCATGGCGGATGACGGTGGGGCAGTGGGCGGACATCTTCCACACCTGGGTGACGGCGCCGGACCCGGACGCGCTGCTCTATGCCCAGACCTTCTTCGACATGCGTGTCGTCCACGGTTCCCGTGAGCTCGTCGAGCAGGTCCACCGTGCCGCGGTCGCCTCGGCCAAAAGCTCCGGACGCCTGCATGCCCAGCTCGCGGCGCTGGCGGTGCGCCGGGAACCGCCACTTGGGGTCTTCCGTGGCCTGGTGGTTCGCCGGGGTGGCGACTACGCCAACACCCTCGACGTGAAGAAGGGCGGGATCGCCGCCATCGTCCAGATTGCGCGGCTGTACGCCCTCGTCGCCGGGGCACCGGTGGTGGGGACCGGCCAGCGCCTCGCCGCAGCCGCACAGGCAGGCGTCGTCTCCGCGAAGGGGGCCCGCGACCTCACCGACGCCTTCGGGGTGCTGACCGGCCTGGCGCTGCGTCATCAGGCGCGGCAGCTGCGCGCCGGGGAGACCACCGACTACGCCGTCGTCCCGGATGCGCTGGGGCGGCTGGAACGGGAGAACCTGCGCGACGCCTTCGGCATCATCAAGTCCATCCAGTCCGCCCTGACCACCGCCTACCCGGTCCGGAGCACGTGATGGGGTTTCTGCGGCGCCGGCGCCGCGTCGACCTGTCCCCACCGGCCCCGGACACCCCGTTGGGGACGCTGCCGTTGCTCGCGGTCGATGTGGAGACCACCGGGCTGGACCCGAAGAAGGACCGGCTGCTGTCCATCGGGTGGGTGCCGCTCGATGGCAGGGTGATCGACCTGTCCGGTGCACGGGAGGTGATCCTGCGCGACACGGTCGACGATGACACAGGTGTGGGCACGTCCGTGACCCTGCACGGCCTCACCGATGATGCGGTGGCGGCCGGCATCCCGGCCGGTGAGGCGCTCGGGCAACTTCTCGAGGCGGTCGAGGGGCGGGCGCTGCTGGCCCATTTCGCGGTGATGGAGACCGGGTTCCTCGACGCGGTGTGCCGGCAGGAACTCGGGCTGCGGTTCGAGGTGCCGGTGGTGGACACCCTGGACCTGGAGCGACGCCACATGGAGCGGATGGGCACCTACCCGCGCGGTGAGGACCTGCGGCTGCCCCGGGTACGGTCGCGCTACGGACTACCGTACTACGGCAACCACCGGGCGGTCACCGACGCGCTGGCGTGCGCTGAGCTCTACCTCGCGCTGACGGCGGGCGGGGAGGGGGCTCGGAAGTTCACCACGCTACGTTCCACTCAGGTGTGACATTCCTCACCCGAACTTCCCACGATATGGGCATTTTCGTCCATTAATGCCGGATCAGGGGCGGTGGGTGGGTGACACCCAGGACACTCTCTGTAGGGTGTCAAGACATGCGTATCTCCCGAATTGCACACCCCGAAGGCATGGCCTTCGCAGTCGTGGAAGGGGGCCAGCCGGACGGCACAGGTGCGACCTGCCGCGAGATCGCGGGTCATC
Source organism: Corynebacterium sp. UD i78 (assembly GCF_056280545.1). Classification (NCBI taxonomy): domain Bacteria; kingdom Bacillati; phylum Actinomycetota; class Actinomycetes; order Mycobacteriales; family Corynebacteriaceae; genus Corynebacterium; species Corynebacterium sp. UD i78. Next base: position 1,360,899 of record NZ_JBWCED010000001.1, on the reverse strand, counting down.
CCTTCGGCGAGCCCGAGTTCACCGGCCGCAGCTGGCCGTTCGAGGATGTCCGGCTGCTCGCCCCCATCCTCCCCTCCAAGGTTGTCGCCGTCGGCCGTAACTACGCCGACCACGTCAAGGAGGTCTTCAAGAAGTCCGCGGAGCACCTTCCCCCGACGATCTTCATCAAGCCCCCGACAGCCGTCGTCGGTCCGCAGGCCCCGATCCGTATCCCGGAGTGGGCCACCCGCGTCGAGTTCGAGGGCGAGCTCGCCATCGTCATCGGCAAGCCCTGCAAGGACGTCAAGCGCGACGACTGGAAGTCCGTCGTCCTCGGCTTCACCATCGTCAATGACGTGTCCTCCCGCGACCTGCAGTTCGCTGACGGCCAGTGGGCTCGTGCCAAGGGCCTGGACTCCTTCTGTCCGCTGGGCCCGTGGATCGAGACCGACCTGGACTTCGCCGAGCTCGACAACCTGCCGATCAAGGCGCATCTCACCCACGACGGTGCCACCGAGACCAAGCAGAACTCGAACTCCGACCAGATGATCAAGTCCATCCCGGAGATTGTCGAGTGGGTGTCCTCCGCGTTCACCCTGCTGCCCGGCGATGTCATCTGCACCGGTTCCCCGGCCGGTACCGCCGAGATGGTCCCCGGTGACTCGATCGATGTCGAGATCCCCGGTCTCGGCCACCTGGTCAACCCCATCGAGCGCTACTAGAGCTACCGGCGCACAGAAGGACGCCCCGACCTCCACCGGGAGGTCGGGGCGTCCGTCGTCACTGCCGGATCAGGGGAGCTTCGGCAGCTGGATGTTGAGCGCGTTGCCCAGGCCGATGACGGTGGAGATGCTCGCGATGGTGTCGAACGGGTTGTCGGTTCACGCGGAGGATCCGAGGGAGAGGATGCTCTAACGGAGCTTCATGGATGTGTCCTTGTCAGCAGGTGTCTGGTGGTCGACCGATCGTCGACCGGTCCGGCGTCTGTGACGCCTTCCGACCATGTTTCTGGCCGCTGTTCCGGAACGTCGATTACGCAACTGCTGGTCAAGTCACAAGGCTGGATACAGAGGTTTCCGGGGGACTTCTACACCGCGCGCAGTGCTGCCGGCACATTGAGGGCCCGCAGAGCGGTCTGGAGCTTCGCGGTGGTCTCCGCGGCTTCGGCGGACGCCGAGGAGTTCGCCACGATCCCGCCACCGGCCCATGCCCGGGCACCGGCTCCGGCGACCTCGGCACAGCGGATGGAGACCATGTACTCGCCGTCACCGTTGTCGCGGCACCAGCCGACGAAACCGGCGTAGAAGTCCCGCGGCTCCTCGACCTCGTCGATGATCCCGAGGGCCTCATGGGTGGGGTACCCGCCGACCGCTGGGGTGGGGTGCAGCATGAGAGCCAGATCCAGGGCGGAGGGGCCGTCCTCCGGCACCGTGCCCTGGATCCGTGTGCCCAGGTGCCACATCTCGTTGGTCTGGATCAGCTCCGGGCGGTCCGGGACCGACAGCTCCGTGCAGACCGGGGACAGGACCCGTTCATAGTGGTCGGTGACCCAGCGATGCTCTGAGAGGTCCTTGACCGAGTCCTGGAGCATCCGGCCGACCGTCACATCGGCGTCCCGGTCACGCAGTCGCGCCGCCGAGCCCGCCAGAGGCAGGGCCTCCACGGTGGTGCCGCGGCGTCGGATCAGCAGTTCGGGGGAGGAGCCCACGAGCATGGTGTCCTTGTCGTCGTGGCGTCCGGTCGCGCCCAGGTCCACGGCGAAGCCGTCCCGGCGGGCGGAGAGGTCGATCATCCGGGCCGCGATGAGCAGCGGGTCGACCTCCTCGGCGAACTCGACGTCGACCGCGCGGGCCAGCACCACCTTCTCCAGGGTCGAGTTCTGGATCGTGGCGATCGCCGCCGCCGCCGTGGTCTGGTGCTCCTCGCTGGTGGTCAGCGGGGTCACCGAGAGGACCTCGGCCTTCTGTCCGGCGTCCAGACCGCGGTAGTGCGCCGGCGGCTCCAGCGGCCCCTCGGATTCGGTGATGACCTCCGGGACGGTCAGTGCCGCCCGGTTGGCGGTGTCGAAGGGGACCGCGCCGACGATGAGCCCGGCGTCCCCGTTGCGCAGTGCGGTCGCGGCCTCGAACGGATCCGGCCAGTTCGCCCGGGACCCGCGCGTGCGCAGGCTTCCGGAGGAGCGCGACAACAGGAAGTCCGGGGCGGTCGCGGGGCGGTCGAGGTAGGTCACGCAGACAACCGTACCCAGCGGTCACGGGTGACAGAAATCACGTCGTCGCTATCCTCGCCCCAGATAGGGCATCCCCGTCGCGGTGACGGTCACCGTGTCCACGCTGACATCCGCCGGCAGGTCTGCGACGGTGACGAGCAGCCGGGCCGCCTCGGTGGCGTCGAACATCGGCTCGGTGGAGCTGAAGGTGGACAGCAGCTCCGTACGGGCGTTGCCGATATCCAGTTCGGTGGCGGTGATCCCGACGTCACGGCCGTCGAGCGCGGTGGAGACGGTGAGGGACGCCACGGCGGCCTTCGACGCGGCATAGGCGGCGACTCCGGCGCGCGGGGCATGGGCGGCGATGGACCCGTTGTTGATGATCCGGCCCCCGCCGTGGGACGCCATCCAGGCGAAGACCTCCCGGGTGCACAGGAAGGTGCCGAGGGTGTTGGTACGCAGGGTGTGTTCGAAGGTCGCCGCGTCCACCCCGTCGATGCGGCCGGTGGGGCCGGGCGTGCCGGCGTTGTTGACCAGCAGGTCGAGCCGGCCGTAGCGGCCGGTGACGGTACGGACCGCCTCGGTGACCGAGGCCTCGTCGGTGACGTCGCAGACCACCGCGGAGTGTGGCCGGGGACTGTCGGCGGCGGCACTGGCGGACGCACAGGCGGTCACTGTCTCGCTGAGTGAGGACAGGGTGCGGCCCAGGGCGGCGACGGTCCAGCCGTCACGGGCCAGGGCGGTGGAGAAGGCACGGCCCAGGCCACCGCCGGCGCCGGTGACCACGGCGACGCGGGAGATGCCGGACGCGGGAGTGTTCAGGGACCTCATGAGGCCGATGGTACGGGAGGGGTCAGATCTCCAGCGGCACTTTGGTGCCCCGACCGTCCTTGAGCTCCTCGACATCGTCCTCCAGTTCACGGGCCGGACGCGTCACGACCCAACCGGTGGTGGGGTAGTGGCCCTGCGCCATCGCGTCGATGACCTCGCGGAAGTCGGCCGCCGGACAGGCGTAGCTGTGCAAAACCGACCGCTCCCGGGCGAGCAGCACCATCGTCGGGTTGAAGGGGAACTCACGGGTGTGGATCGCCACGACCACCATCCGGCCCAGCAGGCCCAGCAGGCCCAGCAGGCCCAGCAGGCCCAGCAGGCGCAGTACGGCGGTGAAGGCTGCCGCGGACCCGGCGGCATCGAATCCGACGGTCGGACGCTCCGGGCTGACGAGTGCCCGCACCTGCGCCGAGGAATCGGGTGCGGTGGCGTCGACGACCTGTGCACCGAGCGCTGCGGCGGCCTCCTGACGCTCCGCCGAGGGTTCGGAGAGGACCACGTTCTCCACCCCCCCCTGTGCCCGCCCTGTGCCCGCAATGCGAGAAACAGCCCCAGTCCGATGGGGCCGGCACCGGCGATGACCACGGCGTCCTCCGGGGTGACCTCGGCGAGGCGGACCGCGTGCCATGCCACGGCCATCGGCTCCACCAGCGCGCTGAGCTGCAGGATGCAGCCGGAGGTCTCCGGATCGTCGATGAGGTGGATGCCCGAGCCGCAGATGCCGTTGAAGGCGGGGCGGATCCGGACCTCGCCGGAACCGGGGGAGGCCGGGGTGAGCTTGTCGAAACGGACGTCGTGGGCACCGTGGACGGTGGTGGTGTACGTGGAAGCACTCCTCGATGATTGAAAGAAGATTCAGTTTCAGGGTCTGACGGAGTAGCCGGCGCGACAGTGCCACACTGGGTGAGGTGAAACTCGCCCCGGACGCGTACTGCACCGCGATCAACTGCTCCATCGGCCGACCGCCCGGCGACCCCGACTTCGACCGGGCCCGTGCCCTCGGCATCGACCGGATCGAACTGTGGTGGCCCTGGACCACGCCCGAACCCACCGACACCCAGGTCGACGACCTCGTCGAGGAACTGAAACGGCGGGAACTCACCCTCGTCGCCCTGAACTTCTGGGCAGGGGACCTGGACTTCGGGGAGCGCGGCGTCCTTCACCGGGAACCGCTGAGCCGGCGCCACCTGGAGGCGCACGCGCGCCTCGCGGGCAAGACGGGTGCGGAACTGTTCAATCTCCTCGTCGGCCGCGACGGACGGCAGATCACCGACACCCAGCGCGAACGGATCGCCGCCGTCGCAGAGTCCGTGATCGGGCGACACCTGGGGACCGTCCTCATCGAACCCAGCCGCAGCCCGGAACCCGGGCCCACCGACTACCCCGTGCAGACCATCGCTGACGCCCACGAGATCATCGACTCCACCCCGGGCACCGGCCTGCTCGCCGATCTGTGGCACCTCGCGGGAACCGTCGGGGACAAGGGGATCACCGACTGGCTGGAGGGCCTGCGCTGGAACGGGCAGCTGCCGGCCCATGTCCAACTCGCCGACGACCCCGGGCGCTGCGTGCCTGAGAGCGGGGTTCTGCCGCTGGATGCCTGGCTGTGTGATCTGGAGGCGGTGGGCTACACCGGCGAGGTCGCGGGGGAGTGGATGTGGTGAAATAGACGGTTATGAGTGACATTCGCGTCCGTTTCTGCCCGTCGCCGACCGGGACCCCGCACGTCGGCATGGTGCGCACCGCACTGTTCAACTGGGCCTACGCCCGCCACACCGGCGGCAAGCTGGTCTTCCGCATCGAGGACACCGACGCCGCCCGCGACTCCGAGGAGTCCTACCAGGCCATCGTCGACTCGCTGAGCTGGCTCGGGATGAGCTGGGACGAGGGTGTGGACCCGGTCGGCGGCCCGTTCGCCCCGTACCGCCAGTCGCAGCGTATGGATATCTACGCCGATGTCCTGCAGAAGCTCAAGGACGCCGGAGAGGTCTACCCTGCCTACTCCACCGCGGAGGAGGTCGAGGAGCGACACAAGGCCGCCGGCCGCGACCCCAAGCTCGGCTACGACAACTACGATCGCGAGCTGACCGACGGCCAGATCGCCGCTTTCGAGGCTGAGGGACGCAAGCCCGTGTGGCGGCTGCGGATGCCGCAGAAGACCTGGACCTGGAATGACCTGGTCCGTGGTGAGGTCAGCGTCGAGGCCGCGAACGTGCCTGACTTCGTCGTCGCACGTTCCAACGGTGCTCCACTGTACACCCTGGTCAACCCGGTCGATGACGCGCTCATGCAGATCACCCATGTGCTGCGCGGTGAGGACCTGCTGCCGTCGACCCCGCGCCAGCTCGCCCTCTACGAGGCGCTGGAGCGCATCGGCGTCGCGAAGTTCACTCCGGAGTTCGGCCACCTGCCGTTCGTCATGGGTGAGGGCAACAAGAAGCTGTCGAAGCGCGACCCGGAGTCCAACCTCTTCAACCACCGGGACGCCGGCATCATCCCCGAGGGCATGATCAACTACCTGTCCCTGCTGGGCTGGTCACTGTCCGCCGACCAGGACATCTTCAGCGTCGACGACCTCATCGCGAACTTCGACGTCGCCGATGTGAAGCCGAACCCGGCCCGCTTCGACCAGAAGAAGCTCGAGGCGATCAACGCCGACCACATCCGGCTGCTGGAGCCGGCGGACTTCGCGGCCCGTCTGCGCAGCTACCTGGAGGAGTACAAGGGTTTCCCGGCGGACTACCCGGCCGAGAAGTTCACCTTCGCCGCCGACCTGGTCCAGACCCGCATCAAGATGCTCGGCGACGCCGACGGTCTGCTGCGCTTCCTCGTCACCGCGGACGCCGACCTGGAGCTTGATCCCAAGGCCGCCAAGAAGAATCTCAAGGAGGACGCCGTCGAGGTGCTCGACGCCACCATCGAGGAGCTTGAGGCACTGGGCGAGGGCGAGTTCGTCACCGCGACCATCGAGGCGAAGGTCGGTGGTCGGCTCATCGAGAGCATGGAGCTCAAGCCTCGTAAGGCCTACGGTGCACTGCGTGTCGCCGTGACCGGCGAGCAGGTTTCCCCGCCGCTGTTCGAGTCCATGGAGCTGCTGGGCCGTGAGTCCACCCTCGCGCGGCTGCGTGCGGCCCGGGCCGTCACTCCCTTCGTGGCGCCTGAGCAGTAGGGAACCGGCAGAGGACAGGAACTACCTGCAGGTTTGCGCCCTGTAGGGGCGCGGGCTACAGTAGTCCCCGTTGCACGGCAGGGGGCACCGTTTCACGGAGTCTTCTTCACCGTCGTAATGATTGGCCTATGGTGTAATTGGCAACACAGCGGTTTCTGGTACCGTCGTTCTAGGTTCGAGTCCTGGTAGGCCAGCTGAAAAGCTGGAATCTCCTTCTACTTTTCAATGCTCCGTTCGTCTAGCGGCCTAGGACGCTGGCCTCTCACGCCGGTAACACGGGTTCAAATCCCGTACGGAGTACCACGCATTCTTTCGCGAGAGTGCCTTGTTTTTGGCCTATGGTGTAATTGGCAACACAGCGGTTTCTGGTACCGTCGTTCTAGGTTCGAGTCCTGGTAGGCCAGCGGAAATACTTTTTCGCGGTATTTCAACTGTATATGCTCCGTTCGTCTAGCGGCCTAGGACGCTGGCCTCTCACGCCGGTAACACGGGTTCAAATCCCGTACGGAGTACCACTTGAAGAAAGTCCCGTTCCCATACTGTCCCCGGACAGAATGGAACGGGACTTTCTGCGTGCGACGCCTCCGGTTCGATCGGTCTATTCTGGGGCGCATGACCATGCCCAGGAATCTGGTCCTCGTCCGGCACGGACAGAGCGAGGCCAATGTCATCCAGAAGCGCGACAAGGCAGGTGACCAGCGACTCTTCACCGAGGCGACGATGCTCGTCGCCGACCGGTCCTGGCGCCTCACCGAAGCCGGGGTGGCACAGGCGAAGACGGCGGGGCAGTGGATCCGGGAGAACATCGACGACTTCGACCGGTGCATCACCTCGCCGTTCGTCCGGACCCGGGAGACCGCGGCGACCCTCGGCATCCCGGACGCGTCCTGGGAGGAGAACCGTGTGGTCCGGGAGCGGTCCTGGGGCGAGATCTCCCCGCTGCCACGGGCGGTCTTCGAGGAGCAGTACTCCCACAATGCACTGCTCAAGCGGAAGGACCCGCTGTACTGGTCCCCGCCGGCCGGCGAGTCGATCGCCGAGGTAGCAGAGAACCGGGTGCGCAACCTGCTGAGCACCCTGCACCGGGAGAGTGAGAACCAGAACGTCCTCGTGGTCTCCCACGGTGACTTCATGTGGTCTACCCGCCTGGTGCTGGAACGCTGGAGCGACGAGGAGTTCCTCAGGAATGACAAGGACCCCACGATGACCATCCACAACTGCTCGGTGGTGCACTACACGCGCATCAACCCGGAGACCGGCGAGGTGGAGCCGAAGATCCGGTGGGTGCGCTTCGCCCACCCGCGTCGTGACCCGGAGACCGGGGAGTGGCACATGCACGTCCAGGGTTGGAAGTCCTTCGAGCGCCGCTACCTCACCAGCGAGGAGCTGCTGGCGAAGGCGGAAGAGCAGGCGAGGATCCTCACCGCCGGCCAGTGACCACGCCTGCCCGCAGGACGCTGGGACGGACCAGGCCGTTCTTCGTCGGGCCGACCTCGACGGTGACGTCCGGGGTGATGATGTCGGAGCGGTTCGTGTAGGCCATGAGATACTCGTCGAAGGCGGGCAGGGAGATGTCCGCGTGCTCCGGGGAGACGGCGTCCGCCAGTTCTGCGGCGGTGACATCCGCCTGCCAGTCAGCCAGGTACATCGTGCGGCCGTCGTCCGCGGATGCCTCGGTCACGGAGCCGGAGGCCACGGCGAGAGCCGTGCCCTTCTTCGCGTCGGTGACGGTCACTCCGGTCCACCAGGCGAAGTCCTTCACCGTCGCCGGACCTCGGGAGTGGAAGTAGCGGGTGGCCAGGGTGCCCAGGGCGTCCTGGCCGGTGAGCCTGACGGGATCACTGACGGCGACGTCATGGAGCACAAAGGTCTCCTCCCGCCCGGCAGGGACGCCCTGGATGATGTCGCCCTCGCCGCCGAAGTGGCGGAGCATGTGCGGGCCACGTCCACCGTCGGGATCCACGCCGGCGTCCCGGAAGACCCCGTAGCACTGGGGCCGGGTCAGGGAGGTGCCGTCGGCGAGGGCGTCCAGCAGGGACGCGCGGCCCAGCTCGACGTCGGCGTCGGTGAGACCCAGCTGTCCCCGGCGCTTCGCCGAGGCGCGTTGGACACGCGGTGAGCACAACAGTGTGATCCAGCGGACGTCCCGGGCGGGGAGGTAGTGGTGCGTGCCGCGCTGGGACCAGCTGCGCACGACACCGGCCGCGGTGAGGTCGGCAGGGGAGAGGGAGTCCGACCCGGTGCGTAGCGCGAGGGCCTCGCGGCCGGCGGCGGCGTTCTGGGCCTGTACGGCGGTGAGCCAGGTCGCCGTCTCCGCCAGAGACCCGGGCTCAGGGCGGGCCGCTGAGGGGGCCAGCAGCTGGGCGATGAGCCGGCGGGCGCGGAGCTCGGTGGTATCGGTCAGGGCAAGGGTCATACCGCGAGGCTACGTCAGTGTCGGATGCGCAGTATCTGAGCAGGTCACACTGTATTTCTGCCGTCGATTAGGCGTTCTGTGCGACGTTCCTATATAGTTCAACGCGTTGCAGAGAGCGGCGCATGCCGGATCTCACCAACGAATGCTCCGTTCGTCTAGCGGCCCAGGACGCTGGCCTCTCACGCCGGTAACACGGGTTCAAATCCCGTACGGAGTACCGACAGGCAAAGCCCCGCACCAGAACTTCTGGTGCGGGGCTTTCCGCTTGCGTGAGTCACTGCGTCCGGTGTCACCGCCGGCGCAGTCTCCTACCGCAGGTGCTCCTCCAGGTCCATCGCCGCGGCGTGCAGGGCCTCACGGTGGCGGGCGGCGGGGGAGGGGCCCATCCGGTCGATCGGCCCGGAGATCGACAGCGCGGCGATGACGCCCGTGGCGTCCCGCACCGGTACCGAGGTGCTGGCCAGCACCGGCTCGCGCTCGCCCATGGACTCGGCGATCCGGGCAACCCGGATCTGCTCCAGATCGGCGGCGGTGTAGGTCGCGGTCTGCAGGATCTCGTCCTGGAAGCTCTTGGGGGAGAAGGCGACGAGGATCTTCGCCGCGGACCCGGCGGCCAGCGTCATCCGGGCACCGACCGGGACGGTGTCGCGAAGGCCCAGCGGGGGCTCGGAGGTGGCCACGCAGATGCGCTCGGCACCGGAGAGTTTGTAGAGCTGGCAGGACTCGCCGGTACGCTGGACCAGCGACGGGAGCACGTACTCCGCAGCTTCGTCGAGGCGTGCCGAGGACTTCGGTGCGAGCTCGGCCAGGGCCGGACCGGCGGTCCACTGGCCGTCGTCGAGTCGCGTCACCATGCGGTGCTTCTCGAGGGCGACGGCGATACGGTGCGCGGTGGCGCGTGGCAGGCCGGTGGTCTCGCAGAGTTCGGAGAGACTGTGCGGTCGTCGTGCGACGATGCCCAGGATCAGCAGCGCACGGTCAAGTACCTGGATGCCGCTGGTGACGGGTACCGGGACGTCAGAGGTAGTTCCCATAATCTGATATACTACATTCCATCCAGTGGAACTGCCAGGACCGGGTCCCGGACTGACTACCCGGGGCATCTGCCGCTCCTGCGTCCCACCGTGTGAAACTCATACCGCAGCACTTTTTCATGAGGAGAGCAACCGTGACCGCTGTGACACAGCAGAACCGGGGCACCACACGACCGGACACACCCCGCACCCTGGCCGAGAAAGTGTGGGACGACCACGTCGTCACCAGGGGCGAACCCGGCGAACCCGACCTGATCTACATCGACCTCCACCTGATCCACGAGGTCACCAGCCCGCAGGCCTTCGACGGTCTGCGCCAGGCGGGACGCCCCGTGCGGCGTCCCGACCTGACCCTGGGTACCGAGGACCACAACGTGCCGACCCTCGGTGTCCATACCGGCAACCTGCTGGAGATCGAGGACAAGGTCTCCCGCCTGCAGGTCGAGACACTGCGGAAGAACTGTGACGAGTTCGGTGTGGAACTGCACCCGATGGGGGACGCCGACCAGGGCATCGTCCACACCGTCGGCCCGCAGCTCGGCGCCAGCCAGCCCGGCATGACCATCGTCTGCGGCGACTCGCACACCTCCACCCACGGCGCCTTCGGCTCCATCGGCATGGGGATCGGAACCAGTGAGGTCGAGCACGTCCTGGCCACCCAGACGCTGCGTCTCAAGCCGTTCAAGACGATGTCCATCGAGGTCAGCGGGGAACTGCAGCCCGGCGTCACCGCCAAGGACCTCATCCTCGCCATCATCGCGAAGATCGGCACCGGCGGCGCTCAGGGTCACATCATCGAGTACCGGGGCGAGGCGATCCGGAAGCTGTCCATGGAGGGTCGGCTGACGATCTGCAACATGAGCATCGAGGCCGGCGCCCGTGCCGGCATGATCGCCCCGGACGACATCACCTTCGACTACCTCAGAGGCCGTCGCTTCGCGCCGACCGGACAGGACTGGGTGGACGCGGTGGACTACTGGCGTTCCCTGGCCACCGACGAGGGCGCGGTCTTCGACACCGTCGTCGAGATCGACGGCTCTGCGCTGACCCCCTTCGTCACCTGGGGCACCAACCCCGGCCAGGGGCTGCCGCTGTCCGGCCATGTCCCGTACCTCGAGGACATCACCGACGAGACCGAGCGCATCGCCGCCGAGGGTGCGATCAGGTACATGGGGCTGGAGGAAGGCACTCCGCTGCGCGACATCAGCATCGACACCGTCTTCTTCGGCTCCTGCACCAACTCCCGCATCGAGGACATGCGCGCCGCCGCCGAGGTGCTGCGCGGACGCCACGTCGCCGACGGTCTGCGGATGATGGTCGTCCCTTCGTCGACCCAGGTGAAGAAGCAGGCCGAGGAGGAGGGGCTGGACAAGATCTTCCTCGACGCCGGTGCCGAATGGCGCACCGCCGGCTGCTCCATGTGCCTGGGCATGAACCCCGACCAGCTCTCCCCGGGTGAGCGGTCGGCCTCCACCTCCAACCGCAACTTCGAGGGACGCCAGGGCAAGGGTGGACGCACCCACCTGGTCTCTCCGCCGGTCGCCGCAGCCACAGCGGTGCTCGGTCACCTGGCGAGCCCGGCCGATCTCTGAGGAGAGCTGACATGGAAGCATTCACCACCCACACCGGTGTGGCGCTGCCGCTGAAGCGGTCCAACGTCGACACCGACCAGATCGTGCCCGCCGAGTACCTCAAGTTGGTGACCAGGACCGGCTTCGAGTCCGGTCTGTTCAGGTCCTGGCGCACGGACCCGGAGTTCATCCTCAACCAGAAGCCCTACGTGCACTCCTCGGTGCTCGTCGCCGGGCCCGACTTCGGTACCGGTTCCTCCCGTGAGCACGCCGTCTGGGCACTGCTCGACTACGGGTTCCGTGTCGTGTTCTCGCCGCGCTTCGGCGACATCTTCCGTGGCAACACCGCCAAGAACGGTCTGCTCGCCGGCGTCATGCCCGAGGAACAGATCGAACTGATCTGGAAGCTGCTGGAGCAGCGTCCCGGTGCGGAGATGACCGTCGACCTGGACGCACAGACCGCCACCCTCGGGGAGCACGTCTTCCCCTTCGTGGTCGACGAGGACACCCGCTGGCGCCTGCTCAACGGACTCGACGACATCGGCATCACCCTGCAGGACGCCGACGCGATCGCCGCCTACGAGAAGACCCGGCCGTCCTTCAAGCCGGTGATCCGGTAACTCCGGCGCTTACCGCACCGGCAGCGGGGACGCCAGGTAGTCCGCACCCAGCAGCTTCTCCGCGGCGCTGAAGTGCAGGACCCACACCGAACCCTTCTTCGCGCGCAGGTCCTCGATCTCGATCCCTTCATCTGCGGCCAGTCCGTTGACCACCGCGGGGATCACCACGCCCTGGGCGCAGACCTCACTGACCGGGGCGGCGGAGGCCCGCACCAGGGCGTCCATCACGGTCCGGGGGCCGTCCTCGACCGCCGCATCGCCCAGAGATGCGTCCACCGCGGTCTCCAGTCCGAGTGCCCCGGCAGTCGGGGCGAGGGTGTCGGTGCACCGCTCCGGTGCCGCTGAGCTCAGCGACTTCACGCCGTAGCCGCGGGCCACGTCGACCAGTGCCTCGGCCTGACGGCGTCCCTTCTTCGTCAGCGGGCGCAGGCGGTCATCGCCCTGCCAACCGCGACGGTCGGCGGCCTTGGCGTGACGGACGTAGAGCACCCGTCGCGTCGCTCCGAGGGACAGTCGCGCCTGGGCGGCGGCGATGATCTCGCGGTCCGCCTCGTAGGAGCACCGTCGGGTGGCCTCGGAGGGGGAGACCCAACGCAGTTCGCCGACCTCGTCGGTGTCCTCCGGGGTGGGCTCGGAGTAGTCGGTGACCTCGGCGGTCCAGTACCAGACGACCTTGGTGGAGGTGCCGACCGGATAGTGGACGTAGCCGAGCAGCCAGCCGAGCGAGGAGGCGTACCCGGTCTCCTCGACCAGTTCGCGGACCGCGGTCTGGACGATGCCCTCACCCTTGTCGACCTTGCCCTTGGGCAGGGACCAGTCGTCGTAGCGGGGGCGGTGGATCATCGCGATCTCGACGGCGTCCTCCGCGCCGGTCTCCGGGGTACCCGGGTCGGCGGGGGAGAGGCGCCGCCACATCACCGCGCCGGCGGCGAAGGTCGGATTGACGAACTCGTCGGAGGGGGAGCTGCCGATGCGGGCGACCGCGGTTCCCGAGGCGTCCCCGGGATTCCGGGATGCGACGGGCGTGGACAGGTCACCGATACCGGAATGGGTGATCACGTGAGTTACCTTCTTCGGGTCTGGCAGTCTGGTTCAATGTACAGCGTACTGATAGGCACGACGACGACAGGAGAGTGGGCAGCATGGTGCAGGTCGCGGTGATGGGGGCGGGATCCTGGGGGACCGCGGTGGCGAAGGTCTGCGCAGATGCCGGCAGTGACGTCACCCTCTGGGCCCGCCGTGACGAGATCGCCCGCGAGATCAACGGGGGAAAGGACGGCAACGACGGCCGTCACACCAACTCCACCTACCTCAGGGAGGTGGAACTGCCGGAGCCCCTGACCGCGACCACCGATCCGGCACAGGCACTCGAGGGCGCGGAGATCGTCTTCCTCGGCGTGCCTTCGCAGTCCATGCGCTCCAACCTCGCCGCCTGGCGGGACCTCATCGGGCCGGATGCCACCCTCGTCAGCCTCACCAAGGGCATCGAACACTCCAGCCGCCGGCGCATGAGTCAGGTCATCGCGGAAGTCGCCGAGGTGCCGGAGGAACGCGTCGCCGTGCTCTCCGGGCCGAACCTCGCCTACGAGGTCGCCCGCAACCAGCCCGCCGCCACGGTCGTGGCCTGCACCGACGACGCCCGGGCCGTGGCGGTCCAGGAGGCCGCCGCAGCCCCCTACTTCCGGCCGTACACCAACGACGACGTCATCGGCTGTGAAATCGCCGGCGCCTGCAAGAACGTCATCGCCCTGGCCTGCGGCATGGGGGCGGGCATGGGGCTGGGCCACAACTCCATCGCCACGCTGATCACCCGCGGTCTCGCGGAGATCACCCGGCTCGCCGTGGCCCTGGGCGGCTCCGAGCGCACCATGGCCGGTCTCGCCGGTCTCGGTGACCTGGTGGCGACCTGCAACTCCCCGCTGTCGCGCAACCGCACCTTCGGCGAGCGGCTGGGCCGGGGCGAGACCCTGGACCAGGCCCGTGAGTCGACCCGCGGCCAGGTCGCCGAGGGTGTCATCTCCTCGATCTCCATCGCGGAGATCGCCGAGGAGGCCGGGGTGGATATGCCGATCACCGATGCGGTGGTCGATGTCTGCCACCGTGGCGGCAGCGTGGCGGACGCGGTGCGCTCCCTGCTGGGCCGTACCAGGAAAGCCGAGTAGGCGACCGGTAGACTCTGCCGGGTGAGCAACACTGAACCGACATCACCCGCCGCCCGCACCGTCGTCGCCGTCCTCTACGGTGGCCAGAACTCCGAGCACAGCATCTCCTGCCTGTCCGCCGCCGCGGTGATGAGCCACCTCGACCCTGACCGCTACGAGGTCGTCCCCGTCGGCATCACCGAGACCGGGATGTGGGTCAAGGGAACCACCGACATCGAGGCACTCTCCGCCCGCGGCCGGGACCTGCCGACCGTGAAAATGTCGCGCGGCGTCAACCTGGTGCCGGGGTCCTTCGCCTCAGGACGCGGCCAGCTCCGCTACGGCGACGGCTCCCTCTACGCCGAAGTCGACGTCATCTTCCCGGTCCTCCACGGCCGCAACGGTGAGGACGGCACCGTCCAGGGCGTCATCGAGCTGGCGAACGTGCCCTACGTCGGCAACGGCGTGCTCGCCTCTGCCGCCTGCATGGACAAGCAGTACACCAAGCTCATCGCCCGCGCCGCCGGTGTGCCGGTCGGTGACGAGGTCGTGCTCACCGAGCGTCGTGACCTCACCGACGAGGAGAAGCAGAAGGTCGGTCTGCCGGTCTTCGTCAAGCCCGCCCGTGGCGGCTCCTCGGTCGGCATCTCCAAGGTCAGCGACTGGGCGGACCTGGACGCGGCCGAGGCGCACGCCTTCGAACACGACACGAAGATCCTCGTCGAGGCCATGCTCCACGGTGTGGAGGTCGAGTGCGGTGTGCTGCAGTACCCCGACGGCACGGTCCACGCCTCCCATCCCTCACTGCTCAAGGGCACCGAGGACGGACCGGAGGGCTTCTACGGTTTCGACACGAAGTACCTCGACGACATCATCAGCTACGAGATCCCCGCCCCGCTGCCCGAGGGCCAGGCCGACGCAGTGCGCCGCTGGGCCGTCGAGACCTTCCGGGCGCTGGACTGCGAGGGGCTGGCCCGCGTCGACTTCTTCGTCACCGAGGACGGCCCCGTGCTCAACGAGCCGAACACCATGCCCGGGTTCACCCCGATCAGCATGTACCCGAAGATGTTCGAGGCGACCGGGGTGACCTATCCCGAGCTGCTCGACATCCTCATCGCCCGCGCCCTGGTGCGGAAGTAACTACTCCCCGGTCTTGACCATGGTGTCGGTGATGATGCCGCTGAGCTGCGGCAGCACCGTGTCGCCGACATCCAGCGGCAGGGAGACGGCCACCGTCGCGCCGTAGCCGAGGGCGTACCAGACCCCGGCCGTCGACCCGTTGCCCAGGGCACTGTCCTCGTACCACGGCACGTCGTCGACCTGGGTCAGCTGTGCACCGGCGGCGTAGGACTCCGGCATCCCGACCCCGCAACGCACCACGACCGGCTCAGCCCCGGGCTCGGTCCACACCGCCACCCCGTCGATCGGCTCGCCCGCCGTAGTCTCCGTGATCCGGCGGTGGGCGCCGAAGGCGTCCGGCAGGGCGTCCTCGAAGTCCGTGCAGGACGCCGCACCGCGGTCGGCGGGAAGATTCGTCAGCGGCAGCTCGCGCGGGGTGGGGGCCGCGTCCTCGGACGCGTCGGCGTTGTCGGCGATCGCCCGGCCGAAACCGTCGAAGCTGACGGTGCTGTCCAGCGCGGTGTCCGGGGCAGAACTGCCCGTCACCGCGACCACCGGGGTGGAGCTGACGGAGTACCAGGTCGACAGGTCCGAGCCGGCGGTGGCGTCATCCACCCGCAGCCAGTCTGTGCCGCCGTGGGAGACCACGGGGCTGACCACGGAGTACTGCGCCGGCACCGACACACCGCACCGTACCGTCAGTTCGGCACCGCCGGAGTCGCGGTAGGCCGCCGCGCCGGCCGGCGCCGGATCCGTGATACCCACCGAGCGGTAGTCGGAGGTGCGGTCCGGCAGTGCGCCCATGACCGCGTCACAGGCGGGGGAGTCCGCGTCCGGGGCGTCCACCGGGCCCATGGAGATATCGGTGTACACGTTGCGGTCGACGAGGATCTTCGCCCCCGCCAGCACCGCTCCGACGAAGACGACCGCCAGGACCAGTGCCAGCACCGTCGTGGTGCGGGACAGTCCTCCGGTACTGCTACCCTGATCAGTGACTTCCGGGGAACCGGGACGCTGCTCTGCCATGGCCCCGATCATACGGGTGGCACCGGCGGCGACGACTACTGCCTACTGGATGGATGAGGGTGCGGATGGCTGTGACGGCAGGGACGGCAGGGACGGCAGGGACGGCAGGGGCGGAAGACCCCTCAGTGAACTACGGCGGACACTCCGCCGACGGCCCCACAGTCTCCGAGGTCGGAGAGGCGGCGACGATCGCGGCGATCCGTGAAGCAGCCCCCAGTGAGGTCAACGGCGATGACGCCGCGGTCCTCGACCCTGCCCCGCCGAACTCGCGGGATATCGCCACCACCGACGTCCTCGTAGACGGTGAACACTTCCGCCTCGACTGGTCCACCCCCTACGAGGTCGGGGCGAAGGCTGTCAGCCAGAACTTCGCCGACATCCAGGCCATGGGCGGCCGACCCACCGCCGTCCTCATGTCCCTGTCCACCCCCGCTGACCTACCCGTCGGCATCGTGAGCGACGTCGCCCGCGGCATCAGCGACACCGCCGCTCCCTGGGGTGTCGAACTGGTCGGTGGGGACGTGGTCACCTCACGCCAGCTCATTGTGGCCGTCACCGCCATCGGTGTCCTCGCCGGACCCGATCCGGCGCTCACCGTGGATGCCGCACGCCCCGGCCACCTTGTCGTCGCCTCGGGTGTGATCGGCCACTCCGCCGCAGGGCTCGCCCTGCTCAACTACTTCGGCTCCCGAGAGGCCGTGCCGGATGACCCCGTGCTCCAGGACCTCGTCTCCCGGCACTGCGCACCCCATCTCATCGTCGGCCGGGGCCAGGTGGGCCGGGCCGCCGGGATGTCCGCGATGACCGACAACTCCGACGGACTCGTCCACGACCTCGCCAACGTCGCGCGACGCTCCGAGGCCATCATCGATCTCGACGGGGCGGCCCTGACCCCCGACGCACAGCTGTACTACGCCGCCGAGATCACCGGCGACGACCCGTGGGAATGGGTGCTCTCCGGTGGCGAGGACCACACCCTGCTCGGCACCACGGACACCGAACCCCCGGCCGGCTACCGCATCATCGGTGAGGTCAGGGACGCCGGGGACGCCACCCGGTTCGGTGAACTCGCCGACCCGGTGACCGTCGACGGGCAGCGTCCTCTCTATGTCACGGGGTGGGATTCCCTGTGACCACCACCGAAGCCGTCGCCGGGACGATCCTGGCGACCGTCCACCCGTCCTGGCGCACCGAACTGGATGCCGCCGGTGTGGACCTGCCCGCCGCCGCCGGGCGCACCGCCGCCCGCATCACCGCCGGCGAGCAGCTGCTGCCCGCCCCGGAGAACATCTTCCGTGCCCTCGCCAGGCCCACCGACGAGACCCGCGTCCTCATTCTCGGCCAGGACCCGTACCCGACGCCCGGACACTCCGTCGGCCTGGCATTCTCCTCGGCCGCCACGACCCGGCCGCTGCCGAAGTCGCTGCGCAACATCTACACCGAGTACGAGTCCGACCTCGGACTGCCGCAGCCGGAGTCCGCGGACCTGACCCCGTGGGCCGACCACGGCGTCATGCTGCTCAACCGGGTGCTCACCGTGCAGGCCGGAACCGCCGGCAGCGACCGGGGCACCGGTTGGGAGGAAATCACCGGTGCGGTGGTCTCCCACCTGGCGACCCGGCCGCTCGCCGCGGTCCTGTGGGGACGCCAGGCCCAGTCGGTCGCCGGACTGGTCGGTGAGGACAGGTGCGTGATGTCCGCGCACCCCTCGCCACTGTCGGCCTACCGTGGCTTCTTCGGTTCCCGCCCGTTCAGCCGTGTCAACGAGATCCTCGCCGCCCAGGGTGCCGCCCCGGTCGACTGGTCCCTGGCCGACCAGGAGGTCGCACAGTGACCGGCCACACCCCCGACACCCTCACGGGTGACTACCTCGACGCGTGGGCGACCGCCTCCCTGGAGGGGCTGCGCCGCCACCGTGCCGAGATCAACCAGCTCAACGTCTTCCCGATCCCGGACTCGGACACCGGTACGAACATGGCCGCGACGATGGAGTCCGCGGTCGCCCGGTTGCGGGAGGTCCGGGCGGAGAGCGGGGTCCACGGTGCGGTGGAGGTCGCCGCCGCCCTGGCTTCAGGTGCGGTCGCCGGTGCCCGCGGCAACTCCGGCATGGTGCTCAGCCAGATTCTCCGCGCTGTCGCGGACACCGCCGCACTGTCCGCCACCGGTGAGCTCTCCGCCCGCGCGGTGCCTGCCATGCTCGCCCGCGCCAGGGCGCTGGTGCTCGACGCCCTGTCGGACCCGGTGGAGGGAACCATTGTCACGGTGCTGCGCGCCGCTGCCGAGGGGGCCCGGGACGCAGAGGCCACTGACGGGGCGTCCCTCGGCGACGTCGTCACCGCAGCCCGCGACGCCGCGGTCAGCGCCCTGGAGCAGACCACCGGACAGCTCGCCGCCCTCAGCGACGCCGGTGTGGTCGACGCCGGAGGACGCGGACTCGTCGTCATCCTCCAGGCACTGGTCGATGCACTGCAGGCGGACCCGGACGCTGCGGTGGCCGGTGACGCCGGGGACACAGTGGATTCCCACGGCAGCGGCGCCGACCCGCACCTCGAACTCGTCTTCGGCTTCCACGGCGACACCGGGGAGCTGCGGGCCCTGCTGGAGCGGCTCGGCGACAGTGTCGTCGTCGTCAGTGACGGTGCCGGCGACGACCCCGACCACCACGCGCACGTCCACACCACCAGGTCAGGTGAGCTCATCGAGCAAATCTTCGCCCTTGGTGACGTCCATGACCTACGTATCGAGGTCCTGCCCGAGGTGGCTGAGCCCAGGTCCACGTCCCCGGCGTCCCCGGTCATCGCCCTGGTGCCGGGCGGCGGCGACGCGGCCGGTGACGGCCTGGCCGCCCTCTTCCGCTCCGCCGGTGCTGCTGTCGGTGACAGTCCCGCCGCCCTCGCCGCCGCCGTCGCCGCCGTCGCCGGGCCGGTCATCGTCCTGACCAACGGTCAGGACACCACCGGCCTCTTCGCGGTCCTCGACGACACCGGCGCATCGGTGACCGTGGTGGATACCGGCAGTGTCGTCGGCGGGCTGGCCGCACTCGCCGTCTACAGCCCCACCTCGGACCTCGAGGACAACGCCGAGGACATGGCGGACGCCGTCCACGGCCAACGCTGGGCCGACGTCACCGGGGAGGACCTCGTCACCGAGGTGGTCGCAGAACTCCTCGCCGACGGTGGGGAACTGGTCACAATCCTCTACGGCGACGCACTCGGCGCCGACGGGATGGCGCAGGCCGAGGCGCAGATCGCGGCGTCCCACCCGGATGCCGAGTTCCACGCCGTCCATGTCCCCGGACTGCAGGTGACCGCGCAGGTGGGGGTGGAGTAGATGTTGGGATGGGATGACCCCCGGCCGCTGAGCCTGGTCATCACGCCCAACCGGGCACGGAACCTCGCCGGGAAGCCGGGGCTGGCGACCATGGGGCAGGCGCTGATGAACTTTCCGGTCGCCTACGTCCACAGTTCCGGCACCGGTGCCTTCACCGACCACGGCGGAGTGCCCGGGGAGATGCCGGAGGAGGGGGACCGGTTCACCTGCCTCGCCGAGGTGCTCACCGCCCAGGTCCAGGACAACCGCGGCCGGCGCGGACCCCGCGAGATCCTCCAGTTCACCTTCCGGGTGGCGGACACGGTCTTCTCCTCGGCCCTGTTCGGAAATGTCCGGATGCACCGTCCCTTCGTCACCCCGGGGGCGAAGCTCATGTTCTCCGGCACTCTCGGCATCTGGCGTGACCAGTGGCAGCTGAAGAACCCCTCCTACATCACCCTGCACCCGGCCCCGACCGCCGACGGACACCGACGGACCGACGAGGAGTACGAGGAGGCCTTCGGGGCCTTTGGCCCGCTGGCCACCATCGTCGACGTCGCCGGCGGCATGCGTGCGGCCCAGAAGGTGCTCTCGCACCCGTGGCTGCCGACCTACCGGCGGCGTCCCGGCACCTCGACCGCCGAGGTCACCGCGGTGATGGACCATGTCCTCGTCGCAATGGGTGAACCCTCCGAGATGCTGCCGCGGGTGCCGGGCGCGCCGGCCTGGCCGCAGATCGAGGGGGCGCCCGTGCTCGATTTCGCCACCGCACTGCGTCAGGTCCACCGGCCACCGGAGGACGGACCGGACGCCGCGCGCACCCGACTGAAGTTCAACGAGGCCCTCGGCCTGCAGCTGGTCATGGCGCTGCGCCGCGCTGATTCCACCGCCCGCCACGCCCGACCCGTCGTCCCCGTTTCCCCGGACTCGCGCTACACGACCCTGCTTGACCGGCTGCCCTACGATCTCACCACGCCGCAGCAGGACGCACTGGCGACCATCGGGGACGCCATGGGCGGAGACACCGACACCGTGACCCCGATGAGCATGCTGCTGCAGGGTGACGTCGGTTCCGGCAAGACGGTGGTGGCGCTGCTCGCGATGCTCCGCGTCGTCGACTCCGGGGCACAGTGCGCCTTCCTCGCCCCCACCGAGGTGCTCGCCGTCCAGCACGCCGGGACCCTCACCGGGCTGCTCGAGCGGGTCGACGGGCCCCAGGTGACCGTCACCCTGCTCACCGGGTCGATGACCGCCGCCGAGCGCAAGGCCGCCCTGCTCGACATCATCGCCGGTACCTCCGACATCGTCGTCGGCACCCATGCGATCATCCAGGACAGTGTCGATTTCTTTGACCTGGGCATGGTCGTCGTCGATGAGCAGCACCGCTTCGGTGTGCGTCAGCGTGACCGGCTGCGGGAGAACGCCCCGGTCGAGCGCACCCCGCATCTGCTGGTCATGACCGCGACTCCGATTCCGCGCACCGTCGCGATGACCATGTTCGGTGATCTGTCGGTCTGTACCCTGGCCGGCTCCCCGGCAGGACGCGGAAAGGTCGACACCTTCGTCGTCCCCACCTACAAGCGCAGATGGGTCGACCGGGTCTTCGCCGTGATCCGGGAACAGGTCGCCTCCGGGCACCGCGCCTTCATCGTCGTCCCCCGCATCGACGGGGAGGGCGGGGTCGACGATGTGGCCTCGCGACTGGAGAACGGCGTCCTGGCAGGTCTGAGGGTCGGCCGACTCCACGGGAAGATGGACGACAAGGCCGAGGTCATGGCGGACCTGGCGTCCGGTGAGATCGACGTACTCGTCGCCACCACCGTCGTCGAGGTCGGTGTCGACATCCCCGAGGCGACCGTGATGGTCGTCGTCGACGCGGAGAACTTCGGTGTCTCCCAGCTCCACCAGCTGCGCGGACGCGTGGGCCGTGGCGCCGACAACTCCTGGTGCTTCCTGTGCACGGCCGTGCCGGAGGGGGAGGCATCCTCCCGGCGGCTGGAATCCATCGCCGCGACCCGCGACGGTTTCGCACTGGCGGAACTGGACCTGCGTGCCAGAACGGAGGGTGACGTGCTCGGGGAGAGCCAGTCCGGCTCGCGGGCACGCCGGGTGAGCCTGCTGTCGCTGGCCGATGACGCCGCGGTGATCGAGGAGGCCCGCCGGTACGCCGGGGAGCTTGTCGGCTATGACACGGCGCTGGCCCGGGCACTGGTCGCCGAGATCGCCGATGACGACCAGGAGTTCATCGAGCGGAGCTGACCTTCCGCGCGGAGCTGCGGTCCCCGTCATGCCGACCACCGGGCGCCGACTACACTGCGGGGCATGGATATTTTCGCGCCCTTCGCCGGGCACGTCAGGTTCGAGGTGGAGGACGGGCAGACCGTCGCCGCCGGTGACCGTCTCGCCGTGGTCGAGGCCGTCAAAGTGGAGGCCAATGTCGTCGCGCCGGGTCCGGGCACCGCACGTCGCGGCGGGGTCGAGGACTTCTCCGCCGTCGACGGAGGGGACCTCCTGCTGACGCTGGAGGCGCTGCAGTGACCCGCATCATCTCCGGCAATGCCCGCGGCCGGAAGCTCAAGGTGCCGTCCGAGGGGACGCGGCCGACCTCCGACCGCGCCCGCGAGGGGCTCTTCTCCTCCCTGCAGGTGCGCTTCGGTTTCGACGGTGAGGTCGTCCTCGATCTCTTCGCCGGGTCCGGGGCACTCGGCCTGGAGGCGGCGTCCCGCGGTGCAGCGGAAGTGACCCTGGTCGACGACAACAACCGGGCCTGCGAGACCGCGCGAGCCAATGCCGCCGTGGTCGGTCACCCCGCCACCCGGGTCGTCGAGGCTAAGGCCTCGGTCTTCCTCGCCGGTGCGCCGCGCGAGCACTACACGATGGTGCTGGCCGACCCGCCCTATGAGCTCGCCGACGAGGCCGTCGACGAGATGGTCCGGGCGCTGATCCCGCTGCTGACGAAGGACGCCGTGGTGGTCGTCGAGCGGCACGTCGAATCCGCCGAGGTCGACTGGCCCGAGGGGTTCGAGACCACCGGTCAGAAGCTCAAGAAGCGCACCTTCGGCATCGCCCGGATGGATATGGCGATCTGGCGGGGGACCGAGGACTGAGCGCGCTGAGTGGCGCACCGGCGCGCGGCGGGGGTGGCCGGTCCCGGTCTCGGTGGTGGGGACCGTGGTGCTCGCCGTGGCCGTCGTCGGTGGCCGTCGTCGGTGGCCGTCGTCAGCCAGTGCATCGGCCGTTTCACCGGGGCTCCTCGTAGTCTCCGGCATCCTTGTCGTGGCGGTGTGCGGGCACCTCGGACAGCACGGTGGACGGCGCAGGCCGTAAAATACGGGCCATGCGAGTCTGCTGCCCCGGGTCCTTCGACCCCGTCACCAACGGTCACATCAACATCTTCACCCGCGCCGCGCGGATGTTCGACGAGGTCACCGTGCTGGTGACCTTCAACCCGAACAAGTCCGGGCTCTTCGACGCCGACGAGCGCATCGCGCTGATCCGGGAGGCACTGGACGCCACCGGTCTGCCGGAGGCGGAGAAGATCACCATCGACACCTGGGACAGTCTGCTGGTCGACTACCTCAGCGAGCACGACATCCCGGCCCTGGTGAAGGGGCTGCGCAGCTCCCTGGACTACGAGTACGAGCTGCCGATGGCCCAGATGAACCAGCGGCTCACCGGGGTGGAGACGTTCTTCCTCCTCACCGACCCGGAGTACGGCTACGTCTCCTCGACGATCTGCAAGGAGGTCGCGAAGTACGGCGGTGACGTCAACGGTCTGCTGCCGGAGAATGTCGCCGACGCCGTGCTCGCCAAGTACCGGGGGTAGCGGCCGGGCCGGTGGCCACCCAGATGTCCGGGTCCCGCGTGTCACATCCGTAACATCTCGCCGGTTTCTGGCATGCTGGCTGTCATGTACAAGACTTTCGAGGGCCTCGACGATCTGCAGACACTGGTGGAACAGGCCTATGGAGTCCCCATGTCGGGGAACTGCATGGTCAACCGTTCCAGTGCCATCGATCTGCTCGACATGGTCCGGCACTCCATCCCCGGTGACCTGGACGATGCCCAGGATGTTCTTGACCGGGAGGACGCGATCCTTTCCGAGGCGGAGATGAAGGCGACCAACCTCGTCTCTGACGCCGAGGCCGAACGCGACCAGATCCTCTCGGACGCCCGCAACCAGGCGGAAGACACTCTGGCGGACGCCGAGGAGCGGGCGAACGCCACCGTCTCCGACGCCGAGGCGCAGGCGGTGCGCCTGGAGGAGGACGCCCGCCGTGAGTACCAGGAGACCACCGCCCGAGCCGAGGCGGAGAAGACCCGCCTGGTGGACGAGGGGAACAATCTCTACGACCGGGCGGTCAACGAAGGTATCGCCGAGCAGCGTCGACTGGTCAGCGAGTCCGAGGTCGTCCGCGAGGCCGAGGCAGAGGCCCGCCGCATCATCGAGTCCGCACACGCCGACTCCGACCGGCTGCGCCGCGAGTGCGACCAGTACGTCGACAGCACGCTGGCCCAGTTCGAGGAGTCCCTCAACGGGTCGCTGCGCACCGTGTCCCGCGACCGCTCCGCACTGCGCAAGGGTGCGGGTGTCTCCGGCAACCGGTACCCGCGCGAGCAGCGGGAGGGGCGTGAACCGCGCGAGAGCCGCAACGACTGGGGCGAGCGCGGCTGATTCGACCCGCCTGACCTGAGAAGGGTAAGAATGACAAGGTGAGTACGAATCCCTTCCAGCTTGAAGTCCGTGAGGTCCTCCGGTCCACCGGAATGCCTCAGCACCTGACCACCACCGGCCCCGCACCGGTCCGCCTCGGCGGTGAGATGCTCGGTGTCACCGAGGGATCGCCGATCGAGGTCGACGCCGACGTGTCGAACCTGGGGGAGTCCCTGCTGGTGGACGCCACCGTCCACGGCCAGGCCACCGGCCAGTGCTCCCGCTGCCTGGCGGAACTCGATGAGCCGTTGTCGGTGCACATCAGCGACGTCTTCGGCCTCAACGCCGACTTCATCACCCGTGACGGTGTCGCCGGGGGCGAGACCGAGGACGACGATGATTTCGACCCGCTGCTCGTCCAGGACGACATGGTCGACATCACCCAGCTGGTGCTCGACGAGGTGGGCCTGAACCTGCCGTTCAACCCGGTGTGCGAGGACTACGGTCACGAGTGCGCCGAGGACACCCCCGCTCCCGACGGCATCTCCGAGGAGCAGGCGGCTGCCCCGGACACCCGGTGGGCGGGCCTGGCAGGCAAGCTCGACGAGATCGCCGACGAGGCAGGCTCCGACGACAGTGAAGACGGGAAGAACTGATGTCGCGTAAGCGTCGCCTGACCGGCGAAGCCGCACTGGAAGCGGCATTCTCGAAGACCGACCATGCCCCGCTGCTTGCGGCGTGGGGTGTGGAACTGTCCGACGGGATGCTGCGTCTGGCACTGTCGCACCGTTCCTTCGCCAACGAGAACGGCAACCTGCCGAACAATGAGCGGCTCGAGTTCCTCGGGGACGCCGTCCTCGGTCTCTCCGTCGCCGAGCAGCTCTACCGGCAGTTCCCGGACCGTTCCGAGTCCGACATCTCCAAGATGCGCGCCGGTGTGGTCAACATGTACGCCCTGGCTGAGGTGGCCCGGGAGCTGGGCATGGGTGCAAATATCCTGCTCGGACGCGGCGAGGAGATGACCGGCGGTGCCGACAAGCACTCCATCCTCGCCGACTCGGTGGAGGCCATGCTCGGCGCGATCTACCTGGAGTGCGGCTTCGAGGTCGCCCGTGCCACGGTGCTGCGCATCTTCGAGCGCAAGATCACCACCGCCCCGTCCACCGGTCTCACCATGGACTGGAAGACCGTGCTGCTGGAGAAGATGTCCGACCTGAGGATCTCCGGGGACCCGGTGTACGCCTCCGACGTCAAGGGGCCGGACCACGACCAGACCTTCAGCGCGACCGTCTCCTTTGACGGTGAGGTGCGCGGCACGGGGACCGGGCACACGAAGAAGGAGGCGGAGCACCATGCCGCCCGTGAAGCCTACCGCATGCTCAGTGGGCTGAACGGCTGAGTCGTCGGTGCCTGAGCTTCCTGAGGTCGAGGTCGTCCGCAGCGGTCTGGCCGAGCACATGACCGGTGCGACCATCATCGGCACCGAAGTGCTTCACCCACGCGCGGTACGTGGCCAGCCCGGCGGTGCCGCGGCCCTGGAAGCGGGTCTGGAGGACGCCAGGATCACCGCTCTCCGACGGCGGGGCAAGTACTTCTGGATCGACCTGGAGTACCCGCGTGTGGCTGAGGGGGCAGGACAGGGTTCAGGACGTTGCCTCCTGGTCCACCTCGGTATGTCCGGGCAGATGCTGCTCGGCGAGCCGGGCCAGGTGACCTCACCGCATCTGCGGATCCGGTCACTGCTGGTCACAGACACCGGGAGAGAACTGGAGCTCAGCTTCGTCGACCAGCGGACCTTCGGCCGCTGGGAACTCAACGCCCCGGGGGTGACCGACCCGGTGCCGCATATCGCCGTGGATCCGCTGGACGCGGCCTTCGATACCGCGCACACCGCCCGCGTCATCCGGAAGAAGCGCTCCGAGATCAAGCGTGTCCTGCTGGACCAGACCGTGGTCTCCGGAATCGGGAACATCTACGCCGACGAAGCACTGTGGGCGGCACAGGTGCATCCGCGGAAGAAGGCGACCGCGATGCGTCAGGCCGATGTCGTGGCCCTGCTGGACGCCGCCGCTGAGGTGATGACCCGGGCCCTGGCCGCGGGCGGGACCTCCTTCGATGACCTCTACGTCAACGTCAACGGGGCGTCCGGGTACTTCTCCCGGTCGCTCAACGTCTACGGACGCGAGGGCGAGCCGTGTCCTCGGTGCGGGACGCCCGTTGTCCGGGAACAGTGGACCAACCGGTCCTCGCACTACTGCCCGGAGTGTCAGCGGCGCTGAGCCGCAGCTAGTCGAAGAACACCGAGCCGTCGTCGGCGATGTACCAGCCCGGGTTGTGGGCGATCTCCCAGATGACGCCGTTCGGGTCTGCCGCGTGGCCGTGGAAGACTCCGCCGAATGGGCCTTCCTGGGCCGGCGTGAGGATCGTTCCACCTGCCGCCTCGAACGCGGCGAGCGTGTCCGTGACACTGTCCCGGTCAGGTACGTTGTGGGCCAGCGTGACACCGCTGACGGCACTGCCACCGCCGCTCGCCCGGTCACGGAGAAGGTCCTCGTCGAACTTCCCGGCGTCGAACAGTCCGAGCAGCAGCCCCGGGGCGATCTGGAAGAAGATGATCTCGCCCGGCTCGTCATGTGCCATGGGCCACCCCAGCCCATCGTGGTAGAACCTCCGTGCCGCGTCGAGGTCGGGAGTTGCGAGCGTGAGGAAGTGCAGGCGTGGTTCCATGGACCGAGTCTGACAGGTGCCTGTCCCGGTGCCAACCACCCGGCGAATCTCTTCCGGGGCTCCGGCAGTGGTAGGAGGCGCCGGTCAGCTGACGAGCTTCAGCCCGATCACGCCGCCGATGATGACCGTGAGGAAAAGGATCCGCAGTGCAGTGACCGGTTCTTCGCCGGTCGTCATCGCCCAGGCCACGGTGCACACTGCACCGACCGCCACCCATACCGCGTAGGCGGTGCCGGTCGGCAGATCCCGCATCGACCACGCGAGACCGCCCATGCTGACGACCAGTGCGGAGAAGAACACGACAGTCGGCCAGAGGCGGGAGAGTCCGTCGGAACGCCCGAGCGCGGTCGCCCAGACCGCCTCGAAGACACCGGAGACAACGAGAATGAACCATGACATGGCAGCCACGACCTTTCGTGGCCGTCTTGTCGTCGTCCGGGTACGGCTCCCTCGTCCGGCGGTGAACGTCTCTGGTCACCGTCGCCTCCAGTAATAGCACACGGTACCGGTGGACCTTGGGCGAGCAACCTCCCGGAACCTGTGCTCAGACTGACCCAGGGGAACGCGGCGGATTGACTGGTCGACAATCGCCTACCGCGTGTAGCGAAGGAGCACCACGCCGCCGGAGAACGCCCTGCCTTCTGCGAGGGTGAGGTCGAGCAGTGTCGAGAGTTCACGGATCTGCCCGGCAAGGTCGTCCCCACCACGCAGGACGGTGGTGCCCTCCCAGTCCGGATCCTCGAGACTGCAGGAGACGACATATTTCCCGACGCGGTCGAGATGGTCGGTGACGCCGGTCCTGTCGTCGACCTGTCCCGGCCAGAACTCCTGCATCTCCTCGAACGTGATGCGTCCGACGAGGAAACCGTCTGAGGCGGCCGCGTGGTCCTGAGTGACTCCGGCCAGTTCTCGCCCCTGCTCGTCGTTGTCGGTGGGGTCGAACCAGGTGCCGTCAATCTCGACGACACCGTACGGGGTGATGTCCTCGGTGATGATGAGCCGACGTGTCACGGAGCCTACCAGCGGCGACAGTCGCTGCCGAGCGCCCCGGCGTCCCCTACCGTAAAGTCGCCCGACATGGCGGATTTCATCACCTCACTAAATGACTCCTACTGGGGCGTCGTTGTCTGGATCCTCGTCGGTGCCGGTGTCTACTTCGGTATCCGAACGATCGTGGTCCAGATCCGGCTGCTGCCCCATATGTTCGGTGCGGTGACTGAGCCACCGTCCCAGGATGACGACATCCTGGCGCAAGGTGCCGCGGCCCATGCCGGGGAGAAGGGCACCAAGGCCCCGGAAAAGAGCATCTCGCCGTTCAAGGCGTTCACGATCTCCGCGGCGTCCCGCGTCGGTACCGGCAATGTGGCCGGCGTGGCTGTCGCGATCACCCTCGGTGGCCCCGGTGCGGTGTTCTGGATGTGGATGATCGCCATCCTCGGCGGTGCCACCGCCTTCATCGAGGCGACGCTGGCCCAGCTCTACAAGACCCGTGACTACGCCGCCAACGCCTACCGTGGCGGCCCGGCGTACTACATGACCCGTGGACTCAACGCGAAGTGGCTGGCGGTGATCTTCGGCGTGGTCATCACGATCACCTTCGGATTCATCAACAACGCCCTGCAGACCAACTCCATCGTCAGCTCCGTCGCCACCTCGGTCGACAGCGACACCACCACGATGAAGGTCGTCATCGGTGTCGCCGTCGCTCTGCTCACCGCGATGATCGTCTTCGGTGGTGTCCAGCGCATCGCGTCCTTCACCCAGATCTTCGTGCCGTTCATGGCGATCGCCTACATCCTGCTCGGGCTGCTGGTGATCGGGATGAACATCTCCGAGATCCCCTCAGTTGTCGGGGACATCATCGGCGGGGCATTCGGGTTCAAGGAGTTCGCCGGCGCGACTGTCGGTGCCGCGTTCATGAACGGCATGCGTCGCGGTCTGTTCTCCAACGAGGCAGGTCAGGGTTCCGCCCCGAACGCTGCCGGTACCGCCGCGGCGTCCCACCCATGCAAGCAGGGCCTGGTGCAGACCCTCGGCGTCTATTTCGACACCCTCGTCGTCTGCTCGGTGACCGCCTTCATCATCCTGCTGTCCAATCCGACCTTCGGAACCGATGTCGAGGGGGCGAAGCTGACGCAGGATTCGATGGCGGCCCAGGTCGGTGACTGGGGCACGCACGCGGTGACGTTGATCCTGTTCTTCCTCGCCTTCTCCTCGGTCATCGGCAACTACTACCTCGCCCAGTCGAATGTGGAGTACTTCACGAAGAACCCGGTGGTCATGCTTGTCTTCCGGTCGCTGGTGGTGATCTGCGTCTTCCTCGGCGCGATCGTCGATGTGCCGGTCATCTGGGCGCTGGCGGACACCGGGGCGGCGACGATGGTGGTGCTCAACCTCTGTGCGCTGATCCCGCTGTGTCCGGTGGTGCTCAAGCTGCTGCGGAACTACAGCCTCCAGAAGAGGGAGGGCAAGGACCCGGTGTTCCGCCGGTCCATGATCCCGGGCCTGAAGAATGTCGAGTGCTGGGACGACAAGGACGACTCCTTCGAGGCCGTGGGAACGGTCGGACTGCGTATCTGATCAGGGCAGTTGATCAGGGCACTTGATCAGGGCAGTTGATCAGGGCACTGTGTGGACGCCGTCTCATCGTCGGTGTTGAGGTGGCTGTAGCGGAAGCTCAGCGTGTCGTCGGCCCGGGTACCGACGAGGAACCCCCGGCGGACCTCGCCACCGGCGTACTCGGCCCAGATTTCACCGTCGGCCTCGTGGTAGTGGAAGACGGTGGTGGGGCGGATCTCACCGCCCTCGGCCTGGGCGGCGGCCGTGAAGCGGCGGTCATCAAGTGAGGGGAGGGGGTTGGTGTTCTGCACGGGGACGACACTAACGGCGGTGGCGAACCCAGGGGTACGGATGCGGAATATCGCACCCACCTCCAACTTGCCAATAGAAAGTGTCCAGTTCGTGGCGGTCGATGTTGCAGGCGAGGTGCGATATCCGACAGTCGCCCGACTGGATTAGACTCGGCGGCATGACTGACCAGGCAGATCCCGCCCGACCCGCCGAACCCGCCGAACCCGCCGACCTCGCCGCGTCCCCCGTCCGCCTCACCGCGTGGGTCCACGGGCACGTCCAGGGCGTCGGCTTCCGCTGGGCGACCCGGACGAGGGCCCTGTCACTCGGGCTTGTCGGGTTCGCGTCGAACTACCCGGACGGCCGCGTCCTCGTCGTCGCCGAAGGGCGTGAGGACTCCACCGACACTCTGCTGGCCTGGCTGCGTTCCGGCGACACGCCTGGCTGCGTCGACACCGTGGTGGACTCCGTGACCGGCCCACGCGGCGGCTACGAGGGATTCGGGACCCGGTGAGAGCCTGACAGTTCACCTGAACGTCACCTCGCCGCCGCTGCGGGGGAAGCTCCGCGCCTCTTTCGGGTGCGAGGGTGTTCGATGGTCGCCGCACGGGTGACCGTCCGTGGCAGTCTCCGACCCAGAAAGTCCATCATGACCTCCCCCCTTCCTTCCCGGTTCCCCCGTATTCTTCCAACCAAACGACGTACCGCTCGGACGGTGCTCACCGGCGTGGTTGCCACTGGTGCCCTGGCACTCAGCGGGTGTCAGTCTGACGGAGATGCCGTCGGAGCGGCAGCGGCAGCATCAGAGACAGTGGAAGCGGATGGGTCGGTTACACCTGTTGTCCTGGACACTCCTCGGCTGTCCTCTGCCGACAACTTCCGCGACGTCGCCGGTATCACTGAGGCATACGCGGCCGGTGACGCGACACTTCGTCCCGGTGTCGTCTACCGGTCCAATGTACTTGACCTTTCTGATGCGGACCTGTCCACCGTGGAGAGTCTCGGGGTGGGAACCGTCATTGATCTGCGTACCTCGGAAGAGATCGCGGAGACACCGGACCGGGTTCCCGCGGGCGCCGAGTACAGGAATATCAATATCCTGGGAGACACGGAGAATGCGGCCAATCAGCAATCTGACCTGGACTTGTCGACTCCGGAGAAGGCAAGGGAGATGCTCCGGCAGGCGAACGTCCAGTTCGTCGAAGACGCCACGATGCGTGAAGGCATCGGCAAGGTGATCACCGCCGTCGCTGAGTCGGATGGGCCGGTGCTCTTCCACTGCACCGCCGGTAAGGACCGGGCGGGTTGGGTCGCGGCAGTGCTGCAACTCGCGTCAGGAGTGTCGAGGGAGGATGTGATTGCCAACTACACCGCGACGAATGACTACACCAGAGATCGTGTGGCAGCCACCGTCGACCAGATTGAGGCACACAAGGGTGACGCGGAGGCCGCATCGTATCGCGTGCTCCTCGGTGTCAGTCCGGACTTTCTTGAGGCGGGGCTAGACGCCATGGACGCGCAGTACGTAGGAATCGACCGCTATCTGACCGATGGGCTCAACCTCGGTGACGAGACAGTGGATGGTCTACGGGACAAGCTTGTGGCCTGACCGGGAACGCGGAACGGGCAGGTAGGATGGCATAGTCATCATCTGTTCTGTACTGCCTCGCGAACACCGAAAGCCCCGACCTGCCCCATGCACCTGAAGTCACTGACCCTCAAGGGGTTCAAGTCCTTCGCCTCGGCGACGACCCTGAAGTTCGAGCCGGGGATCTGTGGCGTCGTCGGGCCCAACGGCTCCGGCAAGTCCAATGTCGTCGACGCGCTGGCCTGGGTGATGGGGGAGCAGGGTGCGAAGACCCTGCGTGGCGGCAAGATGGAGGACGTCATCTTCGCCGGCGCCGGTGACCGTAAAGCCCTCGGCCGTGCCGAGGTCACGCTGACCATCGACAACTCCGACGGGGCACTGCCCATCGACTACTCCGAGGTGTCCGTCACCCGACGGATGTTCCGCGACGGGGCGTCCGAGTACGAGATCAACGGGGCGAAGGCCCGGCTGATGGACATCCAGGAACTGCTCTCGGACTCCGGCATCGGCCGCGAGATGCACGTCATCGTCGGCCAGGGGCGCCTCTCCCAGATCCTCGAGTCCCGGCCCGAGGAACGTCGCGCCTACATCGAGGAAGCGGCCGGCGTCCTCAAGCACCGCCGCCGCAAGGAGAAGGCGCAGCGCAAGCTCGTCTCTATGCAGGGCAACCTCGACCGCCTCCACGACCTCACCGAAGAGCTCGCCAAGCAGCTCAAGCCACTGGCCCGGCAGGCCGAGGCCGCACAGAAGGCCGAGCGGGTCCAGGCCACCATCCGCGACAACCGGCTGCTGCTCACCGCCGACAAGGTCCGCCGGCTCACCGACCAGCTCACCGAAGCGGACGCCGAACTCTCCGTCCTCACCGCCGACACCGACGCGGTGCGCGTCGAGCTGGAGGAGTACTCCGGGGAACTCGCGGTCACCGAGGAGGAACTGCGCACCGCCCTGGAGGACGCCGAATCCGCCAGGAACCTCTGGTTCACCCTCTCGACCATCGCGGAGAAGAACGCCGCGACCCTGCGTATCGCCGCCGACCGTGCCTCCGAGTCCGGT
The DNA here is from genome assembly GCF_056280545.1 of Corynebacterium sp. UD i78. NCBI lineage: Bacteria > Bacillati > Actinomycetota > Actinomycetes > Mycobacteriales > Corynebacteriaceae > Corynebacterium > Corynebacterium sp. UD i78. The sequence goes on along the minus strand of NZ_JBWCED010000001.1, from coordinate 1,328,603 downwards.
ATGTCGGACACCTGGACCGGCACCGACCCCGATGACCTGATCGCCCGTGCCGAGGCCGCCGAGGAGGAGCAGGCGACCCTCGACGAGGAAGTGGAGATCGCCACCGAGCGGCTCAGCGAGGTCCGCGAGGAGGTCGAGGACCGGGCCGAGGCCGCCCGCGAGGCGGAGCACGAACATCTCGCCCAGGTCCGCGCCATCGCCGACCGTCGGGAAGGCATCGTGCGCCTGCTCGCCCAGCAGGACGCCCTGGAACAGCGCCGCTCCGCGCTCGACAACGAGATCGCCCGACTCGAGCAGACCGTCGCCGAGCACCGCGAGTCCATCGAGGAGACCACCGGTGCCGAAGTCGCCGAGGCGGTCGAGGCACTCGATGAGATCGAGGCTGCCGGGGAAGGACTGGCAGAGGCTGCGACACGGGCCGCCGAGGAATCCACCGGTGCCGAGACCCGCGTCACCGAACTGCGGAAGACCGAGCGCGAGCTGGAGAAGAAGCTCGCCACCCTCGACGCCCGCATCGACGGCTGGCGCGACCGGCTTCGTCCCACCGACGGCGGGGCGGTGGCGGTGAAGACCGCCAGGCAGCTCGGTCACGCCGAACCCCGCCCGCTGGCCGGTCTGGTCACCGTCAACCACGGCTGGGCCGCCGCCGTCGCCGCCGTCCTGCCCGAGGGGCTGGTCGGCTCCGCGGACCGGGAGGCCGTCGCCGCGGTCGTCGCCGCCCTGGTGGACGCCGGGGAGGGACGCACCACCCTGGTCCGCGCGACCGGCGAGGGCTCGGACGGTTCACCCTGGCGGTTGGACTCCCAGGCGCTGGCGGAGGTCTCCGGGGCAACCTGGTTGCTTGACCACCTCGACATCGCCGCCGAGGTCGTCACACCGGTCACGTCACTGCTCGTCGATGTCGTCGCGGTGGATTCGGTGGACGCCGGACGCGCCGTCGTCACCGCCGATCCCCGGCTGCGCGCGGTGACCAGGGACGGCGTCCTGCTGGGTACCGGCTGGATCGCGGCCGGTTCCGGTGGGGCCACCCCGGTCGAGCTGTCGACCCGTATCACCGAGGCCACCGGTGAGGTCGATGACCTGCGCAGTGAACTCGGTGACCTGCAGGCCTCACTACGCGGGGCGGAGCAGACCGCCGAGGAACTGCGCACCGCCGCCGCGTCCGCCAAGGCCGCCGTCCGGGACCATGAGGGACGCCTGGCTGCGGCGAAACGGCGCGCCGAGGCGTCCTCCCGGGCAGCCGAGCAGGCCGGACGCCTGCTCGCCCGGGCGACCGCTGACCGCGATGAGGCTGAACAGCGACGCGAAAAGCTCGCCGCAGAGGCCGACGAGGTCGCCGACCGGCTCGCCCGCGTCGGCTCCGAGGACACCGGCGAGGAACCGTCCACCGCCGAGCGGGACTCCACCGCCCAGGCGCTGACCCAGACCCGGGCCATGGAGATGGAGGCACGCCTGGCACTGCGCACCGCCGAGGAACGGGCCGGGTCCCACCGCGGCCGGGCCGAGGGGCTGCGCCGGCAGGCCCGCCAGGAAGCGTCCGCCCGCGAACAGTTCGAACGTGCGGCGGCGAGACGCCGGGCCGCCCGGGAGCGCGCCGGCGTGGTACACGCCCAGGCGCAGCGCGTCGACCTGCGGCTGAAGGACGCCCTGAACCGGGCGGCAGAGTCCCGCACCCGGACCGCGGAAGCGCACCGGCAGTGGCAGGAGACCCTTGCACGCAGTAAGGACAAGGTCAACACCTTGACCCTGCGGCTCAACCACCTCACCGACAAGTCCCACCAGGCCGAGATCGCCCGCTCCCAGGCGCAGCTGCGCCTCGAGCAGGCCCTCGACCAGGCCATGGACCAGCTCGGCATGACGGCACCCCAGCTGCTCGCCGAGGCACCCGGCGAGGACTTCGACCGGGATGTCGCGGCGAAGGAACTCGCCGCCGCCGAGAAGTCCCTGCGCAACCTCGGCAAGGTCAACCCCCTGGCCCTCGAGGAGTTCTCCGCGCTGGAGGAACGTCACCGCTTCCTCGCCACCCAGCTCGACGATGTCGAGCGTGCCCGCGCCGACCTGGAGGACGTCATCCGGGACGTGGACTCCACCATCCTCCAGTTGTTCACCGACGCGTGGACCGATGTCGAGGCGGAATTCCCACGGGTCTTCGACACCCTCTTCCCGGGTGGCGCCGGACGCCTGATCCTCACCGACCCCTCCGACATGCTCACCACCGGTATCGAGGTCGAGGCCCGTCCGCCGGGCAAGAAGGTCAAGCGGCTGTCGCTGCTGTCCGGTGGCGAGAAGTCGCTGACGGCCCTGGCGCTGCTGGTGGCGATCTTCCGCGCCCGACCCAGCCCCTTCTACGTCATGGACGAGGTCGAAGCCGCCCTCGACGACGTGAACCTGCGCCGCCTCATCGCCCTGTTCCTGGAGCTCAGGCGCGATTCCCAGCTCATCGTCATCACCCACCAGAAGCCGACGATGGACATCGCCAATGTGCTCTACGGTGTGACGATGCGCGGCGACGGGGTGACCCGCGTCATCTCCCAGCGCATGCACCCGATGGAGGCCGTGCCCGATGACGCGGTGGTCGTCGAGACCCCTTAGAATGGGTCGTCGTGAGTGCACCGAGCCCAATTGCAGACCTGTCCGATTCCCTCCTTGCCTGGGCCTCGAGCACCGAGGTGGATCTCGCCCGTCGTCTCGGCGAGCTCCCCGGTGACCCCGCCATCTTCGTCCGCCTCGACATCAACGGCGACGAACTCGAACGGCTCACCACCTTCTACGGCACCTTCCTGTCCCGGCAGATCGACGCAGGCGGGGATGAGGCGGCGCTGCTGGCCACCTGCCCGGCACTGACCGCCTCCACCCTCCTGTTCCGTGCCGCACGGCTGAACACCGTCGCGGAACTCTCCGCCGAGTTCTGGTCCGGTCTCGGACTGGAACCCACCCCGGAGCGCATCGCCCTGGTCAGCCCCGACACCTACGCCGATCTGCTCACCGCCGCCGGCCTTGACCCGGTGGACATCGCCGCGACCGGATCCGACGGTGAGACCGGCCGACTGTTCGCCCACATCGGTCTGGCCACCGACTGGATCCCCGAGCTCATCGAGCTCATCGACACCCGACGTCTCGACGGCATCGCCGAGGAGGACGCGGACGCCGAAGCAGCTGCCGTGGCCGCTGTCCTGGCGACCGAGTCGCTGCAGGCCGGCCCGATGTGTGCGGTACTGCCCGCACTGGCCGCCGACCTCATCGCCCCGGTCGTGCGCGTCGTCCGCTATGTCGCCGAACACCCCGGTCACTGGCGGCACGGCCTGGAGGCAGACGCCGTGGACGGCGTCCCGCCGCTGATCCTCGAGGACGTCATCGAGGAACTCTCCGAGCGTCCCGCGGGTACCACCGCCCGGCGTCACCGTGTCGGTGTCGGTTCCCGTGAAGACCGGCCGCGTCTGGCCCTCGACCTGGCCCGCCAGCGCACCGTACTGCGTCTGCCCGAGGTCCCCCTGGCGGAGGACGGTGGCGGTGAGGTCCGCTGGCACGTCGACATCGAGGGCCGTCCGGCCGGATTCCGTACCCGTCGCGCCGATGTCCCGGGCAGTGCCGTCACCGGTATCCTCGACATCCCGGTGCGCCATCCGGTCCGCGAGATCGGCGTCCGCGATCTGACCCACGACGACTCCTGGGTCGTCAACGGGGTCGACGAGACCGACCCGGCGCTCGTCTTCACCCGGCGTGGCAAGGACCTCACCGACCGGGTGTCCCTGCACCATGACCGCGTCCTCGTCGTCTGCCCGGCGGACGCCACCGCCGTCGACGCCGTCCGTGACGTGCCGCTTCCCGTGATCGCCGAACGTCCCGTCAAGACGTGGGACGGCTGGGTGATCCGTGACATCGACCTGGCGGACGCCGTCTCCCTGCACATCGACCGACCCGGGGTGGCACGCCCGGCGATGGGGAAGATCCGGTGCGTCGACCCCCGTCAGCGCGTCGTCTTCCACGAGCCCGACGATCCGGCCCCCGGTGTGCGTTCCCTCGGCGGACTGCCGGTGCACACCGAGAGCCTGCAGGCAGTGTTCCCGCCGACTGTCTCCGGGGCCCCGGAGATCTGGTTCCTGTCGGTGAGTTCCTGGGCGGGCCCCGACGAGACCGGCGAAGAGGTCACCGAGGAGGAGCCGCTGGAAGTCCCGGCCGAAGGTGGCCTGTTCGATGTCTTCGACCCGGAGGCCTACGACACCCCCTGGGTGGGTGAGTACCTGGTCCGCATGCGCGGCCCGCGCAACGAGTCCTTCCGCCACGAGTACGCCATCGTCGAAGGTCTCCAGGTCGAGGCACCCGAATCGCCGCGCCTGGCCCGTCTCACCGGCCTGTCTCCGGTGACCGTGAACTTCCGCGGCGGCGACAAGCCGCTGATCATCGCCGGTTCCGTGGATCTGGGGCCGGGGGAGAAGCAGGTCCAGGTCATCGCCGAGACCGACGCCGGCGACGCCCTGCCGTTGGTCGTCGAACCGCCGCGGCTGCGCTACCAGCTGCCGCTCATCGGCGAGGACCCGATGTGGCGCACCGAGTCCATGGTGCTCTCCGCGGACGCCGTGGACACCACCACCCGGTTCCGGATCCGCCCCGGTCTGCCCGTCGAAAAGCCCGTGCTGGTCATCCGCGACCACCACGGTAGCGCGGTGCGGACCCTGCGTCTCGGGACCGTTGACGCCGTGACCTGGTCCATCTCCCTCAAGCCGCTGGCGGGGTCGCTGGCGATGCTGCGCGAAGGCTCCTGCGAGCTGGAGTTCATCGCCGACGGCCGGAAGCACTCGGTGCGCCTGGCGTCCTTCACCCCCTCGGTGGAACGGACCGCCGAGCTCGTCGACGGTGTGCTGACGGTGACTCCGACGCCGGTCGCCCTGACCGACCGGCCCGTCGGCGCATGGGTGTGGCAACTCACCGCACCGTGGCAGTCCGCGGTCACCGTCATGTTCGCCGAGGGCGGCGCGACGGCCACGGTGCCGGCGGAGTTCTGCGACGCCGGCCCACTGAAGGTGCAGCTGTTCGCCGGTGACCGGTTCAGCGGCCTGCACGCCCCGGCGACGCCCGGGCCTGCGGCGATCCGTGTCGAGGCCCCCGGCCACGCGCGTCCCGACGAGGACGGCCCGTGGACCCGGCTGTCCGCCTTCCTCGCGGGTGAATCCGACGAGGCCCCCGACGACATCGACGTCCTCACGACCCTGTGGGACGTGCTGGCCGGCTGGCTGTCCGGTGGAGCGCCGGACGCCGCGGGCGAGTCCATGCGTGCCGCCCTGTCCCGCCACCCGCGGGAGTCACTGCGGGCGATGTCCCGGTCGCTGGTGCCCTCCACGGACCGGCCGGCGCAGTTCATCCTCTCCGGCCTGGTCCACGCACCGCTGCGCACCGACGAGGCCGACCCGAATCCTGGTGTCGCCTGGATCGCTGCCCTGGAGATCCTCGGTGAGCTGGCCGCCACCGACGACGAGGACACCGCCGCGCGTCGCGAGATCGGCCAGCGGCTGACCACCGTCGGTGGTGCCGAGCTGGCCCGTACCGTCGAATCCGGTCGCGACGCGACCCTGGAGACCTCCTGCATCGACGCGACGACGGTGCAGATCGCCCAGCTCTCCCCGGAGCAGCAGGAGGCGGTCCTCGGTGCCTTCTTCGCCGGCTCGAAGGTGGTGCCCGGCGCGCTGTCGGAGGAGAACTCGAGGCTCATCGCCGTCTTCGAGACCTTCCGTCAGCGGGAGGAGCTCAATGAGATCCTGGCTGATCCGGAGCTGCTGCGGGTCGCTCTGACGCTGCTGCGTCGGATCCGTCAGACCAACCGTCAGCTGTTCACCTCGGCGCGGGTGCGCTTCGACAAGCTGGACAACGTCGACACCGACAACCCGGACAACCGGTGGGCTCTGGCTCCGGTGATCAGCATGATCCTGGCGATGGCCGCGCGCCTGCGCGCCCATGGTCGCCTGGGTGCGCCCGGTCAGCTGACCTCGGCGTATGTGGGGTGGGCGCAGCTGGCGCGCATCGTCCCGGACCTCATCACCGGTGACCTCGTCGCCGCCGACGCCATGGTGCTCGGTGTCTTCGGACCGGACGATCCGGAGTCGGACGCGTCGGACGCTGCAGACGCTGCAGAAGCTGCGGAGGGTGCAGACGCTGCGGAGGGTGCAGACGCTGCGGAGGGTGCCGCTGATGTGGTGGACGCCGCGTCCGCGTCCTCAGACGGTGCCGGGGAGGCTGCCGCAGGGCGCGTCGCCCGCCAGCCGCGTAGTCCGCGTCAGCCGCGCACCCCGCGTGAGCCGAGGACGCCCCGCGGGCGGGCCTGATTCTCTGAGAGCCTGCAGGGTGGGAGTGCCGGGTGGGATTGCTGGGGCGGCGTCATGAGAAACTCGCGCAAAAGCCCGTTGAACCGGGATTCTCTCACGACGCCCGAGAGGAACGCATGACGCGGTGGGCCCAGGTGCAGTGAGTGACCTGCCAGTGTGGGGGTGCTGTGGCCGCGTGGGGGCGTGTTCTGATTCACTGGGGGACATGAACTCGGTCACCTGGATCATCATCGCCGTCGTCGCGGTCCTCGTCATCATTGCGCTGCTTGTCGTTCTGGGGCTGCGCAGGGGGAAGACCAAACAGGTCTCCTTCGAGAAGAAGGAGGAGCTGGAACAGAAGAAGCCGACCTCGGGGGACTATGAGGCCAAGGGCGGATTCAACTTCAGCGCCGGTACCGCCACCGGACTCGCCGATGAGGCGCAGAAGATCGCCGAGGGGAAGAGCCCGGAGAAGGAGTCGGTGGAAAAGCCGGCGCCGACGCCTGCTCCGGAGCCCACCCCGGAGCCCACCCCGGAGCCCACCCCAGAGCCAGAGCCCGAGGTCGAGCCTGAGCCGGAACCCACTCCCGAGCCTGCCCCTGAGCAGGAGGCAGCGCCGGAGCCTGTTGAGGCAGAACCTGGGGCTGAGCAGGAACCGGAGCCTGAGATTGTCGAGCCGGAAGCCGAGCCGGAGCCCGAGCCGGAGCCCGAGCCTGAGGCAGAGTCGGAGCCCGAGGTTGAACCCGAACCGAGTCCCGGGTCCGCTCCCGCAGCTGCACCGGTCGAGGAGATCGCCCCGGTCGAGGGTCGTCTCGGCCGACTGCGCGGCAGCCTCTCCAAGTCCCAGAACGTCATCGGACGCGGCGTCCTCGGTATTCTGTCCGCCGGCGACCTCGACGAGGACGCCTGGGAGGAGATCGAGGACACGCTGATCATGGCCGATCTCGGTACCAAGACCACCGTCGCCGTCGTCGAGAAGCTGCGCGACCGGATCGCCACCGAGGGTGTCGAGAGCGAGGCCCAGGCCCGCGCGATGCTACGCGAGTGCCTTATCGAGGCCGCCCGTCCCGAACTCGACCGCTCCATCCACGCCATGCCCTACGACGGTAAGCCCGCCGTCATCATGGTGGTGGGCGTCAACGGCACCGGCAAGACCACCACCACCGGCAAACTGTCCCGCGTCCTCGTCGGCATGGGGCACAGCGTCCTGCTGGGTGCGGCCGACACCTTCCGTGCCGCCGCGGCCGACCAGCTCGAGACCTGGGGACGCCGCGTCGGTGCCGAGACCGTCCGTGGCAAGGAAGGCGCAGACCCGGCGTCCGTCGCCTTCGACGCCGTCGCCCGTGGCGTCGACGAGGGAGTCGATGTCGTGGTAGTCGACACCGCCGGACGCCTGCACACCTCCGTCGGCCTCATGGACCAGCTCGGCAAGGTCAAGCGTGTCGTCGAGAAGAAGGCCAAGGTCGACGAGGTCATCCTCGTGCTCGACGCCACCGTCGGGCAGAACGGCCTGATGCAGGCCCGTACCTTCCGCGACGTCGTCGACATCTCCGGTGTCGCCCTGACCAAGCTCGACGGCTCCGCCAAGGGAGGCATCGTCTTCCAGGTGCAGGAGGAACTCGGCGTTCCCGTGAAGCTCGTCGGACTGGGAGAGGGCGCGGACGATCTCGCCCCCTTCGAGGTCGAGAGCTTCGTGGATGCGCTGCTGGGGTAGCAGTCCCGGGGCCTGACAGGCTCTGATGTCAGATGTGTGACCGAGGTCGCCGTCGCAGGAAACGATCCTGTAACGGCGGCCTCGTCTCATTTCACGTGTACGAAATCTTCAGGGGCGGACCCGTGAAACACGGCTGCATTTGACTGTCTCCTGTGGCCGGTAGCCGACGCCGGCGCTAACGATCCCGAGGAGATGGACAATGACCCCAGAGGAAATGGTGACCGCCACCGGTGACTCTGCCTGGATGCTGATGAGTGCAGCTCTTGTGCTGCTCATGACCCCGGCGCTCGCGCTGTTCTACGGCGGCATGTCCCGCCAGAAGTCCGCGATCAACATGATGATGATGTCCTTCGGCACCCTGGGACTGGTGGGCGTGATCTACGTCCTCTGGGGCTGGTCGATGTCCTACGGCACCGAATCGGTGGGCGGCTGGTTCGCCAACCCCTTCGAGTTCTTCGGGCTGAAGGACTCGATCACCGATGACGCCGGTAACTACATCGTGGGTGCGGCCGGGTACGCGAATGTCATCGACATCGGATTCCAGCTGACCTTCGCCGTGATCACTGTGGCGATCATCTCCGGCTCCCTGGCCAACCGCGTGAAGTTCTCCACCTGGATGGTCTTCGCCGACATCTGGGTCACCCTGGCCTACTTCCCCCTGGCACACATGGTCTGGGGTGGCGGCTTCCTGTCCGACTCCGAGGACGGCATCGCCGCGATGATGTTCGGCAGCACCGACGGTGAGGCGGACATCGCCCCGATCGACTTCGCCGGCGGTACGGTCGTCCACATCAACGCCGGTATGGCCGCCCTGATCCTCGCCCTGATCATCGGCCGCTCCCGCTCCTTCATGAAGTCCGACGCCCGTCCGCACAACCTCCCGCTGGTCATGCTCGGTGCGGCTCTGCTGTGGTTCGGCTGGTTCGGTTTCAACGGCGGTTCCGCCTTCGGCGCCAACGGGGACGCCGGCTTGGCCTGGCTCAACACCACTGTCGCCACCTGTGCCGCGATGCTCGGCTGGCTCCTGGTCGAGCAGCTGCGTGACAAGCACGTCACCTCCCTGGGCGCGGCGTCCGGTGTCGTCGCCGGTCTGGTCGCGGTCACCCCGGCCGCCGGTAACCTCACCCCGGTCACCGCGATCATCCTCGGTGCCGTCGGTGGTGCCCTCGCCGCGGTGGGTGTCGGCCTGAAGTACAAGTTCAAGTTCGACGACTCCCTCGACGTCGTCGGCGTCCACCTCGTCGCCGGCCTGTGGGGCACCGTCGGTATCGGCCTGCTGGCCACCGACGACGGCCTGCTCACCGGTGGTGGCGGAGACGGCTTCAAGCTGTTTATCGTCCAGATCGTCATCGCCGTGGTCGCGCTGGTCTACACCGCGATCGTCACCGCTGTCATCGGCATCATCCTGAAGAAGACCATGGGCTGGCGTATCTCCGGCAATGACGAGGTCGCCGGTATCGACTCCGTCCTGCATTCCGAGTCGGCCTACTCCGACGACGGTGACCTCACCGCCCTGGAGGCTGAGCAGGACGCAGCGGGGGTCGCCACGAAGGGCTGACGCTCCGCACCCGGCCTCCTGTCGGGCCCGTGAAACCACCGGAACCCGGTACAGATCCCGCGAACCACGCAGTTCGCGGGATCTGTGCCGGGTTCTGGTGGGTCGGTGTCCTTCTCCGATGGCTGAGACCCGGGTCCATGAGTGATGATGGCGCAACTTCCGGCCCCTCCGAATGTGCCGCCCCGTCGACACCGGGTACTGTGGTGGGGTCCGAAATCTGTAGTCCCAAGGGAGTAGTTCCACAGTGTTTGAGTCCTTGTCAGACCGCCTCGCAGGCGCCCTCAAGGGGCTGCGGGACAAAGGCCGGCTGACCGAAGCCGACATCAACGCCACCGCGCGGGAGATCCGGCTCGCCCTGCTCGAGGCCGATGTCTCGCTGACCGTGGTCCGTGGCTTCATCAAGCGGGTCAAGGAGCGCGCCAACGGTGTCGTCGTCTCCGAGGCACTCAACCCCGCCCAGCAGGTCATCAAGATCGTCGACGAGGAGCTCAAGGAGATCCTCGGCGGTGAGACCCGTCGGCTCAACCTGGCGAAGAACCCGCCGACCGTGATCATGCTCGCCGGTCTGCAGGGTGCCGGTAAGACCACGCTGGCCGGAAAGCTGGCCAAGCACCTGGTCAAGCAGGGGCACACCCCGATGCTGGTCGCCTGTGACCTGCAGCGTCCGGGCGCGGTCCAGCAGCTCCAGATCGTCGGTGAGCGCGCCGACGTCACCACCTTCGCCCCTGACCCGGGCACCTCGCTCGACTCCCTCGACCACGAGATGGGCACCAGTCACGGTGACCCGGTCGCCGTGGCCCAGGCCGGTATCGAGGAGGCCGCCCGCACCAAGCATGACGTGGTCATCATCGATACCGCCGGTCGCCTCGGCATCGACGAGGAGCTCATGACCCAGGCGCGGAACATCCGCGACGCGGTCAACCCCGACGAGGTCCTCTTCGTCATCGACGCGATGATCGGTCAGGACGCCGTCACCACCGCGGAAGCCTTCCGTGACGGTGTCGACTTCACCGGCGTCGTCCTCACCAAGCTCGACGGTGATGCCCGTGGTGGCGCCGCCCTGTCGATCCGTGAGGTCACCGGCAAGCCCATCCTCTTCGCGTCCACCGGTGAGAAGCTCGAGGACTTCGACGTCTTCCACCCGGACCGGATGGCCAACCGGATCCTCGGCATGGGTGACGTGCTCACCCTCATCGAGCAGGCCGAGCAGGTCATGGACCAGGAGAAGGCCGAGACCGCCGCCCAGCGTATGGCGTCCGGCGAACTCACCCTCGAGGACTTCCTCGAGCAGATGATGATGATCCGCCGGATGGGTCCGCTGGGCAACGTCCTCAAGATGCTGCCCGGCGGCAAGCAGATGAGCCAGATGGCCGACAACGTCGACGAGGGGCAGCTCGACCGCATCCAGGCGATCATCCGCGGTATGACCCCGGCGGAGCGTCAGGACCCGAACATCCTCAACGCCTCGCGCCGTAAGCGCATCGCCAACGGTTCCGGTGTCGCAGTCTCCGAGGTGAACCAGCTGGTCAACCGCTTCTTCGAAGCGAAGAAGATGATGGGCAGGATGGCCGGGCAGATGGGCATGGGCGGCATGAACCGTTCGGCGACGAAGAAGAAGCCGAAGGGGCGCAAGGGCAAGAACGGCAAGCGCAAGCCCGCGAAGAAGGGCGGCGGTCAGCAGCGCATGCCGCAGGGTATGCCGGGCATGCCCGGAATGGGTGGCGGAATGCCGGGTATGGGGGGCGGTATGCCGTCGATGGCCGACCTGCAGAAGATGCAGCAGCAGATGCCCCCGGGGTTCGAGAACGTCGACCTCGACAATCTCGACTTCGGCAAGAAGTAGGGGAGTAGCCGGGGCTGGTCAGGTTTGGTTCCGGGCACTTCCCTCGGGTAGTGTTGAGCAGTCTGCGTAACACCGTCACCGACCATGGTCGGCCGGTGGTCACGCGCAGGATAAATCCAAGGGTTGAACCGGCCCGGTGCCGCACCGTGAAGGTGGGCAGCGGGTGTCAGCACTGCCCGGTGACCGTCTGAAAAGAAAGAGGACCAGCAATGGCCGTCAAGATCAAGCTCCAGCGTCTCGGTAAGATCCGGACCCCGCACTACCGCGTCGTCATCGCCGACGCCCGCACCCGCCGCTCCGGCAAGGTCATCGAGAACATCGGTACCTACGAGCCGAAGGCCGAGCCGTCCGTCATCAAGATCGACTCCGAGCGCGCCCAGCACTGGCTGTCCGTCGGCGCCCAGCCGACCGAGCCGGTCCTCGCTCTGCTGAAGGTCACCGGTGACTGGCAGAAGTACAAGGGCATCGAGGGCGCCGAGGGCACCCTGAAGGTGGCAGAGGAGAAGCCGTCCAAGCTGGACCTCTTCAACGCCGCTCTCGCCGAGGCCGCCGACGGCCCGACCGCCGAGGCCATCACCTCCAAGAAGCGCGAGGCCAAGGCCGCCGCCGAGGCCAAGGCTGCCGCTGAGGCCGAGGCTGCTGACGCCGCTGAGGAAGAGGCTCCCGCCGAGGAGTCCGCGGAGTAGTCCACTCCGGCATCAGACCCCGTCGCCGCACATCGTGTGCGGAGGCGGGGTTTTCTGCATTCCGGGGTGGGGGAGGACGCCGTGGGGCGCTGCGCCGGGCCGTAGCGGGACCGGGGGTCCGACGGGGACGCCGGGGTTGGCCGTCAGCCGGTGTCGGACGGGGTGCATCCCGGCCGAATGTTTCAGGGTTCCGATGATCCGCCCCCGAATATGGTCCCCGGCCACCCCCGAAATCCCATCCAGTGGATCAATTGTTACGGCAGCGTAAAACGGAGGGCCGGAGATTGCGGTTACATTTCAGGCCGAGTGCCCTACCGGTAAACTGTCTAAGGTTTCTTGTTACGGGGACGTTACGAATGTTTCCCCGGCATGACAATACCGGACGACACTGCAGAATTACACTGAAGGAGCACGATGGACGTCGAATCCACAGTCAAGGGCTATTACGAGAAGATCCTCCAGCGCAACGCCGGTGAGCCTGAGTTCCACCAGGCCGTTTCCGAGGTGCTGGACAGCCTCCGTTTCGTCCTCGCGCAGGACCCCCACTACGCCGACCAGGGCCTCATTGAGCGCCTCGCCGAGCCGGAGCGCCAGATCATCTTCCGCGTCCCGTGGATCGACGACCAGGGCAACGTCCAGGTCAACCGTGGTTTCCGTGTGCAGTTCAACTCGGTCCTCGGCCCGTACAAGGGTGGTCTGCGTTTCCACCCGTCGGTGAACCTGGGCATCATCAAGTTCCTCGGCTTCGAGCAGATCTTCAAGAACTCCCTCACCGGCCTGCCCATCGGCGGCGGCAAGGGTGGCTCCGACTTCGACCCCAAGGGCCGCAGCGAGCTCGAGATCATGCGCTTCTGCCAGTCCTTCATGACTGAGCTGCACCGCCACATCGGCGACAAGACCGACGTCCCCGCCGGTGATATCGGAGTCGGTGGCCGTGAGATCGGCTACCTCTTCGGTCAGTACCGCAAGATGACCGGCCGTCACGAGTCCGGCACCCTGACCGGCAAGGGCCTGCAGTGGGGTGGCTCCCTCGTCCGCACCGAGGCCACCGGCTACGGCTGCGTGTACTTCACCCAGGAGATGATGGCGGCCCGTCACGAGCGCCTCCACGGCTCCAAGGTCATCGTCTCCGGTTCCGGCAACGTGGCCATCTACGCCATCGAGAAGGCCCAGGAGCTCGGCGCCACTGTCGTCGGCTTCTCCGACTCCTCCGGCTACGTCTTCACCCCCGACGGCGTGGATGTCGAGCTGCTCAAGGACATCAAGGAGGTCCGTCGCCTGCGTGTGTCCGACTACGCCAAGGAAGTTTCCGGCGCCACCTTCCACAAGGGCGGCAACATCTGGGAGCTTGAGGCTGACGTCGCTCTGCCGTGTGCCACCCAGAACGAGCTGGACGGCGAGTCCGCCCAGATGCTCGCCGACAACGGTGTGAAGTACGTCGCCGAGGGTGCGAACATGCCCTGCACCCACGACGCCGTCCAGGTCTTCCAGAAGCGCAAGATCGACTTCGCCCCGGGCAAGGCCGCCAACGCCGGCGGTGTCGCCACCTCGGCCCTGGAGATGCAGCAGAACGCCTCCCGTGACTCCTGGTCCTTCGAGTACACCGACAAGCGTCTGCAGGACATCATGCGCAAGATCTTCAAGAACACCGCGCGTACCGCCGGCGAGTACGGTGTCGAAGGCGACTACGTCGTCGGCGCGAACATCGCCGGCTTCAAGAAGGTCGCCGACGCGATGATCGCCCAGGGCGTCATCTAGTCTGTAGTGCATGACAGAACTGCAGATCGGACGGGTCATCAAGCCGCACGGTGTGCGCGGCGAACTCGTCGTCGACGCCACGACCGATGACCCGTCCACCCGCTTCGCCGTGGGTACGGCACTCACCGGGCGCCAGGGGGGAAGTGCACGGGGAGGGCGCTCCGGCAAGGAGACCACTCTCACGGTGAAGTCGGTGCGGCCCCACCAGAGTCGCCTGCTCGTCACTTTCGAGGAGGTCGCTGACCGTACAGCCGCGGAGTCTCTGCGCGGTATGCGCTTCTTCGCCCCGCCGGTCTTCGACGAGGACGACGAGGGCTACTACGACCACGAGCTCGAGGGGCTGCGCGTCCTCAACTGTGGCCCGGTGGACGCCGAGACCGCCAACGCCCGCGCCTACGAGGGGGCGGAGCCCGCGCCGGTCGACATCGGCGAGGTCGCCGGTGTGACCCACGGCCCGGCGGGCACCCTGCTGGAGATCGCGGTGGACGCCGACACCGACCTCCCCACCGCCGGGGCCACCATCCTGGTGCCCTTCCGCCACGCCATCGTCCCCATCGTGGACGTGGACAACGGCGCACTGGTCGTCACCCCGCCGGAGGGGCTGCTCGAACTGCAGTGACCGGTCACTATGATCGGTGCAATGCGTATCGACGTCGTCACCATCTTCCCCGAGTACCTCGACCCGCTGCGGCATGCGCTGCTGGGGCGTGCCATTGAGCGGGGCATCCTGGAGGTCGGCGTCCATAATCTGCGTGACTGGGCCCATGACGTGCACAAGGCCGTCGACGACACGCCCTTCGGCGGTGGCCCGGGGATGGTCATGAAGCCGGAGGTCTGGGGTCCGGCGCTCGACGACGTCGCTGCCCTGACAGGGCCGGTCGCTGACGACGCACTGCTGGCCTCGGCGTCCCCGCATGTCCGGTCCGGCCTCCGCGCCGGCAAGGAGACAGCGCAGGAGACAGCGCAGGAGACAGCGCAGGAGACCACGAAGGACGCCGCGGGGGAGCCGCAGGATGACGACCGCCCCGACCGCCCCGTCCTCATCGTCCCGACCCCGGCCGGACGTCCCTTCACCCAGGAGATGGCGCAGCAGTGGGCCTCGGCGCAGCGGCTGGTCTTCGCCTGTGGCCGCTACGAGGGCATCGACCAGCGGGTCTTCACCGACGCGGAGCAGCGTTACCGGGTCGAGGAGGTCTCACTGGGTGACTACGTCCTCATCGGTGGCGAGGTTGCGGTGCTCGTCATCGCCGAGGCCGTGGTGCGGCTGATCCCCGGCGTCCTCGGCAACCGGGCCAGCCACGAGGAGGATTCCTTCCAGGACGGCCTGCTTGAAGGCCCGAGCTACACCAAGCCGCGGGTCTGGCGGGATCTGGAGGTACCCGAGGTTCTCACCTCCGGCAACCACGCGAAGGTCGACCGGTGGCGTCGTGACCAGTCACTGCACCGGACCCTCAGCGTACGTCCGGAACTGGTCGAGGCGCAGGAGGCCACCGGCCAGCTGGACAAGAAGGACCGGGCCACGCTCCGTGACCTTGACAAGGCTGTGACCTGGTCGGATCCGGCACAGAAAAAGTAGTCCACAGCCCCCGGGTTATCCACAGGGTCCTGGGCTTTCAGGTCTGAGGCCGATGGTGGCGTCCTCCCGGCAGGCTAGTGTCGGCTCCCACGCCCCGGGAACCGGACGGTCCGGCAGGGGGCGGGGAGGGGCCCAGCCATGCTGTACAAGAACCCGGTCGACCATCCGACCATCGAGGAGATCACCGTCTACCCGCTCAACCGTGCAGAACTGCGGATGGCGGACGCCTACGTCAGCGACCGCTCCTCGGTGGAGCGGTCAGCCCTGGAACAGGCGGTGCGGGGCCGGGGAACGGCCTATGTCGCACGGTTCCGGCACACCACGGAGATGTCCTGGCGGATGCCGGTGCTGTACTCCGAGGCACTGGCCGACGGCCGGATGACCATCGACCACCTCGACACCGTGTGGCGTCGGCTGGACCGGCATCCCGGGGTGCGGACCGAGATCGACGACCAGATCCTCCGGAGAGAGGAACGGAAGGCCGAACGCGAGAAACGGTTGAAGGTCGCACACGAGGCGGCCGAGGCAGGGGAACCGGTGCCGGACTGGACGGGGGAGGAGGACCATGACGACCGGTGGAGTGAGCGCCACCACGAGGAGGCGTACAACAAGTACGACCACCCGCTGCCCGGGCCTGAGAACGGGCGCTGCTCCCATATCGACCAGGCCGTGGAACGAGAGGTCATCGACTGGCTGCGGTCCACCCCGCGACGGTTGTCCTCGGTCGACGGTTCCCGCACAGTCGCCCCGTCGCCGTCGGTGACCGTCCACAAACTCCGCGACATCGTCGACCGGGCGGCGGACGCGGTGGTCGAGGAACTGGGCCGGTTGCGGGAGCAGTCCCTGGAGCGGGAAGAGGAGGCGGACCGCCGGCGTGAGGCAGCCGCGGTCAAGGCACGGGAGGACGCCGGGAAGCGGGCGAAGCGCCGGGCCGAACGTGCGGCGAAGAAGAAGGCCAAGGAGAAGGCTGAGGAGAAGGCGGAGGAGAAGGCGGAGGAGAAGGCGGAGGAGAAGGCGGAGGAGAAGGCGGAGGAGAAGGCGGAGGAGAAGGCGGAGGCTGAGGCGGCGGCCACGGCGAAGCCGGCGGGGGAGACCGGCCTCCCGTTCTGACCCCTCAGTGCCCCGGCTACAGTGGTCCGAATGACCGGACGTGAGATCAACGGACAGATGACCACAGCAGTGATCAGGACGATCGCCAGCGAACTCGGGGTCTCCGAGTCGCAGGTGTCGGCCACCGTGAACCTGCTCGATGAGGGTAATACCGTGCCCTTCATCGCCCGCTACCGCAAGGAGGTCACCGGAGGTCTCGACGACGCGCAGCTGCGCACCCTCGAGACCCGGCTGACCTACCTGCGGGAACTGGAGGCCCGTAAGGCCACGGTCCTCGCCGCGATCGAGGAGCAGGGAAAGCTCACCGACGACCTGCGGGACCTCGTCCTCGGCTGTGGGACCAAGGCCCGGCTGGAGGATCTCTACCTGCCGTTCAAGTCCACCCGCCGCACCAAGGCCACCATCGCCCGGGAGGCCGGTCTGGAGCCGCTGGTCGAGTTGCTGCTCGGCGACTGCACCACTGATCCCGCCGAGCTGGCGGCGTCCTACATCACCGAGGGATTCGATGATGCCAAGGCGGTGCTCACCGGTGCGCGTGCCATCGTCCTGGAGGAGATCTCCACCGATGCCGACCTGGTCGGCGAGGTGCGCGAGCGCTTCTACACCACCGGCGCGATGACCGCCGGTGTCGTCGAGGGGAAGCAGAACTCCACCGAGGCCCAGAAGTACCGCGACTACTTCGAGTTCTCCGAGCCCTTCACCGCACTGCCGTCCCACCGCATCCTCGCGCTGCTGCGCGGTGAATCCGAGGGCGTCCTCCAGCTCACCCTCGACCCGGGTGAGGATGAGATCTACCAGGGCATGATCGCCAATGCCCGTGGTCTTGAGCCGCAGGGGGACGCCGCCGACAAGTTCCGTGCCGAGTGCGTCCGCTTCGGCTGGCGTACGAAGCTGCAGATCTCCTCCGGTGTGGATGTGCGCATGCGTCTCAAGGAGAAGGCGGACGCCGGGGCGGTCGATGTCTTCGCCCGTAATCTGCGCGACCTGCTGCTCGCCGCACCCGCCGGACAGCGTGCGACCCTGGGCCTGGACCCCGGGTACCGCAACGGTGTGAAGTGCGCTGCGGTCGACCCGACCGGCAAGGTCCTCGACACCGTCGTCATCTACCCGCACCAGCCGCAGAACAAGTGGAACCAGTCTGTCGACACTCTCGCCCGGATCTGTGCGAAGGACGGCGTCGACCTCATGGCCGTCGGCAACGGCACCGCGTCCCGTGAGACCGAGAAGTTGGCCCGTGAGATCTCCGAGAAGGTCTCCGCCGCCACCGGCCGGCGTCCGACCCCCGTCGTCGTCTCCGAGGCCGGTGCTTCGGTGTACTCCGCCTCCGAGCTCGCCGCCGAGGAGTTCCCCGACATGGACGTCTCGCTGCGTGGTGCAGTGTCCATCGCACGCCGGCTCCAGGACCCGCTGGCCGAGCTGGTGAAGATCGACCCGAAGTCCATCGGTGTCGGCCAGTACCAGCACGATGTCAACCAGGTCATGCTGGCCGACAGCCTCGACAGCGTCGTCGAGGACGCGGTGAACTCCGTCGGCGTGGACGTCAACACCGCCTCGGCACCGCTGCTGCGCCGGGTCGCCGGGGTGACCGCCACCCTCGCGGAGAACATCGTCCACCACCGTGAGGACAACGGCGCGTTCACCTCCCGCCGTCAGCTCAAGGACGTCTCCCGGCTGGGACCGAAGGCCTTTGAGCAGTGCGCCGGCTTCCTGCGGATCCGCGGTGCGACCGACCCACTGGACGCCTCCGCGGTGCACCCCGAGGCCTACCCGCTGGTCCGGCGGATCACCGAGCGCACCGGGGTGGGCGTGGCCGAGCTCATCGGCAACACCCGGGTGCTGTCGGAGCTGCGTCCGGAGGATTTCGCCGACGACACTTTCGGCGTACCCACCGTCACCGACGTCCTCGCCGAGCTGGACAAGCCGGGCCGTGACCCGCGTCCGGAGTTCAGGACAGCCGCCCTGGCAGAGGGGATCGAGAAGATCTCCGACCTCACCCCGGGCATGGTGCTCGAGGGCACGGTGACCAATGTCGCCGCCTTCGGCGCCTTCGTGGACGTGGGAGTGCACCAGGACGGCCTTGTCCATGTCTCGGCGATGGCTGAACGGCGCGTCAACGACCCGCACGAGATTGTCCGCACCGGTCAGGTCGTCAAGGTCAAGGTCATGGAGATCGACGTGGAGCGTCAGCGCATCGGGCTGTCTCTCCGGCTCACCGATGAGCCCGGGAAGCCGGCGCAGCGTAGCCGCGGTGGTCGTGGCGGCAACGGTGGCAACGGTGGCAACGGCGGTGGACGCCGCGACGGCCAGCGAGGACAGGGTCGACAGAACCAGGGCGGCCGACAGGGCGGTCGACAGGGCGGTCGACAGGGTGGCAGGGGAGCGGCCCCCGCCGCGTCCGGCTCGATGGCGGACGCACTGCGTCGGGCAGGGAAGATTTGATCCCGACCTCCACCCGCTGGCATACTTGACCGGTTGCGTGTCATGCGCACGAAAACTCAATGGTGTGGGCACGAACGCGCCGACCGCCGGTGGACACCGGTGGCGTCGTGAGTCCTCTGTCCGATCGAAAAGAAACAGGAGTGCCACATGCACTATCTCGACAAGGTCGACGCCGCTCAGCTGCGTTCCGACATCCCGGATTTCCGTCCCGGCGACACCCTTGACGTCCACGTCAAGGTCATCGAGGGCTCCAAGAGCCGTATCCAGGTGTTCCGTGGTGTCGTCATCCGCCGCCAGAACTCCGGCATCCGCGAGACCTTCACCGTCCGCAAGATCTCCTTCGGCATCGGCGTGGAGCGTACCTTCCCGGTCCACTCCCCGAACATCGACCACATCGACGTCCTGACCCGCGGTAAGGTTCGTCGCGCGAAGCTGTACTACCTGCGCGAGCTGCGTGGCAAGAAGGCCAAGATCAAGGAGCGCCGCTAGGCGCCACCGGGTCTTCGACCGAGCACCTTCTGTACAGACCCCGTCCGGCAGGACGTCCTGAAAACGGACATCCGCCGGGCGGGGTTCTGTCATACCCGTCCGCGTCAATCCCGCTCTGACCCGCCGGTCCTGCCTCGCATACAGGGGGTTGACAGAGTCGGCTGATATTGTCATTTACGTGACCCACGCCAGCAATTCTCACCCGGGATCCGCCGGTGACTCCGGTGATTCGGTGCCAGCATCGTCAGCAGCGACCGACCGACCCCTGACGGAGAAGGAGAAGGTCGCCGTCCGTCGGCGGGCGGAGGAGGAGCGACGGGGGAAGAAGCGGACGTACCCCTGGTGGGTCGAGTTCCCGATCATCCTCGTCGTCGCTCTGGCGCTGCTGGCGCTGTTCAACACCTTCGTCGGACGCCTCTACCAGATTCCCTCGGAGTCGATGGAGCCCACGCTCCACGGCTGTGAGGGCTGTACCGGTGACCGCATCTTCGTCAACAAGCTCGCCTACCGGTTCGGCGGCGACCCGGAGCCGGGGGACGTCGTCGTCTTCGTCGGCCCGGACTCCTGGAACGACAGGTACGTCTCCCAGCGTTCCGACAACAGCGTCACCCGCGGGATCCAGACCGGCCTGTCCTATATCGGCATCCTCGCGCCTGATGAGAACACCCTGGTCAAGCGTGTTATCGCCACGGGTGGTCAGACCGTCCAGTGCCTCGAGGGTGACCCCGGGATCATGGTCGACGGCAAGGAGGTCGACAGTTCCTACGTCCAGGACCCGGCAGCCTACCCGGTCGACCCGGTCACCGGCTCCGACGTCTGCGGTGGTGCCTACTTCGGTCCGGTCACCGTCCCCGACGGCAACCTGTGGATGATGGGCGACAACCGCACCAACTCCGGCGACTCCCGCTACCACCTCGGCGACGAACTCCAGGGCACCGTTCCGGTCGACAATGTCGTCGGCAAGGTCGAGGGCAAGGTCTGGCCGCTCAGCCGGCTCGGCAGCGTCGACGACCCCGACATCCAGAAGTAGGTGCTCCGGTGAGCGCGACAGTGGAGGTGCACCCGGTGCGTTCCATGCCGGAGGGACGCACCCTCGAATGGGCCGTACACAAAGCCGGACTCGACCCGGTCGTCGGCGTCGACGAGGCAGGACGCGGCGCCTGCTGTGGACCGGTCACCATCGCCGCCTGTATCCTCCCGCCGGGGCCGCTGCCGGAACTCGACGGCCTCACGGACTCGAAGAAGCTCACCGCGAAGAAACGGGACAGGCTCTTCGACATCATCGTGGATCTGGCCGTGGACTATGCGGTCGTGCACGTCCCTGCGTCCTACGTCGATGAGTGGGGCATCCAGCACGCCAACCTGGGCGGGATGCGCCGGGCGGTGGCGCGGCTGGACGTGCGTCCCGGCTACATCCTCACCGATGCCATGAAGATCGACGGCTTCACCCGGCCACACCTGCCGGTGGTCAAGGGGGACCTGATCTGCCGGTGTATCTCGGCGGCGAGTGTGCTGGCGAAGGTGAGCCGCGACCGGATGATGGTCGACCTGGATTCTCGGTACCCCGGCTACGGCCTGGCCGGGC
The DNA here is from genome assembly GCF_056280545.1 of Corynebacterium sp. UD i78. Lineage (NCBI taxonomy): Bacteria > Bacillati > Actinomycetota > Actinomycetes > Mycobacteriales > Corynebacteriaceae > Corynebacterium > Corynebacterium sp. UD i78. The sequence continues at coordinate 1,307,549 of NZ_JBWCED010000001.1, read as the reverse complement.
ACAAGGGCTACGGGACCGCCGCGCACATGGAGTCGGTGTGCCTGCTCGGCGGGACCCCGGAACACCGATACACTTACTCGAACGTGGCCGCCGCACATGCGCGGTGGCGTGAAAGCCAACAGACCCAGCCGACCCAGCAGAAGGGGTGATCCGTACACCGTGAGTGCCGAGGATCTTGAGGACTACGAAGCCAATGTCGAGCTGTCCATGTACCGCGAGTACCGCGACGTGGTCAGTCAGTTCAGCTACGTCGTCGAGACGGAGCGGCGCTTCTACCTCGCCAATGCGGTCGAGCTGATCCCGCGGAACTCCGGCGGCGAGGTCTACTACGAGGTGCGTATGTCGGATGCCTGGGTGTGGGACATGTACCGTCCCGCCCGGTTCGTCCGCTACGTCCGGGTGATCACCTACAAGGACGTCAACATCGAGGAACTCGACAAGCCTGACCTCAGGCTGCCGGAGTAGATTCCGGCGCCTTCAGGGAGGACGCCGCGCGCAGCCGCGGACTGACCATTGCCCCGACGGCGACGAGCGCCGTGACGACGGCTCCGGCGATCACCGGGACCGATCCGCCGAGCTCGTAGAGCAGGGTACCGGCGGTGGGGGCGATCACCATCGTCAGACCCATGGACGCGGTGACCAGACCGGCCACCCCGCCCTGTTCAGCCGGGGTGACCTGGAGACTCGCACCGGCGGTGAACCCGGGCGTCGCCGTGCCCATACCGAGGGCCACCACGCCGACACCGACGTACAGCAGGACCGCGGTCAGGGGGACCGAGGAGACGGCGGGGGCCAGCAGGAGGAAACCGACCGCCGCAGTGGACGCCCCGACGCGCAGCAGCGTCCCCGGGCCCCATCCGCTGCGCGGCACGATGACGGCCTGGGAGACGACCACCCCGGCACCGGCGACCAGCAGTGCGAGGCCGGTGAGCAGTCCGGCCCGGTCATCAGTGACATCGAGCCGGTCCTGGACCAGGAACCCGATGATGATCTGGATGAAGCCGAGGGCCAGGTACATGCCGAAACAACAGAGCAGGAACGGCAGGACGCGCGGGTCGGTGGGCCGGACGGTGCAGGGACGCTTCATCAACTCGGTGGGCGCCTGGGGCCGCAGCCGGGTTATCACGAGAACCACGGCGGCGACCAGGAGCACGGGTACAGCGACCAGGGGAACCATGAGTCCGAAGATCGCGAGCAGTCCACCGACCGCCGAACCGACGACCTGACCGACACCCTGGGTCGCTCCGAGTCTGGCCATACCCTTCACCCGGGCACCGCTGTCCACGGTGCCGTCGGCGGCGGTGGTCACATCGGCGATGGCGGCCTGGGCGGTCGGCGGGACCGCGGCCATTGCCGCCCCGAAGAACACACCGCGCAGCAGGAGGAAGAGAAGGAACAGTCCGACTCCGCCGATGACGCCGGTCATGCCGAGTCCGGCGACAAGGGCGAACAGGGCGGTGGCGACCGCCGCAGCGGACAGTGCGGCGGTGAGGACGCTGCGTCGGCCGGCGGACTGGGAACGGCGTCCCCAGGCGGGGCTGGTCAGCGCGACCATCAGGGCGGCGGCGCTGAGAGTGACACCCACCTGCCAGTCCGCCAGACCGACATTGCGGGCCAGCGGGGCGATCACCGGGCTCAGCGACATCTGGGCCAGGATGGTGATGAAGGTGACGGTCAGCAGGATCCGGATCTGTGCGTCTGTGCTGTCGGTACTGTCTTCGCCGACGGTGGTCGTCATGTCACTCCTGTGTGCGGGGCGGGGCAGAAAATGGCGAGCCTCACCTTAGTTCACCGTGGTTACCGCGGGGAACAGGAGGGGACAACCGGCCCGGGAGAAGTTTGTCCACAGGGGTCGAGTTATCCACAGGGTCCTGGGCTTTCGTCTTTTTCCACGGCGGGAACGTCCCGGTACTGTGCCACAGTTCCTCCATGACCCGAGACACTTCTGATGCACGCGACCCGATCAACCCGTCGCGCTCCCGTAACCTGCGCACTGTCGGAGCCGCCGGGGAGGACGAGGCCGCCGCCTGGTTCACCGCCCGCGGCTACGTTCTGCTGGACCGTAACTACTTCACCACCCGCGGCGAGGTGGACATCATCCTGCACACCCCACCTGACCACCCGGACCATCCGGCACTTGTCTTCGTCGAGGTGAAGTGGCGGCTCGACGACCGCTACGGCGTCGGGGCGGAGGCGGTCACCCCGGCGAAACTGCGGGCGATGCGGGCCGCCGCCACCCGGTGGCTCGACAGGAACCCGCAGCACCGGACCGGCACCCTGCGCTTCGACGTTCTCGACATCACCGCCGGGGAGCTCACCCATTACGAAGGGGTGGAGTGATGACCACTGTCAGCAACCGCTCGCTGGTGCGGGTGGGGCAGGCCCGCAGCGTGGGGCTCGACGGGTTGACCGGGATCCCCGTCACCGTCGACTGCGACATCAGCCGCGGGCTGCCGGGGATGAACATCGTCGGACTGGGGGATGCCGCCGTCGTCCAGGCCCGCGACCGGGTACGCTCCGCGGTGATCAACAGTGGACTGCAGTGGCCGAAGTCGCGGGTGGTGGTGAGTCTGTCCCCGGCGTCGGTGCCGAAGACCGGGTCCGGCTTCGACCTGCCGATGGTGCTGGCGATCCTCGCTGCCCAGGGGGTGGTCCACCCGGACGACCTCGCCGACGCCGCCGTGGTCGGGGAACTGGGGCTCGACGGCACGGTACGTGGTGTGCCTGGCGTCCTTCCGATGGTGCTGGCCGCGCGGGAAGCCGGGGTGGGGCGTCTCGCCGTGCCGGTCGACAACCTCGCCGAAGCCTCACGGGTGCCGGGGATCCGGGTCGGCGGGCTGGAACACCTGACTCAGCTGGTGGGTTGGGCTGTGGGACAGGAGCCCGGGCTCATCGCGCCGGAGCCTGCGGCGGGAACCGGGGCGACAGTTCCCGACCTGTGTGAGGTCACCGGACAGTCGGTGGCCCGCCGTGCCCTGGAGACCGCCGCGGCCGGCGGGCACCACCTGTGGTTGTCGGGTGCGCCGGGTTCCGGAAAATCGATGCTCGCTGAGCGGCTGCCGGGGATCCTGCCGCCGCTGGACGACGAGGAACAGCTGGAGGCCGCGGCAGTGCACTCCGTCGCCGCGGAGAAGGGCGATCTCGCCGGGATCTGGCGGCGGACCAGGCCGTTCGTGGCACCTCATCCGTCACTGACCCTGCCCGCGCTGACCGGTGGTGGATCCGGGCGCCTCCGACCCGGGGCGGTGAGTCTGGCCCACCACGGCGTCCTCTTCCTCGACGAAGCGCCGGAGGTGTCACGGAGTGTGTTGGAGGGACTGCGGGTACCGATGGAACGCGGCACGGTGTCGGTGGAACGGGTGCGCCGTACCCTCGTGCTTCCCGCCAGGTTCCAGCTGGTCATCGCCTCGAACCCGTGTCCGTGCGGGGCAGAGGAATCTGCGGAGTGCCTCTGCCGGGGCGGGGTACGCGACCGCTACCTGCAGCGCATCTCGGGTCCGCTGCGTGACCGGATCGACATCATCGCCACCACCGGTGGTAACCGGGCGGCATCCGTCGCCGGGGAGACCGGGGAATCCTCGGCGGTGGTGCGTGAGCGGGTGTCCGCCGCAAGGGCCCGGGCGGCGTCCCGCTGGTCGGGGAGGGGAGACGACCCGTCCTGGCGGACGACCGCGGACGTGCCGGGCCCGGTGCTGCGCCGGGAGTTCCCCGCCGAGGACGCCGCGATGCTGGTCCTGGAGGACCAGCTGCGCCGCGGGGTGCTGTCGCAGCGTGGGGTGGACCGGAGTATGCGCGTCGCGTGGACGCTGGCGGATCTCGCAGGAAAGGACCGGCCGGGGGTCGGGGACGTGATGGACGCGGTGGACATGTTCACCGGGACAGTGGAGGGGCAGGACAGTGACCGTGGTGGATATTGACGAGGCCAGGGCAGAGCGGGATCCGGAACGACTGCTGGCCTGGGCGGTACTGCGACGCCTGGTGGAGGCGTCCCGCACTGATGTGGTGCGGCTGCTGTGGCCGGACGGGGACACCACCGCACCCGCCCGGGTGATCCGGCTGGTCGAGATGCTGCGGCAGGGGGATGTCTCGCTGCCGGCGGGACTGCAGGGGCTGACCGCGGAGAAGACCGCACAGATCAGCCAGCAGGCGGAGGCGGACCTGCAGTGGGCGCGGGTCAACCGGTGGCGGCTGATCACCCCGGACGACCCGGAGTGGCCGATGCGTCGGCTCGAGGAGTCTTTCGGGGCGACGGGTGACCTGGACGGGCCGGTGCTCTCCGGCGGTGCGGTGCCGGGGGAGTCCGGGGACGCGCCGGGGGTCCGTCGCCGTGCGGCCCGGCCGTTCGCCCTGTGGGGACGTGGACCGGCGGAGCTGGCGTCCACCGTGGAGCGCAGTGTGGCTCTGGTGGGGACACGGTCGTCGACGTCCTACGGCAACCGCACCACCCACCGCTTCGCCGGGGAGCTCGCCGGGGCCGGCTACACGGTCGTGTCCGGCGGGGCGGTCGGGATCGACACCGCCGCCCACCGCGGTGCCCTGGAGGCCTCCGGTGCGACGGTGGCCGTGGCGGCCAGTGGACCGGGGGAGATCTATCCGCGGTCGAATGAGGACCTGTTCCGCCGCATCGCGCAGACCGGACTGGTCGTCACGGAGTACCCGCCGATGACCCGTCCCGCCCGCTACCGGTTCCTCACCCGCAACCGGCTCGTCGCCGCCCTGACCCGTGGGACGGTACTGCTCGCCGCCGGGCACCGCTCCGGTGCGGTGAACACCGCCAACTGGGCCGATGTGATGCTCCGGCCGGTGATGGTGTTGCCCGGGCCGGTGGACAGTGCGGAGTACGTCGGGTGTCACAAGCGGATCCGGGACGGTGCGGGGACGCTGGTCACCACGACCGCGGAAGTCCGGGAGATCATCGAGCCGATCGGTTCCGTGGACCCGGACAGGCAGCTCGACCTGGAGTTCGCCGCCAGCCCCGTCCAGCAGCTCAGCCGGGACCAGCTCGCCGTGTTCGACGCCTGCGGGATCGCCACCGACGACACCGGGCACCTCGACCAGATCGCCGCGGAGATCGGACTACCGGTCGCGGCGGTGGTGCGCACCGTCGGTGAACTGGAGGGGACGGGCCTCGTCGTGCGCAACGGTGACCGGTGGGTGAAGAACGACAGGTGACGGGGATGGGGGGAGAGAACCGGGAAGCACAACCGGGATGATCTACGACGGATACGACACCCAGGGATGACAGGGACGCCGAGGTCAAGGAGGGCTGAGGGCTGATGAGTACCCGCTACGACACCGGAGAGGACAACCTCCGACGGTGGTACGGCGATCCCGACTGCATCAGTGGTCTACTGTGATGACATGAGTTCCAGTGGGAGCAGCGACATGGCCGGGGCCATCGACGGCTACCTGGAGTACCTCGACCTGGTCAAAGGGCGCTCGGCCAACACTGTCCGCGCCTACGGGGCTGACCTGCGTGCCGCCTTCGAGGGGGTCGGGACTCTCGACGGCTTCACCCTCGACCACTGCCGCGACGTCCTGGACTGGGCCGTGGAGAACGGGGACGCGAAAGCCACCCTCGCCCGCATCGCCTCCAGTCTGCGCGGCTTCGGCGCCTGGCTCGTCCACACCGGGGCTCTGCAGGTGAACCCCGCCGCCGGACTGCAGACCCCGAAAACCTCGCGCACCCTGCCCCGGGTGCTGCGGGAGGACCAGGTCGGCGGCGTCCTGGAACAGGCCAGGGCACATGCCCACCGTTCACCCACCGAGGGCGACACCGGCCCGACCCCGAAGGACATCCGTGACTGGGTGATGCTCGAAGTCCTCTACGCCACCGGTATCCGCGTCTCCGAGCTCGCCGGTGCCGATGTCGACGATCTGGGTGGTAACGGCGATCCCGGCGCCCGCAGTCTCCGGGTGGTCGGCAAGGGCGACAAGACCCGCGTCGTCCCCTTCGGCCCGACCGTGGAGAACGCACTGCGTGAATGGCTGGCGGTGCGCCCAGGGATGCTGCCGACGACCGGCGGAATACGGGCAGCACAACCGGCACTGTTCCTCGGTGCCCGGGGAGGACGCATAGACGTCCGACAGGTCCGCACCGTCGTCCACCGGGCCACCGGAGGGGCCGGCGTCCCCGAGATCGCCCCACACGGACTGCGGCACTCCGCCGCCACCGCCGTCCTCGACGGTGGGGCGGACCTGCGCGTGGTCCAGCAGCTGCTGGGGCACACCTCGATGAACACCACGCAGATCTACACCCACGTCGGCACCGAACGGCTCCGCGCGGTCTACAAGCAGGCGCATCCGCGGTCCGGGTCCCAGGACTGAGTCAGGGCTCCAGGGTGTTCAGCGCCAGAGCCTGACCTGCACGGGGCCCAGCAGCGTCATCGGGTCGATGTAGTGCTCGGCGTCCTCGGCAGGTGGGCCGAGCACCGCACCCCAGTGCAGGCCCGGATCACGCCGGGCGGTCTCCGGCAGTGAGGAGTTGCCGGCCAGCACGCCGAGGACGTCGCCACGACCCAGCTGCTCACCGGCGCGTACCTGGGCGAGTACGGGCTCATAAGTGGTGCGCAGGCCGTTCCCGTGGTCGACGGACACGGTCGGCGTCCCCGCGACCACCCCGGCGAAGCGCACCGTGCCCGCGGCGCTGGCCCGGACCGGTAGCCCGGGCGAGGCGTCCAGATCCACGCCGCGGTGGCCGGGCAGCCAGTTCTGTTCGGGGATGTCCGCCGGCACCAGGACTGCACCGGGCGCCGGACGCAGATGATTCGCGCCCGGTGGAGAGCCCGGTGGAGACTCGGGCGCGGCGGCGGTCGGTACGGTGGTGAGGCCCACGGACAGTGCGGTGCTGAGGAGTGCAGCGGCGAGCCGAGGTACGGTGTCGACTGTCTTCGTTGTCATCCGTCCATCGTCGCGGCCGCCGTCCCCCGTCACCAGGGGGTCAGCGAAATGTGGACAACCGCTGAGACGTCGTCCACAGGACAGTCACCGGGACTTGGTTAATCGCGGGAAGCCAGGTAATGTCGCACCCTGCAGTATGCCCGGCCGGTGGTCGGCGGGACTGTCGCGCAGGTCGTCTCCTCACACGCAGAGGCCGGTCGGCGCAGGTACCGCACCAATCACGGACACAGGTCCAGGTGTACTGACATCGCGCAGGTTCAGCGTGATCCGAACAAGGCCCGTCCGTCAACGGTGCCCTCCTGCTTCAAGGAGGGTTTACTGGGCGGGGACAATCCGGGATACCTGCCAGGTCAGCCGATGTACGACCACGTCACGAGGACGCGGCGTACCCGGCCGAGAAAACCGTCACCCCCAAACTTTTGAAAGCGAGGAAGGGGAGAGGCGCCAGGCACTGTCACAGTGCCCCACGGCAGCGAGCTCCCCTGACACAACATGGCTGTTGTCACCATGCGCGAACTGCTGGACGCCGGCGTCCACTTCGGTCACCAGACCCGTCGTTGGAACCCGAAGATGCGTCGTTTCATCTTCACCGACCGTAACGGCATCTACATCATCGACCTCCAGCAGACGCTGACCTTCATCGACGAGGCCTACGAGTTCGTCAAGGAGACCGTCGCCCACGGCGGAAACATCCTCTACGTCGGCACCAAGAAGCAGGCCCAGGAAGGCATCGCCTCCGAGGCCGAGCGAGTCGGCATGCCCTACGTCAACCACCGTTGGCTCGGCGGCATGCTCACCAACTTCCAGACGGTCGCCAAGCGTCTGCACCGCCTCAAGGAGCTCCAGGCCATGGAGTCCGCCGAGGACGGCTACGCCGGTCGCACCAAGAAGGAAGTCCTCATGCTGACCCGCGAGCGCAACAAGCTCGAGCGCGTCCTGGGCGGTATCGCCGACATGTCCAAGGTCCCCTCCGCTCTGTGGATCGTCGACACCAACAAGGAGCACATCGCGGTCGCCGAGGCCAAGAAGCTCAACATCCCGGTCGTCGCCATCCTGGACACCAACTGCGATCCCGACGTCGTCGACTTCCCGATCCCGGGCAACGACGACGCCATCCGCGCCACCAACCTGCTGACCTCTGTCATCTCCTCCGCCGTCGAGGAGGGCCGCAAGGTCCGCGCCGAGCGTCAGGCCGCCGCCGCCAAGGAGACCGCCGGTGACGCCGAGGTCGCCGAGATCGTCGTCGAAGCCGAGCGGGCCGAGACCGAGAAGGCCGCCGAGATCGCCGAGGCTGAGGTCAAGGCCGAAGAGGCCACCCCCTCCGCCGAGTAGTACCCCCCACCCGGTAGTACCGGTCGGGGACAAACCAGTCACCCCGACCTTCCAACCACGTACAAGGAGGATCGCCGCACATGGCGAACTACACCGCTGCTGATGTCAAGAAGCTCCGTGAGCTCACCGGCTCCGGCATGATGGCCTGCAAGAAGGCTCTGGACGAGGCCGAGGGCGACTTCGACAAGGCCGTCGAGATCCTGCGCATCAAGGGCGCCAAGGACGTCGGAAAGCGCGCTGAGCGCACCGCCGCCGAGGGCCTGATCGCCGTTTCCGGCGCCACCATGGTCGAGATCAACTCGGAGACCGACTTCGTCGCCAAGACCGACGAGTTCATCGCTTTCGCGAACCGCGTCGCCGAGGCCGCCGCCGAGGCCAAGGCCAACTCCGCTGAGGAGCTCGCCGCCGCCACCGTCGACGGCAAGACCGCCCAGGAGGCTCTCGACGAGCTCTCCGCCAAGATCGGTGAGAAGCTGCAGCTGCGTCGCGCCGTCACCCTCGAGGGTGACAACGTGGCCGTCTACCTGCACCACCGTTCCGCCGACCTGCCGCCGGCCGTCGGTGTGCTCGTCGCCTACACCGGTGACGACGAGGCTGCCGCCAAGGGCGCCGCCATGCAGGTCGCCGCGCTCAAGGCCCAGTACCTGACCGACGCCGAGATCCCGGACGAGGTCAAGGACAAGGAGCGCGAGATCGCCGCCGCCACCGCCCGCGAAGAGGGCAAGCCGGAGAAGATCATCCCGAACATCGTGGAAGGCCGCCTCAAGGGCTTCTACAAGGATGTCTGCCTCCTGGACCAGCCCTCCGTCACGGAGTCCAAGAAGACCGTCAAGCAGGTCCTCGACGAGGCCGGCGTGACCCTCACCGGGTTCGTCCGCTTCGAGGTCGGCCAGCAGTAGTTCGCTGACGGCTCTCCGCCACACCCGCCGCCACCCGGAAACCCGGGGGCGGCGGGCGTTGTCGTATGCGGTGAGGGATGCACGGAAACCCCGGTGGCGGTCGCACGGGTGGGTCGGCGGCAGGCTAGACTGGGCGACCGGACTATGTGCCCTACCCACAATCCTGACCTCGATCCCCAAGGAGACCCCACGGTGACTGCCAGCGAGAATTCCGAACGACGACCAGGCTTCAAGCGGGTCATGCTCAAGCTCGGGGGAGAGATGTTCGGTGGTGGCAACGTGGGCGTCGATCCGGACGTCGTCGAGAATGTCGCCCGTCAGATCGCCGAGGTCGCCCGCACCGGCGCCGAGGTCGCCGTGGTCATCGGCGGTGGCAACTTCTTCCGTGGTGCCGAACTCCAGCAGCGCGGCATGGACCGGGCCCGCTCGGATTACATGGGCATGCTGGGCACCGTGATGAACTGCCTGGCTCTCCAGGATTTCCTCGTGAAGCAGGGCATCGACACCCGCGTCCAGACCTCCATCAACATGGCGCAGGTCGCCGAGCCCTACCTGCCGCTGCGCGCCGTGCGTCACCTGGAGAAGGGGCGCGTCGTCATCTTCGGTGCCGGCATGGGCCTGCCCTACTTCTCCACCGACACCACCGCCGCCCAGCGCGCCCTGGAGATCGGCTGTGAGGTCCTCCTCATGGCCAAGGCGGTCGACGGCGTCTACTCCGACGACCCCCGCACCAACCCGGAGGCCGAGCTCTTCACCGAGATCACCCACAGCGAGGTCATCGAGCGCGGCCTCAAGGTCGCCGACGCCACCTCCTTCAGCCTCTGCATGGACAACGAGATGCCGATGCTCGTCTTCAACCTGCTCACCGAGGGCAACATCGCCCGCGCGGTGGCCGGTGAGCGCATCGGCACCCTGGTCTCCACCCCCTCCGCACAGGGCTGACGGACGCACTTCCGGCCGGGGAGAACCCGGCAACCTGGTACATTCACCGTAGAAAATCTTACCGAGGACGAGGACCATCCCATGATTGACGACACCCTGCTCGACGCCGAAGACCACATGAGCCGTTCCGTGGACCATGTGCGGGAGGATCTGACCACCATCCGTACCGGTCGCGCCAACCCGGCCATGTTCAACGGCGTCTTCGCCGAGTACTACGGCATGCGCACCCCGATCACCCAGATGGCCACGATCAGCGTCCCGGAGCCGCGGATGCTCATCATCAAGCCCTACGAGATGTCCGTCATGCAGGAGATCGAGAACGCGATCCGCAACTCCGACCTCGGCGTCAACCCCACCAATGACGGCCAGGTGCTGCGCGTCACCATCCCGCAGCTCACCGAGGAGCGTCGTAAGGATCTCGTGAAGGTCGCCCGCGGCAAGGGGGAGGACGCCAAGATCTCCATCCGCAATATCCGTCGCAAGGGCATGGACGCCCTGAAGAAGATCCAGAAGGACGGCGATGCCGGCGAGGATGAGGTCCAGGCAGCCGAGAAGGAGCTGGACAAGATCACCCAGGGCTACGTCGCCCGGGTCGACGAGGTCGTATCGTCGAAGGAAAAGGAACTGATGGAGGTCTAGTGGACTCCCATCCTGATTCCGGCCGGATCCACCTTCCGCAGCCGAAGAACTCCGCCGGACGGTCCCTGCCCGTCGCCATCAGTGTCGGCGTCGGGCTCGGCGCGCTGGTGATCGCCTGTCTGGTGATCCCCTACGCCTGGTACCCGCTCATCGCCGTGGCCATGGGCCTGGCGACCTGGGAGGTCACCAGACGCCTCGGTGAGAACGGCTACGACGTCCAGTTCCCCGTCCTGCTGCTGTGCGGTCAGGCGATGATCTGGTTGTCCTGGCCTTTCAACGCGACCGGTCTGCTCTCCGCCTTCGGGGTGTCGGCCTTGGTGACCGTCGTCGCCCGGTTGTTCCACCACGGACGGACGGTGAAGCCCGAGAACTGGCTGCGGGACGCCGGCATCTCCGTCTTCGTGCTCGTCTGGATCCCGCTGTGCGGAGGGTTCGGGGCTATGCTCTCCCTGATCTCCCGCGACGACGTCTCCGGCTGGGCCTTCATCGTCTCGTTCATGCTCTGCGTCATCGCCTCCGATGTCGGCGGCTACGCCTCGGGTGTGTTCTTCGGCAGCCACCCCATGGCACCGGCGATCAGCCCGAAGAAGTCCTGGGAGGGCTTCGCCGGGTCCGTGATCTTCGCCTCGGTCGTCGGCGTGATTGTCATGGTCACCCTGCTGAAGTACGACGACCCGGTGCACTATCTGCTGGGCCTCGGCTTCGGCGCCGGACTGTCCCTGTGCGCGATCCTGGGCGACCTGGTGGAGTCGCAGTTCAAGCGGGACCTGGACATCAAGGACATGTCTGCGATGATCCCCGGACACGGCGGAATCATGGACCGCATCGACGGCATGTTGCCCGCCGCGATGCTGACCTGGATCATGCTCAGCGCCCTGTCCTGACACCCGTGCGTGACACCCGTGCGTGACGCCCGGGGCAGGGGCGTTACTTTCCCTTCCTGACCTGGTGGCGCAGCTGGAAAATCCGGACCGTACCGATACTCGCCGCCACCAGTGCGCCACCGACCGCGGCGATGAGCATCCCGACCCCGATCGGGAAGTTCCAGGTCCAGAAGAAGACATTGAGCTCGGTGCTGTCACCGTTCTGCAGGATGAACACCAGCAGCAGAACCAGGATCACCGCACCGATGATCAGAGCCACCCACGTCGACCCCGCGACTGTGCGGGTCACGTCGTGGCCTGTCGGCACAGGCGTAGCATCCTCGGTGTCAGAGGTCTCCGGTGCCTCCGCCCCAGAGGCGTCTGTGGCGGCCAGGTCGGTGGTGGCGTCCCGGTCGGTGGCGTCCTGCGGCCTGGAGCCGTCGAGGAACTCCGGGGAGTCGGGAGACCCTGCGGAGACGGTGGAGTCGGTGAAGTCAGCGTCGGTGGGCTGGCCCTCGGGCAGCTCCTGGTCCTTGTTCTTCATGGCGCCCCATCATAGGCGTCCTGCGGGGTCCGCTGTGTGCGGCACATCCCACGATGTGTCCGAACCCACGGTGAGGTGCAATAATGGGCCAATCATGGCTGAACCCGTACAACTGCAGTTCCGCGCCCCGACCCGCGGCATGCCCCCGACCCACCTGGCCGACCTCACCGACGACGAGGTCAAGGCCGCCGTCAAGGACGCCGGCCTGCCTGGCTTCCGCGCCAACCAGATCGCCCGCCAGTACTACGGCCGCCTCGAGGGCGACCCGACGGCGATGACCGATCTGCCGGAGAATCTCCGCGCCACGGTCAAGGACACCCTGTTCCCCACGCTGATGGATCCGGTGCGTCACATCTCCTGTGACGAGGGACAGACCCGCAAGACCCTCTGGAAGCTGCACGATTCGACCCTGCTCGAGTCCGTGCTCATGCGTTACCCCGACCGGGCGACGCTGTGCATCTCCTCCCAGGCCGGCTGCGGTATGGCCTGCCCGTTCTGTGCCACCGGCCAGGGCGGACTTGACCGCAACCTGTCCACCGGCGAGATCGTCGAGCAGGTCCGCGCCGCGGCCAAGGCCATGCGCGACGGTGATGTCGAGGGTGGCGAAGGTCGACTGTCGAACATTGTCTTCATGGGCATGGGCGAGCCGCTGGCCAACTACAAGCGCGTCGTCGCCGCCATCAAGCGGATCACCTCGCCGTCGCCGGAGGGCTTCGGTATCTCCCAGCGCAATATCACCGTCTCCACCGTGGGCCTCGCCCCGGCGATCCGCCGACTGGCCGACGAGGGCATGCACATGCGCCTGGCTGTCAGCCTGCACTGCCCGGACGATGAACTGCGCGACACCCTCGTCCCGGTCAACAACCGCTGGTCCATCGAGGAGGTGCTTGACGCCGCCGCCTATTACGCGGAGAAGTCGGGACGCCGAGTTTCGATCGAGTACGCGCTCATCAAGGAAGTCAACGACCACCCGTGGCGTGCCGACCTGCTGGGAAAGCGGCTCAAGAAGAAGCTGGGCAACCAGGTCCACGTCAACGTCATCCCGCTGAATCCGACCCCGGGGTCGGAGTGGGACGCCTCGCCGAAGCCGGTGCAGGACGAGTTCGTCCGTCGCGTCAATGAGCAGGGTGTGGCCTGTACCGTGCGAGACACCCGTGGCCAGGAGATCGCCGCGGCCTGTGGTCAGCTCGCCGCCGAGGAGCGGTAGTAGTCCGTCCCGGACATCGGCTGCTCTGAATGCTGCTGGCACAGCGGAGTATCGCACCTGCCCCTGGATCGCGCTCGAGGTGACCAGGACACTTACCTGAAGTGAGTGATCGGCAGGTGCGATATTCCGCATCCGGGGTCGGGGAAGCGGTCCATCAGCCCACCGTGTCCGGAAGCGTCCACCGTGTCCGGAAGCGTCCACTGTGTCCGGAAGTAGTCCCGAGGGGGCGAATACTCTGACTCCGGGCGACCTGTCGGCACTACTTCCGTACCGGGGCATTGTAGGAGCGACCTGTGGACACTACTTCCGTACAGGACAGAGCCATAAGGTCTGGTCGTGGGGGCTGGGGCACACGAAAAACCCCGCCGGCTGCGGAGTGCAGCGGGCGGGGTGACGGGGTCCGGCCGGTGACGGAGAACCGACCGGCCTATCCGGGGCCTACTTGTGGTGGGCCAGACCGTGCGGCGGGGTGGGGACGTCTTCCACACCGTCGACACCGACGCCGGGGAGGTTCCAGGAACGCAGCTCGGCAGTGGTGAGGTCCGCGTAGCGACCGGTGAGGTTGCGCTGGTCCTCGGTCCAGACCGGCTCGATGTGGCCGACCGGCTTGTTGTGGGAGGTCACCGTCGTGCGGGCGGCACGGGGCTTCCAGTTCGGGGAAGACTTGCGGGCGTAGAGCGTCACACCGAGAAGGATCGCGAGGCCGATCACGACGATGTAGATGTCCTCGACCTTGCCGTGGTGGTTACCGAAGAGGAATCCGAACATGCAGATTCCGGCGACGTAACCGATGATGATCGTGGTCTTGCGCGGGAACTGGTGCCAGCCCCAGGCGGCGGAGGGCTCATCCTCCGTGGAAACGCCGTTGTACACTTCGACCTTAGTGCCGTGGTCAGCCACTTCGAGATCCTCCTGAAGTACGTGGCAGTAGTCACCTGCCAGATTTAGTGCCCCTATTGTTACACATGACGGGCCCGGGAACGAACACCACCCGGCGTTTCGGGGGCACCACGGGGGAACCACGGGGAACCACGGGGAACAGTCGGGAGAACCCCGGGGAGAGCGGCGCGGCAACCGGCCAACCTGCCCCCTTCACAGGTTCCCGGCAGCCATCCGTGGAACAATGGTCCGGGTGAAAACGCGTGTAGTGGTGCTCGGCAGCACCGGATCCATCGGCACCCAGGCCCTGGACATCATCGCGGAGAACCCCGACCAGTTCGAACTTGTCGGTGTGTCCGCCCAGGGGTCCCGTCCGGAGCTTCTCCTCGACCAGGTTCGGAGCTTCGGTCTCGACCCCTCGCATGTCGCGGTGGCCAGTGATGTCGCAGCCGACATGCTCGACCGGGAACTCGACGGACACGTCATCCGCGGCACCCGTTCGCCCCGCACCCTTGTCGAGGAGGCGGGGGAGTACGGCTGCGATGTCGTCCTCAACGCCCTCGTCGGATCGCTCGGCCTCGACGCCACCCTCGCCACACTCCAGGGGGACGCGCGCCTGGCCCTGGCGAACAAGGAGTCTCTCGTCGCCGGCGGCGATCTGGTGCTGGACACCGCCTCGGAAGGCCAGCTCGTGCCGGTGGACTCCGAACACTCCGCCATCGCCCAGTGTCTGCGTGCCGGTATCCGCGAGGAGGTGGCGTCCCTGGTCCTCACGGCTTCCGGCGGGCCGTTCCGCGGCTGGACCCGCGAGCAGCTCGAACCGGTCACCCCGTTGGACGCCAAGTGCCACCCCACCTGGTCGATGGGTCAGATGAAGTCCCTCAACAATGCGACGATGGTGAACAAGGGGCTCGAGGTCATCGAGGCATCCCTGCTGTTCGATGTGCCCGCGGAGAAGATCGAGGTCACTGTTCACCCCGAGATGACCGTGCACTCCATGGTCACCTTCACCGACGGTGCGACCATCGCCCAGGCGTCCACCCCGTCGATGCGTCTGCCGATCTCCCTGGCACTGGGCTGGCCGGGCCGCGTGCCCGGTGCGAAGACACCGCTGAGCTTCGCCGAGGCGTCCACCTGGACCTTCGAACCACTCGATGACGCCGTGTTCCCCGCCGTCCGGCTCGCCCGTGACGCGGTCTCGGCCGGGGGCTGCATGCCCGCGGTCTACAACGCCGCCAACGAGGAAGCCGCCGTCGAGTTCCTCGCCGGGACACTGAGCTTCCCGCGGATCGTCGATACCGTCGCTGCCGTCCTCGACGACTGCTCGCGCTTCACCACCCGACCCCGTGACCTCGACGATGTGCTGGAGGCTGAGCGTGCCGCCCGCGCCGCCGCACACGAAAGGATGGCGTCGTGGCTTACGCGATAGGCGTCCTCCTCTTCGCGGTGGGAATCGCCGCGTCCATCGCCCTGCACGAGGCCGGACACATGGTCGCCGCCCGCAGCTTCGGCATGCGGGTGCGCCGCTACTTCATCGGTTTCGGCCCCACCCTGTGGTCGAAGAAGAAGGGGCACACCGAGTACGGCTTCAAGGCCGTACCCTTCGGCGGTTTCTGCGACATCGCCGGCATGACCGCCCTTGACCCGTACACCGAGGACGAGAAGCCGTACCTCATGGTCGACCGGCCAGGTTGGCAGCGCATCCTCGTGATGCTCGCCGGCATCGCGGTGAACATCGTGCTGGCCATGGCGATCATCTTCGGCGTCGCCGTGACCTGGGGCCTGCCGCAGACCTCCAATGACCCGGCACCCGCGGTCGTCGCGGAGACGATGTGCACCCCGACCAGCATCGAGGACGCGAAGGCCGACGACGGTGCAGGACACTGCGAGGGCGCGGGTCCGGCCGCGGATTCCGGACTGAAGGTCGGTGACGAGGTCACCTCCGTCAACGGGGTCGATGTCGATGACTTCCCGGCGATGGTCGAGGAGCTCGACACCGTCGGGTCTGACGCAGCCTCCGGCGGCGCCGTCGCCGGCGACCGGGTCACTGTCCCGGCCACCGTCGAGCGCAACGGTCAGGAGATCAGCCTTGACCTCCAGGTGGAGGTCGTGGAACGCCAGACGCAGTCCGGCGACGCCGTGCTCACCGGTGCCATCGGCATGCGGATCGACAACCCGAACGCGGAACTGGTGGACTACAACGTCCTCACCGCGATCCCCGGCACCGTGCACTACTCCGGTTACATCGTCACCGAGACCGCCAAGGCGCTCGTCGACCTGCCGGCACGGTACTGGCCGGTGGTGGAGTCCATCTTCGGCGCCGACCGTGCCGATGATTCGCCGGTGAGTGTCGTCGGGGCGTCCCGCGCCGGCGGCGAGCTCGTCCAGCACGACCAGTGGATGGCGTTCCTGCTGCTGCTGGCGAACCTCAACTTCTTCCTCGCCGCCTTCAACCTTGTGCCGCTGCCCCCGATGGACGGTGGCCATGCGATCGTCGTCGTCTACGAGAAGATCCGTGACTGGTTCCGCCGTCGTCGGGGCCTGGAACCCGGCGGCCCGGCCGACTACACCCGTCTGCTGCCGGTGACCTATGCCGTCGCCGCGATCCTCCTTGTCTTCGGTCTCACGGTCATCGTCGCCGACGTGATCAACCCGGTGCAGTTGTTCTGACGCCCATACCGGACCCACCGGCGCGGTATCCCGAGGTCACGGCGACCCGTTGGTAATCTCGGTGAGCATGCGCCCTACCCGCTTTCCCCGCCGCAACCGTCGGCGGGCCCGTGCCCTGACGACCACGGTCGCCGCTCCTGTCGCCGCCACCGTCGTCTCTCTGGGACTGGTGGTGAGCCTGGCGTCCTGCACCCCGCGTCCCGATAGTGCCGACGATACCGTCGGTGATTTCCTCCACGCTCTCGAAGACCGCGACGTCGACGGCGCGTCCGGGGCCACGGACGCAACGGAGAACGCGGCGTCCGACATCGACGCCACCTGGAACGGCCTGCAGGCCGAGTCGCTGGACGCCACGCTGCACGATGTCAGCACGGACGGGCAGGTTGCCACCGCGTCCTACACCCTCGACTGGGACCTGCCTGGCGAGCGCGACTTCACCTACGACGCCACCCTCACCGCCACGAAGACCGGTGACGACTGGTCGGTGCGCTGGGTGCCTTCGGTCCTGCACCCCGATCTCGGCAACGGCCAGCACCTTGAACTGCGCAAGGTTGAGGCGACGACCGCCGATGTCGTCGGCTCCGACGGGGCGGTGCTGCTCACCCCGGGGCTGCAGTGGCGGATCAAGGTCGACACCGACAAGTACGACAGCCTCACCGACCTGCAGTCCACCATGCGCAAGATCAACGCCGCCCTTGAATCGGCGCATTCCCGCGACGAGTCGGTGCCGACCATCAACCCCGACGAGGTGGCGAAGGACGCCCGGGTCGAAGGTGGCGTCTACTCCGTCGCCGTCCTCGCCGACCCGGTCGGCACGCAGGTCCGGGACATCCTCGGTGAGGTCGACGGGGTGGAGTTCAACGACGAACCGGCGATGGTGCGCCCGGACCCGGGCTTCGCACCGGACATCATGTCGCGTGTCTCCCAACTCGTCGGTGATGACCTCAAGGGCGACGACGGCTGGGAGATCGTCAAGGCCACCTCGGGTGGTGCTGCGGTCGGCACGGTGGACTCCTCGGCGGCGTCCCCGGCGTCTGCGGTGAAGGTCAGCCTGTCGAAGAAGGTGCAGAATGCCGCGCAGCAGGCGGTGGACACCCGTGCCGAGGACAAGGCGATGATGGTCGTCATGCGTCCGTCGACCGGTGAGATCCTCGCCGTCGCGCAGACCCCGGAGGCGGACAAGGAGGGTGATCTCGCGCTGTCCGGCCAGTACCCGCCGGGCTCGACGTTCAAGATCATCACCGCGGCCGCCGGTGTGGCGGAGCAGGGCCTGGACCAGGGGACGATTGTCGGCTGCCCGTCGACGTTGAACCTCTACGGCCGCAACGTCACCAACTACAACGGGTTCTCCCTGGGGAACACCACACTGTCCAACGCCTTCGCGCAGTCGTGCAACACCACTTTCGCCGAGGTCTCCACGAACCTGCCCGAGGGCAAGCTCAAGGAGACCGCCGAGGGCTTCGGCCTGGGCCGCGACTACGAGATCCCCGGGCTGACCACGATCACCGGGTCCGTGCCCGAGGGGGAGACTCCCCTGGACCGCACCGAGGCCGGCTACGGCCAGGGCCTCGACCTGGCCAGCCCTTTCGGCATGGCCCTGGTCTCGGCCACCGCCGCCAACGGCAGCACTCCGGTCCCGACGTTGCTGCAGACCGAGGCGGGTGCGACGAAGGACGCCGACGGGAAGGACGCCAAGCCCGGTGAACCCCTCGACCCGGTGGTGCTGGACAACCTGCGGTCCATGATGCGCGCCGTGGTGACCAGCGGTTCCGGTTCGGCGATCTCCGGGTCCGGCGAGATCTACGCCAAGACCGGTGAGGCGGAGTTCAACGGCGGTTCCCACGCCTGGTTCACCGGCTACCGGGATGACCTGGCTTTCGCCACCCTCATTGTCGGCGGCGGTGGATCCGAGCATTCGGTCGAGGTGACCCGGCAGTTCTTCGCCGCACTCGACGGCGAGTAGGCTCGGTGCCCATGACTAGAGCACCACTGACCCCCGGCGTCCCCACCCCTGTCCGTACCGTTCCCTCGGGCATCGAGCGGCCCGAGTACGCCTGGAAGGACGAGGTGCAGGAGAACGTCGGTGAGCCGTGGGTGCAGACCCCCGAGGTCGTCGAGGCGATGCGTGAATCCTCGAAGATCGCCGCGGACGCCCTGTCTGCCGCAGGTGCCGCCGTCGCCCCCGGTGTGACCACCGACGAGATCGACCGGATCGCCCACGAGTACATGTGCGACCACGGCGCCTACCCCTCCACTCTGGGCTACCGGCACTTCCCGAAGTCCGTGTGCACCAGCCTCAATGAGATCGTCTGCCACGGAATCCCGGATTCCACGGTGATCCAGGACGGCGACATCGTCAACATCGACATCACCGCCTACAAGAACGGTGTGCACGGCGACACCTCCGCCATGTTCACCGCCGGTGAGGTCTCCGAGGAACACCAGCTGCTCGTTGACCGGACCTACACCGCCATGTGGCGCGGCATCAAGGCCGTGAAACCGGGACGCGAGGTCAGCATCATCGGCCGCGTCATCGAGGCCTACGCCAAGCGCTTCGGCTACAACGTGGTCCGCGACTTCACCGGACACGGTGTGGGCCCGACCTTCCACAACGGACTGATCATCGTCCACCACGACGAAGAGGCGTACAACACCGTCCTGGAGCCGGGGATGACGCTGACCATCGAGCCGATGTTCAACCTCGGCGCTCTGGACTACACCATCTGGGACGACGACTGGACCGTGCAGAACACGGACCACAAGTGGACCGCCCAGTGGGAGCACACCATGGTCGTCACCGAGGACGGCGTGGACGTGCTCACCCTGCGCGAGGGGGAGAAAGACCAGACGAAGAAGTAAGTCTCCGGTAGCGTCGGGGCATGACTGTTTCACGGGATGAGCCACGACGTCCAGGGGAGAAGCGGCCGGGGCTGCGTGAACTCGGACCACTGAACTACGCCGTCGAGCGGATCGGGGCGAGGGTCCAGGGCAGGAAGTCCCTCGGAGTCTTCGCCACCATCGGCCGGGTGCGGCGCATGCTGCCACCGTGGCTGGCGTACTCGGCGACGATGATGCCCTTCGGGGCGCTCGGTCGGGCGGAGTCGGAGCTGGTGATCCTGCGGGTCGCCGCGCTGAAGGGCAACTCCGGTGGTGACTACGAGATGGACCACCACACCGCACTGGGGAAGAAGGCGGGGCTGATCGAGGGGGACATCGCCGCGGCGACCAGGATCGACGAGGGCTGGGAACCGGGACGTCACGGATTCCACGGTCGACGCGGAGCGATGCTCGACGTCGCCGACGAGATCGTCCAGTTCGGGGATGTCTCCGACCCGGCGTGGGGGCGCCTGGCATCCTTCCTCAGTGACCGGGAATGCGTGGCACTGGTGATGCTGGTGACGAACTACGCGGGTCTGGCCACCGCGCTGACCGTGCTGCGCACCCCGGTCGACGAGAGGCGGTGACCGGGAAACCCGGTCACCGCCTCTCAGATTCTGGCGTCAGTTGTTGACGGTCAGCGCATCGACTGGTTGTCCATGGCACTGTGCATCGACCAGGTGGACTTGGAGTCGATGAGGAACTTCTCGACATCCTTGGCGGACGCCTTGAGCTCCGGGTCGAAGTCCAGGTAGGCCTTGGTTTCGCGGGCGATGAGTCCGGAGAGGATGATCAGACCGATGAGGTTCGGCAGTGCCATGAGGCCGTTGGCGAGGTCGGAGAAGGTCCAGGCCATGTCGAGTTCCATGGTGGCACCGACGACGACCACGCAGGTGAAGATCGCACGGTAGGGGACCGTGGCGTGGGAACCGAAGATGCGCTGGGCGTTGCGCTCACCGTAGTAGGACCAGCCGAGGATCGTGGAGAAGGCGAAGAAGACGATGGAGATGGTCACGATGTGGCCACCCCAGTCGCCGGGGAGGGCCTCCTTGAATGCGTCGGAGGTCATCAGGCCGGCGCGGTCCTCGCCCTGATCCCAGACACCGGAGCTGATGATGACCAGACCGGTGAAGGAGACGACGATGATGGTGTCGATGAAGGTCTGGGTCATGGAGACCAGGCCCTGGCGGACCGGGTGAGTGGTCTTCGCGGCCGCGGCGGCGACAGCGGCGGAACCCATGCCGGACTCGTTGGAGAAGATACCGCGGGCGACACCCATCTGGAGGGCCAGGAGGATGCCGGAGCCGACGAATCCACCGACCGCGGAGGTCCCAGAGAAAGCGTCGGAGAAGATCAGGCCGAAGGCGTGGGGGATCTCGCCGGCGTTGATGCACAGCACCACGATGCCGCCGATGATGTAGATGACGATCATCAGCGGGACGAACGCCGAGGTGACCTTGCCGATGGACTGGATTCCGCCGAGCAGGACAGCACCGATGAAGATGAACATGATGATGCCGGAGACCGTCGGGTCGATGTCGAAGGACTCCTCCAGGTTCGCGGAGACCGCGTTGGCCTGGGTCATGTTGCCGATACCGAAGGACGCGATGACCGCGGCGATGGCGAAGAACCAGGCGAGAAACTTGCCGAGGGGACCCTTGATGCCGCGCTCGAGGTAGCGCTGCGGGCCGCCGGACATGTTGCCCTTGGCGTCCGCGATGCGGTACCGGACACCGAGGAACGCCTCGGAGTACTTGGACGCCATGCCGAGCAGACCGGTGATCCACATCCAGAACAGGGCGCCGGGGCCACCGATCGAGATCGCCGTGGCGACACCGACGATATTGCCCACGCCCACGGTGGCGGCCAGGGCGGTGGTCAGAGCCTGGTACTGGGAGATGTCACCTTCGCCGCCGTCGTCGTTGCGGTCGAGGAGGCCGAGTCGGAGGGCAGGGAAGAGCTTTCGGAACTGCACCCCCCTCAGCCGGATGGTGAGGATGAGGCCGGTGCCGAGCAGCAGGGGGATGAGGAACCAGGGGCCCCAGACAAAGGAGTCGGCGTCGCCGAGCCAGTCATTGAGTGTGTCCATGAGCAGACAGCGTATAGGGCGTTCGCGCGGTAAGGAGCGTACACCTGTTAAAAACATGGAAATTCTGTCAGTTCGCTGGCAGTGGGAGTTTTCCGGCGGGGAGACGGGGGATGGTCCGGGGGTGAGACGGTGTCACTTTCATAAATGACTATGTGGTAATAACTGTGTCCAATGCCGCTCTGCACTGAGGGGGAGATATGTGTAGACTGTTTCTTGAGTGCCTGGCTCGTGAGGTCGGGTGGCTCCTTTCGGATGATTCCTTGGTAGGGGGTTGACGAATGTGGAGAGAGGGTCGGGTTTCCCGGCCCTCTCTTCTTCGGTTGTCGCCCGGCGGCGACGGGGGTCAACGACGGGGGTCAACGGGGCTACACGACAGAGTGTGCGTCTTTTCCCGCTGTGTCGCGGGGCCCGGTCTGGTAGACCGGACAGTCGGCGGTGGTCCGTGCAGCAGGGCAGGTTCTCCGGTCGGCCGGAGCCCGCTGAGACGATGAGCATCTCTGCCGCTGTTCGCGCACCTCTGCCACCCTCTTCATGTTCGGTTGTAGTGGCGGGAAGTCGCTCTGGGTCGATCTGGGCGACCTGTCGGCACTACAACTGAACCGGGTAGGGCCAGTTCCCGAGCACCTCGTGATGACGGTGGATCCGTCATCTGCGATCAGTCAGCAGAGGTTGACGTGGCGCTGACTCTCAGCGGAAGTCCGGGACGCTAAGCTACAGGTCAATCGCGCCGGCCTCCCCCCCCCCATCGGCCGGTGCCGGACCACAGGAGGAACCGCGTGACCGATCCGGGCACCTGGAACAGCAGTGACGGTCGGCCGGCCGACGACGGTGGCCAGGCAGGCCAGGCAGGCCAGTACCCGCAGTACGGTCAGTATCCGGAGCAGCCGGCCTACGGGCAGTACCCGCCGCAGGGCGTCCGCGCCGGTTACCCGCCCTATGCCCCGAATGCCCCGTACGGCCAGTATCCCCAGTACGCTGCAGCCCCGGCCTACGGCATGTACCCGGGGCACCCCGGCTTCTCAGAGAAGTCGAAGACCACTGCCGCGGTGCTGGCGTTCTTCCTCGGCTGGGCCGGCGGACACAACTTCTATCTCCGCAAGAACGGCAAGGCCCTGGCCCAGCTGCTGCTGGTGATCCTCGGCTGGATCTTCATCGTCGTCGGCATCATCCTCGCCGCGAACTACGACACCGGCTCCTCCTACTATTACGACAACGGCAACGAAGCTCTCTTCGCCATGGGCCTCATCATGATCTTCGGGACGCTCTACGTCCTGTTCCCCGCGATCGGCATCTGGGCTTTCGTCGAGTTCATCCTCATCCTCACCGGATCGGCCGGGTACGCCACCGACGACAAGGGTCTTGTGCTGCGTTAGACGATGCTGGCCCAGGGGGGCGGTGCCATCCGTTACGATGAGCGGGCACATCGCACGTTTCCCGCCGCAGTGAACCCACGTGACCCCAGAGGAGCCCACCGTGACTGATCCAGGACCGTCGACCAACCGGGACGACGAGCAGTTCCCGCAGTCGCCCTTCTCCGACGAGTTCGAGAAGGTGCAGAACGAGGGGGGCTTCCAGGCTGACCAGCAGTCCGGTAACCCCGGCGGTTATCCGCAGCAGGCCGGCTATCCCCAGCAGGGTGCCTACCCGCAGAACGCCTACGTCGTTCCCGGCTACGCACAGCCCGGGTACCCCGGTGGCGCGTACCCCGCTCAGGGCTACGCGGGGCCCGGTTTCCCACCGAATGTCCCGGTCTCCCCGAAGACGAAGATCGTCGGCGCGTTGCTGGCGTTCTTCCTCGGCAGCCTCGGTGCCCACAACTTCTACTTCGGCAAGACGGGCAAGGCCGTCGCCCAGCTGGTCATGACCGTGGTGGGCTGGGTCGGCCTCATCGTCGGTTTCGTCTGTATCGGCGCCGGTATCGACGCCAACAGTGACTGGGTCACCACGTCCTCCGGCTACGGCTACTACCGCTACGACGACAATGACGGCCTCATCGGCCTCGGTGTCGTGCTGCTTATCGCCGCCGGACTCCTCATCACCGCCGTGGCGATCTGGGCGTTCGTCGAGTTCATCATGATTCTC
Source organism: Corynebacterium sp. UD i78 (assembly GCF_056280545.1). Lineage (NCBI taxonomy): Bacteria > Bacillati > Actinomycetota > Actinomycetes > Mycobacteriales > Corynebacteriaceae > Corynebacterium > Corynebacterium sp. UD i78. The sequence goes on along the minus strand of NZ_JBWCED010000001.1, from coordinate 1,283,626 downwards.
TCCGGTGCGCGCACCTACCAGTTCGACCAGGAAGGACGCCTCGTCCAGTAACCAGGAAGAGGCCTGGGGCTCAGGCCTCCGCCGCGATCTTCAGCTGGTCCTTGATGGTGTCCAGCAGCCAGGCGTTGGACAGCGAGGAGGGGATGTTCAGCGCGGCCATGACCGACTTGTCGTCCTCGACGACGGCACCGGACTCGACCTGGGGCAGTTTGTCGTAGCCGGCGATCGCGCGGATCTTGTCCATGCCCTCGGTGGCGTACATGCCCATGAAGTCGGCGGAGAGGTCATCGACCCGCTCGTAGGAGATCATCACACGGCCGTTCTCGACCTGCAGGGTTCCGTCGGTGAAGGCCTCGGGCAGCGTCATGCCGAGCCGGGAGTAGAAGCTGTTGGCGATATTGTCCGGGTCGGCGATGACGCCGAACTGGCCACCACGGTCCTGGACGGTCAGGGCGGTCTTGCCCTCGAGTCCGGAGAGCTCTTCACGGGCATCGGCGAAAGCCTGCTCATCGTCGTCGATGACCTGCTGTGCCTCGTCCTCCTTCTGGTAGATCTTGCCGAGCGCCTGCAGCTGCGGTTCCCAGTCTGCGGTCTGGTCGATACCGGGCAGGACCGGGGAGACGTCCTTCAGTGCGTCGTACGCCTCCTCGGGAATGCGGTAGAGGTCGCCGACGATGAGGTCGGGTTCGAGCGCGGCGATCTCCTCCAGCGGGACGTTCTGGTCCGACAGGGGGATACGCTCTACGTCTTCGAGCTGGTCGTTCTTCCAGGCGGCGTCCTTGTCATCGGGGCGTTCGACGATGGCGTCCGGGGTGATGCCGAGGGCGAGGAGGTTGTCGACGGCGGTGCCGATGGCGACGACGGTCTCCGGGTTGGTGGGGTAGGTGTCTTCGCCGTAGACGTGGCTGATGGTGACCTCGGAGGCGTCGTTGCCGGAATCAGCGTCGGCAGAGGTGTTGGAGCTGGAGTCGCTGTCGTCGTCGGAGGAACAGCCGGCGATGACGAGGCTGGCGGCGACGACGACGGCGGTGAGGCCGGTGCGCGGGGAGCGTAGCGGACTGGTCGAGCGGGCGAGGGAGCGGAGAAGCACGGAGATCCTTCGTGGGTTTTCAGTGTGGGGAGGGCATGGACAGAACGTTCATGGGGAAGATCGGGAAGCGTTGGATAAGGAAATGCTTCCTTCACTTTCGGGTGGTGACCGTTCCTGAACGTACTACCGGGGCCGCCGGTCACACAAGGATGAACACTGTGCACTTCCTCACTGTCTAGCTTCCCAGCAGCATGTCCAGCGTCGCCTCCGCTCCGTCGGTGTGCAGCGATGCCAGTGTCCGGGTGTACGTCGCAGTGAAGTCGGGGGAATCCACCAGATCGCCGAAAACCTCACGGTCGCGCAGGAATGCCAGTGCGTCCTCGTGGTTGTGGGACGCGGACGCCGTGAGACGGTCGGCCATCCGGTCGACCACCGTGATGGGCCTGCCCTGCTCGTCGGTGCCCTCGGCATAGCGCGCCCAGGAGGCGACGATCGCCGCGGAGAGGTCGACGGGGCGTCCTGCAGCGAGGTTCTCCCGGATGACCGGCAGCAGCCACTTCGGGATCCGGTCGGAGCTCTCGGCGCACAGCCGCGCGACCGTGTCCTTCACCGCGACATTGCCGAACCGGGCGATGAGGGTGTGTCGGTAGGCGTCCAGGTCCACCCCGGGCAGCGGACGCAGTGTGGGGGTCGCCTCATTCTCCATGTACGCTAGCAGGAACCGTGCGAAGCGGGGATCCGCCATCACCTCGTGGACCATCCGGTGCCCGGCGAGGTGACCGAAGTAGCAGAGACCCTGGTGGGAGGCGTTGAGCAGCCGGAGCTTCATCAGTTCGTAGGGGACGACGTCCTCGACGACCTCGACCCCGACCTTCTCAAAGGGGGGACGCCCCGCGGTGAAACGGTCCTCCAGCACCCACTGGGTGAAGTCCTCGGACACCACCGGCCAGGCATCCGTGTACCCGTGTCCGGCGACGTCGGCGCGGTCGGCGTCGGTGGTCTCCGGGGTGATCCGGTCGACCATGGAGTTGGGGAAGACGACGTTCTCTTCGATCCAGGTCGCCAGCTCCGCGTCCACGGACGCCGCGAAGGCGAGGAAGGTGCGGTGGGCCACCTCTCCGTTGCCCTGGATGTTGTCGCAGCTCATGACGGTGAACGGCGGAATCCCTGCGGCGCGGCGTACGGCCAGGGCGGCGGTGACGAGCCCGAAGAAGGTCCGCAGGTCACTGTGGCGTCCGGCCTGCAGTTCGGCCCGGTCGTGGGCGATGTGCTCCGAGGTGTGGAGGAACTCGCCGGTGACGTGGTCGATGTTGTATCCGCCCTCGGTGACGGTGAGGCTGACGATGCGGATCTGCGGGTCGGCGAGCAGGTTGACGGCGGCGGCCGGGTCGTCCGGAGCGAAGACGTAGTCGATGATGCTGCCGATGACCCGGGCGTCCTCGATGCCGTCCGGTGCTTTGGTTGTCAGGGTGTAGAGGTGGTCCTGGCCGGCGAGGGCATCGCGCATGCGGACATCGGAGGGCATGACGCCCAGGCCGACGATGCCCCAGTCCAGTGCCTGGCCCTGGTTCATCAGTCGGTCGAGGTACATCGCCTGGTGGGCCCGGTGGAACCCGCCGACGCCGATGTGGACGATGCCCGGGGTGACGGCGGCCCGGTCGTAGGCGGGGACGGCCGCCCCGGTCGCGGCGACGGCGTCCAGGGTCGCGGTGCCGAGGTGGGGGAGGGTGGAGGTGGTCGGGGTGCTCACTGGATGTTCTCCTTGTCGGGTGCGGATGAGGGTTCGGATGCGGAGGTGGATTCGGATGCGTGGGCGACGCGGACGGGGGTGCCGTCGAAGCCGGGCTGGGTGCCCTTGAGACGGGTCGACATCCAGGCGGACACGAAGTAGAGGCCGATCATGATGACGGTGAGTCCGGTGGGGCCGACGAGCGGCAGGAAGACAGCGACGAGCAGGGGGCCGACGGCCACCGCCGCGCCGACGCCGAGGTTGTAGGTCGCCATCGCGGCACCCGGGTGCTCGGGATCCAGGGAGATGGCGATGGCGGACAGCGGGACATACCCGGCCAGTCCGATACCGAAGACAGCGCCGAAGGCGAGGGTGATGCCGTAGGTCACCGGATCGGGCAGCCCGAGCGCCTGGCCGACGAGCGGAGTGAAGTAGACCAGCCCGAGTGCGACGGCGCAGAGCACCGCGCCGCACCAGAACATGGTGCGCGCCCAGCCGTAGCGGTCACCGATGCGTCCGAACAGCGGGTTGAAGGGGAGGTTCACCGCGTAGATCACCGTGGTGAGGATGAGGAACCATCCGAGTCGCCAGCCGAGATCGTCGGTGAAGTAGGCGGGGAAGAAGACCGCCATGGCGTAGGTCGGCACCGAGTTGATGGTGCGGATCGCGGTGACATAGCGGAAGCGGGAGTCGGTGACCAGCAGGCGGACGCCACGTGAGAGCGTCGCGCTGACCTCCTCGGGGTTGTCGACCAGTGGACGGCGTCCACGGGGTTCGCGGACCCCGACGAAGACGATGGTGGAGCCGACCAGGACAAGGACCAGAGAGACCCAGAGGGTCTGGTAGAAGTCCAGGTCGATGACATTGAGCGAGATGGTGGCGACGAGGGCGCCGAGGGTCGGCAGGCCGGCGGAGAAGGCGACATAGAACCAGCCGACGCCGGTGGCCCGGTCCTCGGGGCGGGCCACGGCACTGATCCAGACGAGGAAACCGTAGGCGAAGAGCGGATAGCCGAAGCCGCGGAGTCCGTAGGTGATGAAGATCAGCGGGGCATTCGAGGTGGTCAGGGCGACGAGCAGGAAGGTGAGTTCCAGGACCACCCAGACGACCGCGCCGAGGGCCATCACGCGGCGTGGACCCCAGAGGTCGGAGAGCGCGGCGGCGAAGAAGGCGGCGATCGCGACGGCGATGCCGTAGACGGTGACGAGGGTGCCGACCCGGGAGGTCGAGAAGCCGTGGTCGTCGCGGAGGAAGGGTTCGAGGATGTTGGTCTCGACCCCGTCGCCGATCATGAACAGGGTGAGGCCGATGAATCCCCAGATGAGGGCGCGGGGTATGCCGAGCCGGTCGAGGAGGGGCTGTGGTGAGGTCATGTGTTCTCCTGTGCTCCAGGGGAGGGTATGGGGCGCACGTCACAACTTTTGGTGCGCAATGCGGCTAAATGTACCGCGTATGTGTGGAAAAGTCACGCAAAATCACATGGTTATGTTGAAAAGTGAGGTCAGATCACATGGCGCCGTGGTAGCGTGTACCCCATGTCACAACCCGCCAGCGTCGCCGGGCCCGACCGACGACGGGAGAACATCGTCGCCTACGTCACCCGGCACGGCACCGCCCGCATCGAGGAACTCGCCCGGCACTTCGACGTCAGCCAGATGACCGTCCACCGAGACCTCGACACCCTCGCCGCAGACCATCTGCTGGAGCGGGTCCGCGGCGGAGCGCGCTCGGTCAGCCCCTCGATGAGTGAGCTGGCGGTCGGCCAGCGCCGCCAACTACGCCGGGACACCAAGACGGCGCTGTGCACCCGGGCCGCCGAACTCATCGGGGAGGGCGACGTGGTCGCCGTCGATGACTCGACCACCCTCGAACCGCTCGTCGGCCTGCTTCCGGATCGGCACCCCTCGGCGCTGATCACCCACTCCCTGGCCGCGATGTACAACCACACCCGCCGCAGCGGCGTCACCGGGATCCGCCTCATCGCCTGCGGCGGACAGTACATCCCGGAGACCGATTCCTTCCTCGGGGCCGGCACCAATGAGCAGCTCTGCCAGCTGTCCGCCGACATCACCTTCGTCTCGACGACCTCGTTGCGCGCCACCGCCGACGGCACCGCCCTGTTCCACCCCGACGTCGAGGCCGCGGACACCAAGCGCGCCCTCGTGGCACTGGGCCTGGTCAAGGTCCTGCTCGTCGACGCGACGAAGTTCGACGCCCCGGGACTGTTCAAGGTCGCCGATCTCAGCGACTTCGACCACATCGTCGCCGACGCGGACACCTCCGAGGCCGACCGGGAACGGCTGCGGGCGTCCGGCGCGAACGTCCACATCGTCGGGGACACCGACACCACCGGAAAGGAACTCTGATGGCATTCGTCCTGGGAATCGACAGCTCCACCCAGTCCTGCAAGGCGCTGCTCGTCGACGCCGCCACCGGCGAGGTCGTAGGTGAGGGTCGCGCCACCCATCCCGAGGGCACGGAGGTCGATCCCCGGGCCTGGATTGACGCGATGCAGACCGCCACCGCCGGACTGCTGGAGAAGGCGGACGCCGTCGCCGTCGCCGGCCAGCAGCACGGCATGGTCGCCCTGGACGGGTCAGGCGAGGTCGTGCGGGACGCCCTGCTGTGGAACGACACCCGGTCCGCCCGCGCCGCCGAGGAGCTCATCGAGGAGCTCGGTGGGCCTGCGGCCTGCGTCGATCTCACGGGCAGTCGCTACGTAGCCTCGATCACCGCGACGAAACTGCGGTGGATGCGGGACCACGAGCCGGAGAATGCCGCCCGCACCGCCTCGGTCCTGCTGCCGCACGACTACCTCACGCGATTCCTGTCCGGTGGGCTGGTCACCGCGACCGATCACGGGGAGGCGTCCGGAACCGGGTACTACAGCACCCGGGAGCGCCGGTGGCTGCCGGAGCTCGCCGAGAGTGCCCTGGGGCATCCCGTCGACCTGCCGTACCTCGCCGCGCCGAACGAGGCATTGGGCACTGTCGCGGCGTCGGTGTGTGCCGGGGCTGCGGCGCGGGGGACAGTTATCGCGCCGGGCACGGGGGACAACCAGGGCGCGGCCCTCGGTCTGGGGCTCGGTCCCGGGGACGTGTGTGTCTCCATCGGGACCTCCGGGGTGGCGTCTGCGGTGGTTGAGGACAGTGTCCACGATTCCGCCGGCGTGGTCACCGGCTTCGCCGACGCCTCGGGGAGGTACCTGCCGCTGGTCGCGACGTTGAATGCGGCCCGCGTCCTTGATCTGGGACGCCGCCTGCTGGGCGTGGACTGGGAGGAGTTCGACCGGCTGGCGCTGGACGCCGCTCCCGGCGCCGGTGGTCTTGTTCTGCAGCCTTACCTCGACGGGGAGCGGACGCCGAACCGACCGGACGCCACCGGCATCATCCAGGGGCTGACCACCGCCACGACCAGGGAGGACTTCGCCCGGATGACGGTCGAGGGGCTGCTCTGCTCGATGAAGGACGCGGTGGAGGCGCTCGTCGGCGCGACGGGGGAGAAGGTGCGCCGCGTACTGCTGATCGGCGGCGGTGCCCGGTCGGCGGCGGTGCGGGCGATCGCCCCTTCGATCTTCGGGGTGGAGGTTCTGGTCCCGGATCCTGCGGAGTACGTGGCCCTGGGTGCCGCCCGTCAGGCGGCGTGGACGCTCTCCGGCGAGGACGCGCCGCCGACCTGGACCGTTCCCGGGACGGCCCCGGCCTCCGCACCGTTCAACGGGCGGACGGTGCGGTCCTACGCCCACCTGCGTACCGCGACGGCGGGGTGGAACTGGGGGTTGGAGTAGGCGGGGGCCTGTTGCAGGCGCATCGGCGCCTGGGGGCCGGGGCCGGGGACCGGTTTACGGACGCCCGCCGTGGGGAGTGGTGATCCGGGCGAGGCGGACCGTGGCCTCCGGAGTCGCTGAGCGCCGCTTCTCGTCGAAGTCGGGTGCGCAGCAGAGGAAGAGGTCCCTGCCGTCGGGCCCGCCGGCCATGCAGGCGAAGACGGGGGAGTCGAGGCTCACGCGCCGGAGGATCTCGCCACCCTCGGCGACGAGCAGGGTAGGGCCACCCAGGGCGTCCGCCACCCATAGGTTGCCGTCGGCGTCCAGACCGCAGCCATCTGCGGAGACCACGGACTGCGCCTCGACGACGTCGAGGTTCCGGTTCTCCGACAGCGGGCCGAAGACCGCCCAGTCGCGGCGCGGGCCCAGCGAACCGTCCTCGAGGATGTCGAAGCTACTGACGCGGTTGCCGAAGGTCTCGTTGACGATGAGGGTCTTACCGTCCGGAGTGATGACGGATCCGTTGGGGAAGTACAGCGGCTCGCTGATGTGCCGGGCCGACCCGTCGGTGTCGACGAGGATGAGCGGGGTGGGGGCGGCGTCCTCCCCGGCCATGAGGTCGAAGCCGAAGTTGCCGACGTAGGCGCGCCCCACCTCGTCGACGACCATGTCGTTGAGCGGGTAGGCGGCCAGGTCGCTGAGGTCGGCATGCTCGACGACGGTGCCGTCGGCCTCGCGGCGCAGGATCTTCCGGTCCTTCATGGACACCACGAGCAGGCGCCCGTCCGGTAGCCAACCCAGGCCCGACGGTTGGGCGGGGACGGTGAGCTCGGTGCGCAGGTCAGCCCCGTCGGCCTCCATCGACAGGACGCGGTGGCTGTAGAAGTCGACGAAGTACCAGCGGCCCCCGTGCCAGCGTGGGCACTCGGTGAAGGTCATGCCGGTGGCGACGGTGGTGGGGGCAGGGTTGTCTGCCGGAGATGTGCTTTCAGTCATGAAATGGAGCGTAGCAGCGTGACGCGTCCAGACAGTGATTCATCCTGCAAGTATCGTGCCTGTCTCGACGGATGCCTCTGGCACGCTGAATTTCACGCAGGGCACGGACGACCCGTGTCCCACCGACAACGAGAGGGGCACACGATGACATTCACGTATCCGGAGGCGACGCCGTCATGAGCGGGGTCATCGCACTCGCGCTCGTCGGAGCACTGTGCAGCGCCGGGGTGCTGCTGCGCCGGTGGGTACCACTGTTCCGGAACAATCTCGTCCCGGCCATCGTCATCGCCGGTGTACTCGGCACGGTCGTCATGAACGCCGGCCTCGGGTCGGCCATCGACGGGGTGGACGCCACCCTGTTCGGCAACATCACCATCGAACTGTTCACCCTGACCTTCATCTCCATCGGGCTCACCGCCGCGCCGGCGTCCCCGGATCCGGACCAGGGGAGTGGAACAACGGGTCGCCGTGGTCGGCGCCGCTTCGTGCCCCAGTCGCCGCTGCTGCGCGGTGCCTGGGCCATGGGCCTGACCTGGGTCGTCCTCTTCGCGGTCCAGGAGCTCATCGGTGTCGGGGTCGTGGCATCCCTCGGCAGCGTGTTCGGCATGCCCGCGGAGTACGGGCTCATGGCCGCGTTCGGCTTCGCCCAGGGGCCGGGCCAGGCCGCGACCTTCGGGGCGATCTTCGCCGACCAGGGCTGGGACCAGGCGGTGAGCGTGGGGCTGACCTTCGCCTCCCTCGGCTTCCTCGCCGCATTCCTCATCGGGGTGCCACTGGCCAAACGCGGAATCTCCCGTGACGCGACGCACCACACGGTGGGAATCACCGGGTTCACGAAGCGGGGACTCCACGGCCCCGGGGACGACGCCGAATCCATGGGCCGGGAAACCACGTTCTCCGGCAGCATCGAGTCCCTCGGCTTCGCCCTGTCCATCGTCGGGGTCTGCTACCTCGGCGCCACAGGTATCTCCGCACTCTTCGGACTGATCCCCGGATTCGTCGGTGAGACGATGAGCGGCATGATGTTCATGAACGGTCTGTTCGCCGCCTATCTGCTGCGCTGGCTGTTGGGCAGGGCCGGGGCCGCCCACATCATCGACCCGGGGCTGCAGCGGCGGATCACCGGTCTGTTCAGCGACTTCACCGTGGTCACCGCGTTCATGGCGGTGCAGCTGTCCGTGGTGGTGGACTGGATCGTCCCGATCCTCGTCGTCACGGTCGTGGTCTCTGCGGTCACCCTACTGATCAGTGTGTACCTCGGGAAGCACTACGGCAGTGACCATGATTTCGAGCGGACTCTCGGGGTCTTCGGCACGGGTACGGGCACAGCTCCGACCGGGCTGGCGCTGGTCCGTATCGTGGACCCGTCACTGCGGACGCCGACCGGCGCGGAGATGGGACTGATGAACCTGCCGGAGCAGGTGGTGTTTCCGGTGGTGATCATCGTCTCGGCGGTCTTCGCAGGGGCACTGTCCACTCCGTTGGCCGTGGTGCTCATCGCCGTGTGTCTGCTCGGCTATCTGCTGCTGGCATACTGGGTCGGGGACTTCGACCGGGCGTCCTACCGTCTCACCGGGACGCCGAAGGACGCTGGAACACCGGAGGCTGTCGCAGACGACGTCCCGGAGACCGGGGTCGACGCGGCATCCACGGTGGGCCGACCGGCCGCCGACACCGCACCGACGGGAGGCAACTGACATGGCGACGCTCTACCACTCCGGCACGGTCATCACGATGGATGAGGACGCTGCGACCGGTGGGGAGGCACCGGCCACCCCGGTGGAGGCCGTGGTCACCGAGGGTGACCGGATCGTCTACGTCGGTGATCTCGTCACGGCCCGGCAGCGGTTCGGGGACGCGGGCAGCGAGGTCGATGAGGTGGACCTGGCGGGGCGTGTCCTGCTGCCGGCATTCATTGACGCCCACGGGCACTTCATGAGCTACGGCAAGGCAGCGCGCCAGGTCGATCTGCGCGACTGTACGGACATCGACGGTATCGTCGACGCGCTGGCCGAACGGCTTGTCGGGCGTCCTGCACAGGATGCCTCGCCGGTGGTCGGTCTGGGCTACGACCACAACAATCTGCCCGGCTACCGGCATCCCACCCGGCACGATCTCGACCGGGTGAGCACCACGGTGCCTGTCATCGCCGTGCACCGCTCCTCGCACATGCTGGTGGTGAACTCGGTGGTGCTGGAACTGGTGGGGATCACGTCCGGAACGCCGGATCCCGACGGCGGCCGGTTCGGTCGAGAGGACGATCGCGTGACCCCGGACGGGTACGTAGAGGAGATCTCCGCGATGCTGGTGCTGGCCGAGGGACTCGCCGCCGCCGGTGGAGACGGGGAGACGGGACCGTCGCTGCTGAGCCCCGGGAGTCCGGGGGACCAGCGGGAGGCGATTCTCACCGCCCAGCGTGAGTACCTTTCCCGAGGCATCACCACGGTGCAGGAGGGCGCGGCCTCGCCCGAGGAGGTGAACGCCCTGATCGCCGCCGGTGAGGACGGTGATCTCGCGTTGGATGTGGTGGCCTACCCGATCGTCACCACCGGTGGGTTGGACGTCCTCGATGCTCATCCCGAGCGCATCGGCAGCTATGAGGGGCGGGTCAGGCTGGGCGGCTGCAAACTGATCCTCGACGGCTCGCCGCAGGCTCGCTCGGCATGGCTGTCGGAACCCTATGAGCCGGAGGAAGAGGTTGCTTCGGGTGGTGGTGCTGAAAGTGAAGCTGCTGCGGACCACCAGCACGAGGAACCGGGACGGTGCCAGTGCGGCTATCCGGCACTGCCGGACGACCAGGTCGGCAGTCTCATCGCCCGCGCGGTGGACAGTGGCTATCAGGTGCTCGCGCACTGCAACGGGGACGCCGCCTCGGAGCAGTTCCTCGACGCCTACGCCCATGTGGCGGAGTCTCATCCGGGGGCGGCGTCACTGCGTCCGGTGATGATCCACGCCCAGACGGTACGCGCCGACCAGCTGGACCGGATGCCGGCACTGGGGATGATCGCATCATTCTTCGTGGGACATGTCTGGTTCTGGGGGGACACCCACCTACGCAACCTCGGGCCCGGGCGTGGTCGGCGGATTTCCCCGGTGCGTTCCGCCCTCGACAGGGGAGTAGCGGTCACCTTCCACCAGGATGCGCCGGTCACCGATCCGGACATGCCGGTCTCGGTTGCAACAGCGGTGACCAGGCGGAGTTCGCGGGGCACACTTGTCGGCCCGGAGCAGTCGGTGGACCGTTACGAGGCGTTGCGCGCGGTGACCAGCGCAGCTGCGTACCAGTACGGCGAGGAAGCGGACAAAGGCAGGATCCGCGCCGGGCTGCGGGCCGACCTCATCGTTGTCGACCGGGACCCGCTGACCTGTGCGCACGAGGATCTGGCGGGGCTGACGGTGCTGTCGACGGTGAAGGACGGGGTGGAGGTGTACCGGCAGGGGTAGGTGTGGCTGGGGTGGGGTGTTGAGGGGCGGGGCCATGGCCGGGTGGGGGCACGGGGATTGGGCCGGAGCGGGGTTGGGTGATGGTCCCCCTGCCGTTGCTGCGCCGTCGCTTCGCTGGCCGTCCCCGTACCCGAGGTAACACCGCAGACTCACGGGTTTCAGAAATGTGACATCTGGACCCGATAAATCGGCTCCGCCGTGGATATTCAATCCAACGGACGGGCACACCAGTCTGGAATACGTCCACAGCAGATATGCGACGGTTGAGTCCCCTAGCGTGGTGTCAATTCCCCCGGCAGGTTCACCGTCTCCTTGCACAGTGAAGGCCACCGCGGGAAGCTCTGTAGGTTCCGCCTAAAGAATCCACAAAGGAGCTGTGCCCACGATGGCCACACCCCATTCTGCCGTATCCACGCTCATCCAGAAACTCCTCGACGATCCCAACGTCGCCCACAACGACATGTTCCGCGAACTGATGCAGGCCGGCCTCCAGGACCTCGTCAACGCCGAAGCCTCCGCCACCATCGGCGCCGCCCCCTACGAACGCACCAGCGAACGCAACAACCGGCGTAACGGCACCCGGTCGAAGAAGATCTCCACCACCTCCGGCGATGTGGACATCAACATCCCGAAACTGCGGCACGGGTCCTTCTTCCCCTCGCTGCTGTCGCCCAGACGCCGGGTCGACAAAGCCCTGCACGCGGTCATCTGCCAGGCCTACATCGACGGAGTATCCACCCGCAAAGTCGATGACCTGGTCAAAGCTCTCGGCATCGACTCCGGAATCTCGAAGTCCACCGTCTCGCGGATCTGTGCCGACATCGACGAGGCCGTCGAGGAGTTCCTCACCCGACCGTTGACCCACACCTGGTTCCCCTACGTCTACCTCGACGCGACCTACGTCGACGTCCGCCGGGGTGGTGGGGTCCACAACAAAGGCGGCAGGGTCATCTCCCAGGCCGTTGTCGTGGCCACCGGCGTATCTGCCCAGGGTCGTCGAGAGATCCTCGGCATGGCCGTCGGCGATTGAAGAATCCACCGACATCTGGACCGAATTCCTCCGCAACCTGCGTGAACGCGGCCTGAAGGTCTCCACCGATACCGATCCGTTAGGTGTGGCGTTGGTCATCTCCGACGCACACAGCGGTATCAATGCCGCGACGACAGCGATCCTGCCCGGGGCCGGCTGGCAACGCTGCCGGGTCCACTTCGCCTGCAACGTCACCCAGAAGTTGGGCTCAAGGCACTCCAAGCCGATCAACGCGCTGATCTCCGCGGTATTCGCCCAGACCGATCAGCAGGCGCTGGTCGCCCAGTACAAGCAGGTCACCACCGCACTGAGGTCCTCGTGCCCTGACGTCGCCGACATGCTCACCGCCGCGGAAACGGACCTGACCGCGTTCACCGGCATGCCGGTGGAGCACTGGGGAGAAGATCTGGTCGAACAATCCGATTGAGCGGCTCAACCGGGAGATCAAGCGGCGCGCTGACGTTGTCCAGGTGTTCCCCGACCGGGCGTCGGTGACCCGGCTGATCGGTGCTGTCCTGGCCGAACAGCATGAGGAGTGGCAGTACGGTGAGCGTCGGTATCTCTCAGAGATCAGCATGAGGAAACTCGCCCACACCCTCTACGACCCCGACGACGGTGTCCACGACTCCGCTGACGCGGTCGGGGTTCCGGATGTGCAGTTCATGATCGGAGCTTGATGACCGTGATCCCCACGGTCCCCACGGTCCCCATGGTCCCTATGGTCTACGACGACGGCTGAGCTGGTCGACTCGTCGCTGACAATCCCCCTGTTCACAGGGACCGACAAAGAACACCACTCAAAGAGACTTGACCGCAGGTCTGAAAGAATCGCCTACTCGGGAGCTGTCTACTCCGGGTTGACGATGCTCTTGAGAAGCTGCTGAGTGGCCGGATCTGTCGAGTACACCACCACACCCCTCATTCCGCGGGTAAGCAGCACGCGGTAGCCATTGCGCAGGCGCTGGACAGCGCTGTTCTTCGTGTCGCCGGGTACTCCCTCCCGTTCCTGCTTCCTGGCCAGCCGCTTGAGCGTCGTGTACTCGGACGCCTCGTAGTCGGGTTTCAGCCTCGCCTGGGTGGCGTCGTACCGCAGATCGGGGCCCATGATCACGCCGCAGTAGTCGAACTCGAAGCCCTGTCCGGAGAATATCGAGCCAGCCTGCTTCGCTCCCTTGTCCTCGAATGCCCAGAAGTCAGACTTCGGGTAACCCTCGGTGTTCGACGGCAGGTTCCACTGGATAGACCAGTCGCCTATGACGATGTCATAGGGGACATCCTCGACATGGGAGAATGACTTCTTCGTTTCCGGATCCTTCTGCGTCCACGGCCAGCAGAAGCCCGCCATGATCCGTGGATCCTGCTCCGAGTGCGCGGCGAGAATCTGTTCCATCTGTTCGGGGGAATCCGCGACCTTGACCCAGAAATTCTCCTCGTCATGCCACACGGCAGGCTCATCGTCGACGAGGTGGTCCACCCAGGACTCGAAGGTCTTTGAACCACCGCTTCGGTGCTGCTCCTCCAGCTCGTAGAGCTGGAAGTCTGCCCCGATGAGGTCTGCGACTTCCTTCACCTTCTCCGTGGTGAGGTAGTCGGTGGCCGTGGTCTGCTGCCAGTCATCCATCATCAGCACCAGGACCTTGGCGGAGTTCGCCAGCTCCCGGAGCTGCGTCATGTTGAAGCGCTCCAGCTCCTCCTGGATGTCCTTCCGGTTCGCATTGCCGGTGCGGACCGTCCACTCGTTGAGCCGCTGGGCCTCATCGACGATCAACAGATCGAGAGAGTCCCAGATCTCGTCCTTCCAGTAGGTCCGGGCAGAAGTGATCGTCTCCGCGACCGGCTTTGTCTCCTTCGATCGCTTAGCGACCTTCTTCAGCGTCTCGCGCAGCGAGGTAGAGTTCGTTGCGAAGGAGACCTGCCGCTCGGCAGCGGCTTCCCTGCCCAGAAGGTTCATGCAGATCCAGGTCTTGCCGGAGCCGGGCTTACCGTTGACGACGATGATCGTCTTCCCTCTGGGATTCCGGGGGTCGAGGGCGTCGTTGAACTTCTTCTGGATGTCGTTGACGACCTCCCGCTGCTCTTCACTGAGTGGGAACGTTTCCGGATTCTGGAAGATCTCGCCTGCCGCCTCCAGGATGTCCTTGCTCTTCTTCGGCGCGTTGTTCTCGAGGGCCTCGGCAACCACGCGTCCGTTGATGTTGTCGAAGTGCTTCTGAAGGAATGCGGTGAACGCCGCGTCCCCGCTGGTGTCGCCGGAGAACAATCGGTCGGCGTACCACTGCCCGGCAGACTTCAGCGACTGGAGAGACTCTGCGGTGGCGTTGTGAAGGTAGGCGGCGGCCTCCGTGGTGGCTTCCTCCGGGTGGAAGCCTTCAATGTAGTGCTGGACTACCTGCGCGTAGCCGAATGCCTGCCGTACCGGATGCTCGACCTTGCCGTAGCGCGCAGCGATCTCGGAGACCCAGTTGTTGGTGGGGTCCCAGGTAGCTTCGCTCCACTGCTTCAACTCGATGACGAGCACGCTGGGCAAGCCGTCCTTGTATCCGGAAAGGATCACGTCGGCACGACGGTGACCGTACTGAGGCGGGTTGAACTCCAGCGAAACGTAGACGCTGGACAGTTCGGCATCGCGGATCACCTCGGCGATCCGCGGGAGGCTGTGCTTCCAGGATCCTTCTTCTCCGGTGTCGCTGATGCGCTCGGCAGCAGACTTCTTCTTCATCATGGACCGGATCAGGTCATCGATGGCGGCGGGGCGGGTGGAGTTGTAGAAATTCTCGGCGGAATCCACGTAACGGGAACGGTCGGCCATATCGGCTCCTTGCAGCACGAAATTCGTGCGACGTGGAGGCGTGTCCCAGTGGAAGCCTGTCGGGGTCGCTTGTCAGATGAGGTGGCGCGCAGTACGCCGGAATGTGGGGAGCGTCGTCCTGCTACGGCAGAAGCGACGGCTCAGGTCAGTCGGCTCCCTGACCGAGGAGCTGTCTGAGCACCTCGCGGGTCCGCCGGTCGGGCGAGTAGATCAGCGTGCCCTGCATCCCGCGGGTGAGCAGGACCTTGTAAACGTGCCGGATCAGTACGTCGAAGTCGTGGTCGGTCAGTGACTTCTTCCGCAGCGCCGGATCGAGGTTGGCGGCGCGGACCGTGCGGAAACCACCGTCGCGCCAGACCATGTCCGGGCCGATGATCACGCCGGACCAGTCGTACTCGAAGCCCTGGGCCGTGTAGATGCAGCCGACCTGGCCGAAGCCGCCGTCGCCGGTCGCCCAGAGGAAAGACTGAGGTGCGTTGCCGACTCTCCTCTTCTCCGGGTTGTTCCAGGGCTTCTCCCAGTCACCGATACGGACATCCGGGGCGAGCTCGGTCTGTCCCTTCGAGACCTTGCTCCATCGCCAGCAGAAGCCGGCGGCGATACGGGCGGAGTACCCCTCGGCCGCCTTGAGCGACAGGATGCGCTCCATCTCCTCCGGGGTTTCAACGATTGAGATCGCGACCTCATGCTGAGGTTTCAACACCGGTGGATGCTCAGGGTCGAGGGCATGGACGGTGATGTTGGGTACTGCTGCGACATCGAAGTCTGGAGTGAAGACGGAACCGTCGGTGTCGGCGTCCTCCGTGGCGTCCTTCGTGGCGTCCTGCGGGGGATCGGCAAGCCCGAGGACCTCCTCGACCCAGTTGGTGTAGACCAGACTGCCGCCGCAGCGGAACTGCTCGGTGAGCTCCACATGCTGGACCTCAAGGCCCTTGGACTTGGCAAACTCCGTGATCTCGTGGAGGGACCCCAGCTCGCCGGGGCGCACGACCTGGTTCTCGTCCAGGAGGAACACCGGGGTGCGGGCGACATCGATGAGCTCATCGATCTGTGGGCGACCGGTGCGCAGATGGGCCTGGGTATACCGGTTGGTGGAGGTCTCCCGGATACGGTGGGCCTCATCAGCGATGAGCACGTCGAGGGAGTTTTTCTCCGCCTCCAGGAAGCTGTTGAAGTACTGGAAGAGATCCTGGGTAGCGCGGTGCCGGTGGCCGGCAATCTTCTCCATTGTCTGTTTGAACGCCTGAGACCCCGTGGCGTGCAGGACTTTCTTTCCCCGCCGGGCCAACTCGCCGAGCAGTGACAGCGCGACGACCGACTTGCCGGTGCCAGGGCCGCCAGAGACGACGATAACTCGCTTGGCGTCCGTCTTGTCCGCACGCTCCACCGCGTGGAGGACCATGTCGACGGCCTGACGCTGCCGGTCGAGGAGGATGAACTGCTCGCGGTCCCGGATCTCCGCGGCGGCGGAGGTGAGCAGCTGCTGGGACGGTGCGACCGCGGATTCGATGAAACGGTCGATGACGGAGGCATCCCGGACGGGGGAGATGCGGGCCTTCAGGAAAGAGGCGAAGGTCTCGATGTCGGCACCGGTGAACAGCTCCGAACGCAGGTCGGAGGTGTAGTCGTCCAGCTCGACGACGGCGGCACGGTGACTGACGTTGTGGAGGAAGACCGCTCCCTGGACGCTCTCAGGGTGACCGTCGAAGATGGTGAGGAAGTTGGTGAGCAGTTCCCGGTAGGTGTCAACCTGGCGCAGCGGGTGCAGGCGCGGACCACCGAGCGTGCCGGGCACGTCGACCAGTTTCGGATCGTCCTCGAAGAGAGTCGCTGAACTCCATTGCTTGAGTTCGATCACGACGAAGGAAGGGAGCCCGGTTGCCGGGTTGGTGCCGGCGATGATCGCGTCCACCCGCTTGGAATTCAGGGGAAGCTTCTGCTCCAGAAGGACGTCGACATCCTCGAGCCCGGCATGGGTGAGGACCTTGGCCAGCTCGGGGATGCTGTTCTCCCAGGAGCGGCGCTCAGCCGAGGAGCAACCGAGACCTTCGTATCCAGCCTGGGTGGCCATATGGTCACCGAGGTCCTTCGGGTTGGCGAAGCGGGACAGGAGCTCGGCGGCAGTCGTCCGAAGCAGAGGCATGGGGTTCTCCAGGCAGCACGAATACTCGTGCGACGTGGAGGCATGTCCCAGCGGAAGCCTGTCGGGTCGCTCTTACCTGATTCACAGTACCTAGTGGGGTTCGGTGCGGGGGTGGGATGGTGGCGAATGTCTTTGTGGAGGAACAGAAGACCATGAACCCCGAAGGCCGGGGTAGTTCATTGTTTGACAGTCAAGTTCGATGACATCCACGCTGAGCTTCGTGCCGCGTTGCCTGAAGTGCTGATGGGCCGCTGAGCGCCCCGGGCCGATTACACTGGGCGACCGTGAACCTCCCCGCCACTCTCGCTGATGTCGCCACCGCCGCTGGAGTCTCCCGTTCCACCGCCTCGCTGGTGCTCAACGGTCGGCCGGGACCTGCGAGTGCGACGGTGGAGAAGGTGCAGCAGGTGGCCGACGAACTCGGCTACCGGCCCGACGTTCGCGCGCGGCGGTTGCGCGGGGCGAAATCCCACTGTGTCGCCCTGCTCACCACGGTGCCCGAGGCTGTCGCCGGTGACGAGTCCGGTTACAGCTTCCAGATCGCCCTGGCCGTGCCGCTGTCCCGCCTACTTCTCGCCCGCGGCTATTCGATGCTCCTCGTCCCACCACTGCAGGACATCCGCCAGCTCGACGACCTCGACATGGACGCCGCCGTGATCGTCGAACCGCGTAGCGGGGAACCCCTCACCACCGAACTGCACCGCAGGGGCGTGAAGACCGTTGCCGTCGGCGATGCGCCGGGGCTGCAGGTGGACGGAGTGGTCGACCGCGGTGCCTCCGGTGCGGACGTGATGCTCGCCCATCTCCGGGACGTCGGGGCCCGGCACATCGGGGTGCTGCTGGGGGAGGCGGACAACGCCGTGACGGTGAGCGTCCGCAACTATCTCCGGCAGGTAACTGGTGACACGTCAGCAGGCTCCGGCCCCGATAGTTCCGTGGAATACCTGGTGACCACCTGCCAGGTCGACCGGGCAGCGGCGAGGACGGCAACCCGTGAACTCCTTGCTGCCCAACCCGAAACCGACGCGGTCTACGCGCCCACTGACCTGCTGGCGCTCGGTGTCCTAGATGCAGCGGCCGATCTAGGGCGTGCCGTGCCCGGTGACCTGCTCGTCGCCACGAACTTCAACGGGCCGCGCGCCCTGGGGGCAACACCGCCGTTGACCTCCCTGGACCTGGACATGACGGCGGTAGCTGAGGCCTGCGCCGAGCTCATCATCGAGAGCGTTGACGGGGGGGCGGAGGACGGCGTCCTGCGTCAGGATGTACGGCAGCCGGGCCTCGTCATGCGCGGCTCCACCGTGCCGGGCACCTCCACCGTTTCGGGCCGGTAAAACCTTCCACCTCCGGCGTGCGGATCTCAGAATTGTGTATTTCAATCGATTTAAACCAGGATAGAGGACAATCGAGAGGAAACCGACCATGTCCACCGCAGCCGCCCGCACGGACCAACACACACCCACCGGCCACCAACTACACCCCGTCGACACGATGCCCGCCTGGCCCCGGGCGATCATTCTCGCCCTCCAGCACGTCATCGTGATGATCTCTACACCCATCGCATCCGTCTTCCTCATCAGCGGGGTACTCCAGCTCGACGGCGACGTCACCCGTAGCGTCCTCTGCGTGACCCTGCTCGCCTGCGGCATCGGATCGATCCTGCAGTCCATGGGCTGGCTGAAACTCGGCGCGAAACTCCCGTTCGTCATGCTCCCCGGCGGCGCGGCCGTGGCGATCTTCATCCAGATCGCCACGGAACACTCCGCCCCCGTAGCAACCGGTTCCGTCATCATCGCCGCCGCCGTCTGCCTCATACTCTCCCCGCTGGCGGGTGTGATCGTGAAGGTCATCCCGCCGGTTGTGCTTGCCGTGATGATCACCGTCATCGGCGTAAACGTCGTCAAGATCGCCGGTGGCCTGATCTCCAAAGACGAGAAAGCCCCGCTGTGGGCGATCGGCCTGGCCGCCGCGACGGTCGGGGCCATCATCGTCCTGCAGATCGTGCTGCCCCGACGCTTTCGCTCTGTCGCGATTCTCCTCGGCATGGTCGTCGGTACCGTCCTCGCCGCAGCAACCGGCCACTTCGAATCCGTGAGCACCGATGATGTGCTCCGCCTGCCCACCTGGCTGCCCTACGGCTCGGTGACCTTCGACATCGTCGCCGCTGTCCCGCTCATCGTCTTCAGCATCGGTTCCATGGCCGAGGCCACGGGCCAGACCACCCTGAACGCCGACATCGTCGGCAAGAAGATCGACAAGGGCGCCACTGTTGCGGCCACGGTCCGTGGTGACGCGCTCACCTCCCTTATCGCCGCACCGTTCGGCGGCCAGACGATGCTCACCAGCGGTGAGAATATCGGCATCGTCCGGGCGACCGGCGTTACGAGTCGCTTCGTGACTGCACTGGCCGGTGTCTTCCTCATCCTCATCGCCCTCATTGGACCGGTCGCCGATCTCATCCAGTCCATCCCCGCACCCGTGATCGGCGGCACCGCCGTCTACGCCTTCACCATGATCGTCGTCTCCGGACTGCGCATGTTCCAGGGCATCGACATGACCGACGACGCCAACTTCCTCACCGCCACCGCCGGATTCGCCGCCGGCCTGCTACCGATCCTCGCACCCTCTCTCTACCTCAACCTGCCTACCGACCTGCGACTTCTGCTAGGCAACGGCGTGACCATGTCCGCCATCGTCGGTATGGTCGTCGCCGGACTGATCCTGCTGTGGAAGAAGGCCACCCGATGACACCTGATGCACTGTGCTCACTGCCGGACTCTTACGTCCTCACCCCAGGACACACCTGGACGGCCGACAGATTCCTGACCGGACAAGCGGTGGTCGTTGAGAACGGGCAGTTCGCGTGGGTCGGCCCAGAGTCCGAGCTGCCGGAGATCTACTCCGACCACAGCCGTGTGGAACTCGGCGACCATGCCCTCGTCCCCGGCATGGTCGACTGCCACCAGCACCTGGCCCAGACACTCGGTCGGCCCTACGCCTTCGGTGAACCCTCCGAAATCTTCCGTCGGGTGTGGGTTCCGCTGGAAGGTTCTCTCAACGAGGATGAGCTTGCGGTGAGTGCACGCCTTGGGCTGGTGGACGCTCTGCTCGGCGGCTTCACCGCCGTCGCCGACGCGGGGGCCCGGTCAGCCCACGACCCGGGCATCATCGCCGACCAGGCCCGCAAGGTCGGAGTGCGGCTGGTCCTGGGCAAGATCAGCCACGACATCGGTGAGGGTACTGCTGACGCCGTGGTCGCCTCCGCGGAAGAGCACCTGCGACGCTTCGCCGGCGACGACTGGGTCCACGGCTCCGTCGCTGTCGCCACCCCGGAGATGGCGACCCCAGGCACCTTGGCGCGGCTGGCGGACCTGTGTCGGGCGGAGGACGCGGTGCTGCAGACACACGTCAATGAACACCTGGCAGGTGTGGAACGTACCCTTCTCGCCACCGGGCGGCGTCCTCTCGGACTTCTCGAGGACGCCGGCGCGCTCGACCGGCACCTTCTCGCCGCGCACACCACGCTGCTGACGCCGGAGGAGAAGATCCGGCTGGCACACTCCGGTGCAGCCTGGTCATATAACCCTGTCGCCAGCGCCTGGAAGGGCAATGTCATCGCCGACGCCCTGACCATGCTCGCTCTCGGTGCACGCACCGGACTCGGGACCGACGGCACCCGGGCGGACGCCTTCCGCCTGATGGATGCCGCCGAGACCGCCCAGCGTTTCGCCTCCGCCATCGAGGTCGGTGACCCTGTCGCCGGTGGTGGTGACGACTGGCTGCGGGCGGCCACCACTGGTGGGGCGGACGCGACGGGCCTCGGAGACGAGGTCGGGTCCATCGCCGCCGGGTTCCGGGCGGACATGCTCGTGCTCCGACTCGACACCCCGGACTTCATCTGCCCGGTCGACCTCGCCTGGGAGCTGGTCCGTCTCGGTCACCGCGATCAGATCCACGCGGTGATCACCGACGGGACGACCCGTGTCCTCGACGGGGAGTTCCTCCACCTGGATTACGACCAGCTCATCGCGGACGCCAGGACGGCGTCCGCTGCGGTCTGCGCGCGGGCAGGGCTCGGTCGACGGGGACATCACGGCGGGCAGCGATGACCACCGCCACCATCGTTATCCTGTCCCTGGTGGTCTTCGTCGCGGCCCTGGTGCAGGGGACCAGCGGCATCGGTTTCGCACTCATCGTCTCTCCGGTGGCGACACTGCTGGCACCGGAGCTGGTTCCGACGATCGTGCTGTTACTCATGCTGCCGCTCAACGCATTTGTCGCATTGCGGGAGTGGCGGTCGATTGATTGGCGGGGCGGGGCGTGGATCAGCGCCACCCGGATCGTGTTCACTCTGGTCGGGCTGCTGATGGTGGCAGTGCTTTCCACCACCGGTCTGACTGTCCTGGTCGCCCTGGTGACGATCGGCGCGGCCCTGGTCAGCCTTTTCGCGCCGCCTTTCGCACCGACCCCGGCCGCGTTCCTCGCGGCCGGCGCAGTGACCGGAATCAGCGAGACAGCGACGGGCGTGGGCGGGCCTCCGATGGGCCTTGTCTACCAGCACAGTCGACCGGCGGTTCTGCGGTCCACCGTTGCGACCTGCTTCTTCATCGGGGAGGTGGTCTCCCTGGTCGCGCTGACGGTCACCGGCTCCGCGCCGGACGGGTGGCTGGGAGACTTCCCTTGTCCTGCTACCTGCGCTCGTGCTGGGCACCGTGGGCAGTACCCTGGTTGTCCGCCGCTTCCCATTGCTGGATCTGCGGATGGCGGTTATCGTCTTCTCGGTCCTCTCCGGTGCAGTTCTGCTGGTGCAGGCGGTGGCGTGACGGGCGGGGTTCTTTACCGTCAGCCCAGTTCAGCCAACCGATCCATATAGCCGGACATGGACCCGTCGATGATCGACTGGTGTACCGCACCGGCGCCGAACATGGACTCCATGGCGAAAAGCCCTGAAATCACCGCCAGTACCTGCTCGGCAGTCATCTGGTCGACCGGTGTCGCGGCGGTGAAGGAAGCCAGCGGCTGACCACCCAGATCCTGCATCCAGGAATCCCGCCGGAACTCAGTGAATTCGCCGGAGAACTCGGTACGGAGATCAGCGGTTCCGGAAGGCTCCGGTTTCAGCTCCGCGTCCTCATCCATCTCCGCCCGGAACTTGGTGAGAGCAGCGTAACGACCAGTGGAACCTCCGTCATCGCCCTTCCCACCATCGTCTCCCCCGGAGAGCGAACCGCCAGACACGCCACTCGCCGCAGCATCCTTCGACGGGCGGAGTGTGAAGATCAGCTCCTCGGGATCGAGGTGAAGGGCCTCGAAGACCCGTCTGAGCAGAGTCACCTTGGTGTTGGTGTCATTGTTGACCCACACCCCGAGGCCCGGATCGGCCACCCGAAGCCCCCGCTTTCCCTCGTGCGCGGCAGGCTCCGTGGTCAACAGGTTGTCGGTTCCGGCGAACCCCAACAGCGCTGCACGATGCTGCTGGAGCAGCACATGCAGCACCTTGGGTACGAGGTTCGCCCAGTCGGTGACGGTCTCGGAGACATCCCCGTACTCGTAGGCTGTCACCTCGCGGCCACGGAACGATGTGTCGGTCCCCATCGGCTCGGTCGGACGGACCACCTCAGGAGGCCGGAAATCGGTGTCGACGAAAGACCAGTACTCGAGCGCCTGGTGGACGAGCCGTGCCGACCGGGCACGGAGAGCGTCCTCGTTCCAGTGATCGGCAGACTTCACGTCCGCGTTGAGCCGGTACGGCGAAGAATTGAACCCCTCAGGCATTGTCTTCTTCTTCTGGAATGACGAGTTTGAGTAGGCCGAGTTATAGCCGGTGACCGTGAGATTGCCGATACGGTTCTCCCAGGTGTCGTGGATGTCCACGGCATCCGGTCCGAGTTCTTCCTCCCACGCACGGGTGAGGGTCTGCGGCATGATGTGCTCCACCGTGAGGTCACCGGAGGCGATCTTGTCGGCGATGTCCCGGTTGTCCTTCGAGTCACCGTTCTCCAGGACGTCGAAGAGGTACCGTCGGTGAGCCGGTCGTAGACGGTAGGTGTCCCGCGTTTCAAAGCTCTCCCGGAAGTCAACGTCATTCGGAAAGCGGCCGGAACCACCGTCACGACGGCGCAGAATCCAGGTGAGTAGATCTGCATAACTCTGGTGGGCGGTCCGGAGTTTGCGGAGTTCGCTGTACGCCGTGGCGAAGATCTTGTTCAGTGCATTAGCGCCGACCTGACATATCGTCCGTCGGAAAAGGTAGGACTCGATGATGTGGAGGACAGCATCAAGGTCACTCTCAGTGGTTTCACCGCGCCGGGCGTCCGCGACGACCGGCATGAGGAACGGATGAACCACATCACCGACAATGAGGTTCGCCCGGCTGAGCCGACGGTCCACGGTCGAGAAGCCGGTCGATGCGTGGGTGATGGCGCGACTGTTCTTCGAGTACTCGTAGATGTCGTCGAGAATCTGCGGGACCGAGTCGTCGCTGCGCTGCACGAAGAGTTTGAAGGCCTCGAAGATATCCGATTCTTTCGGCGTCTTGTTCGTCTTCGAAGTCAGGTACCAGCGGATGAACCAGTCCGTGCGGTAGTCGACGTTCTCCTCGATCGGGTTCCACCGCTGCTCGTAGAGCCGGTTCTGTTCCTCGAGCTTCTGGTTCATCAGCACGAAGTTGCGGATCTTGTCTGATTCGCTGAGGTTGAGTCCGGTGGAGTTCAGGGACTCGAAGATCCGCTGCGGATCATCGTGGGCTTCCAGGTCCAGGTGCATCACCTCAAGACGGGAAACGGCGTCCCACACCTGGTACGCGGTGAGATCGGTTGTGCGTAGCCGTTCGCGGAAGTAGCGGTAGTTGGCGGTGACATTGGAGGAGTCGACGAAGTCGTCCTCGGGGCCGAAGAGTGCCATGTAAGCTGCAGCGTCGTTCTTCACCGGCTTGAGTTTGAACTTCAGGCTATTCGGGTTGGCATCCACCAGCAGGTAGTCATCGACGAGCTTGCGTCCGAGGTCAGGGTCTTTGCCGACCTCGACATCCCCGGCGGCCACCGAGTGTGCGATAGCGAGAATGAGCAGACTGATCGTGGTGAGCCGCTGCTGGCCGTCGATCACGATCCAGGTCCACGAGTCCTCGGATTTACCGACAACGGCACCGAAGAAGTGCTTGGGCTGCTTGTCCCGGTCAGCGTGGGCGAGGGCTTCGAGATCGTCGAACAGTCGAGCGCACTGCGGCGTTCCCCAGTCGTAGTTGCGCTGGTAGACGGGGATCTCCAAGGTCGAGTTCGCCTTGTTGTAGATCTGCCAGATCTCGGTCGGCTGGCCCTTCATCGTGCTCCCTCAGGTCGTGGACAGGAAAGACTCGTCAGCAAGTGTATCGGGGGAGCAGGAATCAGCCCTCGAACACCGACGCCGACCTGTCCTGCCCACCCGCTACAGTTCTTCACTGTGACTAATGAGAATCAGGGACTCTCCTTCGCCGTGGTCGATGTGGAGACCACCGGCTTCACCAACCGCGACCGCGTCCTGGAAGTGGCCGTCGTCCACGCAGAGGCCGACGGGACCGTCACCGGGACCTGGAGCACGCTGGTCAACCCGGACCGGGACATCCCCAACACCCGGATCCACGGCATCAGCGCCGCCGATGTCGTCGGCGCACCGACCTTCGCCGACATCGCCGGAGAACTCTCCGACCAGCTCAACGGGCGGATCTTCGTCGCGCACAACGCCGCCTTCGATTCCCGGCTTCTCGCAGCGGAATTCGGGAGGCTGGGGCTTACCGACACCCCGTTCACAGGCGCCAGCCTGTGCACACTCACGCTGACCGGTCGGCTGCTCCCCGGCTCCGGCCGGGGGCTGTCTGCCGCACTGTCGGCAGCCGGGATCGTCAACGCCCACGCCCACGCCGCACTCGGCGACGCCGAAGCCACCGCCGAACTGCTGGGCCACTATCTCCACCGTGCCCCGGAGACCGTCGCACAGTTGCTCCGGGGCGTCCATCCGGTGTCGATATCCCGTGCCGATCTGACTGCACCGGCGTCCCACGTCTCGGATTCGCCGGCGATCCTCCACCGCCGCACGACGAAGGCCACCGCACCGGACGGCCGGTGGCTCAACCAGCTCGCCACCGGCGTCCCGGTCGTCGGACAACCGAACGTGGATGCCTACCTCGACCTGCTGGCCACGGCGATGCTCGACCGCGAACTCTCCGTCCACGAGATCGGTGAACTCACCGACTGTGCCGCCACCCTCGGCATCGGCCGGGACGAAGCCCTGGACCTGCACGCCGGTTTCGTCCGGCAGCTCGCAGTGCTGGCCTGGGCGGACGGCATCGTCACCGAGGAGGAGCGCGAGGAACTGCACGCGGTGGCCCGTGCCCTCGGCGTCGCAGCCGCAGCGGTCGACGCACTGCTTGATTCTCCGGTCACAGGCGGTGACGACGGGCCCGGGCAGTCGGCCGGTACCGGGTTGCGTCTGTCCCCCGGGGATCGCATCACCTTCACCGGGGAGACCGAGATCCCGCGCGCCGTGTGGGAGGCACGCGCGGTCGACGCCGGCCTGGACGTCGGCGGAGTGATCAAGAAGTCAGTCCTACTTGTCGCCGCCGACCCGGATTCCCTCAGCTCCAAGGCGAAGAAAGCCCGGAGCCTGGGGGTGCCCGTGATCTCTGAATCCGGTTTCGCCCGCCTGCTCGGTGAACTGGAGAACTCCGGGAGCGGTGCCGTCGATCCCCGCCTGGTGGTCGCTGCCTCGCATCCGGAGGCGGAGACTGTCGTCGGCGAGTCGGAAGACCTCGGGGACGACCTTGGAGAAACGATGCAGACCGGCGGATTCTACGATGACGAGGACGCCGTCCCGGTCGTCGAACTGGGGGACGAGGGTATGACGTTCGATGCGGACTCCCTCGGCAGCGCTTTCGACACCGCCGTCGGACTGCTCGGATTCATCGCCCGTACCCAGGGCAGTCTGCGCGCGGCGGTGGAACACGCAGGAATATCCGCGGTCGACGGGGAGCTTCCCGCCCACGTTGAGGCACTGCTTGCCCAGGCAGGAGAGGAGTCCGGCTGCTTCCACCTGGCACTGTCACAGCGCAGGGGAACTGTCGCCGATGTCCTCGGCCGGTTCTGGGAGTCCTGTGACGACCGTGATCAGCGGATCCTGCGTGACCGGATTATCGCCGAGAAACCGGCGACTCTCGACGAGATCGGACAAGCCGTCGGAGTCACCCGCGAGCGGGTCCGGCAACTCCAGAAGAAGCTCACCGCCCGCCTACGTCCAATGATCATCGCCGGGCCGGTCGCCGACCTGCGGGCCGGGGTCCGGGCGCACGCGTACCCGGTGGGGACGCTCGAACAGATCACTGCCGTCTTCCCGGAACTGGCTTCTGCCCTGCCCGGATGGGACGCGCCGTTGTGGCGGATCCTCGATGCCTTCGACGACGACTTCCGGATCGAAGACGGCTGGGTCTGTTTCCCCGATCTGCCGACCGCAGCCCAGCGCACCGGGAACCTCCTGGCACCGATGATCAACGACGAGGGCGTCGCGGAGCTGTCCGACGTCCTCGACCAGTCAAGCCTCGATGACGCGGCGACGCTCACCCAGTGGCTCACCACCTGCGGTTACCTCGTTCTTGACGACCACGTGCTCACACGTGTCGGGTCGCATCCGGCGCGGGCAGCGTCCCTGTTGTCGATCGCCGGCAGGCCGATGAGCGTCTCTGAGATGTACGCGGGCATCGGTAGCTCGAAGTCTGAACGGTCCTTCCGCAACGGTCTCTACAACAGCGACGATCTCATGCGCGTGGGAGTCGAGCAGTGGGCCCTGACCCGGTGGGGACTGCCGGAGTACACCGGCATCGCCGACCTCATCGGACAGCGGGTGGATGCCGCGGAGGCGGACGGCGCCGAAGGCGTCGTGCTGTCCGATCTCGTCGATGAACTGACCCGGGAGTTCGGTGTCTCCGCGAACTCGGTCACAACGTACGCAGCGACCGGCGACTTCACCTCAACGGGCGGTGTGGTCCGACGCCGGACCGAACCGATGGTCAACAACGCCACCCCGGAGGAGTCCAACGGCATCTACATCCATGACGGACGCTGGTGCAACCTGGTCACCGTGACGAAGGACCATCTGCGCGGTTCCGGGACCTACATCCCCAACGGACTGACAGCGATGCTGGACCTGGAATGGAACGAACCACGGATGATCCCGAGCGATTACGGTGAACAGCGCATTATCTGGGGCAACCTGGGCACCAGTTCCGTCGGGTCGATCCGACGGTTCCTCGAACCCCTCCAGATCACCGAGGGTGACCGTATCTGGATCGACCTGCACGACGGGGAGCACTTCTCCGTGACTCCGGCGCACTCATCGGATGCGGCGGAACTCGACGGACTGGACTGGCTCGTCGACCATGTCGGGGAAACTCCCGGGAAGGATGACGCGGCGTCCCACGGGATTGTCGCCGAAGCCCTCGGTCTGGCCCCAGATGCACCACGGCGAAAGGTCCTCGCCAGGTTCCGGCACCGCTCGGACGCCGAGGCAGTGGAAGTCCTCGAGAGAATCTGGATGTAGCGGAACGCCTCCGGGACGGCGATGCGAAAAAAGTGACCGCCGCTCTGTCCAGGATCCCCGACGTGGCTATCCCGCAGAGCTGACAGTATCCGACACGGCTTCCGGTCACTGATTCTGCAGTCACGGCGACACTCCGTTCGGCCAGTGGAATGGCAGGGAAGGCCTAACGCCCCCGGAACTCCGCCGCGAGATTGTCGAACTTCCCGCGGCGCACGGCGTCCTCCTCGTCCCAGCGGACAGCGTGCAGGGACAGACGCGCCGCACGGTCCGCCCACAGGTTGCCCTCACAGTCGGCGTGTCCCTTCACCCACCGGACCTCGGCATTGGGGTGGCTCTTCTTCTCGTGGACCGCATAGCTGCGCAGTGTCGACCAACGCCCCGGAATGGACTCCAGATCCGCCCACCACTGCAACGCCGGACGGGAGTCCGAATGGACGATGATCCTGCGGGCAGAGTTGCAGAACAGCATCACCCCGGCGGCGATCGCCGCAGTCTCCGCGACCCGGATCCGGGCATGGTCCTTGATGAACTCCCGGTCCAGTACCGCAGAGGCGACAACCCCCAGCGCCGGGCAGGACATCCCGATCGCCGACCACGGTGAACCCGGGACACACCGAGGCATCCGTGTATACGTCGATCTGCTCCGGCTTCTCCTCCAGATCAGGGAACTCGGAGACCAGCAGCGGACGGTCCCCCGAACCCCACCAGCGGTCGGTGTAGCGGGCCCGGATCTCGAAGTTGTTCCGGTAACGCTCAGCAACCGAGCGGGTGGCAGGGTCGGTACGTACCCGCTGGTTTGTCGGCGGGTTCAGGACTCGACCTGACGAGCCAGCCAACGTAATGACATCCGGAACACCCCTGGACAGTGCCGTCATCGTCGTCAGATCCACGCTGTGGCACCGCTCCACGCCGGAAATGCCGAGCCCCGCTGACACAAGACCGGAGGCGACGTAGGTGGAATCGATCGGGAAAGGCTTGTTCCGAGAGGACGAAGGGTGCAGGCGCACCTGCAGCGGCAGGGGAGAGCGGCCGAGCTCGGGATGCCCGGCGATCCACTGCGCGAGGCTCTGCACCACCTGGCCCCGGTTCCCGGCGACCACCGGTGAATACGTGCCGCGGATGCTCACACACCCGGCGAACGTCGAGAAGCCGGGGCGGAAGAAATCATTGAGCTTGCGCACCGTGATGTCCACCGGAAGGTAGACCGTCGTGCCGGCACCCGCGGTCTGTGTCCGCGCTCTTCGCCGGGGCATACACGCGGGGCTGGGTGCGGACGGGCGACGGGTCGGGGCAGTACTCGCGGCGAGGGCGACGGTCACGGCTTCTCCTGTGTTCTGTGGGCGACAGGAGAGCAACCTAGTGGTGGTCAGGACGGGGAACCGTGGTGATCGAACACGGTGTTCGGGTGGCGGTGTCCATCGCTGCTACGCTCCGATTCATGACCTCTCCGGCCCCGCAGAGCACACCGGACCACGGCGACCGACCGCTGATCACCGCGATCCGCTCGGGTGGGCAGACCGGTGTGGACCGGGGTGCCCTCGATGCCGCCCGCGCCGTAGGCGTGACCACCGAAGGTTGGTGCCCCGCCGCCGGATGGGCGGAGGACCTGCCCGAGGCGCCGGGATTGCTCGTGGACTACCCAGAACTGCGGGAGACTCCCTCATCCGAACCAGCCCAGCGCACGGAGTGGAATGTGCGGGACAGTGACGTCACGCTGATCATCGGCTCCGACGTGGAACCGGGTGGCTCCGAGGTGTCACCGGGAACCACGTTGACGAGGGGCCTGGCGTCCTTCCACGGTCGTCCCGTCCGGGCGGTGGGAAGGGAAGACATCGAAGACGCCTGCGGGTGGTTGCAGTGTCAGGGCACCGGACTCACCGTGAACATCGCCGGGCCGCGGGAGAGTGAGTGGCCCGGCGCATACGAGGCGGCTTTCCGGATCGTCGGTGAACTGCTGCGGCGCAGTTCTGGTCCGCCGTCAGCCACTCGTTGAGAGTATCGCCGGTGGTGGGGCCGCCAAGGTCGGTCCAGACAGCGGCCTCTCCGTTGTGATGAGGCGCAGTGCCTCCACACCGGTACGAGGCGTGTCCTGGCCCCGGCGGTCCTTTAACCAGGCACGGTGAGGCGCGAGCGCAGAATCGGACAGCTCGGCGTCGGGGATATCCTCCAGCCGGGGTGCCTCACCCCACCCGTCATTGATTGCCAGGGTGAAATACCCGACAGCGAGCAGCCGCAGCACCGACAGTGCATCGGAGAACGTTGCCTACAGACACGACCCCGGCCCGGAGCCGTGGTTCACAACATGCCGGACGCCGTCATCGTCGAGCCAGAGACGGAACGTGGAACCCTCCCCGCCGTTGTAACCGATCGCGTACAACCGTTCCGGATCCGGCAGGTGGCCCTCGGGGAAGAGGTTCCGCGGCCCGCCGAAGAGCTTGGCGTCCGCCGTGTCGTGGACGTCGGGGTCGGCGATGGTGGCGTACTGCTGGCCGGGAGCAGTCCCGCGGACGAAACCCGGCGCTTCACACCGGTCGGCGAGGCTGAGGAACTCCTCCGGAATTGTGAAGTGGTCGGGCATACCTGCACCCAACTGGTCGCGGAAGGTTATGTGGTTGAGCGTAGCGCGAGGCGGGACGGGAGGAACGGCGAACGGGCCAGGCTGCTACGCAGACACCCGCCCCGCCTTACCCGCCCGCTGAACCGTCCACCGGTTCTCCGGCACGTCCAGCCCGTAGGACGAGCGCAGCGTGGTTCCCGGGTACTCGGTGCGGAACAGGCCACGCTCCTGGAGGATCGGCACCACCTCGTCGACGAACACCTCCAGGCCACCGGGGTAGAACGGCGGCATGATGTTGAACCCGTCGGCTGCCCCGGCCCGGAACCACTCCTCGATCGTGTCCGCGACCTGCACCGGCGTACCCGTGAACACCCGGTGCCCACGCGCCCCGGCCAACCGGCCGAGCAGCTGACGCACCGTCGGGCGTTCCCGTTCGATGATGCCCGCCACCACCTGCGACCTGCTGTGGTTGTTGTCCAACGTCTGCCCGGTCGCCTGCACCGCGGACAGCGGGATCACCGTGTCCAGGTCATCCTCCGTGAAGTCCAGGTCGAACAGGCCGTTGAGCGTGGGCAGGTTGAACGCCGGGTTGATCAGCTCGGTGAACCCGGCCTCCAGCTCCTTCGCCTCCTTCTGCGTCGCCGCGATGAACGGTGACAGCCCCGGCAGGATCTTCACATCTTTCTCAGACCGCCCGGCCGCGACGGCCCGGGCCCGGATATCCGCGGCGAAGTCCACCGCGTCCTCCAGCCGTTGGTGGGCGGTGAAGATCGCCTCGGCGAAGCGTCCGCCCAGGGCACGGCCCGCGTTCGAGGACCCGGCCTGGACAAGTACCGGATGCCCCTGCGGCGAGCGCGGCACATTCAGCGGCCCCTTCGTGGACACGTACCGGCCCCGGTAGTCCGCCGGATGCACCCGGGAGGGGTCGGCCCAGCGTCCTGCGACCGGATCGACGAGCAGGGCGTCCTCCTCGAAGGAGTCCCATAACGCGACTACTGCCTCGACGAACTCGGTGGCGCGGGCGTAGCGCTCCTCCGCCGACGGGTGCCCGGTCAGGCCGAAATTTGCCGAGGCGACGTCGGCGGCGGTGGTCACGATGTTCCAGCCTGCCCGTCCGCCGGAGATGAGGTCCAGGGACGCGAACGCCCGGGCGAGGGTGTAGGGGTCGTTGTAGGTGGTGGACGCCGTGGCGACCAGACCGATGTGCTCGGTCCGCGCCGCGATGGCCGAGAGCAGTGTCAGCGGCTCGAAGCCCGCGCCGGGGCGTAGTTCGACATTGCCGGTGACGGCCGGGGAGTCGGCGAAGAAGATCGCGTCGAGCCGGCCACGCTCGGCGGTCCCGGCGATGTCCACGAAGTACTCCGGGTCGAGCAGTCGCTCCGGGGTGGTGGCGGGGTGTCGCCAGGCGGCCTCGTGGTGGCCCTCGGGGTAGACGAAGGCGTTGAGGACGAGCTGGTCGGTACGGTCGGTGTAGCTGGTGCGGTCGGTCATGTCAGTTCTCCTGTGGCGTAGGGGTTGAACTCGTTGGTGAACAGGTCGTCGGGGTTGACCTCGTCCTCGTGGAACTCGCCGTTACGGACCAGCCAGTCGGTCCAGATGCTGAACTCCTCGGGCTGGATCACACCGCCGGGTTTCGGTATCGACGAGCTGCGGTAGTACTCGGCCAGCGCAGGGTCCTCGTCGCGGTCGCGGCCCGCCATGATGGTCTTGTAGCGGTCGATGACGGTCTGTCGGTCGGTGGTCTGCAGCCAGCGGATCGCCCGGGCGACACCCTGGGTGAAGTCGGCGACCGCGTCGGGTGACTTCTCGATGAAGTTGTCGCGGAAGATCCAGGAGCCGTAGGAGAACTCGTCGAAGAGGTCCTTGTCGGTGTAGATCTCCCGGAAGTCCCCGGACGCCGCGGCGCGCTGGAGGAAGGGTCCGCTGACCGCGCCGACGTCGATCTGCCCGGAGCGCAACGCCTCCTCGTTGTTCACCGGTTCGACGACGACCAGGTTGACCTTCCCGATCTCCTCAGGCGTCAGGCCCTGCTGGCGCAGCCATTCGCGCGTGATGAACTCGGCGTGGGCACCCAGGGTGTTCATACCTATGGTCCTGCCGATGAGGTCCTTGCCGGTGTGGATGTCCGAATCCTTCTTGACGAGGAAGCCGTTGTAGGTCTCGGCGTCCGCCCCGTAGGAGTCGACGACGCCGGTGATCTTCGCCCCGGACGCCCGGAGCTTCGCGATCGCACCGTTGAAGGCGGAGCCGAAGTCGGTCTCGCCGGTCGCGACGTTCTGGATCGAGATCGGCCCCGAGGAGGTGTCGCTGACGCGGTTCAGGGCGATGTTGTCGAAGTAGCCCAGGTCCTCGGCGAGCTCGGGGAGGTTCACCGAGCCCGGCGTCCCCTGGTACTTCAGTTCATAGCGTCCGTCGGCGAGTTCGGTGGCCCCGCCGGTGCCGGCGCATCCGGCCAGTGCGAGGGAGGCCAGAAGGGAGAGGACGCCGAACAGAGAGAGCAGCAGGCGTCGCATCAGCGCCACCTCGACAGTCGACGCTGCACGGCGAGCAGGCCGTAGTTCGCGATCAGTCCGAGCGCGGCGATAGCGATGATGCCGACGTACATGTTGGCGATCTGGAAGTTGAGCTGGGACGCCTGGATGAGGTAGCCGAGCCCGGACTTCGCGCCGATCATCTCCGCGGCGACGAGAACGAGGATGGACGCCGCCGCCCCCATCCGCAGGCCGGTGAAGATCGAGGGCACCGCCGAGGGCAGCACGACCTTGGTGAAGATCTGGTGCGGACGCAGGTTCAGCGACCGGGCGGAGCGCACGAGCAGCGGGTCCACGGTACGTACCCCGGTGAGCGTGTTGAGCAGGATCGGGAACAGTGCGGCGTAGACCACCAGGGAGATCTTCGCGGTCTCACCGATGCCGAGCAGCAGAGTGACCACCGGCAGCAGGGCGAGGGCGGCAGTGTTGCGCAGGATCTCGAGGACCGGGGTGAGCAGGTCGGCGAGGAAGCGGTACCAGCCGATGAGCAGGCCGAGCGTCACCCCGGCGACGACGGCGATGCCGAAGCCGATGACCGAGCGCGTCAGGCTGGCCCCGACATGGTGGCCGAGCGTGCCGTCGGTGGTGAGCCGCCACGCCGCATCGAGCACATCACTCAGCGGCGGCAGGAAGATCGGGTTGACCCAGTCATTGCGCGGCGCGATCTCCCACACGGCGAGCAGGATCAGGATGAGCAGCGAGCGGGTCGCGGTGCGTCCCGCGAAACGTGGCAGGGCGTGCAGGATGCCTCGGGCGCGGGAGGACGCGGTGGGCGTGGCATCGGAGTCCGGGGTCGTGGGGTGCTCAGGGGAGGACGCCGGGTCAGCGCCGGCGGGTGAGGTGGTGGACCCGGGGGAGGTCCCGGTGGTGGCGTAGGCGTCCGGTGTGGTGGATGTGGAGGTGAGTGTCGTGCTCATCGGTGGGCTCCTGTGAGGGGTCGTGGGGTGGTCTCCTGCTGGAGCAGTGCCCAGAGGTGGTGACGCAGGGTGCGGAAGTCCTCGGTGGAGCGGGCATCCGGCACCGAGCGGTCGATATGGAGGTCTTCCAGCGCCCGGATCCGGCCCGGGCGGGCGCTCATCACCGCGACGCGGTCGGAGAGGTACACGGCCTCGTCGATGCTGTGGGTGACGAAGACGATGGTCTTCTGCGTCTCCTCGCGGATCGTCAGCAGCAGGTCCTGCAGGGATTCGCGGGTGAAGGCGTCAAGGGCGGCGAAGGGCTCGTCCATGAGCAGCACATCCGGGTCGTAGGACAGGCTGCGGGCGATGGCGACGCGCTGTTTCATGCCGCCGGAGAGTTCCCCGGGGTGGCGGTCGGCGAAGTCGGACAGGCCGACGAGGTCGAGGTAGTGGCGGGCGGTCTCGCGCCGTTCGCGCCGGGAGCGGACGCTGTTCTCCAGCCCGAACTCGACATTGCCCAGGGCGGTGCGCCAGGGGAGCAGGGCGTACTGCTGGAAGACGATGCCGCGGTCGGTGCCGGGGCCGTCGACGGGTCGGCCGTCGATGAGGATCTCGCCGCCGGTCGGTGTGGTCAGGCCGGTGAGCAGGTCGAGGAGGGTGGATTTCCCGCATCCGGAGGGGCCGAGCAGGGAGAGGAACTCACCGTCACGGACGTCGAGACTGGTGCGGTCGAGCGCGGTGACGGTGTTACCGGAGGTGCCGGCCGGGAAGATCTTGGACACCTCCCGGACGGAGATTTTCGGTGGGGAGTGCGGTTCAGAGGAGTTTGTCATGGCGCGGAATACTGCCAACCGGCTCCCGAACCATCAAGAGGTTCAGTTCTCGTCACGCTGAACAACAGGCGGGTGGTTGACAGCGGTGACCACGGCTGTCCGGGGCCAGGTCACGCGAACAGCATCATGCAGTCCCGGTCCTGGAGGCCCAGGTCAGTGAGCGCATCCGTGGCGAGGAAGAGTGGATCCTCATCCCGCCGCGCCGGGGAGAACGCGTCCACGATGGCGTCATCGTCACCCCCGTCGAGGGTGTCGGCGCGGGATTCCGCCCGCTCGGCATCCGCATTGAGGGCCCCGGTGAAGGAGCTCCACGGGTCTGGTGCGGTGGAGACCGTCGGACTCAACTCGTCCATCTCTTCGGCAGTGCGGCGCTTCTCGGTGGCGATGCGCCCGGCGGCGTCCCGGATCCCTGCGGTGATCTCAGGCAGGTCCTCGCGGGAGAGTACCGGCCGGGTGACGTCCCGGAAGATCAGCTCGCTGTCCTCGGGGAAGTTCTCGCCGAACCGACGCTCGACGATCGCGGTGCAGATCGACGCCGCCTCCCGGTAAAGGCCGGTGTCCGGGTCCTCCGGCGGCACCAGGGTGAAGACCTGTGCGCAGTCGTGGGAGCCCATGCGGTCCTGGATCTCCTCGGGGAACTCGGCACCTGATTCGCCGGCGAGGCCGAGGAAGGCGCTCTTCATGGCGTCCTCGTCACCGGACTCCAGGGTGCTGATCTGGTCGTTCCACACCTCGGCGGTGGCCTGCCAGGCCTGCCACCACGCGTCCAGCCCGTCCACCTCGGCGACGGGGTCCTTCAGAGACTCCAGCGCGGTCTCCCGGTCATCGACCCGTTGCCGGAGCTCCGCGGTGGCCTCGGTGATCAGGTGCGCGTCGGGGGTATCCCCGGTCATCAGGGCCGTGGCCACCCCGGTCGTCCCGCTGTAGTCCTCCGGCAGATCCTCGGCGGAGCGGTCGTTGATCACCTGGGAGCAGGCGGTCGCCAGCCTGCTCTCTGCCGACCGGTCGGTGGCTGAGGCCGTGGTCGTCGGGGTCGGGTCGGCGTCGTTCCCGGAGCAGGCGACCGTGGCCGCGCAGGCGAGGGTGAGAACCAGGGCCAGGGTCGCGCGGGAGATGTCCATGTCATCAGTATCCGGTACGCGGTCACCCCGCGGCACACCCTCGGCTGTCCGCAGGTCGAGGTGGCCTCCACCCCGGTGAACCGGTCGCCGAGCCGGCAGTCCGGTCCCGTCAGGACGCCGCGCAGATCGGCGTCCTCCCGGATGATCTCGCCGAAGGACCGGCCGTCGGTGGTCAGCTCGCGCGAGTCGAACACTGGCGAGGCCATCGGATCCGTCAGGTCGATGCCGCTGAGGTCCGGGGCGGAGGACGCAGCGTCTTCCGCGGCAGCGGCGGTGGCCCCATCATCCGGGGAGTCGCCGAAGAAAGCGACGGGAGAGTGCAGACGGGATCGTCGGATCCTCGGCTGCGAAACTCGACGGGACGCATCCTGCGGTTTCGGCACTCCAGTGTGGAAACCCCGCCCGGTCACCCTGGGACGGGTGACCGGGCGGGGCAGAAGGAGAGAAGTCCTACAGGGGGCGCCCTACCGCGCAGCGGAGCGGACGCTGTTGGCCTCGCGCTCCAGCTCCTCGATCTCTCGGTTGAGCTCGGCGGCGTGCTCGACGGCCTCTTCCCGGGATGCGGCGGCGGGATTGGAACCCCACATCGGTCGGCCGTTGGTCTCCGGAAGGTAGCGCAGGGCGATCAACCCGATCGCACCGGCGATCATGAGGTAGTAGGCGGGCCACATCAGGTTGTCCGTGGCGGAGATCAGGGCCTCCATGACCGTGGAGGTCGTGCCGCCGAACAGGGAGATCGACACGTTGAAGGCGATCGCCAGGGCACCGGCGCGCACCACCGTCGGGAACAGGGAGGGCAGGGTCGACGGCATGATCGAGCTGAAGCAGATCAGCGACAGTCCCATGATGAGCATTCCCAGGAAGACCGTCACCACGTTGTCGACCCGGACCAGGAGGATCGACGGGATCGCCAGCACGATCAGCGAGACGCAGCCGGCGAGGACGATCGGCTTGCGTCCGACACGGTCCGACAGCCTGCCGAAGACGGGGATCAGCAGCAGGCAGATCAGCATGACGATGATCTCGAGGATATTGGCCGTGAGGCTGGTGATCTCGAAGCCGTCCTGCCGGTTGCCGACCTCGTCGAAGTAGGAGGGCATGAAGGAGGTCAGCATGTAGTTCGTGACGTTCCAGGCGATCACCAGGCCACAGCAGACCAGGACGGAGGGCCAGAGGGACGCGATCTTCTTGAACTCGTGGCCCTCGAAGTCGCGGGCCGCGTGGGTCTCGCTCTCCGGTGCGCTCTTGGCGGCCTCCTGTGCCTCGAAGGCGGGGGTGTCGCTGA
Source organism: Corynebacterium sp. UD i78 (assembly GCF_056280545.1). NCBI lineage: Bacteria > Bacillati > Actinomycetota > Actinomycetes > Mycobacteriales > Corynebacteriaceae > Corynebacterium > Corynebacterium sp. UD i78. The sequence goes on along the minus strand of NZ_JBWCED010000001.1, from coordinate 1,246,890 downwards.
GCTTGGCGCGGAGGTAGATGCCGATGAAGCCCAGTGGAAGGGCGACGAAGAAGGGCAGGCGCCAGCCCCAGGACTGCATGGCGTCGTCGCCGAGGACGGACTCGAGGATCACCGCGACAGAAGCACCGAGCACGTAGCCGCCGAAGGTACCGACCTCCAGCAGGCTGCCGAAGAAGCCACGTTTACGGTCCGGGGCGTACTCCGCGATGAAGGTCATGGCGTTGGAGTACTCGCCGCCGGTCGAGAAGCCCTGCAGGAGGCGGCAGAGCAGCAGCAGGAACGGTGCGGCCATGCCGATGGTGGCGTAGTCGGGGATGACGCCGATGAGGAAGGTGGCGGTCGCCATCATGATCATCGTGATGGCGAGGACACGGTTACGTCCGATGCGGTCGGAGAGCGGTCCGAAGATCAGGCCGCCGATCGGGCGGACGAGGAAGGAGACCGCGAAGAGGCCGGCGGTGATGATCTTGCCTGCTGCGCCGGAATCCTCCGGAAGGAACACCCCCTCGATGGTCAGCATGAGGTAGCCGTAGACGCCGAAGTCGTACCATTCGGTGACGTTTCCGATGGCGGCGGCGTTGATGGCGGTTCTGACGGTGGCGGGCTCGGTGACGGTCACGTCGTCTGCCTTCCACCTCTTTCCCTTGGTGGGGGTGGGGGTCTTCGGGTGTGATCCGAACATGGCTGGGGTCAGCCGTCCTTCCGGGGTTCCGGGGTGTGCAGTGGGTGGGGTTGTCCTGGGCCGCGGTCCTTTCGTCGGGTCTTGACGGACGGGTCCCGTGGCACGGAGTGCACGGGACCGTGAGGACGCCGGGGAATGGCGTCCGGTAATGAAATACTCGTTCTACTGTATAGTCGCCTTATCAATATGAGCAACCTGATCGCCTCTCTCTACTGAAGCTGAGAGGCGAAGTGACCGGCGTTTACGCAGGTATCCCCCGTGAATCTGGGGTGAACTACATCGTCGCAGGTCGGGGGAATATTAGGGAGTGGTAAGACCGGTCCTGGCGTCCGTGGTTCACCTCGGACTCATCAGAGCCCGTGCCACTCTGAAGGGGCGGGAGTGGCACGGGCGAGAAGAGGTCAGGCCTTGCCTGCGTCCTTCACCGCGTAGAGCGGGTGGTCCAGGCGCCAGGTGGCCAGGGTGATCAGGGTGCACAGGATCGCCAGGACGGCGAGTGTGTCATCGGTGCCGGCGGAGACGAAGAGTACGGCGCCGGTGAGGATGCCCCCGAGGAAGCCTGCGTAGGTCACGGCCTGGGAGACCCACACCCAGCGGCTCACGCGGGCCATGTGGAGGGCGAACCCCTGGCCCATCTTCACCAGCGTCCCGGTGACATAGGACAGCGGCATCGCGACCTGGTTGTTGCGGCTGACGGAGGTGTTGAGTGCGCCGAGTCCGAAGGCCAGGCACAGGACGGGGATGACGCCGAACAGGTCCGATGCTCCCTCGGTGGCCACGTCCGCGAACCAGGCGAGATAGGCGGCTCCGGTGGTGAGGACCGTGGCGCCGTGCCGGGATTTGCGCCACCAGCGGATCCTGGCCCAGGTCGCGACCATTACACCGAGGATGAAGACGAGGACGGTGGTCAGGGCGCTGATACCCAGGACATGCTCCCCCTTGGCATGCTCGAGGATCATCCGCTCGGTGTTGCCGGTCATGAAGGTGACGTACCAGCCGTCGGTGTGCAGCCAGGCAGCTGCGCCCATCGCGCCGGCCAAGGCGGCAAGCACGATGCCGAGGGCCATTTCACGACCGTCGTGATAGGGGCCGAGGGCGGGGTGCGGGGTGCTCGGCGGACTGTGCTCGTCCGGTCGGTTGACCGGGGTAGCTGTGGTCGGGGTATGCGTGGTCGTGGGATGTGAGGGCACGATCGGGCGCCTTTCCGGGTAAGGGTCTGTCTGGTCTGTCCCGTCTGGCCGGACGGCCAGATCGGTCCCGGGGCGACACCGCCGGTGCGAGGAGAGTCGGCGGTGAGTCCCGGGGTCGGCCAGTCTATGTGGGGTGTACGCTCTTCACCTCATGATTCCGGACACGTCCGACCAGTGTGGAGATGCAGGTCACAGTGCGCTCATGGTTTCCCCGCCTGGCTCGCGCGAATGCTGCTACTGTTTTCAGGAAGGGAACTCACCGGGTTCCGGGGATGACGGCGAGGGGCCGTCGCATACGTCGAGACGAAAGCCGACATGAAAGTTGAGGGCGGGGACATGGGGTTCACGCATACGCGCGCAATGACCACACTGGTGGTCGCCACCTTCGCGGTCCTGATACTCACCGGGTGCTCCGGAGGAGAGTCGGAGTCGGGGAAAGCACGATGGAGGGGGAACACAGCCGACGGACCAGCAGGGGTTCCGACGATCAGCGTCCTGCCGCCGGGTTCGCTGGCCCGGGAATGGAGATGCGGGAATGGAGATGAAAGAACTTCCGGAGTTCCCGGAGAGCAGCGGGATGTCAGACGAAAGGGTGGAGCAGGCGGTCGACACCATGGTGACGGGTGACGTCGACGCAGTTGAGCGACTGTCCCTCCAGCAGTACATGGGGGCGCCGGACGGCAGGACGAATTCCCACTCGGACGAGGCCCTCGAAAATCTCCGGCGCTGACCCGACGCCCACCACAGGATGGGGCCGAGGACAGGGACAAGCCAGCAGACGGCACCCCGCGACTGTGTCCGCCCGTGTCGCTCATCCCGGCCAACCAGGTGGTCAACACAGCTCCTCTCAACCGGGACTACCGGGCGCCCCGGTCCCCGGCGTGTCCTTCGCCGCCCACCGCAGCCCGCGGTTCAACAGCCGCATGACCCCGCGGTACGCCCACGGCATGTTCACCTGTGCCCAGCGTCCCACCCGGATGTCCGGGCTGGTGTACAGCAGGTAGCGGCCTTTGCGCACACCACCGACGATCGAGGACGCCGCCTCCTCAGGTGTCACCGCGATGCCCTGGAACAGGCCCTTCGCCTTCAACACCCGCGGCTTCGACTGGTCGACCCCGTCGATGTCGATGGTACGGACCAGGGGAGTGTCCACCGCACCCGGCACGGCACAGTGCACGGCGATCCCGGAGGACGCCAGGTCGAACCGCAGCACCTCGCACAGCCCCAGCACTCCACCCTTCGACGCCGCATAGGCACCGTGCCACGGCAGGCCCAGGAACCCGGCGGCCGAGGACACACAGCACAGGTGCCGTGAGCGTTTCCGGCCAGGCAGCAGCCCGAAGAGGCGGCGTCCTTCCCGACCTGTCAGCGCCGGCGCCGTAGACATCGGAGGCACCAGCGACTCGACCACGTTCACCGTGCCGATGAGGTTGACGTCGATGACCTTCGTCCACTTGTCGTGTGGCAGCGTGGTCGGATCACCCCAGATCGCGATGCCGGCGACGTGGAAGACCTCCTCCGGTGCGCCGTGTGCGTCCACCAGAGCAGCACCCCAGGAGGACACCGCCTCATGGTCGGTGACATCCAGGGCGCTCACGTCCACGACCGAGCCGGGGGTGGCGTCCTCCAGCTCTGTGCGCAGTGACGCCAACCCCTCCTCGTCCCGGTCGGTGAGCGCGAGTCGTCGCCCCTCACCGGCCAGGGTGCGGGCGACCTCCCGACCGATGCCGGACGCCGCCCCCGTCACCACGCTGTACCCGTTGCTTCCGTCGTTGCCGCCCATCGCCGTGACCTACTCGAACTCGAGGCCGAGCAGGGCGTTCTCCACCAGCTCGGACAGGGACGGGTGCGGCCAGTACTGCTTGCGGGCGAAGTCCACCAGATCCAGGTCGAACTCGATCGCGGTGACGAGCAGCTGGATCAGCGTCGCGGCCTGCGGGCCCATGATGTGCGCACCGAGTAGACGACGCGATCCGGCGTCCGCGATGAGCTTGCAGAACCCGGTGGTGTCCTCCATCGCCCAGCCGTAGGCGACATCCGAGTACTCCTGCACCTTCACGGTGATCGTGCGGTCGTTCTCCTCGGCCCACGCGCGGGCCTCGGTCTCGGTCATGCCGACATAGCCGATCTGCGGGTGGCTGAAGATACCGCCGGGGACGTTGTCGTGCTTGAGCGGCTCCAGGTCGAACTCATCGGAGGAGGCCACGTTGTGGAACACCGCCCTGGCCTCCTGGTTCGCCACATGCTTGAGCTCCGGGCCGGCGATGGCGTCGCCCAGGGCCCAGACCCCGTCAGCGGAGGTGCGGCCGAAGTCGTCGACGATGATCTTGCCGTCGCCATCGAGCTCCACCCCGCCGGCCGCGCAGTCCAGCAGATCGGAGTTCGGGACTCGGCCCTGGGCCAGCAGCAGCTCGTCGCAGTCGATTTCGCGTCCGTCGTCGAGGGTGACGGTGACCAGACCGCCGTGCTCGCGGGCGGCGGTGACGGTGCGACCCAGCAGGTTCGTCCACTGCGTACCCGCGACCTCGGTGAAGCGGCCGCTCACCGTCTCATCGAACTTCCGCAGCAACGTATTCGACCGGTTGATGACGAACACCTCCACTCCCAGGGAGGAGAAGACGTGCGCGAACTCGGTGGCGATGATGCTGCCGCCGAGGATGACCATGGTGCGCGGCAGCTGCTCCATCCGCATCACGTCGACATTGGTGCGGTAGCGCACACCGGACTCCGCGATGACGTCCGGCACCCAGGTGCGTGTACCGGTGGCGAGGATGATCTGGTCGGCGGTGACGGTGATGGTGGCGTCCCCGTTCTCCCCGGTGCCGATCTGCATCGTGCGGTCGCCGGTGAACCGGGCGACGTCGGAGTACAAGGTGATGTTCGGGGTCTCGTCGCCGCGCCGGTACTCCTCACCGCCACGGGAGATCGGGTCGATACGACGGCCGAAGACGCGCTCTTTGAGACCGTCCCAGTCGATGCGCCACTGCGGCTGGTCGACCGGCTCACCGGTGCCGGGGTTGGCCGGGGAGAGTCCGTAGCGGGACGCCTCGGAGTGCTCACGGGCGACATCGGCGGTGTAGACGTACATCTTCGTGGGGATACACCCGACGTTGATGCAGGTGCCGCCGAAGATGCCCTTCTCGACGATGGCGATCTTCCGGTCGTAGAGTTCCTCGGGGATGGAGTTGCCCGAGCCGGTGCCGACGATGATCAGGTCGTAGTGTTCTGCGTGTTCTGCGTGTTCTGCGTGCTCTGCGCTGTCTGCCGCGATATCTGCCATGGGCACGATCGTAGTGATCTACAGGCTCGGCCGGTGATCTCCGGCAGTGGAACCTGCACAGCGGCATCTCTCCCTGTCGCCTCGGACCGCTCAGCCGACGCGAAGAGATGCCGGACTGCCGGAAGGGATGCCGACATGGGGCAGCGTCGCGGCCCTGAGGCGCTGACGCTGTGGTGAGCGATTCCGGCGAGAGGGCGGGAGCTGGAAACAGGGAGCTGGGAACAGGCAAGACAGGGGAGAAGGGTGACCGCCTCAGCCCAGGAAGGCGTCCACTGCCTCGAAGGCGGTCTCGCGGACCTCCGGTCGGGAGAGGAAGACGTCGTGCATCGCGCCGGGCACCGTGACGACCACACAGTCCGGGTCGACCAGGTGGGCGGCGTCCCGCATCTGTGAGGGCTTGAGGATCGTGTCGGTGAGGAAGGCGATCTCCTCCGGAACCTCCACCCCGTCGGTGCCCCTGATGCTGCGGCCCGGGCTGTCGGCGTCCGAGCACAGCAGAAGAGTCGGCACACCGGTGGAGAACCGGCCGGTGTGCAGTTTGTCGATCTCACGGGACACACCCACCAGCCAACTGACCTGTTTCGGGCGGGGGAGCAGCGGCTTGTACTCGCGGTCGTAGTCCCACTCGCCGAACTCCTCGACGTGCAGCGTCCGCCCGTAGGTCGGGTTGATGCCCCCGGGCACGTGCCATGCCGGCGCCACCTTCGCGACCTTCGGGAACACCTGCCGGATGACGAAGTTGGTGAACCCGTCGAACTGGAGATCCAGCCACGGACTGTTCAGCACGACCGCGTCAATCACACCGTGGAGGACGCCGCGGGCCGCATCACCGCGCCGGGCGGCGGCGTGGAGGCGGGCGACGAACATGGTGACGTCCAGACCACCGGTGGAGTGGCCTACCGGGACGACCGAGGGGTGTCCCGCACCGAGCAGGGACAGGGCGACGGAGAGGTCCTCGTCGTAGATCGCCTGCGAGGTGACATGGTGCCAGGTCTGGCCGGGGCGGTGTGAGCGTCCGCACTTGCGGAGGTCGATGCCGTAGACGGCGTACCCCAGGGCGTCGAAGTGCTCGGCGACGTGGATCTGGAAGAAGAAGTCGGTCATGCCGTGGACGAGGAGCATGGCGGGGCGCCCAGCATAGGCGGCGTCTGACCCGGCGTCCTCCCCGGAAGGCCGGTAGCGCACCAGCGTGGTCACCACGGGTGTACCCGGTGCCTCGCCGTCCGGGTCGGCGCCGAGTTCGACGGTCGTCTGCTCGTATCCCTCACCCAGAAGGTCGGGCACAAAGTCCAGGTCATGGATACTTGTTCCCATTGGTTGGGACAGTACGGAGGCAAGATTGAGATCAGTCACAGGCGGCCATGCTACCCGGCAGAACGGGCCCCGATGGTGAACATGGCACGTCACCGCGTACCATTACCTGATTGTGGACGCCCCGACCTCTCCGGTCGCACACCGTACAACGGTGCCGCCCGGCCGGTCGCGACGGCGGAACAGCAGCGATGAAAAGGATTGTGCTAAACGTGTCACCCTCCCAGAATGACCGCGTCGACGTCGCCCTTGTCGGCGCCGGCGTCATCTCGACGACTCTCTCCGTGATGCTCCGTGAGCTCCAGCCTGACTGGAGCCAGCTCATCATCGAGCGCCAGGACATCCCGGCCTCCGAGTCCTCGGACCCGTGGAACAACGCCGGTACGGGCCACTCCGCGCTGTGCGAGCTGAACTACACCCCCGAGGTCAACGGCAAGGTGGACATCACCAAGGCCGTCAACATCAACGAGAAGTTCCAGGTCTCCCGCCAGTTCTGGTCCTACCTCGTCGAGAACGGCACCCTGGGTGACCCGAGCGAGTGGATCAACCCCACCCCGCACATGTCCTTCGGTCACGGTGCCAAGGATGTCGCGTACATCAAGGCCCGCTACGAGGCCCTGAAGGACAACCCGCTCTTCCCGGACATGCACTACACCGACGATCCTGAGGTCTTCGCCTCCAAGGTCCCGCTGATGGACAAGGGTCGCGACTACTCCGAGGGTGTCGGCCTGTCCTGGATCGACGCCGGTACCGACATCAACTACGGTGCCCTGACCCGCCAGTACCTGGACGCGGTCACCGCCCAGGGTGTCGAGGTCCGTTACGGCTCGCAGACCACCGACATCACCCGCGAGGGCAACGGCTGGAAGCTGACCGTCAAGAACCTGCACAACGGCGACACCACCACCGTGCACGCGAAGTTCGTCTTCGTCGGTGCCGGCGGAATGGCCCTGCCGCTGCTGCAGAAGTCCGGCATCTCCGAGATCAAGGGCTACGCCGGCTTCCCGGTCTCCGGCCAGTGGCTGCGCTGCACCAACCAGGAGCTCGTCGACCAGCACGCCGCGAAGGTCTACGGCAAGGCCGCCGTCGGCGCCCCGCCGATGTCCGTCCCGCACCTGGACACCCGCGTCATCGACGGCAAGAAGGGCCTGCTGTTCGGCCCGTACGCCGGCTGGACCCCGAAGTTCCTCAAGCAGGGTTCCTACCTGGACCTGTTCAAGTCCCTGCGCCCGGGCAACATCCCGTCCTACCTGGGTGTCGCCGCCCAGGAGTTCGGTCTGACCAAGTACCTCGTCACCGAGGTGCTGAAGAACCAGGCTGCCCGTGTCGAATCGCTGCGTGAGTACATGCCCGACGCCCGCGACGAGGACTGGGAGCTCGTGACCGCCGGTCAGCGCGTCCAGGTCATCAAGCCGGCCAAGGCCCCGAAGTTCGGTTCCCTCGAGTTCGGTACCGCGCTGATCAACTCCGCCGACGGTTCCATCGCCGGCCTGATGGGTGCCTCCCCGGGAGCCTCCATCGCCCCGTCGGCGATGTTCGAGGTCCTGCAGGCCTGCTTCTCCGACAAGATGGACGAGTGGACCCCGAAGCTCAAGGACATGGTCCCGTCCTACGGCAGCAAGCTCTCCGACGACAACGCTCTGTACAACGAGCAGTGGGAGCGTAGCCAGAAGGCCCTGAAGCTGGCCTAGGCGTCCGGCCGTGCACTGACAACGACCCGGCAGGGTGGTCTGAGAATTATCAGACCACCCTGCCGGGTCGTTCATGTGCGGGCACTAGACTCGGTGGCTATGAGTCTTGTACTGACCGGGGTACCGGTGCTGGTGGTCGACGGGCCGGAGGCGGATGTCGCCGCCGAGCTGCTGCGCGAGCAGGGGGCCGTGCCTGTGGGGTGGGGGGATGTCGCCACGCGGATCGGCCTGGTCCGCATTCCCGCGGGTACGGAGACCACGGCTGCCGACGAGGCGCTGGCGTGGGCGCACCGTAACGGTATCCCCGTCGACGACCGGCGCCCCCGGGAGGAGAGGAAGGACGCCACCCCCGACGCCACTTCATCATCCACTGTCGGCGAGGTCGTCCTCGTCGGTGGTGGACCGGGCGATCCGGAGCTGATCACGGTGGCCGGGGCGAAGGCACTGGCCGAGGCTGACGTCATCCTCACCGACCATCTCGGCCCGGTGGATCTCGCCGAGGACGCCGCAGCCCGCGGTGCCGAACTCATCGACGTCGCGAAGATCCCGTACTCCCGCCAGGTCGCCCAGGAGCGGATCAACGAACTCATGGTCGAGCGGGCGAGCGAGGGGAAGAAGGTCGTGCGGCTCAAGGGTGGTGATCCGTTCATCTTCGGCCGCGGTTACGAGGAGATCGAGGCCTGCACGGCTGCCGGCATTCCGGTCCAGGTGATTCCCGGGGTGACCTCGATGACCGCAGGACCTGCGGTGGCGGGGATCTCGCTGACCCACCGCGGGCTCAACCATGACCTGACGCTGGTCTCCGGACATGTGCCGCCGGACTCGTCGAAGTCACTGGTGGACTGGACTGCACTGGCCGGTATGACCGGCACCCTCGTGCTCATCATGGCGGTGAAGAACGCCGGCGCGATCGCCGCGGAGCTCATCGCCCAGGGGCGGGACGCCGCCACCCCGGCGGTCGTCGTGGAGAACGCCTCCATGCCCGGCCAGCGGGTCACCGCCGCGACGCTGGTGACCCTCGGCGAGACCATTGAGCGGGAGGGTCTCGGTCATCCCGCCGTCATCGTCATCGGGGACGCCGCGGGGCACATCGCCGAGCTGGGGTAGGTCACCGCAGCGGGGATCTACTGCACCCGGCGGACAGTACCCGGTCCGCGGAGCCATTCACCGAGGTGGGGGAGCGTGAATTCGACCTTGCCGCGCCCTGCGGGCTGGATGAGGTCGCGTTCGATGAGCCGGGCGCGGACGTCCGAGGTGGAACCCGCGGTTTTCCCGAGCGCTTCGGCGACATCTGCGGTGGACTGTGGCCCGTCGCCGAGTTCTGCCATCGCCGAGAGATAGCGGCGTTGGCCCGCCGGAACCTCCTTGAGGGAGATGAAGTGGACCTGGGCACCCATGGACTGGACGGCTTCGCTCCGCTCCCTGTCAACGTCCGCGGCTTCGATGACAGTCCGCTCCTTCCGCTGTGCGGTTTCCCAGCAGAGGTAACCGATGAGCTGGACGAGGTACGGATAACCCTCGGCGATGTCGACGGCTGTCTCGACCGCCTCGGGAGTGAACTCGATACCGGACCCGTCTGTGGTGTGCCGGATGACGTCTCCTGCGTCCTCATCGGTCAGTGGCCCCAGGTCATACCGTTCGGCCCGACGGAGGAACGTCGTCCCGGGCAGATTGAGGAGTCGGTCGGTGCCGAACGGCAGTCCGGCGACGACCAGGGAGACCTCCATGCGGTCACGGACGAGATCCTGGTAGGCGACGGCCAGCCGGGTGATGTCCTCCGCATCAGCGTCCTGGATCTCGTCGACCGTGATGAGGACGCCTGTGCCCTCCAGTAGTGCGAGAAGCTCGCGTAGCCGTGTGTTGATGGTCGGAACCGGCTGGAGGGGGTCGGATGTCGATGTGCTCACCGATCCCAGTCCGGCAATGCTCACGCCGGAGACCTTACGGCGTGACGGCGGATCGAGCTCCAGGATCTTGCCGGGGATCACGGTGTCCGTGAGATCGGCGACCGGGTTGTCTCTGCCAGAGGCTCGCAGCACTATCCACCCGCGGGTGGTGGCGATGTCCTCGAGTTCTGTGAGGAGGGCGGTCTTTCCGATCCCTCGGGCACCACTGATGACCATGCTGCGGGTGGGGGAACCCGGGCCGCTCTCCAATGCCCGGGTGAAGTCATCGAGGATGATGCGTCGTCCGGCCCAGTGGCGGGGCGACGCTCCGAAAGTCGGACTGAAGGGATTGGGGACTGTTGCGCTCACACTGTCAGACTGCCAGATAAAACGATAAACCGATAGTCTTCGCGAATTCCGAGAATCCGATAAAACGATAGAACGGGCGTGGTCGACGCAGTCAGAGACTCCGATAGTCCGAGATTCGGTGACCTTCGGCCGCCTCGGCATCACACCACCAGCGTCAGGGTGTCCTTGGGGGCTTTGCCGCCGACCGCCTCGTTGATCTCGACGGTCATCCCCGCAGACTCGGCGATCGCGGCGACGTCAGCGGCTGTGCGGGCGGCATCGGCATCTGCACCGGCGGTGGCCAGCACCCGGGCCAGGACGCCTTTGTAGTGCTTGTTGAAGTGGCTGACGACCTTGCGGCTGCCGTCCGGGCGCACCGATTCGACCCGCACCGTCACCGCCGCCGGCACCTTGCCGAGTCCCTGGTAGCCGCCGGAGCGCAGATCGACGATCACACCGTCCCCGGAGCCGTCCGGGGTACACTGCAGGGCCTCGGTGATCAGGCGTCCCCACCGCTTCTTCAGCGTCGGTACCGCGGTGAGCACCGCGGACCCTGTGCCCCGCCCGGCGTCCTGCACCGGCAGCTTCGTGCCCGAGGACAACCGGTAGTGGGGGATGAGGTCGTCGGCGCGGACCACCCCGAACAGGGCAGATCCGACGGCCAGCCGGGACCTGGCGTCCGCGTCCCTGTCCGTGAGGGACGCCGCGTCCAGGGCGTCGTAGAGGACCCCGGTGTAGCGCTCCAGCGCCGGCATCGTCGCGGCGGTGCGCAGCTCACGGTTGGCCACAGCCTCCCCACGCAGCGCCTCAGAAATGCCCAGGACCTGCAACGCGGCGTCCTCATCGAGGGATGAGAGATCGTCGAGGATCTCCGAGCGGACCGGGGTGAGAGTGGGGAAGGACAGAGTGTCGAGGTCCAGCGCGGGACCGGTGCCTCCGTCGGCCTTTGTCTCGGACGGAGGAAGGAGAATCAACATGAGGGACACCCTATCGATGTGGACAGAAGCAATGAACTAGAGTACCGGTCATGATCACCCGGATGTCCTCTTTCTTCCTGCGCACCCTGCGCGAAGATCCCGCTGATGCGGAAGTCCCCAGCCACAAGCTTCTCGTCCGTGCCGGCTACATCCGGCGTGTCGCACCCGGTGTGTATTCCTGGCTGCCGCTGGGTCTGCGTGTCCTGCACAATATCGAGGCGATCGTCCGCCGCGAGATGAACGCCATCGGGGCCCAGGAGATCCGGCTGCCCGCCCTGCTGCCGCGTGAGCCCTACGAGCGCTCCAACCGGTGGACCGAGTACGGCGACTCCCTGCTGCGCCTCAAGGACCGCAAGGGTGCCGACTACCTCCTGGGCCCGACCCACGAGGAGATGTTCACCGACCTGGTCAAGGGTGAGTACTCGTCCTACAAGGACTTCCCGGTCACCCTGTACCAGATCCAGACGAAGTACCGCGATGAGGAGCGTCCGCGCGCCGGCATCCTGCGTGGCCGCGAGTTCATCATGAAGGACTCGTACTCCTTCACCATGGACGACGCCGGGCTCGACGAGGCCTACAAGGCGCACCGTGTCGCCTACCAGCGCATCTTCGACTCCCTCGGTGTCGAGTACGCCATCTGTGCCGCCACCTCCGGTGCGATGGGCGGCTCGGCTTCCGAGGAGTTCCTCGCGGTTTCCGCTTCCGGTGAGGACACCTTCGTGCGCGCCACCGACGGTGACTACGCCGCCAATGTCGAGGCCGTCATCACCCCGGCCCCGGCCGAGCGCCCCATCGACGGTCAGCCCGAGGCGAAGGTCTACGACACCCCGGACGCCACCACCATGGACACCCTCCTGGACTGGGCACGGTCCGAGGGGCTGGAGGTCGACGGACGGCCCGCCGAGCTCACCGACACGCTCAAGTGCCTCGTCGTGAAGATCACCGAGCCCGGCGGAGAGCCGGAGCTCACCGGCGTCCTGCTGCCGGGTGACCGTGAGGCCGACATGAAGCGCCTCGAGGCATCCCTGGAGCCGGCTGTGGTCGAGCTTGCCTCCGACGAGGACTTCGCGAAGAACCCCTTCCTCGTCAAGGGCTACGTCGGGCCGAAGGGCCTGGCGGACAACGGCATCAAGGTTCTCGCCGATCCGCGCGTGGTCAACGGCACCGCCTGGATCACCGGTGCGGACGCGAAGAACCGCCACGTCGCCAACATGGTCGCCGGTCGCGACTTCACCGTCGACGGCTTCATCGAGGCCGCCGAGATCCGTGAAGGGGACGCGGCGCCGGACGGCATGGGCACGCTGACCCTGGAGCGCGGCATCGAGATCGGTCACATCTTCCAGCTCGGCCGGAAGTACACCGAAGCCTTCGACGTGAAGATCCTCGACGAGTCCGGCAAGCGCTCCGTGCCGACCATGGGCTCCTACGGCCTTGGCGTCTCCCGCCTCATTGCGGTGCTCGCCGAGCAGATGCACGACGACAAAGGTCTGCGCTGGCCGACCATCGTCGCACCGTTCGACGTCCACGTCGTCATCGCGAACAAGGACGCCGCCGCCGGCGAGGCCGCCGAGTCCCTGGCTTCCGAGCTGGATGCCGCCGGCCTCGAGGTCATCTTCGACGAGCGCCCCAAGGTGGGCCCCGGCGTGAAGTTCAAGGACGCAGAGCTGCTCGGAATGCCGCTGGTCGTCATCGTGGGCCGCGGTTTCGCCGAGGGCACCGTGGAACTGCGCAACCGTCTCACCGGTGAGACCACGAACATCGTCTACGGGGATGCGGTCGCCACGATCCGCGAGCTCGCCGGGAAGTAGTCCACCTTCTGCGCTACGCTGTCCTGCGGTCGTCCTGCGCAGATGCGGGACCATGAGCGTAGGAGGTGATGACTTGGCGCCGAAGAAGAAACGTCCAGGGACGTGGAAGATGAGCCCGGAACAGCTGCAGCAGCACCTGCTGCTGAAGACCCGGGCACGCACCGTCCCTGACAAGAAGAAGCAGAACGACCGAAGGGCCTGCCGGAACTCCCGGCAGGCCCTTCGGGGTATCAGGGCGCCTGTACCTCACGGCTACCTCACGGCTACCTCACGGATACCTCACGGATACCTCACGGCCGCCGGAACAGCTGGAGGATCTACTCGCCGCGCACGGCGACCGCGAGGGGATCCTCGCCCAGGGCGTCTTCCAGTGCGGCCTCGCAGCGCGCGGAGACCGCGCACCACATGGCCACGGTGAGCCGGTCCCCGGAGTCCGCGGTCCGCACCGTCCGTCGCAGGTCCACGGTGACCCCGTGTACAGCGTCCAGCAGCATCGCCACGGCGTCGGACCCGGACGGCGCACCGGACGGGAAGGTGTAGCCGGCCGATGAGGCGACCCCGGTGGCGGTGACGAGCGCATCGCGCACCCGGCGCAGTCGCGTCCCGACCGTCGTGACCGCCGAGGTCGAGGACCCGGCCGACGGCAGGATCCGTCCGGACAACCAGATCGCCTCGTGGATCCGGGAGGTGGCGTCCTCCAGCTCGGAGGGGGCGGAACCGGACAGCGGCCCGTCCACCACGGCCCAGTCGACCGCCGGCGCCCCGGCGTCCTTGTCAGCGACCGTGGCCTGCGCGGCGAAGAGTCCGGTGAGCAGGGACGCCTGGTCCTTGTCCGCGGCCTCAGGCAGCAGTGCGGTCATCATGTCCCGCACGGACGCCACGGACGGCATCTCGGCGGGTGCCTCGACATTGTCGACGGACGCGGTGCAGGAGTCGGAGGGCTCGGTGCCGCACTGCCGGATCACTTCCGCGGAGATCCGCTCGGCCTGCGTGCGGAAGAAGGACGACGGGGCGACCGACGACCCGCCGAGAGCCTGCAGGGCACCGAGGATCTCCAGCATCCGCTCATCGGGTTCCGGCTGGTCAGGGGAGCAGGCGGTGAGCGCTCCGGCGGCGGGGAGCGCGGTCACGCCCAGTCCGACCAACAGGGTCCGGGTGAGGAATCGACGACGTGACAGTCGGGGCAGGGGAGTCTCGTGCACTCTCCCAGTGTGCCATCTGAGGCCGGTGCTACTGTTCTGGGCATGGCTTTTCCCTCTGAACAGGAGCTCCGCGAGATCGCGGAGCCGTTGGCGGCGTCCCTCGGATTCGATGTCGAGGCGGTGAACGTCACCCGGGCCGGGGCGAAGTCCGCGGTCCGTCTCGCCGTGGACGGTGACACCCGTCCGGACCTGGACCAGCTGGAGGAGCTCAGTCAGGCCGTCTCCGCGGAGTTCGACGCCTGTGAGACCGCTGGCACCCTCAATTTCGGCCCCGGCTACACCCTGGAACTGACCACCCCCGGTCTGGACACCCCGCTCACCGCCGGGCGCCACTTCCGCCGCAATGTCGGACGCCTCGTCCTGCTCCGCGGTGAGAAGCTGCGCATTGCCGGAGTCGACGAGGGCAGCGCCGACGGGGACGGTGGGGACGCCACCGTCTGGCTGATCCGTCCGGCCGTGAAGAAGAAGGACGCCCCGACCGTCCTGGCCACGGAGTTGGCGGAAGCGGCCGGTGCCCTGGTAGAAGTAGAGTTTTCCGATGCCCCCGCCGCCGAATCCGAGCTGGTGGGACTGGACCCCGAGAAGTACCGTGCGCTGACCGCGCAGGAGGACGACAAGTGAAAATTGACCTGAGTGCCCTGAAAGCCCTGGAGGACATGGAACATGTCCAGGAGGAGTCCCTGATCAGGGCCATTTCTTTCGCCCTGCTCGATTCCTACCGGGAGTTGACCAAGGTGGAGGACCGCGCCCGGGTGGAGATCGACCGGGTCGACGGCACGGTGCGCGTTCTGCGCTCCGAGACCGATGACGAGGGCAATGTCACCGGTGAGTTCGACGACACCCCCACCGACTTCGGGCGCGACGCCGCCCGCGCGGTGCGCGACGCCATCCGTGGACAGGTCAACGTCGCCCGCGCCGAGACGAGCTACGGCAAGTACTCCGCCCTGGAAGGCACCGTCGTCTCCGGCGTCGTCAGCCGGGACGCCCGCGCCAATGAGCGCGGACTCACCGTCGTCCACCTCGGTACCGAGGCCGACGGACAGGACGGCATGATCCTCACCGCCGAGCACATCCCCGGCGAGAAGCTCGAGCACGGTGACCGCGTGAAGTGCTACGTCACCGCGGTCCACCGTGGCCAGCGGGGCATCCAGATCCTCCTGTCGCGCACCCACCCCGAACTGGTCCGCGGTCTGTTCGCCCTCGAGGTCCCCGAGGTCGCCGACGAGGCGGTGGAGATCGCCGGCATCGCCCGTGAGGCCGGTCACCGTTCCAAGGTCGCCGTGCGGTCGGCGGTCAACGGTCTGAACGCCAAGGGCGCCTGCATCGGCCCGCGTGGCCAGCGTGTCACCGCGATCATGGACGCCCTGGGCGGCGAGAAGATCGACATCGTCGACTTCTCCGAGGACCCGGCGGTCTACGTCGGCAACGCCCTGGCCCCGGCCAAGGTCGTCCGCGTCGACGTCACCGACCACGACATGCAGGTCGCCCGTGCGGTTGTCCCGGACCACCAGCTGTCCCTGGCGATCGGCCGTGAGGGGCAGAACGCCCGCCTGGCCGCCCGTCTCACCGGCTGGAAGATCGACATCCGACCGGAGTCCGACCCCGGTGAGACCGACGAGACGGGGGAGTACCGCGACACCCGCGAGGACTGATCCGGGGAGCGGACATGGTGCCCGGTGTGCCGGTTGGCTGTGAAGGCCTCTCAGGCGTTACACTGGTCAACGGTCTGAGAACCGGGAGACAAGAGGAGGTACGGCAATGTCCGATGACAGGCGTACCTCCACCCCGGTGGCGGGTTCCCAGCGGACCTGCATCGCCTCCCGCCGTACACAGTCGGCCGACCGGCTGTTGCGGTGTGTCGCGGTCCGGGACAGTGCGGGCGCCGTGAGCGTCCTGCCTGATCCGGCCCGCCGGCGTCCCGGCCGTGGTGCATGGATCACCGCGACCGTGGAGGCGTACGAGACCGCGGTACAGCGCAGGGCATTCGCCCGTGCGCTGAACGTGCCCGCTGAGGCGGATACACAGCCGGTCCGCGAATACATCGTGGCCGCGAACGAAAAGGAAACCGATTACTGATGAGCGCACGATGAAGCAGCATCAGCGATGAGTGTCCACACGACCAGGAGTCGTACGTAGTCAGGCACGCAGGGAGCTTTCCCGGTGTGCCAGGGCCTGCGACTCCGACCATCACGAAGGAGAGCAGTGCCCGGAAAGCTACGCGTTCACGAGCTTGCAAAGCAGCTCGGCGTAACCAGCAAGGAACTTCTCGCCACGCTCAAGGAGCAGGGCGAGTTCGTCAAGTCCGCCTCATCGACCGTTGAACCGCCGGTCGCCAAGAAGATGCGGAACCACTACGGCGCGGGTTCCGCGTCGAAGGACGCCACCCCCGGTGCCGCGTCCACCACCCCGGGCCCCGTGCCCGGTTCCTCCGCGAAGCCCGGCCCCAAGCCGGGTGCCAAGCCGGGTGCCGCAGCCGGTCAGAAGCCCGGCCCGAAGTCCGCCCGGACCCCGGCCGCCGCCACCAAGGCTGCCGCCTCGGCCCCCGCCGAGAAGAAGGCCGCCCCGAAGTCCTCGCCGCGTCCCACCCCGGGTGCCGCCGCGAAGCCAGCGGGTCGCCCAACCCCGGGTGCCGCCGCGAAGCCGACCCCCGGTGCCAAGCCGGGTGCCGCAGCCGGTCAGAAGGCGGGACCGCGCCCGGGTGGCTCCACCAAGCCGGGTCCGAAGCCCGGTGGACGTGCCCCGCGCGTCGCCAACAACCCGTTCTCCTCCGGTACCGAGCGTCCGGCGCCGCGTCCTCGTCCGGGACAGGGCGCCAAGTCCGACATGCCCCGCCCCGGTGGCAACCGGTCCAACGCGCCGCGTCCGGGGGCGGCCCCGCGACCCGGTGGCGCCGGTGCCGCGAAGCCGGGCGGACGTCGTCCGTCGCCGGCCTCCATGCCGAGCCACCCGTCGCCGGGTCAGATGCCGGCCAAGTCGTGGAACAACGGCGGCGGCGGTCGCGGCCGTGGCGGTCAGGGCGGCCCCGGTGGCTCCGGTCCGGGCGGCGGCGGTCCCCGCGGTGGTCGCGGTGGACGTCGCGGCGGTACCGCCGGCGCCTTCGGGCGTCCGGGTGGCGCTCCGCGTCGTGGACGCAAGTCGAAGCGGCAGAAGCGTAACGAGTACGAGGCGATGCAGGCACCGTCCGTGGTGGGCGGCGTCCGTCTGCCCAACGGTAAGGGCGCGAAGATCCGCCTGCGCCGTGGCGCGTCGCTCGCCGACTTCGCCGAGAAGATCAACGCCGATCCGGCCGCTCTGGTCCAGGCGCTGTTCAACCTCGGCGAGATGGTCACCGCGACCGCGTCCGTCCCGGACGACACGCTGAAGCTGCTCGGCGACGAGATGGACTACAAGGTCGAGGTCGTCTCCCCGGAGGACGAGGACCGCGAGCTGCTCGAGTCCTTCGACCTGACCTTCGGTGAGGATGAGGGCGACAAGGACGATCTCGTCCGTCGTCCCGCCGTCGTCACCGTCATGGGTCACGTCGACCACGGTAAGACCCGACTGCTGGACACGATCCGCAAGACCAACGTCGGTTCCGCCGAGGCCGGCGGCATCACCCAGCACATCGGTGCCTACCAGGTCTCCCTCGATGTCGAGGGCACCGAGCGCAAGCTCACCCTGCTGGATACCCCGGGTCACGAGGCGTTCACCGCCATGCGTGCCCGTGGTGCCAAGGCCACCGACATCGCGATTCTCGTGGTCGCCGCGGACGACGGCGTCATGCCTCAGACCGTGGAGGCCATCAACCACGCGAAGGCCGCCGACGTGCCGATCGTCGTCGCCGTGAACAAGATCGACAAGGAGGGCGCCGACCCGGAGAAGATCCGCGGCCAGCTCACCGAGTACGGTCTGACCCCGACCGAGTGGGGTGGCGAGACCGAGTTCGTCGACATCTCCGCCAAGCAGGGCACCAATGTCGAGACGCTGCTGGAGCAGGTGCTGCTCACCGCCGACATCGAGCTCGGTGACGAGCTCATGGTCAACCCGGACATGCAGGCCCAGGGTGTCGCCATCGAGTCGCACCTCGACCGTGGTCGTGGTCCGATCGCCAACGTCATCGTCCAGCGCGGTACCCTCCACGTCGGCGACTCCATCGTCGTCGGTGACGCCCACGGTCGTGTGCGCCGCATGGTCGACGAGAACGGTGCCGACGTCCACGACGCCGAGCCGTCCCGTCCGGTCCAGGTGCTGGGTCTCACCAGC
This sequence comes from Corynebacterium sp. UD i78, assembly GCF_056280545.1. Taxonomy (NCBI): domain Bacteria; kingdom Bacillati; phylum Actinomycetota; class Actinomycetes; order Mycobacteriales; family Corynebacteriaceae; genus Corynebacterium; species Corynebacterium sp. UD i78. Next base: position 1,228,273 of record NZ_JBWCED010000001.1, on the reverse strand, counting down.
GTCTCCGGCGCCGGCGACAACCTGCTCGTCGTCGACGACGACCGCACTGCCCGCCAGATCGCGGACCAGCGCAATGCCCGTCGCCGTAACGCCCTGCAGGCCCGGTCCCGCAAGCGCATCAGCCTCGCGGACCTGGATGACGTGCTCAAGGAGACCAGCACCCTCAACCTCATCCTCAAGGGTGACAACGCCGGTACGGTCGAGGCCCTGGAGGATTCCCTCCTCCAGATCGAGATCGACGACGAGGTGCAGCTCAACATCGTCGACCGTGGTGTCGGTGCCGTGACGAAGACCAACGTCGACCTGGCTGCGGCCTCCGACGCGATCATCATCGGCTTCAACGTCCGCGCCGAGGGTAAGGCCACCGAGGTGGCCAACGCCGAGGGTGTCGAGATCCGGTACTACTCCGTCATCTACGACGCGATCGACGAGGTCGAGTCCGCCCTCAAGGGCATGCTCAAGCCGGTCTACGAGGAGCGGGAGATCGGTACCGCCGAGATCCGCCAGCTGTTCAAGGCCTCCGCTGTCGGCCTCATCGCCGGTTGCATGGTCCAGACCGGCAAGATGCGCCGTAACGCCCAGGTCCGCCTGGTCCGTGACGGCAAGGTTGTCGCGGAAAAGGCGACGATCAACTCGCTGCGCCGCGAGAAGGATGACGCCACCGAGGTCAGCCACGGTTACGAGTGCGGTATGGTGCTCTCGTACCCGGACATCCAGGTCGGCGACACCATCGAGGCCTACGAGCTGGTCGAGGTTCCCCGCGACCAGGTCAAGAAGGATGACAAGAAGGACAAGTAGTCCCTTCCGACAGTGACGGCCCCGCGGGTCAGGGTTCACGCCCTGTGCGTCCCCGCGGGGCCGTCCGTCGCCCGCAGTACGAATCCAGAACCTGTTCAGAACACAGTGAAGTGAAGGTGTCTCCCATGGCAGACCACGCCCGCGCAGCCCGAATGGCCAAGCGCATCATGACCATCGTCGCCTCCGCCATCGAGCGCGAGGTCAAGGACCGTCGCCTCGAGTACGTGACGGTCACCGACTGCCGTGTCACCGGCGACCTGCATGACGCCACGGTGTTCTACACCGTCCGTGGCGCGGGTATCGACGAGGAGCCGGACACCGAGGCCGCGGCCGAGGCACTCCACCGTGCCCGCGGTCAGCTGCGCAAGATCGTCGGCGACCAGCTCTCGGTCCGCTTCACCCCGACCCTCAACTTCTCGCTCGACACCGTCCCGGAGGCCTCCGCCCACATGGAGGAGCTCCTGGCGAAGGCCCGCGAGATCGATGAGCGGGTCCGTGCCCAGGCCGCCGGTGCCGCCCCGGCCGGTGAGTCCGACCCCTACCGGGTTCCCGGTGAGGAGGACGCACAGGCCGCGGCTGACGCTGCCGATACGGCTGACGCTGAGGACGGTGCCGACGCCGACCGTGGCTGAGGTGCCGGCAGTCACGTCACGACCGCCGGTGCGGGCAGATGTGCGGACCATTCTCGGTCTCGCCCTGCCCGCACTGGCGGTTCTTGCCGCCACCCCGCTGTACCTGCTGTGGGATACCGCCTGGGTGGGGCGTCTCGGGGCGGTCGAGCTGGCCTCGCTGGCAGCCGGCACGACGGTACTGACCCAGGTCACCACCCAGCTGACCTTCCTGTCCTACGGCACGACCGCCCGGGCCGCCCGTCGCTTCGGAGCCGGTGACCGCACCGGAGCCGTCGCCGAGGGTATCCAGGCCACCTGGGTCGCCCTGGTGGTCGGCTCCACCCTCGCCGTGACCGTGGCCCTGGTCGCCGGCGCGGTGACCGGCTGGCTGGCCGGCGACGGGGAGGACGCCTCCCGTATCGCCCACGGGGCCACCCGCTGGCTCCGCGTCGCGTGTCTGGCGATCATTCCCGCGCTGACCGTCATGGCCGGCAACGGGTGGTTGCGCGGGATCGCCGACACCCGACGTCCGCTGTGGTTCACCCTGGCCGGCCTGGTCCCGGTGGCCTTCGCGGTTCCCTGGGCGGTCTCCCGGTACGGGATCATCGGCTCGGCGTGGGCCACGGTGGCGGGGGAGACCGTCACCGCCGGCTGCTTCGTGGTCTGCCTGATGCGGACCTGGGGCCAGGTCGGCGACGGGCGTCCGGTGCGTCCTACCTGGTCGGTGATCCGGCCCCAGCTCGTGGCGGGGCGCGATCTCGTGCTGCGCTCGCTGGGATTCCAGGTCGCCTTCGTGTCCGCGGCGGCGGTCGCGGCGCGCTCCGGTCCCGGGGCGCTGGCCGCCCACCAGGTGCTGCTCCAGCTGTGGAACCTGCTCACCCTGCTGCTGGACTCGGTGGCGGTCGCCGCCCAGGCTCTCGTCGGAGCAGCCCTGGGGGCCGGGGCACGGGACGCCTCCCGACAGGTTGCACGACATGTGCTGCGCTTCTCAGTCGGGGCAGGTAGCGTACTGGCCGTGGTGCTGGCGCCCGGTGTGACCGTCCTGCCGGGACTGTTCACCACGGACGACGATGTGCTGGGTGCGCTGCACTCGGCATGGTGGGTGCTCGTGGTGATGGCCGTGGTCGGAGGAGTGGTCTTCGCCCTTGACGGGGTGCTTCTCGGAGCCGGTGATGTTGCATTCCTGCGGACTGCGACGATTGTCTCACTGGTATGTGGTTTCATTCCCGGTGTACTGGTGGCGGGTGCCGCCGACCTGGGACTGACCGGTGTGTGGTGTGGGCTGCTGGCCTTCCTGCTGTTGCGGTTGGCGGCGGTGGCGCTACGCTACCGGTCGGACCGGTGGCAACGCACGGGTGTGAACTGAGTGACAGATGTTACTTGTGTGACTAAAGTGACCTGGGAACCAGGGATGATGACGTCGAGGACAGGAGGCAGATCCGGACCATGACAGAGCACCGCACGCTCTGGGCAGTCTCCGACCTGCACATCGCAGCCCCGGGAAACCGGGACCTCGTCGACGACCTCGTCCGCCCGGAACACCCCGAGGACTGGCTGATCGTCGCCGGCGACGTGGCCGAGCGCGTCAGTACCGTCCTCAAGACCCTGGGCAGGTTCACCGAGCGCTTCGCACGGGTGATCTGGGTACCCGGCAACCACGAGCTGTTCTGCCGTTCCAATGACCCCTACCGCGGTCGTGACCGCTACCGGGAGCTCGTCGAGGGCTGCCGGGAGATCGGCGTCACCACCCCGGAGGACATCTACCCCGTCTTCGGCGGGCACACCGTCGTCCCCATGTTCACCCTCTACGACCACAGCTGGCGCGATCCCGCCCTCAGCGTCGCCGAGGCGCTCACCGCCGCCGAAGGCAACGGCGTGATGTTCACCGACCAGGTGGCCATCGCACCGTTCGTCGACGTGCCCGCCTGGTGCCGCGAACGACTGAGCTACACCGTCCGTCGGCTGTCCCGGGTCACCGGTCCCACGGTCCTGGTCAACCACTGGCCGCTGATCCGCGAGGTCACCGACAATCTCGTACTGCCCGAGATCGCCCTGTGGTCCGGAACCCGGGACACCGAGGACTGGCCGGTGCGGTTCCGGGCCTCCACCGTGGTCTACGGGCATCTGCACATCCCCCTGGTCCGGGAGTTCGACGGCGTCAGCCACGTCGAAGTCTCCCTCGGTTACCCGCGCGAGCACGAACGGTCCCTGCCGCCGCGCCGCGACCGTCGTCTCTGGCCCTTCCCCGTCCTTACGGAGGTCGTCCCATGATCCTGTCCGCCCCCCGCATCACCTCGATGAACCGCGACGGTTCCCCGCGTGAGTCGCTGCTCGCCGCACTCGACCTGCCGGCCGGCACCTCGGTGGTCGAGCTCCACACGGACGGCACCCCTGACCTCGGCCGGTTCCACCGGCTCCATGATCTGGAACGCCGCCTCGTCGCCCGCGCCGTGGCCTCCCGCAAGTCGGACTTCGGCGACGCCCGCTGGTGTGCCCACGAGGCCCTGCGACGCTGGGGGAGGGACGAACCGATTCTGCGCGGGGAGAAGGGTATGCCGCTGTTCCCCCACGGCATTGTCGGCACCCTGTCCCACACAGAAGGCCTGCGCGGCGCACTGGTGGGGGACGCCGGCGTCTGGCGCAGCGTGGGTCTGGACGTGGAGAAGGCGCAGCCGTTGACCGGCGGGGTCTTCAACGCGGTAACCTCGCCGCTGGAGCGGTGGTCACTGTCCCGGCTGACGGGCAGTGAGCGGTGCGAGAACATGCTCGGCACCGTGCTCTTCTCCGCCAAGGAGTGCGTCTACAAGTCCTGGTTCCCCCTGGCAGGACGCTTCCTCGACTTCGACGAGGCCGAACTCCACCTGGAGATCGACAGCGGCATCGGCCGGGGGTCCGTCGGCTCCGGGCACGTCGGCGGGACCTGGCGGGCACGGCTGCTCACCAGCCCCACACCGGTCGACGAGATCACCGGGTCGTGGGTCATCAGAGACGGCTATGTCGCCACCGTCTGCGGAATCCGCAGGTGACGGTGACGACACAGGGGTGACGGTCACAGGGCCGTCGGGGAAGATGACCGGGGCGGGGCTACCGGATCAGTAGTAGGCGCCCTGGCGGAAGTCCCAGCTGTTGAACTGCTCGGACAGGATCAGGACGATCTCGTCGTTGTAGACGCCCTTGCGGATCAGGGTCGGGCACGGGGTGATGCCGCGCTCGCCGTGCTGTTCCGGGATGATGGTGCCGTCGGTGTCGACCATGGAGACCATGACCCCCTGCTCGTAGCGGGTCTCGATGGACTTGTCGGGCTGGATGGACGCCACGTAGGAGTCACCCTCGATGACCAGGTCAGCCTCGTTGGCGATCTCGTCGCCGATGCCCTCGACCAGGCCGCGGTTGCCCTTGCCGGACGGGTTGGCGGAGGAGGCGAAGACCAGACGACGGTCCTTCTCCCACAGCTCACGGGCGATGTTCTCGCCGGGGACGCCGAACTTCAGCACGAAGCAGCTGGTGCCGCGGACATCGGTGGCCAGCTCGTCGGCACCCTCGGGCAGGTACTTCTCCTGGGCGCCCTCCTTCCAGGGGAGGATGCAGCCCATGAGGATGTCGCGGTCGACACAGGTCTGGTAGAACTTCTCGATCTCCGGGGTCAGCTGGGCGAGTTCCTTGAGCTGCTCGATGGAACCGCAGAGGACGACGCCCGGCTTGTTGCGCTTCCGGTGCTTGACGGCGAACTTGCGCTCGAGGCCCTCGCGGTCGCTGGTGGCGATGATGTAGCCGACCTTCGTCGGGGTGACGACGATGTGTCCGGGGGTGCGGAGGAGCTCGACGGCCTCCTCCTGGAGTCCGCCGTTCCAGGTGATCTGGTTGTTGGCCATGGGTTCCTCACTCATCCTTCGTGGTCTTCAGGGGCTGGCGCCGTCTCACAGGTCGGGAGACGGCGTCTCACTGATTGGCATTGTAGAGCATCCGGCGGGAGCGGTGGGAATCCGGGTGATGCTCGCGGGGGATCGGCGGGGAAGGTGTGCGAAGTATCACAAAGTCCTTGTTTTCCGGTCCGTGTCGCGGGAAGGTTCAGCCACGGCCACCCGTACACCAAGGGGAGCCTAACCACATTTCACCACGATCGAGGAGTCTTACGTGACAGAAGTGCAGGAACTCGCCACATTCGTAGAGAATGCCCGGTTCGAGGATCTCAGTCCCGAGGCCCTGGAACAGCTCAAGATCCGCGTCCTCGACACCCTCGGTGTCGCCGTCGGTGCGCTGGACGCCGAGCCCGTCGTCGCCATCCGGGGCCTGCTCGAGGATCTCGGCGGTACCGAACAGTCCACACTCATCGGCGGCGGGAAGACCACCCCGGAGCGTGCGGCCTTCTTCAACAGCGCATTGAGCCGCTACCTCGACTTCATGGACGCCTACCTGGCCAAGGGGGAGACCAACCACCCCTCCGACAACTTCGGTGCCGTCCTCGCCGCCGCGGAATCGGTCGACGCCTCCGGTGCCGACCTGCTCACCGCCTTCGCAGTCGCCTACCAGGTCCACGCCCGGCTCTCCGACGTCGCTCCGGTCCGTGCCCTCGGGTTCGACCACACCACCCAGGGCGCCTTCGCCGCCGCAGCGTCCGCCGCCAAAGCCCTCGGTCTGCCCGCCGAACAGATAGCCAACGCCGCCGCCATGGCCGGTACCGCGAACGTCGCCCTGCGCGTCACCCGCACCGGCAATCTGTCGCACTGGAAGGGCCTGGCCTACCCGCACGTCGCCAAGGAAGGCACCTGGTCGGCGCTGCTGGCGTCCCGCGGAATCACCGGCCCCGAGGAGGTCTTCGAGGGCAACAAGGGCTTCAAGGATCTCGCCGGCTACTACGAGCTGGACTGGTCGAAGGAGAACCTGGAGCGCGTCACCCGGTCGATCATCAAGAAGTACAACGCGGAGATCCACTCCCAGTCCGCACTGGACGCCGTGCTCAAGGTCCGTGCCGAGCACGACATCGACCCGGCGCGGATCACCGCCATCGGTCTCACCACCTTCGACGTCGCCTACTCCATCATCGGCGGGGGAGAGGAGGGCTCCAAGCAGCTCGTCCGTACCAAGGAGGAGGCCGACCACTCCCTGCCGTGGATGCTGGCGGTCGCCGCCCTCGACGGTGAGCTCAACCCGGCCCAGTATGAGCCGGCCCGCATCGTCGCCGACGATGTCCAGGACCTCATGCGGAAGGTGACCATCACCCCGGATGACGCCCTGTCCGACCGCTTCCCCGACGAGATGCCTGCCGTGGTCACCATCACGCTCGATGACGGCACCTCGTACACCCGGGAAGAATCCGCCTACGACGGCTTCTTCACCCAGCCCCTGGACTGGGAGGGTGCGCGCCGCAAGTTCGACGCGCTCACCACCCCCTTCGCGGACCAGGCGCTGCGTGACGAGATCGCCGAGCTGGTCCACGACCTCGAGCATCACCGGGTCGGCGAGCTGACCGCCGCGCTGGCCAAGGTCAGCACCGTGCGCGGGGCCGTGCCCGCGACCGCCTGACCCCGCCTTCTCCGGCACACCATCACCACACCACCATCACCACACCACCATCACCACACCACCATCACCACACCAGGAGGCTCAGCCATGAGCAACGCCATCAACGAGAACGTCTCATTCAACTTCGTCCCCCGTGCCTACCGTCCCTCGAAGCCACGCTCCTTCGGCATGACCGAGATCCGCGCGCCCTACTACAACACCTTCGGCACCCGTCACCTGCAGGACGTCTTCGACGTCGCAGGGCAGTGGGTCGACGGCATCAAGTGGGCGGGCGGGTCCTTCTCCCTGGTCCCGCCGGAGCAGGTCCGCGCGTTCAGCGACATCGCCCACGAGAACGACGCCTACGTCTCCTCCGGAGGTTGGATCGAGACCGTCCTGCGCTACGGGGACGACGCCGTCGACCAGTACCTCAAGGAGGCCAAGGACGTCGGCTTCGACGTCATCGAGATCTCCACCGGCTTCATAATGCTGCCCACCAGCGGCCTGGAGCGCCTGGTGGAGAAAGTCGTCAAAGCAGGTCTGAAGGCCAAGCCGGAGCTGGGCATCCAGATCGGCTCCGGCGGCGACTCCACCGAGGCTGAACTGGCCGCCGAGTCCGCCAAGGACGTCGGCGACCTCATCGACCGCGGTCAGCGCGCCCTCGACGCCGGCGCGTCGATCATCATGATCGAGTCCGAGGGCATCACGGAGAACGTCGTCGAGTGGAACACCGGCGCCGCGGCGTCCATCATCAACGGTCTCGGCCTGGAGAACGTCATGTTCGAGGCCGCCGACGGGCCCGTGTTCGAGTGGTACGTGAAGAACTACGGCAACGAGTGCAACCTCTTCGTCGACCACAACCAGATCCTCCAGCTGGAGGGTCTCCGTCAGAACATCTGGGGCAACAAGTCCACCTGGGGACGGGTCATCAATCCCCGTCCCTAGAATCTGTCAGATCACAGCTCTGACCTGGGTGAACGACGGGTACTTCAGCAAGGGTGCAGTATATCTGCTCTTTGTGGTGGTGAAATCCTCCGGGTGCTGTAGATACAGGCGTTGTCACGCAGTCCCCCACGACAGAAGAGTTTCCACATGTCCCCAGTCGTCCAGATCAACGAGATCGTCAGCGGCCCGCTGATCAGCTTCCCGCAGCTGCCCCCGGTCAACATCCAGATCGGCCCGGAGGCCGTCAGTGACATCCCGCTGGGCTCCTCCTTCGGGGACGCCCACCTCGGCTCCAGCAACGGCGACCAGGTCCTGGGTTCCTCCGGGCTGACCCTGCCGAGCATCCCGACTATCCCGGGTCCGGGCTCCTGGGGGAGTCTCACTCCATTCCGGCCGGACGGGCGACGAATACACTCGCCGCCCGTTTCCCTTTCTCCTCCAGCAGCGCCACGGCGTGACCTGAGGGAGTGACCGCTGCGACCACCTCACGGTCGCCCACCGGTTCCAGCCATTTACCGAGGGCCAGGGCACTGCCCTGGTCCTCGGTCACGTTCCGGACCGGGAAGCACCGCACCATCGCCTCGTCGAGCGACAGTGACAGCTCCGGGGAGACGCTCCGCGGATCCGTCCCCTCCGGGGAGGACGCCAGTACCGCGTCCTTCTGCCTGTTGAGCTCGTCGAGCGTGCGCGCCTCCGCGATGTCGAAGGGGCCGGCAGAGGTCCGACGCAGTGCAGTGAGGTGCCCGCCGACCTCGAGTTCCGCCCCCACATCCCGGGCGATCGAGCGGATGTAGGTACCGGAGGAACAGTGCACCCGGATGTCCGCCTCGACCGACCCCTCGCTGATGCGCACCGCGTCCACCTCGAGGGAGAAGACAGTGACCGGACGCTCCGGCAGGACCACGTCCACCCCCTCGCGCACCAGCTCATGGGCACGTCGACCGTTGATCTTCACCGAACTCACCGAGCTCGGCCGCTGCATGATCTCCCCGGTCTGCGCCGCGAACGCCTCGCGCACCTGCTGCTCGGTGAGGGACGCCAGCGTCGCGGCGTCCGCGGTGGTGAGTACCTCCCCCTCGGCATCGTCGGTGAGGGTGGACGCGCCGAGTCGGACCGTCGCTGCATAGCGCTTGTCATGGGTGACCACGTGGGCGAGGAAGCGGGTGCCGCGCTCGATACCGACGACGAGCACTCCGGTGGCCATCGGATCAAGCGTGCCGGAATGGCCGACACGACGGGTGCCGAAGATCCGGCGCAGCCGCGAGACCACATCATGGCTGGTCATCCCGGCCGGTTTGTCGACGACGACGAGGCCGGAGCGGTCGAGTACAGGGCGGGGGTCCGTTCTGGGCATGGAGCACAGTCTAGGAGGTGGCCGGTCATGTCGTATTCTGGTGCCCGTGGATATCTGGAACGGACTGGAACAGGTGCCTGCCGATCTGGCGGGCTCGGTCGTCACCATCGGCGTTTTCGACGGCGTTCACCGTGGTCACCAGCAGCTCATCGACTCTGCGGTGCGGCGGGCACACGATCTCGGTGTGCCCGCGGTGATGGTCACCTTCGACCCGCACCCCACCGTGTTCTTCCGGCCCGACGCCATCCCGCCGGCCCTGGCATCCCTCGAGCAGCGTTCCGTCACCGCCGCGCGCTACGGCATCGACGCGATGCTCGTCATCAACTTCGACCGCGAGCTCGCCGGCTGGACCCCGGAGGAGTACTTCGACCGCGTCATCGTCGACACCCTCCACACCCGTGCCGTCGTCATCGGCGACAACTTCACCTTCGGGCACCTCGCCGCCGGCACCAGCGACACCATGAGGACGCTCGGCGAGGCCAGGGGAGTGGAGGTCATCACCCACGGCCTGCTGAGCGACGCCGGCGATCCGGCACTCGGTGGGGCGTCCGCCGAGGACCATGTCGTGTGCTCCACCTGGATCCGTGACCGGCTCGCCGAGGGCGACGTCGCCGCCGCCGGACGCGCCCTGGGCCGCAACTTCACGGTCCGTGGCGTGGTCACCCGCGGCGCAGGACGCGGTGGTGCGGCCCTCGGGTTCCCCACGGCGAACCTCTACTTCCCGGACGCGCAGGCGCTGCCCTCCGACGGTGTGTATGCCGGTGACCTGCGCATCCTGCCGACCCACAAGGATCCGGCCGGGGAACTCGTCGGTGATATGCCGGTGGAGGTGCACATGCCCGCGGCGATCTCGGTGGGTACCAACCCCACCTTCGGTGACGAGACCCGCAGTGTGGAGGCGTTCGTCCTCGACCATGAGGCCGACCTCTACGGACGCAAGGTCACGGTGAGCTTCATCGACCGGATCCGCGGCATGGAGGCCTACGGCGACCTCGACACGCTCATCGCCGCGATCAACCACGATGTCTCCGAGACGAGGCGTTTGGTCCCACGGGACCGCTGATGATAGTCTCATCCGGTTGCGTGACTGTGGTTCGCGGTAGTCACTGACGGTTTACCTTCACTTTGCGCGGACTGAAACAACTAACAGGAGATTCACCATGGCTCTCACCAAGGACCAGAAGGCCGAAACTCTCAAGGAGTTCGGCCTCCACGAGACCGACACCGGTTCCCCCGAGGCTCAGGTCGCCCTGCTGACCGTCCGTATCCGTCAGCTGACCGAGCACCTCAAGTTCCACAAGCACGACCACCACTCCCGTCGTGGCCTGCTGCTTCTCGTCGGTCGCCGTAAGGGCCTGCTGAAGTACCTGCAGGAGAACAACGTCGAGCGTTACCGTTCGCTCATCGAGCGCCTCGGCCTGCGCCGCTAGTCTCCTCGAGGATCAACCCCGCTCCCCGGAGCGGGGTTTTTCTGTGTCCGGGGTGTACACCTCGGCCCGTGAACCTCTGCATCTCATGTCCTCTCCCACGGCGGGGTGTCCCAGGAGATCGCCTCCTCATCGCGTCTCAGCCGCCGGAGCCTCTTCAGCGCGAAGTGCACCGTGTCCACCACCTCGTCCTCCATGTACTCGTATTCGTGCGTCACCATCACATCGGTGTACCGGAGCAGCAGGTAGCCCCATCTCGTCGCCTGGTTCTCTTTCCGTCGGTCGCGTTCGAACGACGATCCCTGCGCCTGTCCCTCACCGTGGTGCGTGTAGCTGCCGATCTCGATGAGGCCGCGGGCCTCCTCGATGACCACGTCGAACCGGTAGCCGCGGACAGGAACGTTCGTGGTCACCGTGATGTCACCGGCGTCAATCTCCGCCTTCAGGGCTGTCCTGATATGCCACAGCGCGATATTCTCGGGTCCGCTTGCGGCGCCGATGACTGCATCGGCGATGAGCGGTTCCGCGGCTTTCCGGTCTCTCGGGGAGAGTGCATCGAGGTCGGCGTCCAGCCGTTCGGTACCGGTGAGCCCTCTGTAGCGCCGCTCAAGCAGCCAGCGGGCGTCAACGTCGACCGCCGTCTGCACGGGTGTGGTTGTCAGGACGCCGTGGACGGGGTGCGTCCGCTCTACGTCTCTGCGGCGCACGGTGAGCAGGGTGCCACCGTGCGCGGACCTGTTCCGGGGGAGGTCCCCGGTCGCCGGTCAGTCCAGCGTCCTTCCCCTAGGAGGAATGCGGCGGTCCTGCCGGTGAAGACGACATCCGGATAGCGGACGGCGAGGGTCTGCAGCTTGAGAAGGTCATCGGGCACTTAGGTGGTGTAGAGACCCCGGGCGATCCTGAAGAGCTTGCCGACGGCGACTGCGTCAGCGATCCGGCGCCGGGTCATTGAGGCCATGAGGTCGGCGTGAAGCCGGATGCTGTCCATTATGCCCCCTGTGAAAGTTCCCCTGGAGTGGACAGTAGCCCGCAGGAGGGGACCTCGGGGGCGGCCGACGTCCCCGACGTTACGGCCGACGTAGTGTACGCTTTTAGCGGTAATTGTCCGAGAATTTTCCGACGCCGACACCGATGATCGGCGCCCGCGACCGCGGGGCAACGGAGAGATGACCCGAAAGGGACTGCAGCACCGTCATGACGACGAAGAACACCAAGAAGAACACCCCGGCGCCCACCCACACCGCCGAACTGATCGACCCGGATTCCGGAGTCTGGGAATCCAACGCCACCATCGACAACGGCGACTTCGGCACCCGAACCCTCACCTTCGAGACCGGGCTGCTCGCCCGCCAGGCCGACGGTTCCGTCACCGCCTACCTCGACGATGACACGATGCTGCTGTCGACAACCACCGCCTCCAGGCACCCGCGCGAGAACCTCGACTTCTTCCCGCTCACCGTGGACGTCGAGGAGCGCATGTACGCCGCCGGCCGCATCCCCGGCAGCTTCTTCCGCCGTGAGGGCCGTCCCGGCACCGAGGCCATCCTCGCCTGTCGTCTCATCGACCGCCCGCTGCGCCCGACCTTCGCCAAGGGCCTGCGCAACGAGGTCCAGGTAGTCGTGACCGTCCTGTCCATGGACCCCGAGGACATGTACGACGTCGTGGCCATCAACGCCGCGTCCGCCTCCACCCAGCTCTCCGGCCTGCCGGTCTCCGGTCCGGTCGGTGGCGTCCGCATGGCCCTCGTCGTCGACGAGGCCCACCCCGAGGGTCAGTGGGTCGCCTTCCCGACCCGCGAGCAGCACGAGCAGGCCGTCTTCGAGCTGGTCGTCGCCGGCCGCGTCTCCGAGGTCAAGAAGCCGCGCGGTCGCCGCAAGGCCACCCCGGGCGACAATGTCGTCGTCATGATGGTCGAGGCCGGTGCCACCGAGAACGTCGTCGAGCGCATCGCCGAGGGTGCCCCTGCCCCGACCGAGAAGATCGTCGCCGAGGGCATCGAGGCCGCCCGTCCGTTCATCGCCGAGCTGTGCGGTGCCCAGGCCGCCCTCGTGGACGCCGTCGAGGCGTCGCAGCGCGAATTCGAGCTCTTCCCGGCCTTCGGCGAGGACGTCTACGCCTCCGTCGAGTCCGAGTCCGCCGAGGCCCTGCGCGGCATCATGGCGATCGCCGACAAGCAGGAGCGCGATGAGTCGCTGTCCGCGAACATGGACGCCGCCGTCGAGGCGCTCGGCGAGCAGTTCGACGGTCGCGAGTCCGAGATCCGCAACGCCCACAACGAGGTCTCCCGCCAGATCGTCCGCGAGCGCATCCTCACCGACGGCTTCCGCATCGACGGCCGCGACACCACCGCGATCCGTGACCTCGGCGTCATGATCGACCTGGTGCCCCGCGCCCACGGCTCCGCCCTGTTCGAGCGTGGCGAGACCCAGATCCTGGGCGTCACCACCCTCGACATGCTCAAGATGGAGCAGCAGATCGACAGCCTCGGCCCGGTGGCCTCCAAGCGTTACATCCACCACTACAACTTCCCGCCGTACTCCACCGGTGAGACCGGCCGCGTCGGTTCCCCGAAGCGTCGCGAGATCGGCCACGGTGCCCTCGCCGAGCGCGCCCTGATCCCGGTCGTCCCGTCCCGCGAGGTCTTCCCGTACACGATCCGGCAGGTCTCCGAGGCCCTCGGCTCCAACGGTTCGACCTCCATGGGCTCGGTCTGTGCGTCCACCCTGTCGATGTACAACGCCGGCGTGCCGCTGAAGGCCCCGGTCGCGGGTATCGCCATGGGTCTGGTCACCGGTGAGGTCGACGGCAAGGACACCTACGTCACCCTCACCGACATCCTCGGTGCGGAGGACGCCTTCGGCGACATGGACTTCAAGGTCGCCGGTACCGCCGACTTCATCACCGCCCTGCAGCTGGACACCAAGGTCGACGGCATCCCCGCCAAGGTCCTCGCCGAGGCTCTGTCCCAGGCCCGTGGCGCGCGCCTGGAGATCCTGTCCACCATGGCCGAGGCCATCGAAGGCCCGGAGGAGATGAGCGACTTCGCGCCGCGCATCACCACCGTGAAGATCCCGCAGAACAAGATCGGTGAGCTCATCGGCCCGAAGGGCAAGACGATCAACCAGATTACCGAGGAGACCGGTGCCAACATCTCCATCGAGGACGACGGCACCGTCTTCGTCTCCGCCGCCGACGGCAAGGCCGCCGAGGCTGCCCTCGACAAGGTGAACTCCATCGCCAACCCGCAGCTGCCGAAGGTCGGTGACCGTTTCCTCGGCACCGTCGTGAAGACCACGGCCTTCGGTGCCTTCATCTCGCTGCTGCCGGGCCGCGATGGTCTGCTGCACATCTCCAACCTCGGCGGCGACCGCCGGGTGGAGAAGGTCGAGGACGAGGTCTCCGTCGGAGACTCCCTCGAGGTCGAGATCGCCGACATCGACAACCGCGGCAAGATCTCCCTCATCCTCGTCGAGGATTAATCAACCCCATCCCCATCACCAACACGAAGGAGCAGATGACAATGACGAAGGTCGGCGTTCTCGGAGCACACGGCAGGGTCGGCACCGCGGTGGTCGCCGCGGTCGAGAAGACGGAGGGCCTGGAGCTCTCCGCGGCACTGGACCACGAGGACGATCTGCAGGCCCTGGTCGACTCCGGCACTGAGGTCATCGTCGACTTCACTGTCCCCGACGCGGTGATGGGCAACCTGGAGTTCTGCGTCAACAACGGCATCCACGCCGTGGTGGGCACCACCGGCTGGACCGCTGAGCGCTACGAGACCCTGCACGGCTGGCTCAGTGCCAACCCGTCCGTCGGCGTCCTCGTCGCCCCGAACTTCGCCATCTCCGCCGTGCTCACCATGAAGCTCGCCGAGATCGCGGCGCCGTACTTCGACTCCGCCGAGGTCGTCGAGTTCCACCACCCGAACAAGAAGGACGCGCCCTCAGGTACCGCCGTGCACACCGCCGAGGGCATCGCCCGGGCCCGTGCCGCAGCCGGTCTGGGTGCTCAGCCGGACGCCACCGACCAGACCCTCGAGGGCGCCCGTGGCGCCGATGTCGACGGCGTCCCGGTGCACGCCGTGCGCATGACCGGCATGGTCGCCCACGAAGAGGTCATCCTCGGTGCGGCCGGGCAGACCCTGACCATCCGTCAGGACTCCTACGACCGCGAGTCCTTCGTCCCGGGCGTGCTGCTCGGCGTCGACAAGGTCCCCGCCACCCCTGGTCTCACCGTCGGTCTGGAGAAGTTCCTCGGCCTCGACGGCCTCGACGGCCTCGACGGCCTCAGCGTCCCGGCCGCTGAGTAGGGGAGTACGGCGACTGTGACACCCACGAGTTCCACCCCGGCGGAGTTCTCGGTCCGGCTGATCGCCCACACCACGTTCACCCCGCCGGAGGACGTGGACTGGGTGCCTGACGGCGAGGCCGGGGACGCCGCGTCCCTCATCGAGTTCGCGGGGCGCGCCTGTTACGAGACCTGGGACCGCCCGAATCCGCACACCGCGGCGACGGACGCCTACGTCCGGCACATCATGGATGTCGGACACCTCAGTCTGCTGGAGCACGCGTCGTCGTCGATGTACCTGCGCGGTGTGTCACGGTCGTGCGCCCAGGAGATCATGCGGCACCGGCACTTCTCGTTCAGCCAGCTCTCCCAGCGCTACGTCCCCTCCGGGAACTCGCAGGTCGTCATCCCCGACAGTGTCGCCGGGGACGAGGACCTGGAGAAGCTGTTCCTGCGGTCGACCGACATGGCCCGCGAGGCCTATGAGGAACTGCTCGGCGGGCTGGAGGAGAGGTTCGCCGGCGAGTCGAACACGGTGCTGCGGGCCAAGCAGGCCCGCCAGGCGGCGCGCTCGGTCCTGCCCAACGCCACCGAGACCCGCTTCGTGGTCACCGGCAATCTGCGGTCCTGGCGCCACTTCATCGCCATGCGCGCCGCCGAGCACGCCGATCCGGAGATCCGGCGTGTCGCGGTCGCCTGCCTGCGGCTGCTGCAGGAACTGAGTCCGGAGGTCTTCTCCGACTTCACCGTGACCAGGCTGCGCGACGGTTCAGAGACCGCCACGAGCCCGTACGTGGCCGACATGTGAGACCACCGGGGGTCGCCGACCGGCGACCCACCGTACCCCGGTACACACGAACGCCCTCGGGGACGGTAACCTGTGGGGTCATGAGCACAGGTATTGCAGCGACGTCGGGCGCTGAGTTCTTCGGCACGGTCTCGGTGGCGATGGTCACCCCCTTCACGAAGGACGGTGACCTTGACACCGACGCCGGAGTCGCCCTCGCAGGGCACCTGGTCGACAAGGGACTCGACGCTCTGATCATCGGCGGTACGACCGGGGAATCCCCGACCATCACCCCTGATGAGAAGCTCAACCTGCTCAAGGCCATCCGTTCCGAACTGGGTACCGGCGTCAAACTCGTCGCCGGATCCGGCACCTACAGCACCGCGGAGTCCGTGGCGCAGTCGAAGGCCGCCGAAGCGGCCGGTGCGGACGGTCTGCTCGTGGTCACCCCGTACTACTCCCGCCCCAGCCAGGAAGGCCTCTACCGGCACTTCACCACTGTGGCTGACGCGGTCGACACCCCCATCTGCCTCTACGACATCCCTTCCCGGTCGGTCGTCCCGATCGCGACGGACACGTTGCGTCGGCTCTCGGCCCACCCGAACATCCGGGCCGTCAAGGACGCCAAAGGCGACCTGGCAGCCGGTATGGAGCTGATGGAGGAGACCGGTCTCGCGTGGTACTCCGGGGATGACCCTCTCAACGTCCCGTGGCTGGCAGTCGGCGCCACCGGCCTGATCTCCGTGATCGGCCACGCCGCTCCCGCCCAGCTCCGTGCCCTCCGTGACGCTGTCGACGCCGGGGACATCCTCGGCGCCCGCGCCATCTCCAACCGGCTGCGCCCGCTCATGGCGGCGCAGGGCCGGCTCGGTGGTGCGACCTTCGCGAAGGCGGCACTGAAGCTCCAGGGGATCGAGGTGGGCGCACCGCGCCTGCCGATCATCGAACCGACGCCGGAGGAATACTCCCGGCTTGAAGAAGACCTGCGTTCCGCAGGCGTGTAAGGACACGAATGACTGACAACCGCTCCCGGGCCCGCAAGGTGACCCGCAAGGCAGCTCCGCCGAGCGCGGAGACCGCCGCCCCGGCGGCAGGCACCCCCGCCTTCAACGACGGTGGAGTCGCCGACGCCGCCCAGTCTGAGGGGGCGTCCGCGCCGGCCAAGGAGTCCGGCAACGAGGGCCGGAACTCCCAGGGCGGCAACCGCAACCGTTCCCGTCGTTCGCGCGGCAACCGTTCCGAGCGCAATGACAACAGCCGCAACGACAACAACGACAACAAGGGCGGCAACCGCAACCGCGGCGGTCAGAACAACCGCAGCAACAACGGTGGAAACCGCGGCGGCGACCGTCGCCGCAACGCCGTGCAGACCATGCAGGGCGCGGACCTGACCCAGCGCCTGCCGAAGCCGCCGAAGGCCCCGAAGGACGGCCTGCGTCTCGTCGCGCTCGGCGGTATCTCCGAGATCGGCCGCAACATGACGGTCTTCGAGTACCACGACCGGCTGCTCATCATCGACTGCGGTGTGCTCTTCCCGTCCTCCGGTGAGCCGGGCGTCGACCTGATCCTGCCGGACTTCTCCTACCTGGAGGGCAAGTGGGACAAGGTCGAGGCACTGGTCGTCACCCACGGTCACGAGGACCACATCGGTGCGATCCCGTGGCTGCTCAAGCAGCGCTCGGACATCCCGATCATCGCCTCCCGTTTCACCTGTGCGCTCATTGCCGCGAAGTGCCAGGAGCACCGCCAGCGTCCGAAGCTGATCCAGGTCGACGACACCTCCCATGAGAAGCGCGGTCCCTTCGACGTCCGCTTCTTCAATGTGGGCCACTCGATCCCGGAGTGCCTCGGTATCGCGCTGAAGACCCCGGCCGGCCTGCTGATCCACACCGGTGACGTGAAAATGGACCAGACCCCGGCCGACGGTCGCCCGACCGACCTGCCGGCCCTGTCCCGCTTCGGTGACGAGGGCGTGGACCTCATGCTCTGTGACTCCACCAACGCGACCACCCCGGGTGTGTCCCCGTCCGAGGCCGGCATCGCGCCGACCCTGGAGCGTCTGATCGCGAACGCGAAGCAGCGCGTCCTCGTGGCGTCCTTCGCCTCGAACGTCTCGCGTGTGCAGATGGCCGTCGACGCCGCCGTCAAGGCTGGTCGCAAGGTCGCCTTCAACGGCCGCTCGATGATCCGCAACATGGAGATCGCCGAGCGTCTCGGCCTGCTCACCGCCCCGCGCGGCACCATCGTCTCGATGGATGAGGCCTCCCGCCTCGCGCCGCACAAGGTCGTGCTGATCACCACCGGTACCCAGGGTGAGCCGATGGCGGCCCTGTCCCGTATGGCCCGCCGCGAGCACCGCCAGATCACTATCCGCCCGGGTGACCTCATCATCCTGTCCTCGTCGCTGGTCCCCGGCAACGAGGAGGCGGTCTTCGGTGTGATCAACATGCTGTCCCAGATCGGTGCGACCGTCATCACCGGCAAGGACGCGATGGTCCACACCTCGGGCCACGGCTACTCCGGGGAGCTGCTGTTCCTCTACAACGCCGCCCGTCCGAAGAACGCCATGCCGGTCCACGGCGAGTGGCGCCACCTGCGCGCCAACCGCGAGCTGGCGATCTCCACCGGTGTGAACCCGGACAACACGGTCCTGGCGCAGAACGGTGTCGTCGTCGACCTCGTCAACGGCCACGCCAAGGTCGTCGGCCAGGTTCCGGTCGGCAACCTCTACGTCGACGGTGTCACCATGGGTGACGTCGGAGCCGAGGAGATCGAGGACCGCACCCAGATGTCCGAGGGTGGTCTGATCTCGGTCACGGTGGTCATCGACAACCGCAGCGGTCGTCCGCTGGAGGACCCGCAGGTCGTGGCCAAGGGCTTCTCCGAGGGCTCGAAGGAGATGATGAAGCAGGTCGCTGAGGTCGTCGAAAACGCGATGCTGGATCTCGCCGGCCAGGGTGAGAATGACCCGTACCGGATGGCGCAGACCCTGCGCCGCAAGGTCGCCAAGTTCGTCAAGGACAAGTGGAAGCGCGAGCCGATGATCATCCCGACGATCGTCCCGATGACCAGCGAGGTCGTCGAGGAACTCGATCCCGAGGATCACGCCCCCTCCCTGTAGGGGAACACCTGGCTGACATCACAGCAGCCACAGCGGTCCGCCGGGACAGCGCGTAGCATCCGGAGACATGACAGTCTCCCGTGATGAACGCACTGCCCTGGCGGACCTTCTCCTGTCTGTGGGACCGGACGCCCCGACCCTCTGCGAGGGGTGGACCACCAGGGACCTCGCCGTACACCTCGTGGTGCGCGAGTACCGGCCGGACGCCGCCGCCGGTATGTTCCTCGGTCCGGCGCGCACACACCTGGAGAAGGTGACCGGGGACGTGTCGGCCCGCCCGTACGAGGACCTGGTGGCGTCCTACCGGCACGGACCGCCGAGGTGGAATCCGATGCGTCTGGTGGACCGGTTCGCCAACCTCACCGAGAATTTCGTCCATCATGAGGATGTCCGCCGTGGGGGAGGGGAGTGGTTTCCTCGTGCGCTGCCGAAGGAGACGCGCGACGCCCTGTGGCGGGCCATGGGCTTCGCTTCGCGCGGGCTCATCATCCCCTCGGGCCCGACCGTGCGCCTGGTACGGACCGACGGTGCCGGCGGCGACGGGGACACGGTGACGGTGGGTCGAGGGACGCCCGATGTCACGGTGACAGGTGCTGCTCCGGAGCTCACGCTCTGGGTTTTCGGTCGGGACAAGGCCTGCGACCTGACGTTCGCTGGGCCGGTGGAGAAGGTCGCCCGACGGGACCTCTGACGGACAGTTACGGATGTGACGCGTGTTGCAACTGTTGAAGAAGTTGTTATCGGGTTAGACTGGCTGGCATGCCTACGACCAGCCGCAGCAGTACCTCGACGTCGCGGTCCACCAGGACCTCCCGGAGTTCCGCCAACTCCGGGTCCTCCGGGTCCTCCGGACGCCCCGGTGGGTCCGGCCGGTCTGGCCGTACCGGCCGTACCGGCCGTACCGGCCGTACCTCCCCGTCTTCGCGTCCGACGCGGCGCACTCCGAGCTACGACACGAGCGACTTCGAGCGCACCTCCGGCGCCTTCGGCGTGGTCGGGTCCTCACTCGGCTCGATGTTCGGTGGCGCCGCGCGCGGCCTCGGCGGTCTGGCCCGCAAGGTATCCCTCCAGGGGGATCCCGATGACGACCTGGTGATGGACGTCGTCGACGACGCCCCCGCCAGGGGGACCCCTGCACGGAAGAAGTCCTCTCGACGCTCCGGAGGTTCCGCCCACCCGGACGACCGCTCATCGTCGCGCGATGCGGAGGACGCCCGCCCGGCCGGCCGGAAGTCGAGCTCCCGTCGTCGTGCGGCCGAGGACAGTCAGGCCGGCCCGCAGGATGCCGTCCCCACCACGGTGATGGACCGTGCTGCGGCACGTGGTCTGAGCGCGCCAGACGACGCTGCAGATGCTGCAGCGGCGGCAGAAGCCGCTGAAGGTCCGGAAAAGGTGCTGATCGGCCGTAATTACGATGGCCCCGCCTTCGTCAGCCTTGCGCTGGCCGTGATCCTCGCTGCGGCCCTGTGGTTCGGGATCGGCGGCGCAGTCGGCTCCGGCGTGGCCTTTGCCCTGACCTGGCTCATCGGTGCCGGTGCTTACGCTGTCCCGGTGCTGCTCCTCGGCGCCGGCTGGGTGTTCATGGTCGGCGTCGAGGTGACACAGCGTTCCCGGGTGCGTCTGGGGATCGGACTGGCGCTCATCGTCGTCGGCGTCCTCGCGGTCTTCCACATTCTCGCCGGGCAGCCGGACGACGTGGAGGGTCGTGCCACGGCCGGTGGCATGGTCGGCAACGTCGTCGGCAGCCCGATGGCCGTCGGCTTCAGCGCGTTCCTGGCCGTTCCGCTGCTGCTGCTGATCATCGTCTACGGTGCACTGCAGCTCACCGGAATGACGGTCGCGCAGCTCTACCGCTCGGTGACCTCCTGGCTGGGTGTCTCACGCGGTGCGCGGTCCGCACGCCGTGAGGACTACGCCTATGACGACTACGACGCCGAGGATGACCCGTTCGACGAGGGGCCGATGCCCGACCACGACGGGTACCGGAGCGATGCCCGCCCGGTCGACCGCACCCCGGTGCGTCGGCCGCGGCCCGCCGCCCGGAACTTCGCGCACCCGGAGCGTCCTGCCCCGGCATCGCCTGTCACGCCCGCCGCGCCGGAGGTTCCTTCGGCCGGCAGCCCCATGGACAACTACCCGGTCGACGAGACCCTCGCGTCGGCGGAGACCGAGTACCTCGGGGACGCCCCGCTGAGTGATCCCGAGTACGACGCCCCGGTCCCGCAGGCCTCGGCGCCGGTCGACGACAACCACGACGTCGGCTACGACGACTACGGCACCGACGAGGTCGAGGTCGCGCAGGCCGCGCCTGTCCCGGCTCCGGTCGCTGAACCCGCCCCGGCGTCGCGTCCCTCTGCCGCCATGGAGGAGGCCCGTCGGCGTATCGCCGCCCGTTCGGGGGTCGACGCCGCAGAGGTCGCCACCCGACGTCCGGCGGCTGCGGATCCTGCAGCGGCGTCCGGGGCGCCGGCGCGTTCCGCGTCCGAGGACGACTACATCCTGCCTTCGTCGACGGAACTGCTCGTCCCCGGCGACGCGCCGAAGACCCACAGCGCCGCCAACGACCGGATGATCGCCGCGATCACCGAGGTCTTCACGGAGTTCAAGGTGGACGCACAGGTCACCGGATTCTCCCGTGGCCCGACAGTCACCCGCTACGAGGTGGAGCTCGGCCCGGGCGTGAAGGTCTCCAAGATCACCAACCTGCAGTCCAACATCGCCTACGCTGCCGCGACCGACAATGTCCGCCTGCTCACCCCGATCCCGGGGAAGTCGGCGGTCGGTATCGAGGTTCCGAACACCGACCGCGAGATGGTCCGGCTCGGCGACGTGCTCAACGCCCCGTCTGTCGCCCAGGACCCCGACCCGATGGTCATCGGTCTGGGCAAGGACATCGAAGGTGACATGGTCGCCCACTCGATCCAGAAGATGCCGCACCTGCTCGTGGCCGGTTCCACCGGTTCCGGCAAGTCGGCTTTCGTGAACTCGCTGCTGGTCTCGATCCTCACCCGGGCCACTCCGGAGGAGGTCCGCCTCATCCTCGTCGACCCGAAGATGGTGGAGCTGACCCCCTATGAGGGCATCCCGCACCTGATCACCCCGATCATCACCCAGCCGAAGAAGGCCGCGTCCGCGCTGACCTGGCTGGTCGAGGAGATGGAGCAGCGGTACCTGGACATGAAGTCCGCGCGAGTGCGCCACATCAAGGACTTCAACCGCAAGATCATCTCCGGTGAGCTCGAGACCCCGGCCGGCTCCGAGCGCGAGTACCGTCCCTACCCCTACATCGTCTGTGTCGTCGACGAGCTTGCCGACCTGATGATGACCGCCCCGAAGGAGATCGAGGACTCGATCGTCCGTATCACCCAGAAGGCCCGCGCCGCCGGTATTCACCTGGTGCTCGCGACGCAGCGCCCCTCCGTGGACGTGGTCACCGGTCTGATCAAGACGAACGTGCCCTCGCGCCTCGCCTTCGCGACGTCCTCGCTCACCGACTCCCGCGTCATCCTGGACCAGGGCGGCGCCGAGAAACTCATCGGTATGGGCGACGGCCTGTTCATCCCGCAGGGGGCGAACAAGCCGAAGCGCCTGCAGGGTGCCTTCGTCACCGACGAGGAGGTTCAGGCCGTGGTGGACGCGGCGAAGGAGCAGGCTGATCCGGAGTACACCGACGGTGTCACCGAAGACAAGTCCGTCGAGGCGAAGAAGGAGATCGACGCCGACATCGGTGACGATCTCGAGGATCTGATCCAGGCTGTGGAGCTCGTGGTCAGCAGTCAGTTCGGCTCGACGTCGATGCTGCAGCGCAAGCTGCGCATCGGTTTCGCCAAGGCGGGTCGTCTCATGGACCTCATGGAGACCCGTGGTGTCGTCGGCCCGTCCGAGGGATCGAAGGCCCGCGAGGTCCTGGTGAAACCGGAGGAGCTGGATACTGTCATCTGGATGATCAAGGGTGCTGACCCGGCCGACGCGCCGAAGGAACTGTTCGACGGGCAGGACGCCGCGGACGGTACCGCTGCGGTGGAGACTGACTCCGGTTCCGCCCCCGACGCCGGGTCGGATGACCCCGCGGTCCGTGTGGTCCGGGCGGATGCCTCGGGCACCGGCGGGGTGTTCTGAGAGGCTTCACCCCCGGTGGGTTCCGGGGGTGGCTCTGCTAGACTCGCTTCTTGTCATGGAGGGGAGTACCCCGCCCGCGACACAGATCGTCAACACGGTGGTCACCGTCCGTCTGCTCCGTAGTGGGTGTGGCGTCCACCCGGTCGTGTCGGCCACGGACCGCCCCGCGTGAGGGTGCACCGTGGTGGGGGAGACCTCCGGTCAACGAACTGTCGCGACCGGAGGATATTCCGTCATGGAAGTCAACGCTCTCACCTGGATCATCACTATCGCGGTGATCGCCGGGTTCTTCATCTTCGATTTCTACTCGCATGTCCGCACACCGCATGCCCCGTCGATGAAGGAATCCGGATTCTGGACCCTGTTCTACGTCCTTCTGTCCGTCGCCTTCGGCGTCTTCCTCTGGGTGACCTGGGGTGAGCCGGGTGACCCGCACGCGCACGGCATGGAGTTCTTCTCCGGCTATGTCACGGAGAAGGCGCTGAGTGTCGACAATCTCTTCGTCTTCGCCCTGATCATGGGCTCGTTCAAGGTGCCGCCCAAGTACCAGCAGAAGGTGCTGCTCATCGGTATCGCACTGTCCCTGGTGTTCCGTGGTCTGTTCATCGCCATGGGCGCCGCGATCATCGAGGCCTGGTCGGATGTGTTCTACCTCTTCGGACTCTTCCTGCTGATCATCGCGGCGAAGACCGTGCTGGACGAGGTCAGGGACGTCCCGGAGACCGACCCGAACGACATGAAGATCATCAAGTTCATCCGGAAGGTCATCCCGGTCTCCGAGGGCTATGAGTCCGACAAGCTGACGCTGCGTCGGGCCGGAAGAATCATGCTGACCCCGTTGGCTGTCTGCCTGGTGGCCATCGGGCTCACCGACGTGATGTTCGCCCTGGACTCGATTCCCGCGATCTACGGCATCACCCAGGAGCCGTACATCGTCTTCACGACCAACGCCCTGTCGCTGCTCGGCCTGCGCCAGATGTACTTCCTGCTCGGGGGTCTGCTGGAGCGACTGGTCTACCTCCCCTACGGTCTGGGCGTCATCCTGGCCTTCATCGGTGTGAAGATGGTCCTCCATGCCCTCCACGAGAACAACCTTCCGTTCATCAACGGCGGCGAAGGCATCCACGGGGCGCCGGATATCTCCACCAGCGCCTCTCTCCTTGTGATCGTCAGCGTGCTGGTGATCACCGTCGTGGCCAGTCTCATCAAGTCCCGCAACGCCGTGGTGGAACGTCCGGAACGGCACGTCCTCGAGGATGCCGGGGCGGCGAAGCCCGCACACGAGGACTGACGACCTGCACGGGTGCCCTCGCCACGCCCACCTCACGGGCGGACGGGTAGTGTGAGGGGCGTGCAGGAGACAGAGCGACAGACGCAGCATGGCGGGCGACCCTCCCGGAGAGAGAAGCGGTCGACCGTGGGGAAGGCCGTGCACAGGTACAACGTGCCGAACGTCCTGACCACGGTCAGGATCCTCCTTATCCCGGTGTTCGTGTGGCTGCTCATCGCAGCCGGTCCGCTCGACGGCTCCCGCGAGCTGGACACACCACTGCGGTGGTGGGCCCTGGTCGCGTTCTGCGTGCTCATGGGCACCGACCAGCTCGACGGGTTCCTGGCCCGCCGCTACGAGGTGATCACCGACTACGGCAAGCTTGCTGATCCGATCGCCGACAAGGCGCTGATGATCTCGGCCATGATCTCCCTCAACATCCTCGGTGACCTGTGGTGGTGGGTGACGATCGTCATCGTCATCCGTGAGCTGGGCATCACGTTCTGGCGCATGGCACTGGCACGCCGTGGCAAGGTCGTTCCGGCATCCAAGGGCGGCAAGCTCAAGACCGTCCTCCAGACCTTCGCCGTCGCGATGGTCATCGCCCCGCTGTCGGACTGGACCGACTGGATCACCGTCCCGCTGATCCTCCTGGCTGTGGCGGTCACCGTGATCACCGGTGTCCAGTACCTGCTGGACTCCCGGAACCGTCCGGAGAACTGACCGACGATGACGGTGCCGGCGTCCGGGGCGGGGGAGGAGACGGCCGGTGCCGCTACGCGGGTGGTGACGTTGTGCCGGGCGGCTGGGCTCACCCTCGCCACCGCCGAATCACTGACCGCAGGTCTTCTCGCTGGGACCGTCGCTGACGTTCCCGGAGCATCGAATGTGCTGCGCGGGGGCCTGGTGGTCTACGCCACCGACCTCAAACACTCGCTGGCGGGGGTGGACGACGCCCTGCTGGACCGACAGGGCCCGGTGGACCCTACGGTCGCCGGACAACTCGCACGGGGAGCCGCGCAGCACTGTGACGCCGATCTGGGCGTCGGGGTGACGGGGGTGGCCGGACCCGACAGCCAGGACGGTCATCCTGTCGGCGAGGTGTGGCTCGGTGTCTGGTGCCGGGACCTCGACGGTGGGGAACCGCGGGTCACCGCCCTGGATGACGGCTGGCATGCCCTGGTCGACGCGGGTTCCGGGATCCGGGACGCGATCCGTCGTCACACCGTGCGCCGCGCCCTGGAACTGGTGTGTGCGGCGGTGGCGGACCGTGCAGCGGATCCGCTGTGAGCCCTTCATGGTGCGGTGGCCGGCATGCCGGGTAAACTCGCGGGAACATAACCGCTCCACCGTCCGTTGGAGATAGTGATGGCAAACCACACGACACTTCTCGAGCCCAGGCACCCGGATCTGCGGGCCGGTGCCACCGTCAACGATGTCCATGAAGTCACGACCACCCCGGTCGTCCCGACCGTCGCTGAACCGCTGCTGCGTGAGGCGCTGGGGACCACGCTCCGGGCGTTCCGTGAGGACGCCCGACGGACGTTGCGTGATCTCGCGGTCGCCGCGAACGTCAGCCCGGGGTATCTCTCCGAGCTGGAGCGTGGACGCAAGGAAGTGTCCTCGGAACTGCTCGCGAGCATCTGCCACGCACTCGGCGTGAATGTGTCCCGGTTGATCCTGGAGGCTGCGGAGATGATGGCCTTCGATGTCGCCGCCGCAGAGCTGGCCGCCGGGATGGACCACGCCCAGTCCGCACAGGCCGGTCAGTCGCACTGATATACTCGGCGCGTTATCGCTGGTGAAATCCCCGTCAAAGGAGACGTTGCAACCCATGGCTAACCCGTTCACCAAGGGGTGGAAGTACCTCATGGCCCTGTTCGACTCGAAGATCGAGGAGAACGCCGACCCGAAGGTGCAGATCGAGCAGGCCATCCAGGAGGCCCAGAACCAGCACCGGGAGCTTTCCAAGCAGGCCGCTGCGGTGATCGGCAACCAGCGCCAGATCGAGATGAAGCTGAACCGTCAGCTCGCGGAGGTCGAGAAGCTGCAGGCCAATACCAGGCAGGCTCTGACCCTGGCTGACCAGGCACGGGCCGGTGGGGACAACCAGAAGGCGACCGAGTACGAGAACGCCGCCGAGGCATTCGCTGCCCAGCTGGTCACCGCCGAGCAGTCTGTCGAGGACCTCAAGACCCTCCACGACCAGGCTCTGCAGCAGGCGGACCAGGCCAAGAAGGCCGTCGAGCGCAATTCCATGCAGCTGCAGCAGAAGGCCGCCGAGCGCACCAAGCTGCTCAGCCAGCTGGAGCAGGCGAAGATGCAGGAGAAGGTCGCCGAGTCTCTCCAGACCATGGACCAGGTCGCCGGTGGCAGCACCCCGAACCTCGACCAGGTGCGGGACAAGATCGAGCGCCGCTACTCCAACGCCCTCGGCCAGGCCGAGCTCGCCCAGAACTCCGTCCAGGGTCGCATGGCCGAGGTCCAGCAGGCCGGCGTCCAGATGGCCGGCCATTCCCGCCTCGAGCAGCTGCGCGCCGAGATGAACCAGCCGGCCGCCGTGGAGGGCAATGACCAGCAGGCCATCGGTCAGTCCCAGACTGACGCGGAGCAGCCCACCGCGCAGAACGTCAGCGCGGACGCCGTCGCCGAGAAGATGCGGCAGCTGCGCGGCGAGTAGCCGTCAGTCCGCGGCACCACGGGCCCGCAGGGCGTCAGCGACGCCCCGGGCCCGCAGGATCGTCCGCACGATGACGGGGACGCCGAAAGCGACCGGGGAGAGGCCCGCGGACCGCGATCCGCGGGCCTTTCTCGCGTCCAGGACCTCTCCGACCATCTGGACCTGCAGGGGGATCAACCGGAGGGTGAGGGTCAGCGCCAGGCTGATCTGGTCGACCGGCAGCCCGAACCGGGCGAAGGGACGCAGTCCCTTCCCGAAGGAGTCCATCATCGCCGCCACGCGTGTCGTCAACGTGACGAGCAGTGCCGCGGAGATGGACGCCAGGAGCACGAGCACGGTGGTCAGTGCCTTCTCACCGGTCGTGCGCCACCACAGCAGCAGACCCACCGCCAGCAGGATCGGCAGGACCAGGGTCAGCTGTCGCAGCAGTGCCCGCAGCGGTACCCGCGCCATCACAGTGGTCACGAGGACGACCGCGACGAGGCAGCCGACCGCCGCCGGCCAGGATTTCACGACGATCGCCGTGGTGACGAGGAAAACCGCCAGGACAAGCATCTTGATACCCGGCCCTGCACGGTGGACGATGCTGGTGCCCGGGACGTAGAGCCCCAGGGGGACGCGGGAGGGACTGATCACAGCAGTGCCCGCCGTTCCATCCGGTCGATGTAACCGCTGATGACCTCGGCGGGGGAGCCGTCGTCGATGATCCGGCCGTCGTCGATGCACAGGGTACGGTCGGCGTCCGCTGCGAGTTCCAGGTCGTGGGTGACGACGATGAGCTGCTGGGTCAGCGCGTCGAAGCGGCGACGCAGCCGGTTACGGTTGACGAGGTCGAGCAGGCCGGTGGGCTCGTCGGCGACGATGACGGCGGGTTCGAGTGCTGTCACGGACGCGAGGGCGAGCATCTGCTTCTCACCTCCGGACAACAGGTGCGGGGACTGGTCTTCCTTGCCCGAGAGCCCGACCGACGCGAGTGCTTCAGCGACCGCATCCGCGGTCTGAGCGCGGTTCAGCCCGGTGCCCCGCAGTGAGAACGCGACGTCCTCGGCGACGGTGGGCATGATGATCTGGTTGTCCGGGTCGGAGAAGAGGAATCCGACGCGTTGGCGGACCTTCCGGCCCTTTTTCGTGACATCGAGACCGTCGACCGTGACCTGTCCGGTGGTGGCGGTGGTCAGGCCGTTGATCATCCGGATGAAGGTGGATTTTCCGGAGCCGTTGGCCCCGATGATGCTGATGCGCTGTTCGCCCAGTGTGCAGCTCACGGGGTGCAGAAGGACCTGGTTGTCGACGGTGACGCCGGCGTCGGTGAAGGTGACAGGTGAGGAGAGGGTGGGCATCAGGCGACCGTTGCTGCGGGGAGTTCGGGGTCCCGGTCGGTGGCGGAGGTACGGGACCGGCGGTCGCGACGCAGGTCGGGTACCGCACGCAGGACCGCGGCGGAGACCAGCGCAGCGACGACGACCTTGGCGGCGTCTCCGGGGATGAACGGGCCGTTGGAGACCAGGGCGGCGCCGAAGTCCATGTCGGTGCGGAGCATCAGACCGACGGAACCGGACAGATACTGGACACCGACGCAGATGGCTCCGGCGACGATGAACCAGGTGACCTGCAGCCACTGCGGGCGGCGCGGGGCGAGTTCGCAGAGGGCACCGACGAGGATGCCGGTGATGGCGTAGCCGACGAGGTAGCCCACGGTCGGGCCGGAGACCGAGGTCAGGGCGGGGGTCCAGCCCGCCATGTTCGGGACGCCGAGGAAACCGACGCCGAGGAAGAGCAGGACCGCGAGGCTGCCGCGGCGCCAGCCGAGAATCATGCCGGCCATGAGGACCCCCATGTTCTGCAGGACGATCGGCACAGCGGCACTGCCGACGGGGATCGAGACCGCACCGAGGACGATGATCAGGGCGGCGAAGGCGGCGATGACCGCGATATCGGCGGCACTGACAGTCCGTGACGTGCGCGCGACGGGAATTCTGTTCGACATGCGAAGGAGTCTAGTCTGCCGACTGTACGGTGTTCAAGCAACGGTGTCCGAGGTAACGCGGGGACGCGGCGGAGGGGTGTGCGGTGCTCTGTTAGCGTGGTGGTCATGCGTCGCACAGAATTCGACCGGTTGGTCGCAGGGGAGTTCGGCGACTCCTTCGGATCCTGGATTGCGGGGTCCCATGTCCTCTCGGGTCTCGGGGCGACATCGGCCCAGCTCATCGAGCAGGGTCACGACCTCCGTGAGCTGTGGTGGGCACTGTGTGACGACTTCGATGTCCCGGAGGAACGCCGGCTCGGCGAAGATGAGTGACATTCGAATGGGTGTTCGTGTACTGTCTCAGGTGGTCCGGTGGTGACGGTACAACTGTGGTGAACCACGGAGGGCTCTGCGGAGTCTTAGAACAGTGGGGCAGGTCAACCGGGCCTGTCCCGGGACAGTCCGCAGGGTCTGAGCCCGTACACACGTGAAGGAGAGAACCATGGCTGCAAAGAAGAAGGGCCCGGGCGGGGCAGGCGCCGACCGGCAGAAGGCGCTCGACCTGGCGATGGCCCAGATCGAGAAGGACTACGGCAAGGGTGCCGTGATGCGCCTGGGCGATGACGAGCGCCCGCCGATCCAGGTCATCCCCAGCGGAAACATCGCCATCAACGTCGCCCTCGGCATCGGCGGCTTCCCCCGCGGCCGTGTCGTGGAGATCTACGGCCCGGAGTCCTCAGGTAAGACCACCGTGGCGCTCCATGCCATCGCCGAGGCACAGAAGGCCGGCGGTATCGCCGCCTTCATCGATGCCGAGCATGCCCTGGACCCCGAGTACGCCAAGAAGCTGGGTGTGGATACCGACAACCTGCTGGTCTCCCAGCCGGACACCGGTGAACAGGCCCTGGAGATCGCCGACATGCTGGTCCGCTCCGGTGCGATCTCGATCATCGTCGTCGATTCAGTCGCCGCACTGACCCCGAAGGCCGAGATCGAGGGGGACATGGGCGACAGCCACGTCGGTCTGCAGGCCCGGCTCATGAGCCAGGCGCTGCGCAAGATGACCGGTGCGCTCAGCCAGACCGGCACCACCGCGATCTTCATCAACCAGCTCCGCGAGAAGATCGGCGTCATGTTCGGTTCCCCGGAGACGACGACCGGTGGTAAGGCCCTGAAGTTCTATGCGTCGGTCCGTTGCGACGTCCGCCGCATCCAGACCCTCAAGGACGGTCAGGACGCGGTGGGCAACCGCACCAAGATGAAGATCGTCAAGAACAAGGTCTCCCCGCCGTTCAAGATCGCCGAGTTCGACATCGTCTACGGTGAGGGCATTTCCCGCGAGGGATCGATCATCGATCTCGGCGTGGAGAACGGCCTGATCAAGAAGTCCGGCTCCTGGTACACCTACAAGGGTGACCAGCTCGGCCAGGGCAAGGAGAAGGCCCGCGAATTCCTCAAGGAGAGTCCGGAGCTTTCTGTCGAGATCGAGGACGGCATCATGCGCGCTCTCAAGGTCGGCCCCTACGCCAAGGCGGACGCCTCCGCGGAGGAGGATACCCCGATGGACGTGCCCGGTATGGACATGGATCCGGCCGATGCCCCGATCGACGTGGTGCCGACCTTCGACGACGAGGACGACGACTAGACCGTGACCGGGGAGAAGCCGGGGAAGCCGGACCCGGAGCTGATGGACCGGCTACGGCAGGCGGTTTCCGAGGTCGGCCAGGGTCAGGTGGAGCCGATTGTCGACCGCGAGCTGGAGAAGGCACTCGCCCCTCTGGTCGCCAAGGCCACCCGGCTGATCAACCACCGGGACCGCTCGGAGGCGGAACTGCGCCGCCGGCTCACTGAGGCGCTGGAGGAGGGGGAGGACCCCCGGCTGGTGGATACGGTTGTCAGCCGCTGCCTGGACAACGGCATGCTCGACGACGAACGCTTCGCCCATGAGTGGGTCCGGCAGCGCCAGCACAACCAGAAGAAGTCTGTGTCGGTGCTGCGTCGCGAACTGCGGGACAAGGGGGTGGCGTCGGCCATCATCGAGGACGCCCTCGGTCAGGTCACCGAGGAGGACCAGCAGGATATCCTGCAGGCCCTGGTGACGAAGAAAGCGGCAACGGTGAAGACCGTTCCCGCGGACCGGGCGGAGTACGAGAAGGCACTGCGGCGCATCGTCGGCGTCGCTGCCCGCCGGGGATTCCCCGCCGGAGCCGGTATGGACGCAGCCCGTGCCGCCCTGGACGCCAGGATCAGCGAACTGGGCGGTTGACTGACATCCCTTATTCGAAGGTGCCGCGCAGATCCTTGTGCGAGGGATCGTGCCAGTCGACCAGGGCCTCGTCCTTGGTCTCCAGACCCTGACGGTCCGGCTGGTGGGGGACCTTGGCGACCGGGTTGCGACGGGCACGACCGGCGCGGAGCTGACGCTCGATACGCTCGGCCAGCTTCGTCAGACCGAAGTTGATGATGATCATGATGGCGGCGACCACCAGGAGCGACGGGAACAGTGCACCGTAGTACTCGCCGAGCTGACGGCCGGAGCGGACGACCTCGACGAAGCCGATGGCGTAACCGAGGGCAGAGTCCTTCAGCGCGATGACCATCTGCGAGATGATGGCCGGCATCATCGCGGCCACCGCCTGCGGCAGCAGGATCTTGCGCATCGTCTGACCCCATGACAGGCCCAGGGCGAAGGCGGCCTCGGACTGGCCCTTGGGCAGGGACTCGATACCGGAACGCAGCGTCTCGGCGATGACCGAGCCGTTGTACATCGTCAGACCGAAGACCACGGCGGCGAAGCCCAGTTGAGACGAGGGGAACAGCGCGTACTCGCTGAACAGTGCGTAGGCGAAGAGCATCAGCACCAGCACAGGGATGGAGCGGAAGACCTCGACGATGACCGAGCAGATCCACCGGATCGACCGGTGGGTCGACAGGCGTCCGATACCGAGCACGGCACCGACGATGAGAGCGAGGATGATGGACAGGACCGCGGCCTTCACCGTGGCCCACAGGCCCGGGAGGATGTAGGTTGTCCAGGTGTTGCCGTAGAGGAAGATGTTCCACTTGTCGGCGTCGAGTTGGCCTTTGTCACCGAGGACGAACAGGACCGACGCCAGGATGGCGAGGAGGAGGAGAGCGACGATGACGGTGAGAATCCGGTTGATCCGGACCGCCTTCGGGCCGGGAGCATCGTAGAGAACTGTTGCGCGGGTGGTGGACATCAGCGCTTCACCGCCCATCGTTTGCCCGCCCAGCCGAAGAAGAGTCCGGTGGGCAGGGTGAGAATCATGAATCCGACAGCGATGATGACGAAGATGGCATACAGGTCACTGGCGTAGTTTTCCTGCATCGTCTTCATCAGCAGGGATGCCTCGGAGACACCGATCACCGAGGCGATGGTGGTGTTCTTCGTCAGGGCGATGAGGGTGTTGCCCAGTGGCACGATCGAACCGCGCACCGCCTGGGGGAAGATCACGTAGCGGAAGTTCTGCATGAAGGTCAGCCCCAGTGAACGGGCCGCCTCGGCCTGGCCGAAGGGGATGGTGTTGATGCCGGACCGGAGCGACTCAGCCACGAAGGTCGAGGTGTATGCCACGAAGGCCAGCACGGCCAGGCGGAAGTTCTGGTCCACGATGAACGACGTGCTCGAGTTCGAGGCCAGCAGAAGATTCATCTGGTAGTACAGTCCCAGCGACACCAGCAGCATGATCAGTGTCAGCGGGGTGTTACGGACAATGTTGATGTATGCCGTGGCCACGGTGCGCAGGATGCCCACCGGGCAGACACGCATGGCGGTGAGGATCGTGCCCAGGATCAGGGCACCGATGCCCGAGACGACGGTCAGTTTGATCGTCATCCAGAACGCCGACCACAGTTGTGGGCCCATATCGGCCCAGAGTTCGGAACTCATTGGTTACGCCACCTCCCTTTCTAGCTCTCGTCCAGGAACGAGAGGTCTCCGATGTCCGGCATGTCACCGGGATCGAAGTCCTCGCCGAGGTACTCGTCGATGATCTTCCGGAACTCGCCGGACTCCCACATGTCGGTGAGAGCCTCGTTGACCGCGTCCCGGTCGGCGCCGTCACCCTTGGGCAGTCCGACACCGTAGTTCTCGTCGGTCCAGTAGGAGCCGTCCTCGTTCTTCAGCTCCACGACCTTGAAATCGTCGCCGTAGCGCTCCTTGTAGCGCTCGGCGAAGCCGGCGAGGATCGTGGCGTCCGTCGTGAGTGCGTCCACCACGCCCTGCTTCACGCCCTCGGCGCAGGCGGCGTAGGTGTCGAACTCCTGGAGCTGCACCTTCGGCAGCGCATCCTTGATCTTCTGCGCCGGAGTGGAGCCGGAGACCGAGCAGAGCCGGGTTCCGTCGGCGATGTCCTGCAGGCTGCTGATGCCGGCGTCGCCGCGGACGAGCAGAGCCTGGTGGGTGACCAGGTAGGGCCCGCCGAAGTCGACGGCCTTGTAGCGTCCGGCGTTGATCGAGTAGGTGGCGGCGATCATGTTGACCTCGCCGTTGTTGATCAGTGTCTCGCGCTGTGAAGACGGGGTCTCACGCCAGGTGATGTCCGGGTGGTCCCAGCCGTTCTTGTCGGCGATGTAGTTGACGACGTAGCGGGAGACATCGGTGTCGACACCGATGAACTCCTTGTCCGGGGTACGTTCACCGAGCCCCGGTTGGTCGAACTTGGTGCCGAGGGTGACGTGGCCGCTCTCGATGTCGTCGAGCAGCGACCGGGCCTCGGTGGAGCCGCAGGACGCCAGTGCCAGGGCACCGGCCGTCGCAACGACCGCGGCGGTCACTCTGCGGAGGAATCTGCGTGTACTCATCTGCACCTCTCCTAGTGGCCGAGGATCTTCGCGAGGAAGTCCTTCGCCCGGTCGCTCTCCGGGTCGGTGAAGAACTTGTCCGGGGTGGAGTCCTCGACGATCTTGCCGTCGGCGAGGAAGAGCACGCGGTTGGCGACCTTCTTCGCGAAGCCCATCTCGTGGGTGACACACACCATGGTCATGCCCTCGGCAGCCAGTGAGGCCATGACGTCGAGGACCTCGTTGATCATCTCCGGGTCGAGTGCGGAGGTCGGCTCGTCGAAGAGCATGACCTTCGGGCGCATGGCCAGGGACCGGGCGATGGCCACACGCTGCTGCTGACCACCGGACAGCTGGGCGGGGTACTTGTCGGCCTGGGCGTCGATACCGACCCGGCGGAGCAGGGCGTGGGCCTCCTCCTCGGCGTCCTTCCTGGACATGCCGCGGACCTTCATCGGGGCCAGGGTGACGTTGTCGAGGATCGTCATGTGGCTGAAGAGGTTGAACTGCTGGAAACACATTCCGACCTCGGAACGCAGTGCTGCCAGGTCCTTGCCCTCCTCCGGCAGGAGAACGCCGTCGATGTAGACCTCACCGGAGTCGATGGTCTCCAGGCGGTTGATCGTGCGGCACAGGGTCGACTTGCCGGATCCTGACGGTCCGAGGAGGACGACAACCTGACCGGCGGGTATGTCCAGGTCGATATCCGTCAACGCGTGGTAGTCGCCGAAATACTTGTTCACCCCGGTGAGGCGGATCATGCTGTTGGCATTCTCTGTTGCTGTCATAGTTGCAGCCTACTGCTATCGGGGTGGAATGTGATTCGGCGCACCAGATTTAACGGTGGTGAAACACCGGAACCGGTGGCTGCAGACGGTGGTGTTCACCGTCGGTCCACCCGTTCGGTACCTGAGCTCCGCTGCACTAGAATGTGCTGACGTGGTTGACTACCAGAACGCTCATGCGCCGGTGACTCCGGCGGTCCAGACGCCGGACGCCCCTGCCCGCACGTACGAGGTCCGTACCTTCGGCTGCCAGATGAACGTCCACGACTCCGAGCGACTCTCCGGTCTGCTGGAGGACAGTGACTACGTGCCTGTGGGGGAGGGCGACACCCCGGACGTGATCGTCTTCAACACCTGTGCGGTCCGCGAGAACGCCGACAACCGTCTCTACGGCACCCTCGGTCAGCTCAAGAAGGTCAAGGCCTCCCACCCCGGGATGCAGATCGCCGTGGGCGGCTGCATGGCCCAGAAGGACAAGGACGCCGTCGTCTCCCGCGCCCCGTGGGTCGACGTCGTCTTCGGCACCCACAACATGGGCTCCCTGCCGACCCTGCTGTCACGTAGCGCCCACAACGCCCGGGCCGAGGTCGAGATCGTCGACGCCCTCGAGCAGTTCCCCTCGGTGTTGCCCGCCAAGCGCGAGTCCGCCTATGCCGGCTGGGTGAGCGTGTCCGTGGGCTGCAACAACACCTGCACCTTCTGTATCGTGCCCTCCCTGCGTGGCACAGAGCAGGACCGTCGTCCCGGCGACATCCTCGCTGAGGTCCGGGCGTTGGTCGACCAGGGTGTCACCGAGGTGACCCTGCTGGGCCAGAACGTCAACGCCTACGGCGTCCACTTCTCGGATCCCTCACTGGAACGCGACCGCAGCGCCTTTTCGAAGCTGCTGCGCGCCTGCGGGGAGATCGAGGGTCTCGAGCGGCTCCGTTTCACCAGCCCGCACCCTGCCGAGTTCACCGACGACGTCATCGACGCGATGGCGGAGACCCCGGTCGTCTGCCCGCAGCTGCACATGCCGCTGCAGTCGGGCTCCGACAAGGTGCTCAAGGACATGCGCCGGTCCTACCGGTCGAAGAGATTCCTCGGCATCCTCGACAAGGTCCGGGAACGGCTGCCGGACGCCGCGATCACCACCGACATCATCGTCGGCTTCCCCGGAGAGACCGAGGAGGACTTCCAGGAGACGCTGCGCGTCGTCGAGGAGTCCCGTTTCACCAGCGCCTACACCTTCCAGTATTCGCCGCGTCCCGGTACCCCGGCCGCCGAGCTGGACAACCAGGTGCCCAAGGCCGTCGTCCAGGACCGCTACGAGCGTCTCGAGGAACTCCAGGAGCGGATCAGCGGCGAGGAGAACGCGAAGCAGATCGGAGGCACCGTTGAACTGCTCGTCCAGGCCGGTGGCGGACGCAAGAACGACCGCACACGAAGGATGACCGGGCGCGCCCGCGACGGACGTCTGGTGCACTTCACCCCTGGCGGACTCGCGGATCAGATCCGTCCCGGTGATGTCGTGGAGGTCGCCGTCACCGGCGCCGCCCCGCATTTCCTCACCGCCGACGACGGTGTCCTGTCCCACCGGCGCACCCGTGCCGGGGACATGGCGGAGACCGGGAAGACCCCGACCACCGCCCCGGTGGGTGTCGGACTCGGCCTGCCGACAATCGGAGCGCCCCCTGTCCCGGTCACGGGTACCGTCGGGGATGCGTGCTGTTCAACCAACGAAGGAGCCTGCGGCTGTGAGTGACGTGACCAAGGAGGGGACCCCGTCCCTGGAGGAGCGGCAGCGTCGCCGCACCGAGGCGATCAATGCGCGGGTGGATTCCCTGGCGGAGGAGGCCGGTGGCGATCTCGCGCGCGCCGAGCGGCGGGCCGCCGGGACGATCATCCTCGGCTCGGCGACGGTGCCGCTGATCATCGGCGTCCTGCTCGTGGTCATCGCCTTTTTCCTGCCTCACTCCGGTGAGGTCCGCGGATACGATGTCCTGCTGTTCAGCGACCGGTCCGATCAGTTCCTCACCACCATGCCCGAGCGGATCTTCGTCTGGCTCGCGTTCGTCGGTGGCATTCTGCTGACGGCAGCCACCCTCATCTCCAGGGCGACGATCGTCGGCTGGGTGAACTGGGTGGTCTGCGGGATCGGCGTCTTCTACTGCTTCCTCGCGGTGGGGATGCGCAACACCCGTGGCCCGGACGAGCCGGGATCCGGCCCCGGTATCGGTCTCTGGCTCACCGGACTCGGACTACTCATCATCGTCATCGCCCTGTCCACCCGGGTCTTCCGGCGGACTGCGGTCCAGTCAGCGATCAACACCCCGACGACGCGAGGCCGCGGACAAGGACGAGGAGTCACTGGCAGCCCAGCAGCGGCTGCGGGTCGGTATGCCGGCTGTGCCGCGCACCACGGATGTCGATGACCGTCGGGCCCGGGTAGCCGCCCGCCGACGTGCCCGTGAAGCGCGCGACAAGCAGCCGGGGGAGTCGGACCAGGGTGCCGACACGGACGCTCACCAGGGGTCCGACGAAGAGTGATCCCCCGGGGACCGGGCCACGGGGAGAGAATCAGTTCTCCACGGCGCCGGCCGCGGCGTCCGCCCACTCCGACCACTGTGCCGCCTGAGCCCTGAGCTCGGCGGCCTTCGTGGTCTTGCCCGCCTTCTCCGCCGCCTCAGCGGCCTCGGTGAGGTCGGTGACCTTCGCCCGGAACTGGTCGATGCGCGCCTGTACCTCAGGGTCGGTGGCCTTCCACTGTGCGTCGGCGTAGTCGGTCACCCGGGACTCCAGGGCCCCGATCTTCGCGTCGAACTCCGCGACGCGGCCACGCGGAACGAAACCGATCGCATCCCACCTGTCTTCGAGCTCGCGCAGCAGGGTGCGGGCGCGGTCCAGGTCCGCCGCGGGATCGATGCGGGAATCGTACTCGTCGAGCAGGGCCTGTTTGGCGGTCGCGTTCTTCTCGAACTCCGCGTCCTTGCGCTCGTTGTCTGCGTTGCGGGCGTTGAAGAAGACGTCCTGTGCGGCACGGAACTGAGCCCACAGCCGGTCGTCCTCGGCACGGTGGGCACGGCCGGCGGCCTTCCACTCGGTCATGAGGTCGCGGTAGATGCGGGCCGTGGCGCCCCAGTCCGTGGAATGCTGGACGGCTTCGGCGCGGGCGACGATGTCCTCCTTGACGCGGCGGACCCGGTCACGGGCGCGGTCAAGGTCGTCGAAGTGGGCGGTGCGGCGCTCATGGAAGGCGTTGCGGGCGGCACCGAACCGCTTCCACAGCGCGTCATCGACCGACCGGGTGGTCCGCGGCAGTGCCTTCCATTCGTCGAGGACGGCGTGCAGCCGGTCTCCGGCGGCGCGCCAGTCGGTGTCCGCCCCGGTGCCGAGAAGCTCGACCTCGGCGATGAGTTCCTCCTTACGGTCACCGGCGGCGGCCTTGCGCGCCTGGGCCTTCTCCGCCTCTTCGGCGGCGACGAGACCGGCGCGGTCGACGAGTGACCCCAGCTGCCGGTCCAGGTCGTCGAGGTCACCGACGACTGCGGCGGTCGGCAGGGACTCACGCAGTGCGGTGGCGTCCTGACCGATGCGCACCGCCTCGGCCGGGTGGCTCCCGAGCCTGGCGGTCAGCAGTGCAACCTCACCGACGAGGTCGTCGAAGCGGCGTCCGAAGTGCGCCAGACCCTCCTCGGGGGATCCGGCCTGCCACTCACCGACGCGGCGCTCGCCCCCTGCGGTTGTCACCCACACCACATTGTCCGCGTCGATCCGGCCGAAGCGCGTGGGATCGCTCGGCTCGACCGGGGCAGCGGCCACCGGGGTCGCGGCGGGTGTCCGACTGACGGATCCGGCCTGGGCGCCGGGCATGGCACCGGGGGTCGGTCGGGGTCCGGGCTTCGGAGTGGTCATGGTGAAGAACCTCCACGGGGAGAGTTGTCTGAGACGGCAGGAATACCTCCACCGATTATGTCAGAGGACCGAAACCACCCTGCGGACAGGGTTTGCCCCTCCGCTTTGTACAGTCGGTGCCATGACCTCACCAGTCCCCGCACATCTGCCCAGTCCGGTCGCGGTCGTCGGACCCACCGGCGCCGGCAAGTCCGAGATCTCCCTCGCCCTGGCCGAGGTGCTCGACGGTGAGGTCGTCAACATCGACTCGATGCAGCTCTACCGCGGCATGGATATCGGCACCGCGAAGCTCCCGGTGGACGCACGCAGGGGCATCCCGCACCACCTCTTCGATGTCCTGGACGTCACCGACGCCGCCTCCGTCGCCACCTACCGGGACGCCGCCGTCGCCGTTGTCGAGGAGATCCGTGGCCGCGGACGCACCCCCGTCGTGGTCGGCGGTTCGATGATGTACGTCCAGGCACTGTTCGACGCCTGGGACCTGCCGCCGACCGATCCACAGGTCCGGGCGCGGTGGGAGGCTGAACTGGAGCGCATCGGGGTGGAGGCCCTGCACGACGAACTAGCCCGGCAGGATCCGGCCGCCGCGCAGATCATCGAGCGCCGCGACCCCCGCCGTACCGTCCGTGCCCTGGAGGTCATCGAACTGACCGGGAGGCCTTTCGCCGCCTCACAGCCGCCGAAGGACCGGCCCACGCGGTGGGACGCACTGCTGCTCGGCCTGCAGGCCGACGCCGACTGGCTCAACCCCCGGCTCGAACAGCGGGTGGCGACCATGGTGGACGCCGGCCTGCTCGACGAGGTCCGCGGGTTGGTGGACCACGGACTGCGCCGTGACTCGACCGCCGGTCAGGCCATCGGCTACGCCCAGATGCTCGACCATCTCGCCGGGGAACTGACCTTCGACGAGGCGGTGGAGGCCACGGTCACCGGCACCCGTCGCTACGCGAAGCGGCAGCGCGCGTGGTTCCGCCGTGATCCGCGGATCCGCTGGATCGCCGCCTCCGGCGCTGACCCGGCCGGTGAGGCACTGCGGACGGCCACCGAGGCCGCGCAGGCCACCCGGGGTGCGGCGACGTAGACTCGGGCACCATGAGCACACTCGACTTCCTCAAGGGACACGGCACCGGCAACGACTTCGTCATCCTCCCGGACACGGGTGTGGATGTGGACCTCACCCCTGAGCTGGTCCGTGGTCTGGCGGACCGCCACCGGGGAATCGGCGGCGACGGTGTGATCCGGATCGCCGCCACCGGTGCACTCGTGGCAGCCGGCGTCATCGACGGAGTTCCGGAGGGTGTCGCCGACGATGACTGGTTCATGGACTACCGCAACGCCGACGGTTCCCTGGCCGAGATGTGCGGCAACGGGGTGCGGGTCTTCGGCCATGTACTCCACGACCTCGGTCTCCTCGAGGGAGACCATGCCGTCATCGGCACCCGGGCCGGACGCCGCGAGCTCACCGTCCACGCCGTCGCCGGATCCACCGCCGATGTCAGTGTGGACATGGGCGCCCCGGTGGTGTCCGGAGACTCCTCCGCCACACTGGCCGGCGACACCTACCACGGCACTGCCGTGGACATGGGTAACCCGCATCTGGCCTGTGTTGTTCCGGGGCTGAGCCCGGAAGCACTGTCGGGGCTGCCGGTGGAGGTGCTCCCGGAATGGGATCCCGCCGTCTTTCCGGCGGGTGTGAACCTGGAACTCGTCACTCCGCCGGTCGACGGCGTGGTGCACATGCGTGTCCACGAGCGGGGTGTGGGGGAGACACTGTCCTGCGGGACCGGGACCGTCGCCGCTGCGGTGGCGGCACTGCGCTCGACCGGGGAGGACGCCGGGCTGGTGCGGGTGTGTATCCCCGGCGGTGAGGTACAGGTGACGGTCACCGCCGACAGCTCGGAGCTGCGCGGCCCCTCCCAGCTTCTCTTCCGAGGCACGGTGGAGACAGCGGACCTGCCCGTCCTCAACTGATATCGGGGGTGCCGGACTCCCGCCGCGCGCGCTGCCACAGCGCGTCGAGGCTGGCAGCGTGACGGTCGGTGTCGTGGAGCAGGGTGGTCAACGCGGCGACGGTGGTCGTGCCGTGGATTCTCGACGGCAGTCCGTGGAGGAACTTCTCGGAGGACCGGGCGGCGTGGTGGAACCGGCGTACGCTGTCCACCCCGCAGTCGGGGTTGAGCAGCCGGGGTCGGTGGTGCGTCCGGTCGCGGACGTGCTCGGGTGCACCGGAATGGTGGAACTCGTGCCACTGGTGCAGGACACGGGAGATGTCGGACGCCGAGTGCTCGATCGAGCAACGCAGCGCGTGGAGTTCCCGGTCCGAGTCGCGGCGGAAGACGACGATCGCGGTGACCGCGACCAGGGCGGCGCCGGTGAGAGCGCCGGGGTACCCGAATCCGTAGGCGAGCAGCAGTGCCGTGACCACCGACCCGACGGAGAGGAGAACGGTGGCCGGTAGGCCACCTCTAGCCACATGAGCCTCCACAGCCGCAGCCGTCGTCCCCGCAACCGCCGCCGCAGGACGCCGGGTCCACGGCAGTCAGGGTGAACTGGACGTCGCCGGAGAGGATGGTGCCGGGGGCGGGGGTGTCGGCCTCGGTGGAGTCCGGGTCGGCGGGAACGACGACGGTGAAGTCGAAGGGGGCGCTCACCGTGCAGGCCCAGAAGGGCTGGCCGGTCAAGGCGGTGGTCCGACGTTCCGCAGCGGTGACCTCGACAGTGATCGTGGCGCCGGCGTGCGGTGCCACGGAACCGGAGTTCAGGGCCTGTGCACCGGTGGACTCGACCTGACCGACCGACAGGATGCCTGCCCGGGCGGCCTCGTCCCGGGTGCGGTAGACACCGACCTGGGCGGCCAGCGCGGTGAGCTCGACGGGCTGGTAGCGCAGTTCGCCTTCGTCGGCGAGCATCGCACCCTGGGCGACAGTCGCGGTGAGGGTGGACAGGACCGGTGCCTCCTGGGCGCCGATCTGCAGCAGGGGCGAGTCGGCGACGACGTCGACGAGCCCGATGATGTCGTTGATCATCGACAGGTGGGCACTGGTCTGGCTGCCGCCACTGAAGCTGGCGAAGGAACCGTACGGGGGAACCGCGAGAATGACCAGTCGGGCACCGCTCGGATCGTCGTACTGGAGCACCTGACCGTCGCGGACCTCTCCGGTCACCCTCAGGGCACCCGTGCCGTAGGCGGCCTCCAGTGCGTCCTGCCAACGGGCGAAGTCCAGCCCCACACTTCTCAGTTCCGGAATCATGGTTCATATTGTATCCACGTGAGCGGGGGATCCACGACCGGGCTCCGTTACACCCGGCGTCACGGCGGACGGTTCCGTGCCAAGATAGAAAGCAATGAACGACATCAACCGCACCGACGGTACCGAACCCACACCCGAGCCGACCGGAACCCCGACAGTCGGTGACCTTGACCTGGAACAGCGGTCGAGCCTGCGCCGCCTCACCCGCGGTACCGCCGACCACTCGACCGAGCAGTCCGACGGTTACGACGTCGAGTACCGACGCCTGCGCCTGGAGCGTGTCGTCCTTGTCGGGGTATGGACCGAGGGCACCGTCGAGCAGGTCGAGGCACGGCTCTCGGAGCTCTCCGCCCTCGCCGAGACCGCCGGCTCCGAGGTCGTCGACATGCTCTACCAGCGTCGCGACAAGCCGGACTCCGGCACATACATCGGCTCCGGAAAGGTCGAGGAGCTGCGCCAGGTGGTCGTGGAGACCGGTGCGGACACTGTCGTCGCCGACGGTGAGCTCAGCCCCGGCCAGATGATCGCCCTGGAGAAACTCCTCGACGTCAAGGTCATCGACCGGACCATGCTCATCCTCGACATCTTCGCCCAGCACGCCAAGTCGCGGGAGGGCAAGGCGCAGGTCCAGCTCGCCCAGCTGGAGTACCTCATCACCCGGGTGCGTGGCTGGGGTGGTGCGCTGTCCCGTCAGGCCGGTGGCAGGGCGGGCTCCAACGGTGGCGTGGGGCTCCGTGGTCCCGGCGAGACGAAGATCGAGGCCGACCGTCAGCGCATCCGCAACGACATGGCGAAGCTGCGCCGGGAGATCGAGGGGATGAAGAAGGCCCGCGACATCAAGCGCCGTCGACGTGACTCCTCGGCCGTCGCCCAGGTCGCGATCGCCGGCTACACCAACGCCGGCAAGTCCTCGCTGCTCAATGCGCTGACCGGGGCCGGTGTCCTCGTGGAGGACGCGTTGTTCGCCACCCTGGACCCGACGACGCGGCGGGCGGAGCTCGCCGACGGTCGCACCGTCGTCTTCTCCGACACCGTCGGTTTCATCCGCTTCCTGCCGACCCAGCTGGTCGAGGCCTTCCGCTCCACACTGGAGGAGGTCATGGCTGCGGACGTCGTCCTCCATGTCGTCGACGGGTCTGATCCTTTCCCGATGGAGCAGATCGCCGCGGTCAACACGGTGATCGGGGAGATCGCCGAGGAGACCGGGGAGGACGCCCCGCCGGAGATTCTCGTGGTCAACAAAGTCGACGCCGCTGATCCGCTCGTCCTGGCGGACCTGC
Organism: Corynebacterium sp. UD i78; assembly: GCF_056280545.1. Taxonomy (NCBI): domain Bacteria; kingdom Bacillati; phylum Actinomycetota; class Actinomycetes; order Mycobacteriales; family Corynebacteriaceae; genus Corynebacterium; species Corynebacterium sp. UD i78. Next base: position 1,185,392 of record NZ_JBWCED010000001.1, on the reverse strand, counting down.
GCAACCGGCTCGATGACGTGATCTTCGTCTCCGCCGCCACCGGTGAGGGCATCGCGGAACTGGAGAGCCGGCTGGAACTCTTCCTCAATTCGATGGACGCCCGGGTCACCCTGTCCGTGCCGTTCTCCCGCGGGGACGTGGTCTCCCGGGTCCACGAGCTGGGTACGGTGCTTTCCGAGGAGTACACCTCCGGCGGCACGGTCCTCGACGTCCGCCTGCCGAAGGTGCTGGCGGCTGAACTCGCCGCTTTCGTGGTGCAGTCCTAGACTGTCGTGCGTGACTGCATCAAGAGAGAATTCCACGGGGGACGCCCCTGTCCGGACCCGGGTCTGGACCCTCCACGGGGACGGACGCCATGTCCGTCCCGGCGCCGTCGTCGCCCCCGATGAGCGGCTGAGCTGGCCGCGCACCGTCGGCATCGGCATGCAGCACGTCATCGCCATGTTCGGCTCGACACTGCTGGTGCCCACCATCACCGGCTTCCCGGTGAACACCACCCTGCTGTTCTCAGGCGTGGGCACGATGATCTTCCTGCTGCTCACCCGCAACAAGGTGCCCTCCTACCTGGGCAGCTCCTTCGCCTTCATCGCGCCGCTGGCGGCGTCCCAGGCGGACGGCTTCGCCGCACAGCTCGGCGGCATCGTCGTCGTCGGTGTGGCCCTGTTCCTCGTCGGTCTGGCGGTGCAGGCAGCGGGCCGTCGCGTCATCGACGCGGTGATGCCGCCGGCGGTCACCGGTGCGATCGTCGCGATGATCGGTCTGAACCTGGCCCCGAACGCCGCCGGAAATTTCGGTGAACAGCCGCTGGTCGCCGCCGTCACGTTGGCCGCTGTGCTGCTGTTCACGGTCGCCGGTCGCGGCATGATCGGACGCCTGGGCATCCTGTTCGGTGTCGTCATCGGCTGGGCCTTCGCGGCCGTCACCGGGAACCTCGCCGGCGGCGCGGGCGACATGATCCGGGACGCGGACTGGATCGGTCTGCCGCACTTCGAGACCCCGGAGTTCCAGCTCAACGCGATCCTGCTGACCCTCCCGGTCATCGTGGTACTCATCGCGGAGAATGTCGGCCACGTCAAGGCGGTGGCCGGGATGACCGGCCGTGACCTGGACGACGAGCAGGGCGCTGCCCTCATGGCCGACGGTGTGGCGACCGCCCTGGCCGGCGGCTTCGGTGGTTCCGGTACGACGACCTACGCGGAGAACATCGGCGTCATGGCGGCGACCCGGGTGTACTCGACGGCGGCCTACTGGGTTGCAGCGTTCACCGCCGCGGCTCTCGCGTTCGTCCCCAAGTTCGGTGCGGTCATCCAGACCATCCCGACCGGTGTGCTCGGTGGTGCGGCGATGGTGCTCTACGGCATGATCGGCCTGCTCGGCGTCCGGATCTGGCAGGAGAACAAGGTCAATCTGGCCCATCCGCTGAATCTCACCACCGCGTCGGTGGCGATGATCGCCGGCATCGGCAACCTGACGCTCACCTTCGGCGATCTGACCCTCGAGGGTATCGCCTGGGGTTCGGTCGGCATGATCGTCGGCTACCCGCTGCTGCGTTGGTTCTTCGAGAACGTCGGTGAGGGACGGGACACCCGGGTCCGGGGCTACACCCTGGAGGGGTGACGCCCGGGGGTGGGGGAGTTACTCCTCGTCGAGGTTCTTCTCGACGAGGCCGGCGATCTCGGTGACGGCATCGGCGTTGTCCGAGGACACGGTGACCTGGTCGCCGTGCTCGGCACCGAGCGCCATGATCATCAGTGAGGACGTCGCGTCCGCCGGCTCGTCATCCTCGTCGGCGTCAACGAGGGCGATGAGGATCTCGTCGTCGTAGTTGGCGGCAGCCTCTGCGATGACGGTGGCCGGGCGGGCGTGCAGACCGACGGTCGAGCCGACGGTGACGGTGGTCGAAGCCATGATGATGTTCACGGTCCTAACTGTGGTTCCGGAGTGATAGGCGGGTGGACGGTCGTGTCCGTGCCCCAGCGTATAGCGTTCCGGCCGACGGGGGTGGGGACCGTCTGAGGAAGCAGGTCACGCCCGGAGAACGTCGATCTCCTCGCGCTCCAGTGCCTCGAGGTACTGGGCGGGGATACCGGTGTCTGTGACCACGGTGTCCACCTCGGAGACCGGGGCGAAGCTGACGAGGTAGTCACGGCCGAACTTCGTCGAGTCACACATCGTGACCACACGGTCGGCGTTGGCGATCATCGCCCGCTTCACGGCTGCCTCCCGGGCGTCCGCGGTGGACAGTCCGTGGTCCAGGGAGAGCGCATTGGTGCCGATGAAGGCGATGTCGGCGTGGTTGATACCGATGGCCCGCAACGTGATGTCGCCGACGACAGCCTGGGTGATCGCCCGGATGTGACCGCCGAGCAGCTGGACGTCACCTATCCCTGCCGCGCCCAGTCGGACGGCGATGGGCAGACAGTTCGTGATGAAGGTCAGGTTGCGTCCCTTGGTGGGGTCCTCGGCGATGGAGTGGGCGAGCATCGCGGTGGTGGTTCCGGCGTCAAGGAAGACGGTCCCGGTCTCCGGCAGCAGTGTGGATGCCGCTCGGCCGATACGCACCTTGGCTTCCGGGGCGGCACCGCGGCGTTCCTCGATCGCGGTCTCCCTCGTCTGGAAGGTGTTGGTCGGCACCGCACCGCCGTGGACGCGGTGCAGCGCGCCCTCGTCGTCGAGGACCGTGAGGTCGCGGCGGATGGTCTCGGGGGTGACGTCGAAGCGGTCGGCGAGCTCGACCACGGTCACCCGGCCGTGGACGGCGGTGAGGGACGCGATCTGTCGGCGACGTTCTTCGGAATTCACGGTGCTCGTTTCACAGGCCAGGGAGGGGTGGACAAGGGGGTACGCCCCGATCATAGGTGGGTGGACACACGGGGTACACGGAAGGGGGCGGCGGATGGAGGTGACGGGTGTAGCCGGAAGACACTGGACGGGGGTGACCCGCGGGCGGACCGGAGGCATCGCTCGCGCGTATCGTGGTGCTGACAACGAGTCGCCGAAACACCAGTGGGAGCCTTCCGTGAGCAAGTCAGACAGCACGTCCGCCGTCGGTGAATCCAGTCCCGTGGAGGATGCGGGGGTGGTGAAGGGAAAGCCGGTGGTACCGGGTGTGGTTTTCGCACCGGCAACCTGGGTCACCGCCCGCCCGGAACTCCCCGAACCGACCGCGACAGTGGCCGAGGATCAGCGGGATGCAGAGTACGAGGCCTTCACTGAGGCGGTGGAGACTGTCGCCGGCCGTCTGACCGAGCGTGCGGAGCAGGTCGACGGGCACGCCCGTCAGGTTCTGGAGGCCACTGTGGTCATCGCCCGTGACCGCGCCTGGGCGAAGAAGGTGAAGAAGTCCGTCGCCGCGGGGCAGACGAACCTCTATGCCGTGCGCCAGGCCACCGACTACTTCATCGACATGTTCCTCAAGGCGGGAGGAGTGATGGCAGAGCGGGTCACGGACCTCGCCGATGTGCGGGACCGTGTCATCGCCGAGCTCCGTGGTGAGCCTGAACCGGGCATCCCCCAGGTCACCTCGCCTCACGTGCTGCTCGCCGATGATCTGGCACCGGCGGACACCGCGACTCTGGACCCGTCGCTGATCGTCGCCGTGGTGACCGAGAAGGGTGGGGCCACCAGCCATACCGCCATCATCGCCCGACAGCTCGACATCCCCTGTGTGGTGGCGACCGGTCGCTCGCTGCGGACCCTGTCCGACGACGAGCAGCTGCTCGTCGACGGTGGCGAGGGCACCGTGGAGTCCGGTGTGGACCCGCAGGATGCTCAGCGCCGGGTGGCCGAGGCCGCGGAGTACGCGGAGAAGGTCCGCAGCTGGAGTGGTCCGGCACAGACCCGGGACGGACAGCGTGTGCAGCTGCTGGCGAACGTGCAGGATGGTGCCACCGCCGAACAGGCCGCGGCATCGGTCGCGGAAGGTATCGGCCTGTTCCGTACCGAGCTGTGCTTCCTCAGCGAGACCGAGGAGCCGTCGGTGGAGCAGCAGGCGGAGAAGTACGCGGAGGTTTTCCGGGCGTTCCCGGAGGGCAAGGTCGTGGTGCGGACGCTGGACGCCGGGTCCGACAAGCCGGTGCCCTTCGTCAACGCCGAGGAGGAGGAGAATCCGGCACTGGGTGTGCGCGGACTCCGTATCGCCCGGGGAAACACGGAGCTACTGGTGCGTCAGCTCGACGGTATCGCCGCGGCGCAGAAGCTCGCGGGCCGGACGGAGCCTTCGGCACACACCTGGGTGATGGCGCCGATGGTGGCGACGGTCTTCGAAGCCAGGTGGTTCGCGGAGATGTGCCACGAACGGGGCCTGACCGCCGGCGCGATGATCGAGGTGCCCGCTGCCGCGCTGATGGCGGAGAAAATGATGTCCTACCTGGACTTCGTCTCGATCGGTACCAATGATCTGACCCAGTACACCATGGCGGCGGACCGGCTGTCGTCGTCACTGGCGTACCTCACCGACCCGTGGCAGCCGGCGGTGCTGCACCTGGTGCATACGACCTGCCGTGCGGGATCGGTGACCCGGACCGCGGTCGGAGTGTGCGGTGAGGCGGCGGCTGACCCGCTGCTGGCCTGTGTGCTCACCGGCCTCGGGGTGAACTCCCTGTCGGCGGCGACCCCGGCACTGGCTGCCGTGGGCGCCCAGCTCGGTGACGTCGATTTCGTCACCTGCCGGGAGATGGCGGCTGCCGCCCTCAACGCCGAAGGTGCGGAGGAGGCGCGGGCTGCAGCTGCGGCGGTCATCGGCCGCTGACCCCGGTTGACCCTGCCTGCCCCGGTCGGGCGAAGGCCCCGGTGACGACTCCCCGGCGGAGACGACTCCGGGGCCTTGCCGGATCTGGACGGGAACTCGACGCGGTGACGTCAGATCTTGCGCAGGACGGCGACGACCCGACCGAGGATCTGGGCTTCGTCACCCCGGATCGGCTCGAACAGGGGGTTGTGGGGGAGAAGCCACACTGTGCCGTCGCTGGGGTGGAACTCCTTGACGGTGGCCTCGCCGTCGATCATCGCGGCGACGAACTCACCGAGCTCGGCGGTCTGCTGGGAGCGTACGACCACCCAGTCTCCGTTGAGGATGCCGGCATCCTGCATGGACTCGCCGACAACCTGGAGAAGGAAGAGCTCGCCGCCGCCGACGAGCTCCTGGGGCAGCGGGAAATGGCTTTCGACGTGCTGCTCGGCGAGGATCGGGCTGCCGGCTGCGATCTGACCGACAACCGGGACGAAGGACGGCTCCGGCATCCCCTTGGGCAGCACGGACGCCGGCTTCGGACCGGGCTTCGAGCTCGAGTCCGTCGGGTCGAGGCCACGGATGTCCACGGCGCGGGGCTTGTTGCCTTCGCGGCGCAGATAGCCTTTCCGCTCAAGCTCCTTGAGGTGGTACGAGACCGACGAGGTGGAGTTCAGGCCGACTGCATCGCAGATCTCGCGGATGCTCGGCGGGTACCCGCGGAACTGGATGCCGTCCTTGATGACGTCGAGGATCCGACGCTGTCGTTCGGAGAGCTTCTCCCGCCCCTTGCCGTCGGCCGCGTCCGTGCCCTTGGCGGTCACCGATCCCTTGGGACGGCCGCGACGGACCTCTCCGCCTGTGGCGTCGTCCGGCTGTGTGGTCTGTGCCATCGTTCTTCCGCTCCCTGCCTTGTCCGGCTTGTTCTCTCTCGACCATACATGAAAGTCGGCGGTTTCCCTACCAACATGTTCGAAAACTTCGGCGGGTTCCTGGACTGTGTCGAACATCCGTGCTATCTTCGCGATTGAACGAGAGATTTCGAACGTACGGACGATGTTCGATAAGGAACCGGGATCCGCTGTCCGGCTCGGATGCTGAACTGTCGTCCGTGTCCGGGAGACAGGATTCCCGGGCCTCAACGTCGAGAGGAGCACACACCATGTCCACACCAGTGATCACCACCTGCCCCGACCGGGACCGCGCTTTCCGGGAGCCGGTCCGCCGACCTGACTGGTCCACCGTTGCCGCCGCTGGTAGTTCGAACACTGCCGGCGCCGGAGCAGTCCTCCGTCCCTCCGCACGGACCGTGGAGTCCCGGGAAAGGACCGCCCGCGGTCCGGAACGGGCGTTCGAGGGACGCGGCTGGTGGTGGCGGACCCGCCGGCGCACGATCATGGTGCTCCAGTCTCCGGGCGTCGTGTTGTTGGGCGGTCTGAGCTGCCTGCTGATGATCGGGCTGAGCCCACTGCTCACCGATCCCGGTCAGGTGGAGCAGGAGTCGGTCCCCGCACTGGTCGGACCGGCGACCGCGGGGGATCTGACGGAGTCGGTTCCAGGTACCGCGAAGTCGGGGCAGTAGTACTGCGGGACTACGATGGGCGGCATCCGAATCCCGGTATGCCCCAGGAGAATCCATCATGCTCTGCCCTTCGTGTCGGTCCGAACAGTCCAGGGTCCTTGACTCACGCACCGTGGAATCCGGTTCGGCGATCCGCCGTCGCAGGGAATGCAGCAACTGCGGTACCCGCTTCACCACACTGGAGCGGTCCATTCTCCTGGTCACCAAGCGCAATGGTGTGACCGAGGAGTTCAGTCGCGACAAGGTCATCCGCGGTGTCAGCCGGGCTTGTCAGGGACTCGAGGTCCCGGATGACGCGCTCAAGGTCCTCGCACACGAGGTTGAGCAGTCGATCCGCGCAACCCACGGATCACAGGTGGACGCCAACGACATCGGCCTCGCGATCCTCGAACCTCTGCGCAATCTCCACGAGGTCGCCTATCTCCGGTTCGCCTCGGTCTACAAGTCATTCCGCAGCGCCGAGGACTTCGAGAACGAGATCCGGCTGCTCCGCGAAGCGGGGCAGGCCGGTCAGCAGACCACGGAGGATGTCGTCAGCTGATCTTCCGGAGGGCCTTGTGTACCCGTTGCACACTGGCCGTCCGGGTGGTGCCCAGGTTCTGGGCGAACAGTGCGACGCGCAGCTCCTCGATGAGCCACTCCACGTCCTTGACCTGCGGGGAGGCGGCGCGGCTCTTCGGCAATCTGTCGCGGGTCGCCTGCACTGCATCGAGGCATTCCCGGATCTGGTCGGCGAGATCTGCCTCGCGGTCCGGATCCTGCTCCATCATCGTCAGTCGTGCCTGCATCGCCGCGACATAGCGGGGTACATGGCGCAGGTGTGCCGCACCGTTCCGGGTGATCCGGTGGGGACCCAGGTAGAACTTCAGCTGATCACGCATCTCGGTGATTGACTCGCCGTCCCAGTTCTCCAGTTCGGCGGACATGTCGGCCACCGCAAGGGCGGCAGGCGCCACAGCCACGACGGTCTGGCGGACCATTCCCGGCCCGCGGTCCCGGGCCGCGGCGACAGCTTCGGCGCACCGGTCGGGATCCCGGATGACCGGACCGAACTCGCCCAGCAGTTCCCTGCAGGCCAGCACCCGGCAGTCCTTGACGAGAGCATCCGGTCCACCGTAGGGGTAGTTCTCCACGGCCACCCGCTGCCGCAGCGGCAGACCTTTGATCATCTGCCTGGGCTGTACCCGGCAGGCGTCGAGCATGAGATGCAGGACCGCGGTGAACTGGGCCCCGGCGGCCGCCGCCTGGGACGGGTAGGCGCGGAGTGCTACACCGGAATCATCGATCACCAGAGCAGGGTAGGCGGTCACCGGCTGTCCGTCGACCACGGATTCCACGGTCTCCGGGATCACACCGATCCCTTCGACGCTCCACTCGGTGTCACGGGCGAGGATGCCGACGTCACCGCCGGAGGGGCCGTTGCCCTCCGCCTGTCGGCCCGCCTCTCCCTTCTGTCCCTGTCGACGACGCTTCCCGCGGTGGTTCGCGGCATCCGACGGGGCGGGGGAGCCGTCCTTGCCGGAGGACTGCCGCGCGGCGACGGTGGCGATGGACCGGGTGATCTCGCCGGCGAGTTCCTGCCGAAGCGCCGCAAGATCACGCGACCGGGCGACGACCTTGCCCCGTCGGTCCACGGCGGCGAAAGCCATCCGCAGGTGATCGGGGATTCTCGACCAGTCGAAGTCGGTTCCGCTGATCCCGGTGCCCCCGAGACTGCGCAGGGCGTCCGCCAGGGCGTCATCGAGCGCTCCGTCGTAGGGGGTCATCCTGGCCAGTGCAGCCCGGGCGAATTCGCCGGCGGGAACCACACTGGTGCGCAGGTGCTTCGGGAGAGTCCGGATCAGGGCGACGCACAGTTCCTCGCGCATACCGGCGACGAGCCAGCGCGTGTCGGTGTCGTCCAGTCCGGCGAGCAGCGGCAGCGGCACCCGCATGGTGATGCCGTCGGCCGGATCTCCGGGGCGGAAAACGTACTCCAACTCGTACTCGACCGACCCCTGACGCCAGATGTCAGGGAATTCCCGCGCCTGGGCGGCCTGGCTGTCCGAGCTGATGAGAGCATCCTCGGTGAAGTCCAGCAGGTCCGGGGAGCCGTGACGGGCCTTCTTCCACCACGAGTCGAAGTGGCGGGCGGAGACGACCTGGGAGGGGATCCTGGCGTCGTAGAAGTCGTAGAGGGTGTCGTCGTCGACGACGATGTCACGGCGGCGGGCCTTCTCCTCGAGCTGGGTGGCGTTCTCCAGCAGCTCGCGGTTGTGGGAGAAGAACTTGTGGCGGGTGTGCCAGTCACCCTCGACGAGTGCGGAGCGGATGAAGGTCTCCCGCGCCGCCGTCGGATCGACCTTCGACAGTGGTACCGTACGGTCCGCGACAATCGGCAGTCCCAGCATCAGCGCCTTCTCGTGGATCATCGCCGCACCACGCTTCGACGACCAGTGCGGCTCCGCGTAGGTGTACTTCACCATGTGCGGGGCGACCTCCTCGACCCACTCCGGGGTCAGCGGGGCGACCGCCCGGGCGAAGACCTGCGAGGTCTCCACCAGTTCGGCAGCCATCACCCACTGCGGCGGCTTCTTCGACAGGTGCGAGGAGGGGTGGATGACGAAGTGGGTGCCGCGGGTACCGAGGAACTGGCGGGAATTCCCCTCGCGCAGTCCTGTGTTGGTCAGCAGTCCGGACAGCAGCGCCTTGTGCACGTCGTCTTCGGCCAGCGCCGTGGCACCACCCTTGTCGAGCTCGAAGGTGAGGTTGCGGACGTGCCGGATGTTCGGGACCTTCCAGTGCAGGTCCTGGATCACGGTGAGCAACTGGCGCACCAGGTCGATCCATTCACGGACGCGCACGTAGTGGATGAACTCGCGCTTGCACAGCCGCCGGAACTGGTTGCCCGACAGCGCCTGACGGTTCTCCTGCAGGTGGTTCCACAGCTTGAGCAGGGACATGAAGTCGGAGTCCGCCTTGTAGCGGGCGTGCGCCTGATCGGCCTGCGCCTGCTTCTCCATGGGACGCTCGCGGACGTCCTGGATGCTCAGTGCGGCGACGATCACCGCGATCTGTTCGAGGACGCTACGTTCATGGGCGGCGACGAGCATACGTGCCAGTCGCGGATCGGTGGGGATCCGGGCCATGTCCCGTCCGGTGTCCGTCAGCGGTCGGGCGGTCGAGGTGGCAGAGGTCCCGTCATTGCCCGGGGCGAAGGCGCCCAGTTCCTGGAGCAACTGGATACCGTCACGGACGGACTTCTTGTCCGGTGGCTGGAGGAAGGGGAACTCGGAGATGTCTCCGAGGCCCAGTGAGGCCATGGAGAGGATGACGCTCGACAGGTGGGTACGCAGGATCTCCGGGTCGGTGAACTCGGGGCGGGCCTCGAAGTTCTGCTCGGAGTACAGGCGGACGGCGATGCCGTCGGAGGTGCGGCCGCACCGTCCCGACCGCTGGCGGGCGGAGGCCTGGCTGATCTCCTCGACAGGCAGCCGTTGGACCTTGGTCCGGTGGGAGTAGCGGGAGATGCGCGCGTAGCCGGTGTCCACGACGTACTTGATGCCCGGCACGGTCAGGGAGGTCTCGGCGATATTGGTCGCCAGGATGATGCGTCGCCTCGGGCCGGTGGAGAATACCCGGTGCTGCTCGGCCGAGGACAGGCGTCCGAACAGAGGGAGGATGTCGACACCGCCGCGTAGCTTCGCGTCGGAGAGGGCGTCTGCGGCGTCCCGGATCTCACGCTCACCGGAGAAGAAGCAGAGGATGTCGCCGGGCCCCTGGGCCGACAATTCCCGGACCGCGTCCACCAGGCCGTCGAGCGGATCGGTCTCGACCTCTTTCCCGCCGTCGCCGTTGTCGTCGGCACCGACGACCTGCACCAGCGGGCGGTAGCGGATCTCGACGGGGTAGGTGCGGCCGGAGACCTCGATGACGGGTGCAGGGTTGCCGTCGGCATCGGCGAAGTGTTTCGCGAACGATTCCGGGTCGATCGTCGCCGAGGTCACGATGATCTTGAGATCGGGACGCTTCGGCATGATCTCGCGGAGGTAGCCGAGCAGGAAGTCGATGTTGAGACTGCGCTCGTGGGCCTCGTCGATGATGATCGTGTCGTAGGCGCGCAGCAGTCGGTCATGCTGGATCTCGGCGAGCAGGATGCCGTCAGTCATCAGTTTGACGGCGGTCGAGTCGGAGACCGTGTCATCGAAACGGATCTTGTAGCCGACGCGTCCCGCCGGCTCGCCGACCTTCTCGCCGAGTTCGTCGGCGATGCGGTCGGCGACGGAACGGGCGGCGATGCGACGGGGCTGGGTATGTCCGATGCGACCCCGGGTGCCCCGGCCCAGGGCCAGGCACATCTTGGGAAGCTGGGTCGTCTTGCCGGAGCCGGTCTCGCCGGCGACGATGACGACCTGGTTGTCGCGGATCGCCTCCATGATCTCGTCACGGCGGGCGGAGACGGGCAGTCCCTCGGGGAAGTGGAGGTTCCGGTCGAGGTTCTGACGCAGCGGCCCCTTCGTCCGTGAACGCCCCTGCCCGGCAGGACGCCGCTTCCGGCGTCTCGCGGAGCCCTGTCGTGCCTGCTGTGTCGGCTTTCTGTCCTCGGAATCCACCCGGCGATTCTACCACCGGGCCCCATATGCGGAACGCCGGGCACCGTTCCCCCGGATCGGGGGAACGGTGCCCGGCGTTGCTCCCGCACGAGGTGCGGGGGACCGGTGTAACCGGTGGGTCTAGCTGGCGTCCGCGATCTGCAGCGCCTGGGCGACGCCCGAGACGGTGGCGGCGATCTTGACGGCCTCGAAGACCTGCTCCTTGGTCAGACCCTCTTCGCGCACGGTCTTCTCGTGGGCGATGGTGCAGTGTTCACAACCGTTGATGGTGGAGACGGCGAGGGAGAAGAGCTCGAAGTCGACCTTCTCGATACCCGGCTTGGAGATGACGTTCATGCGCAGACCCATGCGGACCTGGGCGTAGTCGTCGCCGAGCCAGCCGCGGGCGCGGTAGGCCACGTTGTTCATCGCCATGATGGACGCGGCGGCGAGAGCGGCGTTGTAGGCCTCGTCCGAGAGGTGGGACTTGGCCTCCTCGGAGATCTCGGAGATGATCTGGTCGTTGCGGGTGGCGGCGGCAGTGGCGACGAAAGTGCCCCACAGCTGCTGCTCGGAGAGCTCGGTGGACCGGGCTAGGGTTCCCAGGTTCAGCTTGAGGTCCTTGGCGTACTCGGGCAGGCCACCCTTGAGGTTGTCGATCGACATTACTTGAGCGCCTCCTGCACGACATCCATCTTGTTGATGTTCTTGGTCGGGTCGTTGGCCTGCCAGTTGCAGGCGCAGACCTCTTCGGACTGCAGTGCGTCGAGGACACGGAGGACCTCGTCGACGTTGCGGCCGACGGCATCCGGGGTGACGGAAACGAACTGGATCACGTTGTCCGGGTCGACGATGTAGGTGGCGCGGTCGGCGACACCGGCGGCGTTCTCGACACCGAGGGCCCGGATCAGGTCGTGGCGGACGTCAGCGAACATCGGGAACGGAACGGTCTTCAGCTCCGGGTGGGTGGCGCGCCAGTTGAAGTGGGCGAACTCGTTGTCGGTGGAGCCGCCGAGGATCTGGGTGTCGCGATCCTGGAAGTCCTCGTCGAGCTTGCCGAAGGCGGCGATCTCGGTCGGGCAGACGAAGGTGAAGTCCTTCGGGTAGAAGAACACGACCTTCCACTTGCCCTGGTACTTGTCGAGGGTCACGTTCTCGAAGTAGTCCTCCGGGGACTGGGCGTTGGCCTCGTGCAGGTCGCCACCCTTGAGGGCGGTGAGATCGAACTCGGGGAACTGGTCACCGACGGTGAGAATGGACACGGTGTTTGCCTCCTAAGGCGAAAGACGCTTGATCTTGAACCACTTCTGATTATGTCACGATGATGACTGAAGTGCAAAGGCAAAGACGATAGGCAGGACCGCTTACGATAGGTCTAAGCTTATATGTTCGCTCAGATAGGGTGTTGAGTGGCCTGGAGAGTACCTTTATAGGTATGGCCAATAGAGAGTATCGTCCGACGGTCTCCCAGCTGCGCACCTTCGTGACCATCGCAGAAAACGGACACTTCGGCACGGCGGCACACCGACTCGGCATTTCCCAGCCCTCCCTCTCCCAGGCGCTCGCCGCGCTCGAGCAGGGACTGGGCGTCCAGCTCATCGAACGGTCCACCAGACGGGTGATCGTCACCCCCGTCGGCACCGCCCTGCTGCCCTACGCCCAGGCCACTCTCGACAGTCTCGACGCCTTCGTCTCCCACGCCCGGGGCGTCAAGGGAGGGCTCGCCGGCCCGATGAATCTCGGCATGATCCCGACCATCGCCCCCTTCCTGCTCCCTGATCTGCTGCGCCGGCTGCCGTCGGTCGCCCCTGACCTGCGGCCGCAGATCGTCGAGGAGAAGACCGACGACCTCATGGACTCGCTGAAGCACGGTGGGCTCGATGCCGCCGTCATCGCCGGCGAAGCTGCCGCGACCGGGACCGAGAGCCTCCATGTCTACGACGAGGAGTTCGTGCTGGTGATGCCGTCCGGGCACCCCCTGGCAGGACGCAGTGACCTCACCGTGTCCGATCTCGATGATCTCGACCTGCTCCTGCTCGATGACGGGCACTGCCTGCGTGACCAGGTCCTCGACCTGTGCCGGTCCACGACCGTCGGACGGGACGCGGCCCAGGCCGTCACCCGCGCCGCGAGTCTGACCACCATCGTCCAGTGCGTCATCGGTGGACTGGGCTGCACCCTCGTCCCGATCAGCGCGGTCGCGGCCGAATGCGACCACCCGGACCTGGAACTGGCCACCTTCTCCGGCGGAGCCGGAACCGCGGGACGTTCGGTGTACCTGTGCTACCGGTCGAGCTCCGGACGCGCCGAAGATTTCGAGGCCGTATCCGCGACTCTGGCGACGTCGTACGCCGGCGCAGTCGTCGCCGGGCGCGACGTCCTCGACAGGTCACTCAACCGCGGATGATCCGCAGGCTGCGCAGCCGCACCTCGCCGGCCTCATCGGTGGCGGACAGATCCACGACGCCCTCGAACGCCCAGCCGTGGTCACCCTCGGGATCGTCGATGATCTGACGGACGGTCCAGGTTCCGGCGTCCTCGGTGATGAGGACCAGGTCTCCGGACCGTGCGGCGGTGTCGGTGCCGACATCGTCGTACTCGTCGAAGTAAGCGTCCATCTCCGACGGCCAGTCCGGCGGGTTGTCCAGGTAGGAGTCGAGGTCGGCGAGCTGGTTCTCCCGCTCGAAGGCGAAGAGTTCCACATGGCGGAAGAGGTGGTTGCGCACCATCCGCCGCAGCGCCCGCGGATTGGAAGAGAGCAGGGTAGCCTCCCCGACGCCGAAGGCGTGTTCGGCGACCTGCTCGGCGGTGACCGGTGCATCGGGGTCGGACATCGCCGCCCACTCGTCGACGAGGGAGGAGTCCACCTGCCGGATGAGCTCACCGAGCCAGACGAGGATGTCCTCCAGTTCCTCGGTCCGGTGCTCCGGGGGGACACTGTGGCTCAGCGTCCGCCAGGCGTCCGTGAGGTAGCGCAGCACCACGCCCTCGGCGCGGGCCAGTGAGTAGGTCGAGACCAGGTCGGAGAAGGTCATCGCCTTCTCGATCATCTCGCGGACCACCGACTTCGGCGACAGTCGGAAGTCCTTCGCCCACGGGTTGGTCTCGCAGAAGATCCCGTAGGCCTGCTCGAGCTCGTCGTGCAGCGGCATGTCCCAGGAGATCTCCTCGACCAGGGCCATCCGTTCGGTGTACTCGACACCTTCGGCCTTGAGCGCGGCGATCTCCTCACCCCGACGTGCACGCTGCTGGGCGGTGAGGATCTGGCCCGGATCATCCAGGATCGCCTCGAAGGTGCTGATGACATCCAGGGTGTAGGTGGAGGACTCCGGGTCCAGCAGATCCAGTGCAGCCAGGGCGAACGGGGACAGTGGCTGGTTCAGCGCGAAGTCGCGCTGCAGCTCACGGGTCAGTCGGGCGTCCTTCCCGGAGGGGGTGTCCGCCGCGACCTCCTCGACGATGCCGGCGCGCAGCAGGCCGCGGTAGAGGTCGAGGGTGGTGAGGATCTCCTGGTTCTGCTTCGTACGTGTGTCGTGGTTGCCACGCAGCAGCGCCTTCAGTGCGGCGTAGGTCCACTGGTCGCGGGCGACGACGTTGATGAGCATCGCATTGCTCATCCGGAACTGGCTGACGAGTTCCTCGGGTTCCGCGGTGGTCAGCCGGTCGAAGGTGGACTCCGACCAGGTGGCCCGACCCTCCGGCGCGTGCTTCTTGCGCATCTTCTTCAGCTTCTTCGGGTCTGAGCCCGCCTTCTGCCGCAGCCGGTAGTTCTCGATCTCGTGGTCGGGGGCCTCCACGATGACCGTGCCTTCGGTGTCGTAGCCCGCGCGCCCGGCGCGGCCGGCGATCTGGTGGAACTCGCGGGACTTCAGCACGCGGTGCCTGATCCCGTCGTACTTCGCCAGCCCGGTGAGCACCACGGTGCGGATCGGCACGTTGATACCCACTCCGAGGGTGTCCGTTCCGCAGATCACGGTGAGAAGACCCTGCTGGGCAAGCTTCTCGACCAGTCGCCGGTACTTCGGCAGCATGCCCGCATGGTGGACGCCGATACCCTTGCGTAGCAGCCCGGAGAGGGTCTTTCCAAAGGCGGAGGAGAAGCGGAACGTGCCGATAGCCTCGGCGATGGCGGCCTTGCGCTCGGCGGTCCGGGCCTTGTCTCCCAACAGGTTGATGCTGGTCAGTGCCTGGGCGCGCTCGGCGGCCTCACGCTGGGAGAAGTGCACCAGATAGACCGGGGCCCTGCCGTGGTCCAGCAGCTCCTCCACTGTCTCGTGGACCGGGGTGTAGACGTAGTGGAAGTCCAGCGGCACCGGGCGGGTGGTTCCGGTGACCGTGGTACTGGTGCGTCCGGTGCGCTGCTCGAGGTCTTTCTCCAGCCAGGTGGTGTCGCCCAGCGTCGCACTCATGAGCAGGAACTGGGCCTGGTGCAGTTCCAGCAACGGGACCTGCCACGCCCACCCCCGGTCCGGCTCGGAGTAGTAGTGGAACTCGTCCATGACGACCTGGTCGATCTCGGCGTCCGACCCGTCGCGCAGCGCGATATTCGCGACGATCTCCGCTGTCGCGCAGATGATCGGGGCACGGCCGTTGACGGTCGCGTCACCGGTCATCATTCCGACCTTCTCCGGGCCGAAGATCTCGCACAGAGCGAAGAACTTCTCGCTGACCAGTGCCTTGATCGGTGCGGTGTAGAAGGTGCGCTTCCCGTGTGCCAGGGCGATGAAGTGGGCGGCCGTGGCGACGAGCGACTTCCCGGACCCGGTGGGGGTGGCGAGGATGACGTTGTCCCCGGCGGCCAGCGCTGTCGCGGCCTCCTCCTGCGCCGGGTACGGGGTGATACCGCGCTCCCGGGCCCAGGCCAGGAAAGACTCGAGGACCGCATCATCCAGCAGGGACTCCGGAACCTCGGCCAGGTCGGGCAGCTGATCGGCGAGCGTGGGCTGGACGGGGGAGTCAGGGTGCGCGGATTTCACGCCCTCTACCGTACCGTCAGCCGCCCACCGGCCAGGTCAGGCGTCCCCGTCGCCGTCCTCGGGGTCGTCCCCGTGATCCCCGGTGCTGCCGGAGGAACCGGTCCCGGCGTCCTCTCCGTCGCTGTCGCCGGACATGCCGGCGAGGAAACGTTCGAACTCCGCGCCCAGTTCCTCGCCGGAGGGCACGTTCTCACCCGGGGCCAGCAGACTGTTCTCCCGGCGACGACGTATCCGCGCCATCTCCTCGTCGTACTGCCGTTCCAGTGCGGCGACCACTGTGCCGATCTCACCGGACTCCTCGACCTGTTCTGCGAGCTGTTTGCGGACCTTCTCCATGTCCGCCCGCAGGGCACGCAGCGGAAGTTCGAGGTCACCGACCTGCTCCACGGCGTGCAGCAGACCGTAGGTTGCCTCCGGGTAGTCCGACGCCGCGATGTAGTGGGGGACGTGTGCGGTCAGCCCGACGGTGTCCACTCCTGCCTTCGACAGTGAGATCTCGGTCCGCAGTGCCGCGGATCCGGGGATGATCATCCGGGACTCCCACCGCTGCAGGTCAGCGACCAGGGTCGGGTCCGAGGCGTGGGCGGAGACCACCAGCGGGCGGGTGTGCGGGACGGTCATCGGCGCGGCATACAGGGTCATCGACCGGTCCACCCCGAGGCTCTTCGACAGTTCCGTGACGGCCCGGCTGAAGGCGTTCCACCGCAGATCCGGCTCCGGGCCTTCGAGGAGCAGGAAAGGATGGCCGGCGGAATCCTCCAGCCGGTGCAGGGTCAGTGCGAGCTCTTCGCTGCCGATGAGGCGACTGCGGTCGATGGTCACGCCGGGGCGTCGCGACCGGTAGTCGATGAGGGCATCGACGTCGAAGGTTGCCACGGGCCGGTGTTCCAGCGCCTGCAGCAGGTGCTGGGCGGCCTGATTGACGCCCTGACCTGCGTCAGCGTATCCCTGGAGTGCGATGACCAGCGGCACTCCACCGATCCCGTCGCCGACACCGGGAGCGGGGTACTCGAGTTCATACATGCGGTCATTCTCGGACATTGTCCGCTGCTCCTTCCACTCCGACAGCCTGACGGTCCGCCCAGAGTACCAATGTTGTCCACAACCCCCGAGTTATCCACAGGCTCCTGCGGAAACGCGGTCGGAGCGGACAGTGGAACTTTCGCGGTAGGGGATGATCACCCCATGACGTACACATCTGACAACAGGAACCCCGCCCCACCTATTCCCTCCGGTGCTCCGCCGGGACGGGCCAACGTCGATCTGGGTGACGACACCGCCGCCCTCATCGCCGCCGTCCCCGCGATGCTCGGCTTCCGTCCGGAGAACTCGATGGTCTTCCTGGGGCTCAGCCGCCCCGCCGACGGTCCGGCCACTCCGCCGGGGATCCGTCCGACATCTTCGGAGGTGGGACCGGTGGTGCGCGCCGACCTGGTCGAGGGAGCGGTGACCGGTGCGGCGAAAGCCCTGATCCGGGCCAACCGTAACCGTGTGGACCGGTCGGTGATCATCCTGGTCGTGGGCGGGGACGCGGGGCCTCTGGTCGATACGGCGGTCAGGCTGTTCCGGTCGGCGGGCACTCCGCCGGCTGCGGCGTACCTGGCCACGGACCTGTGCAAGGGGGCGTCCTGGTGGAAGATCCCGCTCGACGGGTCGGTGCAGAGCTCCCTGGATCCTCACTGGCCGATCGGAGCTCTGCCGGATCCGGCGTCGAGTCCCGCTGCCGGGCACGCTGCAGGACAGGATCCGGGCACACTCCCGGACCAGGCTGCGTTCGACCGGCTGCTGGATGAGGTGCCGGTACCGGAGCACCTCCGGGGGCTGCTCCCGGACTGCTGGACGTGCCGGAACCACGGAGAGGTCGGGGAGGTCGGGGACGACGGTGGAGACAGGGGAGACGGGGGAGACAGGGGAGACGGGGGCACAGAGGGAACGTTGCAGGACATCGTCGCACTGTGCGGTGTCATCGACCACCTGGCGACCGTGGAGGACGGGGGGTCGACATTCCGGAGGCTGCTGGGGGACGAGGGTACGGCACGTTTCATCTCCAGGGTCTGTCACCGGGAACCGCTGGCCCGCGTCCTCGTGGTCCTGTCCACCGGTCCCTGCTCTGCAGCGGTGCAGAACCTCCTCGCCGAGACCGCCCGTATCGCCCGGGGACCGCTACGCTACCGGGCGCTGGTCCTGCTGTCCATGGTCGCGTGGTGCGGCTCCGGGGGAGTGCTGGCGCACCGGGCCGCCCACCGAGTGCTCAGGGAGACGGACGGCCCGGTGTCACCGGGGGTACCGGCAGGACAGGTCAACGCCGGGTCGGTGCAGCTGGCCCGCGAACTGGTGGCGACCGCGGAACAGGGACGTCCGGCCGGGGTGATCGCCACGATGATCGACGGGGGAGTGCGCGAGATAGACGACACCCTCGCCCTGGCGGAGGACGAGGGTGTCGGGGAACTGCTGGGTCGGGTCGTGGACCGCGACAGTGTCAGCGTCGTGCGAAGTGAGCTCGCTCGCCGAGCTGCGAGGTGAAGGCCCATGCATCCCTGACGATGGTCGTCAGATCGGAGCGGGTCGGGGTCCAGCCGAGGTCGGCGACCGCACGGTCCGACGAGGCGATGAGGGTGGCGGGATCGCCACCGCGGCGCGGTGCGACCTCGGCGGGGATCGGGTGACCGGTGGCCTCGCGGCAGGTCTCGACGACCTGACGGACGCTGAAACCGTCACCGGAACCCAGGTTGAAGATCCGGTGCACACCGGGCTCATTGGAGGACGCGGCGAGCAGGTGCGCGTCCGCCAGATCCCGGATGTGGATGTAGTCGCGGACGCAGGTGCCGTCGACGGTGGGCCAGTCGTCACCGAAGATCATGATCTTGTCCCGGGCGCCGGCAGCGACCTGCAGCACCAGCGGAATGAGGTGGGTCTCCACGGCGCGGTTCTCGCCCACACTGCCGTAGGCACCCGCCACGTTGAAGTAGCGCAGGCTCGTCGCGCCGAGACCGTAGGCCGCGGCGTAGGAGGTGATGATGTTGTCGATCGCGAGCTTCGACGCCCCGTAGGGGTTGGTCGGTGCGGTCGGCAGATCCTCGGTGATCGGCACGGTCTCCGGTTCGCCGTAACAGGCCGCTGTCGAGGAGAAGACCAGGTTGTCGACCCCGGCGGCGCGCATGAAGTCGAGCAGTCGCAGGCTGGTGACCACATTGCCCGACCAGTACTTGGCGGGAGAGACCACGGACTCGCCCACCAGTGACTTGGCCGCGAAGTGGAAGACCGCGGCACAGTCGTCGGCGAGGACGCCGGGAGCGGCGTCCAGGACGTCACCCTCGACGAAAGCCGCGTCCGCGGGGACGGCCTCCCGGTTGCCGGTCGACAAATCGTCGATGACGGTCACCCGGTACCCCTGCTCCACCAGGACGGTGGCGCAGACGCTGCCGACGTATCCTGCGCCACCGGTGACGAGGACATGTGCTCCCTTGCTCAGCGGCATGTCAGGTCAGGCCTCCTCGACGATGACGCGGATCGCGTGTCCCAGCTCATCGGGGACGGTGACAGTGCCGGCCTCGGTGGTCAGTGACAGACCGTCGGGGGTGTCCTGGGCGGTGACGACCGAGCCCGGGCGGATGTCGTACTGGCCGAGACGGGTGATCACCTTGTGCTCGACCTGCACGATCTCGTTGAAGCTGACGATGCGCACCGTGGTCGGGGTGCTCAGGTCGAGATCGGAGGCGCGGTGGGAGTCTGCCGGGTTGGGGACGGACTCCGACCCCAGCTTCTCCAGCCCGGGCACCGGGTTGCCGAACGGGGAGGTGTCGTGCTCGCTGAGGACCGCGAGCAGACGCTTCTCCACCTCGTCACCCATGACGTGCTCCCAGCGGCAGGCCTCGTCATGGACGGACTCCCAGGGAAGACCGATGACGTCGACCAGCAGGCGCTCGGCGAGGCGGTGCTTACGCATCACCGCGGTGGCGTGTGCACGACCCTCCTCGGTGAGCTTAAGGGAGCGGTCGTCGGCGATCCAGAGCAGACCGTCACGCTCCATACGTGCGACGGTCTGACTGACCGTCGGGCCCGACTGCTCGAGTCGCTCTGCGATGCGCGCGCGCAGCGGCGGGATGCCTTCCTCCTCCAGTTCGAAGATCGTCCGGAGGTACATCTCTGTGGTATCGACGAGATCCTTCACTCGACAACGGCCTTTCTCTGATAGTCGTTCTGACTAAACGTGCCAATTACTCATAAACTACACGTTTCGGTGCCGCGCGGGGTGGACCGGTCTATCCGACCCGTCAGACGGCGTATTCACGCAGCTTGTCGGCACGTTCTCCCTCACGGAGCTTCGCCATGACCTCGCGCTCGATCTGACGGACCCGCTCGCGAGACAGTCCGAAACTGCGACCGATCTGGTCCAGGGTGCGCGGCATGCCGTCATCGAGGCCGTAACGCAGCTTGATGACGTCCTGCTCGCGCTCCTCCAGGGTGTCGAGAACCGCACGGACATCGGAGTGCCGCAATGAGGCGACGACGGCTGCCTCGGCATCGGTGGAGTCCGAGTCCTCGATGAAGTCACCTAGCGGTGCCTCCTCGTCGGAACCGACCGGCATGTCGAGGCTCACCGGGTCACGGGACTGCTTGAGCAGCGTCTCGATCTTCGACTCGTCGATGCCGGACTCCTCGGCGAGCTCCTCGTTCGTGGCCTCGCGGCCGAGATGCTGGTACATCTCACGCTTGATGCGGGAGAGCTTGTTGACCTGCTCGACGAGGTGGACTGGCAGTCGGATGGTGCGTGACTGGTCCGCCATACCGCGGGTGATGGCCTGGCGGATCCACCAGGTGGCGTAGGTGGAGAACTTGAAGCCCTTGGCGTAGTCGAACTTCTCCATCGCGCGGATCAGACCGAGGTTGCCCTCCTGGATGAGGTCCAGCAGCGGCATACCGCGGCCGGTGTAACGCTTGGCCAGCGAAACCACCAGACGCAGGTTCGCCTCGAGCAGGTGGGTACGGGCTGCGCGACCCTCGCGGGCCAGGATCTTCAGGTCACGCTTACGGGCGCGCGTCAGCTTCTCGCCGGTCTCCAGGAGGTGTTCGGCGTAGAGACCTGCCTCGATGCGCTGGGACAGCTCCACCTCGTCGGCCGCGGTGAGTAGTGCGGTCTTGCCGATCCCGTTGAGGTACACGCGCACCAGGTCCGCCGACGGGTTCTCGTTGTTGCCGCGCCGACGGCCCTTGTCCTTGGGCTGGTCCTCGGCGACGTCCTCGTCGGAGCCGACTGTGTCATCTGTGTCATCCGTGTCATCCGTGTCGTGCGGGTCTTCTGCGGCGGCGGCAGCTGCGATGCTGTCGCCGCCGGGGGCATCGTCGCGGTCACCGGCACCGGTGGTGCCCTGCGCGTCGACGACGTCGGTGCTGTCCAACGACGTGGCGTCCAGGGTGTCAGAGTCGGCCGTGGTAGCGGTCCTGCTGGTGTTGCTGTTGCTCATGCGGGTGACCTCCCGGGTTGGTTGTCCGAAGCACTCACTGATCCAACGGGTGCATCCCGGGAAATGTTCCCGGGGGTGGTTTCGGCGACACTTCTGCGGTTGTTCGGGTGCTGTCGGTGAGGGCCACGGGATGCTGTGGTCCGTCCATATCCAGCGATGACTAATTCGGAAAAGCCTATCGCGAACTGATCTATTTCGACAGGGGAACCTTACCCCCGGTCGGGGGTCAGAAATGTGCGGTCACCGAACTCAGGCCTCGACGATGACGGTGAACGGACCCTGGTTGACGGAGGAAACCTCCATCATCGCCCCGAAACGCCCCGTGGCGACCGTCAGACCGCGCTCGCGGAGATCGTCCACCAGCAGGTCGATGACCTTTTCGGCGTCCTCCCCGGGAGCTGCGGCGGACCAGGACGGACGCCGTCCCTTCGCTGTCGCACCCATGAGCGTGAACTGGCTGACGACGAGGATCTCGGCGCCGTTGTCTGCAGCTCCGGAATCCCGGACCCCGTCCCACGGCTCACCCGGGGCCGGCAGGATCCGGAGGTCGGCGATCTTGCGGGCCACCGTGCGCCAGGCGTCCGGCCCGTCCTCGCGTCCGACTCCCACCAGTACGAGCAACGCACCTCGACCGGCACCGTCCCGGTTGCCGTCGACGGCACCGACGATATCACCGGCCACGGTGACCTGTGCCGAGGAGACGGTACTGACGACAGCCTTCACCGCAGGCCCTCCCCGTCGTCCGTCACGGGTCTGCTGTCGAGGAGGTCGGCCGGCAGCAGCAGGCCGTGGCGCACCAGATCGACCACCAGCGGTACGAGGGCCGTGGTGAACGTCTCGTCATCGAGGTCGTTGACCGCGCAGTAGAGTCCCGCGGTGTCCCGCAGGCTCAACCCGTTCGGGTTGAGCCCGGCGACCACGGCCGACAGCGGGGTGTCGATCTCGTGGCTGAAACGGGGGCCGTCGGTACGGGTCAACCGCAGTACGGTGCCACGGAACCCGATCCCGGTCGGGTCCGGCAGCTCCACAGATTCCCTCGCGACCGTCGGCCGCACCGCGAAGGAGGCGTCCAGCACGTCCCCGGCATCCCGGTCGGCCAGCCAGTCGTTGCGCAGGAACCATTCGGCGACCTCGTCACCGAAGAAACCGAGATCAGGAGTGGTGATCTCCTCGAACGTCACCTCCGACGGTCCGTCGATCCGCTGCATGTGCAGGTAGCCCATGCCGATCCGGGTGACGCCGTGGTCGCCGAACATGTCCAGCCAACGACGGGTGCGGTCACGACCTTCGGCAGTGCGGATATCCACGGATTCGTCGGCCAACCAGGTCCGGACGTAGGTTTCGGGGTCGACCTCGTCGCGCTGGACCACCCAGGCACGGACCCCGGTCTCCGGGAGCCAGGACGCGACACGGGACGCCGGGGACTCGGTGAAACCTGTCGCCCAGGCACCGAGCAGGTGGGCGGTTCCGCCGGGGGAGAGATGCCCTGCGGCGCCGGCGGCGACCAACCGGCTTGCGCCGTCGAGTTCCAGGTCGGAATCCCGGTAGATGTGCCCGACCTCCCCGACGCCGACGACGAACGGCGGATTGGAGACGATCCGGTCGAAGAGCTCGCCGTCCACCGGGTCGAACCAGCTGCCCTCACGCCAGTCGACCGGACGGCGGGCCCCGTCGGTCCGCAGGACACTGCGTTCCGAGGCCCGGGCGAAGTCCAGGGCCCGGCCGTGGATGTCGGTGGCGATGACCTCGTCCGCGTCCAGCGACAGGGCCAGGACACCGGAACCGGTACCCATATCGAGCAGTCGGCCGGTGTGCCCGGCCGGTACCTGGTTGAGCAGGGTCAGTGGGGCCTGGCCGACGCCGGGCACGTGGTCGGGGCCCGCCACCCGGACATCGAGGGAGGCGTCCGGGTCGGAGACGATGAGTAACCCGTCGGTGCCGTGCCGTGGATCATCCACCGGACGGATGTCGACGGTACTGACCACCGAATCGCGGGGACCGGGGACGAGGACATCGGCATCGCAGAGTCGGTCGACGAGGTCCTCGCCGAGCAGGGTGCACAGGTCGTCACGGGAGGTGGCGTCCCGCAGGAAGAAGCAGCCGGTCATCACTGTGTCGCGGATGTCCGGACGCCCGGTGGCGTGGAGGCGGCGTAGAGCGGCACCCGGGTTGCCCTGTAGTGCTTCGCGCCAGCCCACGGCGCCGAGGACGCCGGTCACGGTGTCACGGCCGTAGTTCAGGGCGGTCAGTGCGGTGACGAGGTCACCGAGGGCGTCAGGGCGGGGATCCGCGGTGCGCGGTGCATCGGTGGCGTCCTGCGTGGTCATCGGTGGGGGTTCTCCTCGTCGGCGTCGATGATCTCAGGGGTGTCCCGGCGTACACCGGTCTGCGGGGTATCCGGTGCGCTGCCCAGCGCGGCACGGGAGGTCGGGTCCGCCAGCGCCTGCATCTCCCGTGCACGCTGCTCGCGGACCAGCGCGGGCTTGTACACCTTGGGCACACCTTTTTCCTGCGCCTCGCCCGCATCATTGGCCAGCAGGACCGCCACCCACGGCAGCGGCAGGGAGATGACCGCCACGAGTGCGGCGAGCGCGGGATTGTGCAGCCAGCCGTAGATCATCACCGCGATGATGAACAGGGGGATCCGCGAGAGCTGCAGGGCAGCGTAGACGTGTCGTCGGTGGCGCCAGTTCGACAGCCGGGACTTCTTCGCTGAGGTGATCAGGACAGTGTAGTCGGATCCGCGTCGTCGTCGGGACCATCCGCGTCCTGCACGCCGGTTGCGCCGGTGCGTCGCGTCCTGTTCCTCCTCAGCCATGGGGACCACCGTAGTCCCCGTCCCCCGGTGAGTTCACACGGGACAGCGGGATGACCGTCACTCACCGCTCACCGACCGGTGCCGTCCGCCGCGGTTGGTAGGTCAGGTGGGTCGAACGGGTGGAAATGAGCGGGCGGCAGGGGCATGATTGACTACCGTGACTACTCCCGGAACATCAACGATTGAGCGCCCCGACGTCCGGACGGACGACCAGACCTCCGACGACACCCCGAAGTTCTTCCACTACGTCAAGAAGAACCAGATCGTGGACTCCGCCGTGAACGGCCGGATGGTCGTCGCACTGTGCGGTGAGACCTTTCCGGTGACCAAGCAGGCCAAGCCGGGCTCCCCGGTCTGCCCCGACTGCGAGCAGATCTACCAGGGGCTCCGGAAGAAGTGACCGCCGCCCCTTCCGGCACGTCGGCTGTCCTGCCCACCGGGCTCCGTCTCTGGCAGCAGGAGGCGCTGAAGAAGTACCTCGAGACATCACCTCGTGACTATCTCGCGGTGGCGACCCCGGGTGCGGGTAAGACGACTTTCGCCCTGACCGTGGCCCGCGTCCTGCTGGACCAGCGTGTCGTCGAGCGTGTCGTCATCGTCGTGCCCACCGAGCACCTCAAGAGCCAGTGGGCGGCGTCGGCGGCACGTCTCGGCATGTCGTTGGACGCCGAGTTCACGAACTCCTCGGCCGTCAACGCCTCCCACAGCGGCGTGGTGGTGACCTATGCCCAGGTCGGTATGAAGCCGACCAAGCACTACCAGGTCGCCACGGCCCGCAAGACGCTGGTGATCCTCGACGAGATTCACCATGCCGGTGACGCCAAGAGCTGGGGTGAGGGCGTGCGTTTCGCCTACGACCAGGCGGAACGACGCCTGGCGCTGACCGGTACCCCGTTCCGGTCCGATGATTCACCTATCCCGTTCATCCTCTACAAGGAGATCGACGGAGCGCTGGTCTCCCAGGCCGACTACACCTACGGCTACTCCGAGGCCCTGTCCGACGGCGTGGTGCGACCCGTCGTCTTCATGTCCTACTCCGGCAACACCCGGTGGCGGGATTCGGCGGGCGAGGAGTACGAGGCACGCCTCGGCGAGCCGCTCAACGCCGAGCAGACCGCCCGTGCGTGGAAGACGGCCCTTGACCCGAAGGGGGAGTGGATCCCCGCGGTCCTCGCCGGCGCCCACACCCGCCTGCTGCAGCTCCGGCAGTCCATTCCGGACGCCGGTGGGCTGGTCATCGCCACCGACACGACGACCGCGCGCGCCTACGCGAAGATACTGGAACGCATCAGCGGCACCAAGGTCACCGTGGTGCTCTCCGATGAGGCCGGGTCGAGTGACCGGATCAGGCAGTTCTCCGACAGCACCGACCTCTGGATGGTCGCGGTGCGCATGGTCTCCGAAGGCGTGGACGTGCCCCGCCTGGCCGTCGGTGTCTACGCGACCTCGGCCTCGACACCGCTGTTCTTCGCCCAGGCCGTGGGTCGTTTCGTCCGGTCCCGTCGCAAGGGGGAGTCCGCCAGCGTCTTCCTGCCCAGCGTACCGGTGCTGCTGGACCTGGCGTCCAACATGGAGCGCCAGCGCAACCATGTCCTCGGCAAGCCCGACCGCCCGAACGAGGGCTGGGACGATGAGCTGCTGGTCCAGGCGAACCGGGAGGAGACCGAACCGGACGAGCAGAAGAGCTACGAGTCCATTGGTGCCGAAGCCGAGCTCGACAGTCTCATCTTCGACGGTTCGACCTACGGTACGGCCACGATGGCGGGCTCCGACGAGGAGCAGGACTACCTGGGGCTTCCCGGGCTGCTCGACGCCGACCAGATGAAGACCCTGCTGCGTGCCCGTCAGTCCGAGCAGCTCGACGCCCGGGCACGCGAGGAAGTCACCCGCAAGGAGCAGGAGCGTGAGGCGCGACGCCGGGGCGAGGATGTCTCCGGCATCGACGGTGCGGGCAACCACCGTGACCGTGTGGCCAGTGAGGAACTGCCTGCCCTGCGAAAGAAACTCAATACCCTTGTCGCCGCGAAGTCCGCGCGGACCGGACGGCCTCACGGGGCGATCCACAATGACGTGCGGCGCAACTGCGGTGGCCCGCCGACCGCCCTGTGCTCGGCGCAGCAGCTGCAGGACCGGATCGCCTACCTCCGGGACTGGTGATCAGGGGTCGTCGACTACGCTGGGCTCCATGGCACAGCAGCGTCCGAAGAACCCCTCCCAGCCCCCGCAGCGTCAGAGCAGACTGGGACTGGCCGCACTGCTCCTCGGCGTGATGTCACTTCCGGCGGCGCTCATGCCGGTGCTCGGCATCATCATCGCCGTGGTGGTGCTCATCGTCGGTCTCGTCGCCCTGGTCCGCGCCGTGCGTGTGCCGGAGATCAGCTGGACCTATCCGGGGATCGCCGTGGTCGTCGCAGTTCTCGCGCTCGCCGCCGCGAGCCTGGTCACCAGCGCCGCCGACGACAAGATCCAGGACTGCGGT
This sequence comes from Corynebacterium sp. UD i78, assembly GCF_056280545.1. Classification (NCBI taxonomy): domain Bacteria; kingdom Bacillati; phylum Actinomycetota; class Actinomycetes; order Mycobacteriales; family Corynebacteriaceae; genus Corynebacterium; species Corynebacterium sp. UD i78. Next base: position 1,158,772 of record NZ_JBWCED010000001.1, on the reverse strand, counting down.
GCCACCACCGTCGACGAGGCGGACGACTGCCTGCGCAACAGCGACTGATCACCATCGCCTGGTCCACTACGCACCACGAGACGACCCCCGGCCACAGGTGGCCGGGGGTCGTCGGTCTGGCCGTGGTAGTCCCGGTCGGTGGTCCTAGTCCAGGTAGTCGCGCAGCACCTGGGAGCGGGACGGGTGGCGCAGCTTCGACATGGTCTTCGACTCGATCTGGCGGATACGCTCACGCGTCACCCCGTAGACCTGCCCGATCTCGTCGAGGGTGCGGGGCATGCCGTCGGTCAGGCCGAACCTCAGCTTGACCACACCGGCCTCACGCTCGGAGAGGGTGTGCAGGACATCCTGCAGCTGGTCCTGGAGGAGGGTGAAGCTCACCGCGTCGACCGCGACGACGGCCTCGGAGTCCTCGATGAAGTCACCGAGTTGACTGTCGCCCTCGTCACCGATGGTCTGGTCCAGTGAGATGGGCTCACGGGCGTACTGCTGGATCTCGAGGACCTTGTCCTCGGTGATGTCCATCTCCTTGGCGAGTTCCTCCGGGGTGGGCTCGCGGCCCAGGTCCTGGAGCAGCTCACGCTGGATACGTCCGAGCTTGTTGATGACTTCGACCATGTGCACCGGGATACGGATGGTGCGGGCCTGGTCCGCCATCGCGCGGGTGATGGCCTGACGGATCCACCAGGTGGCGTAGGTCGAGAACTTGTAGCCCTTTGTGTAGTCGAACTTCTCGACCGCGCGGATCAGGCCCAGGTTGCCCTCCTGGATGAGGTCCAGGAACGCCATGCCACGGCCGGTGTAGCGCTTGGCCAGGGAGACCACCAGTCGGAGGTTTGCCTCCAGCAGATGGTTCTTCGCCTTGCGGCCGTCACGGTCGATCTCGCGCAGGTCGCGCTTCTGCATCGGCGAGACCTTCTCGCCGGACTCCTTGATCAGCTCCATCTTGTAGGTGGCGTACAGGCCGGCCTCGATGCGCTTGGCCAGGGACACCTCCTGCTCGGCGTTGAGCAGGGCCACCTTGCCGATCTGCTTGAGGTAGGCGCGGACCGAGTCCGCCGACGCGGTGAGCTCGGCGTCCTTACGGGCCTGACGCAGGGCGGCGGACTCGTCCTCGTCCCAGACGAAGCTGCCGTCGGTGGCAGCCTTTACCGCGGCCGCACCGGTGGTCGTCGCATCTTCATCGGCGTCGTCGGTCTCTTCGTCGTCGTCCGCGTCTGCGGCGACCGCGACAGCCGGGGTATCCGTGTCGTCGTCCTCGTCGTCGTCGGGAGCCAGGTCGTTGTCGTCGATGTCATCGAAGTCGTCCTCGAGATCATCGAAATCACCGGGATGGTCCGGATCGTCGATGTCCTCGTCCTCGGCGTCACCGGAAGCTTCGGCATCCATCTTCTTGGCGCCCCGCCGGGTCTGCTCGGCCTCCACAGCCCCCGAGGTGGTGTCCTTTGCGGCGGTCTTGCGCGCGGTGGTCTTCTTGGCCGCCGTCTTCTTGGCGGTGGCCTTCTTTGCGGTCTTGCGCGCGGTGGTCTTCTTCGCCGCCGTCTTCTTCGCGGCGGTCCTGCGCGCCGGTGCGGTTGCGGGCGCAGCGTCAGCAGTGGTGTCTGTCGGGGTCGCTGCCGGTGCTTCGGTGGCGGCCGGGGTTGCGGCCTTCCGCGCGCTGGTCCGGGCAGTCTTCCGGGCTGCCGTCTTCTTGGCTACCTTGCGTACCGGTGAGGAATCGCTGTCGGAGCCGGGGGTGGGGGAGGTGTTGACCGCCACGGAAGACCTTTCTTACGGGGACGGGGACAGAAAAATGACGTGGTCGCACTTCAGTGGCGAGGGAGAGCCCCTCGTGCATTCCGGAGTGCTGATGTAACCGCAATCGACCCCCTATTATAACCCAGAGCGGGAAAACGCAACGGGGGACCGTTACGGGGGCGGTGACACAGGGTGGATCAGGGGCGGATACCGTCGCGTACCGCTCCAGCGGCGCCGACAATTCCGGCTCGGTTACGCAGCACCGCAGGGAAGACCTCGGCGTCGACATCCAGGTGCGGTCCCCACTTCTCGAACTTCCGGGAGACGCCGCCACCGACGATGATGCGCTGCGGGTTGAGGATCCGGCGGTACTCCTCCAGGACACGGTCGACCCTGCGTGCCCATTCGCGGTAACTGAGATCCTCACGCTCCTTGACGGCGGAGGACGCCCACTTCTCGGCGTCCATCGCAGGGAAGAACAGGTGGCCGAGTTCCGTGTTGGGGTACAGCGTGCCGTTGACCAGCAGCGCCGAACCGATGCCGGTGCCGAAGGTCAACAGCAGTACGGCACCGTCGCGGGCACGCGGATCGCCGTAGCGGGCCTCGGCGAGCCCGGCGGCATCCGCGTCGTTGAGTACGGCGACGTCACGGGCCTTACCGTCGACGGCGAGGTGACGCGAGAACAGCCCGGCGCAGTCGGTACCGATCCAGGAGCGGTCGATGTTCGCTGCGGTCAGGGCCGTCTGGTTCTGGACCACGGCAGGAACGGTGATGCCCACCGGACCGTTCCACTCCGCCCGGTCGAGGAGCTCGGAGACGACGTCGGCGACGGCCTCGGGGGTGGCGGGTTTCGGGGTGAGGATCTTGATCCGGTCACCGATGAACTCACCGGTGTCCATGTCGACGCGCGCCCCCTTGATGCCACTGCCGCCGATGTCGATACCGAACCCGGTTGTGCCTGCCGTGTCTGTCGTCATGGTCCGAGATGCTACCGGAGTTCCGACGGGTGCATCCGGCGACACTGACGACAGGGCTGGCACCATGGGGTGCGTGTCCATTGCAGAGAATTCCCCGTCCCATGTCCTGCTCACCGCCGACGGTACGGAGGCGCCCGGTCCGGACGCCGTCTCCGTTCTCGGAAGTCGAACCCCGGAGGACCTGCGTCGACTCGCGGTCACTGTCGCCGCCGCGGCCGCCGGCCATGTCCGTGAGGCCCGACGTGGGATCGTCGGTCCGGACGGTCGGGTGCCCGTCGCCGCGACGAAGAGCTCGGACGTCGATCCGGTGACCGCTGTCGACCGGTCCAGTGAGGAACTGATCCGCGGGTTCCTCGCCGACCGGGCGCCGGGTGACGCGATCCTGGGGGAGGAGGACGGCGGGACGCTCCGGGAGGACGCGGTGACCTGGGTCGTCGACCCGATCGACGGCACCGTGAACTTCATCTACGGCGTCCCGGCGAGTTCGGTGAGTGTCGCGGCGACGGTCAACGGCGTACCGGTGGCCGGGGCAGTGGCCGACATTGCCCGTCACCGGGTGTTCTCGGCATGCGCCGGTGGTCCCGCTCAGGTCGGTCCCGACAGTGTCGGGGACGCTGCAGGCGGGGACGCGGATTACCGGTCCCGCGTCCTCGGTCCGGTCACCGGTCCCGCCGGCTTGTCGGAGGCACTGGTGGGGACCGGGTTCTCCTACTCGGCCGGGCGTCGTGCGCAGCAGGCGGCTCTGCTGGTCGACCTGCTCCCGAAGATCCGGGATATCCGGCGGCTCGGCTCCGCCGCACTCGACCTGTGCGCGGTCGCCGCCGGGGCGCTCGACGGCTTCTACGAGCACGGTCTCGGCCCGTGGGACCACGCAGCCGGGGCACTGATCGCCGCACGGGCCGGCGCGCAGGTGCACATGCCTGTTCTCACCGCCGGATATGACGATGGTGTGGGGGTACTCGCGGCAGCCCCCTCGGTGTCCGGTGAACTGGCAGGTCACACGGTTTCCGTGCAGATGGTCGACCATGCGTGAGGGGGAGTGGACCGGGGGTGGTCAGACGGTGAAGTGACAACAGGCCGCGCCTGATTTAGTATGCGCGGGACAACCCCCGGTGAACGCGTTCTGACCGGCGCTGCTCCGGGAGTCACTCCACGACAACAGCACATGTACGATGCCCTTATTCGGGGATTCAGGAGGCAGCACCATGGCGACCGACTACGACGCTCCACGCACCCGTCCGGAAGATGAGATCGAGACCGACTCCCTGGAAGGACTCAAGGCCGCGGAGAAGGCGGAACCGGAGATCGACGACACCGACGACGGAGAAGTTGTCGAGCCGCTTGACATCCCGATGGCGGATCTGTCCGGTGAGGAGCTCAGCGGCGAGGTGATCCCCCGTCAGACCGACGAGTTCACCTGTTCGGTGTGCTTCCTGGTCCAGCACCGCAACCGCATCGCGGAGGACGAGGGGAACGGCGAGTACATCTGCGTCGACTGTGCCTGACGCTGCGTAGGGGCCCCGGGAACCGGGAAGGGCCCCTCCACCGACACCGGTGGAGGGGCCCTTCTGCGCGGGGCGTCGGAGTGGGGCCGGTCAGGAGACCGGGGCGCCGAACACGCGGAGGAGCTCCTCGGGTTCCCCGGTCGACACCAACCAGTAGGGAGTGGGGTCGTCCGGGTCGTCCAGGACGAACATCGCCATCGCCGGGATCCACGTCCGGTGGACGACATAGGCCGCCGGATCAAGTTGGCGTCCCATCGCAGCACGACGCGCGGTCGGGGGTACCGGTACGGTCCGGGACACCGCTGAGCGGGGCAGGGCGGCATCCCCGACCCGGAGCCAGGTCTCGCCGGTCTCGTCACGTTCGACGACGACGCGGTTGCGTGAGGCGTACACCAGGCTCCAGATCACGGCGGCCAGTGCGATGACGCCGACGACGGCACCCCAGTACCATTCCCGCTTCATCTGGCCCTGCCAGGCGAGGAGTGCGGCGACGCCGATACCGATGAGCCACCAGGACAGTGGGACCGGTTGGCGCTCGGAATAGAGGACCGCGGGCCCGGATCCGTGGGAACTGGTGCCGGAAGGCTCCTGTGCTGGTTCCGGGGCCACGTCATCTCCTGTCTGATCGGGGACGTTCACAACCACACAGTGTAGCCCGCCGAGGGTCGCGGACCACAGACGGCCTGTATGGGGTGACATACCCGGGCGGTAGACTACGGGTCATGACCGAGACCCCCGATGATCCTTTGCGCGTCCACCGGCTCGACCCGGACCTGCCGCTGCCCCGGCGGGCGCATCCGACCGACGCCGGAATCGATCTCTGCAGTGCAGAGACCCTGACGCTGTCCCCCGGAGAGCGAGCCCTGGTCGGAACCGGCCTGGCTGTCGCGCTCCCCGTGGGCACGGTGGGGCTGGTGCACCCCCGCAGCGGCCTGGCGTGGAAGAAGGGACTGTCGATCGTGAACGCCCCCGGCACCGTCGATGCGGACTACCGTGGGGAGATCAAGGTGTGTCTGATCAACCTGGACCCCCGTGAGTCCGTGGAGATCGCCAGGGGAGACCGGATCGCCCAGCTGCTCGTCCAGCAGGTCAGTCTCTGCGACGTCGTGGAGGTCACCGACCCCGCTGATCTCGGTGACACGGCCCGTGGTGCCGGCGGACACGGTTCCACCGGCCGCTGACCGGCCGCTGACCGGCACACACCAAGCACATACAGCAGTATCCAGGAAAGGACCGACCACCATGTGGCCATTCGGTAAGAGCAGGAACTCCTCCACCCGCCCCGGGAGCGGGACGCAGGAGCCGCAGCGCTCCGACGAGGTCGCCGAGACAGCTCCGGAGGCCGGTGTGCCTGCCGTGGAGACCTGGACACAGGACCGGGCACAGGACGCGGCGTCCTCCTACGACCCGGTCAACGGGAGCTTCGGCCCCTTCGACGGGGATTCCGTCGACTACAAGGACTTCGACTTCTCCGACTTCGCCAAGGGGGGCCTGGATCTGGGGTCGATGCTCATCCCGGTGCCGCACAAGGGTGAGGTGCAGGTGGAGATGGGCAAGGAGGGGCCCCGTCAGATCCACATCCTCACCCCGTTCGGCCGGATCACCCCGGCCGCTTTCGCCGCCCCCCGCAGTGGTGGTCAGTGGGCCGCCGACATCGACGGTTTCGCCGAAAGCATGGAAGGTGACGGCCTGGAGGTCACCCGTCGCGACAATGACTGGGGTGTCGAACTCGTCGGTGTCGTCGGGGACGGTGTGGTCCGGGTCATCGGTGTCGACGGTCCGCGATGGATGCTGCGGATGACGTTGGCGGGCCCGGCGACGTCTGCCGAGGACCTGGCTGAGCTGGCCTACGAGGTGATCTCCAGGACCTTCGTCAACCGTGGTTCCGAGCCGGCTCCGGCCGGCCGCTCCCTGCCGGTGGCGATCCCGCAGGCGATGGCCGACGAGCTCAAGCGCACCCTCGCTCAGCAGCAGGCGCAGAAGCAGCCGGCGGCGCCGACGTCCGCCCCGGCCACCCCGGTCCAGCCGGAGCAGGCCCGTCGCCGCACCGGTGGCACCGCGGCCCGGCAGATGGGCGGCTCCGAGTGACCGGAGAACCCGAGGAACGGGACGGACGCGACGAGCCGAGCATTCTCGAGCAGCTCGGCGGCATGTCCGGGATGATCTCCACGGTCATCCCGGTGCTCGTCCTCGTTCCGGTCAACGCGAGGTGGGGTCTGGGTCCCGCCCTCATCGCCGCTGTGGCGGTCTCGGTCGTCATCTTCCTGTGGCGACTCGCCCAACGCGAGACCCTGATGCCAGCGGTCTCCGGTCTGCTGGGGGTCGGCCTGTGTGCGGTCATCGCGTGGCTGACCGGCGACGCCAAGGGATACTTCGCCTACGGTATCTGGTACTCCCTGGTCGCCGGCATCGTCTTCACGGTCTCGACCCTGGTGCGCTGGCCGCTGGTGGGACTGATCTGGCACGGCATCAACGGCGAGCCGCAGCGGTGGCGGTCCGACCGCACCGCCGTGCGTGCCTACACCGTGGCCACGCTGGCGTGGGCGGTCGTCTTCTTCGCCCGCTTCATCGTCCAGCAGTGGATCTACAACCAGGATGACGCGGTCGGCGCCCTCGGCGTCACCCGCATCCTCATGGGACTGCCCCTGACCGCGGTGGTCGTCCTGGTCACCGTATGGGCGGTCCGTGCCGCCGGTCGTGCCGAACGCGGTGAGGACGCCACCCCGGTATCCACCGGACGCCATACGGTGCCGGTATCAGACACAACGGACGAGGATTCACTGTGACCGATCACCTGACTCTGGACATCGCCGGCCCCGCCCACGGTGGAGCGGCCGTCGCGCGCTGTGGTGAAGACGCCGGGGAGCGTGCCGGGCAGGTCGTCTTCGTCCGCGGGGCACTGCCCGGTGAGACCGGCGTCCCCGTCACCCTTGACGAGCAGACCTCCGGTAAGCGGAGGTTCCTCACCGGTCGGGTCGCCGACGATGCACCGGTCGGCGGTCCTTCCGCCCACCGGGTCACGCCCGTCTGTGCCGCGGCCGCGGCCGGTGCCGGCTGCTGTGACCTCGATTTCGTGGATGCCGAGGGGTCGCTGGAGTGGAAGCGCCAGGTCGTCGTCGACCAGTTCACCAGGATCGGTCACCTGGACCTGACCGCTGTGGCGGTGACCGCCACGTCCCTGGCACCGTTCACCGGGTACCGTACCCGCGTCCGGCTGGGGGTGGACGCCGAGGGGCGCGCCGGTCTGCGCAGCTCCGGCAGTCACGGGATCGTCCCCGTCGAGCGCGCGGTGTGCGCCCAGTGGGCACCGGCGCTGGTCGACGGGCTCGCTGGGGAGCTGGCATCGTTCACGCTCACCCCGGGCGCGGAGGTCTGCGTGGCCGTCGGTTCGGACGGGGCGCGGTCGATCGTGGAGCTGGTCAAGGAATCGACCGGGAAGAAGACCACCCGGGGACGCCGCGACCGCCGACGCCGCAACGGGGCGGTGCGGCGGCGCACCCGCCGGACCGTGCTCAGTGGTGACGGTTCCGTGCCCCACACGGTCAACGGTGTGACCTGGACTGTTCCGGTCGAGGCGTTCTGGCAGGCCCATGCGGCCGCCCCGGAGGTCTACAGCGACTGGATCTCCACGACGCTGGCAGACACCGCAGACACCGCAGACACCGCGTCCGACGACGGCCGGCTGACCGCCTGGGACCTCTACGGTGGTTCGGGTGTCTTCTCTGCCGCGTTGACGGCGGCACTACCCGGCGCCCAGGTCGACTGCGTTGACGTGGCCTCCGACGCCGCCGCTGCCGGAGAGCAGGCGCTCGCCGACCTGGATGTGCGCTTCGTCGCCGGGGATGTCGCCAGCCACATCGGCGAGCTCCGCGGGGGCCGGGACCTGTCCGCGGTGGTGCTCGATCCGCCGCGCACCGGTGCCGGCGACCGGGTCCTCGAGGAGGTCGCGGCCCACCGGCCGGCACATGTCCTCCACATCGGCTGTGACCCGGCGACCGCTGCCCGCGATGCCGCGACCCTGGCCGGCCTCGGGTACCGCCCGGTGTCGCTGACCGCCGTCGACGCCTTCGGGCTGACCCACCACGTCGAGGTTCTCAGCCACTACGTCCGCGTCACCGGCTGATGGTCCGGGTGATCCTGCCATGACTGACCTGACGATTCTCGGGACCGTGTCCTCGCCGGCGGACCTGCGGGCCCTCGACGAGCCGGCACTGGTACGTCTGGCCGCGGAGATCCGCAGTTTCCTGGTGGAGAAGGTCTCCGCCACCGGTGGACACCTGGGCCCCAACCTCGGCGTCGTCGAACTGACCCTGGCGGTCCACCGCGTCTTCACCTCGCCCCGGGATCCGGTGATCTTCGACACCGGCCACCAGTCCTACGTCCACAAGATCGTCACCGGGCGCCGGGACCTCTTCGATTCCCTGCGGCAGCGCGACGGACTGTCGGGCTACCCGGCGCGTGACGAGAGTCCGCACGACTGGACGGAGTCCTCCCACGGATCGGCGTCCCTGTCCTACGCCGACGGCCTGGCCAAGGCCTTCGCCTGCACCGGGCAGACCGACCGGCGCGTCGTCGCGGTCATCGGTGACGGGGCACTGACCGGTGGCATGGCCTGGGAGGCGCTGGACAGCATCGCCGAGGGCGTCGACCGGCCGGTGGTCATCGTCGTCAACGACAACGGGCGCTCCTACGGGTCCACCGTCGGTGGACTCGCCCACACCCTCGCCGCGCTGCGGGACCGGACCGTCGGACGCGGCACCCCCACTGTCCGGTCACGGCGTCTGCTCCACGGCCTGCGTCACCGTCCCACCGGTGAAGTTTCCCCGCAGTCCCTGTTCAGCGACCTCGGGATCCCCTACCTCGGCCCGATCGACGGTCATGACCTCCATGCGTTGGAGGACGCATTGCGCCGGGCACGGGACTTCGGTGGTCCGGTAATCGTCCACACGGTGACCGAGAAGGGGCACGGCTACGCTCCGGCGCTGGCCGACGACACCGACCGGATGCACTGTATCGGCGTCACCGACCCGGCCACCGGAGAACCACGTCAGCCGACGACACGGTACTGGACCGACCTCTTCGCCGACGAGCTCGTGCGCCTCGGAGATGAGCGCGACGACCTGGTCGCGGTCACCGCGGCGATGACCGACCCGACCGGGCTCACCGGCTTCGGTAAGCGGTTCCCCGACCGGATCTTCGATGTCGGGATCGCCGAACAGCATGCCGTCACCTCTGCTGCCGGGCTGGCCCTCGGTGGACTTCATCCGGTCGTCGCGCTGTACTCCACCTTCCTCAACCGTGCCTTCGACCAGTTGCTGACGGATGTCGGACTGCTGCATCTGCCGGTCACCTTCGTCCTGGACCGTGCCGGTGTCACCGGGCCCGACGGACCCAGCCACAACGGTATGTGGGATCTGTCGCTCACTGCCGTCGTGCCCGGCATCCGGATCGCCGCCCCCCGCGACGGTGTCCGTCTCACCGCGGCCCTCGACCGCTGCGTCGCCGTAGCCGACGGGCCGACCGTACTGCGTTTCCCCAAGGGGACGCTGCCCCCGGCGGTACCGGCGCTACGGGAGACCACGGACTACGACGTCCTCGCCGAACCTGATCCCGAAGCAGCTGCCGACCCGCGCATCCTCGTGGTCAACTACGGTGCCCTGACCGGCCCGTCCTTCGCAGCGGCCGAGGCACTCACCGACACGGGCTACGCCGTCACCCTCATCGATCCGGTGTGGGTGACGCCGGTGGCCGGCACGGTCGTGGACCTCGCCGCCGACGCGGACCTGGTCATCACCGTCGAAGACAACGGCGTCCACGGTGGGGCCGGTCAGCAGCTGCACCGCGCCCTGGTCTCCGCCGAGGTCGACACCCCGGTGCGCTACCTCGCCCAGGACCAGACCTTCCCGACCCACGGCACCCGCGACGAGGTTCTCGCCGGCTACGGACTCGACGAGGCCTCAGTCGTCCGTCGCGTCCTCGACTGGGCCGGGCATCTCTTCGGCCAGCACGGGCAGTAGTGCCGGGATCAGCAGGTCCGACTGCCACGGTCGGGAGTCCTGCGCGCTGAGCAGATCGCCCAGCGCGTCCTCGGCCCACCCGACGGGGTCCGCGTCGTAGCCGGACGGGTTCCCGGGATGCGGCGCCTCGAGCAACTGGGCGGCGTCCCAGGCCACTGAACGCACCGACGCCGAGATGATCAGTTCCGACGGGTGCAGGTCCAGGTGACCGGCCAGGTCATCGACCGCGGCCCGGAACCCGGTGGCCAGCCGACCCGCCACCGGGTAGTCTCTCGCCCAGGTGCGGTGGTCGGGCCGGCCCTGGGGAGCCCGCGGCCGGGGTGGCAGCACCGCCGCGTCCACCGACAGGGCGTCACGGACACCGGCCAGCAGACTGGACTGCAGCTCACGGGAGAGCCGCGGGGCAGGGCGCCGGCCTGAGCGTCCCCGTCCGCCGGACCGCAGCATGTCCTCGGCCTGGTACGGCGCGCGTGCCATGTCCACGATCACCGAGGACTGCAGGACCTTCTCCGGGGGAGTGTCACGGTGCCGTGCCACCTCGGTACGGATGTCGGTGAGTCGACGGGCCACCTCCAGTCCACGGGGGTCACGCACCGCACCGATACCGCGCAGTCGCGTCCAGTCCGGGACCTGTACCGGCCGGGACCAGTCCGCACTGACATGGTCACATTCCTGCCGGTACCAGCCGACCCGGTCCAGCCCCTCGGCCTCGCTGCGATGCTGCAGGCGGGACATCGCCGTGGACAGCAGTTCGATGAGCAGCTCCACGTCCAGGGCCGCGTAGGTCAGCATGTCCCGCGGCAACGGTCGCGTGGACCAGTCCTCACGGCCCTTGTCCTTGGCCACCGTCACCCCCAGCAGCTCCTCCAGCATCCCGGCCAGGCCGATCTGTCCGAACCCGAGCAGGCGGCCGGCGATCTGCGTGTCGTGGAGCAGGGGAGTACGCCACCCCAGCGTCGTCAACGCCGGCAGGTCGGTGTGCGCGGCGTGCAGCACCCACGGCAGGTCATTCATCACCGGAGCCAGCAGCTTCCCGGCGTCCGGCACCACGGCGGGGTCCACCAGGTGCGTCCCCGCCCCGGTGCGCCGCAACTGCACCAGCCAGGCCCGGTCGTCGAACCGGAAACCGGAGGCACGCTCGGTGTCCACCGCGACCGGTCCCGACCCGGCGGCCAGCGCCTCGGCGACCTCGGCGACCGCGTCCGGGGTGTCGGCGAGCGGGGGAAGACCCTCCCCGGGTGAGGAGAGGTAACGGGTGTCAGTCAGGTTCTCTGCGGTGTTCTCCACGGGGCTCAGTGTCCACCCCGGGAAGGCAGCGCCGCCACTCCGGCAGGCGGAAGCCCCGCGACCGATGCCAGGACCTCGGAGAACGCCGCCACATGTCCGGACAGGTCAGTCCCCGTCGCACTCCAGGACGCCCGCATCTCCAGCTGATGCGCCCGTGGCGGACCTCCGATGTCCCCGTGACGCACCGAGGTCGTCGACGTCACCGTTCCCCCCAGATCCTTGTAGCCCACCCCCGGGCCGGACAGCTGGCCGTCCAGACCGTCGGTCAGCCACTCCCACGCGACCTCCGGCAGCAGCGGGTCCCCGACCGTCGCCGCATCCATGTCCGCCTGGATGTAGGCCACCAGACGCATCAGGCCGGGGCCCTCGTCACCGGCCGGGTCATGCAGCAGGATCAGGCGGCCGAAGGCGTCCCCGTCCCCGTCGCCGACCCAGCCGTCGACCTCCTGGGTCGCGGTGATCCGGTCGACCTCCAGGCCGACGGCGTGGCTGTACGGTGCCAGCCGTTGAGGCGCCCGGATGTCCGTCAGCGATATCCCCGCCCGGAGATCGGCGGCGGCCATCGACTCCACGGCCTCCCGGAAGCTCACGGGGGCGTCGGTGGAGGGGGTGTCAGTGGTGACGGTGTCTGCTGAACTGTCTGGACTCACAACCGGCACACTATCGTTGCAGGTCGTCAAACAGGGGTAGGCGCGCCGAACCCCCCGGAGTCGGTGACGGGTACACCCGCGCCGCCGTCCGGGGGCATAATCGGACACTGTGACTCTGCCGACTTCAGCCAGCCCTGACGCGAACCCGACCGACGCCGGCCTCGCCGCCGCTGCTGCCGCACGCCGTGCCGCACCGGACGCTCCCTTCCTCGTCACCGCCGCCGGAGGCACCCCCTCCCGGCGGCCGGTGTGGATGATGCGGCAGGCAGGACGCTCACTGCCCGAGTACCGCGCACTGCGGGACGGGGTGGAGATGCTCGACTCCTGCTTCCGTCCCGACCTGCTCTCCGAGATCACCCTGCAGCCGGTCCGCCGCCATGACGCCGATGCCGCGATCCTCTTCTCCGACATCGTCGTCCCGCTCAAGGCCGCCGGCGTCGCCGTCGACATCGTCCCCGGCCGTGGCCCGGTGCTCGAGCATCCGGTCCGCACCCCGGCGGACATCGCCGCGCTGCCCACCGTGGAACCCGGTCAGCTGGAGTCGGTGGTCGAGGGCATCGGGGGAGTGCTCGACGAACTACGGGACGACCAGGTGCTCATCGGTTTCACCGGCGCCCCGTTCACACTGGCGTCCTACCTCATCGAGGGCGGCCCCTCGAAGAACCACGGCATCACCAAGTCCCTGATGTACTCGGAACCGCGGATGTGGCATGCGTTGATGGAGAAGCTGACCCCCACGGTCATCACCTTCCTGCGCACCCAGCTCGAGGCCGGCATCGACGCCCTCCAGCTCTTCGACTCCTGGGCCGGGTTCCTCTCCCTGAAGGACTACCGGGAGTTCGTCGCCCCGTACTCGCGGCGCATCTTCGACGCCGTGCGACCCTACGGTGTGCCGATGATCCACTTCGGGGTCAACACCGCCGAACTGCTCGGCGAGATGGCGGCCGTCGGCCCGGACATCATCGGTGTCGACTGGAAGACCCCGCTGGACGTCGCCGCCGCCCGGGTCACCGCAGATCTGCGTGACCGTGGCCTGGACGCCCCGCGGGCGATCCAGGGCAACCTGGACCCGGCCGTGCTGCTCGCCGGCCCCGAGGTCATCGCCGACCACGTCCGCCGGATCTGTGGCGAGGCAGACGCCGCCGTCGCGGCAGGCGATACGACCGGGCACATCTTCAACCTGGGCCATGGCGTCCTGCCGGAGACCGACCCGGACGCCATCACCCGGGCCTTCGCGGAGGTGCATGCACTGTGACGTCCCCGTCGACTGCACCGACCGTCGCCGTGATCGGGGGCGGTGTCTCCGGTCTGAGCGCCGCCCGTACCCTGCGTCGGCAGCTCGGGGCGGATGCCCACATTCTGGTCCTCGAGGCCTATGACCGGCTCGGTGGCAAACTCAAGACCGTGGACTTCGCCGATGGTCCGGTCGACATGGGTGCCGAGGCCTTCCTCACCCGCCGGACCGGACTCGCCGCCCTCGTCGACGAACTCGGCCTCGCCGACGAACTGCGCGTCCCCTCGGGGCTGCGCAGCTGTTTCTACGTCGACGGTCAGATGGTCGATGCCCCGGCCCGCACCATCATGGGGATCCCCGCCCGGGGCACCGATGTCGCCGACATCGTCTCCGCGGCGACCGCCGCCCGGATAGACGCCGAGGCAACCGCTGAGCCGGTCAGGTGGAGCGTCGGTGACGATGTCAACGTCGGCGCACTCGTGCGTTCCCGCTACGGGGAGGACGCCGTGGCCCGGCTCGTCTCACCGATGCTCGGTGGCGTCTACTCCGCCTCCGCCGACGCCCTCGGACTGCGCGCCACCGTCCCCGCCCTCGCTGCCGTCTTCGACGACCAGGCGTCCGCCGGGGAACCGGTGCGGCTGTCCACCGCGGTAGCCCGACTGCTGGCTGAGCGGGAGGACGCCGCGCGCGCCCTCGCCGGCACGGGTGAGAAGCCCGCACCGGTGTTCAACAGTTTCGTCCACGGCTACCGAGCACTGATCCGCGCCCTGGCCGAGGACGCCGACGCAGATATCCGGCTCAACACCCAGGTCGAGTCGGTGAGCCGGTGGCGCGGCCGGTTCTGGCTGGAGCCCGTCGGGGAAGTCGACGCCGTTGTCGTCGCCACCCCGGCCCCCACGGCCGCCGTCCTGCTGGGTGACGTCGCCCCGGAAGCCGGCACCCTGCTCGGCGGTATCGACCTGGCGAGCTCGGTGGTCGTGGGCATGCGTTTCGACACCGACGACGGACTGCCGCAGAACAGCGGTGTCCTGCTGGGGACGGACGCCCCGGGCGTCCACGCCAAGGCGTTCACCTTCTCCTCCCGGAAGTGGCCGCATCTGGCCGACCGGGGCGGGGCATTCGTACGGGCGAGTTTCGGCACCCTGGCGGACGCCAGCCTCGTCGACGCCGACGACCGGACCCTGATCGGCTACGCCGTGGAGGACCTCGCCACCGTCACCGGGTTCACCGCCCGGCCGGTGGAGACCTTCGTCCAGCGCTGGTGGGGCGGGCTACCCAGCTACGGCGAAGGCCACCTCGACCGGATCAGCGCGGTGCGCGAGGTCCTGGCCGGCAGTCCCAGGGTGGCGCTGGCCGGATCGGTACTGCAGGGCGTGGGTGTGCCCGCCTGCGCCGATTCCGGACGCGACGCCGCGCTCAAGATCATCGACGACCTTTCACATTCCTGACCAGGAGAGACATGTCCAAGCTGAATTTCAAGGCCCTCAACGAGAAGCTGCAGTACACCATGTGGTCCGTGTTCACGGTCCGCAAGGGTGAACTGCCCGTCGACGACGCCGCCCGTGCCGGGCTCGCCACGGAGTTCGCCGAGTTCCTGGCGTCCTACGACGACGAGGAACTCACCGTCCGTGGTGTCTACGACCTCACCGGCCAGCGTGCCGAGGCCGACCTGATGATCTGGTGGCACGCCGAGAAGTTCGATGACCTGCAGCGCGCCTACCGTCGGTTCCTCAAGGAGACCCGTCTCGGCCAGGTCTGTGACGGGTACTGGTCGAACTCCGCCCTGCACCGCCCGGCGGAGTTCAACAAATCCCATCTGCCGTCGTTCATCATGGGGGAGGAGCCGGGCGACTGGATCGCCGTGTACCCCTTCGTGCGGTCCTACGAGTGGTATCTGCTGCCCGACAAGGAACGGCGCACCATCCTCGCCGAGCACGGTATGGCGGCCCGTGGGTACGACGAGGTCCGGGCGAACACCGTCCCCGCCTTCGCGCTCGGTGACTACGAGTGGATCCTCGCCTTCGAGTCGCCCACCCTCGACCGCATCGTGGACCTGATGTACCAGATGCGCTACACCGAGGCCCGCCGCCACGTCCGCGAGGAGATCCCCTTCTTCACCGGACGCCGTGTCAACGGTGACGGGGAGGACCTCGCCACCTTCATCGCCGAGCTCCCCTGAGCCCGGCAACCGGGAATCCCCGGGGCTACTTCTCCCGGAGCTCCAGCGCGAGCCCGTTGATGCAGTAGCGCAGGTCGGTGGGGGTCTCGTACCCCTCACCGGCGAACACATGGCCGAGGTGCCCGCCACAGGTGGCGCAGAGCACCTCGGTCCTTCTCATGCCCAGGGTGTCGTCCACCTTCTCGATGACGGCGTCGGAGTCCGCCGGGTCGAAGAAGGACGGCCAGCCGCAGTGGGAGTGGAACTTCTCCGTGGAGCGGAACAGCTCCGTGCCGCAGCCGCGGCAGACGTAGACACCCTCGGTTTCGGCGTCCGTGTACTCGTGGCTGTAGGGCCTCTCCGTGGCCGCATGACGCAGCACCTGGTAGGAGTGCGGCTCCAGCCGTTGACGCCACTGCTCGTCGGTCAGGGCGGAGAAGTCCGTGAACTCCTGGTCGGACAGGTTGAAATCACTCATCGGCGGTGCCTCGCAGTCTGATCGGTGGTCTGTTCGGTACCAGGTGTAGCACTGTCGACCGCTGTCTTGTTCCCGGCGTCCTCCCCGCGGGAGAACAGATCGTGCACCAGGGTGCCGGCGCTGACCGGTTCACCGGCCTTCCGGCGGGCGACCAGCCAGCCGGTGACGGTGATCGCGGAGGCAGCGACAATGATGCTCCAGCCCACGGTCCCGTAGGTGTAGTCCAGGATCTCGCCGAGTTTCGGCCACCGGTCGGACTTCCAGGAGTCCCAGGTCAGGCAGCAGTAGACGCCGAACCAGATCAGTGCGCTGTGCATCACCGACCGGCGGCAGAGCACCGTGAAAATCATCGGTACCAGCAGCATGGAGTAGTACATCTGGCCCAGTGAGCTGACGAGGAAGACACCGGCCAGGAGAACCGCGGTCGAGGTCGCAGCCCACATGAACGGGTCGGAGTTGCGCCACCACAGCAGTCCGAGGACCGCCACAGCGACGCACAGGGTGGCCAGGATCTGACAGACCAGGACCAGCGCTCCGGGCCACCCGTAGTGGGCACCGACGCCGGCGATCGCCGAGTTCGCGTAGTCACGTACCTCGCCGAGGTAGGGGAGCAGGGTGTCGACGTAGGTGTCGGTGTCCGGCACCAGGAGCCATCCGATACCGGTGAAGACCACCGGGACGATGATGCCGGAAACCAGGATGCTCCACTGACGACGCACCAGCGGCAGGAACAGCAGGACGATGAACTGCGGCTTCACGGTGACCGCCAGTCCGAGCACGACGCCCGCGATGATGCCGGCCCAGGGGATCCCTGGGGCACGGGGGGCGGTGCCTGAGCTGTCGCCGCGTCCCCGCAGGATGTTCCAGGACGCCTGACCGCGGTCGACGAGCAGCAGCCAGAGGTACACGACCTCGAGAAGGAAGAGGACACCGTTGATGTTGGAGAACAGCAGGGTGTTCGTCACGGACTCCGTGGCGAAGACAAGGAAGACCGCGACGGGAAGGACAGGGCCGGTGAGGCGGCGTCCGACGAGAAGGGTGAGCAGTGCCAGGGCAAGGAAGATGCACGCCGCGTCCGCCAGGATGAGCAGATTGCGTCCCATGCTCTGGGAGAGCATGCCCAACGGGCTGAGCAGGAATGTGCCACCGGGGGAGTACAGGTAGTGGGGGTCGTCGCTGGCGTGGTAGTCCTCGACGTAGACCGCCGTACCGTTGACGAACCGGTTCAGTGCCGACCAGACGGTGGTGAAGTCGTCGGTCGGATGGTCGTTGCGTGGCGAAATGACGATCCGGTGGATGAGCGTCATGATCGCCAGCGGCCAGGCGGCGCAGGTGAGGATCCGGGATGCTCTACCGGCGCTGAAGGGGGCAGGGTGAGCGGCAGTGGGCCCTGCGGAAGGTGTCGTCGTCGAGGCAGTCACGTTGTGAATGTTATCGGGGTATCACCCGGGGGACGTCATCCCGGTCGACTTCGTCGGTTTCACCTGGAAACGGGGGTGGACGTTGGGTGTGTCGTCGGCACGTCGAGGTGCGGTTACAGAGGAAAACGCCGCTGCCGGTGAGCCGGCGACGGCGTCTGAACTGTAGTCCCAACTGGGTTCGAACCAGCGACCTTTCCGGTGTGAACGGAACGCTCTTCCACTGAGCTATGGGACTCTCGGGAACGGCAGTAAATCTAGCACCTCACCTACCGGTCTGCGCAAACCGCCATGTCACGGCGGGAGTTGACGCACCGGATCCGGAGGAAGGACAGGAAGGACAGGAAGTGCGCAGTGTTCCTTATATCCGTCGTGCGCGGGTGATGTCCGGGACCGGTGGAGCGGTACCGGCCCAAATGACATCCCTGTGATCCTCCATCGCCCCGTGACCGGTGGATTCGTGACGTAAGGATTCTCCTACCTGCATGTTTGTGACGGATGCAAGGAACCGCTATAGTTCATTCCCGCACCGCACAGACGGTGCATGCGGATGTAGCGCAGTTGGTAGCGCATAACCTTGCCAAGGTTAGGGTCGCGAGTTCGAGTCTCGTCATCCGCTCAGGAACACTGATTTTCCCTTCCGGTCTCCGGCAAGGTAGGGTCGGTGTCCGAACGAGGCGGCGACGCCACGGTGGAATGGCTGAGTGGCTTAGGCAACGGTCTGCAAAACCGTGTACACGGGTTCGATTCCCGTTTCCACCTCACGCCCGCGCGTTTAGCTCAGCGGGAGAGCGCTTCCCTGACACGGAAGAGGTCACTGGTTCGATCCCAGTATCGCGCACGAACAGGTCTTCACGGATCTGGTCATGAAGTTAGTTTGCGGATGTAGCGCAGTTGGTAGCGCATAACCTTGCCAAGGTTAGGGTCGCGAGTTCGAGTCTCGTCATCCGCTCCACTCTCTGCCGTCGGGGAAACCCGGTGGATGTGAGAGCCCTGTTTCACACCGCGCGTTTAGCTCAGCGGGAGAGCGCTTCCCTGACACGGAAGAGGTCACTGGTTCGATCCCAGTATCGCGCACGAACAGGTCTTCACGGATCTGGTCATGAAGTTAGTTTGCGGATGTAGCGCAGTTGGTAGCGCATAACCTTGCCAAGGTTAGGGTCGCGAGTTCGAGTCTCGTCATCCGCTCCATCAGGACAGGGAGCCCCGTACCCAGGTACGGGGCTCTCGTCATGCTGTGGTTCCGTTGTCTGAGGCTCCACTCCGGGGGTACTGCGGCACGGGGCAGTACATCTGCGTCAGGCACGGATCGTCGGTTCTGTGGCACAGGATTGCCGATCCGTGCCTGACGCAGATCTGAAGCCCCGGGATCCGGGTCCAGGCGACGTGGCGGCAGGGGTGTGTGCCGTCGCTCGCATCCGGGGGTGGGGTAGTCGAGGTGCTGTCGGTTCCGTGTCCGGTGTCCCCGCAGGTAGGCTGATCGGCGAATGCTGGATATCAGTTCTGTTTTTACCCCTGTACTCCGGTTGGAAAGGGCTGCGTGGAACTTCCCGCCCGTATGCTCCGACTAATGGAGCGGGCCGGTACCGACACCTGGAGTTCGGCCAGTTCCGACGAAAGGACATCATGACCCGTTTTCCCCGCCTGGCGGCCGCCCCCGCGCTCGTCGGCGCGCTGATCCTGGCCCCCGCTGTCGCCGGTGCAGGCTTCCTGCCTGCCGCCGTCGCCCATGATGCCGTGGTCGGTTCCACGCCGGAGGACGGAGCGGTCCTGGATACCGCACCGGATCGGATTGAACTGGAGTTCTCCGCGAATCCCCAGGACACCTTCAACACCATCGCCCTGTCCCGCGATGGTGAGGTCCTGGTGACCGAGACGCCCGAGATCGACGGCAACGTCCTCTCCGTGGACATTCCGGATGACGTCGACCTGACCGACGGTGAGTACACCGTAGGCTTCCGGATCACCTCCTCCGACGGGCACCCCACCGAAGGCAGCTACACCTTCACCGTGGACCCGGGTTCCGGGGCCACGCAGGACGCCACCGCGGGCGATGACGGGTCGGGCACGGACGACAGTGACGACGACGGAATCCCCGGCTGGGCTAGGCCTGTCCTCGCTATCGCCGGTGTCCTCGTGCTCGCCGGCGTCCTCGTGATGCTCATCGCCCGACTGCGCTCCACAGACAAGTAGAACAGAAGGAACTGAACAGTGAAGACCCGCAATGTCGCCACCACCGTGCTGCGTCGGATAGGAGCTCTGGGCGCCGCAACCGCCCTCGCCGTCACCCTTGTTGCCTGTGGCGACGATGACGACACCTCGATGGAGACCACCGCAACCTCAGCTCTCGAGTCCTCCGCCGAAGGCCTGACCTTCACCGACGGCTACGTCGGCGCCAAGTCCGCCGACACCGCGATGACCGCGGTGTTCGGGGTACTGACCAACACGACCGACGAGGACATCCACCTCACTGAAGTCACCGGCGATCTGACGGGGGAGTACCAGTACCACGAGGTCGTCGACGGCGTCATGCGGGAGACCGCGGACGGGATCACCGTGCCGGCCGGCGACTCGTTGACCCTGGAACCCGGCGGGCACCACATCATGATCATGGACAGTCCCGACGAGATCGCCGCCGGTGATGAGCTCAGCCTCACGCTCACCGACGACAACGGCACCATCTATGAGCTGAACGGCATCCCGGTCCGGGTCCAGCAGTCCTCCCACGAGGACTACGGCACCGACGGGGACGCCGACAGCGACCACGACATGCACTGACCGGCCCTGAACCACCATGGAAACGAACTTCCGCGTGACCCGACGGGGTTTCCTCGCCGGCCTCGGACTTGTCTCGGCCACCGCCGCGGTCGGCGCCACCACAGCCTGTGCCGGGGACAGTGACCCGGATCCGGTGTCGAACACCGACACCACCGTCCCCTTTGACGGCCCGCACCAGGCCGGCATCGCCACCCCGCTGCAGCGGCACAACACCACCGTCGCCTTCACCCTGCGCGACGGGGTGGACGCCACCGGTATCCGCCGTCTGTTGCGTATCTGGACCGGGGATGCCCGTCGCCTCACCCAGGGCGAGCCGGTGCTCGCCGACCTTGAACCGGAGCTGGCGTCCGACCCCGGACGCCTCACCGTCACCTGTGGTTTCGGCCGGGGACTGTTCGAGAAGGCCCGGTTGACGGACAAGTCACCGGACTGGTTGGAGCCGCTGCCCGGATTCGCCGGAGACCGGCTCGAGGCCCGGTGGGGCGACCGTGACCTCGTGCTCCAGATCTGCGGTGAAGACCGCACCACCGTCTCCCACGCCCTCCGCGTCCTCGTGCGTGGCGGGGCGGACTACGCGCGTCCCTCCTGGACGCAGACCGGGTTTCTCGATATCCCACAGGACGCCGACGGAACGCCGGGAACACCGCGCAACCTCTTCGGGTTCAAGGACGGCACCGTCAATCCGCGTACCGACGCCGAGTTCGACGACCAGGTGTGGATCAGCGGGGAGGCGGCCACCCACCCGTCCCAGATCGGCGGCACCTGCATGATCATCCGTCGGATCGCCTTCGACATGCCGCTGTGGGAGTCCGCCGACCGGCCGACCCGTGAGGTCTCGATGGGCCGCACCATCGTCGAGGGCAACCCGCTGTCCGGTGAGAAGGAGCATGATGACCCGGACACCGCCGCCGTCGGCGCCGACGGACTGCCGGTGATCGACCGGAACGCACATATCGCCCTGGCCGGCGTCCACGACGGGGACACCCGGCAGCGGATGCTGCGTCGGGCGTACAACTACGATCTGCCGGTCACCCCGTCGTCCGCCGACGCACTGGTGGACGCAGACCCTGTCGCGTTGTCGGACACCGGCCTGATCTTCATATGCTTCCAGCCGGACCCGCGGACCTCCTTTATCCCGGTGCAGCGGCGGCTCGCGGCCGGTGACCGGCTCAACGAGTGGATCACCCATGTCGGGTCCGCGGTCTTCCTCGTTCCGGCGGGCACCACGGAGGAGGAGTACTGGGGCGAGGCGCTGCTGGGTTGACCCGCCGGGTAAAGTGGTCCGGGAATTATGACTGTCACCAGGTATGTGACCGTCTTCGCCTGTTGTGTAAGGAGCACACCACCCGTGAGTGAATCAGCGTTGGACGCCGGTAACGGAATCGGAAACCCGGAGGTGACCGTCGAGACGGTGACCTTCACCGTGCCTGCCGGTGAGTCGGCCGGTGCCGCGATGCGTCCGCTGGAACTGCCGAACAAGGGCCCGGAGGCCGTCGTCTGCGTGAAGGACGCCGAGGGTAACCTCCGCGACCTGTCTTTCACTCCGGAGACCGACACCGAGGTCACCGCGGTTGCGGCGAACACCGACGAGGGTCGCGGTGTCATCCGGCACTCCTGTGCCCACGTTCTCGCCCAGGCCGTGCAGAAGGAGTTCCCGGGCACGAAGCTGGGCATCGGCCCCGCCATCGAGAACGGCTTCTACTACGACTTCGAGCCCGCCGAGCCCTTCACCCCGGAGGACCTCAGGAAGCTCGAGAAGTCGATGAAGAAGATCATCAAGTCCGGCCAGAAGTTCGAGCGCAAGGCCTATGACTCGGTGGAGGACGCCCGCCTGGAGTACCTCCAGGAGCCGTTCAAGCTGGAACTCGTCGACGACAAGTCCCGCGGAGACATCCCCGAGGGCGACGCCTCCGTCGAGGTCGGTGAAGGCGAGCTCACCGCCTACTCCAACGTGAACCCGCGTACCGGCGAGGTCGAATGGTACGACCTGTGCCGTGGCCCGCACGTGCCCACCACCCGTTACATCCCGGCCTTCGCCCTGACCCGTACTTCCGCCGCCTACTGGCGCGGTGACCAGTCCAAGGCCGGCCTGCAGCGCATCTACGGCACCGCCTGGGAGTCCAAGGAGTCGCTCGACGAGTACCAGACCATGCTCGCCGAGGCGGAGAAGCGCGACCACCGGCGTCTCGGCCAGGAACTCGACCTGTTCAGCTTCCCCGACGAGATCGGGTCCGGCTTCCCGGTCTTCCACCCGGACGGTGCGACCGTCCGCCTGGAGATGGAGGAGCACTCCCGCCGCCGCCACATCGCCTCGGGTTACTCCTTCGTCAACACGCCGCACATCACCAAGGGCGACCTGTTCAAGAAGTCCGGTCACCTCGACTGGTACGCCGACGGCATGTTCCCGGCCATGAAGCTCGATGAAGAGCGCGATGCCGACGGGAACATCACCAAGCAGGCCGTCGACTACTACGCCAAGCCGATGAACTGCCCGATGCACAACCTGATCTTCGCCTCCCGAGGCCGGTCCTACCGTGAACTGCCGCTGCGGCTGTTCGAGTTCGGCACCGTCTACCGCTACGAGAAGTCCGGTGTGGTCCACGGTCTGACCCGCGCCCGTGGCTTCACGCAGGACGACGCTCACATCTACTGCACCGAAGACCAGCTCGAGACCGAGCTGACCACCGTGCTGGAGTTCATCATCTCCCTGCTCAAGGACTACGGCCTCGACGACTTCTACCTGGAACTGTCGACCAAGGACCCGAACAAGTACGTCGGCTCCGACGAGGTCTGGGAGAGGGCCACCGAGACTCTGCGGGCCGTCGCGACGAAGTCCGGTCTCGAGCTCGTCCCGGACCCGGAGGGTGCGGCCTTCTACGGCCCGAAGATCTCCGTGCAGGCCCGCGATGCCATCGGCCGTACCTGGCAGATGTCCACCGTGCAGCTCGACTTCAATCTGCCGGAGCGTTTCGATCTGGAGTACACCGCCAACGACGGCACCAAGCAGCGTCCGGTGATGATCCACCGCGCCCTGTTCGGTTCCATCGAGCGCTTCTTCGGCGTCCTGCTGGAGCACTACGCCGGTGCTTTCCCGGCGTGGCTCGCCCCGCACCAGGTCACCGGCATCCCGGTCGCCGACGAGTTCATCCCCTACCTGGAGCAGGTGACCGCCGAGCTGCGCGGTCACGGTATCCGGGCCGCGGTGGACACCTCCGACGACCGCATGCAGAAGAAGATCCGCAACCACACCACCGGCAAGGTCCCTTTCATGCTGCTGGTCGGTGGCCGCGACGTCGAAGCCGGGGCGGTCAGCTTCCGTTTCCTCGACGGTACCCAGGTCAACGGTGTCCCGAAGGAGGACGCCGTGCGGATCATCACCGAGTGGGTGTCCTCCCGCCGGAACGACCAGCCGTCCGGGGAGAGCGTTGACGCACTCCGATGAGGACGGCCGGGGCACAGTGACCGACACGGGGGCCGGGGTCGATGACCGCCTGGCCAGGCTCTGGGCCCCGTACCGGTCGCTCTACGTCACGAAGACGACGAAGCCGGAGGATCCCTTCAACGATCTTCCGGCCGGCTCCGATGAGGACGGTCTTATCGTGGCGCGCGGGCGCGAGGTCTTCTGCATTCTGAACCTCTACCCGTACAATCCGGGGCACATGATGGTCATCCCGTACCGTCCGGTCGCGTCCTACGAGGACCTGACGGAGACGGAGACCACGGAGTTCTCTGCCTTCACCAAGAAGGCGGTCCGGGTGCTGCGTCGGGTGTCGCACCCGGACGCCGTGAACATCGGCATGAACCTGGGGCGAGCCTCAGGTGGGTCGGTGCCGAACCACCTGCACCAGCACATCGTGCCGCGGTGGACCGGCGACGCGAACTTCATGACGGTGATCGACGGGACGAAAGTCCTGGTCCAGGCACTGTCGCAGACCCGGGAACTGCTGGCGTCTGCATGGCAGGAACTTGACGTGAACGACAGTACCGACGGTACAGAGGAGTCAGAGTAATGCTCAGTGTGCGAGGACGGCGTCCCGCTGCGGTGGTGGTCGAACCCATCGCCCGGCGACTGGTCTCGTGGGGGATCTCGCCGAACACGGTGACGATCACCTCTACAGCGGTGGCCGTCATCCTGTCGGTCGCGCTCATCCCCACCGGCTGGCACTTCCTCGCCGCGGTGCTGCTCGGTGTCGCTGTCGCCAGCGACATGATCGACGGCACGATGGCCCGGATGAAGGGCGGCGGCACGCGCTTCGGCGCCACACTGGACGCCACCTGTGACCGCATCACCGACGGCGTCCTGTTCGGCGCGATGGCCTGGTGGATGGCCTTCCAGGACGATCACGAGCCCTACAAGGGCCTGTTCGCCTGTGCGCTGGTCATCATGGTCGCCAGCCAGGTCACCTCCTACGTCAAGGCGCGCGCCGAGGCATCCGGCATCAAGGTCGACGGCGGACTCATCGAGCGACCGGAGCGTCTCATCATCGGCCTGGTCACCCTGGGGCTCTCCGGTCTCGGCGTGCCCTATATCCTCGGTGCCGGCCTCATCATCCTGGCCATCGGCTCGGTGTACACGGTCATCGAGCGGCTGGTCATCGTCGGTAAGTCGGATCTCGCCCGCGAGACCATCGCCCCGCCCACCGGGGCGAAGGACTTCCCGGACGCCGATCCTGCCGAGAACTAGAAGTAACCGGAAGTAGGAGTACCGAGGTGACCGAGACGTCCTCCCGCCCGTCCCTGTCCGAGCAGCTCAGCTCCCTGGCCTACCGGGCCGGGTGGGCGGTGGTGCGTCGGATCCCCGAGCCGCTCGCGGCCAGGCTCTTCGACACGATCGCCGATCTCGCGTCAGGGCACGGGAAGGGCCCCGAACAGCTGCGCGCCAATCTGGGCAGAGTCGTCGGGGACGCCAATGTCACCCGTGATCTCGTGCGGGACGCCATGCGTTCCTACATGCGCTACTGGAACGAGGCCTTCCGGTTACCGAGTATCGCGGGACCGGACCTCGCCCGCACCCTGGACGCCGGATTCGTCCCGGCGGAGGTTGAGCGACTGTCCGCCGCGATCGACCGCGGTAAGGGTGTCATTCTCACCCTGCCGCACTCCGGAAACTGGGACATGGCGGGGGTGTGGCTGGTCAACACCTTCGGCCAGTTCACCACGGTCGCCGAGCGACTGAAGCCGGAGAGCCTCTTCGAGGCTTTCGTGGAGTTCCGTGAGTCCCTCGGCTTCGAGGTGCTGCCGCTGTCCGGCGGGGAACAGCCGCCCTTCGACCGGCTCCGGGAGGTGCTCGCCTCGGGTGGAATCGTCTGTCTGATGGGGGAGCGCGACCTGTCCGGCAAGGGCGTCGAGGTCGACTTCTTCGGCGAACGTACCAGTATGCCCGCCGGGTCCTGCCGGCTGGCCAAGGACACCGGGGCGGCGGTGATGACCGTCCACTCCTACTTCACCGGCGACGGATGGGGCTTCGTCATCGACGAGGAGATCGACAGCTCGCTGCCGCTCGATGACATGGTTCAGGTCCAGGCAGACCACTTCGAGCGGAACATCGCCGACCATCCGGCGGACTGGCACCTGCTCCAGCCGCTGTGGTTCAGTGATCTCTCCGAGAAGAGGCGACGTCGCCTGGGACTGGAGGACTGAGCGCCGTGAAGATCGGAATGGTCTGCCCCTACTCCTTCGATGAACCCGGTGGCGTGCAGGTGCACGCCATCGAGCTGTGCGAGGAGCTGCAGCGTCGCGGTCACGAGGTCAGTCTCATCGGCCCCGGCAGTGACGCCGCCGATGTCCCCGACTTCGTCGAGCTGGGTAACGGTGTGGTCTCGATCCCCTACAACGGTTCCGTCGCCCGACTGGCCTTCGGCCCGAAGACCTGGCGACATCTGGGCCGTTGGATCCGGGATCATGACTTCGACGTGGTGCACATCCACGAGCCGAACTCGCCGAGCTACTCCATGATCACCCTGGCGAAGGCCACCGGCCCGCTGGTCGCGACCTACCACGCCTCGGCCAGTGAATCGAAGATCCTCCGTGTCTTCCTGCCGGTCCTGCGTCCCTTCCTGGAGAAGATCCACGCCGGTATCGCGGTGTCCGAGGAGGCCCGACGCTGGCAGGTTGAGATGCTCTCCGGTGATCCGGTGCTCATCCCCAACGGCGTCGACACCGGCAGCTACCGCAACGCGGACCCGATGCCGGGCCTGACCGCAGACCGGCCGAGGCTGATGTTCCTCGGTCGTTTCGAGGAGTCCCGTAAGGGTTTCCCGCTGCTGCTCAAGGCACTCCCGGAGATCCTGTCACAGGTCCCTGACCTCGAGGTCGTGGTCGCCGGTGGCGGTGATGTCGCCGAACTGCACCAGATGCTGCGGAGGGCGGGGATCAGCTGGGTCGACGGTCTCGGTTCCCCGGCCGGGGGAGAGCAGGCGTCGGTCCGGATCCTCGGCCGCGTCAGCGAGGAGGACAAGGCGGCCGCGCTGGCGGC
The DNA here is from genome assembly GCF_056280545.1 of Corynebacterium sp. UD i78. Lineage (NCBI taxonomy): Bacteria > Bacillati > Actinomycetota > Actinomycetes > Mycobacteriales > Corynebacteriaceae > Corynebacterium > Corynebacterium sp. UD i78. The sequence goes on along the minus strand of NZ_JBWCED010000001.1, from coordinate 1,132,058 downwards.
ATCCGATGTCTACGTGGCACCGAACACCGGCGGTGAGAGCTTCGGCATCGTGCTGGTGGAGGCGATGGCGGCGGGAGCCGCCGTGGTCGCCAGCGACATCCCCGCGTTCGCCGCGGTCACCGACCACGGTCGGGCCGGGCACCTGTTCGCCAACGGGTCCGTGCGGGACCTGGCCCGCGTCGTGGTGGGTCTTCTCACCGACGAAGAGGGACGCCGTGAACTGATCGGACGGGGAACCGCCCGGTCCCGTGAGTTCGACTGGGACACGGTCACGACCCGTGTCGAACAGGTCTACGAGACCGTGGTCACCCCCGGTCGAAAGGTGGTTCCGTCATGATCCCCGGCTGGCTGCTGGTCATCGTCCTGCTCGTCGCCGTGGTGGCTGTGGTGGGTATGTGGCTCTCCGGTATGGCTTCGCGTCTCAACCGGCTGCACATCCGCACCGACTCCGCCCGGTTGAACCTGGAGGGCACCCTGCAGGGACGCGCCGCGGTGATCGGGGTGCTGCGTCCGGACCTGCAGCAGGACGCCGCCCGGGCCGGTGGTGTGGCCCTCCGTGCCGAGGAGATGGGGTCACGGTCGGACGCCGAGAATGCTCTGCTGCGGACACTGACTCCGGAGGAACGCGCGAATCCGGCGTTCATAGAGGCGTCCACCAAGGTCGATCTGGCCGCCCGGTTCTACAACGACGCCGTGGGGGACACCCTCGGCCTGCGGTCGCGTCCGGTGGTGCGGGTGTTCCGTCTGGCTGGGTCGGCACCGTTGCCGGCCTACTACGAGGCGATGTCGGGCGGCGACGGGACGCAGTAGCGGACCCCGGGGGTTCCGGTAACTGTCCTAGGTCATTACACTGTCCTAGGACAGTCACCAACCACCAGTGAGGATCACCGATGAGTGAGAACACCCCGACCACCGGCACCGGGCGCGTCAAGCGCGGCCTGGCAGACATGCTCAAGGGCGGCGTCATCATGGACGTCGTCACCCCGGAGCAGGCCAAGATCGCCGAAGACGCCGGCGCCACCGCCGTCATGGCCCTGGAGCGCGTCCCCGCCGACATCCGCGCGGAGGGCGGCGTCTCCCGCATGTCCGATCCGGACATGATCGAGGGCATCATCGACGCCGTCTCCATTCCGGTAATGGCGAAGGCCCGCATCGGCCACTTCGTCGAGGCCCAGGTCCTGCAGAGCCTCGGCGTCGACTTCATCGACGAGTCCGAGGTCCTCACCCCGGCCGACTACTCCAACCACATCGACAAGTTCAGCTTCACCGTCCCCTTCGTCTGCGGTGCCACCGACCTCGGTGAGGCCCTGCGCCGCATCAACGAGGGCGCGGCGATGATCCGCTCCAAGGGCGAGGCCGGCACCGGTGACGTCTCCAACGCGGTCACTCACATGCGCACCATCCGCGCCGAGATCAACCGGCTGCGTTCCATGGCCCCCGACGAGCTCTACGTCGCGGCCAAGGAACTGCAGGCTCCGTACGAGCTGGTGTGCGAGGTCGCCGGGAACGGTAAGCTCCCTGTGGTGCTGTTCACCGCAGGCGGGATCGCCACTCCGGCGGATGCCGCGATGATGATGCAGCTCGGAGCCGAGGGTGTGTTCGTCGGCTCCGGAATCTTCAAGTCGGGTGACCCGGCCAAGCGTGCCAAGGCCATTGTCCAGGCCACCCTCAACTACGACGACCCGGCAGAGGTCGCCAAGGTCTCCCGCGGCCTCGGCGAGGCCATGGTCGGGATCAACGTCGATGATATCCCGCAGCCGCACCGGCTTGCGGAGAGAGGCTGGTAGACCATGACGTCCACCGAACCGGGACGACGCGACGCACCGACGGCGCGCCGTCCCAGGATCACCGACGTGCTCGATCTCGAGCGCATTGACACGGGGATCTACCGCGGCCAGGTCATTCCCTCCGCCCTGAGCCGTACCTTCGGTGGACAGGTGGCTTCCCAGGCACTGGTCGCCGCGACCCGTACCGTCGGACCCGAGTACCGTGTGCACTCCCTGCACGGCTACTTCGTCGGCCCCGGCGACTCCGACCGGCCGATCATCTTCGTGGTCGACAACGTCAGGGACGGACGGTCTTTCCGCGTCCGCTCGGTCAAGGCCGTCCAGGACGGGCGCACGCTGTTCGTCATGCAGGCCAGCTTCCACATCCGGGACGACTCGGGCCCGGAGCACTCGAACACGATCCGGCAGGTCCCCGCTCCTGAGGAGATCGTCGCTGACCTGTCCCGTACGCGTCCCTCGACCAGGGCTTTCGCCAGTGACTGGGAGGACTGGGACATCCGCATCGTGCCCCCGGACCAGTTCGACCACGACCCGCACGCGGCGTCCCAGCAGGTCGTCTGGTTCCGCTCCAAGCTTGCACTGCCGGACGACGAGACCTTCCACATCTGCACCCTGGCGTACATGTCCGATATGACGCTGCTCGGCTCTGCGTTGGTGCCGCACCCGGGCGAGCCGGTCCAGGAGGCTTCCCTGGACCACGCCATGTGGTTCATGCGGCCGTTCCGCGCCGACGAGTGGCTGCTCTACGACCAGACCTCTCCCTCGGCGCACGGTGGTCGCGCCCTGACCACCGGACGGATCTTCAACCAGCAGGGTGACCTCGTCGCCTCGGTGGTCCAGGAGGGACTCACCCGGACGCTGGCCTCCGGCAAGCAGCCGATCCCGATCAAGGAGGACCGACAGTGACGGCAACCATCGGCGTACTCGCGCTGCAGGGTGGTGTGGCGGAGCACCAGCGCACCCTGGGAAGCCTCGGGGTGGAGACCCGTCTGGTCCGACGTCGGTCCCAGCTCGACGGTCTGGACGGACTGGTGCTGCCCGGCGGTGAGTCCACCACGATGTCCAAGCTCCTGGATCTCGGCGGGATGCTCGACCCGCTGCGCGGTCTGCTCGGCGAGGGGATGCCGGCCTTCGGCACCTGTGCCGGACTGATCATGCTCGGCTCCGAGATCCTCGACACCCGGGCGGACGCCCACTGTCTCGGCGGACTCGACGTCGCCGTGCGACGTAACGCCTTCGGCCGGCAGGTGGATTCTTTCGAGACCGATCTTCAGGTCACCGGCGTCACCGATGCCGCGGACGCCGATCCGGTCCGCGCCGTGTTCATCCGGGCGCCCCGTGTCGAACGCGTCGGGGAGGGTGTGGAGGTCCTCGCCACCGTCGACGACAAGGCCGCGGGCAGCTCCGACGGGGCCGTGGTCGCCGTGCGCCAGGGCAGGGTCCTGGGGATCTCCTTCCACCCGGAGCTCACCGGCGACGACCGGATGCACCGTCTGTTCCTCGAGACAGCGGGGGTCGGCACCGTCAGCGTGTGACCGGTCCCTCCCGGCGTACTCCGGCCCTGTCGGGGCGGGTGGTGGCGGGAGTGGACTACTATGGTGCCGACAGAAACCGACCGAGGAAGAACAGGTATCCCATGAGCGGCCACTCCAAATGGGCGACGACCAAGCACAAGAAGGCTGCGAACGACGCCAAGCGCGGTAAAGAGTTCGCCAAGCTGATCAAGAACATCGAAGTCGCGGCCCGTACCGGTGGTGGAGATCCGTCGGCGAACCCGACGCTCGACGACATGATCAAGAAGGCCAAGAAGGCCTCCGTCCCGAACACCAACATCGAGAGCGCCCGTAAGCGCGGCTCCGGTGAGGAGACCGGCGGCGCCGACTGGGAGACCATCGTCTACGAGGGCTACGGCCCGAACGGTGTGGCCATGCTCGTCGAGTGCCTCACCGACAACCGCAACCGTGCCACCACCGACGTGCGCACCGCGATGAACAAGAACGGCGGCAGTCTGGCGGACGCCGGCTCCGTGTCCTACCTGTTCAACCGGAAGGGAGTCGTCATCCTCGACAAGGGTGACAACACCGAGGACGACCTTCTGATGGCCGTGCTCGACGCAGGTGCTGAAGAGGTCAACGACCTGGGTGAGAAGTTCGAGGTCGTCTCCGATCTCGCGGACCTCAGCAACGTCCGCGCCGCTCTGGTGGAGGCGGAGATCGAGTACGATTCCGCCGACCCGGACTACCGGGCCGACGTCGAGGTCCCGCTGGACGCCGACGGCGCGAAGAAGATCCTGCGCCTCATCGACGCCCTCGAGGAGTCCGATGACGTCCAGGACGTCTTCACCAACATGGACGTCTCCGACGAGGTCCTCGCGGAGCTCGACGCGGAGTAGGCCCCGGTGGAGACCAGGGGACGTCAGCTGAACGGTCCGCCGATCAGCATCATGACCACGAAGATCACGATGATGATCCCGGCGAGGACGCCGAAGGTCACCTTCGGGCGACCGGTGAGGGTGGCGAGCACGGCGTTGTCCTGACGCCAGCCGCCGTCCAGGGTACCTGCACGGGCGGCGGACCGCTCGAAGGGGATGGTGCAGAAGGGGATCACGGCGCTGAGTAGTCCGAGCAGACCACGACCGGCGGACCACCGGTTGTTCGTCCAGACGAGGGCGGTCACCACGACGAAGGTGATGAAGGCCAGACCGTGGACCGGACCGGCGATCTTCACCCCCACCTCGGTGACGTCGAAGGCGTACTTGAACAGCATGCCGAGGATCAGTAGTGCCCAGGTCACAGCTTCGATATCGGCGACAATACGGTACAGTTTCTGAGGTTTCATTGAGGTCTGATCCTACCCCAGGCGGGAGCGACCACGGTCCCTGTCAGTGAGTGATGTTCACCTCAGTCGGATATCGCACACCTGTGCTATGGTCTGTGGGGTCAGTGAAGTCAACGGTGTCAGGGTCGATGCGAGTGGTGGAGGTGTCCGGTGGCGGATATGCAGGGGCTCCGGGTGATGGGAATCGACCCCGGACTCACCCGGTGCGGCCTGTCCGTGGTCCAGGCGGGGCACGGTCGTGCCGTGCTTCCGGTGGCCGTCGGTGTGGTCCGTACCCCGCACGAGACCCCGCTGCCGGAGCGACTGCTGCGCCTGTCGGTGGCCGTCGAGGAGTGGATGGACGACTACTGCCCGGAGGTCGTCGCCATCGAGCGCGTCTTCGAGCGTGGCAATGTCTCCACGGTCATGAACACCGCCCATGCCGTCGGTGTGCTCATGCTCAGTGCGGCGCGTCGGGGCATCCCGGTGCACCAGTACACTCCCAGTGAAGCCAAGAAGGCCCTCACCGGTAACGGCCGGGCGGACAAGAAACAGATGACCAGTATGGTCACCCGGATTCTCGGCCTGTCCGAACCGCCGAAACCGGCGGACGCCGCGGACGCCCTGGCGCTGGCGGTGTGCCACTGCTGGCGCGCCCCGTACATCGCGCAGACCGAGGCATTGGCCAGGCACCATCAGCAACGGAACTTGAGGAGTGGACAACAGTGATCGCATCCCTGCGTGGCACGGTGGTGGACAAGGGGCTCGACCATGCCGTCATCGAGTGCGCCGGTGTGGGCTACCTCTGTCAGGCCACCGCACGGACCCTCGCCGAACTGCCCCGCGGTGAAGAGGTCTTCGTCCTCACCACCATGGTGGTCCGTGAAGACTCCCAGACGCTCTACGCCTTCCCCGACGCCGCGAGTCGTGAACTGTTCGCTCTGGTCCAGAGTGTCTCTGGGGTCGGCGCACGGATGGCGATGGCACTGCTGTCGGTGTTGTCACCGGCCGAGATCGCCGCAGCCGTCGCCGAGGGCGACGTGAAGACCCTGCAGCGTGCGCCGGGCGTCGGCAAGCGACTCGCTGACCGGATGGCGGTGGACCTCAAGGGCAAGCTGGACGCCTATGCCGTCTCACCGGTCTCCGGACACTCCGAGGAGACCGCGGACCTGACCGTCGGTGACGGTGCCGTGGACGGCGCGGTGACCGCCCGGGTCGTCGAAGCCCTCGTCGGGCTGGGATTCCCGGAGGCCTCCGCCGCGGACACGGTCAAGACCCTGGTCGCTGAGTCCGCCGGAGGGGACAGCGCGTCCCCGGACGCCTCCGTGCTGCTGCGCAACGCGCTGTCCCGCCTCGGCGGACAACGGTAGCGGGGGAGGGGACCACCCATGGGAGATATCGAACGCACCGAATTCGATCTCGGCGGCGCCGGGAATTCAGGTCCGACGCGGCCTGACCGTGCCGACCGGGGCAATGACGCGCTCTCGGACCGGATGCTGCCCGGCGACGACGATGCCGAGCTGTCGCTACGTCCGAAATCTCTGACCGAGTTCATCGGCCAGCCGAAGGTCCGCGGGCAGCTCGACCTCGTCCTCGGCGGGGCCCGGGCCCGGGGCGTGGTCCCGGACCACGTCCTGCTCGCCGGCCCGCCCGGTCTCGGCAAGACGACGATGGCCATGATCATCGCCCAGGAGCTCGGTACCTCGCTGCGTATGACCTCCGGTCCTGCCCTGGAACGTGCCGGTGATCTCGCAGCCATGCTGTCCAACCTCATGGAAGGCGATGTGCTCTTCATCGACGAGATCCACCGGATGGCCCGGCCGGCCGAAGAGATGCTCTACATGGCCATGGAGGACTTCCGGATCGACGTCATCGTCGGCAAGGGACCAGGGGCCACATCCATCCCCATCGATCTGCCGCCGTTCACCCTCGTCGGTGCCACGACCCGCGCCGGCATGCTCACCGGCCCGCTGCGCGACCGCTTCGGATTCACCGCCCAGATGGAGTTCTACGACACCGCCGACCTCACCGCCGTGGTCACCCGCGCCGCGTCCATCCTCGGGGTCGACATCACCGGCGACGCCGCCGCGGAGATCGCGTCACGCTCGCGGGGGACGCCGCGTATCGCCAACCGGCTGCTGCGACGGGTCCGTGACTACGCCGATGTCCGCGCGGACGGTGCGATCACCCTCGAGGTGGCCCGCGCCGCCCTCCTCGTCTTCGACGTCGACGAACTCGGGCTCGACCGGCTGGACCGGGCGGTGCTCGGCTCGCTGGTTAAGACCCATGGCGGCGGACCGGTGGGTGTCAACACCCTGGCCGTGGCGGTGGGGGAGGAACCCACCACCGTCGAGGAGGTGTGCGAGCCCTACCTCGTACGTGCCGGCATGGTGGCCCGTACCTCGCGTGGCCGCGTCGCCACCTCGGCGGCCTGGCGGCATCTGGGGCTCGAACCGCCGGAGGCGTGACCGGGTTAAGCGGGTTAACCCCACATACCCCTCCGGTCAGTGGTGGCAGACAGGTGTGGCAGACTGTCGCACATGGATATCCTTCTTCTCGCACTGCTCGTCGTCGTCTTCCTCGGTCTTCCTGTCCTCCAGATGAGGAAGCAGTCCAAGCAGGTCGGAGTGATCAAGGACTTCCAGTCGAAGCTTGCCCCGGGCATGGTCGTCCAGCTCACCTCCGGTCTCCACGGTCGGCTGACCAGCATCGGTGAGACCACCGTCGACGTCGAGATCGCCGAGGGTGTCGTCACCACCTGGGAGCGGGCCGCCGTGCTCAAGCTCGTCGACAGTGTCGAGGCCGGCTCCACCGAGGCCGACCACCTCACCGGCGGCGGGATCCCGGATGACCTCTCCTCTCTCGAGGACAGCGACTTCGACCGCGACAATGACGACGACACTGACGGCACCGACCGGAAGTAGTCCCGGGCCCGACACGGGTCCCATGGCCCACCGGTTGTGGTCCGCACACAGTCGGGGGGTCTAGACTCTGCGGGGTTGCCTGTGTCCACCGCCATGGTCGTGACACGTGGCCTCGCGTCCGCAGTCCCCAACTTCCAGGAGTAACAAGCGTGAGCTCAACGGGTGCAGCAGCTGCCCGGGCGAGAAAGTGGCCCGTACGGGCCCTGCTGATCTTCCTCGCCCTCGTGGTCGTCATGTACAGCTTCGTCTTCCTCACCGGAGACAAGAAGGCCGAACCGAAACTCGGTATCGATCTGCAGGGCGGAACCCGGGTCACTCTTGTCCCCCAGGGCGACAAGCCCTCGGGATCCCAGCTTGACCAGGCACGTAAGATCCTCGAGAACCGCGTCAACGGCATGGGGGTCTCCGGTGCCCAGGTCGTCACCGACGGTGACACCCTGGTGATCACCGTGCCCGGCGACGACTCCTCCCAGGCGCGCTCCCTCGGTCAGACCTCCCAGCTGCTGTTCCGTCCGGTGACCGGCGGTCAGGCACCGGACGAGAACCTCTTCGACAGTCTCACCGAGATGGCCGACCGCTGGGTCGGGAACGGCGTCCTCACCGTCGACGAGGCGAACGCCAAGCTCAGCGAGGCGACCGAGAATTTCAAGGACAGCGAGTTCAACGCGCCTGACAAGGCACCGACGGTCACGGCGGAGGCTCCTGCAGCTCCGGCCAACTCCATCGAGGAGACCGAGCAGCGGAACACGACCGTGGATGTCCTCAAGGCCGACCGGCAGTCCGAGGACCCCAACACCCAGAACGCCGCAGCCCTGCTGCTGACCTGCGATGACCCGGACGACCCTCTGGCAGGTGCCGATGACCCGGCCAAGCCGCTGGTCACCTGCAGCGACACCGGCGCGCCGATCCTGCTCGACGCGGCCCCGCTGCTCAAGGGGGAGACTGACGGTCCTGACGCCCGCCGTATGACCGGCGACATGATCGACCCGAACTCCAACATCTTCGGCGGTCTGGACAACCAGACCGGTCAGATGGTCGTCACCTTCGGCTTCAAGCAGGGTGAGGAGAATCCGGGCAGCGAGACCTGGGCAGACCTGACCAACGAGTACCTCAACCAGCAGATCGCCATCACCCTCGACAGCCAGGTGCTGTCGGCACCGACGATCCAGAGCGCCACCCCGGTCGGACAGGGCACCCAGATCACGGGTGACTTCACTGAGAAGGAGGCCAAGGATCTCGCCAACAACCTGAAGTACGGTGCTCTGCCGCTGAGCTTCACCGGTGAGAACGGCGAAAAGGGCGGCACCGCCGAGACGATCTCCGCCTCCATGGGCGAGGCCTCACTGAAGGCCGGTCTCATCGCCGGCATCATCGGTCTCATCATCGTCGCCCTGTACGCGTTGGCCTACTACCGCGGCCTCGGCCTCATCGCCCTGGCGTCGCTGGTGACCTCGGGTATCCTCATCTACGGCGGCCTGGTCCTGCTGGGCAGGTGGATCGACTACAGTCTCGACCTCGCCGGTATCGCCGGTCTTATCATCGGTATCGGCACCACCGCGGACTCCTTCGTCGTCTACTTCGAACGCATCAAGGACGAGATCCACAAGGGCTCCACCTTCAGATCCGCGGTACCGCGGGCATGGAAGCGCGCGCGGGCGACGATCATCACCGGTAACGTGGTCTCCCTGGTGGCGTCTCTCGTGCTGTACTTCGTGGCCGTCGGCAACGTCAAGGGCTTCGCCTTCACCCTGGGTCTGACCACCGTCTTCGATGTCGTCATCGCCTTCCTGGTCACCGCACCGCTGGTGATCCTCGTGTCCCGTCGGGAGGCCTTCTCCAACCCGAAACTCAACGGTCTGCACTCCGCGTTCCGCGCCGCTGACCGGCGTCAGGCCCGGGATGAGGCCTCCCGGGCGGCCGTCTCCGGGGAAAGTGGGCCCGCCGAGAGTGCGGCTGAGACAGACACGCCGCCAGGTGATGCCGATGCCGACGTCCCGACCACCGGAGAGGAGAAGTGACCATGGGAGACACCTCGACACTCAAGCCCGCCGGGTTCATGGAACGCATGTACAACGGCGAGGGTGGTTTCCGCATCGTCGACACCCGACGCCGTTGGTACTGGATCTACGCCCTGGTCACCCTGGCCTGCGTCCTCATCATCGCGATCAAGGGGTTCACCCTCGGCATCGACTTCGAGGGCGGCACCAAGATGACCATGCCGCCGGCCAACGGTGCGACCGAGTCCTCGGTCTCCGAGACCTTCGAGGACGCCACGGGCATCGCGCCCCAGTCCACCCAGACCGTCGGCTCCGGTGACTCCCGCGTCATCGAGATCACCGCCGAGCGACTGTCCGACGACCAGATCCGGGACGCCCGGGTCGCCCTGTTCGACGAGTTCGCCCCGGAGGACAACTCCGGCACCGCCAGCCCGGACGCGATCAGCGACTCGACCGTCTCCGAGTCCTGGGGTGCGTCGATCACCCAGCGGATGCTCCTCGGCATGGTGATCTTCCTCGCCGTGGTCTTCGTCTACATCTCCATCCGTCTGGAGCGGGACATGGCCATCTCGGCCATCGTCAGCCTGCTGCTCGACGGCATCGTCGTCGCCGGTGTCTACTCGCTGGTCGGCTTCGAGGTGTCGCCGGCGACCGTCATCGGTCTGCTGACGATTCTCGCCTACTCGCTGTATGACACGGTGATCGTCTTCGACAAGGTCCACGAGAACACACAGGACGTGTTGAGTTCGACACGGTCGACCTACGGCGAACAGGTGAACCTGGCGACGAACCAGACCATCATGCGTTCGCTGAACACCTCGTTGTTCTCGGTGATCCCGATCGCCGCCCTGCTCGTGGTCGCTGTCTGGCTGATGGGTGTCGGCACGCTCAAGGACCTCGCGCTGGTCCAGCTCGCCGGTGTCATCGCCGGTACGATCAGTTCGATCTACTTCTCCGCTCCTCTGCTGGTGACGCTGAAGTCCTTCCAGAAGCGCTACCGGGAGCACGACGAGAAGGTCGCCCGGGCCCGTGAACTCGGTGTCGCCGGTGGCCCCGCGGCTCCGACCGATGAGACGGTGCCGGTCACCGTCACCACCGCTGCAGTGCCCCCGCTGACCACCGGCGCTGAGTCTGCGGAGACCACGGAGTCCCCGGAATCCACCGCTACCGACACCTCCGATGACGACGCCCCGCAGCGCACCATCTCGCGGCCCACGAACAACGACCGTGAGAGCGGCCGGTCCTGGCGCCCGGGAATGTAGGGGACGGGAGACACCGTGCGAACTTCCCGCAGATCCACCGCCCGTGGCGTCCTCGTCGCGACCGTGGCGACCGTGGCGACCGTGGCCACCGTCACCACTGTCAGCCTCACAGCCTGCTCCGGCCCCGGTGACGACGGTGAACCGGATCACGGCCTCACCTACGTCCTCGACGAGCAGCTGCTCACGACCAATGCGGGGAGCACACTGGGCGTCGCCGCAGATGCGGCGAAGCTCTCCGCCCGTATCTACCCGGGGGCGTACCTCCCGGGCCCGGGTGGACGCCTGCTGCCGAACTCCGATCTGGTGACCGTGACCCCCGATCCGGAGAACCCGGACGTGGTCGACTACGTCCTCGCCGAGGACGCGGACTACTCCGACGGCGCGCCGGTGGTGTGTGACGACTTCCTGCTGACCGCGACTGCTGCGGACCGTACCGACCTCTTCGCCTCCGATCTCGGTCTGACGTCGAGGATCAGCAGTCTCGACTGCTCTCCGGGAGCGAAGGAGTTCCGTGTCACCTTCGACCGCGGCTTCGGTCAGCGCTACCGTGAGATCTTCGGCGCCGGCGAGGTCCTGCCCTCGCACACCATCGCCGAGCATGCGCATGTCGACAGCGTCGTCGACGCGGTGGACAACGGTGACGAGGACGCACTCGCCGCTCTGGGGGAGGCATGGACCAGCACCTTCGATCTCTCGGCCACGGATCCGGCGACGGTCCCGACCTCCGGTCCGTTCGCCATCGAGTCACTCGGGGACGACGCCGACGGGAACGAGGGTGACGTGGGCCCGTCCCTGGTGCTGACCCGCAACCCCGAGTGGCACGGTGACCGTCCCGGCCTCGACCGCATCACGGTGCGCGGCGGGGGAGACCTCACCAGGGCCCTCGACGGAACTGCGGAGGTCACTGACGCGGCAGTCCTCGCCGGTGGCCCGGCGGACCCCGAACTCAATGACGCCGGGTTGGCCGTGGTCCGGTCCTCCGGTGTGCGCACTGACGGGCTGACGCTGTCGGACGAGGGCATCTTCGCCACCGCCGACAACCGCCGGGCCTTCGCGTCCTGCATCGACCGCAACGCTGTCGTCGACGCCGTCAGGACCACCACCGGTGCGAGCGTCGCGCCCCATGCGCTGCGGATCGCGACCGCGGGCAGTCCCGCCGCCGGCGCCCTGGAGGATCTCGCCGGACGTCTCGGCGCCCGCGACGTGCAGGCCGCGAAGGACACCCTCGACGGCACCACGGTCCGGATCGGCTACCTCAGAGGGCAGACCCGTCACGAGGCCGTCGCCGAAGCACTCACCGCGTCCTGCGCCGACGCCGGAGTGACCGTCGAAACCGTCCCGCTGGATGCTGCAGCACTCCAGACCCCGGGGGTGCTGGGTACCGATGTCGACGCCCTGCTCGACACCCGGACGCCCTACAACCGGAACCCCCAGGTCACAGCGTCGCCGGTGTCACGGGTCGGAACGATCTCCCAGGCGGAGAGCCAGCTGGCCGACGACGCCTCCACGGTTCCGCTGGTGGTGGAACCGCGGCTGACGGTCACCGCGTCGAGCGTGAGCGGGGTCTCCGATTCCGGACTGGAGCCGGGGATGAGCTGGAACATGGACCGCTGGACCTCGACCGACCACCCACGCAGTGAAGAACCGGACGAACCTGACGATACCGAGGAGAACCAGTGACCGACCCCGACACCCCTGAGATTCCTGCCGGGGCCGATGCCCGCTGGGCGTTGAAGAGACTCACACGGTTCGTGGCCGACTACCCGGCGCCCGGGATCGTCTTCCAGGATCTCACTCCGGTGCTGGCGGACGCCCACGGCTTCCGGCTCATCGTCAACGACCTCGCCGACGCCTGTGGACCGTTCCGTGCAGACCTGGTCGGAGGACTCGACGCCCGTGGCTTCCTCCTCGGTTCCGCGGTGGCCGTGGAACTCGGTGTCGGCATCCTCGCGGTGCGCAAGGCAGGCAAACTGCCCCCGCCGGTGCTCCACGAGGAATATGCCCTGGAGTACGGCTCCGCCGCCCTCGAGATCCCGGCTGAGGGCCTCGATCTCACCGGCAAGCGCGTCCTGCTCGTCGATGATGTCCTCGCCACCGGGGGAACTCTCGCCGCGTCCCGCCGCCTCATCGAACGGGCAGGTGGGGAAGTCTGTGGTGTGGCCGTAGCACTGGAGGTCGAGGAGCTCAACGGTCGGGAGCGCTTCAGTGACCTACCGCTCTACGTCGTCGCCGCCGGACGGTAGGCTTACAGCACACACGGGCGCACGACCGTCGGGGTGACACCCCGGGAGAGATACGGTGAGGCATGAGTAACGAGAAGAACTCGCTGTGGATGGCCGCGCGGATCGCGCGAAGCCTCACAGGAAAGAGCCGCATCAATCCGGTGCTGGGACCGCTGATCGCGGTGCACCGCCGGTACCATCCGAAGGCGGACATCGAGCTTCTCGACCGTGCCTACACCATCGCCGAGAAGCTGCACGAGGGGGTGCTGCGGAAATCGGGGGAGCCGTACATCACCCACCCGCTGGCGGTCGCGAACATCGCCGCCGAGATCGGCATGGACACCACCACCCTGGTCGCCGCGCTGCTCCATGACACGGTCGAGGACACCGACTACTCCCTCGACGACCTCACCCGCGACTTCGGCCCGGAGGTCGCCCTGCTCGTCGACGGTGTGACGAAACTGGACAAGGTCGCTCTCGGATCGGCGGCCGAGGCCGAGACGATCCGCAAGATGATCGTGGCGATGGCGCACGATCCCCGCGTACTCGTGATCAAGGTCGCCGACCGGCTGCACAACATGCGCACCATGCGCTTCCTGCCGCCGGAGAAGCAGGCGAAGAAGGCCCGGCAGACCCTGGAGGTCATCGCCCCGCTCGCACACCGCCTGGGTATGGCCACGATCAAGTGGGAACTCGAGGACCTCTCCTTCGCGATCCTCTACCCGAAGAAGTACGACGAGATCGTCCGCCTCGTCGCCGACCGGGCACCGAAGCGTGACCAGTATCTCGCCAAGGTCATCGACGAGATCGGGTCGACGATGCGGGACGCCCACATCGTCGCCGACGTCGTCGGCCGCCCGAAGCACTACTGGTCGATCTACCAGAAGATGATCGTGCGGGGACGCGACTTCGACGAGATCTTCGACCTGGTCGGTATCCGCATCCTCGTCGACGACGTCAAGGACTGCTACGCCGCCGTGGGTGCCGTGCACTCGCTCTACCAGCCGATGCCTGGCCGTTTCAAGGACTACATCTCCCAGCCGCGCTTCGGCGTCTACCGCTCCCTGCACACCACGGTGCTCGGGCCGGACGCCAAGGCCCTGGAGGTGCAGATCCGTACCCACGAGATGCACTACCAGGCGGAGTACGGCATCGCCGCACACTGGCGTTACAAGGAGACCAAGGGCTCCCACAAGGGGGACAACGCCGAGGTCGACCAGATGGCGTGGATGCGTCAGCTGCTCGACTGGCAGAAGGAGGCGGCGGACCCCAACGAGTTCCTCGACTCGCTGCGCTACGACCTGTCCACCAACCAGATCTTCGCCTTCACCCCGAAGGGGGACGCGATCACCCTGCCGGCCGGTTCCACGGCCATCGACTTCGCCTATGCGGTACACACCGAGGTCGGTCACCGCTGTATCGGCGCGAAGGTCAACGGCAAGCTGGTCGCTCTGGAGACCCCGCTGAACACCGGCGACAAGGTCGAGGTCTTCACCTCGAAGGACGCCCACGCGGGCCCGTCGAAGGACTGGGAGAAGATCGTCGTCTCCCCGCGCGCCAAGAACAAGATCCGCGCGTGGTTCAACAAGGAGCGTCGTGAGGAGTCCCTGGAGAAGGGTCGCGACGCGCTGGCCCATGAGGCGCAGCGCACCGGCATCCCGTTGCAGCGCCTGGTGACCGCCGAGGCACTGAAGACCGTGGCGACATCCCTGCACCGCGAGAACGTCGACGACCTCTACAACGCCATCGGCTCGGGTGGGGAGACCGCCGGCCATGTGATGAACCTGCTCAAGGAGATCTACCAGGGCGACGAGACCGAGGACGTCGACGACATCCCGCAGCCGCCGGTGACCCGTCAGCGGCACACGACCCCGCAGCAGGCGGTGAAGTCGGGCCGTGGTGACGGATCCGGCATCCTGGTCCAGGGCAATGCCGACTTCTCGGCGAAGCTGGCGAAGTGCTGTACCCCGGTGCCCGGCGACGAGATCTTCGGCTTCATCACCAAGGGTGGGGGAGTCTCGGTGCACCGGACCGACTGCACGAACTCGGAGAAGCTGCACGCCGAACCGGAGCGGCTCATCGAGGTGGAGTGGGCGTCCAATGTCGCCAACGCCGTGTTCATGGTGACGCTGCAGATCGAGGGCCTGGACCGTACCGGTCTGCTGTCCGAGGTGACCCGCGTGGTCAGCGAGCAGAAGGTCCCGATCACGGCGACAAGCACGCATGTCTCGGAGGACCGGGTGGCGGTGTGCCGCTTCACCTTCGAGGTCTCCGACATCAAGCAGCTGGGATACCTGATGAACCAGCTGCGCAACGTCGAGGGGGTCTTCGACGTCTACCGCGTGACGACCGGGGGATAGGTCGGACCGCACTCCCGGCACAGAAGAATCCTCACCTCATGGAGGTGAGGATTTCGTTGTGGGGAGGGTCAGTCCTCGACTGTGGCGGAGGTGATCCGGACCTCCGGGTCAGGCTGTCCGCCGTTACCGTCGGCACCCTCGGTGTCCGCGTTCTCCTCGATGATCTTGTCGAGCGTGGCCAGTCCGTCCTCGGAGATGGAACCGAAGATGGTGTAGTCGTTGGTCAGCTGCGAATCGTCGTCGACGAGGAAGAACTGCGAGCCGTTGGTGTCCGGGCCGCTGTTGGCCATGGCGAGGACGCCACGGGTGTAGAGGCCGTCACCGGCGTCCTCGTCACCGACGGGGTACTCGTCGGGGAAGGAGAAGCCGGGGCCGCCGGAACCCTGACCGGAGGGGTCGCCGCACTGGAGGATCTTCATTCCGTCGGAGACGACCACGCGGTGGCAGATGGTGTCATCGTAGAAGCCGGACTCGACCAGGTGCTGGATGGCGAATGCCGCCGTCGGGGCCTGTTCGTGGTTCAGGGTGATGCCGATGTCACCTGCCGTGGTGTGCAGGGTCACGTCGGTCGTACCTTCCTGCGGAATGTTCTCGCCGTCGGGGAGCGAGACCTCCTTGGCGGCGTCACCGGTGCCGGTGTACGGACCGGAGGTCTCCATCGGAGTCTCCTCGGCGGCCGTCGTATCCTCGGCGACGTTCTCGTCCTCACTGTTGTCGCGGGTGACGGCGAACCAGATGCCGCCGACGATGACGACGAGCACCACCACGGTGGCCAGGACGACCCCCAGGGGACGCATCTTGTCCCGGCGGGACCGGGACTTCAGTTCCTTGTCGAGGTTCTTCAGTGCCGCATCGCGGCGGGCGGAGTTGTCGGACAACGCTCCGGGCCTCTCTTTCGCTGGGATGATCGCTGAGGATCGGGACAACGGCCCATTGTTCCACACCTGACTGTGACAGGGACGGTGCAGGTGACGGTACAGTCGGGCTGCATGAATGAACTGTCGATCGTTGTGCTCCCTACCGGACCGTTGGACACGAACTGCCTGGTCATCCATGACGGTTCCCGGGCGACCGTCATAGACCCCGGAATGGGGGCCGCGCTCCTCGTCCGGGCGAAGGTGCAGGAACTCGGTCTGACGGTCGAGCAGATCGTGTTGACCCACGGCCACATCGACCATGTCCGGGACCTCCCGGAGCTGCAGCATGAGTACGGCGTCCCCACCTACATGCATCACGCGGATCTGCCGTGGTTGACCCGGGAGATGCTGGACGCCATGGGACCGCTCGGCGAGATGCACGACACCGTCCACATGGACGTCCCGGCCACGCCGGAGCACGTGGCGGAGGGGGACGAGCTGACCCTGGCAGGTGTGACGTTCACGGCCTTCCACATGCCCGGTCATTCGCCCGGCTGTGTGATGTTCCGTGGCGCCGACGGCACTGTTCTCGGCGGCGACGTGCTGTTCAACGGTGGAATCGGACGCACCGACCTGCCGCTGTCCGATCCGCATGCCATGCTGGCCAGCCTGCAGCGGATCCCGGAGAACTTCACCGGCACCGACACCGTCTACCCGGGTCACGGCCCCTCGACCACCATCGCCAGGGAGCTGCAGAGCAATGGTTTTCTGCAGGGTATACTGTGACCCCGTGAGTGACACCGAGAAGAGTGCGAAGATCCAGCCGTTTGCCGCCCCGAAGGGTGTGCCCGACTACGTGCCGCCGGCATCCGTCGACTTCCATGCGGTGCGAAGCACCTTCGAGACGGTGATCCACAACTCGGGTTACGGTCACATCGAACTGCCGGTCTTCGAGGAGACCGCCCTGTTCGCCCGCGGTGTCGGCGAGTCCACCGACGTCGTCTCCAAGGAGATGTACACCTTCGAGGACCGTGGCGGCCGCTCGGTCACCCTGCGTCCCGAGGGCACCGCCGGTGTGATGCGTGCGGTGATCGAGCACAACCTCGACCGCGGCCAGCTGCCGGTGAAGCTGACCTACTCGGGCCCGTTCTTCCGTTACGAGCGTCCGCAGGCCGGCCGGTACCGTCAGCTCCAGCAGGTCGGTGTGGAGGCCATCGGAGTCGACGATCCCGCGCTGGACGCCGAGGTCGTCGGCCTGGCGGACCGTTGCTTCCGCGCCCTGGGGCTCACCGGCTACCGCCTGGAACTGACCAGCCTCGGCGACGACAACTGCCGTCCGGCCTACCGGAAGACGCTGCAGGACTTCCTCTTCGCCCTCCCGCTCGACGAGGAGACCCGTCAGCGGGCGGAGATCAACCCGCTGCGGGTCCTCGACGACAAGCGTCCGGAGGTCCGGGAGCTCCTGGTGGACGCACCGCTGATGCCGGACCACCTCTGCAACAACTGCCGTGAGCACTTCGACACCGTCACCGGTCTTCTCGACGACATGGGTGTGGAGTACGTCCTCAACCCGCGTCTGGTCCGTGGCCTCGACTACTACACCAAGACCTGTTTCGAGTTCGTCCATGACGGTCTCGGCGCCCAGTCCGGCATCGGTGGCGGCGGACGGTACGACGGTCTCATGGCCCAGCTCGGCGGCCAGGACCTCTCCGGTATCGGCTTCGGCCTCGGCGTGGACCGCACCGTGCTCGCCCTGGCCGCCGAGGGTGTCACCCCGACCTCCGGACGCCGCGTGGACGTCTACGGCGTCCCCATGGGCGTGGCCGCCAAGAAGAAGCTCGCGGTGATCATCGACAAGCTGCGCCGGGCCGGTGTCTCCGCCGACATGTCCTACGGCGACCGCGGGCTCAAGGGCGCGATGAAGGGGGCAGACCGTGCCGGTGCCCGGTTCGCGCTGGTCCTCGGTGAGCAGGAGCTCGCCGAGGGCACCGTGGTGCTGCGCGACCTGTCCTCCCGCGACCAGCACGAGGTCGCGTTGCAGGACGTCATTGAGGCGGTGGGCAGGGCGGTCGGTACCGGGTCCCACTGACGGCACCGACGACACGCTCCGACGGCCGTGAACCGGCGCGGCGGACAGGGGAAGAAAACCCCGTCCCCGTCGCCGGTTTTTCTGTTGGGCTACGGTGGATTTCTGTATCGATCAACTGACGTCCGTCTGAGAGAGGGAATGCCTGTGAGCGAACAACAGAACACCGGGAGACCGGACACACCTGAGAAGAAACACGTCGACTCGGAAGTCAACTGGCCGGTCTTCGGTACCGCCGCCGGCATCATCGTCGCGTTCGTCCTCTGGGCCTGGCTTGCCCCGGACTCCGCCGACACGGTCATCAACAACGTCAAGGACTGGATCTCCACCAATCTCGGCTGGTTCTACGTCCTCACCGCCGGCGTGGTCGTCGTCTTCGTCCTGGTGGTCGCCTTCCGGCGCACCGGTAACACGAAGATCGGCCCGGACCATTCACAGCCGAGGTTCGGTCTGTTCACCTGGGGAGCGATGCTCTTCGCCGCCGGTATCGGGGTGGACCTCATGTTCTTCGGCATCTCCGGCCCGGCCACCAACTACCTCACCCCGCCGGAGGGGGCGGCGGTCTCCGACGAAGCGGCCCGGATGGCCCCGCTGTGGACCATGTTCCACTACGGCATTCCGGGTTGGGCGATGTACGCGCTGATGGGAATGGCCTTCGGCCTGTTCGCCTACCGTTACCACATGCCGCTGAGCATCCGTTCCGCGCTCGCCCCGGTCTTCGGACGCCGCATCAAGGGCGCCCCGGGTCACGCCGTGGAGATCGCGGCGTCCATCGGCACCGCCTTCGGTATCGCGGTGTCGTTGGGTATCGGCGTGGTCTTCATCAACTACGGCCTGTCCGAACTCTTCGGGGTCCCGACCAACACCGGCATCCAGGTCGCCCTGATCTGCCTGTCCGTGTTCATCACCATCCTGTCCACCGTCTCCGGTGTGGACAAGGGCATCCGCCGGCTCTCCGAGCTCAATGTGTGGCTCGCGGTCGTCCTCATGGTGTGGATCGTGGTCATGGGCCGGACCGGGGAGCTGCTCAACGCCCTCGTCCAGAACATCGGCGACTTCGTCGCCCGGTTCCCGTCGATGATGATGAACACCTTCGCCTACACCGACGGCGAGACGGACTACGCGTCCCAGGACTGGATGTCCGACTGGACGCTGTTCTTCTGGGCATGGTGGATTGCCTGGGCACCGTTCGTCGGACTGTTCCTCGCCCGCATCTCCCGGGGACGCACCATCCGCCAGTTCGTGCTCGGCGTCCTGGTCATCCCCTTCGCCTTCATCGCGATGTGGATCTCCATCTTCGGCAACGCCGCGCTCGGGTTCTTCCGTGACGGTGACGAGGAGTTCCTCAATACCGCCGTGGACACCCCCGAGTCCGGCTTCTTCCTGTTGCTCCAGCAGTACCCCGGCGCCACCTTCGCCGTCGCGTTGGCGGTCGTCACCGGTCTGCTGTTCTACGTCACCTCTGCGGACTCCGGTTCCCTGGTGATGGCGAACATGACCTCCAAACCCTCGGTGGAGGACTCGGACGGTCCGCCGTGGCTGCGCATCGTGTGGGCGGTGATCACCGGTGCACTGACGCTGGTGATGCTGCTGATCGGAGGTGTGTACACGCTGCAGTCGGCGACGGTGCTCATCGGACTGCCGTTCGCTTTCGTGATGTACCTGCTCATGCTGAGTGTGTGGCGCGTCCTCGAGGCGGAGAAGCACTCGCTGGACTCCCGCGAGCTCTCCCGGGTCGGGGCGCTGATGGACCGGACCGGTGGGGCCGCCCCGGCACGTCAGGCGTGGCGCCGGCGACTGCGCCGGAGGATGAGCTTCCCCTCCGCCACTGACACCGAGAGGTACCTCGAGACCGTCGCGGCCCCGGCGATCGAGGAGGTGGCCGAGGAACTCACCGGACTGGGCCTGGACGTGTCCTGCCACCGGGGGACCCACCCCGACTACCCGATCAGTTTCGTGGATCTGGTGGTCACCTTCCCCGGACAGGACGAGTTCAAGTACGAGGCCTACCCGGTGGCGTGCCAGGTGCCGAACTTCGCGGTGAACCTCAACGTGGACGAGGACACGTACTTCACCCTGGAGATATTCTCGGCCACCGGCTCCCGGGGCCACGACATCCTCGGCTACACCAAGGAGCAGGTCATCGCCGACGTGCTGGACGCCTATGACGCCCATCTCGAGTACATGTCCCTCACCGGGGACAGGGGGACACCCACCGGGGACACCCAGGTGCCCGCCCCTGACCTGTGGATCGACGACGACGAAGATACGGAAAGGAACGAAGAATGAGTGACACCGCTGCACCGCAGAGTCTCTACATCGACGGGAAGTGGGTGGCGTCCTCCGACGGAGGGACACGTACCGTGACCTGTCCCGCCGACGGGGAGGTCGTGGACGTGGTCTCCGAGGCGACGGCCGCGGACACGGAGAAGGCGATCGCCGCCGCCCGCCTCGCCTTCGATGAGGGATCCTGGTCTGCGACCCCCGCCGCCGAACGTGGCGATCTGCTGCTGAAGGTGGCCGACGCCATGGCAGAGCGCAAGGACGAGTTCGCCCGCGCCGAGGCACTCGACACCGGCAAGCGCCTGGTCGAGGCCGAGGGCGACATGGACGACATCATGAACTGCTTCCGGTTCTTCGGCAAGATCGCCGACCAGCACCCGGGTCGTCTCGTGGACGCCGGCAACCCTGCGGTGATCTCACAGGTCGTCTACGAACCGGTGGGTGTCTGCGGGATGATCACACCGTGGAACTTCCCGTTGCTGCAGGCCAGCTGGAAGATCGCCCCGGCCATCGCGGCAGGCTGCACCTTCGTCCTCAAGCCGTCGGAGCTCACCCCGCACACCGCCATCCTCATCATGGACGTCCTCGACAAGCTCGGCCTGCCGGCCGGGGTCGGCAACCTCGTCCTCGGCGCCGGTGCCGAGGCCGGTGCGCCGCTGTCCTCGCACCCGGACGTCGACATGGTGTCCTTCACCGGTGGCCTGGTGACCGGGAAGAAGATCGCCGAAGTGGCGTCCCACACGGTCAAGAAGGTCGCGCTCGAACTCGGTGGCAAGAACCCGAACATCGTGTTCGCGGACGCCGACTTCGACGCAGCCCTGGACAACGCCCTCAACGCGGGTTTCCTGGATTCCGGTCTGGTCTGCTCGGCAGGTACCCGACTGATCGTGCAGGACACGATCAGGGACCGCTTCGTCGACGAGCTCGTGCGCCGTGCCGAGGGCATCGTCCTGGGTGGTCCCTTCGATGAGAAGGCCGAGTCCGGTCCGCTGATCTCCGAGGAGCACCGCGCGAAGGTGACCGACTACGTGAAGCGTGGTGTGGAAGCAGGGGCGACACTGCGCTGCGGCGGCGACTGGGGTGGCCCGGAACTGGAGAAGGGATGCTTCTACCGACCGACAGTGCTGGACAACTGCACTCTCGATAACCCCGCGGTGATCGAGGAGGGCTTCGGCCCGGTCATCACCGTGGAGAGCTTCTCCACCGAGGCCGAGGCGGTCGCCACGGCGAACCACACCGAGTACGGCCTGGCAGGCGCGGTGTGGACCTCCGACCGGGGCGTCGCTCACCGGGTCTCACGGGCGCTGCGTCACGGCACGATCTGGATCAACGACTACCACCCGTATGTGCCACAGGCCGAGTGGGGCGGATTCAAGGCGTCCGGCAACGGCCGGGAACTTGGGCACACCGGTCTCGAAGAGTACCGGGAGGCCAAGCACATCTACGAGAACACCGAGCCCGCCGTGACCGGCTGGTTCCCGGAAAAGTAAGCGAAGAAGACAGGAGAAGACATGCGTGACAACCGCGAAAGCTACGACTACATCGTCGTCGGGGCAGGATCCTCCGGTGCCGTGGTGGCCGCCCGGCTCAGCGAGGACCCGTCCGTGACCGTGGCCCTCATCGAGGCCGGTCCCACCGACGTGGACAAGCCGGAGATCCTCAACCTCCACGAATGGCCGGGGCTGCTGGAGTCCGGGTACGACTGGGATTACCCGATCGAGGAGCAGGAGAACGGCAACTCCTTCATGCGGCACGCCCGGGCCAAGGTTCTCGGCGGCTGCTCGTCACACAACTCCTGCATCGCCTTCCACACCCCGGCTCAGGACCTCGACCACTGGGTGACCCTGGGGGCGACCGGATGGGATTCGGCGTCTGTCCTGCCGTTGATCAGGGACCGGATCGAGGACAATGACCGGGCAGGGGACAACCACGGTCACGGTGGCCCGGTGCACCTGCGGTCGGTCCCCCCGAAGGATCCGGTGGGTGCCGCGGTGCTGGAGGCGTGCGAGCAGGAGGGGCTGCCCACCACCCCCTTCAACGAGGGTGAGACTGTCAGCCACGGTGCCGACTGGTTCCAGATCAACGCCAGTGACGACAACATCCGGGCGTCCTCGTCAGTGTCCTACCTGCATCCGGTGATGGACCGGGAGAACCTGGACATCATCACCGACCGTCAGGTATCCCGCGTCATCGTCGAGGACGGCCGGGCTGTCGGCATCGAGTATCTGGCGGATATCTTCGGTCGTCTCTCCAGGATGCGGGCGGACCGTGAGGTGATCGTCTCCGCCGGAGCGATCGACAGCCCTAAGCTGCTCATGCTTTCCGGCATCGGCCCGGCCGACCACCTCACGGAGATGGGCATCGACGTGCTGGTGGACGCCCCCGGTGTTGGTTCGAACCTGCAGGACCACCCGGAGGCGGTCATCTCCTGGGAGTCGAAGGTCCCCATGCTGCGGGACGCCTCGCAGTGGTGGGAGATCGGCATCTTCGAGAAGATCGACGAAGACGGGGCGGACGGCCTCGGGCTCCCTGACCTGATGATGCATTACGGCTCCATGCCCTTCGACATGCACACGGTGCGCCAGGGGTACCCGACCGCGGACGAGGCGTTCTGTCTCACTCCCAACATCACCCACGCGAAGGCCCGTGGCACGGTGCGGCTGCGCTCCTGCGATTTCCGGGACAAGCCGAAGGTCGATCCGCGGTACTTCACCGATGAAGAGGGCTACGACATGCGCATCGCGGTCGAGGGCATCAAGTTGGCCCGCCGCATCGTCGCGCAGTCGGCGATGGCGGACTACGCCGGTCGTGAGCTCTTCCCGGGGGAGGACGTGCAATCCGACGAGGATATCGCGGACTACGTGGCCAAGACCCACAACACCGTCTACCATCCGGCCGGCTCGGTACGTATGGGTGCTGAGGATGACGTCATGTCACCGCTCGACCCCCAGCTGCGGGTCAAGGGGGTGGAGGGCCTCCGCGTGGTCGATGCGTCGGTCATGCCGCAGCTCACCGCAGTGAACCCGAACATCACCTGTATGCTGATCGGGGAGAAGGCCGCAGACCTTATCCGCGGTGAGTGACTACTGAGCGAACTCCTGGTGACAGGAGTTGACGGTGCCCTCGGAGTAGCCGGTGGTGAACCACTGCTGACGCTGCTCCGAGGAGCCGTGGGTCCAGGCGTCCGGATTGACGCTGCCACCGGACGACTGCTGGATCGCGTCATCGCCGATCGCCTGGGCAGACCGGATGGCCTGGGCGATCTGTTCGTCGCTGAGGGGGTCGATCATGGCGTTCTCGCCGTTGTCGGCATGGTGTGCCCACACTCCTGCGTAGCAGTCGGCCTGCAGCTCCATCTTCACGGCGTTGGAGTCTTCACCGGGATCGTCGTAGTTGGACAGGCCGATGGTGCCCTGCAGGTTCTGGATGTGGTGGCCGAACTCGTGGGCGACGACGTACATCTGCGCGAAGGGGCCGTCGGAGCCGCCCATGGACTTGAGCTGGGCGAAGAAGTCGTCGCCGATGTAGACGGTGCTGTCGCCGGGGCAGTAGAACGGGCCGGTCTGCGCGGTGGATGCGCGGCCGCAGCCGGTGTTCACGGTTCCGTCGCCGATCTGGACGCCGGGTTCGCTGTAGCTGATCCCGGTCTCGTCAGGGAGGATCTGCGACCACACGGCATCGAGCGAGATGGCGGTACCCTCGATGCGGCAGTCGTCGTAGTTGTTGGCGTCTTCCCAGGTGTTGCAGTGCTCCAGGGAACCACCGGCGGAGACATTGTTCCCACCGGTCATGTTGTTCGTCGACGAACCGCCGCTGAACATGCTTGTTCCACCGCTGGCGAAGAAGGCGATCACGGCGACGACGAGAATACCGGGGATACCGAAGCGACGTCCCACCTTGCTCATCAACAGCATTCCGATGATGCCGCCGAACCCGCCGCCACGACCTCCGTTGCCGCCGCCACCACCGAATCCGAAGCCACCGCCGGACCCACCGGAGCTGCCGCCCGAGGAGGCCCGGCCTCCCATACCGTTCAGGTTCGAGTTAAACGTCATGGTGGAAGTGTAACTGCTGGTTCAGAAGGGGATGGGTTCCTCAACGACCATTGCGGAGGCTCCGACGGTCTGGAAGGTGAGGCGGGTGATGTAGTTCCAGTGGTCGCGGGTCTTCTGGTGTTCTTTCCTGGTCCTGGTTTTGTGGGCGAGGCGTCGGTCGAAGGTGAGGTTGGCGTGGGCCAGTGGTCCGGTGGGGACGGTGGTGACGGTGTGGTTGTCGTCGATGCTGGAGACGATGGTGGTGCCGTCGGTCAGGCGGGTGTAGTCGGTCAGTCCGAGGGTCTTGAGGATGTGGCAGCGTCGGCACAGTGACTGCATCTCGCGGGTGTCGGTGTGCGGGTTGTTGTCGTAGCGGTGGATGTGGTCGGCGTCTGCGGTGGCGGCGGGGTTGTCGCAGCCGGGTGCGCGGCAGGTGCCGTCGATACCGGCGATGAGAGCTTTCTGTGCTGTGGTGGCGAAGCGGCCGTGGTGGGTGGAGTGGGAGGGGACGGTCAGTTCGGTGACCCGGCGCATCCAGGTGTCGGGGGCGGTGCCGGTGAGTTCCTGGTTTTCGAGGTGCATTTGTCCGGTGTCGAGGTTGCGGTAGCAGTTGAGGGTGACTTTCACTTCGCCGGCGGTGCCGTGGAGCAGTTCGGTGAAGGCGGTGGCCCGGGAGGTGTTGTGGGCGGTGGCGATGGCGTCGATGATGCGGGTGGCGCCGATGGCTTCGTCGGTGGGTAGGGTGATCTGGAAGACGGTGTAGTCGGTGTCGGTGGTGTCGATGGTGAAGTCGAGGTGCAGGTCGGGGGTGGGGAGTTCGGGGTCTTCGGGGTCGGCGGGGCGGGCGTCGGGTTGGTGGGTGGTGAGGATGGCGGTGGCCTGGCGGCGGAGGGTGCGGGGTCCGGGGACGGCCTGGTTGGGGCGGGTGGGGGTCAGTAGGGTGGCGAGTTCGGTGTCGACGGCTTCGAGGTGGGTGTCGTCGAGGGTGCAGGTCAGCTCGGCGAGGATGCGTAGCAGGTCGATGTTGAAGGCGCCGCAGGCCAGGGCGGTGCGGGTGCGGGGCATGCGGGTGAGCATGGTGCCGATGTCGCAGTAGGTCAGTGCTTTGCTGCGGGTGATGCCGAGGGTGCGGGCGAGGTGGTCGGCGGTGCGGTAGACGTTGTCGTCGGGGTCGGGGGTGCAGGTGGCGGCGAGGTCGAGTTCGTGGCGGTTGATGCGTAGTTTCGCTGTCGCGGCGGGGTGGGGGTTGGTGACAATCGACCAGGACGGTGGTGGTGGAGACGGGGTGAGGAGGTTGTCCAGTAGGTCGATCATGTGTGTAGTTCGTCGGTGGACGAAGGTGTGGCGGTGCATGGTGTCTCCGGTGGTGGTGTGGGTGGAGAGTGTCTCGCTTCCTATGGTACATGCGACACCGAAAACATGCACGTGTTCGATTTACCTTACGTCGCGGTGGTGTGGACCCGAGGGATCACGGGTGCTCGGATGTGCGATGCTCGACATGCGGAGTGGCCTGGCACTTTTTCCCAATTACTTGACATCTCCCACAGTAGGACATACCCTCAACGGAATTAACCCCGCGTTCTGGTGAGTCACTCGGACACGCACCGCACCGACCCCTGAAAGGAATGGGTCCCATGTACGACCGACTCGCAGAGATCATCAACTGGTACTTTTCCCCGGTTCAGAGGGCGGGAGGCGCCGCCAGCACCGGACTGGGCGTCCTCCCGGCCCGATCGACGGCCAACTGACGAGAGTCCACGCCTGATCCGCCTGTCGCCATGTGACAGGCGGTTTTTCACGGGCCCGCCACCCCCGGATCGGACGCACCGACGGTTTATCCTGGCGCTATGGACCACATCACTCCGAACCGCATCGTTGTCGCCCTGGACTGCCCGGACGCTGTCGACCTCGCGGAATTCTACGCGACGCTGTTGGGGTGGGAAGTGGTACGACCCGGGCCCGACGAACCTGATGTCCTTCACCCGGAGTGGGTCTCGGACCGACCACCGGATGTCGCGGAGCCGGGATTCTCCCTCGGATTCCAACGGGTGGATGACTACCGTGCACCGGTGTGGCCCGAGGGGCCGGTGCCACAGCAGGCACACCTCGACTTCTGGGTGAGCGGTATCCCGGAGGCGGAGAGGACCGCCGTCGCGCTGGGTGCCTCCAGACATGCTGTGCAACCAGGGGAAGCGGACAGGGAAGGTTTCGTGGTCTTCCTGGACCCGGTCGGGCATCCGTTCTGCCTGTGCCGGTCCTGAGTGAATGTCGGTCAACAGGTACCGCCGGTTCTCACCCCCCGGATGGGGTCTCGGGAAAGACGGGAAGCATCCACTCAGTTGGAGGGACGGGGTACGTTCAGTCCGGAAGAACGAGAATTGAGGAGAACCCATGAGCTTCGTCGTCACGATCCTGGAATCGATCATCGGGCTGTTCACCCAGATCACCGGCTCACTGTTCAGCGGCGTCCCCGGACAGACCGTTGACTGTTCCGGGTGGGCGCCCGCAGAGATCTGGCCGGATGGAAGTCCGGTGGAATGGCTGCCGATCTGTGGTCAGGAGCACTGGACCAACCCCGTCAAGCCCGGGACTCCGTAGCCGGCACCCCGCCCGTCAGAAATCACCCGGCTGCATCTGGAACACCTTCAGCCCGACAGTCCGGTAGTGGTCCACCACCTGCTGCCGTTCATCGAGGCGGTAACGGATGCGGAAATGCCCCTCGATGTGATCCCGGACCAGAGTGTCCTTCACCATCCGGTCGGGACGCTGGTCCCCGGTCAGGCGCATGTGGAGTTGATCCCAGTGTCGACCGTGGCGGCGGACAGGGCGGACTGCACCGAGATGACGGCGTCCTCCTTCCGTTGTGTGCCGTGCTGGCCGATCCGCAGGGTGCGGCGGATATCGTCGCGGCTGATGTTCACCGCACCGGTCTCCGCACAGAAGGCCTCCGCCCACGTCGTCTTCCCGGAGGCGGGGAAACCCAGGGTGATGTGCAGCGTCGGCATCGGGGGAGAGGGAACCTAGACTTGGACGTCGGCGATGGAGGTCCGGATGAAGTCCTTCACCGCGTCGATGTCATTGGGCAGGTCGGTGACGTGCCGGTCGGCCGCGAGGATGTCGCGGAACCGCTCCGGGGTCATCGCCTCCGGCTCGGAACCGATGGACTCTCGGATGGTGCCGGCGAACTTCACCGGCAGCGCGGTCTCCAGGCAGATGACCGGGGCAGCGTCCGGGTGGGTGGCGAGGTAGTCGCGGGCGACCTTCACACCGTCAGCGGTGTGCGGGTCGACGAGTACTCCGGCGGACTCCCAGCAGTACCGGATGGTGTCGAGGCGGTCGGTGTGTGTGGAGGAGCCCGAGGCGAAGCCGTAGTCCTTGTCCACCTCCGGGAAGGCAGGGTCTGCGGCCAGGGAGAACCCGCCCTGCTTCACCTGGGTGCCGAAGAGGTCGGCGGTGCGGGCGGCATCGCGTCCGAGGACATCGAAGATGAACCGCTCGAAGTTCGAGGCCTTGGAGATGTCCATCGACGGGCTGGAGGTCGCCAACGTCTCAGCGGAGGTACGGACGCGGTAGTCGCCGGTACGGAAGAACTCGTCGAGGACGTCGTTCTCGTTGGTCGCGACAATGAGCCGGTCGATCGGCACACCCATCTGCCGGGCGATGTGGCCGGCGCAGACATCACCGAAATTGCCGGTCGGCACGCAGAAAGAGACCTTTTGCTCCACCGAGTCGGTGGCACGGATCCAGCTGGAGACGTAGTAGACGACCTGGGCCATCAGCCGAGCCCAGTTGATCGAGTTGACCGCACCGATGTGGTACTCGGCCTTGAATGCGGCATCCCCGGAGACACCCTTGACGATGTCCTGGCAGTCATCGAAGACACCGTCAAGGGCGATGTTGAAGATATTGGGGTCGTCCAGGCCGAACATCTGTGCCTGCTGGAAAGGCGTCATCCGGCCGGCCGGGGTGAGCATGAACACCCGGATGCCGGCGCGTCCGCGCATGGCGTACTCGGCCGAGGACCCGGTGTCGCCGCTCGTCGCGCCGAGGATGTTGATGGTCTCGCCGCGCTGGCGCAGCACGTATTCGAACAGCTCACCGAGCAGCTGCATGGCCATGTCCTTGAAGGCCGCGGTGGGCCCCTCGGACAGGTGGGCGATCTTCACACCCGGCTCCAGGTCGGTGACCGGGACGATCTGCGCGGACGCGAACTTCGGCGTGGAGTATGCCCGGGAGGTGATGCCCTCGAGGTCCTCGACGGGGATGTCGTCGATGAACAGCGAGACGACCTCGGCGGCGAGAGCGGCGTAGCCCTCGTTGTCGAGGACGGAACGCCACCGGTCCAGCGTCGCGGAGTCCACCGACGGGTACTCCTGCGGCAGGTACAGACCGCCGTCGGGGGCCAGTCCGCCGAGCAGGATATCGGTGAAATCGACGGGCGTGGCCTGCGCATCGCGCGTGGAGATGTATTTCATGGCCCCCAGCCTACCGAGTGCGGTGCCCGGGTCTTTTCAAACCCCGGTAACATCGTCGCCTGTGCGAGTCATGCTGATCACCAACCCCTACGCCACCTCCACCACCGAGGAAGGACGGGAAGCCCTCACCGGGGCGCTGACGCAGCGCTACAACGTTGAGGCGGTGCCTACGACACACCGCGGACACGCCGCGGAACTCGGGGCCCGGGCAGCGGAGGAAGGCTTCGACGCGGTAGTCGTCCACGGTGGCGACGGCTCAGTCAATGAGACGGTCAACGGCCTGCTCGGGGCGCCGGACCGGTCCGACCGCCCCGCCGCGGCCGATCTGCCCGCGATCGGCGTGGTACCCGGCGGCAACGCCAATGTCTTCGCCCGGGCGCTCGGCATCGACCGGAGGTCGGACCGTGCCGTCGACCAGCTCTTCGCGGGGCTGGACCGCGGTTCCCGTCGCACGGTGGGACTGGGACACGCCCTCAACCGGTGGTTCCTGTTCAATGCCGGGATGGGCATGGACGCCATCGTCATCCGGCGGATGGAGGAGCAGCGCGCTGCGGGGAAGAAGATGACGAACCTGCGGTACGTGACGACGGCTGTGTCGTCGTTCCTGTCGACGAAGCACCCGTCGCCGACGTTCACCGTCGAGGTGCCGGGACACCCGGCGGTCGAGGGGGCGCGGTTCGGGTTCGTCAGCAACGCCAGCCCGTGGACCTATCTGGGGCCCCGGGCGATCCGGACGAATCCGGGCACCGACTTCGATCACGGGTTGGGCATTGCGGCGGCGACCTCGTTGTCGGCGTTCCGCAATCTCATGCTGGGGGCGCAACTGCTCGCCGGGTCCGCCGACCCCCGGGCAGCACATCTGTTCCGGGACGATGATGTCGAGCGGGTCGTGTTCACCAGCAATGAGCCGGCGGACGTGCAGATGGACGGTGACTACATGGGGATGCATCGGTCACTGGAGTCCGGGTGCGTCCACCATGTGCTGGACGTGGTCTGTCCGTAGGTCAGGTCAGGGCTGGTAGTTGGCGGCGGCGTCCGGGATGATCGCGTCGAGGATGCGGCTGACGATGTCCCAGTTGTTGTAGGCGGCCATGTCGGCGCGGCCGAGGAAGTCTGTGATGAGCGCGATGATATCCATGCATGTCACCATAACAGTGCCGTGTCATCTATGCGATACCAGTGTTACTGGTGTGACTGGTGGGGTTGATCAATCATCTGTGACCAGCGAAATTGCCTCAGCGAGAATGAGCGCCTATAGTATCCATCCGTTGCCGGCGATGTCCGGTGGACTTCTGCGTCATTAGCTCAATTGGCAGAGCAGCTGACTCTTAATCAGCGGGTTCGGGGTTCGAGTCCCTGATGACGCACTACACCACCCCCGACCAGGGATACCCGGTCGGGGGTTTTCCGTATCCGGCAGAAGGGGGAGCAGACCGTGGTTCAGGGCCCCACCCACGCGATGTCCGGAGCTGCCGCAGGACTCGTGCTCGCCACCACACTGCCCGTCGCCTGGGGTGGAGCCACGACCACCGCCGAGATCCTCGCCTACACGGGCATCACCGCGGGGGCAGCCCTGCTGCCCGACCTCGACGCACCCGGCTCCACGGTCGCCCGCGCCTTCGGGCCGGTCACCGGACTGCTCGCGCGCGCCGTGGCCTCCCTCAGCGTCCTTGTCGTCGACGTCACCGGTACCAGGAAGGACGCCAGGGTCCGAGGCGGACACCGCACCGTCACGCACACACTGTGGTTCGCCCTGCTCGCGGGATTCCTGGCCTGGAGTATCGGAGGCGCCTGCGGGGACAACGGAGTGGTCGGGATGCTGGTGTTCTTCTCCGGACTGGCACTAAGGGGACTGTTCCCGCAGTGGGCGAAAGAGAGGGCGGGACTGGTCGTGATCATCGCCGCCGCTGGTCTGGGGATCGCCGCCTACCAGACGGTCCCTGCCCTCCACACGCCCCTGATGCCGGCGTCCGCCGTCACCGCAGGTGTCCTCGTCCACCTGGCGGGGGACCTTATGACGAAATCCGGAGTGCCCCTGACCTCGCCGGTGATCCCGAGGGGCGGGAAACGCTGGTGGAACTGGACGCTGCCCGGTGTCGTGACCATCCGCACCTCGGGAGTCTGGGACCAGGCACTGCTGCTGGGCTTCACCGCCGTCGTCATCTGGCAGGTCTACCTGGTATTCCTGGGGCTGTGACGCCTATGACGCCCCCGACGCCCACCGACATCCACTGCGACGGCCTGGTCACCCGGTTGAAGTGGCACCGGGCCCGCCGTACCGCCGCGGATGCCCCGTTCACCCTCGACCGCATCGTCGAGGGGCTGGCGTGCGGGGCGAGTGTGGAAATCGACGTGCGTACCGGCCCCGGCGGAGAACCGGTGATCCGGCATGACGCCCTGCGGTGGTGGCGACGCGTCCCGACCAGGGAGTCGACTCAGCTGTCCGCGGTCGGCGAGGCACTGGTCGACCGGGGAGTCACGGCTCTCCCGGCCACCGCCCGGCTCCAGTTGGACATCAAGGACACCGCCGGGGTGCTCACGCCGGCGGTCGCGGAACGGATCGCCGTGGCCGTCGGCTCCTTCGCCGACGCGGTCATCGTCTCCGGCAACGACCCTGTGGCCGTCGCCCGGATCGCCGGACGGGATTCCCGCATGGCGACCGGTCATGACCCGTGCACCCGGTCTTCGGTGCGCCGCCTCCGCCGGGCCGGGGACGTCGACGGCTTCGTCACGGCGGCACTGGACGCCGACCGGGATGCCCGGATGATCTACCTCGACCGCCGGATCATCCTCGCAGTGGCGCAGACAGGTACGGATATCGTGTCGACCTTCCACGCCGCAGAACGGGAGGTGGACGCCTACACCCTCGAAGGTCCGGACACGGAGTCGCTCGGTCAGGCACGGGCGCTCATCGACCTCGGGGTCGACCAGATCACCACCGACGATCCGGAAGGGTTGTTCCGGGCTCTCATATCCGTCCCGCGTACTTGAGGTCGCTGCCCAGACGGGCCAGCAGCAGCCCGATGACGGAGAGCATGCTGATGATGGCGGCACCGACACCGGAGATCCAGGAGTCCGATTCACCGGCAGCCAGTCCGTAGACGATCGCACAGACCGCGACCACCGCGGAAACCACGAGGACCACCTGGTTGATCAACCAGAAGTAACGGTAGACGTCACGCTTGTCCAGAGGAGTGACGATGGTGTCCTCCACAGTGAGCTGATCGGGGATACCGTCGGAATCGGGACGACGGGGTGTGTTCTCGGAACTGTTCTCGGTCATACCTCCACGGTAGTTGTTCTGTGGCGGTTGCTGTGGCGGTTGCTGTGGCGGTTACGGTGGCGACGGGGCAGGGGCACACCCACCCCCGACTCGCCCAGGGCAGGGGGAGTAGGGTGGACGTCCGACATGCGTGCAGTGCGTCCGGTGATCCCGGGACCTGTACGGGTAACACCGGGGAGGCCGACTTCGCGCCGCCCATCAACCTCATCCGAAAGGACAACGCGACGTGCTGCGGACGCATCTGTGTGGCGACCTTCGCTCCGACGACACCGGAAAGGAGGTCACTCTCACCGGGTGGGTCGCCCGTCGGCGTGACCACGGTGGAGTGATCTTCATCGACCTGCGGGACCGCTCCGGTCTCGCCCAGGTCGTCTTCCGCGAGAATGAGATCGCCGAGCGTGCCCACGACCTGCGCAGCGAGTACTGCCTCAAGGTCACCGGGATCGTCGAGGCCCGTCCGGAGGGTTCCGAGAACCCGAACCTCTCCTCCGGCGCCGTCGAGATCAACGTCTCCGACCTGGAGATCCTCAACGAGTCCACCGCCCTGCCCTTCCAGATCGAGGACACCACCGGTGGCGAGGTCGGTGAGGAGACCCGTCTGAAGTACCGCTATCTGGACCTGCGCCGTGAACGTCAGGCCCGCGCCCTGCGCCTGCGGTCCAAGGTGAGCGAGGCAGCCCGCGGTGTCCTGTCCGTTGAGGACTTCACCGAGATCGAGACCCCGACCCTCACCCGCTCAACCCCTGAGGGCGCCCGGGACTTCCTGGTTCCGGCCCGCCTGCGTCCGGGCAGCTTCTACGCCCTGCCGCAGTCCCCGCAGCTGTTCAAGCAGCTGCTCATGGTCGCCGGCATGGAGCGCTACTACCAGATCGCCCGCTGCTACCGCGACGAGGACTTCCGCGCCGACCGTCAGCCGGAGTTCACCCAGCTCGACGTCGAGATGAGCTTCGTCGACCAGGACGACGTGATCGCCCTCGCCGAGAAGATCCTCGCCGCCGTGTGGAAGGAGATCGGTTACGACATCCAGACCCCGATCCCGCGGATGACCTACGCCGAGGCCATGGAGAAGTACGGTTCCGACAAGCCGGACCTGCGCTTCGACATCCAGATCACCGAGTGCACCGAGTTCTTCAAGGACACCTCCTTCCGCGTCTTCAAGGCTCCCTACGTCGGCGCCGTGGTCATGGAGGGTGGCGCCTCCCAGCCGCGCCGTACCCTCGATGCCTGGCAGGAGTGGGCCAAGCAGCGCGGAGCCAAGGGTCTCGCCTACATTCTCGTCGGCGAGGACGGCACCCTGACCGGCCCGGTCGCCAAGAACATCACCGACGCCGAGCGTGAAGGCATCGCAGCCCACGTCGGTGCCAAGCCGGGTGACTGCATCTTCTTCGGTGCCGGTGAGGTCAAGCCCTCCCGCGCCCTGCTCGGTGCCGCCCGTGGTGAGATCGCCGAGCGTCTCGGCCTCATCAAGGAGGGTGACTGGGCCTTCACCTGGGTCGTCGACGCCCCGCTGTTCGAGCCCGCCGCCGATGCCACCGCCTCCGGTGATGTCGCCCTCGGACACTCGAAGTGGACCGCCGTCCACCACGCCTTCACCTCCCCGAAGCCGGAGTGGATCGACTCCTTCGACGAGAATCCCGGCGAGGCCACGGCCTACGCCTACGACATCGTCTGCAACGGCAACGAGATCGGTGGCGGTTCCATCCGTATCCACCAGCGCGACGTCCAGGAGCGCGTCTTCGCGGTCATGGGCATCAGCGAGGAGGAGGCCCGCGAGAAGTTCGGCTTCCTCCTGGACGCCTTCGCTTTCGGCGCCCCGCCGCACGGCGGCATCGCCTTCGGCTGGGACCGCATCGTGTCCCTGCTGGGCGGCTACGAGTCCATCCGCGATGTCATCGCCTTCCCGAAGTCCGGTGGCGGAGTGGACCCGCTGACCGAGGCGCCGGCCCCGATCACCGCCCAGCAGCGCAAGGAAGCCGGCATCGACGCCAAGCTGAAGAAGCCGGATGCCGCCGCCCCGGCTGCCGAGTAGTTCTACCGACCACCTGCGTAAGGAACCGCCGTGCTGAGTATCGACACTGTCCTTGACCGGGCCGCCCATCTGCTGGGCCGCCGGTTCGGGGGCACCCCAGAGCTCACCCACCCCGAGGACCTCGGGGGATCCAGTGATTCCCTGGTCCTGCGCGCGAAAGTGACCCCGAACCCCTTCCTCCAGGAACGGTCCCTCGTCATCAAGCAGCTCCCCGCCGTGGCCGAGGGCACGCCTGAGGAGGCGGAGGCGAATGCGGCGATGATCCGTGAGGTCGTCGCCTACCAGTA
Organism: Corynebacterium sp. UD i78; assembly: GCF_056280545.1. Taxonomy (NCBI): domain Bacteria; kingdom Bacillati; phylum Actinomycetota; class Actinomycetes; order Mycobacteriales; family Corynebacteriaceae; genus Corynebacterium; species Corynebacterium sp. UD i78. The sequence goes on along the minus strand of NZ_JBWCED010000001.1, from coordinate 1,097,355 downwards.
CACCAACACCCTCCCGTCGGAGAACCGGCCCGGTCCACTGCTGCTCGCCCATGACATCGACGAGCGCATCATCGTGCTCTCCGACGCCGGTACCGGCGAGAGCTTCTCGGACATCCTCATCATCGAGGACGCCGAGCGTCGGGCGTCGGCCCTCCGCAAGCTCGGCCGAGCCCTGGGCAGGATGCAGGTGGCCACCGCCGACGGTGAGGAGTCCTTCGACACCCTCAACCGGCGTCAGTACTCGCGCCACGACCTGCCGCCGGAGCAGGCGGGGGAGCGCGACGTCGATGTCGCGGCCCTGGTGTCCCAGGGTCTCGACCTGCTGCGCAGCAGTGGTGTGGAGATCAGCGACACGGTCGCCGGGTTCGCGGAGGAGGCGGGGCTCCGCCAGTCCCGCTCCCGACTGCGGGCCTTCAGCCCCTTCGACCTCACCCCGGACAACATCATGCTGTCCGACCGGGTCGTGTTCCTCGACTTCGAGTGGGCCGGTTTCCGCGACATCGTCTTCGACGTGGCCTGCGTGATCGCCGGATTCCCCCATGACATCAGCACGCCGTTGCTCGACGAGCAGGAATCCGCGGAGTTCATCGAGGCATGGTCCTCCGAGGTCGTCTCGGTGTGGCCGAATGTGCGCGACCGTGAGCGCCTCACCTACGCCCTGATGACCTCGCTCATCGCGTGGGCCCTGATGAGCCTGTCGCTGCTGTACCACGGCACCCTCGCCGTGATCGAGGACGCGGATTCCGCCGCCGACGGTGCCCGCAAGCTCGATCGACTGCCCGAGACCCACCTCGCGGACTTCGCGACGACCGTCGAATCCGTCCGCCGGTACGCCACGGCGGCCTCGGAGCAGGAGCGCGGTGACTCCCGCTACGGTGAGGTGGCCGGCTTCGCCGGGGCGCTGCTGTCCCGGCTCGCGGAGCTGGGGGCGGTCCCGCAGACCCGCACCGACATCCGGTCGCGCTGATCCCCGTGGACGACGGTCTCTTCGGCGTCGGGCAGCCGGTGGGCGGGGCCGGCGACCCGGTGCCGCCGTCGCGTTCGGCGGACGCCTACTTCCACCCCGGGGCACACGCCCCGTTGGCGGTGCGGATGCGTCCTCGCACCCTCGACGAGGTCGTCGGGCAGTCACACGTCCTGGGAGAGTCCTCGCCGCTACGGCGTCTCATCGACGGTCGCGGTGAATCCTCCGTGATCCTCTACGGTCCGCCCGGCACCGGGAAGACGACCGTGGCGTCCCTCATCGCCGGTAGCTCGGGACGCCGTTTCGAGGCGCTCTCCGCCCTGACCTCCGGGGTCAAGGAGGTCCGCTCGGTCATCGCCGACGCCCGTCGGCGACTCGCCGACGGGATCCCCACCGTGCTCTTCATCGACGAGGTCCACCGGTTCTCCAAGACACAGCAGGACGCCCTGCTCTCCGCCGTGGAGAACCGGACGGTCCTGCTCGTCGCCGCGACGACCGAGAACCCCAGCTTCTCCGTCGTCGCCCCGTTGCTCTCGCGCTCCCTGCTGGTCCAGCTCAGGCCACTCGCGCCGGCCGACATCTCCACGCTGCTACGCCGGGCGATCGAGGACCCGCGCGGCTACGACGGGAAGATCACCCTCGCCGACGAGGCATGCGACCGGCTGACCGCCCTGGCCGCCGGCGACGCCCGACGCGCCCTGACCTACCTCGAGGCCGCTGCGGAGTCCGTCGAGGACAGCGGTGGGGAAGTGACCGTCGACGTCGTCGCCCGGTCCACCGACAAGGCCGTAGCCCGCTACGACCGCGACGGTGACCAGCACTACGACATCGTCAGTGCCTTCATCAAGTCCATCCGCGGCTCGGACCCGGACGCCGCCCTCCACTACCTGGCCCGGATGATCGACGCCGGGGAGGATCCCCGGTTTATCTCCCGTCGGCTCGTCGTCCACGCCTCCGAGGACATCGGGATGGCGGACCCGACCGCGCTGCAGACCGCCGTAGCCGCCCACCAGGCGGTGAGCTTCATCGGTATGCCGGAGGGTCGCATCCCGCTGGCCCAGGCCACCGTCCATCTCGCCACCGCAGCGAAGTCCAATGCGGTCATCACCGCCATCGACGCCGCCCTCGCTGATGTCCGGGACGGCAAGGGGTCCGTGGTCCCGCCCCACCTGCGTGACGGTCACTATTCGGGGGCGGAGGGCCTCGGCAACGCCGTCGGCTACCGTTACCCCCATGAGGACCCGCGTGGCGTCCTCACCCAGGACTATCTGCCCGAGGACCTCTCCGACGCCGAGTACTACCACCCTACCGACCATGGCCGGGAACGACAGATCGCCTCCACCCTGGACACCCTGCGTGGGATAGTCCGCGGCGGCAGGTAGACTCTTCCCCGGTAAAGCCCCGAGACAAGCAAGAAGGTTTCCGACACCGTGCAGACGCATGAGATCCGCGAGCGATTCATCAACCACTACGTCAAGGCCGGTCACGCAGAGGTGCCCAGCGCCTCGCTGATCCTCGACGACCCGAACCTGCTCTTCGTCAACGCCGGTATGGTGCCCTTCAAGCCCTACTTCCTGGGCGAGCAGAACCCGCCGTTCCCCAACGGCACCGCGACCTCCATCCAGAAATGTGTGCGCACCCTCGACATCGAGGAGGTGGGTATCACCACCCGCCACAACACCTTCTTCCAGATGGCCGGCAACTTCTCCTTCGGCCAGTACTTCAAGGAAGGTGCGATCAGTCACGCCTGGTCGCTGTTGACCGATCCGGTCGACGAGGGCGGTTTCGGCCTGGACAAGGACCGTCTCTGGGTCACGGTCTACCTCGACGACGACGAGGCCGCCCAGATCTGGGAGGAGAAGATCGGTGTTCCCGCCGAGCGGATCCAGCGTCTCGGCATGGCGGACAACTACTGGTCAATGGGGGTCCCGGGCCCGTGCGGTCCCTGCTCGGAGATCTACTACGACCGTGGCGAGGAGTACGGCGAGTACGGCGGACCGGTCGTCGACGACACCCGCTACATCGAGCTGTGGAACCTCGTGTTCATGCAGAACGAGCGTGGTAAGGGCATCGGCAAGGATGACTTCGAGATCGTCGGTCCGCTGCCCAAGAAGAACATCGACACCGGTATGGGTGTCGAGCGTGTCGCCTGCATCCTCCAGGGTGTCGAGAACGTCTACGAGACCGACCTCCTCGCCCCGGTGATCAAGGTCGCCGAGGAGCTCACCGGCGCCACCTACGGCCGAAGCGAGCAGCTCATCAAGGCCGGCGACACCGAGTCGGCCGAGTACCACGCCGCGCACACCGATGACATCCGTTTCCGCGTCATCGCCGACCACTGCCGCACCGGTCTGATGCTCATCCTCGACGGCGTCACCCCGGGCAATGAGGGTCGTGGCTACATCCTGCGCCGTCTGCTGCGCCGCATCATCCGTTCCGCCCGTCTGCTCGGTGCCACCGGTGTGACCATGGAGAAGCTCATGGACACCGTGCGTTCCACCATGACGCCGTCCTACCCGGAGATCGCCGACAACTGGGAGCGCATCCGCGCCGTCGCCGTGGGTGAGGAGACCGCCTTCCTCAAGACCCTCGAGTCCGGCACCCGACTGTTCGAGACCGTCGCCTCCCAGGTCAAGGGTTCCGGCCTGACCGAGCTCAGCGGAGATGCCGCGTTCTCGCTGCACGACACCCACGGGTTCCCGATCGACCTCACCGTCGAGATGGCGGCCGAATCCGGGCTGACCGTGGACAAGGAGGGCTTCGACGCTCGCATGGCCGAGCAGAAGGCCCGGGCGAAGGCAGACAACCGTGCCAAGAAGCACGACCATGCCGACGTCGCCGTCTACCGGCCCTTCGTCGACAACCACCCGACCGTCTTCCTCGGCTACGACAGCACTGAGGCTGAGGGATCCATCCTCGGTATCGTCGCCGAGGGTGCTCTCGTCGAGCGTGTCGGCGAGGGGCAGAAGGTCCAGCTCATCCTTGACCGGACCCCCTTCTACGCCGAGGCCGGTGGACAGCTCGCCGACCGTGGCCGGATCACCGGCACCGGCGGCGCCGCGACCGTGGAGGACGTGCAGAAGACCGGTAAGAAGGTCTGGCTGCACAATGTCACCGTCACCGGCGGTGAGTTCGCCGTCGGCCAGCGGGTCACCGCCACCGTCGACCCCACCTGGCGTCACAAGGCCCGCCAGGCGCACTCCGGAACGCACATGATCCACGCCGCCCTGCGCCAGGTGCTCGGCCCGACCGCTGTCCAGGCCGGTTCGCTGAACAAGCCCGGCTACCTGCGCTTCGACTTCAACTACGGTGAGCAGCTCACCGCCGACCAGCTGCGTCGCATCGAGCTCATCGCCAATGAGGCGGTGGACGCCGACTACCAGGTCAACACCATCGAGACCAGCCTCGACGAGGCCAAGGCGATGGGTGCGATGGCGCTGTTCGGCGAGAACTACGGTTCCGAGGTGCGCGTCGTCGAGATCGGCGGCCCGTTCTCCATGGAGCTGTGCGGTGGTATCCACGTCGAGCACTCCTCGCAGATCGGCCCGGTGGCCGTGCTCGGTGAGTCCTCGGTCGGCTCCGGTGTCCGTCGTATCGAGGCCTACAGTGGTGTGGACTCCTTCCGCTTCCTCTCCGACCAGTACAAGCTCTCCAGCGCGCTGGCGTCTCGCCTACGCATCCCGTCCGAGGAGCTGCCGGACCGGGTGGAGGCACTGACCGCGCGCCTGAACGAGGCGGAGAAGCGTCTCGCCCAGTTCCGCACCGCAGAGCTGTCCGCGAAGGTCGGCGACTACCTCCTGCAGGCCACCGTGATCGGCGATGTCCGCGTCGTCTCGGCCCGCGTCCCGGACGGTATCGCTGCAGCTGACCTGCGCACCCTCGCCACCGAGGCGAAGTCCCGCGCCGGTTCGGAGGCGGGTGTGATCTTCTTCATCTCCGCCGACCCGGAGTCAGGCAAGGTGCCGTTCATCGCCGCCGCCACCGATGCCGCCGTCGCCGCCGGCGTCAAGGCCGGGGACATCATCAGGACCGTCGCCCCCTACATCGGTGGACGCGGTGGCGGCAAGCCCGCCATGGCCCAGGGCTCCGGTTCCGACGCCGCCGGTATCGACACAGCCGTCAAGGCTGTGCGCGACGTCGTCGCCGACGCCACCGGCGCCAAGTAGGACGCGGGGTCGACGTGACTGAGCAGCGGCAGCAGCGGCCGGATCCGGTGCCGGACCGCCCCGGTGAGGACGATCCGGGTCGGGGTCGACGCCTCGGTCTCGATGTCGGCACCGTACGGATCGGGGTCTCGCTGTCCGACCCCGACGGCATCCTCGCCACACCACTGGAGACCGTGCAGGCGGACAGGGCCAGCGGCGCCTGGCCCGGGGAGGAGTTCGACCACGTGCTCGAGCTCATCGCCGAGAACTTCGTCGTCGAGGTCGTCGTCGGTCTGCCCGTGTCCTTGCGGTCCCATCGCACGCAGTCGACCCGCCGGGCGGAGAACTACGCCACCAGGCTGCGGAAGACGCTCGACATCCCCGTCCGGCTTGTCGATGAGCGCATGTCGACCATGGCCGCGACGAACGCCATGCACGCCTCAGGGGTGAACCAGAAGAAGGGGCGGTCGCGCATCGACCAGGCCGCTGCCGTGCACATTCTGCAGGGGTGGTTGGACGCGCGGAAGGCGTTTCTCGCGAGACACGACGGGTCAGATAACGATTCGTGATCTTTTTGTGCGAGAATGATCGACTGAGAATGCAGTATCCCCTGTGAGCACCCCCGTGCTCTGGAAAGGCGCGGAGAACTACAGCAATGCCGAGTACAACCTCCATCTCCCCGAGATACCGTCGTCGCCGTCAGTGGTCCATCGCCGTCGGCGCGGCCCTGGTCATCCTCCTGGTCTTCGTCGTCGCCTATGTCTACTGGCAGCGCGAGGTCGTCGGAACCAGGGACTATGACGGTGACGGCAACGGCAAGGTCGTCCTGGTGCGTGTCGAGGACGGAGACACCGTCTCCGGCCTTGTCCCGCAGCTTCTCGACGACAATGTGGTGGGTTCCCGTTCCGCGATGATCAGCGCCGCCGACCGCGCCGAGCAGGCGGGTGAATTCCGCGACCTACAGGCCGGTTACTACGCACTGCAGGAGAAGATGTCGGCGGACTCCGCCCTCGACGCCCTCACGGACGACGAACGCCGGCTCGGCGTCATCGACGTGCCCAACGGTTCCACTCTCGACGACACCACCGTCGTCGGTGGTGACCCACGCACCGGCATCCTGTCGATGATCGCCCAGAACTCCTGCCGTGAAGGTCTCACCGACGGCCTCGAGAACTGCGTGACCGTCGATCAGTTCCATGAAGTCATCGCCTCGACCGCCCCCGCCGAGCTGGGCGTCCCCGACTGGGCCGCCACCGAGGTCGACGCCCGTGGTGATGACGGCCGACGTATCGAGGGCCTCATCTCGCCCGGCATCCACGTCTTCAATCCGACCGCTGAGCCGGTGGACATCGTCCGTGAACTGGTGACCTCATCCGTCACCGAGTACGAGGGCACGGGTCTGGTGGAGATGGCCTCGAATGTCGGCCTGACGCCCTACCAGGTGCTCACCGCCGCGTCGCTCGTCGAGCGCGAGGCCCCCGCCGGTGACTTCGACAAGGTCGCCCGCGTCATCCTCAACCGCCTCAATGAAGACCAGATGCTCCAGTTCGACTCGACCGTCAACTACGACGTCGACGAGCAGGAGGTCGCCACCACCGACGAGGACCGCGAGCGTCAGACCCCGTGGAACACCTACGCCAAGAAGGGTCTACCGGACACCCCGATAGCCTCGCCCGGTGTGGAGGCGCTGCAGGCCGTCGAACGCCCCGCCGAGGGCGACTGGCTCTACTTCGTGACCGTCGACCAGGAGGGCACCACGGTGTTCAACCGCGACTTCCAGGCCCACGAGGACGCCATCGAGGAATCCCGCGCCAACGGGGTGCTCGACAGTGCCCGGTAGTCCGTCCGCAGACGTCTACGACGTCGAAGGCTTCCTCGCCCTCGCCGCCGGCTCTCCGCACCTCACCCTCTGCGCGGTGCTCGGCCGACCGGTCGCACATTCCCTGTCCCCGGTAATCCACGCCGGTGCCGCAGAGGACGCGGGAACCGTCCCCGGTTTCCGGTACGTCCGGGTCGAGGCGGGGGAGAAGGACGAGATCCGGCGTCTGCTCACCGGCTCGCCCGCCTGTGTGGCGGGATTCTCCGTCACCATGCCGGGTAAGCCCCACGCCCTGGCTCTCGCCGACGAGGTCACAGGCCGGGCCACCGCCATCGGCAGCGCCAATACCCTGGTGCCGCTGCGTGACGGCAACGGTGCACCCACCGGACGGTGGCGGGCCGACAACACCGATGTCGTCGGCGTGACGGCCTGTCTCGACGCCGTCCTCGGCAAGGCGTTGCCCACCCGTGCGGCTGTCGTCGGCAACGGCGGAACCGCCCGTCCGACCGTGGCCGCCTTCGCGGCCCACGGCGTCCGTCGGGTGGACGTCCTCGCCCGCTCCGACAAGGCGCTCAACCTCAGGGATCTCGTCGAAGGCTACGGGATGGAGTTCTCGTGGACCCGGCTGGATGCCCCGGAGCTAGCCTCAGTGGCCGCCGGATGTGACGTGCTGGTCTCCACCGTCCCGGAGTCCGCGGCCGGTGGATACACCGGTGAGTTGTCCCGGGCCGGTGCGGTCGTCGACGTGGTCTATGACCCGTACCCCACCCGCCTGCTGACCGAGGCCGTGGCCGCGGGACGTCCCGTCGCTGACGGTCTGCTGATGCTGGCCGGGCAGGGTGCCGAGCAGTTCCGGCAGTTCACCGGTGCCACCGCCTCCGCTGAGGCCATGTACGCTGCACTGCAGAGACACCTCGAGCTCCGCGGTAGATGAGCCGGGGTCCCGGGGACCGGGGACAATAGGGGGGAGAAGCACGGTGTGGGGGACTCTGTGGGCGGCGGCGGTACCGACTGCGGCACTGGTCTGGACGGTCGCGCTGAGTGTCAGCGATCTGCGGCAGCGTCGACTGCCCGATGTCCTGACCCTGTCCGCTGCGGCGGTGGTGTGGGGGTGGTGCATCCTCGACGGCCGTCTGTGGGCGTTGACCGGGGCTCTGGCCTGGTGGGCCCTGTGCACGGTGCCCGGGAAGGTGAGCCGTCGGTTGCGCATCGGCGGGGGAGACGCCAAGCTCGCGCTCTCTCTCGGGGCGGTGGCGGCCGCCGTCGGTGGTCCCGTCGGATGGTGGATCGCCGTCACGGTGTCCTCGGTGGTGACCCTGTGTCTCGGGCTCATGCCGCGCGGGACGTGGGTGGACAGGCGGAGGCTGCCGCACGGTCCGGGGATGCTGTCGGGAACCTGGCTCAGTGTCCTTCTCACGATGTGACACGACGTGCCGGGGAGCGTTCCACCCCGTGAGGTGGGGTCATGTGACGTCCGGAACACAGACGTGCCACAATAAGCGCATGCTTCGTTGGACGACTGCCGGGGAATCCCACGGCCAGGCCCTTGTCACCATCGTGGAGAACATGCCCGCCGGCGTGCCCGTCACCCGTGCGGACGTCTCCCGTGAACTCGCACGCCGCCGTCTCGGCTACGGCCGCGGCGCCCGGATGAAGTTCGAGGCCGACGAGGTCACCTTCCTGGGTGGCGTCCGGCACGGACTGACGCTCGGCTCCCCGGTCGCGGTGATGGTCGGCAACACCGAGTGGCCCAAGTGGACCACCATCATGTCCGCTGATCCGGTGGACCTCGACGACCCCGGGACAGTCAAGGAGATGAACTCCGGACGCGGCGCGCGGCTCACCCGGCCGCGACCCGGTCACGCCGACCTCTCCGGAATGCTGAAGTACGGCCACACCGAGGCCCGGCCGATCCTCGAACGCTCCAGCGCCCGCGAGACCGCCGCCCGGGTCGCCGCCGGGACGGTCGCCCGCGCCCTGCTGCGCGAGGTCACCGGTTCCGAGGTCGTCAGTCACGTCATCTCCATCGGCCCGTCCGACACCTACGAGGGCCCCGCGCCGACCGCCGCCGATCTGGACGCTGTCGACGCCTCCCCGGTCCGTGCCTTCACCGCGCAGACCGATGCCCACGAGAAGTCCATGATCGAGGAGATCGAGAAGGCGAAGAAGTCCGGCGACACCCTCGGCGGCATCGTCGAGGTCGTCGTCACCGGCCTGCCGGTCGGTCTGGGCAGCCACACCGCCTGGGACGCACGCCTCGACGGCCAGCTGGCCCAGGCTCTGATGAGCATCCAGGCCATCAAGGGTGTCGAGGTCGGCGACGGCTTCGCCGAGGCCCGCCGCCGTGGTTCCGAGGCCCACGACGAGATCTTCGTCGGTGAGGACGGCGTCGAGCGCCACACGAACCGGGCCGGCGGCCTGGAGGGTGGTATGACCAACGGTGAGCCGCTGCGGGTGCGTGCCGCCATGAAGCCGATCTCCACGGTCCCGCGTGCCCTGGCCACCGTCGACACCGACACCGGAAAGAAGGCCACCGGCATCCACCAGCGCTCGGACGTCTGTGCGGTCCCGGCTGCCGGTGTCGTCGCCGAATCCATGGTGGCCCTGGTCATCGCCCGCTCCCTGCTCGAGAAGTTCGGCGGGGATTCGCTGGCGGAGACGAAGCGCAACTACGCCGCCTACCTCGCCGAGGTCGAGTCCCGGCTGCGCTGGGACGAGAACTGACATGACGACCGGACAGCGTCGTCCCCGTCTCGTCCTCGTCGGGCTGCCCGGTGCCGGCAAGTCCACGGTCGGCCGTCACCTCGCCAAGGCGCTGGGCTGCACAGTGGTGGACACCGACGCGCTCATCGAGGCGGACTACGGCCGTCGCTGCGGTGAGATCTTCAGCGAGCTCGGTGAACCCGCCTTCCGTGAGCTCGAGGAGAGGCACGTCGCCGAGGCCCTGCAGACCGACGGCATCGTCTCCCTCGGTGGTGGTGCGGTGATCTCGGCGCAGACCCGCGCACTGCTGGCCGACGAACTCGTCGTCCACCTCAAGGTCACCCCCGAGGAGGGGGTCCGCCGGACCTCCGGGGACACGAACCGTCCCGTCGTCGCTTCGGTGGATCCTGTGGCCCGGTACCGTCAGCTGCAGACGGAGCGTGCCCCGTTCTACGACGAGGTCAGTGACCTCACCGTGACCAGCGAAGGGCATGCTCCGCGCCAGACCGTGTCCGAGATTCTCCAGTTCCTCGAAAACACCAGCCCAGTCAAGGAGCCTGACATGACCGATGTCCGTCGCGTCCACGTTGCCACCGACAACCCCTATGACGTCGTCATCGGCCGGAACCTCACCGGTCATGTCGCTGACGCTGTCCCTGGTGCCGCCCGTGCCGTGATCCTCCATCAGCCTCCGCTGGCCGATCTGGCCCGGCGTGTCGCCGAGGGCCTGCGTGCCACCGGTGTCGAGCCGGTCCTCCACGAGATCCCCGATGCCGAGGACGCCAAGACCGTCGCGGGTGCCGCCGGGTGCTGGGACATCTGCGCGGACGCCGGGCTGTCCCGGCAGGACGCCATCGTCGGCGTCGGCGGAGGTGCGACCACCGACCTCGCCGGGTTCATCGCCGCCACCTGGATGCGTGGAATCCGTGTCGTCCAGTACCCGACGACCCTGCTGGCGATGGTGGACGCAGCAGTCGGCGGCAAGACCGGCATCAACACCGCCGCCGGCAAGAACCTCGTCGGGTCCTTCCACGAGCCCTCGGCGGTCCTGGTGGACCTCGATGTCCTCGACACACTGCCTGCCAAGGAGATCTCCGCCGGGTCCGCCGAGATCGTCAAGGCCGGGTTCATCCGTGACCCGAAGATCCTGGACATCTACGAGGCCGATCCCGCCGCGGCACTCGACCCCCGCGGGGCACTGCCCGAACTCATCGAGCTGTCGGTGAAGGTCAAGGCCGATGTCGTCGGTCAGGACCTGCGGGAATCCTCGTTGCGCGAGATCCTCAACTACGGCCACACCTACGGTCACGCCGTCGAGCAGCACGAGAACTACCGCTGGCGCCACGGCTGGGCCGTCGCTGTCGGCATGGTCTACGAGGCGGAGCTGGCCCACGCCGCCGGTCTCCTCGGGGAGGACGCCGTGGCCCGCCACCGACGGATCCTCACCTCCGTCGGTCTGCCGACCAGCTACGACGGAGCGTCCCTCGGGGAACTGCTGGAGGTCATGGGCCGCGACAAGAAGAACCGCGACGGTCACATCCGCATAGTCGTCCTGTCCGACCGTGACGGTCTGCCCTACGCTCCGGTGCGCCTCGAGGCCCCGGAGAACGCTGCGCTGCAGGCCGCCTACGCCGCCACCCTCCAGGAGCAGTAGACATGAGCATCCTCGTCGTCAACGGACCGAACCTCGACCGGCTCGGCAAGCGTCAGCCCGACATCTACGGCGCGACCACGCTGGCCGATATCGAGGACGGGCTGCGCGCCCGCGCCACCGAGCTGGGCGTGGAGGTCGAGTTCTTCCAGTCCAACTGTGAAGGTGAGATCCTCGACCGGATCCACCGTGCCGCCGATGAGGGGAACGCGGTGATCATCAACGCCGGAGGACTCACCCACACCTCGGTGGTTCTCAAGGACGCCCTGGCGGAGATTGCCGACGGCGCCGGATATGTCGAGGTCCACATCTCCAACGTCCACGCCCGCGAGGAGTTCCGGCACCACAGCTACCTCTCGGCCGGTGCCGCCGGCGTCATCGTCGGTCTGGGGGCCTACGGCTACACCGCCGCCCTGGAGTTCCTCTCGCAGCGCTGAACCTGCCGGGCGTCGGCGCCACGGGTAGTCTCGGAGCCCATGAACGTACCTGTCGACCACTCCTCCCGTCGGGCGGCCGTCGCCCGGACCATCGCCGACGCCGGCCACCACCATCTGCTGGTCAGCGACCTGAAGAACATCCGGTACCTCTCCGGCTTCACCGGATCGAACGCTGCACTGCTGCTGGGCGCGGACGGCACCGGCACCATCGTGACCGACGGCCGGTACGACACCCAGATCCGGCAGCAGACCGCATCTTCCCCGGGACTGGACATCCTCATCTCCCGCGACCTCTTCGGTGAACTCGCCGCCGTCGCAGGGGACGACGGGTACGCGATCGAGCCGGGGCTGGCGGTCGGGCAGGCCCGAGCACTCGGCGACCCGGAGATTCTCGCCGGCGCCGTGGAATCCGCCCGCCTGGTCAAGGACGGGACGGAACTCGACGCGCTGCGGGCGGCGGGGCACCTGGCGGACACGGTCTTCACCGAGTTCATCGCCGCGGGCGGGATCCGTGAAGGTATCACCGAGATCGAGGCCGCCGCTGACCTGGAGCACCGGCTGCGCTCCGCGGGTGCGGACGGGCTGAGTTTCGACACGATCCTGGCGTCCGGCACCAACGGCGCCAAGCCGCATGCCGGGGTGTCCCGTGACGTGATCGTCCCGGGGCTGGTCACGGTCGACTTCGGGGTCTGGCTCGACGGTTACGCCTCCGACCAGACCCGCACCGTGTGCGTCGGCGAGCCGGATGCCCTGGCCCGTGAGCTCTACGGTATCGTCCACCGGTCGTTCCAGGCCGGGGTGGACACCGTGCGTGCCGGCGTCGGCCCTTTCGCCGTCGACAAGGCGTGCCGGGATGTCCTCGACGAGGCCGGCTACGGGGAGTACTTCGTCCACTCCACCGGTCACGGTGTGGGACTCGACGTCCACGAGGCGCCGTCGGCGTCGGTGCGCACTGACCCGGAGGAGACGCTCGTGGCGGGGGAGACCCTCACCGTCGAGCCCGGCGTGTACCTGCCCGGGAAGACAGGTCTGCGGATCGAGAACACCTATATCGTCACTGCCGACGGTGCGGAGTCGGTGAACCCGTCGACCACCGAGCTGCAGGTCGTCTAGGGTCCGTCGGGCACCACCTGCTAGACTGTCAGGTCGATTACCTGTCCGACTTTCCTTAAGGGAGTACACACGTGGCAACTACCGCGGATTTCAAGAACGGTCTTGTGCTGAAGATCGACAACAAGCTGCAGCAGATCACCGAATTCCAGCACGTCAAGCCCGGTAAGGGCCCGGCGTTCGTCCGCACCAAGCTCAAGGACGTCGTCTCCGGCAAGGTCGTCGACAAGACCTTCAACGCCGGCGTCAAGGTCGAGACCGCCACTGTCGACCGCCGCGACATGGACTACCTGTACAACGACGGCGAGCACTACGTCGTCATGGACTCCAAGACCTTCGAGCAGTTCGAGGTACCGCAGGACAAGTTCGGCGACGCCGGCCGTTTCCTCAAGGACGGCATGCGCGTCCAGCTGTCCTTCCACGACGGTGAGATCCTCTTCGCCGAGCTCCCGGTCTCCGTCGACCTCGTCGTCGAGCACACCGACCCGGGACTGCAGGGCGACCGCTCCACCGGCGGCTCCAAGCCCGCCACCCTGGAGACCGGTGCCGAGGTCCAGGTTCCGCTGTTCATCGAGACCGGCAACGTCCTGAAGATCGACACCCGCGACGGCTCCTACCTCTCCCGCGTCTCGCAGTAGAGGCTCTGATCACTACCGATGACTGAGGATAAGAACCACCGCCGCCACGGGTCCCGTTTCCGGGCCCGTCGGCGCGCCGTGGACATGCTCTTCGAGGCGGAGTTCCGGGACATCGACCCGGTCGAGATCGTCGAGGACCGCCGTGAGCTGTCCCGCGACGAGGCGAATCAGGTCGCACCGGTCAACGAGTACACCGCGCAGATCGTCGGCGGTGTCGCCGAGAATCTCGACGGCATCGACCAGGCCATCGCCGGGCACCTGTCCAGCGAATGGACGCTGGAGCGTCTCCCGGCCGTGGACCGTGCCGTGCTGCGTGTGAGCGCCTGGGAACTGCTCCACAATCACGCCGAGGTGCCTGAGAAGGTCGCCGTGGACGAGGGGATCGGTCTCGCCAAGGAATACGGTCACGACAAGGCCCCCGGTTACGTCCACGCCGTGCTCGACGGGATCTCCCGGTCCCGCCGCATCGCCGAGAAGGAGGCCGCGGAGGCCGCCACTGACGACCTCATCGCCGGCATCGTGGGCGAGGACGCCCAGGACTGAGTCCGCACCGACATTCCACCGAGGGTGGTCCCGGTTTTCCGGGGCCACCCTCGCTGCATCTGCAGGGGTTGTCCGCGTGCTACACTGATCAGCGGCACAGGGCTCGGCGAAACGCCGACCCGACCACCTTTAACGATCCGTCCCGTGAGGCGGGGAAGGAGGTCACGATGAATATCATGGACGCCGACGACGTCGGTCGTACCATTGCACGCATCGCGCACCAAATCATCGAGAAGACGGCGCTCGACGCACCCGGGGCAGACCGGGTCGTCCTGCTGGGGATCCCGTCGGGGGGTGTTCCGCTGGCGGCGCGCCTCGCAGAGCGCATCCGCGAGTTCAGCGGCGTGGAGGTCTTCCACGGCGCCCTTGACGTCACCCTCTACCGTGACGACCTGAAGTCCAGCCCGCACCGGGCACTGCAGTCCACCACTGTCCCGCGCGAGGGGATCGACGGTGCCACGGTCATCCTCGTCGATGACGTGCTCTTCTCGGGCCGCACCATCCGCTCCGCCCTTGACGCCCTGCGCGACATCGGCCGGGCCAGGAAGGTCCAGCTCGCGGTCCTCGTCGACCGTGGCCACCGCGACCTGCCGATCCGGGCGGACTACGTGGGCAAGAACATCCCCACCTCATTGACCGAGGATGTCAGTGTGGAACTCACCGAGATCGACGGGACGGACGGCGTCCAGCTGATCCGGGAAGGAGAGCAGGTATGAAGCACCTGTTGAGTATCGCCGACCTCACGGCCGACGAGATCACCGGACTGATGGACGAGGCCGACCGCTTCGCCGATTCCCTGCGCGACCGGGAGGTCAAGAAGCTGCCGACCCTGCGCGGTCGCACGGTCTTCACCCTCTTCTACGAGAACTCGACCCGCACCCGCTCCAGCTTCGAGACCGCGGGCAAGTGGATGAGTGCGGACGTCATCAACATCTCGGCGTCCTCCTCCTCGGTGAAGAAGGGCGAGTCCCTCAAAGACACCGCCCTGACGCTGCGCGCCGTCGGCGCGGACGCGATCATCATGCGCCACCCGTCCTCGGGTGCCGCCCGTCAGGTCGCCGACTGGGTCGGCCAGGGGAGTGACGGCATCAGCGTCCTCAACGCCGGTGACGGTGCCCATGAGCACCCGACCCAGGCACTGCTGGACGCCGTCACCCTGCGCAACCGGCTCGGGAAGGTCGAGGGGGCGGAGGTCGTCATCGTCGGTGACCTGCTGCACTCCCGCGTCGCCCGGTCTAACGCGCTGCTGCTCACCGCTCTCGGCGCGAACGTCACCTTCGTCGCCCCGGCGACCCTGCAGGCCCCGGGCATGGAGCACTGGCTCAACCCGAACGTGGGCAGCGGCCGGGGCACGGTCACGGTCACCGAGGACATGGACGCCGCGCTGGCCAAGGCGGACGCCGTGATGATGCTGCGTGTCCAGGCTGAGCGCATGAACGGCGGGTTCTTCCCGTCCCACCGCGAGTACGCCGCCCGCTACGGGCTCTCCGAGACCCGCGCCGCCGGACTCGCCGACCACGCGATCATCATGCACCCCGGCCCGATGCTGCGTGGCATGGAGATCAGCGACTCGGTGGCGGACGCCCCGAACACCGTCGTCCTCAATCAGGTCACCGCCGGCGTCCACGTCCGCATGGCAGCCCTGTTCACGCTCCTCGTCGGAGCAGAAGGAAGTGTCGCAGAATGACCACCGCGAAGAATGACGCAGCCTACCCGGCCACCGGTACGCTGCACGACCCGGCCGCGGGGGAGACGCTGCTGCGCGGCGTCCTCGTCTACGGCGAGGGGGAGCCGGCCGACGTCCTGGTGCGCGACGGCATCATCGCCGAGATCGCCGACGCCGGCACCGTGACTCCGGGCGAGGACGCCGAGGTCCTCGACCTCGACGGCCAGGTGCTGCTGCCCGGCCTCA
The DNA here is from genome assembly GCF_056280545.1 of Corynebacterium sp. UD i78. Lineage (NCBI taxonomy): Bacteria > Bacillati > Actinomycetota > Actinomycetes > Mycobacteriales > Corynebacteriaceae > Corynebacterium > Corynebacterium sp. UD i78. The sequence goes on along the minus strand of NZ_JBWCED010000001.1, from coordinate 1,081,433 downwards.
TCGACATGCACGTCCACCTGCGTGAGCCCGGCCGGGAAGACACAGAGACCATCGCCTCCGGGTCCGCTGCCGCGGCCCGCGGTGGTTTCACCGCCGTGTTCACCATGGCGAACACCGACCCGGTGACCGACACACCCGCCGTCGCCGAGATGGTGTGGATGAAGGGCCAGCAGACGAACCTCTGTGACGTCCACCCTGTCGGTTCCATCACGAAGGGTCTGGCAGGGGAGGACCTCACCGAGTTCGGTATGATGGCAGCGTCCGAGGCGAAGGTCCGGATGTTCTCCGACGACGGCAGGTGTGTCGCCGACCCGCAGCTGATGCGCCGCGCCGTCGAGTACTCGAAGGGTCTCGACGTCCTGCTCGCGCAGCACTGCGAGGAGCCCCGCCTCACCGAGGGCGCGGTCGCCCACGAGGGCGAGACCGCAGCCCGCCTCGGCCTGCGCGGTTGGCCGAGGGTCGCCGAGGAGTCCATCGTGATCCGAGACGCCCTCCTCGCCCGCGACTACGGCGGACGTACCCATATCTGCCACGCCTCCACCGAGGGCACCGTGGAACTGCTGCGCTGGGCCAAGGACCATGACATCCCGCTGTCCGCCGAGGTCACCCCCCACCACCTGACCCTCACGGACGCGAAGCTGGAGACCTACGACGGCGTGTTCCGGGTCAACCCGCCGCTGCGTGAACATAAGGACGCCCTCGCCCTACGTGCCGCCCTCGTCGACGGCACCATCGACTGCGTCGCCACCGACCACGCCCCGCACGGCTCCGAGGAGAAGTGCTGTGAGTTCGACAAGGCGCGCCCCGGCATGCTCGGCCTGGAGACCTCTCTGGCACTCATCGCCAGGACCTTCATCACCGACGTCCCGGAGGGGGAGGAGCCCCAGGACTGGCGGTTCATCGCCAAGGTGATGTCCGAGCGGCCCGCCGAGATCCTCAAGCTTCCCGGACAGGGCCGCCCGGTGGCCGTCGGCGAGCCGGCGAACCTCTGCGTGGTCGACACGCAGGCCGGCTGGATCGCCCACGGTCACGAGCTGGCGTCGAAGGCGTCGAACACCCCCTACGAGGGCGAAACGCTGCCGGTGAAGGTCTCCACCACCCTGCTGCGCGGTAAGGTCACCTGCCGTGACGGAGAGGCGAACAACTAGATGACTACTACGACAGAGAAGAGCAATTCCGTGAGTTCCACCCGAACCCCTGCGATCCTCGTGCTCGCCGACGGCCGCGTCTTCCGCGGTCGGGCCTTCGGCGCCCAGGGGACCACCCTCGGCGAGGCCGTGTTCACGACCGCGATGACCGGCTACCAGGAGACCATGACGGACCCTTCCTACCACCGGCAGATCGTCGTCTCCACCGCCCCGCAGATCGGCAACACCGGCTGGAACGACGAGGACGGCGAGTCCCACGGTGACCGCATCTGGGTTGCCGGTCTGGTCATCCGTGACCTGTCGCGCACCGTCTCCAACTGGCGCGCCGACCGCTCACTGGCCGAGGAGATGGAGTCCCAGGGCATCATCGGCATCCAGGGGGTCGACACCCGCGCGATCGTCCGCCACCTGCGCGACAAGGGTTCGGTCAAGGCCGGCATCTTCTCCGGCGCGGACGCTGAGCGTCCCGTAGAGGCGCTCGTCGCAGCCGTCGACGGTCAGCCGTCGATGGCCGGTTCCGACCTCGCCACCGAGGTCTCCACCGATGATGTCTACGTCGTCGAGCCGGACAACGGTGCGGACGCGAAGTTCACCGTCATCGCCTACGACATGGGCATCAAGACCAACACCCCGCGCAACTTCGCCGCCCGCGGTATCCGTACGGTCGTCGTCCCCGCGAACTCCGCCATCGAGCCACTGCTCTCCGAGTACGACGCCGACGGCGTGTTCATCTCCAACGGCCCGGGTGACCCGGCCACCGCCGACGTGATGGTCCAGCAGGTCCAGACCGTCCTGGAGAAGAAGATCCCGCTGTTCGGCATCTGCTTCGGCAACCAGATTCTCGGCCGGGCCCTCGGCATGGACACCTACAAGCTGAAGTTCGGTCACCGCGGCATCAACGTGCCCGTGATCAACCACCTCACCGGCGTCATCGACATCACCGCCCAGAACCACGGCTTCGCTCTCAAGGGCCGTGCCGGAGAACCCTTCGACACGCCTTTCGGCACCGCACAGGTCACGCACACCTGCCTCAACGACGACTGTGTCGAGGGTGTCGCCCTCGACAACGGCCTCGCCTTCTCCGTCCAGTACCACCCCGAGGCCGCCGCCGGCCCCCATGACGCCAACCCGCTGTTCGACCAGTTCATCGAGCTGATGGAAGGGAACAACTAAATGCCGAAGCGCAACGACCTCAACCACATCCTCGTCATCGGCTCCGGCCCGATCGTCATCGGCCAGGCCTGCGAGTTCGACTACTCCGGAACCCAGGCCTGCCGCGTCCTCAAGGAGGAGGGCCTGCGGGTCTCCCTCATCAACTCCAACCCGGCCACCATCATGACCGACCCGGAGTTCGCCGACCACACCTACATCGAGCCGATCCAGCCCGAATACATCGAGAAGATCTTCGTCGCCGAGCGCGAGGCCGGCCACCCGGTGGATGCCGTGCTCGCGACCCTGGGTGGTCAGACCGCGCTGAACGCCGCGATCCAGCTCGACCGTCTCGGCATCCTCGAGAAGCACGGGGTCGAGCTCATCGGCGCCGACATCCCCGCCATCCAGCGCGGTGAGGACCGTCAGAAGTTCAAGGACATCGTCGCCTCCATCGGCGGCCTGTCCGCCCGCTCCGCGGTGTGCCACAACATGGACGAGGTCCATGAGGCCGTCGCCGAGCTCGGCCTGCCGGTCGTCGTCCGCCCGTCCTTCACCATGGGGGGCCTGGGCTCCGGCCTGGCCTACACCTACGAGGATCTCGACCGCATCGCCGGTGGCGGCCTCGCGGCGTCCCCGGAGGCTAACGTCCTCATCGAGGAGTCCATCCTCGGCTGGAAGGAGTTCGAGCTCGAGCTCATGCGCGACGGTGCGGACAACGCCGTGGTCGTCTGTTCCATCGAGAACGTCGACGCCCTCGGCGTCCACACCGGTGACTCGATGACCGTCGCCCCCTCCATGACCCTCACTGACCGTGAGTACCAGATCATGCGTGACCAGGGCCTGGCTATTCTCCGTGCGGTCGGCGTGGACACCGGCGGATGCAACATCCAGTTCGCCATCAACCCGGACGACGGCCGCCTCATCACCATCGAGATGAACCCGCGCGTCTCCCGCTCCTCGGCGCTGGCCTCCAAGGCCACCGGTTTCCCGATCGCGAAGATCGCCGCGAAGCTGGCCATCGGCTACACCCTCGCCGAGATCACCAACGACATCACCGAGGTCACCCCGGCCGCCTTCGAGCCGACCCTCGACTACGTCATCGTCAAGGCACCGCGCTTCGCCTTCGAGAAGTTCCCCGGTTCCGACGACACCCTCACCACCACGATGAAGTCCGTCGGCGAGGCCATGGCCGTCTCCCGAAACTACATTTCCGCCCTGAACAAGGTGCTGCGTTCCCTGGAGACCAAGGCCGCCGGCTTCTGGACCATCTCCGACGAGCAGCTCGCCGGTGACCGTGCCGACGACCTCGCCGCCGTCCTCGACGACCTGGGCCGCCCGACCGAGGGCCGCATGTATGACATGGAGCTGGCCCTGCGTCTCGGCGCCACCGTGGACCAGGTCCACACCGCCTCGAAGGGCGTCGACCCGTGGTTCCTCGAGGAGCTCAAGGCCCTGGTCGACTTCCGCCAGGAACTGGAGGACGCCCCGGTGCTCTCCGAGGACCTGCTCCGCGAGGCCAAGTTCTTCGGCCTGTCCGACGCCCAGATCGCCACGGTGCGTCCCGAACTGGCCGGTGAGGACGGCGTCCGGTCGCTGCGCTGGTCGCTGGGCATCCGCCCGGTCTTCAAGACCGTCGACACCTGTGCCGCCGAGTTCGAGGCAAAGACCCCCTACCACTACTCGACCTACGAGCTGGACCCGGCCGCCGAGTCCGAGATCGCGCCGCAGACCGAGAAGCCGAAGGTACTCATCCTCGGCTCCGGCCCGAACCGTATCGGTCAGGGCATCGAGTTCGACTACTCCTGCGTCCACGCCGCCCTGGAGCTCTCCCGCGTCGGTTACGAGACCGTGATGGTCAACTGCAACCCGGAGACCGTCTCCACCGACTACGACACCGCCGACCGTCTCTACTTCGAGCCGCTGACCTTCGAGGACGTCATGGAGGTGTACCGCGCCGAGGCTGAGTCCGGTGAGGTCGCCGGCGTCATCGTCCAGCTCGGTGGTCAGACCCCGCTGGGTCTGGCACAGCGTCTCGCCGACGCCGGTGTCCCGGTCATCGGCACCTCCCCGGAGGCCATCAACCTGGCCGAGGACCGCGGCGAGTTCGGCAAGGTCCTGGAGAAGGCCGCCCTGCCGGCGCCCGCCTTCGGCACCGCCACCAGCTTCGACGAGGCCAAGGCCGTCGCCGCCGAAATCGGCTACCCGGTGCTGGTCCGCCCGTCCTACGTCCTCGGTGGCCGTGGCATGGAGATCGTCTACGACGAGGGCTCCCTGCACGACTACATCGACCGCGCCACCGAGATCACCTCGGACCACCCGGTGCTCGTCGACCGGTTCCTCGACAACGCCATCGAGATCGACGTCGACGCCCTGTGCGACGGCGACGAAGTCTACCTCGCCGGCGTCATGGAGCACATCGAGGAGGCCGGCATCCACTCCGGTGACTCCGCCTGTGCCCTGCCCCCGATGACCCTCGGCGAGTCCGATATCGAGAACGTCCGCCGGTCCACGGCGGCCCTGGCCCACGGTATCGGCGTCCGCGGTCTGATGAACGTCCAGTTCGCGCTCAAGGACGACATCCTCTATGTCATCGAGGCCAACCCGCGTGCCTCCCGTACCGTCCCGTTCGTCTCCAAGGCGACCGGAGTCCCGCTGGCCAAGGCCGCGTCCCGCATCATGACCGGCACCTCCATCCGCGAGCTCGTCGCCGAGGGCATGATCCCGGCAGACCGCGACGGCGGTTCCCTGCCGCAGGGCCACCCCATCGCGGTCAAGGAGGCGGTCCTCCCGTTCAACCGCTTCCGTGACCCCGAGGGCCACGTCCTCGACAGCCTGCTCAGCCCGGAGATGAAGTCCACCGGTGAGGTCATGGGCCTGGACCACGACTTCGGCACGGCCTTCGCGAAGTCCCAGGAGGCGGCCTTCGGCTCCCTGCCGACCGCCGGCACCTGCTTCGTCTCGGTGGCCAACCGCGACAAGCGCACCATGATCCTGCCGATCCAGCGCCTGGCGTCCCTCGGTTTCGACCTGATCGCCACCACCGGTACCGCCCAGATGCTGCGTCGCAACGGTATCGGGTGCACCACCGTGGCGAAGCAGACCGAGGAGCTGCCGGCCGGAGCCACCGACCGTCGGGTCGTCCACGTGATCAACGACGGCGGGGTCGACATGATCCTCAACACCACGGCCGGTAACGCCACCGCCCGCGACGACGGCTACGAGATCCGCTCCGCGGCCGTGAACAAGGGCGTGCTGTGCATCACCACCGTCCAGGGTGCCATTGCCGCTGTGCAGGGCATCGAGGCCCTCAAGAATTCCGACACCGGCGTCTGCGCCATCCAGGACGTCAACCATGACCTTCGGTAACCGGTATCTCGAGCGGGCGGAGTCGCTGGGACGGCTCTGTGTCGGCCTGGACCCGCACGCCGGGATCCTGGAGGCCTGGGGCCTTCCGGTGGACACCACGGGCCTGCGAGAGTTCACCCGGATCTGCGTGGAGGCCTTCGCCGACACAGCGTGCGTCGTGAAGCCGCAGGTCGCGTTCTACGAGGCCTTCGGCTCGGCCGGTTTCGCCGTCCTGGAGGACGCCCTGGCGTCCTTCCGGAACGGGGGCACGCTGGTCATCGCCGACGCCAAGCGCGGCGACATCGGCTCCACCATGGCCGGTTACGCCACCGCCTGGCTCGGCGGGGACTCCCCGCTGCGGGCGGACGCCGTCACCGTGTCCCCGTACCTCGGCCTGGGTTCCCTGGACCCGGTGCTCGAGGCAGGGGAACGGACCGGCGGGGGAGTGATCGTCCTCGCGGCGACCTCGAATCCCTCCGGCCCGCAGTTCCAGCGACTGGGCACCGGCGACGCCGGTTCCGGACCGACGGTCGCCCAGACCGTCGTGGACCGGGTGGCTGAGATCAACGCACCCCACGTGGCCGCCGGTGGTGCCGGTAATGTCGGTGTCGTCGTCGGAGCGACGGTCACCGATCCGCCGGTCCTGGACGCCGTCGGGGGCATGATCCTCATGCCCGGCGTGGGCGCCCAGGGCGGCACCGCCGACGACATCGCCCGCATCGCGGGGGACGCCGTGAATCTCGCCAGCCCCAACATGTCGCGGTCGATCCTGTCCGCAGGTCCGGATATCGGTGCCCTGCGGTCCGCTGTGAACGATTCCGCGGCAGAATTCCCGCTGGTCGGCTAGGGTCGTTCTCCAGGTCCCCGCAGCGCCTTCACCTGGGGTGGTATTCGACAACCGCAGGTGAGGACGCTACACTTGGCCCGTTGTTTCACGGCGACTCCCGCTGGTGAGGGTCCTGAAAAGGATCCGGCAGCGGTTCGCCCGACCTGTCGGCACCGGACCACCGGTGGCCGGCCGTGTCCCCCGTCCCGGGGGAAACACCCGACAGACCCCATCAATCGAACTACGACATACGGAGGAACCCGTGGCCCTTCCCCAGTTGACCCCGGAGCAGCGTGCAGAAGCCCTCAAGAAGGCTGCCGAGGCCCGTAAGGCCCGTGCCGAGCTGAAGGAACAGCTGAAGCGTGGCGGAACCGACCTCAAGGAGGTCCTCGCCAAGGCCGACACCGACCCGATCATCGGCAAGATGAAGGTCTCCGCCCTCCTCGAGGCTCTCCCCAAGGTCGGCAAGGTCAAGGCCCAGGAGATCATGACCGAGCTCGAGATCGCCCCGACCCGCCGCCTGCGCGGCCTCGGCGACCGTCAGCGTCGCGCCCTCCTGGAGCGCTTCGGTTACGAGGCATAGGCCCCGTGACCTCAGACGCGACGGAGCCCCGGCTGGTGGTTCTGGCGGGTCCCTCGGCGGTCGGTAAGTCGACCGTCGTCAGGGGTCTCCGTGAGGCCGTGCCGGACCTGTTCTTCAGCGTGTCGATGACCACCCGGGACCCGCGTCCCGGCGAGGTCGACGGCGTGGACTACCACTACGTCTCCACCGACAGGTTCCGGGACGCCATCGAGGCGGACCGGATGCTCGAATGGGCGGAGATCCATGGTGGACTGCAGTTGTCCGGTACCCCGCGGGGGCCGGTGGAGGACGCACTCGCGGCGGGTCGCCCCGTACTGGTCGAGGTCGACCTCGCCGGCGCCCGCAACGTCAAGCGCCTGCTTCCGGACGCCGTGACGGTGTTCCTGGCTCCGCCGAGCTGGGATGACCTGGTCGCCCGCCTCACCGGCCGTGGCACCGAGTCCGACAAGGTCATCGCCCGACGTCTGGAGACCGCACGCGAGGAGCTCGACTCCTCCGGCGAGTTCGACCGGGTCGTCGTCAACGATGATCTGGATACGGCGGTGGGAACCATCGCCGACATCCTGCTCAACCGGGAATAACAGACAGACAACCGCCACGGCCCCGGCCGCGGCATCAACGCCTAGCAATGAGGTGCGTAGTGGAAACCCAGGACGTCAACGACAACTCGACGGTCTTCGACCAGCCGATCGGCATCACGAACCCGCCGATCGACGACCTTCTCACCAAGGTCTCCTCCAAGTACGCTCTGGTGATCTTCGCGGCCAAGCGCGCCCGCCAGATCAACAACTACTTCCAGAACGTCGGCGAGGGCGTCTTCGAGTTCGTCGGACCGCTCGTCGCACCGGAGAACAAGGAGAAGCCGCTGTCGATCGCGCTGCGCGAGATCGACGCCGACCTCCTCGAGCACACCGAGGGCTGATCCTCTCAGGCTGCTCCACGAGTGCCCGTCCTGCCGACACCGGCAGGGCGGGCACTCGTGCATGTCCGGTGAATCACGCCGCTGCGATCTGGGATAGGCTGGACCACCGTGACTGACACCGTGAACAACACCGCCGTACCGACCGCGTCGAGGGACGGCGGTCTCCGGATTCTCGTGGGGGTCGGCGGTGGGATCGCCGCGTACAAGGCCTGCGCCCTCATCCGTACCTTCACCAAGGCCGGGCACGACGTCCACGTCGTCCCGACAGAGTCCGCGCTCCGGTTTGTCGGGGCGGCGACCTTCGAGGCCCTGTCCGGCAACCCGGTGTCCACCACGGTCTTCGACAACGTCGACGAGGTCCAGCACGTCCGGCTCGGACAGGAGGCCGACCTGGTCGTGATCGCCCCGGCCACCGCTGACCTCATGGCCCGGCTCGCCCACGGTCGCTCCGACGACCTGCTCACCGCCAGTTGTCTCGTGGCGACCTGTCCGGTCGTCCTCGCCCCGGCGATGCACACCGAGATGTGGGCCCACCCTGCGACGCGGGAGAACGTGGAGACGCTGCGTCGACGGGGGACCGTGGTCCTCGAACCCGCCCACGGCCGGCTGACCGGTCCGGACTCCGGCCCCGGCCGGCTGCCGGAGCCCGAGCACATCGCGTCGCTGGCACTGGCGGCCCAGGACCGGTTCGGGATCTACCGCCGGTCGCTGGCAGGCCGGCGGATCCTCATCACCGCCGGCGGCACCCATGAGCCGCTGGACCCGGTACGCTTCCTCGGCAACGCCTCCTCGGGACGCCAGGGCTTCGCGCTGGCCGATGTGGCAGTCGAGCGCGGGGCACGGGTCGAACTCATCGCCGGGTTCACCGACGACCTCCCGGAGCCCTCGGGGGTGCACGTCACCCGGGTGAAGACCGCCGGGGACATGCAGCAGGCGGTCGCCGAACTGGCACCGTCCTCGGATGCGGTGATCATGTCCGCCGCCGTCGCCGACTTCCGGCCCGCCACGGTGGCCGACGCGAAGCTCAAGAAGGGCGGGGACGCCGACCTGGCCACCCTGACCCTCACCGAGAATCCGGACATCCTCCGGGGACTCGTCGAGTCCCGACGCACCGGTGAACTGCCGGAGGAGCTGCTCATCGCCGGCTTCGCCGCCGAGACCGGGGACGCGGAGCACACTCCGCTGGATATGGCGCGGGTGAAGCTGGCCAGGAAGGGTTGTGACCTGCTGATGTGCAATGCGGTGGGGGACGGACTCGTCTTCGGTCAGGACTCCACCTCCGGCTGGCTCCTCACCCCGGGTGACCAGCCCGGCGCCGAGGAGGTCACCGAGGTCCCGGCGGCATCCAAACTCGTCGTCGCCTCGCACATCCTCGATGCACTCGAGGAGCTCTTCGCCCCGGAATAGGTCCGGGGCAGTTTTCGGGGCAACCCTGCCGTACCCCTGCTAGACCGCTTGGTCTAATATTGTGTGAATTGCCCTATCCGACTCCCTACAGGAAGCGAACACCGAGTGTCTTTCCGCCTTTTCACCAGTGAGTCTGTGACCGAAGGTCACCCTGACAAGATCTGTGACGCCATTTCCGACACGATCCTCGACGCACTGCTCGCCAAGGACCCGAAGTCCCACGTCGCCGTCGAAACCCTGGTCACCACGGGTCAGGTCCATGTCGCCGGCGAGGTCCGGACCGACGCCTACGTCGAGATCCCCCAGCTGGTGCGAGACACCATCCGGGCCATCGGTTTCACCTCCTCCGAGGTCGGCTTCGACGGCTCCACCTGTGGCGTCAATGTCGCCATCGGCGAGCAGTCCCAGGAGATCGGCGACGGCGTCGACACCTCCCACGAGTACCGCACCAATGACGGCGACGAGCACGATGCCGACGACCAGGCCGGTGCCGGTGACCAGGGCCTCATGTTCGGCTACGCCACCGACGAGACCCCCGAGCTCATGCCGCTGCCGATCGCGACGGCACACCGGCTCTCGCGCCGCCTGACCCAGGTCCGCAAGGAGGGCATCGTCCCCGACCTGCGTCCCGACGGCAAGACCCAGGTCACCTTCGCCTATGACGCGGAGAACCGTCCGCACCACCTCGACACGGTCGTCATCTCCACCCAGCACGGGCCGGACTCCTCCCAGGAGTGGCTCGAGGAGCAGCTGCGGGAGCACGTCATCAACTGGGTGGTGCAGGACGCCGACCTCGGTCAGTTCATCACCGACGACCTCAAGGTCCTCATCAACCCGTCCGGTTCCTTCATCCTCGGCGGCCCGATGGGCGATGCCGGACTGACCGGCCGCAAGATCATCGTCGACACCTACGGCGGCATGGCCCGCCACGGTGGCGGCGCCTTCTCCGGTAAGGACCCGAGCAAGGTCGACCGCTCCGCCGCCTACGCGATGCGTTGGGTCGCCAAGAACATCGTCGCCGCAGGCCTCGCGCACCGTGCTGAGGTCCAGGTCGCCTACGCCATCGGCAAGGCCCAGCCGGTCGGGCTCTACGTCGAGACCTTCGGCACCGCCGCCGAGGGACTGACCGACGAGTCGATCCAGGCTGCCGTGCAGAAGGTCTTCGACCTGCGTCCCGCCGCGATCATCCGTGAGCTGGACCTGCTGCGTCCGATCTACGCGCAGACCGCCGCCTACGGTCACTTCGGCCGTACCGACATCGACCTGCCGTGGGAGCACACCGACCGCGTCGCCGATCTCAAGGCCGCCGCCGGCCGCTAACCACCGTGGACCTGCCCGTCGCCCGGGTGCTGCCCCTGCTGGGTATGCCGCACCTCGACCGGCTCTTCGACTACTCGGTCCCTGAGGAGCTGGACACCACCGCCCGCCCCGGCGTCCGCGTCCGCATCCGATTCGCCGGACGCCTGGTCGACGCCGTCGTCGTCGAACGGCGACGCGGCACCGACCACGAGGGTCGGTTGAGCGCGCTGCAGCGCGTCATCAGTCCCGAGGTCGTCGTCCCACCGGGACTGTGGGACCTCGTCAACCTCCTCGCGGACCGTTACGCCGGAGTCCGGTCCGACATCCTCCGCGCCGCGTTGCCCTCCCGGCACGCCAGCGCGGAAAAGGCCGGCCTGTTCGGCAACGGGGTGGACTGGCCGGAACTCTACGGTGCACTCGAGCCCGTCGAGGACCTCACCGCCGCAGCCCGGGACGCCGCACTCGCCGGCTGGGCGGGCTACCGGCACGCCGACAGTCTGCTGGAGGCCGTACTGGCCGGGCGTGCGGCCCGGGCTTCCTGGCTGTGGACGCCGGGTGAGGACTGGGCGGCCCGCGTCGCCGAGATGGCCGCCACTGTCGCTTGGTCGGGGGGTGGCGTCCTGCTGGTCGTCCCCGACCAGCGTGACGTCGACCGGCTCACTGCGGCGCTGCGGAATTTCCTGTCCGCCGCCCAGATCACCGAACTCACCGCCTCCGTCGGACCGGCCGCACGGTACCGTCGTTACCTCGCCGTACTCGCCGGTCAGGGGCGTGTCGTCGTCGGCACCCGTTCCGCAGCGACCGTACCGGTCCCCGGACTCCGGCTGATGATGCTGACCGGGGAGGCGGACGACTCCCTCGTCGACCCCCGTGCCCCGTACCTCCATGCCCGTGATGTCCTGAAAATACGCGCTGAGCAGGAAGGATGTGGTTTCATCGTCGGAGGGGCCCACCGCAGCGCCGAGGTGCAGCAGTGGGTCGAGGAAGGATTCTGCCCCACACTGCGCGCCGATCCCGGGGTCCTCCGTGACCGGATGCCGTGGATCCACGCCCTCGATGACGCCCACGACGCACGCCAGTCCTTCACCCGGATCCCGGCTGCCGGCTACAAGGCGATCCGCACGGCCGCTGACAACGGCCTGCCCGCCCTGGTCCAGGTCCCGCGTCGGGGCTACGCACCCTCCCTGGCCTGCAGGGACTGCCGGACGACCGCCCGCTGCCGTCGGTGCAACGGACCACTGGAGCTGCCGCCCGGGGGCGGGGACTCCGCCGCTGAGCCCCGCTGCCGGTGGTGCGGTGCCCCTGAGGGCCGGTTCACCTGCCCGGGCTGTGGTGGCCATGCGGTCCGGATGACGGTCATCGGTTCCGACCGCACCGCCGAAGAACTCGGCCGTGCCTTCCCCGGGGTGCCGGTGATGCTCTCCGGCGGTTCGCAGGTCAAGGACCGCGTCCCCGTAGGGCCACGCATCGTGGTCGCCACTCCGGGTGCCGAACCCGTCGCGGAGTCCGGCTACGGTGCGGCGGTCCTGCTCGACCCCTGGCTCACCCTGGGCCGGGCTGATCTGCGGGCCTCCGAGGGCGCCCTGCGTCAGTGGATGGAGGCATCCTGTCTCGTCGTGCCGCGGGAGCAGGGTGGACAGGTCGTGCTCGTGGCCCGCACCGACCTCCCTGAGGCCCAGGCGCTGATCCGGTGGGACCCGGAAGGGGCGGCGGCCACCGAACTCGCGCAGCGACGCTCGGCCGGGTTCCCGCCGGCCACGGTGCTCGTCGCAGTCGACGGCACCACCGATACCGTGCGGGAGCTCCGGGAGGCGCTGGTCGTCCCCGAGGCACTCGACCAGCTGGAGGTCCTCGGACCGGTGGACCTGCCGCCGGGGGTGCGGCCGCCGGCGGGACTGGGCGAGTCGGAACTGCATCTGGCACGTCGGCTGATCCTGCGGACGCCGCGCCGTACCGCCGGAGGTGAGGACGCCGCCGTGCTGCTCGGTGCGGCACTGCGTGCAGCGAGGTCCGTCCGCGCCACACGGCGTCTCACCGGACCCCTGCGCGTCGTCATCGACCCGGTGCGGGTGGGATAGACTGGGCAGCCATGACTGCCCTTGACATCCGTCTGTTCGGTGACCCGGTACTGCGTACCGTCGCCGAGAACATCGACGACCCGACCGACCCCATCCTGCGCACCCTCGTCGAGGACATGTACGAGACGATGGACGCCGCCGGCGGCGTCGGCCTGGCCGCCAACCAGGTCGGTGTGACCCGACGGGTCTTCGTCTACGACTGCGACGGCGACCGTGGCCACATCGTCAACCCGGTGTGGGAGGCCGTCGGGGAGGAGACCCAGACCGGCCGCGAGGGATGCCTGTCCGTGCCGGATGCCGGGGGAGACGTCACCCGTGCGGCGACCGTGCACGTCACCGGGGTCACCGTCGACGGCGAGGAGGTCGACCGGGAGGTCACCGGACTGCTGGCCCGCTGCGTCCAGCATGAGACCGACCACCTCGACGGAGTGATGTACTTCCAGCGCATGGAGCCCGCGGCCCGCCGCGAGGTCATGGCGGGGATCCGGGGGAGCGGGTGGTTTAACCGATGAAGATCCTGTTCGCCGGGACCCCCGAGCCCGCCGCCGTCACCCTGCAGTACCTGCTCGACGACCCCGCCCACGAGGTCGTCGCGGTGCTCACCCAACCCGATGCGAAGCGCGGTCGCGGGAGGAGCCTGCACCCGTCAAAGGTCGCCGAAGTGGCGGAGGCCGCCGGTGTGCCGGTCCACAAGTGGGCCTCGCTGAAGGCCTCCGTCGGGGAGTCCGACGAGGTCCGGGAGACCCTGCGCGGATACGCCGCCGACGGCGTCGACGCTGTCGCCGTGGTCGCCTACGGGCAGATCCTCCCGGCCGATGTGCTGGACATCTTCCGCCACGGCTGGATCAACCTGCACTTCTCACTGCTGCCGCGCTGGCGTGGCGCTGCACCGGTCCAGGCCGCCATCGCCGCCGGTGACTCGGTCACGGGTGCGACGACCTTCCGTATCGTCCCGGAACTGGACGCAGGTCCGGTCACCGGCACCGTCGAGGAACCGGTCGGGTTGGAGGACACCGCCGATGACCTGCTCACCCGCCTGACCTACGCCGGACGGGTGCTGCTGGGGGAGTCCCTGACCGGACTGGGTTCCGGGCAGGTGACACCGGTGGAGCAGCCCGGGGAGGGCATGACCTACGCAGCGAAGATCACCACCGCTGACGCCGAGGTCTCGACTGGACGCGTCCTGCCGTGGAGATCCAGCGCATCACCCGGGCACACATGCCGGCACCGGGCCCCTGGACCACGCTGTCCGGTGAGCGGTACAAGCTCGGGCTCCTGCTGCCGGTCGACGGCGAAGAGGCACCAGTTCTGCCCGCCGGGGAGATCCTCGCGGAGAAGTCCCGGGTACTTGTCGGCACCGGGGACGGCGTCCTCGAGATCACCCGGATCCAGCCGCCGGGCAAGAAGATGATGGCCGCGGCCGACTGGGCCCGCGGCCGAGGTGACCTGTTCGACGACGGGCATGCGGCATTCGACGAGGGAGAGAACTGATGGGTGGCTTCAGGTCACGGTCCGAGTCCGGACGCACCGGGTCCGGTGACAGAGGACATGACAAGGGACAGGACAACCGGAAGCGTCAGGGCGGTCAGCGCGGCGGCAACCGGGGTGGTGGCAACAAGGGCTACGAGCGCCGCAGCGAGTCTCACCGCCGGGAGCACGAGAACGCCCGACGTCGCATCGGCTCGGGTGACCGGGTCCGCGACATCGTCTTCGAGGTGCTGCGCAAGGTCTCCACGGACGCCGCCTTCGCCAACATCGCCCTGCCCGCCGCACTGCGCGAGCAGAAGATCCACGGCCGCGACGCCGCCTTCGCCACCGAGCTGACCTACGGCATCCTGCGCATGCAGGGGCTGCTTGACGCGATCATCGCCGACGCCGCAGGGCGTCCCGTCGACAAGATCGACGCCGTCGTCCTCGATGCACTGCGCCTGGGCGCCTACCAGATCCTGCGTACCCGGGTCGACGACCATGCCGCGGTGAACACCACCGTCGAACTGGTCAAGGCCAACGGGGAGGCGAAGGCGTCCGGTTTCACCAACGGTGTGCTGCGCACCCTGACCCGCACCCCGGCCGAGAAGTGGGAGAGCCGGGTCACCGCGAAGGTCACCGACCCGGTCACCCGACTTGCTCTGCAGACCTCGCACCCGACCTGGATCGCGGAAGCCTTCAACACCGCTCTCGGCGGCACCCCGGATGCTCCGGCCGCCGAACTGGCTGAGGCCCTGGAGGCCGACGACGCCCGTCCGGTCGTGCACCTGGCGGCCCGACCCGGCCAGATGTCCGGTGAGGAACTTGCGCTGGTCACCGGTGGCGACGAGGGCCGCTGGTCGCCCTACGCCGTCTACCTGCCCGAGGGTGACCCCGGCGACCTCGACCCGGTGCGGGAGGGGCTGGCCGGTGTACAGGACGAGGGCTCCCAGCTCATCGCCCTGGCCATGCTGCGTGCCGAGGTCGCCGAGGACCACGGCCGCTGGCTGGACCTGTGCTCCGGCCCCGGCGGCAAGACCGCCTTCCTCGCCTCCTGGGCCATGGGGGACCGGGCGACAGTGGACGCCGTGGAGCCGGCCGCCCACCGCGCGAAGCTGGTCCGCACCGCCACCGACGGGCTGCCGGCCCGGGTCCACCAGGGCGACGGGCGCCATCTGGCGGAGATCCGTGGGCTGGACATGCCGGTCAGTCCAGAGGGGGACGGATTCGACCGCGTCCTGGTGGACGCCCCCTGCACCGGGCTCGGCGCGCTGCGTCGTCGTCCGGAGGCCCGCTGGCGCAAGACCCCGGCGGACGTCGCCGAGCTGGTGCCGTTGCAGAAGGACCTGCTGCGCTCGGCGCTCAAGGCCACCCGACCCGGTGGCATCGTCGTCTACTCGACCTGCTCACCGCATCCCGCGGAGACCCGCGACGTGGTCCGGGCAGTCGCCGATCAGACCGGTGCGGTCATCGAGGACGCCACCGCACTGTTCCCTGACCTGGCGGCGTCCGGCACCCTGGATTCTGCCCCGTTCGTGCAGCTCTGGCCGCACCGGCACGGCACCGACGCGATGTTCTTCGCGGTGCTGCGGGTGGCTGACTGAGTCCTGTCTGAGGCAGAGGCCGGTGCCGCGTGGTTACGCTTGTGATCATGGACACATCCGTAACCGGCCATCATGCTCTCCTCGACGCGTTCCTCGGCGTCGCCGCCGAACTCCTCGACGGTGTCGATGCAGCCCTGGACACCCTCGATGATTCGACGGTGAACAGCTCACCGGTCCCGGGGACCGTCAACAGTCCCTTCGCCCTCGTCGCCCACATCCACGGGATGGCGCAGTTCTGGGGCGGGGCCTTCGCCGCCGGCGAGGACCTGCCGCCCCGCGACCGTGACGCCGAATTCGAGGCCACCGGCACGGTCGACGAAGCCTGTCACCTCGTGGAGGAGCTACGCGACCGGTTGCCGGGGTGGGCGACCGTGGCGATGGCTGACGGCATCCGGAACCGCGCGGCCAAGGGGACCTCGCGGAAGGACGCCGCCTTCGTCACCCCGGAGTGGGTGCTCGACCACATGCTCCGGGAGATGGCGCAGCACCTCGGTCACCTGGAGGTCTGCCGAGACATCCTGCTCACCGGGAGGCGGTAGACGTCAGTAGACGTCAGTAGACGTCCCTGACGTACCGCTTCTCCTTCTTCAGCTTCGCCAGGTAGTCCTGCGCGGCGTTCTCGGAGCCACCGGACTGCTCGGCGATGACGTCGAGCAGGGCGGTTTCGACATCCTTGGCCATGCGGGAGGCGTCACCACAGACGTAGAAGTACGCGCCGTCCTCCAGCCAGCGGTAGAGCTCCTCGGCCTCCTCACGCATGCGGGTCTGGACGTAGACCTTCTCCGCCTGGTCACGGGAGAAGGCCAGCGACAGCTTCGTCAGCACGCCCTTCTCCTCGAGTTCGGTGAGTTCGTCCTCGTAGATGTAGTCGGTCGCGCGGTGCTGGTCGCCGAAGAACAGCCAGTTGCCGCCGGTGGCGCCGGCCTCGGCACGCTCGTGGAGGAAACCACGGAACGGGGCTATACCGGTACCGGGGCCGACCATGATGACCGGCCGGTCGGCGTCCTCCGGAACGCTGAAGGCGCTGTTCGGCTGCAGCCAGATACCGGTGAGGTCGCCGTCGGCGATCCGGTCGGAGAGATAGGTCGAGCACACGCCGCCGTGGGTGCGGGCACCCGGCTCCGGGCTGTGCCGCACCGAAGCCACCGTGAGGTGGATCCGGTCCGGGCTGGCCAGCGGGGAGGAGGAGATCGAGTACTGACGCGACTGCAGCGGGCGCAGCAGGTCGAGCAGTTCCTCTGCACTGAACCGGGCCGACGGGTTCTCCTCGAGCAGGTCGAGGATGTCCCGGCCCCAGAGGAAGGAGTCCAGGGCGTCCCGGTCGTCGCGGCGGACGATGTCGGCGAGACCACCGTCCGGGGAGGCGTCGGCTACCGCGGCGATGAGGTCCTTGCCGGGGGTCCGGATCTCACGGGTCTTCAGGATAGTCTCGAACAGGGTCGAGTCCTCGACCGCCAGGCCACCGTCAAGGCCCAGGCAGGCGAGAATCGCGCTGACCAGCTCGGGATCGTTGACGGGCATGACGGCCAGGGCATCGCCGGCGGCATAGGTGATGCCGGAGTCCGCCAGATCGAACTCGTAGTGGTGGATCTCCTTCGCGCTGCCCTCGGCGGAGAGCCGGCGGGTCGCGGCGAGCCGGGAGGGGAAGGGGTTCTTCCGGTTCCACTTCGACTTCGCCGGCTTGTCGGCGGCAGCGGCGGTCGCACCTGCGGCCCCGGGAGCGGCACCACCGGCTGCACCGGCGGGGGCGTCGGCGACGACCGCGGCGACCGCGTCACTGATCCACGCGGTGGCCTCGTCCTCGAAGTCGACGTCACAGTCGACCCGGGCGGTGAGCCGTCTGGCACCGAGCTGCTCGAGGCGGATGTCGAGGTCCTTACCTGCCTGGCAGAAGTCGTCGTAGCCGGAGTCACCGAGACCGAGCACGGCGAAGGAGAGGTCCTCCAGCCGTGGCATCTCGGCGCCGTTGAGCTCCTCCCAGAACATCTCGGCGTTGTCGGGCATCTCGCCTTCACCGTAGGTGGAGGTGACGATGAGCACGTGGCTCGACCCGGAGGTCAGTACACCGACACCGGCGGCATCGAGCTCGGTGACGTTGGCTCCGAGACCGGCTGCCCGCAGCCCGGCGGCGAGCTGGTCGGCGAGCTCGGAGGAGTTTCCGGTCTGCGAGCCGAAGAGGACCTCGACGGTCAGTGTGGCGGCCGGCCCCTGGTAGCGCTCACGACCGAGGTCGAGGCCGGCGAAGAAGCCGTCGAGCCAGGTCTGCTGTTCGACGGAGAACGGGGCCCCGGTGGGCAGGTGGAGGGTCATGCGGAGATTCCCTTCATCTCACGCCACCCGGCGACGAGGTCGTCGAGGGACGAGTTGGCGATGGCTTCGTCGACACGGGCGACATCCATCCGGGCGGAGTTCTTCAGGTCCTGGTGCAGGATCCAGCCGTAGGTCGCCGGGGCGTCGATGCCACGGACGTTACGGCGCTCCAGGGAGGCCTTGTAGTCGCCCAGACGCTTGGTGGCGATGAGGACCGCCAGCTGGGCGTCATCGAGGGAGTCCATCGATTCGCGGAGGTAGCGGACCACCTTCTGCATGACGAAGAAGTCCTCGGTGAGGATCAGCTTGCGGGTCGCGTCGTCGATCCGCGGGTCGGTGGCGTCGAGGGCGTCGGTGACCCGGTCGCGGGCGAACTCGCGGGCGACGTTGAGGATCGTGTAGCTGGCGATGAGGTCGAACATCGCCGCCGGGCCGTCGGCGGCGGCGGCACCGCTGCCGGGCACGAGGCCGCCGGCGACGATCCGCTGGTCGCGGTAGTCGACCTTGAAGGCGTGCAGGCGGTCGGTGGCGACAGAGGTCGCCAGCTCGTCGAGAAGCTCCTTGCGGGACGCCGCGCCGAGGATCGCGTCGGCGTCCTGGTAGAGCAGCAGCGCACGGGGCATACCGCAGACCATGTGCCGGCGGGTGTTCTCCCAGTCCGCTACGAGGCGGGTGGCGAGCGCAGAGCCGGTGGCCTCGATGTGCCAGTCCAGCAGCGTGCGCACGGTGACCTCATGGAAGGGCTCGGCGTCGATCAGCGGGAAGGTGACCAGGGAGTCGTGGCTGGCGATGGCCGGGACGATGCCCTCGGGGTCGTACTGGTAGAGGAAACCGCCGGACATGCCGTTGCCCAGGCCCTTACCGACCGCACCGAGGTTGAGCACGGTGCCGTTGGTCATGTACTCGGCACCGAACTCGCCGATGCCCTCGACCACGGCGGTGGCGCCGGAGTTACGCACCGCGAAGCGGTCTCCGGCCTCGCCCTCGACGAACAGGCGTCCACCTGTCGCACCGAACAGGGCGAAGTTGCCGATGAGGACGTTGCCGCCCCTGTCCGGGGAACCACCGCCGGGGGAGCGGACGATGACCGTGCCGCCGCCCTGGGACTTGCCGACACCGTCGTTGGCGGTACCGGTGTGCTCCAGGGTCACACCGTCGTTGCAGAAGACACCGAAGGACTGTCCCGCGGAGCCGCTGGTGTGGACGGTGACGGTGCCGTCGTCGAGGAAGGCCCGGCCACGGTCGTCACGCTGGACGGCGGGCAGGGCGTCCACTTCGGCGTCGGTGAGCGCGTCACCGGCACCGCGGTCGGCGGAGTTGTGGTGGTTGAGCAGTCGCTCGATGTCCACCGAGAGCTGTCCGCCGACGGACTTGTCCCAGTTGTGCAGGGCGATACCGTCGATGTCGACGGTCTTCTCGCGACGGTCGACGAGGGCCTCGCGCACTGTGGTGAGCAGGGCGTCATCGGTGGTGAAGTTCTTCTCCAGGTACACCGGGTCGGTGACCTTCTTCTCCGGGACGAGGGCGAGCATCTTGCGCAGGTCCAGGTGGCCGACGGAGGAGGGGTGCTCCAGCAGCTGCAGCAGATCCGAGCGGCCGCGGGCCTCGCGCAGGGAGTGCAGACCCAGGCGGGAGAGGATGCCGCGGACATCGTGGGCGATGTTGAGCAGGTACTGGGCCAGGGCCCGCGGATCACCGTCGAAGGCCTCGGCGTTGGTCGTCAGACCTGCGGGGCACTTGATGTTGCAGTTCTTCGCCATGACGCAGCGCAGCATCATCAGTGCGGTGGTGCCGAACTCGAAGGAGTCGCCGCCGAGCAGGGCGGAGACCACGACGTCGCGGCCGGTCTGGTGGGCGCCGGAGCAGCGCAGCACGACCTTGTCGCGCAGGCCGTTGACCAGCAGGGCCTGGTGGACCTCGGCGACACCGATCTCGGCGGAGCGTCCGGCGTACTTCAGGCTGGTCACGGCAGCGGCACCGGTACCACCGGTGTTTCCGGCGACGTTGATGACGTCGGCGCCGGCCTTGGCGACACCCACCGCGATCGTGCCGATGCCCTCGGAGGACACCAGCTTGACGATGACGCGGACGCGGGCGGCCTTGCAGTCGTGGATGAGCTGGGCGAGATCCTCGATGGAGTAGGTGTCGTGGTGCGGCGGCGGGGAGACGAGCTCGATACCCGGGGTTCCGCCGCGGGCCGCGGCGATGTCCACGGTGACCTTCGGTGCGGGCAGCTGACCGCCCTCGCCGGGCTTCGCACCCTGGCCGATCTTGATCTCCAGCTCCTCGAGCTGCGGGTCGGCGAGGTAGCCGGCCCAGATGCCGAAGCGTCCGGAGGCGAACTGCTTGATCCGGGAACCGCGGATGGTGCCGGCGCGGGAGAAGTGCTCGCCGCCCTCACCGCAGTTGGACATGCCGCCGGCCATGTTGGTGCCGTGGGCGACGGCCTCGTGGGCGGTGGCGACCAGGGCGCCGTGGCTCATGGCGCCGGAGGCGAGGGTGCGGGTGATCTCGTGGGCGGGCTGGACCTCCGACAGCGGCAGGCTCTTCGGGGCGGGCTGCAGCATGCCGAGGAACCGGGCGGCCCGACCGTGGGCCTCCACGACCAGTTCGGCGGCCGAGACGCGCAGCGAGAGCACGGCAGGGCCGAAGGAGTCGCGTAGCCAGACGGCGAGTTCGGCGTGGCCGGTCAGCCGTCCGTCAGGGTCGGCCAGCACCAGGGACCAGGTGTCGGTGCCGACGGATGCGACGTCGAGTCCGCGGACGCAGATCGAGCCGTTGCCGTCGAGGGAGAACCGGCCGATCTGGCGTCCGAAGTCCTCGTGGCTGCGCAGCCCGGTGACGTCGGCGGGCAGTGCGAGGATGTCGCGCAGTGCGGAAGGCCGCCGGGCGCGCTCGGCCTTGGTGGTGGACACGAAGTCGCGGTAGCCCGGGGTAACCTTGAAGGCGTCGATCTGGTCGGGGGAGAGCTGGCCGAAACCGGCGTTGGTGTAGGCCTCGTCGGAGATGCCGAAGGCATCGCCGAGCTGGCCGAGTGTCAGCAGGCGGAGCTCCTCACCGGCCTCTGCCGTGGTCTTCTCCGGCGTCTGCGCCGACGGGGTCGGCAGGGCGAGCGGCTCATCGGTCAGACCCGTGAAGCCACGTACGGCGGTGGTGCCGAAGGAGTGGCCGGCACCTTCGGAGCGCTCCTTGAACAGACCGAGCAGCGGAATGTCGGAGTCCTCGGAGACGGTGGCTGCCCGCTGGTGCCACTCGGTGTTGGCCTCGGCGATGCGCCGGAAGCCGACGCCGCGGACCGGGGCGTCCATGTGAGGGAAGCAGCGGGCCAGCGCGGGGTCGCGGGTGTCGAGGTAGTTCGGCTCGAAGAACTCGCCGCCGATGTAGGACTCGACGGTGCACAGGCCGACGCGGCCCATGGTCTTGCCGAGCTGCTTGAGCGCGGCCTTGCGGAACCTGTCGAAGGCTCTGTCGGTCTCGGTGTAGTCGCCGGCCGGGCTGGTCGGGGCGGGGTACTTCTCCTCGGCGCGCAGGCGGGCCGAGAGGCTGTAGACCGCAGCTGCACCGAAGCCGAGGGCGGAGGCGATGTGGTGCGAGCTGGGGAGCTGACCGGAGTCCGCGATAACGGAGACGCGCATGCGCAGGCCGTCGGCGATCAGTCGCTGGTTGACCGAGGAGATAGCCAGCAGCAGCGGGATCGGGGCGTGGACGGAGTCGACGGAGCGGTCGGAGAGCACGGCGATGCCGCCCTTCTCCGCGGCGAAGCGGGCCACGCCGTCACAGAGCCGGTCGATCGCGTCGGTGACGGAGTCGGCGTTGGCGTCGGGGTCGGTGGCGTCCGGCTCGTAGAGCAGGTCGAAGCGTCGGACCGGCACGAGGTCCTGCTCGCGCAGCCGCAGCATGTCCAGGTGGGACAGGATGGGGGTCTCCACCACGATCTGGTGGGTGGGATCGCGGGGGTCCTCGGCGTCCGTGGCATCCGGCTTGGCACCGAGCGCGACACGGAAGGTCATGCCGTCGGCCTCACGGATGGAGTCCAGCGGCGGGTTGGTGACCTGGGCGAATCGCTGTGAAAAGTACTTCGCCACACCACCCTCGGTGTCCGACAGGGCGTTGATCGCGTTGCCGTAGCCCATCGCGGAGATGCGCTCGGCACCGGTGGCGAGCATCGGGTCCATCATGAACCGGAAACTCTCCTGGTTCATGGAGTAGGCCACGAAGCGGCCGGCCAGCGTCAGGTCGCCCTCGTAGCCGAGGGTGGTGGTGCCGCGCTTCATGCCGGAGACCGGGATGTCGCGGATGTCGGTGCGGGAATCCTCGAGCATGGTGGCGTAGTCCCGACGACCGGCGAGTTCCTCGAGGGTCTCACGGGTGCGGCGGATTTCACCGGTGCGGTGGTCGAGACTGAGCATGCCGCCGGCCTCGATGCGTCCGCGGTGGAGGACCTCGTCGGGCTCGGCGTCGAGCTGGCCGGCCTCGGAGGAGACCATGAGGTAGTCGGCGGTCTCGATGCTGCGCAGCGGGCGCAGGCCCAGGCGGTCGAGGCGGGCGCCGACGACATCACCGTCGTTGAAGATGAGGGCGGCCGGACCGTCGTTCTTCTCCTCGTAGAGGGAGAAGTACTCCAGCATGTCGCGCACCGGCTGTGGCAGCGAGCGGTCATTCTCCCAGGCCGGCGGCATGAGCGAGACCACAGCCTCGACGATGTCGAGCCGGTCGTCGAAGACGCGGGACTGGAGGGTCTGGTCCAGGCGGGATGAATCAGACTGTCCGGGCGGCCGGATGATGTGGCGCTGGCGGGAGGCCGCTGCGGCCTCGTCACTGATGCGGTTCTTCCGGTCGGTGTTGAGCTCACCGTTGTGCGCCATGAGGCGGAACGGCTGGGCCATCGAGGGGTGCGGCTCGGTGTTGGTGGAGAACCGGGTGTGGAAGTACATCGTGCGCACGCTGTGGCGCTCGTCGGTGAGGTCGGAGAACCAGGGGATGACCTCGTCGGCGTTGAGCCGACCCTTGAGGACCTGGGTACGGGTCGACAGCGACAGCGGGTACAGACCTGTGAGCTCAGGACGCGAGTAGGCCTCCTGCTCGATGCGCAGCAGCGCCGAGTTGGCGGCACGGTCCGCCTCCGCCGACGTCATTGTCGCGGGGACGGTGAAGATCCACTGCCGGATCGGCAGCTGGTAATCCAGCGCGACGGGGCGCACCGCGGCCTCGTTGACCGGCACCTCACGTTCGGTGGTGACCTCCAGGCCTTCGGCCGTCAGGGAATCGGCGATGATCCGCCGGGCGGTCGGGGACTGTGTGGTGTCCTCGGGCAGGAAGAAGTTGCCGACGCCGAAGCGACGCTCCTCCAGGTCGAGACCGGTGACGGCGGAGAAGAACTCGACCGACAGGTCGATGTTCACGCCGGCGCCGTCGCCGACACCCTCGGAGGACATGCCGCCGCGGTGCGGGATGGCGCACAGGGCACGGTGGCCGCGGTCAAGGACGTCGTGGGTGGGGACGCCGTCCTTGCGGGTGAGGAATCCCACGCCACAGGCGCTGTGCTCTCGGGACGGGTCGTACAGGCCGAATGTCGAACTCGTCGAACTCATAGGTCGGGTTGATCTTTCGCCTCGGGGTCCCGGTTACCGGCAACCGCTTGTGGCGGATCACTGCGCGGACTCCGGGAGTGCCATTGCTCTGGTCAGGCAAGACTAACTGATGGAAAATCATGGGTCTAATCGCATATTCGCTGGTCACAATGGTGAAATACATCTGAAACACTGTCGAAACATGAGGCTCCTGCGGGGCCGTATACGATGAACCCATGACCCGACAGACGCTGATCGCCCCGTCCATTCTCGCCGCCGACTTTGCGGATCTCGCCGGTGAGATCGCCAGGGTCCCCGGAGCGGACTGGCTGCACATCGACGTCATGGACAACCACTTCGTTCCCAACCTCAGCTTCGGGCTTCCGGTCGCTGAAGCCGTGCGTCGGCGCACCGGCACCTTCACCGACGTCCACCTCATGATCGAGGATCCGGAGCGCTGGGCCCCGGAGTACTCCGCCTTCGGCAATGTCACCTTTCACCTGGAGGCCGTCGCCGACGTGGACGTCGCGGTGGCCCTCGCCAGGACCCTGAGGGAGGCGGGCACCCGCGCCGGAATCTCCGTGAAGCCGGGCACCGCGGTGGAGCCGCTGCTCGACCGGCTCGCCGACTTCGATCTCGTGCTGGTCATGAGTGTGGAGCCCGGCTTCGGTGGCCAGTCCTTCATGCCGGAAGTCCTGGAGAAGGTCCGGGCCCTGCGGACCCGTATCGACGCCGAGGGGCTGGACACCCTCATCGAGATTGACGGCGGTATCGGTGTGGAGACGGCCGCCGAGTCCGCGGCCGCCGGTGTGGACGTCTACGTCGCCGGTTCCTCGGTCTTCGGCAAGGAGGACCCGGAGGCCCAGGTGACCGCAATCCGTGCCGCCGCCGTAGCTGCCGCCCGTTCCTGATGGACCCCTACCTGCGTCTGACGGGCGATCCGCTGCTGGCGTCAGCGTTGGAGGCCGCCGACGCCGCCGGCCGGGAGGTCCGCGGAACCACGAGCCCGAACCCTCCGGTGGGTGCGGTGATCCTCTCCGCGGACGGTGAGATCGTCGGTACCGGCGGAACCTCGCCGGTCGGTGGACCGCATGCAGAGGTCAATGCCCTGGCGGAGGCGGGGGAGAAGGCCAGGGGCGGGACCGCTGTCGTCACCCTGGAGCCCTGCAACCACACCGGCCGGACCGGCCCGTGTGCGCTCGCACTGCTCGATGCGGGCATTGCGCACGTCGTTTACGCCTTCGCCGATCCGGGAG
The DNA here is from genome assembly GCF_056280545.1 of Corynebacterium sp. UD i78. NCBI lineage: Bacteria > Bacillati > Actinomycetota > Actinomycetes > Mycobacteriales > Corynebacteriaceae > Corynebacterium > Corynebacterium sp. UD i78. The sequence continues at coordinate 1,056,466 of NZ_JBWCED010000001.1, read as the reverse complement.
ACGCCGAGGGAGGCGGCGCGGAGTACCTCCGCGCCCGCGGTATGTCGGTGGCGGGGCCGCTGGTCACATCCTCCACCGATCTCGCAGGTGTGCCGCAGTTCAGCGTGGAGCCGTGGTTGGCGTCCCGGCGCCTGGGGCGCCCGCACGTGACCCTGAAGTACGCGGGCACCCTCGACGGATTCGCCGCCGCCACCGACGGCACCTCCCGGTGGATCACCGGGGAGGATGCCCGTGCCCGCGTCCATCTCGACCGCTCGCGACGGGACGCCGTCATCGTCGGCACCGGCACCGTGCTCGCCGATGATCCACGGCTGACAGCGCGACGCCCGGAGGGCGGGCTGTACGACCATCAGCCGGAGCGGGTCGTCATCGGGCACACCGACGTGCCTGCTGATGCTGCGGTGTTCCCGGCACTGCGGTACCGGGGTGAGAGTCTGGCCGAGGTGCTGGACGGTCTCGGCAGCCGGGGCCTCGTCGATGTCCTGGTCGAGGGCGGTCCACACATCGCTGCGTCCTTCATCGCCGACGGGCTGGTTGACGCGGTGGACGCCTACACCGCCCCGGCACTGCTGGGGGCGGGCATCCCGACTGTGGCCCCGGCACCGTCCACCGCCACGACCATCGCCGGTATCAGCCGCTTCACCCTGCGCTCGGTCGACGTGGCCGGTGGAGACATCGTCAGCGTGAGTACGCGCCTCGGCTGACACATGTCGCCGTACCGCGCGGCGTCACGGCGTCCCGTTGACGTGACGCAGACAACGGTGGCTTAGACTGACCGTCATGTTCACCGGAATTGTCGAGGAGACAGGCACCGTCGCCGCCGTGGAGCGCACGGCCGACGCCCAACGTCTCCGTATCTCCTGCAGCACGGTCATCGCCGACGCCGTCCACGGCGCCTCCATCGCGGTCAACGGCGTATGCCTGACCGTCACGGACTACGACACGGACGGTGACAACCCCGGCTTCTGGGCCGACTGCATGCAGGTCACCCTCGACTACACGGCCATCGGCGACCTCACCGCCGGTGACCGGGTGAACCTCGAGCGCGCCACCGCGACCGGCGGACGCCTCGGCGGCCACATCGTGCAGGGCCACGTCGACGGCACCGCCGTCCTCGAGTCCCGCACCCCGGGCAGCGAGTGGGAGGTGCTGCGGTTCCGTCTCGAGGACCCGGCACTGGCCCGCTATGTCGCCAAGAAGGGCAGCATCGCCGTCAACGGCACCTCGCTGACCGTCGCCGAGGTCGGCCCCGTCGACGACGCCTGGTTCGAGGTCTCCCTCATCCCCGTCACCCTCGCCGAGACCGTCCTGGGCGACCTCACCGCCGGCGACCGCGTCAACATCGAGTGCGACGTGCTTGCCAAGTACACCGAACGACTGCTGGAATCCGGCACGGAAGGAACCATCAAGTGAGCGAATCCGCACAGCGCACCTCGCTGCTCGACCCCATTGAGGACGCCATCGCCGACATCGCCGCCGGTAAGGCCGTGGTCGTCGTCGACGACGAGGACCGGGAGAACGAGGGCGACATCATCTTCGCCGCCGAGAAGGCCACCCCGGAGCTCATCGCGTTCACCGTGAAGCACTCCTCCGGCTACATCTGCGCCACGCTCACCAACGAGGACGCCGACCGGCTCGGACTGCCGCCCATGGTCGCCCGCAACGAGGATGTCCGCGGCACCGCCTACACCGTCACCGTGGACGCCGCCGAGGACATCACCACCGGTATCAGCGCCGTCGACCGGTCCAGCACCATCCTCAAGCTCGCCGACCCGACCTCGGTGCGCGACACCTTCCACCGCCCCGGGCACGTCGTGCCGCTGCGTGCCAAGGACGGCGGCGTCCTCGAGCGCGTCGGGCACACCGAGGCCTCGATCGACCTGGCGCGCGCGGCAGGGCTGCGTCCTTCCGGCGTGCTCTGTGAGGTCGTCTCCGAGGATGATCCGACCGGCATGGCGCGGCTTCCGGAGCTGCGCCGCTTCTGCGACGAGCACGGTCTGTCCCTGGTCTCTATCGAGCAGCTCGCCGAGTGGCGTCGGGTGAACACCCCCGTCGTCACCCGCGAGGTCGAGACCCGGCTGCCCACCCGCCACGGTGAGTTCCGTGCGGTGGCCTACCGTGGCGTCGTCGACGGGGTCGAGCACATGGCTCTCGTCGTCGGAGATCCGGCGGCCGATGACGGTGAGGACGTGCTCGTGCGCGTCCACTCCGAGTGCCTCACCGGAGACGTCTTCGGTTCCCGCCGCTGTGACTGCGGGGAGCAGCTCGACGCAGCCCTCGACCGCATCGCCGAATCCGGCCGTGGCGTCCTCGTCTACATGCGCGGTCAGGAAGGACGCGGCATCGGCCTGCTCCCGAAGCTGACGGCCTACAACCTGCAGGACCGCGGGCTGGACACCGTGGACGCGAACACCGCCCAGGGGCTGCCGGTGGATTCCCGCGAGTACAGCGCCGCCGCCCAGATCCTCCGCGATCTCGGCGTCCACTCGGTCGCCCTGCTGTCCAACAATCCGGCCAAGCGGCTCGACCTGGAGAAGCACGGTGTGGCGGTGGTCCGCCGCGTCCCGATCGACCTGCCGTCCAACCCGGAGAACGAGACCTACCTGCGCACCAAGCGTGACCGCATGGGCCACCAGCTCGACTCACTCACCGATTAGGAGAACCCCATGGCTGCCGACGGCCTCGCCGCCCTCACCCTGCGTCCCGGATCCGGCGACGGATTCCGCATCGCCGTGATCTCCGCGTCCTGGAATGCGGAGATCACCGACCGGCTCCACGACCATTCGGTCCGCGCCCTCAAGGAGCTCGGCGCTGCCGTCGACGACTGGCGGGTCGCCGGCTGCGTGGAGCTGCCTGTGGCCGTCGCCGAGGCGCTGAAGAGCCATGACGCCGTCGTCGCCAACGGCTGCGTCATCCGGGGAGACACGGCCCACTTCGACTACGTCTGCCGGTCCGTCACCGACGGTCTGACCCGGGTCAGCCTGGACTCCGGCAAGCCGGTCGGCAACGGTGTCCTCACCGTCGAGAACCAGCAGCAGGCCGTCGACCGCTCCGGTGTGGAGGGCGCCGTGGAGGACAAGGGGGCCGATGCCGCCCGCGCCGCGCTGCACACTCTCCTGGTCATCCGCGACATCCGCGCCCGGGGCTGACCGCCCCCGCCCGGTGGGCAGTTGGGTCCCGTCGACGGACCGGGGTAACGTGGGCGGACGTGAGCACGGCTGATTCCACTGCGAAGACCACGGCACCGACCCCCACCACCGACGAGGGGTGGCTGCTGACCGTCCGGTCCCCGTTCCTGAAGAAGGTCGCCTGGATCGCCGTCGTCATCATCATGGCGCTGCACATCTTCATGGGGGTCGTCTCCGCCGCCGGGGACACCGGAGCCACCGTCAGTGCCGTCGACCAGTGGGCGTTCGTGGGGATCGGACTGCTGTTCTCCGCCGCCGCCCTGACCCTGACCCGCCCGCGGGTGCGCGTCAACCCCCGGGGAGTGGAGGTCCGCAACGTCCTCGGTGCGAAGTTCTACCCCTGGCGGATGATCTACGGTCTGTCTTTCCCCCGGAACTCCCGCTGGGCACGGCTGGAACTGCCGGACTTCGAGTTCGTTCCGATGATGGCCTTCCAGGTCAGCGACAAGACCACCGTGGCGCAGCAGGTCGAGGCCTTCCGCCGCCTCGAGGACCGTTACATGCCCGAAGAGTAGGAGGGAACGCCGATGGCTGATCCCGCCTCCTACCGCCCGGCACCGGGGACGATCCCGACGAACCCGGGCGTCTACACCTTCCGCGACGCCGATGACCGGGTCCTCTACGTCGGCAAGGCGAAGAACCTGCGCAGCCGGCTGTCGAACTACTTCCAGGATCCCGCGCACCTCAACCCGCGGATCCGGACCATGGTCTTCTCCTCCGACCATGTGCAGTGGACTGTCGTGTCCAGCGAACTCGAGGCCCTGAACCTCGAGTACACGTGGATCAAGAAGTTCGCCCCGCGGTACAACGTCATGTACCGCGACGACAAGACCTACCCCATGCTCGCGGTGAGCGTGAAGGAGCAGTTCCCCCGGGCCTTCCTCTACCGGGGTCCGCGGAAGAAGGGGGTGCGCTACTTCGGCCCGTACCCGAAGGCCTGGGCGATCAGGGAGACGCTCGAATCCCTGACCCGTGTCTTCCCGGTGCGGACCTGCACCGCCGGAGTGTACCGTCGCCACGAGCAACTGGGCCGTCCCTGCCTGCTCGGCTACATCGACCGCTGCTCCGCTCCGTGTGTGGGGCGGGTCTCACCCTCGGAGCATATGGAGCTCGTCGACGGCTTCTGCTCCTTCCTCGCCGGCGGCAACACCGAGCGGGTCATGCGGGATGTCCGTCAGGAGATGGAGGACGCCGCGGGGAATCTCGACTTCGAGCGGGCCGCCTCCCTGCGTGACCAGCTCGGGGCGATGGACTCCGCCATGGAGAAGCAGTCCGTGGTCTTCTCCGACAACACCGACGCCGACGTCATCGCCACCGCCGGTGACGACTTGGAGAGCGCCGTCCAGATCTTCCACGTCCGTGGCGGACGTATCCGTGGCCAGCGGGGATGGGTCGTCGAGAACGCCACCGGAGACAGCGACGCGACCGGAGACGCCGGGACCCCGGCGCTGCTGGCGGACTTCCTCACCCAGTTCTACGGTCAGTCGGCCGAACTCTCCGACGCCACCGAGTCCGCGGTGGGCGGTAATTCCCGGGCGGCGGCGTCCCGCGAGGTGACGCTGGAGCCGGTGCCCCGAGAGATCCTCGTGCCGGTCGACCCCGACGAGATCGACGACATCGAGGGGCTTTCCGCCTGGCTCACCGAGCTGCGTGGTGCCCGGGTGACGGTACGCTTCCCGCAGCGCGGGGACAAGAAGGCGCTGATGGACACCGCCCGGGAGAACGCGGCCCAGGCGCTGCGACAGCACAAGCTCGCCCGCGTCGGCGACATCACCGCCCGGTCCTCGGCCCTGGAGGAGCTGCGCGAGGCACTGTGGATGGACGAACCGCCGCTGCGCATCGAGTGCACCGACATCTCCCACATCCAGGGCACCGACGTGGTCGCCAGCCTCGTGGTCTTCGAGGACGGACTGCCGCGTAAGTCCGACTACCGCCGCTACCGCATCCGTGAGGCGGCCGGGGACGGGCACTCCGACGATGTGGCGTCCATCGCCGAGGTCGTCCGACGCCGGTTCCAGCGCTACCAGCAGGACAGGACCGCCGTGCCGGCCGGGGACGACGCCGGCGACCGGCTCGAGGGCGAGGTCAGTGCGGCCGAGGCGGAGCAGGGGGCGAAGCGGTTCGCCTATCCACCACAGCTGTTCATCGTCGACGGTGGGCGGCCGCAGGTCGAGGCGGCCCAGGAAGTGCTCGACGAGCTCGGGGTCACCGACGTGACCCTCGTCGGCATCGCCAAGCGGCTCGAGGAGCTGTGGGTGCCCGGCGACGAGTACCCGGTGATCGTCGCCCGGAACTCGCCGGCCCTGTACCTCGTCCAGCAGATCCGTGACGAGGCGCACCGCTTCGCGATCACCTTCCACCGTGCCAGCCGCGGCAAGCGGATGACCAGGTCGGTCCTCGACGAGGTGCCGGGGCTCGGCCCGAAGCGCCGCTCCCAACTCGTCACCGCCTTCGGTTCCGTGGCGAAGGTCCGGGAGGCGGGGGAGGAGGCCGTCGCCGCGCTGCCCGGATTCGGTCCGAAGCTCGCTGCCGCGGTGATGGCCGCCCTCTCTCCGGAGGAGCACAGCGACGGTTAGGATGGTCCCCATGGACATCCACCGCGAAGCCTCCGCCGATCCCAGACAGGAGGCGTCCCTCGTTCTCATCACCGGCATGTCCGGTGCCGGACGCAAGGAGGCTGCCACTGTTCTCGAGGAGATGGGCTGGTACGTCGCCGACAACCTCCCACCGGAGCTCATCATGCGCATGGTAGAGCTCAGTTTCGAGTCCGATTCGCCGGTGGAGCGACTGGCCATCGTCACCGACGTCCGCTCCCGCGATTTCGTCGGTGACCTCACCGAAGTCCTCGCCGGCCTGCATGATTCCGGACGCCGCCCCGTCGTGCTCTACCTCGACGCCGATGACGCCACCCTCGTCCGCCGCTACGGTCAGGTCCGCCGTACCCATCCGTTGCAGGGCGGGGAGACCCTCCAGGCGGGTATCGACCGTGAGCGCGACATGCTACGCGGGATCCGCCGTCGGGCCGATGTCGTCATCGACACCACCGGCACCAGCGTCCACGACCTGCGTCATGAGCTCGAGGACTACTTCACCGCGCTGACCGACCGGCGGGAGCACGTCACCGTGCAGTCCTTCGGCTTCAAGAACGGGGCGCCCCGCGACCTGGACCTGCTCTTCGACGCCCGCTTCCTGCCGAACCCCCACTGGGTCCCGGAGCTCAAGGAGCACAGCGGTCTGGAGCCCGCCGTCGCCGACTACGTCCTCGACCGCCCCGAGGCGGACGCCTACCTCGACGGGCTCACCACGGTCCTGGAGACCGCCCTTCCCGGCTACCGGCGTGAGGGCAAGCGGTTCATCACCGTGGGCATCGCCTGCACCGGCGGCCAGCACCGTAGCCCGGCACTGACGGAGGCACTGGCCCGGCGGCTGCGTGAACTGCCCGACCTGGAGGTCCGGACCGTACACCGTGACCTGGTCAGGTACGAGGACCGCCAGCCGCAGGGGGGTGGGCAGAAGTGACGCTCGCCGGACCTGACGATCCCGGCCTTCCGGTCGAGGACATATCGGCCGCCGCCGGGGAGCGCCCCCTCGACCGGATCGCCAGCCTCGGCGGTGGTCACGGACTCTTCGCGACCCTGCGGGCCGCCCGTGGTGCCGCCGACCATGTCACGGCCGTCGTCACGGTCGCCGACGACGGCGGCTCCTCGGGCCGTATGCGCCGCGAGCTGGGCTCACTTCCACCCGGCGACCTCCGGATGGCGCTGTCTGCGCTGGTCCGTGACACACCCCGCGGCCACCTGTGGGAGCACACCCTGCAGCACCGTTTCGGCGGCCACGGCGCCCTCGCCGGACATGCGGTCGGCAACCTCATCCTCGGCGGTCTCACCGAGGTGATGGGTTCCAGTATCGCCGCCCTCGACGAGCTCGGCGACCTGCTGGGCATCCGGGGTCGCGTCGTCCCGATGTCTCCCGAACCGCTCGACCTCGAGGCAGAGGTCCAGGGACTCGGTGACGACGCACGTGAGGTCACTGCGGTCCGTGGGCAGGTGGCTGTCGCGTCCACCCTCGGCACGGTGCGCCGCGTCCGCCTGATCCCGCAGGACGCCCCCGCCACCGACGAGGCTGTCCAGGCCATTCTCGACGCTGACCTGGTGACCCTCGGACCGGGGTCCTGGTTTTCCTCGGTGATCCCGCACCTGCTCATCCCGGGTATCGTCGACGCGCTGACACGGACCACCGCCACCCGGGTGATCCTCATGAATCTCGTCGCCGAATCCAGCGAGACCAACGGGTTCTCCATGGAACGGCACATCCACATGCTGCTCCAGCACTGTCCGTCGCTGCAGGTGGACTTCGTCGTCGTCGACCTGAACTCGGTGCAGTCCTCCAAGGAACGCCGGCACCTGGAACGCGCCGCGGAACGTCTGGGGGCGCGTGTGCTCTACCGGGACGTCCGTGAGGACGATGACCGGGGCCGGTTCACCGACCGCCACTCACCGTCGAAACTCGCCGACGTCCTCCGTGAATTCGGGGGACCGGGCCCAGACACAGACACGACAACCCTCCGGGAAGGAGACGCCGGTGCCGCCGCAGACACTGACCGCTGACGTCCGACAGGAACTGCTGCAGGTCACGGTGGGCACCCCACAGGTCCTCACCGCCGAGGTCGCCTCGCTGCTGCGCTACACCTGCTCACTGCACCTGGTCAGCGGTGAGATCGTCGTCGAGGCGGAGATCGAGGGCGCGGCCACCGCCCGTCGCCTGGTCTCCGCCATCGACGAACTCTTCGACATCACCCCGGATCCCGGCGGTGTCCCCGACGCCCGTGCCGGGGACGGTGGTCACCACCACCTGAGGTGGTCCCACGGCGGTACCGAACTGTCCCGTCGGACCGGCCTGATCGACCGTGGCGGTCACCCGGTGCGCGGTCTGCCACCGTTCATCATCGGAGGTACCGTCGAGCAGTGCGCCGCCGCGTGGCGGGGTGCTTTCCTCGTACGTGGCACGGTCGGCGACCCGGGGCGTCCCGCAGTCCTGGAGGTCACCACACCGAGCAACGAGTCGGCGCTGGCGCTGGTCGGTACGGCACGTCGGATCGGAGTGACCGCGAAGTCCAAGGAGGTCCGCGGGATGCACCGTGTCCTCGTCCGCGATGCCGAGGCTGTCGGCGATCTGCTGGAGAGCATGGGCGCCCCCCGTGGCCGCAGCCGGTGGGAGGAGCAGTGCCGCCGCCGGGAGGAGCGTGCCAGCTCCCACCGCATGGCGAACTTCGATGACGCCAACCTGCGTCGGTCAGCCCGGGCCGCCGCGATGGCCGCCGCCCGGGTGAAACTCGCCCTGGAACTGCTGGGAGAGGATGTCCCTGAGCACCTGCAGCAGGCCGGTGCGCTGCGTGTGGAGCACAGTGAGGCCTCGTTGGAGGAACTGGGTCAGCTCGCGGATCCGCCGATGACGAAGGACGCGGTCGCCGGCCGGATCCGTCGGCTGCTCACCATGGCGGACCGGCGGGCGGAGGAACTGGGGGTACCCGGTACCTCCTCGGCCGTCGTGGACGTGGACTTTCCGGAAGACGGCCCGCTCGGCACGCGGTGATCCCACGGTGATTTCTCCGGAGTGGAGGTGTCCTGACCTGCATCGACGTCGACAGGGGAGCGGGGGTGACTGTCACCCCCTGCACGAGCGGGTGGGGGTGGGTAGGGTCGGGAATGGAACGGACAGACCAGACTCCAACACCTGAAACAGGAGACCACCGTGACGGTACGTGTAGGCATCAACGGCTTCGGCCGTATCGGCCGCAATTTCTTCCGCGCGCTGCAGGACAGCGACGCCGATCTGGAGATCGTCGCCTTCAACGATCTCACCGACAACAAGACCCTCTCCAACCTGCTGAAGTACGACTCCATCATGGGCCGCCTCGGCAAGGAGGTCACCTACGACGACGAGTCGATCACCGTCGACGGCAAGCGCATCGTCGTCACCGCCGAGCGCGACCCCAAGAACCTCAACTGGGGTGAGTTGGGGGTGGACATCGTCATCGAATCCACCGGCTTCTTCACCGACGCCAACGCCGCGAAGGCACACATCGACGCCGGGGCGAAGAAGGTCATCATCTCCGCCCCGGCGAAGAACGAGGACGGCAGCTTCGTCGTCGGTGTCAACCACACCGACTACGACCCCGCCACCCAGCACATCATCTCCAACGCCTCCTGCACCACCAACTGTCTCGCGCCGATGGCCAAGGTGCTCGACGAGGAGTTCGGGATCGTCCGCGGTCTGATGACCACGGTCCACGCCTACACCGGTGACCAGCGTCTGCACGACGCCCCGCACAAGGATCCCCGCCGCGCCCGTGCCGCCGCCCTGAACGTCGTCCCGACGTCCACCGGTGCGGCCAAGGCCGTCTCCCTGGTACTTCCGCAGCTCAAGGGCAAGCTCGACGGTTACGCCCTGCGCGTGCCGGTCCCCACCGGCTCGGTCACCGACCTCACCTTCGAGGCTGAGAAGCCGGTCACCGCCGAGGCCGTCAACGAGGCCGTGAAGAAGGCCGCCGAGGGTGACCTCAAGGGCATCATCTCGTACTCGGACGGCGAGCCGCTGGTCTCCACCGACATCGTCGGCGACCCGCACTCCACGATCTTCGACTCGGGACTGACCAAGGTCATCGACAACCAGGTCAAGGTCGTCGGCTGGTACGACAACGAGTGGGGCTACTCCAACCGCCTCATCGACCTCACCGCCTACGTCGCTGAGCGCCTCTGACCCCCGGGTCGCAGGATCGGGCAGTCCACTAGACTCAGACCCGGTACCCCACATCCCCGGCGGGTCGGTGCCACCGTGCACCGGCCCGCCGGACTTGTCTGACACCGGCCGCCTGACCGCGGCCTGAATACAGGAGAGCCCTACATGCCAGTGAAGACCATCGACGACCTCATCGCCGACGGTGTCGAGGGACGCCACGTCCTCGTCCGTGCCGACCTCAATGTCCCGCTGAAGGACGGCGCGATCACCGACCCGGGTCGCATCGACGCCTCGGTCCCCACCCTCCGCCGTCTCCTCGACGCCGGCGCCCGCGTCATCGTCGCCGCCCACCTCGGACGCCCCAAGGGTGAGGCCAACCCCGACTTCTCGCTCGCCCCGGTCGCCGAGGCTCTGTCCGAGCGGCTCGAACAGTGGGTTCCGCTGGCCGCCGACGTCACCGGTGAGGACGCCCACGAGCGCGCCAACGGCCTCAACGACGGCGACATCCTCCTGCTGGAGAACGTCCGATACGACGCCCGCGAGACATCGAAGGACGCCGCTGAGCGTCAGGCCTTCGCCGCCGAGCTTGCCGCGCTGACCGCCGAGAACGGTGCCTTCGTCTCCGACGGCTTCGGTGTCGTCCACCGTGCCCAGGCGTCCGTCTACGATGTCGCCACGCTGCTCCCGCATTACGCCGGTGGGCTCGTGGAGTCCGAGCTGGCGGTGCTGCGTCGCGTCTCCGAGACCCCCGAGAAGCCCTACGTGGTCGTCCTCGGCGGTTCCAAGGTCTCCGACAAGCTCACCGTCATCGAGGCCCTGGCCCCCAAGGTCGACCACCTCGTCATCGGCGGTGGCATGTGCTTCACCTTCCTCGCCGCACAGGGCCGCTCCGTCGGCACCTCGCTGCTGCAGGAGGACATGGTGGAGACCTGCCGTGACCTGCTCGAGCGCTACGGTGACGCCATCGTCCTGCCGACCGACGTGGTCGTCGCCCCGGCCTTCGCCGCCGACGCGACCCCCGCCACCGTCGCCGTGGACGCCATCCCCGACGACCAGATGGGTCTCGATGTCGGACCGGGGTCGGTCGCCGCCTTCGGTGACGTGCTGCGCAGCGCGAAGACCGTCTTCTGGAACGGCCCGATGGGTGTGTTCGAGTTCCCGGCGTTCGCCGAGGGCACCCGTGGAGTCGCCCAGGCGATCATCGACGCCACCACGGCCGGAGCGTTCTCCGTGGTCGGTGGCGGAGACTCCGCCGCCGCGGTCCGCACCCTCGGACTCGACGAGGAGGGCTTCAGCCACATCTCCACCGGTGGCGGCGCCTCGCTCGAGTTCCTGGAGGGCAAGGAACTCCCCGGCATCGCCGTCCTCGAGAACTAGGAGAACAGACATGGCTGACAAGGCATCGAAGCGTACCCCGCTCATCGCCGGCAACTGGAAGATGAACCTGAACCACCTGGAGGCGATCCAGCTGGTGCAGAAATTCGACTTCGCCCTGCCGCGCGACTACTACGACCACGTCGATGTGGCGGTCATCCCGCCGTTCACCGACATCCGCAGCGTCCAGACGATCGTTGACGGCGACAAGCTCCTCGTCACCTACGGGGCACAGGACGTCTCGGTCCACGAGTCCGGCGCCTACACCGGCGAGGTCTCCGCCGGCATGCTCGCCAAGCTGGGCTGCTCCTGGGTCGTCGTCGGCCACTCGGAGCGTCGCCAGTACCACGCCGAAGACGATGCCACCGTCGCGAAGAAGGCCGTCGCCACCCTCGGTGCCGACCTGCGGCCGATCGTGTGTGTGGGGGAGTCGCTCGACGTCCGTGAGGCCGGCGGGCACGTCTCCTTCGTCGAAGAACAGACCCGTGCCTCCCTCGCCGGTGTCCCGACGGACCGTCTCGCCGATGTTGTTGTCGCGTACGAGCCGGTGTGGGCCATCGGCACCGGTAAGGTCGCCTCCGCCGGTGACGCCCAGGAGGTCTGCCAGGCGGTCCGTGGCGTCCTGCGTGAGCTCGGCGGAGACGAGGTCGCAGACAGCGCCCGCATCCTCTACGGCGGTTCGGTGAAGACCGGTACCGTCGCCGAGATCGTCGGACAGCCGGACGTCGACGGTGCCCTCGTCGGTGGCGCGAGCCTCGACGGCGAGGACTTCGCCCGACTCTGCGCCGCGGCAGCCAAGGCCTGACCGGCCGCTGACCGGACCGCGGGCTCGGCAGGGGAACGCGTGGGGGCCGTCCGTCCCCTGCGGGGGCGGGGGAACCGGGGCACAATGGCGGGCATGACCGAATCCCCGCCACAGACACCACACCGACAGTCCGTCCCGGGTACCGCCGTACCCATCGTGCCGCCGGACGTGGACACCCCGGAGATCATCCCGGGAGTCCGCCAGGACATCCGCTACCTCGGTGCGATCCTCGGCGACATCATCAGGGAGCAGGAGGGCCAGGAGGTCTTCGACCTGGTCGAGTCCGCCCGGCGTGAGGCCTTCGGGATCCGCCAGGGCGACAGCACCGTCGAGGACCTCGCCACCCGGCTGCGTGATCTGCCGGCCGACCGTGCGCTGCCGGTCATCCGGGCATTCAGCCACTTCGGCCTGCTCTCCAACCTCGCCGAGGACCTCCATGAAGAGCGTGTCCGGGACCGGCTCGCCGACGCAGGTGACCCGCCGCCGGCGTCCACACTTGCCGCGACCTGGCCGACCCTCACCGACGGTGGGGTCACCTCCGAGCAGGTCGCCGAGGTCATGGGACGGGCCCATGTCGCCCCGGTCCTCACGGCCCACCCGACCGAGACCCGTCGCCGCACCGTCTTCGACGTCCAGTCGGACATCACCCGCCTCATGCGCTCACGCGGGCGCATCATCGCCGCAGGTCTCACCGCCCGCAGCGACGAACGCCTCGCCGAGATCGACCGTGACATCCGTCGGCGTGTCACCATTCTCTGGCAGACCGCGCTGATCCGTTCGGTCCGTCCCCGGATCGAGGACGAGATCAATGTCGGTCTTCGCTATTTCACGATCAGTCTTCTCCACGAGATTCCGCTGCTCAACCTACGCGTCAGTACGACACTGCGGGAGCTCTTCGGTCCCGGGGTACCCGACACGCCCGTGGTCCGCCCCGGTTCCTGGATCGGTGGCGACCACGACGGCAACCCCTTCGTCACCGGCGACACCGTCCGCTACGCCACCAACCGTGCCGCCCAGACAGTCTTCAGCTGGTACCTGGCCGAACTCGCCGAGCTGGAGCACGAACTCAGCCTGTCGACCCGGTTCACCGTGGTCGAGCCGGACCTGGAGGATCTGGCCGACCGTGGCCGCAACGACGTCCCCTCCCGCTCCGACGAGCCCTACCGCCGGGCGGTCCACGGTGTCCGGGGCCGGATCGCCGCCACCGCAGTCACGACCCTGGGGGAGGGGTCCGTGGTCCCCGGTGTCGCCGACGGGCACACCCCGTATCCGGACGCGGCCACCGCACTCGAGGATCTGGCCGTCATCGACCGGTCCCTGCGTGCCTCCAATGACGGACTCATCGCCGACCACAGGCTGGCTACGGTGATCACCGCGCTGCGGACCTTCGGGTTCCACCTCAGCGCACTGGACCTGCGACAGAACTCGGAGAGCTTCGAGAACGTCCTCACCGAGCTCCTCTCCCGTGCCGGCGTGACCGCCGACTACTCTTCGCTGTCCGAAGAGGAGCGGATCTCGCTGCTTACCACGGAGCTTCACTCACCGCGTCCGCTGGTCGACCCGCTGGCGCAGTGGAGCGAGGCGACCGACCGGGAGCTCGGGATCTTCCGTTCGGCTGCGGCCGCCGCCCGTAAGTTCGGCCCGGAGGTCGTGCCGCACTGCATCATCTCCATGGCGTCCTCGGTCTCCGACATCCTCGAGCCGGTCCTGCTGCTCAAGGAGGTCGGTCTCATTCGGGTCGAGGACGGGACGCTCCACGGTTCCGTCGATGTCATCCCGCTGTTCGAGACCATCGACGACCTCAAGGCCGGTGCGTCGGTGATGACGGACTTGTGGTCGTACGACTTCTACCGCACCTATGTCGTCGAGGAGCGTGACGGCATCCAGGAGGTCATGCTGGGCTACTCGGACTCCAACAAGGACGGTGGCTACTTCGCCGCGAACTGGGCCCTCTACGACGCCGAACTGGCTCTGGTGGACGCGTCACGCGCCGCCGGCCTCGGACTGCGCCTCTTCCACGGCCGTGGCGGCACCGTCGGACGTGGTGGCGGACCGAGCCACGAGGCGATCCTCGCGCAGCCTGAGGGGGCTGTGCAGGGCAGCGTCCGCATCACCGAGCAGGGCGAGATCATCTCCGCGAAGTACGGTGTGCGCTCGGTCGCCCGTCGAAATCTCGAGGCGCTGGTCTCCGCCACGCTCGAGGCCAGCCTGCTCCCCGTCGACCGGGTCGATGAACCGGAGAAGGCCTACGCCACCATGCGGGAGCTCTCGGAGCTTTCCCGGCAGACCTACTCCGCCCTGATGCACGAGGACCCCGGATTCATCGGGTACTTCACCTCGTCGACCCCGCTGGCGGAGATCGGCAACCTCAACATCGGTTCGCGGCCGAGTTCGCGCAAGCAGACCAGCAGCATCGCCGACCTCCGCGCGATCCCGTGGGTGCTGTCCTGGTCCCAGTCGAGGATCATGCTGCCGGGCTGGTACGGTGTCGGCTCCGCACTCAGCACCTGGGTCGGGGAGGACGCCGACCGGCTGGCTTTCCTGCAGAAACTGCACCGGGAATGGCCGTTCTTCCGCTCGGTGATGTCGAATATGGCCCAGGTGATGGCGAAGGCCGATCTCGCGGTAGCGAAGATGTACGCGGAACTTGTCCCTCACCGGGCGGACGCCGAGCGCATCTTCGAAGCCATTGTCACGGAATTCCGCCTGACCCTGGACATGTACGTCAAGGTCACCGGAACCGAGAGTCTGCTCGACGACAACCCCGAACTGGCTGTCTCGATGCGCAACCGGTTCCCCTACCTGATCCCGCTGAATCTCATCCAGCTGGAGCTGCTGCGGCGCTACCGTGCCGGAGATGAGTCGGAGGATGTGCTCGACGGAATCCGATTGACGATGAACGGCCTCGCCACCGGCCTCCGGAACTCCGGGTAGTGCTACGATAGGGCCGTTGTCCGTATTGTCGACCGATGTTAGGCAGACTCCGTGATTCTCACCCTCCAGATTCTCCTGGTGGTCACCAGCCTCCTCATGGGGCTTTCCGTTCTCCTGCACAAGGGGAAGGGTGGCGGCCTGTCCAGCCTCTTCGGTGGCGGTATGCAGTCCAGCCTCTCGGGATCGACCGTGGTCGAGAAGAACCTCGACCGTCTGACCATCATCACCGCGGTGATCTGGGTGCTGGCCATCGTCGGCCTTAACCTCGTCCTCAACTACGACCTGTAGGACGCCGTCGGCCGCAGAGCCTGCACAACACCCCCGGGTGGTTCATCGGAACCACCCGGGGGTGTCTGCGGTGCAGGACCTGTCAGGACGGGTCAGCGGCGGCGTCCACATGGACGACAGTCGCCTCAGCGCCCCGGGCACCGGCCGCCGGCCACCGGGCCGGATCGTCACCGGACACCGCGTGGCCTGCGGCCTCGCGCTTGGACTCACCGCAGACCAGCAGCCAGACCTGACGTGCCGAGCGTACGGCGTCCAGGGTCAGGGAGACACGTTCCGGTGGCGGTTTGGGGCAGTCCCGCACGGGGACCACGGTCGCCGTGGCATCGAGCTCGGGGGTGTGGGGGAACAGGGAGTTCACGTGGCCTTCCGGTCCCATACCGAGCAGGTGGAGGTCGAAACCCTCCGGTGCGAACTCGGTCAGCGTCCGCGCGTACGCCTCGGCGGCGGCATCCAGTCCGGGACCGGCCGGGTCCTCACCGTCCGCCGGCACCGGGTAGCGGTGCACGTGCTGCGCCGGGATGCCGACGTGGTCGAGCAGAGCGGCATCCGCCTGCCCCTCGTTGCGCTCGGGATGGTCGGCGGGGACGTACCGTTCATCGCCGAAGAAGACGTGCACCCGGCTCCAGTCGACTGCGGCGACGGGGAAGCTGTCGGCGGTCTCCCGGGCGGCATGGTCCAGCACGGCCAGCTCGGTGAGCACACCGATACCTGCACCGCCGCCGGTCAGTACGATCCGGGCGAAGCCGTCGGCCCCCTGGGCGCCACCGACCCCGCCGTTGCGTTGGACGTCGCTGACCAGGTCGACGACACGACGGGCGACACCGGCGGTCAGTGCCTGCTGGTTGTCCCACACCTCACACTGTGCTGCGCTCACCGGTCGCTCTCCTTGACGGTGTTGTCCCGTCCGGAGGCCCCGGGCCGGGCCACGGTCACCCGGGGCAGTCCGTGGAGTGCGTCGCCGAAGGCGGCGTCCGGCTCCAGGTGGCGGAGTTCCTCGGCCAGGCACTCGCCGAGGGTGCGCCGCTGGAGGGTGACGAGATTCTCGGTGTCCCCGTCGATGATCCTGACGGTCCGGTGGTCGACGACCTCCATGACGAGGTCACCGCCCTCGCAGTGCAGCACCACGCGTTCGACCGGGGCCGTAGGTATGCCGTCGTCGTCGACCGGGATATCCACGGCCTCTCCGGCGTAGCGGGTGACGGACACCTCGAGCTGGGTGGCGAGCCATCCGGCGGCGATGTCCACGGCAGGGTCCTCGGCCGGGCCGGTGATCTCCACACCGGTGACGGTGTCGTCGATCCGCTGGTCCAGGGCACTGGCGAGCAGGCCACGCCACGGGGTGATACGGCTCCACACCAGGTCGGAGTCGCCGGGCGTGTAGCCGATCCGGCGGCGGAAGATGGCCTTGGTGCCCTTGCCCGCGGCGGCGTCCGAGAAAGAGTCCGTGATCCGACGGGAGGCCAGGGTGCCGAGGGAGTCCCCGGCGGGGTTGCGCGGGGAGGTGAAGGGCCACCAGACGACCACCGGGGTGTCCGGCAGCAGCAGGGGTGTGACCACGGAATCCGCGTGGTCGGCGAGTTCACCGTGGAGCCGCATGAGGATGATTTCGGCGGCGCCGGCGTCCCCGCCGACGTAGAGCTCGGCGTCGAGGTAGACCTCGTCGGTCGTGCGGTCATGCACGACGACGATGACGCGGGCCGGGTGCTCACGGGAGGCCTCGTTGGCACCGTGGACGACCGATTCCAGGTCCTCCTCGGAGCGGACCGACACGATGAGCGTGAGGACACGGCCGGTGGACACCTCTCCACGCTGCTCACGCAGGGTGCGGAGCGTGGTCTCGATGCGGTGGGTACTGGTCCGGCCCAGGTTCACTCCGCCGTCCCGGGGGACAACTGAGGTCTCTGTATCAGGTGTGGTCACGGTCGCCTCCAGACTCGGTTGTTGCGTCCCATCATCCGGTCGGCGCCCTCCGGACCCCAGGTCCCGGCGGGGTAGTCCTCCGGACGCCCGGATTCCGCCCAGTGGTTGAGGACCGGATCGAGGATCCGCCAGGACTCCTCGACCTCCTCATTGGTGGGGAAGAGGCTGCCCTCGTCGAGCAGGGCGTCGAGGATGAGCCTCTCGTAGGCCTCCGGGGACTGCTCGGTGAACGCTTCCGAGTAGGAGAAGTCCATGTTGACGTCGCGGACGTCCATCGCCGAACCAGGGACCTTCGACCCGAACCTCAGCAGGACGCCCTCATCAGGCTGTACCCGGATCACCAGGGCATTGTCGCCCTGGGCCTGGGTCTGTCCGTCGGTGAAGGACTCGTGCGGCGCGGACTTGAAGACCAGGGCGATCTCCGTGACGCGGCGCCCCAGTCGCTTGCCGGTACGCAGGTGGAAGGGCACGCCCGCCCACCGGCGGGAGTTGATGCCGAAGGTGGCGGCTGCGTAGGTCTCGGTGCCGGACTCCGGGTCGAAACCGTCCTCCTCGCGCAGACCGGGCACGAACTTCGAGCCCTGCCAACCTGCCGTGTACTGGCCGCGGGCGGTGGTCTGGGTGAACGGTTCGGTCGCACTGGTGGCCTTGAGGACCTTCAGTTTCTCGGCCTTGAGCTCGTCGGGGGAGAAGGTGACCGGCTCCTCCATCGCCACGAGAGCGAGAAGCTGGAGCAGGTGATTCTGCATGACGTCGCGGGCGGCACCGATGCCGTCGTAGTAGCCGGCACGTCCGCCCAGGCCGATATCCTCGGCCATGGTGATCTGGACGTGGTCGATGTACCGCGAGTTGAACAGCGGCTCGAAGATCTGGTTCGCGAAACGCAGCACCAGGATGTTCTGCACCGTCTCCTTGCCGAGGTAGTGGTCGATGCGGAACACCGACGTCTCGGGGAAGACCGCGTTGACGGTCTTGTTCAGCTCGTGGGCGGACTCTTCGTCGTGGCCGAAGGGCTTCTCGATGACGACGCGACGCCAGCCGTCGGTGCTGTCGGCCAGGCCGGAGCGTTCGAGCTGGTTGCACACGTCGGAGAAGTACTGCGGCGGGACCGAGAGGTAGTAGGCCCAGTTCCCGGACGTACCGCGCTCAGCGTCCATCCGGCGGGTCATTGCGGCCAGGTCGTCGAAGGCACCGTCGGTGACGAAGTCGCCCTTGACGAACTGGATGCCGGCGGCGAGCTGGTCCCAGACCGAGTCGCGCCACGGGGTGCGGGCACGGTCACGGACCGAGGAGAGAACCTCCTCCTCGAACTCCTCCTTGGTCCAGTCACGTCGACCGTAGCCGATGAGGCTGAATCCGGCGGGGAGCAGGCCCCGGTTGGCGAGGTCGTAGACGGCAGGCAGAAGCTTCTTGCGGGCGAGGTCGCCGGTGACTCCGAAGATCACCAGGCCACAGGGGCCGGCGATCCGGGGGAGCCGACGGTCCTCGACATCCCGCAACGGGTTCGCTGTCACAGGCGCGCCCCGATCACGTCGAGCAGGTCGGTCCAGGAACTGACGAACTTCTCGACGCCCTCGGTCTCGAGGACGTGGAAGACATCGTCGAGGTCGATGTCTACACCCTCCAGGGCACGGAAGACCTCCGCGGCATCCTCGCCGGTACCGGTGAGGGTGTCACCGGTGATGACGCCGTGGTCCAGAGTGGCCTCCAGCGTGTTCTCCGGCATGGTGTTGACGGTGTGCGGGCCGGCGAGCTCGGTGACGTAGAGGGTGTCGGAGTACTCCGGGTTCTTCACCGAGGTCGAGGCCCACAGCGGACGCTGGATGTTCGCGCCGGCCGCGGCGAGTTCACGCCACCGGGACCCGGTGACCAGAAGGTCGTTGAAGGCCTCGTACGCCAGACGGGCGTTGGCGATGCCGGCCTTGCCCTTGAGGGTGAGAGCGTCGTTGCCGCCGGTCTCGTCGAGACGACGGTCGATCTCGGTGTCCACGCGGGAGACGAAGAAGCTCGCCACCGAGTGGATCGTCGACAGGTCGTGGCCGTTGGCCTTCGCCAGCTCGATACCGGCGAGGAAGGCGTCGATGACCTGACGGTATCGGGCGACCGAGAAGATGAGGGTCACGTTGACGCTGATGCCGGCGCCGAGCACCTCGGTGATCGCCGGGAGGCAGACCTCGGTGGCCGGGATCTTGATCATGACGTTCTCGGCGCCGACCCGCTCACGCAGTGACTTCGCCTGGGCGACGGTCTCCTCGGCGTTCTCGGCGAGACGGGGATCGACCTCGATCGAGACACGGCCGTCGACACCGGCGGACTCGCGGTAGACGTCGGCGAAGACGTCACAGGCGTTGCGGACGTCGTCGACGGCCATGGTGAACACAGCTTCAGTGGCGTCGGCGCCGGCGGCCTTGAGTTCTGCGATCTGCTCGTCGTAGGCGGTGCCCTTGGACATGGCGGACGCGAAGATCGCAGGGTTGGTGGTCACGCCGACAACGCCGGATGCGGCGATGAGGTCGGCGAGGTTACCGGAGGTGATCCGGTCGCGGGACAGGTCGTCGAGCCAGACGGAGGTTCCGGTGGCAGCGAGGTCGGCTACAGGGGTGGTGGAGGAAGACATCGGACGAAGTACCAGCTTTCAGGGAGTGGAGAGTGGGATCAGATCAGGGAGCGGGCGGCGTCCACCACTGCGTCGGCGGTGATGCCGTACTCCCGGTAGAGGGTCTTGTAGTCGGCGGAGGCGCCGAAGTGCTCCAGAGAGACGTTCGCGCCGGTGAGGCCGGTGTAGGCCTTCCACGGCATGGCGATACCGGCCTCGACCGAGACACGGGCGGTGACGGCGGCGGGGAGGACGGACTCGCGGTAGGTGGCGTCCTGCGCCTCGAACCACTCCATGCAGGGCACGGAGACGACGCGGGTGCCCACACCGTCAGCCTCGAGGGTCCCGGCGGCGGCGACGGCCAGCTCGACCTCGGAACCGGTGGCCAGCAGTATGACCTGCGGAACCTCGGTGGAGGACTCGACGAGGACGTAGGCGCCCCGGGCGACGCCCTCGGCGGCCTTCTCCGCGGTGCCCTCGAGCACCGGGATGTTCTGACGGGTGAAGATCAGGGCCTTCGGTGCAGCCGGGGCCTTGAGCGCCGCAGACCATGCCTGGGCGGCCTCATTGGCGTCCGCCGGGCGGATGACCGAGAGATTCGGGATGGCGCGCAGTGCGGCAAGGTGCTCGACCGGCTGGTGGGTCGGGCCGTCCTCACCGAGACCGATCGAGTCGTGCGTCCACACGTAGTAGACGTCGGTGCTCATCAGGGCGCCGAGGCGGACGGCGCCGCGCATGTAGTCGGCGAACTGGAGGAAGGTCGCGCCGTAGGGGCGGGTTGCGCCGTGCAGGGCGATGCCGTTGAGGATCGCGCCCATCGCGTGCTCGCGGATACCGAAGTGGAGGTTACGGCCGAAGGGCTCGGCGGACCAGGCGTCAGTGGAGATGGACTCCGGGCCGAAGGAGGGCGATCCCTTGATGATGGTGTTGGTCGATCCGGCGAGGTCGGCGGAACCGCCCCACAGTTCGGGCAGGGTCGCGCCGAGGGCCTGCAGCGTGGCCTCGGACGCCTTGCGGGTCGCGAGGGACTCACCGGCTTCCCAGGTCGGCAGGTCGGCGTCGAAACCCTCCGGCAGTTCGCGGGCGGTCACCCGGTCGAGGAAGGCCTTGGCCTCCGGTGCGGCGGCGGCCCAGGCGTCGAAGCCCTTCTGCCACTCGGCGCGGTCTGCGGCTGCGCGCTCACTGAGCTGACGGGTGTGGGCGATGACCTCGTCGGCGACGGCGAAGTTCTCTGCCGGGTCGAAACCGAGGGCCTCCTTGACGCCGGCGACCTCGTCGCCGCCCAGTGCCGCACCGTGGACGCCACCGGTGTTCATCTTGGTCGGTGCGGGGTAGCCGATGACCGAACGGATCCGGACGAAGGTCGGTCGGGTGGTGTCCGCCTTGGCTTCCTCGACGGCGGCGAGGATACCGACCACGTCCTCGGCATTGGCCTCGAGGGTCTGCCAGCCGTAGGCGGCGTAACGGGCGACGACGTCCTCGGTGAAGGCGATGTCGGTGTTGTCCTCGATGGAGATCGAGTTGTCGTCCCAGAAGACGACGAGGTTGCCGAGCTGCTGGGTGCCCGCGAGCGAGGAGGCCTCGGCGGTGATGCCCTCCTGGATGTCACCGTCGGAGGCGATGACGTAGATGCCGTGGTCGAACGGGGACTCGCCGGCCGGCGTCTCCGGGTCGAGAAGACCGCGCTCACGGCGGGCCGCCATGGCCATACCGACGGCGGACGCCAGGCCCTGGCCCAGCGGGCCGGTGGTGATCTCCACACCGGAGGTGTGACCGACCTCGGGGTGGCCCGGGGTGAGAGAACCCCAGGTACGCAGCGCCTTGAGATCGTCGAGCTCCAGGCCGAACCCGCCGAGATAGAGCTGGATGTACTGGGTCAGAGAGCTGTGGCCCGCCGAGAGGACGAAGCGGTCACGGCCGACCCAGGTCGGGTCGGTCGGGTCGTGGCGCAGCACCCGCTGGTACAGGGTGTATGCCAGGGGAGCGAGGGACATTGCGGTGCCGGGGTGCCCCGAACCGCAGTTCTCGACGGCGTCCGCTGCGAGCACGCGTGCGGTGTCGACCGCCCGGGTGTCCAGCTCAGTCCAGTCCTCCGGGTAGTTCCGGACGGTACGGGATTCGAGTTCCGGGGGGAGAGTCACGCTGGTGCTGCCTTCCTGATGTTGAAGTGGGGTACCCCGACAGTGTAGTTGCCCGGCGGTGTCTGTGGGGCCGTGGTACGGCGGTTTACGGTCACCGCGTCCGCTCAGGTAACCTGACGGTCTGGCAGCGCCGCCGTAAGACGGCGACATGACGGTGGCGTACGGAGGACAGAAGACCCGTGGAGAAGATCAAGGCGTACATCTCGCTGACCAAACCACGGGTCATCGAACTGCTCCTGGTTGCCGCCATTCCGTCGATGCTCCAGGCACAACGCGGCGAGATCGATCTCGGTCTCGTGCTGCTGACGCTGGTCGGCGGATGGATGGGTGCCGCCGCGGCGAACGCCTTCAACATGATCGCCGACTACGACATCGACCAGATGATGCGTCGTACCCACCGGCGCCCGCTGGCCAAGCACACCGTCACCAAGGGCCAGGCGACGGTATTCGCCTGGTCACTGACGGTCGCCAGCGTCCTGTGGCTCTGGCTGCTGTGTGGCTCCTGGCTCGCAGCCGTGTTCATCCTGATCACCATCGCCTTCTACATCTTCGTCTACACGAAGTGGCTGAAGCGCCGGACCTGGCAGAACGTCATCTGGGGAGGGGCGGCGGGCTGCATGCCGGTCATGGTCGGCTGGGCCACCACGACCGACGCCACCGGCGGCGCGTTCCACGCAGGCTGGGATTCCTGGGCTCAGGCCCTGATCCTGTTCCTCATCATCTTCTTCTGGACGCCACCCCACACCTGGGCACTCGGTATGCGCTACCGGGAGGACTACGAGGCCGCCGGCGTGCCGATGATGCCGGTGGTCAAGCCTCCGCTCGAGGTCACCCGGCAGATCCTCTGGTACACCTGGGCGACCGTGATCTGCTCCCTGCTGCTGGTCCCGGCAGCCGGCTGGGTCTATGCGGTGGTCGCCGTGGTCAGCGGCGCCTGGTTCATCATCCGGGCGCAGGGGCTGCACAACGGCGTGAAGAAGGGTGTGAAGGTCAAGCCGATGAACCTCTTCTTCCTGTCCAACAACTACCTCTCGATCCTGTTCGTGGGTCTGTCGGTGGACGCGGTGATCGGTCTGCAGACCATCGCCGACATGCTCTGACGAGGGGATTCACCCGGGCGCGGGAGGAAGTACCGAAGCCTTCCTCCCGCGCCTTCTTGCGCGCCTGCTGCCGGTGTCAGACGAGAGTGCCGGGTGTCGGACATGAATGTCGGGGTCTCACGGTCGTCGCGACAGTCTCGTCTGACACCGTGACCGCCCACAGGAGACTGCTGTAGGTCGGGGGTAGGGTCGGCGGCCACAGCAGACCGCGGGGAGACACGGGAGCCACGGCCAAGCGGGAGCATCGGGGAGAGACCGAAAGGTCAGGGGGACGCCGAAGGCCCCGCAGTGCACTGGTCTGCGGGGCCTGGGAACGGCTGGTGGGGCGGAGGAGAAACTAGCGGGCAGTGTCCTGCGCCGCGTCCTGCACCCCGTCCTGCACCCCGTCCTGCGAGGGCCCGGTCGCGGGGTCCCAGTTGTCGAAGTCGCGGTCGAGGGAGTCCTCCCCGCGTCGGAAGCGCATGGACCACAGCAGGCCGGTAGCGGCAGTGAGGATCGCGGAACCGATGACGTGCAGCGGCACGGTCCAGCGGGGCACACCCATGTTGTACTGCATGATGCCGACGACTGCCTGGAGCACGATGCCGAGAATCAGCCAGCCGGAGGCCCTGAGGATCCGACGGTCGGCGTGCACGGCGAAGAGGCCGGCGAGCAGACCGACGGTGACTCCCAGGTAGAGGTACATCGCGTGGGCGTGGATGTTCGCCATCTCGATCAGCGCGATCTGGAGGCGGTCGGACTCCTTGATGGCGTCGTCACCGGCGTGAGGGCCGGAGCTGGTCGTCATCGTGCCGGTGACCAGGACGACCGCCAGGGAGATCGCGGAGATCCAGGTGGCCCAGCGCAGTGCTCCCGGCATGCCTGTGCGACGGGGTGCACCGTCAGGTTCCCTGATCTTGACCACCATCACCGCGGCGAAGAAGGTCAGCACCATCGACGGCAGGAAGTGCGCCATGACCATCCACCACGCGAGATCCATGTGGACGGTGATGCCGCCCAGGACCGCCTGGACGATGATGCCGATACCCTGCAGGAAGGCGAGGTGCAGGATGCTGGAGCGACGTGCAGCACGCAGCACGGCCAGGAAGGCGAGGATGGCGGCCAGCGACACCACGAAGGTGAGCATGCGGTTGCCGAACTCGATGGCCTGGTGGATCGCCGGGGCGGCACCGGACTCGGGGACCATGGAGCCGGGCTGGCACTGCGGCCAGGTGGGACAACCGAGGCCGGAGGCGGTGACGCGCACCAGTGAGCCGGTGAAGGTGATGCCGCCCTGGCAGAACACCAGGATGACCGCGTAGAGCCACTGTCGCTGGACCGTCGGTACGGGGAGCCTGCGGCACAGGCCGAGGATCGCCGTGTAGAAGGCGAGAACCCCCCGGTGGAAACCGTTGCCGGTGTGTGCCGCCCGTTCCCTCATTCTCACCAGCGCCTCAGC
Source organism: Corynebacterium sp. UD i78 (assembly GCF_056280545.1). Classification (NCBI taxonomy): domain Bacteria; kingdom Bacillati; phylum Actinomycetota; class Actinomycetes; order Mycobacteriales; family Corynebacteriaceae; genus Corynebacterium; species Corynebacterium sp. UD i78. Next base: position 1,031,944 of record NZ_JBWCED010000001.1, on the reverse strand, counting down.
CACATCGGCCGGCGGTGCGCTGTGCGCCGGGGTGACCGGCGTGGTCTTCTGGTGTGTCTCGGGCGTCGTCGTCACGACCCCTGAGTCTAGTCCCCGTCCATCGTGAACGAGAACCAGCGCAGCGCGGCGAGGGTACCCCCTGCACCCCATACCAGCAGGATGATAAGCGACAGCACGTCGAAGGATCCGGCGGAGGCATCCACCAGTCCGTGGGTGAGAGCCACGGAGGGCAGCAGCCCCATGGCGTCCGTGGCGGCGTCCGGAAGATCAGGGTCGAGGACCGTCACGACGGCCGCGCCCATCAGCAGGAACCAGACGGTGTTGCCGAGCGCCAGGACCATATCGGACCCCAGCGTCCCACCGAGCAGCAGCCCCAGTGAGGTGAAGGTGGCCGCGCCGACCAGGATGAATACGACGGCGGGGAACAGCCCGACCAGGTCCGGACGCCAGCCGAGGAACAGAGCGATCGTGGTGAGCAGGACAAGCTGGATCACCACGGCAGACAGGACGGCGGCGATCTTGCCGCCGATCAGGGCCCAGGTGGGGACACCCGAAGCGCCGATACGTTTGAGTGCGCCGTAGCGCCGGTCGAAGGCGACGGCGATCGACTGGCCGGTGAATCCGGCACCCATCAGCGCGATCCCCAGGGTCATCGGGTAGATCTCGTCGACCGGGTCGTCGAGGTCTGTGACCGGGAGGAGACTGAAGACGATGAGCATCCCGATCGGGATGACCAGGGTGAGGAGCTGCTGTTCACCGTGCCGGAGGAAGAGCAGGCTCTCGATCTTCGCCTGGGCACGCAGCAGTGCCGACGCAGGTGCGGGGGCCGGCCGGGGGCTGAAGGTACCGGGGGCGAAGCGGTCGGAGGCGTGTCGGGTAGGGCTCATGCGCGGATCTCCCGTCCGGTGATGTCGAGGAAGACGCTCTCGAGGCTGCGCTGCTCCACGCTCAACGAAGTGATGAGGACGTCCTGCGCCGCGACGGCGTCGGTCAGCGCGGTGATGAGCTCGGGGGAGACCGGCGCCGTCACCGTGAAGCGGCCCGGGCGGACCGCACTGACGGTCACCCTGGGATCGTCCAGCCGGTCCGCCAGGGCGTCGAGGTCGATACCGGAGGCGCAGCGTACCGAGATCACCGGGTCGGCGGTACTCGTGAGCTCGGAGACAGACCCCTGGGCGACGACCGCCCCGTGGTCGATAATGACGACCTTGTCGGCCAGCGCCTCAGCCTCGTCCATGAGGTGGGTGGTCAGAACCACGGAGACGCCGTCCCGGCGCAGGGCGGCGATGAGGTCCCACACCGCGAGCCGGGACTGTGCGTCCAGTCCCGCGGTCGGCTCATCGAGGAAGACCAGCTCGGGGCGTCCGACCAGGGCGAGTGCGAGCGAGAGGCGTTGCTGCTGGCCGCCGGAGAGCCGCCGGTAGTTGGACTTCTCGTGTCCGGCGAGGCCGACGGTCTCCAGGAGCCAGTCAGGGTCCAGTGGATCTGCGGAGTAGGACGCCGCGAGGCGGAGCATCTCCCCGACACGGACGCCCGGGTAGGCGCCACCGCCCTGGAGCATGATTCCGATCCGGGTGCGCAGCCGGTCGGCGTCGGTGGTGGGGTCGGTCCCGAGGACGCTGACCGTGCCGGCGTCCGGGGTGATGAAACCCTCGCACATCTCGACCGTGGTGGTCTTGCCGGCACCGTTGGGTCCGAGGAGCGCGAGCACTTCAGCGCGTCCGAGCTGCAGGTCGAGGCCGTCGACAGCCGTCACCGTCCCGAAACGCTTGACGACGCCGCGGAGCTGGAGGACCGGCCCGTCGGTCGGAGTGGATTCACTTCTCACGGCGCTCCACTGTAGTCGGCGGCCCGGATACGACGGTAAAAGACCGTGCCGGTGATCAGGAGAACCAGGAAGAAGATGATAAACATCACGTAGATCAACGAGACCGTGGAAGCAGGCAGATTGAGGCCGCGGGGGAGGACGAAGAAGCTGAGCACGGTGGAGATCGCGGCGACAGCCACGCGGAAGCCCGGACGGTCGGCCCAGGCCGCCAGCGGCATGACAGCCCACAACAGGTACCAGGGGTGGACGACAGGGAAGAAGACCACGAGGATGAACGTGGCGACGCCGAGACCACCGACCGGGTGGATCCGGCCACGGAAGGCTGCCCAGAGCATCCTCACGACCCAGAAGGCGCCGATGCACAGGCCGACGACCCGGGCTGCACCGAGGGCGATGTCGGTGTGGTCACCGAGGCCGAGTCTCCCACCGACGGAGCCGGACAGAATGCCGACGTCGGAGGTGACGGACATCCAGCTCACGACGTCGGCCGCACCGCCCTGCACACTGATCCATCCGAGGCCGAGTCCGGTACCGAGAGAGAAGACCAGGACCACGGCAGCGGATCCGACGAGGAACAGGCCGGCGGCGGTGAAGAGGTCGCGGAGCCTGCCACCGAGGTAGCGGGCCAGGGCCACCCCGACGAAGCCCAGCGCGAGAAAGGCGGTGACCTTGACCATGCCGGCACAACTGATCAGCACGATGCCGGCTGTCCCGAGCCCGATCCGGCGCCGGGTGCTCAGGGCGGCGAGCTTGTCGGTCGCCATGAGCGAGAGCTCGAGACCGGCGAGAAGCAGCCCCATCATCAGGGCCTCATTGTGCAGGCCACCGATGAGGTGGAGCGGGACCAGCGGGTTGAGCACGCCGAGCCACAGGGTCGCCTGGGGTCGGATGCCGCAACGCCTGGCCAGCCGCACCATCGCCCAGGCGGCCAGGACGACGCCCATAACGGCGACCAGCCGGTGCAGGACCACGGCCGTACCGACGGTGTCTCCGGTGATCCGGTAGATCAGGGACGCGATACCCACGGCCACCGGTCCGTAGGGGGCGGGGGAATGGGACCAGACCAGTGGGACCGACCGGGCGAGCGGGTCATCGACCCCGAGCAGGTCGGCAGGCCCACCCGAGTAGGGGTCGAGCCCCTGGGCGGCAATCGAACCCTGCGCCAGATAGGAGTAGATGTCCTGGGTGAACAGGGGAGCGGTCGCGACGAAGGGCAGTGACCAGGCGAGGATGATGCGGTAGAGCGTCCGCAACGGAGCAATCGGGGAGGGCGTCCCGTCAGCACGCACGGAGGGGATGCAGTACCGCCACATCATCAGCCAACCGAGGACGAGGAACCCGATGCCGACGAAGACGGTCACCGTGGTGCTGTGGAGCAGCAGGGAGAGGAAATTGACGACCGGGAGGGACCAGAGACTGTTGTCCACCACCGGAACCGCGCCAGCCCCGAGTCCACCGAGAGCCGCGAGTACCGCCCCGAACGTGCCGGCGAAGGCAGCGGTGCGGAACCGGGTGCGCTCGCGTCGGGTGAAGGGGACCGGTCCGACGTCCTGACCGGTGGCAGGCGCGTCGGAAGGACCCCGGTGCAGCAGGGCACTACGCGAGCCGGCGGCACCGATGTCCGGGAGCAGGGCGCGCAGCCCTGCGGCGTCAGAATGGTCCGGTCCGCGGTCCGGTTTGTCGGGGTGGGGCACACCGGTAGTCTACCGGTGCCCCGGATCCACCCCGGATGTTGCGTAATTCCCCGCGCTACGTTCTTTCCAAAAGTGCAGTTCAGCCTACCCTTATTAGACAACGGGAAGGAATTACGCCACACTCGTGTTGTCTAATCATGACCGGTCCGGAAACCCTCCGGGCCGGACCAGGCACAGCACCTAAGGAGGTGGGCATGATGAGCGAGGGGGACACCCGACGATCCATCCTGACCCAGATCCTGCGGAACGGCCCGGTCAGTGCGACGGACATCAGCGACACGCTGGGGCTCAGCGCCGCGGGTGTCCGTCGTCACCTCGACAACTTCGTCGCCGAAGGTCTCGCAGAGACCGTGGAGGCGCCCCGTTCTACAGCAGCCGGTACCCGTGGACGCGGTCGACCGGCCCGGCTGTTCCGGCTCACTGACGCGGGTCGGGGACAGTTCGGACATGATTACGACAGTCTGGCACTGCTGGCCCTCCGTGCACTGCGGGAGGCCGGCGGAGACGCCGCCGTCGCACGCTTCGCCGACCAACGCATGGAGGAACTCTTCAGCGGAGTCGACCCGGAGGCCGACGATCCCGTCGACGAACAGGCCCGGAGCATCGCCGGCGCCCTGACGGCCCGCGGTTACGCGGCCACCGTCGACCACGCCGGCGGCGGCGTCCAGATCTGCCGTCACCATTGTCCCGTCCAGGACGTGGCACACGAGTTCCCCGAACTGTGTGCCGCCGAACACCGGGTAGTCGCGGAACTGCTCGGCCGACACACACAGCCGCTGGCGACCATCGCCGACGGCAACGGCATCTGCACCACCCACATTCCGCTGATCACAATCCACCCTTCCTCCCAGAAGGAGAGCTGACATGACTCAAGCAGCACAGACACCGCCGGACGCCGTCGAAGAGGCGCGCCTGGCCAAGGACCAGGACAAGCTGCGTCAGGACGACGCGATCATCGACTCCATCGGTGCCTACGAGTACGGCTGGCACGATTCCGACCTCGCCGGTGAAGCGGCCGAGCGCGGCCTGTCCGAGGACGTGGTCCGCATGATCTCGGCGAAGAAGAACGAGCCCGAGTGGATGCTCGAGCGCCGCCTCAAGGCCCTCGACACCTTCGAGCGCAAGCCGATGCCGACCTGGGGCGCCGACCTCGACGACATCAACTTCGACGACTTCAAGTACTTCGTGCGCTCCACGGAGAAGCAGGCCACCTCCTGGGAGGAACTGCCCGAGGACATCAAGAACACCTACGACAAGCTCGGTATCCCCGAGGCGGAGAAGCAGCGCCTGGTCGCCGGCGTCGCCGCCCAGTACGAGTCCGAGGTCGTCTACCACCAGATCCGTGAGGACCTGGAGGCCCAGGGCGTCATCTTCCTCGACACCGACACCGCGCTGCGTGAGCACCCTGACCTGTTCAAGGAGCACTTCGGCACCGTCATCCCGGCCGGTGACAACAAGTTCGCCGCGCTGAACACCGCCGTGTGGTCCGGCGGCTCCTTCGTCTACGTCCCCAAGGGCGTCCACGTGGAGATCCCGCTGCAGGCCTACTTCCGCATCAACACCGAGAACATGGGTCAGTTCGAGCGCACCCTGATCATCGTCGACGAAGGCGCCTTCGTGCACTACGTCGAGGGCTGTACCGCGCCGATCTACCAGTCGGACTCGCTGCACTCCGCGATCGTCGAGATCATCGTGAAGAAGGGCGGCCGCTGCCGCTACACGACCATCCAGAACTGGTCCACCAACGTCTACAACCTGGTGACCCAGCGCTGTCGCGCCGAAGAGGGCGCGACCATGGAGTGGGTCGACGGCAACATCGGTTCCAAGATCACCATGAAGTACCCGGCGGTCTGGATGACCGGTCCGCACGCCAAGGGCACCGTGCTCTCCATCGGCTTCGCCGGCGAGGGCCAGACCCAGGACACCGGCGGCAAGATGGTCCACATGGCGCCGTACACCTCGAGCAACATCGTCTCGAAGTCGGTGGCCCGCAACGGTGGCCGCGCCGCCTACCGTGGCCTTGTCCAGGTCAACAAGGACGCCCACCACTCCACCTCGAGTGTGGAGTGTGACGCCCTGCTGGTGGACTCGATCTCCCGGTCGGACACCTACCCCTACAACGACATCCGCAACGACCACGTCACCCTGGGACACGAGGCGACCGTCTCCCAGGTCTCCGAGGACCAGCTCTTCTACCTGATGAGCCGTGGTCTGGAAGAGGACGAGGCCATGGCGATGATCGTCCGCGGCTTCGTCGAACCGGTGGCCAAGGAGCTGCCGATGGAGTACGCGCTGGAACTCAACCGCCTGATCGAACTGCAGATGGAAGGATCGGTGGGTTAGACCCATGACCACCCCGACTACCCAGTCAACCGTCACTCCGGCGAACCGGACCCCCACCAAGGGCGACCGGTTCCAGTCCACGAACCCGGAGGACTTCCCTGTCCCGTACGGCAAGGACGAGGACTGGCGCTTCACCCCGCTGCGCCGCCTGCGCGGTCTGCAGAAGAACGACGGTGCCCCCGCTGCCCGCCAGCAGATCTCCGTGGACACCGCCGACCAGACCGGTGTGACCTACACCGAGCTGCCCATGGACGACGAGCGCGTCGGTCGCGCCGGCCTCCCCGTCGACCGCCCCGCCGCCGAGGCGTGGGTCAACTGCGAGGTCGCCGACTACATCAGCATCGACAAGGATTCCGTCCTCGCCGAGCCGGTCAACATCGTGATCACCGGTGCCGGTGACGACGTCACCACCTACGGCACCACCGTCGTGGACCTGGGCAACTTCGCCGAGGCTGTCGTCGTCATCCGCTACGAGGGCGACGGCGTCCACTCCGATAACCTCGAGTTCGTGCTAGGTGACGGTTCACAGCTCACCGTCGTCGTCTGGGAGGACTGGGGACGCACCACCGTGCACCTGTCCAACTCCCACGTCCTCGTCGGACGCGACGCCACCATCCGCCACACCTCCGCCATCTTCGGCGGCGACGTGGTCCGTGCCCTGCCGCACGTGCGCTACGCCGGCCCGGGCGGCGACGCCGAGATGCTCGGTGTCTACTTCGCCGACGCCGGCCAGTACTTCGAGCAGCGTCTGCTCGTCGACCACAGCCAGCCGAACTGCCGCTCCAACGTCCTCTACAAGGGAGCGCTGCAGGGTGAGGAAGGTCGCCACGGTACCGAGGCACGCACCGTGTGGATCGGTGACTGCCTTATCCGTTCGGACGCCACGGGCACCGACACCTACGAGACGAACAAGAACCTCGTCCTCACCGGTGGAGCACGCGCGGACGCCATCCCGAACCTGGAGATCCAGACCGGCGAGATCGTCGGCGCCGGTCACGCCGCCACCGTCGGTCGCTTCGACGACGAGCACATGTTCTACCTCATGTCCCGCGGCATCCCCGACGAGGTGGCCCGACGCCTCATCATCCGCGGCTTCTTCTCGGACGTCATCCGACGGGTGCCCGTCGAACAGGTCCGTAACAGCCTCGAGGACGTTGTCGAGCAGGAGCTCGCCAACACCGTCCTGTGACACACCGTCCCGTCCCGCAGCCCCACACGCAGAAGAAAGCAGCGTCATTACGATGAGCACCCTCGAAATCAAGAACATCCACGCCCAGGTCGTCCCCCAGGAGGAGGGCGAGGAGGCCAAGAAGATCCTCCACGGTGTGAACCTCACCATTAACTCCGGTGAGACCCACGCCATCATGGGCCCGAACGGCTCCGGCAAGTCCACCCTGTCCTACGCCATCGCCGGCCACCCCAAGTACGAGATCACCGAGGGCGAGGTCCTCCTCGACGGTGAGAACCTCCTGGACATGGACGTCGCCGAGCGCGCCCGCGCCGGCCTCTTCCTCGCCATGCAGTACCCGGTCGAGGTGCCCGGTGTCTCCATGGCCAACTTCCTCCGCTCCGCGGCTACCGCCGTGCGCGGCGAAGCCCCGAAGCTGCGCGCCTGGGTCAAGGAAGCACGCACCGCCATGGATGAGCTGGAGATCGACCCGAGCTTCTCCGAGCGCTCCGTCAACGAGGGTTTCTCCGGCGGCGAGAAGAAGCGTCACGAGATCCTCCAGCTCGGTCTGCTCAAGCCGAAGTTCGCCGTCCTCGACGAGACCGACTCCGGTCTGGACGTCGATGCGCTGCGCATCGTCTCCCAGGGCATCAACAACTACAAGGAGCGTGAGAACGGTGGTCTGCTGCTGATCACCCACTACCAGCGCATCCTCAACTACGTTAAGCCCGACTTCGTGCACGTCTTCGCGAAGGGCCGGATCGTGGAGTCCGGTGGCCCGGAGCTCGCCGAGGAGCTCGAGGCCAACGGTTACGAGAAGTACACCCACAAGGTTTAAGAGGGACCGACTGAATGATCACGACACTGGACACCACCGCAGTTCGCGCGGATTTCCCGATCCTGTCGCGGACTGTCCGTGACGGTCGTCCACTCGTGTACCTGGACTCCGGGGCGACCTCCCAACGGCCGCTGCAGGTCCTCGATGCCGAGCGGACCTTTCTGACGGACTACAACGCCCCGGTGCACCGTGGCGCCTACCAGATCGCCGAGGAGGCGACCGACGCCTACGAGGACGCCCGCGACGCCATCGCCCGCTTTGTCGGTGCCCGCGGCCACGAGATCGCCTTCACCAAGAACGCCACCGAGGCGCTCAACGAGGTCGCCTTCATCCTGGGCGACCCGCGCAGCGGTGATCTGGCGGTCGGGGAGGGCGACGAGATCGTCATCTCCGAGGTCGAGCACCACGCCAACCTCGTGCCCTGGCAGGAGCTGGCGTTGCGTACCGGTGCGACCCTGCGCTGGTACACCGCCACGGAGGACGGCCGGATCGACCTCGACAGCCTGGAACTGTCGGAGAAGACCAAGATCGTCGCCCTGTCCCACCAGTCGAACGTCACCGGCGCCCAGCTGGATGTTGACGAGGCGGTCCGCCGTGCCCACGCCGTGGGTGCGCTGTTCGTCCTCGACGCCTGCCAGTCGGTCCCGCACATGCCGGTCGACTTCCGCTCCCTCGACGTGGACTTCGCGGCGTTCTCCGGACACAAGATGCTCGGCCCGAACGGTGTCGGCGTCCTCTACGGTAAGGCGTCCCTGCTGGACGCGTTGCCGCCGTTCCTCACCGGTGGCTCGATGATCGAGCTGGTGACCATGGAGAAGACCACGTTCGCCGAGGTCCCGCAGCGGTTCGAGGCCGGTACCCAGATGACCTCCCAGGTCGTCGGGCTGGGCGCGGCCGTGAAGTATCTCGAGAACCTCGGGATGGACGCCGTCGCCGCCCACGAGCACGACCTCACCGCCTATGCCCTGGACAAGCTGCAGGAGATCGGGGGCGTGCGGATCATCGGACCGGCCACAGCCGAGCACCGTGGCGCCGCGGTGAGCTTCGTCGTCGACGGCATCCACCCGCACGATCTCGGTCAGGTCCTCGACGACCAGGGGATCTGCATCCGGGTCGGACATCACTGCGCGTGGCCGGTGCACCGCTGCCTCGGGGTCCAGGCCACAGCCCGGGCGAGCTTCTACATCTACAACACGCGCGACGAGGTGGATGCGCTGGTTGCCGGCGTCCGTCACGCCCAGGACTTCTTCGGCACCCGGTAAGTCACCGGTGAGCCCGGTGGAGAAAGAGAGACACTGACCGTGAAACTCGAGCAGATGTACCAGGAAGTCATCCTGGACCACTACAAGAACCCGCAGCACGCGGGACTCCGCGAGCCTTTCGAGGCTGAGGTGCACCATGTGAACACCTCTTGCGGTGACGAGGTGACCCTGCGCGTCCACCTCAGTGACGACCAGAAAACAGTCGAGGACGTCTCCTACGACGCCCAGGGCTGCTCGATCAGCCAGGCCTCCACCTCGGTCATGGCCGAGGAGATCATCGGGATACCGGTCGAGCAGGCCTTCGCCAAGCTCGCCGAGTTCGAGAAGATGGTGACCAGCCGCGGTGAGGAGGAGGGCGACGAGGACCTCATCGGTGACGGCATCGCCTTCGCCGGGGTCTCCCGCTACCCGGCCCGCGTGAAGTGCGCCCTGCTGGGATGGAAGGCCTTCGAGGCCGCCACCCTCGACGCGGGCGTCCCGAGCCCTGCCCACTGAACCCCGTACCGACCGAACCGAAAGGACAGCCGCTGTGAGTGACGAGAACACCACCGCTGAGCCGACCGCCCCGCAGATGGACCCCAATCCGCTCAACGACGTGCCGGAGCCCCCGAAGGACCAGACGCCGGAGCAGGTGCAGCTCGCCGGTCAGATCGAGGAGTACATGCTCGACGTGATCGACCCCGAGCTCGGCATCAACGTCGTCGACCTGGGTCTGGTCTACGACATCTGGGTCGAGGGCGAGGGAGACTCCGTCGCGGTGATCAACATGACCCTGACCTCCCCTGCGTGCCCGCTGACGGACATGCTCGAGGACCAGTCGCAGGCGGCGGTGGTAGGCAATATCGACCAGATCTCCGAACTGCGGATCAACTGGGTCTGGTCTCCGCCGTGGGGCCCCCACATGATCAATGAGGAGGGTCGGGAGCAGCTCCGCTACCTGGGTTTCAGCGTGTAGTACAGCGCCTGCGGCAGTGGGCGGAGGAAAGGCAGGACTGTCCGCGGGAAGCGTGCCAGCGAGATCATCGCGGCGGCGACCGGCAGGGCGTCCTGCCCTTCGAGGTATCCGCGCTGCAGGTCGGCGGGCAGGCGGAAGAAGGCGTCGAAGAACCCGGGGAGGACCGACGCGTCGGCGCGGATGATCAGTTCACCGCCGAGCAGCCGGAGTCGCCAGGCCAGTGCGGCGGAGAGTCGCTGACGACACGGGGGAGGGCTCCCGGCAACGTGGTCGACGAGCTGGTCGAGTACCGTGTCCGCGACGGCGACGGCGGCGGCCACGGAGTACCCGGTGGCCGGGTGGGTGAGTCCGCCGGCGGCGCCGAAGGTCGCGACACCGTCCGCGTCCGGCCCCAGGTACCAGGGTCGACGTCGACGGTCCATCGGGAAGTGGACTGTCTCGGTGCCGGTGGCGTGGTCGGCGACTTCACCGAGCCGGGACAGCAGCCGCAACCTCAGTTCCGGGAGCATCTCCCGGGACGCCGTCCTGGTCGCCAGTACCGTCTCCTCGACCAGTACGCGGTCGCCGACGTCCTGGATGTAGAGGAAGCTCGGTTCAGCACGCGTTGTGTCGGTGCTGCTGTCTGTATGGCTGGTCTCTGTATGGCTGCTCGCTGCCTGCGCTGCAGCCCGGGGTGAAGGGCGCCAGTCCATGAACTCCGCTGCGGTGACACCTGCCGCCTGTGCGACTCCTGCGGGAAGGAAGAGTCCGTAGGCGATCTGGCGCACCGATGCCGGCCGGTCGACCACGCCGCGGCAGTCGACGACGGCGTCCACTCCGAGCGTCCGGGCGGTCGGGGCGTCCACCCGTCGACGGTGCAGCCGGATGCCGGGGGAGAGTCGCTTCCGCAGAAGGGTGCGGTCGATCATTCCGTAGCCGCCGTAGTCGAGACTCCGGCGGTCGGGTGTGTGGGCACTGAGAGCGGAGGAAACGGAATGGAAGGGAATGAGGGTGAGGGCCCAGTCCGGCAGCGCGGCCACAGGGAGTCCGTAGGTGCTGCGCCACTCAGGAAGAGTGGGGGATCCGTCGGTTCCCCGGCAGGCCGGGTCGTAGCCGTCGACTGTCCATCCCCTGGCCACTGCGCGGTGGGCGAGGACGGAACCGGCGGGGCCCAGGCCCAGGACAGCGATATGCATGCGGTCATCCTACCCCCGTGACCAGGGAATCCCGACAGCAGGGATTTCTCAGCCAAGGCATTCCTGACCAGGGTGAACGAAATTCATGGTGCCGGCCCCACCGTCGGGGGCAGATACTGACCACCCCCGACGTAACGGCCGTACGGCAGGAAATTAGCTTTGCCCTAGCGAATGATCCTGCTGTCATATATATTCATTCGTGTCCACAAGGAACGCCACTCGGTGTCCGGAAAGGACGCCTCGGAGGTTGGGTGGAATGCGGGACTCCGGGACCATGGAAGTGTGGGGTGGGTCGCCCACGGGTCGCCCCGTCGCGGTCTCTCTCTCCTAGTGGGGGAGGCGGAGAGCGCGGTGCCCACCCCCACGACCGTGTGTCCAGCCACACCAGACCACGGTACGGATCCTGAGCATCTGCGTGATATGCTGGACCGTCGTGATTGTTACCCAGGATCTTGAAGTGCGGGTGGGGGCCCGCACCCTCCTCAACGCCCCCGGCCAGCTGCTCCGCGTCCAGCCGGGGGACCGGATCGGGCTCGTCGGCCGCAACGGTGCCGGCAAGACAACCTCCATGCGAATCCTCTCCGGGGAAACCGAGCCCTACGGCGGCAAGGTCATCACCTCCGGTGACATCGGCTACCTGCCGCAGGACTCCAAGGAAGGAGACATCGAGCAGACCGCCCAGGACCGCATCCTCTCCGCACGCGGGCTCGACCAGCTCCGTTCTTCCATGGACCGGCAGCAGGAGCTCATGGAGTCCGGCACGGATGCCCAGCGGGACGCGGCCATCAGCAGGTACAGCCGTCTCGAGGAGCGCTACAGCGCGCTCGGCGGCTATGAGGCAGATTCAGAGGCCGCCCGTATCTGTGACGGTCTCGGTCTGCCGCAGCGCGTCCTCGACCAGCAGCTGAAGACCCTCTCAGGTGGTCAGCGCCGACGTGTGGAGCTCGCCCAGATCCTCTTCGCCGCGACCTCGGGTTCCGGCCGGTCGCAGACGACGCTGCTGCTCGACGAGCCGACCAACCACCTCGACGCGGACTCCATCAACTGGCTGCGTGGCTTCCTGCAGAAGCACGAGGGTGGCCTGGTCATGATCTCGCACGATGTCGATCTGCTCAATGACGTGGTCAACAAGGTCTGGTTCCTTGACGCCGTGCGCGGTGAGGCCGATGTCTACAACATGACATGGAAGAAGTACCTCGACGCCCGTGCCACCGACGAAGCACGTCGCCGCCGCGAAAAGGCCAATGCCGAGAAGAAGGCGGACGCCCTGCGTAAGCAGGCCGCGAAGCTGGGTGCGAAGGCGACCAAGGCCGCCGCCGCCAAGCAGATGCTGGCCCGCGCGGACAAGATGATCGACAACCTCGATGAGGTCCGCCAGGAGGACCACTTCGCGACGATCAAGTTCCCGGAGCCCGCCCCCTGCGGCAAGACCCCGATGTTCGCCAAGGGACTGACCAAGATGTACGGCTCCCTCGAGGTGTTCGCCGGTGTCGACCTGGCGATCGACAAGGGCTCCCGCGTGGTCGTCCTCGGCTTCAACGGTGCAGGTAAGACCACGTTGCTCAAACTGCTGGCCGGGGTGGAACGCACCGACGGCGAAGGCGGTATCGTCTCGGGCCACGGCCTGAAGATCGGTTACTTCGCCCAGGAGCACGACACCATCGACCCGGACGCCACCGTCTGGGAGAACACGATCAGTGCCTGCCCGGACGCTGATGAACAGGACCTCCGCGGCCTGCTGGGCGCGTTCATGTTCTCCGGTGAGCAGCTCAATCAGCCCGCCGGCACGCTGTCCGGTGGTGAGCAGACCCGACTGGCCCTGGCCACCCTGGTCAGCTCCCGGGCCAACGTACTGCTGCTCGACGAGCCCACCAACAACCTTGACCCGCAGTCCCGCGAGCAGGTCCTCGACGCGCTGCGTACCTACACCGGCGCCGTCGTCCTGGTCACCCACGACCCGGGTGCCGTCAAGGCCCTGGAGCCGGAACGCGTCATCGTCCTGCCCGACGGCGACGAGGACCTCTGGTCCGAGGCCTACATGGAGATCGTCGAGCTGGCGTAGCGCGCGTTCCGGCCCCGGGGAGGGTCGGCAGGGGTTACTGTCGGACAATGGTTTCCCGCAGTGACACACAGTCCACGTTCCTGTCCTTGGCGTCCGCTGTGGCCGGTGCCGGTCGCGCCCGCCAGGACCGTATCTACCGGGCCGGGGTGTCCGGGCTCCGACCGTCGGTTCCCACCGACGCGGCAGGGCTGGAGCGTGCCGCACGACGGCGCATGTCCCGGAAAGCGTGGGCGTACGTCGCCGGCGGTGCAGGGGAGGAACGCACCATGGACGCCAATCGGGAGGCCTTCGACAGGCACAGACTCGTGCCCCGGATGGCTCACGGTGGCGAGGAACGTGACCTGGCACTGTCACTGTTCGGTCAGGACTACGCATCACCGGTGCTGTTGGCACCCATCGGTGCCTCAACGCTCGTCCACAAGGACGCCGATCTCCTTACCGCCCGTGCCGCAGCGGCAACGGGTGTTCCGATGGTCATCAGCAACCAGGGCTGCTCACCGCTGGAGGAGACCGCAACAGCAGCCACGCCGGCCGGACACTGGTTCCAGCTCTACTGGTCCACCGACGAGGATCTCGTGGACAGTCTCATCCGACGGGCGGAGGCCTCCGGAGCAGGTGCGCTGGTGGTCACCCTGGACACCACCGTGCTGGGCTGGCGTCCCCGGGACCTTAATCTGGGGTCGCTGCCCTTCTCCCGTGGGCAGGGCATCTCCCAGTACACCTCCGACTCCCGTTTCATGGACATGGTGCGTACCAGAATCCGTGACAGCTCCGGACAAGGCCCGTCAGAGGACGTCCGGGTCACGCCGGCGGCGGTGGCGTCCCTGCTGTCGATCGCCCGCCATCACCCGGGCAGGACGCTGCGCAACCTGCTGTCGCCGGAGCCCAGGGCATCCGTCGAGACCTTCCTCGGCACCTATTCCAACCCCGGTCTCGACTGGGACATGCTGGCCACACTCAAGGACCGGACCTCACTGCCGGTGGTATTCAAGGGCATCCTCGATCCGGACGACGCCGAACGGGCCTTTGCCGTCGGTGCGGATGCCGTGGTGGTATCCAACCACGGTGGGCGTCAGGTCGACGGTTCCGTCTCCTCCCTTGATGCACTGGTCGAGATCCGTCGCCACCTCGGCGACGGTCCGACCCTGCTGCTGGATTCCGGTATCCGTACCGGCCGCGACGTCGCCGTGGCACTGGCTCTCGGGGCTGACGCCGTCCTGCTCGGTCGGCCGTGGATGTACGGCCTGGCTGTGGCCGGTCAACGTGGAGCAGAGGAGGTCATACAGAACGTCCTCGCCGAGCTGGAACTCACCATGGCACTCTGTGGTGCACGGGACCTCGCGGAGCTCCGGGAGACGCGCGTGAGCAGTTAGCGCGTCACCGGATCCCGGCAGCCTCCAGGGCGGCGAGGATCTGTGTCTCGGTGAGTCCTGTGGTCACGGTGGCGGATTCTTCAGGGGCTCCGGCAATATAGCGGACCAGCGTCCACCCGTTGGAGTACTCCGGCTCGGTGACATCGAGCGGGCCCGGGGACGTGCGGAGACCACGTGGCTTCCCGTCCCGGTCGGCGAGCACCTGGAACTGTGAGGAGGTGACGGTGAACGGGTCGCTCCCGTCAGTGGGGAAGACCTCGACGCTCGCCCGGTACCAGTGCCGTACATCCTGGTTGCGACCCCGGTCACCCTGCGGCCCCATCGCCGGTCCGTGCCGGACCTCATGATCGAGCCAGGCAGCGCCGACCCTCGCCGGAGCGAACCGGATCCATCCGTGCTCCCACGCCGCGTCCAGGGCACGGAGCCCTTCACGGCGGCGACCGGCCGAGAAAGCGGTCAGACCGCCGAGGAAGACAGCGAAGACGACGAAGACCAGGGCAACCACGGGAGCACCCACTACCAGACAGATCAGTGCCAGCACAGCGAGTACTCCAGCCACACCGGCCAGGGACAACTGCGAAAGAGACAAGCCCAGGCCATAGACCCCGGCGATCGGAACCTGACCGGTGGCGCAGAGGGCCTCGGTCACCGCCGAATCATCGGGCCCGGTCGGGCAGGGACGGTCGAAACGTCCGGAGTCTGCGCCGTGACGCAGGAGTCCGCCGGGATCGTCGACCTGGGCCCGTGGCACGGGCATGCTCGAAGAGAACCGGCATATCAGTTCCGGAATCCGTGGACGGGAGCAGGAATGAAGCCGCCGCGGTCGATGAAGGCGCCGTTGGGTACGGTGTGGACCGGCATCACCGGCGCGTGGCCGAGAAGACCTCCGAAGTCGACGTCGTCGCCGACACCGCAGCCGATCGCCGGGATGACACGGACTGCGGTGGTCTTGTGGTTCATCATGCCGATGGCAGCCTCATCAGCGATCATGCCGGCGATGGCGGCGGCCGTAGTTTCGCCGGGTACCGCGATCATGTCCAGTCCCACCGAGCAGATAGCGGTCATGGCCTCAAGTTTGTCGACGGTGAGGTTTCCGGCGCGTACCGCCTCGATCATCCCGGCGTCCTCGCTGACCGGAATGAAGGAACCGGACAGCCCACCGACCCGGGAACATGCCATCATGCCGCCCTTCTTCACCGCGTCATTGAGCAGCGCCAGCGCCGCGGTGGTGCCGTGGGTACCGACCTGGTCCAGTCCCATGTGCTCGAGGATATGGGCGACGGAGTCACCCATCTCCGCCGTGGGGGCCAGGGACAGGTCGACGATTCCGAAGGGGACGCCCAGACGGTCGGCGGCCATCGTTCCGACGAGCTGTCCGGTGCGGGTGATCTTGAAGGCCGCCTTCTTGATCTCCTCGGCGATCTCGTTGAGGGTCGCGTCCTCACCCATGGCCGCGACCGCACGGTCGACCACACCGGGACCGGAGACACCGACATTGATGACGCAGTCGGGTTCCTCGACGCCGTGGAAGGCGCCGGCCATGAACGGGTTGTCTCCGACAGCGTTGCAGAAGACCACGAGTTTGGCCGCGGCGATCGAGCCACGGTCGGCGGTGGCCTCGGCACATCCCCGCACGATGCCGCCCATCTCGCGGACAGCATTCATGTTGATGCCGGCGCGCGAGGAGCCGATGTTCACCGAGGAGCACACCACGTCGGTCTCGCTGAGAGCTTCGGGAATGGAGCGGATCAGGCGCTTGTCGCCCTCGGTGCCGCCCTTTTCCACGAGAGCGGAGTAGCCACCGATGAAATCGACACCGATCTCTGCGGCGGCACGGTCAAGGGCGCGGGCGATGTCCACCGGGTCGCACCCCGGCACCGCAGACGCGACGATGGCGACCGGGGTGACTGAGACCCGCTTGTTGGCGATGGGGATCCCGAGCTCACGCTCGATACCCCGGGCGACGGAGACGAGGTTCCGGGCTCTGGTGGTGACCATGTCGTAGACCGCGGTACAGGTGGCGGCAGAGGTCGCGCGGACACAGGGCAAGAGGTTGATACCCATGGTGACGGTGCGGATGTCCAGCCGGTAGCGCTGGATCATCGCGATGGTCTCGAGGATGGAGGAAGAGGGGAGGAATGCGGCGGTCATGTGTTCAGTCGGCTCCTCAGATGTGGTGCATCGCGTCGAAGATGGCCTGGGACTGGATGGTGATGACGAGCTTCTGCTGGTCCTCCACCAGCGCCATGCGATTGTCGACCGCGGCGACATCGAGGTCGTCGGGGAGCTCGACGTGGAGGATCATGGTGAACCACTCGTCCATGATCGTCTGCGAGACGTTGAGGATGTTGATGGAGAGGTCGGCGCAGGCGGTGGAGACGGCGGCGATGATTCCGGTGTGGTCCCGTCCGGTGACGGTCATGATCGCGATCATTCCGTCCATGCTACCGGCCTCGAAACAGACGAAGCCCGCCGCCCCGGAGTGGGGTGGCGGGCTGTCTTTTCGCTCGGCCTTGGCGAACGGGACCGTCAGGCGCGCAGTGACTTCTCGACGAGATCCAGAGCGTCCGGGAGCCGGTCACTGACCCGGTCTGAACTGAGGTGGGACATGACCCCTTCAAGGGTCAGTTCCAGCAGCTGGATGGTTGTCTCGAGATCGATGTCCGTCCGGAGACGTCCACTGTCACGCTGTTCGGTGAGACGGTCTGTGACCGCCGCACGCAGTGCCTTCTGATCGGCGTCCCAGGTGTCGCGGAGTTCTTCATCGACGCGGATGCGCCGTGTGATCTCCACGCGGAGACTCCACCAGTTGACGAGATCGGGTTCTTCCAGGATGTACCTGATGAGACCGATCATGCCTCGGGAGGACGCCAGTTCCGTCATCCGGAGCATGTCACGGTGTGCCACTGTCCGGAACAGGGTCTCCTTGTTCTGGAAGTGGTGGAAGATGGCCCCCCGGGACTTCCCGGTGGCCTTCTCCAACCGCGACACAGTGGCGCCGTCGTACCCGTAGGTGACGAAGCACATACGGGCGGCCGCCAGGATGTCGGACCGCCGCTCGGAAAGGTCGCTGTCGCTGACCTTCGGCATGCGGTGTGCCCCTTCCGGGAGAAGTACCGACTGGTTAGACGGTCTTCATCATGTTGCGGAGCACGAAGGGCAGAATGCCACCGTTGCGGTAGTAGTCGGCCTCACCGGGGGTGTCGATACGGGTGACGGCGTCGAACTCGATGACGGAGCCGTCCTCCTTGGTCGCGGTGACCTTGATGGTCTCCGGGGTGACACCCTTGTTGAGCTCCTCGATACCCTCGATGTCGAAGGTCTCGGTGCCGTCGAGACCCAGGGACTTCCAGGACTCGCCGGCCGGGAACTGCAGCGGGACAACGCCCATACCGACGAGGTTGGAGCGGTGGATGCGCTCGAAGCTCTCGGCGATGACGGCCTTGACGCCCAGCAGCAGGGTGCCCTTGGCGGCCCAGTCACGGGAGGAACCGGTGCCGTACTCCTTACCACCGAGCACGACGAGGGGGGTGCCCTGCGCCTTGTAGTTCTCGGAGGCGTCGAAGATGAAGGACTGCGGGCCACCCTCCTGGGTGAAGTCGCGGGTGTAACCGCCGGCCACTCCGTCGAGCAGCTGGTTCTGCAGACGGATGTTCGCGAAGGTACCGCGGACCATGACCTCGTGGTTACCACGGCGGGCACCCAGCGAGTTGTAGTCCTTACGCTCGACGCCCTTGGAGTCCAGGTACTGCGCGGCGGGGGTACCGGGCTTGATGGAGGACGCCGGGGAGATGTGGTCGGTGGTGACCGAGTCGCCCAGCAGGGCGAGGACGCGGGCACCCTTGACATCGTTGACAGCCTCGGGCTCGGCGGACATGCCGTCGAAGTACGGGGCCTTGCGGATGTAGGAGGAGGCGTCGTCCCACTCGAAGGTCTTACCCTCCGGCACGGGCAGGGACTGCCAGCGGTAGTCACCCTTGAAGACGTCCGCGTAGTCCGCGGTGTACAGCTCACGGGAGATGGAGGACGCGATGACGTCCTGGATCTCCTCGGTGGAGGGCCAGACATCCTTGAGGAAGACGTCGTTGCCGTCCTGGTCCTGGCCGAGCGGCTGGGTCTCGAAGTCGAAGTCCATGGTGCCGGCGATCGCGTAGGCGATGACCAGGATCGGGGACGCCAGGTAGTTCATCTTGATGTCGGGGGAGATGCGACCCTCGAAGTTACGGTTACCGGACAGGACCGCGGTGGCGGCCAGGTCGGCGTCGTTGATGCCCTTCGAGATCTCCTCCGGCAGCGGACCGGAGTTACCGATGCAGGTGGTGCAGCCGTAGCCGACGAGGTAGAAACCGAGCTTCTCGAAGTCCTCCCAGAGGTTGGCCTTCTCGAAGTAACCGGTGACAACCTGGGAACCCGGAGCCAGGGTGGTCTTGACCCAGGGAGCGGACTGCAGACCCTTGGCAGCGGCCTTACGCGCGAGCAGGCCGGCGCCGACCATGACGGACGGGTTCGAGGTGTTGGTGCAGGAGGTGATGGACGCGATGGCGACCATACCGTGGTCAAGGACCATGTCCTTACCGTTGTAGTTGACCTCGATCGGGTTGGTCGGACGACCCTCGTTGCCCCGCGCTGCGGACGGCAGGTTGCCCTTGGCGTCGGCGGCGGTGGCCGGGTTGCCGGCGTGACCCCCGACATTGCCGCCCTCGGCGACGAAGTCCTGGGCATCAGAGTTACCCGAGGTGCTGTCGGTGTAGTTGTGCAGGTCCTTGCGGAACTGAGCCTTGGAATCGGACAGCTCGATGCGGTCCTGCGGACGCTTCGGGCCGGCGATGGACGGCACCACGGTGGACAGGTCCAGCTCGAGGTACTCGGAGAAGACCGGCTCGTTGTCGTCGGCGGTCTCCGGGTCCAGCCACATGCCCTGCTCCTTGGCGTACGCCTCGACGCGGGCGAGGGTCTCCTCGTCACGGCCGGTCAGGTTCAGGTAGTTGACGGTCTCCTGGTCGATCGGGAAGATCGCGGCGGTGGAACCGAACTCCGGCGACATGTTGCCGATGGTGGAGCGGTTGGCCAGGGGCAGCTCAGCGACGCCCTTGCCGTAGAACTCCACGAACTTGCCGACCACGCCGTGCTGGCGGAGCATGTCGGTGATCGTGAGCACCACATCGGTGGCAGTCACGCCGGCGGGAATCTCGCCGCTGAGCTTGAAGCCGACGACGCGGGGGATGAGCATCGAGATCGGCTGGCCGAGCATTGCGGCCTCAGCCTCGATGCCACCCACGCCCCAGCCCAGGATGCCCAGGCCGTTCTCCATGGTGGTGTGGGAGTCGGTACCGACACAGGTGTCGGGGTACGCGACGCCGTCCTTGTCGAAGACGGTACGGGCCAGGTACTCGATGTTGACCTGGTGGACGATACCGGTTCCCGGGGGGACGACACGGAAGTTGTCGAAGGCACCGGTGGCCCAACGGAGGAGCTTGTAGCGCTCCTCGTTGCGCTGGTACTCGATGTTCACGTTCTTCTCGAGGGCGTTGGCGTCACCGAAGGCCTCGATGATCACGGAGTGGTCGATGACCAGTTCGGCCGGGTTCAGCGGGTTAACGTCGTCAGCGTTGCCGCCCATGGCGACAACGGCGTCGCGAATGGTGGCCAGGTCGACCACACAGGCGACACCGGTGAAGTCCTGCATGACCACGCGGGCCGGGGTGAACTGGATCTCGATGCTGGGCTCCGCGGCGGGGTCCCAGTTCGCGATGGCCTCGATGTGCTCCTTGGTGATGTTGGCGCCGTCCTCATTGCGGAGGAGGTTCTCGGCGAGCACCTTCAGGGAGTAGGGCAGCTTCTCCGTGCCGGGAACGGCACTGAGCCGGAACATGTCGTACGTGCGGTCGCCAACCTCGAGTGTCCCCTTGGCACCGAACGAGTTCTTGCTTTCAGTCACGTGAGTGCTCCTGAATCTCTTCTCGTTATATTTCGTCGTTGTGTGACGTTCGTCTGGACGTCTCACCTCAAGCACAACCGTGGACCTGGTCTGCGGTATCCGGAAGGACATCGCGGGCGTGAGGCGTGCCACCATTGTGCAACAGTGACGTGTGATCCGTCTCATCCACCATAACAGTACGACTGTATTGCTACATAATCGCAGGTCACTATCGGCGAACAGGGGGCACGTTCACCGAGGAACGGTCTGGACGGCACTCTGACTCGACACACTCGCATACCTGTTCCGCAACCCTCACTTTCAGCGCCTTCAGTATCCGACGGAATTTAACAGCGATGTCTCAGACCATCGGCGACGCTTCACCGTCACCCCGGGACGTTCCTGTCGTCCGGGGGGGGACGCGTCACCAGCAGGCGAGAGTGCCGGATGTCAGACGGGAATGTCGGGGTCTCCCATCCGGGTACAAAAGCCGGCGAACCATCGCGTTCCGGCGTCGCACCCGAGTGCGATGCCCGTTTTCGTCAAGTGTCAGAGGTTGACAGATCTCAGCTCAGCATCCCCCTCGGACAGTGGACCGGAATCGCTGGTTAGCAGGAGCGTTCGGAAGTCAAGAATGCAGACTAGACGGATATCAACTCGAGATCGAGACTTTGAGTTGTAGTTCCTGGCACACTTCAACCCGACACGCCGGGCCATTACAGAGTGTGATGTAGATCACTCTCATTGTTTCAGAGAGTGATCCCGCAGGTCACGGTGAAGAAGTTGCCGATGTTGTTCATGGTGACAGATGTGAATGATGTTGTTGAGGTTTCTTCCGGGTCATGTGTGGCCTACGGTGCACCTGTCGTCGTTTGATAACGATTCGTGATCTAAGTGAACCGAGAGGTCGACCTCCCGGTCCCGAAGGTCACGAAACATCAACGACGGAGGCGGTCCACCACCCCGGGCCCCGACCTCCTCCCGTGGGGAAGCGGGAGGAACGGGTGCCGAACCGGGGACTGCCGGAACTGACTCTTTCCGCCCACTCGCACGAGGAGACCATCACCGTGGCACTTCGACTGACAACCCGTGGCCGTGCCCGCGGGGCAACTGCACGAGGTACAGGAGCCCTGCTGGCAGTCGCCGTGACCGCCGGCCTCACCACCCAGGCAAGTCCGGCCATGGCCGACGAAACCACCGGCACCGGTGCCGAGGCCTATCTCGCTGATCTGGTCGCCCGCGTTTCCGCGGCCGAAGACCAGGTCAACGCACTGGAAGGCGAGCTGGGCGGACTCCGCGAATCCGTCAACAAGTCCCGGGTCGATTTCGACCAGAGCACCCGGGATGCACAGGACGCACAGGACCAGGTCACCGACGCCCGCTCCCGCCTCGGCGGTAGTGAAGATGAACTCGGTACCGCGCAGGCAGATCTCGACGAGATCTCCCGGTCGGCCTACGCCCAGGGTGGCGACGCCTCTGCGGTGCCGCTGGCCGCAGGATCCGACGCCGACGACGCCATCGACCGTGCCACCTACATCAGGATGGCCGCCGAGCGTCAGCAGGCGGAGGTCGACCGCCTGGACCTGGCGCGTACCCAGGCCGCGAACGAGGAATCCTCACTCCGTGAGGCCCGCGACAACGCAGACAGTCTCGTCGCCGCCGCCCGGCAGGCGCAGGACGATGCCCAGGCCCAGTTCGAGAAGGTCCAGCAGGATCTCGCCTCCCGGGCCGACGAACACACCAGGCTTCTCGCTGACGCCGACATCGCACGCGAGCAGCTCGCTGCCGCCCGCGCCGCGGTCGACCGCGCCGGCAAGGAGGAGGGTGCCACCTCCTTCGACAAACGTCGTGCGGCGGAGACCGCGGTGTCCAAGATTGACACCGTACCGGCGGAAACCACCACCGGGACCACGACCGGGGCCGCCACGGAGACGGCGTCTGAGGACACCGGGACCGCCGGGACCACAGACGCCACCGCAGCCCAGGACGTCACGGAAGATGCGTCGGAGACCACGGAAGTTCTGAACCGGGAGAACTCCTCCGAGGTCAACGGAA
Organism: Corynebacterium sp. UD i78; assembly: GCF_056280545.1. Classification (NCBI taxonomy): domain Bacteria; kingdom Bacillati; phylum Actinomycetota; class Actinomycetes; order Mycobacteriales; family Corynebacteriaceae; genus Corynebacterium; species Corynebacterium sp. UD i78. The sequence continues at coordinate 1,009,274 of NZ_JBWCED010000001.1, read as the reverse complement.
ATGACTTGACACAGCCCCAGGAGGAAACTACTGCGGAAGGTGAGGCAGACGCCTCGACCTTCAGCGCGGACACCGCCGGTGATGAGCGTCGTCAGGCCGCCATCGACGGTCTTCTGGATGCCGCAGGTGCCGCCGCCGTGGCCGGCTTCACCGCCAACATGAACGGTGAGGATCCCCTTGCCGCAGCTGCTGATGCGGCCCAGAGCTCTGCGGCAGAGTCCTACGGCTCACTTCCGGAAGCGACCTCCGGTGACGGGGAAGACACCGGAGTCCTTCCGGGGACTGGCACCTCGACCGGTAACACCGGCGACACCTCGTCCCCGGACGCTTCGGGCACCGCCACCGAGAAGATCGACCGGGTCATCGACCGTGGTATGTCCCAGCTCGGTGTCACCTACGCCTGGGGCGGCGGCGACCTGAATGGTCCGACCCTCGGCATCCGTGACGGCGGCGTCGCCGACGCCCACGGTGACTACGCGAAGGTCGGCTTCGACTGCTCCGGTCTGATGATGTACGCCTTCAACGCCGTCGGCATCCAGTTGCAGCACTACTCCGGCTATCAGTACACCGCGGGAAAGCAGGTGCCGGTCGAGCAGGCACAGCGGGGCGACATGCTCTTCTGGGGCATCGGTGGCAGCGGCCACGTCGCGCTCTACCTGGGCGACGGCAAGATGCTCGAGGCTCCGCAGTCCGGAGACGTGGTCAAGGTCTCCGACGTACGGTGGAGTGGCGCCATGCCCTACGCCGTCCGGATGATCGAGTAGGCGCTCACCGCAACAGTTCGCGCATCGCGTGGTCGACAGCCGTCGTCCGAGCGGTGCGCACTGCGCGTGACAGGGGGAGGATCCGGGGATCCAGGGAGGCTCCGGCTGCCGAGGTACGGGTCACCTCGATGATCGAGGCGACGACGTCGGCCCGGGCCATCAGCTTCGCCGCCCTCGGGCTCACCCCGGCCGGCAGTCCCGGCAGACCGAAATAGTCGCTCAGCGCACCGACAGCCATCCGTGGCGCGCGATGGCGGGCAGGAAGCAGGCCGTCGGACTCAATGAGTCCTGCGGCCTGCTCCGTCGCCTCGGTGAGCAGCCGATCGGCGTCCCCGGGCGAGTAGACGGCCAGGGCAGGGACGCGCCCCTCGGTCCGGTACCAGGTCCACTGGACCAATGAACGGTCCAGCAGCTGCGGCACGAGGACGTGGAGCACCTCCGGGTGGGCGTCCGCCACGGTGATCCCGGCACCGGCGGTAGCCACCGCCGCCGCTCCACGGGTGCCGGCGGGAAGGGCGGGGACATCACCGGGTCCGGCCAGGACAAGGCCCACCAGCGGGCGGTCGGAGACCGAGACCGGGGCGTCGGCGGCGATACTCCGCACCGCGCGCAGCATGTCGACCAGGGAGGTGGGGCGACCACCGAACTCTCCGTCGAAGGGGTCGCCGGAGGTGGCGTCCACCAACAGGGTGTGTGCGGGTCCCTGGACTTCGGTGAAGGCGTCGATGACGTCATCGGCGGACAGGAGGCCGTGCAGCCACCAGCCGAGCCACAGGGTGGAGTTCTGTACCGGGGACCAGAGCTGTTCGCGCAGCGAGGTCCCGAGTGCGGGCCGGGGTGTGGTCATTCGTCACAGCTTAGCGCTCTCCGCCTAGAATTCACGCCCATGGGTTACAGCGACAGGTACGGATCCGACATTCTCGGCGGCTCAGGTTGTTCAGGTGGAGCTGGTGGGCACCGGCCCCGGCGTCCCGCCCCGCCCGAGGTCCCGGCGACGCCCGGGCTGGTCGTGGAGACCGCGGACGGCGAATGGGTCGGGGCGGTCACCGGCTTCGAGCGCAGCTACGACGGCGACTTTGTCCGGCTGGAAGACCGCCACGGCAGGGACCGCCTGTTCAAGCTGCGTCCGGGTGCCTTCCTTCTGGAGGGACGCCCCGTCACGCTGGTCCGGCACGTGGAGAAGCGGGCGGCCGAGCGATCCAACTCCGGGTCCAGGAAGGTCGCCGACGTCCGCGCGAAGGTCGCCGCCCCGTCGCGGATCTGGGTGGAGGGCCTGCACGATGCTGCGATCGTCGAGCAGGTCTGGGGTCACGATCTGCGCGTCGAGGGCGTGGTCGTCGAGTTCATCGAGGGCCTCGACAATCTGCCCGAGATGCTCGCCGAGTTCAACCCCGGACCGGGACGCCGGGTCGGGGTACTCGCCGACCACCTCGTGGAGGGCTCGAAGGAGACCCGCCTCATCGAGCGACTCGACCGTCGGGTCCGCGACCACGTCCTGGTCACCGGACACCCGTACATCGACATCTGGGAGGCGGTGAAGCCCGCGTCCGTCGGTATCCGGGAATGGCCCCGCGTGCCGCGGGGCGAGGACTGGAAGACCGGGGTGTGCCGGCAACTCGGCTGGGGGACGCCACGCGACGGTTGGCACCGGGTGTACTCGTCGGTGAAGACTTTCCGGGATCTGGATGCCACCCTCATCGGTGCGGTGGAGCGGCTCGTCGACTTCGTCACCGAGCCGGGGCACTGAGACTGGTACCGGTCAGACCAGGTCCGTGACCCGCCGCAGCATGTGGACGGCCAGCGTCCACCCTGCCTGTTCCGCCTGCCAGCCCGCCGCGGCGAGCCGCTGGGACATGGCCTGCTTGGAGATACCTACGTGGTCGGCCGCCTCGGTCTGGAGGTACCCCTGACGCATGAGTGCGGTCGCTTCCCGACCTTCGGGGGTCCGCCGGGTCAGGACGTGGGCGAGGAGGGTGAAGGCGGCGGTGACATCGTCGGCGACATCCGCCGGAGTGCCCGGTGCACGGACTCCGCCGGGACCGGGCAACTCGACACGGGTCGTCACCGTCGCTGCCCGGTGCTGGCGTCCGAAGGAACGGGCGGCAGCCTCGAAGAGCTGGTCATGAAGGTCGCCGGTAGCCCCGGCCTCGTCCGGGGTGCTGTCGACCGGGCCCACCCCGCCGACGACCGCTCCGATACCCACCGCGAAATCACCGGCCTGCAGCAGGTTGAGTATGACGGTCGTGGCGCCGTCGGCGTCAGAGGAGACCACCGCGAACCCCTCGGCGCCGTAGATCCGGACGTCGGACACCGCACTGGTGGAGGCCAGTGCCTCGGCGACATCTCGGATGTAGTCGGCCCGGCGTCTCGACCGGCCATGGTACAGGGCGTGGATGGCGAACATACGTCCACGATACAACCACGGATGTCTACCCTGTCGACTTGACCCCAGCACGCAGAAGCCGCATCTCCCGCCCGGTGAGCAGGACGCCCACCAGGATGACCACCGCACTGATCCCCAGCACCCAGGGGCTTCCGCCTCCCAACAGCGCATCCGTGGCAACGACCGTCGCCACCGTGTTCGGTGCTGAGCCGAAGGCCGTCGCGACGAGGTAGAGGCCCAGCGGGATCTTCGTCAGCGCGCAGGCGTAGTTCAGCAGACTGAACGGGACCGCCGGGATCATCCGCAGACCCAGGACGCTGATCCAGCCACGCTGCGCGAGCATCTCCTGGATGACTGCGAGCCGAGCATGGATCTCCGGTGACGAGGTCCGTCTCACGGTGCGGGCCCCGAAACGACGGATCAGCAGCAGCGACACCGTCGCGGACACTGCCAGGCCCGCCAGGGCCAGGAGGCTGCCGGCCAGGGCTCCGAACAGGGCTCCGGCGGAGATCGTCCAGACGGTCCGCGGGAACGGCAGCTGGGTGCTGACGACCATCATCCCCAGCCAGGTGAGCGGTGCCCATACACCGGTGGCGGAGACCGTGTCACGGACACTGTCAGCATCCGGCATCGGGACAACGACCATCATCGCCGCCAGGAGGACCAGGATCATCGCGAGTGCGGTGAGCTTCCGCCAGGGGAGACCTCGGAAGCCGGGGAAACGACGCATGTCCGGGGTGCCTCCTTCCGACATGAGACAAGGCCCGCCGTTGTCGGCGGGCCTTGTCTCTTTCTGGGTGTCCGGAGGGGGACTTGAACCCCCACGTCCGTTAATAGGACACTAGCACCTCAAGCTAGCGCGTCTGCCATTCCGCCACCCGGACAGGGTAACTGCTGCACGGACCGTGAGAGGCGCCGTGCGGACTCGCATACTGTAGCCCGCGGGGTCAGGGGAGACCAAATCGCCGCTGCGCCCCCGCCGGTTTGAGGCATACTGGAGCACATGAGCGTTCCAGAACAGAAGAACCACCAGCCCACGTACATCGATGACCGGTTCCCGGGCCCCGACCCCTACGGACCGCTGACTGACCTGCCGACCTTCACCGTCACCAGTGAGGACGTCACCGACGGCCGCCGACTGGCCGAAGGCCAGCTCGGTGGCAACGACATTTCCCCGCAGCTGTCCTGGTCCGGCGCTCCGGAGGGCACCGAGACCTATGCTGTGACCTGCTATGATCCGGACGCGCCGACCGGCTCCGGCTACTGGCACTGGGCCGTGTTCAACATCCCGGCCTCGGTGACCTCTCTGGCCGCCGGTGCCGGTGACGATGAACTCGTCGGTCTGCCGGAAGGTGCTGTGGCCCTGCGCGGTGACAGTGGTCGCCGCGGCTTCTACGGTGCCGAGCCCCCGGCCGGCCACGGTCCCCACCGCTACATCTACGCCGTCCACGCCGTCCCTGAGCGGCTGGACATCCCCGACCGGTCCACCCCGACCATCCTCGGGTTCAACCTGAACTTCAAGGCCTCTGCCCGTGCCCTGCTGTGGGGTTGGGCGGAGAACTGAGTTTCCCCCTGGTCGACTGATCAGAACCGTCAGTCGATCCAGGGAAGCTCCCTGCCCACGGCCTCGGAGATATCCGTCAGGCCGTGGCGGCGGACCTGGTCGGCCAAGCCCAGGTGGATGTCCCGGATCCAGTCCGGGCCACCGTAGATGAAGGCCGAGTAGCCCTGCAGGAGCGTGGCACCGGCACCGATGCGCTCCCACGCCTGCTGCGGGGTCTCGATACCGCCCACGCCGATGAGCACGAGCTTGTCACCGGCCCGGCGGTAGATGCGCTGCAGCACTTCCAGGGCGCGGGCGGCCACCGGTGCGCCGGAGACACCACCGGCGCCGAGTTCACGCGCGCCGGGGGTTACCAGACCCTCCCTGCTGATCGTCGTGTTGGTGGCGATGAGCCCGGTGACCCGAAGTTCCACCGCGAGATCGGTCACCGCGTCCACATCCTCGTCGGAAAGGTCCGGGGCGATCTTCACGAACAGGGGTCGTGCGCTGACCTCACGGACCGCCTCGACGATCGGACGCAGCGATTCGACCGCCTGCAGGTCACGCAGGCCAGGGGTGTTGGGGGAGGAGACGTTGATGACCAGGTAGTCGGCGACCCCGTCGACGGCCTGTGCTGAGATGCGGTAGTCGTCGGCGGCCTCGTCAGCGGGGGTGACCTTGGTCTTGCCGAGATTCACCCCCAGCGGCTCCGGCTCGACACGGTCGCGCAGCCGCTCGGCGGCGGCCGCTGCTCCGTCGTTGTTGAAACCCATGCGGTTGAGCAGCGCCCGGTCCGCCTTGAGGCGGAACAGTCGGGGGGTGGGGTTGCCGGGCTGGCCGGCGGCGGTGACGGTGCCGACCTCGGCGGAGCCGAAGCCGAGCGGCCCCCAGATATCGGCTTCGGTGGCGTTCTTGTCGAAGCCGGCCGCCAGACCCAGCGGGCGCGGGAAGTGGAGCCCTGCGACGGTCTGGGCGAGCACCGGGTCATCGACGACGAGGCACCGGCGCAGCAGTTTCCGGATCACCGGGACCTGGGACGCCAGGGACAGCCACCGGTTCATCAGCACATGGATCCGCTCGGGATGGAGCCGGAACATGACCTTGAGGGAGGCGTCGTAGGCAACACCGCGCACGGCGCGGAACGAGGGGAGGGCAGACACGTCAGTGGTCCTTTTCTACGGATATTCTACGGGCGCTGGTTGCCGGTGGGCAGGTCAGCGGAATCGATGAGCTGGCGGGTGCCGTCGGCACCGATGAGCAGGAGGTCACCGTCAGGGTTGTCGGTGATCTGCCGGACATCGGCGACGGTGTCGACCCGACCGACCTCGACAGGGGTGCCGCTGGCGAGGTCGTAGGCGGTCAGCGCGTTGTCACCGGTGGTCGAGACCCACATGAGCTGACGCCCGGCGTCCCACAGCACCGCCCAGGGCGACGGGCCGGTGTGCACGGCCTGGGTATGCCGGACGACGTCGGTGAGGGTGTAGACCAGCGCCTGGTCGGTACGTGGGTCGGAGGCGACGAGCACGCCGTCCGGGGTCTGGCTGGCGGAGGCGGTACCCAGGCCCTGACCGACGCGCAGAGCGGCGTTGTACTGACGCTTGTCCATGTCGATGTCCGCCACCGAGGACTGCTCGACGTCGAGTACGGCGACGCGCCACTGGGCGGCACCGTCGTTGTCGGCGTTGCGGTCGTTGCCGACCGGCGTCATGCCCGAGGGGGTGGAACTGACACCCTCGGAGTTCTTCTTGTCACCCTCGGCGTCGTACCAGGTGACCTGGTCGGACCCCTCGGTCGTCACGGCGACCGTTCCGTCGGCGACCACGGCGGCACCGGTGACGGTGGATCCGATCTCGAGGGTGCGGGTCTCCTTGCCGTAGGCGTCGCGGACGCTGACGGTGTCGCCACAGGTGAGGATCACACCGTCAGGTGCGGAGACGACCCGGTCACAGTTGTCGTCGACGTCGACGGTGTCGGCACTGCCGTCGGCGACCTCGCTGAGAGTGCCGACCGCCAGCTCACCGTCGCCGAGGGCGGCCACGGCGTCGGTGCCCGCGGCGTCCTCCCCGAGACCGATCCGTGCGAGGTCGGTGACGGCATCGCCTCCGGTCACGTCGCCGACGGCATCGCCGCCGGTTCCGCCAGGGGAGACGTCGGGTGTCGCGGCGACGCCGACGACGGTCTCGCCGTCCCCGTCATCGGAATCTCCGCCGCAGCCGGCGAGGGTGAGGGTGGTCGCGAGAGCGATCACCGAGGTACAGACGGTCTTGTGGGACAGGCGCTTCACCCGTCTCACGCTACTACACCCTGTGCCGGTAACCTCTCCACACATGACCCAGACTCTTCTCTCCGCTTCCGAGACGGTGACCACGGACATGGGATGGTTGCAGGTTGTCGTCCTGTCGATCGTCCAGGGGCTCACCGAGTTCCTCCCGGTCTCCTCCTCAGGCCACCTCAGGATCGTCTCCGAACTCTTCTGGGGTGAGGACGCCGGTGCCTCCTTCACCGCCGTCGTCCAGCTCGGTACCGAGCTCGCCGTCCTCGTTTTCTTCGCCAAGGACATCTGGCTGATCCTCACAGCCTGGTTCGCCGGGGTGTTCGACCGGCAGAAGCGCGACAACCTCAACTACCGGATGGGCTGGATGATCATCGTCGGCACCATCCCGGTGGGTGTCCTCGGTTTCCTCTTCCAGGACATGATCCGGGACGCGCTGCGCAACCTGTGGATCACCGCGTCCGTCCTCATCCTGTTCTCCTTCGTGTTCATCTTCGCGGAGAAGGTCGGCACCAAGAAGCGTGGCTTCGACGAACTGACGATGAAGGACGCCGTGGTCATGGGCCTGGCCCAGTGCCTCTCGCTGATCCCCGGCGTCTCCCGGTCCGGTGGCACGGTCTCCGCCGGTCTGTTCCTCAACCTCGACCGCGAGGTCGCCACCCGGTTCTCCTTCCTGCTGGCGATTCCGGCGGTGCTCGCCTCCGGACTGTTCAGCCTGCCGGACGCCTTCAACCCGTCCTCCGGGCAGGCTGCCAGTGGGGTTCAGCTGTTCATCGGTACCGCCGTGGCCTTCATCGTCGGCTACATCGCCATCGCCTGGCTGCTGAAGTTCGTCGCCAACCACTCCTTCGCCTGGTTCGCGGCCTGGCGCATCCCCGTCGGCCTGCTGGTCATGCTTCTGCTGGGTCTCGGAGTGATGAGCGCATAGCACCGCGGGTAGTATCTGTGGCCATGCGTTCATGGCCTCTCCCTGAAGTCCCCACCCTGTCCGGGGACGGAGTTCCCCTGTCCCTGTACGACACCGCCGATGACGTGGTGCGGCCGGTCCGCACCGACTGGGCGTCGGGGGAGGTGGGGATCTATGTCTGCGGGATCACCCCCTATGACTCGACCCACCTCGGCCATGCGGCGACCTACGTGACTTTCGACCTCGTCCACCGCGCCCTGCTCGACAACGGACACCGGGTCCACTTCGTCGAGAACATCACCGATGTCGACGACCCGTTGTTCGAACGTGCCGAGCGTGACGGTGTGGACTGGCGCGATCTGGGCAGCTCCCAGATCGACCTCTTCCGGTCCGACATGGAGGCCCTGTCGGTCATCCCGCCGCGCGAGTACGTCGGAGCGATGGAGTCCGTCGACGAGGTCATCGACCTGGTCAACCGGCTGCTGGAGGTCGGCGCGGCGTACCGCCTCGACGGTGACGAGTTCCCGGACATCTACGTCGACCACACCTTCACCGAGCAGTTCGGCTACGAGTCCCGGTACACCGCCGACGAGATGGCGGAGTTCTTCGCCGAGCGCGGCGGCGACCCGGACCGGGCCGGCAAGAAGTATCCGCTCGACGCCCTCGTCTGGCGTGCCCACCGTGACGGCGAGCCCTCCTGGGACGCCCCCTTCGGCGCCGGTCGCCCCGGCTGGCACGTCGAGTGCTCGGCCATCGCCACCAACCGGCTCGGTACGTCCTTCGCCATCCAGGGCGGTGGCAGCGACCTGCGCTTCCCCCACCACGAATTCTCCGCCGCCCATGCCGAGGCCGCCCACGGCTGCGACCGGATGGCCGACCACTACGTCCACACCGGTATGATCGGCCTGGACGGGGTGAAGATGAGCAAGTCGCTAGGCAATCTCGTCTTCGTCTCGAAGCTCACCGCCGACGGCCATGACGCTTCCGCGGTCCGGCTGGGGCTCTACGAGCAGCACTACCGGTCCGACCGGAACTGGTCGGACGCGGTGCTCGCCCGGGCCGAGGACCGTCTCGCCAGGTGGCGGAGTGCCGCACAGACCGCGGCCTCCCGCCCGGCGTCCGCGGCGGCGCAGCTGGTCGCGGATGTCCGTGCCGCGCTGTCCGACGACCTCGACACACCGCGCGTCCTGAACCTCGTCGACGCCTGGTGCGCCCGGACCATCGATACCGCAACGTCCGCCCCCGGGGACTCCACCGCGGCTGTCCCTGCGGGAGGCGAGGACGCCGCGACCGTGCTGCGCACCGTCTGTGACGCACTGCTGGGGGTCCGTCTGTGAGCCGTTCCGCCGACCTCATCGCCGAGTTCCTGGACACGCTGAAGTCCCTGTCCACCGGCAGTTACCTGCGGGAGGAGGAGCGGGAGTTCTGGGAGCCCCCGTACCCGCCCGAAGTCGCGTCCGACGCCGCGGAGATCCTCCGCCGGCTGACCGCCGAGATCCGGCAGGAGCCGACGGAGATGTCGTTGGCGGTCATCTCCGCCTACGGTGCCCTGAGTGCCCTGAGTGAGCGTCACGGGGACGCGGTGTTCGAGGACGAGGAGCAGGCGGATTTCCGCGCCATCGTCTCCGAGCTGGCCTTCGAGCATGACCAGGACGCTGACGACGTCATCGACGACCTGGACCGGATCACCGAGCAGGACGACTAGAGCGGATTGATCATCAGCGCCTGGTTACAGGTGCCTACCGGGCCTTCCTCGTCGTAGAGGCGGGCCACGGTGAGTCCGACGCCGTCGGGACCGTAGTTGGCGTCCGCCACGATGCCGGTCCATTCCCCGCGCGGCAGCCGGTGCAGGTTGACGGTGATGTCGGTGTTCATGAAGTGCCACTCCCGGGGATTCAGGGTGGGGTTGGTGCCGTTGGCGGTGTCGGCGACACCCATCAGCCGGACCCAGGGGGAGTCCGGGACGCCCGCGACCACGGTCATCGGGCTACGCACCCAGGCCTGCCCCGGAGCCGAGTGGACTTCGAGGGTGTCGATGTAGCCGGAGGCCCACATACCGAGGAACGACGTCGGGTCCTCGGGATCGGAGACCTCGCACTCCTCGCGGGGAATGATCGGATCGGCCACGGCCTTCTCCACCGCGGTGGTGTCGACGTGGTGGACCCACCAACCGGTTCCACGGGCGACGTCGCGTCCTTCCGGATCGGTGATCACCGCCTCGATGAGGCAGATGCGGCGTCCCGGACGGATGATCCGGGCAGTGGTGTGCAGCAGACCCAGGGGAACGGCGCCGAGCAGGTCCACGCTGACGCGCACCAGGCGCCCGTCGGCCGGTGCGACAGACTCCAGCAGGTAGGTGACCAGTGCTGACGGGGGAGCGCCGTGCTGGAGGCCGGGGCCCCAGGGACTCTCGGTCTCCGGGGTGGCGGTGAAGTCGCGGTGCCGGGTGCCGTCGTCATCTCCGGTCACGTCGCCCGGAAGAAAATACCCTTGTGTGATGTCTGTCATAGACAGGCACTGTACCGGCAGTTCACCAGTCCGGAACGGTCGGGGCATGATGGGGAGTCATGAAGGCGATTCTCTGGGACATGGACGGCACGCTGGTCGACACCGAACCACGGTGGGGCGAGGCGACCTACGCGATGTGCGCGGAGATGGGCCGCGAGCTCACCCCGGAGGTCCGGGAGACCACCGTCGGCGGTATCGCGGAAAACACGGTACAGATCTGCGCCGACTGGGCGGGCCTCACGCTCGACGGGGAGTCACTGGCCCGGTGGGTGGACCGGCTCTACGCGATCGTCTCCGGACTCTTCTCCACCGATCTACCGTTCCGCCCCGGCATCCCGGAGCTGCTCACCGAGGGTAAGGGGATGCTGCCGATGATGGTGGTGACGAACACCTACCGGTCCCTCACTGACCAGGCGCTGCAGACGATCGGCGCGGACCACTTCGTCGGCTCGGTGTGCGGCGACGAGGTCACCCACGGCAAGCCGGACCCCGGGCCGTACCAGCTGGCCTGCCGACGCCTGGGTCTGGCACCGGACGACTGCCTGGTCGTGGAGGACTCGACCAACGGGATGCGCTCGGCGGTGGCGGCCGGGTGTCGCGTCCTCGGCGTCCCGTCCCCGGGGAATACCGTCCCCGAGGGTGCAGCGGACATCGCCGACCTGCGTCCGGGACAGGGGAACGATCTGGACGGCCTGACGGTCGCGGACCTGCTGGACATATGGGGTCGCATCACCGCTTCCACGGTTGATGTGCCACAATGAGTCCCGTGAAAAACTTCGACTCCCTGTTTGAGGAACTTGCCCAGCGTGCCGTCGACCGGCCTGAGGGCTCCGGCACCGTCAAGGCCCTGGACGGTGGACTGCATAACCTCGGCAAGAAAATCGCCGAGGAGGCGGGCGAGGTCTGGCTGGCCGCGGAGTACCAGTCCGACGACGAGCTCTCCGAGGAGATCTCCCAGCTCATCTACTGGCTGCAGGTCATCATGGTCAAGCGAGGCCTGACCCCCGCCGACGTCTACAAGTTCCTCTAGGAGTTCCGTCGTGAGTGCACCCGACGAGATGCTGCGCGTCGCCGTCCCCAACAAGGGTTCCCTGTCGGAGACGGCCACCGACATCCTCAACGAAGCCGGTTACCGGGGGCGTGGGGACACGAAGTCCCTCACCGTCCGCGACGAGGCCAACGGCGTGGAGTTCTACTTCCTGCGCCCCAAGGACATCGCCATCTACGTGGCCAGCGGTCACCTGGACATGGGTATCACCGGACGCGATCTGGCCGCGGACACCCGCGAGGAGACCGAGGAACTCATGGAGCTCGGCTTCGGTTCCTCGACCTTCCGTTACGCCGCCCCGGCGGGGGAGAACTGGACCGTCGACGACCTCGACGGCAAACGCATCGCGACCTCCTACCCGAATCTGGTGCGTCGCGACCTGGAGCAGCGTGGTCTGGACGCCAAGGTCGTCCGTCTCGACGGTGCGGTGGAGATCTCGATCCGTCTCGGTGTGGCGGACGCCATCGCCGATGTCGTCTCCACCGGCCGTACCCTGCGTCAGCAGGGGCTGGAACCGTTCGGTGAGCCGCTGATCTCCTCCACCGCCGTCGTGGTGGGGCGTCGCGGCGCCGATGTCGACGAGCGGCAGAGCGTCTTCCTCAAGCGACTCGAGGGCATCCTCCACGCCCGCAACTACGTCATGATCGAATACAACTGCCCCCGAAACATTCTCGAGCAGGTATCGTCGATCACGCCGGGCCTGTCCGGCCCCACCGTGTCGCCGCTGGCGCATGAGGACTGGGCGGCCGTCCGCGCGATGGTTCCGCGGAAGGACGCCAACTCCCTCATGGACAAGCTCTCGGCACTGGGGGCCAAGGCCATCCTGGCCAGCGACATCCGCATCGCCAGGATCTGACCTCACCCACCCACCCGTCGTCTCCAGGCCCGGCGTTGATCCGAAAGGTCATGCAGTCCCGTGTCAGACTCCCAGAACGATCCCCAGGCCGACCCGAGCAACGATCCGCACGCCATGCCGACCGGGCGGACCTACCGTCCGGTGACGTTGTCGACGGACATCATCACCTCCGCGGAGTCCATCTCCCGCCAGGCACATTCCGCGGACTCCTTCCGTACCGAGGAGGATCTCCTCGGCACGATGGAGGTTCCGGCAGACGCCTACTACGGCATCCACGCGCTGCGGGCGGTCGACAACTTCCAGATCTCGCGGACGACCCTGAACCAGCTGCCGGAGTTCATCCGCGGCATGGTGCAGGTGAAGAAGGCCGCGGCGTTGGCGAACCGGCGGCTGCACACCCTGCCGGGAGACAAGGCCGACGCGATCGTCTGGGCCTGTGACCAGATCCTCGACAGTCACCGGTGCATGGACCAGTTCCCGATCGACGTCTACCAGGGTGGCGCGGGTACCTCGACGAACATGAACGTCAATGAGGTGGTGGCCAACCTCGCCCTGGAATACCTGGGGGAGGAGAAGGGCAGGTATGACGTCATCAATCCCAATGACGACGTCAACATGAGCCAGTCCACGAATGACGCCTACCCGACGGGATTCCGTCTGGGCATCCACACCGCGTTCCAGGAGCTCATCAAGCACCTGGGAGCGCTGGAGCGGTCCTTCGCCGCCAAAGGCGACGAGTTCCGGGACATCATCACGATGGGTCGCACCCAGCTGCAGGACGCGGTGCCGATGAGCCTCGGCGAGGAGTTCACCGCCTTCGCCCGCAACCTGGCTGAGGAGCAGGCGCAGCTCGACCGGGCGGCCAATTTCATGCTCGAGGTCAACCTCGGAGGAACGGCGATCGGGACCGGGGTCAACGCCCCGGCCGGCTACCAGGCACAGGTCACCTCGGCACTGTCGGAGGTGACGGGGCTGGAGATCAAGCCGGCCCGGGATCTGCTGGAGGCCACCAGTGACACGGGTGCCTACGTCAACGCGTCCTCGGTGGTCAAGCGTGCGGCGATGAAGCTGTCGAAGATCTGCAACGACCTGCGACTGCTGTCTTCGGGCCCGCGGGCCGGGCTCAACGAGATCAACCTGCCGGAGCGTCAGGCCGGTTCGTCGATCATGCCGGCGAAGGTCAACCCGGTGATCCCGGAGGTCGTCAACCAGATCTGCTTCAAGGTCTTCGGCAATGACGTGACGATCTCGATGGCGGCGGAGGCCGGTCAGCTCCAGCTCAATGTCATGGAGCCGGTGATCTCGCAGTCCCTGTTCGAGTCGATCCGACTGCTGGCCCGGGCCTGCACCACGCTGCGCACCCTCTGCGTGGTGGACATCACCGCGAACCCGGAAGTCTGCCGCCGTTACGTCGACAACTCCATCGGTATCGTCACCTACCTCAACCCGCTCATCGGCCACCACAACGGTGACCTGGTGGGTAAGGAGTGTGCCCGGACCGGCAAGTCGGTGCCCGAGGTCGTCCTCGAGATGGAACTGCTGGACAAGGAGACCCTCGACAAGGTGCTGAGCACCGAGAACCTGCTGCACCCGGTGTGGCGCGGGGAGCTTTTCCTGGACTCGTAGGGTTCGGGTCACGGGCCTACACTGAGGCCATGGCTCTTCCTGACGCGGTCACTCTCGCCCACCGCTCCGCGCTGCGTTCCATCGCCCGGGTGGTCGAGGAGACCGGGACGCACGCTGATCCGGATGTCGCGCTGCACTCAGTGGCGTCCCAGCTCAGCAGGGGAGGCGTCCTCGTGATCACCGGAGCCGGAGTCTCCACGGATTCCGGCATCCCGGACTACCGGGGGCCGCACGGCTCACTCGGACGGCACCGGCCGATGACCTACCAGGAATTCCGGCATGATCCGGCGGCCTCGCACCGGTACTGGGCACGGTCCTTCGTCGGCTGGCGGGAGATGGCGACGGCCCGGCCGAATGCGACGCACTACGCCATCGCCGAACTCGAGGACACCGGCCTGGTCGATGGCGTCATCACCCAGAACGTCGACGGTCTGCATGCCGCCGCGGGGTCGCGAAACCTGCTGACCCTGCACGGCGACCTGGCCCGCGTGATCTGTCTCGAGTGCGGGCACACCGAAGAGCGACAGTCCTTCGACGCCCGGCTGGAAGCGGCCAACCCCGGCTACCTGGAGGAGATCCGGCCGGATCCCACGCAGGTCAACCCGGACGGTGACGTGACGCTGGATGATGCCCACGTCGCGAAGTTCCGGATGGTCGGCTGTGAGGTCTGCGGTTCGGTGCTGCTGAAGCCGGACGTCGTCTACTTCGGGGAACCGGTGCCTGTCGCACGGCGTGAGCGGGCGGCCCAGATGGTGGAGGAGGCGTCCTCGGTGCTGGTGGTCGGCTCCTCGCTGGCGGTGATGAGCGGCTACCGGCTGGTACTGGACGCGCAGCAGCAGGGCAAGCAGGTCAGTGTCATCAACGGCGGTCCGGGGCGGGCAGATGCGAAGGTCGACGTCCTGTGGCGGGTGTCGGTCGCCCCGGCGTTCCTGGATCTGCTCGATGAACTTGATCTGGAGTGAGCTGGCATTTCACGCGGCAAGAATGTCGGGCGCGATCTGTGCCTGCACGCGGTCCGGCTCGGAGAGCATCCGCCATGCCGGATGAAGCTGGTCGAGGTACGAAACCACATCGCAATGCGACCTCGATCTGACCCCGTGAAGCCCTCCCGCTCGACGCACGGGTCATCGATGCAGGCGAGCAGAGCCGCTGCATCGAACAGATGGCGGTCACGGTCCCGGGAATCCGTGATATACGCGGCGGCTTTCAGGATCAGCGCTCCGAAGGGGCGGGGGACAGAGACTGTGCTCAGTTCCTCACCCTCAATCTGCAGTCGGGCATTCACCGTCCGACGAAGTGCCTGTGTACCACCCTCCGTTCTCACCATGTCGCGTCCCCGAAGCTTCTCCACGACCCGCGCAGCCGCATGGTCGGCAATCACCACGTCAGCCTGCTCCTCCTGACAATCGGCGACGACGTCGACAGCGGTCACGCCTCGCACGAAACGGTGGGCGGTGTTGTTCCCGGGATCGATACTGTGCTGAAGGTGGTGGCCCAGGCCTTCCAGGGCAGTCCCAGGGCCGGGTCCTCCTGCCGACCGATTCGCGAGCACGCGCGATCGCCGAAATGGTGACGCGTGACCCGGGCCGCCGTATCCCACTCAAGGACCTCACCGAGAAGCCCGGGGGAAATGAAAGAACGGTGCACAGGAAGTTCCAGGAAGAAACCGGAAAGAGCTACCGAGAACGGCTCACCGAAGTGCGACTCACCGCAGCTCTCCCACTGCTCGATGGGAAACTACCACTGACAGATGTCTGCACCGCCGTCGGGTATACAAGCACCACCGGATTCATCTCGGCATTCCGAAAGCGGTTCGGGCAGACTCCTGGTGAGTACCGCGTGCAGACCCGAGTGACCGGGTTCCAAAGCTAATTGAGGTAGCTCGTCGAACTTGCGACCTGTCTCTTCACGCGAACTCGGGCGGCACTCCCGGATATTCCGGCGGGGTGCCGTTGAAGGCGGGGCAGATCTTCTGGAAGGAACACCAGCCGCACAGCTTCGAGGTCTTCGGCGCGAAGCTACCGGACCGGGCGTCGGTGCCCACAGCGTCCCAGATACGGCCGAGGTCCTTCTCCACGTAGTTGAGCTCTGCCGGGGTCGGTGAGAGCACCATGTCGTCCCGGACCTTGAGGTACATCAACCGCAGCTGCTCGGGGATGTGGTCGTAGAGCCGCCACCACACCAGGGCGTAGAACCGCATCTGGAACATCGCCTGACCGGCGAACCGGGGGATCGGCTTCTTCCCGGTCTTGTAGTCGACAACACGGACTTCGCCGGTGGGGGCGACATCCACGCGGTCGATGAAGCCGCGCACCGGCACCCCGTTCGGCAGGGTGAGGTCGACGAACTTCTCCATCGAGTCCGCGTCGAAGGCTTCCGGGTTCTCCATGAGGAAGTAGCCCTTGACCAGGTCACGGGAGGCGACGAGGAAGTCCATGTAGTCGGACTCCGGCACCAGCTCATCCAGCAGCGGGTCCTTCGCCGTCATCGCCGCCCAGTGCGGCTTGAGCATCTTCACCGCCGCCGGGTAGGTGCGCTCCGCGCGCGGGAGACCGTGCAGTTCCTCCAGGACCGCATGGACCAGCGTCCCCTTGACCTGGGCGACGGTGCTGGGCTCGGGCAGTCGGTCGATCGCCCGGAAGCGGTAGAGCAGCGGGCACTGGTTGTAGTCTCCGACGCGGGAGGGGGACAGGGCGAGCGGGCGACGCTTCGCGGGAGCGGGTAAAGCAGACTCAGAAGTCACAGGCGGGACAGCATCTTTCCGGGGTTGAGGATACCCGTCGGGTCGACGGCGTTCTTGATCTCACGGTGCAGGTGGCGGTTGCCTTCGTCGAGCTCCTTGGCCAGCCACTCCGCCTTCAGCGCACCCACGCCGTGCTCACCGGTGATCGTGCCGCCGAGCTCCAGGCCCAGCTCCATGATCCGGTAGAAGGCGTCGTAACCGGCGGTGACGGATGCCGGGTCGTCGTTGTCGAAGAAGACCGAGGGGTGGGTGTTGCCGTCACCGGCGTGGGCGATGACGGCGACCCGGATCCCGGTCGCCTCACCGATGCGGGTGATCCCGTCGCAGAACTCCGCCAGCCTGTCACGGGGAACGCACACGTCATCGAGCATCTGCCCGCCACCGTGGGACTGCGCATAGTGCTCGAAGGCTGTCTGGGCGGAACGTCGGGCGGCCACCAGCATCTCGGAGTCGTCCGGGTTGTCGGCGAAGGCGACATCGACAGCACCGTGTTCCTGCGCGATGTCGGCGAAGGCCTCGGCGTCCGCGGACGCGGTAGTGGAATCGGACTGCATGATGAGGACCGCACCGACCGAGGCATCAAGACCGAAATCCGTCATGTCCTGGACCATGCCGACGGTCGTACCGTCCATCATCTCCAACAGGGACGGTGTGGCTCCGGTGCGCATGTACGCGGAGACGGCGGACGCGGCGGCGGTGACCGAGGGGAAGGTCGCCAGGGCGCTCAGCGGATCGGGACCCAGCGGCACGAGCTTGAGGGTCGCTTCGACGATGACGCCGAGGTTTCCCTCCGAACCGGTGAACAGTGAGGTGAGATCCAGGCCGGCGACGCCCTTGACGGTGCGGTGACCGAGGCGCGTCAGGGTTCCGTCGGCGAGGACGACCTTGATCTCACGGACGTACTCGCGTGTCACCCCGTACTTTACGCAGCACATGCCGCCGGCGTTCGTGGCGATGTTCCCGCCGATCGAGCACATCGCGTAGGAACCCGGGTCCGGCGGGTAGGCCAGGCCCTTCGTCTTCAGCGCGTCCTTGAGGTCCTTGTTGATGATGCCGGGTTCGACGGTGACGGTCTTGTTCTCCTCGTCGACCTCGAGGATCCGGTCCATGTTCCGCACCGACAGCAGTATGCAGCCGTCCACGGCGCAGGCGCCACCTGAGAGTCCCGAGCGCGCACCCTGGGGGACCACGGGGATCCCGTGGGCGTGGGCGAAACGCATGGTCGCGACGACATCGTCGACCGAGTGCGCGCGGACAAGGGCCAGGGCGCTGCCGTCGGCACGGTACACCGATTCATCGGAGGAGAAGGTCTCCAGGATGTCCGGGTCGGTGGAGAGCGGACCGGTCAGCTGGTCGGCGAGAGTGGCGAGGTCAGACATAGTGCAGCATTTTACCGGGGCTCAGGATGCCGGTGGGGTCCACCGCATCCTTGATGACGCGGTGCAGGTGGCGGTTGCCCTCGTCGAGTTCCCTGGCCAGCCACTCCGCCTTGAGGACGCCGACCCCGTGCTCACCGGTGATCGTGCCGCCCAGGGCCAGCCCCAGTGCCATGATCCGGTCGAAGGCCCCGGTAGCCGCTGCCCGGGAGGCGGCGTCCTGCTGGTCATAGAAGACGGAGGGATGGACGTTGCCGTCGCCGGCGTGGGCGACCAGCGCGATCATCGTCCCGGTCTCCTCGCGGATCGCCTCGACCCCGGAACAGAACTCGGCGAGGTGGGAGCGGGGGACGCAGACATCGTCGATGAGCTGCCCACCGCCGTGGGCGCGGGCGTAGTGCTCATTGCCGGGCTGGACGGAGCGGCGGGCGGCGACAAGCATCTCGGAGTCCAGGGCATTGTCGGCGAAAGCGACGTCGACGGCTCCGTGGTCCCGGGAGATCGCGGCGAAGGCCTCGGTGTCCTCCGCTGCAGTGGTCGAGTCGGACTGCATGATGAGGACTGCTCCGACCGAGTCGTCCATGCCGAAGTCGCCGATGGCGTTGATGAAGCCGATGGAAATGCCGTCCATCATCTCCAGCATCGACGGAGTGGCCCCGGTGGCCGTGTAGGCGGCAACGGCTTCGGTGGCGGTACGCACGTCGGGGAAGGTCGCCAGGGCACTCAGCGGGTCTGTGCCCAGCGGCACGAGCTTGAGTGTGGCCTCGACGATGACGCCGAGGGTGCCCTCTGAGCCGGTGAACAGGGCGGTGAGGTCCAGGCCGGCCACCCCCTTCACGGTCCGGTGGCCGAGCCGGGTAACGGTCCCGTCGGCGAGGACGACGGTGATCTCACGGACGTACTCGCGGGTCACGCCGTACTTCACACAGCACATACCGCCGGCGTTCGTGGCGATGTTCCCGCCGATCGAGCACATCGCCACCGAACCGGGGTCCGGAGGATAGGCCAGCCCGTAAGGCCGCAGCGCGTTCTTCAGGTCCAGATTGATGATGCCGGGTTCGACGGTGACGGTCTTGTTCTCCTCGTCCACGGAGATGATCCGGTCCATGGCCCTGACAGACAGCAGGATGCACCCGTCGACGGCGCAGGCACCACCGGACAGTCCGGAGCGCGCGCCCTGCGGGATCACGGGGATGCCGTGGGCGTAGGCGAAGCTCATCGTGGCGACCACGTCGTCGACGCAGGACGCCCGGACCAGGGCGAGGGCGGCTCCGTCGGGCCGGTGCTCGGACTCGTCGAGAGAGTGGGTGGCCAGGACATCCGGGTCGGTGGTCAGCGAACCGGTGAGTTGTGCGGCGAGGGTGTCAAGCATGGCAGCGGCGTCGGTCACAGGTGCTCCAGCATCTTTCCGGGATTGAGGATGCCGGTGGGGTCCACGGCGTCCTTGATTGAACGGTGCAGGCGACGGTTGCCCTCGTCGAGTTCCCTGGCCAGCCATTCCGACTTCAGGTTACCCACACCGTGTTCACCGGTGATCGTGCCGCCGAGTTCGAGTCCCAGCGCCATGATCTGGTCGAAGGCGTCCCTGGCACGGGCGACAGAGGCCTCGTCGGCGGTGTCGAAGAAGACCGACGGGTGCATGTTGCCGTCGCCGGCGTGGGCGATCACGGCGACCATCGCACCGGTGGACGCGCTGATGGCGTCCACCCGGTCGCAGAACTCCGCCATGGCCGAGCGCGGGATGCAGACGTCGTCGAGCAGCTGTCCGCCACCGTGCGCCCGGGCGTAGTGCTCCCAGGCCGGCTGGGCGGACCGGCGGGCGGCGACAAGCATCTCGGAGTCCCGGGCATTGTCGGCGAAGGCGACGTCGTGGGCACCGTTGTCGGTCGCCACTGTGGCAAAGGCCTCGGTATCCGCAGCAGCGGTGGTGGAGTCCGACTGCATGATGAGCACTGCACCGACCGACTCGTCGAGACCGAAGTCCCCGAGGGCGTTGATCATGCCGATGGTCTTCGCATCCATCATCTCCAGCAGGGAAGGGGTCGCACCCGTGGCCATGTACGCCGCCACGGTCTGCACTGCAGCCCTGACTGTGGAGAAGGTCGCGAGGGCAGAGAGCGGATCCGGGCCCAGTGGAACGAGCTTGAGGGTGGCTTCGACGATGACGCCGAGGGTGCCTTCAGAGCCGGTGAACAGCCCTGCCAGGTCGAGCCCGGCGACACCCTTGACGGTGCGGTGCCCGAGCCGGGTCAGCGTCCCGTCGGCGAGCACGACCTTCAGTTCGCGGACGTACTCACGGGTCACGCCGTACTTCACGCAGCACATGCCACCGGCATTGGTCGCGATGTTCCCGCCGATCGAACACATCGCCACCGAACCGGGGTCCGGCGGGTAGGCCAGCCCGTAGGGGCGCAGCGCATTCTTCAGGTCCAGGTTGATGATCCCGGGTTCGACGGTGACCGTCTTGTTCTCCTCGTCCACCGCAAGAATCCGGTCCATGGACTTGACCGACAGGAGAATGCAGCCGTCCACCGCATTCGCCCCGCCCGAGATACCCGAGCGTGCGCCCTGGGGCACCACCGGGATACCGTGGGCGTAGGCGACACGCATCGTGGCGACCACATCGTCGACCGAATGCGCCCGGACCAGGGCGAGCGGCGTCCCGTCCGGGGAGTAGAGGGACTCGTCGCGGGAGAAGGTGGCGAGGATGTCAGGGTCCGTGATCAGAGACCCGGTGAGGAGGGAACCCAGCTCAGCATCGAGGTCGGCGTCAACAGTGTCAACAGTGCTCATACACCTGACTGTAGTCCGCGGCTGAACAGGCTTTTACAGCGGCAGCCCGGCGCGTCGACGCCCCTCGCGCACCACCTGACTGACCACCGTGAGCAGCAGCATGTAGCCGGCGATGACGTAGACCGTGGAGATGCCCAGGGTCTCGAAAACCACGGCACCGCCCACCGCACCGACCGCCAGGCCCAGCCACAGCAGCAGATGGGAGATCCAGCGGATATGCTCGCCGCCGAAGAAGGCGTCCACCAGTCGCTGGCCCATCTTCACCAGTGTGCCGGTCATGTAGGTCAGCGGGACCGCAACCTCCCCGTCGCGTTCGAAGACGCTGTTGAGGGCACCGATGCCGACGGAGAGCACCAGCATGGCCGCACGCTCGGCGTCGAGGGCGACAAGCAGTGCGGAAAGGCCGAAGAGGAGGGTGACGGTGACCATCACCGCCTCCCGCCCCCGGGTCAGCTCCCACCGGTTCCGCGCGAGTCGGTGGACCAGCGCACCGAGGATCACGCCGCCGAGGAACAGTCCGAGGCAGCTGCCTGCGAGAACGGCGAGGCTTCCGTCGCCCTCGACCGCGGCGGTGGCGAAGCGGGTGGTGTTTCCGGACATGAAGGACAGGAAGACGCCACCGAGGTAGAGGAAGCCGACGGAGTCGACGAACCCTGCGAGAACGGTGAGGGCGACAGCGAGCAGCTGTTCACCACGTCGGTAGGTGTGCACGCGTCCACGCTACCGTGGGGGCATGTCCACCACTCCGAACAGACTCGCTGACTCAACCTCCCCGTACCTGCGCCAGCACGCCGACAACCCTGTCGACTGGTGGCCGTGGGGTCCGGAGGCGTTCGCTGAGGCTCGCCGCCGGGATGTCCCTGTCTTCCTGTCGATCGGTTACGCCACCTGCCACTGGTGCCATGTCATGGCGCGGGAGAGTTTCTCCGATCCGGACATCGCCGCACAGATCAACGCCGGTTTCGTGACGGTGAAGGTCGACCGGGAGCAGCATCCGGGCGTCGACGCCGTCTACATGCAGGCCACCCAGGCCCTCACCGGGCAGGGTGGTTGGCCGATGACGGTGGTCACCGACGCCGACGGCCGGCCGTTCTTCGCCGGCACCTACTTCCGGCCCGACCAGCTCACGCAGTTGCTCGCGGCACTCGTGCGCACCTGGAGGGAGGACCGGGCGCAGGTGGACGCCGTGGCCGGCAAGCTCACCCACACCCTGGCAGCGGCGTCAGAGGAGGGAGGGTCGGCGTCCTGGCACGCCGACGAGGACACCGAGGCACTCCCGGCACGGATCGTCGCCGCCGGTGCCGGAGTGGTCGAGGGTGCACCGACGTTCCCGCCGTCGGCCGCGCTGCTGGGACTGGTGCGCTACGCCGAGCAGGAGGGCGCGCAGAACACCCCGGTGAAGGACGCTGCCCTCGACCGGGTGGAATCGACCCTCCACGACATGGTCCGCGGTGGCCTGTTCGACCAGCTCGGCGGCGGGTTCCACCGCTACTGTGTGGACGCCACGTGGACCGTCCCGCACTTCGAGAAGACCCTCTACGACAATGCGCTGCTGGTGCGCGCAATGTCGGCGTACCTGGCGCACCGTCCCGAGGATGAGCTGGTCCGGCGTGCGGCAGAGCTGACCTGTGCATTCCTGACCGCGGACATGCGGACCGGAACCGGCGCTCTCTTCGTCAGCAGTCTGGACGCCGACGCCGACGGCGTGGAGGGGCTGACCTACACCTGGACACCGTCGGAGATCGCCGCGGTTGTCGGACAGGACGCCGATTCCGTCTCCACCGCCTATGGAGTGTCCCCCGCGGGCCAGCTCGACGGCCGGTCCGTGCTCACCCTGAGAGGAGACGCCCCGGACGATCAGGTCCGTCAGGCCCTGCTGGCAGCGAGGGCGCAGCGTACTCAGCCGGGCATCGACGACAAGGTCATCACCGCCTGGAACGCCATGGCAGCCGCTCGCACTGACGGAAGCCGGGGATCCGGAGGGGCCGCGTGCCACGGCCGCGCTCCGGGAGCAGGCGGTACTCACCAATGACGAGGGCACTGTCCTCGACGTCACCCGCTGTCCCGGTGCCCCGGGCACGCTCGAGGACTGCGCCTGGCTGCTGCTGGCCACGGTGCGTGCCTGGGAACACGGCGAGGACCTCGTCAGCGAGGTCAGTGAGCTGGTCAGCTACACCCAGCTCGTCTTCTCCCGCGATCGCGGGACCTGGTACGACGACGCCGAGGCCGTGGCGGGCACCGGGGTGCGTCCCCGCGAGCCCTATGACGGGGCGACACCGGCGGCAGTCGGGGTGTTCGCCGAGGCCCTGACCTACGCAGGACGCCTGGCGCAGTCTGCCGCGGATCCGGATCTCCACGAGTTGGGGAACCGCTGGCTCGTCGAGGCCCGTCGTATCCTCGACGCCCATGCCGAGACCGTGGAACGTCATCTCGCGGGTGCCGGTGGCTGGTTGTGCTCCCTGGAGGCGCATCTCGCCGGGCCGGTGACCGCGGTGACGAGGGGAGCGTCCACTGAGCAGCTCGTCTCCCTCCGTGCGGACCTGGGCACCTCCGCGCTGATCCTGCGCGTCGAGGACGGGGCCGGGATCATCGGGACGCTGCCTGACGGGGACGGTCCGGTGGTCCAGATCTGCCGCGCCGGAGTCTGTGGCGTGGCGCAGCAGCTGGGGGAGTGACGGATATACACCCGGGAAATCACGGCTGGTCCCGGTGACAGCGGTGAGCCTGGTCCACGGCGTCCCGTCGCAACCCGAATCTGCCGTCCCTGTCCGGCCGGGCGGACTGGAACGGGGTGCGGCGGAACTGCGCCGGTGGGTAGGGGAATGAGAGGGATAAGACCCCGGCTGCTCTAGACTGGCCAGGTTCACGACTTCGACAGTTAAGGGGAACCCCGTGGCCTACTCCGGTCCGTTCCAGCCCGGCGACCGGGTCCAGCTCACCGACGCCAAGCGCAGGCACTACACCATCACCCTGGAGACAGGGGAGAGCTACTTCACCCACAAGGGGCAGATCAGGCACGACGACATCATCGGCAAGGACGAGGGAACCGTCGTGATGTCCCACGTCGGCGGCGAGTACCTGTGCTTCCGGCACCTCCTCGTCGACCACGTGCTCTCCATGCCGCGCGGTGCCGCGGTCATCTACCCCAAGGACGCCGCCCAGATCCTCGTCGAGGGCGACATCTTCCCCGGCGCCAAGGTCCTGGAGGCCGGTGCCGGCTCCGGTGCCCTGTCGATGACCCTGCTGCGCGCCATCGGTGACCACGGCAAGCTCATCTCCTACGAGATCCGCGAGGACCACCTCGACTACGCCGAGGACAACGTCACCGAGTACATGGGTGGCCACCCGGAGAACTGGGACCTGCGCCTCGGTGATCTCAAGGACGTCACCGTGGCGGACACCGACGGTCCCGTCGACCGCGTCATCCTCGACATGCTCGCCCCCTGGGAGTGCCTCGAGACCGTCCGCGACCTGCTGATCCCCGGCGGCGTCTTCATGACCTACGTGGCCACCGTGCCGCAGCTGATGAAGGTCATGGAGGGCATCCGCGAGCTCAGGTGCTTCACCGAGCCGAAGGCGTGGGAGTCCCTGGTCCGCGAGTGGAAGGTCGAGGGCCTGGCCACCCGCCCGGAGCACCGGATGAACGCCCACACCGCCTTCCTCGTCTGGGCCCGACGCCTCGCAGACGGCACCGTCGCCCCGCGTCCGCAGCGCCGGGCACGGAAGTAACACCCTGTTGACCGGTAGCGGCCAACACAGGGTTACCTCCCTTGTAGACTGTGGCCATGACCAACGGCCCGGCTAACCACACCACAGCAGACGCCCGCCCCGCAGGCACCGGCGGCCCCACCTCTCCCGTGGACTCTGGTCCCGAGTCCTACCGCCAGCTCCAGCTGGCCAACCGGACCCTCGGAACCCGCAACGCCAAGCTCACCGAGCTCCTCAAGGCCAGCCGTGACAAGCTCGACGAGCTCAACGGCCGACTGGACGCCCTGGCGGAGCCGCCCAGCACCTACGGCACCCTCCTGGAGACCGGCCCGGACGCCTTCACCGCCGAGGTCCACACCGCCGGCCGCCGGATGCGTCTGATGGTCAGCCCCAATGTCGACCGCATCGACCTGACCCCCGGCGCCCTGGTGCGTCTGGGGGAGGGCTCCCAGGTCGTCGAGGTGTGCGGCACCACCGACGCCGGTGACCTCGCCTCCGTCGTCGAGGTCATCGACGCGTCCCGCATCGTCGTCGCCGACAAACTCGGCGAGGAGTCCCTCATGAAATGCGCGGGTGCCCTGACCTCCGAAATCGAGGCGAAGCAGGTCGGCCCCGGCGACTCGGTCGTCGTCGACCGTCGCGCCGGGTACGCCTTCGAGGTCATCACCCGTGCCGAGGTGGAGAACCTGGTGCTCGAGGAGGTGCCGGACGTCGACTACTCCGACATCGGCGGACTGACCAGCCAGATCGAGCAGCTGCACGATGCGGTGGAGCTGCCGTTCCTGCACCCGGAGCTCTACCGGGACTACGGCCTGCTGCCGCCGAAGGGAGTGCTGCTCTACGGCCCTCCCGGCTGCGGTAAGACGCTGATCGCCAAAGCCGTGGCGTCGTCCCTGGCGCGTCGGATGGACGCCGCCGGCGAGGGATCGGCCGACGGCGGTACCGGTGGATCGCACTCCTACTTCCTCAACATCAAGGGCCCGGAGCTGCTCAACAAGTTCGTCGGTGAGACCGAACGACAGATCCGCCTGATCTTCGAGCGGGCCCGCAAGATCGCCTCCGCCGGCGCCCCGGTGATCATCTTCTTCGACGAGATGGAGGCCATCTTCCGCACCCGTGGTACCGGTGTCTCCTCGGACGTGGAGTCCACGGTCGTACCGCAGCTGCTCGCCGAGATCGACGGTGTGGAGGGGCTGCGCAATGTCATCGTCATCGGTGCATCCAACCGTGAGGAGCTCATCGACCCGGCGATCCTGCGTCCCGGCCGCCTCGACGTGAAGATCCGGGTGCAGCGGCCTGACCGGGAAGCGTCCCTGGACATCCTCGGTAAGTACCTCACCGACGCGTTGCCCCTGGCATCCGGGACCACTGCCGCCGAACTGCGGGAACGGGTCGTCAACGGCCTGTTCTCCCACGCCCGGCCGTTTCTCACCCTGCACTTCTCCGACGGCTCCGCCCGCGACCTGTTCTACGGTGACTTCGCCTCGGGCGCGATGCTGGCAAATATCGTCGACCGGGCGAAGAAGTTCGCCATCAAGGACGCCCTGCGCGGCACCGGGTCCGGCATCTCCGCCGAGCACATCGACCTGGCGGTCGCCCAGGAGTGCCACGACAATGACGATCTGCCGGACACCACCAACCCGGCGGAGTGGGCCAGGATCTCCGGCCACAGTTCCCGTCGTGTGGTCGACATCACCGTCCACCGGCAGGAGGTCACCGTATGACCCCGAAGCGCATCATCGGGACCGAGACCGAGTTCGGGATCATCGCCCCCGACGAACCCACCGCCAGCCCGATCGACACCTCCACCCAGGCCGTGATCGCCTATGCAGCGTCCTCCGGTGCCGGGGTGAACCGACGGACCCGGTGGGACTACGCACAGGAGTCCCCGCTGCGTGACGTGCGTGGTTTCGACCTGCGCCGTTACCGCACCGCCCCGGTGATCGACCCGAACGCCCTGGGTAACGCCAACGTGGTCACCACCTCCGGGGCCCGGTTCTACGTCGACCACGCCCACCCCGAGTACTCCTCGCCGGAGACGACGGACGCCTGGGACGCGGTGATCTGGGACAAGGCCGGCGAACTGATGATGCATGAGGCCGCGGTAGCCTCCGGGCAGGTCGAGGACCAGCCCCGCCTGCAGATCCACAAGAACAACGTCGACGGCAAGGGCGCGTCCTACGGCGCCCACGAGAACTACCTCTACCCGCGCAGCTACGACGCCGAGGCGGTCCAGGCCGCCCTCATCCCGCACTTCGTCACCCGGCAGGTCTACACCGGTGCCGGACGCGTCGGGCTGGGGGAGTCCGGGCAGAATCCGGGCTTCCAGATCAGCCAGCGTGCCGACTACATCGAGACGACCGTCTCCCTGGAGACCACGCTGAACCGCGGCATCATCAACACCCGCGATGAGCCGCACTCCGGCTCGGACTGGGCACGGATGCACGTCATCATCGGGGACGCCAACCTCTCGGAGTTCGCGACTTTCCTCAAGATCGGAACCACCGCCCTGGTGCTCGACGCCGTCGGCGCCGGGGTCGACTTCTCCGACATCGCCCTCTACGAACCGGTGGCGGCGGTCCGCGAGATTTCCCGTGACCTGGAGTGCACCCACCCGGTGCGGCTCTACGGCAACCGGGAGATGACCGCGGTGCAGATCCAGCAGGAGATCCGGAACCGGGTCACCGAAGCGCTGGCCGACAGCCTCGTCGGGCACGACCAGCTGGTCCTCGACGTGTGGGGCGACATCCTCGACGATCTTGCCGGGGACCCGATGACCACCTCGGACCGTCTGGACTGGACGGCGAAGCTGTCGCTGCTCAACGCCTACCGGGCCCGCGGCCTGGAGTGGACCGATCCTCGCCTGGCGATGGTCGACATCCAGTACCACGACATCGACCCGGCGAAGGGCCTCTACAACGCGCTGGTACGCAAGGGTCGGATCCGTACCCTGGTTCCGCCCGAGGAGGTCCGCGCCGCGGTGACCACACCGCCGACCACCACCCGTGCCTGGCTGCGTGGAGAAGTCGCCCGCCGGTTCCCGGACCAGCTTCTCGCCGCGAACTGGGACTCGCTGATCCTCGACGTCCCCTGCGCCGGCTCGTCCGCGACCCGCGTCCTGCTGTCGGACCCCTCCCGCGCCACTGCGGCGGAGCTGGAGGACGCCCTGGCGACTGTCACCGACGCCGCCGGCCTCATCGCCGTGCTCACGGAGATCATGCCGGAGAGTGTCCTCGGCCTCGATTGAGCGGCCGACTGCTAGCCTGAAGAACGTTGACACACACTAACCAGAACAACCGGGAGATGTTTCACAGATGACCAGCGGCGGACAGGGCCAGATCCACGGTGGACGAGGACGCGACGAGGGCACGACGCCCGATGACGTCACCGCCTCCGGGCAGGAGCAGCTCAAGGTCAGCGGTACCGACGACCTGCTCGACGAGATCGACGGGCTGCTCGAGTCGAACGCCGAGGAGTTCGTGAAGTCCTATGTGCAGAAGGGCGGAGAGTGAGCACCGTCCACACGCGCCGGATCACCGGTCTGGAGACCGAGTTCGGCATCACCAGTGTCCTGGACTCGCACCGCAGGCTCGGCCCGGACGAGGTGGCCCGTTACCTGTTCGCCCCGGTGGTCGACCGGTACCGCAGTTCGAACATCTACTGGCGCAACGGTTCGCGGGTCTACCTCGATGTCGGCGCGCACCCCGAGTACGCCACCGCCGAGTGTGACTCGCTGCACCAGCTCGTCGCCTACGACCGTTCCGGGGAGGTCATCTTCCACCGGCTCGCCGAGCAGTGTGAGCGGACGCTCGCCGAGCGCGGTATCGGCGGCAAGGTCTACCTGCTGAAGAACAACACCGACTCCCTCGGCAACTCCTACGGCTGCCACGAGAACTTCCTGGTCAGCCGGGATGTTCCACTGAAGGCACTATCCGCCCAGCTGCTGCCCTTCCTCGTCACCCGCCAGCTGATCTGCGGCGCGGGGAAGATCAGTGTGCCGTCCCCCGGTGCCCCCAACGAGAACTTCGGACCGGGGTTCTGCCTCTCGCAGCGCTCCGACCATGTCTGGGAAGGGGTCTCCTCGGCGACGACCCGGTCCCGGCCGATCATCAACACCCGTGACGAGCCCCATGCGGACTCGGCCCGGTACCGCCGGCTGCACGTCATCGTAGGTGACTCGAACATGTCCGAGACCACCACGGCGCTGAAGGTCGGCTCCGCCCTCCTGGTCCTCGAAATGATCGAGGCGGGGGTGGAGCTGCCGGACTTCGAGCTGTCCAACGAGATCCGGTCGATCCGGGAGATCTCCCGCGACTTCAGCGGCTCCACCCCGCTGGACCTGCGCAACGGCGGCACTGTCACGGCACTGGCGATCCAGCAGGCCTTCCACGCCGCCGCCGTCGACTGGCTCAACCAGCGCGGGGAGGACGGCACCGGCACACCGAACTCGCAGCTCGCCGACGTCGTCGACCTGTGGGGACGCGTCCTCGACTGCTTCGGCACCGGTGACTTCTCCCCGGTGGACACCGAGATCGACTGGGTGATCAAGAAGTCGCTCATCGACGCGGTCGCCGAGCGCGGCAACCTGGGGATCACCGATCCACGTCTCGCTCAGATCGACCTGACCTACCACGACATCAATCCGGACCGCGGCCTGTTCCACCTGCTGGTACGCCGTGGTCGGGCGAAGACGCTCATCGACCCGGCGGAGATCCTCGCCGCCACCGAGCAGGCGCCGGCGACGACCCGTGCCGCGGTCCGCGGAAAGTTCCTCCACGCCGCCGAGGAGTCCACCCGGCAGACGACGGTCGACTGGACCCGCCTGAAGGTCAACGGCGAGGGCGGGGGAGAGCTGCTGCTCCCGGACCCGTTCTGCACCGGGTCACCCGAGATCGACGCCGCCCTGGCCGACCTCACCGACCTGCTCGCCGAGGCGCCGGCGTGAGTTCCCGCAACCGACCGGTCAAGGTCTACTGGGAGGACGCGGCCTCCCGGATCCTCAACCTGCTGATCACCCTGTCGGACGAGCCGAAGTTCCGGTCGACAGCGTGGATCGGTGCCAAAGTCGACGGCTACTCCGGGGCACCGGACACGGTCCGTAAGCAGCTGGAACGTGACCGGGCCCTGCTCGCCGACCTGGGTGTGCGGCTGGAGGAGAAGAGCACGCCTGACGATGACGGGCAGATCGAGAAGCTCTACCGACTCGACACCGCCTCCTCCTACCTGCCCACCGTGCAGTTCACCCCGGGGCAGTGGGATGCGGTCGCCGCGGCCGGGCGCTGGGCGATGGAAGACAACCTGGCGGAGGCGGTACAGGCTGCGGTGGTCAAACTGACCCCGGCCAGTCCGCTGGACGCCGGTCACGGCGTCGCCCCGGTCGTCGGTGCGGTCCCGGACTCCACCGACCTCACCGACACGGATGTCCGTCGGCTGCGCCACGCCCTCGACCACCGGCTGCGGCTGCGGTTCCACTACTGGCCCCGGCTGACCGCCGACGCACAGGAGCGCACCCTGGAACCCTGGGGTGTCGCCGCCGTCGACGGCCGGCTGTTCCTCACCGGCTTCGACGTCGACCGGGGTGCCCAGCGCACCTTCCGGCTCTCCCGTATCGCCGATCTGGAGATCGTCGAGGAGTTCTGTGCCTGGCCGGTACCGGACAGGCCGGTCCGTGCCCTGGTCACGGAAGGACTTGAGGCGGCGTCCACCCTGGTCACCGCCCGTGTCCTCTTCCGCAGTGAGGGGGCACTGGAACTGCGTGCCCACGCCCACGGTGACCCCGTGGCCCACGGCGAGGGCGAACTGCTCACCGTCGGCCCGGTCGACCGGACCTGGCTGGCACGCACCGCCGCCGCCTACGCACCGGACGCCGTCGTCCTCGATCCGCCGGACCTCGTCGACGACATCGTCGCCCGTCTGGAACGCGCCCACGATCTCCTGGGAGGAGCCCGATGACCACCCGCGCCGTACCACGGAAAGGGTCCCGGAAGAGCACCCTGATCCAGCTGCGCCGCGTTCTCTCGGTGCTGGCGTGGCTGCGTGCCCACCCGGACGCCTCCCTGATGACCACGGCGGACCGTTTCGGTGTCTCCGTGCCGCAGCTCACCGAGGAGCTGACCCGGGTCCAGGAGAGCGGACTGCCCGGGCTGCTGCCGGGCTCGCTGGTCGATCTCACGGTGACCGGGGCACGCGTCACACTCAACGACACCTTCGGGCTGGACAGACCCCTGGCGCTCACGGACGCAGAGGCCGACACCCTGCAGCTGAACCTGGAGAAGCTGGCCAGCATCCTCACCGACGGGGAACAGGATGATGCGGACACCGCGGCGACCAGGCTGCGGGCACTGGTGGAGACCGGTGAAGATTCCGGTGCAGATTCCGGGGACGTCGCCCCTGTGCGTCCGGCCGGCCCGGGAGCGGGTGTGCTCGCGCAGCTGCGCCGGGCGGTAGCCGCACGTCGGTGGGTGCGGTTCAGCTACCTGTCGGTCTCCTCCGACAGTCTCACCACCCGAGAGCTCATCCCCGATCAGGCCAGCGTCCTTGACGGTGTCGGTTACCTGTGGGGCCGCACCGACCCCGACCAGACGGCCGCGGACCAGCGGTGCTTCGCGGTGACCCGGATGGACACCGTGGAGATCCTGGACCGGCCCGCTCCCGCGGCGCTGCCCCGGGAGATCGACGCCGAGGACCCGTTCGGGTTCCGGACAGCCGAGCAGTGGGCGGAACTGGAGCTCACCGAGGAGGCGATGTGGATGCTGGAGTACCTGCCGGTGTGGCACATCGACGGCACCCGGGTGGAGATCCCGGACACCGGCGCCTGGCTGGAACGGTTCATCCTCGCCTACGCCCCGGAGATCACGGCAGTGGTCCCGGACACACTCGCGGAACGGGTGGGGCAGCGGTCCGCCGCTGCATTGGCCGCGTACCGGCGACTGGCGTAACCTGACCCCTGTCACCTCCGGGCCCCGTCGGGTCCCGGACTCCCCAATGAAAGGCACTGACCCCATGGGTAACCTCGGATGGCCTGAGCTCCTCATCATCCTCGTGGTCCTCGTCCTCCTCTTCGGCGCCACCCGCCTGCCCAACATGGCACGTTCCCTGGGCCGCTCCATGCGCATCTTCAAGTCGGAGATGAAGGAGATGAAGAACGACGACCAGCCGGCCGTCGAGGCCCCGGCCAACTCTCCGGAGGCCGAGGCCGCCCGCCGTATCGCTGACCCGTCCTCCGCGGCCGATGACGCCGCCAAGGACGCACAGTCCCGGGAGTCCTAGACCCCGACAATGGCCACCACTGAACAGGCCGGAGGGCGCGCCGCGCGGCCCCGGCGTACCTCACGACGCAGGGTCCGCGCCGAGGGCGCGAACATGTCGCTCGTCGAGCACCTCAAGGAGCTGCGTCGCCGCCTGCTCATCGCCCTGGTGGCGATCGGGGTCGGCACCGTCCTGGGCTACCTCTGGTACGACGTGTCGATCCTGGGGACCCCGAGTCTCGGCGACATCCTCAAGGAGCCGTACTGCCAGCTGCCGCCGGAGTCCCGCTTCGGTGGAAGCGACGGTGAGTGCCGACTGCTGGCGACCAGCCCCTTCGAGATGTTCATGCTGCGCCTCAAGGTCGGTTTCATGGTCGGTCTGGTGCTCTCCGC
The DNA here is from genome assembly GCF_056280545.1 of Corynebacterium sp. UD i78. NCBI lineage: Bacteria > Bacillati > Actinomycetota > Actinomycetes > Mycobacteriales > Corynebacteriaceae > Corynebacterium > Corynebacterium sp. UD i78. The sequence continues at coordinate 977,107 of NZ_JBWCED010000001.1, read as the reverse complement.
ACCGGTCTGGTTCGGCCAGATCTGGGGGTTCATCACCCCGGGACTGAAGAAGAACGAGAAGCGCTGGACCCGCAGCTTCGCCTCCATCGCCACTCTGCTCTTCGCGTTCGGCGCCGTGCTGGCCTACTTCGTCCTCTCCTTCGGACTGGAGTTCCTGCTCACCATCGGTGACAATGCCCAGATTGCCGCACTCAACGGTACGGAGTACTTCAGCTTCGCCCTGGCACTGCTGTTCATCTTCGGGGTGAGTTTCGAGGTCCCGCTGATCACCGCGATGCTGAACATCGTCGGGATCCTGCCGTACCAGGTGCTCAAGGAGAAGCGCCGGATCATCATCATGGTCCTGTTCGTCTTCGCCGCTTTCATCACCCCCGGCCAGGACCCGGTCTCGATGGTCATCCTCGCGCTCTCCCTGTGCCTGATGATGGAGATCGCCACCCAGTTCGCCCGGATCAACGACAAGCGCCGGGCGAAGAAGGCGGGGCTGTCCCCGGACGCCTTCTTCACCGACGACCTCGATGACGAGGAGGGCTCGCACATCGGACCCGCCTCTCCGCTGGGTTCCGACGGTGGCCCGGAGTCTCCGACCCCGGTCACCCCGTCCCGCCCGGTGAACGCCAGCAGCAGGGAGCGTATCCGCGACGACTCCGGCCGTGCGCCGGGCGAGGGCACCGGCTACGGCAGCAGCTACGATTCCGGGGATCTCGATGACATCCTCTGAGTCCGGTTGCGCGCCCCTGCCCGACCCTCTTCCCGCCTCCGTCACCGACTTCGCCGATGACTACGGCTTCCCGCTCGACGACTTCCAGGTGCGGGCCGCCTGCGCGGTGGAAGCCGGACGCGGCGTCCTCGTGTGTGCCCCCACCGGCTCCGGCAAGACCGTCGTCGGCGAGTTCGCCGTCCACCTGGCTCTGGAACGTGGAGGAGCATGCTTCTACACCACCCCGGTCAAGGCGCTGAGCAACCAGAAGTTCCACGACCTCGTCGCCCGCCACGGGGAGGATCACGTCGGTCTGCTCACCGGCGACGTCAGCATCAACGGGAACGCGCCGATCGTCGTCATGACGACCGAGGTGCTGCGCAACATGGTCTACGCCGGCTCCCACCGGTTGGACAACCTCACCCACGTCGTCATGGACGAGGTCCACTTCCTCGCCGATCCCTCCCGTGGGCCGGTGTGGGAGGAGGTCATCCTCAACCTCGATCCGTCGGTGGTGCTGGTCAGCCTGTCGGCGACGGTGAGCAATGCCGAGGAGTTCGGCGGCTGGCTCACCACCGTGCGTGGTGAGACCGACCTCATCATCACCACCCACCGGCCGGTGCCGCTGGACCAGTTCATGATGGTCGACAAGCAGATCCTGCCGCTCAACGACCCGAAGCACCCGGAGGAGGCCAACCGCGCGGTCGTCGCCGCCGCGGCGCGGGCCGAGGAGACCGGACGACGCACCGGACCGAAGCGCACCGATGTCGTGCACAGGATGGGTGCGGCCGGGATGCTCCCGGCGATCTACTTCATCTTCTCGCGGGCAGGCTGCGACGGCGCGGTCCGTCAGCTCCTGGTGGACCGGGTGCGACTGACCACGGACGCCGACCGGGACGAGATCCTGCGCACCGTCGACGAGGGAGTGCAGGACATCCCCACCGACGACCTCGGCGTCCTCGGGTTCCGCCAGTGGCGCCGCGCGCTGTCCAACGGCTACGCCGCCCACCACGCCGGCATGCTGCCGGCCTTCCGGCACATCGTGGAGGACCTGTTCACCCGCGGGCTGCTCAAGGTCTGCTTCGCCACGGAGACCCTGGCCCTGGGCATCAACATGCCCGCCCGGTCGGTCGTGCTGGAGAAGCTCGTCAAGTACAACGGTGAGGCCCACGTCGAACTGACTCCGGGTCAGTACACGCAGCTCACCGGCCGTGCCGGACGCCGTGGCATCGACACGCAGGGCAATGCGGTGGTGCTGTGGAGCAGGGGCGTCGAACCCCACTCCGTCGCGCATCTCGCCGGCACCCGCACCTACCCGCTGGACTCGATCTTCCGGCCCGGTTACAACATGGCGGTGAACCTCATCGCCACCAAGGGGTACACGGACGCCCAGCGGATCCTGGACCGCTCCTTCGCCCAGTACCAGACAGCCACGCACGTGGTGGAGCAGGCCACGCAGCTCACCCGGCGGCGTCGGGACCTCGCCGGTCTGGAGAAGGACCTGGCCGCTGAACTGCGCAGCCGGCACACCAAACTCACCGCAACCGACGTCATCGAGTACGCGGGACTGCGCCGCGATCTGAACCTGGCAGAGCGCAAGGCGAAGCGTGATTCAGGCAACCAGCGGGAGAAGGAGATCTCCAACCTGCTGTCCTCGCTGAGCGTGGGCGACATCATCGCCCTGCCGACCGGTAACAACCCGGACATCGCGGTGGTGGTGCGCTCTGATTCGGACCACCGTCACCCACGGCCGTGGATCGTCGTCGAGGACGGCTGGTGCGGCCCGGTCGCACCCGGGTCCTTCGGCAATGTGCCGGTGCCGCTGGGGCACATGAAGCTCCACAAGAACGCCGGACGCTCGCCGAAGCGCAATGCCCGGGCGGTGGCGTCCAACCTGCGCCGTGAGCGCGTCGAGCGGCCGAAGAAGCTGAAGAGGAAGGCCGGAGGCGGCTCCTCGCGGGAGGCCGCGGTGCTGCGCGACAAGGTGCACATTCACCCGGTGCATGCGCTGCGCAACCGCGAGGATCTGGTGCGCCCGGCCGAGCGTGTCGTCGCCGCGCGCCGGACCCTGGACCGTGAACTGGAGGCCGTCACACCGGACTCCGAGACCCTCTCGGCGACCTTCGACCACATCCTCGACCTGCTCGCCGAGCTCGACTACGTGGAGTACAGCGGGTCTGTCACCGCCGCCGACCGCGAGGGCCTGCAGGTCACGGCTGAGGGGCACCGGCTGTCCCGGATCCACCATGAGTCGGATCTGCTGGTCGCCCAGTGCCTGCGTCGTGGGATCTGGGACGACCTGGATCCGGCGGAACTCGCGGCGGCGGTCTCGACCGTCGTCTTCGAGAACCGTCGCGAGGCCACCGGACGCCACACCACCGAAGTCCCGACCGAGGCGCTGGCTGCGGCGGTGACCGCTGTGGGACGCATCCATGGCGAGCTCGTCAGTGACGAGGAACGCCACGGCCTGCCGTTGACCCGTGAACCGCAGACCGGATTCGCCACCGCCCTGCACCAGTGGACCGCGGGTGCCCCGCTGGACTACTGCCTGCGGGCGGCGGAGGCCGCCGGCGCACAGCTCACCCCGGGTGACTTCGTGCGCTGGTGTACCCGGGTCATCGACCTGCTGGAGCAGATCAAGCACACCGGTTACGCGGCCTCCGTGAAGGCAGCGGCGCGCAAGGCGGTGCCGGCGATCCGGCGTGGTGTGGTGGAGCTCGGCGCGACGTCGTAGCGGGGTCGTAGAGTGGGGGACCATGACTGTCCCGTTCCCTCTGACGACCTACACCGCCCGGCTCAACGCCGTCGCCGCACTGCTTGCCGAGCAGCACATCGACGCCGCAGTACTCACCCCCGGCGCAGACCTGCGGTTCCTGCTGGCCAGCGACATCGACACCCACGAGCGTTTCTCCGCCCTCGTCATCACACCGACGACCCGCCGCATCGTCGTCCCTGCGGTGGACGCCGCCGCGCTGCGCACCGGTGTCGCCGGGGCCGTCGGCGTCGAGGTCGTGCCGTGGAATGACGGGGACGACGCCCTCGCCCTCGCCGTCGGTGACCTCGCCGACTCTGCCGCAACCGCGACCGTCGCGGTGTCCGGCGAGATGCCCGCCAATCACCTGCTGAACCTCCAGGCCCGGGGTCTGACCACGGTCAACGCCACCGCGGTGCTGCGCGACGTCTTCATGGTCAAGGATGAGGCCGAGATCGCCGAGCTGCGACGCGCCGGCACCGCCATCGACGAGGTGCACCGACAGGTCCCCGGCCTGCTGCGCGCCGGACGGACCGAACGGGAGGTCGCCGAAGACCTGGAGAAGCTCATTCTGGCCGAACATGTCACCGTGGACTTCATCATCGTCGGCTCAGGCCCGCACGGTGCCGACCCGCACCACGACTTCTCCGACCGCGTCATCGGGGACGGGGAGATCGTGGTCATCGACATCGGCGGAACGCTGGACACGGGCTACCACTCCGACTGCACCCGCACCTACATCGTCGGCCCGGTGGAGTCCGCCCGTCCGGACCAGACCGAGGCATACCGCGTCCTCCACGATGCACAGCAGGCAGGGCTGAACGCCGCGAAGCCTGGTGTCACCGCCCATGAGCTGGACAAGGTCGTCCGGGACGTCATCGACGCCGCCAGCTACAGCGGGTTCTACACCCACCGCACCGGCCACGGCATCGGTTTGTCGGGTCACGAGGAACCGTTCATCATCGCCGGCAACGACCTGCCGCTGGTAGAGGGGATGGCGTTCTCCATCGAGCCGGGAATCTACATCCCGGACGACTGGGGAGCCCGTATCGAGGACATCGTGGTGATGACGACCGACGGCTGCGAGCCAGTCAACCTGACCACCCATGACCTGGTCCCGACCGGGGCCACTGCAGAAGACAGAGGAGTCAACGCATGAGCCGCATCGTCCTGTTCGGCGCGACCAGTGAGATCGGTGGGGAGATCATCACCCGCCTGGCCTCCGGCAACGACATCGTGCTGGCCGCACGGCGTCCTGAGGCTCTGACCGACCTGGAGGACGCCTGCCGTGGCGCGGGTGCGAACGATGTGGAAACCGTCTTCTTCGATGCCGGAGATGTCGACGCCCAGGCGTCCGTCATCGACGACATCGAGTCCCGCGGAGCCCTCGACACCGCGATCGCCGCATTCGGTGTCCTCGGTGACCAGGAACTCGCCGAGCGCGACGGTGGGGAAGTGGCGCGCATCCTGCACACCGACTTCACCGCGCAGGCGGTACTGCTCACGGAGCTTTCCGAGCGGATGAAGGCGCGGGGACGTGGCGACCTGGTGGCGTTCTCGTCGATCGCCGGGGCCCGGGTGCGGCGTCCCAACTACGTCTACGGTTCGGCGAAGGCGGGCCTCGACGGGTTCTGCCAGGGCATGCAGGACGCACTGCGCGGCACGGGTGTACGGCTGACGGTCATCCGCCCGGGCTTCGTCATCGGGAAGATGACCGAGGGCATGGATCCGGCACCGCTGTCGGTCACCCCTGATGTGGTGGCCGAGGCGGTGGTCAAGGCACTGAAAACCGGGACACCCGATGTGTGGGTGCCCCGGTCTCTGAGCGTGCTGGCGATGGTGATGCGCCTGGTGCCGCGGTTCCTCTGGCGGCGTGCGCCGCGGTAGTGCGGGGCCCCGGATCAGACCCGGATCAGAACCTGGTGATCTCGTAGAACACGGAACGCAGCAGGGCGAGCACCGAGAAGAGCACGGTGGCTCCACCGACCACGGCGACGCCGCACTTGATGATCTCGCCGAAGACAATGCTGTCGGAGCTGATACCGCCGCAGTTGTCGTCGAGGGAGCCCTGGACGGAACCCTCGACGTCAGCGGAGGAGGTCGGCAGGTCGCCGGTGCTGGAGCTCGGAAGAGAGCTGTCGGCGGTGGAGGAGGTCGTCTCGGCGACGGCGGGGGCTGCCACAGCGCCACCGAAGGCGGTGGCTGCGGCAAGAGTCAGGGCGAGGCTGCGGCGGCGCAGTCCGGTCATTGGTGGACCTTTCGTCATAATTGTCTGTGAATCAATTCTCCTATCGTATCCGGTCACGCCGGCGTTAGTACCCCCCGGTACAGTGGTAGGCATGCTGCGCGCCTTTCCCCTGATCTACCTTGTCGCCGAGGTCGTGTTCTTCATCCTGCTCGGACAGTGGATCGGCTTCGGGTGGGCGTTCCCGCTCCTCATCTTCTCCCCGTTCATCGGATTCCTCCTGGCACGTGGGTCTTTCCGTCGGATGCGGGCGCGTATCCCGTCCCAGCGGTCGACCTCGAAGTCGACCGACACCTTCACCGCAGACATCGCGGTCTCGGTGATCACCGGAATCCTGCTGGTCACCCCCGGCATCCTCACGTTCGTCTTCGGCCTGTTCCTGCTGCTGCCGCCGGTACGCTCGCTGCTGGCGTCCCGCCTGGGCAACTCCCTGGGGCTGCGCGTCATGTCACTGGGCGAGCGCTTCACGGTCGGTGGTGCGTCCTTCCGTCCGGGTGGTACCGGCCAGGCGACGGGGGAGGACGCCGGCTCCACCGGAGGCTGGGGAGACATCATCGACCACCGGTCCACGGAGTTCGACGATGACCCGGGGACCGGCAGTGACCGCACCGGTGGAACCCGGGGAAGCGACCGGTGAGCCGGAACGCCCGGTGGACCAGACCTGACCGACGCACCGTCCTCCGCTTTGTCCTGCTGACACTGGCCGCAGTCGCTGCCGGCATCGCCCAGTTCGCCTCCTACCAGCCGACCGGGCTGTGGTGGGCCGCGCCGCTGGGGCTCGGCGTCCTCTTCGTGGCTGTCGACCACATCCCGACCGGTACGGACCGGCCGGTCCGGTGGATCATGTGGCTGACCTGGATCCAGGGGCTGGCCTGCTACCTGTTCCTGCTGCCGTGGGTCGGCAAGTACGTCGGCGCCATCGCCTGGCTGGGGCTCTCGCTCGTCGAGTCGCTGTACTGCCTTGCCTTCGGCGCGGGGCTGGCCTTCCTGCTGCGCAAGTGTCCACGCCACCCCATGCTGCTGGTTGCCGTCCCCGCCTGGTACGTCGCCGTGGAGTGGGTGCGCGTCAACTGGCCCTTCGGCGGCTTCGGCTGGGTCCGGCTGGCCTGGGGGCAGCTCGGCGGCCCGCTGGCCCAGTGGATCAGCATCGCCGGACCCACCCTCGTCGCCTTCGCTGTCGTCCTCACCGGCTATGCGCTGAGCCTGCTCGTGCACCGACGGTGGATCAGCGGGGCCGTTCCGGTCGCGCTGACCGTCATCGGTGGCCTGCTCATCCCGGTGGTCTCCCCGGTGTGGTCTGACGGCGATGACACTCCGACTCTCAATATCGCCGCTGTCCAGGGCAACGTGCCCCGGCTGGGTCTGGACTTCAACGCCCAACGGGAGGCGGTGCTCAACAACCACGTCCGGGTCTCCCGGGAGCTCGCCGACGAGGTCGCCGCCGGTGAACGTGCCCAACCGGACCTGGTCGTCTGGCCGGAGAACGCCTCCGACGTCGACCCGTACCGCAGCCAGGAGGCCTACGACAAGATCCAGGATGTCGCCGCACAGCTCGGCGCACCGGTCCTCGTCGGTGCGGTGACCCGAGACGATGTCGGCGCCCGCAACGCGATCATCGTCTGGGATCCGGAGGACGGCCCCGGCCAGCAGCACGTCAAGAAGTACCTGCAGCCCTTCGGCGAGTACATGCCGTTGAAGGACCTGCTGCGCCACGTCAGCTCCTACGTCGACATGGCCGGCGACTTCAAACCCGGTGACGGCAACAACACGGTGGACGCCGCGGGGGAGACCCTCGGCGTCGCAACCTGCTACGAGGTCTCCTTCGACGAGGCCTACCGTGACTCGGTGCGCAACGGTGCGACGATCTTCACCAGCCCGACGAACAACGCCACCTTCGGCACCACCGACATGACCTTCCAGCAGCTGGCGATCAACCGGATGCGGGCGATCGAGTACGACCGTGCCGTCGTCGTCGCCGCGACCTCGGGCGTGTCCGCGATCGTCAACCCCGACGGTACCGTCGATCAGCGCACGACGATCTTCCGGGAGGGTCTGTTGCAGGCCGATGTTCCGGTGCGGGATACTGAGACGTTGTCTGCACGTGTCGGTCCTGTCGTCGAGTGGATCCTCGCCGCCCTGGGCGCCGTCGCCGTCGCAGCCGCCTACATCACGACCCGCACCACCCGCTCAAACCAACCCGCCCGCACGCGTACGAAGAGGTAGCCAGTGTCCAAGCCCAGCGACAGAACCCTCGTCATCATCCCGACCTTCAACGAGAAGGAGAACCTGCCCCTGATCATCGGTCGGGTGCGGGACGCCGAGCCGGACCGGGTGGACATCCTCGTCGTCGACGACAACAGCCCCGACGGGACCGGAGAGCTCGCCGACGAGATGGCTGCCGCCGACAGTCACATCAACGTCCTGCACCGCGCCGGCAAGGGCGGACTGTGCGGCGCATACATCGCCGGTTTCCGGTGGGGTCTGGACGCCGGTTACGACGTCATCTGCGAGATGGACGCCGACGGCTCCCATGCGCCCGAGCAGCTGCACCTGCTGCTGGAGCAGGTGGACGCCGGCGCAGACCTCGTCATCGGTTCGCGCTACATCAAGGGTGGCCGAACCGTGAACTGGCCGTGGTTCCGGTGGGTGCTGTCCAAGGGTGGCAACCTCTACATCTCCCTGGCACTCGGCGCCGGTCTGTCGGACATGACCGCCGGCTACCGTGCCTACCGTCGCAGCCTCATCGAGGAGTTCAACCTCGACGAGCTGTCGAACGCCGGGTACATCTTCCAGGTCGATCTGGCGTGGCGCGCGGTGCAGGCGGGAGCGGTCATCCGTGAGGTGCCGATCACCTTCACCGAGCGGGTCATCGGGGAGTCCAAGCTGGACGGCAGTTTCGTCAAGGACAGCCTGCTGGTCGTCACGAAGTGGGGCCTTGCCCACCGCTGGAGCCAGGCCAAGGGGCTGGTGGCGTCCCTGAACAAGAAGCTGGGACGCCGGTAGCGGGTTCCTCCGGGCAGAGATCAGCCCCCGCACCCGGTACCGGGTGCGGGGGCTGATCCTGTGTGCGCGGAAGGCGAGGCGCAGATGCCGCGGGGGGAGAACCCTAGGACTGCCCCTCCTGCTCCTTGAGCAGTTTCATGGCGTTGCGGCGCCGCTTACGCAGCAGTTCGATACGCTCGTCGAGGAGGACATCGAGCTCCTCGATGGACCGCCGCTCGCGCAGCATGTCCCAGTGGGTACGTGGTGGCTTTACGGGCTTGGCCTCCTGGCCTTCGCCCTCCACCAGCTTGCCCAGCTGGCCGTTCTTGCACATCCACTCGTTAGGGAGTTCGGCGTCATCGGCGAACGGGACCTCGAAGATCTCGCCGGACTCCGTCCGGTACTTCGCCATGTTGCGTGGGGCCAGGTCATGGTCACGGTCCGTCTCATAGGAGACGGCGCCCATCCTGCTTCCGCGGAGAACGCGATCTGCCATCGCTGCATCATCCTTCCGGTCTCTCGCGTATTGTCAACCTCATAATGTTACCCCATATTCCCGAAAGTTCACACCGTCGCCCCGGGAGCGCAGAGCACTGTGCCTGGTGCGGCCGGGAACTCGTGCAGACCGGTAGTGGGCGTCGTCGTCGCTACTGCGGTCAGTCCTGCCGACAGCGCGCCTATGAGCAGCGCCGTGACCTCGCCGGGACGACAGTGCCGGCCGACGCGCTGATCCTGCCGCGGTCGGCCGCCGAGGACCTCACCGACCGGCTCTTCGAACTCCGGTGCGGCGCCGAGGACGTCGCTGCGGCGGTGGAGGCGGGGGAGGACGCCGAGGAGATCGCCGCGCTGTGCCGGGAGCTCGTGGATCTGGCGAGAGCCGCAGAGAAGATCCGGGGACGCGTGGATGACGCAGGTGCCACATAAGGGGTGGTTATGTCCCGATGCAGTTCCGCGAGGGGGTGGCAGATAGCATGGAGCCCATGCGGAAGGGATTAATCACGCTGTTCGTGGTCGCCGTGGTCGCGCTGGCCGTCGGGCTTGTGGCACCACCGGTGTACAAACTGCTCAGCAGCAACGGACTCCAGACGGCGTCCATCGCCGAAGGCTCCGGGGAACCCGCCTCAGTGGGGGTCGACGGTCACTGGGGGATCGTCTCCGGTGAGGGGCAGAACCGCACCCAGGCCGGTTACACCTTCGACGAGGTCCTGCCCGGTCAGCGGAAGTCCACCTCCGGGCGAGGTGAAGGTGTCACCGGAGGCCTGGTCGTCAACGACGGGACACTGACCGAGGGCGACATCACTGTCGATGTCGAGTCCATCGGGTCCGACATCGAGAAGCGCGACATCAACGTCCGTCGCCACATCCTGCAGACCGATGACTACCCGGAGGCGACCTTCGAGATCACCGAGCCGGTGGATCTGTCCGGACTGCCGGACGACGGGACTGTCGACACGGTCACTCTCACCGGTGATCTGACGATGCATGGTCACACCAACATGGTGACCGCCGATCTCACGGTGTTGCGTACCGGCGAGCATGTCATCGTGGAAGGTAAACTCCCTGTTGTCCGCGAGGACTTCGGTCTCCAGTCACCGCAGTTCGTCGCTTCCCAGATCGCAGCAGAGGGAACCATCGACCTGCTGCTGGTCTTCGCCCAGATGTAGGCCCGGCAACAGGCCCTGACCCCGAGGAGAACCCTGTGGACCGCACCGTAATGGTCACCACCCGTTGGATCCGGCTGGTGACCCTGCTCGCCTTCATCGTCGTCCTGCTCTTCCTCGACGGCGTGGTACCGTTGATCTGCATCGGCCTCTGCGTGATCTTCCTCGGCTTCACAGGATGGCAGTTGTGGAAGCTCTACAACGACGAGAAGTACCGGGAGTAGGTCTGCGATGGACATCGTCGACCTGCAGACCGGACTCGGCGAGTTGACCACCGTCGAGATCGCCGAAGAAATGTCCCGCCTGGGGACCACCGACCAGGCCGTCCTGTTCCGGCTTCTGGACAAGGACCGTGCGTCCCAGGTGTTCGAGTATCTGGACGTCGCCCACCAGGCGGAGCTCCTCGACGAGTTCCGGGAAGGGCGTTCCGCCGAGCTGCTGCTCGATCTGCCCGATGACGACCGTGCCCAGCTGCTCGGGGAGATGCCGGCGAAGGTCGCCGCCCGGATGATGGCCGGGCTGCCGGAGGACCGCCGCCAGGTCACCGCGCAGCTGCTCGGTTATCCGGAGGGGTCCGCCGGACGTGTGATGACGCCGGTGCCCACGGTGATCGCCTCGGACACGACGCGCGAACAGGCGCTCCAGAAGCTCCGTGGCCGTGATCTGCGTAACCGGGACATCGCCGTGCTCGCCGTGACCGACCACACCCGGCATCTCGTCGGGCTGGTCAACCTGTCGACCCTCGTCACCTCTGCGGCAGACACGCCGATCGCGGAGCTGATGAACAAGGAGACCCACGCGGTCAACGCCACCGACGACCAGGAGAAGGCCGCCCGTCTGGTCCAGGAGGCCGACCTGCTCGCACTGCCCGTCGTCGACGACGAGAACCGGTTCCTCGGCATGCTCACCGTCGATGACGCGATGGAGATCCTCGAGGAGGAGGCCACCGAGGACGCCTACCGTGCCGGTGGTTCCGAGCCGCTGGAGCAGCCCTATCTCACGGCGACGGTGTTCCACCTGGCCCGGAAGCGTGGCGTGTGGCTCCTGGTGCTGATACTCACGGCGGTCCTCACCGTCAACGTGATGAGCTTCTTCGAGGACACTCTCGCGTCGGTCGTTGTCCTGGCGACCTTCGTCCCGATGATCACCGGTACCGGAGGCAACGCCGGATCGCAGGCGGCCTCCTCAGTGGTGCGAGCCCTGGCCGTCGATGAGGTCCAGCCCCGTGACATCGGCCGGGTGATCTGGCGTGAGGTGCGGGTGGGTCTGCTGCTGGGAGTGTTCCTCGGTGCCCTGATCTTCCCGTTCATCTCGCTGATCTACGAGTGGCGAATCGGCGCGGTGATGTCGCTGACCATCATCTGCATCTGCGCCTGGGCCTGCATCGTCGGCGGGGTGCTGCCGCTGGTGGCCAAGAAGATCGGCGTGGACCCGGCGGTGTTCTCCACCCCGGTGGTCTCTACGCTGGTGGACGCCACGGGCCTGGTCATCTACTTCTCGATCGCCCAGGTCATCCTCGCAAGCATGCTCTGAGCCAGGCACCGAGCAGGCCCGGTGAAGTCTGTCGGAGGTCTGCTGCACGAACCGCCGGAACTCCGGTGGTCGGATGACCGTGAATTCGATGTCGGTGAGCACGAGAACGACTGTCAGCCACTCGAAGGAATCCACGCGGGCCGTGTAGCGGGTACGTCGACCTCTGTCGGTGGCCTCCAACGTCCCGTCGACCCGGTGGAGAACTGCAGCTGCGTTGTCAGGGCCGGTCGCCAGATCGAGGACGACCTCGACGATTGAGCCACTCCGGAACTGCTCCCGGAGCAGTTCGGTGACATCGTTCCGGGGCAGAGGGGCCGGGGTGAACCGGTTGCCGGTGAACGCCACGTCCCCTATGCGGTCCAGCCGGAATGTCCTCCAGTCCCGTCGGTCCAGGTCCCACCCGTAGAGGTACCAGCGCCCGTCGAGGTGGACCAGACGGGCGGGATGCACCGTCCGGTGGAGCTTTGCCTGACGTCCGGTGTGGTTGAAGGTCACCTCACGGTGCTCGGCAGCCGCGTGGCCGAGCAGAATGAAGAGACCGTCCGCCACGCCGGGAGCGCTGGTGTCGATCTCGACAGTCCGTTCTGATGCCGACTCCGACCGGGACGGCTGTGGGGGAAGACGCTTTCCCCGGGGCATCACGTAGTGCCCGCCACGCCCCGGGACCCCTTCGATGTGGTAGCCGAGGTTCCGGAGCTCGGTGATGTCACGTCGGAGCGTCCGTTCGGGGATGTCCAGCAGCCCTGAAAGATGAGCTGCGGACCAGGTGGTCCCGCCGTCGAGGAGGTCGAGCAGGTGGAGAAGCCTTCCCATCCTCGTCGTCACTGTGTTCCTCCCTTTGCGGTCATGTTACTGCCGCATTCCACCGTAGCGTGATCAGTATGAACATTGACGAGAACACCGCGTCCATCACCGTCACCGGCGCCCGCACCCACAATCTGCGGGACATCGACGTGGAGATCCCGTCTCACGCACTGACCGTGGTCACCGGAGTCTCCGGTTCCGGGAAATCCTCACTGGTCTTTGACACGATCGCGGCGGAGGCACAGCGGGCGACGGCCGCCGGATACCCGTCCTTCGTACGCACCCGTCTGGCCCGGTACCCGCCGGCGGACGTCGACCGGATCGACGGGCTCACATTCACGACCGTGGTCGACCAGCGACGGTTCACCGGTAATGCCCGCTCTACGGTGGCCACGGCCGTGGACCTCGCGACCCCGCTGCGGATGCTCTTCTCCCGGTTTGCAGTGCCGTCGGCGGGATTCTCCCCGGCGTACTCTCCGAATGATCCGACCGGCATGTGCCTGACCTGCGAGGGGTTGGGGACGCTGTCCGCCATCGACGAGGACGCGTTGATCGACCCGGACCTTTCACTGGACGACGGTGCCGTGCGGTTCCCGACCTTCGCGCCCGGGACCTACCGGTGGAAACGTCTGGTCACCTCGGGTCTCTGTGACCCGTCCGTGCCATGGTCGCAGCTGCCGGACGAGATCCGCAATGTGCTGATGCATGCCCGTGATCTCCGACTGGAGGAGCCGTTACCGGGATATCCGGACCACGGTCGCTTCGACGGGATCATTCCCCGCCTTCGGGATTCCTACCTGCGCAGGACGCCGTCCCGGCTCACCGCTGCCGAGCGTGCCGGTCTCGACGCCGTGGTGAGTCACTCGACCTGCCCGGACTGTGCCGGCGCGAGGATCAACGCGGAGGCAAGGGACAGTCACATCAACGGGCCGGTCGATCGCCGACTGGGCCGCAGTGTCCATCTCCGACCTGCACGGACTGGTCTCCGATGCGGCGGAGTCACTGGGGGAGAGCGCCGCACCTCTGCTCGTGGACATCTCCCGCCGCGTGGACGCCCTCACCGAGGTCGGCCTGGGCTATCTGAACCTCGACCGGTCGTCGCCGACCTTGTCCGGCGGTGAGGCGCAGCGGCTAAAAATGGTGCGGCACCTGGGAAGCCCCCTGACCGAGGTGACCTATGTCTTTGATGAGCCGGCCGCCGGCCTTCACCCCAACGACGTACAGCGTGTCATCACGCTACTCAGCGGCCTGAGAGACAGGAGGAACACTGTTCTCGTCGTCGACCACAATCCGGCGGTCATCGCTGCCGCCGACCACGTCATCGGCATGGGGCCGGGAGCAGGGGAATCCGGTGGCGAGGTCACTTTCACTGGTTCACCCGCCTCTGGGAGCGGTGTTCATATTCCGGTTCTCAAGTCTTCGGTCCGCACACCGACCGGTTCCGCTGCGGTAGAGCACGCCCGGAGCAATAACCTCCGGGACCTCACAGTGGCGGTCCCGACCGGCGTCCTCACCGTGGTCACCGGTGTGGCCGGAAGCGGAAAATCCTCGCTGATGACCACTGATTTCGCCGCGCAGCATCCCGAATTCACCGTGGTCGGTCAGCAGCCACTGCACGGCGGTCGCCGGTCCTCACTGTTGACGATTACCGGTGCGGCCGACGGACTCCGGTCACTCTTCGCGGCGTCCGGCGATCTGTCTCAGTCCTGGTTCTCCCGCAATGCGAAGGGCGGTTGTCCCGAGTGCCGTGGCACCGGGGAAATCACCACTGACCTGGCCTTCATGGAAGACACGAGGACGCCCTGTGAGGCTTGCAGAGGGTCGGGGTTCAACCAGAAAGCCCTGTCCGTGACTGTGGGTGGGTACACGATAGCCGATGTGGAGGCGCTGCGTCCTTCCGAGGTCGCCGAGCTGCTCGGTCCGGCAGATGCGGCGCGACTGCGCTGGGTCGACCGGGTGGGCCTGGGGTATCTGGCGGCCGGCCGGACACTCGACGGACTGTCCGGCGGAGAACGTCAACGGCTGCTCCTGTCCCGACATCTCGGCAGTATCAGCGGGGACGCACCACTACGCCTGATCCTCGATGAGCCGACGACAGGACTGCACGCCGCGGATGTCCGTCGACTACTGGACCTGTTCGATGCGCTGGTGGACGCTGGTGGATCACTCGTACTTATCGAGCATAATCAGCAGGTCATCGCGCATGCCGACCACGTCATCGACATCGGTCCGGGCGCAGGTGACAACGGCGGTCAGGTCGTCTTCGAGGGCACACCGGCTGAGCTGGTCCGGGTCGGTTCCCGGTCGGGCACCGGCCACTGTCTGGCAGAAGCGCTCAGGAATGACTGATACGCCAGGTCGCCTCGATGAACTGACCGATCTGCCGGGCCCGGACCAGAGTGAGCTGATCCGAGGCCAGGTCCCGCGGGAGCAGTGACTTTCCGTTCGCGAGGAAAACCGGGCTGAGATGGAGGGTGATCTCGTCGAGAAGTCCGGCGTCGAGGAACTGACCGGCCAGGTCTCCGCCACCCATCACCCAGACGGTGCCGTCGCCCGCGGCGTCCTGCAGCATGTCGGCGTTGTCGCCGACGGTACCGTCAACGAAGCGGACGTCGGCACCTTGCGGTGCCGGCAGCTCCCGTGAGGTGAAGACGATGACAGGTCGGGTGCCGAAGGATGCGGTCCATGCCTCAGGCTGCGTGATGAGGTCCTGGTCGCACAGCAGCCATTCGTAGGTGTGCGAGCCCATGACGAGAACAGTCGTCGCGTCCATCAGGGCGCCGAGTTCGGGAGTCTCGCCGCCGACGGCGAAGAGCCAGTCGAGCGAGTCGTCCTCGGTGGCGAGGAATCCGTTGACGGTGGTCGCGGTCGTGTAGGTGACGTGCATGACATCCAGTATGACGCGGCGGTCAGAAGATGTCGACGGGGGTTGAAATCCTGGTGCCGCATGGAGAGGAATGCTCCACCATAAACGTCACTGTGACGTAATTAGAGGCTACCGGAAGGGCGGACAAAGAACGGGAGATCAGGGCTTCAAAGGTGCTGAGCGCAGTCCGACAACGAGGATGACAGTGCCGTCCGGTTCGGTTCAGCGCCATCCGGCCGTGACGCCCGGGGCCGGCAATCCGTCACGGGTCGAAGGCGGCGGCCACAACCAGATGGCACAGCAGTCCGCACCAGTCAGAGCGGCAGGCAAGGGCACGAGTGGGATACGGTGCCGGCACAGCGGCGACACAACATCGTCGGTGTCACCGCAGAACCTCACTCCCGGCACCCCACTCTGATTAGCCGATAATATACATTATGACATTTTAGAGCGAGAGAGCCAGAGCCGACTCCCGCCCCTGTTGTCCCGTCTCAGTCATGTCGAGATTTTTCGCACGTGACACGAGACAGTACGGATTACCCCCTCTTCTCTCACTGATCCTGAGATAGCCTCGCCGATACACGAGGAATCAGGAGTCAGGGACATGTCGCTTCGCCAACTGCCCGTCAACATCACCGACCGCACACGCGTCCTGATCAACCTTGACGGCGACGACCAGAACGACGCAGGAGATGTGCTGGAGAGCCCAGTCCTTACACGGACGGTGAATAACCGATGCCCTGACGCCGCGGACAACGTCGTCACAGAATCCCCGGGGGTAGCGCTTGGCCATGGGAATCAATTCTCCAGGCCGCCCAGTAGGGGCAACTAGATCAGATGTCACCCACACGCGTAGCAGACCCGTTCTCCTACATCCCGGTGCTGAGCTCTGTGAACGCGGCAGTATCCGACGAGGACTTCCACCGACAGGTGTTCCAGATGGCCGAAGACTGTGTGAGCCAGGGCGGCGTCACCCACCTGGTGGTCATCCATCCGGCTGCGGAGTCCGATGGCAAGCAGAGAGCCAGGTAGCCCCTGCGCAGAACTGGACAAAGCTATCGGTACGGAAATGTCAGATCACCTGAGACACCTCGGTGGTAAAAACCACCCGCGGCGGAGTAAACACCCAGGTCGCTGGCGTCAGAATGAATGAGAAAGTGTCAGTTCGAATGAGTACGGTCAGCCTCAGGGCCGGTAGACCGACAGCACCCGGTAGTGCGCGACGAAGTCCAGCTCCGAGACCTTGTCCCCGACCTCGCCGTCGTAGGCGACCTCGGTGGGCTCACTGAGGATCTCGCAGTGGAACTCCGGGCGGTGCAGCTCGTGGTACAGGGGACTGCGACCCAGATTTCCGCTCAGCAGCGCCACCACGGTACGCAGCCGTGAGAACCGACGACCGGTCTCCAGCATCCGCACATCGAGCAGTCCGTCCTCGATCGTCGCCCGGTCGACCGGGGCGAACCCCGACGGCTGGTACAGCGAGTTACCGAGGAAGAACAGCGAGGTCTTCAGGGTCTTGCCGTCGTACCTGATCTCGACGGCATTCTCGTCCTTCAGCACCCGCCAGGCGGCGATGACCGCAGCCACGGTCTTGCCTGTCTTCCCCTCGTACTTCTCCCGGATCTCGACGAACCGCGGGTAGATCCCGATGCTCGCGGTGTTCAGCAGCGTGGTCCCACCGTTGAGCGTGACGACATCCACCTTCTCCACCGTCCCGTACTTCACCGCGGCGATGGTCCGGTCGGTCGTGGCGCAGTCGATCTGCTTGGCGAAGTGGTTGAACGTGCCGCCCGGGAACACCGCCAGCGGCTTGTCCGCGGCACGTGCGACACCCGCGGCTGCGGCCACGGTGCCGTCGCCACCGGCGATGCCGAGCACCTCAGCCCGGGATGCGGCGTCCTCCAGGACCAGTTCGACGTCATCGTCCGGCCCGAGGGTGACGATTTCGGCGGCCGGAAGCGCCTTCTCGACCTCCTTGAGGACCCTCTCCCCTGTCCCACCGCCCGAGGCCGGGTTCACGACAAGGACCAGTCCTTCACCTTCAGGACGCGCCGGCGCATCGACAATATGCGTTTCAACCCCGGAGATGTCCGGCACCACCGGCGGCGGCACGATTTTCGCTCCGATCGCGGTGATCAGCGCACCGAGACCGAATCCGGCCAGCACATCGCCGGGATAGTGCGCGCCGGTGTACACCCGGGAGAAACCGACGAGACCTGCCAGGGCACCTACCCCTGCTCCGAGCCCCGGGGCCTCCACCGCCACACCGGACGCGAAGGCTGCGGCACTGGCGGAGTGTCCCGAGGGAAAGGAACTCGACTTCGGGTACCGACGGATCTGACGTGCCACCTTCACCGACCCGTGCCCCGGTCGCTGCCGCCGCCACCAGCGCTTCGCCACCTGGTTGGCGATGAGACTGGTGCCGGCCACGCTGACCAGCCCACGCGTCGCCGCCCGCTGGGTCCGGGGGTTCCCGGTCAGGGCCATCGCACCGGCGATCCCGATCCACAGCTTCGAGTAGTCGGCTGCACCGGTGAGTCTGGGCAGGAAGGCGTCCAGGCGTGGATTCTCAGCTCCGGCGACCGCGTCGAACACGTCCCGGTCCATCCGCACGACCCCCGACAGCATCTCGCCCACCGCGGTCCGCCGGAACCGACCACTCACACGACCACCCATTGACGCACTCTCCATCCACCTGCAGCTGACTACCGACCACTCCAGACTACCTGGCGGACGATTCTCCGTTACTGCAGGTCGAAGTGATGACGGGTCAGTAGTGGAACTCCCCGTCCGGACCGAATCCGGCCTCCCTGACCTCACTGACACAGTCGGTCGCCAGCGGGCCGTAGATGTGCGGGAACCGCTGGCCGTTTCCGGCCTCTTCCTCGAGGATCTCAGTTCCGGCAGCGCGCACGGCGTCCTCGTCGACAACCAGGACGCACAGCCGGACGCCGGCCTCGGCTGCCGGGCGGTAGAACCGGTCTGCAGTTCCCGCGATCTGGTCGGCGAAGGAGGCGTGGATGAACCCCACCTCGTCGAGGGACTGCTCGAGGGTGGACACCCGGTATTCACCGGTGGCGACGGCGGCGTCCCAGGAGGACCTTGCGGCAATGTGGTAGATCGTCATGTGCCAAAATGTTACCCATGACACTTCCCCACACTGACATCGATCCGGACGGTCTGCTGGAGTACTCCGTCGTCTTCACCGACCGGTCCCTGAACCACATGTCGAAGCGTTTCGTCGGCGTCATGCAGGACATCATCTCCGTACTCAAGGACGCCTACGACGCCTCAGCTGTCGCGATCGTCCCCGGTGGCGGTTCCTACGGCATGGAGGCCGTCGCCCGTCAGCTCGTGACTGACCGGAAGACCCTCATCGTGCGCAACGGCCTGTTCTCCTTCCGCTGGTCCCAGATCATCGACGCCGGCAGGATCACCGACGATATCACGGTGCTGACCGCCAGCCAGGCCGAGGACGCCACCACCTCACCCTGGTCCCCCGCCCCGATCGACGAGGTCACCGCCACGATCCGTGAGCAGAAGCCGCAGGTCGTCATCGCCCCGCACGTGGAGACCGCCGCCGGTATCCAGCTCCCCGACGACTACCTCCGTGCCCTCGGTGAGGCCGCCCACGAGGTCGGTGCCCTGTTCATCCTCGACTGTGTCGCCTCCGGCGCCTCCTGGGTCTCCATAACCGACGCCGGTGTCGACGTCCTGGTCAGTGCCCCGCAGAAGGGCTGGTCCGGTACCCCGTGTGCCGGTTACGTCATGCTCAGCGAGGCCGGCCGGAAGGCCGTCGAGGAGACCACCTCCACCAGCTTCGCCATCGACCTGAAGAAGTGGCTGACCATCGCCGACTCCTACGTCGAGGGCACCACCCCGTACCACGCCACCATGCCGACCGACTCGCTCGCGCACAACGCCGAACTCATGGTCGAAGCCCGCGAGATCGGACTGGAGAAGCTCCGCGCCGCCCAGATCGAACTCGGCGAGAAGGTCACCGAGCTGCTGACCTCCCGTGGCATCTCCCCGATCGCCGCCGAGGGCTTCGCCGCCCCGTCCGTGATCGTGGCCTACACCGATGACCCCGCGGTGAAGTCCGGCGCAAAGTTCAAGGAGGCCGGTATCCAGGTCGCCTCCGGCGTGCCGCTGCAGTGCGGTGAGCGCGAGGATTTCTCCACCTTCCGCCTGGGACTGTTCGGCCTGGACAAGCTGCAGGATGTCGACGGCACTGTCGAGCGCCTGCGTGCCGGACTGGACAAGCTCGGCCTCTAGGAGCAGCCTCGGGGCATGCTCTTCGCTTTTTCCATTGCCCCGTCCACGACCCCGGAACCGGACGGCTCGATGTCCCACATCGTCGCCCGGGCCGTGGAGGTCGTCCGTGACTCCGGCCTGCCCCAGGAGACCTCGTCGATGTTCACCACCGTCGAGGGTGACTGGGACGAGGTCATGCCCGTGATCAAGCGGGCCTGCGAGGCCGTCGCCGAAGTCTCCCCCAGGGTCTCGCTGGTGCTCAAGGCCGACCTGCGCCCGGGTCGGTCCGGGGAGATCACCGGCAAAGTCGAGCGGCTCAACGCCGCGATCGACGGGAACTGACGGTTCATCAGGCCATCCGGTGCATCAGCCAGTTGTCCGGGTTGCCGTCCATCTCCGTCCTGATCAGGGCGAACTTCCGCGACTCACCACCGAGCAGGCTGGTGCTGTGACTCTCGTGTCCCCGGTGGCCCTGCAACGACACGACGATCTTGTCCTCACCCCATGAGTGCAGGACGTAGCTGCCGGCGTCCCGGATTGTCACGGTGCCGGCACCCGGGTTCCCCTCCCCGATGCGTCCCTCGAAGGACGCGTACTCCAGCGGATGGTCCGGAGTCTGCACCGCGAGACGGTCCTGCTCCGTCGACTCCGGAACACCCTTCGGCAGCGCCCAGGACACGAGGACGCCGCCATGCTCCAGCCGGAGATCCTGGTGCAGACTGGTGGCGTCATGCTCCTGGACGACGAAGGCGGGACCACCGTCCTCCCTGTCGAGCAACGACGCCATGGGGTCGCCCTCGGTGAGCAGCCGTTCCATGACCTGCCGGTAGCCGAGCTGGCGGACGTCCGCGTCGATCTCCTCCCAGTACCGCGGCGCCGCGACCGTCGGCTGAGACCTGCCGCGCAGGTAATACGGCGCGCAGGTGCATTTCACGCCGTCATTCTGACTCCAGTCGATGAGCACCTTCCCCCGGCGCTGCTGCTTCGACATCGTCGAAGTCACCAGCTCAGGGTGCTCCTGCGCGATCTCGTCGGCGATGGAATGGACGAGATCACGCACTGCGGCCGGTCGCCGGCTCCCGGTCAACCCGGCATAGACATGGATCCCCCGGCTTCCCGTGGTCACCGGGACTGACACCAGGTCACGGGCATCCAGCTTCTCCTTGACCAGGTGCGCAACCCCGGCACAGTCGGCCAGCGTGGCGTCCTCCCCGGGGTCGAGGTCGAAGACGGCCCGGTCGGGCCCGTGGATCCCGCCGCGGGGACCGTAGCGCCACTGCGGGGTGTGGATCTCCAGGGCGTCCAGCTGGAGCAGCCAGACCAGTGTGGCGACGTCATTGACCAGCGGGTAGGTGACGGTGCGGGGCTCGTGGTCGAACTCGCGCGTACTCACCCATTCCGGCGTACCGTCGCGCAGATTGCGCTCGAAGAAGGACACCCCCGGGTCTGCTGCCGTGCCGACCCCTTCCACCCAGCGCTTGCGGGTGGCGGGACGGTCGTGGGCGTGGGCGGTGAACCACGGGGCCACGGCCCGCACATAGTCCGCCAGGTCGCGCTTGGTCGTCCCGGTCGCCGGGTACATCACCTTGTCCGGATGGGTGAACCGGACACTGCGGCCGGCGACATCGACGGTGTCTGTGGTGTCTGTGGTGTCGGTGTCAGCCATGTCCCCATGGTGGCACGGTCAGCTGGCGACGTCCGCCCCCACCGACGCTGCGTCATTGCGCTCGGTGAAGTAGTCGGCGGCACGAACGGGCTCGTAGTGGACACCACCACCGACCGGCGGTGCGAACGGCTCGACGATCTGGTCCATGTCCGGCTCGCAGAAGCAGATGATGCTGTACAACTCCTCGGCCGGGGACTCTTTCGGCGGTGCGAGGACGCGGTGCCTCGTTGAACGCCACCGGTCGCCGGTCCATCGGGCCAGCAGATCGGCGATGTTGATCGTCATCGCACCCTCGACGAAGGGGGCGGTCGCCCACTCACCGTCGAGGGTCTGGACCTCGAGTCCGCCGTAGCCGGGCTGCCGGTCAAGTATGGTCACCAGGCCCCAGTCGGTGTGCGGGGCGATGCGGTACTGACCCTGGCGCGCCTGGCCAACGACCGACAGTGCCGGATACCGGTTGATGTTGAAGGTGTTGGGCGACTTGGACGCCCGCTCCACGAAGTACTGCTCATCGAGACCGAGCGCGGTGGCGAGCATCTCCAGCAGGTCGACGTAGAGGGTGCGGGCCTGGTCGATCCAGGCCAGGACCAACTCCCGGAGCTCGGGGACCTCGGCCGGGTAGACATTCTCCGCGAAGTACCCGGCGTCGATCTCCGCATCCCCGGTACGGAAGTCACGGCCGAAGGTGAGCGTCTCTTTGAGGTCGGCCTTCTCCGGGTCGATCTCTTCGCCGTAGTAGGCGTTGGCCTCGTCTCCCCTGCGGATCCAGCCGCGTCCGCCGACCGGCGTCCGGTACTGCTCCTTGACCTCGTCGGGCAGATGGAAGAACTCCTTCGCCGTCGCACGGACGCGGGCAGAGAGTTCAGGGTCGATCCCGTGGCCGCTCACCATGAAGAAACCGGAATCCTGCATCGCCTGGTCCAGACGCCTGGCCAGGGCCGCCCGCTGGGCTGCGTCCCCGGTGCGCCAGACAGCGACATCAATGAGCGGAATATCGGGGGTTGCCGACATGTAGGCTTACCTTTCTTCACGGGCGTGGACGCAGGTCATCCTACTCAGGTTCCCCGTAGAATCCAGGCCTCCCCCACCCCGGCACCCCTGTGCTCTCCAAAACCGTACAAATAGTACAGATCGCACAGAACGTACTGAACACCGGGAGGCCTCCATGGAATCCCGGAATCCGTTCCGCCCCAGCTTCGGAATCACCCCGACCGTCGTCGTCAGCCGGGAACTGGTGACCATGAATGCCGGACCCGCCTTTCTTGAAGGCCCCGGATCCCCCTACCGGTTAACACTGGTCAGCGGACCGCGATGCCCAGGAAAAACCGTCCTGCTCAACCTGCTGGAAGAAGAGGCCCGACACCGCGGCTGGACTGCATCCAGGGTGACGTCGTCCCACGACATGGTGGAGGATCTCGTGGCGACAGACATTCCCGCGATCTCCTGCACTACCTCGTCACCACACTGGACGCCCGGGACGGTGGACTGCTCATCACCGTCGACGTACCGGCCACGGATACTCCTACCTGATTCAGCTGCTGGGTTCACTGAGCTGGACACTCGGTAGCGGGGAACGTATCACGCCTGACGATGTCGCTGCAGCATTTCCACTCACCAGAGAACGCATGGGCCTCCAGGCGCATGTCCCTGTCCTCCGGGAAGTCCCGGAACACGCGCTGGAGTTCCTCCGCGCGGTCGCGGTCCTCGGGGCTCCTGCGCCCCATCGGAAGAGCCGCCGAACACATGGGTACCGCCGCGAATCAGGCGCCCGCCTACCTCCGGGATCACGCAGAAGACTGATCCTTCCCGGAGCCCCCCGGACATCCCCTACCGCACCCGGGCGGTCTCGATCCGAGAGGGTGCGGCGTAGGCGGTGATTCCCGCACAGAGGATCGCGGCCAGGGACAGCAGTGTCTTCCAGTCCTTGTCCAGCAGGCCACCGAAGATGACGTAGAACACGGCCGCAGCCACGGTCAGCGCGATGATCGCCGCGTTGAACAGCCCCTCGTTGCCGGTACCGGAAACCGGGATGTAGAGCAGACCGGCAAAGACGCCGAGGATGCCGGCGACCACACCGTGGATCACCGCGGCACCCGGCCCCTGGGCCACCGTGTCACTGACGACGGCGATGAGCTGGTCGACGATGAGCACCACGGCGAAGGTGACAATCGCGGACAGGACGCCGAGCAGCACGAGGTTGACCGAGACCTTCTTGGCCTCGAACTTCCCCGCCAGCAGTGTCGGCCCCCGGTCCTCGTAGGAGTCCTGGTACTGGGGCTGCTGGTACTGGGGCTGCTGGTAGCTCTGCTGCCGGCCCCCCTGCTGCCGGTAGGGGGACTGCCCGTAGTCCTCACGGCGGTACTGACGGGTCTGGTCGTCGTAACCGTCGTTGCCGTAGGGGTACTGGTTACTCATCGGAACTGTCGCTCTCCATCGGGTCGCGGATCTGGTTGAACCACGAGTTTACCCGAGCAGCCTGTCCAGCCCCTGGATGTTCCCGTTGAAGACGTTCCGGTCCACCGGGCTCTCCACACCCGGGACTTCTCCGGTGGAGGTGGTCTGCCAGATCGTCCAGGTCGACCAGCCGCCCGGAACCTCGGGCGCGTCGCCGCCGTTGTAGTCGGCGATCCACAGCGGGTGGTCGGCGAATTCGGCGGTGTCCCCCATCTCCGACTTCCAGAAGTTCGGGTAGGTGTAGATCACCGCGTCCCGTCCGGTCCGCAGCTTGAGGGTGGTGAGGAAGTCACGGACCCAGGACTGGAGCTGCTCCGGAGTCAGGCCGCCGCTGTCCTCGAGATCAAGGACCGGTGCCAGGGTCGGCGCAGGTGAACCGATCGTGGCGGTGGCGAAGATGTTCGCCTGCGCGACCGCATCCCCGGGGGCGTCGGACGGTCGGGCGAAGTGGTAGTTTCCGCCACGGATCCCGGTGAGGCGGGCCAGGTTGATGTCACCGAACCAGTTCGGGTTCACGTACTCGGTTCCCTCGGTCGCCTTGACATAGGCGAAATCGGTACCTGCTGACCGGGCCTGTACCCAGTCCGATACCGGGGCCACGTTGTGCTGGTGGCTGGAGACGTCGATACCGTCGACGACACTGTCCGGGGAGAGGGAGCCGGCAGCTCCGGATCCGGACGCAGATCCGTCGGTCGACGACGGCAGGGAGCTGTCGGCGGAGGCGGGTGGGGCGGTGAGGACGGCGGCGGCCGCCACCGCGAGGGAGAGGATGACCGTGGTAGGGGTGCGCATAGGTGACACCCTAACACGTAATGTTACCGATTCGTGATCATTTTCTGGTCAGGAGAAACGGATCCCGGCGAGCTGGTGGGACTGCGCCACGATCGCACCGGTCGAATCCCACACCGTCGCCGTCTCATCGACACGGTCGCCGAGAATCATGTTGGCGACGAGCAGGACATTCACCGGGCCCGGAGCCGGAAGTGCCCGGATGTAGGTGGTCAGTTCGATGGTCGGCACCCAGCCGGCAGGTCGGATGTCCATGGTCGCCGGGGGTAGTACGTCCGCCGCCAGTAGGAGGGCTTCCGGGGTGAAGTCCTCCCCACCGGGCAGCTCCACCCAGGCCCGGGCCTCGCCGGCACCGCGTCCTTCTCCCGTGGTGAACATCGGCTGTCCGGGGTCCGGTCGCAGACCGACATGCCGGTAGATCTCGACGGGCGGTTCCTCCCCTGCCGCCGGGTACGGCGCGCAGCCCTCGACCGGGTGCGGGGCCGGCGGAAGCCCGGCCGAGTTCCAGATGCCGGACTGCCCGGACTGCCCCACGTCCGCAGACTGCACCAGCGCGCCGAAGGTCACGGTGGTCTCGCCGGTCACTTTCCCACCCTGACTCATCCGGGCCCGGACCTGTGTTGTCGTCCTGCCGGCCCGGAGCAGTTCCGCCTCCAGATCCACGATCCCGGGCCGGGGCGCACGGAGGAAGTGGGTGGATACGGCGACCGGGTGCGGATGCTCCCCGGCGACCAGGTCGGATGCTGCCCTGACCATCAGTGCCTGCAGGTATCCGCCGTTGGGGTTTCCCAGGATCGTCCAGCCCGGATGGATGTCCGCGGTCCAGCGGTTGTCGTCGACCCGGGTCACCGCGCTGACGTCACTGAACGGCGGATGCTGATTCATGTTTTCACTCACGGAGACCCATCGTAGAGTTCCGTCGCCCGTCGCGTACCGGAACCTCAGCGACGGATCAGCAGCTCACCGTGCAGCATGAGGAAGATGGCGGCCGGGTCATCGGCCCACTCACGCCACCCGCGGCAGATCCGGCCGGCAGCGGTCTCCACCGCATCGGCGTCCCAGGTACCCAGGACACCGGCGAGCTGGTCACGGAAGCGCTCCTCGTTGACCCGTGCGCACCAGCTGTCTGCGAGGTCTTCCGTCGGTCGTCCGCCGGGTGCGTTCGACCAGACCCAGGTGGAGGTCGAGTAGGTGAGGTCCTCGATCCTGCAGCCGGCGGCCAGCGCCCAACCGACGAGATGGCGTCCGGCGTCCGGCTCCGCCCCGTTAGCCTGCGCCATCGCCCGGTAGCGGTGGGTCCACTCACGCAGGCCCAGCGGGGCCGGGTGGTAGGACATCGCGGCGTAGTCGGCGTCCCGCAGGGCGATGACCCCGCCCGGTGCGGTGACACGCAGGCACTCCTGCAGTGCGGCTACCGGGTCGGTGAGATGCTGGAAGACCTGGTGGGCGACCACGACATCGAAGGAGGCGTCCTCACATGGCAGCCGGTAGACGTCCCCGGGCAGGAACTGTGCACCGATTCCCCGCGCCTCAGCCGCGGCAGCAGCCGCCTCCAGCGGAACCGGTGTGTTCTCCACACCGGTGACCTGGGACGCCGCACCGCCGAGGCCGGCGATCATCGCCGCCAGGTCCAGGGTGATCGACCCCGGACCACAGCCCACGTCGAGGACCCGGGACGCGGCCGTGAGATACGGCAGGGCGAAGGCCAGGGAATCGGTGGCGGTGCGCCGCGCGTGGTTGCCCAGCACGGCGTCGCCGTGGCCGTGGGTGTATTTCTCGGCGGATTCCGGGGCAGCGTTCTCGACGGGGCTTTTCACAGGACCAGACTCTACGACGTCTCCCTGCCGAAGAGTTCACCGAGGGCGGCATCCACCTGTTCCATGTAGGTCGGCGAGAGGTTGAACAGACCGAGGTGGCCGGCGATGTCGTCGATCACGTGCAGCTCGCTACCGGGAATCAGGGCCTGCTCAGCAGCACAGTCACGGACCGGGAAGAACATGTCCTCGCTGATCGGCATGACGTAGGTGAGCGCCGTGACCCGGCCCAGGGCGGCGGCGAGATCACCGTCGGTGTGCCGGGAGACGTCACCACGCTGCCACTTCCACGCATTGTTGAGCAGCGTATTCGGGTCCATGGACATGAACAGCGGGTCGAGGAAATCCGCCAGTGCCGATTCCGCCGACTCCAGCCCGAGCCCCTTCCATGCCTCCTGTTTCCACCACTCAGTGGAGAAGCCCATCGCCGCCCACAGGTGGGACTGACGGCGAAGACCGTCGGCGACCTCGGTGTGCGAGGAGTACTCGCCGCCGTTGAAACCCGGATCCGCCGTCACGGTCTCGTTGAGCGTCTCGGTGAAGATGAAGTCGTGTGGCGTGTTCTTCGCGGTGCCGGCGATCGGTGCGGCCCGGTGCACCTTGTCCGGGAAGCGCACAATCCACTCATAGGTCTGCTGGGCTCCCATGGAACCACCGACGACGGCGAAGAGCTCCTCGATGCCGAACATCTCACGCAGCAGACGTTCCTGGGCGACAACGTCGTCACCGATGCGCACGTCCGGGAACTTCGACATCGCGATCGAGGCGTCCCGCGTGTTGAACGGGGAGACCGACATCCCGTTGCCGATCTGGTTCACACTGATGATGAAGTACGTCGACGGGTCAAGTGCGTGCCCTTCCCCGATGTAATGCTGGAACCAGGTGCCGTGGGTACCGGAGTACCAGGTGGGGATGAGGATGGCGTTCGACCTGTCCTCGTTGAGTTCACCGGCGGTGGCGTAGGCCAGCCAGCAGTCCTCGATCACTCCCCCTTCCTCCAGCTCCAGGCGCCCGATGGAGGCGGTCTCATAGGGCCCCTGGGTCTCGGCGGTGTAGAAGGCGTTGCTCAGCATGAAACGGTGGTCCTTCCGGTCGGAGAGTAACTGTGACTGACCTCACGATGTTGCCGACGAAAGTACACCGTTGCTCTGCCGGGCGCCACCGTCATCCGTAGCCTGGACCCATGTCTCTGCTGACCCGGTCCCCCGCGTCCCTCGCCGCAGCCGCCGTACTCACGGTCTCCGCGGTGGCCCTCTCCGGTTGCTCGATGCCGTGGACGGATTCCCCGACCGACAGATTCCTCTCCGCGGTCAACGAGGGGAACTGGGCGGACGCCGCCTCCGACACCACCGATCCGGAAGCCGCGGAAGCGTGGCTGACCGGCATGGAGGAGTCCATCGGCGAGACGACCCTCCACCTCGACAACGACGACGGCTCCACCACCGCCACCTGGACCGTCCCCGCCGGTGACGAAGTGACCTCCACCGGCACCCTGTCCACCGGCGACAGTGACAAGGTCGCCTGGGACCCGACGCTGTTCTCCGACGATCTCACCGCAGACTCGACCCTCACCTATTCCGACGACCGGAACTACGGACTGCAGGTCCTCGACCGCCGCAACGACCCCCAGCTGTCCTGGACACCGGTCACCGTGGTCACCGCCACCGACGAGACCGACCTCAACGCCGTGGCGGACGCCGTGCGTCCCGCGATCCCGGACTTCGACACCGCCGACGCCGAAGCGCAGATCAGCGATGCCGACGGAGAAGTGGCCCTGTTCTCCCTGCGCGCCGAGGACTGGGACAGGGTGAAGGACGCCATGACCGGCCTCCCCGGCGTCTCGACCCGTGAGGACGGACGCCTGCTGCCGGCCTCGGCGTCCTCCTCCCCACTCGACGGCGGCCTCACCGACTACTGGACCGAGAAACTCGACGACACCGCCGGCTGGACCCTCGCGGTCGCCGACGCCGAAGGCACTCCGGCCACGGTGCTCGGCCAGAAGGACGCCGACCAGGTCGATCCGGTCCACACCACCATGGACCTCGGCATGCAGGCCGCGGCGAACCGTGTGCTCGACGGGGTGGACCAGCCCGCATCCATCGTCGCCATGTCGGTCTCCACCGGCGGAGTCCTCGCCGTCGCCCAGAACGACGCCGCCTCCGCTGAGGGCACACCGGCACTCACCGGGCTTTTCCCGCCCGGATCGACATTCAAGACAGTCACCACCTCAGCCGCCCTGGCCCGCGGCACCGTCCACGCCGATGACACGGTCTCCTGCCCGGCGAGTGTCGATGTCGACGGTCGCACGATCCCCAACGACCACGACTTCGAACTCGGCGAGGTGCCGCTGCACACCGCCTTCGCACAGTCGTGCAATACGACCCAGGCACTGATCTCCCGTGACCTGGAGCCCGATGACCTGAAGAACACCGCGGCACAGTACGGCCTCGGTGTGGACTTCGACGCCCCGGGCATGACCTCGGTCACCGGCTCGGTGCCGACCACCGACCAGGGTGCCGCCCGGGTGGAGTCCGCCATCGGGCAGGGCGAGGTCGTCGCCTCCCCCTTCGGCCTGGCACTGATGGAGGCCTCGGTCGCCAACGGCGGAACGATGGTCACCCCGTCCCTGGTCACCGGGGAGAAGACGGAAGCTGACCAGTCTCCGGAGCCGATGGATCCGGCGGTGGTCGAGTCACTGCGGTCGATGATGCGGGAGACCGTGGAATCGGGCACGGCGTCCCAGCTCAGTGACATCGACGGGCTCGGCGGCAAGACCGGCACCGCCGAGGTCGACGGCGGCCCGGCCCACGGGTGGTTCGTCGGCGTGGTCGGCGACGTCGCCTTCTGCACCTTCATCTCCGGGGCAGACTCCTCCACCCCGGCCGTGGACCTTTCGGGCGAGTTCCTGCGCGACGAGGCCCTGTCGGAGGTCACCACACAGTAGACGTCCGGCGGAGTCAGAAGACATGGCAGGGGACATGGCACAGAACATGGCAGAGTAGAAGCATGAACAGACGTCTTCTGACCGCACTGCCCGCCGTCACGCTGGCGGTGTCCCTCGCCGCGTGCAGCGACTCCGACGACGATGCGGCGGAGAGCAACACAACCACCACAGCGACCACCAGCTCAGCGGCAGATGACAGTTCAGCTGCGGCACCGACGTCACCGAGTGCGGTACAGCCGGAGGAATCCACCGGCGAAGCACCCGACGACAACACAGAGGAGCCCATGACCATGCCCGGACACCCCGACATCCCGATCGTCCCCGGTACCGCGGATGCCTACACCGGCTCCTGGCGTGACCCGGACGGCGGCGCACTGGTCACCTTCGCCGATGACGGCAGTCTGACCGGTACGGACGGTTGCAACCGCTTCGTGGCGAAGTGGGCGCTGGACTCCGGGTCCGGTGGCGAAGGGTCAATGGCCACCGTGGAGCCCTTCGCCACCACGATGATGGCCTGCTCCGGCCCGTGGAGCGCCTGGATCCTGTCGATGCACGAGGTGCATCATGAGGGGGACCACCTCTCGGTGACCAACGAGGGCGGCATCGAACTGGGTGAGCTGATCCCCGCGGACCCCGCGTGAGCGACCTGACCGACGGTGCACGCCCGGCACCCCGGCTCATCGCCACCGACCTCGACCGCACCCTGCTCGACAGTGCCGGCGGGGTGAGTCCGCGAACCCGGGAGGCACTTGACGCCGCGGCGTCCGCCGGGATCCACGTCGTCCCCGCTACCGCCCGCAATCCGGTGGGACTGCGGCACCTCCAGCCGATCCTCGGCTTCGACCAGTGGGCGCTGTGCAGCAACGGTGCCTTCGGGGTACACCTCACCACCCGTGAACTGCTCTTCTCCGATGAGGTCCCGGCCGAGGTCATCGCACGGTTCGTCACGGTACTCGATGCCGCCGTGCCGGGGGTCCGCTATGCCGCGGTCCGGGAGGGCGGGGAGCGCTTCGTCGCCCAGGACGGGTACGCCGATCTGGCGACCTTCTCCGACCACAAGCGCGACCCCTCGACGATGCACGGTGAGACCCTCGACGTCGTCACCGGGGAGTCCGCACTGAAACTGGTATTCCGGCACGAGACTCTCGGAAGCCCGGATCTCTACGCGATCACCCGCGGGCTGGCGGACTCCGGTGAACTGGACAGCGGTCAGTTCGAGATGACGCTGTCCGGCGCTCCGTTCGTCGAGGTCATGGCCGCGGGAGTGTCCAAGGCCTCCGGCCTGGCGCAGCTGTGCACCCGGTTGGGTGTGGACCGCTCCGAGGTGCTGGCCTTCGGAGACGGGCTCAACGACCGGGAGATGCTCGCCTGGGCCGGCCACGGGGTCGCCGTCGCCAATGCCGAGGACGTGGTGAAGGACGTCGCCGACGAGCTCACCACCTCCAATGACGATGACGGCGTCGCCCGGATCATCGAGTCCCTGCTCTGAGCTGTTCCCTCAGCACCTCCCCGAGGATCTGCACGGCCTCGCCGTAGCGTCCGGGCTCCGGGCCAGCGAAGTTCAGCCGCAGGAACCGGCCGGTCGGCTCGCTCGGGAAGAGATCGTCGCCACCGGCGATGATCACGCCCCGGGCTTCACAGCCGGTGACGAGCCGGACGAGGTCCGTCGCGTCCGGTAGTCGCAGCCACAGGTTCAGGCCACCGGTGGGCACCGCGGTCAGCTCCGCCTCGGGAAGATGCGTCCTCACCGCGGTGACCAGCAGGTCCCGCCGGTGTGCGAGACGGTCCGGCAGCGTCCTGAGGTGACTGCGCCAGGCGGGCGTCCCGAGGACGTCAAGGGCCGCGGCCTGGAGCAGCGGGGAGACGTACATCGCCGAGGCGCCGACGTTGCCGAGGATCCGCTCGCGCACCGGACCACGGGCGATGACCGCGCCGACCCGTAGCGCCGGAGACAGTGACTTCGACAGGGAGCGCAGGTAGATCACCCGGCCGGAGTCGTCACCGGCGGCCATCGGTGACAGGGACGCCGCCGCGCCGTCGATCGCGAAGTCCCTCGCCCAGTCGTCTTCGACAAGGAAGGCGCCGTGCCGTGCGACGACCTCGAGGATGCGGCTCCTGGTCTCCGGGGACCACACCGCCCCTGTCGGGTTGGTGAACCTCGGCTGGGCGTAGAACAGCCGCGCCCCGGTCCTGGCGAAAATGCGGTCCAGATCGGTCGGATCGGGGCCGTCGGGGCCCGTGGGCAGCGGAACCATCCGGACGCCGGTCTGCCGTCCGGTGAGTACCGCGCCCCAGTAGGTCGGAGATTCCAGCACCACCGGCTCACCTGGTCCGGAAACTGCACGGAAGATCGCCGAGAGCCCCGACTGTGTGCCCGGCAGCACCGTGACATCCGTGGCGGTGACCGGTGTGACGCCAGGTGGGGTCTGTGCAGCGAGGTCCTGGGCGAACCAGTTTCGCAGTTCCTGCAGGCCGGCACGCGGCGCGGCAGTCACCGCGGCGTCCGACCGGGCAGCACGCCCCAGGGCCTGCCGGACCGCTTTCTCGGGCAGGAGGTCCCGGCCCGGGTATCCGTTGTGCAGCGCCACCGCGTCCACCGGGGTAGGACGCAGCACCCCGGAGGCAGGAGTGGACCGGAGCCCACCAGGTACCCGCCCGGCAGTCTCCCCCAGTGCCCCGACCTGCCAGGAGAAGTCGGTCGGGCGGACGCGTCGGGTCTCCGATGCCGAGGCGATGAAGGTGCCGACCCCGGGGCGGGTCTCGACAAGGCCTTCAGCGGTGAGGGCGCGCAGTGCCTCCTGGACGGTCACCGGGCCGAGTCCGTGTTCTTTCGCCAGGGCCCGGGTGGAGGGCAGGCGGGTGCCCGGTGCGCGTCCGGCGATCCAGGTGTGGAGTTCTGCGGTCAGTCGCGAACTGCTACTGTCAGACATGAGAAACCATGATAGCGCTATTGCAAATGGCGCAGAACCGCTACTGCGCCCGGTACGGCAGTCCTCGAAACTCCGCAACGTCCTCTACGAGATCCGTGGGCCGGTGGCCGACCGTGCCACCGCTTTGGAGCGCGAGGGCGCGGATATCCTCAAGCTCAACATCGGCAACCCCCAGCCGTTCGGGTTCACCGCTCCCCCGTCGATCGTGGAGCGCATGGCACACACTCTCGACGTCTCCCACGGTTACTCGGACTCCCGCGGACTGCCGGAGGCGGTGGAGGCCGTCATCTCCCGCTACGCCGCCGCCCCGGACTTCCCGGAGCTCGACCGCGACCAGGTGTTCCTCGGCAACGGGGTCTCCGAACTGATCACCATGACCTGCCAGGCACTGGTGGACACCGGCGACGAGATCCTCGTCCCGGCTCCTGACTACCCGCTGTGGACCGCCATGGTCACCCTCGCCGGCGGCACTGCCGTGCACTACAGGTGTGACGGGTCCGATGACTGGAACCCGGATCTCGCCGACATGGAGGCACGGATCACCGACCGGACCACGGCAATCGTGGTAATCAACCCGAACAACCCCACCGGTGCGGTCTATCCGCCACATATCCTGCGCGGCATCGCAGACATCGCCCGGCGCCACTCCCTGACCCTGCTCGTCGATGAGATCTACGACGTCATCACCTATGACGACTCCACCCACACCCATCTCGCCGCAGTCGCCCCCGACGTACTGACACTGACCTACTCAGGCCTGTCGAAGTCGAGCCGGTTGGCCGGCTACCGCGCCGGGTGGATGGTGGTGACCGGTCCGACGGAACACGCCGAGGACTTCCTCCACGGACTCAACCTCATGGCGTCCACCCGGCTGTGTGCGAATGTGCCGGGCCAGCAGGCGATCGTCGCCGCGCTGGGTGGTACCGAATCCGAGGAGGACGCCGACCTGTCGATCGGTGGGCTGACCGCCCCCGGTGGTCGACTGTGTCGCAGCCGGGACGTCGTGGCGTCCTCGTTGACCGCGATGGACGGGGTGAGCTGTGTGACGCCCCGCGGGGCGCTCTACGCCTTCCCACGGTTGGATCCGGAGATCCACCAGATCCGGGACGACGAACAGCTGGTCATGGACCTTCTGGAGCGCGAGCATATCCTGCTGGTCCACGGCACCGGCTTCAACTGGCCCACCCCGGACCACCTGCGCATCGTACTGCTGCCTGAAGAGACCGTGCTGGGCACGGCAATGGAGCGCATGGGGAACTTTCTGGCGTCCTACCGGCAGTGACGTCGGCCTGCCCTCACCGATATGTGACAATGGTTAACGATTCGCCGGGATACCGCGATAGCAGTAACTGAGACGTCGGTCACACCGGCATCCCGTGACCGGCGTCAACTGTCTCCGACCGCCATGAGGAGTGGCAGGAACAATGACACACACCACCCATCCCCGACTTACCCGTCGGGTCGTCACCGGCACGGCCGCGGTCGTCGCCGCAGTGGGACTCGCCGGAGTCCCCGCAGCCACGGCCGCCCCCGCCCTGCCTGACGCCACCTCACCGCTTGCCGAGGGGTCACTGTCCTCGCTGCCGAGCCTCCAGTTCGCGGGACGTTGGGTCGACGTGAACCCGGCCGGCAACGGTGAGTTGACCTTCCACAACGGACGGGTCTCCGGCACCGACGGCTGCAACGGCATCGGCTCGACCTACACCGTCACCGGCAACGTCGCCCACGTCAACCCGTTCATGTCCACCATGATCGCCTGCGACAACCAGTGGCTCGGCGGGGTCAAGACCGTCGACCACTTCGGCGTGGTCACGGTCGTCCGCGGCCAGGACGGCCAGATCATCGGCCTGCTACGTCCGGCCTAGATCCCCGGCTCTGATCGCCCGGAGATCTACCTTGCTCGCCGTGATCTGCCTTTACCGCAGGTCACGGCGGTTCATACTGTTTATCCGGTTCATGCGATGTAGCCCCGGGCGTGGCGGAACACTCCGGACCCTCAGCGTCACTTACGATTGGCCTATGTCTAACCCCCCCATCGCATTCGTCATCGCCGGTTCCGAAGCCACCGGCGGCGCCGGCATCCAGGTCGACCTGAAGACTTTCCAGCAGCTCGGCGTCTACGGCGTCGGTGCCCTGTCCTGCATCGTCGCCTTCGACCCGAACAACGGGTGGGGCCACCGCTTCCACCCGGTCGACCCGGAGCTCATCGCCGAACAGTTCGAGGCCGCTCTGGCCACCCACTCGGTCGAGAACATGAAGACCGCCAAGGTCGGCATGCTCGGTACTCCGGCGACCATCGAGATCGTCGCCGAGAAGCTCGCGGAGCGTTCCTGGGAGAACCTGGTCCTCGACCCGGTGCTGATCTGCAAGGGCCAGGAGCCCGGCGCGGCGCTGGACACCGACAACGCCCTCAAGGAGAAGGTCCTCCCGCTGGCCACCGTCGTCACCCCGAACGTCTTCGAATCCCAGAGCCTGTCCGGTATGGAACGCATCGAGACCGTCGAGGATCTCGAGGAGGCAGCCAAGCGCATCGGCGAGAAGGTCCCCTATGTGCTGGCCAAGGGTGGCGTCGAACTGCCGGGCGAGGACGCCGTGGATGTCCTCTGGGACGGCCACGAGATCACCCGGTTCGCCGTCCCGAAGGTCGGCGAGCAGCGCGTCTCCGGTGCCGGCTGCACCGTTGCCGCTGCGCTCACCGCGGAGCTGGCCAAGGGCAATGACGTCGCCACCGCCGTACACGTCGCCAAGGACCTCGTGACCCGCGGCATCGAGTACCGCGTGACCGCGAACACCCCGTTCGACACAGTCTGGCAGGGCGCGTAGTCCCTTCCACTCTCCGACTCGGGCGCTCCAGACTGTTCTGGCTGTTCAGGACCACCCTGGAGCGCCCGAGTCATGTGAGCGGCGGGTCGGCAATCGACAACACTCAGAGAACCTGCCGCGCGGGAAGCCGGCTCGCGAGATCCGCACCCAGCGTTCCGACCAGATCGCACCCCCAGATGGTGAGTGACTGCTGCCACGGATAGCCGAAGGTACCCCACCGCAGGTCACGGGTCATGTGCATGCAGTAGTCACCGTCCGGCCGCCTGCACAGCAGCGTAACCTGCCTCATAGCGGGCCGGACCGACTCCGTAAAGAGGCGACAGACCGACGATCAGCGATCCGGCGGGAAGTCTGATCGCCGATGCCGAGCCGTCATAGAAGTTGGGACGGAACTCGGAGCTCTCCTCGAACCGTTCCCAGAAAGGCGCGTCGTCCCTGATCTCCCGCCAGACGTCGGTCACCTCACATCCTGATCCGGAACGCCGGGACATTCTGGTCGACGACCCACGGCTCGGCGTGCAGAGTGAACAGTTCCTCGGCATTGCGGCCGGTGGACTGCCCGTCGGCGAAGGTACCTTCCTCGAGAACGAGGTAGGCCGAGGTGTCCATGAGGTACATGAACAGGTCTTCCGGCGAAATGGAGGCGTTCACCACCTGCAGCTCCGGGTGCCCCAGCGCCCAGAGACCGTGGGTGTAGCCGGAGAAACCGTCCTTCTCCGGGCGCAGCCAGGCCGACACCCACAGCGGCCACGGGGTGGAACCGAACTGGCCGGTCACGACCTGCTGGAGGAACGGCAGGCCGAAGGTCGCCGCAGCAGTCCCCGAGTAGTAGCCGACGAGGCCGGGCAGGCGGGACAGAGCCATCGTCAGCATCCCGTGGACACGCGCGGCGACAAGCTGGGTCTGTCGTGCAGACAGGTCGGCGACCTGCTCGGCGGGCTCCCCGGTGAACTCCGGCGGCACGGCGACGAGGATCTGTGCCTTGTGCGTGGAGATGCGGTCGCGGTCCTCACCCTGGCAGTAGAGCTGGTGGGCGTTGGACTCCGCCTCGTGGTCCGGGACGGGTGTGTCGATGAGGGTGAGGAAGGCGGTGGCCCCGAACTTCGCGATCCGGACTTCCAGAATCCCCTCTTTCCCTGCGACCGGTTCCATGGTGACGCCGAGGTCACCGGGCACATCGGACACCTGGGCCATCACGTCGTCCCGTGCAGGAAGCTCCTCGAACAGCAGGTCACCGAGCATCAGGTGCGGTTCGAACGTGGCGGACGGTACGGAGGTGTTCTCGTCAGACATGGTCGCGAGGGTACCTGAGACGCTGTGGTGCGCTGAGAAGGGTCAGTCGAGTCCCGGCTGATCGCGTCCTGCAGTCCGAGGAAATCCAGGAGGTACGGGTCTGCTCGATGACGGTCGCGGCCTGGGCGAAAAGGTTCATGAATGGCTCACTTGTTCCAGGAGTCACCCCCCACCGCCGGTAAAATGGACAGGCTACACCACCACAACACCCGAGGAGCCGGCGATGACCACGCCTTCCCACTGATCTTCAGCAGCCTGGGAAAAGTCGACGTCGGCCCCTGCTGCCCGACCTGACGCCCACCGGCCTCGCATGGCAGCAGTACCTCACCGAGCCGACGCCGGACGGCGACCCGGCCGCCAACGAGACCCTGCTCGGTGCCTACGTGGAGTGAATCCTCCGGCACCGGCGATCCTCCGCTGTGCCACAATCGTCCCCATGCCGATGCATAACGGGGACCAGAACACCTTCCAGGTCGACCTCGGCGGAGTCGTCGACCTGCTGAGCCGCCACATCTACTCCGGCCGTCGGGTCTACCTCCGCGAACTTCTGCAGAACGGGGTGGACGCCATCGCCGCCCGGCGCGAGACCGACCCAGCCGCTCCCGGCACGATCAGCATCCGTCCCCTCACCGCGGACCGGGAGACCTTCAGCCTCACCGACACCGGTACCGGTCTGACCGCTGACGAGGCCCGTGATCTGCTCACCACGGTCGGCCGCACCTCGAAGCGCGACGAATTCGGTCTGCAGCGGGAGGGTCGCCTCGGTCAGTTCGGCGTCGGCCTGCTGAGCTGCTTCATGGTCGCCGACGGCATCACCATGATCTCCCGCGCCGCCACTCCCGGCGCGTCGGCCATCCGGTGGACCGGCTTCGCCGACGGCACCTTCGAGCTCACCGAACTGACCGCTGAACAGACCGAGGCCCTGCCGGTCGGCACGACCACACATCTGACGCCGCGTCCGGACGAGCGTTCCCTGCTCACCGAGGACGCGGTGGTACGTACCGCCCCACAAGGCTCAATGCCGGCCGACAGCGACTGGGTCGCTCCCCCTTCGATGTCTGCTGCGAGTCACTGTCTCAGGCGACAGCGGAACTGGGTCGGACGGCAGATTCCGAGAGGTGGATGCAGCAGGCCCGGGAGCATGCCACTAACCTGGGAGAATGACTGAACCAGATTCACCTGACAGTCCGACCGCCCGTACCTCCGACCCCGCGACACGCCGGGGTGCGGTAGGCCTCTACCCCGATGACATGCACCCCGGGCTCGTCCCCGGAATCAGCATCGATGAACAGCGCAACAGGTTCGGCCTGGACAAGGTGGTCTTCGGCATCACCGCCACCCTCATCCTCGCCTTCATCATCTGGGGTGTCACCAGCCCTGGCTCAGTGGCCTCGGTGTCGTCGTCGATGTTCTCCTGGGCGATGGAGAACACCGGCTGGCTGCTGAACATCGTCATGATCATCGCCCTGATCGTCATGGTCTACCTGGCATTCTCCAGGTTCGGTGCGATCAAGCTGGGTAAGGACGACGAGGAGCCGGAGTTCTCCCGGTTCTCCTGGATAGCCATGATGTTCGGTGCCGGCATCGGCGTCGGCATCTTCTTCTTCGGCCCCTCCGAGCCCCTGTCGTACTACATGTCGCCGCCGCCACACACCGTCGACGCCGACACCCCCGAGGCCGTCCACCAGGCGATGGCCCAGGCCCACTTCCACTGGGGACTGTCCCCGTGGGCCCTCTACGCGCTCGTCGGCGGTGCGCTGGCGTACAGCACCTACCGCCGCGGCCGGGTCTCCCTGCTGTCCTCGGTGTTCCGCACCCTGTTCGGCGAGAACCAGACCAACGGCTTCGCCGGACGACTCGTCGACATCATGGCGATCATCGCCACCCTCTTCGGTACCGCCGCCACCCTGGGCCTGTCGGCAATCCAGATCGGCACCGGCGTGGAGATCGTCTCCGGGGCCGGAAAACTGGCCAACAGCGCCCTGATCGTCATCATCGCGGTGCTCACCCTCGCGTTCATCATCAGCGCCGTCTCCGGCGTCTCCCGGGGCATCCGCTACCTGTCGAACATCAACATCACCCTGACACTGGGTCTGATCCTGTTCGTGTTCCTCGTCGGACCGACACTGTTCCTGCTCAACCTCGTACCCTCGGGTGTGGCGTCCTACGCCTCCGGCCTCATCGAGATGATGGGCAAGTCCCTGTCCTGGGGCCAGGACACCGTCGACTTCCAGGCGTCCTGGACGGCGTTCTACTGGGCATGGTGGATCGCCTGGACCCCGTTCGTCGGCATGTTCATCGCCCGCATCTCCCGCGGCCGGACCCTGCGGGAATTCGCGACCGTCACCACCCTGGTGCCGACTGCGATCCTCATCCTGGCCTTCACGATCTTCGGTGGTACCGCCATCACCCAGCACCGCAACGAGGCCGACGGCATGGCCGGGGACGCCTCCTCGGAGCAGATCCTGTTCTCCATGTTCGACAACCTCCCCCTGGCACAGATCACCCCGTGGATCATCATGTTCGTCCTGGCGGTCTTCTTCGTGACCTCCGCCGATTCGGCGTCCGTGGTCATGGGCACCTTGTCGGAGAGGGGCAATCCCGAGCCGCGCAAGTACACGGTCGTCTTCTGGGGCCTGTGCATGATGGGCATCGCCGTGGTCATGCTGCTCGCCGGCGGCGAGGACGCACTCAGCGGTCTGCAGAACCTGACGATCCTCATCGCCATCCCGTTCTCGGTGGTCCTCATCGGTCTCATCGTGGCCTTCCTCAGGGACCTCGGTACGGACCCGGCGGCGATCCGCCGGAACTACGCCGAGACCGCCATCCACAATGCAGTGGTCAAGGGTCTGGAGGAGCACGGCGACGACTTCGAGCTCTCTGTCGGACGCGCCGAAGAAGGTCACGGCGCCGGTGCGGACTTCGACTCGACCTCCCAGGAAGTCACCGAGTGGTACCAGCGCACCGATGAGGCCGGCAATGCCGTCGGCTACGACTACGACTCCGGCGAATGGGCCGACGGCTGGACGCCGGACGACGATCGCCGTGACGACATCGGGGACGAGGACGCCGACGGCGATCCGGCCACCCCGGGAGTGAACCGGGACTGACCCGCGTCAGCTCAGGCGCAGCTGCAGCAGTCCGTGGACCAGGTCGAGATGCGGGGTGTCCGCTCCCCCGTTGTCGCCGGCCCGGATGATCGCACCGAGCTGGGAGTCGAGTTCCCCGGCGATGCCCTCGGTGATGTCGCGCTGCATGGAGCTGGTGGCGTCCTCAGGCTGGGCGTCGATGAAGGCCATGGTGCGGGCGACCGCGTCCTCCCGCAGTTCCACGCCGGTGGCCCGTGCCGCGGCGTCCGCCTCGGTGACCATGCCCTCGAGGCTGGACCGCAGGGTGGTGCGAAGTACACCGATCGGCTGCTGTGCCACCGCTCCGAGTGAGCCGAAGCAGGTGACGAACATGGCCTTCTCCCAGATGTCGCACCACAGGTCGTCGCGGACGATACCGGTGATCCCTGCGCCGGTGAGTACCTCGGCGAAGTCGGCGAGAGCGGCGTCCTGCGTACTGCCGGTACCCTCCCACAGGCCGACGGTAAAACTGGCCAGCGGCGGAACGAAGCGCACCGTCGCCGGACCGGTGTGGATGAAGTAGCCGCGCACCACGCCGGGCCAGGTGCGGTCGGCGCCCACGGCGTCGGCGACCAGGCGGTGGACCTCCACCGAGTTCTGGGTCGTGGCGATGACCGGACGACCGGGAATACCCTGCACCAGCGCGGCGATCTGCGCCTGTCGCTCCACCAGAGTCACGCCGGTGGCCTTGACTGCCAGGAAGACCACGTCGAGGCCCCCGCCTCCGGAGGTGGTGAGCTCCGCCGGGGACGCCGCGGTGTGGACGGGCACGAACTCCGGTTCCTCCCCGTCGATGTCGACCCGCAGCCCGTCGGCACGGACCGCGTCGAGTGCTGCTCCCCGAGCCAGGACCGTGACCTCGTGACCGGCCCGGGCGAGCCGCGCACCGAAGAATGTACCGACCGCGCCGGCTCCGATGATTCCGATTCGCATGTCCACCATCTTAGGAATGCGCCGGACACGCTACCATGAGACCCCATGAGCCCCACGAGCAATGAACGCGAGATCCTCACCTACGAACTCTTCGGCGACGCCATCAAGGAACTGGCCCAGGAGATCGTCGACGACTACAAGCCCGACCTGATCCTCTCCATCGCCCGCGGCGGCCTGCTCATCGGCGGTGCCCTCGGTTACGCGATGGGCGTGAAGAACGTCTCCGTGATCAACGTGGAGTTCTACACCGGTATCGGTGAGACTCTCGAAGCTCCGGTGATGCTCCCGCCGACGCCGGAGGCTGTCGACCTGTCGGGCATGAAGGTCCTCATCGCCGACGATGTCGCCGATTCCGGCAAGACCCTCGAGCTCGTCCAGCAGTACTGCGCGGAGACCGTCGTCGAATCGCGCACCGCGGTGATCTACCACAAGTCCCGGTCGATCATCACCCCGGACTACGCGTGGAAGAAGACCGACCAGTGGATCGACTTCCCCTGGTCCGACTTCCCGGTGATCACCCCGACCGGTGCGGCCACCGGACCGGACGCCAGCTAGCGCGTCGCGTCCGCCTCCCCGGCGTTCAGCGACGTCTCCAGCTCGGCGGACAGCGCGACGAGGCGTTCCTCGCTGTTGTCCGGCCCGACAAGCTGCACGGACAACGGAAGACCGTCGCTGCCTACGCCCGTGGGGACGGACGCGGCGGGAAATCCGGTGACGTTCCACATCGCGGTGTAGGCCACCGGCCCACCGGCGGCGAGCAGGGTCCGTACCGCTCCCATGCCTGCGATGGCGTCCGCGGCTCCGGGACGGTCGGGCACCGTGGGGGTGAGCAGGACATCCACGTCTCCCCAGACGTGATCCAGGGCGCGCGCGATCGTCCGGCCCTTCTTCTCCGCCCACCGGTGGACCGGGCGGCGGACCCAGGCACCCGTCCGGACGACGGTGCGGGTGCGGCGTTCCAGACGTTCCGGGTGCTCGACCCCGTCCTTCTCCGTGCGGATACCGGCGAAGAACTGGGGGATGAAGGACGCCGTGGGGTCCGGGTAGTGCGGGTCATACTCTGTGACGGCGTGTCCGGCCGAGTGCAGCAGATCAGCGGCATGGTGGACCGCCGCCGCATGCTCGGGGTGGAGCTTCCCGGTCTTCGCCGGCGGGGTGAGGCACACGCCGATGCGTAGCCGTGGTGCCGCAGCCGCTCCGTCGACCGCATCGACCAGTGACGCGACAGGTTCGGCACGGTAGGCGTCCCCGTCGACGTTCCCGCTGACCAGGTCGTAAACCAGGGCGCTGTCCCGCACGGACCGGGTAAGTGGGCCGGTGGTGCCGAGTGCGTGCCACAGGTGCGGGTTGGGGGATGCCGAAACCCTGCCGCGCTGAGGTTTGAGGCCGAACAGGCCGCAGTTCGCCGCCGGGATGCGGATCGATCCACCACCGTCGCCGCCGAGGGCGACGGGGACGAACCCGGCGGCGACGGCAGCTGCCGAGCCGCCCGACGAACCGCCGGGCGTCCTGGACTGATCGTGCGGATTGCGCGTGACTCCGTATCCACTGGTCTGCGTGTAGGGCCAGGC
The DNA here is from genome assembly GCF_056280545.1 of Corynebacterium sp. UD i78. Classification (NCBI taxonomy): domain Bacteria; kingdom Bacillati; phylum Actinomycetota; class Actinomycetes; order Mycobacteriales; family Corynebacteriaceae; genus Corynebacterium; species Corynebacterium sp. UD i78. The sequence goes on along the minus strand of NZ_JBWCED010000001.1, from coordinate 934,965 downwards.
TCCGAACTCGGGCATGCGGGTGACACCGATGATGACCGCCCCGGCGTCCCGCAGCTTCTGCACGACAAGGGCATCCGCGGTCGCCGGGGTGGAGTTCGCCCGGGTACCGAAGGTGGTCACCACACCCATGACATCGATCTCGGCTTTCACAGCCACCGGAATGCCGTGCAGTGGGCCGCGCTGGGCCGGGGTGAGTCCGTCGAGCGCACGGGCAGTGTCCAACGCCTCCTCCGCCAGGACGGCAGAGAAGGCGTTGAGGTCCCGGTCGTACCGGGCGATGCGTGTCAGGGCCGCCCGCACACCGACCTCTGCCCCACCTGGCACCCCGGATCCGCGATCCGGGTCATCGGTGAGGGCGGCGACGTGGTCGCGCCAGTCGTGTGCGTCAAAGGTGTGCCAGGGAATCTCCGGGGTACTCATCCCCTGAGGCTAGCGGCAATGCCTGCTCAGCGCCGGAGGACGCGGACCTGCACCCCGAGTGCTTCGCCGACCCGCTTGCCGGAGTGGATGCAGCCGCCGAGGAAGGTCCCCTCCAGGGCGTTCCGGCCGTGCATGCCGCCACCACCGAAACCGGCGACCTCACCGGCGGCGTAGAGCCCGGGCAGCACCGATCCGTCGGCGTTCAGGCAACGTCCCGACAGGTCGGTCTCGATCCCGCCGAGAGTCTTGCGGGTGAGGACGCGCAGCCGCACGGCGATCAACGGTCCGTGCTTCTCGTCGAGCAGCCGGTGCGGGGAGGCCGCGCGGACGATCTTGTCGCCGAGGAACTTCCGCGCGGTGCTGATGTAGTTGACCTGGGCGTCCTTGCTGAACTTGTTGTCGATCTGACTGTCACGGTCCTCGACCTGGCGACGCAGGTGGTCGACGTCGATCACCGGGGCATCCGGGTTCTCGGCGAAGGCCAGCTCATTCATACCGGTGACGAGAGCGTCGAGGTCGTTGGCGATGACCCAGTCCTCGCCGTGGTCCATGAAGTTCTGGACGGCGACGTGCATTCCCGGTCCCACCTTGCCGAGGAGCTTGCGGAACTCCTTGTCCGTGAGGTCGGGGTTCTGCTCTGAGCCGGAGAAGATGAACTCCTTGCCGGCGATGGACTTGTCCAGGACGAACCAGCTGTAGCCGTGACCGGTGCGTCCGATGTGCGCCAGGGCCGCGAGGTTGTCGGAACCGGGGAAGAGATTGGTCGGCAGGCGGTCACCGGCGGCGTCGAACCAGAGCGAGCTCGGGCCGGGGATGATCCGGATGCCGTGGTTGGGCCAGATCGGGTCCCAGTTCTTCATGCCCTCGGTGTAGTGCCACATCCGGTCGGTGTTGACGGTGGATGCACCCGCCTTCTCGGAGATACCGATCATCCGTCCGTCCACGTGTGCCGGGACGCCGGTGACCAGACCCTCCGGGCACTCGCCCCAGCGGTCAGACGGCCAGGACTTCCTGACCAGGTCGAGGTTGCCGCCGATACCGCCGGAGGTGACGACGACCGCAGCACCCCGGATGGCGAAGGTGTCGACGACCTCACGGGAGGATTCGATGCCGCGAGCGAGATCGTCACAGGGCTCGAGAATGCTGCCCTTGACGCCGACGACGCGTCGGATGCCGTTGGTGTCCCCCTCGACGGTGAGCTCGTCGACGCGGTGACGGAAGGCGAAAGTCACCCGACCCGCCTTCTCCGCCTCGAGCAGCGGTTCCCGGAAGACCCGGACGACCTCGGGACCGGTACCCCAGGTGAGGTGGAACCGGGGCACAGAGTTTCCGTGGCCGGAGGCGTCACCGCTGCCGCGCTCGGCCCAACCGACGGTGGGCAGCACATTGAGGCCCAGACCTTTGAGGTAGTCGCGCTTCTGGGTGGCGGCGAAGTGAACGTAGGCACGACCCCACTCGCGGGCCCAGTGATCGTTTCCGCCGGGGTCGGTGTCCTCGTAGTCGGCGGAGTTCTCCCAGTCCCGCCAGGCGAGATCTTCGGAATCCTTCACACCCATGAGCCGCTGTTCGGGGCTTCCGACATAGAACAGTCCGCCGAGGGACCAGAAAGCCTGTCCCCCGAGGTTGTTCCGGTTCTCCTGGTCCAGCACCAGGACTTTGAGCCCTGCCTTCTGTGCCTCATAGGCGGCGACCATGCCGGCGAGTCCACAGCCGACGACGATGACATCAGTTTTCTCTCCCATGGCGAACTATCCTATGGGTCACCTGCACACCCTGCAGCAAGTTAACTTTATTCACCCGAATTCAGTTTCAATCTCATACTTTAAGAACTTGACGCTCACATTGTGGGAGGGTATCTTCCCATCCATTGGCTCTGGCGTCCCACAGTGTGGGAGACCGCCGGAGCGTACCTGACCCCCGAAGAGAAGCGCCGCGAAGAATGACCGATACCCTCCAGCAGACCCCACCGCCTGAACCCTCGACCGGCGGGACCACCGACCAGCCCCGGACGAACGGCAACACCCGCGGGCGGGTGATCATCGCGTCCACCATCGGCACGACCATCGAGTTCTACGATTTCTATGCCTACGCCACGGCCGCCGTCGTCGTCTTCCCCGACCTGTTCTTCCCCAAGAACGAGAACTCCACCGTCGGACTGCTCGCCTCCCTGGCGACCTTCGGCCTGGCATTCGTCGCCCGCCCGCTCGGCTCGATCCTCTTCGGACACTTCGGCGACCGCATCGGACGCAAAGCCACACTCATCGGCGCGCTGCTCACCATGGGTATCGCCACCTTCATCATCGGCTGCCTGCCGACCTACGACCAGATCGGCCTGTGGGCCCCGGCTCTGCTGGCCCTGCTCCGCTTCTGCCAGGGCATCGGCCTCGGCGGCGAGTGGTCCGGCGCTGCCCTTCTCGCCACCGAGAACGCGGAGAAGGGCAAGCGCGCCCGCGCCGCCATGTGGCCCCAGCTCGGAGCACCCTTCGGATTCCTGCTGGCCAACGGCCTGTTCCTGCTGCTCGTCACGATCATGAACCACACCGACGGCGATATCGAGGGCGACTTCCTCTCCTGGGGCTGGCGCGTGCCCTTCCTCTGCTCCGCAGTGATGGTGGCCATCGGTCTGTGGGTCCGCTTCAAGCTCGACGAGACCCCGGTCTTCCAGGAGACCCTCGACAAGGGCGAAGACGTCAAGGTCCCGACCAAGGAGGTCTTCCGCATCGCCTGGAAGGAAGTCATCCTCGGCACCTTCGTCATGGTCTCCACCTACACCCTCTTCTACATCGTGACCACCTGGTTCCTGTCCTTCGGTATCGGCGACAAGGACGAGGGCAAGGGGCTGGGCATCGAGTACGAGCACTTCCTGGTCATCCAGCTCATCGCCGCCCTGTTCTTCGTGATCGGTATCCCGATCGCCGGCTACCTGGCGGACACCATCGGCCGGAAGAAGTTCCTGACCATCGCCTCGTGCTTCATCCTGGTCTACTGCTGCGCCTTCCAGCTCTTCCTCGACCCGGACACCGCCACCGAACTCACCGCCGGCGTCTACCTCTCCCTCGGCATGCTGTTCATGGGACTGGTCTTCGGCCCGATGTCCGCTGTCCTCCCGGAGATGTTCCCCACCAACGTGCGCTACACCGGCTCCGGTATCGCCTACAACTTCGCGTCCATCCTCGGTGCCGCCATCGCACCGTTCATCGCCGTAGCCTTGGCCACCAGCTACGGCCCCTGGGCCGTGGGCGTCTACCTCGGCGTGGTCACCCTGATCTCCCTCGTCGCCATCCGTCTCATGCGGGAGACCAAGGACATCGACCTCTACAGCGTCTGATCCTGATGTCTGATCCTGATGTCTGATCCTGATGTCTGATCCGGACATCAGATCCCGTCAGCTGACCCCTCGTCACTTATCGGGCCCCGGAAGCACGGTTTCCGGGGCCGGTGGCCTACTCTGGGTGACGTTTCATTTCGCCGGGGCGGTCGACCAGCCGCTACCCAGGGCGTCCCCTCCCCTGACAAAGCGAGGCCATCGCTGCATGTTCGACGTTGACAACCTGCTGAGTTCCTTCGGGCTCGCAGGAATCCTGATCATCATCTTCATGGAGACCGGAATTCTCATCGGGTTCATCTTCCCCGGTGACACACTTCTGTTCACCGCCGGGATCATGGCAGCGTCAGACAACCCCTTCGCCCCGCTGTGGGCGTTGTGCCTCTGCATCCCGGTGGCCGCCGCCATCGGCGACCAGGTCGGATACACACTGGGACGCAAATACGGCAGGGCCGCGCTGGAATCCCGCGTCCTCAACTGGATCGGTCCGGACGCCGTGACGAAGACCGAGGGATTCTTCGACCGCTACGGTCCCCTCACCGTGTTCATCGCCCGGTTCATCGCCGTCGTCCGCACCCTCGCCCCGCTCGTCGCCGGCATCGCGAAGATGCCCCGCGCGATTTTCACCTTCTGGTCGGTGCTCGGCTGTTTCGCCTGGGGAGCCGGCATCACCGCGCTGGGCTATCTGCTCGGCGGAATCCCCTTCGTCCGCGACTACCTGGACCTGATCATCATCGTGGGCGTCGGCGCGGTACTTCTCCCCGTCGCAGTGAAGGTCATCCGGATGCAGCTCCACGCCCGCCGCGAGCGCCGGGAGATGTCCGGACGGCTCACCGCCGACGGCGGTGCCGGAGACACCGTCACCGACGCAGAGGATCAGTGACGGCGGAGAATCAGCTGGACACAGTCCAGCGCATCGGCGTCCACCAGGGCCTCATGCAGCGCCAGCTGGTACTCCCACAGCCGGCGGTACACCGGGTCAAAGCCTGCGGCGGCCGCCTGCCGCTCGCGTGAGGTGAACACCGCCCGCCACAGGCCCAGAGTCAGGGCCAGGTGCGACCCGGTATGGATCTCACGGAGGAGTTCCAGACCGGCCTTGTTGGCCTGAGCGGTCATCCGTGCCGTCGTCGGGTACCTCAGGGCCGGCCATACATAGGCACGCATGACATCCAGACTATGCGCCACCACGTCGTCCGCCAGATCAGACCCTTCGGCGTGGACGACCGACTGGATCACCGCGATGCCGTCGCGCGCCAGCATCCGCTCCACCGCGCCGAAGAACTGCCCGAGACCGTCGTCCCCGAGGGTCTCGGCACGCTCCACGCTGAACACCGCGTCATAGGTGCCCGACCACTGCCGCGGTGACGGCACCATGCCACGGACCGTCTCGACGCGCACCGCACCACCGACACCGGCGGCATGGGCGCGCGCCCGGACGACGTCAGCGTGATCGGGATCGGAGGTCAGTACATCGACGCGGGCACCGCGGCGCGCCGCGATGACCGCCAACGCCCCGCCACTGCTCGGCAGTTCCAGCACCCGGTCGCCGGGGCCGGTGCGTGCCATGTCGAGCATCCGGTTGATCCGGTGGACCTGCGCATCGTCGAGGTCGGCCCGCTCCACCAGCGACGGGGCGTCCATCCAGCTCTCCACGACGGGGGTGACCCGGCCGAACTGGGTGACGTCATGCGTCGAGGAGGTCCGCGTTCCCGAGGCGAACAGGGCCGAGCCGGTCGCCCGGGTCTCCCCCGTGTACAGCTCCACCAGAGCGTCCGGGAGTTCCCCGGTCCCCACCTCGCCGAAATCCCGACGCCTGCGCCGCGAGATCAGGGCGCCGAGCCCGCTTTCCAGCGGCTGCGACAGCAGGACGCGCAGAACCTCCGGCAGCGGATCGGCGATCCACTCACCGGCCATGTAACCCTCCGCCAGGCCGAGCCAGCCGTCCGCCACGATCCGGTCCAGGACGAGACCGTCCCGGACGACGAACCGCGGACGTGCACCCGGGGTGAGGGCTATGCCGTTGTCCCGGGTCAGTTGTTCGAGACGTTCCCTCAACCGCACGGCGCGCGAACCGAGAAGCGTAGCCTCCGGGCGCCGGACCAGATCCGGCCACCGCTCGGGGTCGATGAAACCCTCGGACACCGGCATCTCCTTCCAGATTCTCTCGCCAGATTCTCTCGCCAGATTCTCCCGATGCCGGCGCCCGGACACTGACCGGGGGCACCGACGGGGTGGCCCTCGCCTGCTGCAGGGGTATTTTCAGTCACCCCTGCCCGGGCCGGACATTCACAAACGGACATCTCGCCCAGGAACGGGCGCCGGAGGCATACCCACGCTCTGAACAACTGGGAATAAACCACTACACTAGCCGTATAACAACCGACGTCGCCGCCAGGCCGGTCGGGTTGACGGAAGAAACCGCCACCGGCCGCCTGCACAAGTCTGCGGCCGATCACAACATGCACGGTTCTTTCCGGCTACCCCACACAGGTGGCCGGCAGGCCCGTAGAGCGAGGAGACAGTTTCCATGGCATCCACCCCGACCCGCCCTGCCGGCGGTCGTCATCACGTCGTCATCGTCGGAGCCGGTTTCGGCGGACTGTTCGCAGCGAAGCGTCTCGCAGACGCCGATGTCGACGTGACCATCATCGACCGCACCAACCACCACCTCTTCCAGCCTCTGCTGTACCAGGTGGCGACCGGCGTGCTGTCATCCGGTGAGATCGCTCCGACCATCCGTCAGATCCTGCGCAAGCAGAAGAACACCCGGGTGGTCAAGGCCGAGGTCCGCGACATCGACGTCCCCTCCAAGGTCATCACCGCCGACCTGGGTGGCCGCGAGGTCGTCCTGCAGTACGACTCGCTCATCCTCGCCGCCGGTGCGGGACAGTCCTACTTCGGCAACGACCACTTCGCCGAGTTCGCCCCGGGTATGAAGAGCATCGACGACGCCCTGGAGATCCGCGCCCGGATCACCGGCGCCTTCGAGCGTGCCGAGATCACCGACGACCCGGAGGAGAAGAAGCGTCTCCTGACCTTCGTCATCGTCGGTGCCGGCCCGACCGGCGTCGAGCTCGCCGGCCAGGTGGCCGAGATGGCCCACCGCACCCTGAACAACGAGTTCCGGGACATCGACACCAACAGCGCCCGGATCATCCTCGTCGACGGTTCCCCGCAGGTCCTGCCGCCCTTCGGCAAGAACCTGGGCAAGAAGGCCCAGAAGCGCCTGGAGAAGCTCGGCGTCGAGGTCATCGCGAACTCCCTGGTCACCAATGTCGACCAGCACGGCGTCACCTGGAAGGACATGAAGACCGAGGAGGAGACCACCGTCGGCTCCTACTGCAAGATCTGGTCCGCCGGTGTTGCCGCCAGCCCGCTGGGCAAGATGGTCACCGACCAGATCGACGGGGTGGACGCCGACCGCGCCGGCCGCGTCCCGGTCGGTGGCGACCTCGCCATCGAGGGTCACAAGGACATCTTCGTCATCGGTGACATGATGAGCTACAACCGCCTGCCCGGCCTGGCCCAGGTCGCCATCCAGGGTGGCGAGCACGTCGCCGACATCATCCGCGGCGAGGTCGAGGGCTCCAACGCCCGTCCGGAATTCAAGTACCACGACAAGGGCACCATGGCCATCGTGTCCCGTTTCTACGCTGTCGTGAAGATCGGCGACCGCGAGATCACCGGTGTGCTGGGCTGGTTCATGTGGCTCGCCGTCCACCTCATGTTCCTCGTGGGCTTCCGCAACCGTTTCGTCTCCGCCTACAGCTGGGGCCTGAACTCCCTGTCCCCGAACCGCTGGCACCTCGTGGCAACCCGCCAGCAGCTGCACGGCCGCAACACGCTGCACCGTCTGCGTGAGCTCGAGGACGAGAAGGGCGTCCGCTCCGTCATGGTCCGCGACAACCTGAAGGTCGGCGAGGGCCGGGACACCAAGCCCACCATCGACTAGTTCCACCGGTCCACGACGGACCGTGACTACATCCGGTACCCGGGACCCGACCGGGTGGCCCACACATGTGGGTCACCCGGTCGGGTCATTTCGGCATGTCTGCGGGCTCCGGGTACCCTGGGATCCACAGACACGGGGTGCGTCACCGACGGCGCTGAGAACACACCCGTCGAACCTGCTCTAGTTCGGACTAGCGAAGGGAATGTCAGATGGTTTCTGCATGCGTCGACCGTCTCCGGGACACCGTGCCACTGGTGCAGTGCCTGACCAACACGGTCGTCACCCAGTTCACCGCCAATGTCCTCCTCGCCGCCGGGGCGTCTCCCGCGATGGTGGACACCCCGGAGGAGGCCGCCGACTTCGCCCGCGTCGCCTCCGGCGTCCTCGTCAATCTGGGGACGCCGACCGCCGCCGGATACACCGCCATGCGCGAGGCCGTCCGAGGCGCCGGTGAGGCCGGCACCCCCTGGGTCCTCGACCCGGTGGCCTGTGGTGGTGCCGCGGCCCGTACCGCCTTCGCAGGCGATATCGTCCGGCACCACCCTGCCGCGGTCCGCGGCAACCCCTCCGAGATCCGGGCGCTCGCCGGGCGCATCACCGGGGACGCTGAACTGTCCACTGGTGGGCGCGGCGTGGATTCCACCGACGAGGTCGGGTCCGCCGCCGAGGCCGCGGCCGCGGTGTCTGAAGCGACCGGGGCAGTTGTGGCGGTCTCCGGTCCGTGCGACCTCATCGTCAGCATCCGACCCGACGGCACTGCCCGGACCACCTGGCTGAACTCGGGTGATCCGTTGATGCAGCGGGTCGTGGGCACCGGGTGCGCGCTCGGGGCCTTGACTGCGGCCTACCTCGGTGCCGAGGTCTCGGGTGCCGCCCCTGACCTGCACGCTGCGGTCGTCGCCGCCCACGCCCATGCCGGCGCCGCCGGAACGGTCGCGGCACAGGAGGCGTCCGCCCCGGGCAGTTTCGCGGTCGCCTGGTTGGACCGGCTGTACTCGCTGTCCGCCACCGACATCGCCGGGACGGTGAGCATCGGTGGGTGACTGGTCGCTCTACCTGGTCACCGATCCGAAGCTCGGCGGAGGGGCGGAACAGGTGCCCGACATCGTCAACGCCGCGGTACGCGGTGGGGTGAGCGTGGTGCAGCTGCGGGACAAGGACGCCTCCGACGAGGTCTTCGCCCGACGTGCCGCACAGTTGAAGGACACCGTCGCCGACCGGGTACCACTGTTCGTCAACGACCGGGTGGAGACAGCCGTCGGGCTGGGGCTCCACCTGCACATCGGCCAGGACGACATGCCGTACCGCACCGCGCGCGAACTGCTGCCGTCGGGCTGCATGATCGGACTGTCGGTGGAGACCCCGGCCCACCTCGATGCAGTCGCCCGTGACATCGCCGACGGGATCCGCCCGCCCGATGTGCTGGGCATCGGGCCGGTGGAACAGACCTCCACCAAACCCGACGCCGCCGCGCCACTGGGCGTGACCGGTGTCAGGACGCTGGCCGCCCGGGCCCGTGTCCTCGGAATCCCCACCGTGGCCATCGGCCACGTCAGTACCCGCAACGGTGCCGCCCTGCTGCGCGCCGGAGTGGACGGTCTGTGCACCGTCTCCGCCGTCATGGCCGCCGTCGACCCCCGGGCCGCCGCGCAGGATCTGCGCGCCCTCATCGATGACACACTCACCCGTCAGGAGATCAAGTGACCATCCCCCGCGTCCTGTCCATCGCCGGTACCGACCCGACCGGCGGCGCCGGAATCCAGGCGGACATCAAGGCGATCTGTGAGGCCGGTGGCTTCGCCATGACCGTGGTGACCGCGCTGGTCGCCCAGAACACCCACGGCGTCCGGGAGATCCACACCCCGGACACCGGATTCCTCACTGCCCAGCTCGACGCCGTCTTCGACGACGTCACCGTGGACGCGGTGAAGATCGGTATGCTCGGCACCGCGGACATCACCAGGACAGTCACCGACTACCTGCTCAAGCACCGGGTGCCGGTACTCGTCGTCGATCCGGTGATGGTGGCGACCAGCGGGGACCGGCTGCTCACGCCGGATGCGGAGGCCGCGCTGACCGACCTGTGCCGGCTGGCCGACGCCATCACCCCGAACCTCGCCGAGCTCGCGGTCCTGGCCGGCACCTCCCGCGCCACCACACTCGACGAGGCCCTGGAGCAGGGACGTCGACTCGCCGCCGGCCTCGACACCACCGTGATCGTCAAGGGTGGGCACCTGTCCGGGGCGTCCGCAGACAACTCGGTCGTCACCCCGGACGGTGTTGTCCACACTGTGCCGGTGGCCCGGGTGGCCACGACCAACACCCACGGCACCGGCTGCTCCCTGTCCTCCGCACTGACCACCCGGCTCGCGGCCGGCGACTCCACCCCGGACGCCCTCACCTGGGCCACCGGATGGCTTACCGAAGCCATCCGGTATGCCGATGACCTGCACGTCGGCTCCGGCAACGGACCGGTCGACCACACCCACCGATCCCGCCGACTGACGGCGGCCGCCGACACCACGCCGTGGGAGCTCACCGCCTCGGTGCCTGCGACCCTGGATTCCCCCGGGCAGCTGGCCGATATCGGCGACACCGGCACCCCCGCCGGGATTCCCTCCGCGCAGATCCCTGCGGCAGGCCCCTGGACCCGCGCCCTGTGGGCGGCCTCGGTGCCGCTGTACCGGGACATCCTTGACCTGCCCTTCATCACGGACCTCGGCGCCGGCACCCTGGACCGCGGAGATTTCTCCTTCTACCTGGCACAGGACGCCGTCTACCTTTCCCTCTACTCCCCTGCCCTGGCCTCCCTGGCAGCGTCCGCCCCCGACCAGGCATCCGCCCTGTTCTGGGTGAAGGGGGCGGCCGAATGCCTCGAGGAAGAGGCCGAACTGCACCGCACCTGGCTCGGCGGCGCCGACGCCGTGGATCCGTCGCACGTCACCGCGTCCTACACCTCGCACCTCATGCGCTGCGTGCAGACCCGTGACCATGTCATCGGCGCGGCAGCGGTCCTGCCCTGTTACTGGCTCTACGCGGAGGTCGGGTTGGCACTCGCGGAGCGGTCGCCGGCGGACAACCCCTTCGCCGTGTGGGTGGACGCCTACTCCGGCGACGAATTCACCGGGAGCGTCAACCAGGCCATCGGTCTGGTCGAGCAGGCCTTCGCCGAAGCGACCCCGTCCCAGCGTGCCGAGGCCGCCCGGGCGTACCTCGACGCCTCCCGGTGGGAGGTCGAGTTCTTCGACCAGGCGTCCCGCCGGGCCTGACGGAGACGACCGGGCAGGCTACGCCGGGGAGACGACCGTCCGCAGTTCGGTGGTCGCCAGGAGCTTGCCGGTCCCGGCATTGACGTGGTCGATCCGCCAGAGCTGACTGGTCCGTCCGGTGTGGACCGGATGCGCCGTCGACCGGATGACGTCACCTGGCATCGAGGGGCGCAGGAAGTTCGTCGAGTTGGTCACACCCATGACGTTGCCCTTGCCGGCGGCCGCGATGAATCCGGCGAAAGATCCGGCGGACTCCCCCAGGCTGGCGTAGACACCGCCGTTGGTCACTCCCCAGGGCTGGACGTGGTCACGGGTGACGGTCAGTTCGACGACGAGCTCCGGCGCGAAAGACACGTACTTCACGCCGAGTGTGGCGTCGAGACCGAGGACGCCGCCCTCGAAGATGTCGGCCAGTTCGGTGGACTCTTCACCGGTGATGTCTCCGGTCGCCACCTTCTCCAGCAGTTCCTTCATCCTGGTAAGGACCGCGTCCTTCTTCGCCCGGTACGCAGCCTTCTGCTCCTCGGTGTACTCCGCCATCGTGTGCTCCCTGTGGTGTCTGCGTCCCGTCGGAGATTCTGAATCCCGACTCAGTCCTTGTGTTCCCCGACGAGTCTAGCCACCACCGGGCCCCGGCGGGACGCTTCCGGCGGAGTCGGTCGGACGGACGCTAATATAGGCAACCATGACAGATTCCTCCGCACAGATCGGTGTCGTCGGCCTGGCAGTGATGGGTTCCAATATCGCCCGGAACTTCGCCAACCACGGGCACACCGTCGCCGTCTACAACCGCACCACCGCCAAGACCGACGACTTCATGGCCGAGTTCGGATCCACGGGGTCCTTCGTCCCCGCGGCCACCGTCGAGGAGTTCGTCGCCTCCCTGGAGCGCCCGCGCCGGGCCCTGATCATGGTCCAGGCCGGCAAGGCCACCGACGCCGTGATCGACCAGCTCGCCGATGCCATGGAGCCTGGGGACATCATCATCGACGGTGGTAACGCCCTGTACACGGACACCATCCGCCGCGAGGCCGCGATGTCTGCCCGCGATCTCCACTTCGTCGGAGCAGGTATCTCCGGCGGCGAGGAGGGCGCCCTCAACGGCCCGGCCATCATGCCCGGTGGCCCTGCAGAGTCCTACAAGTCACTCGGTCCGCTGCTGGAGGACATCTCCGCCAAGGTCGACGGGACCCCGTGCTGCACCCACATCGGTCCCGACGGTGCCGGCCACTTCGTGAAGATGGTCCACAACGGCATCGAGTACGCCGACATGCAGGTCATCGGCGAGGCCTACCACCTGCTGCGCTACGCCGCCGGTATCGAGCCCGCCGAGATCGCCGACATCTTCCGCACCTGGAACGCGGGCGACCTGGATTCCTACCTCATCGAGATCACCGCCGAGGTGCTCTCCCAGGTCGACGAGGCCACCGGTGCACCGCTCATCGACGTCATCGTCGACGCCGCCGGACAGAAGGGTACCGGCCGCTGGACGGTCAAGGCCGCCCTCGACCTCGGCATCCCGACCACCGGCATCGGCGAGGCCGTCTTCGCCCGTGCCCTGTCCGGTGCCCGTGAACAGCGCGCCGCCACCACCGGTGCCCTGCCCTCCGGCGAACTGTCCACTCTCGAGGCCCTCGGGGTCTCCGAGGACGATTTCGTCGAGGATGTCCGCCGCGCCCTCTACGCCTCCAAGCTCGTGGCCTACGCCCAGGGCTTCGACGAGATCAAGGCCGGCTCCGCCGAGCACGGCTGGAGCGTCGACCCCCGCGACCTCGCCACCATCTGGCGAGGCGGCTGCATCATCCGCGCGAAGTTCCTCAACCGCATCGTGGACGCCTACAACACCGACCCGGAGGTGCAGTCCCTGCTCCTGGACCCGTACTTCAAGGGTGAGGTCTCCGGCCTGGTGGACTCCTGGCGCCGCGTCGTCATCGCCGCGACCCGACTGGGCCTGCCGGTGCCGGTGTTCTCCTCCTCCCTGTCCTACTACGACTCACTGCGTGCCGAGCGTCTGCCCGCCGCCCTGATCCAGGGACAGCGTGACTTCTTCGGTGCGCACACCTACGAGCGCACAGACCGCGCCGGCCACTTCCACACCCTGTGGTCCGGCGACCGTAGTGAGGTTGAGGCGTAAGTGGGCTCATCCTCCGACAGACAGTCGGCCTCGAACCGCTCCTCGGCCTCGGACGGCGGGACGCGTCGTCGCCGCGTCGTGCGCGGCAGCCGTGCCGTCGGATCCGGGAACGCCGGGTCCGACGGCTCCGGCAGTCCCCGCCCGGACGGCGGACGCGGCCACCGCGACCGACGACCGGAGAAGGTCGACCTGCAGGGCCGACCGATCCGCGACGGCCAAGGCAAAGGCAACAACCGCAAGCGCCGCCCGTCCGGTGCCGCCGGTCATTCCGAGCGCACGCAGGACGGTCAGCGCGGCCGTCAGGGACAGCAGCAGGGCCGCCGGCAGAACCGCCGGAACGGTGATCAGCAGGGACGCCCGAAGAGCAACCAGCAGCCGCGGACCCGCAACCCCGAGGTCTCCCAGGTGAGGACGCAGCGTCCCGCCCCGGAGTCCCCCGGTCCCGCGACCGGTGTGGATACCTCGGTCCGGTTCTCCGGGATGGGTCTGCCGACCCCGGTGGTCAATGAACTGAACCGCCAGGGCCTCGTGCACCCCTTCCCGATCCAGGCCGCCGCCATCCCCGACGGTCTCACCGGACGCGACGTGCTGGGCCGTGGCCCGACCGGTTCCGGCAAGACCTTCACCTTCGGTCTGCCGGTGATCAGCCGCCTGGTCGGCGGTTCCTCGAAGCCGGGGCACCCCCGTGCCGCGGTCCTCGTCCCGACCCGTGAGCTGGCCCAGCAGGTCGCCGACCGGCTGCGTCCGCTCGCCGAGGCTGTCGGACAGCGCGTCATCGAGGTCGTCGGAGGCGTGAACATCAAGCGCAACTTCACCGCTCTGGCCCGCCCGGTCGACATTCTCGTGGCGACCCCGGGCCGTGCCGAGGATCTCATCGGCCAGAAAGCCCTGTTCCTCGACCGGGTGGAGATCGTCGCGCTCGACGAGGCCGACCAGATGGCCGACATGGGTTTCCTGCCCCAGGTCCGGCGGCTGCTCGACCGCATGCCCTCCGATGCCCAGCACCTGTTCTTCTCCGCCACCCTCGACGGTGACATCAAGGTGCTCATCGACCAGTACATGAACGACCCGGTGACCCATTCCACCGGTGAGGTCACCGCGAAGGTCGGTTCGATGGACCACTACCTCGGTGTGGTCCCCGACAAGCCCTTCCGGAACGAGGTGGTCCTCGAGCTCGGTCGTGCGTCGACGAAGACCATCATGTTCATGCGTACCAAGCACACCGTCGACCGTCAGGTCAAGAAGCTTGTCCGTGACGGAACACCCGCGGTCGGCCTTCACGGTGACAAGGGTCAGGGCGCGCGCACCCGGGCGATCCGCGAGTTCACCGACGGTACGGCGACGGTCCTCGTCGCCACCGACATCGCCGCCCGCGGCATCGACATCAAGGGTGTGGATCTCGTGGTCCACATCGACCCTCCAGCCGAGCACAAGGCCTACGTCCACCGCGCCGGCCGGACGGCCCGTGCCGGTGAGAAGGGCACGGTGCTCACCCTGACGCTGGAGGACCAGAAAAAGGACACCGTCGCAATGATGCGCAAGGCCGGGGTCACCCCGACCGAGTGGAATCTCGACGCCCCACGGAACCCGCAGGGCATCCGCCGGCACTTCGGCGAGCTGGGGCTGACAGAGGGCCGGTAGGCGACAATGGACATCCTGCTCAGCATCCTCGGGCTCCTGGGCTTCGTACTGCTCACCGCGGGGACCGGCGTCTTCGTCGCCGTGGAGTTCTCGACCACCAGTCTGGAACGCTCCACGATCGACAATGACGTCGCCACCCGCGGCGACGCCGCGTCGAAGATGGTGCAGAAGGCGCACAGCAACCTCAGTTTCATGCTCTCGGGTATGCAACTGGGCATCACGCTGACGACGCTGGCCACCGGCTATCTCGCCGAACCCATCCTGGCGAAATTCTTCACCCCCCTGCTCGAACTGGTGGGACTGAGTGAATCCGCGTCGATGCCGATCGCCCTGATTCTCAGTCTGGTGGTCGCGACGATCCTGTCGATGGTCTTCGGTGAGCTCGTGCCGAAGAACATGGCGATCGCCAATCCGCTGGGTACCGCCCGGGTTCTCACCGCCCCGGTGTGGCACTTCAACAAGATCTTCCGCGGTTTCATCCGCGCGTTGAACTGGGTGGCGAACCACATCGTCCGCCGGTTCGGCATCGAGCCCGCCGACGAGCTGGCCTCCGCCCGCTCCCCACAGGAACTGAGCGCACTGGTGCGCCATTCCTCGGGCTCCGAAGGGTTCGACCAGTCCAAGGTCCGGATCCTCGACCGGTCGCTACGTTTCGGCGACGTCACGGCCGAGGACCTCATGACACCCCGGGCGAAGGTCGACACCCTCGACGTCGATGATTCGGCCCTGGTGCTCATCCGGCTGGCCCACGAGTCCGGGCACTCCCGGTTCCCGGTGGTCCGCGGTGACCTCGACGAGACGGTCGGGGTCGTCCACGTGAAGGACGCCCTGACCATTCCCGCCACGTCCCGTGCCGCCACGCTGGTCGGCACCCTGGCCCGTCCGGTACCCGCGGTACCGGAGAGCCTCGGCGGCGATGCCGTACTCCGCCAGGTCCGACTGGCCGGCTCGCAGCTCATCCTCGTCGCCGACGAGTACGGCGGCACCGCCGGCATCGTGACCATCGAGGACGTCGTCGAGGAGATCCTCGGCGAGGTGTGGGACGAGCACGACAACCGCGAGGAGGAGCAGGAGATCCGCCAGGTCGGCCGGAGCTGGGAATTGTCCGGGCTGCTGCGCTGCGACGAGCTCACCGACATCTGCGGCTACTCCGCCCCGGACGGCCCCTACGAGACCCTCGGAGGTCTGGTGATGGCCACGCTCGGCCGGATCCCCTCCGTCGGCGACCTCGTCGCCCTGCCCGCGGACGACCGTGGGATGATGGACGCCTTCGCCGACGGTCCGGAGGTCCGGTGGGAGGCGCGGGTGGAGTCCATGGACGTCCGCCGTGTCGACAAGATCCTGCTGCGTCCTGTGACGCTGACACCCCGGTCGGACGAGCCGGACGAAGGAGGTGCCGACAATGAGCGGTGACATCTGGGCAGTGGTCCTCACT
Source organism: Corynebacterium sp. UD i78 (assembly GCF_056280545.1). Lineage (NCBI taxonomy): Bacteria > Bacillati > Actinomycetota > Actinomycetes > Mycobacteriales > Corynebacteriaceae > Corynebacterium > Corynebacterium sp. UD i78. The sequence continues at coordinate 918,789 of NZ_JBWCED010000001.1, read as the reverse complement.
GTCGTCCTGCTGGCCGTCAACGCCTACTTCGTGGGTGTGGAGTTCGCCCTGATCTCTTCGCGTCGCGACCGACTGGAGAACATGGCCGCCTCCGGCAACCGTCGGGCCCGCCAGGTGATCACGGCGACCGAGGATCTCACGATCATGCTCGCCGGCGCCCAGTTCGGCATCACCATCGCCTCGCTGCTGCTGGGTAAGGTCGGCGAACCGGCCATCGCCCATCTCATCGAGGCACCGTTCCATGCTCTCGGACTGCCCGACGATCTGCTGCACCCGCTCGGTTTCGCCATCGCACTGCTACTGGTCACGATCCTGCACATCATCCTCGGTGAGATGGTCCCGAAGAACATCGCCCTGGCAGGACCGGAATCGGTGGCGACCATCCTGGTCGGCCCGCACATGCTGTTCTGCAAGATCGCACACCCGATCATGGTGATGCTCAACTGGATCGCCCGGATGACGCTCCACCTGTTCGGTATCGAACAGCGCGACGAGCTGGATTCGACGGTCTCGCCCTCCGAGCTGGCGGAGATGATCTCCGAGTCCCGGTCCGAGGGCCTCATCGCCCCGGCCGAGGCGAACCGACTCTCCAATGCCCTGAACTCCTCGAAGCGTACCCTGCACGAGGTGATCATCCCCCGTGACCGAGTGCGCGCCCTGTCCTACGGTCCGCAGGGAATCACCGTCGGACAGATCGAGGATGCCGTCTCCGAGACCGGCTACTCCCGTTTCCCCGTCATCGATGACGCCGGAACCTACATGGGTTACGTCCACGTCAAGGACGTGCTCGACAATGTCCTCGACCCGGCGACCGGCCCGGAGCAGCTGCTCGACGTCAATGATCTGCGTCCGCTGATCACCGTCGAGGGCGGGGCGAACTTCGATGTCGCCATGAAGGAGCTGCGCCAGACGAGCTCGCACATGGCGCAGGTCGCGGAGAACGGGGTGATCGTCGGTGTGGTCACCCTGGAGGACGTCATCGAGGAGCTGGTCGGTACCGTGCGTGACTGGACCCATGATGACTGACACGATGTCCTGCACGGACACCACCGGTCTGGAGTTGCTCGATCCCGGGGAATGGCAGCACCGCCGGGACGACCACACCCATACCGCGGACGAGCTCACCGCCGCCCACCGTGCCCGTCGGTCGCGTGGTGAGCGGCACCCGGTGTGGGATTTCATGTTCACCTACTACCCGACCAAGCCCGGCCAGTTGCGCCGATGGACCCCCGGTGCCGGAGTCGGTCTTCTCCTTCCCGGGGACGCCGACCGCAGCGTACTCCCCGGTCCGGAGAAGTTCCATCACCTGATCCACACGGCGCAGGGCGAAGTCTGGACCCTCGACACCGGGGCCTTCTTCACCGCCCGTGGCCGCGCGGTGACCTTCCTCCACTCGTTGCTGCAGGCAACCGCGTCCCGCACGCCGCGGTTCTCCTGTTTCGGTATGCACGAATGGGCGATGGTCTACCGTGACCGGCCCCGCCATCCCGAGCCGTTGCGTCTCGGCGCGGCCGGGACTGACCGGGTGGTGGAGGACAACCGGATCACCTGCACCCATTTCGACGCCTTCCGGTTCTTCACCCCGCAGGCCGTTCCCCACAACGACCGCACCCCCACCCGTGAGAACCAGCGGCAGATGGAGCAGCCGGGCTGTCTCCATGCGACCATGGACCTCTACAAGTGGGCCACGAAGCTCGGCCCGCTGGTCCCGGGTGACCTGTGGCTCGACACCTTCCGGCTGGCCTGCGACGTCCGGGCGACGGACATGGAGGCGAGCCCCTATGATCTGCGCGACTGGGGTCATGAGCCGGTGGAGGTGGAGACCCCGGCGGGACGTGCCGAATACGCGCGGCGGCAGAAAGGGTTCGCCACCCGCGGTCAGCAGCTCAGACAGCGTATGGTCGCACTCATCGAGACCGCCTACCCGGATCTCGCGACGACGACAGGTGGTGACCGACAGTGACTGAACGACCGGAGGACCGGTCCGGGACGCAGGATGGCCCGAGGCACGCCAGCGCACGCCGCTCACGGGGTATGGCGACCTGGGTCTGGGCGGTACCGGTGACGGTGGTCGTCGTCATCGCCGTAGTCATCGGATGGCTCGCGCTCTCCCGCGACGACGAGGACAGTGAGGCGTCCGGATGCCTCGCCGGAGATCTCGGCCTGCTGGTGTGGGCGGACCCGGCCGCTGAAGACACCGCCCGGTCGCTGGTGGACGCCTATGCCGCAACCGGGCCGGTGGTGCATGACTACTGCGTCCAGCCGCAACTCAAGATCAAGGACACGGCCACAGCCGTGGAGGAATACCGCTCGACGATGCCGGGTGTGGCACCGGTGTGGCTGCCGGCAGGCACTGAGCTCACGGCCGGACTTGCCGGAGCACCCGAAGACCCCCCGGTCGTCGGTACCACTGCTGAGGGACTGCCGGTGCCGCTGGTGGCCTTCGGGTCCTCTCCGATGGTGCAGGAGGACCAGGCACGGGCCGCATCTGACTTCAGTCGCGCGTCGACCGGTGGCGACAGCGGCGCAGAGGACGGCGAAGAGAACTAGGAGCTGCGGAGACGGCGGCGGGCGGCGAGCTCGTCGCCCACCGCGGCCTGACCGTCCTCCACGGACTCCCCGTCCTCGTCCCGACGCTCGGCAGGGAAAGCGGTGATCGTGCCGGTGAGTTCCTTCATCAGACCCGGCACTGCGATACCGAACACGCCCTGGCCACCGTTGAGCAGGTCGATGACCTCCTCAGGGGAGCTGCAGGCGTAGACGGTCTTGCCGTCGGAGACGAGGGTGAGGCCGGCGAGGTCATCGATACCGAAGTTCTCGAGCTTCGCGACAGCGCGGCGTATGTTCTGCAGGGAGATACCGGTGTCCAGCAGTCCCTTGACGATCTTCAGCACGAGAATGTCACGGAAGGAGTACAGCCGCTGGCTTCCGGACCCCTTGGCGGTGCGGATCGTCGGCTGGACGAGCTTGGTGCGCGCCCAGTAGTCGAGCTGACGGTAGGTGATGCCCGCGACCTGGCAGGCCGTGGTCACCCGGTACCCCGACTCCTGGTCGTCGTGGTGGACCTCGAACAGAGCGTCCTGCTGATCCATGCGTGTCTCCTCATACTCCGGCGTGCGTGTCCTCCGCGCGCCTGTAATTCACCTGACCCAAGACTAGACGGACCGGCGGAACAGTCAACCCCCTCATGCGGGAATGTGTTCGATCCACCGTCAAAGTCTCAAGTTCAACTTGACGTTGAGGGTGATGGTAGCAGAGCAGAGCAACGACAGGCGTGTAACAACACGCCTGTCGTTCAGGGAAGTGAAGAAGTTCCCGCCGACTACCGGGCGAGATTGGCCTTGACCATCGAGGCGTGCAGCGACACAAGCAGCGCACTGACCTCACGGCCGACCTCCGAGGCCCGCTCCGCGGCATTCTCGTCACGGCGGTGCGCGACCGGCTCCGTGACCCGGTTGACCAGGTCAGACTGACGGCGGGCCATGGTGACCAGCGAGCGCAGGTGGCGGGAGTCGATACCGAACTCCCCCAGCTTCGCCGCGATCTGCACCACGTCGACGTCGTCGGTGGAGAAAAACCCGGCAGCGTCCGGGACCACCATCTCCATCCTGACGAGGACACCGAGGAAATCGTCGTCGGCACCGGAGCGCACACAGACATCGGCCCGGGTGAGCCGACGCACCCGCGGGGCACGGAACTGCTCGGCGGTCACCGCACCCGCGACGGAATCACTGTGCGGGTTGATGGTGGTGACGTTGCCCGCGTCCATCGCGTCGAGACGTTCCTTGATGACCTTCAGCGGCAGGAACTCGTCACGCTGCAGGCCGAGGATGTACCGGATCCGGGAGATGTCCTCCGGGGAGAAGCGCCGGTAACCCGACTTGCTGCGGCGGGGACTGATCAGCCCCTCAGCCTCGAAGAACCGGATCTTGGAGACCTTCACGTCCGGGAAATCGGCCTGCAGGTTCTTGATAACGTCACCGATCGACGAGGTGGGGAGGATCCCCTGGCCACGGTCGAGCGTGGGAGCGTTCTCCTTCGCGGTGTTGTCGTCGGACTGGTGGGCTGCTCCGGACTGCGGACTCACGATTCTCCTCGATACCGGCTGGAACTTCGGGTCATTCAGGTCTTGATACACGTCCGCCGACCCGGACGGGGTCCGGGCCGACGGTCACATCATGCGGACTCCACGGTCCGTACCAGCCGGTCAGGCCTCCTTGGCCCCGTTGAGGAAGACCAGGCGGAACTTACCGATCTGGATCTCGTCACCGTTGCTCAGCACGGCGGAGTTCTTCGGCTCGCGGTTGACATAGGTGCCGTTGAGCGATCCCACGTCGACCACCTCGTAGTCGTCGCCGCTGCGACGGAACTCCGCGTGACGACGGGAGACAGTGACGTCGTCGAGGAAGATGTCGCTGTCGGGGTGACGACCCGCAGTGGTGGTGTCCTGGTCGAGCAGGAAACGGGAGCCCGCATTCGGGCCACGCTTCACGACAAGAAGCGCGGAGCCGGAGGGCAGTCCTTCCACACCTGCGGGTGAGGACTCGGACTGCACACCGGTCTCCATCTCCTTGAGGAGGTCAGCGCGGAAGACCGAGGTGGTTTCGACCGAGGCCTCCGGGATACCGGTGTTGTCGCTCATGTTCAGTTCCTCCTGGAATCTGGTACTGGTGACCGTTGTCGCCCCACCACGGTCGCGGAGAGGCGTTAAGCACATCAGGCGGTCTGCCTGTGAGTCGTTTTCATCATACTACCCGTCCCGAATCCGGGTGTCGCCACGTTACCGGATTACACCCGTGAAGTTACTCACCGGAACATCGAGGCGATGGAGCCCATCACAGAACCGCCCGTGGAGCTCAGCGGGTTGTCGTTGACCATGTAGGTCCAGGTCGCACTGGGCTTGTGCAGACCCAGATCGCCCAGCGACACGCCGTCGGCGGTGATCTCCGCCTCACTGAAGGTCTTCCGCGCCAGGGTGACCGCACGCTCGGCAAGTTCGCCGAACGCCGCAATGGACAGCCGGTGGAACTCGTCGATCGGGCTCTCCCTGGCGATGGCGCGCAGGTGAATCGACTCCCGCACGTCGTCGAGGTAGGCCAGGTGCTCACTCCATTCGTGGTCGAGGTGGTAGAGCATGATCTCCCGGGAGGCCTGGACCAGCACCTCATGGTCGATACCGGCGGCCTGCAGCGCACCCGCCTTCTCCACGTCGTGGTAGCTCAGGTCGTCCCAGGCGGCCTCGGTGTCCAGCACGCGGTCACGTCGTTCATTGACGATCGCGCGCTGGTCGGCGATGAGCTTGTTGTACTTCCATGTCGTGGCGTGGATGTCGAGCATCTGACCCTCGGTGACGCGCTGACAGTGGTCGACGAACTGGAGCACCTTCTTCTGCTCCATCCGACCGTCCTCGTCCGGCTGGGCGGTGAGTTCCTCACCGGCGCCACCGACTGAGACCATGTCGTCCTCCAGGGACACGAAGAAGACCGAGGAACCGGGGTCACCCTGGCGTCCGGCGCGTCCCCGCAGCTGGTTGTCGAGGCGCGCGGAGCGGAACCGCCCCACCCCCACAACGTGCAGACCACCGAGTTCGACGACCCGGTCATGCTCTTCGTGGCCCGGCTGTCCCTCGGTTCCGCCGAGGCGGATGTCCGTGCCCCGCCCTGCCATCTGGGTCGACACGGTGACCCGTCCGGGGCGTCCCGCTTCCGCGATGACCACGGCCTCGGCCTCGTGGTTCTTGGCGTTGAGCACATTGCACTCCACACCTCTCATCACCAGCGCATCGGCGATGGACTCCGACTGGGCGACGTCCTGGGTGCCGACCAGCACCGGCTGCCCGGTCTGCTGGATCTCCACGATGTGGTCGATGACCGCGGCGTCCCGTTCGCCGGCCTCGGCGTAGACGTGGTCGGCCTCGTCGAAACGCTGCGTCGGGACGTTCGGGTCGATGACACTCACCGAGAGTTCGTAGAACTGGCGCAGCTGGTCGCTCGCGGCGACCGCGGTACCCGTCATGCCGCACTTCTGGGGGTAGAGACCCAGTAGAGCCTGGATGGTCACCTGGTCGAGGATCCGGCCACCGTCGGTGACGGTCAGCCCCTCCTTCGCCTCCACCGCGGCCTGGAGGCCGTCCGGCCACCGCTGGAGTTCGGCGACACGGCCACGGGAGTTGTCGATCAGCGCGACCGCACCGTCACGCACCAGGTAGTGCACGTCGCGGACCAGCAGATGCTGGGCATGCAGGGCGACATTGACCTGGGACAGCAGGTCCCCGGCGTCGTCGCCGTAGAGGGAGTCGACACCCAGCCGCCTCTCGACGAAGGCCGAGCCGACGTCGGTGAGGAAGACATTGCGGCGGTCACCGGAGACGGTGAAGTGGCGGTCCTCGTCCATCCGACGGACCAGATCGGTGATCGCCGCCGCCGGGCCTGCACCCGGCTCGGAGCCGGCGAGCACCAGCGGTACCAGGGCCTCGTCGACCATCACCGAGTCCGCCTCGTCGACCACGGCGACGTCGGCCGGGGTACGCACGGCGTCCTCACGACGGGTGATGAGCTGGTCGCGCAGCACATCGAAACCGATCTCGTTGATTGCGCCGAAGACCACGTCGCAGGAGTAGACCTCACGACGGACGTCGGGGCCGGCCTCCTCGGCGATCGCACCGTGGGTCAGGCCGAAGAAGTCGAGCAGCGGACCCATCCACTGCTCGTCACGCCCCGCCAGGAAGGAGTTCACCGTGATGACGTGGATCTTCTTACCCTGCAGGCCGTAGCCGACCGCCGTCATCGCACCGACGAGAGTCTTGCCTTCACCGGTGGCCATCTCCACGACATCGCCGACGAGCATGCGCAGCGCACCCTGGAGCTGAACATCGAAGGGACGCATGCCCAGCGTGCGGGACGCCGCCTCGCGGACCGCGGCGAGCAGCAATGGGGCGTCCACGATGGTGCGTGCCTCGTCAGAGCCGATACACGAGCGGGCGATCTCCACGACCTCCGCGTCAGAGGCGTCGGAGAGTCGGTCGGAGGCCTTCTGAGCCTCCCCCACGATCGTCTTCGACTTCTTCTGGTTCGCCGTCGCCGACGATCCCATGGCCTTCCAGAACCAGCCGAATCCGGCCATCACACGCCTTTCGAAGAAGATACAGTCCGCTCCAGACTATCCGATCACCCTCACCACGTAGCCCGGTAGTCTGCGGTCATGGCTTCCCCGTCCGTCACTTCGGTCAATCTCACCCTGCCCGGATCCCTGCCGCGGGCCGACGGCTCCCTGTCGACGATCGCCGGCACACTCGACGTACCTGCCGCCGCCCGGTCCATGTCTCCGGAGGAGTTCCGCGAGGCAGGGTTCCGGGTAGCACTGCTCGCCCACTGTTTCACCTGTACCCGGGCAGCGCCGGGCGTGTTCCGGATCTCCCGGGCCCTGGCCCGTGCCGGGATCGCCTCGCTGCGCATCGACTTCCCCGGTCTCGGCGACTCCGGACCCGAGAACGGTGGCGTGGCCTTCGAGGACACGACCTTCAGCTCGAATGTCGATGACCTGGTTTCCGTCGCCGGGTGGCTGGAGCAGCGACTCACTGCACCGTCCCTGCTCGTCGGCCACTCCCTCGGCGGAGCGGCGGTCCTGCGGGCTGCCCCGAAGATCCCGTCGGTGACGGCGGTGTGCACCGTAGGCGCGCCGTACCTGCCCGGCCGGGCGGCGGCCTCCCTCCTCGACGCCTTCGAGGACGCCACCGATGACGACGATTCGCGGACCGTCCACCTCGCGGGACGCGACATGACCTTCCGTCGACGCTTCCTCACCGACCTCGCCGGGCGTTCTGACGAGGACGCGGTGCGCGCCGACATCGCCGAGCCGGGCCTGCGCGGCGTCCCGCTGCTGGTACTGCACTCCCCGGAGGACCGGACGGTGCCGGTCGGGGACGCCGAGCGGATCTTCGCCGCGGCGTCCTGGCCGAAGTCGCTGGTGAGTATCCGGGACGCCGACCACCTGCTCACCCGACGTGGCGCAGCACAGCGGGTCGGCGAGACGGTGGCGACCTGGGCGACCGGCATCGACGGTTGAATCGACCGCTAAGGTGGTGTGACATGACTGACATCACTTTCATCCCCACCGCCGACCTCGTCGACATCATCGGACCGGACGCCCGCAGCTGCGACACCCAGTTCCGCAACCTCGGTGCACACACCGACTTCTGTGGCCCGATCACCACCATCCGTTGCTTCCAGGACAATGGTCTGGTGAAGAAGACCCTGCAGGAGGACAACCCCGGCGGCGTGCTGGTCGTCGACGGCGACGCCTCGGTCCACACCGCGCTGATGGGCGACATGATCGCCGAGTTCGGTGTCGAACACGGCTGGGCCGGGGTGATCATCAACGGCGCGATCCGCGACTCCGCCGCCGTCGGCGGCATGGAGTTCGGCTGCAAGGCACTGGGCACCAACCCCCGCAAGTCCGCCAAGGACGGCGCCGGTGAGCGGGACGTCGTCGTCCACTTCGGTGGCGTGGACTTCGTGCCCGGCCACATCGCCTACGCGGACGCTGACGGTGTGATCGTCACCGAAACTCCGGTGTCACCTGCCGATTAGCGCAACCGAATCCGGGTGATGTAAGCTTTGCCCCGTTCGCGAGTGAGTAATCACCGCGGAAGGACGGACTGTGGCGCAGTTTGGCAGCGCACCACACTGGGGGTGTGGGGGTCGCAGGTTCAAATCCTGTCAGTCCGACAACCATCCCGCTCCGGGAGCCCGACAGGGCCACCGGAGCGGGATTCTTGTGCGTCCTACCCCAGGCGCGTCATCCGCACCGTGACGAACAGTTCAGAGGACGCCTGCCCGGAGAACATCCCCTTCAGCGGGGGCACATCGCCGTACTCGCGGGCCGTGCCGACGACGACATGGAGCTCACCGGGGACGACGTTGTTGGTCGGGTCATAGCTGAACCAGCCGTTGTTCTCGCCGTCGTTGAACCACTGGACCCAGGCGTGGGACTCGGCGTCCACCGTCTCGCCGATCTCGGCGTCCTTCTTCGGCAGGACGTACCCGGAGACATAGCGTGCGGCGATCCCCACCGAACGCAGTGCCCCGACCATGATGTGGGAGAAGTCCTGGCACACGCCCTTGCGAGCCTCCCAGGCCTGTGCGGCGGTTCCGGTGACGTCGCTGGAGCCGGACTCGTAGGTCATCTCCTCGTAGATGAGCGTGCCGACGGCCAGTGCGATCTCGTCGACGGACTCCCTGCTCTCGGCGATCTCCCGGGTGCGGGCCAGCAGGTCCTCGGACGGCTCCACCATCGGCGAGAATCCGAGGAACTCGTTGAGCGCGTCCGCGTGCTCCGCCATGTCGTCCACGGTGAGTCCGGTGCGGGTGGAGGGGGCGGCGTCCACGTCGAGGGTCGTCGTCACACCGACGATCATCTGGTCGTGGGGTTCGTGAAGCTCGAAGGAGGTCACGTGGGTGCCCCAGTAGTCGATGAAGGAGTACGACCAGGGCTTCGGGGTGATGGTCACCGACTGCTCACGGATGAGCTGCTGGGACGTGTAGAGCGGTGTCATGCGGATCTCGTTGAAGGAGTCCGAGACATGGTCGGAGTAGTTGTAACCGGTGGTGTGCACGATGCGCAGTGTGGTTGTCATTGATCTTCTTCTCCCCTACTTCGCGTGCCACGTGGACGACAGGGCGCCCTCGAAATAGCGCTGGCTGAGCGCCTGGGTGGCCACGGCGCTGGTCTCCTGGATCAGCTGGGTCAGTTCACCGAGCTGCTCGAGCGCCTCATTGGGCTGCATGAACTCGATCCGTGCGCTCATCTGGCCGAGCAGACGCTGGGCGTCGTCCTCGAAACCGGAGCGCAGGGTCGTCGGGTCCAGAGCCGAGAGGCTCTCGCGGGCCTCATCGAGGCAGAAGACGATCGAGCGCGGGCACAACCGGTCGCGCAGCAGGAAGTCCACCGAGGCGGTGAGCGTGTCCTCCTGGCCCCGGGACATGACGAAGGACTGCTGGGCGCCACAGGACTGCAGCAGCAGGTGGCGGTGCGCCGGTAGTGTCGGAGCGACGATGGTGGCGTAGATGATCCGGGCGGTCATGTCGAGTCGCTCGATGTACCGGCCCGCCATGAGGAAGTGCCAGGCCTCGTCACGGGGCATGGTGCCGACCAGGGCGCCGATGATCATCGCGCAGTGGTCGTGGACATCGCGGCAGGCCAGCGGCGGGCGCATCAGGTCCAGACGGCCGGACCCGACTTTGCGCCACGCACGGTTGATCGCCTCCCAGGAAGAGGTGGTGAGAATCTCACGGGCGCGGCGGGCACTGTCACGGCAGTTGTTCAGCGCGGTGACCATGGACTGCGGGGAGTCCGGGTCGGTGCCGAGCTGGGACCACACTTCGCGGGACCCCGCGCCGGGTTCCAGCGGGGCACCCATCGCCCGGCAGAGTTCGACACCGAGCGAGGAGGTGTCGGCCTCGGTGGACTGCTCCAGGTTGACGGTGAGGACGCGGGCCTGGTCGTCGGCGCGCTCGATGTAGCGGCCGATCCAGAACAGGGATTCGGCGATGCGGCTCAGCACTGTCCTGTTCCCTTCTCGGTGTCCCCGGTGGTGGTCTGTTGCTGCTGTTGCTGTTGCTGGTGGACCTCGTCCTCGTCGTCGCGGGCGTCGAGCACGGAGGTCTCCAACCGGTCGAGGGACTGGGCGTCCGGGTCGGGGGCCGAGATCACGCGACCGTGCTCGGACTCCGGTCCGGTGGTGCCCGAGGAGATGACCCAGGTGTCCTTGGATCCGCCGCCCTGGGATGAGTTCACGATCATCTGCCCCTCCTGCAGCGCGACACGGGTCAGGCCGCCGGGCACGACCCACATCTCCTCCCCGTCGTTGACGACGAAGGGCCGCAGGTCGACGTGACGGGGCTGCATGCCCCTGTCCGGTGTCATCGTCGGTACGGTGGACAGCTGCACCAGCGGCTGGGCGATCCAGCCACGCGGATCGGCCAGCAGCTTCGTCTTCGCCTCGGCCAGTTCCTCCTTCGAGCACATCGGCCCCATGACGATGCCCTTACCGCCGGAGCCGTCGACCGGCTTGATGACCAGCTCGTCCATCCGGTCGAGGACCTCCTCACGGGCCTCGGGCTCCTCGAGGCGCCAGGTGTCCACGTTGGGGATCAGCGGCTCCTCGTCGAGGTAGTAGCGGATGAGGTCGGGCACGTAGGTGTAGACGAGCTTGTCGTCGGCGACACCGTTGCCGACGGCGTTGGCGATGGTGACGGTGCCGTTGGCCTGGGCGGAGAGCAGACCGGCGACCCCGAGCAGGGAGTCCGGACGGAACTTCACCGGGTCGATGAATTCGTCATCGACGCGACGGTAGATGACGTGGACCTGTTCCAGGCCACGGGTGGTGCGCAGGAAGACCACACCGTGGCGGACCACGAGGTCGCGCCCTTCCACCAGGGGCACTCCCATGGTCTGGGCGAGCATGGAGTGTTCGAAGTAGGCGGAGTTGTAGACGCCCGGGGTCAGCACGACGATCATCGGGTCCGGAACACCGGGTGGGGCTGCCTTGGCCAGGGCCGCGCGCAGCCTGGCGGGATAGTCGTCGACGCGGGCGATGTTGTACTGGCCCACCGCCTCCGGCAGGGCGGAGACGGTGGCCTGACGGTTGGTGAGGACGTAGGAGACGCCCGAGGGGATACGCGCATTGTCCTCGAGGACGCGGAGGTCGCCCTCCCCGTCACGGATGAGGTCGATGCCGGCGACGTGGATACGCACACCGTTGGGTGGCTGGTATCCGGCGACGGCTCGGCAGAAGTTCTCCGAGGTGGTGATCACCGACCGCGGGATGACGCCGTCGCTGAAGACGCGACCGGGACCGTAGACGTCGGCGAGGAAGGCTTCCAGGGCACGGACGCGCTGTTTGAGGCCGCGCTCGGTGCGCTCGAACTCGGCGCGCTGGATCAGCCGCGGCACGATGTCCAGTGGGAACGGCTCCTCCTGTCCCGCGAAGTCGAAGGTGACGCCGGTGTCGAGGTACCGGGAGCTCAGGTACGAGACCCGTGAGCCCAGGTCTTCGGGGCGGATGTCCTCGAAAACCTGGTGGAGCTTCCGGTAGACCGACCGCACACCGTCGGAGGACATGAGTTCGTCGAAGGTACCCTCACGGACCGGGTACGGGGCAGGAGAATCCGTCATGACCCGACGATAACCCCGATGAGCCGGAAGTTCACCCAGAGAAATTAACGCGCCGGAAACATCCGCCCCCGTCGAACGACACTGACCAGGCCCGGCGCCCGGCTCCTCATGTCACTCCAGTGCACTGAGATGACACCTCAGCGCGATGACTGTATAGGTGAGGCATTGCTAACGTCAGTCGTCATGAGACTGAGCCTTCCCCCGCGACCTTCCCTTCCCGGCGCGCTGTGCGCCCTCGCCCTGGGCCTCGGTGCCCTGACCGCCTGCTCCTCCGGCGATGACGGCGGCTCCGGATCCGGTGTGGAGACCCGCACAGTGTCTACCGAGCGTGGTGACGTGGAGGTCCCCGCCGAGCCGCAACGCGTCGTGGCCGTGGACTGGCAGATCCCTCCGACGATGGTCGACCTGGGAGTGACCCCGGTCGGTATCTACGAGGGTTACTACGAGTCGGATGCCGCAGCCGCCCGCGCTGTTCCCGACCGCTATGTGGATGCCCTGGCCGACGCCACCCGGATCGGCAACTGGGACGCACTGAGTATGGAAAAGGTCAGTCAGCTCGACCCTGACCTCATCGTGACCACCGGGGTGGGCCTGGAGGAGGACCAGCTGGACAAGCTGGCGACGATCGCACCGATGGCGATGGCGGACAACTCCGGTGACCTGACGTCCCAGGCCCAGATCGCGGACATCCTCAACCGGTCCGACGAGTTCGACGAACTGCAGCAGACCTTCGATGACAAGTCCGCGGAGATCGCGGAGAAGCACCGTGACATCCTGGCGGACTCGACGTTCGTCTCGGTCAGTGGCGGGCAGGACGCCAACTGGTTCGCCGAAGGTGGGCAGACCGCCGTCGGTACGTTGCTCAGTGCGGTCGGGGCATCCTTCGCCGACGCGGTGGACCCCGACGGCTGGTGGGGTGATCCGCGGTCCTTCGAGAACCTCGGTGACCTGGATGATGCCATGGTGATCCTCTACCCGGAGACCGTGGACGGGGATCCCGCGCCGAATACCGTGCCGGTACTGGACTATTCGGTGTTCACGGCACTCCCCGCGGTGAAGGCGGGGAATGTCTTCGGATTCTCCCAGGGTGCGGCATCCAACATCGGCTGGGCGATCGACGCCCTCGATGAGATCGACCGGATCCTCTCCGAGGTCGGGGCGGCGTGACGGGTCCGGTGGCAGGCAGACACCACCGGTCCCGGGTGGTCGGTCGTGAGTGGGTCACCCCGCGCATTCTGCGGCTCACCGTCGACGGTGCCGGTGATCTTTCCGCCACAGCAGCCGACAGCACCGACGCCCATGTGGCGCTCTACTTCTACCCGCCGGAGGCCCACGTCCCGGAGCGGTTCGTGGCCGAGGAGCTCACTGCGCTGCACGAGTTCGCGACACCCCAGGTCCGCCGCTACACCGTCCACCGGGTCGATCCGCTGGCGGGCACGGTGGAGTTCGATGTGGTCGTCCACGAGCCGGTGGGGCTGGCGTCCGGCCGACTGACGGCACTGGACGTCGGCGATGAACTGCTGTGGTGGGGACCGACGCAGTCCTGGCGGCTGCCTGAGGGTGCCACCACCCTGCTGCTGTTCGGTGACGAGACTGCCCTACCTGCGATGGACGCCATCCTGACCGGACTTCCGGAGACAGTGACCGGCAGGGTCGTCGCCGAAGTCGCCGACGGAACCGACGAGGTCTATCTTGCCGACCATGCCGACCGGTCACCTCAGGTGGAGATCACCTGGGTGCACCGTGGATCCCCCGACGGGACCGTGTGCCCGGAGTTCGTGACAGCGATCGAGACTCTGGCCACCGAAGTCAGGGACACCACATCAGGCCCGGTCGCCCTGTGGGCCGGCCATGAGTTCGCCTCTGCGGCCGCGGTACGCCGGATGTTCCTGCGCGATCCCCGGTCCGCGTCCGACGGCACACCGGGGATGACGCTGACGAAGCAGGAGGCGACAGTGACCTCGTACTGGATCCACGGTCAGGCCCAGGACGCCCGGCCCGACGCCCGCAACCGCACCCGGAACCTCGAGGCCCGGGCGGCGCGACCGGACGTGGCCGCCCGTCACCTCTCGGCGAAGTAGTGCGCCGGGGTGGTTCCGAAATGGTGCCGGAACGCCCCGGTGAATCCGTTGGTCGAGGAGTAACCCATCCGGGCGGCGACCGCGGCGACGGGGACCTGCTCGGCGAGCAGCGGCAGTGACCGGTAGAGCCGCACCCTGGTCCGCCAGGCGGAGAAGGTCATGCCGGTCTCCGCGAGGAAGGCCCGCTGGATGGTGCGGCCACTGGCGTGCAGCCGTCCGGCCCAGTCGTCGAGGGAGTGTGTCGCCCCGGGGTGGTCCAGTACAGCCGTGGCCACTGACAGCGCACGCGGATCGACCGGTATCGGCAGTTCCACGTCGGCGGCATCCGCCGGGGCCAGGACGCTGAGCAGGGTGGCCCGTGCATGGCGGGCGGCGGCGTCCTCAAGATCCTCCCGGGCGAGGTGCCGCAGCAGTTCACGGGCCAGGGGGCCGACCGACAGGACCGTCAGTCCACCGCCGGCGCAGGGATCGGGGTCGCACTCCTCCTCCCAGAGGTAGGCGCAGTAGAGCTCCGTGCCGTTGACGGTGCGGACGTCATGGACTTCCCCGGCGGGGATCCACAGTGCCTGGGTGGGGGCGAGGATCCAGCGCCGGTCGCCGACACTCGCGGCGATCTGTCCACGCGCGGCCCACAACAGCTGTGCCTTGAGGTGACTGTGGGCGTCGAAGGTGAGGGGCCCGGAGGTGTCGAGCCGGTCGACCCAGATGCACTCGTCGTCGCGCAGACCGTACTCGGACATCAGCTCTCTCCCCTGCCGGCATCTCCTGTCCAGGCCGCCCACAGAGTTGCGTAGCGTCCGCCGGCGGAGACGAGGTCGGCGTGGGTGCCGTTCTCGACGATGCGCCCGGCGTCCATGACCAGGATACGGTCGGCCAGGCGGGCCTGGCTGAGCCGGTGGGCGATGACCAGTGCGCCGCGCCCTGCTATGACCTGCGCGGACGCCCGGTCGAGGACACGGGAGTTGATGGAGCCGTCCTCAGCGGTCGCCTCGTCGAGGACCACGTAGCCGGGGTCGAGCAGCAGCAGCCGGACCAGGGCGAGATGCTGGGCCTGGTGGGCGGTGAGATGGTGGCCGTCATCGCCTACGCGGGTGTCCAGCCCCTCGGGCAGGTCCAGGATCCAGTCGGCACCGCAGGCCCGCACGGCGTCCTCGATGGTGCTGTCGCCGGTCTCCCCGGCACCGAGGGTGAGGTTCTGGCGCAGCGTCGCGGCGAAGACGTGGGTGTGCTGGGAGGCGAGAACGACGCGCGGACGCAGTGCCGTACCGAGGACATCCAGGTCGATCCCGTCGAGGGTGGCACTTCCCTGCCGGACAGGCACGATGCCGGCGAGGATCCGGGCGGCGGTGGTCTTGCCGGCACCGGTCGCACCGACCAGGGCGACGCACTCCCCCGGCGCGATGTACAGGTCGATGTCTGTGAGGACCGCGTGCTCTGCGTCGAAGCTGTGGTGGACACCGCGGAGTTCCAGCCCCGGAGCGGCGCCTCCGGCACCCTGCAGCGGCTGCGTGGTCCCGGCAGGGTGACTCACCGGAGACAGTGTCACACCTGCCAGTCGGCGCAGTGCGATTCCGGCCTCCTGGATCCGGTCGAAGGTACCGATGACCTCGGCGATCGGGTTGAACAGCCGGTGGTAGAGCAGAGCTGCCGCGGTGACTGCACCGACGGTGGTCCACGAGGCATCGACGAGAACGAAGCCGACGACGAGAATTGCGACGGTCACGACGTACTCGGCCCGGTTGTTGCGCTGGAAGTAGCGGGTGACCATCCGGTAGACGCGGTCCTCGGTGCGCCGGGTCTCGTCGGAGTCGGCGTCGAGGCGGGCGAGCTCGGCGTCCTCCCAGCCCTGCGAGATCAGCGCATCACGGCCGGTGGCGTCGTCGAGGAAGCGCGTGGTGCGCCGGGCGAGGATCTCGCGTTCGGCCCGGTAGAGCGGCGCGGAGCGCGGCAGGTACCAGCGCAGCGAGGCGATGTACATCGGCACACCGACCAGCCCTGCCAGACCGAGAGCCCAATGCAGGCTGAACAGTCCGGGGACGGAGAGAACCAGCAGCGAGCCGGCCGCGAGGACCTGCGGCAGCACGGTCGATACTGCCGTGGAGATCAGGCGTGAATCATCGCCGACCCGGGAGACGAGTTCACCGGTGCCGGCCTTCTCGATGACGCCGGGCTCCAGGGCCAGGGCGTGGCTGACGACGTCTTCGCGCAGTGTGGCGACGGTCGGTTCGGCGACGCGGGCGAACAGCACCGCACCCCACCACGACAGCACTGCGCCGAGGAGCAGGGACGCCATGATCAGTGCCAGAGGAGTGAGCACATCACCGAATGTCGCGCCGGGTTCACTGATCCGGTCGATGATCCGGCCGGTGGCCAGTGGCGGGACCAACACACAGGCACTGGTGGCCAGTGCGACGACGCCGGCGGCCATCGCCGTGCCCCGGTGCGGGTGCAGTCGTTCCCACAGGAAAACGCGGGCCTGCGCGGCGGTCGCGGTGGGCAGTGTCACGGAGTCAGTCATCGTGCGACCACCGCCCGGTAGCCGTCACCGGCCGACAGCTCGGCATGGTCCCCTCGTTCGCCGGTTCCGTCGGCACGGAGGAACACCACCTCATCGGCGATGTCCAGCAGGGTCGGTGAGGTGGTCACGACCACGAGGGTTCCCTGGTCGCTGTTGCCCCGTAGCCGGTGCAGGCCCTCGGCGATCCTCGCCTCGGTCACCGAGTCCACCGCGGTGGTGGGATCGACGAGAATCCTGGTCATCCGCCCGCCACGGGGGGTTTCGGCGAGGGCACGGGCCAGGACAACGCGCTGCTGCTGACCTCCGGACAGGTTCGCTCCGGCACCGTCGATCTGATGACCGGCACCGGCGTCGAAGAGGTCGACGAGTTCGTCGACGCCACTGGCAGCCAGCAGTTCTGCAGGAAGGGTGGTCGTCGGCGTGCCCGGACCCGTGATGTTGTCGGCCAGCGTCCCGGCGAACAGATGCGCGGTGTGCGGCGATATCCTCACGGTCTGCGGCAGGAGACGTGGATCCAGCGAGCGGATGTCCACCCCGTCGAGCAGGACAGTGCCAGGCCCCTCGGCATGGACCAGGGCGTCGCTGATCCGACGGTGGACGGTGGCGTCCCCGCTGACCACGGCGGTGAACTGACCCGCAGCACAGTCGACGGTCATGCCGTCGGCCAGTACCAGTGTCACCGTCGCGCCGGGTGACGGGGCCGGCACGTCCTGTGCAATGCCCCCTGCAGTGTCCCCTGCAGTGTCCCCTGCAGGTTCGCCGAGGTAGTCGGCGATGCGTCGTGCCGAGGCCGCCGACCGGGTGTAGCCCTCGATGAAGGCGACGACCATGCCGACCGGGCCGGCGAGGAAGGTCGTCACACCGAGGACGCCGACGAGTGTGCCGACCGTCATCTCCCCCTCGACCGCGCGCCACGCTCCCAGCCCTGCGGCGATCAGCAGGACCAGACCACTGAGAAGTACCTGGGCTCCATCCAGGCGTCCTGAGGCACCGGCGGACGCGACACCGGCGTCCGCTGCGTCCTGACTGTGCCGGCGGTACCAGCGCGCGGCGCGGGACTCCCCACCGATACCGCGCAGCACCTCCACGCCCTGCATCACGTCAGCGGCCGAAGCGCCCGCGGCGGCGATGCCCTCCTGCTGTCGGTGACTGGTGCGGGAGAGCACGGGCGTGAGCAGGCGCAACACGACCATGCTCAGTGGGGTGGCGACGAGAACGCCCACCCCGACACACACATCGGACCAGAGCAGGTAACCGGCGCAGACGAGCAGGCCGAGAATGCTGGCCGCGCCCATCGCCGCCTGCTGTAGGACGCCGGTCGCCGCATCCGCGTCCGAGGACGCCAGCGAGGCGATCTCACCGGGCAGGCGTCCGGCGGATCGACGGGTCGGGTCGAGGGTGGCGGTGGCGATCTCGCCACGCAGCCGGTGCTTCTGGCGGGTACGGGCGAACCAGCCGATCCGGGACCCGCTGCGGAAACCGTAGCTGAGCACCACGAAGCAGAGACCGAGGATGATCAACCAGAGGATGAGTCGACCGACGTCGGAGGGGCCGACCGCCTCGTCGACGGTGACTCCGATGACGGCGGGCACGGCGGTCTCCCCTACCGCCCAGCAGGTCAGCAGGGCGGCTGAGGCGAACACGGCGCGGCGTTCACGGGTGAGGATGCCGTGCAGGAGGATGCGTCCGGGGTCTGAGTCAGAGGCTGCAACCGTCCGACGGTGTCGCTTCAGTTGGGGGTCTGTATCCACGGTGACAGAGTATGCCAGTCCAGGTTCTCCAGGGCCATCCTCCTGAACTCTTCCGTACCCAGTGCTCCGGCGCCTTCCGGGATACTCCCCAGGAAAGCTACCCCGGTCACCGCAGAGAGTTCGTCCACGTTCAGGCGAGTCGCGAGGTCAGGATCCTCCGGCAGACTGCCGCCGAGCAGACCGAGTACCCGGATCCCCTGGTGGAGCGCACACTGCACCGTCAGCTCCGCGGTATTGAGTGATCCGAGGCCGAGCGTGGTGACCACGACCATCGGTGCACCGAGTTCCACGGCGAGGTCGGCGAGGGCCCAGTTGTCCCCGAGCCGGACCAGGATGCCGCCGGCGCCTTCGACGAGCAGGATCCGGTCGGGGTCGGCGGCGTCCAGCGTCCGGAGTCGGTCCGCGGTTTCGTGGAGTTCTGCGGTGGGGAGCCCTGCCCGGCGGGCAGACAGGTCCGGTGCCAGCGGTTCCGGATAGCGGTGGAACTCGTGGAGATCGGTGATCCCGGTCAGCCGGTGGACGGTCGCCAGGTCCCCGTGCTCGTCGGGTCCGCCGGGTTCACCGGTCTGCACCGGTTTGACGACACCGACGCGGCGTCCGTGCTCGACCAGACAACGGGCCAGAGCCGCGGTGGCGACGGTCTTGCCGATATCGGTGCCGGTCCCGGTGACGATGATGATCATGCCGCCACTTCCTCGGCGGCAGCCACAGCGGCGGCGACGGCCCGGCAGATGGTGGCGACCTCCCCGGTGGTGCTGATGAACGGCGGCATGCAGTAGATGAGGCGGCCGAAGGGGCGTAGCCACACACCGTGGGCCACCGCGGCGTCCTGTACGTCGGTCATGGCGTCATCGTCGAGCGCGGTGGTGAGTTCCACGACGCCGACCGCCCCGAGGACGCGGACGTCGGCGACATGGTCCAGGTCCGCGAGGTGACAGAGGCCGTGGCGGAGCTCGTCCTCGATCCTCGGTACCGCGCTGCGCCAGTATCCGTCAGTGACCAGGTCCATCGCCGCTGTGGCGACGGTACAGGCCAGCGGATTGGCCATGAACGTGGGCCCGTGCATCAAGGCACCGCCACCGGCAGGTGAACTCACCGCGTCCGACACCGCCGTGGTGGTGAGCACGGCGGCCAGGGTGAGCATGCCGCCGGTGAGCGCCTTGCCGACGCAGAGGATGTCCGGGATGATTCCGGCCGCGGCGGTGGTGAACAGGTCACCGGTGCGTCCGAAACCGGTGGCGATCTCGTCGGCTATGAGCAGGACGCCGTGGGCGTCGCAGATCCGTCGGACACCGGCGACGAGAGAGTGATCGTGGAAGCGCATGCCCCCGGCACCCTGGACCACCGGCTCGATGATGACTGCGGCGACGGTGTCGTCGATGTGCGCCTCGAAGCCCCGCAGGTAGTCGACGATCTCGCGGTCGCTGCTGCCGCGCACCGGCGGGGCGGGTACGAAGATCTGCTCGGTGAGCGTTCCGGACCACAGGGAGTGCATGCCACCGTCAGGGTCACAGACGGACATCGCGCCGAAGGTGTCGCCGTGGTAGCCGGAGCGCCAGGTCAGCAGGCGGCGGCGCTCCGGGTGGCCGCATCCACGCTGGGTCTGCAGCGCGGCCTTGATCGCGACCTCGACGGCGACAGAGCCGGAGTCCGCGAAGAACACGGTGGACAGATCGTCACCGGGACAGTCCCGGTAGGCTTCGCCGGTCACGGTGAGCAGGCGGTCGGTGAGGGTGACAGCCGGGGTGTGGGTCAGACCACCGAACATGACATGGGGCAGGATGTCGAGCTGACGGTGGGCTGCAGCGATGAGGTCAGGATGGCGGTGACCGTGGGCGGCGGCCCACCATGAACTCATGGCGTCGATGAGGACGCGGCCGTTGGCGAGAGTGAGGTTCACCCCCTCAGCGCCGGAGACATGGAGGTTGTCACGGGGTCCGGGAACCGGGGAGTACGGGTGCCAGATGTGGCGGACGTCGGTGGTTGCAGAGTCGGTGGTTGCGGTGGTGTCGGATGCGGACTGCATGATCACTATGGTCGCCCAGACTTGAACAGTGTTCAAATCGGTGGTTGAGTATGTCCGGTGACACAACTTGAACAACGTACAAGTCTGCCGCGGGAAACACCCACCGGCAGCACCGCCGCCACCACCGCCATTGCCGCCGTCGCGGGGATCGAGATGTGGGAGCGCTTCAGCTTCTACGGCATGCAGGCCATCCTCGTCTACTTCCTCTACCACTCCACCGGCCTCGGCGGAATCGGCATGGACCACACCACCGCCACCGCCGTCATCGGCGCCTACGGAGCCGCGGTCTACCTCTGCACCATCGCCGGCGGCTGGGTCAGCGACCGACTTCTCGGCGCCGAACGCACCCTCACCGGCGGAGCGGTCCTGCTCGTCATCGGCCACCTCACCATGGGCCTCGTCGGTGGTGCCCCCGGTACCGTGGCCGGACTCGCCCTCATCGCCCTCGGCTCCGGTGCGTTGAAGGCCTCCGCCGTCGCCGTACTCGGCCGCTGCCTGGACCGGACCGACACCGGGTTCCTCGCCTTCTACCTCGGTATCAATACCGGCGCCTTCTTCGGCCCCGTACTCACCGGCTGGCTGCAGGAGCAGTACGGTTTCCGCGCCGGATTCTCCGCCGCCGCCGTCCTCATGATCCTCGGTCTGACCATGTACCTCGCACTGCGGCGCAGGTACCTCTCCACACTCACCGACGACACCCGCCGGGCTGTCCTCTCCCCCGGCCAGCCCGCCGACCGACGCAGCGTCCTCCTCGTCGTCCCTGGTGTGGCTGCCACCGTCACCGCCGTCGCCGTCCTCGCCACCACCGGTGTGATCGGGGTGGATGCCCTGACCAACGGCATGCTCGTGGCCGTCATCCTCGTTGCCGTAGTCACCTTCATCAGCATGCTCACCGCACCTGGCGTTACCGGGGCGGAGCGGGGCCAGATCCGTGCCTTTATCCCCCTGTTCATCGGCTCGTCGGTGTTCTGGGCGATGCTCAACCAGAACTTCGGCGTCCTCGCGGTGTACTCGGACCTGCGGCTGGACCGCACGCTGTTCGGCTGGGAGATGCCCGCGGCGTGGACCCAGTCGCTCAACCCGGTGTTCCTGCTGGTGGCTATCCCGGTCACCGGGTGGTTCTGGTCACGGCACACTCCCCGTCAGGATGCCCGCGCAACGTCCCCGGCACGTCGGATGTCCCTGGGCGTGGCGATGGCAGGACTCGGCATGCTCGTCTTCGTCCCCTTCGCCGACGGCGGCGAGGGTTCGACGCCGCTGCCGGTGCTGGTGACCGCGACCCTGCTCATCACACTCGGGGAGATCAACGTCGGACCGGTCGGCATGGCGGCGGCCGGGGATCTCGCACCCGACCGCTTCGCCACCCGGTTCTCCGCCCTGTACTTCCTGTCCATGGCGGTAGGCACGGCGGCGGCCGGTGTCCTGTCCGGGTTCTACTCCCCCGGTGATCCGGCTGCCGAGCGGCTCTACTTCTGCGGATGTGCTGCGGTAGCGGTGGTCACGGCGATGGGGCTGCGGTCCGCCACGAAGCGGGTCAGTTTCTGAAGCGAGGTCCCCGTACAGCCGGTAGTACCGAGAGACGGAACTCAGGTACCTGACTTCCGTGCCTCGGTACTGGGAGCGACAATGCCAGAAGCGCAGGGACTTCCCCTGGTCAGCCCCGCCGGAAGGCCACCAGCGCGACAATGGAGATCGATGCCAGCACCCGGGACGCCGGCGCCTTGTAGTGCAGCCCGGCGCGATCTCGCTCGACAGCAGTGAGGCCACACCACCGACCATCGACACACTGCGCAAGCATCGGGATACCGCGCTTCGTGGTGCGCATGAACGCCTTCGGTGCCTGCCCCTCGCCCGCCATGGAGTGCAGCATGCGGGTACAGGAGAACAGGCCCGAGTTGCCCGCCGAGAGCAGTGCGGCGATGATGACGACATTCATCACGTCTCCCATACGTCTCCCATCCCGCAGATCCCGGCGATGTCGAAGACCATGACGAACGGGGATTCGTCGAGGCCTGCGTCCTCGTAGGGCACGAGAGCCGCGATGACGAGGATCGCGCCGAGGAAGAAGACGGTCAGGCGGATCATCGCGGTGCGGATGGCCTTCGGGATGACCTTCTCCGGATTCTTCGACTCACCGGCGGCCACCCCGATGAGTTCGGTGCCGGAGAAGGCGTAGAACACACCGGAGGTGACCACGAGCATGCCGCCGAAGCCGGCGGGGAAGAGTCAGGCGTCCGTGTCGAAGTTGTCGATACCGACGATGGGGGCCGCATCCACGATGATCGGTGCGAGGACGGCACCGAGCGGGCCGGCCTCACCGATGGTGTAGCCGGAGGAGACGGAAAGGCCGGAGCCGACGACGCCGCAGAGGGCGGTCATCACCAGGTGCCGCTGCTCCATGGTGCGCTTCAGGCCGGTGGCGGTAGTCGGGTCTGCTACGTCCGGCGCGACGACTGACATGGAGGTCAGCCTATACTCGCGGGGATGACCGCCCACAACGACTCTGATCTACTCACCACACTGTCCCACCATCCCGTGATCCTCGACGGCGGCCTGGGAACCCGCCTGGAGGACCGCGGCAACGACATCACCGGTGCGCTGTGGTCCGCCCAGGTCCTCAAGGACAACCCGACCGAGGTCCGGGAGTCCCACGCCGACTTCTTCGCCGCGGGTGCGGAGGTGGCCACCGCCTGCTCCTACGAGGTGACCGTCGACGGTCTGGTGGCCACCGGCATGTCCCGGGAGGACGCGGTGGCGGAGTCCGAACTCCTGCTGCGCCGGGCAGTGTCGGTGGCGCAGGAGGCAGCGTCCTCCGCCGCTGAGGTCGCCGGTGCACCGCGGTGGGTCGCCGCCTCCGTCGGCCCCTACGGCGCGGGCCCTGGTGAGGGCACCGAGTACGACGGCGCCTACGGGCTGACTGTCGACGAGCTGGCGGACTGGCACCGCGACCGGATCCGCATCCTCGCGTCCACCGGCGCCGACGTGCTCATCGCCGAGACCGTGCCCTCGGTACGGGAGATCGAGGCGCTGGCCCACGGGTTCACTGCCGCAGGCGTGGACGCGCTGCTCAGCGTGACGGTGCTCCCCCGCACCCCGGGGACGCTGGCCGACGGCGTCACTCTCAGCGACGGGACCGGGCTGTCGGAGGTCGCCCGCATCGTCGCGGAAACGCCGGCGTTCCGTACCGTCGGCGTGAACTGCGTCAGCGCGGACGCGGCCCTGGCCGGTGTCCGTGCCCTGGGGTCTGGGCTTGCTGAGGCGGGGCGACCACTTCCCCTGTCCGTGTACCCGAACAGCGGCGAGCTGTGGGACCATGTCAACCGTTGCTGGCTGCCGCGCACGGAGGAAACCGCGGACGGGGCGACCACCAGCCTGCTCGACGCCGTCCCGGACTTCCTCGACGCCGGAGTGCGCCTCATCGGCGGGTGCTGCCGCGTCACCCCGCGGGAAATCACCGCGATCCCCGAAGCGGTGCGCGGAAGGTGAACGGTGGAACGGGTAACCACAGGACCGCTGTGCACATCTGAGACGGGCGTGAGTACGCGCCACACGCCGGGGCCCCGCAGTGCTCGGCGCGGCACCCGTTAGGCTGGAGTGTCATGAGCAGCAAGTCCTGGAAGAAAAAGAAGAAGGTCGCCGGCAAGGCGAAGAAGTCCAGGGCCGCGAAGCGGTCCGGACGCAAGATGACGCCGCGGCCGGCGACCGGACAGGTGTCCGCCCCCGTCCGGCGTTCCTCCGCCCCGGCCTATTTCAACGTCGAAGACCTCGACAGGAAGCTCCAGGGAGACACCGCCCCGGTCACCGGGACCGCCGCAGAACCCGCTGTGACCCCGGCCCCTACCGCAGTCGCCGGGACAGTAGGGACCGCAGAGGCTGCAGAGCCCGAAGCCCCCGTCGTGGATGCCCCGGAGCTTCCTCACGCCGCGTTGCCCACCCCGCAGCTGCTTCAGCTGCGCATCGACCTCAAGGGTGCGAAGCCGCCGATCTGGCGCCGGGTCGAGGTCCGGTCCGATCTCACCCTGGATGCGGTGCACCGCGTCATCCAGGCCGCCTTCGGCTGGACAGACACCCACTCCCACCGGTTCACCCTCGACGGCGACGCCGCTCTCCCGGAGGCACAGGTCCGCCTGGACGAGACGCTGCAGGGGGTCGGGGACTCCCTGCGGTACCTCTACGACGACACCGACAACTGGAACCATCAGATCAAGGTGGAGAAGATCCTCGACACCATCGCCGACGATGCACCGGATGCTGCGGTCACCGGTGGCCGGCGTGCCACGCCCCCGGAGAACTGCGGAGGTCTGCTGACCGAGGCGGAGCTGGCCGAGATGCTCGACGATCCCGCCCACTTCGACGTCGCGGAGGCCGACGCCCGCCTCAACTGACGCGGAAGCACTGTAGTCGCTCGGGCGACAACACCCACCACAGCAGAGCAAGGATCGAGCGAGCTCGGCAGTTCGCGCGATCCTTGCTCGCAGATTTCGATATACGGGGTACCGGCACCAGTCACCGGCAAGGCGCCTGACAGCCCCGGGCTACCCCGTCTACTTCTTCTTCCGGCGGTCCCGCTTCTCACGCACACGCACGGCGATACGCACCGGCGAGCCCTCGAAGCCGAAGGACTCACGCAGCCGCCGCTCCAGGAACCGGCGGTAGCCGTGCTCCAGGAAGCCGGTGGTGAACAGCACGATCACCGGCGGCTTCGAGGCTGCCTGGGTGGCGAAGAGGACACGCGGCAGGCGTCCGCCACGCATCGGCGGCGGAGTCTGGGCGATGACCGCACGCAGCCAGGTGTTCAGCTGGCCGGTCGGGATGCGCTGGTCCCAGCTCTCCAGGGCCTCGATCATCGCCGGCTCCAGACGCTGCAGTGCGCGCCCGGTCTTCGCCGAGATGTTCACCCGACGAGCCCACGGCACGTGCGCGAGCTGCTGGTCGATCTCGCGCTCCAGGTCTTCACGACGGTCCTCGTCGACAAGGTCCCACTTGTTGTAGGCGACGACCAGGGCACGACCCGAGTCCAGGATCATCCGCAGGACGCGCTGGTCCTGCTCGGCGATCGGCTCGGAAGCATCCACCAGGAAGATGACGACCTCGGCCGAGTCGATCGCGGCACGGGTGCGCAGCGAAGCGTAGAACTCGTGGCCGCGGGCGGTCTTCGTTTTCTTGCGGATACCGGCGGTGTCCACGAAGCGCCACATCTGCTGCTCGAGCTCCACCACCGAGTCCACCGGGTCGACGGTCGTGCCGGCGACATTGTCGACCACGGACCGGTCTTCGCCGGTGATCTTGTTCAGCAGCGAGGACTTGCCCACGTTCGGGCGTCCGACCAGCGCCACGCGGCGCGGACCTGCGACGATGGACGTCTCCCGAGGCGTCTCCGGGAAGGACGCCAGCACCTGGTCGAGCACATCGGCGGCACCACGGCCGTGCTGCGCGGAGACCGGGTACGGGTCACCGAGGCCCAGGGACCAGAACTCGGCCATGTCGCCGTACTGGGAGTCCGAGTCGAACTTGTTGGCCACCAGCACGACCGGAATCTCGGAGCGCTGCAGTCGCCGGGCGATGATCTCGTCGGTGGCAGTGATACCGACCTTGGTGTCCACCACGAAGACGATGACGTCGGCGGTGGCCATGGCGGTTTCCGCCTGTCGGGCGATGGCACCGTGGATGCCCTTGGCATCCGGGTCCCAGCCGCCGGTGTCCTGGACCCAGAAGCGGCGTCCGCCCCAGTCGCCGATGTAGGAGATGCGGTCACGGGTGACGCCGGGGAAGTCCTCGACGACGGCCTCGCGACGGCCGATGAAGCGGTTGACCAGGGTGGACTTGCCGACATTCGGGCGTCCCACGATGGCGACGGTACACAGCGCCTCACGCTCGGCCTCGTCGTCACCGAGGACGCCGAAGGCCGCCTCGACGGCCTCCCAGTCGGTGTCCTCGCCGGCACCGGTGAGCAGGTCGAAGTCCTCGGCGTCGTCGTAGCCACCGGTGACGATGAACTCGGTGGCTCCCTCGTCGTAGTCCTCGAAGTCCTCGTCGGAGAAGTCGTCTTCGTCGAATTCCTCGGAGAACTCGGAGAACTCGGTCTCGTCGGCGAGCTCCTCGACCGGCTCACCGGCGATCGCGCCGTCGGTGGTGCGGAAGACCAGCTCTTCCCCGTTGGTCTCCGGGGTGTTGTTCTCGTCGTTCATCAGTTGCTCCCTGCGGTCGTGAAATCGGCGGGGTTCGCGGCGGAGGCCACGGTCAGACCGGCGAGTGCGTCGAGCACCCCGTCGATGTCCAGTTCCCCGGTGTCGAGAATGGTGGCGTCCTCGGCGGGACGCAGCGGGGACACCGTCCGTGAGGAGTCCGCGGCGTCACGGCGCTCCACGTCGGCGAGCACGGCGTCGAAGTCGACGGTGCGTCCTGCGGCGGTGTCCTGGTCATAGCGGCGCTGCGCCCGGATCTGTGCGCTGGCGGTCATGTAGACCTTACAGGTGGCGTCCGGCAGCACGGCGGTACCGATGTCTCGGCCCTCCACCACGCAGCGACCGGTCTGCAGCGCCAGTGCGCGCTGCAGGGCGACGAGGTTGGCGCGCACCGCAGGCACCGCGGCGACCGCGGAGACGTGGGCGGTGACCTCGGGGCCACGGATCTCAGCGGAGACGTCCTCGCCGTCGAGCAGCACCTCCGTGGACGCCGGGTCCTCGTTGACCTGCAGCGGCAGATCGGCGGTGGCCTCGGCGACGGCCTCTTCGTCGGTCGGGTCGATACCCGCGCGCAGCACGTGCAGCGTGGCGACCCGGTACATCGCACCGGTGTCGAGGTACTTGGCGTCCGCGGCGGTGGCCAGCAGACGGCAGACGGTCGACTTGCCGGTGCCGGAGGGACCGTCGACGGCGATGATCAGGCCACCACCGACGACATTGTCGAGGGTCTTGAGTTCTTCGAAGGTGTTCAGGTCGGTCATCACAGTCCCACCGCGTTGTAGAGGCTCGTCAGTTCGGAACGGTTCAGGGCGCGCAGCGTGCCGGGCTTCTGCTCGCCGAGCTGCACGGTGTGGACCTTGGTGCGGACCAGGGCCTGGACCGGGAACCCGGCCTCCTTGAGCATGCGACGCACGACATGCTTGCGGCCCTCGTGGATCACGACCTTGATCAGTGACTTGCCCTGCCAGGCATCGATGATCTGCACCTCGTCGGCGATGACGATGCCGTCGTCGAGCTCGATGCCGTCGAGGAGCTGTCGCACCAGCCGGCGGTCGGCCTCGCCGAGCACGGTGGCCAGGTAGGTCTTCTTGATGCCGTAGCGCGGGTGCATCAGCCGGTTGGCGAGCTCACCGTCGTTGGTGAGCAGCAGCAGCCCCTCGGTCTGGGCATCGAGGCGTCCGACGTGGAACAGTCGCTGGCCTGCCTCGACTCGCTCACCGACGAGATCGGAGAGGCACGGCCGACCGAACTCGTCGTGCATGGTGGAGTGGATGCCGCGCGGCTTGTTCAGCGCGAAGGTGACGATCTCCTCGTCGGCGATGACGCGGACGCCGTCGACGCGGATGACGTCGTTCTCCGGGTCGACACGCATGCCCTGCTCGGTGACGATGGTGCCGTTGACCTCGACCCGCCCGGCCTCGATGAGCTTCTCGCTCATCCGGCGGGACGCCACGCCGGCGGCCGCGAGGACCTTCTGCAGGCGGGTCTTCTCGGAATCGGACTTGGTCCTCTTCTTCTGGTTCCCCTGGCCCCCGGCCTTCTTCGGGGGCTTGCGGTCCGCCACATGCTGGTGGCGGGCGGGACGTGCGTTGGAGATGTAGCTCTCCACGTCCCTGTTGTGTTCGTTGCGTTCCGGTGTGCCGTCTCGGCGAGCGGGATTGCTCACGGTGTCCTCAGAATCTTTCTGTTGCCGCGGTGGCGGCATGGTCGAGGGATGTTCAGTTGTCTGACCCACCAGTGTAGACCATCACCGCACCATGATCATTCTCGCTCACGGCAGGTCGATCTGATCCACATCCGGCAGCAGCGGGGCGAGGTTCGGCAGTGCCTCGAGTGACTCGATGCCGAGTTGCTCCAGGAAGAGCTCCGTGGTGGCGTAGAGGTGTGCGCCACCGATCTCACCGGTCACGCCGACCTCCGCGATGAGCCCACGCAGGGTCAGGGTGCGCATGACTCCATCGCAGTTCACACCACGGATCGCGGCCACCTGGGACCGGGTCACCGGCTGCCGGTAGGCGATCACGGCCAGGGTCTCCAGTGCCGCGCGCGAGAGCCGCGACTGCGCCCCGTCGAGGACCTTCGCCTCCACCGTCTCTGAGTTGTCCCGGCGTGTGTAGAGCCGCCAGGCCCCCTCACGCTCCCGCAGTTCGAAGCCCATCCCCCGGTCCGAAAACTCGCTGGCGATCTCCGTCAGGGTCTCGGTGACCTCGGCCGCGGGCACGTCGAGCAGACGGGCGAAATCCGTCGCCGTCGTCGGCTCATCGGCGATGAGCAGCAGTGACTCCAGCCTGCTGCGCAGCAGTGACACGGGTTCCATGGTTCCCACGCTGAATCTCCTTGATAGTCCTGATCAGTCCCAGTTGCTCGCCGCGACGACCGACGGGTCGACGTCCAGCCCGGTCCACGCCACGCTCAACTCCCCCAGCGGTTCGGGCTGTTCGATACCCACCGCGCGGGCCTTGTACAGTTCCAGCAGCGCGAGGAAGCGTCCGACCACGGTCATCGACAGGTCACAGTCCGAGATCAGAGTGGCGAAACTGACCCAGTGGTCGGCACCGGCGACACGCAGCGTCGACAGGATGTGCCCGGCCTGTTCCGGCACGGACACCGCCTGGACATGGATATGCCCGGTGGCGACCTCGTGCGGTTTCGGACGGAACGCGGACGCCGCGATCTCGGCGAACTGGTCGGGGGTCAGCCCCAGCTCCACCGGCGGCATGAGGTCGACGAACTGCGGCTCCGGGGACAACTGGACCGGGTAACTGCGCGCCGCGTCCCGTTGCCAGCCGGCGAAGAGTTCCGCGACGGACTTGTAGGCCTTGTACTGCAGCAGTCGGGCAAACAACAGGTCGCGGGACTCCAGCAGCGCCAGATCCTCCTCGTTCTCCACCTCACCCCGCGGCACGAGCCGGGCGGCCTTGAGGTCGAGCAGGGTCGCTGCGACGACGAGGAACTCGGTGACCTCGTCCAGGTCATCCGCCGAGCCGGTCAGCGACCGGGTGTAGGCGATGAACTCGTCGGTCACGGTCGCCAGGGCGATCTCCGTGACATCCATCTTATGGGAGTGGATGAGCTGGAGCAGCAGGTCGAAGGGGCCGTCGAAGTTCGCCAGGGCGACCCGGAACCCGGTGATCTCCGGCTGGACAGGCTCGGTGACCGCCACGTCCACGGCGTCCGGCATACCCGCAGCGTCGGCAGCCACCGTTACGTCCTCTCGATGACCTCGGCGGCCAGGTCGCGGTACTGCTTGGCGCCCTCGGAGGACGGTGCCCAGGAGGTGATCGGCTCGCCGGCGACAGTGGTCTCCGGGAACCTCACCGTGCGGGTGATGACCGTGTCGAAGACCCGGTCACCGAAGACCTCCACCACCCGGTTCATGACCTGGCGGGAGTGGTTGGTCCGTCGGTCGAAGAGGGTCACGAGGATGCCGAGGACCTCCAGGCGGAAGTTCAGCCGGTCCCTGACCTTGTCCACGGTATCGTGCAGCAGAGCCAGGCCGCGCAGCGAGAAGTAGGTGCACTCCATCGGGATGATGACGCCGTCGGCACAGCACAGTGCGTTGACGGTGAGCAGTCCGAGGGACGGCTGGCAGTCGACGATGATGTAGTCGTAGTCCTTCATCACCGGACGCAGCGCCCGGGCCAGCGACTGCTCGCGGCCGACCTCGTTGACCAGCTGGATCTCCGCGGCCGAGAGATCGATGTTGGCCGGGATGACGTCCAGATTCTCGACTGCGGTGTGGTGCAGCGCGTCCTCGAGCGTGGCGTCCCGGTCGACGAGGAGGTTGTAGACGGTGGTGTCGAGGTCCTCGTGCTGGATACCGAGTCCGGCGGACAGGGCACCCTGCGGGTCCAGGTCGACGAGCAGAACCTTACGGCCGTACTCGGCCAGCGCCGCCCCCATGTTGATCGTGGACGTGGTCTTACCCACGCCACCCTTCTGATTGCACATGGCGATGACGGTCGCGGGTCCATGGGAATCGACGGGTGCCGGGGTGGGGATCTCGCGCAGCGGTCGGCCCGTCAGGCCCATCTCAGGCTCCCTGAACAGACCGTCGTTGGTCTCAGCCATCTGCGTCAAGCTCCTTACCTGGACTCACGTCCCGTTCTCTTGACCTGGTCCGGAGGCACCCCGGCCCAGGAATCACATGGGCCACAGTATCACGCAGCGGAGCAGCCCTGCGGCAGGCATTGCTGGTCAAGTCCTGGGATGTGACAGAGCCCAGGATTCACGGAGCAGGTCCGGGGTCACCTTGGCGTAGATCTGTGTGGTCACCACATGGGAGTGACCGAGAAGTTCCTGGACCACCCGGATGTCCGCCCCGCCGGCGAGCAGATGGGTGGCGAAGCTGTGCCGCAGCGCGTGCGGACTCACCTTTCCCAGCCCTGCCTTCTCCCCTGCCGCCGCCACGACATTGAACCCGGACTGGCGTCGCATCCGTCTGCCGGACGAGGTGAGGAACAGCGCTGCCCCGTCACCGCCTGCCCGGCCCGAACCCCGCGCAGCCAGGGTCGGTCGTGCCCGGACGAGGTAGGCGTCCACCGCCGCAAGTGCCGGAGTTCCCACCGGGACGACGCGTTCATGGTCACCTTTGCCGCGCAGCAGGACGGTGTCCTGGGTCCGGTCGATGTCGTCGACATTGAGGTCCAGCACCTCGCTGATCCGGGCGCCGGTGGAATACAACAGCTCGACCAGTGCGCGGTCGCGCAGATCGAGCGGACGGGCGTCCTCCCCTACCGGAACCGCCTCGATGAGTGCGGTGACCTGGTCGATGGTGAGGGCCTTCGGCAGGTCCGCACGCTGCTGGGAGACCGGGACGGCGTCGGCGGCATCCGGGATGCCCCGGTCCCGCGCAGCGAAGGCGTGGAGGCTGCGCACCGTGCTCAACGACCGGGCTGCCGAGGTCTGCGCCAGCGGCCGCCCCCCGGTCACCTCATTGCCTTTGCGCAGGTCGGCGATGAACCGTTCGATGTCGGCGACCTGTGCTGTGGCGACGGTCAGTCCTTCACCGTCGAGCCAGGTGAGATAGCGGTCGGCGTCACGACCGTAGTTCTCCAGGGTGTTGGAGCTCAGGCCGCGCTCGGTGCGCAGGTGGCGGAACCAGTCGCGGCGCAGTGCCGCATCCTGTGACGGTGTGTCAGCGGACATGCTTCATGTCGGTGCCGGGCTCCTGCCCGACCGACCGCCGGTCGGCCAGGGCGGAGGTCTTCGCGAACGGTTCGGTCACCTCACGACGCGTCCCGACAGCCAGGTGCAGCAGACCGGCGACGGCAATTGAGTTCTCCACCTCGCCACGGCGGACCATACCGACGGCTTCGTCGACCGGCACCCAGCGGCGCGTCATGTCCGCTTCCTCACCCTCCGCCTCAGGCAGGGCACCCGACTCCTCCGCCGTCAGCGGGCGGACGCCCTCGGCGAGGAAGATCCGGCAGATCTCCTCACTGGTACCCGGTGAGGTGACGATGTCGCCCAACAGATGCCACCCGGACGCCGCGACGCCGGCCTCCTCGGCCAGTTCACGCTGCGCCCCGGTCAGCGGATCCTCGCCGACGAGGTCGAGGATGCCGGCGGGCAACTCCCAGAGGTAGCGTCCGACCGGTCGCCGGTACTGACGGATGAGCAGGACCTCACGACTCTCCCCCGTCTCCCGGACCGCGACCACCGCAGCGGCGCCGAAGTGCTCGACGACCTCCCGGGTCGCTTCCCCGGTGGCGGTGGAGATCCGGTCCCGTCGCAACGCGAGGATCGGAGCGTCCACCAGCAGGTCGCTGGACAGGGTGCGGTAGAGGTCAGCCATGAGAGGCTACTTCGCCTCGCGACGGGCGACAGCGGCCCTGACCAGGCCGGCGAACAGCGGGTGCGGGCGGGTCGGGCGCGACTTGTACTCCGGGTGCGCCTGAGTGGCGACGAGGTACGGGTGAACGTCCTTCGGGTACTCGACGAACTCGACGAGACGGCCGTCCGGGGAGGTACCGGAGAACTGCAGACCGGACCCCTCGGTGATCTGCTCCTTGTAGGCGTTGTTCACCTCGAAGCGGTGACGGTGGCGCTCGGAGACCTCGGTGGTCCCGTAGGTGTCGGCCAGGACCGAGCCCTCGGCCAGGACGGCCGGGTAGGCACCGAGACGCATGGTGCCGCCCAGGTCTGCCTCACCGTGCACGGCAGCCTCCTGCTCGGCCATGGTGGAGATCACCGGGGTACCGGTGGCACCCAGCTCCTCGGCGAACTCGGTGGAGGACGCGTCGTCGATGCCGGCGGCCTTGGCCGCCTCAATGACGGTGCACTGCAGACCGAGGCAGATGCCGAGCATCGGGATGAGGTTCTCGCGGCAGTAGGTCACCGCGGCGATCTTGCCCTCGATACCGCGGACACCGAAGCCACCGGGGACGACGACCGCGTCGACGTCGCCGAGCTGCTTCCGGGCACCCTCCGGGGTGGCGCAGTCATCGGCGGCGACCCAGCGGATGGTGGCCTTGCGACGCTCACCGAAGGCGCCGGCGCGGATGGCCTCGGCGACGGACAGGTAGGCGTCCGGCAGATCGATGTACTTGCCGACCAGTGCAACGGTGACCTCTCCCTGCGGGTTATGGACGCGGTCGAGCAGGTTGCCCCAGACGGTCCAGTCCACGTCCCGGAACGGGAGGTTCAGCTTGCGGATGAGGAAGGAGTCGAGGTGCTCGTTGTAGAGCACCTTCGGAATATTGTAGATCGAGGAGGAGTCCGCGCACGAGATGACGCCCTCTTCGTCGACGTCGGTCATCAGGGCGATCTTCTTCTTCAGTCCCTGCGGAACCTCGCGGTCACAGCGCAGGACGATGGCGTCCGGGATGATACCGATGCTGCGCAGTTCGGCGACCGAGTGCTGGGTCGGCTTGGTCTTCAGCTCGCCGGACGGTGCCAGGTAGGGCACCAGGGAGACGTGGATGAAGAAGATGTTCTCGCGGCCGACCTCGTGGCGGACCTGGCGGGCGGCCTCGAGGAAGGGCTGGGACTCGATGTCACCGACGGTGCCACCGACCTCGGATATGACGACGTCCGGGACGACGCCGTCGGCGTCCGGGGCGGCCTGGGCGAGGATGCGGGCCTTGATCTCGTCGGTGATGTGCGGGATGACCTGGACGGTCTTGCCGAGGAACTCCCCGCGACGCTCCTTGGCGATGACGGTGGAGTACACCTTGCCGGTGGTGACGTTCGCGTTCTTGGTGAGGCTCCGGTCGAGGAAGCGCTCGTAGTGCCCCAGGTCGAGGTCGGTCTCGGCGCCGTCGTCGGTGACGAAGACCTCACCATGCTCGAAGGGGTTCATGGTGCCCGGATCGACGTTGAGGTACGGATCCAGCTTCTGCATGGTCACGGTCAGCCCACGGGACACGAGGAGCTGTCCCAGGCTGGCGGCGGTGAGGCCCTTACCCAGCGAAGAGACGACACCCCCCGTGACAAAGATGAACTTGGTGTGCTGCTCGCTGCGCCCCTGAGACACGTCAACTCCCGTGGTGGTAACCGATAAAACCTACGGGACTTCAGCCTATCACAGCGAGGGCATCGCGGCACTTTCCGCCGCGCCGTAGGACCCGGCTTTGCCGTCCAACTGCTGGGCCAGGGCCCGCACCACGGTGATCCGCCCGGCGGTGCGGTCGGCGTTGTCGACGGTGCTGACCTTCTCAGTGTCCGCCCGGTCGGCACGCAGGATCTCCAGTGCACCACCGTCGGTGGTCGAGGCCCAGTCGCCGGCGAGGACGACCCCGCCGGTGACGGCGTCCAGCCCCGCGGCCAGGTCGGCGGTGAAGGTACCGGCGTATCCGCCGGTGGACCCGGTGACCACGACCACGGCATCCGCGGATTCCAGCTCCGGGATCCCGCCGTCGAGGAAACCACCCTTGTCGAGAGCGCCGAGCAGCAGGGAACGGTCGGACTCGGAGGCCTCCGACACCCGGTCCCCCTCACTGCGGAGCGCCTGACCGACGACCTGACCAAGGTGGTAGCCGGGGTCCCGGCGGTCCTCGGAAAGCTTCGCCCCGGCCGGCAGGGTGTTCGCTGCCAGGGATTTCACGGCGTCCGCCTTGTCCTGGGAGAGGACGTCGTCAGTGAACGACAGCGTCCCCGCATCCGTCGCGCCCGCATCGGAGAGCAGCGCGCGCTGGGCGTCGACCACCTCCTCGTCGGCGTCGGGCATGCCCACGACGAGGACACTGCGGTCCTTGAGATCGTCCCGCACGGCACCGGAGGCCAGTTCATCGAGAACAGCGTCATCGGCGTCCAGACCGGCGGTGGACGCCGAGAGTTCGTCGCGGGTGGAATCCAGCTCCTCCTGGACACCGGAGTCCACGGCCGTGGGCCCACCCTCCACATTGGGGGCGAGGACGTAGAAACCGAACAGTGTTCCGGCGGCGATACCGGCTGCTACCCCACCGAGGATCTTCGGGCCGCTCACGAGAACAGGTCCTGGAACTTCGTGGCGATGTTGTTCCAGCTGTCGACGAGGTTGTCGACGAAGCCTTCGGAACCACTGAGCCCCGCGATGAGGATGATCACCAGGATCGCGGCGATGATGCCGAGGATCGCCCACAGCCAGCCTCCGCCGGAGCGGGAGACACGGTAGAGCTCGGCGACGGCGGAGGAGTCGACGAAGCGGCTGCCGACTTTCAGGCGCGAGAGCATCGAGGAGGGGGTGTCCGGGGCCGAGGCGGTGTCGAAGATGCGCTCCAGGTCGACGGTCGGTCCGAGGTTCACGACCATGGACGCGCCGTGGTATTCGGCGAGCAGCAGGGCCAGATCGGTGGCGTCTCCGGTGGCGGCGGGGAAGGTCATCGCTCCGACACCGAGGTCCTGGATACGCTCCAGTCCCGCGGCGTGACCGTCGGGGTCGGCGGGCAGGATGACAGTCGCGCCGGACCGCAGGTTGTCCGAGGAGATCAGCTCGGGGTCACCGATGATCACCGACGGACGGTAGCCGTGCCGGACCAGTTCGTCGACGGCCTGGTCCACACCGATGAGCACGGGGTCGTACTCGCGGATGAAGTAGCGCAGCGCCTTGAGCTTGGTCTCCAGCTCCGGGTCAGGGCTGACGATGAGGACCTTCCGGTCGTCCATGTCGACCTCGACCTCGGGGACACCGAGTCCGTCGATGAGCAGCGGGGCCTCGGTGCTGACGAACTCGGCGGTGTTGCCGGAAAGCGCCTCCATGTGGTCGACGAGCGCCTCACGGGCATCGAGGAACCGGGTGCGGGCGGTGTCCTCGTCGAGGATCTCACCCTTGCCGATGGAGCGGTCCCCGTAGAAGATCTTGCCGTCGTCGAGGCGACCCTTCTTCCCGTTCTTCGTCTTCCCGGGCAGCGCGGGGTCCGCGTTCTCCACGAGGGTGACTCCGGCGTCCAGCAGCATCTGGGGACCGAAGTTGGGGACGTTACCGGTGGTGAAGGCGGCGGTGTTCACCACACCGGCAACCTTGGCGTCGATGAGCTTCTGGGCGAGTGCCCGGTTGATGTCCGGGGCGTCGATGACGACGATGTCGCCCTCGCCGAGCTTGGCCAGTGTGGAACTGCCCTTCGCGCCGGTGCAGTCCCGGGTATGGCCGTGGATGCCTGGGGTGTCGTCGGTACGGGAGAAGATCATGGTGGACATTGTGAACTGTGGGTCTCCTTTTCCGGCGGAGGCGCGCCGGTGAGCGCCACAGTCAGCGCACTAACCTGGCCTTCTTCATCCCCCACCGGTACAGCGATCCGCACACGGTGACGAAGATCGCGCCGATGACCACCGGAGTGAGCAGGTAGCTCCAGGTCTCGCCGTCGAGCATGATGATCAAGGGGATGCCCGCCGCCGGCGGATGGAGGACGCGCAGTGCCACCATGACCATGATCGCGGCTCCGGTCGCCAGGGACATCGACCACCATTCCGTCGGCATGGTGGTCACCACCGTCAGTCCCGCCACAGCGGAGATCATGTGCCCGCCGATGACATTGATCGGCTGGGAGACCGGAGCTTTCGGCAGAACGAACTCGAGGACGCAGGACGCACCGAAGCTCGCCATGAGCAGTGGGTGACCGACAATATCGGAGAAGAACCCGAGCAGGGCGATGACCGTCATCGACGCGAACCCGGACAACAGGATCGCCGGAACGGAGAACCGGGGTTGGGTGCGGGTGAAGGACCTGCGCAGCGTGCGGCCGACCGACCGCAGCGCGTGGCTCACCGCATGTCCCCTGCGGAGACCTCGGACGCGTTCCCGGTGTTCGTTCCGGTGTCTGCGGTGTCCGCCCCGGTGGCGGCATTGTCGACGGCGGTGCCCAACCTGGTGACCGGCCGGGTCGCGAGTCTGGCGACGGCGGCAGGGATCTCGACCACCGGATCGACCAGTGGCAGCAGACGCAGGTCGCCGGAGGTCACGCCCGGAGTTCCCACTGGTACGACCGCGGCCCACCGGCCGGTGGCCGCAAGAGCGGTCAGTGAGGCCACCGAACCGGATTCCACGGTGGGAGCCACCGACACTCCGACGGATGTCATGGCCCGGTCAAAACAGGTGCGGGCGAGCATTCCCGGGGAAAGCAGAGCGACCGGAAGCCTGGCGAGATCGACCGCGCTGATCCGGTCCCGGCCTGCGTCCGGACCGTGGGACGGGCCCAGCCCCGGTCCGAGGGTGGCGACCAATCCCTCGGTGAGCACGACGGCGTAGCGCACCGGTTCCATCGGAGTGAGCGCGAGCCCGTCCAGGTCGACGGCGCCGTCGATGTCGTCGACGGGGTGGATCACGGCGGCGTCGAGGTCGTGGGAGCGGAGCTTCTCGACGAGATCGGCACTGCCGATCCCCGTGCTCACCTCCACGCGGACACCGGGGTGGGCGGTGGTGAGCCGGGCGATGACGGCGGCGGCCCGGGTGTCACCGGAGGGGACGGTGCCCAGCCGCAGGGTCGTCGACAGGTTTCCACCGGCGGCAGTGAGGTCCTCCACAAGCCTGCGACGGTCGGCCAGGATCCGACGGATATGGGTGAGCAGCAGCTCACCCTCGGGAGTGAGGTCCCGGAACGAGGACCTGCCACGGTTGACCAGCGGGACGCCGAATTCCGCCTCGAGTTTGCGGACCGCCTCGGACATCGTCGAGGTCGTCACGAAACAGGACGCGGCGGCACGTCCGAAGTGGCGTTCCCGGGCAAGCGCGTCGAAGTACTCGAGCTGGGTGAGCAACATAGGGCTGACGCTACCGCACCGGACCGGGGTGCCGCCCACCTGGAGCGTCACGCAACGTCTCACGAAACCTCACGACCGTACGGCGAAAATGAACGGGAGAACCGGACCGCAGTGGTCACATGGCGGACTTGGCCGTCCGCGCGGTCTCCAGGAGTTCCTCGGCGTGGGCCCGGCCTGTGTCCGACTCGAGACCCGCGAGCATCCGCGACAGCTCCTCGACCCGCTCCTCCTCGGTGAGGGTGCGCACACTGGAACGCACCGTCGCATCGGTCGCCGCCTTGGAGACGTGGACATGTGCGTCGGCGAACGCCGCGACCTGAGGCAGGTGGGTGACCACGATGACCTGGTTGTGGACCGCGAGACGGGCGAGCCGTCTCCCGATCTCCACGGCAGCCCGGCCACCGACGCCTGAGTCGACCTCGTCGAAGACCATCGTGCGGCCCGCCCCGGCGAGGATGACCTCCAGAGCGAGCATGACGCGGGAAAGCTCACCGCCGGAGGCGGTGGCCCCCAGCGGGTGGGCGGACCCACCCTGGACCAGCTGGAACTCGACCTCGGTGATGCCGTCGGGACCGCAGTCGGCGGTGGTGGCGTCCTTCCCCGGAACCCTCCCGTCGCCACCGTGGGTGGTGACCTCCACCCGGAATTCCGCGGCCATCTGCAGCCCCTTGATCTCAGCGGTCACGGCCTCAGCGAACCTGGCGGAGGCCGCGATGCGACCGGCCGCGAGCCGGCGGGCGGCGTCGAGCATCTCCTCGGCGGCCTCGGTGACCTTCGTCCGCAGCTCCTCGAGGACGTCATCGGAGACGTCGATGGCCCCGAGCCGCTCCCGCGCCTCGTCCCGCCAGGCCAGTGCACCGTCGACATCGACGGCGAAGGTGCGCAGTTCACGCAGGTCCTGCTGACGCTGCAGCAGGTCCTCCAGGTTCTCCGGATCCGGAGCTGCGGAGAGCATTGTCCCGAGTTCACCGGAGATGTCGGCGAGTTCACCGACCAGGCCCGCCAGACGACTGCCCAGAGCAGCGATTCTCGGGTCGCCGCCCGCCGCAGCCTCCAGGACAGAGGCCGCCATGCCCAGTGCGTCTGCGGCAGACTCCCCCGCGCCCTCAGGGTCCCCGTCGACGGCGGTGAGCGCGGTGGCCACGGCCGCGCGGATGTCATCGGCGTCCTGCAGGCGACTGATCCGCACCTTGAGGTCCTCGTCTTCACCGGGCTGCGGGTCAAGTTCGTCGATCTGCGCCAGTGCATGACGCAGTGTCTCTGCCTCCAGGGCGAGCTCGCGGCGTTTGACGGTCCGGTCGTTGAGATCCCGGGCCAGTCCCGCCCACTGACGGCGCAGAC
This sequence comes from Corynebacterium sp. UD i78, assembly GCF_056280545.1. Classification (NCBI taxonomy): domain Bacteria; kingdom Bacillati; phylum Actinomycetota; class Actinomycetes; order Mycobacteriales; family Corynebacteriaceae; genus Corynebacterium; species Corynebacterium sp. UD i78. The sequence goes on along the minus strand of NZ_JBWCED010000001.1, from coordinate 879,535 downwards.
GGCGGTACTCCCGACGGTCACTGTCGAGTCCGGCGAAGTTATCGAGACTACGCAGCTGCTTCACCGGATCCGTGAGCTGGAGCTGGTCGGACTGGCCGTGGATGGTCAGCAGCCGGGAGGTGAACTCGGAAAGCACACCGGCGGCGACAGTCCGGCCCGCCAGGTGCGCCCGGGAACGTCCGGACGCGTTGACCGAGCGGCAGACGACCGCCTCCCCGTCGTCGAGATAGCCCCCGATTTCCTCGACCATCTGAGCGAGTTTGTCGGCGTCCCCGTCTGCCGGGCCACTGTCTGCGTTCCCACCGAGGATGCGGAAGATGCCGTCGACCGACGCTTTGTCGGTGCCACCCCGCACCCGCTGGGCGTCCGCCCGCGCCCCCGAGAGAAGTTTGAGGCCCGTGACCACCATCGTCTTACCCGCACCGGTCTCACCGGTGACGACAGTGAAACCCGAGGCGAACTCCGCCGTGGCTTCCTCGATGACCCCGAGATTCCGGATCTGCAGTTCAGTCAGCATGATGGGGCGAATTCTACCGAACAGATGATCGAGATTCCAGTATTCGGCGCAATCGTCAGCGTCGCGGGCCACGCCACCCGGTGACCGGCAGGCGGAACTTCTTGACCATACGGTCGGCGAACGGCTCGGAGTCCAGGCGCACCCACCGGACGTCCTGCGGGCCACGCCGCACCTCGACCCGGGAGCCGGGCGGCATGTGGATCTGGCGGAACCCGTCCATCACGGCGGTCGCCGGTGACGTCATCGGGTTACTCTCCACGGCGACGGTCGAGTCCGGGGACACGACCAGCGGGCGGGAGAACAGCGCGTGGGCGTTGGAGGGCACGACGAGGATGGACTCCAGCTCCGGCCAGAGGACCGGTCCGCCGGCGGAGAAGGCGTACGCGGTGGACCCGGTCGGGGTGGACACGAGCACACCGTCGCAGCCGAAGGAGCTCACCGGACGCTGGTCGACCTCGAGGATCGCATCCAGCACGCCCTGACGGTTCAGGTTCTCCACGGAGCACTCGTTGAGCGCCCAGCCGGTGCCGAGGACGCGGCCCTGCGCATCACGCACCGTGATCGACAGCGTCATGCGGTTCTCGATGCGGTAGTCGCCGGCGATGACCCGGTCGAGCGCAGCCTGCAGGTCCTCACCCTCCCATTCGGCGAGGAAGCCGATGTGACCCATGTTGACACCGAGGACGGGCACATCCTGGGCGTGGGCGATGTCGGCGGCACGCAGGAAGGTACCGTCACCGCCGAGTACGAGGACGAGGTCCGCGCCGAGTGCGGCGTCCGGGGTGTGCCCGTAGCGGGGGAAGCGCCCGAGGATCTCGTGGCGGGCGACCGGGGCGGGGTCACCGGTGGACATGACGCGGACGGTCAGGCCACCGTCGGAGAGCTGCTGGGCGGCAGCGGCTGCGGAGCTGAGCTTGTCATCTCCGCCGGTGTGCGCCACCAGCAGTACTTCCCGGGGGGCGGGGGTCTCGTCGGTCACTGGGGTCCCTCCTTGACGGCAGAATCGACCATTGCCTGCAGCTGTTCATCATCCGGGGCCGTCACGCCACCGTCTTTGATCAACCACAGAAAGTATTCCACGTTTCCGCTCGGACCGGGCAACGGGGAGGCGGTCACGGCCTTCGTCGACATACCGTGACGCAGTGCTTCACGGGCCACACCGAGAGTCACCTCGGCACGCAGCTCCGGCGAGCGGACGACGCCGCCGTGGCCCAGCCGGTCCTTGCCCACCTGGAACTGCGGCTTGACCATCGGCAGCAGACTGCCACCGTCGCGGACACAGGCAGCCAGTGCCGGCAGCACGAGCTCGATGGAGATGAACGACAGGTCACCGACCATGGCGTCCGCCTGTCCGTCCAGCTGGTCGGGAGTGAGGGTGCGGACGTTGGTGCGGTCGAGCACGGTGACGCGCGGATCGTTCTGCAGCCGCCAGATGAGCTGGCCGTAGCCGACGTCGACGGCGAGGACCTCGGAGACCCCACGGTCCAGGCAGACATCGGTGAAACCGCCGGTGGACGCCCCGGCGTCGAGCACCCGTGTACCTGCCAGGTCGAGGCCCTGCGGTTCGAAGGCCGCGAGAGCGCCGAGAAGCTTGTGTGCACCGCGGGACGCCCACCGGTCGTCGCCACTCTCTGTGACACGGATGGACACCTCGCCGTCGACACCTGTGGCGGGCTTCTTCGCCTCCATACCGTTGACGCTGACCCGGCCGTCGAGGATCATCTCACGGGCGTGCTCGCGTGAGCGGGCGATCTTACGCTTGACGAGCTCAGCGTCGAGACGACGTAGCTGCGTTCCCTTGGACTTGGCCATCAGTGTGTCTCCGCATCCTTCCGGTGCCCGTCCAGCGCATCGGCGATCACCCGGTGGGCACGCTCCAGCAGTTCCGCCTCCTCGGCGCCTTCTGCCTCGGAGGACAGCAGGGCGTCCACCTCTGCGACGAGGGCGTCGGCGTCGAACCGGTCGGGGCCGGGCAGCGGGGCACTCACCGCCACGCCTCCAGGGCGGCGACAGCAGCCGTGTCACCGGGGGCGGCGACGACGGTGAGGTCCTGTCCCCTGTCGTCGGCGGCCCACACCAGCGGCGCGGAGACAGCCAGCGCCTCTGCAGCCATGATCTCGGGAGCGCCGGTGATACCGGACTCCACGACGACCGTGTCGCCGTCCTGCCGTGCGCTCCAGCCCTCGAGGTGGTCCCGCAGGTTCGCGGCGATCCAGGTCGGACGCCAGGTGGTGTGCAGGATCTCGCGGTGCCCGGACACTCCGGTGAGGACGCAGAGGGTGTCCATGCCGGCGGCGATACCGCCGGCGATGTCGGTGTCCAGCCGGTCACCGACGGCCAGCGGACGCTCGGCCCCGAGCTGGCGGGCAGCGACCTCGAACATCGCGGGGCCGGGCTTGCCCGCGCTGTGCGGAGTCACGCCGGTGGCACTGACGACAGCGGCGACAAGTGATCCGTTGCCGATGAGCAGTCCCCGCTCACTCGGCAGGGTGGTGTCCAGGTTGGACGCCACGTACACCGCTCCGCCCCGCACGGCGAGTGCCGCCTCTGAGAGCATCGACCAGTTGTTCTCCGGGCTGTGCCCGTGCAGGACGACGTCGGGGTGTTCATCTGCGGAATCCACGACCCGGAAGCCTGCGTACGTGGCGAGATCCCGGAAGGACGCCGCACCGACCACATAGGCGGTCGGGCGGGTGCCGCCGCCTGCCGGGGCACTGTCCTCCAGCATGGACGCTGCCAGGGTGCAGGCGGCCTGGGCCGAGGTCAGTACGTCAGCAGGTTCCACCTCGAACCCGATGGATGTGAGGTGCTCAGCGACCTGCTGCGGCGAACGGGAGGCATTGTTGGTGACGTACACCGATGCGCGTCCGGCAAGGCCGGCACGGGCCCCGTCGACAGGTACTCCACCGCGGAAGACGGTGCCGTCGAGGTCGACGAGAAGCGCGTCATAGCGGTCGAGGATCTGGTGGGGCGTGGCGGCGAGGGAGGACAGCGACGTCATCGGCGGGTCACTCGCTGAGTTCGGCGAGCCGGTCGTCTGCGTCAAGGACGCCGTGGACGTCGAGCTTCGAGGCCCTGGTGAACCAGGTACGGGCCTCATCGGTACGTCCGGCTTTCGCGAGAGCATCGGCGTAGGCGTAGGTGACACGCAGCGCAGTGACCTCGGGGAGATCGTTGGCAGCGGTCTCCGGCTCGAGGGCGAGGAGAGCCTCGTCCATCTGCTTCAGATCGTGGTGTGCGCCGGCGATGACGATCGCCAGTTCCGCACGCTGCTCCGGATCCAGTTCAGCGACTTCCTCGGATCTCCCGAGCTCAATGGCCTTGTCCGGGTGGTTCAGGCCACGCTCGCAGTCAGCCATGACAGCGAGGAGTCCGGGTCCACCGGCCATACGGCGGGCAGCGCGGAGCTCGGTCAGAGCTTCCTTCCACTCACCGGCATGGTAGGCGGCGATACCGAGGGTCTCGCGGGTGATGGAGACGCGTCCTCCGCGCTCCTTGGCTGCCCGGGCGTGGGCGAGTGCCTTGGCACTGTCCTCGTCCATGAGGGACGCGGCCATGATCAGGTGGCCGGCGACCTTGTCGGCGTTGTCCTTGGACAGGCTGCGGAGCTCCTGGCGGATGGCCGGATCCAGCTCCTTGGGGCTGATGTCGGCGGGTATCTCCGGCTCGTTGAACCGGTCGTTCACACGGTTCTCACGGTAGCCGGAGCGCTGCGGTCCATTGTGGTGGTCACGGCGACGCCCGTCGGGGCGGATGCCGGTGTCGTTCCGGTTGCTACCCCGGCTTCCTCCGCGCCGGTCGTTGTTGCCGCGGTAACCGCCACGACGGTCATCACGGCGACCGTCACGGCGGTCACTGCCACCACGGTAACCACCACGGTGGTCGTCGTCACGTCGATCATCCCGACGCTCACTGTTCCCGCGGTAACCACCACGGCGGTCGTCACGACGCTCGTTGTTGCCCCGGTAACCGCCACGACGGTCCTCCCGACGGTCATTGCTACCGCGGTATCCACCGCGACGATCATCGCCACGGGATTCGTTACGGCCGCGGTAACCGCCCCGGTCCCCCTGCGGGCGACGGTCGCTGCCGCGCTGCTGTCGGCCGCGGTCACGACCGTTGTTGTACGATCCGCTCGTGCCGGAAGACTCGCTCATCAGATACCTTTCTGGAATCAGCTCAACTGTCCCGATTCTAGAGGTCACTGGTGTCCTCGACAACCAGCGTCCGGGCCCACCGGGGAGGGGCTCAGACCGTGCGCTCCCGTTGCTGACATGGTGAAGAGACAGCACAGGCTACACACGCGGAAAAGCGGGGAGGGAGGCACACCAGCCTGGTATGCCTCCCTCCCCGCTTCATCAATTTCAAGTTAGATGCCGGCGGCGTCCTACTCTCCCACACCCTCCCAGGTGCAGTACCATCGGCGCAGGCAGGCTTAGCTTCCGGGTTCGGAAAGGGACCGGGCGTGACCCCACCGCTAAAACCACCGACAAAACACACGAAACAACACACACCCAACCACCACAGTGGCCAGTATGCCGTGCCATTCCAGACACTGCACAGTGGACGCAACATACGCTTCAATCAACACAATCAAGCACAACGCTCTTAATGCAGCGCTCGGCCAATTAGTACCGGTCACCTCCAACACTCACATGCTGTCCAGATCCGGCCTATCAACCCCGTAATCTACAGGGAACCTCAAACGAAACCTCATCTCGAAACAGGCTTCCCGCTTAGATGCTTTCAGCGGTTATCCCTCCCATACGTAGCCAACCAGCCATGCCACGGGCGTGACAACTGGCCCACCAGAGGTATGTCCAACCCGGTCCTCTCGTACTAGGGTCAGCCTTTCTCAAGTTTCAACGCGCACGGCGGATAGAGACCGAACTGTCTCACGACGTTCTAAACCCAGCTCGCGTGCCGCTTTAATGGGCGAACAGCCCAACCCTTGGGACCAACTCCAGCCCCAGGATGCGACGAGCCGACATCGAGGTGCCAAACCATCCCGTCGATATGGACTCTTGGGGAAGATCAGCCTGTTATCCCCGGGGTACCTTTTATCCGTTGAGCGACACCGCTTCCACAAGCCGGTGCCGGATCACTAGTCCCTACTTTCGTACCTGCTCGACCTGTCAGTCTCACAGTCAAGCTCCCTTGTGCACTTACACTCAACACCTGATTACCAACCAGGCTGAGGGAACCTTTGGGCGCCTCCGTTACTCTTTGGGAGGCAACCGCCCCAGTTAAACTACCCACCAGGCACTGTCCCTAACCCAGATCATGGGCCGAGGTTCAGATATCCAATACGATCAGAGTGGTATTTCAACAACGACTCCACAACCACTGGCGTGGCCGCTTCACAGTCTCCCACCTATCCTACACAAACCGAACCGAACACCAATACCAAGCTATAGTGAAGGTCCCGGGGTCTTTTCGTCCTGCCGCGCGTAACGAGCATCTTTACTCGTACTGCAATTTCGCCGGGCCTGTGGTTGAGACAGCAGGGAAGTCGTTACGCCATTCGTGCAGGTCGGAACTTACCCGACAAGGAATTTCGCTACCTTAGGATGGTTATAGTTACCACCGCCGTTTACTGGGGCTTAAATTCTCCGCTTCGGACAAAAGTCCTAACAGGTCCTCTTAACCTTCCAGCACCGGGCAGGCGTCAGTCCGTATACATCGACTTACCGTCTTCGCACGGACCTGTGTTTTTAGTAAACAGTCGCTTCCCTCTATTCTCTGCGACCCACACCAGCTCAAGAGTGCAAGACCCTATCACCAGCACGGGCCCCCCTTCTCCCGAAGTTACGGGGGCATTTTGCCGAGTTCCTTAACCACAGTTCACCCGATCGCCTTAGTATTCTCTACCTGACCACCTGTGTCGGTTTGGGGTACGGGCCGAATGTGCACTCGCTAGAGGCTTTTCTCGACAGCATAGGATCACCGACATCCCCGCAAACGGGTACGCATCACGCCTCACCTTTCACGTCGCCCGGATTTACCTGGACAACAGGCCACACGCTTACACCACAATCCACTAAGTGGCTCGGCTACCTTCCTGCGTCACCCCATCACTTGACTACTACCAGCTCAGGTCCCACGCATCCATCAACCACCACAGCCAAAGACCATGGCAGAAAACTTCAGGGCGGTTAGTATCACCGATTCATCATGATCGCACACACACGGGTACGGGAATATCAACCCGTTATCCATCGACTACGCCTGTCGGCCTCGCCTTAGGCCCCGACTCACCCTGGGAAGATTAACTTGACCCAGGAACCCTTGGTCATCCGGCGGATGAGGTTCTCACTCATCATTCGCTACTCATGCCTGCATTCTCACTCGCATAGCCTCCAGCACTGGGTCACCCCGCACCTTCAACGGCCACACGACGCTCCCCTACCAACCCACACACTGGCCAAACCAGAATGCGAGCTCCGCGGCTTCGGCGGTGTACTTGAGCCCCACTACATTGTCGGCGCAGGACCACTCGACCAGTGAGCTATTACGCACTCTTTCAAGGATGGCTGCTTCTAAGCCAACCTCCTGGCTGTCTTCGCGATCCCACATCCTTTTCCACTTAGTACACCCTTAGGGGCCTTAGCCGGCGATCTGGGCTGTTTCCCTCTCGACTACGAAGCTTATCCCCCGCAGTCTCACTGCCGCGCTCTCACTTACCGGCATTCGGAGTTTGGCTGATGTCGCTAAGATGATAGTCCCGCTAAACCAACCAGTAGCTCTACCTCCGGCAAGAAACACACGACGCTGCACCTAAATGCATTTCGGGGAGAACCAGCTATCACGGAGTTTGATTGGCCTTTCACCCCTACCCACAACTCATCCCCTCAGTTTTCAACCTAAGTGGGTTCGCGCCTCCACGACGTCTTACCGTCGCTTCACACTGGCCATGGGTAGATCACCCCGCTTCGGGTCCAGGACACGCCACTCAACACACTAGTTAGTATTCGCTTTCGCTACGACTACCCCACACGGGTTAACCTCGCGACGTGCCGCTGACTCGCAGGCTCATTCTTCAAAAGGCACGCCATCACCACCACACACAGTGCAGCACGGCTCTGACGGATTGTAAGCGCACGGTTTCAGGTACTATTTCACTCCCCTCCCGGGGTACTTTTCACCATTCCCTCACGGTACTATCCGCTATCGGTCACAATGAGTATTCAGGCTTACCGGGTGGTCCCGGCAGATTCACAGCGGATTCCACGAGCCCGCTGCTACTCGGGGCACCTCGTAACCCAACCACACATGCTTTCACGTACCGGACTCTCACCGTCTACGGCAGGCCATTCCAAACCACTTCCGCTAGCACACATGACCGGGCGACTGACTGTCAGACCAGTCGAACAAGACCCCACAACCCCGACCATGCAACCCCTGACAGGTATCACACATGACCGGTTTAGCCACTCATCCACTTTCGTTCGCCACTACTCACGGAATCACTATTGTTTTCTCTTCCTACGGGTACTGAGATGTTTCACTTCCCCGCGTAACCTCCACACCAGCTATACATTCACCGGCAGGTGACCGCACATAACCACGGCCGGGTTTCCCCATTCGGACATCCTCGGATCAACGCTCAGTTGACAACTCCCCGAGGCATATCGCAGTCTCCCACGTCCTTCATCGGCTCATCATGCCAAGGCATCCACCGTGCGCCCTTAACGCACAACACTAAGAACGCATCAGATGAACACAAACCTGCAGAAAAACCACAGAATCAGTATTCACACGACACTTACAAAATTGCATCAAAAAAGAAGATACTCGCGTCCACTATACAGTTCTCAAACAACACAGTCACAAAGGACCCGGAGCACCCACAACCAACCACACACAACCATGCACGACCAGCCACAAGCACCCCAACAGAAACAAACAACACACAGCTGCTGTTCCAGACACCCAACAACGCAACGAACCAAGCAGTCACACAATCACAGACAAACGACCCACAAACGGGCTGATCTCCACCCGGATAAACAAAAACACCCGACGCCCGTATTGACGCGGAATGCACAAAAAATAAAGCTCCTTAGAAAGGAGGTGATCCAGCCGCACCTTCCGGTACGGCTACCTTGTTACGACTTCGTCCCAATCGCCGATCCCACCTTCGACAGCTCCCTAACGAGTTTGGGCCACTGGCTTCGGGTGTTACCAACTTTCATGACGTGACGGGCGGTGTGTACAAGGCCCGGGAACGTATTCACCGCAGCGTTGCTGATCTGCGATTACTAGCGACTCCGACTTCATGGAGTCGAGTTGCAGACTCCAATCCGAACTGAGACCGGCTTTAAGGGATTAGCACCACCTCACGGTGTAGCAACCCACTGTACCGACCATTGTAGCATGTGTGAAGCCCTGGACATAAGGGGCATGATGATTTGACGTCATCCCCACCTTCCTCCGAGTTAACCCCGGCAGTCTCTCGCGAGTCCCCACCATAACGTGCTGGCAACACAAGACAAGGGTTGCGCTCGTTGCGGGACTTAACCCAACATCTCACGACACGAGCTGACGACAACCATGCACCACCTGTATACCGACCACAAGGGAAAACGCATCTCTGCGCCGATCCGGCATATGTCAAGCCCAGGTAAGGTTCTTCGCGTTGCATCGAATTAATCCACATGCTCCGCCGCTTGTGCGGGCCCCCGTCAATTCCTTTGAGTTTTAGCCTTGCGGCCGTACTCCCCAGGCGGGGCGCTTAATGCGTTAGCTACGGCACAGAAGTCGTGGAAGACCCCCACACCTAGCGCCCACCGTTTACGGCATGGACTACCAGGGTATCTAATCCTGTTCGCTACCCATGCTTTCGCTCCTCAGCGTCAGTTACTGCCCAGAGACCTGCCTTCGCCATCGGTGTTCCTCCTGATATCTGCGCATTTCACCGCTACACCAGGAATTCCAGTCTCCCCTACAGCACTCAAGTTATGCCCGTATCGCCTGCACGCCCGGAGTTAAGCCCCGGAATTTCACAGACGACGCGACAAACCACCTACGAGCTCTTTACGCCCAGTAATTCCGGACAACGCTCGCACCCTACGTATTACCGCGGCTGCTGGCACGTAGTTAGCCGGTGCTTCTTCTACCACTACCGTCACTTCCGCTTCGTCATGGTTGAAAGGAGTTTACAACCCGAAGGCCTTCATCCCCCACGCGGCGTCGCTGCATCAGGCTTGCGCCCATTGTGCAATATTCCCCACTGCTGCCTCCCGTAGGAGTCTGGGCCGTGTCTCAGTCCCAATGTGGCCGTCCACCCTCTCAGGCCGGCTACCCGTCGACGCCTTGGTAGGCCATTACCCCACCAACAAGCTGATAGGCCGCGAGCTCATCCTGCACCGAAAAACTTTCCACCACCGACACTAAACGATGGTCCTATCCGGTATTAGACCCAGTTTCCCAGGCTTATCCCGAAGTGCAGGGCAGATCACCCACGTGTTACTCACCCGTTCGCCACTCGAGTACCCTGCAAGCAGGGCCTTTCCGTTCGACTTGCATGTGTTAAGCACGCCGCCAGCGTTCGTCCTGAGCCAGGATCAAACTCTCCATAAAAGCAATAAACCCCATAAAGAGCCATCACTGGCAAAAATAAATATACTGAACTGCTGACATCCAAAAAAAATGAATATCCACGCATGCTCCCGATCGGGGGACCGGGAAACCATGCGCCGGTCACAACAACCGACAGAACAGACCTGAGATTCAGTATTTAACACGCAGTCACCCACGTGCCGGCACCAACCCAAGTCACCATCTGCCGACCATGCGACAAAAAACTTGATTCATCACGCTATTGAGTTCTCAAACAACATCCGCACACCACTACCTGCCAGGGCCGGGCCCTGGTTGCTCGCGGCGACTTCACCTAATGTACACACCGCCGTAATACAGAGCAACTGTGCTGGTCAGGTGGCAATTCGGCGAGCTCCGTCTGAGGGGACGGCGGTGAAGAAGGTCGGCTCCGGCAGTCCACGAGACGCAGCAGCGTCGACGACTGCCGTTGCAACGGCCACGGTCTCCCCTGCCGGCACCAGCGCGATGACGCTGCCGCCGAAGCCACCACCGGTCATCCGGGCTCCCAGAGCTCCGGCGGCCAGCGCGGACTCCTGGGCGCTGTCGAGTTCCGGCACCGTGACCTCGAACAGGTCCCGCAGGCTCTCATGACTGCCGTTCATCATCTGCCCCAGCAACGCAGCAGTCTCGGTCGTCAGTCGTCCACTCTCCTTGAGAGACGTCACAGTGACGTCTGCCGTGCGGTGGATCTCGCCGATGATATGCCGGATCCGCCGGTGTGCAGTGGCCGTCCGCTCCTCCAGATCTCCCTCCAGCAGCTCTTCTGCCTCCGGGGATACAGCCCAGGTGTCGACAATTCTCTCGAGCTCACGGCGTCCTTCGGCCCCGGGGTTCTCTGCGAGGAATCCACCGACTGTGCCGTGCCCCGCGACCCGGCCCACCGCATCCACGACACCTCGCCGCGAGGCGTACTGACCGTCAGCCAGGCGGTGCGGGGCATTGGTGTTGATGATCAGCAGCGCCAGGCCGGCACTCTCAAGGTCACAGGGGACGAGGTCCACCGTGTCGTGGAGGAAGTCGACGGCGAGCACCTCTCCGTCAGCACCGTAGAAGGAACTACGCTGGTCCAGACCACCGGTGGAGGCTCCCACCACCTCATTCTCCGCCCGCATGCAGACGGTCACGAGGTGGGCGGTCTCCGCAGCCTCCGGTGCCCGGCCGAGTGACAGTTCACAGGCCGCCAGGGCCACCGAGCACTCCAGGGCCGCCGAGCTGGACAGCCCCGCACCCAGCGGCACATCCGAGACCAGGGCGATGTCGAGACCGTCGCAGTCGGGGATGACTCCGTCCTGCACACCGGCCCACACCGCACCTGCGGCATATCCCGCCCAGCCCTCCGGGGAACCCGGACCGACCTCGGACAGTGCGATGCTGATCTCCTGAGGGGTTTCGGATCCCGGGACAAGCGACACGAGTCGGAGGACGCCGTCGTCACGGCGCCCGACAGCGGCCGCGGTGCACTGCGGCAGAGCGAACGGAAGGGAGACCCCTCCGGCGTAGTCGACATGCTCACCGATGAGGTTCACCCGGCCCGGTGCCACCCACACACCCTCGCAGGACCGGTCTTCGCCGAAGACGGTGTGGAACAGCGTCTGCGCATCGGTGGCGAGAACCCCGGTGTCCCGGGCCTGCCACCAGTCGAGGGAGCTCCCCTCCCCTGTCTGTCCGCTCACTGCGCGTCCTCCCAGACCTCACGGAAACGCCCGGCGATGCGCTCCGGGGTCGTGTCACTGATCCACGCTCCCAGTGCCGACTCCGAACCGGCGAGGAACTTCATCCGGTTCGGTGAGCGCATGAGGGAGAACAACTGCAGGTGGAGGCGTCCTTCGCCACGCAGCCGTTCCTGCTCCCCGGTGAGACGGGACTGGACCGGCGCCTGATTCCAGGCGGCGATGTAGGGGGTACGTTCGACTCCCTCGAAGTAGCGGTCCACGGCCGAATAGAGGTTCTTCAGCAGTGCCGGGAGTTCGTTGAGCTCCTCGTCGGTCAACCCGGTGAAATCACCCACCGCCCGATTCGGCACAACCATTGCCTCCACCGGCCATTTGGCGGCAGCGGGGACGAACACGGTGAAGTGCAGTGTCTCGGTGATGATCCGTTCACCGGAACGACGCTCAGCGTCGAGGAGGTCGTCGAAGAGGTCGCGTCCGGTCGAGGCCCGGTGGGCCACGGCCTGCTCGAGGATCCGCTGCGAGCGCGGTGGAACGAAAGGGTAACTGTAGATCTGCCCGTGCGGGTGCTGCAGCGTCACCCCGATCTCCTCACCACGGTTCTCGAACGGCGCCACCTGGACCACACGATCGATCGCCGAAAGTGTCGCGGTCCGGTGACGCCAGGCCTCGATGACCGTGCGGATGCGGGACAGCGGCAGGTCACGGAAGGACTTCGACGAATCCGGGGTGAAGCAGATGACCTCGCACCGTGCCTTCGCAGGACGCCGCGGGAAGATCTCCTCGCCGTCGACCTGCCAGTCGTATTCTTCCGGGTTCTCCGGCATCGCGATACGCGTGGAGAACGACGGGAACCGGTTCTCGAAGACCACCACGTCGTAGTCGGTGGAGGGGATCTCCGTCGGGAGATGTCCCGGAGTAGCCGGAGCGAGCGGGTTCTCGTTCGCCGGCGGCATGAAGGTCCGGTTGTTGCGGTGGGCGGCGTAGGTGACCCACTCCCCGGTCAGCGGGTCCCGGCGCATCTCGGACTCGGTCACCGAACCCGGCAGGTCCCGGGGATCGGTGAGTTCGCGGGTGACTTCTCCGGACAGGACGTCGGCGGAGTCATCGAAGTAGATGAGCTCGCGTCCGTCCGCAAGGTGGGTCGCCGTGATCTTGAGCGGATGGTCGGTCACCGGTCTTCACCTTCCGGCCCCTCCGGCAGTGCGTCCTCGTCGATGAGGGACTCGTCGACGACGACCGGGTTGAGCCTGGACCAGAAGACGAAGACCGCGGCCACGATCACGAGGACCAGACCGGTCCAGAGGTTGTCGGCCGAGGACTTGTCGGCACCGGTGTCCGGGTTCACGCCCGGATCCAGCACAGCCGAGCAGATCAGCAGGATGATGCCGTAGATGCCGAGCAGGGCGGCGATGATGTTGCGGATGTCGAAGGCACCCGCCTTGTGCACTGTGTTCTGTGTGTTGTCGGACATTGGTTATCTCTCTGTCTCGGTCGACGGCTCAGTGGAAGATCACGTTGAGGGCGATGACCATGACCAGGCAGATCACGCCCAGTGGCACGGTGCGCCGGTACCACGGCATGGTCTTCTCCTCCGGATCCTCCAGCTGCGCCTTCGGGGTCACGGACTTGACGAAGCCGACCAGTTCCTCGTCCGACTTGGGCTCGGTGAAGGAGGTGACGATGACGGAGACCAGGATATCGACGACGAAGGCCAGGCCGGCGGCGACGAAGGCTGTGCCCTGTCCCGGAAGGTCGACCAGCGGGTCGGATCCCAGCGAGAACGCCCAGAAGATGATCGCGGCGGCGGTACCGGCGACCAGGCCGGACCAACCGGCGTGGGGCGTCATCCGCTTCCAGAACATACCGAGGAGGAAGGTGGCGAACAGCGGGGCGTTGAAGAAGCCGAACAACGTCTGCAGGTAGTCCATGATGTTGCCGAAATTGTTGGCGATCAGCGCGGTACCCACGGCGATGACCGTCGCCGCGACCGTCGCCCAGCGACCGACCTTGAGGTAGTAGCCGTCCTCCCGGTCCTTGACCACGTAGGACTGCCACAGGTCGTAGCTGAACACCGTGTTGAACGCGGAGATGTTCGCCGCCATACCGGCCATGAACGCGGCCAGCAGACCGGCGATCGCGACGCCGAGCAGACCGTTGGGCAGCAGGTCGCGCATCAGATAGAGCAGGGCGTCATTCGGCTCGGCATCCCCACCCTCCTGAAGCGCACTGACCAGCACACCGGCGATCATGCCGGGGACGATGACGATGAAGGGGATGAACATCTTCGGGAAGGCACCGATGATCGGAGTCTTCCTGGCAGAGCCGAGAGACTCGGACGCCATGGCACGCTGCACCTCGACGAAGTTCGTGGTCCAGTAACCGAAGGAGAGCACGAAGCCGAGGCCGAAGACGATACCGATGACCGAGAGCACCGGGCTCTCGAAGCCGGAGAGTTCCTGGGCGGGCCAGGCGTGATTCTGGAAGTCGTTGACCTTGTCCTTCAGTCCGCCCCAGCCACCGACCTTGTTCAGGCCGATGATCGTCAGCGGTGCAAGGCCGGCGACGATGACGAAGAACTGGAGCACCTCGGTGTAGATCGCGGCGGAAAGCCCACCGAGGGTGATGTAGCAGAGCACGATCGCGGCAGCGACCAGGAGCGTGACCCACAGTGGCCAGCCGAGCAGGGCGTTGACCACCTTGGCCAGCAGCACGAGGTTCACACCGGCGATGAGCAGCTGGGCGATGGCGAAGGACAGAGCGTTCACCAGGTGTGCGCCGGTGCCGAAACGACGGCGCATGAACTCGGGCACCGACCGGACCTTCGAGCCGTAGTAGAAGGGCATCATGACGATGCCGAGGAAGATCATCGCCGGGATGGCACCGATCCAGAAGTAGTGCATCGTCTGCATGCCGTACTCGACGCCGTTGGCGGACATGCCGATGATCTCGACGGCTCCGAGGTTGGCGGAGACGAAGGCCAGGCCGGTGACCCAGGCCGGCAGTCCGCGGCCGGAAAGGAAGAAGTCGATGGAGCTGGACACCCGTCGCTTCGCAGCCCAGCCGATGCCGAGGACGAAGGCGAAGAAGAGGGCGACCAGCGCGTAATCGACCCAGCTGGCGTCAAGCCGCAGGGAGGATGACGCTGTGTATGCGGTCTCCATGATGTGCGTTGTTCTTTCTGGTCGGGGAATCGGTGAATACGTCAGGCAGGGGTTCGGACGACGGTCAGCCGTCGAGCACCCGGACCGCCCAGCGGCAGGTGAGTACCTCCCCCGGTTCCAGCCACGTCAGGTCGGTGCCGGAGTTCAGTGCATCCGGCGGGGCGGTCATCGGTTCGACGGCGACCGCCCGTCCGCCGGGCTGTCCCGGGTAGGGCATCCCCCATGCCTCGTCCGGGGTGAAGACCTGGAACCACCGGAGTTCCGGGGAAGTCTCCAGGAGGACCCCACGGCCCCCGGTGTCGCGGAGGGTGAAGACCACCGGGCCCGCCCCGGGGACATGCAGGCAGTGGTCGAGGAGGCGTCCGGCCATCGGGGTCTCCGGGTCCGTGAGCGCGGCAGCCTCGCCGGCGTCCGGCGTGTCATCGATCTCCTGCCCGACCGGCAGGTTCCGGTCGTCCAGCGGAAGGACGCGGTGCGCCGGGGCCGCCAGCGTGCACTCGTCGACCGGGGAGCCGAGAGCGCTGGGGTAGAGATGGAATCCGCAGGCGGCGGGAATGCGCTCAGGGGAGTCGTTCCGCAGCAGGAACTCGGCACTCAGTCCGTCCACGGCCACGCGGTAGGTGACCTCCATGTGCAGCGGCCACGGCCAGCCGGGGTGTACCCCCGGATCGATGCTCAGCGTCACGGTGTCGTGGCCGGAGGAGGTGACGGTCCACACGGCATCGTCGACGAAGCCGTGGATCGCGTTGTCGCGGTCCGGTTCCGTGATCTCGAGAGTGTGCCGTCGGCCCGCCACCGTGAACTCACCGTCGCGGGTGCGGTTGGGCCAGGGGGCGAGCACCACATTGGCGGACAACGGTGCAGGGCCGGACTCTCCCGCTCCCCCGTACCCCTGGAGCAGGTCACACCCGTCGACGCTGAGATGCTGCGGTCCCCCGCCCCGGGGCGAGATCACCACCCGACAACCCCCTGAGGTGAGGGTCACAGTCTGGCTCAGTTGCGTCATGGCACACAAGTGTAACCCTCGCCTGACCGGCACAGGAGAACCCGGTCCGGCTAACTGAGGTGATCCTCATTCACCCTCAGTGCTGCACGCGCGCTCCGGCGAAACGCTTCTTGCCCTTGCGCAGGACGAGCCAGGAACCGTGCAGCAGATTCCCGGCGTCCGGCGTCCAGTCGATCTCGGAGATCCGGACGTTGTTGACGTAGGCGCCGCCCTCACTGACAGTGCGGCGGGCCGCGCCCTTGGTCTTCTCCAGTCCGGCACCGACGAGCAGGTCGAGGATCGTCGCATCTGCGGCGACCTCGGCGACCTCGGTCTCAGACAGGGCGGACGCCAGGGTCTGCTCGTCGAGCTCGGACAGCTCCGCCTTGCCGAAGAGTGCCTCGGCGGCTTTCTCGACCTTGGCCACGGCGTCCTCCCCGTGCACCAGGGTGGTCATCTCACGTGCGAGGGTGCGCTGCGCCTCGCGCTTGAACGGACGCTCCTCGACCTCGACGGCCAACCGGTCGAGCTCCTCCTGACCCAGGAAGGTGAACCAGCGCAGGTAGCGGATGACGTCCGCGTCGGCGGCGTTGAGGAAGTACTGGTACCAGCTGTAGGGGCTGGTCATCTCCGGGTCGAGCCAGAGCTTGCCGCCGCCGGTGGACTTGCCGAACTTGCGTCCTTCGGAGTCGGTGACCAACGGCACGGTGAGCCCGTGCACGATCTCGCCGTCGACGCGGCGGTTGAGGTCGACACCGGAGACGATGTTGCCCCACTGATCGGAACCGCCGATCTGCAGGCGGCAGTCGTGGTTGCGGCGCAGCTGCACGTAGTCGTTGGCCTGCAGCAGCATGTAGGAGAACTCGGTGTAGGAGATGCCGTCGGACTCCAGGCGCCGCTTCACCGTGTCACGGGAGAGCATGGTGTTGAGGCTGAAGTTCTTGCCGACGTCACGGAGGAAGTCCACCACGGACATGGAACCGGTCCAGTCCATGTTGTCGGCCATGATCGCGGCGTTCTCGCCCTCGAAGGAGACGAAGGACGCCAGCTGCTTGCGGATCCGCTCCACGTTCCTGGCGGCGGTCTCCTCGGAGATCATGGAGCGCTCGCCGACGTCGCGGGGGTCACCGATCATGCCGGTGGCACCGCCGGCGAGCAGGATCGGGGTGTGGCCGGCACGCTGCAGACGTGCGAGCATCAGCAGCGGGACAAGGTGTCCGGCGTGCAGGGAGGGCCCGGTCGGGTCGAAGCCGACGTAGGCGGTGGTGGGTGTGTCCAGCTCGGTGCGCAGGACATCGATGTCGGTGCTCTGCGCGATAAGGCCGCGCCAGGACAGGTCGTCGAGGATGTTCGACATGGGTGTTGTGGTCCTTCGGGAAAGTCTGGTCAGTTCTCAGGGCAGCGGCCAGGTGACCGCTTCGTCGGCGAGCAGGACGGGGATGCCGTCCTGCACCGGATAGGCGACGGAGAGCCGCGGGTTGACCAGATAGTCCCCGTGCTCCTCCAGCGGCTGCTTGTCCTGCGGGCACACGAGAATCTCAAGAAGGCTCGGATCGATCATGGTCAACAGTGTAACTGCAGCGCATCACGCACACGCCGGAGGGCGCCCGGGTAAGACCCCGGGCGCCCTCGTCGACACCGCGGAACAGGCGAAGGATCAGCTGCGGCTCAGCCGCGGACCGGCTTCTCCGCCCACTCACGGCCGGCACCGGACGCGTCGACCACGCGTCCCAGCTGCTCGGCGACGCGCACACCGGCGGTGCCGCCGCGGGTCGCGCGGGACGCCACCGCACCCTCGACGGTGAGCACCGTGCGGACCTCAGGGGTCAGTTGCGGGTGGACGCCGGCCAGGTCCTCGTCGGTGAGGTCGATGAGACCGACTCCGCGCGACTCGGCGATGCGCACACACTGACCGGAGGCTTCGTGGGCGTCGCGGAAGGGCACCCCCTGGCGCACCATCCACTCGGCGAGGTCGGTCGCCAGTGTGAAGCCGGCCGGAGCCAGTTCCAGCAGACGGTCCGGGTGGAAGGTCAGGGTGGCGACCAGGCCGGTCATCGCCGGCAGCAGGAGGTGTAGCTGGGTGACCGCGTCGAGGATCGGCTCCTTGTCCTCCTGCAGGTCCCGGTCGTAGGCCAGCGGCAGTGCCTTGAGGGTGGCGAGCAGGCCGGTGTGGTCACCGATGAGGCGACCGGTCTTCCCGCGCATGAGCTCGGCGACGTCCGGGTTCTTCTTCTGCGGCATGATCGAGGATCCGGTGGACCACTCGTCGGCCAGGGTGACGTAGCCGAACTCCGGGGTCGACCAGGCGATGATCTCCTCTGCCAGGCGGGAGAGGTCGATGGCGACCTGGGCCAGGACGTAGGAGGTCTCGGCGGCGAAGTCACGGGAGCTCGTCGCGTCGATGGAGTTGTCGGCGGCGGAGTCGAAGCCGAGTTCCGCGGCGATGGCCTCGGGGTCCAGGGCCAGCGAGGAGCCCGCCAGTGCACCGGAGCCGTACGGGGACACGGCCAGGCGCCTGTCCAGGTCCTGGAACCGCTGGACGTCGCGCAGCAGCGGCTGGGCGTGCGCCAGCAGCTGGTGGGCCAGCAGCACCGGCTGGGCGGCCTGGAAGTGGGTCTTGCCGGGCATGATGGTCTCCGGGTGGGACCGGGCCTGGAGTACCAGGGCATCGACGACGTCGAGGACGCCGGCGCTGACCTCACGCACGGCGTCCCGCACCCACATGCGGAACAGGGTGGCGACCTGGTCGTTGCGGGAGCGGCCGGCACGCAGGCGTCCGCCGACGACCGGGCCGACGCGGTCGATGAGACCGCGTTCCATGGCACCGTGGACGTCCTCGTCCGAGGGCTCCGGACCGAAGGCACCCGAGGCGACGTCCTCACCCAGCCGGGTCAGACCGTCGAGCATGGTGGTCAGGTCCTCGTCCGAGAGCAGGCCGGCATTGTGCAGCACCTTGGCGTGGGCCTTGGAGGCGAGCACGTCATAGGGGGCAAGCACCCAGTCGAAGTGGGTGGACTTGCTCAGCGCGGCCATGGCCTCAGTGGGTCCACCGGCGAACCTGCCACCCCACAGGGAGCCCTCGTTCGTCGCGTGCTTCTGGATCTCCGTCATTGTTGCGCCGCTCCCCTAGTTGCTGAAGCGCCGGTCGCGCTTGTTCGCGATCTTGGAGGACAGTCCGTGCAGCTCGACGAAGCCCTTGGACAGGGTCTGGTCGAAGGTGTCGCCGGTGTCGTAGGTGGCGAGGTTGAAGTCGTAGAGGGACTCCTCGGACCGGCGGCCGTTGACCTGGATCGCGCCGTTGTGCAGCACGAGGCGGATGTCACCGGTGACGTGCTCCTGGGTGGACTCGATGAAGGAGTCGAGGGAGCGCTTCAGCGGGGAGAACCACAGGCCGTCGTAGACCTGGTTGGACCACTCGGCCTCGATACCGCGCTTGTAGCGGGCGAGCTCGCGCTCGACGGTGACGTCCTCGAGGGCCTCGTGGGCCTTGATGAGGGTGACGGCACCCGGGGCCTCGTAGATCTCGCGGGACTTGATGCCGATGAGACGGTCCTCGACCATGTCGAGACGGCCGACTCCCTGGGCACCGGCGCGGCGGTTGAGCTCCTCGATCGCCTGGAGGACGGTGACCTCGCGGCCGTCGATGGCGACCGGCCTGCCGGCCCTGAAGGAGATGGTGACCTCGTCGGGGGCCTGGCCGAGGGAGGGATCCTCGGTGTAGGCGTAGATGTCCTTGGTCGGGGCGTTCCACAGGTCCTCCAGGTAGCCGGTCTCGATGGCACGGCCCCAGACGTTCTGGTCGATGGAGAACGGGGAGGACGCCGACTGCTCGATCGGGACGTTGTTCTCCTCGGCGAAGGCGATGGCTTTGTCGCGGGTCCAGGCGTAGTCGCGGGCCGGGGCGATGATCTTCAGGTCCGGGTTGGTGTTCATGAAGCCCACCTCGAAGCGGACCTGGTCGTTGCCCTTACCGGTGCAGCCGTGGGCGACGTGGGTGCCGCCGTGCTCGTCGGCGGCCTCGACGAGGTGCTTGACGATGAGCGGACGCGAGATCGCGGAGACCAACGGGTACTGCTTCATGTACATGCCGTTGGCCTTGATGGTCGGCAGGCAGTAGTTGTCGGCGAACTCGTCCCTGGCGTCGACGATGATCGACTCGACGGCACCGGCACCGAGGGCACGCTGACGCACGGACTCCATGTCTTCGCCGCCCTGGCCGAGGTCGATGGAGACGGCGACGACCTCGCCGCCGGTCATCTGCTTGAGGTAAGGGATGGCGACAGTGGTGTCGAGGCCACCGGAGTACGCGAGTACGACGCGGTCAGTCATGATCTTGGTGATCCTTTCGGGGATGTTGTATCGGGTGAATTCTACAGTTCACGGTCGGCCTGGTCACCAGCGGGCCGTGAGAGTCGGGTGAGTCGTTCCGCCAGGCCACGCCCGTCGGCCGGCTCGCGGGCGAGAACGAACACGGTGTCGTCCCCGGCGATGGTACCGACGACGTCGGGAAGGTCGGAACGGTCGACGACACTGGCGAGGTACTGGGCGGCTCCCGGCGGGGTCCGCAGTACGGCGGTGCTGCCCGACCAGTCCGTGCCGACCAGGAGTTCAGCGAGGACGCGGCGGAGCTTCGCCGGACCGTCGGTGGCGAGATCGTCACCGGCGGCGCCGAGGCTGTAGAAGGCGCGTCCCTCCGAACGCACCTTCCTCGCCCCGAGGTCGACCAGGTCCCGTGACAGGGTCGCCTGGGTGGTCTCCACGCCCTCGGCCTCGAGCCGCTCCAGCAGGTGGCGCTGGCTGGGGATCCGGTGGGTCTCGATGAGCCGGGCGATCAGGTCCTGCCTGGCCGACCGGGTCAGCGGTTGTTGAGGGAGAGCCATTCCAGCAGGGCCTTCTGTGCGTGCAGCCGGTTCTCGGCCTCGTCGAAGACGACGGACTGCGGTCCGTCGATGACGCCGGCGGAGACCTCGAAACCGCGGTAGGCGGGCAGGCAGTGCATGAATATGGCGTCCCTGTCGGCGGTGGCCATCAGAGCCTCGTCAACCTGGAAGGGCTTCAGCGCGGAGGTGTCGCGGTCGGCGTCCATGCCCATCGACACCCAGGTGTCGGTGATGACGACGTCGGCACCGGTGACGTCCGGGGTGCCGGTGACCGTCAGCGTCGCACCGGTCTCATCGGCGCGGGTCTGCGCCCGATCGACGAAACGCTGTTCCGGCTGGAAGCCCTCGGGGGCGGCGATGGTGATGTCCACACCCGCAGTGGCGAAGCCGAGCATGTAGGAATTCGCCATGTTGTTGGCCCCGTCACCGAGGTAGACCGCCTTGAGACCCTTGAGCTCGCCCTTCTTCTCCTTGAGGGTGAGGAGATCTGCGAGGATCTGGCAGGGATGGAAGTCATCGCACAGGGCGTTGATGATCGGCACGGTGGCGGTCTCCGCCATGTCGTGGAGGTTCTGGTGCGCACCGGTACGCCAGACGACGGCGTCGACGAAGCGGGACAGGACCGCACCGGTGTCCTGGTAGGACTCCTTCTTGCCCATCTGGGACTTGCCGGAGTCCACCACGATGGGGTGGCCACCGAGCTGGTAGACACCGACGTCGAAGGAGAACCGGGTGCGGGTGGAAGTCTTGTCGAACAGGATCGCCACCGACTGGTTCTCGAGGCTCTTCCGGATCGGGTTCTTCTTCATATCGAGACCGAGCTCGAGGACCTCGGCCTGCTCGGCGACGGTGAGCGAGTCATCGGCGAGAATGTGACGGGTCATTTCAGCAGCTCCTTGAGGATCGCGACGGCCTCGCGGACGTCGGTGTCGGTGATGGTCAGTGGCGGGACGAGGCGGATGACGTCGTCGGCCGGCTGGTTGAGCAGCAGACCGGCGTCGAGGGCCTCGGCGACGAAGCCGGGGTGGTCGTCCTTCAGCACGATGCCGAGCATGAGGCCGCGACCGCGGACGTGGTCCACGGTGTCCAGTGCCTCGAGTTCGGTGCGCAGGTACTCCCCCTGCGCGTTGACGTTGTCGAGGACGTTGTCGGCGATGATGGTGTCGATGACGGCGTTGCCGGCCGCACAGGACACCGGGTTTCCGCCGAAGGTGGTCCCGTGCTGCCCGGCGGCGAGCAGCTGTCCGGCCGGGGTCGCGGCGACACAGGCACCGATCGGCATGCCACCGCCGAGTCCCTTGGCCAGGGTGATGACGTCCGGCACGACACCGTCGGGAAGATCCGCCTGGTAGCCGAACCACTGTCCGGTCCGGCCCATGCCGGCCTGGACCTCGTCGACGATCATGAGGACGCCGAACTCGTCGCAGAGGGCGCGTACACCGGTGAGGAAACCCTCTGGTGCGGGGACGACGCCGGTCTCTCCCTGGACGGACTCCATGATGACGGCGGCGGTGTCGTCGGGCGCCTGTTCGATGAGGGCGCGCAGGGCGGCCAGGTCCCCGTAGGGGTAGAACTCCACGCCGGCGGGCATCGGCTCGAACGGGGCGCGCTTGCCGGGCTGACCGGTCATCGCCAGCGAGCCCATGGTGCGGCCGTGGAAGCCGTGCTCGGCGGCGAGGATCCGGGACTTCCCGGTCAGCCGCGCGGTCTTGAAGGCCGCCTCGTTGGCCTCGCCACCGGAGTTCGAGAAGAACACGTGCGCATCCGGGGAAATGAGGTTCCGAAGCCTGTTCGCCAGGGTGATGACCTGCGGGTGGGCGAAAATGTTCGAGGTGTGTCCCAGAGTGGCGACCTGTGTGGAGACAGCCTCCACGATCGCCGGGTGGGCGTGGCCGAGGGCGTTGACGGCGATGCCGGCGAGCAGGTCGATGTACTCGCGGCCGTCGGAATCGGTGACCCGGCTTCCCTTACCGGAGACGAGGTTGATCGCCGGGGTGCCGTAGGTCGGCATGACGGCGTTCTCCCATTCGGACTTCCAGTTCTGTGTGGTGCTGTCAGGCATTGGGCGACTCCCAGTCTTCAGGGGCGATCATCGTTCCGATACCGCCGGAGGTCATGAGCTCGAGGATCACGGAGTGTCGCTCGCGTCCGTCGATGACGTGGGCGGCGGAGACCCCGGTCCGCACGGCGGAGAGGCAGGCCTCCATCTTGGGGATCATGCCGGCGTCCAGGTCAGGCAGGATCTTCTCCAGTTCGTCGGGGGCGATCCGGGAGACCAGCGAGTCCTTGTTCGGCCAGTCGGTGTACAGACCCTCCACGTTGGTGAGCACGACCAGGCGCTCGGCACCGAGGGCCGAGGCCAGTGCACCGGCGGCGGTGTCGGCGTTGATGTTGTATACCCTGCCGTCCTCGTCGGGCGCGAAGGGGGCGACGACCGGGATGCGGCCGGCGTCGATGAGGTCCATGAGCACGGTGGCGTCGACCTGGGCGATGTCTCCGACGCGGCCGAGGTCGACCTCCTCACCGTCGATCCAGGTGTTCTTCTTCACGGCGGTGAACAGGCCGGCGTCCTCACCGGAGGTACCGACGGCGAAGGGGCCGTGCTGGTTGATCAGGCCGACGAGTTCGCGTCCGACCTTGCCGAAGAGGACCATGCGGACATACTCCATGGTCTCCGGGGTGGTGTAGCGCAGTCCGCCGATGAACTCTCCCTCGAGGCCGACCTTGTCGAGCATCTCGGTGATCTGCGGGCCGCCGCCGTGGACCACGATGGGGTGGGCGCCGACGGTGCGCAGGAAGGCCATGTCCGCGGCGAAGGCGGCCTTGAGATCCTCGTCGATCATGGCGTTTCCGCCGTACTTCACGACGACGATCTTGCCGCGGTAGTGCAGCAGCCAGGGCAGTGCCTCGGCGAGCACGTTCGCCCGGGTCTGCGGGGAGAGTCCGGAGTCGCCTCGGTAGACGACCTTCTCGCTCGTGGGTTCAGTCACGGGGTGGCTGCCTTTCCTAGGAGCTGTACGCGGAGTTGATGTGGACGTAGTCGTGGGACAGGTCCGTGGTCCAGACGGTCGCGGTGCCCGGCCCACCTGTGCCGAGGTCGACGAGGACGTCGATGTCCTCCCCCGACAGGTCGACGTCGCGGGCGCCGGGGGCACCGGTGGCGTTGACGCACACCGGCTGGCCGTTGAAGCTCACCGAGATCCTGTCGGCGACCATGGTCACCGGCGCCATGCCGACGGCGGCGAGGGTGCGTCCCCAGTTCGGGTCGGAGCCGAACATGGCGCACTTGAACAGGCTGTCGCGGCCGAGGATCCGGGCCGCGACCTTGGCGTCCGCGTCGGTCTCCGTGCCGGTGACGGTGATGGCGACACGCTTGGTGACGCCCTCGGCGTCCGCCTGGAGCTGCTTGGCGAGGTCCATGCACACGGCGTGTACGGCGGTGGAGAGCTCCTCCTCGGACGGGGTGACGCCGGACGCGCCGTTGGCCATGAGAATCACGGTGTCATTGGTGGAGGTCGAGCCGTCGATGTCGATGCAGTCGAAGGAGACCTCGGCCGACGACCTGAGGTACGGCGCCGGATCATCGACGTGGGCGTCGGTGGTGAGCACCACAAGCATGGTGGCCAGCGACGGGGCCATCATGCCCACGCCCTTGGCCATGCCGCCGAGAGACCAGCCCTCGCCGTGGTAGACGGCCTGCTTGGCGACGGTGTCGGTGGTCATGATCGCGGTGGCGGCGGCGAGGCCCGCCTCCGGAGAGGACGCCGCCTCCTGCTGCACCTCATCAGCCACGGTGGCGACACCGGCGAGCACCTTGTCCATCGGGAGGGTGTCGCCGATGAGACCGGTGGAGCACACGGCAACCTCGCCGGCGGGGATCCCGAGGGCGTCACCGACGGCGGCGGCGGTGGCTTCGGCGTCCTTCTCCCCCCGGACGCCGTTGCAGGCGTTGGCGTTGCCGGAGTTGAGGATGACGGCGTGGAAAGTGCCGTCGTTGTTCTCCCGGGTGTACTTGACCGGGGCGGCGAAGACCTGGTTACGGGTGAAAAGGGCGGCGGCGGTGAACTCGGGGCCGTCGTTGACGACGAGGGCGAGGTCGGGGTTGCCGGAGGGCTTGATGCCTGCGGTGGTGGCGGCGGCCCGGAAACCGGCGGCTGCGGTCACACCGGTCGTGTTCTCGGTCATGGGTGTTCTCTTCTCGTGTGTGTTCAGAGCGCGTGTGTGGGGGTCGGCGGTCTACAGACCGGCCATGGGTAGGCCGGCGGTCTCGTCCCAGCCCTGGATGATGTTGAGGCACTGCACGGCTGCTCCCGCTGTGCCCTTGGTGAGGTTGTCGATGGCACTGGTGGCGACGACGACGCCGTCGGCGACAGTGACCTGGAGGTGGCACATGTTGGTCCCGGCCACGCTCTTGACCTCCGGTTGCTCACCCTCGGGCAGCAGATGGAGGAAGGGTTCGTCGGCGCAGTAGTCCTCGTAGGCCCCGCGGATCTCCGCCGCAGTACCTCGGGCGTCAGCGGTGACGGTGGTGAGGATCCCCCGCCGCAGCGGGGCGAGGACCGGGGTGAAGGTCACGTGGACGTCACCGGGGTGTCCGTCGGGCAGGACGCGGCGGATGTTCTGCGCCATCTCCGGAGTGTGCCGGTGGGTGGCGACCTTGTAGGCCCGCAGGTTATCCATGGTCTCACCACCGAGCATCGGCACGGCGGCCTTCTTGCCCGCTCCGGTGACGCCGGTAACGGAGACCACGGAGACCTTCGGGTCCATGAGTCCGGCGTGCATGGCCGGGAGCAGAGCGAGAGTGGCGCCGGTGGGGAAACACCCCGGGACGGCGACGCCGGTGGTCTTCTTCAGGATGTCGCGGTTCCCGGGAAGCTCCGGGATACCGTAGGGCCAGCTGCCGGGCCACCCGCCGCCGTAGTAGGCGTCCCAGTCGTCCCGACTGGTCAGACGCCGGTCGGCCCCGCAGTCGAGGACGATGGTGTCCCCCAGGTCAAGGGAGGAGGAGACGCCGTGGGGCAGGCCGAGGATCGCGACATCGTGGCCTGCGAGCACCTCTTCGGTGGTGTCTTCGACGGTGCGGTCAGCGAGCTGCGGCAGGCCCGGGACGAGGTCCCCGAAGCGCTGCCCGGCGTTGGAGGCGCCGGTGAGGGCACCGATGGTGAAGTCCCGGTTGTGTCCGGGATGGTTCAGGAGGAGGCGGAGGGCTTCTCCCCCGGCGTATCCACTGGCACCTGCCACTGCGATCGAGATCATTGGACCAGTATGCCCTGCCCCACCGCGCTCCGCAAGTTATGCATGAAAGTGGTTTTTATGCAATGCTGCTAACGCCCGACGGAAATCAGACGCCGCCCGGACCAGAACAGTCCGGGCGGCGTCCTCGCAGAAAGCGCAGAGCCTACGCGCGCAGCGTGGCCCCGACCGTCGAGGCGGCGGCGGCGACAGCGGCCTCTCGGGCTTCGGACGCCTCGTCCTCGGTGAGGGTCCGGTCGGTGGCACGGAACCGGAGGGAGTAGGTCAGCGACCGCTTGCCCTCGCCCAGCGCCTCGGCGTGGTACTCGTCGAACAGACGGATCGCCTCGAGCAGCTCACCGGCACCTGAGACCAGCGCGGCCTCGACATCGGCGGCCGGGGTGGTCTCGTCGACGACCACGGCGACATCCTGGTACAGAGCCGGGAACGGGGACAGCACCGGGCGGGGGAAGGACTCCGCCAACGGCAGACCGTCGAGGTTGACCTCCACGGCGATGGTCCGCTTCGGCAGGTCGGCGCGCTCACAGACCTGCGGGTGCAGCTCACCGGCGTGGCCGACGACGACCTCGCCACCGTCGACCACGGCGAGAACCTCGGCACACCGGCCCGGGTGCCACGGCAGGTACTCCGCATTGCGCAGCGTGACCTCGACACCAGCGGCCCGGGCGATGACACGGACGGCCTCGAAGGCGTCGGCGGCGGTGTACGGCCGGGCCGGACCCCGGGTGCCCTGGAGCTCCCGGTCACCGGCGGCGATGACGGCGACGTGCAACGGCTGGTCAGGCAGGGACGCCAGCAGCTCTGTGACCTCCTCATCGGAGGGTCGACCGGCAGTCGAGGGCATCGGGGAGGTCCCGGACACCCCGGTCGGCAGGGTGACCTGCTCGACACCGAAGAGTCCGAGGTCCTTCTGGCCACGGGTGATGTTGCGACGCAGAGAGTCGATCATCGACGGCAGCAGCGTCGTCCCGATGGTCGCGACGTCGCTCTCCAGCGGGTTCAGCACCCGGATGGCGGACCGACGCGGGTCAGAGGCGTCCAGCCCCCACACGTCGAAGGTGTCGTTGGGGATGAACGGGCTCGGCAGAATCTCGAGCCAGCCGTTCCACGCCAGGGCGTGGCCGACGGAGCGGCGCATCCGCTGGCGCGGAGTCAGACCGCGGCCGGCCGGGGCATTCGGGATGACCGAGGGAATCTTGTCGAGTCCTTCGAGACGCAGAACCTCCTCGACGAGCTCAGCGGGGATGGTGAGGTCCGGACGCCAGGTCGGCGGGACGACCTCGATGGCCATTGCACCGTTGGCGTCACGCTCACCGGTCGGAGTGACCTTGCAGCCGACCTCGGTGAGGCGTCCGACCGTGGTACCCGAGGGGTAGATCGTGCCGGCCATCCGGCCCGGGGCGGAGGTGTGCATGGCGATGGTCGGCATGGCAGGGACCTCGCCGACGATCGACACACCCGGCACCACGGTGCCGCCGGCGATCCGGGTCAGCAGGGCGACAGCGAAGTCGAGGGCGGCCTCGATGGCGGCCGGATCGGCGCCACGCTCAAAGCGCCGGGACGCCTCGGAGGAGAGCTTGTGACGGCGGGAGGTGCGGGCCACGGTGATCTGGTCGAAGTGCGCGGCTTCGAAGTAGACGTCGGTGGTCTCTGCGGAGATCTCCGAAGTGGAGCCGCCCATGACACCCGCCATGGACTGGATGCCCGTGGCATCGGAGATGACGACGTCTTCACCGGACAGGGTGCGCTCGACGCCGTCGAGGGTGGTGAGCTTCTCCCCCTCGGTGGCGAGGTGCACATGCAGGTCACCGGTGATCTTCCCGGCGTCGAAGGCGTGCATCGGCTGGCCGAGCAGGAACATGACGTAGTTGGTGACGTCGGTGGCGGCGTTGACCGGACGCTGACCGGCCAGCAGCAGCTCACGCTGCATCCAGTACGGGGACTCGACGGTCGGGTCGATGCCCGAGACACGACGGATACCGAAGCGGGACGCCTTGGTCTCCGGATCGACGGTGATGGCGGGCAGGTCCGAGGCGTCACCGGCGGACGGCAGGCCGGCCAGCAGGTCGGTCGCCAGGGCCGCGGCGGCCGGGTCGGTCGCCGGGTCACGGAAGGACAGGCCGAAGGACGCCGCGAGCTCCCGGGCCAGGCCACGGGCGGACAGGGCGTAGCCGCGGTCCGGGGTGACGTTGACCTCGAAGACGGTGTCGTCGAGGCCGAGGAACTCACGGGCGTCCTCACCGATGACGATGCGGGGGTCCTCTGCCTCCTTACCGCGCAGGGCGATGATGCCGGCGGTCTGGACGGACGCCAGGCCGAGCTCTGCAGCGGAGCACATCATGCCTTCGGAGACCTTGCCGTAGGTCTTTCGGGCGGCGATCTCGAAACCACCGGGCAGCACAGCCCCGGGCAGGGAGACGATGACGATGTCCCCCTGACGGAAGTTCCGGGCACCGCAGATGATGTGCTGCGGCTCGCCGGACCCGTTGGCGTCGCCGACGTTGACCTCGCAGTAGCGGATCGGCTTCTTGAAACCTTCGAGTTCCTCGAAGCTCTCGACGCGTCCGAAGACGATGGCACCGGTGGATTCGGCGATGTGCTCGTAGCCTTCGGTCTCGAAGCCGACGCGGACGAATCCGGCGTCCATCTCCTCGCTGGTGACGGAGAAGGAGGCGTTGGAGGTCCGGAGAAGGCGGGTGAGCCAGTCCTGGGAGATCAGCATGGGTGGTACTCGGTTCCTTGGGGTGAAGAGGTCAGGAGGTTGATGTCTACGCAGTGACGCGACGGTGGGTCAGCCGCGGATGCCGAAGGGCTCGGTGAAGCGGACGTCGCCCTCCACCATGTCGCGCATGTCCGGCAGACCGTTGCGGAACTGCAGGGTGCGCTCGATGCCCATGCCGAAGGCGAAGCCCGAGTAGACCTCCGGATCGATGCCGGCAGCGGTCAGGACGTTGGGGTTGACCATGCCACAGCCGCCCCACTCGATCCAGCCGGCTCCGCCCTTCTTGTCCGGGAACCAGACGTCGACCTCAGCCGACGGTTCGGTGAAGGGGAAGTAGTTCGGGCGGATGCGGGTCCTGGCGTCCTCACCGAACAGGACACGGGCGAGGTGGTCCAGCGTGCCCTTGAGGTGTGCCATGGTCAGCCCCTTGTCGACGGCGAGACCCTCGACCTGGTGGAAGACCGGGGTGTGGGTGGCGTCGAGCTCGTCGGTGCGGAAGACACGGCCCGGGCAGGCGATGTAGATCGGCACATCGCGTGAGAGCATGGTGCGGACCTGCACCGGAGAGGTGTGGGTGCGCATGACCTGCGTCGATCCCTCGGGTCCGATGTGGAAGGTGTCCTGCAGGGTGCGGGCCGGGTGGTCCGGGAGGAAGTTGAGGGCGTCGAAGTTGAAGTACTCCGCCTCGATCTCGGGCCCCTCGGCGATCTCCCAGCCCATGCCGACGAAGATGTCGGCGATCTGCTCGGTGAGGATGGTGATCGGGTGCTGGCCACCACGCTGACCCCGGGTGGCGGGCATCGTCACGTCGATACGCTCGGCGGCGAGCACCTCGGCGTTGCGCTTCTCCTCCAGGCGGGTCTTCGTGAGGTTGAAGGCCTTCTCGACCCGGCCCCTGGCCTGGTTCACGATCCGGCCGGCGTCCTTGCGCTGGTCCTTCGGCAGGCTGCCGAGGCCTCGTCGGGCGGCCGGGATCGGGGCGTCATCCCCCAGGTGGGCGCGGCGCAGCTCCGGGAGCTGGTCCAGGTCCGTCGCCGCGGCGAAAGCCTGTTCCGCAGCTTCTGCCGCAGCGGTCAGGCCCGCTTCGCTCATGTCTACCCCGTCAGCCACCTGCTGCACCTCACACTCGTGGAAATCATCGGAAAATCGTCAATAGCCGGTTGATCATCTTAGCAATACTGCGCTGCAGTTATCACACCCGGGCGACCCGCGCGGTCTCGTAGAGGCACACCGCCGCCGCAGTCACCAGGTTGAAGGACTCCGCCAGCCCCTGCATCGGGATCGAGACCCGTACATCGGCGAGGTCCTGCCAGTCACCGAGACCGTGGGCCTCGTTGCCGAACAGCCAGGCGACGCGCTGCCCGAGCAAGGGTGTCTCCCCCGCCGGCGCCACGGACGCCTCGTCGAGGGAGACGTCGCCGTCCCCGGAGGTCGCCAGCACGAGGTATCCCTGCTCGTGGAGTCGCTCGACAACCTCGGGGATGCTGGTGTGCCGGGTGACAGGCAGGTGGAACACCGATCCCGCTGACGAGCGCACGGCCTTCCCGCCCTGCGGGTCGACGGTCTCCCCCGCGAAGATGACGCCGGCGGCACCCGTGGCGTCCGCGACACGGATGAGGGCTCCGGCATTGCCGGGCTCGGCGGTCTCCACCGGTACCGCGAGGACGCGCGGGGTATCCGGCCCCGCGGACGCGAGGACGCCGTCCAGGTCAGTGAGCTGGGAGGTGCACAGTGCGAAGAGGCCGGTCGAGGTGACGGACTCACTGAGGGCGTGCGCGGCGCGGTCGGTGATCAGGCTGACATGGACACCACGGGTGTCGTCCCCGGTGAGAGCGTCGAGCTCACGGCCGAAGGAGTCGAGGGCGTCCTCGGTGAGGAAGACGTCGACGACGTTTCCGTGACGCAGGGCGGACATCACCG
Source organism: Corynebacterium sp. UD i78 (assembly GCF_056280545.1). Lineage (NCBI taxonomy): Bacteria > Bacillati > Actinomycetota > Actinomycetes > Mycobacteriales > Corynebacteriaceae > Corynebacterium > Corynebacterium sp. UD i78. The sequence goes on along the minus strand of NZ_JBWCED010000001.1, from coordinate 848,821 downwards.
CGTTGGATCCTTCGGCGAGGAAACGGCCGGCCTTGCGTCGCACGGCGGCGCGGTGGAGCTTGGCGGCGTTGACGATCCGGGGGGTGCGTTCGGTGAAGGGTTCGTCGCCCATCCGGCTGCGCCAGTTGGCGGACAGCGGCGAGGAGACGGGAGGAACGGGGGCGTCAGTCATGGAGCCAGTGTATCGGGACCACTGGTGAGGGCGCGGCGCGGCCTTCACATACGAAAACCGCACCTCCCGGTGTGTACCGGGTGGTGCGGTCAGCATGGGTGCGCGGTGGCCTGGGCCGGCGCAGTGCGTCGGTCGCCTACTTGGCGACCGGGGCGTTGACATCCTCGGGGAGGGCGGCCTTGGCAGCCTCGACGAGAGCGGTGAACGCGGCCGGATCGGAGACGGCGATCTCGGCGAGGTTCTTGCGGTCGACCTCGATACCGGCGAGACGCAGGCCCTGGATCAGACGGTTGTAGGTGATGTCGTTGGCCCGGGCAGCGGCGTTGATGCGCTGGATCCAGAGCTTGCGGAACTCACCCTTGCGGGCGCGGCGGTCGCGGAAGGCGTAGGTCTTCGAGTGGAGGACCTGCTCCTTGGCCTTGCGGTACAGGCGGGAGCGCTGACCCCGGTAGCCGGAAGCCTCGTTGAGGATTTCGCGGCGCTTCTTCTTCGCGTTCACAGAGCGCTTGACACGTGCCATGATTGACGTCCTTTGTTACTTAGTTGACGGTTGTCGGTTTCAGGGGGTGCAGGCGCTCTTTAGGCCTTGCCGAGGAGGCGCTTGATGCGCTTGGTGTCGTCAGCGGACACCTCGGTGGTGCCCTTCAGGCGACGGGTGCGGGTGGAGGGCTTTCCCTCGAGGAGGTGGCGGCGGTTGGCCTGCTCGCGACGGAGCTTGCCGGAACCGGTGACCTTGATGCGCTTGGCGGTGCCCTTGTGGGTCTTCTGCTTCATCGTGGATCCTTAAATTCTCGTTGCTCCCGTGCCGGTGGGCACGGGTGGCGTGGCGGAAGGCTACTTCTTGCCCTTGCGGACCGGGCCCAGCACCATCGTCATGTTGCGTCCGTCCTGCTTCGCTCGGGTCTCGACGACGCCGTACTCCTGGACGTCATCCGCCAGACGCTCCAGCAGCCGGAAACCGAGTTCCGGGCGGGACTGCTCCCGGCCACGGAACATGATGGTCACCTTGACCTTGGAACCCTTCTCCAGGAACCGGACGACGTTACCCTTTTTGGTCTCGTAGTCGTTGTCACTGATCTTCGGGCGGAACTTCTGCTCCTTGACCACGGTCTGCTGCTGGTTCTTGCGGGCCTCACGGGCCTTCTGGTCCTGTTCGTACTTGAACTTGCCGTAGTCCATGATCTTGCACACGGGCGGCTTGGCGTTCGGGGCGACCTCAACGAGGTCGAGGTCGGCGTCATAGGCCAGCTTGCGTGCATCGTCGATGCGGACGATGCCGACCTGTTCGCCACCCGGGCCGACGAGCCGGACCTCGGGAACGCGAATCCGGTCGTTGATGCGAGCTTGAGCGCTGATGAGAACTCCTCAGTAGCAGTGGTAGAAACGTGTACCGCGTACTGCGAGTGTGTGCGGACGGTGTCCGTCCCCATGGATCCCCCACGGCGCGCTTGCACCGCATGAAAACCGTCCTCCGCACATGTCCACCACAGACACCGTCGGAGAACGGACTTTCGTGACCCGGACCCAACTCGTGAGCGGTTCCAGGTGGGAGATACTCCACTTGCAGCCCGTCAGGTCGACGGGCGGTAGTGGATCCGATGCTAACACCTGCAGTGCCGAAGTCCAAACCGCGCTCAACGGCAGCGTCCACTCCCCCGGAATACAGGCCTACCCGGGGGTGGTTGCCCTCATGTAGCTTCATGTCATGAGCACTCATCATGAGTCCGGGGGGACGTCGGGAAGCCGACCAACCCCTGGCACCACGCCTCCAGTCAACCGGACCCCTACCGCGCGTCCGGAATGGGGTGAAGCTGCCCGGCCCGCACCACCCGTCGGCACCGCACCTCCGGGGTACGGCCCACCCCCGGGATACGGCGGCCCTCCGCCCGGTTACGGGCCTCCCCCTGTCTACATGGGCCCACCTCCGGGCTACGGCCCCCCTCCGCCCCGGCCCGGCAGCTCACGCGACACCGTCACCACCGTCATCTCCTGGCTCGGCGCGGCGATCCTCATCCTGGGCCTCATCTTCCTCACCGTCCATGCCGTCGAGCACAACTGGTTGGGCGCCGAAGTCGCCGTCATCCTGGCCGCCGCGATCTGTCTGACGGGCGGCGCCTACTCCCTGGTGGCACAGCGGAAATCGCCGGACGGCCCGGTCGCCCCGGCACTGCTCACCGTCGCCGTCCTCGGTCTGCTCGCGGACATCTGGGTCACCGTCTTCGGACTGGAGTGGATCGACCCCTGGGTCGGCGCGGTCCTCATCGGGCTGACCTGCGCCCTCGGACTGGGGATCGCCCGGTGGTGGGACCAGGTCTGGCTCGCTTTCGTCCTCATGGTCACCGGCGGACTGTTCCTGGCACCGGCCACACTCTGGCTGGTCTGGGACGACCGCTCCCCGACCGTCGAGGCCGCGTGCCTGCTCACCCTCGGCATCATCGGCTGGGCGTCGACGGCCGGCCGGTACTGGCTTCCCGTGGACATCGCGGCCGCACTTGTCTTCCTCAGCGGTGTCGGTCTCGTCCCGGACGGGGATGCCGCGGTGACGCTGACCACAGCTTCTCTGGCCGCCGTCATTGTCCTCACCTGGCTCGGTCTGTTCCCGGTCGCGCCTTCGTCCACCTCAGCCACGGTCACCGGCATTCTGGCCCGGTGGGCCCCCGCGGTCCTGCTGCCTGCTCTGACCCTCCTCAACACCACCACCTGGCCCGGCTACTTCGACGACACCGCGATCACCTCCGCCCACTGGTGCGCACTGGGCATCGGCCTGGTGACGTGCGCCGTGCCGGTGGCATGGCAGATCCTGACCGACGGGACTCTCGCCCTGCCGCCCCGCCCGCAGGTACCGCCGAACATGCCGCCGGTCCGGCAGGGACCGCCCGGCCACCCCGTGCTTCCGGTACCGCGTCCTGTCCTCCCCACGTCCGCCGCCGACGCGATGCGTGCGACCCTCGCGACCGGAGTGACCACCCTCGGCCTCGTCATGACCAGCATGTACACGCGCTCCGACTGGACCTGGTGGCTGTGTGCGGTGGTGGTTCTCGCCGGCGCGCTGGTGTGGTTCTCCCCGGTTCTTCCCCCGGTGGTCCCCTGGCTCTTCGGCGGATTCACCGTCCTGGCGTGCCTCCATCTCCTCGGCCCCGCCTGGAACCGTGAGATCGGCATGGACGCCCGACCGCTGTGGCTGCCCCCGCTGCTCCTGCTGGTCGTCGGACTGCTGGTCCTGTACCGTAAGGACGCCCTGCGACTCAGTCTCCCGGGAAAGACCGTCACCGGTGGGGTCCTGCTGGTTCTCGGGACGTCCGCGATCCCGCTGCTCGCCCGCGACATCACCGACACCGGCAACTCCTTCATGACCGGGCATCTCATTGTGTCGGTGCTCTGGATGTCGGTCGGAGTCTTCTTCCTGCTCCGGGTGGACGCCGCCATCGGTCTGGGGATCGCACTGCTCGCCACGGCGAAGCTCGTGCTCTACGACCTGGCTGCCCTGGACGGACTGATCCAGGTCGCGGCATTCATCATCTGCGGACTGATCCTCCTGGCCTGCGCCGCGCTCCGCGACCGCGGCAGCAGAACCAACTAGACCAGCTCGCTGAGATACCGGCCGGTGTGGGAGGCCTCGACACGGGCCACCTGCTCCGGCGGGCCCTCTGCCACGACGGTGCCGCCACCGGCACCACCCTCCGGACCCATGTCGATGATCCAGTCCGCGGCTTTGATGACGTCCAGGTTGTGCTCGATGACCAGGACTGTGTTGCCCTTGTCCACGAGTCCCTGGATGACCAGCATGAGCTTGCGGATGTCCTCGAAGTGCAGACCGGTGGTCGGCTCGTCGAGGATGTAGACCGTCCGACCGTTGGACCGCTTCTGCAGCTCACTGGCCAGCTTCACGCGCTGCGCCTCACCACCGGACAGCGTCGTCGCCGCCTGACCGAGCCGCACGTATCCCAACCCGACATCGACCAGGGTGTCGAGATAGCGGGAGATCGAGGTGACCGGGCCGAAGAACTCCGCAGCCTCGCTGATCGGCATGTCGAGGACCTCGGCGATGGACTTCCCCTTGTAGTGGACCTCCAGGGTCTCCCGGTTGTACCGGGCACCCTGGCAGACCTCGCAGGGGACGTAGACGTCCGGCAGGAAGTTCATCTCGATCTTCAGCGTGCCGTCACCGTGGCAGGCCTCGCAGCGTCCGCCCTTGACGTTGAAGCTGAACCGGCCGGCCTTGTAGCCGCGGACCTTGGCCTCGGCGGTCTCGGCGAAGAGGTTGCGGATCTTGTCGAAGACACCGGTGTACGTCGCCGGGTTCGAGCGCGGCGTCCTGCCGATCGGACTCTGGTCCACGCGCACCAGCTTGTCCAGTTGGTCAAGTCCGGTGACCTTACGGTGGTGGCCGGGCACCTGGCGGGCACCGTTGAGCTGGTTGGCCAGCACCTGGGCGAGGATCCCGTTGACGAGGCTGGACTTGCCGGAGCCGGAGACACCGGTGACACAGGTCAGAACACCCAGCGGGAAGTCGACGGTGACGTTCTTCAGGTTGTTCTCGGTGGCACCGTGGACGGTGATGACCCGGTCGGTGTCCACCTCACGTCGCTGGTCAGGAACGGCGAGAATCCGCTGCCCGGACAGGTACTGACCGGTGATGGACTCGGCACAGTCGAGAATGCCCTCCGGCTCACCCTGGTAGACGACGTGACCACCGAACTCGCCGGCCCGGGGGCCGATGTCCACGAGCCAGTCGGCGGTCCGGATCGTCTCCTCGTCGTGCTCGACGACGATGAGGGTGTTACCGATGTCCCTCAGATGCTTGAGGGTGGCGATGAGGCGGGTGTTGTCACGCTGGTGCAGGCCGATCGACGGCTCGTCGAGGACGTAGAGGACGCCGGCCAGTCCCGACCCGATCTGGGTCGCCAGCCGGATACGCTGCGCCTCGCCGCCGGACAGGGTGCCGGCCGCCCGGGACATCGACAGGTAGTTCAGACCGACGTCGATGAGGAACCGCAGACGCGCCTGGATCTCCTTGAGGACGCGTCCGGCGATCATCTCGTCACGGGAACTGAGGGTGAGACTGTCGAGGAAGCTGCTGGCGTCCTCGATACTCATCGCGGAGACGTCGGCGATGGACTTCTCCCCTGATTCGGAGTCGACGGTCACCTGGAGAATCTCCGGACGCAGGCGGGTACCACCACAGGCCGGGCACGGCACCTCACGCATGTAGCCGAGGTAGCGCTCCTTCTGGTTGTCGCTCTCCGCCTGGTCGATCTTGCGGTGCAGGTAGTGCAGGACGCCCTCGAACGGCGCGGAGTACTGGCGCGACCGACCGTAGCGGTTGCGGTACCGGACGGTGATCTCCTCGGGGTGCCCGTCGAGCACCGCCTTGCGCTCCTTCTTCGTCAACTCCGACCAGCGGGTGTCGGGCTCGATGCCGAGGTTCTCCGCCAGTGCGGTGAGCAGCTTGTCGAAGTAGCGGTGGTTCGGGCTGGACGCCCAGGGCGCGATCGCACCGACGAGCGGGGCGTCCTCGTCCGGGATGATCAGTGCCTCGTCAACCTCGAGCTTTGTACCGAGACCGTCGCAGGACGGGCAGGCACCGTAGGGACTGTTGAAGGAGAAGCTGCGCGGCTCCAGCTCGTCGATGGCCAGGGCATGGCCGTTGGGGCAGGCCATGTTCTCGGAGAAGCGGCGGCGACGGTCGGGGTCACCGTCGTCGAGGCTGACGAAGTCGAGCACCACACGACCGTCAGCCAGGCCGAGGGCGGTCTCCACGGACTCGGTGAGTCGTTGTTTCTGGGAGAGCTTGACCTGCAGTCGGTCGACGATGACGTCGATGTCGTGCTTGACCTGCTTCTCCAGCTGGGGCGGATCAGTGAGACGGTAGGCCTCACCGTCGACGAGGACACGGGCGTAGCCCTGGGCGGCGAGATCCTCGAAGAGGTCGACGAACTCACCCTTGCGGGTGCGCACCACCGGAGCGAGAACCTGGAACTTCAGGCCCTCCTCCATGTCGAGGACCTGGTCGACGATCTGCTGCGGCGTCTGGCGTTCGATACGTGCCCCGCACTCGGGGCAGTGCGCGATACCGGTACGGGCGAACAGCAGACGCAGGTAGTCGTGGATCTCGGTGATCGTGCCCACGGTCGACCGCGGGTTCCGGTTCGTCGACTTCTGGTCGATGGACACCGCCGGCGACAGACCTTCGATGAGTTCTACGTCCGGCTTGTCCATCTGGCCGAGGAACTGGCGGGCGTAGGAGGACAGTGATTCGACATAGCGCCGCTGTCCCTCCGCGAAGATGGTGTCGAAGGCGAGGGAGGACTTGCCGGATCCGGACAGTCCGGTGAAGACGATCATCCGGTCGCGGGGCAGGTCAATGTCCACCCCCTTGAGGTTGTGTTCGCGGGCTCCGCGCACGGTGAGGATCTCAGCCACCGGTGAACTCCTGGATTCTTCTCGGTCAGTGCAGTGTGGTGCAGGGTCGTGCAGTCAGCCTGCAGTCTACGTCAGTCTACGGGTTTTTCTCGAACGCGTAATCGACAACGGCACCGTGCCCCGCACGTCACTAGGGTGGGGCCATGATCACTCCCCAGGACACCACCGGCACCGGAGCAGACGGCACATTCAGCCACCTCGACGCCCCGCGCGACGCCCGCAGCATCACCACCACCGGCGCCGGGCGTCCCCTGACGGTGGTGAAGACCACCGTCGGGGACATGGACAACGACTGCTACCTCATCGCCACCGGCGGGGACGCACTGCTCATCGACGCCGCAGATGACGCGGAACACCTCCTGACTCTCGCAGGAGGACTGGGCGTGCGGGTCACCGACGTGCTGACCACCCATCAGCACCACGACCATGTCCGGGCCCTGGCCGAGGTTCTCGCCGCGACCGGTGCCCGCCACCACGCCCCGGGTCCGGACGCCCCGGATCTTCCGGCCGCCGCGGACCGGACCTGGGGCGACGACCGTTCACCGGAAGGGGACGCCGGCGAACTGCTCGACCCGGCATCGCCCGCACTCGCCGAACTGGGTATGCTGGTCGTCCTGTTGCGCGGGCACACACCGGGCGGACTGGCCCTGGCCCTACCCACCGACGACGGCCCGACCCATCTGTTCACCGGGGACAGTCTCTTCCCCGGCGGGGTGGGCAACACCGCCACTCCGGAGGACTTCACCCGTCTTCTCGATGACGTGACCGCGCGCTGCTTCCGCTACCCCGACTCCACCGTGGTCCACCCCGGCCACGGCGATGACACCACCCTCGGTGCCGAGCGTCCCGCACTGGACACCTGGCGCGACCGGGGCTGGTGAGAGCAACCCACTCATACTCAGACCTGGAGATCATGACCGACAACTCCGACTCTCCCCTTCCCGCCGTCGCCGAGGAGCAGCTCCGGCTCGACGAGCTGCTCGCCCATGTCGATGCCGCCCGCGAACGACTCACCGCCCGGGCCCGCGCGGTCCAGCGGCTCACGGCGGACATCGACCATCCACAGGCCCTGCTCGAACGCGACCACGAGACCTACGAGATCTCCCAGCGCCTCGCCGAGTACTCCGCCGCCGAGATCGGCCTGTTTTTCGGTCGTATCGACGTGGAGGACGCCGACCCGGAGAACCCTGTCACCGACCACGGCCCCGGCGGCGACGGTTCCACCCTGGACCGCCGCTACATCGGACGCATCGGCCTGCACGCCGACGACGACGAGATGCGGACGCTTCTCATGGACTGGCGCGCACCGCTGGCCCGCCCCTTCTACCTCGCCACCACCCTGCACCCGGAGGGCGTGCACACCCGGCGCCACATCCGGACGTCAGGACGCGCCGTCACCGCGGCTGCCGATGAACGGCTCAGCGGAGACGACTCCTACACCGGTGACACCGCCGACGGCGGTGAGGGTTCCGTCGCCCAGGAGGGCGCACTGCTGTATGCGGTGAACCGGGCCCGGTCGCGGCACATGACCGACATCGTCGACACCATCGTCGCGGAACAGGACCGGATCATCCGCGAGAACCACCGCGGCGTCACCGTCGTCCAGGGCGGTCCGGGCACCGGCAAGACGGCCGTCGCCCTCCACCGCACCGCGTACCTCCTCTACACCTGGCGCGAACAGCTGGAGCGGACCGGCGTCCTCATCGTCGGACCCAACCCCCGCTTTCTCGACTACATCTCCCAGGTCCTGCCGAGTCTCGGTGAGACCGGTGTGGTACTGGCGACGCCGGGCACACTCTACCCCGGCATCACCACCCGCCCGATGAGCGCCGAGCCGCTGCTGTCACAGGAGGTCAAGGGGTCCTCGGAGATGGTGGACATCCTCAGCAACGCCGTCCGCGACCTGCAGACTGTCCCGGACAGTCCAGCGACGTTCCTTGTCGACGGAGTGACCATCAACCTCACTCCGGCGATGGTGAAGGGCGCCCGGACCACCGCACGCCGGTCTCGGCGTCCGCACAACCAGGCCCGGGAACGGTTCTTCGCCAGCGCCCTCGACCGGCTGCGGGACGCCATGGCGGACAAGATCGGTGCCGACCCGCTCGGCGGGGAGAACCTGCTGTCCGCCGCCGACCGCGCCCAGCTGCGCGAGGATCTCGGCAGTGAGGACCAGGTCCTCGAAGCCCTCGACGGATTCTGGCCGACGCTGACCCCCGAGGAGGTTCTCGCCGGGCTCTACGGTTCCCGCGAGGCCGTGGACTCCGCGGCGTCCGACTACGACGATCTCACCCGCCGGGCGCTACTGCGCACTGACGGATCAGTCGAGCCTGACGACTGGACCGAGGCAGACGCCCCACTGCTCGACGAGCTCGCCGAGATCCTCGGGGTCGTCGGCGTCGAGGAAGCCGAGGCCGAAGAGCAGAAGAAGTGGCAGGCCCAGGTCGCCGAGGCGCAGGAGGCACTCGACATCCTCACCGGCTCCGCGTACCAGGACCTCGATGACGGGACGGACGCCGAGATCCTCATGGCCTACGACGTCATCGACGCCGAACAACTCGCCGAGCGTCAGCGTGTCCGGGAGACCATGTCCACCGCCGAGCGGGCCGCCGCGGACCGCACCTGGGCCTTCGGCCACGTCATCGTCGACGAGGCACAGGAGCTCTCGGAGATGGCCTGGCGGATGGTCTTCCGCCGTGCCCCGAACCGGTGGATGACCCTGGTCGGCGATCCGGCGCAGACCGGCAGCCCGGCCGGGGTGGAATCCTGGTCGGACGCCCTCTCCCCTTTCGTCAAGGACCGGTGGAAGCTCCACGAACTCACCGTGAACTACCGCACACCGGCGGACATCGCCGAGATCGCCTCGGCAATCCAGGCAGAGGTCGCCCCGGACCAGCAGGTTCCTTCCAGCCTGCGCGAGACCGGTACCGGCGTGCGCGAGGGCGATCTCGCCGATCTGGAGGACGCCGTGACACAGGCGGCGACGGCCGCCGGCGAGGGCCTCACCGGCCTCATCGCCGCCCCGGAGCGGCTGCCGGCACTGCGAGACCTCGCTGAGCGGACGTCTTCCGTCGGCGAGATCGTGGTCTCCGACGTCAACGGCGCCAAGGGACTCGAGTTCGACGAAGTCGTGCTGGTGGAGCCTGCGGAGCTCGTCGCGGCATCCCCGCAGGGGCTCAATGACGTCTATGTGGCGGTCACCCGTGCCACCCAGGGGCTCACCCTCGTCCATGACGATGAACTTCCATGGTGAGATCCGGCCCCTGTGTTCGTCGACTAGCCTGGACTGCATGAGTATCTCCCACCTTGACCGGGTCTTCCTCAACCTGGCCGTGGACCTGGCACGCCGGGCGTGGAACGACGGAGATGCCCCCTTCGGTTCGGTGCTGGTCTCCGCCGATGACCGAACCCTCGTCACCGACCGCAACCGGACGGTCACCGGTTCCAACCCGTTGCTGCATCCGGAGTTCACCATCGCCGAATGGGCGGTCGCGAACCTGACGCCGCAAGAGCGGTCGGTCTGCACCGTCTACACCTCGGGCGAGCACTGCCCGATGTGCGCGGCGGCCCATGGCTGGGCGGGACTGGGCCGCATCGTCTATGCCTCATCCTCGGCGCAGCTGGCGTCTTGGCCCGCGGAGTATGTGCGCCCCTCTCCTGTTGCCCCGCTCCAGGTTCAGGATGTGGTCCCCGGCATTGTCGTCGACGGACCGGACGAGGAACTTGCCGCAGTGGTCCGGGAGCTGCACCGCCGACCTGTGGAACAGGACGGATCACTGATCGGTGGCCGACAGCCGCGACATGTCGAGGTCGTCCCCTATGACCCGGCATGGCCCGGGCGTTTCGCGGCGGAACGCGGGCGGATCATCATGGCCCTGGGAACCACGGCAACACGTGTCGAGCATATCGGCAGCACCTCCGTACCTGGACTGGCCGCGAAACCGGTGATCGACATCAATGTCAGTGTGGAGGACGTCGATAACCACGCGGCGTTCGTGCCGCCGCTGACCGATGCCGGATACGAACTGCGGGTCTCCGAACCCGGACATGTGATGTTCCGGACGCCGGACAGGGACGTCCACATTCACGTCTGCGACTCAGGAAGTGCCTGGGAACGCCGGCATCCGCTGTTCCGTGACTGGCTGCGGGAATCGGGTCCGCAGAGTATCGACGACCGCGAGGCTTACGGCGAGCTGAAGCTGTCCCTGTCGGGGCGGACCTGGGAGGACATGGCCGTCTACAACGACCGCAAGGGGCCGCTGATCGCCGAGATCATGGCGCGGGCGGAGAGATGGGCGGAGGCCACGGGGTGGCACCTCTGACCCCTGCCTTGACGATGAACTTCCGTGGCGATTCTCAGCAGATGTTAGGCTGATCGGCACAACTGACCGAAAGGAAACCTGTGCCGCCCCGGACCTCACTCCGTATCCTGCTCACCGCCTCCCTCTCCACCGCCCTGGTCGTCCCGGTCGGTGCCGCCGGAGCTAATCCCGCAGGTGAGGGTACACCACTGAACTGGGGTCCCTGTCCGGTCGGATCCGGCGCCGAAGCCCCGACCGAGTGTGCCGAGATCGAGGTCCCCCGCGACTATTCCGATCCGGACGGTGCGACTATCTCCCTGACCATGAGCCGTGTCCCGGCCACCGGTGAGCGTAAGGGCACGATCGCCGGCAACCCCGGCGGTCCCGGTGGCGATGCTCTGGGGATGTTCGCCACCACCGACGCCGGAACCCCGGAAGCCGAAGGACGCATCACCCTGCCCGCCGATGTCCGGGAGCACTATGACCTGCTGGCGGTGGAACCCCGCGGTCTGGCCTGGGGAACCCCGCTCGACTGCCCGGCCACGGAGTCGCTGTTCGGCACAGCGGGCGACATTCTCGCGGCCTGCGAGTCCACCGATCCCGGATACACTTCCACCATCACTACCGACAACACCGCCCGCGATCTTGACGAGGCACGCAAAGCACTCGGCGAGGACCGGCTGAACCTCTACGGTGTCTCCTACGGTGGGCCACTGATGGCGACCTACGCCACGCTGTTCCCGGAGCACACCGACCGCGTCCTGCTGGACTCGTCGGCGTCCCCGGACCAGCGCTGGTTCGGTCTCGGCGCCGCACGCAAGCAGGCCCGGATCGACGGGCTCAACGCGATGTTCGCCTGGCTTGCCGAGCGAGATGACGAGTACCATCTCGGTACCACTCCACTGCAGGTCTACCAGCGGTGGGCCGAGGTCATCACCGGCCCCTACGGCGTCCAGATGCCGGTGACCCCGCCGTCGGCGGAGGACGCGGACCTTCCCGCCGGCTCGGCGGTTCTCCCCGGTGAGCTCGGAACCCGGTTCCTCGACGGCCTGGTGTACGCGCAGTGGCGGGCAGGCACGCTGGTCGACACCGGTCGCGCGCTCCTCGGTGATGAGAGTGCCGTCAACGGTGTCAATTCCGGATTCAGCCTCTCCATGGCCGCAATCCGGGACCAGACCCTCTGGCCGCTGCTCGGCGAACAGCTCAGTGATCCGGAGGCGGCCGAGGCACAGGTCGCGGAGGAACTCGATGCTCTTCCGGAACCGACCGAGGAGGAGATCGCGGCCCAGCAGAAGATGGCGGAACAGGCGAGCTACGTCGAGCGGGCGATCATCTGCAACGAGAACACCGATGCCCCGGACCGTTCCCTGGCACCCTCGATGTGGCTCACCCAGTTCACCGGCGGTGACCTCATCCGCGCCAATGAGGACAACATCGCCTCCGGCGAGATCTGCTCCGGGTGGTCCGCCACCACGACACCGACCGAAGTCTCGGGTGAGGCGCTGGACCGCGCCCCGCTGAACATCGGCTACACACAGGACGCGACAGTCTCCGCCGACGGTGCACCGGACATGCACCGGGCCATGGGTGGCGAGCTCGCCACCGTCGACGGCTACTCCCACGGCGTCCTGCTGGTGGAGCCGGAGCTTCTCGCCGACAAGGTCAGCGACTACTTCGCCTGAGCGGGATCATCTGCTTGACCTTGTCATGCTGACAACGTGCACGATGGTGGCATGCGGATCAGCGAGGCTGCTGCGACAGCAGGATGCTCCCCCGAATGTGGTCCGTAACTACCACCGGACAGGGGCGCTACCGGAGCCGGAGCGGACACCCAACGGGTACCGGGACTACACGGTCGATGACGTTGCCCGGCTCATCCGACTGACCACGCTGACAGCTGCGGGGATTCCAGCAACCACCGTCGCCCGCATCACCGACCACCGCGGTCTACTTCAGGACGCCCTGCTCGCCGTCGGCTCCCGTATCGAGGAACTTCACCGGCAACGGTCGCGGATCCTCTCCCTGCTCACCGGCGGCCGGTCCATCCCACCGGACATCATCGACCTGCTGACTGATTTCCGGCAATGGACAATGGGCAGGGAACCGGAGGATCCCGCTGTAGTCGCTCTACTGGACCTCGACACCCGGGCGCTCCAACTGATGGTGGACACCGACATGACCACGGCGGACACCTGGACGCTTCTCCGCTCGTCACTGGTGTCCGCGCAGGCCAGGGAGAGTTCTCTGGCGGGGTACCATGCCTGGCACCTCCTCGGAGACGTCACGTCTGCCGATCCTGACATGCCGGATCTCATCGCCCGCTGCCGTCGCGGCCTACGGGACGGCGTCTTCTCCGGTCTCACCGAAACTCTCCGCCCGGGCGACCTGCCCCTGTCTCCAGCGGACATCCCGGTGACTGGAGCACAGTCTGCGGCGTTGCCGCACTGCTGGCGGAGCTCACCCCGTGACGCTTCTGCTCAGGCATCCCGGTGTAAGGCTGCTGCGGGGCGAACTCCGGCTATGGACCGATCTTGTCCTGTTGTGCCGGGGTAGGTCAGTGTTCCCGCCCGGAGCAGTCCCGCTTCCTGCCACGCAGGGGTTGTGGTTTCTCCCCGGAGCCCTGACCGCGGTCACTGCCGTCGAGATCACCGCAGTCGAGCTTCTTGTCTCCTCGGCGTTGGTCCGTGTAGTCGTCACCGTGATCTCGGTCTACTCACTGCTGCTGTTGTGGTCCGTTTTCGGCCGACGGAAGGTGTACCCGCCCTTCGTCAGCGATCGGGCACTGGTGATACGTCAGGGGCGGACAACACTTGCGGACATTCCTCGGGAAAGCATCTCGGCCATCACAGCGGATCGAAACTACCGTACAGACCGCGCGATCACCGACGACGGAACCCTGGTGCTCGGCAACGGAAACGGGACCAACCTGGAGATCCGGTTGACTGAGGGGGTGGATGCGGCGGATCCGGACCGGTGGCCACGGCAAAGCCGGTCACCGCAGAGATCACCGAAGTGCTGTTGTGGGTCGATGATCCTGCCGCTGCCGTCGCTGCGCTCGGCAGGAGCGATGCCTGAACCACACGGAACGGACCGGCTACATCATGCATCCACATTGTGCATTCTCAACCCTGTCCACCTGCAAGAAACATGCAGGTAGGACGAATATCCCCTCACTGTAGCGGGCGCTACAGCATGCATAATGTTCGGAAAAGAAGGAGGGAAGGTCCGGCTACACCGTGTGGACGATCATCACGTCGCAGTCGGACTGACGGGCGACGTCCGCCGGCACTGAACCGAGCAGACGCCCGGTCAGCGAGTTGATCCCCCGGTTACCGACGACGAGGAGGTCCGCCTTCACGTCGGTGACGATCCCCATCAGAGCCTCCACCGGAGACCCTGCCTTGATGGCGGTCTCGACAGTCGAGCAGCCCTCCTCCTGCGCCGCGGTCACCGCGGACGCGAGGTTCTGCTGGGCCGGGGAATCGCCGACGACCGTCTTCGAGTCCATCCGCACCGCCTGGACCGCGGCGTCCTGGTCAGCGTAGTAGGCGCAGCCGATGACCAGCGTGGCGTCGAACGCAGCGGCAAGCGCTGCCGCCCGCCGCACAGCGAGAAGAGAGGACTCTGAACCGTCGGTGCCGACAACGATGGTGCTGTAGCTCATGGCGCCCAGGTTACCCCATCACAGGCCTGCCTCGACCATGCCACGCAACTCCTTTTTCAGGTCCGCGATCTCGTCGCGCAGACGCCCCGCGAGCTCGAACTTCAGTGCCCGGGCGGCGTCCTGCATCTGGGAGGTGAGGTCGGCGATGAGTTTCTCGAGCTCGGGACGCGCCAGGTTGCCGGCGTCGCGTCCGGAGACCGCCGAGACCCCCGACGGGCCGGCCGCGATGTCCACGTCGGCGCCGAATCCGGTCGACGCTGCCGGCTCTGCCGGGCCGTCCTCGCCACGGTTCTCGTAGACCTGGTCGAGGATGTCGGCGATCTTCTTCCGCAGCGGCTGCGGGTCGATACCGTGCTCGGTGTTGTAGGCGATCTGCTTGGCGCGGCGTCGTTCTGTCTCGTCGATGGCGTACTGCATCGAGTCAGTGATCTTGTCCGCGTACATGATCACCTCGCCGGAGACGTTGCGGGCGGCACGGCCGATGGTCTGGATCAGCGAGCGCTCCGAGCGGAGGAAGCCCTCCTTATCGGCGTCGAGGATCGCCACAAGCGACACCTCGGGCAGGTCGAGGCCCTCACGCAGCAGGTTGATACCGACGAGGACGTCGTACTCCCCCAACCGCAGCTGGCGCAGCAGTTCCACGCGCTTGAGCGTGTCGATGTCCGAGTGCATGTAGCGTACCTTCACCCCGTGCTCCAGCAGGTAGTCGGTGAGGTCCTCGGCCATCCGCTTGGTCAGGGTCGTGACCAGGACGCGTTCCTTCCTCTCCACACGCTGCCGGATCTGCTCGATAAGGTCGTCGATCTGCCCCTCGGTGGGGCGCACCTCGACCTTCGGGTCGACCAGACCGGTCGGGCGGATCACCTGCTCGACGAACTCACCGCCGGCCGCCGCGATCTCATAGTCGCCCGGGGTCGCCGACATGTAGACGCACTGGCCCTTACGGTCGTCGAACTCCTCCCAGGTCAGCGGCCGGTTGTCGAGCGCACTCGGCAACCGGAACCCGAAGTCGACCAGGTTACGCTTGCGCGACATGTCTCCTTCGAACATGCCTCCGATCTGCGGCACAGTCACGTGGGACTCGTCGATGATAGTGAGATAGTCGTCCGGGAAGTAGTCGATAAGCGTCGCCGGGGCGGACCCGGACTCCCGCTGGTCGATATGGCGGGAGTAGTTCTCGATGCCGGAACAGTAGCCGACCTGCTGGATCATCTCCAGGTCGTACTCGGTGCGCATCCGCAGCCGCTGCGCCTCGAGCAGCTTGCCGCGGTTCTCCAGGTCGGCGACCCGGTGCTCCAGCTCCTCACGGATGTCGGCCATCGCCTTCTCCATGCGCTCCGGACCGGCGACGTAGTGGGTGGCCGGGAAGATCCGGATCTCCTCGACCTCCCGGATCACGTCACCGGTCAGCGGGTGGATGTAGAAGAGACTGTCGATCTCGTCGCCGAAGAACTCGACCCTCACCGCCAGTTCCTCGTAGGCGGGGATGACATCGACCGTGTCGCCCTTCACGCGGAAGGCACCACGGGTGAAGGAGACGTCGTTGCGGTCGTACTGGATGTCGACGAGCAACCGGAGGAACCGATCCCGCTCGACCTCCTCCCCGACCTTGAGGACCACGGAGCGGTCCAGGTAGGACTGCGGGGTGCCCAGGCCGTAGATGCAGGACACCGAGGAGACCACCACGACGTCCCGACGTGACAGCAGGTTCGAGGTCGCCGAGTGACGCAGCCGCTCGACGTCGTCATTGATCGAGGAGTCCTTCTCGATGTAGGTGTCCGTCTGCGCGATGTACGCCTCAGGCTGGTAGTAGTCGTAGTAGCTGACGAAGTACTCGACGGCGTTGTTCGGCAGCAGACTGCGCAGCTCATTGGCCAGCTGAGCGGCCAGTGTCTTGTTCGGCGCCATGACCAGGGTGGGACGCTGCTGCTTCTCGATGAGCCAGGCCGCGGTCGCGGACTTGCCGGTACCGGTGGCACCCATGAGCACGATGTCCCGCTCGCCACGGCTCAACCGCTCATCGAGTTCCTTGATCGCCGCCGGCTGGTCACCGGCGGGTTCGTACTCACTGATGACCTCGAAGGACGAGTCGGTACGTTCAACCTCTCCGACCGGTCGGAACTCGGATTCGGAGAGGACGGGGTGTTCAGCTGCGAAG
Source organism: Corynebacterium sp. UD i78 (assembly GCF_056280545.1). Lineage (NCBI taxonomy): Bacteria > Bacillati > Actinomycetota > Actinomycetes > Mycobacteriales > Corynebacteriaceae > Corynebacterium > Corynebacterium sp. UD i78. Next base: position 832,106 of record NZ_JBWCED010000001.1, on the reverse strand, counting down.
GCCATGTGCCCAGTCTAGGACCGGTGGGTCAGCCTCGCCCAGAACTCATCGACCTGACTCACCAGCGACGCCACGTCCTGCGAGTTGTCGAGCACGACGTCCGCCGCGGCGAGCCGGGTCTCCCGGTTGATCTGCGCGGCGATGCGACGCCGGGCGTCCTCCTCGTCGAGGCCCCGGTACTCCACCAGGCGTCGGATCCGCAGTTCATCGGGGGCGTCGACGACGAGGACCGTGTCCACCATGTCGGTCTGGCCGTTCTCGATGAGCAGCGGCATGTCGTAGACCAGCACCGGGACGTCGGCGGCGCGGGCGTCCTCGAACTGCTGGAGAGTGCGTTCGTGGATCCGGGGGTGGGTGATGGAGTTCAGGGTCTCGGTGCCCTGCTGGGAGGCGAAGGCCTGGCGGGCCAGTTCCGCGCGGTCGAGGGTGCCGTCCGGGCGGATGACACCGGTGAAGGCCTCCCCCAGTTCCGCCAGAGCCGGCTCGCCGGGGTCGACGACCTCCCGGGCGATGAGGTCGGCGTCCACGACGGTGGCTCCGAGTTCCGCCAGTCGGGCGGAGACCGTCGATTTCCCGGAGCCGATCCCTCCGGTGAGTCCGATGATGTGCATGCGGCCCAGGCTACCCGGCGGTGCGGGGTTGCCGCGCCTACAACGCGAAAGAGCCGTCCGGCGAAGAGGTCAGTGCCGCCTCGGCGTCCTCCCCTGCCAGGGCCGCTGCATTCGCGGCAACGGCCGCCGCCCACTCCGCGCGGGTCCGCGCGATCTCCGCTCCGATCTCGGAGCAGAACACCTGGTCGCCGGTGCCGAGGTCCCGGTTGAGCGGGCAGCCGGCGGAACCGTCGATCTGCTGCAGCGGGGGGCAGATCGGGAATCAGCTCGGTGGTGTCGGTGGTGTTCCTGGCCTCGGTGGCAGGGGCACTTAGTGACATAACGACAACAAATGCGGTGTTCAGGACGGTTGCGGCGGGGTCGCGTGGCGTGTCATTCCGCGAAGTACAGTCATCTCCGTTCCGACGTTCTCACCTGACACTTCACCCGAGGAGCGGCCTGCCCCGCCACCGTTCACCCCGCGCGTCCCGCAGCGTCCCCGTCCTGTTGACGACCTCCACCCCGGACGCCGGGGACGGCCGCACTCTCATCGCCTTCGGCGACTCCTTCACCTGTAGTGGAGCGGGCAACGGCTGGTATTCCTACGCCCTGTTCGAGTCCCGGGACACCGATCCCACCGACGGTCTGTACGTCGACGGGACCGTCGACGGCAGCAGGTCCGGCGAGTTCCTGCCCACCTCGCTGAAGGTGCGGGGCGTCGAGTACACGAAGATCCCCACCTCCGGTATCGAGGTCGGTGGGGAGCAGTACGTCGATTTCATACCGGTGAAGTCCTGGGGGCAGGCCGGGATGTGGACCACCAACTACGCACAGACCGTGGTCTCGCGCGCAGGTCCCGGACATCTACGGCGCCTTCATGCTGCCGGACCATGCCCCTAGACCCGACGGGAGACTCTACTTCGTAGCGACCAGCTGGGCCGGCTACAACACCATGATGCGTACCGACCTCACTGCGGTGCTGGGCTGAGGTTCCCGCTCACCGCGGTCAGCACCCGGAGGGTGGTGCGCAGGTCCTCCGGGAGTACGCCGCGCGTCATCGTCGTGACCACATTGGCCACGGCATCCTCGGCATCGGTGACCAGGTCGGTGGCGGCGGGGGTGGGTGTCGCTCCCCGGTCCCGGTGTCGTCCTCGCCGCCGGCGCCACTGTCGTCCAGGAGCCCTTCGACGGCCCGTTCGCCGTCCACGGCGATGCATAAGTCGCGCACGGGCCGCGCACGGCCCACAACGCCAACTACCCCAGGGTTGGAATCACTTGAGGATTCCACCCCCTGGGGTAGTTGGCGCGGGCGGTTCGGTCGTCTGGGCAGAGACTGACTAGCGTTCGATGATGGCGGTGATGCCCTGACCACCGGCGGCACAGATGGAGACGAGGACGCGGCCGCCGCCGTTCTCCTCGAGGATCTTCGCGGCGGTGGCGATGATGCGTCCACCGGTCGCGGCGAAGGGGTGACCGGCGGCGAGCGAGGAGCCCTTGACGTTGAGCTTGGCGCGGTCGATGGCGCCGAGCGGGGCGTCGAGACCGAGGCGGTCCTTGCAGTAGTCCTCGGACTCCCAGGCCTTGAGGGTCGCCAGGGTCTGACCGGCGAAGGCCTCGTGGATCTCGTAGAAGTCGAAGTCCTGCAGAGTCAGGCCGTTACGCTCCAGCAGACGCGGGACAGCGTAGGTCGGGGACATCAGCAGACCGTCCGGGGTGAGGCCGTCGTGGCCGTGGAGGAAGTCCACGGAGGCGGTCTCGGAGTCCACCAGGTACGCCTTGACCGGCAGGTTGTGCTCGGCGGCCCATTCCTCGGACGCCAGCAGCACGGCGGAGGCACCGTCGGTCAGCGGGGTGGAGTTACCGGCGGTCATGGTCGCCTGGGTGCCGTGGGCGGCGGCGTCCTTCCTGCCGAAGACCGGCTTGAGCTTGGACAGCTTCTCCACGGAGGAGTCCGGGCGCAGGTTCGTGTCGCGCTGGACGCCGAGGTACGGGGTCACGAGGTCCTCGAAGAATCCGGCGTCGTAGGCGGCGGCGAGCTTCTGGTGGGACTCGGCGGCGAGCTCGTCCTGGTCCTCGCGGGTGATGCCGAACTCGCGGGTGGTGATGGCCTGGTGGTCACCCATGGACAGGCCGGTACGGGGCTCGCCGTTCTGCGGCTGCTCCGGGGCCAGCTGGGAGGGACGCACCGAGCCGAGCAGCTTCAGCATCTCGGGGGTGGACTTGGCGTTGTTTACCTTGATGAGGGTCTTACGCAGGTCGTCGTTGACGGCGAGCGGGGCGTCCGAGGTGGTGTCGGTACCACCGGCGATGCCGGCGTCGATGCGGCCGAGCGCGATGGCGTCAGCGACCTGGACCGCGGCGGCGAGACCGGTACCGCAGGCCTGCTGCAGGTCGAAGGCCGGGGTCTCGTTGTCGAGGGCGGAGCCGAGGACGACCTCGCGGGTCATGTTGAAGTCACGGGCGTGCTTGAGCACGGCGCCGGCGACAACCATGCCGAGCTTCTCGTCCTGCAGGCCGTAGCGGGCGACCAGGCCGTTGATGGTGGAGGTCAGCATGTCCTGGTTGGACGCGCTGGAGTACTCCTTGTTGGACCGTGCGAAGGGGATGCGGTTGCCGCCGAGGATGGCGACCTTGCGCGGGGAGGAAGAGGTCATGTCGGTAATCACTCCGTCGTCGTTTGTCTGGTCAGTACCGTGTCTGGCGGCCAGCCTACCCGTGGGGGGGGTAGCGCCGGGCGCCGTATCCGGGGGGGTGTGGAACCCTTGTTGTGCCTGTCACTGATTTGCAGGACAGCGTACCGGGTCACACACTAGGGTACGAATGAGAACATACATTGTTCGAGCGGCCACAAGGTACGCTTTCGGATAACTGCTTCACCCACACACCGCTACAGACCAAGGAGATCAGTACATTGTCTTCCAACAAGGGCCTGCTGGAACAGATCATCAACTCCAGCTTCGCCGGTAAGCTCGGCGTCCCCCAGGGCGAGAAGCTGCGTCGATACAAGAAGGGTGAGCCCGCCCTCGACGGCCCGGTCGTCATCGGCGGCGAGGGCCGCGTGGCCGACGGTGTCCGGAAGTTCCTCGACACCGACTTCCAGTTCGTCGAGGCCGACACCGACATCAAGAAGTCCGCGATCATCTTCGACGCCACCGGCATCAAGACCCCCGAGGACATCAAGAAGCTCTACGAGTTCTTCCACCCCCAGATGCGCAAGGTGCGTCCGAACGCCCGCTTCCTCGTCATCGGCACCACCCCCGAGCTCATCGAAGACGCCGACGAGCGCATCGTCCAGCGCGCCATCGAGGGTTTCGTCCGCTCCCTGGCCAAGGAGCTGCTGCGCGGCGCCACCGCCCAGCTCATCTACGTCGACCCGGCCGTGAGCGACGATCTGTCCGGCCTCGAGGCCCCGGTCCGCTTCATCCTCTCCGGCAAGTCCGCCTACGTCGACGGCCAGGTCATCCGCGTCGACAACACCCACGTCGAGGCCCCCGAGTCCTGGGACGCCCCGACCGCCGGCAAGGTCGCCCTCGTCACCGGTGCCGCCCGCGGTATCGGCGCCGACATCGCCCGCGTCCTCGCCCGTGACGGCGCCAAGGTCATCATCGTCGACGTCCCCGCCGCCGGTGAGGCTCTCGCGGAGATCACCAACGAGGTCAAGGGTTCCGCCCTGCCGCTGGATGTCACCGCCCCCGACGCCGCTGACAAGATCAAGGCGCACGCCGAGGAGAAGTGGGGCCAGGGTGTGGACATCATCGTCCACAACGCCGGCGTCACCCGCGACAAGCTGCTCGCCAACATGGACGAGGGCAAGTGGAACCTCGTCGAGGCGATCAACTTCATCGCCCCGATCCGCATCACCGAGGGACTGCTGGAGAACGGCGGCCTCAACGAGGGCGGCCGCGTCATCACCCTGTCCTCCATGGACGGCCTCGCCGGCCAGCGCGGTCAGACCAACTACGCCATGTCCAAGGCCGGCATGATCGGCATCGCCGAGGCGCTGGCCCCGAAGGTCGCCGACAAGGGCATCACCGTCAACGCCATCGCCCCGGGCTTCATCATCACCGCGATGACCGCCGAGATCCCCACCGGCACCCGCGAGGTCGGCAAGCGTCTGAATTCCCTCAACCAGGGTGGTCTGCCGATCGACGTCGCCGAGGGCGTGGGCTTCTTCGCCGGCAACGCCTCCGGTGCGGTCACCGGTCAGTACCTCCGCGTCTGCGGCCAGCACCTGATGGGCGCCTAGGAGGTCACCGTGACTGTCACCTACAAGGAGCTCCCGGCGATCCCGGAGCTGATGACCGAGTACAAGTCCGCCGCCAAGGACCTCGTCCCCGCCGTGGGCACGAAGCGTTCGGCGAAGACCGACCCCGCCACCGGCTTCGAGGTCAAGGGCGTGAAAGTCAGTGTGAAGCACCTCGGTGCCTACTGCGCGTCCACCGGTCTCCGCCTGGCCAACGAGCTACCCGCCACGTACCTCTACGCGCTCTCCTTCCCTCTCGCGATGAAGGTCATGACCACCCCGGACTTCCCTTTCAACGCTGTCGGTGCGGTGCACCTCACCAACGTCATCGAGCAGACCCGCCCGCTGACCGTGGACGACGAGTTCACCATCCGCACCCACGCGGAAAACCTTCGTCCGCACCGCAGGGGACTGCTGATCGACATGGTCACCGAGGTCTTCGTCGAGGACGGAGGAGAGACTCCGGTCTGGACCCAGACCTCCGGCTTCCTCGCCAAGGGTGTGAAGCTCTCCGGATCCGCTGACGCTGCAGTGAAGGCCCGTGAGGAGGATTCCGGCTCACTGTTCGAGCGTCCGGAGCTACCTGCGGACCCGACGCCCACGGCCACGTTCACCGCCACCCCGGCCACCATCAAGGTCTACGCGGACGCCTCGGGCGACAAGAACCCGATCCACGTCTCCGGCCTGGGTGCGAAGGCCTTCGGCTTCCCGTCCACCATCGCCCACGGCATGTGGTCGGCGGCGTCCGTCCTCGCTTCCCTGGAGGGAGAACTGCCCACCGGCGGTTCCCGCTTCTCCATCGAGTTCGCCAAGCCGGTCACGCTGCCGGCGAAGGTCGCCGAATTCACCGCGAAGGACACCTCCGGTGCCTGGGACGTCCAGCTGCGCAAGGCCTCCAAGCTGGATACCCTGCACGCGATCGCCCGCATTGAGGCGCTCTAGTCCGGAGTTCTTCTCCGGGGAACGCCAGCATTACGCCACCTGAGGTCGGTGGGCATCACTTCCCACCGACCTCGGGTGGCGTTCTGCGTGCACGGTCATCACGTTTCAGGGACGTCCGTACAACCGGGACGCCCGAAACGTCATGATTGTGTACGCCCGGCCGTAGAGCCGGGCTTATTTCTAGGGTCGCTCCCCTGCTGCCGCCGAGTCCGACGCTGAGTCGGACGCTGAGTCGGACGCAACGTCCTCAGGCTCCGCCTCCTTCGCGGTGACGGTGATGATGTCGTCACCCGGTGCGGCGACGGGGGCGACCATCCCCTCCACCGAGGCGAACTTCTTCGAGTTCACCACCACGACCGGGGTCAGCGGAGAGAAGCCTGCGGCCTCGATCTTCGCCCGGTCGAAGCGGATCAACGGTGTTCCTGCAGTGACCTGCTGCTTCTTCTCGACGAGGTTCTCAAAACCCTCACCTTCCATCTTCACCGTGTCGATACCGATGTGGATGAGCAGCTCGATGCCGGAATCCAGTCGCAGACCGATCGCATGGCCGGTCTTCTGCACGGTGAGGACCTTCCCGTCCGCCGGGGCGACCAGGGTGTCTCCGGTCGGATCGATGCACACGCCACCGCCCAGAGCTCCACTGGCGAAGGCCTCGTCCGGGGTCTCGGACAACGGCAGGACCTTGCCCTCGACCGGCGCAGTCACGACAGTGACCGCGCCGGGACGCAGAGCAGGCTTGATGTGGGCGGTTCCGGCGGCGACAGCGGCCTCCTCGATGCGGGCGTCCTCCGCGGCACTGGCCGCCTCGCGCTCAGCCTCGAGCTGGGCGAGAACCTCGGCCTTCTCATCCGCCCCGCGGTAGTCGAAGACGAGCACCAGGATCATGGAGGTGGCAAATGCTGCGGCAATACCGATGAGGTAGCCGCCCCACGGGTCCATGGCCGGGAAGGTCAACAGCGAGGTGAAGACGAAGGCATTGGCCTTGACGTCGAAGATGCCCATGATGACGCCACCGACGAAACAACCCGGGAGCAGGCGGACGTAGGTCTTCTTGAATCTCAGCAGCACACCGTAGAGCGAAGGTTCGGAGATACCGCCGAGCAGACCCGCCATGAGACCACCGAGGGAGACCTGCCGCATACCTTTGTTCTTCTCCCTGACAGACACGAAGAACACGCCGGCAACCACACCGAAGCAGGCGAAATTCCAGGCACCCATCGGCCCCTGGATGAAGTCGTAGCCCAGGGTCGCGAGGTTCTGCACCATGATCGCGTTGAGCGGCCAGTGCAGTCCCAGCGGCACGAGGAAGGGGTAGAGCAGCGGGATGACGATCGCCAGGATGAACGGCGAGAGGTCATTGGTCCATTCGAGGAAGTTCGAGATCCCGTTACCGATACCGATACCGAAGGGCCCCAGCAGGAAGGCGGTCAGCGGGATCATGATGAGTAGCGAGAAGAACGGCACGAACACCATCTGCACCGCAGACGGAATGAGCTTCTTCAGGCCCTTCTCCACCCAGTACAGGCCGATCGCGGCGATCAGCGGAGGGAAGACCTGCGACGAGTAGTCGTTGAGCACCAGGGGGAGACCGAAGATGTGGACGACGTCCTCCGGATCGCCCAGCGAGAGGAACTCCGGGGTGAGCAGGGCGGCGGGGATCGCTGCCCCCACCCACTCGTTCGCACCGAGCTTCCGGGCTGCGGTCGCACCGATCATGATCGGCAGGAAGTAGAACACCGACCGCCACATGGCGTGCAGCAGCACGTAGCCGTCCGGCTGATCCGCCATGTCGGCGCGGAAGTCCTGCCAGCCGAAGGTGTCGGCCAGCACCAGCATGGTGATGATGAGGGACGCGCCGAGCAGCGCCCACAGCACGGGGCGGAATGTGTCCGAGAGGAACTCGAAGCAGTAGTTGATCCAGTCGTACTTCCCCCGCACTCCCCCGTACTCCTTCTTGGCGGGGGTGGAGTCCGCATCCCCCATCCCGGGTTCCTTGACGATGGCGTTGTAGAATTCGGCGACGCCGCCGCCCATCACCACCTGGACGCCGTCACCGCCCTGCGGCACCACCCCCAGGACCTGCGGAGTGTTCTCCAGAGTGTCGAGATCGGCTTTCGACCGGTCATGGAGCTGGAATCTCAGTCTCGTCGCGCAGTAGGTGAGGTTGACGACGTTGTCCGCGCCACCCACCTCCTTGAGGATGCTCCGTGAGGTGTCTGTCGGGGATGGCATCGCGTTCCTGGCCTTTCAGAAAAAAGGGAAGACAGAATGTGGTTTCCTCCGCCACTGTAGGCCCGGCCACCCCCGGAAGGAATCCCCCGGTACCCACCCCCGTCTCACCTGTCAGGAGCGCGAGTGCCCCCGTTCAGGTCAACTGTCTGCCACACTCGACCGGTATGGACATCAACGGAAAAAGTATCGTCGTCACCGGAGGTGGAGCCGGGATCGGACGCGAGGTCGTCCGACAGCTCATCAGTAGAGGCGCGACGGTCCATGCCGTCGACCTGCGCACCGACGCACTGGAGGCGTCCGACCACCTCATCCCCCACCAGCTGGACATCACCGACCGCGACGCCCTCACCGCGCTCGCCGAGCGGACCGGCCCGGTGGACGCGGTGGTGAATGTCGCCGGCATCGTCCAGGACTTCGTCGACATCGCCGACCTGGACCGTGAGACCTTCGCCCGGGTCATGGACGTCAACTTCTGGGGCACGGTCAACACCGTCGAGGCATTCCTCCCCGGTCTGCTCAGCCGACCGGAATCGGCGGTCGTCAATGTCTCCAGTATGGGTGGACTGGTCCCCGTCCCCGGCCAGAGTGCCTACGGTGCCTCGAAGGCAGCGGTGAAACTGTTCACTGAGGGGCTGCGCACCGAGCTGCGGAAGACAGACGTCCGTGTGTCGGTCGTGTTCCCCGGTGGTGTGAACACGGACATCACGACGAACTCGGGTGTCGAGGTCGACGGTGCCGACGATCCGGAAAAGCGGGCCAAGGCCGCGAAGTACCTCACCTCGCCGCAGGACGCCGCGGCGAAGATCGTGAAGGCCGTGGAGACCGGCAGGGACCGCGTCATCATCGGGAAGGACGCCCGGCTCATGGACACGCTGTCGCGCGTCATGCCGGTGAAGACGGCGTCCGCGATGGCGGCGCTGATGGGCAGGCTCAACGCCTAGAAGGACCGTATACGACACACGCAGAAGCCCCCGTGGAGTGATCCACGGGGGCTTTCAGCAGTGTTCCGGAGCAACGGAACAGCGGCGCTGCGGCAGAGACTAGTTGCCGGCCAGCTTCTCGCGCAGAGCAGCGAGCTGCTCGTCGGAAGCCAGGGAGCCGGAGTCGGCGACAGCCTCGGCAGCGGGAGCCTCGGCAGCCTCATCGCTGGAGGAGGAGTAACCGGACTCGCCGGCCTCGGCAGCCTCGGCGGCCTGGGCGCGGTGACGCTCGATCTGGGCGGCGTGCAGCTTGTGACGACGCTCGGACTCGGCGTAGCGGGCCTCCCAGGCCTCGCGCTGGGCGTCGAAGCCCTCCATCCACTCGTTGGTCTCCGCGTCGAAGCCCTCCGGGAAGATGTAGTTGCCCTGCTCGTCGTAGGAGTCGGCCATGCCGTACTTGGACGGGTCGAACTCCTCGGTGAAGTCCTCGTCAGCCTGCTTGAGGGACAGGGAGATCCGGCGACGCTCGAGGTCGATGTCGATGACCTTGACCATGAGGTCCTGGCCGACGGTGACGATCTGGTCCGGGACGTCGATGTGACGCTCGGCCAGCTCGGAGATGTGGACCAGGCCCTCGATGCCCTCCTCGACGCGGACGAAGGCGCCGAACGGGACGAGCTTGGTGACCTTGCCCGGGACGATCTGACCGATCGCGTGGGTCCGGGCGAAGACGCGCCACGGATCTTCCTGGGTGGCCTTCAGGGACAGGGACACGCGCTCGCGGTCGAGGTCGACGTCGAGAACCTCGACGGTGACCTCGTCACCCACGGCGACAACCTCGGACGGGTGGTCGATGTGCTTCCAGGACAGCTCGGAGACGTGAACCAGGCCGTCGACACCGCCGAGATCGACGAAGGCGCCGAAGTTGACGATGGAGGACACGACGCCCTTGCGGACCTGGCCCTTCTGGAGCTGGTGCAGGAACTCGGAGCGGACCTCGGACTGGGTCTGCTCGAGCCATGCACGGCGGGACAGGACAACGTTGTTGCGCTGCTTGTCCAGCTCGATGATCTTGGCCTCGAGCTCCTGGCCGATGTACGGCTGGAGGTCGCGGACACGACGCATCTCGACGAGGGAGGCGGGCAGGAAGCCACGCAGGCCGATGTCGAGGATGAGGCCGCCCTTGACGACCTCGATGACGGTACCGGTGACCGGCTCGTCCTTCTCCTTGAGCTCCTCGATGGTGCCCCAGGCACGCTCGTACTGGGCGCGCTTCTTGGAGAGGATCAGACGACCGTCCTTGTCCTCCTTGGTGAGGACGAGCGCGTCGACCTCGTCGCCGATCTCGACGACCTCGCCGGGATCGACGTCGTGCTTGATGGACAGCTCGCGGGAGGGGATGACGCCCTCCGTCTTGTAGCCGATGTCCAGGAGAACCTCGTCGTGATCGACCTTGACGACGGTACCTTCGACGATGTCACCGTCGTTGAAGTACTTGATGGTCTGGTCGATGGCGGCGAGGAAATCCTCAGCGGTGCCGATGTCGTTGATGGCAACCTGAGGAACGTTGTTGGTGGGCATAGGTGAAGGTGCTCCGAAACGGATAGTTATCGTTGTGGACAGGACTCCGCCGGTTCCACCGCACCGCATCACACGGCCGCACGACTTCCCCGACGTTGCTCCGCGACCTCAAGGATCGTGCTCAGAAGTTCATGTAGAGGCGCGTAACGTTCAGTACCCTACACCAGGGCCCGCTAGCAGTGCAAACACCGCTTCCGAGTACTCCGTGGTGGATGCTGGTGAGGTCGCCGCAGACGTCCCACCGACCACCTCCGCCACATCCGCGGTCGGGCGTCCCAGCATCGCCTCGCGGACCGCCGCTGACAGTCGTTCCCCTGCGGCGGGGAACCCCAGATGACGCAGCAGTTGTGCCGCCGAGTTCATCAGACCCGCCGGATTCGCCACCCCTGCCCCGGCAATGTCGGGGGCCGACCCGTGTGCCGCCTGGGCCATGGCCCGGCGTCCGCCCGCGTTGATGCTGCCCGCGGTACCCAGCGACCCGCCGAGCGCCGCGGTGAGATCGGAGAGGATGTCCCCGAACATGTTCTCCGCGACGATCGTGCGGTGCTCGCCCGGGCAGGTCACCAGGTCGGCGCACAGGGCGTCGATGTGCACCGGACGCAGCACCACCCCGGTGGATGCCGCGACCTGCTCCGCCTCCTCCAGGTACATCCCCGAGGTCCGGGTGAGCACATTCGACTTGTGCGCCACAGTGAGGACGCCACCACGACCCATCGCCACAGCTGCGGCGTACTCCGTGATCTGGCGCACCTTCGCACGCGTGAACACCCCGACCGCCAGTGCGACATCCTCGGTGACGCGCAGGTCACCGGAGCCGGCGTACATGTTCCGGTCGGCGTACATGCCTTCGGTGTTCTCCCGGACGACCACCACGTCCAGGTCCGGGGTCACTGATCCGGGCAGTGCCTGCACCGGGCGGACATTGGCCCAGAGGTCAGCTGACAGGCGCAGCTCGGCGGAAGGATTGCGCTGCGCCCGGGCTTCGGGCGGGTAGGAGACATTGTCGTGCGGTCCGAGAACCCAGCCGTCGAGGCCACGCACCGTCTCCATCGCCTGTTCCGGGGCCACCTGTCCGGTCGTGGCGAAAGCCTCCGCGCCGAGCAGCAGCGGCTCCCAGTCGACGGTCACGGCGTCCGGCATCAGTGCCAGCTCTACCGCCCGCCGCGTCGGCGGCGTGATCTCGGGGCCGATCCCCTCCCCGTCCCAGTACCCCAGCCTGATGCTGCGGGGAGTCACGGGAGGAACGGGCTGCGGTGTGAGGTCGGTCATGGCGGCCATGATAGTGGTCGGACCCCGCCGGAGGATACGATGGCCGGTACCATGACCACAGTGAACGAGAGTAACGATCCGGGCGCTCGCTCCGGCGCCCACCAGCCCGCTTTCCCGCCCACTCCCCGCACTCCCGGGAACATCGCCTTCAACGCGGTACGCGGTGGCCTCATCGGCTCCGCCGAACTGGTCCCGGGCATCTCCGGCGGCACCGTCGCGCTGGTGACCGGCGCCTACGAACGCGTCCTCTACAACGCCAACCGTCTGCTCGACGGGGTGAAGGTCTGGCCGAAGGACCGGGCTGAGGGCGTGCGCCGGATGAAGGCCGTCGACTGGACGATGCTGCTGCCCATGGGCATCGGCATGGTCCTCATGGTCTTCGCCCTGGCCGGCGTCATCGGCGATTTCGTCGAGGACCACGAGATCCCCTCCCGTGCCCTGTTCCTCGGCATGGTCACCGTCTCCCTCGCCGTCCCGCTGCTGATGATCGACTGGGCGGACCTGAAGAAGCGGTTGCCCGTCGCAGTCCCCCTGTTCCTCATCGGAGCCGCCTTCACCTTCATCGCCACCGGCTTCTCCGCCTCCGACAACGACAACCCCAGCAAGCTGCTCGTGTTCATCGCCGCCGCCGTCGCCGTGTGCGCGCTGATCCTGCCCGGTGTCTCCGGTTCCTTCTTCCTCTACGCGATCGGCATCTACACCGCCACGCTGGACGCCGTCAGCGACCTCGATCTCGGCTACATCGCCGTCTTCGGTCTCGGCGCCCTCACCGGCCTGGTGCTGTTCGTCCGGGTCATGGAGACCCTGCTGACCCGCGCCCGCACCCTCACCCTGTTCACCATGACCGGCATGCTGCTCGGTTCACTGCGGGCCCTGTGGCCCTGGCAGGAAGGCGAGGAAGGCGAGACCGTCACCCTGCTCGCCCCCGGCGACCAGACCGGCCTGGCGATCCTGCTCTTCATCGTCGGCGCCGCGGTCGTCGGCGCGATGGTCGCCGTCGAGCAGGTCATGAAGCGTCACCGCGAGGCCGCGCGGGCCGACCGGAGCACCGTCACAGAGGGGTGAATCCGTGGTGACCGTCGCGTAATCTGACGTCATGGTTCCCCTGGCGACCGACACCTTCGCGGGGCAGGGCACCGGACAGATCGCCCTGCTTCTGCTGGCGTTCGTCCTCAGCACCCTCATCGGGTTGGAACGACGTCTCCGCGGACGCAACGCCGGACTACGCACACAGGCCATCGTCGGCACCTCCTCGGCCCTGTTCGTCCTGGTCGGCAAGTACGGCTTCAGTGACATCCTCGGCGACCACGTCAGTTTCGATCCCTCCCGTATCGCCGCCGGCATCGTCTCCGGCATCAGCTTCCTCGGCGCCGGACTGATCCTCACCCGCCGCAACACCGTCCTCGGCCTCACCACCGCCGCGAGCGTGTGGGAGACCGCCGCGATCGGTACCGCCGCCGGCGCCGGACTCTGGCTGCTGGCCCTGACGGTCACCGTGCTGCACTTCGTCATCACCTACGGGCTCCGGGCGCTGTCGCGCATCCTCCCCGGCGGCGACTCGCGTGTCCAGATCAGCGTGGTCTACGACGACGGCAGAGGTCTGCTGCGGGGCATACTCACCGCCATCACCGACCACGGCTGGTCCGTGCAGGAGGCCGGCCAGCGCACCGACCTCGACGACGACCGGACCGGCCTGCACCTGGGCCTCACCGGCCGTCACTCCCCCGACGACCTGGTCGCCTCCCTGTCCGGCATGCCCGGGGTGCAGTCGGTCCGTGTCCTCACCGAGGAGGACGACGACTGAACCGACGCCCCCGGTCAGTGCCCCCGGTCAGTGCCCCCGGTCAGTGCCCCGCAGTGTCCCAGTCCTCCCCGACGCCGGTGGAGACGTCCAGCGGGACCCGCAGATCCGCGGCACTGTCCATCTGCTCCCGCAGGATCTCCGTGACGACCTCCTGCTCCCCCTCGACGACCTCGACGACGAGTTCGTCATGGACCTGCAGCAGGACACGGGACGCCAGGTCCCGGCGCGTGAACTCCGCGTCCACCCGCAGCATCGCCCGCTTGATGATGTCCGCGGCGGTGCCCTGGATCGGCGCATTGAGTGCGGCACGACCGGCGGCCTCGGCGGCGACCCGGTTCGAGGAGTTCAGCTCCGGCAGGTAACGCCGGCGCCCGTAGAGCGTCTCTGTGTACCCGGTCTCCTTGGCGTGGGCGACGACCTCGTCGAGGTAGCGCTTCACCCCGCCGAACCGCTCGAAGTAGTTGTCCATGATCTGCCTGGCCTCGCCGGCGGAGATCCGCAGCTGCTGGGACAGGCCGAAGGCACTCAGACCGTAGACCAGGCCGTAGCTCATCGCCTTGACGCGGCGACGCAGCTCCGGGGTGACCTGCTCGACCGGAACGTCGAAGACCTTCGAACCGACGTAGTTGTGCAGGTCCTCCCCCGCCCGGTACGCCTCGATGAGTCCCGGATCCTGGGACAGGTGCGCCATGACGCGCATCTCGATCTGCGAGTAGTCGGCGGTGATGAGGGTTGCGTAGCCGGTGCCGACACGGAAAGCCCCGCGGATGCGGCGTCCGGCCTCGGTGCGCACCGGGATGTTCTGCAGGTTCGGGTCGGACGAGGACAGTCTCCCGGTCGCCGCCCCGCGCTGGTTGAAGGTGGTGTGGATGCGTCCGTCATCGGAGACGGCCTCGACAAGCCCGTCGATGGTGGACTTCATCTTCTGGTACTCACGGTGCGCCATGAGATGGCCGAGGAAGGGATGAGGGTGGGACGCGGCGAGCTTCTCGAGCTCACCGGCGGCCGTGGAGTACCCGGTCTTCGTCTTCTTCGTCTTCGGCAGTTCCAGGGTCTCGAAGAGGACTTTCTGCAGCTGCTTCGGGCTCGACAGGTTCAGGGTGTCGTCCCCGGCGATGGACCGGGCCTCGGCGATTTCCGTCTCGATCTGCACGCCGTACTCGTCGGAGAGGTCCCGCAACGACGCGGCGTCCACCGGGATTCCGGTCGCCTCCATCTTCGCCAGCACGGTGGCCAGCGGCACCTCCAGGTCGAGGTAGAGCTCCATGGCGCCGATCTCCGCCAGTTCCGGGGTCAGCGCCGCGACGAGTTCGGCGGTCGCCTGGGCGCACACCGCGCCCGGCGCGTCCGCGGCGATCTCGTGACCGACATGACGCTGCACCACGTCGGAGAGGTCCCCGGTGCGCAGGTCGGGACGCAACAGGTAGGCGGCCAGGGCCGTGTCCTGCTCCACACCGGCGAGCACCAGACCGGAACCGTTGAGCTTGTGCCACTCCGCCTTGGCGTCATGCACCCATTTCGGGGCACCCCGGTCAGCGAGCCAGTCCCGCAGGGTGGCTTCGTCGGCGGGGTCCTGGTCGGTGAGGTCGATGTCCACCGCGTGCAGTGCACCGTCCTCACCCACCACAGGGTCGAGCAGGGCGATGCGGTCGGCGCGTCCACCCGCGGGCGTCCCCACGCCCGTGACGGTGACCGCGAGCGAACGGTGCACCGCAGTATCCCCCGCGGGACGGTTGACCTTCCAGCCCGCGTGCTTCGTCAACCACGTGGCGAGCTTGCCGACGGCAGGTGCGTCCATGGTCAGGGCGGCGGCCTCGCCGTCCTCGAACTCCACGCCGAAGGTACGGAAGGCGCGGTTGCGCAGCGTGGTGCCGAACTGGAGGGCCTCGAACATGTCGAGGGACGCCGTGGGGTCCGGCGTACCGGGCGTCAGTGCCTCCAGCTGCCCCGCCTCCCCGAGATCGAGGTCACGGACCATTTCGGTGATGTTGCGGGCCAGCAGGACGTCGGCGAGGTGGTCCCGCAGGTTCTGACCGACCTTGCCGCCGATCTCATCCTTGTGCTCGACGACGCCGTCGAGACTGCCGTAGCCGGTGATCCACTTCTGCGCGGTCTTCGGGCCCACGCCGGGCACACCGGGCATGTTGTCGGAGGTGTCACCGCGTAGCGCGGCAAGGTCGGGGTACTGCGTCGGGGAGACGCCGTACTTCTCCTCCACCCGGGCCGGGGTGAACCGGTCGAGTTCGGAGACGCCCTTGAGGGTGTACAGCACGGTGACGTCCTCGGTGACGAGCTGGAAGCTGTCGCGGTCACCGGTGCAGATCAGCACCCGCATCCCGGCCGCCGCCCCGCGCGTGGCGAGCGTGGCGATGATGTCGTCGGCCTCATAGGCCTCCTTGGTCAGCGTGGTCACGCCGAGGGCACGCAGGGTCTCCTGGATCAGCTCCACCTGGCCGTGGAACTCCGGCGGGGTGGAGGGACGCTGCGCCTTGTACTCCGGGAAGGTCTCGGAGCGGAACGTCGGACCGGACAGGTCGAAGGCCGTGGCGATGTGGGTGGGGTGCTCATTCTCGACGAGGCCGAGCAGCATCCCGAGGAAGCCGTAGACCGCATTCGTGTGCTGGCCACCGGTCGTGGAGAAGTTCTGCGCGGGTAGCGCGTAGAAGGCCCGGAACGCCAGGGAATGGCCGTCCAGGAGCAGCAGGGTGGGGCGTCCGGAAGCGGTCGAGGGGGCGGCGTCAGTCATGGAACCTTCCTGCATGCGGGCATGTCGGGATCGGGGCGGGAGACGGAATGTGGTCTTCACTACCCCGGCGATCACCTCGCCGGGGAGTCTGCGGGTTATCCTAGTCGCCATGACTGACCAGACTTCGAGGGCCGGAGGCCCCCGGCAGACGAATGTCGTCGGCATCCAGAACAAGCTGCCGCCGCGTCGCCGGTCCGTGGACACCCGCCGGGAGATCCTTCTCGCGGCCCGCAAGGTGTTCTCTGAGCGCCCCTACGCTGAGGTCTCCCTCAAGGAGATCGCCGCGGACGTGGGGGTGAGCGCTCCGCTCATCATCAAGTACTTCGGGACCAAGGAGAATCTCTTCGAGTCCCAGCTGGACTTCTCCGCGACCGCGGGCCGCCTCAACGAGGTCCCTTTCGGTGAACTCGGCCAGCACCTCACGCGTGTCGCGGTGACGTCGCCGGCGGACTCCCCGAATTCGATCGTGCACCGGCTCGCCGACTCCGGCGGTAACCGCCACATCGTCGACGCCATCGGCCGGGTCTACCGTGAGCAGGTCGTCGACTGGCTCGTGAAGAAGATCGAGGAGGAGTCCCCCAGTCCGGACGCCGAGACCGCCGATTCCGGGATGGACGCCGAGACCCGGGCGGAGGCCGCGATGTCCATGCTCGCCGGGCTGTCCCTGATGCGCCGCCTGGTGACCGAGGACTACTTCAAGTCCGAGTCTGACCGGGTCGACGCCTTCGTCGCCTACTACGGCTCCCTGATCCAGGGGGCGCTGGACGGCGACGCCGGTTCCGTCCAGTAGGATCAGTCGCTGTCGCCGACCGCGGCAGTTTCCCCCAGTAGCCCAATTGGCAGAGGCAACGGATTCAAAACCCGTCCAGTGTGAGTTCGAGTCTCACCTGGGGGACCACGTCAGTCCGCCTCAGACCTCGTCGTCTGAGGTCTCCACACTCGTGCCGTCGTCCATGGTGCGGTCACCGAGCAGTCCGTCCGGGTCGATGACGCCGATCCGGTGACCGTCCTCCCGGATGCGCCGAAGTCCCTCCAGCACCATGGAGCGACCGAATCCGTCGACGTCGGTGACCCGACGCATGTCCACCACCACCCGGTTCGTCTTCAGCTCATGGCCGGCGACGGTGGCCAGGAAGTCCTCGGCACCGGTGAATCCGAGACCTCCCTGCAGCCGGATGGCGGTGACGAGACCACGCTGCCGGATGCTGCGCACCGCCGAACCCCGGGCCGGCACCGCGGACATCAGGTGCAGTCCCATGTCCTCCGACATCCTCCGGAAGATCTCCGAGCCCCGGACGCTGTTGCCCGAGGCGTCCAGCCGGGGCGAGAAGGTGGCGATACCGAGCTGCCCGGGCAGGGTGCCCATCAGGCCACCGGCGACACCGGATTTGGCAGGGATACCGACACCGGCCATCCACTTCCCCGCCCCGTCGTACATGCCCGCCGACGCCATCACGGCCTGCACCTGACGGCACACCCGCGGATCGAGGACCTGCTCACCGGTGACCGGCTGGCGTCCGCCCAGAGCCAGGGTCGCGCCCATCACCGCCAGGTCCTTCACCGTGACGAGAACCGAACACTGACGGACGTAGCCGGTGACGGCGTCCTGCGCGGAATCCTCGATGACCCCGTAGCTGCGGAGCATGTGCGCCAGCGCGAGGTTGCGGTCGGCGGTCGCCAATTCGGAACCGGTGACGCGATCGTCGATGTGCAGTTCCCGGCCGGCCAGTCGGGAGAAGTAGTCCAGCAGCAGCTCGACGCGGGCCTCCACGGAGGAATCCTCGCCGTTGATGAGCTGGTTCACCGCGATGGCACCGGCGTTGATCATGGGGTTGACCGGACGGTGCGTCCCGCCGTCGAGGGAGAGCTCGTTGAAGGCCTCACCGGAGGGTTCCATGCCGACCGTTGAGAGCACCTTCTCGACCCCCGCCTCCTGCAACGCCACCGCGTAGGCGAAGGGCTTGGAGATCGACTGGATCGTGAACTCCCGCTCGTCGTCGTTGTCCGGGCCTCCGGCACTGTAGACCCGTCCCGCCGCCGTGCAGAGGGCGACCGCCAGGGGTTCCGGATCGGCGGCGGCGAGCTCCGGGATGTAGTCGGCGACGGCACCGTCATCGTGAGGGCGGACGTCGTCGAGGATGTCGTCGAGGTAACTTCTCAGCGGGATCTCCATGGTGACCGAGGGTACAGATCCCCGCGTCCCCTAAGATCAGGGCCATGACAACCCCCACAAGCTCCCGACGGAGTCGTGCGGGGCGGAGGAGACACCGACCCACCAGATCGGTCATCGCGGCAGTCGCCCTGACGGCGTCCGTCGCAGGTCTCACCGCCTGCGTGACCAACACGGAGTCCGCGAACCCCGACGGCTGGGTGGACACCCTGCCCGACCCGGTCCCCGAGCTCCAGGCCCTGCTGCCCGACCGGTACCTCAACGGAGGCACCCTGCGGGCGAGCACGAATCCGACATTCCCGCCGAACCAGTTCAAGGACCCGGACGGCAACATCATCGGTTTCGAGGTAGACCTGGTCAACGCCACCGCCGCGCTGCTGGGCCTCGACGTGACCTTCCGCCAGCAGGACTTCAACCTGATCCTCCCGTCCATCGACGGCGGCACCGTGGACATCGGTGTCTCCGGATTCTCGGACACCGAAGAGCGGCAGAAGAACTACGACTTCGTCGACTTCTACACTTCCGGCATCTCCTGGGCAACGACCCCGGGCAAGACCGTGGATCCACAGGACGCCTGCGGGCTTTCCGTCGCCGTGCAGAAGGGCACCTACTCCGATACCGACGATGTGCAGGTCAAGGCCGATGAGTGTGAGGCGTCCGGGAAGCCGGAGCTGACGAAGCTGGTCTATGACTCGGCGAATGCGGCGTCCACGGCCACGGCCCTGGGCCGGGCGGACGCCATGAGCTCGGATTCGGCGGTCACCGACTTCGCCATCCAGCGTTCCGAGGGGAAACTCGTCCCTGCCGGCGACGCCTTCGACACGACCCCCTTCGGCTGGGCCTTCGCCAAGAACTCCGACCTGGTCCCGGTCTTCGCCACCGCCCTGCAGTACCTCATGGACTCGGGTGACTACGAGGACATCCTCACCCCGTGGGGCCTGACCGACGGCATGATCGACACCGCCACCGTGAACACCAAGGAGATTGAGCAGTGAGCACACCAGACACCCGCCCCGTCGGGACCCGTCCGGTCGACAACGAGGTCGTCCCGCTGCGTCATCCCGGGCGCATCATCGCCGCGGTGATCCTGCTGGCGCTCGCAGCCTGGATCATCATCGGCGCCCTGACCAAGGACGCCTACGGCTGGGACACCTACCTCGACTATCTCTTCGACAGCCGGATCGCCGAGGCGGCGCTGCACACCCTCGCACTCACTGTGCTGGCCATGGCCATCGGCATCGTCCTGGGCGCGGTCATGGCTGT
This sequence comes from Corynebacterium sp. UD i78, assembly GCF_056280545.1. Classification (NCBI taxonomy): domain Bacteria; kingdom Bacillati; phylum Actinomycetota; class Actinomycetes; order Mycobacteriales; family Corynebacteriaceae; genus Corynebacterium; species Corynebacterium sp. UD i78. The sequence goes on along the minus strand of NZ_JBWCED010000001.1, from coordinate 812,346 downwards.
GCTGCGGATGTCGCCGAATCCGGTGATGCGCGGCTTCTCCTGGGTCTACCTCTGGGTCTTCCGCGGGACGCCGGTCTACGTCCAGCTGGTGTTCTGGGGTCTGCTCGGCTCGATCTACCACAGCATCAACGTCGGATTCGCCGAGGTGAGCGTCGAAGGCTTCCTGAAGAACTTCTTCGTCCTCGCCTTCGTCGGCCTGGGGCTCAACGAGTCCGCCTACATGGCCGAGATCGTCCGTGCCGGCCTGCAGTCCGTGCCCGAAGGACAGACCGAGGCCTCGAAGGCCCTGGGCATGACCTGGTGGCAGACCATGCGCCGCACCGTGCTTCCCCAGGCGATGCGGATCATCATCCCGCCGACCGGCAATGAGCTGATCAGCATGCTGAAGACCACCTCGCTGGTCATCGCGGTGCCTTACGCCGGGGAGATCTACGGCCGGTCCACCGACATCGCCTACGCCATGTTCGACCCGGTGCCGATGCTGCTCGTCGCGGCGACCTGGTACCTGGCGATCACCTCGATCCTCATGGTCGGCCAGCACTACCTGGAGAAGTACTACTCCCGCGGTTCCTCGCGCACGCTGACCAGCCGTCAGCTCGCCGCCATGACAGACGCCGAGGGCATCCCCCCGGCCAACGTGAAGATCGTGGGCCCCGGCACCCCGGGTGTCTCCGACGATGACAAGAAGGGAAACCTCTGATGAGCAGCACAGACACCCCGATGATCGCCTTCCGTGACGTCTGGAAGCGCTTCGGTTCCCTCGATGTGCTCAAGGGCATCGACTTCGATGTTCCCGCCGGATCGGTGACCTGCCTCATCGGTCCGTCCGGCTCCGGCAAGTCCACCCTGCTGCGGTGCGTGAACCATCTGGAGCAGATCGACGCCGGACGCATCGAGGTCGAGGGCGACCTCATCGGCTACCGGAAGAAGGACGGACGGCTCTACGAGATCTCCGAGCGGGACGCCGCAAGGCAGCGTGCCGGTGTCGGTATGGTCTTCCAGTCCTTCAACCTCTTCCCCCACCGCACGGTACTGGCCAACATCACCGAGGCCCCGGTGAAGGTCAAGGGCGAGTCGAAGGTGGAGGCCGAGGCGTACGCCCGCGAGCTGCTCGACCAGGTCGGCCTGGCCGACAAGGCGGACGCCTGGCCGGTCCAGCTCTCCGGCGGTCAGCAGCAGCGCGTCGCGATCGCCCGTGCGCTGGCGATGCGTCCGAAACTGATGCTCTTCGACGAACCGACGTCCGCGCTGGACCCGGAGCTCGTCGGTGAGGTGCTGGCCGTCATGCGCCGGCTGGCAGATGACGGCATGACGATGCTCGTGGTCACCCACGAGATGGGCTTCGCCCGGGAGGTCGCCGACCAGGTGGCGTTCATGGCCGACGGCCGCATCGTGGAACACGGACCGGGTCGCGAGGTCATCAGCAATCCGAAGGAGGAACGCACCAGGGCGTTCCTGTCGAGCATCCTCGACTAGTTCCCCTTTCCCCGGTGCTACTCCCCACAGTGGCAGCGGTCGACATCAGGGACCCCGGCGAGGGCTTCCTCGATATGCTCACCGCATCCTTCCCAAGTGGGCTCCCCGCAGGTGGGACAGGTGATTCTCCGGCACATGGTGACTCCCGCAAGCTGACGTCGGGGCAGCCTCTCCACCCCTTCGGTACCCCAGGGGGTATCTGTAAACATACTGTACCCCACGGAGTACCCGAGAGCCACACTCCCGACTCTCAGGGCCGTACGTCGACGTGCCAGGGCACCCGGGGCCTGCCCGGGTCATCGAGGATCTGCTGGAACAGTGCCTCAGCCGGCTGCTGCTCCCGCTCGGTGAGCACCTCCGACAGGCGCATGGACAGCCCGCTGATGCTGCCCTTGTGTTCCTTGACGTCGAAGACCAGGGCGGCGGGTTCGGGGGTCTCCTGGGTGAGGTCGACGAAACCGTAGTCCTTCCACACCCCCTCCAGGCTGGGATCCTTGGTGACATCGGTGCGGACGTCCAGGTCAGCGGTGAGAACGTCGGCGTTGGCTGCGAGAAGCTGGCGGAAGTCTTCGCTGATCTCCGAGCGCTGCTCCGGAGTCGCGAGGATGCTGAACACGATCTGTGGCATGGGACCCAGTAAAGCACCCCTCACCTACGCCTGCCAGGGACACCCGGAACATCAAAGGGTTACCCTGTACGTGTGATTGGTCACTCCCCGATGAACCCGGCACCCGTCCCACCGCTCACCACGCTGCCCGACGGCACGATCAAGCAGGTCAACCCGTTCTCCGGCACCGAGGTCTGGACCGTGCCCGGTCGCGCGCACCGCCCGGTCCCCCACCACGGCCCCGCGGCATTCGCGGTCACGGAGGACAACCGGGATACCCAGACCGACTTCGGCATCGGCAACAAGCTGAAGACCACGCCGGAGAAGGCCCGCATGGTCATCGACGACAACGGCGAGCCCCGCATCCTCCGCGGCCTCACGGTCTCACAGCTGGAGGAAACCGACCCGTTGTTCCGCCGGGTGGCGAACCTCTACGAGATCCTCACCTACAACTACTGGACGGTGAACTACGGCCACCGGATGGACGCCACCGCCGCCCGCCACATGGCCGAGTACCTCGCCGAGGATGCCGGGGTTGAGCACGTCGCGGCCCTGCTGCGCACCAAGATGGAGCGCGCCGGCGTCCCCGGGGAAGAGATCGATGATGTCTTCAGTGACGAGAAGCTGTTCCAGACCGTCCATGAGAAGAGCGGCGCGTTCTTCGGCGGCGGCCATGACGTGATCCTCGCCCGCGACCACTACATCCCCGGCGCCACGAGCAGTGACCAGCTCTGCGGTTCAGGTGACCTCGGCTGGGAGACCCACCGCCTCTACATCGCCTTCACGGTGGACGCCATGGACCGTCTGTACCGCGCCAACCCCTACGTCCGCTACGTCGCGGCTTTCCAGAACTGGCTGGCTCCGGCGGGCGCGAGCGTCGAGCACCTGCACAAGCAGCTCGTCGCCATCGACGAGCACGGTCTGCAGAACGAGACGGAGATCGCCCAGGTCCGCAGCAACCCGAACATGTACAACGAGTGGGCGGTGGACTACGCCGGCCACCACAACCTCATCTTCGCTGAGAACGACCACGCCATCGCCTTCGCCGGGTTCGGTCACCGCGGCCCGACCCTGGAGGTCTTCTCCAAGTCGGCTACCACCGAACCCTGGCTGATGAATGACGAGGAACGCGACGCGGTCTCCGACCTGGTCCACGCCTGCCACGTCGCCGCCGGCACGGAGACCCCGTCCAACGAGGAATGGCTGCACCGTCCGCTGGACGTCGACGTGCCCATGCCGTGGCGCATCGTCATCAAGTGGCGCACCTCCACCCTGGCCGGCTTCGAGGGCGGCACGAAGATCTTCATCAACACCGTCTCCCCGAAGGCCCTCAAGGAGCAGGTCCTGGCCGCGCTGCTCGCCGCCCGGGAGGAGGGGCGCCTCGCCCCGGGCCTCCGGCTGGGCAACGAGTGCGTCTTCCAGCGCAACACGTTGAAGTACAACCCGGCCGTCCGCTGACCCGGGGATAGGGTGGAGGCCATGAGCACCCTCCCCGATATCGCCGAGTTCATCGCCGATCCCGGCGTCGACCAGTCCTGGACGGACAGTTTCTACACCTGGATGCACGAGCATCCCGAACTGTCCGAGCAGGAGTCGCAGACCGCGAAGCACATCCTGTCCCGCCTGGCGACCATGGACTGCGAGGTGACCCACGACATCGGTGGTCACGGCATCACCGCGGTCTGGCGCAACGGCGAGGGCCCGACGGTGCTCTACCGGGCGGACTTCGACGCCCTGCCCGTCACCGAGACCACCGGGGCGTCCTACGCCTCGAAGAACCCGGGCGTGATGCACGCCTGCGGGCACGACGTCCACACCACCGGGCTGATGGCAGCCTGCGAGATCCTCGACGCCCGCCGGGACGTCTGGTCCGGCACCTTCATCGCCCTGTTCCAGCCGGCCGAGGAAGTCACCCGGGGCGCCTCGTCGATGATCGACGACGGTCTGGCGGAGAAGATCCCCGCCCCGGATGTCTGCCTGGGCGCACATGTCTACCCCGGCCCCTCAGGCACCGTGTACTCCGCCGCCGGCCCCGTGATGGCGGCCTGCGACACGATCACGGTCACCCTCCACGGCGTCTCGGCGCACGCCTCCTCCCCCCACAACTCGATCGACCCGACGTATCTCGCGGCAATGATCGTGGTACGGCTGCAGGGCATCGTCGGCCGTGAGATCGCCGCCGAGGACTTCGGCGTGGTCTCCGTGGGGACGCTGAGTTCGGGGCACACGAACAACACCATCCCCGATGTGGCCACCCTGGTGCTCAACTGCCGGTTCTACGACACCAAGGTGCGCGACCGGACCTACACCGCCATCGAACGCATCGTCCAGGCCGAGTGCGTGGCCTCCGGTACGCCGGCACCGGCGGACATCGTCTACTCGGCCCACGGTGAGCTCACCGACAATGACGCCGAGGTCCATGACGTGGTCCGCCCCGTGCTGGACGCCGTCTTCGGCGAGGATTCCGCCGACGCGCCCCGGTGGACCGCCTCCGAAGACTTCTCGGAGATCCCCCGGCACTTCGGGGTGCCCTATGAGTTCCTGCTCATCGGCTGCACCGACCGCGCCGTCTGGGACGCCGCGGTGGAGGCTGACCGGGTCAACCAGGATGTCCCCACCAACCACTCCGGCAACTTCCTCCCGACGAAGGAGTCCGTGCGCACCACCGCGGACGCCGCCACCGCCGCACTGCTGGCCTACCTCTGGAGGGAGTGAACCGGCGCGTCGGCGCCGAGGAACCCGGCCCACTCCGGCCACTGGCGCAGCGCCTGCGCCACGCCGGTGTACATGGAGCTGCGCAGCACCCGGATGTCACGCTCGGTGGAGCTGACCAGGCGGGTGGAGTCCTCCGGGAAGACCAACACCGCTTTCCCCTGTGCCTCCAGCTCGTAGAGCCGCTCCATCGTCGCGTTGTACCGCTCGTGGCGGGTCACCATCGCGTCCGCCAGTCCGGGCCAACGGCGCAGAAAAGCCTTCGTCAGCCGCGGCCGGGAAATCCCGTCCTTGAAGTAGCCGCGCGGCTGGGTGAGCACGGCGAAGAACCGGTCGTAGCCGTCAGCCTCCGCCGCATCCAGCGGAACGCCGCCGGAGGATCCGAAGGCACCGTCGGCATAGGGCACCCCGTCGATCCGCGGCACCGGCATCGCGAACGGGATCGTCGAGGACGCCCGCACCCGGATCAGGAGATCCGAGGCCTCGGCAATGTCCTCGAGTCCCCAGTAGACGCCCTCGCCGGTGTCCGCCCGGGTCGCCCCGATCCGGAACTGCGTCGGGGATTCCGCCACCAGACCGAAGTCATAGGGTCGCGGCAGATTCATCCCCGGGGCACGGCCGTAGATGTACTCGGCGTTGAAGAAGCCCCGCCCCCGCAGCAGGTGGCTCCAGCCACCGAACTCCGGCTCCAGGACGAAGTCGACGAAGTTCCGGCGCAGCCGGTCCCGCTCCCCCGTCAGGTAACTGACCAGGTGACTGGCACCGGCGGAGATGCCGCCGGCCCAGCCGAACTGCACCCCGTGTGACATGAGCACGTCGACGACCCCGGCGGAGTACGCCGCCCGCATTCCACCTCCCTCGAGGAGGAGTGCTGTATCGTGTGCCGTGATGACGGGGGAACTGGCCATGGAACTCCTGACTGTGGGCTACTGCTTGTCCGCCGGGGGCACGGTGAGGTCCTCACCGAGCAGGTGGACGTGGATCATATTGGTGTTGCCCTCCACTCCGGGAGGGGAACCGGCGGCGATGACGACCAGGTCATCGTGGTTGAAGTCCGGCTCGGCGAGCAGCAGGCGGTCGACCTCCTGCATGATCTCGTCGGTGGTGTGCACCGCCTGGGTGAGGAAGGTCCGTGCGCCCCAGGTCAGGGAAAGCTGGTTGCGCACCTCCTCGGAAGGGGTGAACACCAGCAGCGGTAGCGGGGACCGGAGCCGGGCGATGCGGCGGGCCGTGTCACCGGAAGCGGTGAAGGCGATGAGGGCGCGGGCGTTGAGCCGCTCCCCCACATCCTTGGCTGCGTAGCTGATCACGCCACGCTTGGTGCGCGGCGAGTGACTCAGCGGCGGCACCTCACCGTCGATCTCGGCGGCGAGCACGATGCGTGCCATGGTCTTCACCGTGCCGACCGGGTACTTGCCCACCGAGGTCTCACCGGAGAGCATGACGGCGTCCGCACCGTCGAGCACAGCGTTGGCGACGTCGGAAGCCTCCGCACGGGTCGGCCGGGAGTTCTCGATCATCGAGTCCAGCATCTGGGTCGCGACGATGACCGGCTTGGCGTTCTCGCGGGCGATCTGGATGGCCCGCTTCTGCACCAGCGGCACCTCCTCCAGCGGCACCTCGACACCGAGGTCACCACGGGCGACCATGACGGCGTCGAAGGCCAGGATGATTGGCTCGAGGGCGTCGACCGCCTCGGGCTTCTCCAGCTTCGCGATGACCGGGACGCGGCGTCCCTCCTCGTCCATGATCTCGTGGACGAGCTCGACGTCGGCCGGGGACCGGACGAAGGACAGGGCGATGACATCGGCACCCATTTTCAGGGCGAATCGCAGGTCGTCGATGTCCTTCTCGGACAGGGCAGGCACGGAGATGTCCATGCCGGGCAGGGAGACACCCTTGTTGTTGGAGACCGGGCCACCCTCGGTCACCTCGCAGATCACGTCATTGCCTTCGACGGACTTGCAGACCAGGCCGACCTTGCCGTCGTCGACGAGCAGGCGGTCGCCGGGCTTGGCGTCCCGCGCGAGCTGCTTGTAGGTCGTCGAGACGCGGTCATGGGTACCGGGCACGTCGTCGACGGTGATGCGGATCTCCTCCCCGTCGGCCCAGTAGGTCTTCTCCTCGACGAACCGGCCGAGCCGGATCTTCGGTCCCTGCAGGTCAGCGAGGACGCCGACCGGCTTGCCGGTGGCCTCGGAGGCCGCCCGCACCCACTCGTAGTTCTGTTGGTGGTCCGCGTGCTCGCCGTGGGAGAAGTTCAGGCGGGCCACGTTCATCCCGGCGTCCACGAGCTCCCGGATCCTGTCCTGGGAGGCCACCGCGGGGCCGAGGGTGCATACGATCTTGGTTCGTCTACTCACGGTTCCCGAGGATAGCCCTGCGCCCTGGTGGACGCTACTGAGGGGCGGCCTCAGTACCGTCCTGTGCCTGTTCTTCCAGGCTCCCTTCAGCGTCCTCCTCCGGCTCCCCCACCGGACGCCCGGCATTGACCTCTGCAGGGGCCTCCCGGGTCCGCTTCCGGGTGGCGATGAACAGCGCCACCGCGCAGACGAAGACCACGGCGGAGGTCACCGAGTTGATGCGCACGTCACCGAAGACGGTGGTCGCCTCATCGGTGCGCAGCAGCTCGATGAAGAACCGGCCGAAGGTGTAGCCGGCGACGTAGAGCATGAACACCCGGCCACCGCCGAGCCGGAACCGGCGGTCGGCCCAGACCAGCAGGGCGACGACGAGCAGGTTCCACACCAGCTCATAGAGGAAGGTCGGCTGGACGGTCTGCAGCACGAAGCCGTCGGAGACGCCGTCCATGTTGCTGATGTTGCCGTTCTCGTCGACCCGTCGGTAGATCTCCAGCGCCCAGGGGGCGTCGGACTCCCCGCCGTAGAGCTCCTGATTGAACCAGTTACCCAGTCGGCCGATGGCCTGGGCCAGCAGGATCGGCGGGGCGACGGCGTCCGCGAAGGGCGCCAACGGCAGCTTCTTGTACCGCAACACCCCCCACACGGCCAGGCCGCCGAAGACGACCGCGCCCCAGATACCGAGGCCACCGTTGGTGATGTTGAGGGCGTCCGTCCACTCCTTCCCCTCACCGAAGTACTTGTCGTGATCGGTGATGACGTGGTAGACGCGACCACCGATGATGCCGGCCGGAACTGCGGCGATCGCACAGTCGATGACGGTGTTCCCGTCACCACCACGGGCGACATAGCGACGCACCGTCCACCACACGGCGACGATGATGCCGACAAGGATGCACAGGGCGTAGGCCCGCAGGGTGATCGGACCGAGGTGCCAGACGCCCTGGGGCGGAGACGGGATGGCTGCCAGGTTCGTGACGGTCATCGATGTCACCGCCGGACGCCGTCGTACAGGTCAGCAGCGAGGGCGTCGAGCACCTCGGTCCCCTGCCCTGCGGCGGTGATCAGTGCGGAACCGACGATGACGCCGTCGGCGTAGTCGGCGATGGCGGCCGCCTGGTCACCGTTCTTCACACCGAGGCCCACAGCCACCGGCAGGTCGGTGGCCGAGCGGACCCGGTCCACCACGCCACGGGCGTCGGTGGAGACGTCCTCCTGGGCACCGGTGACGCCCATGTGCGACTGAGCGTAGATGAACCCGCCACCGGCGCGCACGGTCATGTCGAGACGCTCCGGAGTGGTCGAGGGAGCCACGAGGTAGACATTGTCGAGGCCGTTGGCCGCACAGGCGGCGTTCCAGCGCTCCGACTCCTCCGGCAGCAGGTCCGGGATGATCGAGCCGAGTCCACCGGCGGCGGCGAGCTCCTCGGCGAACTTCTCCGGGCCGTACTGGAGGATCGGGTTCCAGTAGCTCATGATCACGGCGTTGCCGCCGGCGGCGACGACCGCGTCGATCACACGGAAGGTGTCGCGGACGCGGAAGCCGTTGGACAGTGCCTCGGTACCGGCGGCCTGGATCGTCGGACCGTCCATCATCGGGTCACTGAACGGGATTCCCACTTCGACGAGGTCCGCGTAACGGGACAGGGTCGTCACGTTGTCCAGCGAGGCGTCCACCGTGGGGTAACCGGCGGGAAGGTAGCCGACGAAGGCGGCACGACCCTCGGCGCGCGCCGAGGTGAAGATGTCGGACAGGGCGCTCATCAGTTGTTCTCCTCGGTGCCGTTCTCGTCAGGATGCATGTTGAACCACTTCGCGGCGGTGTCGACGTCCTTGTCGCCACGGCCGGAGACGTTGACGATGAACACCGGCTCCTTACCGTCGGCGGGGGTGCGGGTACCGTCGGAGTACTCGGCGGCCGCCTTCACCGCCAGCGCGACGGCGTGCGCGGACTCGATCGCCGGGATGATGCCTTCGGTGCGGGTCAGCAGTCGGAATGCTTCCATGGTCTCGGTGTCGGTGATCGGCAGGTACTCCGCCCGACCGATGTGGGAGAGGTAGGAGTGCTCCGGGCCGACGCCCGGGTAGTCCAGTCCGGCGGAGATCGAGTGGGACTCGATGATCTGGCCGTCCTCGTTCTGCATCAGGGCGGCGAAGGAGCCCTGGAAGACCCCCTCGGACCCGACGGTGATGGGGGCGGCGTGGCGACCGGTCTCCACACCGTCGCCGCCGGCCTCGGCGCCGAGCAGTGCGACAGACTCATCGTCGATGAAGCGGTGGAACAGGCCGATGGCGTTCGAGCCGCCACCGACGCAGGCCAGCACGGCGTCCGGCAGGCGTCCCTCGGCGGCGAGGATCTGCTCGCGGGCCTCGACACCGATGACGCGCTGCAGGTCCCGGACCATCTCCGGGAAGGGGTGCGGACCGGCGGCGGTACCGAAAGCGTAGTAGGTGTCCTCGGCGTGGGAGACCCAGTAGCGCATGGCCTCGTTGATCGCGTCCTTCAGTGTCGCGGAACCGACGGTGACCTCGATGACCTCCGCGCCGAGCAGACGCATCCGGGCGATGTTGAGTGCCTGACGCTTCGCGTCGACCTCACCCATGTAGATCCGGCAGTTCAGCCCGAGCAGGGCACACGCGGTGGCGGTCGCGACACCGTGCTGGCCGGCGCCGGTCTCGGCAATGACGTTGTCCTTGCCCATCCGCTTGGCGAGCAGGACCTGGCCCAGCACGTTGTTGATCTTGTGCGAGCCGGTGTGGTTCAGATCCTCGCGCTTGAAGTAGACCTTCGCACCGACGGCCTTCGAGAAGTTCGGGCCGTAGTACAGCGGAGACGGACGGCCGGTGTAGTTCCGGTGCAGGTCGTCGAGGGCCTCGAGGAAGGTCGGGTCGACCCGGGCCTTGCCCCAGGCGTCCTCGATCTCGGTGACGACGGCCATGAGGGCCTCTGGGATGTAGCGTCCGCCGTAGTCCCCCCAGTGGCCGCGCTCGTCGGCGTCGTGGGCGGTGGGGGTCGCGATGACCTCACCGGCTGTCGGGAGACCCAGGGGGCTATTCGCGGATTCAGTACTGGGAGTGCTCACGGGGTCCGACTGTACCCTGCGTCACCCACGTGCCTACCGTCAGGCGCGCGGGAAGGCGGGGTGCTGTCCGGCGGCCACCAGTGAGCGGCAGGCCTGGCCCGGGTTCGGCGCGGTGACCAGACCTTCGCCGACGAGGATGGCGTCCGCCCCGCCCGCGGCGTAGGCCTGCAGATCGGTCTTGGACTTCACGCCGGACTCGGCGACCTTCACGATCCCCTCGGGGATGACCGGGGCGATCCTGCTGAACACGGTCGTGTCGACCTCGAGGGTCTTGAGGTTCCGGGCGTTGACGCCGATGACTTTCGCACCCACGGCGACGGCCCGCTCCGCCTCTTCCACGGTGTGGACCTCGACCAGTGCGGTCATGCCCAGGGATTCGGTGCGGTCCAGCAGGGCGGCGAGCTGGTCCTGCTCGAGGGCGGCGACGATGAGCAGGATGACGTCCGCACCGTGTGCCCGGGCCTCATGGATCTGGTACGGGGTGGTGGTGAAGTCCTTGCGCAGCAGGGGGATGTCCACGTTTGCCCGGACCTTGTCGAAGTCGGCCAGGGAGCCGTGGAAGCGTCGCTCCTCGGTGAGGCAGCTGATCACAGCGGCTCCGTTGGTCTCGTAGGCCTTGGCCAGTACCTCCGGCTCCGGAATCTCCGCCAGGTGCCCCTTCGAGGGGCTTGCACGCTTGACCTCGGCAATGACGCTGACAGAGGGAGCGGAGAGGGCGGCGAGGGCGTCCAGGGGCGCAGGGGCGTCCAGGGCACGGGCCTTGATGTCGGAGAGAGGGACCTCAGCCTCGCGGCGGGCGGTGTCCGCCAGGACACCGGCGATGATCTCGTCGAGCACAGTCATGGCGTAATGGTAACCGCCCGTGACGCCCGCCACTCAATCAGGCCGCTCAATCGGGCCGCTTGCCGGCCTCGTCACGGTCCGTCGGGTCCACTCCCGCGTCGAGCGCGTCCCACAGGACGCGTCCGGAGCCGGGTTCCTCGTTGAGATCCTCGACGACGCCCTCGCGACGTGCCTCCGGGGTCTCGTAACGGCTGTGACCCTGCCGGGCCTCCCCCGGCTTCATCGCCAGCAGGACGCCGCCCACCACGCCGCACGCCGCGGCCAGCAGTGCCAGCACCACCGGGAAGGTGTGGACGGAGGCGTCGGTGACCGTCGCCCAGTCCGAGATCTGCACCGGGTCGGTCGACTTCTGCGTCGCGGCACCGGTGGTGAGCAGCTGCTGGGCACGGTCCAGGTCCGGGTCACCGCCGAGCAGCATCACCGCGGCGAATCCGGCGATCGCGGCCAGCGCAGCGCTGATCCCGCCGAGGACGCGGCGCGCCATCGGCGCCAGCGCGAACGAGAGGATCATCGCGGCGAGCATTGCCAGCGCCAGCGGGGTGCCTGCGGCGTCCCACACCCGGCCGATGATCTGCTCGGTGGATTCACCGGTCTTGTCGTCGACGACGGACGCCGTCAGCCAGGTCATCTGGCCGGTGCCCCACAGACCCGCCGCGCTGAGCACGGTGAGGGACAGGGCGAGGTTGCGTCCGTTGAGCCGCTTCTTCACGGCGTCCTTCGCGGGGGTCATCGATCCACCCCCACCGGTCGGACGGTCTCGGCCGCGGCAACCGCACGCAACACCGCCAGGGCCTTGTTCCGGGTCTCGGTGTCCTCGGCCTCCGGGTCCGAATCCGCGACGATACCGCCACCGGCCTGGACGAAGACGGTGCCGTCCTTGTAGAGGCCGGTACGGATGGCGATGGCCTGGTCGGTGTTGCCGGAGAAGTCGAAGTAGCCCACGGTGCCACCGTAGACTCCACGCCGGGTGTCCTCCAGTTCGTCGATGATCGCCAGCGCAGAGGGCTTCGGCGCGCCGGACAACGTCCCTGCCGGGAAGGTCGCGGCGAAGGCGTCAAGGGCGGTCTTCCCCTCGGCGAGGCGCCCGGAGACACCGGAGACCAGGTGCATGATCGCCGAGTACTTCTCGACGTGGCGGAAGTCGTGGACGGCGACGGTACCGGGCTCACACACCCGGCCGAGGTCGTTGCGTCCCAGGTCGACGAGCATGAGGTGCTCGGAGTTCTCCTTCTCGTCGGCGAGCAGCTCCTTCTCGAGCAGGTCATCCTCCTCGAAGGTCCCGCCACGAGGACGCGAGCCGGCGATCGGGAACGTCGTCACCCGGCCGTCCTCGACCTGGACCAGGGACTCCGGCGAGGAACCGATGATCTGGAAAGCAGTCCCGGAGAAGTCGTCGGAGGGGACGTTGACCAGGAACATGTAGGGGCTGGGGTTGGCGACACGCAGCATCCGGTAGATGTCGGTGCCGGGGACCTGAGTGTCCATCTCGAAGCGCTGCGAGAGCACGATCTGGAAAGCGTCACCGGCGCGGATATGCTCTTTGCACAGACCGATGCGCCGGAGGTGTTCCTCCTTGGCGCGCTGACGCCTGGGCTCCGGAGCCGGGGTGGAGAAGGTCACGGCCGGCAGTGTGGACGGAGTGGCCAGACGCCGTTCCATCTCGTCGATGCGCTCGACGGCGCCTGCGTATGCCTCGTCGATCCGCTCGTCGGAACCGTCCCAGTTCACCACGTTGGCGATGAGCCAGACGGTGCCTTCGTGGTGGTCGACCACGGCCACATTGTCCACCAGCATCTGCACCATGTCCGGTACCTGCAGGTCGTTGTCGCAGGTGTCCGGCAGGTCCTCGATATAGCGGACCATGTCATGGCCCATGTACCCGACCAGGCCGGAGCTCAGCGTCGGCAGTCCGGGCAGCGGCTCGGTGTGCAGCACCTCCAGTGCGTGACGCACCGCCTCGATCGGGTCGGTCGGTCCGTCGACGAGATCGGACGGCGCGGCACCGGTCCAGTGCGCCTCACCGTCACGGGCGACAAGGGCGCAGCGTGCCCCGGTGCCGATGAAGGAGTGGCGGGACCAGGACTGGCCGGGGGCCGCGGACTCGAACAGGAAGGTGCCCGGTCGGTCGGCGGCCAGTTTGGTGTAGGCGCTCAGTGCGCTCTCCCCGTCGGCGAGGACCTTCTTGACGACGGGGACGACGCGGTGACGAGCGCCCAGGCGGCGGAAGGTCTCCAGCGACGTGATCTGGTACGGGTCGGACTCAGCAGTAGTCATCACGGATGATCCTAGGCCAGACGGTCGGCGTCGAAACAGGTGTGGTCCCCGGTGTGGCAGGCGCCACCGGTCTGGTCGACCTTCACCAGGAGCGTGTCCCCGTCGCAGTCGAGGCGGACCTCGTGGACGTACTGGGTGTGTCCGGAAGTCTCCCCCTTGACCCAGTATTCGTTCCGTGACCGGGACCAGTAGGTACCCTTACGGGTGGTGATGGTGTGGGCGAGGGCGTGGTCGTCCATCCAGGCGAGCATGAGTACGTCGCCGGTGGCGTTCTCCTGGACGACGGCCGGTACCAGGCCGGCCTCATTGCGCTTCAGACGCCCGGCGATGGCCGGATCGAGATCGAAGGACGCGGGATCACTGCGTGTCTCACTCATCGCCGGACCTCGATCCTGGCGTCCGCCATGGCGTCCTTGACCTCGCCGATGGAGACGTCGCCGAAGTGGAAGATGGACGCCGCGAGCACAGCGTCCGCCCCGGCCTCGACAGCGGGCGGGAAGTCGGCGGCCTTCCCGGCACCGCCGGAGGCGATGACCGGAATGGAGACGACCTCACGGACCGCCCTGATGAGCTCCAGGTCGAAGCCGTCACGGGTGCCGTCGCCGTCCATGGAGTTCAGCAGGATCTCGCCGACCCCGAGCTCCTCACCGGTGCGGGCCCACCCGATGGCGTCGAGTCCGGCGGAGCGGGTACCGCCGTGGGTGGTGACCTCGAAACCGGAGGGTTGGGGTTCGCCTCCCTCGGGGACGCGGCGGGCGTCGACGGACAGCACGATGCACTGGGCACCGAAGCGGCCGGAGAGTTCGCGGAGCAGTTCGGGACGGTGGATGGCGGAGGTGTTCACCGAGACCTTGTCGGCACCGGCGCGCAGCAGCTGATCGACATCGTCCTCGGAGCGGACGCCGCCACCGACGGTGAGCGGTATGAAGACCTGGTCGGCGGTGCGGCGGACCACGTCGAGCATGGTGCCGCGGCCGTCCTTGGACGCCGAGACGTCGAGGAAGGTCAGTTCGTCGGCGCCTTCGGCGTCGTAGCGCGCGGCCAGTTCGACAGGGTCACCGGCGTCCCGCAGATTCTCGAAGTTGACCCCCTTGACGACGCGGCCGTTGTCGACGTCGAGGCAGGGGATGACACGGACAGCGACACTCATCGGATACCTCCACGGTCCTTGACGTCCTGGGCGTTGCGTGCGGCGGTGCCGATCGGCACCGACTGGATGTGCCGGATCAGGTTGGCATGCACCTCGGGCTCACCGGCGACGATGCCGGAGACGCCGGGGACCCAGCGGTTGCCGGCGAAGTCGGTGACCACTCCCCCGTTCTCACGGATCATGAGGATGCCGGCGCAGTTGTCCCACAGGTTGGGGCTGAAGGTCACGGTGCCGCCGAAGACGCCGGCGGCGGTGAAAGCCAGGTCGATACCGCAGGAGCCGGAGACGCGCATGCGCGGGTAGGTCCGGCCGATGGCGTTGAGCATGTCCTGCCGGTAGGACACCGGCAGGTTGCCGCGGCGCTGGGAAAGGATCGAGCCGAAGCCGATCTGGGTGATCGCCGGATCCGACGGCGGCATCTGACGGGCGGGGTGGCCGTCGACGAACAGGCCGTGGCCCTTGCGGGCGGTGATCCGGCGGCCGAGCAGCGGCATCTCGCACACGGCGACGACGGCCTCGCCCTTGTGGACGAGGGCGACGAGGATGCAGCAGAACGGGTTGCCGACGGCGTAGTTCGCGGTGCCGTCGATCGGATCGACGACCCAGCAGGTCTCCGGCAGTTCGTGGAGGCCGGGGTTCGACGGGCCCTTCGGCGGCTTGCTCTGCGGACCGTCGAACTCGTCGGCGTACTCGTCATTGGGGTTGACCTCGACCTGCTCGCCGGGACGGACGACTCCGTACTCCTCGCCGTGAACCGGCAGGCCGGTGTAGCGGGTCAGCAGGGTACGCAGCTGGCGTTCGACGGAGAGGTCTGCCTCGGTGGCGAAGTCACCGGGGCTCTTCATCACCGCCGGGTCAGCGCCGACGGCGGCGGTGAAGGTGGCCTCGGCCTCGTCGACGGCGGCTTCGGCGATCGCGAGGAGGGCACGGGTGTCGATCTCGTCGTCGACGAGGTTGACGTCACGGATCTCCGGGACCCGGTCGGCACCGGTGGACAACTGGCCCTCGTCCGGGCCGGTCGGTGAGTCTGTCATGGTGTCACTCCTGTGCGTCTGTGGGGACGGCTTCACCGCGGGCCACCGCGAGAGCCTGTTCGAGGGTGAACTTGCCGGCGTAGAGAGCCTTGCCGACGATGGCGGAATCCACCCCGTCGGAAACGGCGTCGGCCAGGGCTGCGATGTCGTCAAGACTGGAGATACCGCCGGAGGCGACGACCGGGGCGGAGGTCGCGGCGGCGACTTCACGCAGCAGGTCGATGTTCGGGCCGGAGAGCATGCCGTCGCGGGAGACGTCGGTGACCACGAAGCGGGAGCAGCCCTGGGCGTCGAGGCGCTCGAGAACCTCCCACAGGTCGCCGCCGTCGGAAACCCAGCCACGGCCGCGCAGCCGCCACTCGCCGTCGATCTGGCGGGTGTCGAGGCCGATGGCCACGCGGTCGCCGTACTCGCCGATGATGCGCTCGCACCAGTCCGGGTCCTCCAGCGCGGCGGTGCCGATGTTCACCCGGCGGCAACCGGTGGACAGGGCACGGACCAGGGACTCGTCGTCACGGATACCGCCGGAGAGTTCGACGTTGACGTCGAGCTGACTGATGACCTCGTTGAGCTGCTCGAAGTTGGAGCCGGTCCCGAAGGCGGCGTCCAGGTCGACGAGATGGACCCACTCTGCTCCGGCGTTCTGCCAGGCCAGTGCGGCGTCCAGCGGGGAACCGTAACTGGTCTCGGAACCGGAGGCTCCCTGGACAAGGCGGACGGCCTGACCGTCACGGACGTCGACGGCGGGGAGCAGGGTGAGAGTCATGTGAACATCCTATCGCGCAGGTGGACGGCCTCAGCCGTATCGTGAGATCAATTATCTCACAGTGTGGTTTGTCGTGGTGCCAGTGGTGGCGTCACAGGGTGGCGAGCCAGTTGCGCAGCAGTTGCGCCCCGGCATCACCGGACTTCTCCGGGTGGAACTGGGTCGCCCACAGCGGACCGTTCTCCACCGCGGCAACGAACCGGCAGTCCTCGTGCTGCGCCCAGGTGACCTTCGGCGCCTCGGTGTGACCGTCGGTGACCATTTCCCAGGCACGGGCGGCGTAGGAGTGCACGAAGTAGTACCGCTCGGCCGGGTCAGCCCCGGCGAACAGTTCGGTACCGTCCGCCGCCTCGAGGGTGTTCCACCCCATGTGCGGCAGTACGGAGGACTCGAGCTTCGTCACCGACCCGGGCCACTGGCCACAGCCTTCGGTGCCGGGGCCGTCACCGTCGGATCCTTCCACGCCGTAGTCGAAGAGGATCTGCATGCCGACACAGATACCGAAGACGGGGCGTCCTCCCGACAGTCGGATGTCGATCATCCGGTCGCCGTGGACGGCACGCAGACCGGTCATGCAGGCACCGAAGTTTCCGACGCCGGGGACCAGCAGCCCGTCCGCGTTCAGTACCGTGTCCGGGTCGGCGGTGACGGTCACCTCCGCCCCCACATGCTCCAGCGCACGCTGGGCGGATCGGAGGTTGCCGGAACCGTAGTCGAGCAGTGCGACGCGAGGAGTTGCCATGACCGCAGATTCTAGCGCGCAGACCCGTCAGGCACTCGGGCGGCGTCCTGTTGTGGAGTCTGAGGTGAGGCGCCGCAGCCGGGTACGGATGTTCCCGTGCTCGACGACCCGGTGGCGCCCCAGCCACCGGTCCCCCGCCAGCGTTGCCGAACCGACGCCGACCAGCCCCGCTCCGGCGAGGAACACCCCGCCGTAGCCGCCGGAGGACGCCACGACGCCGAGTACGGCGGACCCGGCGCCGGTCCCCGAGTCGAAGGACATGTTCCAGGTGGCGGACGCCTCGGAGAGCCGCTCCTTCGGCATCCGGGCGAACATCATCAGCAGGGTCTCGGACTGGACACCACCGAAGCCGAGGCCGAACAGGGCCGCGGAACCGAGCGCCCCTGCCACCAGGGCCGCCCCGGAGGGGGCGGAGTAGATGACGGACGCCATGGCGAGCATTCCTCCGACAGCGCACAGGGACGCCCAGACGACGAGCCGACCGGGCTCCCTGGTCCGGTCGGCCCACCAGCCGGAGATGACGCGGCCGAGGATCTGGGCGGCACCGGTGACCGCCAGTGCGAACCCCGCCACGGTCGCAGCGGCCGTCGGATCGATGCCGTCGACCGCGGGAGCGGTGAACGAGGACAGGGCACCGAAGCCCATCGCACCGGCGCACAGCCCCACGACCGGCACCAGGGCGAGCTTCCACAGTGGGGCGTGGTTGACGGCCTGCTGCACCTGCTCCGGTTCCTTCGGAGCTTTCGGTTCAGCGCGCAGCGGCGGGACGCCGAGGGCACCGAGCGCGCCGACCACACCACAGACCACGGCGACGAGGAAGACACTGTCGCCGGCGTGGGTGTACAGACTGAGCCCGATACTGAATCCGAGAATCTCGCCGACACCGATCGCCGCACCGAAGAAGGCGTTCGCCCGGCCGAGCTGCCGGGCCGGCACGAGTTCTGCGAGCAGGGCGGACTGGGCCACGGTGACCGCGCCGAAGCCGATGCCGCGCACTGCGGAGACCAGCAGGACGAACCAGGCCCCACCGTCGATGAGGTAGAACGCGGAGGGCACGCCGAGCAGCACTGCTGCGGCGATCATCACCGGCACGTAGCCGACCGAGCGCAGCAGGCGCGGGACGAAGAACTGGGTGATGACGGTGGCCGCCATGAAGACACCGGTGGACAGGCCGGCGAGCGCGTCACCGTACCCGTCGTCGAGCATCGCCACCGGGATGACCGGCAGCAGCAGCGACCACCCGAGGAAGGCACAGAAGACACTGAGCAGGGTCAGGGGCAGGCCCTTGACCTGGAGAACGTCAATCACAGAGTACCCTTGGTGGACGGCACCCCCGTCACCCGCGGATCGGACTCGGTGGCGGCACGCAGCGCACGGGCCACCGCCTTGAACTCCGCCTCGGTGATGTGGTGCGGGTCGCGGCCGTAGAGGCAGCGCACATGCAGGGCGATCCGGGCGTTGAAGGCCAGGGTCTCGAAGAAGTGCTGGTTGATCACGGTAGCGTAGTGGCCGCCGATGACCGTGGTCAGCATGGTCTCCGGCTCACCGGTGCCGACGTAGTAGGGTCGCCCCGAGACGTCGACGACGGCCTGGGCCAGCGTCTCGTCCATGGGGATGTAGGAGTCAGCGAAGCGACGGATGCCCTTCTTGTCGCCGAGAGCCCGGGCGAAGGCCTGACCGAGGACGATGGCGGTGTCCTCGACGGTGTGGTGGGCGTCCACCTCGATGTCGCCGTCGGCGTGGACGACGAGGTCGAAGCTGCCGTGCGCAGCGAAGGCGGTGAGCATGTGGTCGAAGAAGGGCAGCTTCGTGTCGATGTCGGTCTTCCCGGTGCCGTCGAGGTTGATCTCGACGGTGATGGAGGATTCCTTCGTGGCACGCTCGATGCGGGCGATACGGTCGGTGCGTGGTGTGGTCACTTGTATTCTCCGATGATCTTGTCGGCGGCGGCGAGGAAGGCGTCATTCTCCTGCGGCAGTCCCACGGTCATGCGCAGGTGGCCGGCGACGCCGACATCGCGGATGAGGACGTCGAGGTCGAGGAACCTTGTCCACAGTTCGTGGGCGTCGGCGTTGTCTGGGACGGCGAAGAAGACGAAGTTCGACTCGCTCGGCACGACCTTGTAGCCCAGGTCGGACAGGGCAGCGACGACGCGGATCCTCTCTTCCCGCAGCTTAGCCACGGTGGCGAGGGTCTCGTCGGCGTGACGCAGTGCGACAGTCGCCGCGGCCTGGGACAGGGTCGACAGGTGGTACGGCAGGCGTACCAGCATGACGGCCTCGATGAAGGCCGGGGCGGCGACGAAGTACCCGAGGCGCCCTCCCGCGAAGTCGAAGGCCTTGGACATGGTGCGGGAGACGACGAGAGTCGTCGGGTAGTCGGCGAGTAGCGTGGTGGCGCTGGCCTCGTCGGAGAACTCGGCGTAGGCCTCGTCGACGATGACGATGCCGCCGGCCGCCCGCTCCGCCTCAATGATGCGGCGCAGGTCGGCCACCGGGGTGATCCCGCCGGTGGGGTTGTTCGGGGTCGTGACGAAGACGATGTCCGGCTTCTTTTCCGCGATCCGTGTCAGTGCCTTGTCGATGTCGATGTCGAAGTTCTCGCCGGTGCGCGGCACGTCGATGAACTCCGTCTGAGTGCCGGAAGCGAGGATCGGGTGCATCGAGTAGCTCGGGGTGAAGCCCATGACGCTGCGTCCCGGTCCGCCGAAGGCCTGCAGCAGCTGCTGGAGGACCTCGTTGGAGCCGTTGGCGGCCCAGACCTGGTCGCGGGTGACCTCGACGTGGGTCTGGCGCGAGACATAGGCGGCGAGTCCGTCGCGCAGTTCGACGGCGTCCCGCTCGGGGTAGCGGTTCAGCGTGGTGGCCAGGCGGCGCACTTCGGTGACGAGATCCTCGACGAGTCCCGCAGAGGGCGCGTAGGGATTCTCGTTGGTGTTGAGCTGGTTGGTGACGGTGAGCTGCGGGGCACCGTAGGCGGACTTGCCGCGCAGTTCAGCGCGCAGCGGGAGATCATTCAGATCAGTCATGACTCTCAGATTTCCGGGTTCTCGAAGCGGGCCTTGACGGCCTCTCCGTGGGCGGGCAGACGCTCGGCGTCGGCCAGGGTGACGACCGTGTCCGCGACCTCCTTGAGTGCGGTGCGGTCGTAGTTGATGACGTCGACGTGCTTGAGGAAGGTATGGGTCGACAGGCCCGAGGAGTGCCGGGCGGTGCCGGAGGTCGGCAGGACGTGGTTCGACCCGGCGGCGTAGTCACCCAGCGGGACCGGGGAGTACGGACCGATGAAGATCGCACCGGCGTTGGTGATCCGGGCGGCGACGCCCTCGGCGTCCTCGGTCTGGACCTCCAGGTGTTCGGCGGCGTAGGCGTCCGCCACCCGCACCGACTCGTCGGGACTGTCGGTGAGGATGATGCCGGACTGCATGCCGGTGAGTGCCTCGTTGACGCGGTCGTGGTTGAGGGTGACCTGGTAGCGCTCAGCGACCTCGCGGTCGACGGCGTCGGCGAGCTCGACCGAGTCGGTGATGAGCACGGAGGCGGCCATCGGGTCGTGCTCGGCCTGGCTGATGAGGTCGTAGGCGACGGCGACCGGGTCGGCGGTCCCGTCGGCGAGCACGGCGATCTCGGTCGGGCCGGCCTCGGCGTCGATGCCCACCACGGAGCGGCACAGCCGCTTGGCGGCGGTGACGAAGATATTGCCCGGGCCGGTGATGAGGTCGACCGGCTCCAGGTCCTCGTCATCATCGCCGTAGGCCATCAGGGCGATGGCCTGGCCACCGCCGACGGCCCAGATCTCCTCGACACCGAGCAGCGAGCACGCGGCCAGCACGGTCGGGTGCGGCCAGCCGCCGCAGTCGGCCTGCGGCGGGGAACAGACGACCAGCGAACCGACGCCGGCCTCCTGGGCCGGGACGACGTTCATGATCACCGAGGACGGGTAGACCGCCTTGCCGCCGGGCACGTACAGGCCGACCCGGTTGACCGGTATCCAGCGCTCGCCGACGAGGCCGCCGGGAGCGATCTCGAGAGTGGCGTCGGCAGGCACCTGGGACGCGTGGAAGGCGCGCACCCGGGAGATGGCCTCGGTCAGCGCATCGGTGATCTTCGGGTCGAGGTTCTCGGTCGCCTCGGCGATGACCTCCGCCGGAACGCGGACGTCGGAGGGACGCACATGATCGAAGCTCTCGCCGTACTCCAGGGCCGCGGCGGCACCGCGGTCACGGACGGCCTCGACCACGGGGGTCACGGCCGGGAGCACATGGTCGATGTCGACTCCTCCGCGGGGCAGGATGCGGCGGAGTTCGGCGGTCGAGGGGGTCTTTCCCCTCAGATCCAGACGCGAAAGCATGAGCTGGGATCGTCTCCTCAGGTGATGGTCGGGTATCGTCTGCAGATTCTAGACGTAGTGCACACAGTCGACGGGACGGAGGGTCTTGAGCAGGATGGCGGACGAGGGACAGAGCCGGGAACAGACCGGGGAGCTGGTGGCACTCCTGCAGGCGTCCGTGGCGGCGGCACGGGCCGGCGACCACGCGACGAGCTGGCGGCTGACCAGTGAGTTCGGTACCCGGTTCTGGCTCGCCGACCCCGCTGACCTGCCCGGTGATCTCCCGACGACCGAACGCACCGAGTTCCACGTGCTGCGCGCGGCCGCGGCCGACCGGATGGAACTGCACGACGACACCGTCGCCGAGGTCCGTGCCTGGCGCACCCTCGCCGAGGACGCCGGGGACACCCCCTCAGCGGTCCTGGCCCTGTCCTCCCTGTGCCTGGTGGCGATGGTCGTCGAGTGCGATGACGCGGTGCTGACCTGTGGACTCGCCCCGACCCCCGCCCTGCTCACGGAGCTGGCCGCCCGACTGACCGATATCGGTGCGGGCCTGACCGAGGACTCTCCCCGGCATGTCCGGGTGTGTCTGTCCCTCGCCGCGATGGCCGGGCTGACCTGTGCGACCTCCACGGAGAACGCGGCGAAGCGCGGCCAGTTCCGTGCCCTGTGCGCCCGCTTCACCTCCCCGACGGTGCAGCCGGGCGACCGGGTGCTCACCGAGGCACAGCAGCTCCATGCCGACGGGCGGACAACGGAAGCCATGACCCTGGTCACCGACCATCTGGCTACCCTGGACCCGGCGGTCTCCCCGACCCAGGTCTACGAGGCCCATGACGTGCTGGGCTACCTGTCCCTGACCGTCGGCGAGACGCCGGAGGACATGGACACCGACGGAGTCCTCACCCACTGGCGGGCCTGTGCCGAACTCGCCCTGACGCTCGGCGCCCCACTGGAGGGCATGCACCGCGCGGAGCAGGTCTGCCAGCTGCTCAACGCCGACGGTGACTACGACGCCGCCTACGACCTCGCCAGCCGCTACGGCAACGCCCTCGACGGTGCACCGGTGAGCCCTGCACTGCTGAACCTCCGGGCGGTCCGTGCCCGGGCTGCACTCGGTGCGGATCTGCCGTACGAGGCCTTCGCGCTGGCGGCGTCCACGGCGGACTGGTCCGCGCTGACCCCGGACTCGGAGCGCACCCTGGCGTGCCTGTCCATCGCCACGATGGCGGCAGAGGAGGCCGGTGAGGCCGGGACGCTCGGGTCGTCGACCGGGGAGACGGTGGTCTCCCTGCTGGAGCGCGCCGCGACCCTGCACCTGGACCGCGGTGAGCGGATCCCGGCGGCGCAGGTGTTGCGCACAGCTGCCAGAGAGCGGTGCTCCTCGGGTGAGACCTCACGTGCCGTGGAGCTGATGGAGCGCGCCCTGCGGGTGCTGGAGGATCCGGCTGCAGACACCGACGACGACATGCTCACCTGGCATCTCGCGGACTGGAACGAGGACATGTCGGCGGTCTGGGAGATGGCGGACCGGCCGGATCTCGCGGTCGCCTACGCCGAGCGTGCGGCCCGGTACTTCCGGGACGCCCGGGACCACTCCGGTGCGGCGCTGAACTGGGTCAGTGCCGCGGAGCTGTACCTGGACCAGGGGGACGGCACGGCATGTGACCGGGCTCTGGACCTGGCACACGCTGAACTGCTCAGCGTGCCGGGTGGGGAGCCGGACGAGCCCGGTACCGATGTCTCCTTCGACACCGGCGAAAACGCCGCGTGGGAGGGGTACCACGCCCTGCGCAATCTGCGGCAGGGTTAGTCGGTCCGGTCCCGCTCGAACGCCGCGTCCGAGGAGAACAGGGCACACGCCCAGTACACGACCAGTGCGCAGGCCGGGGCGACGAGCAGCCCCGACCCCATTCCCACGTCAGCGACCAGGGTCACCTGCTGACCGGCGGTAAGGTCACCGGACAGGTCCGTCGCCCGGAAATGACCGGTGACGAAGTTGCCGAACACCAGGAAGACCGCCGAACCCAGGAACGCGAGGACGCCGGCGGCAGCCAGGCCCCACGGCCCGCGCAGCCGGCGGGCGCGGGCGAACATCCATCCTGCCAGGGCCACGCCCAGCACCGCGGTGATGATGACGTAGACTCCGAACGTCGACACCGCGGCGTCCTCCCCGGACAGGGCCGAGACGGCCGTGAGATCGTCGGTCACTTCACCGGTGGTCACCGGCTGGAAGAGCCCCCACGCCGCTCCGGCGACGGCGAAGACGACCAGGGCGACGGCGACGACGCGTCCCCATTCGCCCCACTGTCTGTTGATCACGGGCCGCGTCATGCGACCGGGCAGATCTTCCACGCACCGTCCTCACGCAGGTAGTTCTGCGTGCTGGAGGCGTCCTGCCCGCCGACGGTGCCGACGATGAATGCCGTTGCCGTATCACCGTCGACCCGGACATCACGGACATCCGTCACATCGACGACGCTGTCGGTTTCGCTGAGGAGCTGGTCGTTGTCACCACGCAGCCCGTCGATGGTCGTCTGGATGGCCTCGCGTCCCCCCTGCTGGTCGATGAAGGCGGAGCAGTAGTTGTCCAGCATGTACTGGTAGTTGTCGGACATCAGCTTGTCGCCTGACATGCCGCGCGCTATGTCGGAGATCTGGGTCTGGTCGTCTCCGGACGCCGGGGCCCCGCCTTCGCCCTCAGCCGCCGGGTCAGCGGGAGCCTCCGGGTCCGGTGCACCCTCGCCCTCGGCGCCTGCCTCAGAGTCTCCGGGATTGTCCGACACCTCCGGGTCAGCCGACGGGTCAGCGGACTCCGGCGCAGCTGTGGTCGCCGAGGTGGACACCGACGTGGTGGTCTCCTCGTCATCCCCGTCATCGGAACCACAGGCGGTCAGCACCAGCGCCCCGGCGAGGACGACCCCCGCCACTGCGGCAGGGCGTCCACCCTGCATCCTGCGTGCTGCACGCCCCCGGCGTCCGTAAGCCATATCGGTGAAATCCCTTCAGTCTGTGACTCATTCAGTGACTGGTTCAGTGACTGGTTCAGTGACCCGTTCAGTCAGAGGTTACATCGACCGGCACCCCGATCCGTTAACCCGGCTAGACTCGAGGACCGTGCAACTCAACCGGGAAACCATCCTCACCGCCTCTTTCGACATCCTCCACGAGTACGGGCTCGGCGACCTCAGCATGCGTCGTCTCGCCCGCAACCTCGAGGTTGCACCGGGGGCCCTGTACTGGCACTTCCCGTCCAAGCAGGCCCTGCTCGGCGCCGTCGCCGACCAGATCCTCGCCGCTCCCGACGGCATTCCGACCGAGGTCACCGACACCGCGCAGGATGCCGAGATCGACACCTGGCGTGCCCGCACCCTGGACACCACCGCCGCCCTGCTCGACCGACTGCTGTCGATCCGTGACGGCGCGGAGATCGTCTCCGCCGCCCTGGCCACCGGCACTCTGGAGCACAACCCGGTCGAGCCGGTGACCGCCGCACTATCCGGCGCCCCCGGGAGCGATCCCGGCCTGGCCGCGTGGGTTCTGGTGCGCTACCTGCTCGGTGCCGCCACGGAGCTGCAGACCGCGCACGCCACCGACGATGTCCCCACTCCGGACACCGAGGCCATGGTCCGTATCCTCGCCGGGGTGGAGCTGATCCTCGACGGCGTGGCAGCGTCCGCCGGTGCCCACTGATCCACGACGCAGAGACAGAGGTACATTCATGACCACGGTCACCGCCCACGGCGCCACGATCAGCGTCGACAGCTCCGGCGTCCACGTCGAGCGCACCCCGATGGGGCAGACGCTCCTGCCACCCACCCTGGACGTCTCCCCGGCCGACCTGCGCGGCTGGTACCACCACGCCCCCACCGCCACCTCCCCCGGCTGGATCCAGTTCTCGCTGGCGGGCGGTTCCGGGCGCCCACTGCGTGGCTACCCTGCGACCCACGGTGCGACCACCGTCGTCGCGTTCGCCCCCGGCCAGCAGGACGCCTTCGTCGCTGCGAACGCCGCGCTGACCGCACTGCAGGGTGGGTATCCGGTCGACGGGCCTGGAACGGACGACGGGGACGCCTCCTCCGCTGAATCTCCCCTGTCCCTGTTCGAACTTCCTGAGGTGCCGGCCGCGGAACCGGCGCCCTCCGACAAACCGAAGGGCGGAAAGGGCGGCAAGGGCGGCAAGGGCGGCAAGGGCGGCAAGGGGGGCGGGGGATCCTGGAACCGCGTCGCCACCCCGGACACCCTGCCCGAGCCGGATCTGACCGCGGATGCCGACGGCCCCGTCTTCGGGCAGAACGTCACCGTCACCGGTGACTTCGAGCCCTACGGGAAGGGCGAGGTGTGGGACATGATCGCCGCGGCCGGCGGCACCGTCGGCAAGAACGTCACGAAGAAGACCACCGTGCTCATCCTCGGCACCTGGGACTCGGTGACCTCCAAGGAGAAGCGGGCCCGGGAGCTGCAGGAGAAGGGCCAGGACATCCAGCTGTGGACCTTCGCCGAGTTCCTGGAGAAGATCGGCAGAACCGCGCGTCCGGATATTTCCGAGGTGAAGGGAACCGACGCGCCGTTCTAGGAGTCTAACTGTCTATGGATCCGAGAAACTCCACAGACACCACGCTCCACCTCCTCCCGTTGCCGGACGCCGCCCACGACCATCACCCGGCCGACATCTTCGCCACCGGCACTCCACTGCTCATCCCGCTCGGCGCCGGCCTGGTCACCGGAATCCGGCAGTCGGGTCCCGAGGGCACCCGCGAGCTGACCACCGATGACCTCGTCAGCAGGGACACCACCGTCGGCGGTCTCTGGGCCGATGCCGCACTCACCATGCTCGCCACCCTCGGCCGCCTGACCGCCACCCACGGCACCGCGCTGCGTCAGCGTCGCCTCGCCGACGGCGTCCGGGAGATCGGCGTCATCGACGATCCCTTCCCCGCCGCCGGGCTCATCGCCCATCCCCTGCTCATCCGCCCTACGCTGCGCGTCCTGGCCGAGACGCCGCAGGTCGCGGTGACCGGTTCCGGACGCCTCCTTGTCCTCGACAACGGCGCCACGCTTCCGGGGCAGCTCGACGACGACACATGCGGCCCTGCCCTGACGCTGAGTGAGAGTGCCCTACTGTAAGTGACATGAGTTCGCATGATTCCGCACTCCACCACTACGACGTCTGGCTGGCCGAGCATCCCACGGTCACCGACGACATCCGCCGCGTCCTCTCTGAAGAGCTCAACGACGCCGGTATCTCCTATGATCAGGTCTCGGTGCGGATCAAGGACCGCCGGAGCTTCCTCACCAAGCTGCGCAACCCAGACTTCCCCGACTACCGCGACTTCGAGTCCGCCCACGACGTCATCGGGATCCGTATCACCGTGTTCACCACCTCGGAGATCCCCCTGCTCGTCGGGGTGATGCGCAACCTCTTCGCCGTCGAGGATGTCGTGGACAAGGCGGAGAAGGCGAAAGCCGAGGGCACGTTCGGCTATGCCTCCCGCCACATCATCGCCCGGGTCGATCCCGAGCGACTTCCCGAACTGACCAGCGCCACTGGTCCGGGCGCCGGCACAGATCTGGCAGGACGCCTGGTCGAGGTCCAGCTGCGCACCGTGCTGCAGCACGCCTGGGCCGAGTTCGAGCATGACATCCGCTACAAGAACCCCGACGAGGACCTTCCTGTGGAGGTCCACCGTGCGTTCACCCTGGCAGCCGGGCTCATCGAACTCGCGGACGGCCAGTTCGACGAGATCCAGCACATCGTCTCCAGCGAGGTGGATGCCGCGGAGGACGCCGAGCTCTCCGTCACCACCCTGCCCGGCGTCCTCACCATGATCCTGGGCACCACCTTCCCCACCTCGAAGGCGGACTACTACGCCTTCGCTGTGGACATGCTGGCCGCCCACGGCATCACCACCATCGGAGAGCTGGCCACCCTGTGCGACTCCGAGAATGTCTCCCGGCTGATGGACGCCATGGACTACGGCTATGCCCCCGGGCAGGTCCGCCTCATCGACGACCTGCTGCTGATGGTCTACGGCCGCGACCACATCCGCCGTACCGTCCACATCGGCGACAACCCGGACTCGCGACCGGGCCGACTCGGCAACCGCTGGCAGCGACTCACCGGTTCCGACCGTAAGTAGCCTGTTCTTCATAATCGAACATGTGAGTTGTTGTCTCATGTGATGTACCATAGGTGTCACCACCCTTCTCACCACGGAGAACACCATGAATACAACTTCGTCACCCACCGTCAGACCATACTCGCCATGGCATTCAATGCTCTGTGCGAGAAACTGATCACCGATGTCGCGGTCGGGGATGACGCAATCCTCAACCTCACCACCCGGTGCCTCAGTGATCCCGACGGCTCACTGAGCATCGAGCGGCCCACCCCTGACCACCGTCTCGACCCGGCAGAGCCGGCCAGTTGGTCGACGCAGTCCAGCCCCGATCTCCTGTCCGCCGCGAAGGCCGCCGCAAACCTGTTGGACATCACCATCGCCGCCGGCTGCACCCCCGACGGGGCCGACGAGATCCGGCGCACCACCGGCCGCATCGCCCGGGCACTCGGTGTGACCGTCGGCCGTGCACGTGCCTACTGTGAGATCGGCACCATGCTTGCCCGGATGCCGCAGACCTCCGCCGCCGTATCCTGCGGTGTCTTCTCCCTCGACCTGCTGCGCATCCTCTCCGACGTCACCTGCGCAGTCGACAGTGCCCACCTGGAGCGGGTGGACGCCGACATCGCCGAACTTCTCACCCCGACCCGTCCCCGACAGGCTGTACCGGGGCCGGTCATCCTGCGCCGTGCCGCCACCCGGATCGTCGGGATCCACCAGCCCACCGCACTACCCGTAGACCCGGACGCCCAGGATGTGCCGCCACCCGAACTGCAGACGGATTTCACCGTGGACACGCGAAATCCGGAACAGACCTGTTTCCACATCACTCTTCCTGCCTCCGAGGCCACCGGCATCACCCGCATCATCGACGCAGTCGCCGCGGCCCACGACTGTTCCCGTGCCAGCGCCTTCAACGAACTGGTCCACGGGGGAATCAGCGACGTCAAGGTCACCCTGAACTGCTACCGCAACATCGACTCCGGTGAGATGCACCTGGAGAACCAGTGGCTCGACCAGTTCGCCTCGGACCGGTGGGCCCGCCGCGTCACCCACCTCGCCGTTCCCTCCCATTCCGCACATGACGGCCGGTTCGCCACGGACAACCAGAAGGCACTGCTCGCCGGCGTTGACGGCACCTGCCGCTCACCGGGGTGTGAGAACCCTGCCTCCGTCGCCGACGCCGACCATGTCCACCGCTACGACGATGATCCCCGGACCGACTCCGAGCTGCTCCAGGGCCTGTGCCGGCAGTGCCACAACGAGAAGACCCGTGGACTGCTCGACTACACCCGCCACCCCGACGGCGCGACCAGCGTCACCAGTATCGATGACGGGCACACCGTCACCACCGTCCCGACCGGGCCGATGGCGAAAGCGGTGCTCACCTTCGACCAGGCGCTCGCGAGGAAGGTGAAAGCCAGGGAAGAACATGAGGCCGCACGGTGGTCCTGGCGCATCGCCACCACCATCGCCCGCACCATCGCGGATCAGGGCACCGACAATCACCCAGCCGCAGGAGAGGAGATCCCCTTCTGACCCGTTGTCAGCCGCGTCCGCGCAACCGGTCGGTCTCCCGCCGCTCCTTCTTCGTCGGACGCCCCGCACCCCGGTCCCGCTGCGGGATCGACGCCAGCAGCTCCTTCGACGGCGGTGGCGGAGAATGGTCGATGTAGCAGGTCCGGGCGACCGGTGCCCCGACCCGCTTACTCACGAGCTTCGTGACCTCGTAGATGTGCTCGCGGTGGTTCACCCACGCCCGCACCGTGTCCCCCGCAACCACGGTCTGGGCGGGCTTCACCGTGGCGTCATTGAGCTTCACATGCCCCGCACGGCATGCCTCTGCAGCAGCAGAGCGGGTCTTGAACAGGCGGACGGACCAGACCCAGGCATCGATCCTGGTGGTCACCACTGGTCCTTGTGGTTGACGATCTCCTTGATCTTCCAGGCGTTCACCCCGGCAACGACGAGTGCAACCAGGGCGACGATGAAGAAGAAACTCTCGAAGAACCCGATGACCACACCGGCGACCACCACACCGCCGGCAATCTGCAGGGCCCGGGAGTGCTTGCGCACATCCTGCTTGCGCTGGTCGACGGAACTGCCGGAGTACTTGTCTACTGACTTCTCAGGGCTCATGGGACAAGATTACCGGGTGCGGGTCTCCCGGGTGTCCACCGGCACGTCGCACCACTCTTCTCCGGCACGCCGCACCGTCACCGCCCCTCCGGTGAGCCCCGCGACCGTTCCGGTGGGGTCCTCGTCCGGGTCCAGGGTGAGGGTGAGTGTCACCTCCGCGCCGTAGAACGCCTCGACGTCCATGCCACGGTTGCGCAGGTCAGCCTCGAGTCGTCCGGCGTCGGCGTGGGACACTGAGAGGGCCCACAGTGCCCGCTGTTCCCGGCGGACGACGGTGATCCCGTCCAGGACCTCGCGGGTGACGTCCCCGTAGGCGCGGACCAGCCCGCCGGTACCGAGCTTCACCCCGCCGAACCAACGGACCACCACCACTGCCACATCCTGCAGGTCAGAGCCGCGCAGCACCTCCAGCATCGGCTGACCGGCGGTACCGGAGGGCTCACCGTCGTCACTGGACCGCTCGACCGGGTTCGCGCCGTCGACATGGAGGATGAAGGCCGAGCAGTGGTGCCTGGCGTCCGGATGATCGGAGCGGGCGGTCGCGATGAACGCCCGGGCGTCCTCCTCGGTGGTGACGCGGGCGGCCAGGGCGAGAAAACGGGAACGCCTGATCTCCAGGGTGGCGTCCCAGGTCGCCCCGTCGACAGGACGCCGGTAGGCGGCGTCCTCCATCTACCTCTCCCCCATCTAGCCCAGCACCCCGGCCCAGGTGGAGGCCTTGAGATCACCCATCAGCGAGGACGTGCGGTCGACGCGGAGCTCTGCAGGCAGCATGTACTGCAGCTCGTCCTCACCGTCGGCGAGCGTGAGGTAGACGTCCGAGTCACCGCGGTTGTTGTGCAGCACGTCCTTGAGCCGGGAGATGTTCTCCGGGGTACACTGGTCGATGCGCATCCGCAGTCGCAGCGGCACGCCCGAACCCGCACCGACGGTCAGCTCCGCCTGGCGCAGATCATTGCAGAACAGGCTCATCCGGTCATCGCGGATACTGACCTCCGCCTGGGCGAGGATGATGTTGTCCTCGGCGATCATCGGGGCGACCATGCTGTACACCCGGGAGAAGACGAGCAGTTCCGCCTGGGCGGAGTGCTGGTCCTCGATGGTGACGATGGCCCAGGGGTTGCCCTTCTTGTCGACGCGACGGTCCACGGACGAGATGATGCCGCCGACCTTCACCGTCTTACGGTCCGGCAGTTCGCCGGAGAGGACGGTGGTCAACGGGGTATCGATCTGCGCGTCGAGCGAGGCCTCGAAACCGTCGAGGGGGTGACCGGAGACGTAGAGCCCCAGCATCTCCTTCTCCAGGGTGAGCGCGTGCTTGCGGTCCCACTCCTGATCGGGCACCTCGACCTTGAAGGCGTCCCCGGTCTCCTCCTCACTCAGACCGGCGAAAAGGTCGAACTGGCCCTTCGCAGCGGCCTTCTTGGTGGAGGTGACGGCGTCGACGGCGTCCTCGTGGATGAGGTTGAGACCCTTGCGCGGATGACCGAGGGAGTCGAAGGCACCGGCCTTGATCAGCGAATCGGTGACGCGCTTGTTGCAGGCGGTGGCGTCGATCTTGTCCAGGTAGTCGGAGAAGTCGGTGAACTTCCCCTTCTCCTCACGGGCCGTGACGATCGACTCGACGACATCCTCACCGACGTTACGCACAGCACCGAGGCCGAAACGGATGTCCTCGCCGACGGACTGGAAGGTGTACGCGGACTCGTTGACGTCCGGACTCAGCACCTTCACACCGAGGTGACGGCAGTCGGCGAGGTAGATCGCGGACTTGTCCTTCTTGTCCGCCACCGAGGTCAGCAGGGCGGCCATGTACTCGGCGGTGTAGTGCTCCTTGAGGTAGGCGGTCCAGAAGCTCACCAGACCGTAGCCGGCGGCGTGGGACTTGTTGAACGCGTAGCCCGCGAACGGCAGGACCGTGTCCCACAGTGCCTTGATCGCCTCGTCGGAGTAGCCGTTGGACTTCATGCCGGCGGAGAACTTGTCGAACTCCTTGGCCAGCACCTCGGGCTTCTTCTTACCCATGGCCTTACGGAACCCGTCGGCCTCACCGGCAGTGTAGTTCGCAACCTTCTGCGAGATCCTCATGATCTGCTCCTGGTACACGATGAGACCGTAGGTCTCCTCCAGGATGTCCTTGATGGATTCCGCGAGCTCCGGGTGGATCGGCTCGATCGGTTTGCGGCCGTTCTTGCGGTCGGCGTAGTCCCAGTGCGCGCCCACACCCATCGGTCCCGGGCGGTAGAGTGCCAGGGACGCGACGATATCGTTGAAGCCGGTGGGCTTCATGCGCTTGAGCAGTTCCTGCATACCGCCGGAGTCCAGCTGGAAAATGCCGAGCGTATCGCCGCGGGCCAGCAGTTCGTAGGACGCCGGGTCGTCGGTCTCGAGGTTCTCCAGATCGAAGTCCTCGCCGCGGTTTCGCTTGATGTTCTTGATACAGTCGGCGATGACGGTGAGGTTGCGCAGACCCAGGAAGTCCATCTTCAGCAGGCCGATGGCCTCACACGCCGGGTAGGGCCAACCGGTGATGTACGCGCCGTCGGCGGGACGCTTCCACATCGGGATGTGGTCCATGAGCGGGACGGACGCCATGATCACCGCGCAGGCGTGGACGCCGGCCTGGCGCACCACGCCCTCCAGGCCGAGGGCGTCATCGTAGATCTCCTTGACCACCGGGTCGGTCTCGATGAGGGTGCGGATCTCCGCGGCCTCGCCGTAGCGGGGGTGCTCCGGATCCATGATGCCGGACAGCGGGATGTCCTTGGCCGCCTGCGCCGGGGGCAGGGCCTTGGTGATGCGGTCGGCGATCTGGAAGCCGGGCTGTCCGTGGTGGGCGCGGGAGGCGTCCTTGATGGCTTGTTTGGTTTTCACCGTACCGAAGGTGATGACCTGCGCGACCTTGTCCTCACCCCAGTTGTCGGCGGCGTAACGGATCATCTCGGCGCGCCGGTCATCGGCGAAGTCGATATCGATATCCGGTGCGGACGGACGCTCCGGGTTGAGGAAGCGCTCGAACATCAGCCCGTGCTCGATGGGGTCGATGTTGGTGATCGTCAGGGCGTAGGCCACGAGCGCACCGGCGGCGGAACCACGGCCCGGACCGACGGAGATACCGATGGAGCGCGCGTGCTTGATGAGGTCGGCGACGACGAGGAAGTAGGACGGGTAGCCCTTCATGTCGATGACGTCGATCTCGTACTTCGCACGGTCGAGGTACTCCTGCGGGACCTCGCCACCGTTGAAGCGCTCGATGAGGCCGTCGTGGACCTCACTGGTGAGCCAGGAGGTCGGGGTGTGGCCCTCGGGGACGTCGTAGTCCGGCATGCGGTCGTGGGTGTGCTCTTCCCAGATCTCGCCGTAGTCCTGGACACGCTCGGCGATCCACAGGGTGTTGTCGCAGCCGTCGGGGACGATCGGGTCCCAGTACTCGCGCAGCATCTCGGCCGGCTTGATGTAGTAGCCGTCACCGGAGAAGGCGAAGCGTTTGCCGCCCTCGTCGAGGGTCGGTTCCTCCAGGGTCGCACCGGTCTGGACGCAGAGCATGACCTCGTGCGGTTTGGCCTGCTTCTGCAGCACGTAGTGGCAGTCGTTGGTCACCAGCGGCGGCAGTTCGAGACGCTTTCCGATCTCCAGGAGGTCGTCGCGGACGCGCTTCTCGATGTCGAGCCCGTGGTCCATGAGTTCGAGGAAGTAGTTGTCCTTGCCGTAGATGTCCTGCCACATCGCGGCGGCCTCCAGTGCCTTGTCGAACTGGCCGAGGCGCAGCCGGGTCTGCACGTCGCCGGAGGGACATCCGGTGGTGGCGATGATGCCCTCGGCATGCTCAGCGACGATCTCGGCGTCCATACGCGGGTACTTCGAGACCTGACCCTCGTAGGACGCCAGGGAGGACAGCCGGAAGAGATTGTGCAGACCGGTCGCGTTCTCCGCCATCATCGTCTGGTGGAGGTAGTAGCCACCACCGGCGACATCGTCACGCCTCTGCTCGGGCTGACCCCAGCGGATACGGTCCTTGAGCAGGCGCGAGTCCGGGGCCATATAGGTCTCGATACCGATGATCGGCTTGACGTCCGCAGCGGTCATCGCGTGGTAGAAGGCGTCCGAGCCGAACATGTTGCCGTGGTCGGTCATGCCGACCGCGGGCATGCCCTGCCGGGAGACCTCCTGGGCGAGAAGGTCCACCTTCGCCATGCCGTCGAGCATGGAGTACTCGGTGTGGTTGTGCAGGTGGACGAAGGAGGACTTCTTCATGGCGGACAGTCTACCGTCGGACTCTAGCGTGCGAACGGACCGATGTAGATCAGCACGGTGTTCACCGCGACAACCACGCCGAACAGGATCCCCCACACCGGGGAGGTGAGGGATCTGAGTGCCAGGACCCCTGCGCCCAGGATCACGATCTTGAGCAGCAGGGCGAGCACAGGAACATCAAAAGTCGCCTGCGGTGAGACGAAGAGCGCCCAGAGGGAACCTGCGACGATCAGGATCCCGAGCATCCAGACCCAACTGCGGACACCTGTCGGTGCGGCACGCCAGGCGAACACCGCAAGGGCGATGAACGCGACCACTTCGACGAAGAAGGCCATGAGGTCGTTGACATTGACATCCTCCACGGTCACCCCTGGGAGCAGTGGAAAGCGGTGTGCTTCCGCGACTACCCACAATTATGGGGGCTTAGACTCCCCGGTGCCAGAGCCGGAATCTGAACTCGCCGGTTCCGCGTCGCCGTTCACCGTCGATCGTCGGCATATCCTTCCCGGGACTAGCATGGCGGCATGGATGCCACTGAAGCCGCCACCGTCGCCGAAGAGTTCTTCGACACCTACACCCGCCATCTCCTGGACCGGGATGCCGCCGCACTGGCCGACACCTACGCCGTGCCCGCGCTCATCGAATTTCCACGCCAGCGCATTCTCGTCACCGACC
Organism: Corynebacterium sp. UD i78; assembly: GCF_056280545.1. Classification (NCBI taxonomy): domain Bacteria; kingdom Bacillati; phylum Actinomycetota; class Actinomycetes; order Mycobacteriales; family Corynebacteriaceae; genus Corynebacterium; species Corynebacterium sp. UD i78. The sequence goes on along the minus strand of NZ_JBWCED010000001.1, from coordinate 777,783 downwards.
CCGCCCAGACCGAGCAGTTCTTCGCCGGGGCTTTCGGTCAGTACGAGGGTGTCAGGGACGCCTCGACCACCATCACCGTGCCTGCCGCGACCGACCACAGCATCTGGGTGGTGGTCGAGTTCGGGTACGACGGTCCCGACGATCTCATCTCCGGCGAGCGCAACATGTACCAGCTGATCCGGGTGGACGGTGGGTGGAAGGTCGGTGTCCTCACACCGCTGGGATGACGCTGGTCCTGTTATATGTGCGATACCGTGATGATCGCGTCCCGGCAGGCCAGTGCGTCAGCATTGGTCACGAAGACGACGTTGTAACGCTCCCACGCTGTCGTCCTGATCTGCAGCGCAGCACTGCCCCCGAGATTCAGACGGACGCCGTCCGGCGATGTCGCCTTTCCGGTGACCGGCCAGTTGAGCAGGCCGTGGTTCATGCCGTCATCCGGGGCGACCGTCACGGAGTCGATCTGTCCCACGGAAATGCTGCGCCGGTAGAATGTGCCGGCCACGTCGACGGTCTCCTTCCCCACGCTGACGGTCAACCGTGGACCGACCGCCGCCCAGACCACGAAGAGCAGAACCACCACGACGATCAGCTGGACGGCCGGTTCCCGGACCACAAACGCCAGCAGGATCGCCGGCGCCACCACCGCGAACGGGATGGCTTTCATCGCCGGCGACGGACGCACCGAGAAGACGGTGTTCTCACCAGCTGATCCAGTCATGTGTCCAGGGTACGGTGACCACCGACCGCTGAGACAGCAGCCACGCATGCGTCCGCGGTGCCCCTCGACGCGAAGAAGACCTTGCAGTTGTCCCCACCCGTCGTGAGGATCTGTGCTGCGAGCATCCCACCGAGGCTCAGGCGCACACCGGCAGGTGAGGACGCCTTCCCGACGACCGCCCAGTTGAGCAGGCTGTGGTCCGAGGCGTCTTCACGGTGGAAGGACACCTCAACGATCTCGTCGACAGGGATGCTGCGACGATAGGACGGACCAGCGACGTCGATGCTTCCCTCCCCGATACGGACCGACGCGCAGGCAGTGAACGCTGCCCAGACCAGAAGTGTCATGAGGCCCACCAGCATAACGATCACCCACCAGATCGGTTCCACCAGGATCGCAACCAATCAGCTTGCCCAGAAGCCCATCTTCTCAGCAGAATTCAAAGCAATGGTGCCGGGAAGCCAATCAATCCGTTCTTCCCCAGTCCAACGCTCAAGACAATCGCTATCAGGCGCATAATTGAACTCTATTCTCCCGGATACCTAATAATCATCTCCAGATACTCAGGCCCGTCATCCGCAACAGCCCCAAGATCACCAGAGCAAGCCGAAGAAATCGAGGGAAAATCATTGCCAGCGGTTTGGTTCTCAGTCACTCTACTTCCGAATATTTCCCCTTCGGCGAGCGGGACAGAACTCCACCCAGCAAAATCTACGGAAAACTCATTATCCTGCAGTCAGAAATCTTGGAAACCGATCCCACACGCCCCACTGCCCCCCCCGCTTGCACCCTCGAGAATGTCAGAATTGCCTCCATCGCGATCGCATCTATCTTTGTAGAGAAACTCGGTCGGCAACATTTCTTCCAGATCAGGACCAATGTCCACCAGATTAATTCTTTCGACGGAAGAGCTACCGGAGCCACCGCATCCGGCTACAACTACGATCTATGCAGACACGGCCGCAAGATGCTCATTACTTTTTACGAAACAAACACCAGGTGAGAGCTTGGCGTGCTGTCAAGCGATGACCGTAAACTTCTTGAAAGCCGCCTAGGTTCGGAATCGTGCCGCCTTGGATTCTGGGGCCGTTCCAGCAAGCTGCCTCGACGATCGAGTATTTAGAACCACCTTTAGTGGCTTGAGCCCTACCCTCCATCCAGACGAGGACGTCGAAGATCCGGAGCAGCGACACATCGGTCGGAAGCCCGGCTTCATCATGGACATCGGCGGGGAACCCATGCAAGCTGTTGTCCTGACACGCCTCATGCACAGTGCCGACGAAGCTTCCAGCCGTTCATCACATCCGCCGGTCGAACCAGGTCCCGACCCACCTTGTCAATGACCGGGTACAACTGCGGTCGCTTGCGCGCAATCAGCTTGGATGCAGTAGTAACCCCGATGCCCCGCACACTGGTGAGAAGCTCTTCCGACTTCCAAGGAGCCCACTGGCCATCGACTGGCTCACGAGCCTCCCACAGAGGCATACCGATCGGAATTCGTTCCAGGAGAAAGGTAACCTGCTTCCCAAAATCCGGATCTAGGAGCAGGCGGCGAGCCGCCACACCCGGCACATACACGCTCAGTAGCTCAACTGACACCAGATCGTCAGCCGTGAACTCATTCAGTTTACTGCTCCGAGTAGCTGATGGATCGAACTCGTCGAATCAGGCACCCGTGTAACTCTTCCGCTCGGATGGCTCGTCGCCTGGATACCTGGACCAGTAGTAGTTCCGCAGCGACGCAACCGCACGACCAGCATCATGTTTCTCTATGACCTCGGGCAGATTCAGCCCTTGCTTCGGCATGAGAAATGAGCCTACGCGAGAATCCCTGCGGTCATCCCCGCTGCAGCACATCTGCGTCAGGCACGAATCGCGATATCCGTGCCACGGATGACCGAATCTGTGCCTGACGCAGATCTGAAGCCCACCCCACCCTGCCTCCACCGGGGAGGGCAAGCGCGTCACTCCAGGTCGAGGCCGATGTCCAGGGAAGTGACAGAGTGGGTCAGCCCACCGACGGCGACGGAGTCCACGCCGGAGGCCGCGTAATCTCCGACCACGTCGAGAGTCAGACCACCGGAGGACTCGAGCAGCACATTCGGCGCCTTCTCCGTACGCATGCCGACCGCGACGACCGTGTCCACGACGGAGAAGTTGTCCAGTAGCACCTGCTGTGGCGGACGCTTCAGCGCCAGCACCTCACGCAGCTGCACGAGGTTGTCGACCTCCACCTCGCACCACAGTTCCGGGTGCGCGGCACGCACGGCCAGGTAGGCGTCCACCACTCCACCACCGGCGGTGACATGGTTGTCCTTGACCATCGCCTGGTCAGAGAGGTTGTAGCGGTGCGGCACTCCGCCGCCGTGGACCACGGCCCGCTTCTCCAGCAGACGCAACCCCGGCAGGGTCTTACGGGAATCCCGGACAGCGACCGAATGGTCCTCAGGCGCGGTCTCCTCCACCGCGGACACCCAGGCCGCGGTCTGCGTCGCCACACCGGAGGCGTGGGAGAGCATGTTGAGTACCGTGCGCTCCAGCTGCAGGATCGCGCGCACCGGACCTGTGAGCACGCCCACCGTGTCGCCCGGCGCGACGACCGCACCGTTGGCCACTGCGTCAGTCAGCGCGACCGCCCCACCGAGCACGGCGGCGAAGGACGGCTCTGCGGCCTCGACGAGGATGGAGCGGACGGCATCGATACCGGAGACCACGCCACCGGACCGGGCGACCAACAGACCGCGTCCGGTCTCGCCCTTCGCAACGGTGGCCAACGTCGTGGCGTCCCCGTCGGAGAGGTCCTCCGACAGGGCGGTCCGGGCGAGAGTGGTGAACAGGGAGGGTGCGCAGCCCAGGTCGCCCAGCGGGGCGGTGTAGGGGAAACGCTGGTCAGCCGGGAACATCTCCCGACGCGAAGTCTTGGTAACAGGCACGGCGGACAAACTTACTCCCCACCGCCCGGATTTCCGACAGCGATCATCCGCTCCACCGCCCGACGTGCCTTTTCCGCCACGTCAGGGGCAACGTCGACCTCGTCTGCACCCAGGGCGAGACAGCGCAGCAGCGCCGCCGGGGTGATCATCTTCATGTACGGGCACGCCGCCCGCTCGTTGACGGGTGCGAAGTCGACGTCCGGGGCCACGCCGCGCAGCTGGTGGAGCATGCCGACCTCCGTGGCGACGAGCACCTTGCCGCGTCCGGCGTCGGACGCCACCTTCGCCGAGGTGAGCATCTCTCCGGTGGAGAGCATGTGGACGCGTTCCGGGGCGATGACGCCCTCACCCGCCAGGTAGATAGCGGAGTTGGCGCAGCCGCACTCAGGGTGGATGAACAGGTCGGCGTCCGGGTTCTCCTCGGCCCGGCGCGCCAGTTCCGGCCCGGAGATCCCGGCGTGGACGTGGCACTCCCCGGCCCAGACGTGGATGTTGTCGCGGCCGGTCTGGCGGCGCACATGGGCGCCGAGGAACTGGTCCGGACCGAAGAGGATCTCCTTGTCCGCGGGCAGTCCGGCGACCACGTCGACGGCGTTGGAGCTGGTGCAGCAGACGTCGGTGAGGCCTTTCACCGCGGCGGTGGTGTTGATGTAGCTGACCACCAGGGCGTCCGGGTGCTCGGCCTTCCACTCCGCCAGTTCGGTCTCGGTGAGGGAGTCCGCCAGGGAGCAGCCCGCCTCGGCGTCCGGGATGAGGACGGTCTTGTCCGGCGAGAGGATCTTCGCGGTCTCTGCCATGAAATGCACGCCGCAGAAGACGATGACCTCGGCGTCGGTCTCCGCGGCGATGCGGGACAGGGCCAGGGAGTCGCCCGTGTGGTCGGCGATGTCCTGGATTTCGGGCAGCTCGTAGTTGTGGGCGAGGATCACGGCATTGCGGGCCTTCTTCAGCCGACGGATCTCCTCGGCCCAGTCTTCGTTACCGTCGATCCCTTCCCAGCGTCCGACCGGTCCGTCGGGGCCGACGTGGCCGGGGGCGCGGTGTACGGCGGACAGTAGTCGGCTGTCCAGCGCATCCAGTGTCTGAGGAGTGGTCGTCACAGTCATGACGAAGAATCATACGGTGTTCAGCTGCGTAAGGACCACAAATATGGAATTATCCGGGAATGAGTGTTCCCCGTCCTTCCGTCCGCGCCGCCGTCGCAGACCGTGAGGCGCCGTTCAGTGTCCTCGACCTGGACGCCGCCCTCGCCAACACCGCCGATCTCGTCCGCCGGGCGTCCGGCACTCCGGTCCGACTGGCCACGAAATCCGTCCGTATCCGCCCGCTGATCTCCCGCCTTCTGGAGTGCGAGGGCATCAAGGGCCTGCTGGCCTACCACCTCGGTGAGGCTCTCTGGCTCGTCGACGGACAGGTCAGCGACGACATCCTCGTCGCCTACCCCTGTGTCACTCCGTCACTGATGCAACAGCTCACGGCGGAGACCCGCTACCTGGACGCGGTGACCGTCATGGTCGACAGCGTCGAGCACCTCGACCTGCTGGACGCTGCGTCCCCGCCCGAGGACCGCGCCGGTACCGTCCGCGTCTGCCTCGACGTGGACGCCTCACTCAGCGTCGGCCCGCTCCACCTCGGCGCGCGTCGCTCGCCGGTGCACACCGTGGAGGACGCCACGCGTCTGGCCGAGCAGGTCTGCGCCCGGCCTGGTGTGGAACTCGTCGGCATCATGGCCTACGAGGGTCAGGTCGCCGGCACCACCGACACCTCCCCGGCAGTTGCGGCGATGAAGGCAGCCTCGGTGAAGGAACTGGCCGGGCGCCGCGCGAAGGTCGTCGCCGCGGTCCGCAGCATCGTCGAGACCCACGGCGGGCAGCTGGAGTTCGTCAACGGCGGTGGCACCGGCTCGGCGGAGACCACCGCCGCCGAGGACGCCGTCACCGAGATCGGCGCGGGCTCCGGGATCATCGGTTCCGGACTCTTCGACCACTACCGCACCTTCTCCCCCGCAGCCGCCGAATGGTTCGTGCTGCCGGTGGTACGCCGTGCCGCCGCAGACATCGTCACCGTCGCCGGAGGCGGACGCATCGCCTCCGGTGTCCCGGGTGCCGACCGCGTGCCTACCGTGGACTACCCCGCCGGACTGTCCTTCTCCGCCACGGAGGGCGCCGGTGAGGTCCAGACCCCGTTGCGCGGAGCCGCCGCCCGCGACCTGGGCCTCGGTGACCAGGTGTGGTTCCGTCACGCCAAGGCCGGCGAGCAGTCCGAGTGGACCGACCGGGTCACCGTCGTCTCCCGCGACCCCGCCGACAACACCACCCACGTCATCGACGACTGGCCCACGTACCGCGGCGAAGGAAAGAGCTTCGTATGACCACCACCTGGCACAACTGGTCCGGTGCACAGACCGCGCACCCGCAGGCGTTCGTCCAGCCCGCGACCGAGGCCGAACTCCTCGGCGTCATCACGGACGCCGCGTCCCGTGGTATGCATGTGAAGACCGTCGGCGCGGGGCACTCCTTCACCCCGACTGCGGTGACCGACGGCATCCTGGTCAACCTCGACAACCTGACCGGCCTGGTCCACGTCGACAAGGACGCCATGGAGGTCACCTTCCTCGCCGGTACCCGGCTGCGGGACATCCCCGGACTGCTCAAGCCACACGGGCTCGCCCTGGCCAACCAGGGTGACGTGGATCCGCAGGCGCTCGCCGGTGCGCTGTCGACCTCCACCCACGGCACGGGTGTCGGGTACACCGGCTTCGCCGGCATGGTCCGGCGGCTGCGCATCGTCACCGCCGACGGTGTGGTCCATGATGCCGGACCCGGTGACCCGCTCTTCGAGTACGGCCGTGTGAGCATCGGCGCGCTCGGCGTCCTGACGCAGGTGACGATGGCGGTGGTGGACACGTTCATCCTCTCCGCCGTGGAAAAGGCCGAGCCGCTGGGACCGGTGGTGGAGAACTTCGCCGCCCTGGCCCACGAGGTCGACCACCTGGAGTACTACTGGTTCCCCGGTACCGACGTCGCCCACGTCAAGCGCAACACCCGTCACCCGCTGTCCGACCGGGGCACCGTCCCCGGGCCGGTGCCGCGCTGGAAGTCGGTCATCGACGATGAACTGGTGAGCAACGCCGCCTACGGCGCGATGTGCCGGGTCATGTCCATGGCCCCGAGGACCACCGGGTTCTTCAACCGGGTCTCCGCAGGTGCCCTGGCCCAGCGTGAGTACGCCGACGTCGCCCACGACGTCTTCGTCTCCAAGCGCCGGGTGCGGTTCAACGAGATGGAGTACTCCGTGCCCCTGGCGGACGCCCCGGAGGTGCTCGCCGAGGTCCACCGCGTCATCGACACCTGCGGCATCCCGGTGGGCTTCCCCATCGAGGTCCGCGCCACCGCCGCTGACGATGTGCCGTTGTCCACGGCGAAGGGACGTGAGTCCTGCTACATCGCCGCGCACCGCTACCACCGTGACGACTACCGCGAGTTCTTCCGGGTCATCGAGCCGATCCTCGTCGCCGCGGGAGGACGCCCCCACTGGGGCAAGCACCACACCCTGGGGTTCGCGGAACTCTCGACGGTGCATGACGATCTCCACACCGTGGCGGATCTACGGGCGCAGGTCGACCCGGACGGGGTGTTCCGCAACCGCTACGTCGACCGGGTCTTCGGGCTGGGATGAGTGGGCTGGGTCAGTCTCGGACGCCGCGGCACATTGAACAGTGTGTCCGTGGTGAAGATGATCACCGCCACCCAGATCAGGCCGAAGCCGACCCAGCGCGCCGGTTCAATGTGTTCGTGGACGACGAAGACCGCCCACAGCATCTGCAGCACGGGAGTGATGTACTGGATCATTCCCAAGGTCGTCAGTGAGAGTTCGTGGGCGGCGCGGGCGAAGCACAGCAGCGGCAGTGCGGTGACCACACCGGCGGTCATGAGCAGCAGCACGTGACCCACGCCGTGGTCGCCCTGGACCATCGTGTTGGTTCCCTGGGTCTGCAGCCAGGCGAGGTAGAGCACGCCCACCGGGGCGAGCACCAGGGTCTCGGCGGTGAGCGACCGCAGCGGGGGCAGTGGCACCTTCTTCTTCATCAGACCGTAGAGCCCGAAGGAGAACGCCAGCGCCAGTGACACCACCGGCGGCGTCCCCAGGGCGACGGTGAGGATGATGACCGCCACCCCGGCCACGCCGACGGAGACCCACTGCATCATCCGGAGTCGCTCCCGCAGTACGAGCACACCGAGAAGGACGCTGACCAGCGGGTTGATGAAGTATCCCAGGGCGGCGTCGGCGACATGGTCGTTGTTCACCGCGTAGATGTACAGGCCCCAGTTCCCGGCGATGAGGACGGCGGCCACGGCGATGCGTCCCCACTGCCGCAGGGAGAGCTGACGGAGCCAGCGGAAGCCACCGCCGTGGTTGCTCCCGAGCAGCAGCAGGACGACGGCGACGAACGCCAGGGTCCACACGAAACGGTGGGCCAGGATCTCCATCGGGTCGGCCGGCTCGAGGAGCGGGAAGAATGCGGGGAAGAAGCCCCACATCAGGTAGCAGGCGACTCCCCAGATCACGGCGCGGGAGCCTCCGGCAGATCCTCGGGCAGGTCTTCGGCAGGCGGGGTGTCCTCCAGCGGACGCATGCCGAACCGGCCGTAGACGGCGTCCTCCGGCAGCGGTTCCACGCCGCGCACCCCGGGGGTGGCCGCCAGGGAGTGCAGCTCGGCAGGCGTCCCGTGGACGATGACGCCGGTGATCCCCAGCGCCTCATCGGTGTCCGGAATGCCGGCGGAAACGGCGACACGGTGACGGGCCCGGGCGAAGACGTCCTCACGGCGGTGGCCGACCGAGGGCTCGGGCAGGGCCCACTGCACCCCACCGGCGAGCAGGGTGCTCACCCGCAGACCCGGCTGGTCCGTGAAGAGCGCGGTCAGGGCGGCGACATCCGCCGGGCCCTCCGGGGACACCAGGGCCCACCGCGGGGCATCCCCGGTCGTTTCGGCGAGAGCCTCACCGGCCCGGGCGAGATAGTCTTCGGTGGACTCGCCGGTCTCCGGGCCGAGGACATCACCGTTGATCGCGGTGGCCTGCGACATCCGGTCGGAGTTCGACAGGGCGAAAACGGTCACCACCAGGGCGATGAGGCAGGCCACGGACAGCCACATCACCCAGGCGGGACGACGGGTGTCCTCCCACTCGAGCCTGCGCCGCGTCCGTTTGTCGGCAGGGATCTGCTCGGCGGACCGGAACCTGCCCATCAGTTCGTCTCCCGTAACCGGTCGAGCGCGGTCTGCAGGTCCGCCGGGTACGGCGACTCGATGTCCATCCACCGGCCGTCCGGGTGCAGGAACCCGAGGTGGACGGCGTGGAGCCATTGACGCACCAGACCCAGCCGCTTCGACAGCGTCGGATCGGCGCCGTACATCGGGTCACCGGCGCACGGGTGGTGCAGGGCCGAGAAATGGACGCGGATCTGGTGGGTGCGTCCGGTCTCCAGGTGGACACGCACCAGGGTGGCCTCGCGGAAGGCCTCGATGGTCTCGTAGTGGGTGACGGCGTGGCGTCCCCCGTCCTGGACGGCGAACTTCCAGCCGTGGCCGGGATGACGTGCGACAGGCGCGTCAATGGTGCCGTCGGTCGGGTCCGGGTGCCCCTGGACGAGCGCATGGTAGGTCTTGTCGACCGTGCGGTCGCGGAAGGCCCGCTTGAGGACCGTGTAGGCGCGCTCGGACGCCGCGACCGCCATGACACCGGAGGTGCCGACATCGAGGCGGTGCACGATCCCCTTGCGCTCCGGCGGTCCGGAGGTCGAGATCCGGTACCCGGCGGCGGCCAGACCGGAGGTGACGGTCGGGCCCTCCCAGCCGATCGTGGGATGGGCGGCGACACCGACCGGTTTATCGACGACGATGACGTCGTCGTCGGAGTAGAGGATGTCCATGCCCTCCACGACACGGGCCGGCTCGGCGGCGAGGTCACGGGGTGGGGCAGGAAGGGTGACGTCGAGCCAGGCACCGTCGACGAGCCGGTCCGACTTGCCGGCGGTCTTCCCGTCCTGGACGATGTCGCCCGCCTCGGCGAGCTCGGCGACGACGGTGCGGGACAGGCCGAGCAGCTTCGACAGGCCGGCGTCCACCCGCATGCCCGCCAGGCCACCGGGCACGGGCATCATCCTCGACACACGGTCGCTCATGCCTGCTCCTCCTGTTCCGCTTCTTCCTTCTGCTGCTTCGGCTCGATGAACAGCCCGTAGATGAGGTACACGATCACGCCGACGGTGATGCCCGAATCCGCGACATTGAAGATCGCGAAATCCCCGATCGAGATGAAGTCCACGACATGGCCGTGCAGTCCGCCCGGATCCCGGAACACCCGGTCTATGAAGTTGCCGGCCGCCCCGCCGCCGATCATGCCGACCGCCGCAATCGTCCACGGGTTACGCACACGGAACGCCAGGACGACGCACAGCAGTGCAGCCAGCAGCTGGATGACAGCGAAGACCGGGGTGGCGCTCTCCCCCATGGAGAACGCGGCCCCGGAGTTACGGATGAGGTAGAGGCGGGCGAACTCACCGAGGACCGGGTAACTGGTCCGTGGTTCGAGGAACTCGACGACGGCCCACTTGGTCACCTGGTCGAGAACGACCACACCCAACAGAACCGCCAACGCCCGGGGAACAGCTCCGGACCTGCTGCGGGCCGGGCGGGAATCCGCGGTCTCAGCGGAGGGTCGGGAAGAGGGGGCCTGGGTCACGGGTCTCCATCCTAGCGGGTGTGCCAGGAGAGGTTGGTAACGTGACGGTCGTGCACAGACGACGATCCTTTCCTTCCACCGTGGCAGTCCTGGTCTCCACCGTCGCCCTGGGGTCGACCCTGGGCCTTAGCGGGTGTGTCTCGTCGGATGACGAACCTGACCGCACCGATCCCGTCGAGTCCGCCGTAGACGGCGTCGCGGTGAAGCTCCTGGACGCCGGAACGTCCCCCACCGACCCCCTTGTCTGGTCCGCCGACGAGGAGGAGCAGCAGACGACCTTCTCCGTCGCCCAGGGGCTGGGCCAGCACACCACCGGTGGTGACGAGCAGGGCACCGCCGACGGCGAACTGCCCTACTCCGAGGTCACCATGGAACTGCCGCTGACGGCGACCACCGCATCCGACAACGGTGAGGGCCTTGCGGCCACCGTCACCGCAGGAACTCCCAGCGGTGACAACGACGACCGCAACGAGGACATCGCCACCGCCGAGGGCTTCCGCATGGTGCAGAAGTACAGCGACGACGGCAAGGTGAGCTCCCGGTCCTTCGCTGCGCCGGAGAACGCGACCGATTCAGCCCGTGCCAGTGTGGAGCAGGGCTTCACCCTGATGACCGATCTCCCCCTCGTCTTCCCGGAGGAGGCTGTCGGTGAGGGTGCCCGCTGGACGGTGACCGGCCAGGTCAGCGACTCCGGGTCCGGGGTGTCGATGCGGCAGACGGTGACCTACACCATCGCCTCGCGCAGCGGCTCGCAGGTGAACCTCGACGTGGACGTTGAACGGACCCCCACGGTCAAACAGATGGCGGGCACGGACCTGCAGGTGATGGACTCCACCACCGAATCCACCGGTTCGTTGACCCTCGACCTGCGGCACCCCCTGCCGGTGAGTGGGTCGGTGAAGACGACGACCGAGATCACCTACGGTCAGCCGGATTCCCCCGTGACGGTGGTGCAGGAGTCCCGCACCACCTCGACCTGGTCCTCCGACGAGGACTAGGCGGTAACTAGGCGGCCGGGGCGTCCTCCGCAGGCGCTTCCTCGGCAGGGGCCTCCTCCGGAGCCGGGGCGTCCTCCGGGACTTCCTCGGGCAGTTCCTCGGCGACGTCCGCCGCGCAGAGCGGCGGCACATTGTCCGGGGCGACGTTCTCGATGAGCGTGCAGGCCCACTCGCGCTTGAGCTTCCAGACGTCGTTCTCACGGATGAACTCCACACCCGAGACCGGCATCGGGTCGCGGTCCGGGATGATGAAGTTGACGGTCACGGAGGCGGTGTCGGGCAGGATGCCGGGCAGCACCGGATCAACGACCTCGAGGGTCGCACCGGACTCCTCCTTCGACTGCGTCATGACGTCGAAGAGTTCCAGGGCCTGATCACCACCCTCGACGGTGTCGGCCTTCTGGTCGGAGGGGATCGCCGGGTCGACAGCCCGGTTGAGCACGTCGTTGAGCTCGGCGGCGGTGGGCAGTGCGGTGGACCGGGTGGTCGTCGCGGCACTGGTGGTCGCGTCGGTCGAGTCATCGTCATCGGAGGAGCAGGCGGACATGGACAGACCTGCGGCGACGGCAGCCACGACGGCAACGGACTTCATGGAGTATTTCATGGTGAATCAGCCTACCCACCCCACGCTCCCTGCGTCACACCAGTAGTCTGTGTCCCCATGAGCGCGTCCTTCCCCGTCACCCTGCTCGCCACCGGCGGAACCATCGCCTGCACCGCAGGTCCCGACGGCACCCTACGACCCACACGCACCGCCGCAGACCTCTGCGCGGACGCCGGGCTCACACCCGACGACGTCACCGCGACCGACGCCCTTCACCTCGACTCCTCCGAGATGACCCTGGCCGACCTCGACGGCCTGCTGGCTGCGGTCCACGCCGTCGGCGGACCGGTGGTCGTCACCCACGGCACCGACTCGATGGAGGAGACCGCCATGGCCGTCGACCGGTTGCTCGGCGGACCCGTGGTGCTCACCGGTGCGCAGCGTCCCGCCGACCACGCCGACCCGGACGGCCCCGCCAATCTGCGGGACGCCGTGTCCGCAGCGGCGACAGCGACCGGCCCGGTCGTGGTGACAGGTGGTGTGACGGTCCCCGCCTACGGGGTGCGGAAGGTCCACACCACCGCGGACCGGGCCTTCGGGGGACCGGACTCCCCCGTCCACCGCCCGGGGCCCCTCGTCTCCCGCGGTCAGGCTCCGGTCCCGCTGTCGGGCCTGCGCGTCGACATCCTCACCGCCTACCAGGGGGCCGACAGCACCCTGGTGGACGCTGCACTGGCAGCGGGTGCCGACGGCCTGGTCATCGCCGCCTTCGGGTCGGGCAACGCCGGCGGGCTCGCCCCCGGGATCGGCCGTGCCCTGGACGCCGGAGTGCCCGTCGTGTTGTGCACCAGGGTCGCCGCCGGCGGGGTGGATGCCGTCTACGGCGGTGACGGCGGTGGGGCGACCCTGGCCGCGGCAGGTGCCCGGTCCGGTGGGGTACTCAGTCCCGCACAGGCACGGATGGAGCTGCTGTGTCAGCTGGCGGTGCAGCGGGAGGATCCCACGCCAGGGACTCCAGCGGGTCCGCAGGACTGAGGTCCGGGTCGTCGACCGGGAAGGTACGCGTCCGTCCCGGCCCGGTGGCACGGGTCTCGAAGCGCACGCTGACCACACCGCCGCCGGTGCCCTGCACCCACCCGTGACCGAACCCGGTGTGGTGGACATCCTGGGTGGCGCGCCAGCGACCGTAGGATTCGGCGGCCGGCGCCGACTCCACCACCGGGTCCGGTCCGGGTGCGTCGACGTGCACCACTTCCCGGGCCCCGATCTCGGAGAGCTCCGGGAACAGGGCCCCCTGCCGCTCATCGGTCAGCCCTGAGAGGCTGACGCCGACCAGTCGCACCGCCCCGGACTCCTCCGGGTGCGGCATCACCGAGCGTGACGCCGCGATGATGTCCTCGAGGTCCTCGGTCGGCACCGCGAGTGTGAGTGACCGGGTATGGGCACGGAAGTCCGCGGTACGGGTCTTCACGGTGACGGTCCGGGCCGCCCGGCCGTCCTTCTTCAGCCGGGTGTGCGCGGCGGTGGCCGACGCGACGAGCACCGGGTCAGCTGCGGCGGTCGTCGCGGCGTCCACCTCGAGGGTGCGTTCCGCGGAGACCTGCTTGGCACGTCCCCTCGCCGCGACCGGTCGGGGGTCGACGCCGCGGGCGTACCCCAGCAACTGGGTACCGACAGAACCGAGGAGACTGCGGACGTCGGCGTCGTCCATGGCGGTGAACTGGCCGATGGTGGTCACACCGACCTCGGCGAGCCGGGCCTGCGCGACCGGACCGATGCCGCCGATCTCCCCGACCGGACGGGGGCCGAAGACCTCGTCGCGGTGGTCCGCGCCGACGACGGCCACGCCGTGGGGCTTGTCGAGGTCGGAGGCCATCTTGGCGTGGAGTTTCCCGGTGGAGACACCGATGGAGCAGACCAGTCCGGTCTCCTGTTCAACGGTGTCCTGAAGGGCGTGTGCCCACGTCTCGGCGTCCTGCGTGGTGGCACCGGCCAGGACCGCCGGTTCGGCGAAGCCCTCGTCCACGCTGAGCCGCTCGATGAAGCCGGCCTCGCGCTCGAGGATCCCGAAGATGCGTTCGGATGCCGCCGAGTAGACCACGAAGCGGGGATGCACCACCGAGGCCTTCCCGCGGCACAGTCGCACGGCCTGGCTCATCGGCATCGCCGAGCGCGCACCGTACACCCGCGCCTCGTAGGACGCCCCGGCGACGACTCCCCTGCCCGATGCCCCTCCCACCAGGACCGGACGGCCACGCAGCGTCGGCCGGGTGAGCTGCTCGACGGACGCGAAGAAGGCGTCCATGTCGACGTGCACCACCCAGCGTCGCTCACCTGTCCCGGAACCTGTCACGGCCCCCATCCTAGATCGCCCGGGCTACGTCGCCGGGTTCACGGAGGAGCGGTCGACCTTGAGCGCGAATTCCTCACGGCGATGCTCCACACTCGGCTTCACCCAGCGCCAGGAGAACCAGACGACGAGGATGATCGGGACGGAGACGATGACCGTCCAGAAGCCGATCGAGTCGCCCGAGGCGACGAGCACGACGACGAGCAGCAGGAAAGCCAGGGTGACCCAGTTGGAGACCGGGGCCAACGGCATCCGGAAGGACGGACGCTCGAACTCGCCGGCCTCGGCCCGCTTCCGGAACTTCATCTGGGCGATGATCATCGAACCCCAGGTGAGGATCAGCGTGACCGCGGTGAGGTTCATCGCGATGTCGAAGGCACGACCCGGGGCGACGTAGTTGATGACCACACCGACGATGATGACTGCACTGGTCAGGGCGATCCCACCGAAGGGGACGCCACGGTTGTTGAGCTGGCCGAGTGCATGCGGGGCCGACCCGGCGTGGGACATGGTGCGGATGACGCGTCCCGTGGAGTACAGGCCGGCGTTGAGGGAGGACAGTACCGCGGTGATGACGACGAGATTCATGATGTCGCCCATCTGGGAGACACCGACCTTCGAGAACACGGTCACGAACGGGCTCTCGTTCGCCTTGAACTCGGTGTACGGCAGCAGGAACGACATGACGAGCACGGAACCGCAGTAGAGGACCAGGATGCGCCAGACGACGTTGTTCACCGCACGCGGCATCTCGTCACGGGCGTTCTCGGTCTCACCGGCGGCGGTCGCGATGACCTCTATGCCGAGATAGGCGAAGAAGACACCGGAGGTCACCACGGCCAGCGGGACGACGCCCTCGGGGAAGATGCCGTCGTGGTCGGTGATGTTGTCCAGACCGGCGGAGAACCCTCCGATCTCATGGCCGGTGAGGATGAAGACAATGCCGGTGACCAGGAAGATCACGATAGCGGCGACCTTGATGAAGCTGAACCAGAACTCCAGCTCACCGAAGACGCGCACGCCGATCATGTTGAAGGCCACGACGACGACCAGTGCAACCAGCGCCAGCACCCACTGCGGTACCGGGTCGAAGACCGGCCAGAACTTCAGGTACAGGGCAAAGGCGGTCACGTCGGCGATACCGGTGATGGCCCACTGGAGGAAATAGTTCCACCCCAGCAGGTAGGCGGCGCGCTCTCCGAGGAACTCACGGGCGTAGGAGACCACGCCACCGGAGCTCGGGCGGTGCATGACCAGCTCGCCGATGGCACGCAGCACGAGGAAGCCGAAGAAGCCGCACACCGCGTAGGCGATGAACAGGGACGGGCCGGCGTCGTGGAGGCGTCCGCCGGCGCCGAGGAACAGACCGGTACCGATGGCGGAACCGATGGCCATCATCTGGATGTGGCGGTGCTTGAGGCCCTTCTGATAGCCCTCCTGGTCAGCGGTCAGGAACGACGACGTCGCCTGTGACCTCTGTATCTGATTCTCTGTCACCGTAGGGCGACCTTCCTTGATATATACCGAAGTAAACTAAGTTAACCCGGTCCGAGAGAACACCACCGCCGGGACCGTCACCCCGGCATATCTGTCGGAGATCAGGTCCCGGCGGTGTTCCGTCGGGATGGTCTGTTGCTCTTGAAGCTGACGGTCGGCGTCAGTTGCCGGTGACGCGCTCCACGGTAACCGTGCAGCCGTCGCCGGTGTCGTGCGTGAGAACCTCACCGGTGATCACCTTAGCCGTGGTGGCGAGAACCTCACGGGCGATGGTGTCGATGTGGGCCTCCGCCCACCCCCGTCGCCCCTCCGGGACGGACAGCACGAGGCTGATCCGGTCGGAGACGTCGAAGTCCTCGGTGCGGCGGGCGTCCTGGATCCCCCGGATACGGTCCGCGGCCCAGCCCTCTGCCTCCAGCTCCTCGGTGAGCGTCATGTCGAGCACGACGAGGCCCTCCGTGCCGGGGATTTCGGCGGTGCGCTCCGGGTCGACGGCGACGAGCTTGCGGGAGTACTCCCCCTCGATCAGACCGATACCGTCGGCGACGACCGCACCGGACCCGGAGACGGTGTAGTTGCCGGACTTCACGGCCTTGATGACTTTCTGCACGTCCTTGCCGAGGCGGGGGCCGGCGACCCGGGCGTTGACGACGACATCGAAGCGTCCCACGGAACTGACGTCATCGGTCAGGATGACCTCCTTGACGTTCACCTCGTCACCGATGATGTCGGTGAAGTCGGCGAGACGTGCCGAGGACGGCAGCGCCACGGTGAGGCTCTGCAGCGGCAGACGGTTGCGCAGCTTGTTCGCCTTCCGCAGCGAGGACGACGCGGAGCAGACGCTGCGGACCTCGTCCATCGCTGCGACGAGAGCGGCGTCCGCCGGGAACTCCTCGGCGTCCGGCCAGTCGGTGAGATGCACCGAGCGTCCACCGGTCAGACCGCGCCAGATGACCTCGGTGGTCATCGGCAGCAGCGGGGCGCTGATACGGCAGAGGGTCTCCAGCACGGTGTAGAGGGTGTTGAAGGCCTCCGGGAACTCACCGTCGCCGGCCCAGAAGCGGTCACGGGAACGGCGCACGTACCAGTTGGTCAGGGCGTCACAGAACTGCCGGATCTCGTCGGTGGCCGCGGCGATGTTCGTGGCGTCCAGCGAGGCGGTCACCTCGACGACCGTGTCGTGCAGCTTCGCGAGGATGTAGCGGTCCAGCACGTTGGTGGACGTGGTCGAACGCTCCGCCGGGGTGTGGGCGTAGAGCCGCAGGAAGGAGTAGGCGTTCCACATCGGCAGCATCGCCTGGCGCACGCCCTCACGGATGCCCTGCTCGGTGACGATGAGATTGCCGCCACGCAGGATCGGCGAGCTCATGAGGAACCAGCGCATCGCATCGGAGCCGTCACGGTCGAAGACACCGTTGACGTCGGGGTAGTTGCCCTTGGACTTGGACATCTTCAGGCCGTCGTCGCCGAGGACGATGCCGTGGGAGACGACCTTCTTGAACGCCGGGCGGTCGAAGAGCGCGGTGGACAGCACATGGAGCAGGTAGAACCAGCCACGGGTCTGGCCAATGTACTCGACGATGAAGTCCGCCGGCGAGTGGGTGTCGAACCAGTCCTTGTTCTCGAAGGGGTAGTGCACCTGGGCGAAGGGCATGGAGCCGGAGTCGAACCAGACGTCGAGGACGTCGGGGACGCGCCGCATGGTGGACTTCCCCGTCGGATCATCCGGGTTCGGGCGGGTCAGCTCGTCGATGTACGGGCGGTGGAGGGAGTCCGGACGGACGCCGAAGTCCGCCTCGAGCTCATCGAGGGAGCCGTAGACGTCGATACGCGGGTAGGCGTCGTCATCGGAGACCCACACCGGGATCGGGGAACCCCAGTAGCGGGACCGGGAGATGTTCCAGTCGCGGGCACCCTCCAGCCACTTGCCGAACTGGCCGTCGCGGATGTGCTCCGGGATCCACTCGATCTGGTCGTGGTTGAGCTCGACCATACGGTCACGGAATGTCGTGACGGAGACGAACCAGCTGGGCAGCGCCATGTAGATGAGCGGCTCGCCGGACCGCCAGGAGTGCGGGTAGGAGTGCTCGATGGTCTGGTCGCGGACGATCCGCGCCTTCTCCTTGAGATCCCGGATGATCTGCCGGTTGGCGTCGAAGACGAGCTGACCCTGGTAGTCGGGCACCAGAGAGGTGAACTTGCCGTCCATGTCCACCGGGATGACGACCTCGATACCTGCGGCGTTGCAGGTGGTCATGTCGTCCTCACCGAAGGCCGGGGCCTGGTGGACGATACCGGTACCGTCCTCTGTGGTGACGTAGTCGGCGGCGAGGATACGGAAGGCACCCTGCTCCGCACGGTCGGCGAAGTAGTCGAAGGGCGGGATGTAGGTCAGGCCCACGAGCTGGTCGCCGGTGAACTCGGCAATGACCTCGGCGGCCTCGGACGCCCCACCCAGCTCCTTCACGTAGGCGCCCCTGAGGTCCTTGGCCAGCAGCACCTTCTGCCCTGCGACCGCCCCGGCCCCGTCGTCGGCGACCTTGACCAGGGCGTAGGTGACCGCCGGGTTGACGGCGAGTGCCAGGTGCGAGGGCAGGGTCCACGGGGTGGTCGTCCACGCCATCGCGGCAGCGTCCGCGAGCTCGGGGTGCGCGGCGAGCGTGTCGACCGCGGCGGTGCCCGGCCAGGCGCCGGTCACCGGGAAGGTCACGGTGACCGTGGGGTCCTGACGCATCTTGTAGGAGTCGTCCAGGCGGGTCTCCTGGTTCGACAGCGGGGTGTGCTCGGCCCAGGAGTACGGCAGGACGCGGAAGCCCTGGTAGATGAGCCCCTTGTCGTAGAGGGTCTTGAAGGCCCAGATCACGGATTCCATATAGGACAGGTCCATGGTCTTGTAGCCGTTGTCGAAATCCACCCAGCGGGCCTGACGGGTGACGTAGTCCTTCCACTCCCCCGCGTACCGCAACACAGACTCGGCGCAGTAGTCGTTGAAGGCGGCGAGGCCCATCTCCTCGATCTGGCCCTTGTCCTTGATGCCCAGCTGCTTCTCCGCCTCGAGCTCGGCGGGCAGACCGTGGGTGTCCCAGCCGAAGACGCGCGGGACCTTGTAGCCGCGCATGGTCTTGTAGCGCGGGACGATGTCCTTGACGTAGCCGGTGAGCAGGTGGCCGTAGTGCGGTAGGCCGTTGGCGAAGGGCGGGCCGTCGTAGAAGATGTACTCTTCGGCGCCCTCACGGTTCCTCAGCGACTCCTGGAACGTGTCGTCCTCTGCCCAGTAGGACAGGACGTTGCGCTCCATGAGCGGGAACGAACTGGTTCCGTCACTCATGTCGGTACGGGGGTAAGCACCGCCGGCGGGGGTGGTCATCGCGGACTCCTTGAAGGTTGTTCGTCTCAAGTCCGCGGGGACGCTCCCGTTGCCGGTCGCGCGGTACCACCCCGCTTGATCTCCCCCACCGTCGGATGTCGTGGGGAGTTCCGCTCATCGTGCGGCGTGACGTGCCGCGGTCCCGTCCGGTTCTACTGGGGACACGGGGCTCAACGCCCGGTGTCCGGTTCTTCCGGAGTGCTCCCCGGTGATGGCCGGATCAGTGCACGTGGTGGTCCCGCACGGCGGCGCAGGACCCACCAGGGGGTCAGTATAGCCCCTCTACCGTCGTTTCAGTGCAACCAGGTCGACGACGAACAGCACGACGCCGACAGCAGCGACCCCCACACACACCCACGCCCACACCGCCGAACCCACGTACAGGGCCACCAGTAGTGCGATGAACCCGAGGAGGGACAGGATGAGGGAGAGGGCGAGCATGGGGGTCAGTGACTCCGGTTACTACTTGTTGTTGCCGAAGTTGATGTTGTTCGCCGCGGGGGCGGCGGTGCTCCGGCTGTTGAGCTCCTCGAGCTGGGACTCGAGGAAGGTCTTCAGACGGGTACGGTACTCCCGCTCGTAGGTACGCAGTTCCTCGATGCGTCCCTCAAGGGTCGTCTGCTGCTTCTTGATGGTCGTCATGATCTCGGTGTGCTTGCGCTCAGCGTCCTGCTCCAGGGAAGTGGCCTTCTCCTGGGCGGCCCGGACCTGGGCCTCGGACTGGGCGGTCGCGTCGGCGAGGAGAGTGTCCGCCTTCTGGCGGGCGTCGCTGACCAGTGTGTCGGACTGCTGACGGGCATCGGCCAGGAGCTTGTCGGAGGTCTGCTTGGCATCGGCGAGCTGCTTCTCGGACCGCTGCTTGGCATCGGCCAGCTGGGACTGAGAGGTGCTGTTGGCGGAGTCGAGGGTCTTGTCTGCCTCGGCACGCGCCTCGGAGAGCATGGACTGGGCCTCCTGCTTCGCATCCCCGGTGAGACGGTCGGCCATCTCCTGGGCCAGGGACAGGACGCGGGCGGCCTGCATGTGGGTCTCGGCGGAGGCGTTGCCGTCGCCGGCCGCGGCAGCGACCTGCTGGGCCGGGGCGGCCTTATCACCCTGCTCGGAGGCCTTCTGGGCATCCGCCGCAGCGCGCTCGGCCTTGGCTGCCCGCTCCTCGGCGGCCCGCGCAGCGGTCTGCGCGTTCTTGAGCTGGAGCTCCAGGTCCTTGACCCGGGCCTCGGCGCGGGAGCGGCCCTCTTCCGCGGACTGCGCAGCGGCGGTCGCACGGTTGAGTTCCTCCGGATCCGCGGCAGACGCGGCAGCAGCGGCTCCGGACACCTCGGCAGCGGGGGCTGCGGAGGCACCGGCTTCGAGCTGGGAGCGGAGCTCCTCCTTCTCGTCCTCGAGCTCGGCCAGCGTGTCCTCGACGAGGTCGAGGAACTGGTCGACCTCGTCCTCGTTGTAGCCACGCTTGCCGATCGGCGGCTTGCTGAAGGCCACGTTATGAACGTCAGCGGGAGTCAACGGCATCGGTAGTTCCCTTCACAGTCGGTGTATCAGGTTCAGATCCTAGCAGGCACCGCAGACGAGAGTCTGAAGTTCAACCTCAAGTGCAATCTAACAGCAAAGTTATACAGCAACTTCAACCCCACTAGCAACAGAAGCCCCGTAATGATCCACCGGAACCCCCGGAAAATGAAGAAGCCGCCGTCTCACCCGGACCCACATTCCAGGGAAGACGACGGCTTCGGTCACTACACACGACATCTCCGTGGACTCAGGGCCACGAAGACGGTTCCAGTGTAGCGGCCCCGCGAACGGGACACAACGGATATTGCGATATTGGTTTCTCGGTCACGCCATGCCGTTGGCGACGGTGATGAGAATCGTGACGAGAATCGACAGTCCAAAGAAAAGCACCAGGATCGAGACATCCAGCGCCACTCCCCCGAACCGGATCGGCGGAATGAGCCTCCGCAGCGGCTTCACGGCGACATCCGTGAGTACGAACATCGGTTCTGCGACCAGCGCAAACCCGCGTGACGGGGACCACCGGCGGGAGAAGGACCGGATCATCTCGACGATCACCCTGCCCAACAGGATGAACCAGTAGACGCGCAGGACAAGAGCGATGATGTAGAGCGCAGTTGCCACAGTCGGTTACCGCTCCCCGGAAAGCCGGGACTCGAGGGTGTCCCTCTGGTCCAGGTTCAGTCGGATGCCTTCGGGCAGCAGGGCGAAGTTCCGGGAACCTCCGATCTTCTCGACCTTGCCGTCGAGGCCGGCGGCCAGCCCGCCGACGTAGGCGAGGAACTGCAGCCCCTCGGCCTTGTCGAGGTCACTGAGGTTGAACCCGACGATGTCGCCACGGCGGTACTCCGGGGTGACCTTGTTGACGTCGCGGTACTCACGGACCTCGACGATGACGAGCTCCGGGGTACGCGCCGGAACCACGGCAGGCTCGGCGACCGCCGGCCGACCGGGTACACGGTCACCGAGGGCGGCGCCGGGGCGTGCGCTCTCCGGACGGCCGTACCGGCTGTGCTCCCGGGTGGGGGCCGGATCGGCGTGTCGACCCGACGTGGCACCGTAATGGTCCTCGTGCACCGGACGGCGCTCCTCACGACGGTCGTCGTCCCGGAAGTCGTCCCGGAAGTCGTCCTGGAAGTCGTCCCGGGGGTAGTCCCGGTCGTCGAAGCTGTCGATAGCACCGAAACCGAAGAAGCCCTTGGTCTTCTCGATGAATCCCTCTGCCATGGTCTCTCTCACTTTCGTCGCTCGTCGTTCTCTGGTCCAAAGGTACCGGTGTCAGGGCATCCAGACCACTGAAGCCTGCCGGCCCGTGGTGCCTTCTCTCCGGTAGGAGAAGAAGTTCTCCTCTGCCACCGTGCTGCGCGGATCAGCGTCAATGGACCTGACACCGAGCCCCAGCAACTGCCGGGTGATCCCGGCCCTGATGTCGAGACCCGGGGTGCCCACCCTGGTGGTGGTCCGGGACCCGGGGAGACGGGACTCCACATCGGCCGCCATGGCCTCGGGAACCTCGTAGTCCTCCCCTGCCGCCGCTGCACCGAGCAGAGCGTGGATCCGGGCCGGGGATGCACCGAGTTCCACCATCGCATCGACAGCCTTCGGGACGATGCCGTTGCGGGCACCGGTCCGACCGGCGTGCACCGCGGCGACCACACCCGCCTCCTCATCGGAGAGCAGGACAGGCACACAGTCGGCGGTGAGGACGACCAGTGCCACACCTGGCAACGTGGTGACCAGCGCATCAGTCACCTCCACCGGGTTACCGTGGAGACTGTCGAGCAGCTCAGCGGTGACCTCCGTGACGTTCGGCGAATGGATCTGCTCCATGTAGACCATCTGCTCGGCCGGGAGCTCCAGCAGGGACGCCAGACGGGCCCGGTTGGCGGCGACGGCGGCCGGGTCGTCCCCGACATGGTCACCGAGATTGAAACTGCCGTAGACGCCGTCGGAGACACCGCCGTTGCGGTCGGTGACGACCTTACGGACCTTCCGGTCCCTGCGGTCGTCTCCCACGGACTCAGAAGAAGTCGGGGAGATCAAGGTCATCCTCCGCTTCCTCGCGGCGGCGGGAGCCCCGGCCGTTGCGGGCCGCGTCCTCGTGCGGAGTGAACAGACCGTCATTCTCCCGCTGCTGACGCGACTGGGCCGCAGCACGCTGGGAGCGGTCCGGGGCGGCGTCCTGGCCGAAGATCCCCTGACGGGACTCAGGTCCGCGGGTCTCGCGGGCCACAGCCGGCGCCGGGGACTGGTCGGGCTGCTCGGCGGCCTGCACCGGATCCACCGGCTCCGGTGCGCGGTGCTGACCGCGGCTCGGCAGGGCGTTGACGTTGGCGGAGTCGTCGAAACCGGTGGCGATGACGGTCACGCGGACCTCGTCACCCAGTGAATCGTCGACGATGGTGCCGAAGATGATGTTGGCGTCCTCGTCGGCGAGTTCCTCGACCAGGGACGCGGCTTCGTTGACCTCGAACAGGCCGAGATCGCCGCCACCGGCGAAGGACAGCAGCACGCCGGTCGCCCCCTCCATGGTGGACTCCAGCAGAGGGGAGTTGATCGCCGCCTGGGCAGCCTCCTTGGCACGGTTGTCGCCACGGGCGACACCGACACCCATGAGGGCGGAGCCGGCGTCCGTCATGACGGAGCGGACGTCGGCGAAGTCGACGTTGATCATGCCCGGGGTGGTGATGAGCTTGGTGATGCCCTCGACACCGGAGTGCAGGACCTCGTCTGCCAGGCGGAAGGCCTCCATGAGCTGCAGTGCCGGATCACTGTTCTTCAGCAGGCTGTCATTCGGGATGACGATGAGGGTGTCACAGACGTCCTTGAGGGCGTCGATGCCCTCCAGGGCCTGCTTCGCACGCTTGCGACCTTCGAAGCCGAAAGGGCGGGTGACGATACCGACCGTCAGCGCGCCCTGCTTCTTGGCGATCTGCGCGACCACGGGAGCAGCGCCCGTACCGGTTCCACCGCCCTCGCCACAGGTCACGAAGACCATGTCGGAGCCCTCGAGCATCTCCTCGATCTGGTCCCGGCTGTCCTCGGCCGCGGCACGGCCGACCTCAGGGTTCGCGCCGGCACCGAGACCGCGGGTCTTCTCCCGGCCGATGTCGAGCTTGGAGTCCGCGTCGGTGAACATCAGCGCCTGTGCGTCAGTGTTGATCGCCACGAACTCCACCCCCTGAAGGTTCGCCTCGATCATCCGGTTGACGGCGTTCACTCCGCCGCCACCCACACCGACCACGGTGATCTTGGCGATGTGGTTGTCAAAGTCGCTCATGTTGCGTGTTCTCCCTGTGCTGATCTGCTGCTGTTCAGGCCCTCGCTCGTGGAACCCATCTTGAGGGACACGGCGCAGAATTGCCGGAACATTTTCTGTGGCGTGTCGTATCCCTCAACTCAAGGTTGAGGGTTGCGGGACTTTTCTCAGTCCCGGACGGCCGGCTGTGCCGGATTCGAGACATTCCACCGTGCACCCTCGCGGGTGAGCACGATGCGCGTCGCCTCCGCCTTCTCGTCGGCTCGGTCGGAGGTCCCCCAGAAGATCTCCCGGTCGTCACCGAACTTGAGCGTGACGCTGTCGGACGCGGGGGCGTCGACCTCGGTGACCCCTGCCCGGAACTCCGGGTCCATCTCGTCCAGGGCGCGGAGGACCTCCGCGGCGGCGGTGACCGCGTCCTGGTCGGTGGACGAGACCCGCATCGGGGTCGCACCCTCGGGCCGGACATCACGGAGGAACTGGTGTCCTCCGGTGTCGACGGCGACAGGCGTGCCACCGTCATCGAGGACACCGACTGCGGTGTGCTCGGTGACGGTGATCTTCACCGTCGACGGCCAGGACCGCGAGACCGTGACCGTGTCCACCCAGGGCAGCGAGGAGACCGCCGAGGCGGCCGAACCGGTGTCGATTCCGGCCATCCGGTCACCGTCGTCGATGCCCGAGGCGTCCTGCACTGACGCGGCGTCCTGGTTGACGGTGCCGTCGATCTGTACCTTCTTGACGGTCAGCAGCTGACTGACGAGCACGAGGCCGATGACCACGACGACGACCGCCGCCACGGTGGGCAGCAGCCAGCGCGGACGCGGCTTCCGGTTCCTGTCCTTCCGGCTCTTCCGGGCCACGGGGATCAGGCCTCCCCGCCCAGTCGCCGCAGAATCTCGTCGGCGAGCATCGTGACCGTGCCCGCACCGACGGTGAGCACGACATCACCGGGGTGGGCGACCTCGGCCACCCGTTCCGGAACATCGCTGAAACGCTCCTCGTAGACCACCGGTACCGTCATGCGGTCGGTGATGATCCGGGAGGTCACACCCTCAACCGGGTCCTCGCGGGCACCGTAGATGTCTAGGACCACAGCGGTGTCCGCCAGGGACAGGGCCGCGGCGAACTCCTCGGCGAAGGTGATGGTGCGGGAGTAGAGGTGCGGCTGGAAGACCGCGATGACACGGCCCTCGGCCCCCTCCGCGGCGGCGCGGGCGGCGACCTTGTCGCGGGCGGCCGAGAGCACGGCCCGGACCTCGGTCGGGTGGTGGGCGTAGTCGTCGTAGACCTCGACACCCCCCGCGGTGCCGTGGTACTCGAAGCGACGGCGGACACCGTCGAAGGCGGCGACACCGTCGATCACCTCGTCGAGGTCGGACCCGACCAGTTCCCCGGCCAGCACGGCAGCGGTGGCGTTGAGGAGCATGTGGCGGCCAGGGGTGCGCACGGTGACGGTACGGACCGTGTCGGACTCCGGGAACCGGACGGTGGCCTGCGAACCACCGTAGACGGTCGTTCCGGCGTCCACGACCACCGCGCCGACCGGCACCGTCGGGTGGGCCTCGAAGGCGGCTGCGGTGCCGTAGCCCAGCACCCGTGCCCCCTCGGCCAGCTCGACCTCGCCGGCGACGACGCGCTCGGCGAGTTCCGCTGCGCCCGGGTCGTCGACACAGGTCACGAGGTAACCGTCGGGGACAACGCGCCCGGCGAAGGCGCCGAAGACCTCGTGGTAGGCCTCCTCGGTGCCGTAGAAGTCCAGGTGGTCGGCCTCGATGTTGGTGACCACCGCGACGGTCGGCGAGTAGGACAGGAAGGATCCGTCGGACTCGTCGGCCTCGGCGACGAAGACGTCACCGGTGCCGTGGTGGGCGTTGGTGCCGGCCCGGTTGAGCTGGCCGCCGATGGCGAAGGACGGGTCCATACCCGCGGCCTGCAGTCCCACCACGGCCATGGAGGTCGTCGATGTCTTGCCGTGCGTGCCCGAGACCAGGACCGCACGACGGTCCGCCATGAGCAGTGCCAGCAGGTCACTGCGGCGCAGCAGCGGGATCCCCCGCTCCGTGGCGGTGACGAGCTCAGGGTTGTCGTGCGGGATGGCGGCGAAGGAGATGACGACGGCGTCCGGCAGTTCTCCCCCGGAGGTGAGGTTCGCGGCGTCGTGGCCGACGGAGATCCGCGCACCGGCGGCGCGCAGCGCGAGGACGACCCGGGACTCCTTCATGTCGGAACCGCTCACGGCGATGCCGTGGTCGAGCAGGATACGGGCGATACCGGACATACCGGAGCCGCCGATACCGACCATGTGCACCCGGTGCAGCTGGTCGATGGAAGTGATGGGATTCGCGTTCATGGTCTACTTCCTGCGTGCAGTCTCGATGACGACGGTGGCGATACGGTCGGCGGCGTCCCGGTGCCCGGCGCCGCGGGCGGCCTCACCGGCGGCAGCGAGGCGTTCGGCGTCACGCAGCAGCGGGACGATCTCGCGGGCGACCCGGCCGGGGTCGAGCTCGGCGTCCTTGACGATGACGCCGCCGCCCGCGTCCACGACCGGACGGGCGTTGAGTTCCTGCTCCCCGTTGCCGTGCGGCAGCGGCACGTACACCGCCGGCAGACCACACGAGGAGATCTCGGCGACGGTCATTGCACCCGACCGGCAGAGCACCATGTCCGCCGCGGCCAGGGCGAGGTCCATCCGGTCGATGTAGGGAACGGCCACATAGGCCGGGGCACCGTCGACCTGTTCGACGTGGATGCTGTTCTTGCTACCGTAGGCGTGGAGGACACCGATACCGGCGTCCCCGAGCGTGCGGGCGGCACCACTGACGGCGTCGTTGATGGACGCCGCACCCTGGCTTCCACCGGTGACCAGCAGCACCGGCGAATCAGGGTCGAGGCCGAAGAACTCGCGGGCCTCGGCACGCAGTGCGGCGCGGTCGAGCTCCAGCAGTGACTGCCGTACCGGAATGCCGACGACCTCGGCACCCTTGAGTCCCGAGCCTTCCACGGCCTCGAGGACCCGGGCGCCGAGCCTGGCACCGAGCCGGTTGGCCATGCCGGTGCGGGCGTTCGCCTCATGGACGACAGTGGGGACCTTCGCCCATTTCGCGGCAAGGTAGGCCGGTCCGGAGACATAGCCGCCGAAACCGACGACGACATCGGCGTCCAGGTCATTGAGGGTACGTCTGGTCCGGTTCAGCGCACCGACGAGCCGGAAGGGGAAGGTGACGAGGTCTTTGTTGATCTTGCGGGGCACCGGGACCGCCGGGATCAGGGAGAGGGTCACTCCCCGCTCCGGAACGAGCCGGGTCTCGAGTCCGCGTTCCGTGCCCAGCGCGGTCACCCGGATACCGGGCTGTGCCTTGCGCAGTGCCTCGGCGACGGCGAGTGCCGGCTCGATGTGTCCGGCCGTCCCTCCACCTGCGAGAACAACGGACAGGGGTCGGGCGGACTGGGATGGATCATTCACGGACGGTGACGCCTCCTGGGCTCATCGGTGCGGTACTGACGTTGCTCGCGGGACCGGGTCCGGTCGTCGCGCTCCGGAGTATCACGGTACCCTGCCAGGGCACTCCGGTGGCGGGCGTCCCGGCGGTCAACGAAGTCCCCGGACCGCGGACCGGACCGACGGGTGACCGGTTCCCCGTAGCGGCGGGCCTGCGGGCGCACCCGGTCGCGCTGTTCGGCACCGGAGGTGTACGGCGCCGGCTCACGCAGCAGCAGGACGCGGTCGAACCAGGGGCGTCCCTCATGCTGCATCGACGAGACGGTCTCGGGTTCGTGACGGGCACAGTTGGCCAGCAGACCCAGCGTCGCCAGCGTGATGACGGCGGAGGTGCCGCCGGCCGAGATCAGCGGCAGCTGCACACCGGTGACCGGGAGCAGGCCGCAGACGTAGCCGATGTTGTAGAAGGCCTGACCGACGACACCGGCGGTGAGGGTGGCGGCGAGCAGCCGGAGGAAGGGGTCCGTCTGCCTGATCGCGGTACGGATGCCGAACCAGCCGAGGATGGTGAACAGGAGGATCACCGCGCCGGCGCCGAGGATGCCGAGCTCCTCACCGATGATGGCGAAGACGAAGTCGTTGGTGGCCTCCGGCAGATAGTTCCACTTCGCGCGGGACTGGCCGAGACCGACTCCGAGGAAGCCGCCGTCAGACAGCGAGTAGAGGCCCTGACGAGCCTGGTAGGCGGCGGCCTGACCGGTCTCGTCATCGAAGTTGAGACGGACGGCGTTGAACCATGTGCTGATCCGGTCGGACCGGTAGCTCATCGCCGTGATGGCGAGGGCACCGACCACCGTGATAATGCCCACCGCCACACCGAAGGCCCGGGTGGCGACACCACTGAACAGCAGGAGTGCGAGGACCACCAGGGCGAGGGAGAACATCATGCCGAGGTCGCGCTGCAGGAGGACCAGACCGAGGATGGCGAAGGAGACCATGATGAACGGTCCGAGCCCGTTCCTGATGTCCGGGCTCCGCCGGGTGTGCATCGACACCGCGGCTGCACCCCACACGGACAGTGCGAGCTTGGCGATCTCGGAAGGCTGGAAGGACAACGGTCCCAGGGCGATCCAGGACCGTGAACCGATGTCGTCGCCGACACCGATGACCAGCACCACGAGAAGTAGGGCGAAGGCCACGAACAGGAAGCCCGGCGCCCAGGCACGCAGCTTCGCAGGTCTGACCCACAGTGCGCCCCACATGACCGCCAGGCCGACGAGGACGATCACCGCCTGCCGGAGGAACTGGGCGAAGACGCTGCCGGAGCCGTCGGCGCCACGTGAGGTGACCATCGACGAGGACAGGGAGATCATGAGGCCGAGTGCCACGAGGATACCGGTGACCAGGACGATCACCTTGTAGTCGAGCTGCGGGGAATCCAGCAGTCGGCGCCACTTCTCCTGCAGCCCCTTCCACGGGGACGCGTCGGCGGACGCCCTCTGCCGGGGACGTCGCGACGCGGTCGGCCGCTGTGTCGTACGGTCACTCATCTGCGTCCCGTCCTCACTTCAGTGTCGACTCGCGTGCGTATTCGGCGAACAGGTCGCCACGTCGGGACATGCCAGGATACATGTCGAGCGAGGCCGCGGCGGGAGCCAGAACGACCGTGTCGCCTGCGGTCGCGGCAGCCCGGGCAGCGGCGACGACTTCGGCCATCGCGGCCGCCGGGTCGGTGGAATCCACCACGGTCACCGGGACGCCCGGTGCGGCGGACGCCAGTTCGTCGGCCAGGATCCGACGGTCCACACCGAGCAGCACCACGGCCTTGAGTGCCGGGGCGACCGCGGCGACGAGACCGTCGACAGCGGCTCCCTTGAGTTGTCCGCCGGCGACCCAGATGACGTCGTTGAGTCCGCGCAGTGCGGCCTCGGCGGCATGCGGGTTGGTCGCCTTGGAGTTGTCCACCCAGTCCACGCCGTCGGTGGTGGCGACGACCTGACCGCGGTGGGCGGCGACGGTGAACCCGGCCAGGGCACGGGACACGGCCTGCGGTGAGACGTCGACGGCCCGGGCCAGGGCGGCGGCGGCGGTGGCGTCGGCCACACCCGCCGGACCCGCCGGGGAGATCCCGGTGGCCGGGGCGAGTGTCGTGACGGTCCCGGTGGCTGCGTCAAGTTCGACGATCTGCCCGTCGCGCACGCCGGTCACCACGGACGCACCGGTGGTGTCGTCCGCGGGATCACCGAGGGTCACGGCACGGTGCGCTCCGGTGACGACACCGGTGTCGCGGACACTGTCCAGCACCGCGGCATCGTCGAGAGCCAGCACCGGCACCCTCCCGGTCAGGACGCGGACCTTGTCAGCGGCGTACTTCGCGAAGGAGCCGTGCCAGTCGAGGTGGTCGTCGGCGAGATTGAGGACGCAGCCGGCGTCTGGCGCGAAATGCGGTGCCCAGTGCAGCTGGAAGCTGGAGACCTCGGCGGCGAGGACGTCGACCCGCGGCTCGGCGAGCAGTGCATCACCGGGCGGGGTACCGATGTTGCCGACGGCGGTGACCGACCGACTGTCCGCCGCGAGCACCGCGGCGAGCATGGCGGTAGTGGTCGTCTTGCCGTTGGTGCCGGTCACCGCGAGCCAGGTCCGCGGATCTCCGAAGAGGCCCGCGCGGTCGGCCAGCCACGCGGCGTCGATGTCACCGATGACCGGCACACCGGCGTCAGCGGCGGCGACGAGCAGTGGGGAGTCCGGACGCCAGCCCGGGGACGTGACCAGAAGGTCGACCTCGCCCAGTGCGTCCCGTGCTTCGGTGACTGACACGGCGAACGCACCGGTCTGTGCCGCGAGCTCCTGCCCGCGGTCGGTGTTGTCGTCCGCGAGGGTCACGGTGCAGCCCAGCGGCGCGAGCATCCGGGTGACACCGGCGCCGGCCACCCCGGCTCCTGCGACGAGGACCCGGCCGGACGAAAGTGCTTCGGTGATGGTCACGGTGTGTCTCTCCTAGAGGCCTGCGCCACGGAGCCATTCGCTGTAGAACAGCGCGACACCGCCCATGGCGAAGAGTGCGGAGAGCAGCCAGAACCGGACGACGACCGTGGTCTCCGCCCAGCCCCCCTGCTCGAAGTGGTGGTGGAAGGGCGCCATGCGGAACACGCGGCGTCCGGTGGTCTTGAACGAGCCGACCTGGATCACGACGCTGGCGGCCTCCATGACGAAAAGGAAGGCGACGACGATCATCAGCAGCTCGGTGCGGGAGGTGATGGACAGACCGGCGACGAGACCACCGAGGGCCAGGGAGCCGGTGTCACCCATGAAGATCTTGGCCGGGGCGGCGTTCCACCACAGGAAACCGAGGCAACCGCCGAGTCCGGCGCCGGCGAGCATCGCGAGGTCCAGCGGGTCGCGCACCTGGTAGCAGCTCACCGCGGCGTCCACGGAGCAGGAGTTGCGGAACTGCCAGAAGGTCATCACCACGTAGGCGGCGAGCACGATACCCGAGACACCGGCAGCCAGGCCGTCGAGTCCGTCGGTGAGGTTCACGGCGTTCGACCAGGCGGAGATGACGATGTAGATGAAGACGAGGAAGATGATGGTGCCGATCACCGCACCGCCGACCTTGAGGTCGAAGGTGTTGATGTCACGGATGAAGGACAGCTTCGTCGACGCCGGGGTGAGGTCGTGCGAGTTCGGGAACTGCAGGATCAGGATGCCGAAGACGACGGCGATGATGAGCTGCAGGGCGAGCTTCGCCCGGGCGTTGAGGCCGAGGTTCCGGCCCATGACCAGCTTGATGTAGTCGTCGGCGAACCCGACGCCACCGAGGGCGAGGGTGAGGCCGAGGACGAGCCAGCCGGAGGCACCGGGGCCGGCACTGTTGGTCGCCAGGCCGACGATGACGGCGACAAGGTATCCGACGGTGATACCGACGAGAATGGCGATACCGCCCATGGTCGGGGTGCCACGCTTGCGCAGGTGGGACTTCGGTCCTTCCTCACGGATCTCCTGCCCGATGCCCTCAGCGGAGAACCGCTTGATGAGGACCGGGGTGAGGAAGATGGCGACGAAGAACGAGACTGCCGCTGCGACGATGATCTGCATCATGGGATGTGCCGGTTACCTTGCCTGGGAGGAATTGGAGACGGCGGCGTGGAGGCCTTCGGCCACGCGCCACAGTCCGTCAGAATAAGAGGCCTTGACGAGGACGACGTCGCCGGGGTGGGTGGGCGCGCCGGTGAGAAAGTTCACGGCACCGTCGACATCATCGACCTGCCGGGTCCAGATCCCGCCGTCGGTACCGGCGGCGGCCAGGGCATCCTGGTTGACGCCGTGGCCGACGACGATGAGCCGGTCGATGCCGCGCTCGGCGAGGTACCCGCCGATGCCGGTGTGTTCACTGACGGCATCCTCCCCGAGCTCCGCCATCTGGCCGAGGACAGCCCAGGACTCCTTGCCGGCACGGGTCGACGTGGCGTGCGCCAGGGCGTCGATCCCGGCCCGCATCGAGTCCGGGTTTGCGTTGTAGGAGTCGTTGATGACAGTGAGCCCGTCGGGACGGGTCCGCACGTCCATGCGGTTCGCACTGGCGGCGACGTAGCCGGTCAGCGCCGCCGCGACCTCCGAGGGAGCCAGACCGCACTCGATGGCGGCCGCCGCGGCAGCCAGGGCGTTGGCGACATTGTGCGCGCCGAAGACGCCGAGGCTGACCTTCACCGGATCACCCTTGGGGTGGTGCAGGAGGAAGGACGCCCGGGCGACCTCGTCGAGGGTGATGTCCGAGGCCCGGTAGTCGGCGGTGCCGTCGGCGCCCTGGTCGGCCGAGTAGTACACGACCCGCGCGGTGGTGCGCGGCGCCATCCCGGACACCAGGTCGTCATCGGCGTTGAGCACCGCCACACCACCGTCGGCGGCCGACGGCAGTGCCTCGACCAGCTCGCCCTTGGCCTGCGCGATGCCCTCGCGGGAACCGAACTCACCGAGGTGGGCGGTGCCGACGTTAAGGACCACACCGATCTGCGGCGGGGCGATGCGTGCCAGGTGGGCGATATGACCGCGACCACGGGCCGACATCTCCGCGACGAGGTACTTCGTCGTCCGGCCGGCCTTGAGCACGGTGTACGGGTGACCGATCTCGTTGTTGAGGCTGCCGGGCGGGGCGATGGTCTCGCCGTCGCGGGAGAACACCGCACCGAGCAGGTCCTTGGTCGAGGTCTTACCGGCCGAGCCGGTGACCCCGATGACCGTCAGACCGTTCTCCGCGACGAGCACGTCGGTGCTGTGTCGGGCGAGCCGGGACACCGCGGTGATGACCCGCTCCCCCGCCCCGTCGGGGTCGTTGTCGAGGTAGGACGCGTTGCGCTGCGTCCCCTCCTCTTCCCCGACCACCGGGCAGAGCAGTTCGGGCAACGAGGTGGGCCGGCCGGCCATGACGAGGGACGCCCCGGCCTCGAGCGCGGGGCCGACGAAGTCATGCCCGTCGACACGGGCGCCGGGCAGTGCCATGTAGACACTGCCGGCGGTGATGCGGCGGGAGTCGAACTCCACAGGCCCCGTCACCACCGTGTCAGGGTCTGCGCCGTCGACCAGGGTGCCGCCGGTGACATCGGCGATTTCTCCTGCGGTCAGTTCGATCATGCTTCAGACTCCTTGTGTTCAGGGAGGTCGGAGAGTGCGTCAGCGAGTTCCACCCGGTCGTCGAAGTCGACGACGGTGTCCCCGATGATCTGCCCGGATTCATGGCCCTTACCGGCCACGACGATGACGTCGCCGGAGCGGGCCCAGGCCACGGCGGCGCGGATGGCCTCGGCGCGGTCACCGATCTCCCGGATCCCGGGTGTCACCCCGTCGGTGCGCCGGGCCGCGGCGTCGGTGGCACCGGCGAGGACAGCGGCACGGATCGTCGCAGGGTCCTCATCACGGGGGTTGTCGTCGGTGACGATGACGAGGTCTGCCACGGCAGCTGCGGCGGCCCCCATCTTCGGGCGCTTCTCGTGGTCACGGTTGCCACCGGCCCCGAGGACGACACCGAGACGACCTCGTGAGGTGCCGCCCCGACCGGCCGCCGCGCGGTCGAGTTGGCCGTTGAGGGTGTCGAGGACCGCGGTGACGGCGCCCGGCTTATGGGCGTAGTCGACCAGGGCGAGGAAGTCCACGGCAGTCTGCGGGGAGGATCCGGAGATCTTCTCCATCCGGCCCGGCACGCTGACCTCGGCCAGTTCCGCGGCGATCGAGGCGTCCTCCCCTGCCGCCACAAGGGTGGCCAGGGCGAGGGTGGCGTTGGCGACGTTGAAGGCGCCCGGGATCGACAGGTCGAAATCGACCGCCCCCTCCGCCCGGTCCACGGTGATGTGCTGGGTACCGTCGGGGTGGACGGCGACATCGCTGACCTGCCAGGTCGCGGCTTCGCCACCGGTCGATACGGTGACTGTGTCGTCCCCGGTACGCTCTGCGAGGCGCCGGCCCCACCCGTCGTCGACGCAGACGACGGACACCGGCAACTCGGCGGTCGGGTCCTGCGGCTCGGTGAACAGCAGGGACTTCGCGTCGAAATAGTCCTCCATCGTGGGGTGGAAGTCGAGATGGTCCTGGGAGAGGTTGGTGAACCCGGCGACGTCGAAATCGACGCCACGGACCCGGCCGAGGACCAGGGCGTGGGAGGAGACCTCCATGACCACATGGGTCACCCCCTCATCGCGCATCCGGGCGAAGAGCGCCTGCAGGGTCGGGGCCTCCGGTGTGGTCAGCGAGGTCGGGATCTTCCGGCCGTCGATACGCGTACCGGTGGTGCCGATGAGACCGACATGGCGACGCCCCAGCAGGGCGCGCTCCATCATGTAGGTCGTCGTCGTCTTGCCGCTGGTGCCGGTGACACCGATGACGGTCATGTCCCGTGACGGGTGGCCGTGGATCTCCGCGGCGACAGGGCCGAGCCACTGCCGGCAGTCGTCGACCACGAGGACGGTCCCCTGCCAGGACTCCTCCGCGAGGACGCCGAGACCTTCCTCGTCGGTGAGCACGCTGTGCCCGGCGGACTGTCCGGCGAACCGGGCGCCGTGGGCACGGGTGCCGGGAACGGCCATGAACAGTCCGTCGGCGGGGACGTCGCGGGCGTCGATGGCCGCGGTGGCGACGGTCTGACGTCCCTGCTCAGCGGTCGCCGCGGTACCGTCCACGTCGACGAGGCGGCCACCGGTCAGCTCGGAGAGGCGGGCGAGGGTCGGACGGGTCGGATGTGACGGGCTTGTCGGGCTGGTCGCTGTCACTGGGCCTCCAGGATGAGTCGAGGTGCCTCCGTGGCGGACAGCGGCACGTTGTAGTGGTCGAGCAGCCACGAACCGACGTCGTGGAACAGCGGGCCGGCGGACTGGCCGCCGCTGCCGTCGGAACTGCGCTGCGGGTTGTCGAGCATGATGCCCACGACGAACCGGGGATCGTCGGCCGGGGCGATGCCGGCGTAGGTGATCCAGTAGTCGGAGTTCGAGTAGGCCTTGGTGTCAGGGTCGATCTGCTGGGCGGTACCGGTCTTGCCGGCCGTCTGGTAGCCCTCGATGCCGGCGCCGGGCGCGGTGCCCTGCTGGATGCCGGTCGGGTCGGTCTGGTTCACCGCCCGGAACATGTCGACCACGGTGCGGGCCGTCGCCGGGGAGACCACACGGGTCTCCTCCGGATCGTCCTGCGGAATCTCCGTACCGTCGGGCGAGGTCACTGAGCTGATCAGTGAAGGGGTGACACGCACGCCGTCATTGGCGAGGGCCTGGTAGATGCTCGTCATCTGCAGCAGGTTCATCGACATGCCCTGACCGATGGGCAGGTTGGCGAAGGTGCCGCCGGACCACTGGTCGAGGTCCGGGACGTAGCCTGCGGTCTCCGACGGCAGTCCGAGATCGCTGGCCTGGCCGATGCCGAAGTTATGGAGGTACTCGGCGAACTTTTCCTCGCCGACCCGGTCGGCGAGCATCAGCGTGCCCACGTTGGAGGACTTACCGAAGACACCGGTGGTGGTGTACGGCACGACCCCGTGGTCCCAGGCATCCTTGACCGTCACGCCGGACATCTCGATGGTGCCGGGGACCTGGAGAACCTCGTCCGGGGTGGTCTTGCCCTCCTCGATGGCTGCGGCGGCGGTCATGACCTTGGCGACCGAACCCGGCTCAAAGGCGTTCTCGACGACCCGGTTGGTGAACTCCTTGCCCTGGTCGACCTGCTTGTTGAGGTCACCCATCGGGTTGATGGTGTCCGAGGTCGCCATGGCGATGACCTCGGCGGACTTCGCGTCGAGGACGACGGCGGACGCGGACTCCGCGCCGGACTTCTCCTTGGCCTGCTGGACCTGCTGCTGGATATAGGCCTGGGCGTCGGTGTCGAGGGTGAGCTGGAAGGAGTCGCCGTCGACGGCCGGGTGGCGGTCACGGACCGTGCCCGGGATGACAGCGGAGTCGCCGACATCGGAGGTGACGCTGCCGTTGGTGCCCTGCAGACGGGCGTCCTGCGACAGCTCGAGGCCGTACTGCCCGCCCTCGATACCGTCGCCGACCCAGCCGTACTTGCCGACGATGTTCGCGCCGACCGCACCGTTGGGGTACTGGCGGACGTCCTGGTTCTCGGTGGACAGTTCGGGCCACCGGGCGACGATCCGCTCCGCGATGTCGGGGTCGACGTTCTGCACCAGGCGGACGTAGTTCTTGTCGGAGGTCAACGCCTCGCGCAGGTCCTCCTTCTTCACTGCTTCGGTGTCGCCCTCGAGCATCGCGGGCAGTTCCTCGACGATCTCGTCGAGCTGCTCGTCCGGGGGCAGTGCACCCTCCGGATTGTCCTCGGTCCGCTTGTCGATCTTGTAGCGGTCGGCCATGTAGGTTTCGAGCTGGTTGGGGAAGGCGACGATCATCGAGGCCTTCATGGTGTATGCGAGATCACGGCCGTCACGGTCGGTGACGGCACCCCGGTCGGCGTACAGCGGGGTCTGTACGGTGCGTTGCTCGGAAGCACTGTGGGCGAGCCCGTCCTGCTGGAGGAGCTGAACCTGGACCAGTCGGGCCATGAGCACGAGGGCCACGACGACGACCACCACCACGACGACGGTACCGCGGATCTGGAACCGCCCGGGGCTGGTGTCCAGCGTCCGCCAGGAGTTGCCGGGTAC
Organism: Corynebacterium sp. UD i78; assembly: GCF_056280545.1. Classification (NCBI taxonomy): domain Bacteria; kingdom Bacillati; phylum Actinomycetota; class Actinomycetes; order Mycobacteriales; family Corynebacteriaceae; genus Corynebacterium; species Corynebacterium sp. UD i78. Next base: position 741,281 of record NZ_JBWCED010000001.1, on the reverse strand, counting down.
GCCGCGACGCGTGCTGCGCTGGTCAGTCCGGTCCTGTTCCACGGTATCGGTCTCCCATCTCCCGGTTCTTCCGGGCCTCCCCGGTCACGAATGTCTTACCCTACCCGGCGCAACCGGCCGATCCCGCACCCGTGGGACACGGCAGGTCACATCGGGTCGGTGTCCCGAGTCAGTACGGGAGCTGACCGTTGCCCGACGCCGCCGAGGGTGAGATCGGTGCGACCGGGGCGCCGTCACCGGAGTCCCCGTCGACCGGCGCTCCGTCACCGTCGACCGTGGCGACCGGACCGTCGGAGGTCGTTCCCGACTGGTCCGTGGTCGGACGGTCGGTCCGGGGCACGCCACTGCGGGTGGCGTCGAGGTCGATGACGGCGGAGTCGTCCGCCGGATCGGCCGGACGGGTCTCGTTGACCTGGTCCCCCTGGACATCAAGGACGCCTGCCTGACCGGGCACGACCATGCCCATGCGGGATGCCTCCGCAGCGAGGTTCTCCGAGGAGCTCAACTCCTTGTAGTCGCGGTTGAGGGACTCCAGCTCATTGGACAGCGTGTCACTGTGCGCCTGGGCGTCCTTGAGGACGAAGGCCTGCTCCGTGGTCTTGCCGGACAGGAACATGGTGGCGCCGATGCCGACGGCGACGAGGATCACGAGGACGACGACGAGCTTCAGGTAGCCGGGGGCGCCCGATTCTCTGGTGGAGACGCGGCGTCCCCGGACCGAGACCTGCTGCAGCGACCCGGTGCGCGGCGGAACCAGGCGGTGGCGGCGGTCCCTGGTACCGGTTCCGCGGATACTTCCGGTATCGGTGGTACGGGCGCGGGAGGGCGTCCGCTCCTGCGTCTTCCCGCGGGTACCGATGGTGCCGGTGCCGGTCATGATTCCTGTGCTCATTGGGTGCCTCGCTGTCCTGGAGAGTGGTTGGTCGGTGGTGGTCGACATCGGGGTCAGTGTCCGGGTCTCGGTCGGATCCGGCGGACCGCCCGCACTCTCACGGGTGCGGACCGGGGGTTGCGTTCGATCTCGGCGGCGTCCGCCTTCTCCGCACCGCGGGTGACGAGCTCGAAGGACGCCGCAGTGTCCGGGAGATCGACGGGCAGTCCCGGCGGGGTGCGGTTGGCGGTGAGTTCGGCGAGCGCCTTCTTGACGATCTTGTCCTCGAGGGACTGGTAGCTCATGAACACCGCCACGCCGCCGAGCCCGAGCCGGTCGGTCGCCGCCGGGACTACCGCGGCCAGGGAATCCAGCTCGGCGTTGACCTCGACACGCAGTGCCTGGAAGGTCCGCTTGGCCGGGTGACCGCCGGTACGACGGGTCGCCGCGGGGATCGTGCGGTAGAGCAGTTCGACGAGACGACCCGAGGTGGTGAACGGTTCCTGCTCACGCTCCCGCAGGACCGCCGAGGCGATCTTGCCGGCGAAGCGCTCGTCCCCGTAGGCGCTGAGAATGTGGGCGAGATCGCCGTGACTGTAGGTGTTGAGTACCTCGGCGGCCGTCAGCGACGAGTCCGGGTCCATCCGCATGTCGAGCGGGGCGTCCTGCGCATAGGCGAAGCCGCGCTCGGCCTGGTCGAGCTGCATCGAGGAGACGCCGAGATCGAAGAGGTAGCCGGAGACGCCGGTGGTGGAGAACTCCCCGGGCAGCCGCCCGTCTGCCGCCAGGTCGTCGAGGGCGTCGCCGAGGCCGTCGAACCGGGTGCGGTAGGCGATGAACCGGTCACCGAAGCGGGCGAGCCGGTCCTGTGCCTGGGCGATGGCGTTGGGATCGCGGTCCAGACCGACGACGACAGCCTCCGGGAAAGTCTCCAGGAAGACCTCGGTGTGTCCGCCGGCGCCGAGTGTGCCGTCGACGATGACGGGACGGCTGGCACCGGTGCCCTCGACTCCGGCGCCGACCAGCCCAACCATGCGGTCCCGCATCACGGGGACGTGGCCGAACTCACCACTGATCCGGCGGGACGGTTCTGACATGGTGTGGCCTTTCATCGGAGTCGGAGGTACAGGAGGTACAGGAGGTACAGGAGGTACAGGGAGGGGCTGCATACGGGGCCTCACCTGCGCGGGTCCGATTGACGTCGGGGAAGTACATCAAGCGGATCGTCCGCGCAGATGAGGGCCGGCATACAGCCCGGGGTCGTGCACGCTGCGGATAACAGGGTCCGGCTAGAGGAAGCCGGAGAGAGCGTCGTCGTCACCTTCGGCGAAGTCCGCCTCGTGCTCGGACAGGTAGCTCTCGTAGGCGTCGGCGTCCCATACCTCGATCCGGTCCACCGACCCGATGACCACGCATTCCTTGGTCAGCCCCGCGTAGCTGCGGTGTGCCGGGGCGACGGTGATCCTCCCCTGACTGTCCAGCGTCTGCTCGTCGGCGCTGGCACCGAGGCGACGGACGAAGGCCCGCACCCGGGGGTTTGACCGGGACGACTCCGCGGCCTTGCGTGCGCGGACCTGGAATTCCGCCTGCGGGTAGATCGTGAGGCTGTGGTCCTGCCCGTTGACGACGACGAGTCCGTCCGCGAGTTCCTCACGGAACTTCGCGGGCAGTGTGAGTCGTCCTTTGTCGTCGAGCTTCGGGGTGAAGGTGCCGAAGAACATGTCGTCGACCCCTTTCCCCGGGTGACCGGCCGCTGGTGATCATGCAGTGTGCTGTCGCTGTGAAGTTGTCACGGAACCACTCTCCTGCTCCGCTGGCGCCCACCTTACCCCACATTCCCCCACTCATTCCATGCCCCGCCGGCACATAACTGCAGAAAACGGACCCACAGGTCAAGACAGAACATCCACAAATACTCGTCTACCTGCAAGGATTGCACTCGCTGATCCAGTGGGGAGATGTGGGAGGTTTCTTGCTCGGTGAGCGCTTTCCGAGCACTTCAGCCCCATTTGTACCGACAGTCACACCAGTGACACGTAGCTATTTCCGACACGAATCTTCTTGGTTGCCGCCCCGAACCCACCCAGGACCAGCATGAATACGTGATCCCCCGTCACAAACTCCCCATTCCCCACATTCACCCGACGTCATCCGTCACCCGGCCAGCCCGGCGAGGAAGCAGTGGTGGGTGGAAGTGGGGGATCCGGGGGATCCCCGGTCGGCCCCCACACAAAAACACCGGTGCCTCCGCAGGATCATTGTCCTGCGGAGGCACCGGTGTGGACCGGGGAAGCCGGGGCTGCCTGCCCTAGTCGAAGCGACGGCGGAAGCTGTCCTCCATGCGGTCGGCGATTCCGCCGGAGTTACCGGATGCCTTGGGCTTGCCGCCGTAGTTCTTCTTCGAGCCCTTCTTGGCCGATGTTCTGTCGGACCGGAACGCCATGAGGCCGCCGGCGAACATGATGAAGAAACCGACGAGGCCGAGGATCACGAACCAGAGACTGCTCTGCGCCAGCGCAATGCCGCCGATGAGTACACACAGTCCGACAAGGAACACGGCGATCGACCGGATACCTACGGTCACCCCACCGAGGGCCGCCGTGCGGTTACGTTCAGCGAATGCCGGATCATCGGCGATGAGCGCCTGCTCGATCTCCTCCAGCATCCGCTGTTCCTGCTCTGACAGTGCCACTGTCGTCCTCCCCTGTCTCTTCTCGGACCGCCTGTTCGGCCACGGGTTAGGTAGGTCATCTAGTCCAACGCACGGGGGTCCGAAAAAGTTTCCCGACCTGTCATCCTCTGGACCACTTTCTGATGACGCCCATGCTACCCCACTCCGCCTCCACCTCTCCCATAATCTTCCCGGGGCTACCATCAGACTCAGGCGACCTCCGGCAGATAGCCCACCATGCCCCGGACCTCGTCGATGAAATCGCAGACCGCGGCATAGAAGCTGTCCGCGTCGGAGTCCCGGAGTTCACGCTCGAGCCCCATCTCCACCCGGGTGACGAACCGGGCGTAGATCTCGAAGCGCTCCACAGTGTCCGCCATCCCGGGCACGGCGGCACGCAGCCGCGCCCAGGCACTGCCGGAGGTCCGACGTCGCTTCCCGGTACGCACATCCTCGATCGCCGCTCCAGCGCCGCGCAGGGCCGCCCGGTAGGCCCAGGTGATGCGCTCGGCCGGCTGGTGTTCCCGGCGCGCCCGCTCCAGCAGACGCTCCGCCTCGTCGACGTAGGAGGCGGCGGTCACATGCGGTGAGCCACCCCGTCGCAGGCGCGTCACCTTCGCCGTCGTGGTCCTGTCCGTCGTCCTGTCCGTCGTCCTGTCCGTGGTTGACACTGTCCGCCTCCTTACCTCGGCTCTTCCTGTCTTCATGTTCTGACAGGGACACTAGGCAGCATCCGGACGTCCACTTCTCTCCCGTCTGGTTAATCGAACATACGTTCCACATGCTCCTCGGAAGCGGTCACCTTTGGCACCATGGAGGAGTGACCGGCACCGTGAAACGAGAAATGGACTCCACCGTCAGCGTCTGCGACATATCCCCGCAGACCTACCTGCAGCGGGTCAACGAGCTTGTCGAACTCCACCTCAAGGCCATGGACTACCCCCGGTCGTCGTTCACCCAGCGCCGGATTCTCTGGGCCGCGAACTCGACCCGCCCCGGCTTCACCGCCGCCGTCGCGCTCGACCACGGTGCCGCAGTCCACGCCGACCCCCGCGCCCCCCACCAGCGCGTGGTCGGTATCGCGTACGGTTTCCCCGGAACCCCCTCCTCCTGGTGGTACCGGGAGGTCTTCCGCGGCCTGCGTGGTGCCGGGATGTCGATCGAGGACGCCACCACCGCCCTCGACGACTTCGACGAGGTCTCCGAGGTCCATGTCATGCCCGGCTACCAGGGCCACGGCATCGGCCGCCGGATGATGGACAACCTGCTGCCACGGCTGCAGCGTCCGGTGGCCCTGCTCTCCACCCCGGAAGTGCCCGACGAGGCCAACGCCGCCTGGAGTCTCTACCGTGAACTCGGTTTCCGCGATGTCCTGCGCGACTTCCGGTTCGGTACCGACCCCCGCCCCTTCGGGATCCTCGCCCGCCCCCGCGGCTGAGCCGGAGGATCCTCCGGTCCGCCTCTAGCGCACCATGTCCTGGCCGAACTTCGGTCCGTAGGCCGGCGCCATACCGAGGTTGTGCAGCACCTCCTGCGTCGCCCGGACATTGTTCATCGTCATGAAGTGCAGGTCCGGGGCTCCTTCGGCGATCAGCCGCTCGGCCATCTTCGTGGTCACCTCGATACCGACCTCCCGGATCGCCGCGGCATTCTTCTGCTCGTCACCGTTGGCGACCTTCGTGAACAGTTCCTCCATGTCGCGGGGCAGTTCACAGCCGGCCAGCTCGACCTGACGGCGGACCGACCGCAGCGAAGTGATCGGCATGAGGCCCGGAATCACCGGCTTGGCACCGTGCACCGGGTCGTAGGCGGCCAGCCGGTCGCGCAACCGCAGGTAGTGGTCGACATTGAAGAACATCTGGGTGATGGAGTAGTTCGCTCCGGCACGCAACTTCTCCACGGTGTAGCGGGTGTCCGTCTCCAGGCTCTCCGCCCGGTAGTGCTTCTCCGGGAAGGACGCGATACCGATGTCGAAGTCCTCGCACTCCGGCATCGAGCGCACGAGTTCGATGAGATGGACGGCATGGCTCAGCCCGCCGGCGATGCCCTGCCACTCCCCCGTCGGATCCCCCGGCGGGTCGCCGCGCAGGGCGAGCAGGTTCGTCAGCCCCAGGGACGCGAACTCACGGAGGATGTCGCGCAGTTCCTCCTCGGTGTGACCGACCAGTGTCATGTGCAGCAGGGTGGTCAGCGGCTTCACTGCGAGGCGTCCTGCGACACGCTCGGTGCGGGCCCGACTGGAACCACCGGCACCGTAGGTCACCGAGACGAAGCTCGCCCCGAGGTCGTGGAAGGCCTCCGCGGCGGACCACAGGCGGGCCTCGGCGGCGTCGTCGCGCGGCGGCATGAACTCCACGGAGAAGGGAACACGTCCAGGGGTTCCGCGCTTCAGGGTGTCGGAGACCGCCACCTGGAGGCTGGGCGGCGGTGGTGTGGTGGCAGGTGACTCTGGACGTGGCGCGGGTGACATACCTGACGATCATAGAAGACGTGTCAGGGCGCTTGAGCGAGGGTCTCCCCGGTCCACCTACTATGGAGCCGTCAGAATCCGTTCATGTCCGCCCATCGCCTCCGGAGAGTGCCTTCGAATGACCTACGCCCCGACCTCCTGGACCCTGGACAGGCCCCTGGTGGACGTCCCTGCCGCGGTGGATGCCGAACTGGACCGTTTCTTCCGCGACCGGCACGCCGAGTTCGACGGCCTGGATCCGGTCGTCGCCGACGGGGTGGATGCCCTCGAGCAGTTCGTCACCGGTGGCGGCAAGCGACTGCGTCCGCTGTTCGCCTGGGCCGGGGTGCGCGCCGCCCTCGACGGCGGCGGCGGGACGCTGTCCGGGTCGACCCGACCGGAGGACCTGCTGCGCGCGGTGGGGTCCCTGGAGTTCATCCAGGCCTGCGCCCTGATCCACGACGACATCATCGACCACTCCGACACCCGGCGCGGCCGGCCGACGACCCACCGTCGTTTCGAGGCGTCCCACCGGGCCGACGGCTGGTCCGGGGACGCCGTCGGCTACGGCGAGAGCCAGGCCATCCTCGTCGGCGACCTCGCCTTCGCCTGGGCCGATGACATGCTCGTGGATTCCGGGGTGGACGCCGCGTCCCTCGCCCGTGCCCGGGAGCCCTGGCGGAAGATGCGTACCGAGGTCATCGCGGGGCAGATGCTCGACATCGCCCTGGAGAACAGCGGGTCCGAGGATCCGGCGATGTCCGAGAAGGTCAACACCTACAAGACCGCGGCGTACACGGTTGAGCGACCGCTGCACCTGGGAGCCGCACTCGGGGACGCGGATGCCCGCACGGTCGACCTGCTGCGCACCGCGGGCCGGGAGATCGGCATCGCCTTCCAGCTGGAGGACGACCATCTCGGCGTCTTCGGTGATCCACAGGTCACCGGCAAGGCCGCCGGTGACGACCTGCGTTCGGGCAAGCGCACCTGGCTGGTCATGCGCGCCCTGGCGACCGCGGACCGGAGCGATCCGGCGGCCGCCGCCCGGCTCCGTGAGGGCATGGGGACGGTGCGCTCCGACGACGAGGTCGACGAGCTGCGGCAGATCATCGTGGACTCCGGGGCCGCCGCACAGAACACCGGCCGGGCCCGGGAACTCACCGACAAGGCGGTGGACGCGCTGCGGACCGGCCACCTGGGGCAGGACATCGTCGCTGAGCTCGTCGCCGTGGCCGAGCAACTCACCGAGCGCAGGAGCTGAGATGGCGTCCACAGTCACCGCCCGGGTACGTGGCATGTCGCGACGCACGGCGATTGTCCTGGGTGCCGTCGGCTCACTGGTGATGGCACTGACCTCCCATGCCGTCGGCGCGACCCGTACGCGTGGTGGTGTGCTGCAGTCCCTCGGGTTGACCAACCTCAGCTTCGGGCACTTCGCCGGGATCCTCGTGGTGGTGCTGTGGCTGGGTGTTCTCGCCATGGTGGTCTCCTGGTCCGTCCTCGGCGGACGTCTGCTGCGCCGGGGCGAGGCCCTCGGCGTCGCCCCGCTGGTGGCGTGGACCGCACCACTGCTGCTGGCCGGCCCGCTGATGAGCCGGGACGTCTACTCCTATCTCATGCAGGGGACACTGAGCCACGAGGGTTTCGACCCCTACGAGGTCGGTGCCTCCGCTGTCCCGGGACGGGTGTTCTTCGAGGTCAGTCCGGACTGGCGCAACACCACCACCCCCTACGGTCCGCTGCACATGTGGATCGGTGAGGGCGTCGTCAGCGTCACCGGTGACAACGTCACCGCCGGTGTGATCGTCTACAAGATCTTCTCACTGGCCTGCTTCGCCGGTCTGGTGTGGGCCGTCGCCCGCCTGGCCGCCGCGTTGAAGGTCAATGCGTCGCTCGCGGTATGGCTGGGGGTGGCCAATCCACTGTCGGTGATCCACCTCGTCGGCGGCATGCACAACGAGGTCACCATGATGCTGCTGGTGTGCACCGGGCTGCTCGCCGCGGTCCGGTTGCCGGCGGTGCGGGGAGCACTGCTCGGTGCGGTCCTCGTCGGTGCGGGTATCGCCCTGAAGGCCACGGCGGCGATCGCGTTGCCGTTCCTGGTGTGGATCTTCGTCGCCCGCTATGCCGGGCCGCTCGGGAAGGACGCCCCGGTGCGGCGTCCGGTGAAGGAGGTCGTCGCCGATGTACGGCACGGGACGCTGCGCCGTGCGGTCACTCTCATCACCGGTGGCGTGGCGTGCCTGGCGGTGTCGGTGGGCATGCTCGCCCTGGTGACCGTGGCCAGCGGCCAGTCCTGGGGCTGGGTCTCCGAAATCAGCGGCAATTCCAAGGTGATCAACCCGCTGGCGGTGCCCTCGCTGGTCGCCTCGGTACTGGTACGCCCGATCGGCGCGGTCAACGAGAACATCTTCTTCAACGACATCATCGACGTCGTCCGGCCGGTCTCGACCGTCGTGATGGTGCTGATCCTCGTCATCGCCTGGGCCGTGTGGCGCCGCTCGGTGAAGGAGGCCTTCGTCGGGGCGACCGTGGCGTACGTGGCGACCTGCCTGTTCAACGCGGTGGTCCTGCCCTGGTACTACATGGCGCCCCTGGCCCTGGTCGGACTGTGGATCCGGGACCGCCGCGCGGTGTTCGCCGTGGCCTGGCTGGCGATGGTGCTGTCGATGACCTTCGACGGTTCCGGTAACAACCGGCTCTACAACATCCCCTGGCTCATCCTCGTGGGCCTGGTGATGTGGTGGCTGGCGCGGACCTGCCTACGCCAGGATGACTCAGCGGAGGAATCAGCTGATGGCCATCCCCTGGGCGCGGCGCATGACCTCGCGGGCGAGGTGCCCGTGGAGGGCGTCGACGGGTCGCCCCGGCAGTGACTCATCGGTGGTGAAGAGGAAGTCGAGGATCTCGGCGTCCTCCCAGCCACCGTCGGCGAGCAGGGCGATGACACCGGGCACGAACTTGTTGATCTCGGCGTCGTCGGTGAAGAAGCGCGCGGGGATGTGGCGCACTCCGTCAACGTCGACGGCGATGAGCCGGTGACGGTTGAGCTCGTCCATCACCCGGGTGACGATGACGCCGAGGAGATCGGCGACATCGGGGACGGTCAGCAGTCGTTCGCCGGCGGGTATCCCGGACAGCGGGGAGGTCAGGACGAGGCCGGAGCCGTCGGGGGAAGTGTTGTTGTCGTTACTCACGTCTACTACCTTAACCGCCCTCCCCCGTATAATCGCCGGGTACCCGTCTGTCCCCGACACGACCAGCGACACAACCACCGACACGACCACCGACACGACCACCGACACGACCACCGACACAACCAGGAGGCGATCCCCCCACCGTGGCAGCACAGCTCCAGGCCGGCGATCTGCTCGACGGTCGCTACCGTATCGGGGCGAGTATCGCCCACGGCGGTATGTCGACCGTCTACCACTGCATCGACACCCGCCTCGACCGCGATCTCGCGGCCAAGGTCATGGACCCGGCCCTGGCCGCGGACCGTGACGCGCGGACACGGTTCGAGCGTGAGGCGCGTGCCGTCGCCCGGCTGGACCATCCCTGCCTGGTGAACGTCTTCGACCAGGGGACCGACGAACGCGAGGACGGCGACCTCGTCTTCCTCATCATGGAGCTGGTCCCCGGCGGGACGCTGCGTGAACTGCTCCGCGAACGCGGCCCGATGCCGCCGCACGCCGCCCTGGCGGTCACCGAGCCGGTGCTGCAGGCTCTCGCACTGGCGCACCGGGAGGGGATGGTCCACCGGGACGTCAAGCCGGACAACGTCCTCATCCGCGACGACCACCAGGTCAAGCTCGCGGACTTCGGGCTGGTGCGGGCGAGCCGCCAGCAGTCCGCCGCCGGCGGTGGCCCGGTCATCGGCACCGCCGCCTACCTGTCCCCAGAGCAGGTGCAGGGCCGCAGCACCGGCCCGCAGAGCGACGTCTACTCCGCCGGCGTGATGCTCTTCGAGCTGCTCACCGGCCACCCACCGTTCCGCGGCGCCACGCCCCGGGACACCGCGGCGATGCGGCTGGACCGGGATGTCCCCGCCCCGTCGGCGGTCATCGCCGGTGTCCCGCAGGAGCTCGACGACCTGGTGCTCATCGCGACCCGCCGCAACCCGGTCCAGCGCTTCGAGGACGGGTCCCAGTTCCTCGAGGCCGTCCGTGACACGGTCCGGGATCTGGGACTTCCGGCGTTCCGCGTGCCGGTCCCCGAGAACTCCGCCGTCCACCGGGCACTGGCGGGGTCGGTCTTCAGCGACCGGCTGAGCTGGGATGACGCAGCAATGGCCACGAGCATGGTCCCACAGGTCACCCCCGACCAGCACACCGCGCAGACCAGTTACCAGGAGCCGGAGCCGCCACGTCGTGTGGAGGAACACCCCACCCACGTCACCCGCCGGGTCCCCGAGCCGGTCCCCGCCCCGTCGGGACCGCCGCTGAGCAACCGTCGCCCGGTCCGCACCGTGCTGTGGACCGCCCTCGTCCTCGTCATGGTCATCGCCGTCGCCGTGGGGTCCTGGTGGGTCGCCTCCGGCCGCTACGGTGAAGTCCCGCAGGTTCTCGGCCAGGACGTGACCGGCGCCCGTTCCGCCGTGGAGCAGGCGGGCTTCACCTCCACGGTCTCCGAGATCTGGTCGGACGACGATCCGGCGGACGCGGTCACCGGGACAGACCCTGGGTCCGGCGAACGGGTGGTACGCGGCAGTGAGGTGGCGGTACTGGTCTCCCGGGGTCGGCCGACCGTCCCCGAGCCGAGCGACACCGACACCCTGGCGTCCTACCGGTCGAAGCTGCAGGACCGGACGCTGACCTGGACGGTCGGCGACGAAGTCTGGGACGACGACGCCCCGGCGGGCGTCGTCGCGAAAGTCTCCCCCTCCTCCGGCACCACGGTGGATACCGGCACCGAGATCACGGTGCAGGTCAGCAAGGGCCCGCGCCCGGTGAAGGTGCCCGGCGTGTCCGGCATGACCGAGAAGAAGGCCACCCAGACCCTGGAGAATGCCGGACTGAAAGTCTCCGGGACCACCGAGGAGTTCGACGCGGACGTCGACGGTGGTGACGTGATCACCACCGACCCGGACACCGACACCGAAGTCCCCTCCGGCTCCGAGGTGCACCTGGTCATCTCCTCGGCAGTGACCGTCCCCGATCTCGCCGGCAAGTCCATGGAGGACGCTGCGGAGGCGCTGCGTGACGCCGGGCTGAACCCGGTGACCGGTGACGCTGTCTCCGACACCGACGAGGACGCCGGGAAGGTGGCGGAGACTTCCCCGACCTCCGGAACCCGCCTGGACCCCGCCCGGAACAACACGGTGACCCTCCATCCCTCCGACCAGGTCAAGGTCCCCTTCGTCATCGGCAAGTCCGCCGAAGACGCGACGGAGGCGCTGGAGGACAAGGGCTTCGAGGTGAAGATCGACGGCCGGTCGGGCGGCCGCGTCATCACCCAGTCCCCCGGCCCCCGCACACGGGTCACCGAGGGAACCACGGTGACCCTGCGGACGATCTAGCGTCCGACCGGCGACAGACTAGCGACAGACTAGCGACAGACTAGCGACGCAGCATCTCGGCGACGAGGAAGGACAGCTCAAGCGCCTGCTGGGTGTTCAGTCGGGGGTCGACCACCGTGGCGTAGCGCGACGGCAGGTCGACGTCGGTGATGTCCTGGGCGCCGCCCACGACCTCGGTGACGTCCTCACCGGTGAATTCGATGTGCACGCCACCCGGGTGGGAACCGAGTGCACGGTGCACCTCGAAGAAGCCCTGGACCTCGTCGATGATGCGGTCGAAGTCACGGGTCTTGTAGCCGTTGGAGGAGGTGTAGGTGTTGCCGTGCATCGGGTCGCACTGCCAGATCACCTTGTGGCCGGTGGCCTCAACCGCCTGGACGATCGGAGGCAGGGCGTCACGGATCTTGTCGTACCCCATACGGCTGATGAGGGTGAGGCGGCCCGGCTCGTTGTCCGGGTCCAGCTTCTCGACGTAGGCGACGGCCTCCTCGGGGGTCGTCGTCGGGCCGATCTTCACACCGACCGGATTGCCGACCAGCGCGGCGAAGGCGATGTGGAAGTCCTCGGGACCGCGGGTACGCTCACCGATCCAGATCTGGTGGGCGGAGAGATTGTAGAGGACGTCTTCACCGTTCTCGCCGTGGGCCAGACGCAGCATGGCACGCTCGTAGTCGCGGACCAGGGCCTCGTGGGAGCAGTAGATGTCGGCCTGCTGCAGGGTGGAGTCGGTGACACCACAGGCCTGCATGAACTCCAGGCCGCGTTCGATCTCCTCCGCGAGGGCCTCGTAACGGGCACCGGCCGGGGAATTGGCGACGAACTCACGGTTCCATTCGTGCAGCTTCGCCAGGTCGGCGGTGCCGGAGCTGGTCAGGGCGCGGACGAGGTTCATCGCCGCCGCGGAGTTCGCGTAGGCGCGGACCATGCGCGACGGGTCGTGGCGGCGTCCCTCCTCGGTCGCCTCGATGCCGTTGACGATGTCGCCACGGTAGTTGAGCAGACCGTTGGAGTCCTTGTCGGCGGAGCGTGGCTTGGCGTACTGGCCGGCGATGCGGGCCATCTTGACGACCGGGGTCGAGGCGCCGTAGGTCAGCACGACGGCCATCTGGAGGAGAGTCTTGACGTTGCCGCGGATGTGCGGCTCGGTGTTCGACTCGAAGGTCTCGGCGCAGTCACCACCCTGGAGCAGGAAGGCGTGGCCGTTCGCGACGTCGGCGAGCTGCGCGCGCAGGCGACGGATCTCCGGCGCCACGACGATCGGGGGCACGGACTCGAGGATCTTGCGGACGCGGTCCGCATGCCCCTGGTCCCAGCCCGGCTGCTGCTTCGCGTCGCGCGCGACGGCATCCTGGAAACGGTTCTCGAGCTCTCCCGGCAGCGGTGGCAGATCGGGGAGTTCGTCAAGCGGTGCGTCAATAGTCCAACCCATGTGCGTCATCATACGAGAACACACGTCCAGACAGTGAAACCGCCCCGTCTTCCCGCGTCAGCGGTGACGTGCGTCTCTCGCCTGCACGGACAACCGGTACTTCGTGACGTTGAACCGGGCGTCGGCGAGCGCGTCATGGGCGTTCGACGGCTCGTCCGGGAGCTGCGGGCGTCCGGCGTCCTCCCAGAGCTGGCGCAGCTCCCGGGTGAAGCGCGGGAGTTCCCGCGGCAGGCCGGTCATGTCGCCCCACAGTTGGGCGAAGGCGACATGGTCGTAGGCTCCCAGCCACGCCCACATCTCCGGACGCAGCGACGCCGGCAGCCAGTCGCCGGGCGTGTGGTCCGGCAGGAGGAACTCGTAGAGACGCTCCCGCAGCACCGCCCGCGGCATCCATGCCGGATCGGACCGGGGCGGCAACTGCGGCAGGACGTTGCGCCGCACCCAGCTTCCCGCCCGTCGCTCGTTGAAGTCCGAGGAGACGGCGTAGAACTCGCGACCGTCCTCGGCGACGACACCGATGGAGACCAGATCGATCGTCCGGCCGTCCTCGATGAATTCCGTGTCATAGAAGTAGCGCACGGGAGCTCAGTCTAGTCGCCGGGGCTCAGGCGGCGGCGTGGCAGAGCCGGCGGGTAGAGGATCCATCCGATGACAGGGAGCCTGCCGATCCGGTAGAAGATCCAGCCGGTCACCGCACACACCGCGAAACCGAGGAAGATCCGGAAGTTCATGCCGGTGAGGAACTCCCAGCGCTCCGGGTCGCTCTCGACGAGGGGACGGATGATCTCCTCGTTGACCAGGTACAGGGCCGCGTGGTGGGAGACGTAGATCGGCAGGGTGTGGCGCCCGATACCGGCGAAGACGGTCGAGAGAACCGGGGTACGCGAGATCCACACCGCCACAATGATGCCCACGGGCACCGCGGTGAGGATCCGCACCATCCCGGTGAGATTGATCAGCCCCGCCTCTGCAGTGGTCCAGCCGTCCGGGTTGACGTGGTCGACCAGCAGATCCATGACCCACTCCCAGCCGACGTAGGCCGCGACCGCACCGAGGATGACACGCCAGTCCGTCGCCCAGGCGGCGAGCAGGAAGAACACCGCCCGGAAATGCAGCCCCAGGAAGAAGGCCGGCATGTAGGCGGTGATGTGGGTGATCTCGTTGTACTGGGTCAGGCCGGCGGCGGCGACGCAGATCGCCGGGACGACCGACAGAGCCACCGCCCCCGGCGGCGGGACGCGACGCAGCAGGCAGGCGGCGATGTTGAAGACCATCAACGCATAGAGGAACCAGATGCCCGGGTCGCCGAACAGGATCGCCCGGCCGAGGTTCCGCCAGGTGACGTCCTCGACCATGTCGATCCTGATCGCTGCCTGGACCGGGGTGAAGACCAGGTACGGTACCAGGAGGAACCACAGCCGCCGGTACCAGAGGTCACCGAGGGTGCGTTCGATGACGCGGTGGGCGAAGAGTCCGGAGATGAGGAAGAACATCGGCATCCGGATCGGGTCCATGACATCGTTGAACCAGTGCCACCCCGAGTCCTGGCCGCCGGGCACACCGGTGACGACGTGCATGTAGCAGACCGCGATGATCGACAGGCCCTTGGCGCAGTCCGCCCAGAGCAGCCTGTTCGACGTGGGGGTGTGGGTGGGTTCGCCGGAGGTTCCGGCAGCCTGCTCACTGTCGGACGCGACCGGCACACCTGTCCCCACGGAATCTGACACAGGTATCCACCCTGCCGTAGTTCACAGGAAACCTCAATTCGACGTAGGCTGAGTTCCCGTGAAAAGAGCTTCCAGCGGTGCGCTGGTTCTGTGGATGGTATTCGGTGTTCTCGCTGTGGCCTCCGGGGTACATGCACTGGTCACGTACGTGGTCAACGGGGACGGGGTGCCGTACCACATCGACTTCGACGTCTACCGTGAAGGCGGTCGGGCGGTCCTGGACGACATCTCCCTCTATGAGGGGGTCTTCAGCGTCGGGACGATCAGCCTGCCGTTCACCTATCCCCCGTTGTCCGCCCTCGCCTTCGTCCCCCTGGCGATGCTGCCCCTCGACGTCGGACAGATCCTGTTCACCCTGGTCAGTGTGGCGACGCTGGTCTTCACCGTGGTGATCGTGCTCGCGGCTCTCGCCCGGGAGGCAGGACGCGGACTCTCCCGCGGCACGCTGTGGGCCCTGGGCACAGGTACCGCCCTCCTCGCCACCTGGATGTGGCCGGTGGCCTCCACCCTCGAGTACGGACAGATCAATATCCTGCTCATGCTGCTGGTCATCGCCGACCTGCTCCTTCCGAGGACGCCATGGCCGCGCGGTACGCTCATCGGCCTCGCCGCCGCACTGAAGCTCACTCCGGCCGTGTTCGGCCTGTACTTCCTGCTCCGTCGGCAGTGGCGCGAGGCAGCGACCTCCCTGATCTCCGGGGTTCTCTTCAGTGCCGCGGCCTGGGCCTTCCTTCCCGCGGACTCGCACCGGTACTGGACCGAGACCGTCAGTGACCCGACACGCATCGGTGGACTCATGTACTCCGCGAACCAGTCCTGGCGCGGCATGGTCGCCCGGTTCACCGGGGATCCGGCACAGACCCGGATCTGGATGGTGCTCGCCGTACTGACGTTCACCGCGGTGGTGGTCGTCATGCTGCGTCAGTTGGCCGTCGGCGCAGTCACCGCTGCGGTGTGCACCAATTCCCTGCTCGCGCTGCTGGCGTCCCCGGTGTCCTGGGCGCACCACTGGGTGTGGGTCGTGCCGATGGCGCTCGTCGCGGTGGTGTCCTGGTGGTGGGGAGGACGCCGTGGCGGCATCGTGCTCGGCGCGGTGTTCATCGTGGTGACGACCCGGCTCATGCTGCACACCTGGTTCCCCTCGACGCACAATGCCGAGATGGACTGGAACCTGCTGATGAAGATCGTCGGCTCCGAGCTGGTGCTGCTCGGTGCCGCGTGGCTCGCCGTCGGCGGCCTGTCCCCCCGGACGACCCTCCCCGCCCGGGAATCTGCCCCGGAACCTGCTCAGAGCCGGTAGCGCAGGAACTTCGGCTTCGGTTTCGTCCCGTGGATCCGGCCCTTACCGGGCTCGGTGCCCTCCGGGTACCCCTGCCCGGCCTCCAGGGACTTCTTCACGTCGGCGGCGTAGGTGTCGCCGACGTACTCCTGACCCGAGAGGGCGGCGAGCTGCTCCATGACATGGTCAGTCAGGGCGCGGGCCTGGGCGTAGGCGTCCCCGGCACCCGCGAAGTCCGCGGGGTCGACCGGATCACCGACGACCACACCGATACGGTAGGGACGCAGGAGCCAGGAACCGGCGATGTTCGCCTTCTGGGTGTCGATCATGGCGACCGGGTAGACCATGGCACCGGACTCCAGGGCTATTCGCGCCATCCCGGTCTTGCCACGGTAGAGACGGCCGTCCGGGGAACGGGTGCCCTCCGGGTACATGCCCAGCGGGTCACCCTCGGCGAGGACCTTGAGGGCGGTGTGCAGGGCGGCGTCCTGCTGATCCTTGTCGCCGCGGTCGATGGGCACCTGCCCCACCGAGGAGAAGAACCACTTCTGGATACCGCCGGCGAAACCGGGAGTGGTGAAGTACTCCTTCTTCGCCAGGAACGTGATCTGCCGCTTCGAGAGGAGCGGCAGGTAGAGCGAATCCATCACGGCCAGGTGGTTGGACGCCAGGATCACCGGCCCCTCAGACGGGATCTTGTCGAGCCCACGGGCGAACGGTCGGTTGATCAGCCACAGCCAGGGACCGATCACGACATTCTTCAACCACCAGTAGGTTCGGTTACGCAACGGAATTTCCTCTCTCAGGGGTTCACTGCTCCGGCGAGAAGCGCCACGCCGATCATACCTGCGTCCGCTCCGAGCACTCCCGTCTCCACGCTCGCGAGCGGGCGGTGTCCGGCGCCGACGACATTCTGCGCCATTTCAGCGACGGCCTCGGTCAGGTAGAGATCCGAATCACGGCTCACGCCGCCGCCCAGGACGATGAGTTCGGGGTCGAGGATCTCCTGGACGACGGCCAGGCCCCGGCCCAGCCAGCGGGCGAAGTCCGCGATGACCTCACAGGCCAGCACATCGCCTTCACGGGCCAGGTTGACCACGGCCCGGCCGGTGATGCCCTCCGGGGCGGAGTGGTAATGCTGGGCGAGGGCACTGCGGGGGTGCCGACCGGTGGCGATGAACTCGCGGGCGGTGAGCTCCAGTGCACTGCCGGAGCAGTAGCGCTCCAGGCAGCCACGCTTGCCGCAGGGGCAGGAGCGTCCGCTCTGGACCACGGTGAGGTGACCGAACTCCGGTGCTGTGCCGAAGGCGCCACGGTAGATGTGGCCGTCAGTGACCAGGGCGCCACCGATACCGGTACCGACGGCGAAGAAGGCCCAGGTACCGGCGTCGCGGCCGGGTCCGAGGATCTGTTCACCCCAGGCCGCGGCATTGGCGTCGTGCTCCAGCACCACCGGCAGGCCCAGGACACGGGTCAGCCTGTCACGGACCTCCATGTCCCGCCATGGCAGATGCGGGGCGAAGCGGACGGAGGTCTGGTCCGCGGTGATGAACCCGGCGACAGCCAGTCCCACAGCCGTCACCTCGTGGCGTCCGCGGAGGATGCCGACGACATGGCTGATGGCGGTCTCGAGCGCGTTGACCGAACTCGGGGTGGGGAGCTGCTCGATATCGATGATCGAGCCGGTCCCGTCCACGACCGCGGCGCGCAGATTCGTCCCGCCGATGTCGATACCGATGGTCAGCTGTTCACTCGTTGACACGTCCGCGTCCACGTCCTCTCAGATCACACGCCAGAACACAGCGGCAGTCGCCCTGTGCAACCCTCCCAGGGTATCGGTCAGCCCCGCCAGTTCCAACTGTGCCTCGGCGGGCGACGCCCGTCGCCGTCGAGCACGGCGGAGAGCTGTTCGCCGAGAATGTGCCAGTTCCAGGCCTCCTCGACGTAGCGGCGTCCTTCCGAGGCATAGTTCTGCGCCCGCTCCGGATCAGCCAGGAGCCGGGCGATGTCGTCGGCCACGGCGTCGGTGTCGGTTCCGTCGACCACGTCACCGGTACGGCCGTCGAGGACGGATTCAGGGGCTCCTCCCCCGTCCCCGGCGACCGTGGGAACGCCACAGGCCTGGGATTCGAGGAACACGATGCCGAGACCTTCCACGGAGAAGCCGCCGCCCTCGGTGCGCACCGGCATGGCGAAGACGTCGCCGGCGCAGTAGTGGGCGACGAGTTCCCCGGCATCCACCGGGCCGGTGAGCGTCACCCGGTCCCCGATCCCCCGCTCCCCGACCATGGTGCGCAGCGTCTCGGCGTAGTCACCGGGACCGACGATGAGCAGGTGGGCGTCCGGCACCCGGTCGAGGATCCGCGGCATGGCGGCGACGAGGGTGTCCTGCCCCTTGCGCGAGACGATCCGGGAGACACAGACGATGACCCTGCGGTCGTCGATGCCGTGCCGGGTCCGCACCGTCTCCCGACCCTCCGGGTCCGGTCGGAAACGGGCGGAGTCCACCCCACCGGGCATCGGCTCCCAGGCGACCGTCGGGCCGAAGGACGCCATGAAGCGCCCGCGGGCGTACCGGGAGACGTAGGTCAGGCAGTCGACGGAGCGTCCGATCCAGCGGAGGACGGAGCGCCCGCCCGGCACCATGGACCAACCGACCTCGTGGCCGTGGGTGGAGGCGACGATCCGTCGGGCACCGGCCCGCCGTGCCGCGTTCGCCAGCAGAGCGAAGGGTGTCGAGGAGCCGAACCACACGGTGTGGATGTCGTGTTCGCGGATGACCTGCGCCATCCGGCGGGCCTCGGCCGGGAAGGGGAACAGGATGCGGTGGGGCCACCTGACCACCGGGAACGGCAGAGTGGCGTCATAGGCCGCCGCGGCCTCGGCGTCTTGCGTGGACGCCAGCACCACGAGCCGACCGGGCTCGCGTCGCTCCAGCTCCAGGCAGTAGTCCCTCAGGTAGCTCTGGATTCCGCCGAAGGTCGGAGGGAAGTCGTTGGTGACGAGCAGGACGCGATGCTCGGACCGGGCGGGCATTACAGCTCTCAGTAGCGGGCTGCGCCGGCGAAGGGCATGCTGTCGACACTGACGACCTGGACGGGGATGCCGTAGTCGGAGGCGTGGACGATCTTGCCGTCACCGATGTACATGCCGACGTGACTCACACCGGAGAAGTAGCCGACGATGTCGCCGGGCTGGAGTTGGTCACGGGAGACCGGGGTGCCGCCGGCGATCTGGGCACTGGAGGTTCGCGGGATGGACTTGCCCATCTGCTGGTAGGCCCAGAACATCAGTCCGGAGCAGTCGAAGGCGTCCGGTCCGGTCGCACCCCAGGAGTAGGGACTGCCGAGCTTGCTCATCGCCGCACCCACGACGCCGCCGGCGACGGCGGAGGCCTCATTGAGGAATTCCTCGACGTCGACCTGGATCGGACCGTTGCGGTCGATCCACCGCTGCTTCTGGTCCTGCGGCATCGCGTCGACGGCCTCGGAGATCTGCTCCTTCATGGAGTCCAGCTCGGCAGTGCGGGCGTCAAGGTCTGCCTGACGCTTTCCGAACTCGATGAGCTGGAAGTCGGCGGTGGCCTTCGACCGCAGGGCGAGGGACTTCGACGCCGCAGCGTCGGACAGGGAGGTCTGGAGGTTCTCGACCGTGGCGGTACGGGTGGCGTTGAGTGCCGACCCGTAGGCACTGCGGTCGATGGCGTCCTGCGGGCTGGCGGAACCGATGGCGGCGGTCACCGGATCCACGGTGGCACCTCGGTAGAGCGACTGGGACAGTTCGGTGACCGGGCCCCGGGCCGCCTCGGCACGGGCGACGGCCTTCTCCGACTCCTGGGTGTAGTAGTCGAGGGCGGCGTTCGAGCGGTCAAGCAGCGCGCGCGCGCCGTCCAGGGCGGCGCGGTTCTCCTCGACCTTGTCACTGGTGGCCTCGGCCTGGCGGGAGATCTCGTTGAGTCGGTCGAGCAGACCGTCCGCATCCGACGGGAGCGGGGAGGTGTCCACCGGGGTGGAGGAAAGGTCCGCGGCATTGTCGGCGGGAGCCGGTGCAGCGGGCTCCGCCTGTGCCACGGAAACACCGGCGACAGCCGTGCCGATGCTGAGCCCGAGTCCGGCGACTGTCCGCATGGCCGGCCGGGTACGGGCGGCGGGAGCGGTGGCACGGTGGCGGGCAGTGTAACGCTTGGTCACGGTTGTAGTACCTCTTCGGGTGGGGACGGTCGATCCGTTGAACATATTGCCACAACTTCGTGACCGAACTGCAACCTTAGGGTGGCAACTGACGGAGTTGTGACAGATGGTGCTGATGTGATTGAAGAACAACGACGCCGACACCCCGTGAGGAGTATCGGCGCCAGAGCCGGGAGTGCGGTCCTAGAAACGGACGGCGTTGTTGATCGGCATGTAGTTGATGTCGTTGACCTGGACGGGAGTGCCCTCGTTCACGGCGTGGACGATCTTGCCGTCGCCGATGTAGACCGCGACGTGGGAGGCGCCGGAGTAGTAGGAGATGATGTCGCCGGGCTGCAGGGCATTCAGGGACACCGGGGTTCCACCGGAGGCCTGGGCACCGGAGGTGCGCGGGATGGACTTGCCGACCTGACTGTAGGCCCACGAGGTCAGACCGGAGCAGTCGAAGGAGTTCGGGCCGGTGGCACCCCACACGTAGGGGGCACCCTGCTTCGACATCGCAGCGTCGGCGATCTTCTGACCGGTGGAGGTCGGGGCGGCGGAGGCCACGGCCGACTCGGCGGCGGCAGCAGCTCCGGTGAAGGCGCTCGTGTCCACGTAGTTGCCGGCAGCGTCCAGGACCTCGTTCGGGACGTCGACGGAGAAGTCGGTGCCGGGAACCTGGACGGGGGCAGCCTGGGCGGTCGCAGGCAGTGCGACGACGGCGCCGACGCCGATCGCAGCCGCGGCCACGATGTTGCGCCGGGGGGAACCGTTCTTCAGACTGTGCTTACCCATAGGAGGAAATTGCCTTTCGAGATCGTTGCGGGGACGCTCTTCGAACCGCGCCCCTCAAGGTCACGATGAGATTACGAAACGATCACGCTCCGTGTCCAGCGGACGAGACCCGCGAAGCTGAACTCGGCGCCGTTATCCAACCGTGACCAAGCCCAGGTAGAGATATCACTACAACTGGTGAACTACTGAAGATCACGGTTCGATAACGCCGCAACCAGCAGAAATGTCGCCACCGACCACGCGACAGGACACAGAGACACAGGTCACATCAGCCGTCCCCGGTCAGCTGCTGTGATACTCATCACAAATGGCAGATCGCGACTCACCACCGGCCGGTAACCTTCCCTCCAATCACAGCAGTCACACTTCAGTGCCTCTGAGCACCGCTAGAATGGGACCCCATGACCCCCCGCTCCGCGCACGACGAGCTCCGGGAGAGCCTCCGCCGGAGCCTCCGGGACTGCGTCGTCGTGGACTGCGAGACCACCGGACTGGACCCCGACAGCGACCGCATCATCGAGATCGCGGCTCTACGGGTGCGTGAGGGGCGTCCAGTCGCCCTCTTCCATCGCCTGGTGGATCCGGGACGGCCCATTCCCGAGATCATCACCTCTCTCACGGGTCTGACCCACCGACAGGTGCGTCAGGCCCCGCCGGTCGACGACGTCCTCGGGGAACTCTCCCACTTCCTCGCCCATGACACGGTCGTAGGCCACAACGTCGGCTTCGACCTCGCCTTCATCGACGCCGGGATCAACGCCACGCACAGCGCCCCACGGGCGGCGTCGTTATCCCTGTGTACCGCAGAGACCGCACGTAGCCTCGTCCCCCGCTCCCGTGTGGGCCGCTACCGTCTGCAGACCCTGGCGGACGCTTTCGACCTTGCCCACCGCCCGACGCACCGTACGGTCTCTGACGTCTTGGCGACACTCGATCTTCTCCACTATCTCTGCGGCGTGAGCGAGTCGGGGTAGGCCACTCTGTACACGATCGTCACGGATCAGCGTCCTCCGGACAATGCAGCCGTACAACGCAGACCCCGGGCCCACCGTGTGACGGTGGGCCCGGGGTCTGCGTGTATGACGGGCGGAACTCAGCGGTCCTAGGGGTTGGAGTGGCCCTTGTCCTCGAGAGCGGCGCGGTTGGCCTCGTTGAGGCGACGCAGCATCTCGATCTTCTCGTGCTCGTTGGCCTCCTCGATCTCGGAGACCTTCTCGACGATGTCCTCCGGGTCCGGGCGGAAGAATCCGCCCCGGCCGGGCTGACCGGCGAAGCCGAGCTGGTTGAGCTTGGTCGGCACCTGGGCGCCGGCATACTCCAGCGGGATCGGATGACCGTGCTCGTCGACCGGGCCGATGGGCTGGTGGACCTCGATGAATCCACCGTTGGGGAGCTGGCGGATGGTGCCGGTCTCGATACCGTGCTCCAGCACCGCGCGGTCGTTGCGCTGGAGACCCAGGCAAATCCGGTAGGTGACGAAGTAGGCGATCGGAGGCAGCAGCAGGAAGCCGATACGACCGATCCAGGTCATGGCGTTCAGCGAGATCTGGAAGTGCAGGGCGAAGAGGTCGTTACCACCCGAGAGGGTCAGCACGAAGTACGCCATCATGGCCATGACACCGAGGGAGGTACGGACCGGCACATCGCGCGGACGCTGCAGCAGGTTGTGGTGCGCGTTGTCCTTGGTGAAGTGCTGCTCGATCCAGGGGTAGGCAAACAGCAGAACCACCAGGAGACCCAGCAGCAGTGCAACCCAGAAGACACCCGGGATCGTGTAGTTACCGAGATAGAGCTCCCACGCCGGCATGATACGTGCGGCACCGTCAGTCCAGAGCATGTAGATATCCGGCTGGGAACCGGCGGAGACCTGCGACGGGTTGTACGGACCCAGGTTCCAGATCGCGTTGATCTGGAAGAGGCCGGCCATCAGGGCGATGACACCGAAGGTGATGATGCCGAATGCCGCGGAGTGGACCGCGAACACCGGGAGAATGCGGACACCGACGACGTTGCGCTCGGTGCGCCCCGCACCCGGGAACTGGGTGTGCTTCTGGTACCAGACCAGGGCCAGGTGGGCGGCAATCAGGGCCAGCAGGATGGCCGGGATCAGGAGCACGTGGGCGATGTACAGACGCGGGATGATGATGTCACCCGGGAAGTCACCGGCGAACATGATCCAGTGCAGCCAGGTACCGATGATCGGCAGTCCGACGATGATGGCGGACATGATGCGCAGACCCACACCGGAGAGAAGGTCATCCGGCAGGGAGTAGCCCATGAAGCCCTCGGCGACGGACAGCAGCAGCAGGACGCAGCCGATGACCCAGTTCGCCTCACGCGGCTTGCGGAACGCACCGGTGAAGAAGATGCGCAGCATGTGGACCACGATCGAGACTGCGAACAGCAGGGCCGCCCAGTGGTGGACCTGGCGGATGAACAGGCCACCGCGCACCTCGAAGGAGATGTTCAGGGCTGTCTCGTAGGCACGGGACATCTCGACACCGTTGAGCGGTCCGTAGGCACCGTCGTAGATGACCTTCGACAGCGACGGGTCGAAGAACAGGGTGAGATAGACACCCGAGAGAAGAAGGATGATGAAGGAGTACAGCGCGATCTCGCCGAGCATGAAGGACCAGTGGCTCGGGAAGACCTTGTTGATCTGCCTCCGGATGCCGGCGGCCATGGTGTACCGCTGGTCCATGTTGTCGGCGGCCATCGCCATGCGGGACGGCTTGGTGGATGTGCTCATGACTTACGCTCCCAGAATGCCGGGCCGACCGGCTCAATGAAGTTCTTGTCGGCGTAGAGGTAACCGTCCGCATCGACGTTGATCGACAGCTCCGGCAGCGCTCGCGCCGCGGGACCGAAGACCGGCTTACCCCAGTGAAGTGCATCGAACTGGGACTGGTGGCACGGGCAGAGAATTCGGTTGGTCTGCTGCTCGTACAGGGACGTCGGACAGCCGATATGGGTACAGATCTTCGAGTAGGCGTAGTAGTCGCCGTAGTGGAAGTCCTCCTGGCCGTCACGCTGGACAGCCTTGACGGCGTCCTCGTGGCGGAGGCGGATCAGCATGACCGAGTTACGCGGGCCGTGCACGGAGTGCATGTGCTCCTCGTAGACATCGCGGTCGGCGTCGTACTTCTCGCCGTCGTTCACCATCTCCTCGGAGAGGGGGAACACGGTCTCCATGGCGCCGGCGTCGAGGTCCTCCGGGCGGACACGCACCAGGCGGTTGACGCCCTGGGTGCTGTAGTGCCCGTTGTGCTCCTCGGCGATGGCCGCCGTGTCGCGACCGAGGTAGACCTTCTCGCCCTGTTCGACGAGGGTCCAGCCGGTGGTCCACAGCGTCCCGTCACCCTGGATGCCCATGGCCTTGGGCTTCCACGGATTCTTGATGATGCCACCCAGCGGGAGGATGACAGCGAGCCCCATGAGGGCTGCACCGGTGCCGGCGAGGCCCATCATGACCTTACGGCGACCGAGGGTGGAGGTCTTCCACGCATCGTTCAGCAGCGCGGTGATCGTCTTACGGTCGATCTCCTCGGAGGAACCGTCGTGACGGGTCTGGACCGAGATCTCCTCGGGGACGAACTTCTTGGAGAACTGGACCGCACCCACACCGAGACAGATGATCGAGAGGCCGGCGGTCGCACCCAGCAGCGGGGTGTACAGGGTGTACATCCACAGGCCGTCATCCTCGAGGTGCTTGTACTGCCACGGCCAGAAGAGGTAGACCGCCACGAAGGCGATACCCAGGACCACGGACAGTGCGAACCACACGTTGATGCCGAAGGCGGCGCGCTTCTCAGCCGGGTCATCCTCGACCGGGAACCGCTCCTTGCGGTATGCGACGGTGACCCCGTCGAGCTCGGTGCCGAGGCGGGCGAGCTCTTCGTCGCTCATCGCCGCGATCTCGTCCGAGGTGTAACTGCTCTTGATTTCACTCATGACCGGGTTCCAATCCACATAGCTCCGCCGATGAGCACGACGATGCCGACGATCCACATCAGCATGCCCTCGGTGACCGGGCCGATGCCGCCGAGACCGTAGCCGCCCTGGGACGGGGTCTCCTTCGCGGACTTGATGTACGCGATGATGTCCTTCTTCTCGTCAGCGGTGAGCTGACGGTCGGAGAACTTCGGCATGTTCTGGGGGCCGGTGAGCATGGCCTGGTAGATCTCCTGCTCATTGGCGTTGTCCAGGACAGGCGCGTACTTACCGCCGGACAGTGCCCCACCACGACCGGTGAAGTTGTGGCAGGACGCACAGTTCAGGCGGAAGAGATCGGAGCCACGGGCGACGTCGGAGGGGTCGATCTTGCCGTTGTCGTTGTTGGAACCGCGGAGAGACTCCATCGCGATGGCGCCGTCGGCGTCCTTCACGATGCCGGGGCCACCACCGTTGGCGTTGACGTAGGCTGCCAGCGCAAGAGTCTGCTGCTCGTTGAAGCGGGCGTCCTTGCGCTCGGCCTGGGCCTCGTTGCGCTTCATCGGCATACGGCCGGAGTGGACCTGGAAGTACACGGCGCCTTCGCCGACGCCGACCAGGGACGGACCGCGGTCCTGGACACCCTGGAGGTTGGCGCCGTGGCAGGTGATACAGGCGACCTCGTAGATCTCCTTACCCTGGCTGATCAGGGACTCGGCGTCGACGTCAGCCGTCGCCTCCTGAGCATCGGGGGTCACTGCCTGGGCGATCAGTCCTGCACCGGAGAGGCCGAGCACGAGCGCGAGCGCTCCGGCGACAGTCCGGCGCAGCTTACGCCGCGAGCGGCGCTTCCTGCGTGTTGTGGATGCCTCAGGGGAGCCGGTCACGGGCTGCTCCCCCTCGGTCATGCTGTGGTTGGTATCCATCTTGTTCCCTTAACTCGTCATACGGAATGCGATGGGCTTAACGGCCGAGCGTCACACATCGGCCCGTTCGGCCTACTGGATGAAGTAAATCGTGATCCACAGGCCGATCCACACGACGTCGACGAAGTGCCAGTAGTACGACACGACGACGGCTGCGGTGGCCTGGGCCGGGGTGAACTTCGACTTCGCGGTGCGGAGGAGCACCACGACGAATGCGAGCACGCCGGCGAGGACGTGTGCGCCGTGGAAGCCGGTGGTGATGAAGAACACCGACCCGTAGACACTGCTCGAGATCGTCGTCCCGTGCTGCACGAGGTGGATGTACTCGTACGTCTGGCCGATCAGGAAGATGGCACCCAGCACGATGGTGAGTGCGTACCACTTCCGGAGGCCGAAGACGTCTCCACGCTCGGCGGCGAACACGCCCCACTGGGCCGTGAACGACGACGACACCAGGATCACGGTGATACCGAGTGCGAAGGGCACGTTCAGCTCTGTCGGGTGAGACGGCCAGTCACCACCCGAGTTCGCCTTCGACACGAAGTACATCGCGAAGAGTCCCGCGAAGAACATCAATTCCTGCGACAGGAACACAATCGTGCCGACGCTGACCATGTTCGGTCGGTTCAGCGTCGCAACACGTTGTGGTGCTGCCATACCTTGGTTTCCAACTGCGCTCGTCACGTCCACAATTATGACGTGTGCGGCCCCCGTAGTCGATTCGCGACCCCCCTTAATGCCGCAGTTTCTGCAAAACTGCAGGTCAGGAATCGGCGTTCCCTGGGAATTGACCACAAACGGGGCTAGACGGGAACTTTTGGATGACCCCGTCCGACGCATGGCGTCCCTGCAGGTGAAGACCCCTCCCCTGCGCCGCCCGGCCCCCGACGGGAACCGCGCACCCCTCCCTGTCCACCCCCGGAAGAGGGTGGATGGAACTGCTCCCGCGGAGAGCCCCGAACCATCTCCGGAAAGTGTATCCGACGACCCCGCAGTTGACCGACTCCCACGCGCGCCCACTCCCCCGACGGGGGCATAGACTGAACTGGTGCACCATCCACGGTGTGCATGACAAACGCCCCATCAACCTGACATGAGTCAGGAGAAGAGAGAGATCTGATGGCTACTCCGGCCCACAGTCCGGACCACGTTCCCGCGCTCGGACAGGACAAGCTTCCTGCCAGCTACTTCACCTGGCCGGGCGTTCTCGACCGCATCGGGCGTCACGAGGAGCTCAGTGAGTCCCAGGTCGCATGGGCCGTCAGTCAGATCATGGCCGGAGAGTCCACCGACTCCCAGATCGCCGCGTTCTCCTACGGCCTGCGGGTCAAGGGCATCACCGCCGCCGAGCTCTCCTCCGCCGCGAACACCATGCGTGAGTTCGCGACCCGGGTGGACTTCAGCGACATCGGAGATGCCGTCGACATCGTCGGCACCGGTGGCGACGGACACCACACCGTCAACATCTCCACGATGGCCTCCTTCGTCGTCGCAGCCGCCGGTGTGACCGTCGTCAAGCACGGCAACCGGGCGGCATCCTCGCTGTGCGGTGGTGCGGACGTCCTGGAGTCCCTGGGACTCGACATCGAGCGCGACCCGGCGACCATCCATGCCGATGCGCTGCGCACCCACTTCGCCTTCATGTTCGCGAAGACCTACCACCCCGCGATGCGCTTCGCCGGTCCGGTACGTTCCGAGCTCGGCGTTCCCACGCTCTTCAACCTCCTGGGCCCGATGACGAACCCGGCGACCCCGAAGTACGCCCTCGTCGGCTGCGCCTTCCGCGACATGATGCCGATCATGGGCGGCGCCTTCGCGCACCAGGGCGTCCGCGCGCTCATCGTCCGCGGCCTCGACGGCATGGACGAGATCAGCGTGAGCGCCCCGACTGAGGTCGTCACCGTCGACAGCGAGGGACGCACCGGGGAGTTCACCATCAACCCGCGCACCTACGGTCTCGACATCTACGAGGAGGACGCCCTGCGCGGCGGTGGCCCCGCGTTCAACGCCGACATCGCCCGCCGCCTCATGGCCGGCGAGCTCGAGGGTGCGGTCAAGGACGCAGTCCTGATCAATTCCGCTGCCGCACTCGCCGTGGTCAAGGGCTGGGAGAATTCGGATCTGCGCACCGTCCTCACCGAACAGGTCGCCGTGGCCCGCGAGACACTGGAGTCCGGTAAGGCACAGCAGGCCATGGAGCTCATCATCAACAGCTGAGCCGTCAGGCAGACCCGCGGACACAGGACAACGCCCGGCCCACCGTTTCCGGTGGGCCGGGCGTTGTCCTTCACGACCGGGTCGAGCGCCCCTAGTCCTTCTCGGGGGGAAGGCCGTACTGCAGGTTGAGCATGATGGTCGCCCAGACCAGCATGACGGCACCCATGAGGATCAGCCAGATGTGGAAGAAGGCGATGCCGTAGCCCATGAGCATGATGGCGAAGGCCATCAGGAAGGGCCAACCGGAGCTCGCGGAGAAGAAGCCGAGCACGCCGGCACCGTCCTCGATCTCGGCCTGCTCCCAGTCCTTCGGCTCGATGTCGGCTTTGGCATTGGTCAGGTGGAAGTAGCCACCGAGGAAGAGGCACAGCAGGGTGGCGAGCACCAGGCCGGTACCACCGGCCCACTCGATTCCCTGACCGTTTCCGTTGTCGTTGAGCTTGGCGGTCGCGAAGAAATACAGGACCGTCATGACGACCAGGAACGCCGCCAGGCCGTACATCAACTTGGCTGTCTGCCGCATTGTTCTCTCCTTTGGAGTTCCTGCCGCTTACGCGGCCTCGTCGCCGATGTAGTTGTCGCCGTCCACCGAACGGGTACCGGCACGGTCCGGGAGGAAGGGGCGGGTGCTGGTGGCGTACGGCGCTTCGTCGATCGACTTCAATGCTTCCGCGTTGGTGGCGGTCGGGTTCGACTGACGGAAATCGAGGTACTCGGTGAAGGCCTCCGGGGAGACGACACGGATCTCGAAGTTCATCATCGCGTGGTAGGTACCGCACATCTCGGCACAACGGCCGACGAAGGCACCTTCCTCCTCGATGGCTGCGATCTGGAAGCGTCGCTCCTGGTGGTTCTTCTCCGGGTGCGGCATGGCGTCGCGCTTGAAGAGGAACTCCGGAACCCAGAAGGAGTGGATCACGTCAGAGGACGCAAGGTTGAACTCGATCGGGGTATTGCTCGGCAGAACCAGGACCGGAACCTCTTCGGACGTACCGAGGGTCTCGATCTTGTCGTAGTTGAGGTACGAGTAGTCCTCGGAGGAATTGCCGTGGATCGGGCCCGCAGGCTCGTGCTCGTCAACCTCTTCACTCGGGGCGGAGAGGAGTGCCGAATCGGAGGTCTTCTGCTCGTCGGTGCCGTCGTAGTCGGATCCGTCGGGGGTCAGGTTCCCCTTGACTTCGCCGTAGCCGAACTTCCAGTTCCACTGGTAGGCGGTGACGTCGACAGTGACCTCAGGGTTCTTGTCCAGTGCCGTGACCTCGTCCTGGGTCTGCACCGTGAAGAAGAACAGGGCCATGACGATCAGGACCGGGACGGTCGTCAGGGTCAGCTCGAGGTTGACGTTGTAGGCGGTCTGACGCGGGAACTCCCCCTTACCGGCCTTCTTGGCGCGCTTGGCGCTGTCCCGGAAGATCACCACGAACATCAGGGCCCACATGATGATGCCGATGATCCATGCGGCAACCCAGGTCCAGACCCAGAAGTTGCCCATGGACTTGGACTCAGGGGTGATGCCGTCCGGCCAGCCCATGCGCAGGGCATGGAAGAAACCGTTGTCGGGGGGAGTGGCGTCGCAGCCGGCAAGGGCCAGGGCACCGAGTCCCAGAGCGCCGGCCAGTCCCAGCTTGCGGGCCATACCGTGAACTTTTCGCTGTTCCACGCGAGTATGCCTTCCTCAATCACACGTCGTGTTCACCGGAAGCTGCGCGGGGTCACCTGCAGAGGACTACCCGCACTTTCCGTATCAATGAACGACAATAGTGCATGCCTTCCCGGCGTCCATCATCTAGGTCACAGTGTCGGGCATACAGCGGCCCTATTCGGGGTTGACCGTACGGATACCTCTGTCTCCCGCCGACCCCCCTGGCGTCCTGCCGCACCTCCCCCGCCTGCACCGGAAGTGCCGACTGGCGTGCGGCGGGTGTGTGCCTAGTATCGTTGTCTCCCGTACCCGCGACCGGCAGGTGCGGCCTCCGCCGTGGCATTCCCCGTCCGGCCGCCTTCCCTATAAGTATGGAGATGACCTCTACAGCTCATGTGTGGACTTCTTGGAATTCTCACCGCCCTCGGCGACGCACCCCGGTTCGTCGACCCCGTGGCCCACGCCCTGCCCTGCATGCGTCACCGCGGCCCGGACGAGGACGGGACCTGGAACGACGACGACGTCGTCTTCGGTTTCAACCGACTGTCCATCATCGATCTGGAGCACTCCCACCAGCCGCTCCAGTGGGGTCCGGAGGGCGAGCCCGCCCGCTACTCCATGACCTTCAACGGTGAGATCTACAACTACCTGGAACTGCGCGAGGAGCTGCAGGCCGCCGGTTACTCCTTCAACACCTCCGGCGACTCCGAGACCATCGTCGTCGGCTACCACCACTGGGGCGAGGACGTCGTCAACCACCTGCGGGGCATGTTCGCCTTCGCCGTGTGGGACGCCACCGAACGCACCATGTTCCTCGCCCGCGACCAGTTCGGCATCAAGCCGATGTTCTACGCGACGACCGCGGCCGGCACCGTCTTCGGCAGCGAGAAGAAGTCCATCCTCGACATGGCAGAGGCCATCGGTCTGGACAAGAGCCTTGACGACCGGGCCATCGTCCACTACACGGATCTGCAGTACGTCCCGGAGCCGGAGACCCTCCACGCCGGCATCCGTCGCCTCGAGTCCGGTTGCCACACCACGCTGCATCCCGGCGACGAGGTGAAGGCAGTGCGCTACTTCCGCCCCGACTTCACCCCGGTCCCGGTACCCTCCGGCAGCGAAGACGCCCTGTTCCGGAAGATCGCGGACGCCCTGCAGGACTCCGTGGCCAAGCACATGCGGGCCGACGTGACCGTGGGTTCCTTCCTCTCCGGGGGTATCGATTCCACCGCGATCGCCGCACTGGCCAAGCAGCACAACCCGGATCTCATCACCTTCACCACCGGTTTCGAGCGTGAGGGGTACTCCGAGGTCGATGTCGCCGCCGAGTCCGCCGGGGCCATCGGCGTGGAACACGTCGTCAAGGTCGTCTCCCCCGAGGAATTCGCCGCCGCGGTGCCGAAGATCATCTGGTACCTCGACGACCCGGTGGCTGACCCGGCCCTGATCCCCCTCTACTTCGTCGCCGCCGCCGCGCGTGAGCGCGTCAAGGTGGTGCTCTCGGGTGAGGGCGCCGACGAGCTCTTCGGCGGCTACACCATCTACAAGGAGCCCCTGTCCCTCGCCCCGTTCGACAAGGTCCCCTCCCCGATCAAGAAGGTCCTCAACAGGCTGGGTCAGGCCCTGCCCGAGGGCCAGCGCGGCAAGTCCCTTCTCCTGCGCGGAACCACACCGATGGAGGAGCGTTACTACGGCAACGCCCGCTCCTTCAACTACGAGCAGCTCGAACGCGTCCTCAAGATCGCGCGGCCGGAGTGGGACCACCGTGAGGTCACGGCCCCGATCTACGCACAGTCGGAACAGTTCGACCCGGTGTCGCGGATGCAGCACCTGGACCTGTTCACCTGGATGCGCGGTGACATCCTCGTCAAGGCAGACAAGATCACCATGGCCAACTCCCTGGAACTGCGCGTTCCGTTCCTGGACAAGGTCGTCTTCGACGTCGCCCGAACGATCCCCTACGACCTGAAGATCAGCCACGACACGACGAAGTACGCGCTGCGTCGTGCCATGGAGCTCATCGTTCCCCCGCACGTGATCAACCGGAAGAAGCTCGGCTTCCCCGTGCCGATCCGCCACTGGCTTGCCGGCCCGGAGCTCTACGACTGGGCCCGTACCACCATCGAAGAGTCCCGGACCGAGGACATCTTCAACAAGGCGGAGGTTCTGGCGATGCTTGACGAGCACCGCGTCTCGATGAACTCCGGGAGCGGCCCGGACCACTCCCGCCGCCTGTGGACCGTCATCGCGTTCATGATCTGGCACGGCATCTTCGTCGAGAACCGGATCCACCCGGACATCGACGAGCAGGACTACCCCGTCCAGCTCTAGGGCGCGCCGCGGGAGGTAGCGGGGAGGGACGCCGCCCCTCCGGCACAGAGTAACGACCCCACAGGGTGGTGGATCACCGTGGATCCACCCTGTGGGGTCGTTCGCGTCGGCGCGGAGCCGGTCAGCTGAAAGAGTCGCCGCAGGCGCAGGAACCGCCGGCGTTGGGGTTGTCGATGGTGAACCCCTGGGACTCGATCGTGTCGGCGAAATCGATCTTCGCACCCATGAGGTACGGGGCCGACATCTTGTCCACGACAAGGTCCACGCCGTCGAAGTGGTCGACGTGGTCGCCGTCGAGGCTGCGGTCATCGAAGAAGAGCTGGTAGCGCAGTCCCGCACAACCGCCCGGCTGCACGGCGATGCGCAGGGAGAGGTCGTCACGGCCCTCTTGGGCCAGCAGAGCGGCAGCCTTCGCGGCGGCGGCACCGGTCACTTCGACGCCGGTGGTCTTCTCGGGAGCGGTCATCTGTTCCTCCTCGGTATTGCGGTTGGTTGTCACGCTACCCCCGTTCAACCGACAATTCCAGCGGTGTATTCCCGTGGCGGTGCCCGCGGCACTCTCCCCCCCTGCAACGGGACCTCGTTGGGACACCTCCCCCGTCGTGCTCTAGCCTGTGGGGTGTGAAACTGCCCTGGAACAGAGAAGCCGACACCCCCGGCGACAACGCCGCAGACGAGAACATCGGCGCCTTCGAGGATACTTTCGAGGACGCCGCCCTCCCGAAGGGTCAGACCCCGAAGAAGGGCCGCCCCACCCCGCGGCGGAACGATGTCGAGCGGCAGGCCGGTACCCGCCGCGCCCACTATGACGCCCCGCTCACGCCCAAGGAGGCCAGGGAGCGGAAGAAGGCCGAGAAGAAGTCCATGAGCAAGGAGGAGTTCAAGGACAAGAAGAAGCGTGAGCGCGAGGAGGCCGCGGTCGCCCGCCGCAAGGCCAATGAGCGCATGATGGCCGGCGACCCGAACTACCTGCTGCCCCGCGACCAGGGCAAGGAGAAGCTCTTCGTCCGCAACTACGTGGATTCCCGGCGCTACATGATGAACATGTTCCTGCCGATCGCCCTGATCGTCGTGCTGGTCATGATCATCGGAATGAGCGCACCGGAGATCGCCAACCTGGTCTCCCTGATCATGCTCTTCGTGATCGTCCTGCTGGTCATCGAGGGCTTCTTCCTCGGACGCAAGGTCAACAAGCTCGTCGACGAGCGCTTCCCGGACCGTGCCTTCGGCCGCTGGACCCTGGGCTTCTACGCCTTCACCCGCGCGACCATGATCCGCAGGATGCGCACCCCGGCCCCGCAGGTCAACATCGGCGACACGGTCTAGCCAGATGCCCACCACGGCCCCGACCGCACTGCTGCCCGCCCTGGCCGCCTGGGCCCGGGACACGGCCCTGACGACCTCCCTCACCGGGGACACCGGGCAGCCACCTGCGCTCCTGTCCGTCACGGCGGAAGAGTCGTTCGCCGCGGAGACCACCGCCGGCGGGTCCCGCCTGGCTTCTCTGGCGTCCACCGTCGGCGTCGATGTCCGGGTCCACCCGGTCGCCCCGGCCGCGGCAGTGGGTCTGGACGCCGACGAGGTCGAAGAGCGTCTCGCCGAGGGGGCGGCGCTGACGGACCACGCGGTCGATTCCGGCGTCCCGCTGCTGCTGCTCAGTGGCAGCGGAAGCTCCGCCACCGACATCTCGTCGGCTGCGGTCACCGCCACGGTATGCCGCAAGGAGCCCGTCGCCGTGGTGCGCCACGAGATCGGCGCGGACGTCGCGGTGTGGCGTGATGCGGTGGAGACCGTGCGGGACGCCATGTTCCGCGCCCGCGGCTACCGCAACGGCCCGTGGGACGCCGGATCCGTCCGGGAGATCCTCCGCATCCTGGGTACCCCGGATCTCACGGTGATGGTCGGTGTCCTCACCCAGGCCGCGGCCCGCCGCGCCCCGGTGACCCTCGACGGGGCGGACACACTCACAGCGGCCCTGCTGGCGGACGCGATGTCCCCCGGTGCCGCCCGCTGGTGGCTGGTCCCCCACCGCCCCGTCTCCCCCACGGTCGGATTCACCGTCGACCGCCTGCGCCTGTCGCCGGTGTTCGACCGCGACCTCGGACTCGACACCGGTGCCGGCCTGGCGACGCTTCCCCTGGTACGCATCGCCGCCGACTACTTCTGACCGGTTCCCGCTACTTCGCCGGGATCAGGTCGTAATTCCAGCCGTGCACGTCCTCGACGGTGCCGCGCTGGATGCCGGTGAGGTGTTCACGCAGTTTCATGGTGATCTCACCGGAGACCCCGCCGTTGACCTGGAACTCACCGGACTTGTCTTTGACGGTGCCGACCGGGGTGATCACTGCAGCGGTACCGCAGGCGAAGGCCTCGGACATCGCACCGGATGCCGCGGCGTCCTTCCAGTCCTGGACACTGAACTTCTTCTCGGTGACCTTGATCCCCTCGTCGGCGGCCACGGTGAGCAGGGAGTCACGGGTGACACCCGCGAGCAGTGAACCGGACAGTGCCGGAGTGACGAGCTCGGCGTCGTCACCGGTTCCGAAGATGAACGCGAGGTTCATGCCGCCCATCTCCTCGATGTAGGTGCGCTCGATGGCGTCGAGCCAGACGACCTGGTCGCAGCCCTGCTCCTCGGCATGGGCCTGAGCGGCGAGCGAACCGGCGTAGTTGCCGGCGAACTTCGCAGCACCTGTACCGCCCGGGGCGGCGCGGACGTACTCGGTGGACAGCCACACGCTGACCGGCGTAATGCCGCCCTTGAAGTAGGCGCCGGCCGGCGAGGCGATGACGTAGTAGGAGTAGCTGGAGGCGGGGTGCACGCCCAGCCCGACCTCACGGGAGATCATGAAGGGACGAAGGTACAGCGCCTCCTCACCACCGGCGGCAGGGACCCAGGCCTCGTCGACCTGGACGATCTGACGCAGGGACTCCAGGAACAGGTCCTCGGGGAGCTCCGGCATGGCCAGTCGCTCGGCGGAGGCCTGGAACCGTGCGGCGTTCTTCTCCGGGCGGAAGGTGACCACGGAACCGTCCTCGTGACGGTAGGCCTTCAGCCCTTCGAAGATGGCCTGCCCGTAGTGCAGGACGGAGGACGCCGGATCCATGCGGATCGGGCCGTAGGGGACGACGCGGGCGTCGTGCCAGCCCTCGGCCTCGTTCCAGTCGATGACGACCATGTGGTCGGTGAAGTAGTTGCCGAAGCCCGGGTTGACGAGGATCTGCTCGATCTTCTCCGCCGGAGTCGGGGTGGTGGTGAGGTTGCGGGTGAACTCAGGGGAAGCTGCCATGCCCTGTATCCTAGACCCGGAAAGGACCTGCGGCGGAACCACCCCCGCACCCTCGCCGACCAGCAGCGGAGAAGCCATATGACATCCGGAATCCAGTCGATTGCCCCCACCATCACCCACGGCGCTGTCCCGGCGCTCCAGCTGAGCACCGACGACGCTCTTCCCCCGGCGGATGTGCTGGTCGTGCCCGTGATCGCCGGGGCGTCCGGACCTGAGCTTCCGGTTGCCCACCGGCTCGGGGAGGCAGTCCAGGTGGAGCTGTGGAAGGCTGCCGTGGAGACCGGGGTCGCCGGTGCCGCCGGGGAGACCGGGCTGCTGCCGGTGCCCGACGGCGTCACCGCGACCCGGGTGCTCACTGTCGGCCTCGGACCGGCAGACAGAGATGAAGGAATCCACCGACCCGACGCAGAGATGGTGCGCCGGGCGGCAGGAGCGGCGTCCCGGGCGCTGGAAAGCCTCGCCGTCGAGAACATGGACGCCGGGCTCACCGCCGTCAGCCTGCTCGGCGATCTCACCGGTGTCGGTGACTGTACCGCCGCCGCAGTGGAAGGCCATGCCCTCGGCGGATACCGCTACTCCGGCCGGCGGCGTCCCACCGGCGAGGGCCATCTGCGTGCGGTGACGGTCATCGCACCGGACACTCCGGAGACCCCCGAGGTCTTCGCCCACGCCTGCACGGTCGTTGAGGCGGTGACCTGTGCCCGTGACCTGGTCAATGCACCCGCCTCAGAACTCACCCCGGACACCTACGCACAGATCATCGCTGATCTCGCAGGACGCTCCGGCGTGGAGGTCGGGAGCCTCGACGAGGATGATCTGGCCGAGCAGGGCTTCGGTGGGCTCCTGGCGGTGGGACGTGGTTCCGCCCGCCCGCCCCGACTGGTGCGTATGCACTACCGGCCCGAGGTGACGGACCGCCCGCACGTGGCTCTGGTCGGCAAGGGTGTGACATTCGACACCGGCGGTGTCTCCCTGAAGAAGGCCCCCGGGATGGACGCGATGATCTCCGACATGGGCGGGTCCGCGGCGATGGTCGCGACAGTCCTCGCCGCCGCGGAGCTGGAACTGCCGGTGGAGGTCACCGCGACGATCCCGCTGGTGGAGAACATGCCGGACGGCGACGCACTGCGTCCCGGCGACATCATCCGGCACTACGGCGGCAGCACCTCGGAGATCCTCAACACGGACGCCGAGGGCCGGCTCATCCTCGCCGATGCCCTCGCCCGCGCCGCTGAGGACGCCCCGGATCTGCTGGTCGAGGCGGCGACATTGACCGGTGCCCAGGTCGCCACCCTCGGTGACCGCATCACCGCCGTGATGGGGACGCCGTCGCTCCGCGACCGCATCGTCGCACACGGCCGGCAGACCGGGGAGGACGCCTGGCCGATGCCGTTGCCCGCCGAGATCGCCGAGGACATCCGCTCGGACGTCGCCGATGTAAGGAACACCGGCACTTCCCGCTGGGGTGGGATGGCCGCGGCAGGCCAGTATCTCGCCCACGTCATCCCCGAGGGACTGGACTGGGCGCACCTGGATATCGCCGGGCCTGCCTACAACACCGGCAGCGCCCACGGATACACCCCGAAGAGGGGTACCGGGGCGCCGGTCCGCACCCTCATCGCTTTCCTCGAGGATGTCGCGGCGTCCGACTGATCCCCTGGCTCGACCCCCTGCGGGCGTAACAGGCCGAGGCGGACTACCCTATGTACTATTCAGGCAGAGACCACATCTGTTATTTTTCGTCATTATAGGAGCTTCAACACCATGGCGTACTCCGTCGAAATGCCCGAACTGGGCGAGTCCGTGACCGAAGGCACTGTGACCCAGTGGCTGAAGAAGGTCGGTGACACTGTCGCCGTGGATGAGCCGCTGCTCGAGGTCTCCACCGACAAGGTCGACACCGAGATCCCCTCCCCGGCCGCCGGTGTGCTGCTGGAGATCAAGGCGGAGGAGGACGACACCGTCGATGTGGGTGCCGTCATCGCCGTGATCGGCGAGGAGGGCGAGAGCGCCGGGGACACCGGATCTTCCGCAGCCGAAGTCCCGGCCGAAGAGCCCGCGGAAGAGGCTCCCGCCACCGAGGAGAAGGCTGAGGAGCCGGAGGAGTCTGCCCCGGCCGCTTCCGGCGACGCCACCGACGTGAAGATGCCGGAACTCGGTGAGTCCGTCACCGAGGGCACCGTCACCAACTGGCTCAAGAAGGTCGGCGACACCGTCGAGGTCGACGAGCCGCTGCTCGAAGTCTCGACCGACAAGGTCGACACCGAGGTCCCCTCCCCCGTCGGCGGCACCATAGTCGAGATCCTCGCTGACGAGGACGACACCGTCGACGTCGGCGCCGTCATCGCCCGCATCGGCGACGGCTCCGCCGCCGCAGCTCCGGCCGAGAAGAAGGCCGAGCCGAACGAAGAGCCGAAGGAAGAGCCGAAGCCCGAACCCGCGGAAGAGGCTCCCGCCACCGAGGAGAAGGCTGAGGAGCCGGAGGAGTCTGCCCCGGCCGCTTCCGGCGACGCCACCGACGTGAAGATGCCGGAACTCGGTGAGTCCGTCACCGAGGGCACCGTCACCAACTGGCTCAAGAAGGTCGGCGACACCGTCGAGGTCGACGAGCCGCTGCTCGAAGTCTCGACCGACAAGGTCGACACCGAGGTCCCCTCCCCCGTCGGCGGCACCATAGTCGAGATCCTCGCTGACGAGGACGACACCGTCGACGTCGGCGCCGTCATCGCCCGCATCGGCCGGGGCTCCGCCGCCGCAGCCCCGGCCGAGAAGAAGGCCGAGCCGAAGGAAGAGCCGAAGGAGGAGAAGCCCAAGGCCGAGCCGAAGCCCGAGCCGAAGCCCGAGCCGAAGCCCGAGCCGAAGCCTGAGCCGAAGCCCGAGCCGAAGCCCGAGCCGAAGCCCGAGCCGAAGTCTGAGCCCGCCGCCGGAAACCTGCCCTACGTCACTCCGCTGGTGCGCAAGCTCGCCGAGAAGCACGGCGTGGACCTGTCGACGGTCACCGGTTCCGGTGTCGGCGGCCGTATCCGCAAGCAGGATGTCCTCGCCGCCGCTGAGGGTCGCTCCACCGAGACCGACGCAGCCCCGGCCGCCGTCGTGCTCAAGGGCTCCGATCCGGCCAAGGCCTCCCTGCGTGGTACCACCGCGAAGGTGAACCGGATCCGTGCGATCACCGCGAAGACCACCCTGGAGTCCCTCCACGGTGCCGCGCAGCTCACCCAGGTCCACGAGGTCGACATGACCCGCGTCGCCGACCTGCGCAAGTCATCCAAGGCCGCGTTCCAGGACAAGTACGGTGTCAACCTCACCTACCTGCCCTTCTTCGCCAAGGCTGTCGTCGAGGCCCTCTTGGCCCACCCGAACGTCAACGCGTCCTACAACGCCGAAACCCAGGAGATGACCTACCACGACTCGGTCAACCTGAGCTTCGCCGTGGACACCCCGGAGGGTCTCATCTCCCCGGTCGTCCACAACGCCCAGGACCTGTCCCTGCCGGAGCTTGCCAAGGCCATCGTCGACATCGCGGACCGTGCCCGGAACAAGAAGCTCAAGCCGAACGACATCATGGGCGGCACCTTCACCATCACCAACATCGGTTCCGAAGGCGCCCTGACGGACACCCCGATCCTCGTGCCGCCGCAGGCCGCGATGCTCGGTACCGGTGCCATCGTCAAGCGCCCGGTGGTCATCTCCGAGGACGGACAGGACGCCATCAGCATCCGCCAGATGGTCTTCCTCCCGATGACCTACGACCACCAGATCATCGACGGTGCCGATGCCGGTCGCTTCCTGACCAGCATCAAGGACCGCCTGGAGAACTACGACTTCACCGGCGACCTCGCCCTCTAGGCGTTCTCGCCCGGTAAGTCACCGGTGGCCCACCGCCCCGGATCCTCCCCGTCAACGGGAGGGGCCGGGGCGGTTCCTCTTGTCGGGGGTAGGATCGGCATCCATGGGCTTCCAGCACGGATCTATCCGCAACACCTCCGACCCGGTCGATGTGGTCGACCTGCGCACTGTCGACTATCTCGAGGCCTGGCGACACCAGGCCGACCTGGCAGGCAGGCGTGCCGCCGACAAGACCCCCGACACCCTCCTGCTGCTCCAGCACCCGCCGACATACACCGCCGGCAAGCGCACCCAGCCGGAGGACCTGCCGACCAACGGCCTGCCCGTCGTCGACGTCGACCGTGGCGGCCGGATCACCTGGCACGGCCCCGGCCAGCTCGTCGCCTACCCGATCATCAAACTGGATGACCCGATCGACGTCGTCGACTACGTCCGGCGTATCGAGGAGGCGGTCATCGCCACCTGCCACGACCTCGGACTCGATGCGGTGGGGCGCGTGGCGGGGCGCTCGGGGGTCTGGCTCCCCGCCGGCATCCTCAACGGTCAGCTCCTCCCCGCCCGCAAGGTGGCTGCCATCGGGATCCGCGTCACCCGCGGCGTCACCATGCACGGCGTCGCCCTGAACTGCGACAACACCCTGGACTACTACAACCACATCGTGCCCTGTGGTCTGCCGGACACCGGGGTCACCACTCTCAGCGCCGAACTGGGCCGCGACATCACCGTGGCGGACGCCACCCCGCTGCTCACCCGGCACCTCCTCGACGCCCTGGACGGCACCCTGCCGACCACGGACACCGATGTACCCGAGGAACTCGCGCACGGCCCGGTGAAGGACGTCTCCGATGCACTGTGATCACCGTGAGCCACTTCGACGTGTCGACACCTGCAGCGTAGGGTGGGGCCTGTGACTATCGCTGCAGACGGCCGACGACTTCTGCGCATCGAAGCAAAGAATGCGCAGACCCCCATCGAGCAGAAGCCCCGCTGGATCCGGACCACCGCGAAAATGGGCCCGGAGTACCGGGACATGAAGAACCGGGTCTCCGGCGCAGGACTCCACACCGTGTGTCAGGAGGCGGGCTGCCCCAACATCCACGAGTGCTGGGAGGACCGCGAGGCGTCCTTCCTCATCGGTGGCGACACCTGCTCCCGCCGGTGTGACTTCTGCCAGATCAAGTCCGGCAAGCCCTCCCCTCTCGACCGTGACGAGCCGCGGCGAGTCGCCGAGAACATCCGCGAGATGGATCTGCGCTACGCCACCATCACCGGCGTGACCCGCGACGACCTCGACGACGAGGGCGCCTGGCTCTACGCAGAGATCGTGCGCAAGGTCCACGAGCTCAACCCGAACACCGGAGTCGAGAACCTCACCCCCGACTTCTCGGCGAAGCCCGACCTGCTCGCCGAGGTCTT
The DNA here is from genome assembly GCF_056280545.1 of Corynebacterium sp. UD i78. Taxonomy (NCBI): domain Bacteria; kingdom Bacillati; phylum Actinomycetota; class Actinomycetes; order Mycobacteriales; family Corynebacteriaceae; genus Corynebacterium; species Corynebacterium sp. UD i78. Next base: position 700,772 of record NZ_JBWCED010000001.1, on the reverse strand, counting down.
CGAGGCGCGTCCGGAGGTCTTCGCGCACAACCTGGAGACCGTGCCGCGCATCTTCAAACGCATCCGTCCGGCCTTCCGCTACGACCGCTCGCTGGAGGTCATCCGTGCCGCCCGTGACTTCGGTCTGGTGACCAAGTCCAACCTGATCCTCGGCATGGGTGAAACCGCCGAGGAGGTGCAGTCCTCCCTCACCGACCTGAAGGACGCCGGCTGCGACATCATCACCATCACGCAGTACCTACGTCCGACGAACATGCACCACCCCATCGAGCGGTGGGTGAAGCCGGAGGAGTTCATGGAGCACTCCGAGTTCGCCAAGGAACTCGGTTTCGGTGCCGTGATGTCCGGTCCGCTGGTGCGTTCCTCCTACCGTTCCGGTCGCCTCTACGCCGAGGCGAAGGCCGCACGCGGTGAGGCACTGCCGGAGAACCTCGCACACCTCGGTGACAACCTGGGGTCCTCCACGAGCCAGGAAGCGAGCACGCTGCTGGAGAAGTACGGCGCCTCCAAGGAGACTCCGGTCACCTCGGCACGGCAGTGATGCTCTAGACTGGGTCCCATGGCGAAAGACCCCCGGGAGAAGGAAAACAAGCGGCTTGAGAAGGCCGCCAAGAAGGCGCGGCGGAAGCAGACCCGCGGCCAGATGTGGCAGGCGTTCCAGCTGCAGCGCAAGCGGGACAAGAAACTCGTCCCCTACATGCTGCTGGGTCTTCTGGTCCCGGTGGCCCTCATGCTGCTGCTCAGCATGGTGTTCGGCGCATGGTGGTTCAACCTCGTCATCGGCCTGCTGATCGGCGCGGTCGCCGCGATGATCATCTTCTCGCGCCGTCTCCAGTCCGGTGTGTACGACCAGATCGAGGGGCAGCCCGGTGCCGCAGCATGGGCCCTGGACAACCTGCGTTCCGGCGTGGGCATGAAGTGGATCACCGAGACCGGTGTCGCGTCCAACACGCACATGGACGCCGTCCACCGCGTCGTCGGCACGCCCGGCGTCGTCCTGGTCGGTGAGGGCAACCGGTCCCGCCTCAAGCCGCTGATGGCGCAGGAGCGTCGCCGTCTGGCCCGCATCCTCGGCAACACCCCGATCTACGACATGTACATCGGCGACGGTGAAGGCGAGGTGGAGGTCCGCAAGATCCAGTCCGCGTTGATGAAGCTGCCCCGCAACGTCAAGAAGAACGAGGTGGACGCGCTCAACAGCCGCATCGAGTCCATCTCCCGGCTCAACTCCCGTGAGGCGTCACTGCCGAAGGGCCCGATGCCGCGTCAGGCGAACATGTCCGGCATGAACCGTCGTGCCCGTCGCGCTTCGGAGCGCAACAAGCGGGGCTGATCCCGCCGCTGACACTGAAGCACAGAAAAAGCACAGAGAAACCGCCGCTCCCCTCATTGAGGGAACGGCGGTTTCTCTGTGCTTTTTCTGTGCCGACGGTGTCTCCCCTAGCGTGTGCGGATCACCGCGGTGCCGGTCGCGCGGTCGTGCATACCGCGGCTGTCAGTGTCCTGGATGATCGGCGGGAAGAGGAACACGGTGAGGATCGTCCGGAAGATCGACCGGAGCAGGCCGACCCGCTTCTCGGTGTCATCGACACGGGCGACACCGATGCCCATGATCGCGTGGCCCGGGGACTGGGCGAAGAGCCAGACGGTGATGACGCGCCACAGGATCCACACCATCATCGTCACCGTCGACACGCCACCGAGAGCATCAGTCATGGTGCAGATCAGTGCGGCGATACCCCAGCAGATGAGCCAGTCAATGAGCAGCGCGATGAGACGGGGGAACAGCGGGGCGACGGACCCGGGACCGTCTTTAGGCAGGCCCAGGAGCTTGCCGGGGTACGGGCTGAGGTCTGTCGGGTCCTCGTACTGGCCCGGAACCTGAGGGCCTTCAAGCCACACCGGCTGGGCGGCGCGCTCGGTTCTCCGCTCGCGACGCTGCTTCTGCTGGTACTCCTTGGAGGTCCTCCCCTGGGTGGTCTTTTTCCCACCGCTCTTCCCACCCGTGTTACTGCCCTTGCTCTGCCGCTTTGCCATGGGTGCCAGCCTACCGGGGCGGCGTAGCGGTGGCCCAACCCGTACCGTAGGCTTGGTGCAGACCCTCCCAAGGGGTCGCGGCGAGTGTTACATGTCGGTAACACTGGATTGACGACCGGGCAACATCCCGAACATAAGCTTGTTCCCAGACTCAGCCACCGCGGCGGACCGCCGCGCGAAACCGAGGCTGTGCCGACCATGACTGCAAGGAGTCCCACTGTGGCATTCAAGACGGCCGAAGAGGTCACGAAGTTCATCAAGGACGAGGACATCGAGTTCGTTGACGTCCGGTTCACCGACGTCCCGGGTGTGGAACAGCACTTCACCATCCCCGCCGCCGCGTTCGACGAGGACGCTGTCACCGACGGTCTGGCCTTCGACGGTTCCTCCGTCCGCGGGTTCACCACCATCGATGAGTCCGACATGAACCTTCTCCCGGACCTGGCGACCGCGAAGGTCGATCCGTTCCGGAAGACGAAGACCCTGAACATCAAGTTCTTCGTCCATGACCCCTTCACCCGCGAGCCTTTCTCCCGCGATCCGCGCAATGTCGCCCGCAAGGCAGAGGAGTACCTCGCGTCCACCGGCATCGCCGACACCTGTAACTTCGGCCTGGAGGCGGAGTTCTACCTCTTCGACAAGGTGAAGTACTCCACCGACATCAACAACTCCTTCTACGAGGTTGATTCGGACGAGGGATGGTGGAACCGGGGTAAGGACACCAACCTCGACGGCACCCCGAACCTCGGCCACAAGACCCCCGTCAAGGGCGGTTACTTCCCGGTCCCGCCGATCGACCAGACCGGTGAGGTCCGCGATGCGATGGTGAAGAACCTCATCGCCGCCGAGTACGAGCTCGAGCGCTTCCACCACGAGGTCGGCACCGGTGGACAGCAGGAGATCAACTACAAGTTCAACACCCTGCTGCACGCTGCAGATGACCTGCAGTCCTTCAAGTACATCATCAAAGGCACCGCCGGCCAGTTCGGCAAGTCCGCCACCTTCATGCCGAAGCCGCTCGCCGGTGACAACGGCTCAGGAATGCACGCCCACCAGTCCCTGTGGAAGGACGGCAAGCCGCTGTTCTTCGACGAGAACGGCTACGCCGGCCTGTCCGACCTGGCCCGCTACTACATCGGCGGCATCCTGCACCACGCCGGTTCGGTCCTGGCCTTCACCAACCCGACGCTGAACTCCTACCACCGTCTGGTCCCGGGCTTCGAGGCCCCGATCAACCTGGTCTACTCGCAGCGCAACCGCTCCGCGGCCGTGCGTATCCCGATCACCGGCTCCAACCCGAAGGCCAAGCGCCTCGAGTTCCGCGCTCCGGACCCGTCGGGTAACCCCTACTTCGGTATGGCCGCCATGATGCTCGCCGGCCTCGACGGCATCAAGAACCGCATCGAGCCGCACGCCCCGGTCGACAAGGACCTCTACGAGCTCCCGCCGGAGGAAGCCGCGTCCATCCCGACCGCGCCGACCTCCCTCGAGGCCGCGCTGAAGGCTCTGGAGGAGGACAACGAGTTCCTCACCGAGGGCGGCGTCTTCACCGACGACCTGCTCGACACCTACATCTCCTACAAGTACGACAACGAGATCGCCCCCGTCCGCCTGCGCCCGACCCCGCAGGAGTTCGAGATGTACTTCAACTGCTAGACACCATTCCTGCAGTCACTGCCCACCCCCGCTTCCGGCTCCGGCCAGGGCGGGGGTGCCCGCTTTCACGGAAAGGACGCGACACATGACCACAGCCGCAGACCGTACCGACGACAACACCACCCGCACGGTGGACGCCTGGGGAGTCACCTCCCTCGGTGCTCCCCTGGAACGCCTGCAGATCACCCGGCGGCCCCTGCGTGACGACGACGTCCGGATCCGCGTCGACTACTCCGGCATCTGCCACTCCGACATCCACAATGTCCGGGGTGACTTCGGCCCCAGACCCCTGCCCCTGGTGCCCGGCCACGAGATCGTCGGAACCGTCGTCGGAATCGGCTCAGAGGTCTCCCGCTTCTCGGTCGGTGACCGGGTCGGGGTGGGGTGCTTCTCTGACTCCTGCGGTCACTGTGACGCCTGTCTGGCCGACGAGGAGGGCTACTGCGAGAACGGCACGGTGATGACCTACGCCAGTGAGAACCGGTACACCGACGGAGAGGTGACGCAGGGCGGCTACGCCACCGAGATCGTCACCCGGGACACTTTTGTCCTGCGGGTGCCGGACTCGCTCGATCCGGCGGCGGCCGCTCCCCTGCTCTGCGCCGGGATCACAGCCTATGCCCCGCTCAAGCACTGGGGCGCCGGCCCCGGACGCCGCGTCGCGGTCGTCGGGATGGGCGGGGTGGGGCATGTCGCCGTGAAGATCGCGGTGGCGATGGGTGCGGAGGTCACGGTGCTCTCCCACTCGGAGACCAAGCGGGAGGAGGCGCTCGGATTCGGTGCCGTGGACCTTGTCTCGACCGCTGACGGCAGTTTCGCGGAGTCCTGCTCCCGCCGCTTCGATCTCATCCTCAACACGGTGAGCGTGGACCTGGACACGGCGTCCTACATGGCCACGCTGGCCTTCGACGGCGTGATGGTGCAGATCGGGCTGCCGGAGCAGCCGCTGAACGTCCCGGTGCGTATGCTCACCGGTCAGCGGCGGTCCCTGGCGGGTTCACTGGTCGGCGGCATCGCCGAGACCCAGGACATGCTCGACTTCTGTGCGGACCACGGGGTGACAGCCGAGATCGAACTCATCGACGCCGCAGACGTCAACGAGGCCTACGACCGGGCGGTCCGCTCTGACGTGCGCTACCGCTTCGTCATCGACGCGGCGACGATCTGAGGCTGACCCTGTTCAGCCCCGCAGCCGGTCGGCCTGGGTCCGGGCCAGTCCGACGAGAACGTCCTGGCTCACGCCCTCGCTGCCCGTGACGCTGAAGTCGTTGCCGTTGACGGTACCGGAGATCGTGGTCTGGACGATCGTGATCTGCTGGCCCCCGACATCCATGGCGACGTTGGACCGGACGCCCCGCGCGTTCTCCACACCGTTGAGGTTGACGGCGACGTCCTCTGACGTGGAGGTGATGCTCACGGGCACACCGTTCATGTCGCCCTTGGCGGTGAGGTTGGAACACCCGTTGTCGGTCTGGTTGCTGCCGGCGGGACCGACAGCGCCGAGGATGAACTGCTCGCCGCCGTCACTGTAGGTGACGGTGGACACGCCTGCGGCGGCGGCATCGCCGGCCGCCAGCTGCTCCTGCAGAACAGCCTTGCATTCCGGCGGGGTGACGGTCATGGCGTCCAGCATCTGCTGGGTCCCTGCGATATCCGTCTGCTGAGCCTGCTGCGGGTCGGTGACGGTGAACCCGGCGGGGGCGTCACCGGCACCGAGGATCGCGGTGGCGGGATCCACCGGGGTGGACCCCTGGTCGGCGTCCGCGTCGTCACCCTGGGGTGCGGGGGCGCCACCCTCCGGTGCGTCCTCGGGAGCCGGGGAATCCGGGGTCCCGGAGCTCGACGGAGCTGCGCTCGAGGATCCGGCGGTCGACGAACTCGCGGTCGTCGTCTCCGAGTCGTCCGAGGAGTCATCGGAGCAGGCGGTGAGGCCCGTCCCCACGCCGAGAAGCAGCGTCAACGCCACTCCTGCCACGATCCTGTGTGAGTACCTGCCTCTTGTCATTCCTGCTCCGGATGTCGACGATCTGTGCCTGTCCATCATGGCACACGCCACTCCGTCAGTCGTCGCGTATCCGGGTCAGGGGGGGGTGACAGTAAGCCGTGATCAGGGGATCAGGGCGTTGTCCAGCAGGGCGCTGGGGGCGTTCTCCGGGGAGGAGGACGCGATGCCCTCGCTGCGTGCTCCCAGCTCGCCGCCGTAGACCTGGCGGAAGCCGGTGAGAGCCGCAGCGTAGTGGCTGATGGCGGCCTCGTAGGTCACGCCGATGCCACCGTGCAGCTGCACGGCCTCTTCGGCGATGGTGCGCGCCTGGCCCAGCAGGAAGTTGTGGGAGTCCAGGGCGGTACGGGTCAGCTCATCGAGGTCCTCGGCGGAGAGGGTGTCGACGGTGCCGGGGAAGGCCTCGGCGACGGCGGTCGCCCACAGTGAGGTGGAACGGGCCAGTTCGACGTCGGAGTACATCTGCGCGGCACGGTGGACCAGCACCTGGAAGCGGTTCAGGGTGACACCGAACTGCTTGCGCACCTTGAGGTACTCCACGGTGGTCTTCAGTGCGGTTTCCATGAGGCCGACGGCGCGTCCTCCATGGGCGATACGGCCCAGGGCCACAGCACGGCGCAGGGACGCCTCGACGGTCTCGGCACCGGCGTCACCGAGACGCTCGGCGGCGGCGCCGTCGAAGGTGACGGTGCCGGTACGGACCCACTCGGCGTCGCGGTGGATCCCGACGGAGACACCGTCGGCGTCCGCGGCGACGAGGAAGACACCCGGGGTACCGTCAGCGACGGCGGTGACCAGGTAGGCGTCTGCGTTGTCGGCGAGGACCACGGCGCGCTTGGTGCCGGAGAGAGCACCCCCGGTGACCGTGGCGGTACGGGCAGCGTCCCAGCCGGTGCCGGCTTCGGCGTGGGCGAGCGGGACGATGACCTCACCGGTGGAGATGCGGCCGAGCCACTCCTTCTTCTGGTCCGCGGAACCGAGGTCCGAGATGATCCAGGAGGGGACATAGGCGGCATCGGTGAGCGGCTCCGGGGAACCCAGGGTGCCCAGGGTGTTGGTGGTGGCCCAGACCTCGGCGATACCGGCGCCGGCGCCGTTGTAGTCCTCGGCGACCGGGAGGGCCGTCAGCCCCATCTCGGCGGCCTGCGTCCACACGTCGCGGCGGAACTCGAGGGCGACCTCGGGGGCCTCGCCACCGGCGGTGGGATCGCCGTCGGCGGAGGAGAAGATGTCGCGGACACTGTCAGCGAGCATCTGCTGTTCGTCGTTGAGTGAAAGATCCATTGTTCTGACCTCCTAGAGTCCGAGAATTGCCTTGGCGATGACGCCGGCCTGCACTTCGTTGGTGCCGCCGTAGATGGAGACCTTGCGGTTGTTGAGGTACTCGACGACCGGGTCGCCGTCGTGGTCCTCAGCGGTGGCCGCGGCCCCGGTGATCTCCACGGCGTCGGACCCGAGGGCGGTGACCGCCAGATCATTGAGCTCCTGGAGGATGCGGCTGCCCTCGATCTTCAGCAGAGAGGACAGCGGGGAGGGCTTGCCCCCCTCACTGGCGGCGGTGACGCGCAGCATCGTGGCCTCGAGGGCGGTGAGACGCAGCTTGATGCCGTAAAGGCGGCTGCGGAACTCCGGGTCCTCGATGACCTTGTGGCCGGCGACCTCACGGTCCGCGGCCTCGGAGACCAGGGCAGTGTACATGCGCTGGCTGGTACCGACCTGGGCCATGCCGTTGCGCTCGTTGCCGAGGAGGAACTTGGCGTAGGTCCAGCCCTTGTTCTCCTCGCCGACGAGGTTCTCGGCCGGAATCCGGACGTCGGTGAAGAAGAACTCGTTGACCTCGACCGAGCCGTCGATCAGCCGGATCGGGCGGCGCTCGATGCCCGGGGTGGTCATGTCGACGAGCAGGAAGGAGATGCCCTTCTGCGGCTTGTCGGCGGTCGGGTCGGTGCGGACCAGGAGGAACATCCACTCACCGTGCTGGCCGAGGGTGGTCCAGGTCTTCTGACCGTTGACGACGTAGTGGTCACCGTCGCGGACCGCGGTGGTCTTCAGACCTGCAAGGTCGGAACCGGCACCGGGCTCGGAGAAGCCCTGTGACCACCAGATGTCGAGGTTGGCGGTCTTGGCGAGGAAGCGGTCCTTGAGCTCGTCGCTGCCGAAGTTCGCGATGACGGGCCCGACCATGCCGGTGTTGAACGGCAGGGGCTCAGGGATGCCGGCCCGCTGGAGCTCATTGGTGTAGATATGCGCCTGGGTGGGGGTCCAGTCCTGTCCGCCGTACGCGACGGGCCAGTGGGGAACGGCCACACCGTGCTTGTTGAGCACCTGCTGGGAATCGATGATGTCCTGGCGGGTGGCCTGTCCGGCACGGTAACGGTTGCGGATCTCCTCAGGGACTTCCCGGAAGATGGCGCGCAGGTCATCGCGGAAAGCGATCTCCTCCGCTGTGAGCTCCAGATTCATCCGTGTTACTCCTCACGTTGTCGGGCGGCGGTGGTTCAGATCACTGCCACGGGGCGATAGTTGGTGACCATACCCGGCCCACTCTCCGACCGACACCACGTCCCATGAATTATGTTTCAGTTACCCCCGTGTGGAACCCGGTTTCGACCGCACCCGAAACTGATAGCCTGTCCTTACGCGCCCCGGCACCTGTTCTGTGCCGGCACCTGGAAAGGACCTGACATGCTCTACGACGTGCCGAAACCCACCGAAGCGATCCTGATCAGCGGAGGCTTCGGCCACCGTAGTCCGGACAGTCCCTACCGCATCGTCGTCGGCGGCGGCGCGTGGTCGGTCCCCATCCTCCACCGGGTCCAGCGGTTCTACATCGGAGCGAACACCGTCCAGGTCCGTGTCGCCGCCCCGTCCGCCCAGAACGTCGAGGTCGCCGTCGAGGCCACTGTCGTCTTCCGCGTCCGGCCGGACAAGAACCACATCACCCGTGCCGCGTCCCGCTTCGAGGGCAGCGACCGCAAGGAGGTGCTACGCGCCGCCTACGACATCTTCGGTGGCGAGACCCGTGCGATGATCGGCCAGATGACCGTGGAGGAGATGATCTCCGACCGCATGCGCCTGGCGTCCGACGTCCTGACCAACGCCGAGCCGAAGATGGCGGAACTGGGCTGGGGAATCGACTCCTTCCAGATCAGCTCCATCACCGACGACAACAACTACATCCGCTCCCTCTCCGCCCCGGAGCTCGCCCGTGTCGAGCGTGAGGCAGCCGTCGCCGAGGCCCGCCGGGACGCCGAGATCGAGAACGAGCGACAGAAGGCCAACCGCCTGAAGTCCGAGTACCAGCGCGACACCGACCTGCTCACCAGCGAGAACATCAAGCAGACCGCGCAGGCGAAGGCGGAGGCCGAGGCGTCCGGCCCGCTGGCCAAGGCCGAGGCAGAACGTCAGGTCGTCGCCAAGCAGTCCGAGCTCGCCGCCGAGCAGGCGCTGCTGCGTGAGCAGGAGCTGATCGCCGAGGTCGTCAAGCCCGCCGAGGCTGAGGCGCAGCGTCGGCGCATCGAAGCCGAAGCCGAGGCACAGGCCCTGCGCACCACGTCCGATGCGGTGGCGTCCAACCGTGGCGTCATCATCGACAAGCAGATGGTCGACCAGATGCCGGAGATGATCGACTCGCTGTCCGAGGCACTCGGATCGGCGAACCTCACCCTCGTCGGCGATGGCCAGGACCTCAACCGGCTGCTCAGCCAGATCGCCTCGGTCGCACCGGGCCTGCGGGAACTGGCGAAGCGCGACAACGGCGCGTAGACACGGGGTATGTCTGACGCACTCATCATCGGCGGCCACGGCAAAGTGGCCCTGCTCGCAACCCCTAAGCTCATCGACCGCGGTTTCGCGGTCACCTCGGTGATCCGGAAGCCGGAACAGTCTGAGGACATCGAGGCGCTCGGTGCCACTCCCCTGGTGCTCGATCTCACCCGGATCACCCCGGACGCTTGGGATGCCCTGCTCGGCCGGTTCGACGTGGTCATCTGGTCCGCCGGTGCCGGAGGTGGCGCCGCTGAGCGCACCTACGCCGTCGACCGGGACGCCGCTCTCGCGGTCATCGACTCCCTCGAGCGACTGCGGGACGCCGGCAAGGCACCGCGCTACCTCAACGTCTCCTATGTCGGGGCGACGAAGCACTCCGTGCCGGAGGACGACTCCTTCTTCCCCTATGCAGATGCGAAGAAGATCGTCGATGACCGGCTGAACAGCACCACCGGTCTGGACTACGCGATCCTCGGTCCGGCGGCACTCACTCTGGAGCCGTCCACCGGCTGGGCACCGGTGGACGCCGCCGCCGATAATCCGGAATGGTCGACCGAGACCTCCCGCGAGCTCGTGGCGGACGTCATCGCCGAACTCGCCGCCCGTGAGACCCTGCCGGCGGACCGGACCGTCGAGTTCATCGACGGGCCGACCCCGGTCAGTGAGATCGGCTGAGACGTGCCCTCAGCTCTCATCATCGGCGGCCACGGCAGGGTCGCCCTGCTTACTGCACCGATGCTCGGCGATCTCGGTTTCTCCGTGACCTCGGTGATCCGCGACGCTGGACAGTCCGCCGACATCGAGGCCACGGGCGCCACTCCCCTGGTCCTCGACATCACCCGGGTGACAGCGGACGGGTGGGACACTCTGCTCGCCGGGTTCGACGTCATCGTCTGGTCCGCCGGCGCCGGTGGAGGAACTCCGGAGCGCACCTACGCCGTCGACCGTGATGCCGCCCTCGCGGTCATCAATTCCCTGGAGCGGTTGCGCGACGCCGGAAAGACTCCCCGGTTCATCAATGTCTCCTACCTCGGCGCCACCCACCACCGGGTCCCCGAAGGCGACTCCTTCTACCCTTATGCGGACGCGAAGAAGACCGTCGACGACCGACTCAACAGCACCGAGGGCCTGGAGTACCTGATCCTCGGACCGTCCGCACTCACCCTGGAGTCCGCTGTCGGGTACGCGACTCCGACCACAAATCTGCCGCCGGAGGACTCCCACACCTCCCGCGAACTCGTCGCCGAGATCATCACGGTCTTCGCAGACCGCAACTCTCTTCCCGGTGACCGGACAGTCGAGTTCGTCGACGGCTACCTCCCCGCCAGTGAGATCTAGGGAAACTGCCTGACAACTACTGGACGTCGAACGCAGCGCTGTAGGTGACGGTAGCCTCGGGGTAGTCACCCTTGCGGTCGAGACGCAGGGCCTGGAAGTAGGACACCTGCTCCGGCGCCAGCCCAGCCATCGTGAGACCCTCACGGTGAGCGAAGCCGAACCGGGCGTAGAGCGAAGGCTCGCCGAGCAGGACCGCACCGGTCGCCCCGTAGATGACGAGCAGGTCGAGCAGGGCCCGCATCAGCCCGGAGCCGGTTCCCTGGCCCTGGAAATCCGGATGTACCGATATCGGTCCGATGCCGTACCACCAACCCCCGTCCGGTGGGTCGAGGGTCACGGGGGATGCTGCGACATGTCCGACGATGCGTCCTGCGTGGACGGCGACGAGCGAGTACCGGAGTTCACCGGCGTCGCGGAGGGCGTCGATGATCTTCGACTCGGTGCCGGAGGCGTGTTCGACCTTGGCGAATGCGTCGTTGGTCAGAGCGCGGATGGCTCCGATGTCTGAACCGTCGATACGCTCGGGACGGATGACCGGGAACCCTTGTCCGGTGGGAACTGTGGCAGATGTGGCGTCTGTGATGGTGTTCATAACCGCATGATACCGGTGTTCCTGCTGGTCGGCAGGGGTGAGACACCCCGTCCCAGCAGGTGGGCATAACGGCGTCACCTAACTCGTTCTCGCCGCATTCAGCCGACCGGTCCCGAGCTCCGGATCACCCGCTCCAACCGCCGAATTGTCGACGTCATCTGTGCCGGTCCTGTCCCGCCCATGCCCATACAGCTACCGGTACTGGTAACTGCATTGGACTTCGGCGTCAGCGGGTACAGGAGGTCAGTCCTTGTCCAGCTCGGCCCCCCAACACAGCCTTCAGCTCCGCCGCCGCGGCCCGGGGATCATCCGTCTCGGTCAACGGACGCACCACCACGGCACGCACCGGGTACCCCTCCGACCCCTCACCGGCCGCCGCCTGCACCTCCGGCAGGGTGGACGCGTTCACCCCACCGATCGTGAACCACACCTTCTCACGTTGCCACTGCTCAGGGGCCGAGACCAGCATTGACGCGGTCTCCGTCACCAGCGACAGTCCCGTTGCCGCGCGTCCCGGTTTCGTCGGGGTCTCCCAGAGCGGCCCGGTGCAGAAATAGTCGAGGTCGGCGTCCTCCATCGCGGCGCGTGCCTGCGACAGCGAGTGAGTGGACAGTCCCACCACCACGTCCGGGCCCAGCAGGGACCGCACCTGGGGGATGGTCAGATCGTCCTGGCCGACGTGGAAGACGTCCGCGCCCACCAGTGCGGCGATGTCCGCCCGGTCGTTGACCGCGAACAGCTTCCCGTGTTCCTCCGCCACCGAGGCCAGGACCTCCAGCGCCGCGATCTCGTCGCAGGTGTCGATGGACTTGTCGCGCAACTGAATGATGTCCACCCCTCCCTCGTAGGCGGCGTGGAGGAAATCCCGCAGATCGCCCTGTTCGGCCCTGGCCGGGGTGCACAGGTACAACGAGGCGTCCTGAAGCTGATCGAGACGTCGGACACGCAGGTCACGGTCGGGGGTGGCACTGAAACGGGAAAGGCTCATGTGGTGGAATGGTAGCCGTAGGCGAACTACGGGAGCCCCTGCAGGGGCTGAGAGGACCGGAGCACCGGTCGACCGTCCACACCTGACGCGGATCATGCCGCCGGAGGAAAGGAACGCATGAACACACGCCCGCCAGATACCGTCATTGTCGGTGCCGGCGTCGCCGGGCTGACCGCCGCCTGGAACCTGCACAAGGCCGGGCAGCGTGTCACCGTCGTCGACCCCACCCCGGGAATGGGCGCCAGCCGCGCCGCCGCCGGCATGATCGCCGCGGTCAGCGAGGTGATGTACCAGCACCACACGATGCGCTCCCTGATGACGACCTCGGCCGCCCTCTATCCCCCACTCGTCACCGAGCTCACCGAAATCCTCGGTCACGGCGTCGGCTACCGGGGCACGGAGACCCTCGACATCGGTGCGCACCCGGCCGACCGCGACTGGTTCGCCGACCTCGCTGAGGTCCAACGTGCCGCGGGCATGACCGTCGAGCGGATCACCACCCGTCAGGCCCGGACACTGGAGCCGGCGCTGTCCCCTGCGATCTCGGGGGCGTTCCTCGTCGCCGGGGACCACCAGATCAACCCCCGCAAGCTCGTCCCCGCCCTTATCGAGGCGCTTGAGCGGGATCCCGGCTTCAGGCTGGTCCAACGGCGCGTCACCGCAGTCCTCCGCGACGGCGGCGACACCGGCGCGGTCACCGGAATCACCCTCGACGACGGCACCGAACTCCACGCCGGCACCACGCTGCTCTGCCCCGGAGTCTCCCTCGACGGCATCGGCAACCTGCCCGAGGCCGAGTGCGTGAAACTCCGCCCGGTCCACGGCGACATCCTGCGCGCCCGGCTACGCCCCGGCCAGCCACCGTTGCTCGACCGCACCGTGCGCGGCATGGTCGACGGCCGCCCCGTCTACCTCGTCCCCCGCACCGACGGCGAGATCGTCATCGGCGCGACCGAGCGGGAGGACGGGTTCGACGGCGTCGTCCTCGAGGGTGCCTACCAGCTGTTGCGGGACGCCCAGACGCTCGTCCCCGGTGCCGGGGGCCTGGAGCTCACCGAGATCCTCGCCCGCGCCCGCCCCGGCACCCCCGACGACCTGCCCTACATCGGACGCCTCGACGGCGTCGACGGACTGGTCGTCTCCACCGGCTACTCACGCCACGGCATCCTGCTCGCCCCGTTGGGCGGACACCTCGCCGCAGGCCTCGTCCTCGGTGCCGACAGCACAGCGGAGGACGCCGCAATGCTCGCCGCCACCGACCCTCAGCGGACATCCCCACACACCTCAGGAGCAACAGTATGACCGTCACCGTCAACGGTAAGCCCCACGACTACGCCGACGGGGCCACCGTCGCCGACATCATCCTCGACATCACCGGCCACGTCCACGACGACGACCAGCTCGGTGTCGCCGTGGCACTCGACGCGACCGTCGTCCCACGCAGCCGCTGGGCGTCCACCCCGGTACCTGAGGACGCCGAGATCGAGATCATCACCGCCATGCAGGGAGGCTAGTCATGTCACTCACCATCGGATCCACCACCGTGGACTCCCGCCTGATCATGGGAACCGGCGGCGCGACGGCGATGACCGTCCTGGAGGACGCCCTCGTCGCCTCCGGCACACAGCTCACCACCGTCGCCCTGCGCCGCTTCAACCCGACGACCGGCACCTCGCTGTTCGGCCTGCTCAACAGGCTGGGCATCGAGGTCCTGCCGAACACCGCCGGCTGCTACACCTCCCGTGACGCCCTGCTCACCGCCCGGCTCGGCCGGGAGGCCCTGGGGACCGACCGGGTGAAGCTGGAGATCCTCGCCGACGACGAGACCCTGCTGCCCGATGTCGTCGAACTGGTGGACGCCACCGAGCAGCTCACCGATGACGGTTTCGAGGTCTACGCCTACACCTCCGATGACCCGGCGGTGGCCCGGTCCCTGGAGTCCGCCGGTGCGGCCGCGGTCATGCCGCTGGGCGCGCCGATCGGCACCGGCCTGGGCATCCTCAACCCGCACAACATCGAGCTGATCTGCTCCCGGGCGACGGTCCCGGTGATCCTCGACGCCGGGGTCGGCACCGCCTCGGACGCCGCCCTGGCCATGGAGCTGGGCTGCGACGGTGTACTGCTCGCCAGTGCCGTCACCCGCGCCCAGGATCCGGCGCTCATGGCCACGGCCATGAAGGCGGCCGTCGAGGCCGGTTACCTGGCCCGACGGGCGGGACGCATCCCGAAGCGCACCCTGGCCGAGGGCGCGTTGGCGTCCTCTCCGATGGAGGGACGCATCGTCGCAGGCACCAGCCGGGAAAGCGAGTCGCTGTGACCGCCGCGAAGGCTCTCCCGTTCGCCCCGCTGGTCGACCCGGTCGACGAGCTCACCCGCGATGACCTGATGCGTTACGCCCGGCATCTGACCCTGGACCAGATCGGACCGGAGGGTCAGCGTCGACTGCGGAATGCCAGGGTGCTCGTCACCGGAGCCGGCGGCCTGGGCTCGCCTGCCCTGCTCTACCTCGCCGCGGCGGGTGTGGGCACCATCGGCATCATCGACGATGACGTGGTGGATGTCTCCAACCTGCAGCGTCAGGTTGTCCACGGCATGGATGATGTCGGGCGGCCGAAGGTGGAGTCCGCCGCGGACGCCGTGGCCCGGATCAACCCGACGGTCACCGTGGAGCAGCACCGCACCCGCCTCACCGCGGACAACGCCGTGGACATCATCGGTGGCTACGACCTGGTCATGGACGGCGCAGACAACTTCGCGACCCGCTATGTCGTCTCGGACGCCTGCACTCTGACGGACACCCCGTGTGTCTGGGGATCGATCCTGCGCTTCGACGGCCGGATCTCAGTGTTCTGGAACGGCCCGGACCATGACGGCATCAGCTACCGTGACCTTCACCCGGACGCCCCCGCGCCCGGTGAGGTTCCCAGTTGCGCCGCCGGTGGCGTCATCGGGGCCCTGCCTGGCACCATCGGATCGCTCATGGTCACCGAGGCCGTCAAACTCATCACCGGTACCGGTAGGCCGCTGTTCGGGCGGCTGCTCATCCACGACGGCATGGCGATGACCTTCCGTGAGCTGAAGATCCTCCCGGATCCGGACGCCCCGCTGGTCACCGCCGTGGACAACAGTGTCTCCGAGACCTGTGCCGTGCCCTCCTACCCCACCGTCAGCCCGACGGAGCTCCAGTCACGGCTGGATACCGGTGCGGTCCTCGTCGATGTGCGTGAGCCCTGGGAACGTGAGATCGTGTCCGTCCCCGGTGCGCTGTCCGTCCCCCTGGCCGAGCTGCAGGCCCACGGTGCCGAAGCCCTGCCGGACGCCGCCCGTGGCCGTGACGTGGTCTTCCACTGCAAGGCCGGCAGCCGCTCCGAGCAGGCGCTCGACGCGGTCTCACCCTACTTCGCCGCGCGTGAGGAGAACGCCTCCCACCTCGACGGCGGCGTCCTGGCCTGGGTGCAGGACCTGCACCCGGACCTGCCGACCTACTGAGTCACCTGGCGGGTGCGCCACCGCGCCATCGCGGCCCGGCTGATGACGAGCCCGACCACACCGAGGATCCACACCACGCCGACGGCGAAGAACCAGGCGAGCCGGAAATCGCCCCAGGCGTACTCGGCGCCGTCAGCCGAAGCGTCCAGAATGAAGCCGACCACCTGGGAGGCGACCATCGCGGCGGTGAACCCGCCCATGTTCGCCAGACCGGTGGCCGTCGCAGTGAAGCGACGGTCGACCTCCTCACGCACCGTGTCGAAGCCGAAGTTCGCGACCGGGGCCAGGCCGGGCAGCACGATGTTCATGATGATGATCGCGGCGTAGCCACGCGGGGCGTCCGGCAGGAAGAACACGACCCAGCTCACCGCGACAAGGACGGTCGCCCCCAGGGCCACCAGTGGACGTCCCCGCCCGGCGCGCGCGGAGATGATGCCCGCCAGTGGTCCGACGAGGACGCTGACCACCATGTTCACCACGAGCACGGTGGAGGCCTGCCCGTCGGACAGCCCCATACCGAGTGTCATCAGCGGCTTGCCCCACAGCAGGGTGAACACGACCTGGCTCATGAGCGTGAAGTGGATGAAGAAGCCCATCCAGCAGGCGGGGTGCCGTACCACGAAGGCGAGGATGCGGCCGATACCCGGCTTCTCCCGGGCGGTGGTCTCTGCTGCGGCCGGAGTCGGGTCCGGGGTGTCCCGCACCGCGACCCACACCAGGATCGCCACGAGGACACTGGACGCGCCGAGGCTCACGAAGGACGTCTCCCAGCCCTGGGCATGCAGCAGAGCGGTGAACGGCACTGCGGAGATGAACTGGCCGACATAGCCCAGACCGCCGGTGAGCTGGGTGAACAACGGGGTCTTCCGCATCGGGATCCAGGCCGGCAGGATGCGCATCACCGACAGGAACGCCGTGGCGTCCGCCGAACCGATGATGACGCGGGCCAGGATCGCCACCGGATAGGAACCGGTGGCTCCCAGCAGGACCTGCCCCAGTCCCATCATCAGGGCACCCACGACGAGCATCCGTCGCGGACCGAACCGGTCGATGAGCATGCCCATCGGGATCTGCGCGCACGCGTAGACGCCGACCTGGACCGAGGAGAACACCGCCAGGCGTGAGGCCGAGATGTCGAAGTGGTCCATCGCCTCCACACCGGCGACGCCCAGGGAGGTACGTCCCGTGATCGCCAGGATGTAGGCGAGGATGCCCGCGCCCCACACCGTGAGGGCGCGGGCGCTGAGCCGGTCAGAGGGACGGTCGGCCGGTGTCGGGGGGGTAGGCGTAACAGGCACGTTTCCCCACCCTAGACCTGTGGTCCGATCACACGGAACGCAGTCACCCTCACAGAGACGCCGCACCGCGCACCAGCACAGTGGCCGCGCCGGCGGCGGCGAGGAACAGCGCGAGCCGGTGTGCGGTCGCGCGGTCGATACGCCGTGCGATCCGGGTGCCCACGGCAATGCCGAGGACGATGGCCACCAACGCGGCCGGCCAGATACCCCACGGCTCCGACCCGATGTCACCGGCACCGGAGAGCCACTTGATGATGAAGCTCAGCGTCCCCGAGACGATGAACAGCGGCTGGAGCGTGGCGGCGAAGGTGCGCTGGTCCCAGTGGGACGCCTGGGCGTAGACGGTGATCACCGGGCCGGCGACACCGGCGAGCGTGTTCGTGAAGCCGCCGACGGTACCGGCGACCAGGGCCGGTGCCTTCCCCGTCGCATCGGGGACGTACCGCCTGCCGACGGTGGTGACAGCCAACGCCAGAAGGATGAGCACACCGACGATGATCTGCAGCACCGCCGGGCTGACGACGGTGATCAGCCAGGCCCCCGGCACCGCACCGACCACCATGACCGACCCGATGAGGGCGAACTTCCGCCAGTCGACAGTGCGTCGTTGCGTCCACGTGGACAGGCTGGCGTTGACCGCGGCGATGACATTGATGACCATCACGCCCTCGACCGGCCCCATCGCCAGTGACAGCACCGGCGCCCCGAGAATCCCGACGCCCATACCGGACACGCGCTGCATGCAGGAGCCGATGAGGATCGTGACGAAAACGAGGAGGACGGGGGTCATTCCCCACACTGTAGCCGCCGCCCTATACCATCTTGACGTGTGACTCCTCCTCCCCCCGTCGCCGCACAGACCCCGGTTCACCACTCCCGCGCCGTGGTCTGGCTCGGCTGGCTGGTCGCCCATCTGATCCCGGTGATCTGGATCGACCGCTTCGCCACCTCCACCGGTGACGTCCACTACTACTTCGTCGGCGTCAACAACTACGTGCCCGGCGCCATGACCGAGTACCCGGTGTTCGGGACGCTTCCCGCCCGGCTGGTCAACATCCTTCCCGGCGGGGAGGACGCCTACATCCGCTGGTTCGTCGCACTCTGCGTCCTCACCTCCGCGGCCTTCACCGCCTGGCTGATCCACGTCGACCGCGACCCCGGGCACCGGGCCGCATGGTTCTGGTCGTTGTTCATTGCCCTGTCCGGGCCGATCGTGCTGACCCGACTCGACATCTTCCCCGCGCTGACGGTCGCCGCCTTCGCCGCACTGCTGTTCGCCCGATCCCGGGTGGGACGCCGCCTCGCGACCGTCGCTCTGGCCCTGGCGACGATGATGAAACTGTGGCCCGGTGTGCTGGGGGCGGCGCTGGTCGGGGGATGGCGACGACGCTCCACCTGGGCCCGGGTGCTCTGGTTCTTCGCCTCCCTCGCCGTTCTCTGCGTCGTGGTGCTCGTGATCTCCGGCACCGACGGACTGACCTCACCACTGGACTACCAGTCCGACCGCGGGCTGCAGATCGAGTCGGTCTTCGCCACCCCGGTGATGGTGGCCGCGGCCTTCGCCGCCGCCGGGGACGACCGCTGGCACATCGGCTACGCGGCGTCGAAGAGTTTCGAGATCACCGGGCCCGGCGCCGGAATCATGACGGGCGTAGCCTCGGTGGCGACCGTGGCCATGGTGCTCATCGCCGTCGGGTGGGCGGTCACCCGGCTGGTACGCGACGACTGGTCGTCAATGCAGGCCCTGGCCTTCAGTGTCTTCCTGGTCGCACTGATCATCGCGACGAACAAGGTCTTCTCCCCGCAGTACATCACCTGGCTGACCCCGCTGGTGGCCGTGGCACTGCTGGTGAGTCGACGCCGGATCGTGGTTGTCCTGGCACTGGAGGTGCTGGTCACCGCCGTACTGACGACGGCCGTCTACCCGGTCTACTACGACTGGTTGATGTCTGCCCCGCCGTCGAAGGAGGGTGTACTGTTCCTCGCGCTGCGCAATATCGGGATCCTGGGGATCCTGTGCACCACAGCCTGGTGGGCACTCACCGCGCGTCGGGAAGCCCTGCCGCGATAGCCGGGAACACCCGGAACATCAGCGGGGCCAGCGGGTGCGCGGGGTCCTCCGGGGTGTCCTCCGGTGTTCCCAACGGTGCCCACCGGTTCTCGGCGATCTCTGCGGCCGGCGTGGGCGTGCCACCGGTCCACACCGTGGTGAAGACGTCGGCGACGACGGTGTGTCCGTCCTCGTTCGCGGCCGGCGCGCGGTAGCGACCCACCGGACGGAGGGACGCGGCGGACAACAGGACGCCGGTCTCCTCGTGGACCTCACGGACGGCTGCCTGAACCGGGCTCTCCCCCGGTTCAGGCTTGCCTCCGGGGAACTGGTACAGGTCCGTGCCGCGCTTGCGCACGGTCAGGACTTCGGTGCGGTGCTCAGCGTCGGGACGCAGGAAAGCGACGGCACTGACGCGGATCTCCGCGCTCACCGCAGGGCGTGACGGATCGTCGAGACGGTCACCGCACAGGAGGCGTCGGTGACCGCCCCCTGGTAGGCACGGCACACGTCCGATCCGTGCTGCATGACCATGAGCAGGCCGGCACTGAGTTCCTCGGACAGCCGCTCGAGGTCTTCGTCCCCGGAGACCATCGGGCACAGCAGCCGGTTGAGCCCCTCACCGGAGCCGACGCCGTCCACGGCACTGGTCAGACCGGAGCCGACCCCGGCCGCCAGGAGACGCACGTACGCCTGGGCGGTCAGCCCGAGCAGGTCACCGTTGTCCCTGAGGTCGGTGACGTGGCGGCGGAAGGTGAACATCGACGGCATCGTCACGTGCCGGTCGCGCCACCGGGCGCTCGCGTGGGCCCGGTCAAGGGCCCGGTTGAGGGAACCGGTCGTGGCGGTGAGTTCCGTCCGCACGCCAGCGGGAAGGAGGGCGCAGTCCCCCAGGATGCGCAGTCCCTCCCAGTGCTGCTCCAGCCAGGCGACACGCCCGGCGAAAGGCAACGAGCCTTCGGACAGCCGCCGGACCACGGCCGACCGGCCGAGGCACTCCGTCACGGCCCCGGTGACGGTGTCCACCAGCTCAGCGGCGGACGCAACCACATCTGTTCTGTCCCCGGAGTCTGCCGGGAATGCATGCTGTGCGTTCACGTCCACCACCTTTCTTCCGTGAGCCTAGCCTATCTTGGGTGGGGAGTCACCCCCGGGCCCGCTCCAGTCCCTCGAAGACGCCCGAGTTGAACGCGAACGCGTCCGAGGAGGCGTCGAGGAGGTGCTGCTGCTCCTCCTCGGTGAGCTGCAGGGCGTCCAGGGCGGCGCGGTAGCCGTCCCGGTAGACCTTCGGCTTCGGGATGTGCGGGAAATCATAGAAGGTGAGGCCCTCGGAGGCGACGCCGTAGTGGCGTCCCATCAGACGGCCGATCACCTGGCCACCCGCCAGGTCACCCAGGTAGCGGGTGTAGTGGTGGGCGATCAGTGCCGGGACGTCGCCGTCCCGGCCGATGCGCTGCAGTTCGGCGACATACGCGGCCGTTTCAGGGAGCGGCTCTGCATTCACGGTGCCACCGAGGACGGTGAGATCGGCGACCAACGCGGACCGGCGGTCGAGCTGCCGGTCGGCGATATCGGCCAGGCGGGAGTCACCCGCGCAGGCCTCGACCGCCTCTTCCAGCGCCGTGTAGAACAGGAGAGCCTGTTCCTGCAGGGCGATGAAAGCGGCGGCATCCAGCTCTCCGCCGAGCAGCTCCTCCATGAAGGACGAGTGCTCGGCCTTGTCGTGCGCCTGGCGGGTTTCCCCACGCAGACGCTCCGACAGGCTCAGAGCGGGGAGAGCAGTGGTCATGATCGGTTCCTCCGTATGTACGGTCATGTACGGTCCTCGTGCATCGTGCTCCACGAGGGTAACCAAGGGTGACCTGACCTCACATCATCCGAAAGGTTGATTGTCCGGTTGACCACCCGGAAGCCCTGCTCCCGGGGTCGGACGGATCCACAGCTGGCCGTCCACCTCACTGACGCTGACCGGCCACTGGTAGACCTCTGAGAGCCGCTCGGAGGTGCACACCTCCCGCGGCGTCCCCGCGACGACGATCCGGCCGTCACACAGCAGGGCGAGCCGGTCGCAGTAGCGGGCGGCGAGGTTGAGGTCGTGGAGTACCACGATCACTCCCCTGCTCTCGCCGTCGTCGCCGGGACGCTCCGCCACCCGGCGCGCACTGTGCATGGTGCGCTCCTGGTGGCCGATGTCCATCGCCGCGGTCGGTTCGTCGAGCATGACGCAGCGGGCCTGCTGCGCCATCACCCGGGCCAGGGCGACGCGGGCCCGCTCACCACCGGACAGGGTGGTGATCTCCCGGTGCTGCATGTGGTCCATACCGACCTCGGCGAGGCAGGCGTCCACGATCCCGGCGTCCCGGCCCGGGTCCTTCGGCCAGGCCGCCCGGCCCATCTCCACGACATCGCGGACCAGATGGGCGAAGGAGACCGTCGAGTCCTGCAGCATGACCGCGCGGGCGCGGGCGGCGTCACGCGGTGTGTAGTCGTGGTAGTCACGGTCGAGCAGTGTCACGGTACCGGTGGTGGGGTGGGTGTCCCCCGCCAACACGGCGAGCAGAGTCGACTTGCCGGCACCGTTCGGGCCGATGAGTCCGAGGACCTCCCCGGAGTGCAGGGTGAGGTCGAGTCCGTGCAGGATCTCACGTCCACCGAGTTCCGCGGTCACCGAGTCGGCGACGAGAAGTGCCGTGTCCTGAGTGCCGGTCATGCGACACCACCTTTCTTCAGCATGCGCCGCAGGAGAATGAAGAACGTCGGGCCACCGACCAGCGCGGTGAAGATGCCGATCGGCAGGTCTGCGTAGGCGATGAGGGTGCGCGCCGCGACATCGGCGATGAGCAGCAGGACCGCACCGCCGACCGCGCTGAGCGGGACCAGCCAGCGGTTGGACGCACCGATGACCTGACGCAGGATGTGCGGGACGATGAGACCGACGAAGCCGATGATGCCGGCGTAGCTCACCGCCAGAGCCGCCAAGGCGGTCGACAGTCCGATGATCGCCACGCGCATGGCGGCGACGTTCACACCGGCGTGACCGGCGGCCCGCTCCCCCAGGCTCAGCAGGTCCATCTTCCCGGCGATGACGCAGGACGCGATGATGCAGAGCACCAGCGGCACGACGACCACGCCGACCTGGTTCCACATCGCACCGTTGAGCGACCCCATCTGCCAGAAGATGATCTGCTCACGCGAGGACGTCGGGGCGAGGAAGACCATGAAGGAGATGATCGCGCCGGCCACCGCGTTCACCGCGATACCGGTGAGCACGAGGGTGAGGACCTTGACCTCGCCGTTCATCGAGGACAGCTTGTAGATCACCACGGTGGTCAGCACACCGGCGATGAAGGCCAGCAGCGGCGTCGTCGCCGAGCCGAGGAAGGCCAGGTTGAACACGATGCCCACCGCGGCACCCACCCCGGCACCGGAGGTCACACCGATGACGCTGGGCTCGGTCAGCGGATTGCCGAAGAGTCCCTGCAGCAGGGTGCCGGCCACGGCCAGGGCCGCCCCGACGAGCAGACACAGGACGATACGTGGCAGCCGGATGTGCCACAGTACGTTCGCCCCCGTCACCGAATTGTCGTCCGGTCCGGCAGCCAGTGCCTTGACCACCTCACCGGGTGACAGTGTGTACTGGCCTAGAACGAGATTCACCACCACAGCGACCACCAGAAGAGCGACGAGGATGCCCAGGGTGGTCCACCGCACCGCCTTCCGGTGTTCGAGTATCGCCCGGTGGTCCGCAAGCATTTTCACGGAAGGTGAGCCTACCCCAGCACCCGGGCCCTGCCCGAAATCATTCGTCGTACTGGGCGTCCACGACTTCCTCGCCCCAGAACACGCGGTCTACGACGCGGCGGGCCCGGCGGGTCTTCTTGAGGTAATTGTCGAGGAACCCCTGCGAGTCCGCCGGATCCCACCCCGCCGCGGCTGCGACGTGCACCAGCTGGGCACCGGGCGGCGGCAGCTGATCGGGGATCTTCGCCTTGGACAGCACCAGGGCGTTGCGGGCGTGACTGGCGGTGATCCACGCGTCCTGCAGTGTCACGACATCGAACTCGGAGAGCAGCCCGGCGATGCGGATCTCCTCGAGCACCTCCAGGGTGGATGTGTTGTGCAGCGTAGGGATCCGGTGGCAGTGCTGCAGGGTGAGCAGCTGCACCGTCCATTCGACGTCGGCGAGGCCACCACGGCCCAGCTTGGTGTGGGTCGCCCGGTTCGCCCCACGCGGCAGGCGTTCACCGTCGACCCGCGCCTTCATCCGACGGACCTCCTGGACGGTCTTCTGGTCGGCGCCGCCCTCCGGGTAGCGGAAGGGGTCGATGGTGCGCAGGAACCGGATACCCAGGTCCTTGTCGCCGGCGACCCACGTCGCACGCAGCAACGCCTGGTATTCCCAGGTCTCACCCCAGCGCTCGTAGTAGGCACGGTATGACTCCAGGGTGCGGACCGAGGCACCGCTGCGTCCCTCCGGACGCAGGTCCAGGTCGACCTCCAGCGGCGGGTCGAGCGACGGCTTGGCCAGCCGGGCGCGCAGCCGGTCGACGATACCGATCGACCAGGTCACGGCATCATTGGTGGTGCCGGCCTCGCCGTCACCGTCCTCGTCATGGCCTGCAGCGTCCCCGGCGTTCCCGGCCGGTTCGCAGACGAAGAGCACGTCGGCGTCGGAGCGGTAGCTCAGCTCGGCACCACCGAGACGCCCCATGCCGATCACCGAGATGACCGCCGGGGCGTTGCGGTGGTTGGCGTCCTCCCAGGCCCGGATCTCCGCCGACAGGGCGGCCTCTAGCACCGCGTCCCACACCCACGACAGGGAGCGCGCCACCTCCGGCAGTTCCATCATGCCGAGCAGGTCGGCGGCGGCGACCCGGGCCAGTTCAGTGCGGCGCAGCGAACGGGCCACGGCAATGGCCTTGTCGGGGTCGGTGTAGCGGCCGGCCGCGGCGACCAACGAATGGCTGATGACCGAGGCGTCCTTCTCCATGAGCTTCGGCTTCGTCGCACCGTCGGACAGCAGCTTCACCGCATCCGGGGCAGCGAGGAAGAGATCGGAGACGTACGGCGAGGTGCCGAGGATCTTCATGAGGCGTTGACCGACGATGTTCTCGTCGCGCAGCAGCCGCAGGAACCACGACCGGTCGGACGCCGCCTCCGACAGCTTCCGGTACGCCAGCAGGCCGGCGTCCGGGTCGACGGTCTCCGAGAGCCACTCCATGAGCGACGGCAGGATGACCGCCTGGACCCGCGCGCGGCGGGTGCCGCCGGACGCCAGCGCGGCGAGGTGGTCCATCGCCCGGTCCGGGTAGCGGTAACCCAGCGCAGCGAGCTGACGTTGTGCGGCCTCCGGGGTGAGCCGCAGCTCGTCGACGCTCATCTCGACCACGGATGTCAGCAGCGGACGGTAGAAGAGCTTGTTGTGCAGCTGGCGGATCTGCCGGCCGGTGGCGCGGACCCTCGCCTCCAGTTCCTCGGCGAGGGTCCGGGTGCCTTCGGCGACCAGGCCCGAGGTACGCGCCAGCCAGGTCCGTGAGGCCCGGTCGGACACCTCGGGCAGCAGATGGGTGCGCTTGAGGTGACTGAGCTGCATCCGGTGCTCCAGCAGGCGCATGAAGCTGTAGCAGGCGATGAGCGTCCGGCCGTCCTCGCGTCCGACGTAGCCGCCGGCGACGAGCGCGTTGAGCGCCTCGACAGTGGACAGGACGCGCAGTGACTCATCGGCGCGGCCGTGGACCAGCTGCAGTAGCTGGACCGCGAACTCCACGTCCCGCAGCCCGCCGGACCCCAGTTTGAGCTCACGGGACTTCAGCTCCTCAGGCACGTTCTCGATGACGCGGCGACGCATCGCCTGGACGTCCGGGACGAAGTCCTCACGCTGCGAGGCGGTCCACACCATCGGCGCGAGCTCGTCGACGTAGGCCCGCCCCAGGTCGAGATCGCCGGTCATGGGACGCGCTTTGAGCAACGCCTGGAACTCCCAGGTGGATGCCCACCTGCGGTAGTAGGTCAGGTGGGAATCCAGGGTACGGA
Organism: Corynebacterium sp. UD i78; assembly: GCF_056280545.1. Lineage (NCBI taxonomy): Bacteria > Bacillati > Actinomycetota > Actinomycetes > Mycobacteriales > Corynebacteriaceae > Corynebacterium > Corynebacterium sp. UD i78. The sequence goes on along the minus strand of NZ_JBWCED010000001.1, from coordinate 675,521 downwards.
CCAGGGCGCCGTGCTTGCCCTCGGGACGCAGCGCGGCGTCCACCTCGAAGAAACACCGGCAACCGATGTTGATGAACTCACCGGCCAGCCGGGTGGTGCTGGCGTCGGCGGGTTCGGCGACGAAGATGACGTCCACGTCAGAGATGTAGTTCAGTTCCAGCGCCCCGCACTTGCCCATCGCCAGCACGGCGATCTTCACCGGGACGGGCCCGGTCGGGAAGACCTTGGCGACGGCGACGGACAGGGCGGCGGTGAGGGCGGCGTCCGCGGCGTCCGCCAGGCGGTCGGCGATGACCTCGAAGGGGACGAAGTCGGGGTACCCGGCCCTCCCCTTCGGCGTGGGCGCCTCACCACGCCGGGGCACGAAAGTGCCCGCCAGGTCGATGGCGGCGACGCGGGCGAGGATGGTGCGGTAGGCGGTACGCATCGCGCGGTCGGCCTCTGCCCCGGTGACCGTGGCGCGCCGCAGCAGCGAGTCGTCGGCGTGCAGCGGGTTACCGTCCTCGTCGACGCCCTCGACCTCCTCGGCACCGACCGAGTCCAACATGGTCGCGAGCATCGAGCGACCACCGGGCAGGTCCTCGCCGAACAACGGCCAGATCTCCGGGTTCGCGACGACATGGTCGCCGAGCAGGGTGGACGCCCCGAACAGGCCGAGCAGCCGGACCCGGAACACATGGTCGGTGTCCAGCCGGTCCTGCAGCCCCCCGGGATCGTCGGTGGCCTGCATGAGGCGGACGATATTGTTCAGCGCCTGGTCCGGGTCACCGGTCGCGGCCAGCGTCCAGAGCAGATCGAGACGCTTCTCGGTGTCCCACCCCAGGGCCGCGAGGTCAGCGGCGGCATGTGGGCGGCTCAGCCCCAGTGACGCTGCCGAAGGGATACGCGATCGAGAGGTGCGTGGTTGGTTCACCGGGTTCCGTCCTAGTCCCGCCGGATCCTGGGTGTCAGGTCGGCGACGTCGATGATCTCCCCCACCATCGTAGTGAACGCCGCCCACCGGCGGGACGCAGCGGTCCTGGAACCTGTCCTAGAACTCCAGGTTGTGCTTCAGCTCCCAGGGAGTCACCTGGGACTGGTAGGACTTCCACTCACGCCACTTGTTGCGCAGGAAGAACTCGAAGACGTGCTCGCCGAGTGCATCGGCGACCAACTCGGACTTCTCCATCTCGTGCAGGGCGAGATCGAGGTCGGTCGGAAGGTCCTTGTAGCCCATCGCCATCCGCTCGCGACGGGTCATGTGGGCGATGTCCTCCTCGGCCGGAGGCATCAGCTCGTAGCCCTCGCGGATACCCTTGAGGCCTGCGGCGAGCAGCACCGCGTAGGTGAGGTACGGGTTCGCCGCGGAATCGGGGCTGCGCACCTCGACACGACGGGAGGCCGGTTTGTTCACCGTGTACATCGGGACACGGATCATCGCCGAACGGTTCGCCGCACCCCAGGTGGCGGCGGTCGGGGCCTCGGCGCCGCTGGTGACCCGCTTGTAGGAGTTGACCCACTGGTTGGTCACCGCGGAGATCTCCGGGGCGTGCTCCAGGATGCCGGCGATGAAGGACTTCGCCGTCCCGGAGAGGAAGTACTCGTCGTCCGGGTCGTGGAAGGCGTTGGTCTCACCCTCGAACAGGGACATGTGGGTGTGCATCGCCGAGCCGGTGAGATCGTGGAAGGGCTTCGGCATGAAGGTCGCACGCACACCGTTGCGCTTGGCGATCTGCTTGATGATGTAGCGGAAGCTCATGATGTTGTCCGCCATCGACAGGGCGTCGGCGAAGCGCAGGTCGATCTCCTGCTGCCCCGGGGACGCTTCGTGGTGGGAGAACTCCACGGAGATACCCATTGACTCCAGGGCGGTGATGGCGTCCTGCCGGAACTGCGGGGCGGCATCGGTGACAGCCTGGTCGAAGTACCCGCCGGTGTCGGCGGGCACGGGACGCCCGTCGGGACCGTCCTGCTCCTTGAGGAGGAAGAACTCGACCTCGGGGTGGATGTAGCAGTTGAACCCCTGGTCCGCGGCGATGTTCATCTGACGACGCAGTACCTGGCGCGGGTCGGCCCAGCTGGGCTCGCCGTCAGGCATCGCGATATCGCAGAACATGCGGGCGGTGAGATTCGTGGACCCGTCGGAATTGTCCAGCGGCAGGATCTGGAAGGTGGACGGGTCGGGACGGGCGATCGTGTCGGACTCCACCACACGGGAGAAGCCCTCGATCGAGGAGCCGTCGAAGCCGATGCCCTCCTCGAAAGCGCCCTCGAGTTCAGCCGGCGCGACAGCCACGGACTTGAGATATCCCTGGATGTCCGTGAACCAGAGGCGGACGAAGCGGATGTCCCGTTCCTCAAGGGTCCGGAGAACGAATTCCTGTTGACGACTCATGGCGCCCATCGTATCCACGGATCGACCCCCGGTGTCGGGGTCCCCCTTTCCGCGCACGTGATGTTACAAGTCGTTAACACTGCACCGCCGATAGTGGCACAATGCTGTCACATGTCTGACTCCACAACTGCACCCTCCGTCGGTTACCTCGCCCCCACCCGCCAGGTCCGTATCGGGGATCTCCGCAAGAAGAAGGCCGCCGGCGAGAAGTGGGCCATGCTCACCGCCTACGACTACTCCACCGCCCGCGCCCTGGCCGACGGTGGCGTGGAGTGCCTGCTCGTCGGTGACTCCGCCGCGAACGTGGTCTTCGGGTACAACCAGACACAGCAGATCAGCCTCGACGAGATGATCTACATCGCCGCGGCCGTCGTCCGCGGTGCGGGCAACGCCCTCGTCGTCGCCGACCTCCCCTTCGGCACCTACGAGGCCTCCGACGAGCAGGCGGTGCTCTCCGCCTCGGAGATGATGCGCCGCTCCGGTACCGCGATGGTGAAGATCGAGGGCGGCGTGCGCATCGCCCCGCGCATCCGTGCCCTGGTCAACGCGGGCATCCCGGTGTGCGCCCACGTCGGTTTCACGCCGCAGTCGGTCAACGCCCTGTCCGGCTTCAAGGTCCAGGGCCGTGGCGATTCCGCCGAGCAGCTCCTGGCCGATGTCCGCGCCGTCGCCGAAGCCGGTGCCGAGATGGTCGTGCTCGAGATGGTCCCGGCCGATGTCGCCGCTAAAGCCACCGCCGAGGTGGAGATCTCCACGATCGGTATCGGTGCCGGCCCGGACACGGACGCCCAGGTGCTGGTGTGGCACGACATGGCCGCCTTCCCGGCGGACGGTCACCGGCCGAAGTTCGCCAAGCAGTGGGCGCAGGTCGGCGCAGACCTCACCGCCGCCGCGGCGTCCTACAAGCGTGAGGTCGCCGAAGGCACCTTCCCCGCCACCGAGCACTGCTTCTGAGCCGGGGGGTCAGTCCTCGTCCCACTCGTCGGCGGCCTGGGAGCGTGCTCTGGCGGTCTCCAGGGCACGGCGGGCGGCGTCCTCGGTGTCGTAGGGGCCCATACGGGTGTCCCACCCGTGCTTCTTGCCGCGGGTGACCTCACCGGTGGAGGTGTCGAAGTACCACTTCTGGTCGCTGTCACTGCTGTCCCTCATGTGGCCGAGTGTAACCCGTGCAGCGGTCACAGGAGGTCGCCGAGGATGACGCCTACGGCGACCACCCCGAGGATCACCGCACACACCGCAATCCCCGCCACCGCGCCGGTCGCCGGATCCAGACCGCCGCGAGCCACTCCGTCGACATCCTTGTCGTAGCGGGTGCGCTGGGTGGAGTAGATCCAGAGTCCGGCGAATCCGAGCAGTCCGGTCACCAGGATCACCGGGCGACCGTAGGAGGAGACCCAGCCGAGCATGGCGGTCGCCGTGAGAATCAGACGCATGGCCGTCCTGCTCCAGGACAGGCTGGTCCGCTCCGGCTGCAGCCCGGGGTCCCGTGACGGTCTCATGTGAGGACCATCAGTCCCAGCAGTACCGCAGCGAGAATGGCACCGGCGGACAGCACCGGGACGATCGAGGGGGCGGGCAGCGGTTCATCGTGACGCATGGCCCGCTCGATGCGCAGCCAGCGGACCGCGGACCCCGCCGCGAGGAGGATCCCCACCCCGATGGCGCACAGTGCCGCCGCCGTCCGGATCCCGGGTTCCAGGACCGAGGCCGGCAGGGCCTCGATGCCCACGCCGCCGGCGACGAAAGAGAGAGCGGTGCGCATCCAGGCCAGGAAGGTCCGCTCATTGGCGAGTGTGAAACGCGGGTCAGGTTCCTCACCGTCGGGGAAGAACCACCGCGACATGACCGACCTGTTGTCGGACTCCCTGTCCGTGTCACGCTGTGCAGTCACGGTGTCCAGTCTATGGGTCAGAGAGAAAAGAAGGGTCGAGAGGGTCTGTGAGCCGGATTCTGTTCCACCCGGTGACACCCGGAGGCGCCACCGGAGGTGGTGATCATCCATCTACGACGACCGTTGCCGGCCGCCTGCAGCGGTCTACCTGCCCCTTGTCCGACGAGCAGCCGTCGGGGCACATCGCACCACCGGCCCCGGAGGGTTACGGTGCGAGCACGTGACCTTGCTCCCGGTGGGGTTTACCCAGCTGCCCCGGTCACCCGGGGCACTGGTGCGCTCTTACCGCACCTTTTCACCCTTACCCGGCATACACCGGGCGGTCATTTTCTGTGGCACTGGCCCGCGGGTCACCCCGGGTTGCCGTTAACAACCACCGTGCTCTGGGGAGTCCGGACTTTCCTCGACCCCGGCCTGCTCCTGGGACAGGAACGGTTCCGGGAGCCGCGATCACCCGACCCTCTCGACGCCGTTCACGATAGCAGTGCGCGGCCCCGAAGCCCTCACAGCCCCCGCAGATAGTGGGTGTCATTGAACTCCCTGACCACGGAGCGTTCCGGGTAGAATTCGGCGACGGACAGACCGGCGAGATCCAGGTGCAGCGTCGAGTACACCGTCGCCGGTGCCTTCATCGCCGAGCGCAGGATCGCCTTGATCGGTGAGACGTGACTGACGAGCAGGACGGTGCGTCCTCCGCCGTCTGCCAGCAGGTCACCGACCAGACGGTCGCACCGGGACGCCACGGCGTCCATCGACTCCCCGCCGACGGTCGGCACCGAGGAATCGGCGACCCACTCGGCATGCTCGGTCGGCCAACGACGGTGGACCTCGTCGAACCCGAGGCCCTCCCAGGCACCGAAGTCTGTCTCGATGAGGTCCTCGGCCGCGGTGACGTCCAGGTCGAGGGCCTCGGCCGCGGACTCGGCGGTCTGCCGTGCCCGCAGCAACGGGGAACTGTAGATCGTGTCGATCCCCTCCCCCTGGTCCTGCCGGGTCCGCAGCCAGGACGCTGCCCGCACCACCTGGGCGTTGCCCAGGTCGGTCAGTGCGGGGTCGCTGCGTCCCGAGAAGACGCCCGCGGCGGACATGGGTGTCTGGCCGTGGCGCAGCAGGAGCAGCCGCAGCGGCGCCTGTCCGGAGCCGAACCAGTCCGGACGTGCGCTTCCGGTTTCCGTTCCAGCCACGGGTCACTCCCCCGTCCGTAGCAGCAGGACGCCGCACTCCGGGCAGGTGACCGGCCGGGACAGCGGTGTGTTGGCGATGCGTCGTGCCGCGGAGTGGTCGAGTTCGATGCAGCAGCACCGGCAGGTCGCACCGGCGAGTTCGGCGGCGCCCATGCCGTGCTCCGCCTCGCCCTCCTCGTAGATCTTCCGCAGTTCCGGGGAGAGGGCGTCCCGCAGTGCCGTGGAGCGTTCGTGCAGCCCGTCGAGCTGGACGCGGATCTCGCCGGACACCGCCGCCGCCTCCTCGCGGGCGCGGTGGAGTGCCTCGTTGATCTCACCGTGGGGGGTCTCCTCCTCCCCGATCCGTCCGAACGTGGCCAGGGTGCGTTCCTCCCGGTCGATGTCGGATTCGATCTCGGCGAGCCGACGCTCGGCGACCCGGAGGTCGTGATGGAGGTCTCGGCGCCGGTCCCGGTCAGTGTCGGCGCGCAGTCCGGCGAGGTCGTCACGTCGGCGCGCCCGCAGCCGGGCGGCGTCGGCCTGCAGCCGGTGCACGGTGCCGGTCATGTCGTGGGTGATGCGCCGGGTACTCAGCGCGTGGCGTCGGACTTCCTCGGCCTGTTGCTCGAGGCGTTCGACGGTGGCCGTCTCGGGCAGGGCGTCCAGTCGGGCGGTGAGCAGCCGGATCCGGTCGTCGACTCCGACGAGTTCGGTGAGGGTCGTCCGGTCGGTGCCGGTGAGTGAGAGAGTCATGGGTGGTCCTTTCCCTCGGATCCCTCAGTGGTGGCGGGACTGTGCAGCGTCCAGGGGTCGGTGCGCAGGTCGATGACCGAGGCACTCAACCGCGGGTCGGCGCAGAGCAGGTCGGCGGCCTGGGAGCACCAGGGGAACTCACTGGCCCAGTGCGCGGTGTCCACCACCGCACAGCCGCCGGCACGCAGGTGCTCGTCGACGGGATGGTGGCGCAGGTCCGAGGTGACGAAGCAGTCCACGTCGAGACCGAGAACGGTGCCGAGGAAGCTGTCGCCGGACCCGGACGCCACGGCGACGCGTCGGATCATCCGGTCGGGGTCGCCGGCGGCGCGCACCCCCCACTCGGTGGCGGGCAGCCGGTCGGCGACACGGGCGGTGAACTCCCGCAGCGTCATCGGGGTGTCGAGCTCCCCGACCCGGCCGATGCCGGTGGCGGTGCGCGGGTCGACACCGTCGGCCACCGGGGTCAACGGGGCACCCGGGGTGACACCGAGGAGTTCGGCGAGCCGGTCGTTGACGCCGGGGCGGGCGGCGTCGGCGCTGGTGTGGGCGGCGTAGAGGGCGACCCCTGCCCTGATCAGCCGGTGGATGATGCGGCCCTTGGGGTGGGTCACGGGCACGCCGGTCACCCCGCGCAGCAGAGGCGGGTGGTGGACCAGCAGGAAGTCGGCACCGTCTGTGATCGCGGCGTCCGCCACGGCATCGGTGCAGTCGAGGGCGACGCGGACCGTGCGGACGGTGTCCACGGGGTCACCGCAGACGAGTCCGCAGGCGTCCCAGGATTCCGCAAGGTCCGGCGGATAGGCCTGTTCGATGAGCGCGACGACATCTCCGACAGTCGCCGGCGCGGTGGTGGGAGCGGAGTTGTTCACGTGGTCAACGATAGCGTCCTGCGGCAGAGAGCCCCGGTTTCTGGCACTGTAGGACCTGTGGCAGATTCATCGGACAGCATGTCGGCCCCGGGGCCGGAGACTCGGATCCTTCTCGTCGACGTCGACGGGACACTGGTGGATTCGTTCCCCGGGATCCGGGACAGTTTCCTGCACGCCCTGGCGGCCAACGGGGTCCCCGCACCCCCGGATGACCAGGTGGCGCGGATCTCGGGCCCGCCGATGGAGGACACGCTCCGGGGTCTGGGCCTGGAGGGAGACATCCTGGACCGCACCTACCGGGCCTACCGCGAGAACTACTCCGGTGGAAGCTGGCGCACCGTCGAGGTCATCCCGGGGATGCGTGACCTCATCCGGACCTGGAAGGACGCCGGGTATGTGCTCGCCACCGCGACCTCGAAGGTGGAGACCACCGCACGGCTCATGCTGGAGCGCTTCGACCTGCTGGATCTCTTCGATGTGGTGGCGACAGCCTCCACCGAGCGTGGCGGGCGTCGGGCGAAGGCCGACGTCATCGGATACGCGCTGGAGCAGCTCAGCCTGGACACCACCCCGGTGGCCGAGGGTGGCCCGGAGCACCGCGGCAACATCCTCATGATCGGTGACCGTATCCACGACGTCGAGGGCGCCCACGCCTACGGTGTGCGCAGTGTCCTGGTGGACTGGGGCTACGGCGACCGCGCCGAGCACAATGCTTCGGACTGGTCGGTGGCCGACGTCGACGAGCTGGCCCGCGTCGTGGCGGACTGGGCGGACTCCCGCCCGCAGATCTGCGTGGTGTGCACCGGCAACATCTGCCGGTCCCCGATGGGTGAGATCATGCTGCGGGACGCACTGGCGGAGGACGGCCTCCTCGACGAGGTGAAACTGAACTCCTGCGGCACCACAGGCTGGCATGTCGGTGAAGCCGCCGATCCGCGGGCGGCGGCCTGCCTGGAGAAGGCCGGCTACAACGCCTCGGGACATGCGGCGGCCGAGTTCGGCCCCGAGCACCGGGACGCCGATCTCTTCCTCGTCATGGACGAGGCGAACCGCAGGGCCCTGGAGAAGGCGGGGGTCGATCCGGAGAAGATCCGGTTGTTCCGGTCCTTCGGCGTGGCCGGTGACAAAGAGGTCGCCGACCCCTACTACGGGGAGGATGCCGACTTCGATCGTGCCGAGCACCAGCTCGCCGAGGCGCTGCCGGGGATCGTCGAGTGGGCCCGGGCGAGGGTGCTCGACTTCTGAACCGGCTCTAGCGCAGGTCGGCGACCGTGGAATCCGTCTCTCCGTGGCGGGAGCAGACCGCGGTCCAGCCGTGCGGGGTAACCTGGACGATGCGGCGTCGTCCGCACTCCGGGCAGAAGCGGGGGGTGTCGAGCCCGGCCTTCTGGGCCGGTGAGTACTCGATCCACTCCCCTTCCCCCAGGTCCGCTCCGGTGTAGGGGTCCCAGGGGCCGGTGCCTCTGTTGCGGGCCACCGTCACACGCTCCGGGAGAGGACCTTGATGGGCAGCCGCATTCGGTCCATCATGTCCATGTCCTGCTCGGCCGGGCGGCCGAGCGTGGTGAGGTAGTTGCCGACGATGATGCCGTTGATGCCACCGGTCAGGCCCTGCTCCACACCCATGTCACCGAGGGTGAGTTCGCGGCCGCCGGCGAAACGCAGTGTGGTGGCGGGCATGGCGAGCCGGAACATGCCGATGGCACGCAGCGCGTCCTTGCCGTCCATGACCTCCATGTGGCCGAACGGGGTGCCCGGGCGGGGGTCGAGGAAGTTCAGCGGAACCTCGTGGGGGTCGAGCTCGGCGAGCTGGACGGCGAACTCGGCACGCTGTTCCGGGGTCTCCCCCATGCCGATGATGCCGCCACAGCAGACCTCGATGCCGGCGTCCTTGATCATGAGCATGGTCTCGCGTCGCTCCTCCCAGGTGTGGGTGGTGACGACCTTCGGGAAGTAGCTTCGGGCGGTCTCGAGATTGTGGTTGTAGCGGTGGACGCCCACGGCCTTGAGCCGGGCGACCTGTTCCGGAGTGAGGATGCCGACGGAGACGGCGACATCGATCCCCTCGACGTTGGCGTAGATCTGCTGGACGGCGTCCTCCAGCTGGGACATGAGGGCTTCGTCCGGGCCCTTGACGGCGGCGACGATGCAGAATTCGCTGGCACCGGTCTTGGCGGTCTGGCGGGCCTGCTCAATGAGCTGGCCGATGTCCAGTTTCGTGGAGCGCACCGGGGATTCGAAGAGTCCTGACTGGGAGCAGAAGTGGCAGTCCTCGGGGCAGCCGCCGGTCTTGAGGCTGACGATGCCCTCCATCTCGACCTCCTCGCCGCACCACTTCACCCGCACCTCGTGGGCGAGGGCGAGCAGGTCGGGGATCCGGTCATCGGGAAGGTCGAGGACCCTGATGAGGTCGGCGTAGTCGAGGCCGCGTCCCCCGTCCAGGACGCGGGTACGCGCAGTTGTGAGTATGTCCGTCATGGAACATACTCTAACTTGAACAGTGTTCAGGCGCCAGTCAGAACCGTTCATCGTCGCGGGAATTACGGTCTGACCAGGCCCTGCTGTTCCTGCTGTGGCCGTAACGCTCGGCGAGTTTGCGCTCCCGGGTGACCGTGGCGGCGTCCTTCCCGGGAGTGGGCTCCGGCTCCCGCTCCGACTCCGGAGTCGCGTCGGGTTCCGGGGTGTCTTCCACAGCATCTGATGTCCCGGCCTCGGACGCCGCGACCTCCTCGCGCTGCCGACGCCGTTCACGGATCTCGGCCCACAGGAAGTAGCCCAGCCCCAGCGGCACCATGATGCCGAAGGCGATCCACTGGATGCCGTAGGACAGGTACGGACCCGAGTCCAGCTTCGGCAGCGGGATGGCGGTCAGCCCCTCACCCGCGCGACCGGCCACGGAGTCTTCGTCGAGCTGGACGTAGTTGCCCGCCAGGTCGAGGTCCGTGATACGGGATATCTGCGTGGTGTTCATCCCGTAGACCTGCAGGCGCCCCTGGTCGGTGATAGGGGCCGAATCCGGCACAGTCTCGGACTTGCGCACATAACCGGTGACCGTCGTCTCCGTCTCAGGGGCCTCCGTGATCTCCGGCACTCCGGCGCCACCACCGGTCGGTTTGATCCAGCCGCGGTTGACCAGCACCGTCAGACCGTCATCGGTCTGGAACGGCGTGAGCACCTGGAACGCGGGACTGCCGGACACCGGACGGTTACGCAGCAGCACCTCGGACTCCGGCAGGAACCGGCCCTGCAACTCCACGCGGGTCCACTCACTCTCATCGGCCGGTGTGCCGTCGGCGGGCAGCACCGAGGAGACCGGCACCGGATCGTGCTCCATCGCGTCCTCGAGCCGACCGTTGAATTCCCGGGTGTCCGAGTTCTTCCCCAGCTGCCACGGGGCCAGCACCGTGAACGCGAAGTACGCGAAGACGACGGCGATCACGGTGGTGATGACCCACCCGGGGGTCAGGAAAGCACGCCACCCCCGACGCCGGGGACGGCGGTCGGGGGTGGATGAGGTTGTACTGTCAGCGCGGTCGGACACGCTGTCAGTCTAGTCGTCAGAGCCGGGGTTTCCACCTTCGACGCCGGCAGCGGCAGCGACTTCGTCGATCCGCTTGTTGGTCCGACGGAGACGCACGGCCATGACGCCGGCGACAGCGGCGGCGATGATGGCGATAACGCTCGGCACCATGGAGGACGGATCCTTGATGAAGGCCATCAGACCGGTGTCCTCATCGTCGTCCGAGTCAGACCCGGCGGCGGCGTCGGTGACGTTCACCTTGCCGTTTCCACGATCGTCGTCCTTGTCGTCGTCGGTGTCGGACTCGTCCTCGGGCTTGTCGCCGAGGGTGGCGGCGGAGTCGCTGTCACAGTCGTCGGACAGGGCGGCACGGAAGCTCACCGGGTCCAGGGACTCGCCCGCGGCGTAGTAACCTGCAAGTGCTTCGGACCCCTCGGCACTCAGAGTGGCGGAAGCACTGCCGTCGAGGATGCCGTCGGCGACGGAGGCCTCGGTGATCGCCAGATCGGCGATGACGACACGCCCGAAGTCGTTCGGGTTGCCGGAAGTGTCATTGGACTCGATGTTGGCGACCAGGGTGCCGGTGGAGCCGTTGATCCGGATCTCCGGATCAGAGATGACGGTGCGCAGCACACCCTCGTGACCGGTGAAGAGCACCGAGCCACCGAACTTCAGGGTGCCCTCGGAGACACCACCGTCGGCGGTCGTGACCGTGCCCTCGGAACCGCTGAAGACGAAGTTGCCCTCGCTGTAGACTGCGCCACCGGTGGTGGTCCAGTCCCCCTTGGCGATGGAGCCCTTGATGTAGGAGCGGAAGGAGTCCTTGATACCCCAGCCCATGCGGGTCTCGGCGACCTTGCGGTCACCGTCCTCGGCGGTACAGGTGGTGTCGGACTCGCCGGCGGAATTCGCACCGGAGGTGGACGCGGTGCTGGAGACACGCGGGCTGACGCCGAGATCCGGGGTGCCGGTACTCTCGGCGACAGCGCCCGAGCCACCGGAGGTGGCCTGACCGGCGGAGGTGATGCCCTCGAGCCCGCCGCCGGTGCCGATGCCGCAGCCCTCACCGGAGGTGTTCAGGGTGACGTTGATCGGGTCGGCCTCGTTGTTGCCCTCGCCGTAGTTGCCACCGAGGGACTGGTTTCCGTCCTCGGTGATGTAACCGGGGCCGGAGAGATTGACGGTGCCGGAGTTCGCGGCGTCCTCGGTGATCGGCGACGAGAGCTCGAACTGGGCGATCGGTACCTGGGTGCCGGTGTCCGCGCCGGTGACCGTGGCGCCCGGGGTGAAGCTGGAGACCGTGGTCGACCGGTAGTCGGCGATGAACTGGGCGGTGGTGCCGCGGACCTTCACCTTCATGTTGGAGTAGGTGATGTCCAGAGCACCGAAGTGACCGGTGAGGTTCATGGAGCCTCGCAGCGGGATGTCGGCGTCGGTGCCGGAGACCTTGATGGCGGACGGGTCGGCCGTGAACTGGAACTGGCCGTCTGCCCCGCCCTCGGAGCCGGAGAAACCGACCCCGTCAAGATTCCACGAGCCCATGGCGATCGGGCCGGTGAGGTAGTTGCGGAAGGACTGCTTCAGGCCCCAGCCGACCGAGGCGCCGGTGACCGCGTCACAGGTGGTGCCGTCGGTCACGTCACCGGCGGCAGGGGCGGCCTGCTGGGTGTTGGGCTGCGTGGTCCGCTGCGCCGGGGACGCCGGGGTGGACGCCGGGGTTGACTCGGCGGGCTTCGCGTCGGTCTGACCGGCGGAAGTGGCCATGACGGCGGAGGAGTCGACGGCACAGTCGCCGGCACCGGAGGTCTTGACGGTGATGCGCACCGGGTCGCCGTCGTTCTTTCCCTCCCCGTAGGAGCCGAGGAGCGCCTTGTTGAGGTTCTCGTGGATCCAGCTCTGACCGGTGAGCGTGGCCGAACCGTCGCCGGAACCGGCCTGGGTCAGGGTGTTCTCCAGGGAGAAGGTGGCGACCGGCTTCTGCGTGAAGGCCGGCTTGCCGCTGATGGAGCCGACGATGGCTTCCGGATCGGCGCCGATGTAGCTGGCATCGGCCAGCAGCTGGGCCCGGTCGCCGCGGACCTGGAGGGTGAAGTTGGAGAGGGTGACGTTGATGATGCCGCCGTGACCGGTCAGCTTCATGGTGCCCTTGAGTGGCAGGTCGGCGTCGTCACCCTGGACAGCGGCCTTTGCCGCGTCGGCGGTGAAGTGGAAGGCGCCGTCCTCGGCGTTCTCCGAGGAACCGTTGTAGGTCACACCGTTGAGGTCCCAGCCGCCGGCCGCGATCGGGCCGGTGAGGTAGTTGCGGAAGGACTGTTTGATGCCCCAGTCCATCGTGGCGGAGGAGACGGCCTGGCACTGCGAGTTGTCGTCGGCGACGGCCGCGGGAAGAACCGTCGCGGGGACGGTGGCGACACCGACGAGGGGCAGGGCGGCGGTCAGTGCCGCTGCCGAAGCCAGGCGGAGTGAACGGGTGGACGGCATATGTGTGACTCTCCTGGACGCGCAAAACTTCTACTGAAACAGCATTCTTCAGTTAGGCAAGGCTAGTCGAGCATCCGGAAAACCCCAAAGCTCCGGTGACACTTCGCACACCTCGTCGGCCATGATCAACCTTTCCGCTACCCCCGGACGGGTTATTCAGCGTTCAAGTGGGCGCAGAGCGCACGGTGGCGGCGGGCGGCGGGCGGCGACAGGCACTCACCCACCCCGACCAGCAGTCAAGATGTAGCCAGGTATCAGAAAGACCAGCAGCCCGAAGCCTCCTGCGAGGACGGAACTGCTGGTCACCGATGGTGCGCACTGACGGGTTCGAACCGCCGACCTGCTGGGTGTAAACCAGCTGCTCTTCCAGCTGAGCTAAGTGCGCGAACCGGTATTCCCCGGGAACCGGACCCCCGAGACTCTAGCGCTTCGCGCCGCGGGCCACCAGACAGGCCCCCTGCCAGGAGCCGAGACGGGTGGAGGTCGTCTGCACCAGGCCGGCGACCTGCGCGGACTCGGCGATCTCGCCGGGCTCGACCGTACCGTCGGTGCCGGCGGCGGGGGTCAGCAGCCAGATCCGCCCGGTGTCCCCCAGACTGCGGGTGGCGTCCACCAGGCCGTCGACCAGGTCGCCGTCCTCACTACGCCACCACAGCAGAACCACGTCGACCATCTCGTCGGTCTCTTCGTCAAGCAGCTGACCGCCGATGACGTCCTCGAGCGATTCACTGATTCCGCTGTCGGCGTCCTCGTCCCAACCGAGTTCCTGGATGATCTGACCTGCGGTGACATCCATGAGCTCAGCCCAGTCGTTGTCACTGCCCACCGTCGCCCCTGCGGCGTCTCCCACTGCTATGTCCCTGACCTTTCCTCGTTTCCCGGCGTCACCGGGGGTGTAATGCAACATGCTCTGGCACTGAATAGTAGGGGATCAGACGGTGCCGCACCAGAGCAGCACGAATACAGACCGCACCACCCCCGAGTTTTCTCCCCCGAACCGAACGTCCCCGGCGGGGTTAGTATCGGGAGGAGTGCATCCCCACGGCCACCACCGCTGTGCCCCGGGGACGCCCACAGATTCCGCAAACCAGGAGGAACGCCATGAGTCCCGCCCACGACAGCCACTTCGGCAATATCCGCGACGGTGTCGCGTCCTACCTCAAGGACGCCGACCCCGATGAGACCCAGGAGTGGATGGACTCCCTCGACGGTCTGCTCTCCGAGGCAGGCCCCGACCGCGCCCGCTACCTGATGCTGAGGATGCTGGAGCGGGCGTCTGCCCAGCGCGTGTCGCTGCCGCCGCTGCTGTCAACCGACTACGTCAACACCATCCCCACCTCGATGGAGCCGGAGTTCCCCGGTGATGAGGCGATGGAGAAGCGCTACCGGCGCTGGATGCGGTGGAACTCCGCGATCATGGTGCACCGCGCCCAGCGACCCGGCATCGGTGTCGGTGGCCACATCTCCACCTATGCCTCCGCCGCCGCGCTCTACGAGGTCGGCTTCAACCACTTCTTCCGCGGCAAGGACCACCCGGGCGGCGGCGACCACATCTTCTTCCAGGGCCACGCCTCCCCCGGCATGTACGCCCGCGCTTTCCTCGAGGGACGTCTCTCCGAGGAGGACATGGACGGCTTCCGCCAGGAGAAGTCCAACCCGGAGCACGGGATGCCCTCCTACCCGCACCCGCACGACATGCCGGAGTTCTGGGAGTTCCCGACCGTGTCGATGGGCCTGGGCCCGATGGACGCGATCTACCAGGCACGGTTCAACAAATACCTCAACGACCGGGGCATCAAGGACACCTCCGACCAGCATGTCTGGGCGTTCCTCGGCGACGGTGAGATGGATGAGCCGGAGGCCCGTGGCCTCATCCAGCAGGCTGCGGTGAACAACCTGGACAACCTGACCTTCGTGGTGAACTGCAACCTGCAGCGCCTCGACGGCCCGGTCCGCGGCAACACGAAGATCATCCAGGAGCTGGAGAGCTTCTTCCGCGGTGCCGGCTGGAACGTCATCAAGGTCGTCTGGGCCCGAGAGTGGGACCGACTGCTGGAGAAGGACCAGGACGGTCACCTGGTCAACGTCATGAACACCACCACTGACGGTGACTACCAGACCTTCAAGGGCAAGGACGGCGCCTACGTCCGCGAGTTCTTCTTCAACAAGGACCCCGAGACCGCCAAGCTCGTCGAGGACATGACCGACGAGGAGATCTTCGCCCTGCGCCGCGGCGGTCACGACTACCGCAAGATCTACGCCGCCTACCAGCGCGCCATGGAGACGAAGGATCAGCCGACCGTCATCCTGGCCCACACCATCAAGGGCTACGGCCTGGGCCACAACTTCGAGGGACGCAATGCGACCCACCAGATGAAGAAGCTGACCCTCGACGACCTCAAGCTTTTCCGCGACAAGCAGGAGATCCCGATCTCCGACGAGGAACTCGAGGCGAACCCGAAGCTCCCGCCGTACTACAACCCGGGTCCGGATTCCCCCGAGATCCAGTACATGCTGGAGCGCCGGAAGGCCCTCGGCGGATTCCTCCCTGAGCGCCGCACGACCTACACCCCGCTGACTGTCCCGGACGTCTCCGTGATGCAGCCGGTCCTCAAGGGTTCCGGTAAGCAGAAGGTCGCCACGACCATGGCCCTGGTGCGCACGCTCAAGGAGCTCATGGAGGACCCGGAGATCCAGAAGCGGCTCGTGCCGATCATCCCGGACGAGGCCCGTACCTTCGGCATGGACTCCTGGTTCCCGACGCTGAAGATCTACAACCCGCACGGCCAGAACTACACGCCGGTGGATGCCGACCTCATGCTCTCCTACAAGGAGGCCACGGACGGCCACATCATGCACGAGGGCATCAACGAGGCGGGTTCGGTCGCCGAGTTCATCGCCGCCGGCACCTCCTACGCCACCCACGGCGAGGTCATGATCCCGCTGTACATCTTCTACGCGATGTTCGGCTTCCAGCGCACGGGTGACTCGATCTGGGCCGCCGCCGACCAGATGGCCCGCGGTTTCCTCATCGGCGCGACCTCGGGTGCCACCACCCTGTCGGGTGAGGGTCTGCAGCACATGGACGGCCACTCTCCTGTGCTCTCCTCCACCAACCCCTCGGTGGTCTCCTGGGACCCGGCGTTCGGCTACGAGGTCGCCCACATCGTCCGCGACGGTATCCGCCGCATGTACGGCGAGGGGTCCGGCCCGGACGGCAAGGGTGAGAACGTCATCTACTACCTCACCGTCTACAACGAGCCGGTCGAGCAGCCTGCCGCACCGGCGGACCTCGATGTCGAGGGACTGCTCAAGGGCATCTACCTCTACTCCCCTGCCGACAAGCTGGTCGGTACCGGTGCGAACTCCACCGGAGACGCCGGCGACGCCCCCACGTCCGACCTGCAGGCCACGATCCTCGCCTCGGGTGTGGGGATGACCGAGGCGATCCGGGCGAAGACGATCCTGCGCGAGCAGTTCGACGTCAACGCCGCCCTGTACTCCGTGCCGGCGTGGGCCGAACTCGCCCGCGAGGGCCGCGACCTGGACCTCGACGAGCTGCGGCACCCGGACGGTGTGATCCCGAAGCCCTATGTCACCCAGGTCCTGGAGGACGCGAAGGGGCCGTTCATCGGTGTCACCGACTTCACCCGGTCAGTGCCGGAGATGATCCGCCCCTACGTCCCGGGTGAGTACACCACTCTGGGCTGCGACGGTTTCGGGTTCTCCGACACCCGTGCCGCCGCCCGCCGCTTCTTCAACTCGGACGCCGAGTCCGTGGTCGTCGCGGTGCTGTCCGCGCTGGCCCGTGACCACCAGCTCTCCTGGGAGACGGTGAAGAAGGCCGCGGAGGATTTCAACCTCAACGATCCGACGAAGGCCTGACCCCCGCCGTCGCCGTACGACGGTGTTGCTAGTATCGGCGGGTATGTTCCCCGCCGGTGGCGGGGCAGTTCCCCACCCCCGACAGGAAGGTCCGTGACCCGTGGAGATCTCGCGTGAGGCCCAGGAGAAACTCGCCAGGGCGCTCGGCGGTGGCAGTTCCGACGATCAGTCGGAGCGTGCCGCAGACGCCGTCGAGGACGTGACCACGCTGGGCCGGATCGCCCGGATCATCGAGGATGTCTCGGGGGTCGACAAGGAGGTCGTGACCGCGGAGTCCGATCTCACTGCGGATCTCGACCTGAGTTCGGTCTCGCTCATAGAGATCTCGGTGAAGATGGAGGACGCCCTGCGGGTGCGCATCGAGGATGAGGACATATGGTCCGCAAAGACCGTCAGTGACCTGGTCGACCTTGCCGAGAATCCGAAGGGCCCCTCCCCGGCATGACACAGCCGAGCGACGTCCTCGCGGAGACCGGCGACTGGCCGGTCGGGACCGTCGCCGCAGCGGTGCTGCGTTCCGGGGGCAGCGCAGTAGACCCTGTCGCGACGACCGGTGACCAGCACCATGTGTTCGATCTCGCCAGTGTGAGCAAGCTGATCAGTGCCTATGCGGTCCTGGTCGCTGTCTCGGAGGGCTGCTTCAGTCTCGAGGACATGGTCGGCGATGTCGCGGTCACCACCGGCCATGACGTCGACGGCCCGCAGGACGCCACAGTCCGCGAGCTGCTGTCCCACGCCTCCGGGGTGGGTTTCCATGGCCGTGACCGGGAAAAGGACGCCCGGACGCGGCGGATCTACTCCTCGGCCGGTTTCGAGATTCTCGCCGACCTGGTGACGGCGTCCGTCACGGAGGTCGGGATGGACTTCGCATCCTATGTCCGTGACGCGGTGTGTGAGCCGTTGGGGATCGCTGAGGCGGAGTTGGTCATCGAGGGTTCGGCGGGCCACGGGTTCCGTGGGTCGGTGGACGCCCTGTCGCGGTTGGCCTCGGAGTTCCTCTTTCCCACCCTGGTGCCGGAGGCACTGTGGGCGGAGGCCCTGACCAGTCAGTTCCCGGAATTGGACGGCGTGGTGCCGGGCTACGGCCGGCAGCGTCCGTGCCCCTGGGGGCTGGGATTCGAGCTGCACGGGCAGAAGTCACCCCACTGGTTGCCCGCGGAGATGCCGGCGGATGTCGCCGGGCACTTCGGCCAGGCCGGCACGTTTCTCTGGTTCCACCGGCCGTCCGGCACGGCGGCGGTGGTGCTCACCGACCGCGACTTCGGTGACTGGGCGAAGCAGCGGTGGGACGGGTTCAATGCCCGTCTGTGGGAGTCGCTGACCTAGACCCAGTATCCGGAGGCTGCCTGGCTGGTCGTCTGCGTGACGTGCTCGGGGGTGAGGTCGCCGATGCTGTTCACGCCGCACAGTCGCATGGTGCGTCGGGCCTGGTCTTCGAGGATGTCGAGCATGCGGGCCACGCCGCGCTGACCGCCGGCCATGAGGCCGTACATGTAGGCCCGGCCGACGAGGGTGAAGTCCGCGCCGAGGGCGACGGCGGCGATGATGTCGGCGCCGTCCATGATGCCGGTGTCCACGCCGATGGTGACGTCGTCGCCGAGGGCCTTGCGGACCTTGGGCAGCAGGTGGAGCGGGACGGGGGCGCGGTCGAGCTGGCGTCCGCCGTGATTGGACAGGATAATGCCGTCTGCGCCGTGGTCGAGGACGCGACGGGAGTCGTCGACGGTCTGCAGACCCTTGGCGATGAGGTTGCCGGGCCACATGTCGCGGATCCAGTCGATGTCCTCGAAGGTGAGGGAGGGGTCGAACATGCGGTTCACGAGTTCGGCGACGGTTCCTGAGCTGCGGGACAGCGACGCAAAGGACAGCTGTTCGGTCGTGAGGAAGTTGAACCACCAGGCGGGACGGTAGGAGGCGTCGAGGACGGTCTTCCAGGTGAGCTGGGGTGGGATGGAGAAGCCGTTGCGGGTGTCCCGGAGTCGTGCACCGGCAATGGCGGTGTCCACGGTGACGATGAGGTTCCGGTAGCCGGCGGCCCAGGCGCGCTGTACCAGGTCCTTGGAAGCCTCGCGGTCCTTCCAGAGGTAGAGTTGGAACCAGTTGTCGCCGTCGGGGGTGTGGGTGGCGACATCTTCGAGGGATGCTGTGCCCATGGTCGACAGGCAGAAGGGGATACCCTTGTCCGCGGCAGCGGCCGAGCCGGCGTACTCGCCCTCGGTCTGCATCATACGGGTGAAGCCGGTGGGTGCCAGGCCCACAGGCATGGTGATCTTCTTCCCGAACACCTCGGTGGAGAGGTCGGCGGCGGTGACGTCGCGCAGGACACCGGGATTGAATTCGAGGTCCCGGTAGGCCATGCGGGCCCGGTGGAGGGAGATCTCGTTCTCTGCGGCACCGTCGACGTAGTCGAAGGGGGCTTTCGGGGTGCGACGCTTGGCGATCTGGCGGAGTTCCCAGACGCTGGTGGCTTTGGAGATCTTCCGTCCGGTGATGTCGAGAGTGGGCTTCTCGAACTGCATGAGTTCCATGAGGTCCTTGACCGGTGGGAACCTGCGCTTGAGTGCGGACGGGGTGGGGCGTTGGGACGCCATGAGCTGACTCCTGCGTGACGGGTGTGTGTTGACGCGTTCCACGCTACGCCGGTGGTCAGGCCACAAGAGTCACGAGGGTCAGACATGGAAACACCCCCTTCTGCCGCTGCAGAAGGGGGTCGATCTCGCGCTGGTCAGCGAGAGCTGTGGGGCTCTGCAGACTAGAGAATGGAGCCGAGAGCAGTCAGGAAGACCGTGCTGATGGTGTTGGCAACGACGGAGATGATGGTAATGAGAGCGGAAAGCATGTTGTACTCCTCATGAGTGAGTGTGGGTGAAAGTCGTGCATAAGACCGGAAATGGTCTTCGAAGCTGCTCGGTGTGGCTCTGGAAATGAATACAGGTCAGGACTTTCCGACCCCACAAGTCCCGAACAGCCGATCTTTCGCGCCCGGGACCAGCGAAAATAACGTAATACCAGTCAGCAAACATCCCGTAAGTAGTGTCACAATATGGCAGCACTCCAGCGTTTCCGCATTCTACCTGCATTCACCATTCATTAATTCCCGGGCCGTGATTACAGCGTGTTTGACACTACCGGAATAGCCACTACAGTAAAGATGGTTTTCTGACACCCCATACACGGGGGCAACTTCACCCGCCCCGGATCACCCCACGCCAATAGCACTTCTGAAGCTGATCCGGGCCGCCAACTGCAACTTCGTAGCGACCACGACATTTACTGTCGCCGGCAGCAGACATAGAAGAATCCCCCACCGCCGAAGCGGAAGGGGACTGCCATCGAGAGAGGCTCAACCTCTCCCCCCGAGGCTCTTAACCCAGGGAACCGACGACGGTCTCGAAGACCGAAACGATGGCGGCGGCGACGGTGGAAAGGATTTCCTGAAGGGCGGTAAGCATGTTGAGCTCCTCTTGATTCGTGGTATTAAGTCGTGCACAGGACCGCTTTTCGGACCCGCAAACGAAACTACCGGTTACTAATCCCCTTGTCCAGAATCCCGCAGTGCCCCAGCATGAGATAATTATCCCAACTGCATTATATGTTCACAACAGTCTTGCGATAGTTACCCTACACTAACCATCCACTTACAAACCACATGCTCTGCGACCTGCGTATTTGTAAATAGGTGAAACTATCACTGTTGTGGAATTATCTGTTTCTCCCAGTCGCAGATCTGATACTTTCAAGTACCTCACTACCCCCGATCATGGGGAGGCAAATCCGCTGCAAGACACCTGTCGGGCTTCCCGTCCCGGCCGCCATGAGACACCGAAAGCCAGTCGCCCGTCGTCCCCGAAAGGATCCGCGAGTCACAGAGACTCATATAGGCCCCATGCACCTCACCCGTCACTGGGGTTCTATGGCCGGACGGTCGTCCCCCTCACCAGTACAGAGTCCGTCCGACAATGCCCCACGCACGACAAAACCCCGTCGCCTGAAGTGCAGGTGACGGGGATCAATATGCTCCCCCTACTGGACTCGAACCAGTAACCCTTCGATTAACAGTCGAATGCTCTGCCATTGAGCTAAGGGGGAAGGCGTTTTGCGGGGCCCGGCTTGGCCCGTTCAACGAGAATGTACTCTACACAGACCCCTCGTAGCCCCACAAGTCAGCACGTCACAGCACATTTCCAGCCACGTCCACCATCGCCGCGTCCTTCCCGCACCGTCCCCGCGCCCACCTTGTCCCACCACAGTGCCCCCCCCGCCCGGACAGCCCGCTACACTGTGCCGCGGGGCTATAGCTCAGTCGGTTAGAGCCGCGGACTCATAATCCGTTGGTCGCGGGTTCGAGCCCCGCTGGCCCCACCAGCCGAGGGGGCGTCCTCCGCCACAGTGCGGAGGACGCCCCCCTCTTCGCGTCCCGACCCGGTGAAGGCCACCCCCCACAATCCCATGCACATTTCTTCCCGAAACACCACAACTGAACCCGGCCTCACCGTAGACCCCCGGGAAACAACGGATAGACGTTGCTCACTACAGCAGGGAGACCAGCACGCAAGTCGGCATCTCCGCACAGTTGTCACCACTCGGACTCGCCGTGATCATGGTGGGCATCGGCCTCAGCCCTCACATCCACGCAGTTCAGAGGCAGCGTCAGCTCGACCGCCACCGTCACCTGGGGAATCGCCGGTCAGGTGGTGGTCGTCCCTCTGATCGCCCTGGCACCCGCCCCTCATCCTCAATCTCTCGCCCGTCCTCGCGGTCGGACTCATGCTCTTGGCCGCGGCCCCCGGTGGAGTCACCACCAACCTCTTCACCTATCTGGCCAAGAGCAACGTCCCGCTGTCGATCGTGCTCACCGTCATCGCCCCGATCCTCGTGATGGCCACCATGCCCCTGTGGGTATGGATCACCGTGCGACTCTTCGAGGACACACCGGGGACGTCGGCGTCATCACCGTTTCGCCGGGTGGGGCCATCGGCACGGTCATCAAGGCGAAGGCGCCGGACGTCGCCGCCCGGCTCGAGAAGATCATCGCCGTCATCGGTGTCGTCGTGCTGGTGGGCGTGTTCACCTTCCTGATCATCGACCTCGGCGACAAACTCGGACCGCTGCTGAAGGTCATCGCTGAAGGACATCGGATTGGCCGTCCTCATCTTCAACGCTCTGGTCATGACCACCGGATGGATCGTCGGCGCACTGCTGAAGCGGCCCGTGGAGGACAAGATCGCCCTGTCCGTGATCAGCTCCACGGAGATCGCCGCCCCGGCCAGACTCTTCAGCGTCACGATGTACATCTTCGGAGTCGGCCTGGTCATCTGGCGTCATCTGGCGTCATCTGGCGTCGGCGCACACTGAAGAACACAACCCCGCCGGTGACCCGGGACCTGGATGCCCCGGACGACACAGCTCCGGCGGTTGCCCGGCCTGACCAGGCATCTCGCAGTTTCTCCTGCGGAACTTCGAACCCGGGTTTAATCTCTTTTCATGCCTGAAAACGTCTCGCGTCGAAGCGTCCTCGCCGGCATGGCCTTGGCCGGTGGCACCGTCCTGTGGAGTTCCCGCTTCCCGGGCTTCTCTCCCCCACCGCTGCCGCCGAATCTCCCGGGAGTTCAGGCGATGCAGGGATCGATGTCGGCCTTGGTATCGCAGACACCACCGGTGAGCCCCTGGGCGCCGGTATGGACGGCTACGCGGTCGCCGAACAGACCACCGCAGGCATCCGCCAACGGCTGTTCTCCCGGGCCGTCATCTACGTCGACGGGTCCACCGGGGACCGGGTCTGCATGGTCACCGTCGATACGCCGCTGATGTTCCAGTCTGTCTTCCTCGAGGTCGTCCGGCGCCTGCAGCAGACCTACGGTGACACCTACCGGGCGGACAATGTCGTCCTGCAGGCCACCCACACCCACGTCGGTCCGGGCGGACGCTCCGGGCACGCCATGGTCGACCTGGTCTCCATGGGCTTCCGTCCGGTGACTTTCGAGGCCCAGGTCACCGGCATCGTCCGCTCGATCATCCGCGCTCACGACACCGTCGGCCCGGCCGAGCTCACGCTCACCAGCACCGAGCTGGACGAGGTCGGCGCGAACCGCTCGCACCTCGCCTTCGAGCGCAATCCGCAGGAGGACAAGGACGCCAACCCCGGCGGTATCGACCGCACCTCCGTGACCCTCCACATCACGCGCAACGGTTCCGCGGTCGGGCTGGTGAACTGGTACTCCGTCCACGGCACCGCGTTCGGCCCTGAGATCCACCATATCTCCGGCGACAACAAGGGCTACGCCGCCTGGTCGGTGGAGACCGATGCCGGGGTGGACCACCGCAGCCTCGATAACGCCCCGTTCATCGCCGTCTTCGCCCAGGGCACGCCCGGCGATATCACCCCGAACATGGGCCTGGTCCCCCACTCCGGTCCCGGTGGCGCCGACGAGAAGGCCAGCGCACGGATCCTCGGCGAACGTCAGGCGTCCGCCACGACGTCCACCGGCGGCACCCGCGTGGAGGGCTCCGGAGTCGCCGGACGGGCGCAGTGGGTCGACATGGACCGCGTCCAGGTCGACGGGAAGTGGACGCCGGACGGTAAGCCCGGCGCGACGGGCCCGGCGGTCCTGGGGTCCGCCTTCGCCGCGTCGAGCCAGGAGGACGGCGGCGGCCTGGATTTCGACATCGGGTTCAACGAGGGCGAGCGCGGCGGGTCGCCGTGGGTGCACCAGCTCAACCAGATCGCGCCGATCCCCGAGGACGTCCGCAAGGTCCACGAACCCAAGGACATGCTCCTGCCGATGGGCTACGTCGACGGGATGATCCAGCAGCGCCACATCTTCAGCGTGTGGCGCATCGGTGGACTGGTCGTGGTCTCCCTGGGCTTCGAGCCGACAATCACCGCAGGACGCCGCATCCGGCAGACCGTGGGGTCCGCGATGGGTGTGCCGGAGAACGGCGTGGTCGTGCAGGGCTACAGCTGCGGGTACGGCCACTACATGACTACCCCGGAGGAGTACCTGCAGCAGGACTACGAGGGTGGTGCGACCGCCTTCGGCCGCTACACCCTGCCCGCGGCACTGCAGACCGTCGACCGGCTGGCCCGGGCCCTGTCCTCTGACGAGAAAGTCGATACCGGGCAGCCGGCCGGGGATCTCACCGGCGTCATCCCGGACTCCCCCGCAGCGCTGGCGCCGCCGGACATCGAGTGGCCGGGACGACGCTTCGGCGACGTACTTTCCGGTGGGGGTGACGTGTCGCGAGGTGAGACAGCATCCGTGGTCTTCGCCGGAGCGAACCCGAACAACAATGTCCGCCTGGAGGACGGCTACCTTCTGGTCACCAAGGCCGACGGGACAGTCGTGGCCGACGACTCGTCCTGGTCGACCCTGCTCACTTTCGCCCGCGATGTCAGCGGGGTGCGCACCACGGTCGACTGGGACACCTCAGGGGCCGAGCCCGGCGACTATCTGGTCAAGCTTCGCGGGGACGCCAGAGGCGTCACCGGTCAGGTGACACCTTTCGAAGGCACTGCCGCGGTGCGGGTGGTGTAGCGGTCGAACGTCCGTTCACCCCTGGAACCACCCCTGTCCTGCCCGCGCACTAGATTCTTCTCCGGTTGACCCCCGATGGCGAGGTCGACACCCACACGACTGAGGAGAACCTATGACATCCCGCCTGTCCGCGCTCATCGGCGCGGTGATCCTGACCGGCGCACTTGCCGCCGGCTGTACCTCCGACGATTCCGGCGACGTTGGAGAATCCACCACGTCCACCACCGAATCGATTCCCGGCATGGGCACTCCGGTCAAGGGCGACGGCGCCACCGTGACTGTCAACGCGGCCTACGAGACGGACACCATCCGGCAGTACACGGACGGTTCCTGGACCACCGGGCAGGAGCGTCCGTCTGAGGAAGTGACAGCCAGGGACAAAGGCAAGTTCGTCGTCGTCGAGACCACCGTCACCAATGACACGAACCGCGACATGGACCTGACCTGCCGCAGTACCGGTGGATATGTGGATGCGGTACTCCAGACCGACCGCGAAGCCCTCTACCAGCCCATAAAGAGTCTCTACGAGATCCCGGGAAACCCCGCATGCAACGCTGACCTCGGATCCGGGTTCGACAGTGAGATGACCTGGATCTTCGAGATCCCGGAAGACCGTGAGGCGCTCTCCTTCAACTTCCTCTCGAACACCTCTGACGGGGAAGACACCGCCTTCATCCGCCTCGACAAGCTCGGCGAGAAGCCCTCCACGACCGCCAAGGAACCGGAGCCCACTGATGCGCCGGATGCAGCCGCCGTCGAGCCGGAGGCCGACGCCTACACCCCGGAGGCCCAGCCGACGCCGGAGGTCGAGCAGTATGACCCGGACCCCGTGATCGGCTTCACCGGTGCCCCGAGCGTGGATTCCCCGCACGTGCTCGACAAGGAGATCTCCAGCTGTGGCGACCCGTCGATCCATGAAACGGGCACCACGTTCTTCACCGACGGCACCTCAGGTTGGACCTCCACCTGCGCCGCGCAGATGGGTTAGGGTTCTGCCCTACTTCACCAGCCGCGCGACGGCTGCGGAGACCTCGTCGAGTTTCTCCACGGCCTCGTCCCCACCCTGCTGCGCGGCGTGGAGCACGCAGTGCTGCATGTGGTCGTCGAGCAGCGCCAGGGCCACGCCCTTGAGCGCGGACTGCACCGCGGAGATCTGGGTGAGGACGTCGATGCAGTACTCGTCCTCGTCGACCATGCGGTGTACCCCACGCACCTGGCCCTCGATCCGCTTGAGCCGGGCGAGGTAGCGTTTCTTCTCCGGCGTGTACCCGTTCTCCGCGGGCTCACTGGAGCATCCGCACCCGCAGCCGCCCACGGGATTCCCCGTGGCCGATGCTGCGAGGAGGTCAATGTCCTGAAGGTTCATGTCGCCGGTAGCCATGTACCGATATATACCCCCATGGGGTATCAGTGACAACCGGCGTTCCTAGTGACCCCGGGCAATCCATTCCTCGAGGTGCGGTGCTTCAGCGCCGATCGAGGTGACGTCCCCGTGGCCCGTGTAGACCTCGGTGTCGCCCGGCAGGGTCAGCAGCGACCCCTTGATCGAGTCGATGATGGTGCCGAAGTCACTGAACGACCGGCCCGTCGCACCGGGTCCACCGGCGAAGAGGGTGTCGCCGCTGAGCAGCACCTTAGCCTCCGGCAGATACAGGCAGCAGGATCCCGGCGAGTGCCCGGGTGTGTTGATGACCCGCAGTGTAGTGCCCGCGACGGAGAACTTCTCCCCGTCAGCCAGGTCAGCGTGGCCGACCCCCGGATGGGTCTCGTCCCACAGCATCTGGTCGCCGGGGTGGACGTAGATCTGCGTGTCCAGCCGCTCGGCCAGTTCCGGGGCCACGGTGATGTGGTCGTTGTGTGCGTGAGTGCAGATCACCCCACGGACCTTCCGACCGTCGACGGCGTTGACGATGGCGTCGGCGTCATGGGCGGCGTCCACGACAATCACCTCGTCGTCGTCACCGACGATCCAGATATTGTTGTCGACTTCCCACTGACCGCCGTCGAGAGCGAAGACGCCGTGGGTGACGACGCGGTCGATGCGCAGGCCGGACTCTGACGCGGTACTCACAGTTCCACCACCGACCGCAGGACCTTGCCGGCCTTCATCGTCTCGAAGGCCTCCTCAACGGCGTCGATGCTGATCCGCTCATCGACGAAGTCACCCAGTGGGAAGCGTCCCTGCAGGTAGAGGTCGGTGTAGAGCGGGAAGTCCCGCTCTGGCAGGCAGTCGCCGTACCAGGCGGACTTCAGCGAGCCGCCACGTCCGAAGACATCGGGCAGCGGGAGGTTGAGCTCCATGCCCGGCGTCGGCACACCGACGAGAACCACGCGTCCTGCCAGATCGCGCAGGTAGAAAGCCTGATTGTAGGTGGCGGGCACGCCCACGGCGTCCACCACGACATCGGTGCCGATACCACCGCAGATCTCGTAGACGGCCTGTACGACCGGCTGGTCCTCGCCCTCGGCGGAGGCATCGCCCGGCAGGGACGCGGAGTTGATGACATGTGTGGCGCCGAACTCCTTCGCCCGCTCGAGCTTCTCCGTCGGAGACGTCGATGGCGATGATGGTTGTCGCCCCGGCCAGCTTCGCGCCGGCGACGGCGGCCATGCCCACGCCACCACAGCCGATGACGGCGACGGACTCGCCGCGCCTGATCTCGCCGGTGTTCACCGCGGCACCGAGGCCGGCCATGACGCCACAGCCCAGCAGCCCGACGGCGGAGGGGTCAGCCTCCGGGTTGACCTTGGTGCACTGCCCCTCGTGGACGATGGTCTTCTCGATGAAGGCGCCGATACCGAGCGCGGCCTCCAGCTCGGTGCCGTCAGCCAGGGTCATCGGCTGCGAGGCGTTGAACGTGGCGAAGCAGTACTTCGGCTCGCCCTTCTTGCAGGCGCGACACTCGCCGCAGACCGCGCGCCAGTTGAGCACGACGAAGTCCCCCACCTCCACGTGGGAGACCCCGGAACCGACGGTCTCGACGATGCCGGCAGCCTCATGTCCGAGCAGGTAGGGGTAGTTGTCGCCGATGCCGCCGTTGCGGTACGCGAGGTCGGTGTGGCAGACGCCGCAGCTCTGGATCCTCACGATGACGTCGTGTGCGCCGGGGTCGGGGACGACGACGTCCACAAGTTCGACGGCAGCGTTCTTCTCACGGGCGATAACGCCCTTGACGGTGGTGCTCACGGGTGATCGGGTCCTCTCTCAGGGGTGGTGCGGGATCGTTTTCAGCAACGTTCACTGACAGTAAACCGTGATTCACGGTCTGCCGCCACTCAAGGAACCAGATTACCGGCGAAGCCCGTGACGTGTCCGCCACTGCGATAGGGTGGACGCCATGATCCAACTCGTCATCGGAGCAGCAGCCGGCTACGTCTTCGGAACCAAGGCAGGACGCCGCCGCTTCGAACAGATCCGCGGCGGCTACGAGGCCGTGATCAACTCCCCCGTCACCCGCAAGGCCGTCACTGCCGGCCGCAAGGCCCTGGCCGACCGCCTCGATCCGGAACCGCGGATGCGCGAGGTCCGCGACCTCAAGGGCAGCTCCCGGTCCTCCCTCACCGCGAACGACGCCCTCCTCGAGGACGATCTCGTCGACCACGAGGAGGACCGCGTCATCACTTCCGACAGCCGACGAATGAAGGACACCAAGGGCCGACGTGTCCAGGACCAGGACGGCCACGGCAACCGCCGCTAGAACCTACCGCTCACTCCCCCAGTTCGCCGTAACTCTGGGCCTGCTCCTGCAGTGTACGGCGATATTTCTCCAGCGCCATGAGATCGGCGAAGGTGGCGTTGTACTCCTTCTTCTCCGCCGCACCCAGGTCCGGACGCATACGCTGCATCCGTGACTTCAACTCGGCGATCTCGGCACCGACCCACCGTTCCTCCATCCGCGCCACCACGGCCCGGGCGTAGAACGGCAGCCGCTCGGCACGGCACCGCGGTTCCTCCACCGCCAGCTCACTGATCACGGCCCGACACATCGGGTCCTTCGTCGCCGCGCTCACCGCGTCCAGCCATCCGGCACCGCCGGCGGTCACCGACCCGACACCCCCGGCGTCCTGGATCGCAGCGGCCACGGCCATGTAGGTGGGATGCTCGAAACTGTCGGTGAGCAGTCCGTCGGCGTCCTTGCCGACCAGCCCCGGCTCCTGGAGCATCAACTTGAGCACCTCCCGGACCGGGCGCAGGTACACGTCCTCCGGGTCGGGTCGCTGCAGCAGTGAGACCGGGGCATCCGTCGCCTGGGTCTGCTCGGCCGCGGCCCGACGGTTCGCCCGGGCCAGCCCCTCCCGCAGTTCGGGCACCGCATCACGGTGGCCGGAGTTCCGGGCTGCCTTGCGCACCTGGTTGACGACCTCGGAGGGGTCAGACCAGGACAGCCATCCGGACGCCTGGCGCGCGTACTCGTCGCGCAGGGCGTCATCCCGGATGCCGGCGAGCACCGGCACCACCCGGCGCAGGGCATCCACCCGACCGTCGACGTGGTGGGTGTCATAGCCGCGGATGATGGTGCGGATGACGAACTCGAACATGGGGATCCGGGAGGCGACCATCTCGCGCACCGCGGCGTCCCCGCGCTCCATGCGCAGGTCACAGGGGTCCATGCCGTCGGGCGCGACGGCGACGTAGCTGCGTCCGGTGAACTTCTGGTCGCCCTCGAAGGCACGCATCGCGGCCTTCTGACCGGCCTCGTCACCGTCGAAGGTGTAGATGATCTCGCCGCGGAAGAACTGGTCGTCGAGCATGAACCGGCGCAACATCTGCAGGTGCTCCTCACCGAAGGCGGTACCGCAGGCGGCCACGGCCGTGGTCACCCCGGCGGCATGCAGCGCCATGACGTCGGTGTAGCCCTCCACCACCACCGCCTGGTGGTCGGCACTGATCGACTTCTTCGCACGGTCCAGACCGAAGAGCACCTTCGACTTCTTGTACAGCAGCGTCTCGGGCGTGTTCATGTACTTGCCGAGCTTGTCGTCCTCGAAGAGCTTGCGGGCACCGAAACCGATGACGTCCCCGGCGGAGTTCCGGATCGGCCACAGCAGCCGGCGGTGGAAGCGGTCGATGGGGCCACGGTTGCCCATCCGCGACAGGCCGGCGTCCTCCAGCTCCTTGAAGCTGAACCCGCGGCGCAGCAGAACCTTCGTCAGTGTGTCCCAGCCGTCGGGGGCGTAGCCGCAGCCGAACTGTTCGACGAGCTCGTCGCTGAAGCCACGGTCGCGCAGCATCGCGCGGGCCTTCTCCGCGCCCGGGTCCTTGCTGTCCGTGTCGAGGAACCGGGCGCGGTAGAACTCCTGGGCCGCCCGGTTCGCGGCGATGAGCCGCTGCCGGGTGCCCGGTTCGACCCGGTTCACCGGGCCGCCGCCCTCGTAGTTGATGTGGTAGCCGATCCGCTCGGCACACTGCTCGACAGCCTCGGGGAAGGTGACGTGCTCCATCTTCATGAGGAAGCTGAAGACGTCCCCGCCCTCGCCGGTCGCGAAGCAGTGGAAGTAGCCCTTGTTCGGACGCACGTGGAATGACGGTGTCTTCTCGTCCTTGAACGGGCTGAGCCCCTTCATCGAATCCACACCGCCCGGGGTGAGCTGGACGTACTCGCCGACGACCTCCTCGATCGGGGTCTGCTCCCGGATCGCGGCGATGTCGGTGTCCGGAATGCGTCCTCGTGCCATGCGGACCATCGTAGGCCACTGGATCTTCCCGTATCTTCCCGTATCTTCCCGTATCGCCACGACGGCATCTCCGAAACCCTAAGCTTTTGTGAACATCCACGACTTGACCACAACTGCAGAAACACTGCCGACCGTGCCCGGAGTGACTCCCGGGCACATCGGCACCGAAAGGGATGACCACCCATGGCTTCATCAGCCACGCACTATGACGTCCTCATCGTCGGCTCCGGCTTCGGCGGATCCGTCTCCGCCCTGCGGCTGACGGAGAAGGGCTACTCCGTCGGCGTCATCGAGGCAGGACGCCGCTTCGAGGACAAGGACTTCGCGAAGAACTCCTGGCACCTCAAGGACTTCCTCTGGGCCCCGAAGCTCGGCTTCTACGGCATCCAACGCGTCCACCTGCTCAAGGACGCCATGATCCTCGCCGGTGCCGGTGTCGGCGGAGGTTCCCTGAACTACGCCAACACCCTCTACAAGCCGGGCGAGAACTACTTCCACTCCCCTGCCTGGGACCACATCACCGACTGGGAGGACGAACTCACCCCCTACTACGAGCAGGCCCGCAGGATGCTCGGCGTGGTGACCAACCCGACCGTCACCCCGGCGGACAAGCTGTCCAAGCAGGTCGCCGAGGAGATGGGTGCCGGCGACACCTTCCGGATGACCCCGGTCGGCGTCTTCTTCGGTAAGAAGGTCGGTCTGGAGGGTGAGGAGGGCGAGACCGTCGCCGACCCCTACTTCGGTGGTGTGGGCCCGGAGCGCACCGCCTGCACCGAGTGCGGCGAGTGCATGACCGGCTGCCGGCACGGTGCGAAGAACACCCTGCTGAAGAACTACCTCTACCTCGCGGAGAAGGCCGGTACCGAGGTTCACGACCGTTCCACGGTGACCTCGGTGCGCAAACTCGGCGCCGATGACGAACCCGGCTGGGAGATCACCGTCACCCGTACCGGTCCGGTGTTCGGACGGACGAAGACCCGCACCTTCACCAGCGACTACCTCATCATGGCCGCCGGCACCTGGGGCACCCAGAACCTGCTGCACCGCCAGAAGGAGGACGGCAACCTGCCGCATCTCTCCGACCACCTCGGTGAACTCACCCGCACCAACTCCGAGGCCCTGCTGGGTGTCGGTCTGTGGAAGAAGGAGCCGGAATACGACTTCCACAAGGGTGTCGCCATCACCTCGAGCTACTGGCCCGCCCCGGACACCCACATCGAACCGGTCCGCTACGGCATCGGTTCCAATGCCATGGGCATGTTGCAGACCCTGAACACCGACGGCGACACGAAGTGGCCCCGCTGGGTCGAGTTCCTCCGCCAGCTCGCGAAGAACCCGAAGGCCGTGAAGCTGGTGCTCGACCTGCGCGGTTGGTCGGAGCGCACCATGATCAACCTGGTCATGCAGGCCCGCGACAACTCCCTGACCACCAGCCTGAAGAAACTCGGGCCGCTGCGCCTGCTCACCAGCCGGCAGGGTGAAGGAGAGCCGAACCCGTCCTGGATCCCCGAGGGCAACGAGGCCACCCGGCGCGGTGCCGCCCACTTCGACAAGGCCGTCGCCGGTGGCGTGTGGCCGGAGGTCTTCAACATCCCGCTCACCGCCCACTTCCTCGGTGGCTGCACCATCTCCGACACCCCGCACACCGGCGTGGTCGACCCCTATCACCGGGTGTGGAACTACCCGTCGATGTTCGTCACCGACGGCTCCTCCATCACCGCGAACCCGGGCGTGAACCCGTCACTGTCGATCTCAGCGAACGCGGAACGCGCCGCAGCCTTGTGGCCCAACAAAGGCGAAGCGGACCCGCGTCCGACCCAGGACGGGATCATCGGCAACTACCGGCGCGTGGATGCGGTCGAACCGCACAGCCCGGTCGTCCCCGCGTCCGCCCCGGGCGCTCTGCGCCTGCCGCTGACAGTGGTGAAGTCCGCGGTGTGATTCACTGTTCACCGTGAGCACAGGAGAATCCGGGAAGAAAAAGACCGTCCTCGGCAGCATCGTCGGCGCGGTCGTCGTCCTCGCCGCCAGCTACTTCGGGGTGGACGCCGCCACCGGTGGCGACGACTCAGACGACAATCAGGCGTCCTCGGCGGCATCTTCCGGCGACTCCTGCGCCGTGGACACCCTGCCGGAGCAGGCCGACGAAGTCATCGACCTGATCCTCGACGGCGGCCCGTTCGACCATGCCGAGCACGATGGCAAGCACTTCGGCAACTACGAATCTGTGCTGCCGGCCCAGAACTCCAGCTACTACCGCGAGTACACGGTGGACACCCCCGGCATCAACCACCGTGGCGCCCGGCGCATCGTCGTCGGCGGCGGCTCGGACACCGATCCGGACGTCTGGTACTACACCGATGACCACTACGAGTCCTTCTGCTCCATCCCGGACGCAGAGGACTGACGAGGCCTAACCCCAGGCCGCGCTCTCGGCGCACGCCAACCGGTCGACCCGCTCCAACCGCGATTCCGTGTAGGACGCCACCTGGTCGACAATCACGCGCTGCCGGTCAGAATCACTGTCCGCCTCAGTCCACCAGGCGCGGAACACCGGGTCGAGCGTCCCCGGGGCGCCGGCCGCCAGGTACCCGGCGACCCGGTAGATCCGGTCACGCTGCCGGTCCTGGTTGGCCAGGTGCCGCTTCTCGTCCATGACGTAGAGCACCGCCACCGACTTCAGCAGCGTCACCTCCGCCACCACCGGGGCGGGGATGACCAGCTCCGCGGAGTAGCGTCCCAGCCCGCCGGTACCCGGGTACGCCGCCCGGGTCGCGGTGACCACGGCGGTGACGTACCGGCTCACCAGTTCACTGGTCAGAGCCTTGAGCGACACGAGATCCTGCAACCCGCCACGGAAATCCGCGGCCCGGGCGACGAGGTCCATCTCCCGGAGCCGGTCAGCGGCCTCCAGCAGTTCGGCGGGGTCGCCACCGAAGGCGGCGGCACCCTTCTCCGCCAGGGCGGCGAGTTCCACGAGATCCCAGAGGACGCCGAGGGTGATACGTCCTGACAGGATACCGTCCTCCACGTCGTGGACGGAATAGGCGACGTCATCCGCCCAGTCCATGACCTGGGCCTCCATGGCGCGGCGGCCGTCCGGGGCGCCCTCGCGCACCCAGGTGAAGACCTCCAGGTCCTCGGCGTAGCAGGAGTACTTGCGGCGACGGTTCCCCGCGGCGTCCACCGGACCCCAGGGGTACTTTGCGGCGGCGTCGAGGCTGGCGCGGGTGAGATTGAGGCCGTGACTGGCCCCGTCGACCCCGAGGACCTTCGGCTCCAGGCGAACGAGGATGCGCAGGGTCTGTGCATTGCCCTCGAACCCGCCGCAGCCTGCGGCGACGACGTCCAGTGCCGTCTCCCCGTTGTGCCCGTAGGGCGGGTGGCCGATGTCGTGGGTCAGCCCGGCGAGTTCACACAGGTCCGGGTCCATGCCGAGGGCGGTGCCGATGCCGCGGGAGATCTGCCCGACCTCCAGGGAGTGGGTCAGCCGGGTGCGGGGGGTGTCCCCCTCCCCCGGTCCGACGACCTGGGTCTTGTCCGCCAGCCGACGCAGTGCGGCGCTGTGCAGGACACGGGCCCGGTCACGGTCGAAGTCCTCCCGGCCGTCGGGCAGTGAGCCGGCGACCCCGAGGTGCTTGGCTGGGGTCGGCAGGTAGCGGGCCAGATCGCGGGCGGTGTATCCGTAGCGTTCCATGAAACTCCCCGTCACTCCTTCACCGTGTAGTCACCGCCACCGTTACGGGTGACGCGGTAGTACAGCAGTCCGCCGGTCTCGTGGAGGATGCTGTCGAGCTGGGACTCGCGCCCGGAGACCGCCGGGCCGGTCCGGGTCGGCGAGGCGTGCGCGCTGACCCCCTGGTCGCGGACCATGTCCGTGGCACGCAGTGAGTGCGCCGGGTCGGTGACGACGACGGCACTCTCCCAGTCCTGGTCCTCAGCCTCGTCGCCGAAGAGCTCAGCGGACTCGAGGGTGTCGGAGCCGTGGTCGATGGTGGAGATGTCGGACGCCGGGACGCCCTTGTCCTCCAGGTACATCGCCCCCGCCTCGGCCTCGGTGTAGTTGTCGCCGTCGAGCTTGCCACCGACGGTGACGATCCGCGGGGCGACACCGTCGTTGTAGAGATCGGCGGCATGGTCGAGCCGGGCGGCGAACCAGTTCGACGGGGTGCCGTTGTACTGGGCAGCGCCGAGGACGAGGATCGTGTCCGCCTCACTCCGGTCGTCCTGTCGAGCGTAGGCCCAGACGTGACCTGCGGTGACC
The DNA here is from genome assembly GCF_056280545.1 of Corynebacterium sp. UD i78. Classification (NCBI taxonomy): domain Bacteria; kingdom Bacillati; phylum Actinomycetota; class Actinomycetes; order Mycobacteriales; family Corynebacteriaceae; genus Corynebacterium; species Corynebacterium sp. UD i78. The sequence continues at coordinate 641,107 of NZ_JBWCED010000001.1, read as the reverse complement.
AGGGTGATGACCAGCGCCACCACGATGGTGCCGACGATCATGTACAGGAGTCCGCGGATTCCGGCACCCACGGCACTTCCCAGGTTCTTCCACACAGTCATGCAGACAACTCTACGCACCGGCAGGTCCGAATCCGGTTATTGTTGTACGTATGTGCGCTGTGAATTCTCCTTTCCCTTCCGCGTCGGGTGACCGACGTTCACGACGCTTCGTGGCGTCCCTCGCGATCGCCGGTCTCGCCGGCCTGGGGGCGGCCGGATTCAGCGCCGCCCTCGCCCCGGCCGCCGGCGCGGAGACGACGGTGCTCGCCCAGACCGCGACGGACACAGGCATCACCCTGGACTCACAGGTCGTCGATGAGGCCGGTGTGCTCTCCGACGACGAGGCGTCCGAGATCTCGGAACTGCTCGCCAAGGGACCTGCCGAGACCGGGGTGAAGGGGTACCTGGTGTACACGGCCGACGAGGACCCGGAGACCCTTGCCCCGCAACTCCAGTCCGAGCTCGGCATCTCCAACGGCCTTGTCATTGTCATCAACACCATTGACAGGACTTACGGTACTGCGCCTGGTGCGAACGTCCCGGACTCTGTGACCGAAGACGTCAACTCCGCCATCAAGAGCAATATGGGCGACGGATGGTTCGACGACGGCAAAGCAGTCGCCAAGGTCATCGCCGATGAGTCCGACAGCAGTTCCTCCGCCTGGCTGTGGGGCGGAGTGGGTGTCCTCGCCGTCGGTGGCGGTGGCGCCCTGGTCTGGTCGAAGAAGAAGCGGCGCAAGGACGAAGCCGCCGAGGTCGAGACCACACGGTCCATCACTCCGGGTGACTCCTCCGACCTGGCCCAGCAGCCCACCCACGCACTGCGCATTGTCGCTGCCGAAGAGCTGCAGTCCACCGACGAGTCCATCCGCAAGGGAGCCCAGGAACTCACCACCGCCGAGTCCGAGTTCGGTGCCGAGCGCACCCGGGAGTTGCGGAAGGCGCTTGATTCTTCCCAGCGCACCCTCTCCCAGGCCTACGGCGACCACCAGCGTCTCGCCAACGGCCTGGTCCGCGACGAGGCCGAGGAGCGTGACATTCTCATCGGCATCATCGCCAACTGCGGCACCGCCGACAAGAACCTCAACGAGCAGGCGGAGCGCTTCGCCACCCTGCGTGAGAAGCTCATCAACGCCCCCGAGATCGTCGACAAGCTCTTCCGGGAGACCGTCGACCTGCGCACCCGTGTCCCCCGTGCCCGCGCCACGCTGGAGTCCCTGACCTCCCGCGTCGATCCGGCTCTTCTGTCGTCGGTCATCGACAACCCGGACATCGCGGACGCCGAGATCACCCAGGCGGAGGAAGCACTCAGCCGTGCCCGTGAACTGCTGAACCTCCCTCCCGGCCAGCAGGGCGAACTGGTGGACGCCGCCCGCGCCGCACGAATGGCCATGAACCAGGCAGCCAGCCAGCTCGACAGTGTCGACCGCGCTGAGGTCCAGCTGCGTGAGGCCCAGTCCAACCTCGAGTCCCTCATCGACGAGGTCGACGGTGAGATCACCGAGGCCACCGAACACGCCGCCAGCAACGCGGAGATCGACCGCACCGCCCTTGCCGCCGCCGTGGAGAAAGCGAAGACCGCCCTGGCCGATGCCCGGTCCCGCGGCTCCCAGGACCCGCTGGGCACCTACTCGGCTCTCCTCGAGGCTGACGGTGAGCTCGACATCCAGATCGACGAGGCCCGCGGTGCCCGCAACTCCTTCGAGCGCACCGTTGCCATGGTCGACCGCACCGTCGCCGACGCCACCGCGCGGCTGCAGAGTGTGGAGGACACGATCCACACCCGTGGCTCCATGGTCGGCGTGACCGCCCGTTCCCTGGCCCAGTCAGCAGGGCAGGCCCTCGGCGACGCCCGACGGATGCGCGACACCCGCCCGAAGGACGCCTTCCGTGCCGCCCAGCAAGCCAACAACATCGCTTCCCAGGCTGCCCAGCACGCGCAGAAGGACATCGACGACTACACCCGTCGAAACAACAACTACCGTGGCGGCTCCGGTGCCGGGTCGATGGTCACCGGCATCGTCCTCGGTTCCCTGCTCAGCGGCCACGGTGGTTTCGGGGGCGGCTTCGGCGGCGGAGGATTCGGAGGCGGCGGTGGTGGCGGAGACTTCGGCGGCGGTGGCGACTTCGGCGGCTTCTGACCCCCTCCCCGCTGCCCGGCTCCTCCCCTTTCCGGGAGGAGCCGGAAGTCTTACCAGCGTTCGCCCGAGCAAACTGACAAAACCTCGTGTCGGCAGGTCAAGGGGACGGCCAGCCCCTACAGCACCCCGATGAAGTACAGCAGGATCAGCGGGATGAGGATGACCAGGAAGACCGTGATCGCCCAGGTCGAGGAGATCACCCGGGACTCCATCATGTGCCGCGCCACCCAGGAGACGAACACCTGCGCGTCCAGGGGAAGGGACTGACCCGCACCCTCGAACTGCACGTGGATGTTCTTCATCGCCCCGGACTCGGACTTGAACTGGCCGATCTTCGTTGCCGCGGCAAGGTCCAGTTCCTCCTGCCCCGGACCGCCCTTACCACTGGCGTCGAGGATGATGAACTCCTTGCGTGACTCCTGGTGCACCACGACCTGGTGACGGTCGACCGTGCAGAGCACGTTCTTCGACCGGCCGAAAGTCTCGGCGTCCCCGGTGGCGGTGAAGACCTGGGAACCGGTATCCGGCGAAGTCGTTGCACGCATCACCGGCTGCTTGCCGGCCTCCAGCTGCCAGGTGTCCCCGGCGAAACGGAGGGTGGCTGTGTCACGTTCGACACAGAACTCACCGACCCGCTCCATGTCAGCGACAGCACCGGCGTAGATCGGGAAGGTGTGACCGTCCGACGGCGCGGTCCAGCGGATGTCCGGATTCGGCATGTCTTGTCCGGACTAGCAGCCGGCGAGCTCGGCAGCGAGGTAGCTCTGCAGCTTGTCGAGGCTGACGCGCTCCTGGCTCATCGTGTCGCGCTCCCGCACGGTCACCGCATTGTCCTCGAGGGTGTCGAAGTCGACGGTGACGCAGAACGGGGTACCGATCTCGTCCTGGCGACGGTAGCGGCGACCGATGGCACCGGAGGTGTCGTAGTCGACGTTCCACAGCGCGCGGAGATCGTCGGCGATCTTCTCGGCTGTCGGGGTCAGCGTCTCCTTCTTGGACAACGGGAGCACGGCGACCTTCACCGGGGACAGCCGACGGTCCAGGCGCAGCACGACACGCTTGTCGACGCCGCCCTTGGTGTTCGGGGCCTCGTCCTCGGAGTAGGCGTCCACCAGGAAGGCCATCATGGCGCGGCCCAGGCCGGCGGCCGGCTCGATGACGTAGGGGATCCAGCGCTCGCCGGTGGCCTGGTCGAAGAACGACAGGTCCTCACCGGAGTGCTCCATGTGGGTCTTCAGGTCGTAGTCGGTGCGGTTGGCGATGCCCTCCAGCTCACCCCACCTGGAACCCTGGAAACCGAAGGCGTACTCCACGTCCACGGTGCGCTTGGAGTAGTGGGACAGCTTCTCGGTCGGGTGCTCGAAAAGACGCAGGTTCTCCGGGTCGATGCCCAGGTTGACATACCAGTTGTACCGGTCGTCGATCCACTGCTGGTGCCATTCCTCGTCCTCACCCGGCTTGACGAAGAACTCCATCTCCATCTGCTCGAACTCGCGGGTACGGAAGATGAAGTTGCCCGGGGTGATCTCGTTGCGGAAGGACTTACCCGTGTTCGCGATACCGAACGGCGGCTTCTGCCGGGACGCACCCATGACGTTCTTGAAGTTGATGAAGATGCCCTGGGCGGTCTCCGGACGCAGGTAGTGCAGACCCTCCTTGTCGTCCACCGGACCCAGGTAGGTCTTCAGCAGACCGGAGAAGGCCTTCGGCTCAGTCCACTTGCCGGGCTGGCCGGACTCCGGGTCGTTGATGTCCGCCAGGCCGTTGGGGGCCTCGTGGCCGTGCTTCTCCTCGTAGGCCTCGAGGAGGTGGTCGGCGCGGTAGCGCTTGTGGGTGTAGAGGGACTCGACCAGCGGGTCGGTGAAGACCTCGACGTGACCGGAGGCTTCCCAGACCTGACGCGGCTGGATGACGGAGGTGTCCACACCGACGACATCCTTGCGGGAGGTCACCATGTGACGCCACCACTGACGCTTGATGTTCTCCTTGAGCTCCACACCCAGGGGGCCGTAGTCCCAGGCGGAGCGGGTACCGCCGTAGATCTCGCCGGCCGGGAAGACCAGGCCTCTGCGCTTACAGAGGTTGACGACGGTATCGATGCTGCTGGACGCCATGTGTTTCGGCACGCTCCTCGAGAGGCTCACGGTGGATAATCAGGACCATCCTACCGGGGTTCCACGCCGAAGCCACTTCCCGGGGTACCCACCGGAAGAAGGCATTAAAAAAGGGCCCGCGAAGTTGGGGGGGATTATCGCGGGCCCCGGCCACGCTGTCCTCGAAAGGATGGGGCCTTGTCCCCCGTAAAGTGGCCGCGGGCGTTGGGGGGGGGTTAACGCCCGCGACCGGGGAACTGCCACTAATCTACGTTCCCCCGTGATGTCTGTCAAATACATCGTGCGGGGGTTAGGGTGGGGTCATCATGGACACCGCACGAGACACCACAGGCGCCCTCCCCCGCATCGGTCAACGCACCACGAAACAGCGCACCGCGGTGGTCGAGGCACTCGCTGAACTGACCAGTTTCACCAGCGCCCAGGACATCCACTCCGCCCTCACCACCGACGGCCGTAAAGTGGGCCTGACCACGGTGTACCGCACCCTCCAGCAGCTCACTGCGGCAGGCATGGTCGATACTCTCCAGGACGATTCCGGGGAGATGCTCTACCGCAGCTGCACCACCGACCACCACCATCACCACCTGGTCTGCACCTCCTGCCGCAAGACCGTCGAGATCGACGGCGGACCGGTCGAGTCCTGGGCCGCCACGGTCGCTGCGGAACACGGGTTCACCGTCACCGGCCACACCGCCGATGTCTTCGGTCTGTGCCCGGACTGCGCTAACCGGTAGCGACGTCGAAGACGCTGCCCAGCGCGAAGGTCACGGCCGCCGCCCCCAGACCGATCGCCAGCTGACGCAGCGCGCGCATCAGCGGGGGCTTCCCGGACAGCAGGCCCACCAGAGCACCGGTACACAGCAGCGCGATACCGACGAGCACCGCGGCCACCACCATCGAGCCCAGCCCGGTCATGCCGAAGATCAGCGGCAGCACCGGGATCACCGATCCTCCCGCGAAACACAGGAAGCTCGACAGGGCCGCAGACAGACCGGACCCGCCCTGCTCGATCTCGACCCGGGGCACCTCCGCCTCAGCCTCACCGTCGGTGTCCACGGCAAGGGCGTCGTTGACGTCACTCATCCGCTCGAAGACGAGGTGCGCCTTCTGCTGCGCCTCCTCCGGTTCCATGCCGCGGGCCCGGTAGACCAGTTCCAGCTCGTTGCGCTCCACGTCCAACTTCGGCAGCGCCTCCTTCGTCCCCGGGTCCGGGATGGACGCGTCCAGCAGCTCCTTCTGGGAGGTCACCGACACGTACTCCCCGGCCGCCATCGACAGCGCACCGGAGAGCAGGCCGGCGATACCGGCGGCGAGCATCGTCGACTGCCCCGCCCCTGCGCCGTACATGCCCAGCACAAGGGCGAAGTTGGAGACCAGGCCGTCATTCGCACCGAAGATCGCCGCCCGGAAGTCACCGGACATCCGCGAGCGGCCACGCGTCGCCAGTCCACGGACGATCTCGGCGTGGATCTTCTCGTCGGCGGCCATCGTCGCCAGTTCATCGCTGCGCTCGGAGTCCGTGAGGTAGTTGTTGCGGTCCTCGGCGGACTGCATGAGCGCCAGGACGAACACAGACCCGAACCGCCGGGCCATCCACGCGGTCATCCGGGTGCGCAGGCTGGCACGCAGCGGCAGCCCGACCTCGTCGCCCAGCCTGTCCCGCCAGTACTGCTCGTGGCGCGACTCCGCCTCCGCGATACCGAGCAGGATCTCGCGCTCCTCACCGGTCTTCTTCCGGGCGAGCTCGCGGTACACCGCCCCCTCGGCACGCTCATCGGCGAGGTAACGGCGCCACCGCCTGAGTTCCTGTTTCGTGGGCTGACTCTCCGGCTCCGTCATTTCACACCTCCGAAGCGTCGGTCACGCCGCGCGTACTCGTACACGGCGTCCTTCAGGTCCGCCCGCGTGTAGTCCGGGAACAGCACGTCCTGGTACACCATCTCGGCGTAGGCGGACTGCCACAGCAGGAAGTTCGAGATGCGCTGCTCTCCGGAGGGACGCAGGAACAGGTCGACGTCCGGCAGGCCCGGCTCATCGAGGTAGTTCTCGACGACCTTCTCGTTGACTTCACGGGGCTTCAGCTTCCCGGCGGCGACATCACCGGCGATCGCCCGGGCGGCGTCCGTCAGCTCGGCGCGTCCGCCGTAGTTCACACACATCACGAGGGTCATCTTCGTGTTGTCCTTCGTCTGTTCCTCGGCCTTCTCCAGCTCCGAGATCACCGACCGCCACAGGCGGGGACGCCGCCCTGCCCACCGCACGCGCACACCCTTGCCGTCCAGCTCGTCCCGGCGCCGCCGCAGCACGTCCCGGTTGAAGCCCATGAGGAAGCGCACCTCGTCGGCGCTGCGCCGCCAGTTCTCCGTGGAGAAGGCGTAGGCACTGAGCACGTCCACCCCCAGCTCCAGGCACTCGTCGACCATGTCCATGAGCACGGCCTCGCCCCGCTTGTGCCCCTCGGTGCGCGGCAGCCCCTGCTGCGTTGCCCACCTGCCGTTACCGTCCATCACCAGGGCGATGTGGCGGGGAATCAGTTCGGCGGGGCTCTCGGGGCGCGACTCGGAGGCATTCACGGCACCTGAGTCTACAGGGCCGCGTAGGCCGGACAGCCGCTCTCCGTCTGGTACCTGGTGTGTGCCAGCAGCAGCCGGTGGGAGGACGCCAGGATCTGCGTTCCCCCTGGCGATGCCGCCAGTTCGGCCACCGACGTGACCCGCCCGTGCGCCAGCCACCACAGCGCACGCACCGCCGCGGGATCGGGCTCCACGGCCCCCGGCGGCCGGCAGCGCACGCACACCGCTCCTCCGGCGTGCGGGTGGAACGCCCGGTGCGGTCCGACCGCCCCGCACTGGGCGCAGTCCACCAGGGAGGGAGCCCAACCGGCGACCTCCAGCACCTGCAGCACCAGCCGGTCCGCCTGGGTCCGGGGTGGCATTGGCGAGACCGCGAGGTCCGACAGTGCAGCGTCCAGCAGGTCGAAGGTCCGGGTGGCGTCCTCCCCCTCCCCGTAGTCCCCACGGACCGTCAGTTCGGCGATCTCCAGCATCGCCACCGCGGCGTAGTACCGGTCGACGTCCGCGACGATCGCCGGCGCGTAGGTTCGCACTGCGGCAGTGTCGGACAGGGTCGCCAGACCACCGTCGGTCTTCGCCCGGTTGCGGCCCGGATAGATCAGCACGTCCACCCGGCAGAACCGGTCGAGCCGGGCACCGAACCGCGACTTCGTCCGGCGCACCCCCTTGGCCACCCCACGTACGATGCCGTGGTGACGGGTGAGCAGGACGATGATCTGGTCGGCCTCACCCAGGTCATGGGTACGGACGACGAAGGCCTCGTCCCGGTAGTTGGGACGAGGCGCACGTGACATGAATCCCAGTCTAGTTCCCTGCCTCGCGGCGCGCGGTGCGCTGGTCGATATTCTGCGCCGCCTGAGCAATTCGGATATTCGACAGGTAGAATTCGAGCATCATTCGCATGGTCATCAGGGTGAACAATGCTCCCAGAGTGAGGACAGCGGCGATGACGAGACCGAGGAACGCGCCCCCTGCACCGATCTCGTTCGCCAAGCCGACTATGACGACCAGCGCATAGATCGCCCACACCAGGGCAATGAAAGCAAAACCCAGGACGTAGGCGAACTTGATGATCGACGGAGTTGCGTATTTGGTGAAGCTGAAATCGAACAGAGCACCCCAGAATCTGTCCTGGCCGCCCCCCGACTGCACTCCGGGGTAACCACCGTACCCTGGCTGATACTGGGCGTACTGCTGGTATTCGGGATACTGCGGGTACTGACCGGTCCGAGGATCCAGCCCCCACTGCCCGTTGCCCTCGGAGCCCTCTGAATTGCCTGACTGATTTTCGGGGTTTGTCATAGCCCGTCCCTTCTTTTCTGACGAGGAAATACTGTCAGAATAGAATCTAGCTGATACCCAGCCAATCGCAACAAGGAACCCCGTCTTACAGCATCGTGGTCAGAACCCGAGCTTGCCGAGCTGCTTCGGGTCGGACTGCCAGTTCTTCGCGACCTTCATCCGCAGGTCGAGGAAGACATTCTGACCCAGCAGATCGATGAGCGACTTCCGCGAGTTGTGGATGATCCGGCCCCACCGACGGTTGTCCTTGCCACGGAGGATCCGCTTCTGGCCCTCCCGCTCGAGGAAGATCACGGCGTGGACCTCGAGGACGCCCTCGCGCTCCTCGGAGGGGAAGACCTCGTCGATCTGCACGGCCACCGAGTGCGGCAGCTCGTCGTGCAGGCCGGACAGGGCGGCCTCGCGGATCAGCTCGGACATGCGGGTGTCGCGGTCATCGTCGGTGATGTGGTCGTCGGGGTAGAACTTCGGGCCCTCCGGCAGCTGCCCGGTGATGACGTCGAGCAGGACGTCCAGCTGCACCTGCTCCTTGGCGGAGACCGGGATGACCTCACCTCCGTCCAGCAGATCGTGCAGCTCCATGAGCTGTGCGCCGACCTGGTCCTTGGACGCCTTGTCGAGCTTGGTGACGATGCCGATGACCGGGGTCTTCGGTGCCGAGGCCCGCACCGCGTCGAGGATCCAGCGGTCACCGGGTCCGATCTTCTCGTCGGCGGGGATACACAGGCCGATGACGTCGACGTCGGCGTAGGTCTCCTTGACAACCTCGTTGAGTCGCTCACCGAGCAGGGTGCGCGGCCGGTGCAGACCCGGGGTGTCGACGACGATGACCTGGGAGTCCGGCCGGTGGACGATGCCGCGGATCGGGTGCCGGGTCGTCTCCGGCTGATCGGCGGTGATGGCGATCTTCTCACCGACCAGGGCATTGGTCAGCGTGGACTTGCCGGTGTTCGGCCGGCCCACGAAGCTCACGAAGCCGCTGCGGAAACCCTCCGGCGCACTGAAGTCGACCGGTGCCGCGGCAGCGTCCGGCAGGTCCTCCGGGATCTCGGGGAAGTCGAAACTGTCACTGCTCATCGGTTGCTCCGTTGTCTGTGTCTGTCGCGCTGTTCACGCTGATGTCGTCACTCTCCTCGGACCGTACCGGCCCGGTCACCACAATGGTGCGTACCTTGATCCTGCCACGTCGGTCCCGACCACCCTCACACACGAGGTGCAGTCCGGCGACATCGACCTCCGCGCCCGGCAGCGGGACGCGGTCGAGTTCGAAGGCCACGAGACCGGCAACGGTCTCGACATCCTCGTACTCCTCCTCGTCGAACTCCACACCGGTGTCCTCGTAGAGCTTCCGCAGGTCGTCGAGACTGAGCCACGGGACCACTCGGAACTCGCCGGGGCCGAGGTCCTCGACATCGCCGACATCGTCGCTGTCGTACTCGTCGCTGATCTCACCGACGATCTCCTCGAGGATGTCCTCGATGCTCACCAGCCCCGAGGTTCCGCCGTACTCGTCGACCAGCACGGCGATGTGGATCTGGTCGCGCTGCATGTCCTCCAGCAGGTCGGCCAGCATCCGGGAGTCCGGAACGAAGAACGGCGCACGCATGAGCTCGCTGACCGGAGCCGAACGCTGCTCGGCCGGGGCATCGAAGGTCGCGGTGACGAGGTCCTTGAGGTACACCACGCCGACGACGTCGTCGACGCTCTCCCCGACCACCGGCACACGCGACAGTCCGGACCGGATGCACAGCCGCGTCGCCTGGTCGGCGGACTTGTGCTGCTCGATCCACACCATCTCCGGCCGCGGCACCATCACCGCACGCGCGGTCGTGGTCCCCAGGTCGAAGACGGACTGGATCATCTTCTGCTCGTCGACCTCCACGACACCGCGCTCCGAGGCGATGTCCACGGCTTCGCGCAGCTCGATCTCCGAGGCGAACGGGCCTGCCTTCAGTGCACCACCACCTGCGAACAGGCCACCGACACGGATGAGCAGCCGGGAGAACGGTGACAGGATCTTCGCCGACACCAGCAGCACCGGCGCCGCCTTCAGCGACAGGGAGTAGGGGTTGCGGCGTCCCGCAGTCCGCGAGATGACGCCGACAATGACGTAGATCAGCAGGGACGCCACGACCACCGCCACGGCGACGGCCCATCCCGTGGGCTCGATGAGGTCCTCGGCGACGATGGTCACCAGGACCGCGGCACCGGCCTCCAGCACGGTGCGGATGAGCACCAGGAGGTTGATGTGGTCGGGTCGGTTGTCGATGACCCGCTGCAGCCGGGCCGCCCCGGGGCGTTCATCCTTGACGAGCGACTCGACGCGGGCGACCGAGAGCTGCGCGAGCGCGGTCTCCACCGAGGAGACCACGCCGGCCACCGGCACCACCACGGCGGCGACGGCGAGCAGGACGACAAGGGTGAGACCGGTCATGAGTCGGCGGAATCGTCTCTCTCCGCGGCGGTCGGGAACGCCCCGGCTCCGGTGGGCTTCGGTGCGAAGCTCACGCCCCGTTCCTCCTGGGAGTCGTACCAGTTGGCGAGGATCTCGTTCTGCAGCGCGAACATGCGCTGCTCCTCCTCCGGCACGACATGGTCGAAACCGAGAAGATGGAGGACGCCGTGCACGGTGAGCAGGTCGAGCTCATGGGCCAGCGGGTGGCCGGCCTTGTTCGCCTGCCCCTGGGCGAACTCGGGGCACAGCATGATGTCGCCGAGCACTCCGGGTCCCGGCGGCGGACCGTCCTTGCGTCCCCAGCCCGGGGTGAGCTCATCCATCGGGAAGCTCATCACGTCGGTCGGGCCGGGCAGGTCGAGCCAGCGCAGGTGCAGGTCAGCGATGGTCTCCAGGTCCACGATGTGGATCGAGAGTTCCGCGCTGGAGTGGACGTCCAGGCTCCACAGGGCGAAGCGGGCGACATCGATGAGCTCCTCCTCGTTCACCTCGCCCATGCCGGACTCGTTGTAGACCTCGATGCTCATACCTCGTCTCCTTCCTGCTCCGCCTCGAACAGGTCGTAGGCCTCGATGATGCGTCCGACCAGGTGGTGGCGGACCACGTCGGAACTGTCGAACTGGGTGACGGTGACCCCGTCGATACCCGACAGCACCTGCCTCGCCACAGTCAGGCCGCTGACCTGGTGACGGGGCAGGTCGACCTGGGACAGGTCACCGGTGACAACGATCTTCGAGCCGAAACCGAGCCGGGTGAGGAACATCTTCATCTGCGCCGGGGTGGTGTTCTGCGCCTCGTCGAGGATGACGAAGGCACCGTTGAGGGTTCGGCCGCGCATGTACGCCAGCGGAGCGATCTCGATGACGCCGGACTCGATGAGCTTCGGCACGGCCTCCGGGTCAAGCATGTCGCCCAGGGCGTCGTACAGTGGACGCAGGTAGGGGTCGATCTTCTCGCCGAGGGTGCCCGGCAGGAAGCCCAGCTTCTCCCCCGCCTCCACCGCGGGGCGGGTGAGGATGATGCGGGTCACCTCGCGCTTCTGCAGGGCCTGGACGGCCTTGGCGACGGCGAGGTAGGTCTTACCGGTACCGGCAGGGCCGACACCGACGACGACGGTCGACCGGTCGACGGCATCGACGTAGTCGCGCTGGCCCTGGGACTTCGGGCGCACTGACCGACCCCGACGGGTGACGATGGCGTCCCCCGCAATGCTGGTCAGGGTCGTGGCCGTGGTCACCGGCATGGTCTCCGGCTCATCGTCGTCGACGAGGTCGACGGCGCGGCGGGTGAGATCGGGGGTGATGACGTGCCCACGGGAGGCCATGGACTCGAGTTCCCGCAGGACGCGGCGGGCGCGGGACACCTGGGCGGCCTCGCCGCGCAGGGTGACGTGGTTGCCGCGGCTCAGCAGGTCGGCGGCGACATGGTCCTCGATGATGCGCAGATTCTCGTCGGCGGTGCCGGCGACGGCCTGTGCGGTGTCCGGGTCGAGTTCGACCGTGGTGGAGGCGATACGCCTCGGTGGTTGCTTCACATTTCTCCTGTGTACTTTCTCTGACTGTTGCAGTCTATCGTGCCCACCGCGTGGTGAGCACTCCGATCGCGCCGAGGGCGACGGCGGCGGCACTGGCGGTCCGGTACACTTCCGGCCCCAGGACGACCGGCTGCCCGATCTCCGCCTCACGCGGCGAGACGCCGCCCTCGGGCCCGATGACGAGGACGATCTCGTCGACGTCGAGGTCCAGCTGCGCCAGCGGGGTGGCCGCCTCCTCGTGCAGGACCAGAGTCAGGATGCTCTCGACCGGCTCCGGCCACGGCCGGTCGGCCAGCACGTCCGCCAGATCGTCGATATCGGTGAGCAGGTCACCGACATGTGCCCCGTCGAGCCGACGGGACTGCTTCATCGCGGAGACGGCCACAGCCTCCCACTTCGCCCGGGCCTTCTCGGCTTTACCGGGTTTGCCGTCCCACTTCGCGATGCAACGGTCGGACTGCCACGGGATGATCCGGTCCGCCCCCGCCTGCACCGCCAGGTCGACGGCAAGTTCGGAACGCTCGGACTTCGGGATCGCCTGCACCACGGTTACCCGCGGCCGCGGCGACCGGGCCGGCAACACACCGACGCCTGCCACAGTGTCCGCGGTACCGAAGGCGGCGCTGACCCCCAGACCGTTCCCGTCTGTGAGCACCACCGGTTCCCCGGTGCGGATCCGCTTGACGGCGGCGTGCTTCGCCTCGGCGGCGGGCAGTGTGAACTGTCCTGCCTCCCCGACCCGTTCCAGCTGGTCGGCGAGGTCCGGGACGAGGAAGACGGGATCAGTCACGGTTACCTGCCGAACTTCCCGCGCAGCCGGGAGAACAGGCCACCGGCCCGCTCATTCTCGGTGGTACGCACCCCGGCGGTCTCGCCGGACCGGTTCTGCAGTTCCTCGAGGAGCTCACGGGAGCGCTTGTCGAGGTCGGTGGGCACCGTGACATCGACATGCGCGATGAGGTGCCCGTGTCCATCCCGGCGCAGATGCGGCATACCGGCACCCTTGACGCGGACCACGGCCTCCGGCTGGGTGCCGGGGTCGACGGCGACCGTGGAGGTCGACCCGTCCAGCATCTCCACGTCGACACTGGTGCCCAGGGCGGCGTCCACCATCGGGACGTGGACGGTGACGTGCAGGTCATCGTCCTCGCGCACGAAGCACGGGTGCTCGGCGACATGGACCTCGACGTAGAGGTCGCCGGCGGGTCCACCGCCGGGGCCGACCTCACCCTTGCCGGACATGCGGATGCGCATGCCGTCGCGGATACCGGCGGGGATGTTCACCGGGATGTCGCGGCGGGCCTTGACCCGGCCGTCGCCGGCGCACTCCTCACACGGGTCCGGGATGATCTCGCCGGTGCCCTGGCACCGTGGGCAGGCCCGCGCCACCTGGACGCGGCCGAGGATGGACTGTTGGACCTCCATGACCTGACCCTGCCCCTGACAGGTCGGGCAGGTGTCCGGGTCGGCCTTCGTCTTCGAGCCGGTACCGTCGCAGACGTCGCAGAGCACGGCGGTGTCCACCGTAACCTCACGCTGGACGCCGCTGAAGCACTCCTCCAGCGTGAGCTCCATGCGCAGCAGCGCGTCATTGCCGGGACGCACGCGGGAGGCCCGGGGTCCGCCGCCGGTCGCTCCGCCGCCGAAGAAGGCGTCGAAGATGTCACCGAAGCCACCACCGCCGAAGCCACCGGGGGCGCCGCGGCCGTAGCCGGGGTCCTGGGGGTCTCCGCCGGCGTCGACGATGCGTCGCTTCTCGGGGTCGGTCAGGACTTCCTGCGCGACGGACGCCTCGCGGAACTTCTCCGCGGCTTCCTCGGAGGGGTTCACGTCCGGGTGGTACTTGCGGGCGAGTCGACGGTAGGCCTTCTTGATCTCGGCGTCCGTCGCGTCATGCTCGACACCGAGGACGGCGTAGTAGTCACGAGCCAAGGGAATACTGCTTCCTTTACGTTCTCAGTTGTGGTTCTCGGCAGGCATTCTACTCCCCCGCCAGAATCCTGCTCACATAGTGGGCGACCGCATGCACCGAACTGATTGTCCCAGGGTAGTCCAGGTACGTCGGCCCCAACACACCCATGGCGCCGAGCACCGCCTCGCGCGACCCGTACCCGGTCGAGACCACCGTCGCAGACTGCAGTTCGGCGGTCGCGTTCTCCTCACCGATGGTGACGTTGACGCTGAGGTCACCGAGGTCGCGGACGCCGGACAGCAGCCGCAGCACCACGACCTGCTCTTCCAGTGCATCGAGGACGCCCTCGAGCTCCCCGACCCGCACGATATTCGGCGTTCCGGCGATGACCAGCCGGTCATTCGGCCGGTTGAGCAGGGTGTCCACCAGGACAGCGGCACAGGTCAGGGCGGCGTCCTGCAGTCCGGCGGGAACGCGCGGGTCATCGCCGGCGGCCATCGCGGCGATCTCCGCGGAGGCGTCGTCGAGGGTGTGACCTACGAGTGTGCTGTTGATGAGATCCCGCAGCCGCGGCAGGTCCTCGGCCGACAGGGCGGTCGCCAGGTCTACGTTGCGCTGGTCGACCTGCCCGGTGTCCGTGATGAGCACGAGCAGCAGACGGGTGTCCGCGAGCTGCACGACCTCGCAGTGCTTGACCCTGCCACGCCGCAGGTCGGGCAGCTGGGCGACAGCGACCTGGCGGGTGAGTTGGGCGAGCAGCTGCACACTGCGGCGCAGCACGTCCTCCATGTCCACCCCGTCCTCGAGGAAACTGAGGACGGCCCGGCGCTCCGGCGGGCTCAGCGGCTTGATCCGGTGGATGCCGTCGACGAAGACCCGGTAGGCCTTCTCGGTGGGGATCCGTCCCGAGCTGGTGTGCTGCTGGGTGATGAACCCCTCGGACTCCAGCACCGCCATGTCATTGCGTACCGTCGCCGAGGAGACCCCGAGGCTGTGCCTGTCCACCAGCGCCTTCGACCCCACCGGTTCCTGGGTGGAGATGAAGTCGGCGACGATGGCCCGCAGGACCTCGCTGCGCCGTTGATCCGCCGTGCTCACTTTCGCCATGCCCGACAGTCTAGTCGTCTCAGTCGTCCTCTTCGACGAGGATGTCGGTGATGATGCCGTCGGCCAGCAGGCGCCCCGCACCGGTCAACCGCGTCCGTCCGTCGACCTGCTCCAGCAGACCGAACCCGACGTGCCGGGCGACGGCCTGGGGCGCGTGGGCGACCATCTCGTCCGGCAGTCCCTCAGCCAACCGGAGGCCGGTCATGATGCGTTCGGTGTGCACGTCGGCCTCACTGAGCGGTTCTGTCTTGACCACCGGGGAGTTGCCGGACGCCAGGGCCTCGGCGTAACGGCGCGGCAGTTTCGCATTGACCAGGCGGGTGATGCCGTTCCGGCCGTGCAGCCGGACGCAACCGTGGGCGCCGGGGCCGGCTCCCCACCACTGCCCGCCACGCCAGTAGACGAGGTTGTGCCGGCACTCCCCGCCCCGGCCTCGACCAGTTGGAGACCTCGTACCAGCCCAGGCCCGCGTCCTGCAGGGCGGCGTCGATCATCTCGTAGCGGTCGGCGTAGACGTCCTCGTCCGGGGCGGGGAGCTGTCCCTTGCGTACCTTGCGTGCCATCGCGGTCCCGTCCTCGACGATGAGCGAGTAGGCGGAGATGTGGTCCACTCCGGTCGACAGGGCGGCGTCGATACTGCGTCGCAGGTCATCGTCGGTCTCGGTCGGGGTGCCGTAGATGAGGTCGAGGTTGACGTGGTCGAATCCGGCGGTCAGGGCCTCGGTCGCCGCGGCGGTCGCCCGGCCCGGGGTGTGGTTGCGTTCCAGCACCTTGAGGACATGGGCGGACGCCGACTGCATGCCCAGCGAGATCCGGGTGTACCCCGCGTCAAGCAGGGCGGTGAAGAACTCCGGGGAGGTCGATTCCGGATTCGATTCGGTGGTGACCTCCGCACCGGGCGCCAGGCCGAGGCTGCGTCGTACCGCACCCAGGACGCGGGTCAGACCGTCCGCCCCCAGCAGCGACGGTGTTCCACCGCCGAGGAAGACAGTGGACGGCGGTCCCGGCCGGTCCCACTCCGCGGCGGCCCGGTCAAGCTCGGCCTCCAGGGCGTCGAGGTACGTCCCGACTGACGAGGTGCCGTCCTCGCCGGGGGTGTAGGTGTTGAAGTCACAGTATCCGCAGCGGGTGGTGCAGAACGGGACGTGAATGTACAGGCCGGTGTCCACGGGGGTCGAGGGTACTCACCCGGCCGCGGAGCGCCGACGCCGGGCCCGGACCCTGGCCAGGACCCGCTCGACCCGGGCACGCTCAGCGAGGAACTCCGGCGGGGCCTCGCCGCGCATCTCGGCGACGAGGACGGGGTGGTCGCCGACCACCTCACGCTTCCAGGCTGCGACGGTCTCGCGGGTCTGCGTCCACGACCGGGCGAAGGACTGCGGCAGCAGCACGCTCTGGTACTCGACCGCCTCCCTGGTCTGCGCGACGACCCACTCCGCCAGCTCGGCGAGATCCGCGGCAAGCTCGGTGTTTCTCCGACGCAGCGCCATCCGCAGCGTGGCGGTGCTGACGACCGGGCTGGTCGGCGCGACCGACGGTGCCGGCGGCGGGTCCTGGTGCGGGTGGAGGAAGGAGAGGGTTCGCCCCGGGTGGAAGTAGTTGCCCTCCGGGGCCGACAGAGACGCCGAGAGGGTCCCGGAGTTCACGCCGGAGACGAACGCCTGGCGCAGTCCGTTGATCTCCGCGAGGTACTGGCGGACCTCGCCGCGACCCTGCTCGACGGCATCGGACAGCTCGTGAATGCAGTCGTCGACGAGTTCTGTGTCCCAGTCCGTCATGGCTGCCGCGACGTTGTCGATGCCTTCCGCGATCTCGTCGCCGATGTCGTACACCCCCTGGGTGAGGTCGCGGAGACGCAGGCGCGCGGCATCATGCACGTCGGTCTCCTCTCGTCGGGGTCCTGCCGGTGATCGAACGTGACAACCATAGGACAGCGGACACCCCGGCACCGGGAGGCGGGGCCGGGGTGGGACGCGTGTGAAAGGTGTGTCAGTGGGAGTTGTAGATCCAGGCGATGTCGTCGGCGAAGTGCTGGGAGACCACGAAGCGCTTGACCTTCATCGACGGGGTCATCTCACCGTCTTCCTCGGTGAAGTCACGGGCGCAGATGCGGAACTTCTTGATCCCCTCGGCATGGGACACGGTCTCGTTCGCCTCGTTGATGGCGTCCTGGATCTCGGCACGCAGCACCGGGTTCTTCGCCAGTTCGGGGACGCCGGTGTTCTCCGGGACGTTGTTACGCTTCTTCCAGGCGGGGAGGGCCTCCTCGTCGAGGGTGATGAGGCAGCCGACGAACTTCTGGTCGTCGCCGACGACCATGGCCTGGGAGATCAGCGGGGCGGACCGGAGGATGTCCTCGAGTGGCCCCGGGGAGATGTTCTTGCCGCCGGCGGTGACGATGATCTCCTTCTTACGGCCGGTGATCTTCAGGTGGCCGGTGGGCAGCAGCGCGCCGAGGTCACCGGACCTGAGGAAGCCTTCCTCGTCGAAGCTGTCCTTCGTCGCCTCCTCGTTGTTCCAGTAGCCGTCGAAGACGACGGTGCCCTTCATGAGGATCTCGCCGTCCTCGGCGATGCGGACGGTGTTCCCGCCGACAGGCCTGCCGACGGTGCCGATGATGTTGTCCGGCTCGAAGTTCACCGCGATGGCCGCGGTGGTCTCGGTCATGCCGTAGCCCTCGTAGATCCGCACGCCGATGCCCCGGAAGAAGTGCATGAGCTCCGGGTTCAGCGCGGAACCGCCGGAAATGCAGTACTGCAGGGAGCCTCCCAGGGCGGCGCGGACCTTGCCGTAGACGAGCTTGTCGAACAGTGCGCGCCTGGCCTTGAGCAGCACACCGGGGCCCTGTCCGCCGTCCAGGGCCTTGGAGTACTCCACGGCGGTCTTCTCGGCGAGCGGGAAGATCTTCGCTCCGATGCCGCCGCCGTCGACGGCTTTGGACTTCACACCGGCGTGCACCTTCTCGAAGACGCGGGGGACACCGAGGATAACGTGCGGCTCGGCGCGGGAGAACTCCGGGACGAGGGTGGACATCTCGGACCAGTGGGACTGGGACGCGCCGCCGAGGGTGACGGCGAGGGACACGGCGCGGGCAAGGACGTGGGCCAGCGGCAGGAAGGTCAGTGCACGGTTGCCTTCGACGGCGATGCCGCCGATGGGGTTGGTGAGAATGGCACGTGCCTCGCCGAGCCAGTTCGAGTGCAGCAGACGGCAGCCCTTGGGCCGGCCGGTGGTACCGGAGGTGTAGACGAGCGAGGCGACGTCGGAGGACTTCGTCGCGGCGATACGGGCCTCGATCTCGTCGTCGGAGATGTCCTTGCCTTCGGCGATGAGGGTCTCGACGGCGCCGTCGGTGATCGAAAGCACCCGGTCCAGGTGCGCGCCCTCGGCCGGTGCGGACGCATGGACGAAGGTGTTCAGCCGGGTGGCGTGGCCGGACTTCTCGGCGATGCCGATCGTCGCTCCGGAGTCCTCGACGATCCACTCGCACTGCGACGTGGACGACGAGGGGTAGACCGGCACGGACACGGCGCCGGCGGCCATGATCGCGAAGTCGAAGAGGTTCCACTCGTAGCGGGTGTCCGACATGAGGACGACGCGGTCCCCCTGCCCGACGCCGTTGGCGATGAGGCCCTTGGCCACGCCGTACACCTCGCGGAGGAATTCGTCGGCGCGCACGTCGACCCACTCGAACTTCCGGGGCCGGCTGTAGAGGACCGTCTGCGGACGGCGGCGGGTGTTCTCCCGCAGCACGGTCAGACAGGTCTCGTTCTCACCGATCGTGTACAAGGCCTCCGAGGAGTACTCCTGCATGTCTCTCCTTACATTCAGTGTCTGAGTGTGGCTCGTGACACATTAATTATCCAACGGTATGTGAACATACCGGTCGAAAGGCGGCCGTGGGGGAAAATCACGGAACTGATATCAGAAAATTACAGTTGCCAACCAAACTATTACAAGGAAAATAATAAGGAGTACAAGAGCTTGTCGCACCCGTGAATGCTGCTTCACTCCGCGTCACCTCCTCCCCCGTGTTCCCCGAACACCCGGTGCTCGGAGTCATCCCGTGGCAGGACGCGGAACAGGACCCACAGCAGAGCTGCGGCGACCGCCAGCGCCACCAGGGCCAACGCCACCAGGACCAGCGGCGTCTGGAACCACACCGGCAGGCTGACCACCCACTGTTCGAATCCGTCCGTCACCCGGCTGATCCTACCCGGTCAGCCCCGCGAACCCGACAGTCCCCGACGACGCAGCAACGGCTCCACACTGCGTTGCTGACCACGGAACATCCAGAAGGCGTCGTCGTAGTCGATTGTCGCGCCGCGGGACAGGATCATCCGACGGAACCGGTCACCGGCGAAACGGACGTCATCGGCATCCGGGTGTTCAGTTCCCGCCGCATCGGTGTCGACGAAACCCTGGAATCCGTCGGCGTCAAGGACCTCGGCCCACAGGTAGCTCCAGTAGTCCGCGGAGTAACCGCCGGCGAATATGTGGTTGAAGTACGTCGACGAATAGCGCGGTGCCAGTCCCGGTACCGCGAGCCCGGCATCCTCCAGCGCCTGTCGCTCGAACTCCGCCACATCGGTCACCTGCCCGGCCTGCGCGGTGGTCAGCCGGTGCCAGGCCAGGTCGACCCGGCAGGCTGCGAGGTACTCCGTCGTCGCGAAGCCCTGCCCCCACCGGGCCTCGGCGGTCACCGCGGCGACGAGCTCCGGCGACAGCTGCTCACCGGTGTCGACATGGCGGGCGTAGTTCGCCAGCACCTCCGGCTCCAGCGCCCAGTTCTCGTTGATCTGGCTGGGGAACTCCACGAAGTCACGCGGCACATTCGTGCCGGACAGGCTCGGGTACCGGACATCGGAGAGCAGCCCGTGCAGGCCGTGGCCGAACTCGTGGAAGAGGGTGGTGACCTCGTCGAGGCTGAGCAGCGCCTCCTCCCCCTCGGCAGGCTTCGCGATGTTGAGCACATTGACGACGACCGGGTTCTGCCCGATGAGGTTGTTCTGGTCGACGAAGCTGCTCATCCACGCCCCACCACGCTTCGTGGACCGGGCGAAAAGGTCGGTGAGCAGCAGGCCGATCGCGGTACCGTCCGCTTCAGCCACCTCCCAGACCTGCACATCGGGGTGGTAGCCGACAAGATCCGTGCGCGGAGTCACCCGGATCCCGTAGAGCCGTTCCGCGGCGAAGAACACACCGTCGCGGAGCACCTGCGACAGTGGAAAGTACTTCTTCAGTTCGGCGGTGTCCACCGCGAGATCCTCGGCCCGCAGCTTCCCCGCCCAGTACGGCCAGTCAGACTCGCCCAGGTCACAGACGTCCTCACCGTTGACGTGTGCAAGGTCCAGGGCACGCTTGTACTCGCCGTGGGCGTTGTCCACTGCAGCGGGCGTCACCGTGTCCAGCAGGTCGTCTACCGCCTCAACGGTCCGGGCGGTCTCCTCGGCGATGACGAAGTCCGCATGGCTCGCGAACCCGAGCAACTCCGCCCGGCGGGCCCGCAGCCGCGCGGTCTCGAGAACGATGTCACTGTTGTTGCCGGTGCCGCGCGCCCGCGACGCCGCGGCGACCTCGCGGCGCAGGTCGGCATCCGCCAGATCCTCGAGGATCGGCTGCACGCTGGGCAGACCCAGGCGGATCAGCCACCCTTCCTTCCCTTCGGAGGCGGCGTCCTCCCGGAGCTGGGCCTTCTTCGCCGCGCTGAGCCCGGTGAGCCGCTGCTCGTCGGTGACCAGCACCGCACGGTCGGCGGTGGAGGTCATGAGGTTGCGGCCGAACCGGGTGGACAGTTCGGCGAGCCGGGTGTCGATGGTGGACAGTTCCTCGCGTCCGGCGTCGTCCAGGTCCGCACCGCCGCGACGCAAAGTCCGCAGCCAGTGCGCCAGCAGCGCCTCATTCTCACTGCCCTCCGGCTGCGCGGGCATGGCCTGCACGCGCTCGTAGAGATCCCGGTTGAGCAGGATGCGGGTCCAGTGGGCGGAGAGCTCCGGGGCGACTGTCTCCTCGACAGCGATGACCTCGTCAGTGGCGTCGGTGCCGGCGTAGTTGAAGATGATCGCCAGGACGCGCTGCAGCATCTGGCCGGACACCTCGAGCGCATCCATCGTGTTCTCCCAGGTGGGGGCGTCAGAGAGGGCGGTGATCGCGGCAATCTCGGCGTCATGGTCGTCGAGGGCGGTCCGGAAGGTGGGGACCAGGTCGGCGACGTCGATCGCGGCGAAGTCAGGGAGTTCATGGTCAAGCACGGAGGGTTCGAGCAGCGGATTCATACGCCCCAGCGTAACCGGGGCCCCTAGAGTGGTCGCCATGACACAGCCCCTCCCTCCTCAGTTCACCACCCCGTACGGCCGTGTGTCCGGATCCTCGCGTGACGGGGTGTCCGTGTTCCGCGCGGTGCCGGTGGCTCACACGCACCATTTCGGCGAGCCGGAGCCGCCGGAACCATGGGACGGGGTGCTGTCCTGCGCGGACGCCCGGGAGCGCCGCGACCTGCGCCTTCCCACCACCGTCTCGGTCTTCGCCCCGCAGGACGCCTCGCCGGAAGGGGATCTGCCGGTGATCGCGTGGATCCACGGCGGACGCTACGAGGAGGGACACGGCGACGACGGCTGGTACGACGGTTCGACGTTGGCCGCAGCGGGGTGCGTGGTCGTGACATTGAACTACCGGATGTGCCTGGAGGGCTTTCTGCCCCTCTGTGAGGACGAGCCCGGGTCCTTCCGCGGCGTCGATGACCTGGTCCATCAGCTGCGGTGGATTCAGGACGCCGTGTCGCAGGTCGGCGGGGACGCCTCGAATGTCACCCTCGTCGGGCAGTCCGCCGGTGG
The DNA here is from genome assembly GCF_056280545.1 of Corynebacterium sp. UD i78. Taxonomy (NCBI): domain Bacteria; kingdom Bacillati; phylum Actinomycetota; class Actinomycetes; order Mycobacteriales; family Corynebacteriaceae; genus Corynebacterium; species Corynebacterium sp. UD i78. Next base: position 619,095 of record NZ_JBWCED010000001.1, on the reverse strand, counting down.
TGGACTGGTGATGAAACTGCTCACCGACCGGCGGGCAGATGACCTGTTCCACCGCGCAATGGTCCTCTCCCCTGGTCTGCCGCGGATCCTGCCACGAGTCGGATGGTCGGTGCGCCGCGCGGTCGCGTGTCTCTGTCTGGGGTCGCGGCTGACACGGGAGAGGGTGAGCCGGCTGAGTACGGCACGGTGCACGCGGGCGTACCGGCGGATGTCGCTGATCTACTCAACAGACTGCGCACTGGGACCGGGGCCCGTCGACCTCGACGAGCTGAGGGAGGTGCCGCTCATGGTTTCGACGATGGAGGACGAGTTCATCCGCTTCCCCGGGGTGATGCAACTCGACCGGATGGTCGCGCGACTGGGCCTGCCGTCGTGGGTGATGGTGCCGGGAATGCGGCTGCTCGGGGTGCCACGACGGAAGCTGGCGGGGTGGTGTCGGTATGTCGATGTTGACCGTCCGATGGGTCGGACGGTCGGCGACACGATGATCCGCCGGTGGGCCTCGGCGCTGCTGGAGGCGATGCCGGGTGACCGGGTGTGGTCGTGCGAGTTCCGCGGTGGACAGTGGCAGGGCGAACGGATCGACGCGCAGCACTGCGGCGAGCTGCCGATGCTCTTCGGGACGCTGGATGTCGGTCGCAAGCTCGTGGAATCCACCTGTGGCCCAGGCACACAGGAGAGACTCACCGACCTCGGCGCGCGCTACCGCTCCTCGGTGCTGTCTTTCGCCCGTGGTGAGGAGCCCGGGTGGGAACCGTTCGGTGATCAGCGGTCGTCGCGGGTGTTCAGTCTCCTCGGTGAGTCTGATACTGAGGCCAAAGATCCCTACCGGTCGATCAGGACGTTGATCACGGTCTAGCCGGCTCAGAACGGAACCTTCTCGAGTGCCGTGCGGGTGGTCGCTCTCCACTGTTCGCGGGCTTCGTTATGTTCGGCCCGGGCGGCGACTTTGCGGGCCAGGGACTGGTCGAAGGTCGTGATCGCCGTGGCCATCGGCCCGGTCGGCACGGTGGTGACGGTGTGCCCGTCATCGATACTGGTGACCGAGGCGGTGCCGTCGGGATGCCGGGTGAAGTCCAGCAGACCGCGGGTCTTGTCGTTGTGGCAGCCCCGGCACAGTGACTGCATCTTCCCGGTATCGGTGCGGGGCGTGTCCTGGTTGTCGGGGTGCTCACTGTCGTAGCGGTGGACGTGGTCGGCATCGGCGGTGGCTGCGGGGTTCTCACACCCCGGTGCCCGGCAGGTGCCGTCGATACCGGCGAGCAGGGCACGCTGGTTGTCGGTGGCGAACCGGGCATCGTGGGCCGAGTGTGACGGCACGGTCAGGTGGGTGACCCGTCGGATCCACCGGTCGGTAGCGATGCCGGACAGCCACCGGTTCTCCAGGTGGGTGTGGCCGGTGTCGATGTTGCGGTAGCAGTTCAGGGTGACTGTCACGTCGCCGACGGCGCCGTGACACAGTTCGGTGAACGCGGTGGCCCGCGAGCAGTGGTGGGCGTCGGCGACGGCGTCGACGATGCGGGTGACTCCGAGGCCTTCGTCGGCGGGGACGGTGATGTGGAAGACGGTGTAGTCGTCGTTGCGGGTGTCGATGCTGAAGTCTGTCTGCAGTGCCGGTGGTGGCACGTCCTGGTCTTCGGGGTCGACCGGTAGGGCGGTGGGCTGACAGGTGCCGACAATGGCGGTGACACTCCGGCGCAGGATCACGGGTCCGGGGATGACCTGGTCGGGTCGGGTGGGGGTGAGCAGGGCGGCGATGCCGGTGTCGACGGCATCCAGGTAGGTGGTGGCGACACAGCAGGTCACGTCGGCGATGATGCGCAGCAGGTCGAGGCTGAACGCGCCGCAGGCCACGGCGGAACAGGTGGCGGGCAGGCGGGTGAGCATCGTGCCGACTTCGCAGTAGGCCAGGGCTCTGCCGCGGGTGACACCGAGGCGGCGGGCGATGGTGGCGGTGGTGCGGCGGATCTCGTCGGTCCCGTCGGGGGTCACGGCCGCGGCCAGGGACAGGTCGATGAGGTTCGCTGCGGTTTTCGCTGTCGACAGCAGGTCGGGGTTGGTCAGGATCGCCCAGCCGGCGGGTGCGTCAGGGTCCCGGCGGTGGTCGGGGGTGGGTCGTCGGGTGGTCAGTGTGCCGTCCGGGTCGTTGATGCAGTCGCGGGTCAGGGCGAGCAGTGCGCCGTCGCCGGTGGTGATGTCGTCGGTGATCTTGTCGAACAGGGCGTTGAATGCCATCTCGTGGACGGCGTGTCGTTTGGTGGTGGTGATAGTAGTGGTGACGGTGGTCATGGTGTCCCCCTGGGGATCATGAGCAGAGTGTGGGCGGGGTGGTGGAGAGCGGTGTGGTGAGGTGTCGGGCGTCTGTCACCGATGATACATCTTGACCGAAAACAATACAAGTGTTCGAACGCGTATGATTTTTAGCATCGCCGCCGATGCCCGCTCCTCTCCCCTGCCCCCACTGCACATAGACTGGTCACTATGTCTCTCACCTTCCCTTCCCTGGACACCCTCCGCTCCCGCAGCACGATGAAATGGACGAAATACGACCCTTCCGTCCTGCCACTGTGGGTCGCCGAAACAGACTTCGAGACCTGCCCCGCCGTCGCCGCGGCTGTGAAGGACGCCGTCGACCGTGAGTACTTCGGCTACCCGGAAATGGGTGCAGCGTCCCGCGAACTCGCCGAGGCACTGGCCTCCTTCTCCCAGGCCCGCCACGGCTGGACGATCGACCCCGCAAACGTCACCTACTGCCCCGACGTCGTCAAGGGCGTCATGGTGGCGATCGAGGCGCTCACCGAGGAGGGGTCGACCATCGTCATCCCGATGCCCGCCTATCCTCCGTTCCAGAAAGTTCCGCAGGCGACCCGGCGTCCGGCCGTCTACGTGCCGATGGGCGAGAACGGTTTCGACCTCGAAGCCCTGGAACAGGCCTTCACATCCGCGTCCAACCCGCACGGCGTCGGTTCCATGATCCTGTGCAACCCGTTCAATCCGCTGGGCCGTGCGTTCACCGCAGAGGAGCTGAGCACGGTCTCCGACCTCGCAGCCGCCCACCATGTGCGCGTCATCTCCGACGAAATCCACGCCCCGCTGGTCTACTCCGGCAACCACATCCCCACCGCCACAGTCTCGGAGACCGCTGCGGCGAACACCGTCACGGTCACCGCCACCTCCAAGGGCTGGAACACCGCCGGGCTGAAGTGCGCGCAGATCATCGCGTCGAACCCGGAGGACGCCAAGATCATCGGCCGTCTGTCCAACCTGCTCACCGGTGAGGCCTCCACCATCGGGTTGAAGGCCGCCACCGCCGCCTACACCGGAGGCTACGACTGGCTCGTCGAGGAGGTCGACTACCTCGCCGCGAACTGGGAGCACCTCGCACAGCGGCTGCCCGAGGTGCTCCCCGGCATCCGGCTACCGCAGCAGGAGGCGACCTTCCTCGCCTGGCTCGACCTCTCCGGGGTTGACCGGCTGCGTGACGGGAACGGCACCGTCACCCGGCCGGCCGAACGTCTCCGGACGCTGGCCAAGGTCGCCTTCAACGAGGGCACCGACTTCGGTCCGGTCGGGGCAGGGCATGCTCGGTTGAACTTCGGAACCTCCAGGGCCATTCTCGACGAAGCACTTGACCGTATCGCCGCCGCCGACCTTCACGGTGGCGGACCCGTCCCCGGAGACCTGTGAACAGTCTGACCCGAATACTCCGCTCGACCCGCCAACTCTGGCCCTACTACGTCATGGTCATCGTGACGTCCACCGCCACCGCGCTGCTGAACCTGGCGGCCCCCTTCCTCATCAAGGCGGCGACCGACGTCATCGTCGACGCCGTCAACGGGCTGCGCGACATGGATGACGCCGTCACCGTCGTCATCTTCATCGCCCTGGCGCTGTTCGCCGCCGAGCTGACCTTCACCGTCGTGCACAACATCGGCGGCTGGTTCGGCGACGTCATGGCACTGAAGATGCGTCAGCTGCTGTCCGACCGGTACTTCGCCAAACTGCTCTCCCTGCCGCAGACCTACTTCGACAGGCAGGTCACCGGTACCGTCATCTCCCGGCTCGACCGCTCGATCCTCGGCCTGACCCAGTTCATCCAGAGCTTCGCGAACAACTTCTTCTCGATGATGCTCACCGTGATACTCGTGCTCGCGGTGACCTCCTGGTACTACTGGCCACTCACCCTGCTGCTCCTCATCGTCTTCCCGCTGTACCTGTGGCTCACCGCCCTGACCAGCAAGCGCTGGATGGTGTGGGAGAAGGAGAAGAACCGCCACATCGACACCGCCCAGGGCCGCTTCGCCGAGGTCATCGGCCAGGTCAAGGTCGTGAAGTCCTTCGTCACCGAGCGGCGCGAACTCCGGGGATTCCAGGAGCACTTCGCCGAGACCGTCGATCTCACGAAGGCACAGTCGCGCTGGTGGCATCTGATGGACGCGATCCGCACCGGCGGTATGAACGTCATCTTCCTGGCCATCTACCTGGTACTCTTCATCCGCACCCTGCACGGTCACTTCAGCCTCGGCGACATGGTGCTGCTCGTCCAGCTGGTCGCAACGATCCGTGGCCCGGCGTCCATGATGAGCTGGATGGTCGATTCGGCGCAGAAGGCCGCCGGAGGATCCCGCGACTACTTCGCAGCGATGGACGAGATCCCCGAGCCCACCGCGGACGCCGTTCTGCTCGACGCCGCATCCCCGCGGGGAGCCGACCTCGTGGAGCCACTGCCGCCGGTCGAACCGCTTCCCTCGATCTCGCCGGACGCCCCGGTCATCGACTTCGACAGGGTGTCCTTCGGCTACGACTCGGACGCCCCGGAGGACGAGGTGATCCACAAGGTCTCGTTCAACGCCCACCACAACGAGAAGGTCGCCCTGGTCGGCGAGTCCGGTGGCGGAAAGTCCACCCTGGTCAACCTGCTGCTCGGACTGTACCGGCCGACCGCCGGTTCACTGCGCATCAACGGTCATGACAGTGCGGACCTCACCGCCGCGCAGCTGCGCAGCATGGTCGGCGTGGTCTTCCAGGAACCGTCGCTGTTCTCCGGCACGATCCGGGAGAACATCGCCTACGGACGACCCGACGCCACTGACGAGGAGATCCTCGACGTCGCCCGGCGGGCCAATGCCGACGTCTTCATCACCAGGTTCAGCGACGGCTACGACACCGTCATCGGCGAGCGCGGCCTACGGCTGTCCGGTGGACAGAAGCAGCGCATCGCCGTCGCCCGCGCCATGCTGAAGGACGCCCCCATCCTCGTCCTCGACGAGGCGACCTCCGCCCTCGACACCCGAGCCGAGCAGGCCGTCCAGGCGGGGCTGGAGGAACTGATGGTGGGACGCACTACGCTGGTCATCGCCCACCGGCTGTCGACCATCGCCACGGTCGACACGATCGTCACCCTCGACGGCGGTCATGTCGGGGAGATCGGCTCCCCTGCCGAACTGGCGACTTCCGGAGGTATCTACGCGGAGCTGCTGCGCCTGACCGCCAGTTCCTCGGCCGCGGACCGGAAGCGGCTGCGCAGCTTCGGCTTCCATGACGGAACCCCCGTCGATGACGAGGATGAACCTGTCGTCGACGGGGGTCCGGTGGAAGCTGCAGACTAGCCGGAACTAGTCGTCCTTGGCGCTGCCGATGAACTTGTTGGCGGCGTCGGTGGCCTTGTCCTTGAGCTCCTCGCCCTTCTGCTTGGCGTCGGACTTGACCTGGTCGGCCTTGCCCTCGTCCTTGAGGGACTCGTTGTCGGAGGCGTTACCGAGGGCCTCCTTGGCCTTGCCGGCCAGATCCTCGGCCTTGTTCTTCAGATCGTCGATTCCGGACATGCTGACCAACTCCTTCAGGGTTGTGTTGCGATGACCGCGTCGGCGACGCGGACTACCTCCACTTGTACCGGAGAAGTCTGCAGCATGCACCCGTTTCCACTGCCGAAACAGAAGTGAACGGGGCCAACTTCCGAACTACGCGCTGTAGTCGTAGAAGCCCTTGCCGGACTTGCGGCCGAGCTGGCCGGCCTGAACCATACGGCGCAGCAGCGGCGGGCAGGCGTAGGACGGGTCGCCGTACTCCTCGTGCATGACGTCGGCGATGAAGGCACAGGTGTCCAGGCCGACCATGTCGGCGAGGGTCAGCGGGCCCATCGGGTGGGACGCACCGAGCTTCATGCCGGTGTCGATGTCCTCCTTGGTGGCCACACCCTGCTCGACCATGCGGATGGCGGAGAGCAGGTAGGGCACCAGGAGGAAGTTCACGATGAAGCCGGAACGGTCCTTCGCGAGGATCGCGGTCTTGCCGAGCACCTCGGTGGCGTAGGTGCGGGCGGTCCCGACGGTCTCGTCGGTGGTGGTGAGGGCCGGGATGACCTCCACGAGCTTGAGGACCGGCACCGGATTGAAGAAGTGCAGACCGATGACGCGACCCGGGTTCTCGGTGGCCGAGGCGATGGTCTGGATCGGCAGCGAGGAGGTGTTCGAGCACAGCGGCGCGGTCTTGTCCGTCACGATGGCGTCGAGCTTGGAGAAGACGTCCTTCTTGATGTCCTCGTTCTCGATGATCGCCTCCATGACCAGCTCACGGTCGGCGAAGTCCTCGAGGTCGGTGGTGAAGGTGAGGCGTCCGAGGGCGGCGTCCCGGTCCTCCTCGGAGAGCTTGCCGCGTTCGACGGCCTTGGCGAGAGACTTCTCGATCTTGGCCTTGCCGAAGTCCAGGAACTCCTGCTTGGCCTCCCACACCAGGACGTCGCTGCCGGACCTGGCGGCGACCTCGGCGATGCCACCGCCCATCTGGCCGGCTCCGATGACACCTACACGCTGAACCATGTTGTTCTCCTTGTCACAAGACGAATTGTTATATCTGCATAGTGTAACCGGGGTCACTGCTCCCCGTGACATCCGACTCTAATTGAGTTCCTCATAGTCCCCGGGGTCGGCGTCCTCGACCTCCCCGACCACGCCGAGATCGCCGGCCACGATGATGTTTCCGGGGATGATGAGGTTGCCGTCGGCGTCGTATGACGCGGTGGGCAGCTCATGGCCCGCGTTGTCGTAACCGGGAGCAGGTTTGCGCTCGTTCGCCTCCAGATCCTCCGGGGTGTGCGTCCTGTCCCACTGCCGCGTCCGTGGTTCGGGGCGGGCGTGGTAGTCGGCGTTCATGCCCTTGAGGATCGAGTACATCATCACGAAGAACATGAGGAAGAACGGCAGGCCGATGATGATCGATATCTCCTGCAGAGCCTCGATACCGGCATCCGGCGACATGATGAGGATCGCCGCGGCGACGGCGCCGATGGAGACCGCCCACAGGACGCGTTGCCAGGTCGGCGTGACATTCTCCTCACCGACGGCGAACATGTCGGTGACCAGTGCGGCGGAGTCGATCGAGGTGACGAAGAAGATCGCCACGACCACCAGAGCGAAGCCACTGACTACTGTCGTCCAGGGCAGGGTGTCCAGGAGGATGAACAGTGAGGACGCCGCGTCCCCGTCCTCCACCACGGGTCCGGAGACGCTGCCGGGGTTGTTGCGCTCGGCGTTGATGCCGGCGAACCCGAAGACGGAGAACCAGATGAGGATGAACAGGGCGGGCAGGGCCAGCACACCGCCGACGAACTCACGGACTGTGCGTCCCTTGGAGATGCGGGCGACGAACATGCCGATGAAGGGCGACCAGCAGATCGTCCACGCCCAGTAGAAGACCGTCCAGGTGCCCTGCCAACCTTCGGTGGTGATCTCGTCGGAGTCCGACCAGAACATCAGGCGGGGCAGCCACTCGGCGTAGAGCGAAGCAGTGTCCAGGGTGCCACGCAGCAGCAGGAGCGTCGGGCCGGCGACGAGGACGAAGACCATGAGGACCACGGCCATGATGATGTTGATGTTCGAGAGGTTCTTGATGCCCTTGTCCAGGCCCGCGGCGACCGACCAGCAGGACGCCGCGACGATGACCACGATGATCCCCACCAGCAGCAGTGTGGAGCCCTCGATACCGAAGACAGTGCCCAGGCCGGACTCTATCTGGAGGACGCCGAGCCCCAGGGACACGGCGATACCGAAGACGGTGCCGATGATGGCGAGGGCGTCGATGAGCTTGCCGGGCCAGGCGTAGATCGCGCCGCCGAGGACGGGTGCGAACGCCGAGGAGACCCGCGGCGGCAGGTTGCGCTTGTAGATGAAATAGCCGAGGGCGAGGCCGGGCAGGGCGAAGATCACCCACATGTGGATGCCGAAGTGGTACATCGTGAAGCCCATGGCCTGGTTGACGGCCTCATGGGACATCGGCTCCTCGTTCTGCATGGGCACGTTGACCGCGTGGTTGATCGGCTCCGCCACACCCCAGAACATGAGGACACTTCCCAGGCCACCGGCGAAGAGCATCGCGAACCAGCTCTTGAGGGAGTACTCGGGTCCCTCGCCGTCCGGCCCCAGGCGCATCCGGCCGAAGTGGCTGACGGCGAGGACGAGCAGGAAGATCATCGCCAGAGTGACGCCGCCGATGTACATCCAGTTGAGGTTGGTCATCAACCAGTCGGAGATCGTGCCGAAGACGTCACGCGCACCCTCACTGAAGAGGATGCATACGGCGACGAAGACGACGATGAACCCTGCCGAGGTCCACAGGATCAGCGGATCCGGGCCTCTCTTCTCGTCCTTCACCTCCTCCCCGGCAGAAGTGGTCGTTCCGGTGTCAGGTGAAGTGGTCACAACATGTCCGGTTCCTCCGGGTCTCCCCGGATGGTAGAGGTCAGGTGAACAGGTGACACCTGAGTCTACCCGCAGACACAGAACGCCCCCGGCACCTGACATGGCCGGGGGTGTTCTGCTGACGTTTCAAGAGGAGAATGCGCAGCTGCCGTATAGAAGATTCCTTCCGATTCCGTTTCATCCCGTCTCTCTCGGGGACACCACTGAATCTACGAGCCGTCCCTGGCAGGTTCCTGGCAGTGCGCTGCGGTGTCGCTATGACATTCAGGCACCCACGCGGTCCAGGTGGTTCTGCGTCCCGTCGAAGACGTTGAACAGCACCGGGGAGCCGTTCGACAGGGTGCCGACGACATGGGTCCTGCCGTCCGGGCCGAGGACGTAGAGCGGGCTGCCCGAGTCACCGGCGATGGCCGGGATGGCCGCGAAGACCTCCTGGCTCTGCGTGTTCACGGAGATGACCGGACCACAGGTGCGGCCGGTCTTGGCGCCGTCCTTGCAGACGATGCCGCCGACGAGGTTCTGGGTCACCGGGACCGGGGCACCGGTCTCGATGCGCTGACCGGTGAGCAGCGGATCGAGCAGCGGGATGCCGGTGTCCGCGGTGCTGGAGATACCGTTGACGTCCGGGTCGACGGACTCGTCGAGACGGAACCAGCCGAAGTCATTCAGGCCCGCATCCGGCTCGAGGTAGTTCGCGCCGCCGTCGAGGAGGCGACCGCCGGCGGTGATGTCGTCGGCGTCCGCCAGAAGCTCACCGTTTTCGGTGGTGACCTTGACGGGCTGACCGCCGAACTCCTCCGGATCGAGGCAGTGACCGGCAGTGATGCCGTAGTAGTCGTCGCCCTTCTGGACGACCGAGTTCAGGGTGCACATACCTTCGGCACCGTTGTCGGCGGCGATGATGATGGGCGCTCCGCCGTGGGTGGTGGTGGCGCCGGCGACTGCCGGGGAGACGGCGGTCGCGGTGAGTGCCAGCGCACCAAGGACAGTGGTTTTACGGAGAAAGCTCATGACTCCGCAGTCTAGACTGTCCACGCCACAGGAGGTACCTATGCCCGGAAAAGCCGGATCCCGCACGTACAGCACATTCAGTCACCGTCGTGTCGTCGGACACGGGGAGGACGCCTACGCACGGTGTGTCTCGGCACTGCTGTCGGGCCGGGCGCACCGGGCCGCCGGTGCCCCGCTCACCGGCCCGTTCACCGTCGACGGGGTGGTCACCATCCGTCCGCTCGGCCTCCGGTCACTGAGTTCGCCATGCCGCATCCTCGTCCGGGACTCCGGGCCCGAACACACCCTCCTCGTCTACGGCACCCTGCCGGGGCACCTGGAGGAGGGTGAGGAGAGTTTCCGGATCGATCTGACGGACGCGGGCGACGTAGTGGTCACCGTCTCGGCGTTCTCCCGGCCCGCGCACTGGCTCACCCGACTCGGTGGGCCGGTGGCGCTGGCTGCCCAGCGGCTCATGGCACGCCGGTACGCCGGTGCGGTCGGGAGTCAGTAAGCGGCGTCCACGTCGAGTTCGGTGGGCATCCGCTCCCCCGCCAGGAAGGCCCGGTAGTTCTCCACGACGGGCTTCGCGAGCTGGCGGTCCATCGAGGAAACGGTGTTGGCGGAATGCGTGGTGACGGTGACGTTGTCCATGTCCCACAGCGGATGCCCGTCCGGCAGCGGCTCGGGATCGGTGACGTCCAGTCCCGCCCCGGAGACCTGGCCGGAGTTCAGGGCGTCCACCAGATCGTCGGTGACGACGACCGGGCCCCGCGCGACGTTGACCAGCGTCACGCCACGACGGCAGGACGCCAGGGCGTCCGCGTCGATGAGACCACGGGTGTCATCGGTGAGCGGGGCGGAGAGGATGATGTGGTCGGCTTCCGGGAGGACCTCCCCCAGCCGGTCGAAGGCGACGGTCTGACGGGCGCCGTCGACCGGGCGTCCGGAATGGCTGACGGCGATGAACTCCACGCCGAAAGGTGTGAGCATGTCGATGAGATGGCGTCCGATACCGCCGGCGCCGACGATGAGCACGGTGGACCCCGCCAGCCAGCGGGTCCCCTTGTCCACCTCCCGCCAGACACTCCAGGTCTTCTCACGGGCGATGCGGACGTGCATGTGCGTCACCGAGAGAAGCAGGCCGACGGCGGCCTCGGCGACCTGGCGGCCGTAGATCCCCGAGGCATTGGACCAGCGGCGGTCACCGGACGGACCGGTGGTGACGACGCCGGCGTCGAGGAAACCCTCGATCCCCGCCTGGCAGAGCTGCACCCACTTCACCCGCTCCGGCAGATCGGGGAACCTGTCCGGGCTCATGGCGACGCACAGGAAGGCGTCGGCATCGGCGATGTCGTCGACGATGACCGCCCCCTCCGCCTCCAGGGCTGCGGCGGTCTCCGGCAGGGGGATGGCTGCGATGTTGATCTTCATGCCATCCCTTTGTACCCCCCTCAACGACCTCCGGCTCAGTTCCCGAAACGGTTTTCGAGATCGTTGAGGAAGTCGTCGAAATCGTCGCCGAGCTGGTTACCCCAGTCTTCGAGATCCTCCTGGCTGGGCAGCTCACTGGGGATCTGGACACCAGGGTCAGAACCGTTGTCGTTGCCCTCGTCCGGCTCCGGGGCCGGGGTCGTCTGCTCCGGGGTGGTCTCCTCGACGGTCCGGGTCACCGTGGTCCCGGAGCTGTCATCGTCACGGTTGTTGAGCCAGAGAATGAAGAACAGCAGCGCGATCAGCGCGGCGAGCAGCAGGATGACCGAGATCCACACACCGGTGCTGTTGCGGCGCGGCTTCTGCGGGGGCTCGGGCTGCTGGTACGCGGGTTCCTGATACTGCTGACCCTGGTACGGCTGCCGGTATCCGAACTGCTCCGTCGGTGCGCCCTCCGGCAGACGCCGGTAGTCCGGCGGCTGCGGCCGGTCACGGTCGGGGTAGTTGTCGCGTGAATCCATCGTTCGAGTGTAACCCGGCCTGCACACCCGAACGGGTATGCGCGTTCTGTTCCCGGGCACCGACCATTTAAGATGGTGCCGAAGTGACGAGACGTTCCATGACTGCACCGATGAACCAGGAGACGTTCAGATGATCCGCATCAGCCGTACCGCTGCCCTTTCCGCCGCCGCCGTTCTGGCACTGGGTATCACGGCATGTTCCCCGCCGCACCAGAAGGACAGCGACTCCGCGCACGTCACCGACGTCACCCCGGAGTCCGGCTACACCGGTGGCGGCGTCCCGGAGACTTCCGCCGGCGAGTCCGCTGCAGCCACCGAGGCTGAGCCGGAGACCGGCTACATGACCTCCGACATCACCGCCGGGGAGCCTGCCGCACAGTAACCAGGGGCAGGTCACGCTCGGCGGCCCACCGTGCCCACGCGTCCCGACTGCGCCGGAGGAACGCCTCCGCCAGCGCACCACGGTCCATCGGATCGACACCGAGCTCCTCCCCCAGCCGAACGATGAAATGCGGCTCGATCGCCGCCAGGGCGATCCACCCGTCGTCTGCGGCACGGTAGATGCCGTAGGTCGGCAGACCGCCACCCAGTGGTGTCCCCGGGCCGCACAGGCCGGTCCTCACCGACGTCGCGGCATCCTCGACAACCTCCGCCAGGGCCACCTCACGGTAGCCGCCGGTTCCGGTGCGGGACGCCTGGAACAGCAGCGCCGTGGCGTCCCCCACCACCCGCTCGGCACCGGCCAGGTCGGCGACGGGGATCACCGGCATCGTCGGCGGGGCCAGTGTTCCCGCCTCCGCCTGGTAGGTCAGGTCGTGGCCGGGCCGGTCGGCGCCTGCACCGGCGTGACCGACCACCGCGACCTGGCTCAGCAGCGGGTGCCGGGTGTGCAGTTCCTTCCAGGCCAGACCCAGTTTCTCCAATGCCCTGGGACGCGACGAGGTGATCAGCAGATCGGCGTCCGCCAGCAGGTTCTCCAGCGCATCGCGTCCCGCAGCGTCCTTGAGATCGAGCGTCCGCACCTCCTGCCCGACGGCGAGCAGACGGTAGTAGTCGGGGGACGCGAAGGCCAGCGGATCACCCGCCGGCGACTCGACCTTGGTGACAGTCGCGCCCAGCCTGACCAGGCGGTGTGCGGCGACCGGTCCGGGGAGATTCGGGGCGAGGGTCACGACGCGGACGCCGGACAGCGGAGATTCAGCGGTTTGAGCAGACACCACTCCGATCCTAACGACGGCACCGGTTAATCTGGGGGGCATGCGAATCTTCGGTTTCGGCAGTTACGGCGGACCTGACGTCGCCGGTTTCCTCGACGTCCCGGCTCCCGACCCTGCCACCGTGCCCGACGGCAGCGTACTCATCGCGACCACCGTCACCTCGGTGAACCCCGCGGACATCAAGGTCCGGTCCGGGGAACGGCAGGGCAGCTTCCCGGTGCGTTTCCCCATGGCGATGGGTCGTGAGGCCGCCGGCCTCGTGCTCGCGGCAGACCCTGTGACCGGCATCGCCCCGGGAATGGCCGTGTTCGGCAACACCGTCTCGGGCACCGGTTCCTTCGCCGAGAAAGTCTACCTCGACGGTGTCGGGGTGACCCCGGTGCCCGAGGGGGTCACCCCTGCGCAGGCCGCCTGCATCCCGGTGGCCGCCGGAACAGCCTGGGACATCCTCAACGAACTGCACCACGACGGCCTGGAGACCGGTGGCACAGTGCTGGTCCTCGGCGCCGGCGGCGGAGTCGGGCACTGTGCGGTGCAGCTCGCGCGCGCTCTCGGCATGAAGGTCACCGGTGTCGCCGGCGTGGACAAGCACGAATTCGTCGAGTCTCTCGGCGCGACCCATGTCGCCGCCGGGGACGACTGGGTGTCGCAGGTGAACGAGGCCGGACCGGTGGACGCCGTCATCGACCTCGTCGGTGGTGAGGTCCTCCTCGACGCACTCGGGATGACCGCCGGTCCGGTCCGCAGTGTCGCCGACCCGTCCGTCGGCGGTGGCGTGACCCGCCGGCGCAGCCGCGCCGTATTCTCCGAACTCGCCGGGTTCATCGCCGACGGCACGTTCACGCCGCACATCTCGGCGTCCTTCCCCTTCCCCCGTGCCGCCGACGCGGTCGCCGCAGTGGAGAACGGGCACGCACTGGGGAAGACGGTCGTCAGGTTCTGACCCATCTCTGAATCCTAATTCAGGAGTATTGTCGCTGTCATGAGCGAAATTCAGAATGTCACCGTGCTGGGGACCGGCGTCCTCGGTTCCCAGATCGTCATGCAGGCCGCCTACGCAGGAAAGAATGTCGTCGCCTACGACATCAGGCAGGAGCTCCTCGACAAGCTCCCCGACCGCTGGGAGTGGATGCGCGGCCACTACGCCAAGGACCTGTCGGACTACACCGCCGAGAAGTTCGATGAGGCCGTCGGCCGCATCACCACCTCCACCGACATCGCCGGGGCCGTCGGGGACGCCGACGTCGTCATCGAAGCCGTCCCGGAGAACCTCGACCTCAAGCGGGAGGTCTGGGGCAACGTCGGCAAGGCTGTGAAGGACCCGGCCATCCTGCTGACCAACTCCTCCTCGCTGCGTCCCTCCGATTTCGCGGACGCCACCGGTCGCGCCGACCGCTTCCTGGCCCTCCACTTCGCGAACATGGTGTGGCGCTCCAACACCGGTGAGGTCATGGCCACCCCGAAGACCGATCCCGCCGTCTTCGACCGCACCGTCGAGTTCGCCCGGGAGATCAACCTGCAGCCCTTCCCGGTCCACAAGGAGACCCCGGGCTACCTGCTGAACAGCCTGCTCATCCCGTGGCTGAACGCCGCCGGTGACCTCTACGCCAACGAGGTCGCCAACCCCCATGTCATCGACGAGGACTGGAAGGTCTCCACCGGTGCCCCGAAGGGCCCGTTCGAGACCTACGACATCGTCGGCTTCAACGTCGCCGTGAACATCGGCCGCAACCGGGTGGACGACACCGAGTCCCAGAAGAAGTTCAACAACCTCCTCCAGGAGCGCGGCATCGACCGGGGCAAGGCAGGTCGCGGTGACGGCTGCGGATTCTACGAGTACGACGGGAACGGGAATATCGTCCGGCCGAATCCTGACTGGGTCATCTACGAGGACTGACGACCGACTCTCAGGATGCGCCGATCTGTGCGTTCTAGGCTGCGGTGATGTGAAACCACTACGCACCGCCGCCGCTCTCCTCGCCATTTCCGCCCTGCTTTCCCCGGTCCTCGTCGCCTGCAGTTCCGACGACGGGACCGGGGATTCCGGTGTCGTCATCAACGAAGTGCGGTCCGACGGTGGGGATGCCGGCGACTGGGTGGAGCTGGCGAACACCGGCGACCAGGCGGTCGACGTCTCCGGCTGGGGGCTCGCCGACGACGACCACGACCCGCTGACCCTGCCTGATGACAGCATCATCGAGGCCGGCGGGTACCTCGTCGTCAACACCGAACCGGACTTCGGACTCGGCTCCGAGGATTCCGTCACCCTCACCGACACCGAGGACGTGGAGATCGACTCGACCTCCTGGGACGAGGACGCCGCCACGAGCTGGGGGCGGGTGCCCGACACCTCCGGGGACTTCAGTGAGACCGACGCCGCCACCCCCGGGCTGACGAACACTGTCGAATCGTGGCCCTCGGACCCGCTGCCCATCGAGGACATCGACATGCCGGACGACTTCGACACGGAGGACATGTCCGGCGTGGACCTCGCCGAGGACGGCACCGCTTACGTGGTCAACAACGCCACCGGGACGCTCTACGTCCTCACCCCCACCGATACCGGCTACGACGTGACCGACAGCTACCAGTTGCGCTACCCGGACGGGTCCGGTGAACCGGACGCCGAGGGCGTCACCGTGGGGCCGGACGGGGCACTCTATGTCGCCACCGAGCGTGACGGTGAGGGAGACGAGGTGTCGCGTCCTTCCGTACTGCGGTATGAGCTGCCGGACGGTGATGCAGATGAACTCACCGCCACCGATGAGTGGAACCTCGCCGACTTCACCGGGGACCTCGACGCGAACAGTGGACCGGAGTCGATCAGCTGGATCTCCGACGCGTCCTCGCCCGCGACCTTCGCGGTGGGCGTCGAGGCGACCGCCGAGGTGCTCTTCGTGACGCTGGATGACGCGGATCCGGATCTGCTGCAACGCTACGACACGCCACTGGACGGCGTCATGGCCAGTGACTATGACGCGGACTCCGGTGAACTGACGGTGCTGTGCGACGAGACCTGCGGCGGGGCGTCTGTCGTCCTGGCGGACACCGAGGGCGGTTTCGCCCCGGTGACAGGAACGCTCAACGCCCGCCCGGAGGGCATGGACGACGTCGGCAACGAGGGCTACGCGCACGTCACGACCTCCGACGGCACCGAGCGGTACCTGTGGACCGATGACAGTGACACCGACGGCGTCAGTCTGCGGGGTGCCGTCGGCTAAGGTCGGTGGTCATGCCCAAGAAAGTCGACCATGCCCTGAGACGCCACGAGATCATCGGCTCGGTCTGGCGACTGATCGCCGACGAGGGGATAGATGCAGTGACCACGCGGCGCATCGCCGAGGTCACCGGCTACTCCAACGGGCTGCTGCGCTACTACTTCCCCGGCAAGGACTCGGTCATCACCGAGGCCTACCGGTACGTCGTCGAGGCGACGGACATCCGCGCCGCCCTGTCCAGCACCGAGCGGGGACTTGCCGGTCTGCGGACGCTGGCGTACGAGATCATGCCGCTCGATGATGTCCGTCGGGCGGAGGCCCGGGTCGCACTGGCGTTCTGGCAGCGTGCGCTGAACCACGAGGATGAGGCGGCGCTGTTCGCGACGAGCTTCAGCTCCTGGCGTGACTTCTTCACCGCCCGCGTCGCCGAAGCGGTGACCGACGGCGAAGTCGCCGCAGACACAGACATCACCGCAGCAGTCGATGACCTGCAGAATCTGTTGATGGGGGCGCAGATCACCGCAGCTTTCGGTACACCCGAGGGAGATGTCGACCGGCTCACCGCACTGCTCGACCGCTTCATCGCTCGTTTTTCTCCGTCCGTACAATAACGTCACCGCGCGGCAACGGGACAGAAACACAGCGGCGGTTGACTGTCACCCATGACAGTAACGCTCCCCACCACACTCCAGACCCGCTACCTCTCCGAACCCGACATGGTCGCCGCCGGCGTCAAGGACATGCCCGCCTGCGTCGACACCATGGAGAAGATGTTCTCCCTGCTCGGTGCCGGCGACTACCGGATGGCCGGCGCCAACAACAACTCCCATGGCGCCATGGTCCTCTTCCCCGAACAGTCCCCCCACGAGCGCATGCCGCTCAACGGCCCGGACCGCCGCTTCATGGCCATGCCCGCCTACCTCGGCGGAGAGTTCCACACCTCCGGGGTCAAGTGGTACGGCTCCAACGTCGAGAACCGGAAGTCCGGACTGCCCCGCTCCATCCACACCTTCATCCTCAACGACGCCGACACCGGTGCCCCGCTCGCCGTCATGAACGCCAATCTCCTCTCCTCCTACCGCACCGGGGCTGTCTCCGGTGTCGGCGCCCGGCACCTGGCGACACCCGGCGCAACCGTCGCCGCCGTCATCGGGCCGGGTGTCATGGGCAGGACCGCACTCCAGGCCTTCGCCGCCGGCGTCCCGACCCTGGACACCGTGAAGATCAAGGGCCGCAGCCGGGCCGGTATCGACAGTTTCATCGCCTGGGTCCACGAGACCCTGCCGCAGTTCACCACGATCGAGATCTGCGACACCGCCGAGGAGGCGGTCCGGGACTCCCAGGTCATCGCCTACACCACCACCGCCCCGATCGGCTCCGGCAATTACCCGCAGCTCGACCCCGCATGGCTCTCCCCCGGCGCGTTCGTGTCCATCCCCTCCTGCGTCAACATCCCCGAGGAGTGGCTCGCCTCCGGTGCCGGACGCCTCGTCCTCGACAACCGCAGTCTCTACGAATGCTGGCACGAGGAGTTCGGCGACGACGCCTTCGAGACCGTCGGCATCATCGGCAACAGGTTTCTCGCCCTCGAGAAGTCCGGCACCCTCCCCTCCGGCGAGGTCGTCGACATCGCCGACGTCATCAACGGGAACGCCGTGGGTCGGCGCAGCGACGACGACATCGTCATCTACTCCGTCGGCGGCATGCCGGTCGAGGACGTGGCCTGGGCGACGACGCTGTACCGCCGTGCCTGCGAAAAGAACATCGGCACCGTGCTGCCGGTGTGGGATACCCCGGAGATGGCCTGATGACCACTCCCGCACACTACGACTACGTCGTCATCGGCTGCGGCACCATCGGATCGATGGCGCTGTGGCAGCTCACCGAACTGGTGCCCGGGGCCAGCGTCCTCGGCATCGAACGTTTCGGCCGGGTCCACACGAAGGGCTCCTACTCCGGGGAGTCGCGGCTGTTCCGCGTCGCCCTGAAGGAGGGCGGCATCTACATCCCCCTGGTGCAGCAGGCCCGTGAGATGTGGCTGGAGATGAACGAACGTTCCGGCCGGGACATCTTCCTGCCGGTCGGCGCTATCTCCGTCGGCCCCGCCGACTTCCCCACCATGGTGCAGACCATGGAGGTCATCGAGGAATTCGGCCTCGACCACGAGGTGCTGGACGCCGCGGAGCTCGCCGAACGCTTCCCGGTCTTCGCCGCATCCGCTCCGGGAGCTGCGCCGGACGCCGCGATCATCGACCCGGCCGGCGGCGGAATCCGCCCCGAACTGTCCGTCGCCTACGCCCAGCAGTTCGCGATCGACGCCGGTGCGCTGCTGTGGGAAAACACCCGCGTGCTGGCCGTGGAGCCCGGCGGGGAAACAACGCTCATCCGCACCGACCGCGGTGAGGTCACCGCGGACAAGGTCATCATCGCCAACGGTTCCTGGGCCGCCGAGCTCTTCCCCGACCTCGCCGGGCACATCAGTGTGCAGGGCATCCCGCTGACCTGGTACCTGCCGCTGGACATCACCGGATTCCTGCCGTCGAGACTGCCGATCTTCATGCGCGACATCGTCCGCGACAACGGCGAGATCTGGCACTGCTACGGCGCACCGACGATCGACGGCTACTCCGTGAAGATCTCCCACGGGGACTTCATCGGTGAAGGCACGACCCCCGACGACCTCGGGCAACTGCGCACCGGCGAAATCCCGGCAGACGTACAGCAGGTCTTCTCCGAGAGAGCCTCCGCCTTCTTCAACGACATGCTCGACGCCCCGGTGCGGATCTCCCTGCACCACGACGGTTTCACCACCGACCACGCACCGGTACTCAGCCACGCACCGGGCACCGACGGCTCCGTCACGGTCGCCACCGGCATGAGCGGTAACGGCATGAAGTTCGCCCCCGTCTACGGCCGTATCGCCGCCGAACTGGCGGTGACCGGCGACTCCCCGCTGCGTCCTGCCGCCTTCGACTACCCCGTCGCCGCCCGGGAACCGTCCACCGCCATCATCCCTGCCACCGTCCACTAGGAGCTTTCCATGAGCACCACGACAACCACCGCACCCACGGCGTCCGACCAGGGCCTGACATCCGGGTCCCTGTCCACCGCCTCCATCGTCTTCATGGTCATCGCCGCTGCAGCACCCCTGACCGTCATCGGCGGTGCCATGCCCATCGGCATGTCCATCGGCAACGGTGCCGGGTTCCCGGCGATGTACGCCCTCAGCGCCGTCATCCTCATCCTCTTCTCGGTGGGACTGACCACCATGTCGAAGTTCATCGATGAGCCGGGCGCATTCTACTCCTACGTCGAGACCGCGTTCGGACGCCGTCTGGGTATGGGCACGGCGTACCTCGCCCTGCTGACCTACACCGCCATCCAGTTCGCGGTCTACGGCTTCCTCGGCGCGCAGCTGTCCTCGCTCATCGCCCCGGTGGTCGAACTCCCCTGGTGGCTGTACTCACTGGCTGTCGCCGGCATGGTCGGCTACCTCGGTTACCGCAACATCGAGCTGAGCTCGAAGGCCCTGGGCATCCTGCTCATCGCCGAGATCGCCATCGTCGTCCTCATCGACGTGGTCGTCACCGGCAGGGGCGGAGCCGAGGGGCTCAACGCCGATCCCTTCCTGCCGGAGCACATGTTCTCCGGGTCAATGGGCATCGGTCTGATGATGGCGATGGCCGGCTTCATCGGCTTCGAGGCGACCACCGTCTTCCGCTCCGAGGCGAAAGACCCGGACCGCACGATCCCGCGGGCGACCTACATCTCCGTCGCCGTCATCGGCATCTTCTACACCATCTCCGGCTGGGCCGTGGTCCAGGCGTGGGGCACCGACAATGTCCTGGCCGAGGCGACGAACGACCCGGACAACATGATCGCGAACACCGCCCGGAACTTCCTGGGCGACTGGGCGGGTCCGGTGGTCGACGTCCTGCTGCTGACCAGCCTCTTCGCCTGCGTACTGTCCTTCCACAATGTGCTCACCCGCTACCAGCACGCCATCTCGCACAAGCGTGGCCTGCCCCGGGCGCTGCGCGCGGTACACCTGACACACCGGTCGCCGCACATGTCCTCCATCGTCCAGACCGCGACCATCCTGCTGCTCACCGCGGTCTGCGCCGTGGTCGGGATGGACCCGGTGACCGAGATCTTCACCTGGTTCTCCGGGCTGGCGACCTTCACCATCGTCATCCTCATGCTGCTGGTCTCGATGGCCGTGGTCGTCTGGTTCCGCACCCGCCCTGACCTGACGGTCTCCACATGGAAGCGGCTCGTCGCGCCGGCGCTGTCCTTCCTCGGACTGGGCACCGCCCTGTTCTTCATCGTCACGAACTTCACCGTGCTCTTCGGCAGTGCGTCCGTCGCCTGGATCATGGCGGTCTCGGCACCGGTGGTCTTCGTCCTCGGTGCGGTTTTCGCCACCTTCGTCCCCGAGTATGACGACAAGGTCATCACCCGGAACATGGCGAAGCGGATGGCCAGGGACAAGTCCGGGGATCAGGGCTGACGGGCCACCATCTCGGCGCTCCACACCGGCGCGAACGGCGGGACACAGTTCTTCGCCGTCGGATAGGTCCGGAACACCCCGAGCTTCTCACCGACCGCCACCGCGCGGTCGCGAAGTTCGGGCTGGTTTACGCCGATCTGGTCCAGGACCTCGTTCTGCGACCACTGCAGCACCTCCGGGGGAGGGCGCCATCTCCGCCTCGATCCGGTCGAGGAGCGCCGTGAGGTCACGTGGCCCGGCGTCCCTGCCTGCGGCGATGACCGGTTCCGGGGCCCCGAACCACCGGTCGCGCAGTGCGGCGGCATGGCCAGACTTCACGATGACGTAGCTGAGCAGCCAGGCGCGTTCCTTGGAGGTGGACACCTGCCGGTACATCCGGACCAGATCGTCGGCTATGCAGCTCTTCGGCCGGAGCAGCAGGGTCACGGCGAGGCGGGCGGCGGATTCGCCGTCCTGTCACAGGGCGAGACCGACCTCGTGCCGGGCGGCGGGTTTCATGCCCGCGGTGGCGTCCTTCACGGTCCAGCGCAGAAGACTGAGATTCACGGCGTGATCATCGCCGTGCCGACGGTTGACGGCGAAGACAGCGGGATCGACCGATGCCGTGAGCCCGGTGATGATCCGGTCGGTGGTGTCGGTCACAGCTGCTGGTAGCCGTCCGCGCTGAGCTGTACCGCGGCACCGGTGGTGCTGTCGGTGACGGTGACGGCGTCCCCGGCGGTGGCGTCCACGGTGTAGCGCTCGCCGACGGTGGTCACCCCGTCAGCGGGCAGGCGGTCGGTCGGGCTGATGCCGGAGTTGCCGAGCAGTGCGTAGACCTCGGGGTCGCCGCCGGGACGGTAGGCCACGGCATTGGCCTCGCCACCGTCGGTTGCACCCCAGCCGAGGTGCGCGGGCGCCTCACAGGCCCAGGCGTAACCCACGGCCTCGGGCTCGTCGACGAAGTCACAGAGCAGGGTGTACTCCCCCATCGGGACCTGGTAGCTGCCGGCGGCGACAGTGGCGGGTGCGGGAGCCGGCGTGGCGTCCGACTGGGACGGGGCGGGCTGCGGAGCGACGTCCTGCCCCTCGGTCGGCTGCGGGGCTGACTGGTCGTCCCGGGCCTCAGCGGGGGTCGACGAGCTCAGCGCGGTGTCGACGTGGTTGTCGTTGCTGCCGGCGTCCTCCACCCCTGTCCCGTCGTTGTCGCAGCCGCCGAGCAGCAGGGCCCCGCCGAGTACACCGACGGCGGCGACGGCGGACAGACGGACGGTGCGGCGTTCTCGGTGTGACACGACAGGACTCCTCGGACGACAGTTGTTGTTCCCCACCACCGTGCCACAGTTGCCGGACGGGCGGTGACGACGGGGGGATCAGAACCTCGCCGGATCGAACAGCGTGATGTCGTGGCGCGTGGTGCCGTCGACGCCGTGGATGAGCGCACCGTCGGTGGCGTCGCCGTCGTCGTGGCCTGCGGTGCCCGGGCACCGGCGGTGAGGACCACGCTTCCTGCAGTGAGGACGCGGTCGGTGGTGCTGACCTCGACTCCCCCACCGGAACGTGGGGCGAGTCCGGTGACGGTCACCCCGAAGCGCAGGTCAGCACCCCTGGACTGCACGCGACGCAGCTGCAGTTCGACGGTGTTCTCCGGGCGGACGCACCCGGCGGTCTCTTCGAACACCGCGACCTCGCCCGGAGCGAGGCGGTTCTGTAGCCAGCGGTCGTGGACCTGGTCAGCGGTGAGTTTCTCGTGCGGCAGGTCGTGGATCCGGGGCACCGGCGTAGAGCCCGCCGACGTAGTGGACGATGTCTGCGTCCTGATCGAGGTCATCCCAGAGCTCGAAGGCGCGTCGGAGCAGCGGGACATAGGAGTCCCCTCCATGTACCTCATCCGGATCATCCGCGATCCGCCGTGGAAGGAGTCGCAGAAGAAAGGGAGATCGCGGGAGAGAAGTCTAATGCCCTGATAGATTTCCCACCGGAACTTCCACGAGAGGACCCCACGATGATCCGGAGAACCCTCGGCGCCGCCGGAGGCGTCCTCCTGCTCGCGTCGACGTCTCCGACTACACCACCGGTTCGCTGGTCAGCTGGACGCTCGAAGGTCCAGCTTCGGTGATGGTACTGCGGCCGGTCCAGCGGATCAGTGCGGCCGGGACGACCTGCGTGGCCTCCGGCGTCCGGGCGATGGCGTGCGAGCGCGAGGGCAGGGAGTCCACCTACGACGACGGTGACTTCAGCGCCACGGGCCGGACGCCGGCTGAGCGCAATCTCGTCGGGGGCAGCCGTGAGGTCGGAGGGCTCTGCGGCGAGGCGGACGACGGTCTCTACGCCGATGACAGGTGGAATACGCGCGTGATCGTGGTCAAGGGCACGGTGGACTGCAAGGAGGCTGCCGACACCCTCCACGGCTGTCTCTCGACCTGGCAGGACAGCTCGCACGGCAACCCTCTGCTGACGACACTGTCCAACGGATGGACCTGTTCGATGCATACGGCGGCGACGTCGCAGGCAGAGAACACCAAGGCGACCTGCGGGAAGGAGTCGATGGCGGTGAGGATCCCGGTCACCATCCCGGGCACTCCGGCATCATAGCCGGACTCCAGATTCGAACAGGTGGTTGACGGCATCCGGAGGCTCATGTATCGTTTGTCCCAGTGAAACAAAGGAGGGTCACCGACCATGACCACCACCCTCGAAGACCGCCACCGACAGATCTCCGACCACATCACCGCGTCCATCATCCCCCTGATGAACACCATGGACATGAGCCTGGTCGCCGCACTCACCACCACCGACAAGTCCGCCCGTACGGCCACCGCCCTGGCCTGGCGCGGACGCACCCGCGCCGATGCCGTCCGCTTCACCCGTGCCGCAGACATAGCAGAACGCATGAACGATCTGTTCACCACCGCCTCAGAACGCAAGCGACTGACCGTCGACCACCTCGACCTCATCTGGTCCCGCATCCACCGCCACCTGTCCACCGTGCCCACCGCTCTCGTCAGTGACATGCGCACCAGTCTCGACAACGCCGTCGAGCCTGCCCTGGCCGACTGGCTCGACGACCACCCCGGCACCGGCACCGTCAACCTCGCCGACCTGCGCGACCACCTCGACCTCCTCCTCACCGACGTCGCCCCCGGCCTGACCACCGCCACCGCCCGCGCCGAACGCGAATCCGCCAACCTCACGCGTCGTGGCAACGTCCTCACGCTGACCTGCGGCGACACCACCATGGCCGCCGGCATCGACAACGCCCTCACCGACCGTGCGAAGACCGTCCTCACCGATCTCCGGAGGATCAGGGACGACAATCCCGAGAGCGCACCGGAGCTGCCGACCCGCGCCGAGGTCAAGGCCCAGGTCCTCCTCGACCTGCTCGGCGACAACCCCGACAGCCTCGCCGTGACGGTCAACCTCTTCCGCACCACCACGGACGGCGTGCACGGCACCGGCACCGCCTACAGCCCGGACATCGGCTGGATCGACGTCGACAGCGCCGACCGCCTCGAGTCCGCCGCCCGCACCTCCCCCAACGGTCGCGTCCGCACCTTGCCGGACAACCCCGGCGACCTCACCGTCACCGACGCCTACAAGTTCCCCCTCCTCGTCCAGCTCGCCGCCGAGGCCCGCGACGGACACTGCCGTTTCCCCGGCTGCACCGTCCCGGCCACGCGCTGCGAGAAGGACCACATCGAGAACTCCCCACACACCGACCCCACCAGCAACGGAGCGACCAGCATCGACAACCTCGAGAACCTCTGCCCCGAACACCACCGGGCCAAGACCCTCGGCATCTGGAAAGCCGCCTCACCCGACCGGGGGCTCACCGTTCACTGGACCGGACCACACGGCGAGACGTACACCACCTACGCCAGTGGCCCCACCGCCCCGTACTTCCGCCAACACACAGAGACACAACCCGAGGAACCTGAACCGGAGGATCCTCCCCATAACGAGTAAACGTCACCACCCCGGTTTCCCGGATCTCGCGTAGAGGTGTTCGGGTCGTCCGGACTGCCCGTACTTCAGCCGCACCGTCACCACGCCCCGGCCTGCCATCGCGGCCAGGCGTCGCTGAGCAGTTGCCCGGGAGACACCGGTCAGTTCGGCGACCTCGGCGGCGGACCGCTCTTCATCACCCAGCGCATCGAGGACGAGCTGCTCCGTAGCTGAACCGCCGGCACTCGCCGGTCGGGTACTCCCGTGCATCAGTGACAACGCCTTGTCGATGTCCTGTTGGTTGAGCGCATGCGGGGTATCCACGATCCGACGGAACCGGGTGAAACGGTCCAACCGTTCAGACAGGGACTGCCTGGTGAACGGCTTGACGAGGTAGGCGTGCACCCCGGCAGCCAACGCACTGCGGACGGTCGCCGGTTCGGTGGCGGCGGACAAGACAAAAGCATCGAGTCCCGACGCCCGGACCAGATCGATGCCGTTCCCGTCGGGCAGATACACGTCCGCGAGCAGCAGGTCCGGCGGACGCTTGGCGATCAGCTCGCGCGCCTCCCCGACAGTCCGCGCGGTACCCACAACCTCGAAGCCCTTGGTCGCGCTGACGACGTCGGCGTGAATCTGTGCCACCCGGAAATCGTCGTCGACCACGAGCACCTGCAGCGTCCGGCCGGTCTTCTTCGCTGTCATTCTTCCGTTCCATCCGTGGGATCGCCACTGTCGTCGTCCGTACTCACGATGTGCGGCAACCGCACCCCGAATACCGCACCTGTGCCGCCATCGCCGCCGTCGTCGCCGCCGGGATCGATGATCCACAGCTCCCCGCCGCGACGTTTCACCAGGTCAAGGGACAGTGTCATGCCGATGCCATGGCCGTGGACGGGATCAGGGTCAGAGCCATAGTCAGACCCAGTGGCACCGCCCTCACCCACATCCCGCATTCCCGGTCCGGAGTCCGCGACGACGAAGGTCAGGCCGTCGGCGTCCTGCAGGGCGGTGACCTCCACCCACGCATCACCGCCGTCAGAGTCACCTGCCACTGCAGCAGTCACCGCATTGTCGACCAGGTTGCCGAGCACCGTCGCGA
Source organism: Corynebacterium sp. UD i78 (assembly GCF_056280545.1). Classification (NCBI taxonomy): domain Bacteria; kingdom Bacillati; phylum Actinomycetota; class Actinomycetes; order Mycobacteriales; family Corynebacteriaceae; genus Corynebacterium; species Corynebacterium sp. UD i78. Next base: position 593,483 of record NZ_JBWCED010000001.1, on the reverse strand, counting down.
CGTCCTCCACAGCGGAGACCGGGGCGATCGTACCGAGGACCAGAGTCTCTTCACCGATGCGCAGCACCACTCCCCGTTCGGCGGCCTCGGTCGACTTCGCCCCGAGGAAGGACTGCAGGAAAGGCTCTGTGAGCAGGCGCGCGTTCTCCAACGGGAAGTCCACCGGCCCGCGTTCCGTCATCTCCCCGAGGAACTCACGGGCGTCGTCGGCGCGTCCTGCATCAAGCAGTCCGGTGGCGACGTGGATCCGGTTGGCGAACTCATGACGCTGCACCCGTAGTGCACCGCCCAGTGCCTGGACCGACCCGAGGCGTCGGCTGAGGGTGAGCAGGTCGGTCCGGTCGCGCACGACGATGACGGCGCCGAGCAGTCGGCCGTCCCGCCGCACCGGGTGAGCGTCCAGATACAGCACCCGCTCACCGACGACAACCTGGTCACAGGGCTCCCCGGCGCGCAGCCGCTGCACCACATCCTGCGACAGGCCGAGGTCAGCGAGGGGCCGACCGACGGCGTCCTGCACCTGCAGCAGTGTCTGCGCCGCCGGATTGAGCACCCGGACCACCTCGTCGGTGTCGAGGGAGAGGACGCCGTCGTCAACCCCCTCCAGTACCGCGGACTGTGCGCGGACCAGTTCGGTGAGCTCCTCCGGCTGGAGTCCGAGGGTCACCCGCTCCCACCGGCGGCGCATGATCACCGAGGCGACGAGCCCGAGCACGACCGCTCCCACTGCCGCACCACCGACGGCGGTGAGCAGCCGGGGCAGGTCGTCGAAGACCTGTGCCTGCCGGAATCCCACGCTGACCTCACCGACAGGTTCCGTGGTACCCGGCGCATAGACCGGGACCTTCGCCCGGGCGGAGCGGCCGAGCGTCCCGGATTCCCAGGCGGTCACCTCCTCTCCGCGTAGCGCAGCCTCGTGGTCGGTACTGACCTGCTCGCCGATCCGGTCAGCATCCGGATGCGCCAGCCGGATGCCGTCCCGGTCAGTGACCACGACAAACAGCGCACCGGTGCGGTCGGTGGTGTCCTGCGCGAACAACTGGAGGACGCTTCCCGCCGACGGCGCGTCACCGGAGTCCACCTCTTCCCTGACCTGCGGGGAGGACGCGACACTGCGGGCGATGCCGACAGCGGAGCTCGCCGCCTCGTCCCGCAGCCGGTCGTAGGTCATCCAGGAGAACGCCCCGGCGCACACGGCCACGACGGCGACGACGGTCGCCAACTGCAGCAGCAGGACCCGGGTGGAGTATCGCATCCGGATGATTTTAGCGCCCTCACCACCGATGCGCACAATGCGCAGAAGTACCAGTGTGCGCAGAACCCCGACTAATGCGCACAACGGTCGTGCTGTGTGGCGGATCACTTTAGAGTGCCGACATTCCCCGCAACACATACTGACACACTCAAGGAGGAGCAGAGATGTCCACCACCGGCCTTCTCACACTCGCCGCCGACGCCTCAGAGGCCGGCTACGACCTGAGCCACACCCCCTCCGACGGCATCCTCGTCGCCCTCGGATTCCTCATGATCCTGACGTTCATGGCGTTGATCATGACCGGGCGGATGACCCCTATGCTGGCACTGATCCTGGTGCCCACCGTCTTCGGACTGATCGGCGGTGCCGGACTCGGCCTCGGCGACATGATCATCGACGCGGTGAAGGACATGGCACCCACTGCAGCGCTGCTGATGTTCGCCATCATGTTCTTCGGGATCATGATCGACGTCGGACTCTTCGACCCGTTGATCAGGGTCATCACCCGGCTCCTCGGCAATGACCCGGCGAAGATCGTGCTCGGAACCGCCGTGCTCGCCGGCGCCGTCTCCCTCGACGGCGACGGTTCAACCACCTACATCATCACCACCTCCGCCATGCTGCCGCTCTACCTGCGCCTCGGCATCAGCCCTGTTGTCCTGACCTGTGTCGCCGGCCTCATCAACGGCACCATGAACATCCTGCCCTGGGGTGGTCCGACGGTCCGTGCCGCCGCCGCCCTCGGCCTGGAGCCCTCCGAGGTCTTCGTGCCGATGATCCCCTCGCTCATCGCCGGCGTCGCCGTCTGTCTCGGCTTCGCCTGGATGCTGGGGCTCGCCGAGCGTAAGCGTCTCGGCGCGGTCGGCGTCCCGGCCACCGTCGGGGCCGGTGCCTCCGGTGGCGGCGATGACGCAGACTCCGACCAGACCACGATGGCTGGCACCATGCTCAACCCCGACCGCGAGACGCTGCGTCCGAAGCTGATCTGGTTCAACCTGATCCTCACCGTCGCAGTGATGGTCCTGCTCGTGATGGACATCTTCCCCCTCGCCTACGTCTTCATGGTCGGTGCGGCGATCGCCCTGGTCGTCAACTTCCCGAAGGTCAAGGACCAGGCCCACGAGATGGTCGCCCACTCCAGCTCGATCGTCGCGGTGTCCGGCATGGTCTTCGCCGCAGCCTGCCTGGTCGGCGTCCTGTCCGGTACCGGCATGGTGGACGCCATGGCCGAGTGGATCACCACGGTCATCCCGGACTCCCTCGGCGGCTACCTCGCCCCGATCACCGGTCTGCTGTCGATGCCGTTCACGTTCTTCATGTCGAACGACGCCTTCTACTTCGGTGTCCTCCCGGTGCTGTCGGAGTCTGCCGCACACTACGGCATCGAGCCGGTGCAGATGGCCCAGGCCTCCATCACCGGTCAGCCGGTCCACATGCAGTCCCCCCTGGTCCCGGCCATCCTCCTGCTCGTCTCCCTGGCCAATGTCGGCCTGGGTGCCCACCACCGCAAGGTGCTGTGGCGGGCCGTCGTGGTTTCCCTGGTGATGCTCGCCGTCGGCATCCTGTTCGGTGTCATCCCCTTCCACGTGGGATAGGCCGGGACGCGGTGTCGCGGCCGGTGGATGTGGAACGCAGCAGCTCCCTGATCTGTTCCACCACCTCCGTGGGGAGCTCCGTGGGAAGCCCCGTGGACGGTTCCGTGACCGGCACGGCGTCCCCGTCGTAGGCCTGCTCGGCGTGCTCGGCAGAGTCGATGCCGATGCTCTCGTCCTTGGCGGTGATGCGGATCGGGCTGACCTTGTCCATCAGCCAGGCGATCGCGTAGGTCGCACAGAACGAGAATCCGACGGTGACCACGATGGCGACGAGTTCGCGCCACACCAGGTCCCAGCCGCCGCCGTGGAAGATGCCGGTGTGGTGGGCGGGGGCGTCCGGTGAACCGACGAACACCACGAGCATCGCGGCCGCCATACCGGCGACACCGTGGACGGCGAAGACGTCCGCCGAATCATCGATCCCGAACCTGTGCGCCAGCCGGACGGCACCGAACGCGGCGGCGGCGCCGACAACGCCGACGAGAATCGCGAAGACCGGGTCCACCGCGTCCGCCGTCGGGGTGATCGCCACCAGTCCGGCGATCGCACCGGTGCCCAGACCCATCAGCGTGTAGGAACCGTCGACGATGCGCTGCATGACGATGTAGCCGATCATGCCGCCGGCCAGAGCGAGCAGCGTGGTCATCACGGTGTACTCGGCGACGAAGTTGGCCCCGCCGGCCGAACCGCCGTTGAAGCCCATCCAGCCCATAGCGAGCATGCCTACACCGATGAGTGTCAGCGGCAGGTTGTGGGGACGCTGGTCGTGCTCGGCGCGGCGTCCGAGGAAGATCGCCAGTGCCAGGCCTGCGGCACCGGCGTTCATGTGCACCGGGGTACCGCCGGCGTAGTCGTGGACCTCGAGGACGGTGCGGAACCAGCCGTCGTCGGCGAAGGCCCAGTGGGCGACCGGGGCGTAGACCACGAGCACCCAGATCACCGCGAAGCCCATCCAGGCGTCGAACTTCATGCGCCCGGCCGCGCCGGAGGAGACCAGGGCCACCGAGATCGCCGCGAACAGGGTGTAGAAGGCCGTGGTGACCGTTGTCCCCGCTCCGTCGTCGCTGGTCAGCGTGCTGAAGAAGGAGAAGCTGGCCGGATCGCCGATGATCCCCACCCCACCGGCGGATTCACCCAGGACCAGCCCGTGCCCGACAAGGACGTAGATGATGACGGTGACCGCCAGTGAGGTCATCACCATCATCATCATGTTGAGGACGCTGCGCCCGTTGAGCATTCCTCCGTAGAGCATCGCCAGCCCCGGGAACATCAGGAGCATCAGGGCGAAAGCGGTACACATCCACGCAATGTCAGCTGCACTCATGGAGTTAAACAGTAGGAAACACGCGTTTCGGGAAGGTCTGCCGCAGATTACCCGGAGGTTACGGCGGTCATCTCACCGTGTAGTCGGTACCGGTGCTGATCTCCCGGTCGGCGGCATCGCTGTCGGCCTCGTTGTCGTAGGCGACCTCGTCGTGGACGGCGGCGTCGATACCGATGCTCTCGTCCTTGGCGGTGATACGGATCGGGTGGACCTTGTTCATCAGCCAGGCGATGGCGTAGGTGGCGCAGAAGCTGTAGCCGACGGTGACGATGATGGCCACCGGTTCACGCCAGAGCATGTCGAGATCGCCGCCGAAGAAGATACCGGCGTGCTCGGCCGGAGTGTCCGGGTCGCCGACGAAGACGACGAACATCGCGCCGACCATACCGGCGACACCGTGGACGGCGAAGACGTCGGCCGAATCGTCGATGCCGAACTTCCGGGCCAGCACGATCGCACCGTAGGCACCGGCGGAACCGAGCACACCGACGATGACCGCACAGACCGGGTTGAGGGCGTCCGCGCTGGGGGTGATCGCGACCAGACCGGCGATCGCACCGGTGCCCAGCCCCATGAGGGTGTACGCGCCCTCGAAGATGCGCTGCATGATGATGAATCCGAGCATGCCGCCGGCCAGGGCCAGGATGGAGGTCATGACCACGTACTGGGCGAGGAAGTCCGCGGCACCGGCGGTACCACCGTTGAAGCCGAGCCAGCCCATGGCCAGCATGCCGACACCGATGAGCATGATCGGGAGGTTGTGCGGCTTCTCCCTCTTCTCCATGTTGCGGCGTCCGAGGAAGATGGCCAGCGCCAGTCCCGCCGCACCGGCGTTCATGTGGACCGCGGTACCACCGGCGTAGTCGTGCAGGCCGAGATCGGCGAGCATCCAGCCGTCCGGGTTGAAGACCCAGTGGGCGACGGGACCGTAGACCACGATGGCCCAGATCGCGGCGAAGCCCATCCAGGCGTCGAACTTCATGCGCCCGGCGGCACCGGAGGACACCAGGGCGACGGAGATCGCGGCGAAGAGGATGAAGAAGGCCGCGGAGATCGTTGTCCCCTCCCCGTCGTCGGCGACGAGGTCACTGTAGAAGGAGAAGTCCAGCGGGTTACCGATCAGTCCGCCCTGGGACTCGCCCATCACCAGTCCGTGGCCGATGATGACGTAGACGACGGTGGTGACCGCCAGTGAACTCATCACCATCATCATCATGTTGATGACGCTCCGGCCGGACAGCATGCCGCCGTAGAGCATGGCGAGGCCGGGGAACATCAGCAGGACCAGCGCGGTGGCGGTCAGGATCCATGCGACGGAAGCAGCATCCATTGTCAGCTCCTTGTAGTTTCTCTGTAGTTTCGGTGAAACGGTCGGTTATCAAGGTAAAAGGCGTTCATTTCCGGTCCGTACGACCGGTGTTTCCCGTGGGTGACAGGAGTTAAATATCAGTTACCGGATTCAGTCGCCTACGGCAGGACGCGAGGACGCGTCCACTCCCCCGTGGGTCTCCAGCCACTCGACCGCCGGCCAGCGCGTACGGTCGACGCCCTTGTACCCGGCCATGTCCTCGGGCAGTTCGGCGAGCACGTCGCGCACCCGCAGCGCCCACTCCGGGATCTCGGCGATCGCACTCAGTGGCTCCAGATAAGTACGGATGAGGAACATCACCGCGCCCGACCACTGCAGCCGGATGAGATGCTGGACCTCGACGCGCAGGAAGACCCGGTCACCGACCTCGGCAAGCGGACCGTTGACGACACTGAGCCGGTCAGGTCCCCACTCCGGGTAGGACTCGGTGCCGGTGTCCAGTCGACCGTCGACGGTCAACGTCCAGTTGGTACGCCGGAACCGCTGGCCGGGCTGCAGGCCCATGATGAACGTCTGGGCGCGGTCGACAATCCCGGCCTCGTGCACCCTCGGCACCGGGCCGTGGATCTCCGCGAAACTCATCCCGGCGTCGAAGGCCGGTGACCAGTCCGCGGCGAAGGTGACGACCATCGAGTCACCCCAGAGCATGCCGTCACGCTCGGCGAGCAGGACGATGTCCTCCTGCACCTGGCGTCCGGCGAACTCCAGCGGGGCGCACGGCAGGGTCGAGGTGTCGCCGACGGTGAAGTCCTGCTCCACCGGCGGGTCGGACAACCGGTTCGACCAGTGCCTCTCATCGCCGGTGCCCGAGAGGGTGAAATGGTGCGGGTAGACGGACGAGAGTTCATTGAGAACGGCGAGCAGGGCGTCCCACTCGGCGGAGATCATCCGCGGCAGTGCCGCATAGCGCTGTGGGTCGACGGTGAGCACGCGGTCCTTCTCCCGCAGCTCGGCGGCGTAGTGACGGTCGATGTCGATCACCGTCTCACCCCACTGACCTGCGGCGGAATGGCGCGGCTGTCCGGCCGGTTCGACATTGGCGCTGTAACGGTAGGTCTCGTGCGGGAAGGGGAAGGGGAAACCGGCCAGCGAGGACAGGGCGTCCCCGCGGGACGTCGGCAGCGGCTGACGGTAGACACCGTCGGTGATGGTCATGGCAGTGCAACCTCCAGGGTCTCGCCCCCACATCGGGAGACGCACGGCAGCCAGGAGGTACCGGCAGCGCGCTCGTCGTCGGTGAGGACCATGTCACGGTGGACGGGGACGCCGGCGGTGACGGAGAGGCGGCATTCGCCGCACACCCCCTGCCGGCACATGTTGGGGACGCGGTAGCCGGCGTCCTCCAGTGCACTCAGTGCGCTGACACCGGCCGGGACGCTGATGCTGCGGCCCGACGCCGCGTCGATGACGTCGAAGGGTTCGCCGGCGTCGAGTTCCGGGGCGGCGAAGGCCTCGAAGTGCACCCGGGACGCCGGCCACCGGTACCCGGCGGCGCGGGCCCGGAAGGTCTCGATCATGGGGCCTGGGCCGCAGATGTAGGCGTGGGTGCCGATCGGACTGGAGGACAGGACGCGGTCGAAGGAGGCCTGTGTCTCCTCCGTCGCGCCGACCTCGGTGAAGGTGCAGCCGGTCCGGTCGCACAGGTCACGGAGTTCCTCGGCGTGCGCTGCGGCGTCAGGGCGGTGGGAGTAGATGACGTCGACGGGACGTCCCCACCGCGCGGCGTCGCGGGCATGCGACAGGATCGGGGTCACGCCGATGCCACCGGCCACGAGGACCTCACGGGTGGCGGTGTTCACCCGTCGGAACAGACTGCGCGGACGGGTCACGGTGACCCGCTCACCGACCTCGAGCCGGTGGACCCACCGCGAACCGCCGGCGCCCGCGGGATCACGACGGACCGAGATCTCGTAGGTGGTGGGACCGGCGCCGTCGTTGGTCAGGGAGTAGGCGTTGGCACCGGTGGTGCCGTCCTCGCCGGTCCAGTGGACGGTGATGTGACTGCCGGCGTCGAAGGGCGGGAGCTTCCCACCGGTGACGAGGACGACGTGGCGGATGTCCGCGGTGACCGGTTCGACGGCGGCGACGGTCATCGAGAGGGTCATGACTCCTCCTCAGGTGTGAAGGCGAGGTAGCTGGCGGTACGGCGGGAGAAGTGGTGGTAGACGACGAGGCTGCGACCACATCCGGGGCAGTCCACGGGGTCGCCGACGGCGACGGGGTGCACCGAGACCGTGTGGCAGTGGCAGCAGTTCACCCGGCGCAGGTCCGGGTCCGTGAACGGGCTTCCCGGGGTGGTGCAGGTGAGGGTGAGTTCGGCATCGTCGAAACCCAGCTCCCGCAGCAGGGCGGCGGCCCGGAACAGTTCCTTCTCCGGGCCGGTGAGATGCACCCTGTCCCCGACAACGGCTGTCGCACACAGCTCCCGGAGCTCCGCCTCGGTGGTGGTGAAGTCCCCGGCGGGGATCTCCACCTCGTGGTCGCGGTAGCGGGCGTCGGTGGGACGCCCGGGTGTTCCGGACACAGCGGAACCGGTACCTGCGGTGAACCGCGGGACGGTCGTCGTCGACATCTGGACGGGCACGGTGGGACCCTCCTATTCCGGCAGGTCTTCGCAGCGGGCGTAGAATGCCAGGGCGAAAGGGTCCTCGGTGGAGAACAGGATGCGGGAACCCCGGGGGAAGAAGATGGCGTCGGTCGGACCGGCGTACTCGACCTGGCCGGTGTCCACGTTCTCCAGGCGGAAGGTGCCCTGCAGGACGACCTTCATCTCGTTGTAGGTGTAGAGATAGTCCAGCGGGGCATCGGTGTGGTTCAGCTTGAAGTAGCCGGACCACAGCGAGGATTCGGACGGGTCGCGGTAGACGTCGTCGATGAAGCCCTCGGTGCCGGGGTACTCCTCGACGGGCATCTGGGGCAGGGTCTCATGGAAGCCCTTGGTGACGAGGAACGGGTCGACGGTGGTGACGGTGGGTTCAGACACTGGATCTCTCCTTGGTGGATTGGGTTGAACACTGAGAAACTTATGGCGCTTCTTTTGCCCGGCGGTCTCAGGTCAGTTTCCGGTTGGTAAACGTTGAATCAGTTCCTGCAACTGTCGGCCGTGGCGCGCAGCCACGCCATCGCCTCGTCCCGCCAGTCCACGAAACCCTTGTAGGTCGCGATATCCGCCGGCAGTTCCTCGACGATGTCGGCGAGCTGCTCCGCCCACTCCGGCACCGTCGCGATCTCCGCGAGCGAGAGCATGCAGGTGCGGATACTGAACAGGTGCGCGCCGGTGACGGGCAGGCGGACGAAGTGCTCGAGTTCGATACGCAGCTGGATGCGTCCCCAGTCCTTGTCCGCCACGATCCGGGCCGGTTCCCAGCCCCAGCGGTCGTAGGTCTCCAGGGACGCGTCCATCCGCTTCGAACCGATCCCGGAGAAGGTCCAGTTGACCCGGCGGAACGTCTGCTCACCGGTCATCATCATCATGAACTTCTCCGCGCGCGAGGTGATCCCCTCGCCGGTGAACCGTGGGATCGGCCCGTGGATTTCGGCGAAGCTCATGCCGACGTCGAACTTCACCGACCAGTCGTTGGCGAAGGTCACCAGCCCGGCGTCGAGGAAGATCTGCCCCTCCCGTTCGGTGGCGAGCAGCAGGTCCTCGGGTACCTGACGTCCGATGAACAGCAGCGGGTTCTCACCGAGGGAGGTCCCGTCGCCGACGCAGAAGGTGCGGTCGATGTCGAGCAGGTCGTTACGCCAGCGGTACTCTCCCGCCCCGGTCCCCTCGCCGGTCCGGTCGAGGTGCATGACGTCCGGATGGTCGGCGGCGAGCTGCGTCATCAGCCAGAGCATGACGTCCCAGCACGCCGGACCCATGTGGTCGGCGACGGCGAGCCGGCCGGGGTCCGCGCGCAGCACGTTCTCCCTCGCGGCGATCAGGTCGGGGTAGTCCTCGTCGATGGCGACGATGTGGCGTCCCCACTCGCCGGCGGCGGTGGATTGCGGGAGCCGCGCCTCGCCGACGTTGACGGAGTAGCGGAAGGTGCGTTCACCGTCGCTGAAAGGCCAGGGGAAGGCGGCGAGTCGGTCGGCCGGTTGAGTGGTCACGGCAGGGTTACCTCCAGGATTCCGGTCCCGGTTCCCCGGGAGACACAGGTGAGAATGCAGTCGCCGGCCTCGCGCTCGGCGTCATCGAGGACATGGTCGCGATGGTCGAGGTCATCTACGGCTGCGACGACCTCCAGGCGGCACTGCCCGCACACGCCCTGGCGACACAGGTACGGCGCGGGACGCCCTTCGTCGAGAAGAGCGTCGAGCAGGCTGACACCGGGCTCCACCCGGCGTGTCCGCCCGTCCGGGTCCCCGGCGACGCGGTACTCGAAGGCACTGCCGGGCGGCAGGTCGGCGACGCCGAAGTGCTCCCAGTGCAGCCGTTCGTCCGGCCAGCCCTGGCTCGCGGCGACGCTGCGGTAGAGCTCGATCATGCCCTCGGGTCCGCAGGCGTAGGCGCGGGTGCCCAACGGCTGGCGTTGGAAACGGTCGGTGAGCACGGCGGTGAGCTCGTCGCGGTGGCTGACCTCGGTGAATCGACCTCCGCCGGTGGCGGTGAGCCCGCGGAGTTCCGCGGCGAAGGCGTCCTCCGGGGCGGAGTGGCTGTAGACGACCTCCAGGTCCCAGCCGTGGAAGACGGCGGCGCGGGCGTAGGCGACGATCGGGGTGACGCCGATGCCGCCGGCGACGAGGAAGACCCTGCGGCCGCTGAGGTCGGGGGCGAAGGCGTTCTCCGGGCCGCGGACCTCGACCTCGCTGCCGACGGCGAGATTCCCGTGGATCCAGCGCGACCCGCCACCCTGGTCGAGGACGCCGACGCAGTACTCCGACGGGGCGACCCCCAGGCCGGTCAGGGAGTAGGAGTTCCACTTCCCACCGGCGTTGAGCTGCAGGTTCGCACCCGGGGAATAGCCGGGGAGGACGCCGCCGTCCGGTGCGGCGAGATGGAGGACGCGGACCCGGTCAGTGGGCCGTTCCACGGCGGTGACGACGAGCGTGGCGACGCGGGAGGTGGGGAGGCCGGCAGTCATGTCAGTGCCCCTGCCGTCGCGTCGGACCCCAGGTAGCGGGCCCGTGAACTGTTGACGTGCGGGTGGATGTCGAGCAGGCGTCCACAGCCGGCACAGCGGACCGTGGTGCCGGGGGACGACGCCGGTGAGAGGGTTTCCGCCTCACAGTGGGCGCAGAAGACGATGAGTGGGACGGCGTCCCCGGAGATGCCCGGGGCGGTGGCGACGGCCCGGATCTCGGAGCGCAGCATCCCGGCCTCCAGTGCGGTGGCGGTGACGGTGAGGACCTGCCATTCGGTGCCGGTGACCAGCAGACGCAGGCCGACGGTGGCGGTATCGAGCATGCGGTGCAGCTGGGGTAGTCCGGTGAGGCCGCGGTCGGTGCCGGGACGCAGCAGTGTCGGGGCGGTGACCCGCGGGGCGCGGACACGGACCTGGAGTGGTTCGATGCCGCGGGCGCGGAGTTCACGGAGCCAGTGGTCTCCGGCCCCGGCGTCCCCGTCGCAACGGACGAGCATCTGCTCACTGGAGGTGTCGTCGACGGGTGGTGGTGTATCGGACCAGCGGGGCAGGCTGGTGGCCGGCGGTGCGGGGGCGGTGTCTGTGGTGGTCGCTGTCATGAGTTCATTGTCATGACCTGCCGTTTCATAACGTGAGCCGCCCGGTTAAAGGACGGTGACGTCCCCGGGCGGCTCGCGAAACACCGTGGCAACCTACACCGGCAACTTACGCTGGCAACCTACGCCAGTTCGGGCTTCTCCCACAGGTTGAGCACCTGTCCGATGTTCTTCTCCTCGGCAGTGGCGTAGAGGTCGGTCGCCCAGGCGACGTCCTCGACCGGCATGCCGCCGACGGAGTAGATCGTCACCGTCTCAGGGTCCCAGCCCGGGGCCTTGCCCTCGGCGACATCGGCGACGACCTCGATCTTGGACTTGTCGAGCTTGCCTTCGCGGGCCAGGTCGTACCACTTGGTGCCCGGGATACCGAGCAGGACGAAGGCCTGGTCGCCGTACTCCTCCTCCCAGGCCTCGTAGAGACCGTAGGCGTCGAGCACCAGGCGGGCATTACCGGAGAGGAACTCATCGTCGAAGCGGGCGGCGGCCGGGGCGGCGACGAGGCAGCCCGGCTTCAGCCACTCCTCCTTGAAGTAGGGGAAGGCGGACGGGCCGGCCGCATCGGTGGTGGTGGACGCCATGACGATGTCCGCGCCCTTCACGGCCTCCTCAATGGAGTCGCAGCCCTCGACCGTCACGGACGGGTACTTCTCGTTGATGTAGGCGGCGAAACCGTCGATACCGCGCTGGGAACGACCCTTGACCTTGATGGTCTCGATGCCGGGACGCAGCGCCATGATGGCGTCCGTGTTGGTCTTGGCCATGACGCCCGGGCCGACGACGGCGAGGACCTTCGAGTCCGGGTTGGACAGGTACTTCACGCCGACACCCGGGACCGCGCCGGTGCGCACGGCGGAGAGGACATTGGCACTCATGATCGCCTTCGGGGCACCGGTGACGGTGTCGTTGAGGACGAAGACGTGGATGGAACGGGGCAGTCCGTCCTTCTTGTTCTCGGCGTTGGAGCCGTACCACTTCACACCGGTGTTGTTGAAGCGGCCGCCGAGGTAGGCCGGCATCGCCATGAAGCGGCGGTCCGGACCGTCGGCGGGCATGCCCTCGAACCCGGGCTTCTCCGGGAAGGAGATCATCGCACCGTGGGAATTGTGGTTGAGACCGGCCATCATGTAGTCGCCCTTGTTGAGCAGGATGAGGGTCTCCTCCATGACGTCGACGCAGCGGGCGATGTCGGTGACGCCGGCCTCGATCATGTCGGGCTCACTGAGGTAGCGGAAGTTGATGGCGGTGCCGTCGATGGTCATTCGGGGGTTCTCCTTGTTTGGTTCCCTGTGGTTTCTAACGTTGAACACTAGGAAACTTACGGAGGGCCTTTTTCCGGACCGTCAACGAGTTGTTTCGGACCCGTTAATCATCTCCGGCGAGTACCGCCAACGACCGGACGAGCGCGCGCAGACCGGCGATGACATCGGCGTCCGCGGCGTCCTCCAGCGGAGAATGGGAGATGCCGTGCGGCGAGCGGACGAAGAGCATCGAGGTGGGCATGACCGGGGCGAGAATGCCGGAGTCATGCCCGGCCTGGGTCGGCACCTCCGGCAGATACTCCCCCGCTTCGGCGGCGAGCTTGCCGTGCAGGTCGCGCAGGTCCTCATCGAACTCCACGACCGGGGCGTGCGAGACCTGCTCCACTGTCACCGCCACGCCATGGTCCTGACCCGCTTCGCGGGCGGCGACGGCGATCCGGTCGACCATCTCGGTGAGCACGTCATCGGTCGCGGCGCGCGCATCCAGCAGTGCGACCACCCGTGCCGGGATGACATTCGGCCCGCCGGGTTCGACATGGAAGCGTCCGAAGGTGGCGCGGGCATCCAGCTCCTCGGCGACCGCGCGGGCGGCGAGCACGGTGGACGCGAAGGGCAGGGCGGCGTCCTTCCGGTCGACCAGACGCGCGGTACCGGCATGGTCGGCGACACCGACGAAGGTGAAGGACCACCGGCCGTGCGGCCAGATCGCCGAGGCCACACCGACCGGCGCCTCCAGCCCGACGAGCTGCTTACCCTGCTCGATGTGCACCTCGACCTGGACCCCGGAGCGGGTGATCTCGGCGTCGTCCCGACCGATGAGGCCCGGGTCCGCCCCGGCGGCACGCATAGCCGCGGCGAGGCTGACCCCGTCGCCGTCGGTGAGCGCACGGGCCGCGTCCGGATCCAGCGCACCGGACATGAGCTTGGAGCCGAGGCAGGCCACACCGAAACGTGTCCCCTCCTCGTCCATGTAGTCGACGACACCGACCGGCCGGGCGCGGGTGAACTCCCCACGCTCCTCGGCGGCGGCGAGGGCGTCGACGGCGAGGAAACCGAGCAGGACGCCGAGCGGACCGTCCCACTTCCCGCCGTCGGCGACCGAGTCGAGGTGCGATCCGGTGACGACCCCGGCCTGTCCGTCGGCAGGACGCCCACCCCACCAGGCACGGATATTGCCGTTGGCGTCGGTGTGCACCTCCATCCCCCGGGCGGACGCCTGGGCGGTGAACCACCCGCGCAGGGCGGCGTCCTCCGCGGTCCAGGAGTAGCGGCGGGTGCCGGTCGGGTGGACGCCGATCCGGTCGAGGTCGTCCCACATGGCACGGAAGGTGGTCAGGGCAGTTTCAGGCACATCAGTTAGCATGCGTTCTTCCTGTCGTTACATTCCGGAAACACAGTTCGTGTTTCATCTCAGTTGTCACGGATTCACGCCAAGAATCTTGGTCCAGCATACGCGCCACTTCCAGACAGGACAACAGCAGATGAGCACCGGAAGCACCACAACCAGCACAGACACCTACGACTATGTGATCGTCGGCGGCGGCCTCGAAGGCCTCGCCATCGCCTGGGGACTGACCTCCCGCGGCGAGAAGAGCGTCCTCGTCCTGGAACGCGACCAACTCTGCGGCGGGATGACCGGCAAGTCCTCCGGTGTCGTCCGCGCCCACTACGGCACCCCCTCGGTGGCGAAGATGGGTTGGAAGGGCACACAGTTCTTCCACGACGCCCCCGAGATCCTCGGCGACGACTGCGGCTTCCGCAACTGCGGCTACATGGTCGCCGTGGGCGAGGAGAACGTCGACAACCTCGAAGCCACCATCGCCATGCAGCAGGGCCTCGGCATCGACGTCGAGTTCATCGGCGGCGACAAGGCCCGCGAGCTATGGCCTGGCCTGCATGTCGACGACTTCGCGAAGATCGCCTACGAGCCCCTCGGCGGACGCGGCGACGCCCCGATGCTCGGCATGGCCTTCTCCGTCGTCGCCCGACAGCAGGGTGCGAAGATCCGCCAGGGTACCACCGTCACCGGCTTCACCCGGGAGTCCGGGGCTGACGGGGCCCGGGTCACCGGCGTCACCCTCGACGACGGCTCCACCATCGGTGCGGGCCAGGTCATCCTCGCCACCGGCGCCTGGGCCGCCCAGCTCGGCGAGACCATCGGCCTGGACATCCCGGTGCGTGCCCAGCGCGCCCAGCTCATGCTCGTCGACCCCGGCGAGCCGCTCCCCCACGTTCCGGTGCTCTCCGACCTCGTCAGCCTGCAGTACCTCGCCGGCGAGCCCAACGGCGACATCCTCTGCGGCAACTCAGACCACCACGACGTCCACTGGGCCGACCCGGACAACTACCCCAACAAGGCCGACGACGACTTCATCGAATGGACCATCGGCAAGCTCATGCACCGCCTGCCGGACATGCCGAACCCCGGACTGACCAGTACCTACGCCGGCTGTTACGACACGACCCCCGACTACAACCCGATCATGGGGCCCTCCGGGACCGACGGACTCTTCCTCGCCGTCGGCTTCTCCGGCCACGGTTTCAAGATCGCCCCGGCCGTCGCTGACTTCGTCGCCGACCTCCTGCTCGATGGCGAGTCCTCCGACCCGGACATCCCGGCCTCGGACTTCCGCCTGTCCCGTTTCGCCGAGGGCGATCTCACCCGCAGCCTGCACCCGTACATCGGTGCCGGCGAGATGCGCTGATCCTCTTCCCCTGTGGTTTACCGGGGTTACAGCTACGATCATTGCCATGACACCCCAGCCTGGTATCCCGGACCACGAGCTCGCCGATCCGCAGAACGCGGCGGAGGACCACTCGATCGAGGTGGGCCTCGGCCACCGGGTCCGCGCCCTGCGTACCTCCCGGGGAATGTCGGTCGCCGCCCTGTCGGAGCGGGCGGGCCTGTCCAAGGCGATGCTCTCAAAGATCGAGAACGCCCAGACCTCCTGCTCACTGACCTCGGTGGCGCACCTCGCCGCCGCACTGGACGTCCCGGTCGCCACACTCTTCCAGGACTCCACGGTCGAGCGTCCGGTGGCCTACACCCCGGCCGGCAAGGGGACACTCATCGACGGTCGCGGCACCCGCCACAACCACATCTACGAACTCCTCGGCTCCTTCCGGGGCCGTGGCGGTTCCTCCTCCGGCCCGCACCTGGAGCCGGTCCTCGTCACCCTCAACAACCGCTCGGAGACCTACCCCCGCTTCCAGCACCCCGGCACCGAGCTGCTCTACATGCTCGACGGTGACATGACCTACCGATACCAGGAGACCGACTACCGGATGCAGCCCGGCGACGCCCTCCTCCTCGACGGCGAAGGCGTCCACGGCCCCACCGAGCTCACCGAACTGCCCATCCGATTCCTGGCGATCACCGCCTATCCCTCCGACACCACCGACGCATCCGCCGACTGACCCCACCAAGGAGCACCGACCATGACAGCTCTCCCCTCAGTGCCCTCTGTCGAGGTGTTCCACCCGCTGACCGCCCGGCCTGATGCGCCCGAGTTCCACGACCTCCTCAGCGTCCTCAATGACGGGGTACGTGCCGCCGTCGATGCGCTGGGGTGGAGCGTCCACTTCACCGCCTCGGGCGAGGTCGGTGCCGATGCCGCCCTCGCCGCGGCCCGGGACGCCGACCTGCTCATCGTCATGGGCGGGGAGGACGTCACCCCCACCCTCTACGGCGCGGGCGCCGACTACGAGGACGCCGGGCTGCACCGTCCCGCCGCCGACATCGCCGAGATCGCCGTCATCCGGGACGCCGTGGCACGCCGCACCCCACTGCTCGGCATCTGCCGCGGACTGCAGCTGATCAACGTCTCCTTCGGGGGCACCCTGGTCCAGCACCTCCCCCCGGACTGCCGGCACCGGGACGCCGGCGCCGACCCCTTCGTCACCACCACGGTCGTGCCGGTCCCCGGGACCGACGCCGACGGCCTCGACCTTGCGTCCCCCGTGCGCTGCACCCACCACCAGGCCGTCGGAGAGCTCGGTGACGGACTGACCGTCGTCGCCCGCGCCGGCGACGGGGTGGTCGAGGCGGTCCTCCACGAGGACGCCCCGCTCACCGGTGTGCAGTGGCACCCCGAGCACCCCGACGTGGCCGTGGACCAGCTGACCTCGCTGCTCGAGCGGATGCGCGGTCAGTTGGACCGGGTCAGCCGGCCTGACGCTGTCGCATCCTGACCTCCGACAGTGTGGACTGCACCTCGACGGTGAGTGTGTGCTCCGGGTCTGAGTCGTCGGCCTTGTCCTCCGTGCCGGAGGGGATGACGGTTCCGTCCAGCTGTTCGCAGTCCACGTCACTGGCCGCCACCTCGGCACAGTCCACCCGCAGCAGGTAGGACGACCCGTCGGTCTCGGTGGGGACCACGACATCGACACTGCTCAACCGACTGTCGACGATGACCCGGGCGTCCTCCCGGTCGGTCGGGAAGTCCAGGTCCCGCAGGTCGACGTCGACGTCGGCGAACAGGGCCTTCACCGTGCGGTCCTGTTCCAGGGACTGCACCGTGACCGTCGAGCCGGTGAACCGACGCGTGCTCGTGGTGTCCGTGTCCTCGTTCTTGACATGGCCACCGCCGAATCCGAGCACGGCGACCAGGGCGACGAAGGCCAGCACCAGTGCCAGCAGCACGCCGAGGAGAACACCCCCGAGTCGACGCCAGGCGCTGCGACGGGGTCGGGTCGGCGGGGTGGGCTCCGGCGGTTCCGGCAGGTCCCAGGCGAAGGGGGCGGTACCCAGCGGATCCCAGGAGGGCGGGGTGGTGCGCGGCGGGGTGAACCCCTCCGCCGGGGTCAGTGTCCCGAGATCGACGCCGCGGTAGGTGGCGTCCTGCCCGGAGGCGACAGCGGTGGTGAGCCCCGAGGGTGGAACGGGCAGGCGCTGGTGCAGCAGCCACCACACCACCGCGGTGACGACCACGCCGCCGACGACACCGCCGAGGGTGACGCCGCTGCTGCCGAATCCGCCGAGGACCAGCAGGATGATGCCGACGACCAGGGTGCGCACTCCGACCTCGCGGTCGGGGGTGTAGCGCGGGTCGCGTTCGTTCTTCAGCAGCACCTCCGCCGGGGACAGCGGCACGCCGTAGCGCGGCATGACCAGCAGGGCCACCAGGTAGAACCACAGGCCCAGACCACCGAGGGTGACGCTGAGGCCGACCACCAGGCGGACCAGGGTCGGCGAGACCTGGTAGCGGACCGCGATGCCCTCACACACACCGAAGAACCAGGTGTTCGGGGACTGGGAGCGGGGAAGTCTGACCGGCCGGGTCCTCCACATCCGGCGGGCCTGGGTCTCGAAGTTCTGTGTCTTGTCGTCTGACGTGTCCATGTGTCCCATCCTGCGTCCGGCACCTACTCCACCACATCGGGGAGCACCCTGATTCCTCACCCGGAAACCGCTCTCAGGGTGGTCCCTGATGTGCTGCGGGTGCTCGGCTGGCACTCTGGAGTCCATGACCACCACCAGTGTGCCTGAACGACAGGCTCCCCCGGCACCTGAACTGATCCGGGTGCGGGAGGGACGCGTCCTGTCCGGTGTCTGCGCGGGGCTGGGTGCGCATCTCGGCGTCGCCGCGACGACCGTGCGCCTCGTCTTCGTCGTCTCCTGCCTCGCCGTGGGCATCGGTGCGGTCGCCTACGTGGCACTGCGCGTCCTCACGCGGCAGGTGCCCACCGTCGCCGAGGCCACGAATCCGCTGTCGGCCGGACGCGCCGCCGCGGTGACCCGGCCGACCCGGGCGATCGACCGGCTGATGGTCCCGCTGGCTCTGGTGCTGTGCGTGGTGGGTGTGGGGTTCTCGGTGACCGTCGGCGTGACCACCATCCTGGTGCTCGGTGGCGGAGTGATGGTGTGGCGGACCTTCGGGCCGGACCAGCTGTCCATACCTACGCGCACCGCCGGTCGGACAGCGGCACGCTCCCCTGGTGCCGCACAGTGGACGGGCATGCTCGGCGGGCTGCTGCTCATCACCGCCGGCCTGGGATTCTGGGCGTGGCGCACCTGGGGTGGTGCTGGGTCGGGGTCGTTCTTCCCGGCCCTCATCGCCGCGGTGATCCTGGTGGTCGGTGTTCTCATCGTGCTCATCCCGCTGTGGCTGAAACTGTGGAGTACCGCTGACGCCGCAGCCCGGGACCGGGCGGCGACGGAGGAGCGGGCGCGGATCGCGGCGCGGATCCACGACTCGGTGCTGCAGACACTCACTGTGATCCAGCGGCAGTCGGATCAACCGGAGATCGCGAAACTCGCGCGCACCCAGGAACGGCAGCTGCGGCAATGGCTGTTCGGGGCCGGGGAATCCGTCTCGACCGGCACACTGTTCGGCGGCCTGCGGGTCGCCTCGGGGGAGGTGGAGGACGTGTACGGCGTCCAGATCCGGCCGGTGACCGTAGGGGAGGATATCCCGGTCGACGATGCGCTGATGGCGCTGCTGCAGGCCGCACGGGAGTGCATGGTCAATGCGGCGAAGCACTCCGGTTGTGACGAGGTCAATGTCTACTGCGAAGTCGGGGCCGGACGGGTCGAGGTCTTCGTCCGTGACCGTGGCTGTGGCTTCGATCCGGAGGCGGTCCCGGCGGACCGGCACGGACTGCGGGGCTCCGTGATCGGTCGGATGCGCGACGTAGGCGGCAGAGTCGCCGTGGATTCCGGTAGTTTCGGCACCGAGGTCACCCTGGGCCTCGACATTCCTTCGGAGGAGGACCAGTGACCGCACGGGACGCAGTGACCACCGTCTACCTGGTCGACGACCATGCGATCGTCCGGTCGGGAGTCCGCGCAGAGCTTGAGGCTGTCCCCGACATCACCGTGGTCGGGGACGCCGGCTCCGTCTCCGACGCTGTGGCCGGGATCCGCTCTGCCGACCCGGACGTGGTCCTTCTCGATGTACACATGCCTGACGGTGGTGGGCTGGCGGTGCTGACGAGTCTGCTCGCTGACTCTCCCGAGAGGCCACGGTTCCTGGGGTTGAGTGTCTCCGACGATCCGGTGGACGTGATAGCACTCATCCGCGGTGGGGCCCGGGGGTACGTGACCAAGAGCATCGCCATCGCCGAGCTGGCGGACGCGGTACGACGGGTCGGCGACGGGGACGCCGTCTTCTCGCCCAGGCTCGCCGGCTATGTACTCGATGCCTTTGCCGCGGGTGGAAGTGCCGGGGGCGGCAGCAACGGCACTGCCGTTGCTCCCCCGGACAGCGGCTCCCCCGTCGAGGACGCCGAGTCTGCGCTGATCGACGATCTCACTGCGCGCGAGGTGGAGGTCATGCGACTGCTTGCCCGTGGCTACACCTACCGGGAGATGGCGGAGCGTCTCTTCATCTCGGTGAAGACGGTCGAGACCCATGTCTCCCACGTCCTGCGCAAGACCCAGCAGACGAACCGTCATCAGCTGTCCCGGTGGGTCTCCGACAACCGGCTGGGGTGAGACGGCCAGAGACCATCCGACCGGTCACGTCAACTGTCCGCCTATACAAAAGAGGAGTGGGAGAACAATCCGAAGATCGTTCTCCCACTCCTCAATATCACGATGAATGCCGGCGGCGTCCTACTCTCCCACACCCTCCCAGGTGCAGTACCATCGGCGCAGGCAGGCTTAGCTTCCGGGTTCGGAAAGGGACCGGGCGTGACCCCACCGCTAAAACCACCGACAAAACACACGAAACAACACACACCCAACCACCACAGTGGCCAGTATGCCGTGCCATTCCAGACACTGCACAGTGGACGCAACATACGCTTCAATCAACACAATCAAGCACAACGCTCTTAATGCAGCGCTCGGCCAATTAGTACCGGTCACCTCCAACACTCACATGCTGTCCAGATCCGGCCTATCAACCCCGTAATCTACAGGGAACCTCAAACGAAACCTCATCTCGAAACAGGCTTCCCGCTTAGATGCTTTCAGCGGTTATCCCTCCCATACGTAGCCAACCAGCCATGCCACGGGCGTGACAACTGGCCCACCAGAGGTATGTCCAACCCGGTCCTCTCGTACTAGGGTCAGCCTTTCTCAAGTTTCAACGCGCACGGCGGATAGAGACCGAACTGTCTCACGACGTTCTAAACCCAGCTCGCGTGCCGCTTTAATGGGCGAACAGCCCAACCCTTGGGACCAACTCCAGCCCCAGGATGCGACGAGCCGACATCGAGGTGCCAAACCATCCCGTCGATATGGACTCTTGGGGAAGATCAGCCTGTTATCCCCGGGGTACCTTTTATCCGTTGAGCGACACCGCTTCCACAAGCCGGTGCCGGATCACTAGTCCCTACTTTCGTACCTGCTCGACCTGTCAGTCTCACAGTCAAGCTCCCTTGTGCACTTACACTCAACACCTGATTACCAACCAGGCTGAGGGAACCTTTGGGCGCCTCCGTTACTCTTTGGGAGGCAACCGCCCCAGTTAAACTACCCACCAGGCACTGTCCCTAACCCAGATCATGGGCCGAGGTTCAGATATCCAATACGATCAGAGTGGTATTTCAACAACGACTCCACAACCACTGGCGTGGCCGCTTCACAGTCTCCCACCTATCCTACACAAACCGAACCGAACACCAATACCAAGCTATAGTGAAGGTCCCGGGGTCTTTTCGTCCTGCCGCGCGTAACGAGCATCTTTACTCGTACTGCAATTTCGCCGGGCCTGTGGTTGAGACAGCAGGGAAGTCGTTACGCCATTCGTGCAGGTCGGAACTTACCCGACAAGGAATTTCGCTACCTTAGGATGGTTATAGTTACCACCGCCGTTTACTGGGGCTTAAATTCTCCGCTTCGGACAAAAGTCCTAACAGGTCCTCTTAACCTTCCAGCACCGGGCAGGCGTCAGTCCGTATACATCGACTTACCGTCTTCGCACGGACCTGTGTTTTTAGTAAACAGTCGCTTCCCTCTATTCTCTGCGACCCACACCAGCTCAAGAGTGCAAGACCCTATCACCAGCACGGGCCCCCCTTCTCCCGAAGTTACGGGGGCATTTTGCCGAGTTCCTTAACCACAGTTCACCCGATCGCCTTAGTATTCTCTACCTGACCACCTGTGTCGGTTTGGGGTACGGGCCGAATGTGCACTCGCTAGAGGCTTTTCTCGACAGCATAGGATCACCGACATCCCCGCAAACGGGTACGCATCACGCCTCACCTTTCACGTCGCCCGGATTTACCTGGACAACAGGCCACACGCTTACACCACAATCCACTAAGTGGCTCGGCTACCTTCCTGCGTCACCCCATCACTTGACTACTACCAGCTCAGGTCCCACGCATCCATCAACCACCACAGCCAAAGACCATGGCAGAAAACTTCAGGGCGGTTAGTATCACCGATTCATCATGATCGCACACACACGGGTACGGGAATATCAACCCGTTATCCATCGACTACGCCTGTCGGCCTCGCCTTAGGCCCCGACTCACCCTGGGAAGATTAACTTGACCCAGGAACCCTTGGTCATCCGGCGGATGAGGTTCTCACTCATCATTCGCTACTCATGCCTGCATTCTCACTCGCATAGCCTCCAGCACTGGGTCACCCCGCACCTTCAACGGCCACACGACGCTCCCCTACCAACCCACACACTGGCCAAACCAGAATGCGAGCTCCGCGGCTTCGGCGGTGTACTTGAGCCCCACTACATTGTCGGCGCAGGACCACTCGACCAGTGAGCTATTACGCACTCTTTCAAGGATGGCTGCTTCTAAGCCAACCTCCTGGCTGTCTTCGCGATCCCACATCCTTTTCCACTTAGTACACCCTTAGGGGCCTTAGCCGGCGATCTGGGCTGTTTCCCTCTCGACTACGAAGCTTATCCCCCGCAGTCTCACTGCCGCGCTCTCACTTACCGGCATTCGGAGTTTGGCTGATGTCGCTAAGATGATAGTCCCGCTAAACCAACCAGTAGCTCTACCTCCGGCAAGAAACACACGACGCTGCACCTAAATGCATTTCGGGGAGAACCAGCTATCACGGAGTTTGATTGGCCTTTCACCCCTACCCACAACTCATCCCCTCAGTTTTCAACCTAAGTGGGTTCGCGCCTCCACGACGTCTTACCGTCGCTTCACACTGGCCATGGGTAGATCACCCCGCTTCGGGTCCAGGACACGCCACTCAACACACTAGTTAGTATTCGCTTTCGCTACGACTACCCCACACGGGTTAACCTCGCGACGTGCCGCTGACTCGCAGGCTCATTCTTCAAAAGGCACGCCATCACCACCACACACAGTGCAGCACGGCTCTGACGGATTGTAAGCGCACGGTTTCAGGTACTATTTCACTCCCCTCCCGGGGTACTTTTCACCATTCCCTCACGGTACTATCCGCTATCGGTCACAATGAGTATTCAGGCTTACCGGGTGGTCCCGGCAGATTCACAGCGGATTCCACGAGCCCGCTGCTACTCGGGGCACCTCGTAACCCAACCACACATGCTTTCACGTACCGGACTCTCACCGTCTACGGCAGGCCATTCCAAACCACTTCCGCTAGCACACATGACCGGGCGACTGACTGTCAGACCAGTCGAACAAGACCCCACAACCCCGACCATGCAACCCCTGACAGGTATCACACATGACCGGTTTAGCCACTCATCCACTTTCGTTCGCCACTACTCACGGAATCACTATTGTTTTCTCTTCCTACGGGTACTGAGATGTTTCACTTCCCCGCGTAACCTCCACACCAGCTATACATTCACCGGCAGGTGACCGCACATAACCACGGCCGGGTTTCCCCATTCGGACATCCTCGGATCAACGCTCAGTTGACAACTCCCCGAGGCATATCGCAGTCTCCCACGTCCTTCATCGGCTCATCATGCCAAGGCATCCACCGTGCGCCCTTAACGCACAACACTAAGAACGCATCAGATGAACACAAACCTGCAGAAAAACCACAGAATCAGTATTCACACGACACTTACAAAATTGCATCAAAAAAGAAGATACTCGCGTCCACTATACAGTTCTCAAACAACACAGTCACAAAGGACCCGGAGCACCCACAACCAACCACACACAACCATGCACGACCAGCCACAAGCACCCCAACAGAAACAAACAACACACAGCTGCTGTTCCAGACACCCAACAACGCAACGAACCAAGCAGTCACACAATCACAGACAAACGACCCACAAACGGGCTGATCTCCACCCGGATAAACAAAAACACCCGACGCCCGTATTGACGCGGAATGCACAAAAAATAAAGCTCCTTAGAAAGGAGGTGATCCAGCCGCACCTTCCGGTACGGCTACCTTGTTACGACTTCGTCCCAATCGCCGATCCCACCTTCGACAGCTCCCTAACGAGTTTGGGCCACTGGCTTCGGGTGTTACCAACTTTCATGACGTGACGGGCGGTGTGTACAAGGCCCGGGAACGTATTCACCGCAGCGTTGCTGATCTGCGATTACTAGCGACTCCGACTTCATGGAGTCGAGTTGCAGACTCCAATCCGAACTGAGACCGGCTTTAAGGGATTAGCACCACCTCACGGTGTAGCAACCCACTGTACCGACCATTGTAGCATGTGTGAAGCCCTGGACATAAGGGGCATGATGATTTGACGTCATCCCCACCTTCCTCCGAGTTAACCCCGGCAGTCTCTCGCGAGTCCCCACCATAACGTGCTGGCAACACAAGACAAGGGTTGCGCTCGTTGCGGGACTTAACCCAACATCTCACGACACGAGCTGACGACAACCATGCACCACCTGTATACCGACCACAAGGGAAAACGCATCTCTGCGCCGATCCGGCATATGTCAAGCCCAGGTAAGGTTCTTCGCGTTGCATCGAATTAATCCACATGCTCCGCCGCTTGTGCGGGCCCCCGTCAATTCCTTTGAGTTTTAGCCTTGCGGCCGTACTCCCCAGGCGGGGCGCTTAATGCGTTAGCTACGGCACAGAAGTCGTGGAAGACCCCCACACCTAGCGCCCACCGTTTACGGCATGGACTACCAGGGTATCTAATCCTGTTCGCTACCCATGCTTTCGCTCCTCAGCGTCAGTTACTGCCCAGAGACCTGCCTTCGCCATCGGTGTTCCTCCTGATATCTGCGCATTTCACCGCTACACCAGGAATTCCAGTCTCCCCTACAGCACTCAAGTTATGCCCGTATCGCCTGCACGCCCGGAGTTAAGCCCCGGAATTTCACAGACGACGCGACAAACCACCTACGAGCTCTTTACGCCCAGTAATTCCGGACAACGCTCGCACCCTACGTATTACCGCGGCTGCTGGCACGTAGTTAGCCGGTGCTTCTTCTACCACTACCGTCACTTCCGCTTCGTCATGGTTGAAAGGAGTTTACAACCCGAAGGCCTTCATCCCCCACGCGGCGTCGCTGCATCAGGCTTGCGCCCATTGTGCAATATTCCCCACTGCTGCCTCCCGTAGGAGTCTGGGCCGTGTCTCAGTCCCAATGTGGCCGTCCACCCTCTCAGGCCGGCTACCCGTCGACGCCTTGGTAGGCCATTACCCCACCAACAAGCTGATAGGCCGCGAGCTCATCCTGCACCGAAAAACTTTCCACCACCGACACTAAACGATGGTCCTATCCGGTATTAGACCCAGTTTCCCAGGCTTATCCCGAAGTGCAGGGCAGATCACCCACGTGTTACTCACCCGTTCGCCACTCGAGTACCCTGCAAGCAGGGCCTTTCCGTTCGACTTGCATGTGTTAAGCACGCCGCCAGCGTTCGTCCTGAGCCAGGATCAAACTCTCCATAAAAGCAATAAACCCCATAAAGAGCCATCACTGGCAAAAATAAATATACTGAACTGCTGACATCCAAAAAATGAATATCCACGCATGCTCCCGGTCGGGGGACCGGGAAACCATGCGCCGGTCACAACAACCGACAGAACAGACCTGAGATTCAGTATTTAACACGCAGTCACCCACGTGCCGGCACCAACCCAAGTCATCATCTGCCGACCATGCGACAAAAACTTGATTCATCACGCTATTGAGTTCTCAAACAACATCCGCACACCGGTGCTGACCAGGTTTGTTCCCCCGGTCGCTCTCGGCGACCCGGATTAATCTACACACCTCACCGCGCCGCCACAAACCGCCAGGTCAGAGCACCTGTGGCACCATGGTCACCATGACCGACAGCACAGACATCCAGGCTCTTCTCGCCCAACGCTACGGGCACGCGGCGTCCTTCACTCCCCCGTCCTGGAACAGCACCCTTGATCGCATGGTCAGTCACCGCTCTGTCCGGCAGTGGTTACCCCGCGACGTCGACGATGCCACGCTGCGCACCATCCTCGCCGCCGCGCAGTCCGCGCCAAGTTCATCCAACAAGCAGATCGTCTCGGTGATCGCGGTGCGGGATCAGAGCACCAAGGAGCGTCTCGCCGCCGTCGGTCGGCAGATGTCCAGGCACATCGTCGATGCACCTGTCACTCTCGTCTGGCTCATCGACTTCTCCCTTGCCCGTTTCCTCGCGGACAAGGAGAACCAGGATGCAACCACCGAGGGCACTCCCCCGCCCATCGATGCCGGCCACGGTGTGACCGGTCGTCCCGCCACCGATCTCGGCGCGCTGCACTACATGGACGAGCCGATGATGGCCGCGGCCGACATCGGTATCGCCTCGCAGAATGCGGCCCTCGCCGCGGCGTCCCTCGGGCTCGGCACCGTCTTCCTCGGTTCCCTGCGCAATGACATCGACGAGGTCCGCGACGCTCTCGGTATTCCGGAGACCGTGGTCCCGTTCCTCGCCCTCGAGCTCGGATACGCGGACCCGGCGGAGAACGCCGGCATCAAGCCCCGGCTTCCGATGGAGCTTTTCCTCCACGAGGACCGCTACCGGAACCCCGACGATGATCCCGCCGCCACCACGGAGCTGCTCGAGTACTACAACGGTGCCCTGGCGTCCTACTACTCCCGTTACGGCGCGCACCCTCGGTGGTCCGACCAGCTCCTCAACCGGTTGAGCGCGAAGGCGACCGAAAAGTCGAAACGGCGCTTCCTCCGGGACATCCTGGTCAGAGCCGGGTTCCACCTCAGCTGAATGGTAAAGATGACATGTCAACTATATTGGCGTAGAGTCACCTTCATGAACACCACAGACTGGCCGGACACCACCCACATCACCTCTCTCACCGTGGACAGTGACCCGAACCTGCCGCTGAAGAAGCTCGGCTTCCTCACCATCGGCACCTTCGATCCCGCCGACCCGGTCACCGGCATCAACGCCACCCTCGACATGATCAGCCTCGGCGAGGACCTCGGTTTCGACAGCGCCTGGCTGCGCAACCGCCACATGCAGTACGGCATCACCTCACCGATGACCGTCATCGCCGCCGCGTCCCAGCGCACCAGCCGTATCAGCCTCGGCACCGCCGTCACCCCGCTCGGCCCCGAGAACCCGCTGCGACTGGCCGAGGACATGGCCACCGTCGACCTGCTCACCGGCGGTCGCCTCAACCCCGGTGTCTCCGTCGGCACCCCGATGCGCTTCGACGGGTGGAAGGACGCCCTCTACCCGGACACCGCCGAGACCGAGGACTTCTCCAAGCGTCGTGTCTCCCGACTCGTCGAGAACGTCCGCGGCGACCACGTCGGTAATTTCCCGACCCTGAAGAACGCGGAAGAGTTCTCGGACGTCGTCCAGCCGCACGCCCCGGGGCTGGTCAACCGCCTCTGGTACGGCTCCGGCTCGCGCTCCTCGACACAGTGGACCGCGGAGAACGGTCTCAACTTCCTCACCTCGAGTGTCATCTCCGCCGAGGTCAGCGACAACTTCGACGTCAACCAGCGCGACCAGATCGACCTCTACCGCGAGCACTACTCCGACGTACTCGGCGGGACACCGCGGATCTCCCAGGGCCTCGTCGTCATCCCCACCGACCACGCCACCGCCGAGCAGAAGGCCCGCTACCAGGCCTATGTCGACCACCGGGCAACGGTCGGCGTCGGCCGCATCCGGCAGTTCGGCCCGAAGAAGATGATCACCGCCCCCGACCTCATCGGCAGCTCCGACGAGATCGCCGAGCAGCTCATCGAGCTGGCCGCCTTCCGCGCCGTCGAAGAGGTCGCTTTCGCTCTCCCCTTCGACTTCGAGGCGGACGACTACACCCAGATCCTCACCGACATCGCCGGTGGACTCGCCCCGAAGCTCGGGTGGATCCCTGCCGCGTAGGCTCGGCATACATGACTGGACAGCCACTCGACCGCGTCCTCACCGGCCTCGACGGTTCCGGGTACGGCAGCTACCGGAAACTCACCGGCCGCCGCTTCCCGGTCGGTGATCCCCGGGATGACCTGGAGCTCACCCTCGAGCACGTCCAGGCTGATCCCTATGCCCCACCGTCGGCACTGCGTGTCGACCTTCCGCTGCGCTACACCGGCATCCCCGAGGACCTTCTCGCTGACCCTGTCCCGGTGCGCGACCATCTCCTGCGACGCCTGGTGGAAGCCATCGACCGGCGTAATCCCCGCGGCGGCAAGTCAGCCGGTCACCTGCGCATCGACGTCCCCGGCCAGGAGGTCCTCGACCGCAGTGCTGTCACGGTGCAGAACGGCGACATCCTCCGCATCCGCCTGCAGGCCGCCCTGCCGGCCCACGGCCGCCGGATCAACGGTCGTGCCGCGGTTGACCTGCTCTGCGGTATCCTGCCGGACGTCCTCGGGGACGCCCTGCTCGATCTCACCGAGGAACTGATCGAACCCCTGCGCAGCAACGTCGACATCTGGCGTGAACAGCAGTTTCTCCGGAGTGTACTCCCCGACCGGAATCTCATCGGCTTCCTCGCCGACGGCGCGGTCCTGCCCCGTATCTCCGGAGACTCGCAGCATCCGCTGAAGGACGCCGTGCCCTTCACCTCCCCGGCGAGTCTGCGCACGACCATCGACCTGCCGTCGGGTCGGAGTATCACCGGACTCGGCATCCCCACCGGTGTGACCCTCATCGTCGGTGGTGGCTACCACGGCAAATCCACGGTGCTCAAGGCCCTGGAACGAGGTGTCTACGACCACGTTCCCGGTGACGGCCGCGAACACTGTGTCACCGTCGACGACGCCGTCACCCTGCGCGCCGAGGACGGACGGGCGGTGCGCGACGTCGACATCTCCGCCTTCCTCCACGATCTGCCCGGGCAGACGGAAGCCACGGACACCACCCGCTTCTCCACCACCAACGCCTCCGGCTCGACATCCCAGGCAGCTGGACTGGTCGAGGCGTGCGAGGCCGGGGCGTCCTGCCTGCTCATCGACGAAGACACCTCGGCGACGAACTTCCTGGTCCGCGACGCCCGGATGCGCGTCCTCGTTCCCGCGGACAAGGAGCCGATCACTCCGCTGGTGGACCGTGTCCGGGCGCTCCACCACGACCACGGGGTGTCGACGGTGCTTGTCACCGGCGGGTCCGGGGCTTTCCTCGACGTCGCGGACACGGTCATCATGCTGGACGCCTACCACCCGGTAGATGTCACCACACAGGCCCGTGACCTGGCGGAACCGGTGGCGGAGAGCGCTTCCTTCCCGATGCCCGGAGACCGCACGCCCCGGGTAGGCAAGACCAGGAAGCCACCGCAGGCGAAGGAGCGGGACACGATCAGGCACGGCGACGGCGAGATCGATCTGTCAGCCTGCGTCCAGCTCATCGACACCTCACAGACCCGCACGATCGCCGCACTGCTCCCCCTGCTCGACAAGACCCCCGGCACGCTGGCCGACAAGGCCCGGACCCTGCGCGACCGGATCCGCGACGAGGGCTGGGAGATCCTTCCCCGGGCCACCGGCAGTCTGGCGCTGCCGAGGGTCCAGGAGATCACCGCCGCCGTGAACCGGCTGCGCTGAACCGCTGCACTCCGGCGACTCCCACGCCGGCGACCAGTGCCCAGAACGCTGCCCCGATCCCGAAGAACGTCGTGCCTGAGGCGGCGACGAGAAAGGTCATGATCGCGGGCAGTCGCAGCGATTCGTCCGACCACGCCCCCTGCACCGCACCACCGAAAGCGCCCAGCAACGCCACACCGGCGACAGCGGCGAGCAGCCCGACCGGGGCGGACGCCGCCAGGGCCACGATCGCCGCGGCGGACACCGCGAGCACCAGGTAGGTCGACCCGCTCCACACCGCATTGCGCCAGCGCAGCTCCTTGGCCACCCCGGTCGCCGGGTCGGCGGAGAGGGCTGCGGAGATCGCCGCGAGGTTGATCGCGCTACCACCGGCCGGTGCGACGAGCAGACTACCGACACCGGTGGTGACCAGGGCGTCCTTCCACGGGGTCTCGTAGCCGAAGGTCTTCAGTACCGCGACGCCGGGAAGGTTCTGCGAGGCCATGGTCACCACGTACAGTGGCAGCGCGATACCGACGACCGCCCCGGGGCTGAACGTCGGTGCGGTGAACTCCAGGTGCGGGGCCATCGCGGACGTGTCGAGGGAGGCGGTGTCATCGATGAGCAGGTGGACCGCGATGACCACGCCGGCGGTGAGGAAGGTCAGCGGCACCGCCCATCGCGGGATGAGGACGGTGCCGACCAGCCACACGACAAGCACGGGGATCACCGCGCCCGGCGAATCCTCCAGCCCCGTCACCGCCTTCATGCACAGCGGTAGCAGCACCCCGGCGAGCATCGCCTGGGCGACCGGGGTGGGAATGGAGGACGCCAGCCTGCCGAGCGCGGGCCACAGCCCGGACAGCACGAGCAGCAGGGCGCAGACGATGAACGCGCCGACGGCGTCCCCGAACCCTTCGGCGGACGCCCCGGCGGTGCCGAGCACTGCGCCGCCCGGGGTGGACCAGGCCGTCGTCACCGGGACACGGTGCCGCAGCGCGAGCCACAGGGTGGACGCCCCGACGACGAGGCACAGGCCCAGCAGGCCACTGGCTGCCTGTCCGTCGGTGGCACCGACGGCGTGGAGACCGGTGAGGATGACGACAAAGGAACCGGTGAAACCGACCAGTGCGGTGATGATGCCTGCCGACGCAGACAATGACGCGGGAGCGGGACCAGTAGATGTCACAGGTCCCGCATGATACTCCGCGTGGTGGGTGCTTACTCCAGCCCCTCACCGGAAGGGGAGACGAGGATCTTCACGGCGGTCTCGTTGCGGTTGATGAGGGTGTCGAAGCCCTCGTCGACCAGGCCGTCGAGGCCGATCTTGCCGGTGATGAACGGCTTGAGGTCGATCTTCCCGGATTCGACCAGCTTGATGGTGTCCGGGTGGGAGTTGACGTAGCCGATGGTGCCGCGCAGGTCGATCTCCTTCATGACGAGCTTGTGCATGTTGAAGTCGGACTTGTGGCCCCAGATGGAGACCACGACGATGACACCGGTGGGGCGCACCGCGTCCATCAGCGTGTCGAGGACGACCTGGACGGAGGTGCACTCGAAGGCGACGTCGGCACCCTTGCCGTCGGTGAGCTTGTTGACCTCGTCGACGATATCGGTCTCGGCGGGGCTGAAGGCGTGGGCGGCGACGCCGGAGTCCAGGGCCTTCTGGCGGCGCAGCGGGGACAACTCGGACATGACGACGGTGACGCCCATGGCGTTCAGGACGGCGGCGGTGAGCAGGCCGATCGGACCGGCGCCACCGATCAGCGCGACCTTGCCGGCGCCGTTCTCCTCGGTGATGCCGGAGCGCTTCACGGCGTGGTAGCCGACGGACAGCGGCTCGATGAGTGCGGCCTCGTCGAGCGGGAGGGAGTTGTCGATCCTGTGCACCCAGCGACGGCGCACGACGATGTTCTCCGAGAGTCCGCCACCGCGTCCTGCCAGTCCGATGAAGTTCATGTCCTCGGAGAGATGGTAGGTGTCGTTGTCGGTGGAGGTGTCCACGTCATCGCGGATGATGTAGGGCTCGACGACGACGTGGTCGCCGACACTGAGGTCGGTGACGCCCTCGCCGACCTCGGAGATGACGCCGGAGAACTCGTGGCCGAGAGTGACCGGGGCGGTCTCCCCGGAGATCGGGTGCGGGGTCTCGCAGGTCGGGCAGAAGATCGGGCCGTCGAGGTACTCGTGCAGGTCGGTACCGCAGATGCCGCACCAGGCGACGTCGATGCGGACGGTGCCGGGCTCCAGGGTCTGCTGGTCGATGTCCTCGATGCGGATGTCGTGGTTGCCGTAGTAGCGTGCTGCCTTCATGGGGTTCTCCCTGTTCTCGGTGTTTTTCGCGCGGGGCGGACTGTGGTCCAACCTCCCGCTGACACTTACCGATCGTAGGCCTCCCCGGTCACAGAGGCACTGTGAGAAAGTAGACCCTCACAAAACCTCCCCCCGGGGGTTGCGTCAGAGACTCTCCAGCAGTTCGGTGAGCAGATCCACGTAGCCCGGCGCGGTCTCCAGCACGACGCGCACGGTCGCCCCGGGCACATCCCCCGGCGCCTTGCGCTGACTGCGCAGATCACAGACGGTACTGCCACGCGAGGGACCGTCGGTACAGTCGACTTCGACATGGACCCGCGGGGCATCCAGCAGCTCCACCTCGCCGAGCATGATCGCCGCGGCGAGCGGGTCGTGCAGGGCGGCGGCGCGGCGCCCGAGAACCACGGTCTCGTAGAAATTGAGGTACACGTCGAGCATTTCCCCGCAGGCCCGGGCATACGGGGAGGCGGCCCCGGCGAGGCGTCGCCGGTACGTCTCGTCGAGGGTGTGCTCCATCGTCGTGTCCAGCGGCACCAGGGTCACGGGCCAGGACGCCGCGACCGTGGCCTGCGCGGCCTCCGGATCGTGCCAGATATTCGCCTCTGCGGCGGGCCGGGCATTGCCCGGCACCAGGGCCGCTCCACCCATGACGGTCACCCCGGCGATGCGGTCGACCAGCGTCGGATCCCGGACAAGCGCGTGGGCCAGGTTGGTCAGCGGGCCGATGGCGAGGATCTGCAGTTCGCCGGCGTACTCATGGGACAGCCGGACCAGGAGGTCCATGGCGTCCTCTGTGTCCTCAGTGTCCGGGGCGGCGTCCACTTCCGGCAGGGATGCGCGGACGCCACCGATGCCGTCGTCGCCGTGCACCGCGACCGCCCCGCCGGAGAACTCCCCCACCAGCGGTTTCCCCGCTCCGACCGCGACGGGGACGGCGTTGTCGCCGGAACGTCCGGCCAGGGTCAGCAGGCGCAGCGTGTTCTCGGCGGCACCGGCGGCGTCGATGTTGCCGTGGACGGTGCCGACGCCGACGAGCTCCGCGTTCGGGGACGCCAGCAGGTGCCCGAGGGCGAGGGCGTCGTCGATACCGGTGTCGCAGTCGAGGTAGACGGGGTGGAGAGTCTCGGTCATTCCCGGGAGTCTACTGACCTCACCTCCTGACCACCCGCTTCTCCCCGGCCGGGACGGCGACATCGAGAACGTTCACCGCCGACGGCAACGGGCACAGGTACGCGTCGGAGAAGGCGAAAGCCGGCAGCCGGGCGGCATTGAAGTCGATGGTGGTGTGGCCGTCCGGGTCTGCGGCGGGCACGTTGAGGAATCGGAAGGGATGGGTGCCGGCCTGCGCCCCGGCGTCCCCGAAGGAGACGAAGTAGTCACCGTTCTGGTCCGTGACCTGCAGGCGGTGTGACTCCCCCGGCGCGTCACCGGGAACGGAGAAGCTCAACCAGCCGACGACCTCTCCGGGCCCCTCCACGCCGTCAGCGCTGATGACGGTGACTGTCTGCGGGTCCGCGGTGAACTCCGCATCGACGACCCAGGCGTCATCCTGCCCGAAGACCTCGACCCCGGTCACGGAACAGGCGCCGTCCGAGTCGCGGTCGAAGGTGCGCAACGCAGCGACCCCGGCGCGGGCATGTCCAGCGAGGACGCGCCCACCGTCGACGATGCGGTCACCGGGGGCAAGCCGGACCTGTCCCTGCGGGTTGTCCGGGAGCCCGGTCCCGATGACAGCACCGTCAGCGGTGTACCAGGTTCCGGGGGCTCCGGGGACGGTGACGGCGTCTGACGGGGAGGACACCCGGATCCAGTGGGTGCCGGTGAGCGCCGCGAATTCCTGCTGGTCGGCGGTGAGAGGCCTGATGTCGGTGAGCGTGGTTGTGCCTGCTGCGGTATCTGGGTGTGTCATGGCCCTACCCTGCCCCGGTCGTGCACGGGACGCCAGTGATGCGTTCACCGTGAGCCCGTCGGAACTGCGGTACACAGGAGAACATGACTCTCATTACCGCCACTGCCCTGCGCGACCTGCTCACCACCGAGGCGCCGGTCCGCGTCCTCGATGTCCGGTGGGCGCTCGCCCACCCCGACGGACAGGACGCCTTCGCCGCCGGTCACATCCCCGGCGCGCAGTACGTTGACCTGGACTCCCAGCTCAGCGACCATTCCCGCACCGGGCTGGGACGCCACCCCCTGCCGACCGGTTCTGCACTGCAGGAGTCGCTGCGCAGCCTCGGCGTCTGTGACGGCGACACGGTCGTGGTCTACGACGACGCCCAGGCCGCCGGGTCCTCGCGTGCCTGGTGGACACTCACCGCCGCAGGAGTGAGTGATGTACGGGTCCTCGACGGCGGGTGGGCCGCCTGGCAGGCCGACGGCGGCGAGAGCGAGACAGGTACGGGGAGGACGCCGACCCCGGGTGATGTCACCGTCACCCGTGATGACCTGTACGACGGCGCCCGTCGCGTACTGACCGAGGAACAGGCCGCACACACCGGGGGACTCGGCGTCCTGCTCGACGCCCGGGCACCGGAGCGATACCGCGGGGAGACCGAGCCGATCGACCCGGTGGCCGGGCACATCCCCGGTGCTGCGAACCTCCCCTCGACCGCGGTACTCGACGAGGAGGGCCGGTTCCTGCCGGCGGATCAGTTACGCGAGGTCTTCGCCGGTGTGGGTGTTGCGGAAGGTGACGGTGACCCGGTCTCCGGGGCCTACGGCGGCTCCGGGGTCTCGGCCGCGGTCCTCGTCGCCGCAGCGGACTCTGTCGGCATCAACCTGGCGCTGTTCCCCGGTTCCTGGTCCCAGTGGTCGCAGGACCTCGTGGACAGGTCCGCTAGTCACACCGGGATGGACTGACCGCGAGTTTGCGCCGACTTTTCGCCCCATCTGTGGCACAGAGTTGGTGATGTGTCGGCGCAAACTCCCGAGGAAACGGGTGGACACCTACCCCACGAACCGCGCGACCAGCGACCGGTAGGCCTCAACCGTCAACCGCAGGTCCTCGAGGTAGAGGTGCTCGTCATGGCTGTGCAGTTCGGCGTTGATGTCCGCCAGCGACCGCTCACGGGCGTTCAGTGCGAATCCGTAGCCCACTCCCCCGAGTCGACGGGCGAAGCGCAGGTCCGTTCCACCGGCCGAGAGCACCGGGACGACTGCGGCGTCCGGGAAGAACTCCCCGATCGTCTCCGTGATCGCGCTGTACAGCGGGGTGTCCACCGCACTGACCTCGGCAGGCTCGCAGATCAGCCGCTCGAACCCGACCTCGTCGGCGAGGTCTCCCAGCGCACGGCGCAGCTCGGCGTCCACGTCGTCGTCGGTCTGCCCCGGCAGCGTACGGATGTCCAGCTCCAGGTACGCCGAACTCGGCAGCACATTGATCGCCTTGCCCGCAGAGAGCACCGTGGGCGAGACCGTGAGGTGGGAGACCGCGTGGGCGTAGCGGGCCAGGTCGGCGAAGGCGAGGTAGTCGTCCTCCACCGGGGCGGTGACCAGCGCGTCCTGGATCTCCGGGGAGAACCGGAAGGAATTGACGAACCCTGACCACAGCGGATCCTGCGACACCGCCGGGGTGATCACGGCGATGCGGCGGGCGACCTCGGCGATCCGGGCGACGGTGAGATCGCGGCCCCACGGCTGGGATCCGTGGCCGGGCTCGCCGGTGACGTACAGGCGACGCTGTGCCGCACCCTTCTCCCCTACGGTGACGATCACGGCGTCCGACCCGTCGGCGACGGGCAGGTGCGAGCCACCGGTCTCGGAGATGCAGTTGCGCCAGTCGAGCACCTCCGGGTGCTCGGTGGAGAGCCACTTCGCGCCGAATCCACCGCGGGCCTCCTCATCGGCGACACCGACGAAGGTCAGCGTCCCGCGGGGAGGACGCCCGGCCAGCGCCTCGCGGGCGACCTCACGGGTCACCACGGCCATCGGAGCGGTGAGACCGAGCATGTCGATCGTGCCGCGACCGTAGATCCGGGCGTCCTCACCGGACCCCTCGATCTCGGCACCGAAGGGGTCGCGGGTCCACTGGGCGGCGTCCACCGGGACGACGTCGGTGTGCCCGAGGAAGGTCAGCGGCTCCGCGGACGGGTCGGAGCCGGGCACAGTGACGATGATGCTGGTGCGACCGGGGCGTGGCTCGAGCCGCTGCACGGTCACCGCACCTGAGTCTCGGCCTGCGGCGATCTCCGCGGCGAAGAACTCCTCCAGGCTGTCGGCGTTGCGCACCTCCTGGCCCGAATCCGGCGTGAGGTCGTTGACGCAGGCGTTGCGGACCAGGGTCTGCAGCAGGGTCACGGAATCGTCGAAGAGGGTCACGCGGCGTCCTGCTCTTCAGCATCGTCGGCCTCCGGCACGAACCAGTAGCCGTCCTTGTTCTCCTCGGCGAGGAAGTCGGCGAACTCGTCGGAGTGGTAGGCGTCGATCACGGCCTGCGCCCAGCCGGAGTCGACCTGGTCGGACTGGGTGACGGCGACAAGCACGAGCTCCGGCAGCAGTTCCTCCTGCAGGACCTGCAGCTTCGGGTCGGTGCCGGCGGCATAGGAACGGGAACCGGGGATGACCGCCCAGTCGACGTCGTCGAGGGCACGCGGGATGATCGACGAATCCACCGTGTTGATCTTGAGGTTGTGCGGGTTCTCGGCGATGTCCTGTCCGGTGATCTGCGTGTCGTCGGTGCCGGGCTTCAGCGTCAGCCAGCCGGCCTGCACGAGGATGCGGTAGGCGCGGGAGGTGTTGGAGGAATCGTCCGGGATGGAGACGGTCTGACCGTCCTTCACGTCATCCAGACCGGTGTGCTTCGAGGAGAACAGCCCGGCCGGCACGGTGGGGATCTCCGTGAGGGACGCCAGGTCAGCCCCGGAATCCCGGTTGAACGCCTCCATGTAGGCGGTGTGCTGGTCGACGTTGAGGTCCGCGCTGCCCTCCTGCAGGGCGATATTCGCCTGCTGCAGTTCGGTGTAGTCCTTGAACTCCACGGTGTAGCCCTCGTCCTCGAGGATCGGGGCGACCCCGTCACGGAAGAGGTCGGTGTAGGGCCCGGGGGACGCGGCGACGCGGATGGTCTGTTCGTCGCCGCCGTCACCGTCGTCGGCGCAGGCCGAGAGACCGAAAGCCAGGCCGGCGACGAGGGTCGTCGCGCCGAGGGTGCGGATGATGCGGGAAGTGTGCATGGAATTCTCCTGTCATGGGAAAGCGCCGTCAGTCATCTCAGACTAGACCAAGCAGTCTGTTTTGGTGACGGTGGGGGTACCGGGAAGGAACCACGCCTACCCTGGTGACCATGAACGGGTTCGCCGCCGTGGACTTCGGGGTGGCCCGTGAGGTCCTCCAGCGGGGCATCGCGGCGCTCTACCTCATAGGATTCCTCTCCACGCTCCGCCAGTTCCGACCGCTGGCAGGCGAGCACGGTCTGCTGCCCGCCCCGGCGTTCCTCGACAAGATGCGCCGGCTCCGGGAACACAGCGGGAAGAAAGCACTGCGCCCCACCGTGTTCAGCCTGGTCAGATACACCGACCGGCGCCTTGTCGCCCTGTGTGCGACAGGCTGCGTCCTCGCGGTCCTGCTCATCGCCGGACTCCCCCAGGCCGGCCCACCGTGGGTGCCGATGCTGTGCTTCCTGGCGATGTGGGGCGGCTACATGTCCGTCACCGCGATCGGCCAGCGCTTCTACGGCTTCGGCTGGGAGATGCTGCTGTGCGAGGCAGGATTCCTCGCCGCCTTCCTCGGCTCGACCTCGCAGCCGCCGCCGACGGTGATACTCGTACTGTTCTGGTGGCTGCTGTTCCGGCTGGAGTTCGGTGCCGGGATGATCAAGATCCGGGGCGGACGCGAGTGGCGTGACCTCACCGCCCTGACCTACCACCACGAGACCCAGCCGATGCCCGGTCCCTTCAGCCGGACCGCACATCTGCTGCCCCGCTGGTTCCACAGGGGCGAGGTCATCGGAAACCACGTCACCCAGTTGGGCGTGACCTGGCTGCTGTTCGTTCCGGTGCTCTCACTGTTCACGGAGGATTCCTGGCCGCTGATTGTCGGAGCGGTCGCGGCAGGCATCATGGTGGTGACGCAGCTCTGGCTGGTGCTGACCGGCAACTTCGCCTGGCTGAACTGGGCGACGATCATACTCGCCTTCGCCGCCGTGGGGATCCCTGCGTCCGGTTCCAGTTCCGGTTCCAGTTCCGGTTCCAGTTCCGTGGAGGACGCCGAGCTGCCGCTGTGGTGGATGATCCTCACCACCGCCGTCGCCGTCGGTTACCTGACGCTGAACTGGCCGGCGGCGCGCAATCTCTTCTCCCGGAACCAGGTGATGAACGGCGCCTTCAACCGGTGGGGTCTCGGCAACGCCTACGGTGCCTTCGGGACGGTGACGAGGACCCGCACGGAGTACGTCATCGAGGGGACGCTGGCCGAGAATCCGTCCGAGGAGGACTGGGCCGAGTACCAGTTCCGCGGCAAACCGGGCGACGTGATGCGGCGTCCCGGTCAGTTCGCGCCCTACCACCTGCGGTTGGACTGGATGATGTGGTTCCTGCCCCTGGGAGACCGCCTCGACGGCTGGTTCGCCGTCCTGCTGCGCCGCCTGCTCGAGGCGGACGCACCGACGCTGCGACTGCTGGCGTCCGACCCCCTCGACGGCCAGGCACCCACAGCCGTGCGGGTGATCTCGTACCGCTACCGCTTCACCGACCGGGCCGAACACCGGAGGACCGGCGCGTTCTGGGTACGGGACCGTCGCTACGAACTGGTCCCGTCGGTGGATCTGGAACAGATGCACCGGATCAGTTGATCGGCCGGCGTGCTCTACTGCGCGTACCTGTCGAGTTCGCCGAGCGCGCGGTCGATGACTTCGAGGCCGCGGACCAGGTCCTCCTCGGAGATGACCAGCGGCGGGCCGACGTGGACGCCGTTGAAGTGGGTCCACGGCCACACGCCCCCGGCCTGACAGAGCTCCGTGAACTCCGCCATCGGGGCGTTGTCGGCTCCGGCGGCGTTGAACGGGACCAACGGTTCGCGCGTCTCCCCGTCCTTCACCAGCTCGATGGCCCAGAACAGGCCGAGACCACGTACGTCACCGACGACCGCGTGCTTCTCCTTCATAGCCTCCAGGCGGGGCCTGACGACACGCTCGCCCAGATCGCGGGTGCGCTCGAGAATGCCCTCGTCGACGAAGGTCTTCATCGACTCGACCGCCACAGCACACGCCAGGGGGTGACCGGAATAGGTCAGGCCGCCGCCGAAGGAGCGGTGGGCGTAGAACTCGCGGATCTCGTCGGAGATGACGACGCCGCCCAGCGGCACATAGCCGGAGTTCACGCCCTTGGCGAAGGTGATGAGGTCCGGCTCGATGTCCCAGTTGTTCACCGCGAACCACTGGCCGGTGCGTCCGAAACCTGCCATGACCTCGTCGGCGATGTAGAGGATGCCGTACTTCGTGCACAGCTGGCGCACGCCGGCGAGGAAGCCGGGCGGCGGGACGAGGATGCCGTTCGTCCCGACGACGGATTCCAGGACGATCGCGGCGATGGTGCCCGCGCCCTCCAGGATGATCTGCTGCTCCAGGGAGCGCAGTGCCGCGGCGGTCTCCTCCTCGGCGGTCTCGGCCTGCCATATCGAGCGGTACAGGTAGGGACCGAAGAAGTGGACGACAGAGCCGTCGCCCGGCTCATTCGACCAACGACGCGGGTCACCGGTGAGACTGATCGCCGTGGAGGTCGCACCGTGGTACGAGCGGTAGGCGCTCATCACCTTCGGCCGGCCCGTGAACGCGCGGGCCATACGCACGGCGTTCTCGTTGGCGTCCGCCCCACCGTTGGTGAAGAAAACGTGGTTGAGGTTGCCGGGGGCGACCTGGGAGATCATCGCGGCGAGCTGGGAGCGGGCGTCATTGGCGAAGCCGGGGGCGATGGTCGGCAGGGTGTCCGCCTGGTCCTTGATCGCCTGGATGAGCCTCGGGTGGCTATGACCGAGGTTGGCGTAGACGAGCTGTGAGCCGAAGTCGAGGTACTCCTTGCCTTCGTAGTCGGTGAAGGACGCCCCGGAGCCGGACGCGACGGGCAGCGGGTTGATCTCGTCCTGGGCGGACCAGGAGTGGAAGACGTGGGCGTGGTCGAGATCGCGGATCCCGGCGTCGGTCGACGGGCGGGCAGGGAAGTAGCTGTCGGATGCCTGTGCAGTGGTGGTCATGACTGTGCCTTTTCCGGTGGGGTAGCTAGTTGGTGGGGAAGCCCATGGTGATCTGGGACTCGGACGGTAGCGGCCAGCGTTCGGTGACGACCTTGCGGCGGGTGTAGAAGTTGAATGACTCCGGGCCGTACATGTGCGTGTCACCGAACAGGGAGTCCTTCCAACCACCGAAGGAGAACGACCCGATCGGCACCGGGATCGGCACGTTGATGCCGACCATGCCGACCTCGATGTCGAACTTGAAGGACCGGGCGGTACGTCCGTCGCGGGTGAACACGGCGGTGCCGTTGGCGTAGCGGCAGTTGTTGATCAGCTCGACCGCCTGGTCGTAGGTGTCGACGCGCACGACTGACAGGACCGGTCCGAAGATCTCCTCGTCGTAGACCGCCATGCCGGGCTTCACGTTGTCGACCAGGGTCGGGCCGGTGAAGAAGCCGGTGGTGGGCATGTCATGGTCCCGGCCGTCGACGACGACGGTCGCACCCTCGGCGGCAGCACCGGCGACGAAACCCTCGATGCGCTGCTTGGACGCGGCGGTGATCACCGGGCCCATGTCCGCACCCGGGGTGGTGCCGTCGCAGACCTTGACGTCCTTGATGCGCTGTCTGATACGGGCGACGAGATCGTCGGCGATGTCACCGACGGTGACGACGACCGAGACGGCCATGCAGCGTTCACCGGCGGCACCGTATCCGGCGGAGATCGCCGCATCCGCGGCGGCGTCGAGATCGGCGTCGGGCATGACGACCATGTGGTTCTTCGCCCCGCCGAGTGCCTGGACGCGCTTGCCGTTGGCCGCGGCACGGGTGTAGATCGACCTGGCGATCGGGGTGGAGCCGACGAAGGAGACAGCCTTGATGCGCGGCTCGTCGAGGATGGCGTCGACGGTGTCCTTGTCGCCGTGGACGACATTGAGCACACCGTCAGGCAGGCCGGCCTCGCGGAAGGCCTCGGCGAGCCAGAGCACGGCGGAGGGAACCTTCTCCGAAGGCTTGAGGATGACGGTGTTACCGGCGGCGATGGCGGTGGTGACCATCCACAGCGGCACCATGACCGGGAAGTTGAACGGGGTCACGCAGGCGACGACACCGACGGGCTGGCGGATCTGGGACACGTCGACGCCGGTGGACGCCTGCTCGAGGGATTCGCCTTTCATGTGGTGGACCAGGCCGGCGCAGAATTCGACGTTCTCCAGGCCGCGGGTGATCTCGCCGTCGGCGTCGTCGAGGACCTTGCCGTGTTCGGCGGTGACGATGGCGGCGAGTTCGGCGCGGCGGGCGACGATGATCTGGCGGAGGTTGAACATGATGTTCGCGCGCTTGGCCATGCCGGTCGCACGCCAGCCGGGCAGGGCTGCGGCTGCGACGTCGACGGCGTGTCCGAGGGTGGTGGCGTCGGCGAAGGGAAGGGTGCCGGTCTGCTCACCGGTGGCCGGGTTGTACACCTCTCCGGTGCGGTTCGCGGTGCTGATCGCCTCGCCGCCGATGAGGTGGTGGAGGGTCTCGATGTCATTGAGGGTGCTGGTCATCTCAGCTCCTGTGAGTCGTGGTTTCGCCGTACTGTCCCCTCGGACACTACGGTGGCGAAACCTGCGGCACATCGGCGGTCTGTGGCAGTCTGAGCCTGTGACTGAACAGACTGTCAACCACACGCTGACCGTGCAGGAGACGCTCGCGCTGCCCGCGTTCCGGAACACCGCGGTGCGCGTCCGCGTCGGCGGAGACCAGCTCGACCGGCCGGTGCGTTGGGTGCATGTCGCCGAATCCGCCCGCGCCGGTCACCTGCTCCGCGGCGGCGAGCTGCTGCTGGCCACGGGGTCCGGCTGGGGTGCGGACGCCGCGTCCCGGCGCGCCCTGGTGCGCTCCTTCCACGACGCCGGTGCCGCGGCCCTGGTGCTGGAGATCGGCCAGTACTGGTCCGAGGTGCCGGCGGAGGTCGTGGCGGAGTGCCGTCGGACCGGGCTGCCGCTGATCACCACAGGGTCGGAGATCCGCTTCATCGATGTCTCCGAGCAGGTGCACTCCACACTGCTGGGTCGGGAGATCGCCCGGGTAGAGGCGATGCGCGAGGTCGCCGAGACGTTCACCGCGATGATCGTCGACGGCGCTCCCCCGCAGCAACTCATCCTCCAGGCTGCCCGGCTGCTCGGTGCGGCGGTGGTGCTGGAGGATCCGGCGCACCGGGTCGTGTACTACGCGGTGGGCCTGGAGCTGCCGTCGTCACTGCTGGACAACTGGGCGTCCCGCTCGACGCGCTGGTCGGCGGCGGTCGGCCGGGTCGGGATGGTGGCCGAGCCGGTGGCGTTGCCGGATGCCGCGGGCTGGTGTGTGGATGTCATGGCCCGTGGGACGCACTGGGGTCGGCTCATCGTGCTCGGTGATCCGTCGCCGGTGGCGGGGACAGCGCATGTGCTGCGGCAGGCGGCCATGGCGTTGGCGGTCGAGCGGCTCGGCGCGTCACGCCCGTTCACCTGGGAGGACCTGCTGCACCGCGCGGCGATGGACCGGCTGACCGGTAACCTGTACACCACCACCGACGGGCTGGCGGA
Source organism: Corynebacterium sp. UD i78 (assembly GCF_056280545.1). NCBI lineage: Bacteria > Bacillati > Actinomycetota > Actinomycetes > Mycobacteriales > Corynebacteriaceae > Corynebacterium > Corynebacterium sp. UD i78. The sequence goes on along the minus strand of NZ_JBWCED010000001.1, from coordinate 551,162 downwards.
GGTGCTGGCGGCGTCCGGGTTCCGGACGCGCAACCGCTCACTCATTGCAGTGGAGGTGCGGGGTGGTGGTGCTGATATGGATGCTGTGGCCGTGCGCCGGATCGCGGACCGGACCGGCTGGGATGTGCTGGCCGCTCCGGGCGAAGTCCATGAAAGCGAGGCATCGGGTGATCCGGCCGACCGGATCTGGGCGGTGGTCTCGGCGCCTGTCGGCGGCGACCCGCTGTCGATGCTGAAGTCGCTGACGGGTTGGCCGGAGGCGTCGGTGCTGATCTCCCCGGTGCGGCGGGACGCCAGCGACCTGGCCCGTGCGCTGCGGGCGCTGTCCCGGGTGACGGAGGCAGAGCCCGGCGTCACAGTCATCGGAGGGACGCCGGTCTCGACTCTCGTGGATTCGTTGAGCGCCGATGTGCATGTCCGGGACTTCTCCCGGTGGCTGCTGGGACCACTGGTCGACCATGATGCGCGGCACGGCGGGGACCTCGTGGAGACACTGCGGGTGGTGCTGGAGCATCCGGCGTCCCGGTCTGCGGCGGCGACGGCACTGCACCTGTCGCGGACCTCGCTCTATGCGCGGATCGCCAAGATCGAACGGCTGCTGGACATGAATCTGGGTGACGGCGAGGTGCAGTTCGCGCTGAGCCTGGCGGTGCGGGTGCGGTGAGTTGACGGGACTCTACCCCCCATCCAGGAGCTTCAGATCTGCGTCAGGCACGAATGTGGACCTCTGTGGCACAGAATGCCGGATTCGTGCCTGACGCAGATGTGCTGCACGATGGCGGACCCTGGCTAACCTCCGACGACCCCGGCCGCCCTGCCTCCACTTACCCCCGCGTCGGCTGCGGCGGGTGCCCGGAACCGATGGAGATCCGGTTGTAGGCGTTGATGAGCACCACCGCCCACTCCAGCGCCGCGACCTGCTCGGCGGTGAGCACAGCCAGTGCAGCCTCCACAGCGTCCCCCGGAGTCGTGCGTCCGGACCCGGGTTGCGGTTCGGTGAGTGCTTCGGCCAGGGCCAGAGCGGCACGCTGCTGATCAGAGAAGAATCCTGAGCTGTCCTGCCGCCAACTGGGAAGCAGGTCCAGCATCCGCTGCTCCACCCCGGCTTTGCGCGCGCCCGGAACGTGGATGGACAGGCAGGTCGGGCAGCCGTTGATCTGGGAGACCCGCACATCCACCAGTTCGATGAGCGCCGGTGACAGCCCGGCGGCCTCGTAGGCCTCCTTGGCGACTCGGGTCGTGTTGTTCAGGGCCCGGTAGACGGCGGGCTGGGTCTTGTCGATATAGGGACGTTGGCTCATGCGTGATCTCCGTCCTCCTCGACGGCGGCGATGTCTGCGGCGTCGGGTTCACGGTGCGGCCCGTCCCAGCCGTGCTTGTCGATCCAGGAGTGGACGTAGGGACACACCGCGACGACTGTCCGCCCGGCGTCGCGGGTGTCTGCCAGGGCGTGATCCACGAGAATGCCGGCCAACCCGCGTCCGGCGTAGTCGTCGCCGACGACGGTATGGAAGAAGACACGGGCGGGGATGCCGTCCTCCTCCCGGTCGAGGAAGTGGGTGAGGCCGGCCGGGGAGTCCTCACCGGGGATCCACAGCCCGTAGGCGGTGCCGCCCGGGGTCAGACGGATCTCGACAGGGTGTCCGGAACGGTCGGTGGCCCGGGTGGGGACGGACATGGTGGCCTCCTTCGGCCGGTAGGGGTCGTCACCGGGACGGGCGACGGGGGCGGGGTTGGACCTGGCGCGCAGCATGACTGCCGGCACATCGGGGGCGGGCAACCGGTCTGGACCGTCCGGGTCATGGCCGACATACCCGGTGACCTCACCGAAGCGGTCACCGTGGGAGTTCCACTCGGCCTGGAACCGGCGGATCTCGGCGTCGTCCCGACCGACGAAGTTCCACCACATCACCACCTGCTCGGGGAACGGCGTCCCACCGAGCAGGATGAGCCGGGCCGGCGTATCCCCGTTGCGCAGCCGCAGGACAGCGGCGCCGGTGCCGGTGTAGGCCAGTTCGGTGCGTTCCACGGTCACGCCCTCGACGGTGACGGTGCCGGTGTCCACGAGGACGCCGTGCTCGAAGTCCGGGTCGACGGGCAGATCGAGGGATGCGCCCGGCGTCAGGCGGATCTCCGCACCGACGAGCGGTGTGAAGGTGTGTACCGGTGATGTCTCACCGAGGAGGGAGCCGACGAAGACGAGGGCCTCCCCACCGTCGAAGGGCACCGTGTCCGGGGCGTGGTGGTCGAAGCGTCGGGCTCCGTGGCGGGCGGTCTCCGGCAGAGCGGTCCACAGTTGGACGCCGTGGAGAATGTCGGTGCCGTCGGTGGAGACCTCGGAGTGGCAGATCCCGGCACCGGCGGTCATGAAGTTGACCTCGCCGGGACGGACCGAAGCCTGTACCCCACCGGAGTCATTGTGATGGATGCTCCCGGCGAAAAGCCAGGTCACGGTCTGGAGCCCGGTGTGCGGGTGCGGGGCGACATCCATGCCGCCGGTCCGGACGACCCGGTCGGGACCGAAGTGGTCGATGAAGCACCAGGCCCCGATGAGACTGCGTCGACGTTGCGGCAGCGTGCGGTGCACTGTCATGGAACGCACCCCGCCGAGCGGAACGTCGCGCGCGGTGATCAGTTCCACCGTGACATGCGGGTCGCCGGCGGCGCAGACGACCGGGACAGGATCGTGATCGTTGACGGACATCGCGTCTCCCTCAGTGTTTTAGTTGACGTGTCACGCAATTGTACCGGACGGCACGACCGCGTGCACCCGCAGCGCGAGCTGCAGATCGAGCTTGCGGGGCATCCGGTTCCAGTCCTCCCCCATCAGTTCCCCGATCCGGTCGAGGCGCTGCCGCACGGTGTTGCGGTGCACACCCAGCACCGTCGCTGTCCGTGCGACATTGCCGTCGGCCGAGAAGTACACGTCCGCGGTGCGCAGCAGATCACTGTGATGGGTGGCATCGTATGAGGTCAACGGGGTGAGGTCGGCGATCAGCCCGGTCGGCAGACCGCCGGACGCCCCCAGGTGCAGCACCGCAGCGACCACGCCGAGTCCCGTACCGTCGGACAGTCCGGTCCACCCCAGCGTCGCCTGCGCAGACAGTGCCAGCTCGGCGGTACGGTGTGCGTCCGGCAGATCCGTCGGCGCGTCCACCCAGGTCACGCCGCCCCGTAGCGTCCACCCACGTTGGACGAACAGCGACGGCAGGGCGTCCACCCAGCGTTCGTCACCGGAGATGACGCAGATGTGCCCCTCGTGCGGAGCGACGATCACCGGGGAGGATGAGGACGCCGACAGCGCCCGAACCACCCGGTCGACCACCGGTTCCGGGGCCTCCAGCACGAGAACGCACCACCGTTCCGCCTGGTGGAGCCACCATTCCTCCAGCACACTGCGGGAGCCGGCAGCGTCGAGGGAGCCGTCGATCAGGGCGGTGACCGCCTCGGTGCCGTCGCGCAGTTCCACGGCCTCGCGGGCCCGGCTCAGCATCATCCACAGGGCGATGTGCAGGCTGATACGCTCCAGCACCGCCTGCTCCGCCTCGCCGAGGGAGCGGTCGGTGAGCAGGTGGCCGAACTGCTGGCCGGCGGCGGTGACGGTGACAAAGGTTCCCTCGGTCCGGTCGGGCAGAGCCCTGTCCGTCGAGGACGCCAACCGCCGCATCCCCGTGAGATCGGTCAACCACAGATCACAGCCGAGCGCCTGGGCACCGATGGCGAGCAGCGAGGAGGAGGGCAGCTCCGAGGTCACCGCTTCAACGAGGCGTCGGTCGAGGTCGAGACTCCGGGAAAGCTCGGCGATGTCGGTCTCGCTGCGCTGCCCGCACTGGTCCGCATCGGACTCGACCAGCGCCATGAGCTGTTCATGACGCTGCGCATTGTCGATGGCCACCGCGGCCTGGTCCGCCAGTGATTCGAGACGTTCGACCTCGGTGTCGCTGAACTCCCGTGGGCTTCGGAAGGCGATGAGCAGGGCGCCGATGACGCGTCCTGCCACACTCAGCGGCGCACCGAGCAGGGCACGCACACCCTCCCCCTCGACGATCTCGTCGATCGGTCCCATGTGGTGCAGCTTCTCGTCCGCGCGGTAGTCGGAGGTCCAGTAGGACGCGTGCCCGATCGCGACGCGACCGAGGACGCCGGTACCCAGCGGCTGGCGGATCGACGCGTACTCACCGGTGCGCACGCCGTCAGTCTTCCGGATCACCGTCTCGTTGCTGTCGAAGTCAGTGAAGCTGACGTAGGCCATGTCGGCGTCCATCAGCCCGCGGGTGTGCCTGACGACCACCTGGAGAGTAGATTCTGTGTCTCGGAGCTCGGTGAGCTGGGTTGCGGACTGGAGTCGGCGGTGGAGCCAGTCAGCATCTGCAGCAGAGGTGTCACTCATGCACAGATTCTTGCATGATGGTGTGCATCGATCCACTTCCACGGTCTTTTCGTCGCGCGTACCATGACGGACATGCACATCACCGGCGCCGTCCTCGAGGAGATCGGTCGTCCCCGCCCCTACGCGGAGACCACCCCGATCACCGTCAGCGACCTGGAACTCACCGCCCCCGGCCCGACCGAAGTCCTCGTGAAGATCGAGGCCGCCGGGCTCTGCCATTCCGACCTTTCCGTTGTCGACGGCAACCGGCCCCGACCGGTGCCCATGCTACTCGGCCACGAGGCTGCTGGACTGGTCGTCTCCACCGGCGACGAGGTCACCGATCTGGCCGAGGGCGAGCGCGTCACCATGGCGTTCCTGCCCCGCTGCGGCGAGTGTGACGGCTGCAGAACCGACGGACGACTGCCCTGCGAGCGCGGTACAGCGTCCAACACCGCCGGCACGCTGCTCCACGGTTCCCGGCATCTGAGCAGGACCACCGGAACCGGCACCGAGACCGTCCAACACCACCTCGGCGTCTCCGGCTTCGCCACCTACGCCGTGGTCGACCGGGCGTCCCTGGTGAAGATCGGCAACGACGTCCCGCCGGAGATCGCCGCCGTCCTCGGCTGCGCGGTCCTCACCGGCGGAGGCGCCCTACTCAATGCGGTGGATCGCACCGAGGGCGAGTCCGTCATGGTCGTCGGACTCGGCGGCGTCGGCATCTCCGCGCTGCTCTGCGCCATCGCCGAGGCCAGGGGACCGGTCATCGCCGTCGATGCCCTGCCCGAGAAGTTGGAGCTCGCCAAGGAACTCGGAGCGGACGCCGTCCACACCCCTGACGAGGTCGCCGAGCAGGGCATCCGGGCGTCCCACACGCTGGAATGCGCCGGTCACCCGCGCGCCTTCGAGACCGCCTTCGCCGCGACGAAGCCGGGTGGCCGCACCGTCACCGTCGGCCTGCCGCATCCACAGGCGATGTCGGAGGTCCCGCCGGGTGTGATCACCGCCGAGGCCCGCACCATCATCGGCAGCTACCTCGGTTCGGCGGTGCCGCAACGCGACATCCCGACCTTCGCCGACTGGTGGAGATCGGGGCGCCTGCCGATCGAGAGACTGATCTCCCGGACCATCCGCCTCGACCAGATCAATGAGGCGATGGACGAGCTGGCGGACGGCAAGGCCGTCCGGCAGGTCATCCTCTTCGACTGAACACCCACACCAGAGCCACGAACACCAAGGAACACACATGACTGACTCCTCAACCATCTCCTCCATCCTCGCGAACGTCCCCACCGGCCTGCTCATCAACGGCGAGTGGCGCGACTCCTCCGACGGCGCCACCTTCGACGTCGAGAACCCCGCCACCGAGGAGCACCTCGCCACCCTCGCCTCCGCCACCAGCGAGGACGCCCTCGCCGCCCTCGACGCCGCAGCCGCCGTCCAGGACGAGTGGGCGCGCACCTCCCCGCGCTCGCGGTCCGAGGTCCTCCGCAAGGCCTTCGAGCTGGTGACCGAGCGCAAGGACACCTTCGCCACCCTCATGACCCTGGAGATGGGCAAGCCGCTGGCCGAGTCCTACGGCGAGGTCACCTACGGTGCGGAGTACCTGCGCTGGTTCGCCGAGGAGACCGTCCGCCACTACGGCCGCCACACCGTCGTCCCGGAGGGCACCCTCCAGATGACCACCCGCAACAAGCCGGTCGGCCCCTGCCTGCTGATCACCCCGTGGAACTTCCCGCTGGCGATGGCCACCCGCAAGGTCGCCCCGGCGATTGCCGCCGGCTGCACCATGGTCCTCAAGCCTGCGAAGCTGACCCCGCTGACCTCCCAGTACTTCGCGCAGACCATGCTGGACGCCGGGCTCCCGGCCGGTGTTCTCAATGTCGTCTCCTCGAAGTCCGCGTCCTCCATCTCCTCCCCGCTGATGGCAGACTCCCGCCTGCGCAAGGTCTCCTTCACCGGCTCCACCCCGGTCGGCGTCACCCTGCTCAAGGCCGCGGCAGACAACGTGCTGCGCACCTCCATGGAGCTCGGCGGCAACGCCCCGGTCATCGTCTTCGAGGACGCCGACATCGACGTCGCCGTCGAGGGTGCGATGGCCGCCAAGATGCGCAACGGTGGCGAGGCCTGCACCGCCGGCAACCGCATCCTCGTCCACGAGTCGATCGCCGAGGAGTTCACCGGGAAGCTCGCCGCCAAGGTCGCCGAGCTGAAGGTCGGCAACGGCATGGACGAGGGCGTCAACGTCGGTGCGATGGTCGAGGCCAAGGCCGTCGCCAACCTCGAGTCCCTGGTGGAGGACGCCGTCGCCGCCGGTGGTCGCGCCATCGTCGGCGGCACCCCGGTCGAGGGCAAGGGTCACTTCTTCGCCCCGACCGTCATCGTGGACGCCCCGACCAGCGCACGCGTGTTCCGTGAGGAGATCTTCGGGCCGATCGCCCCGATCTTCACCTTCTCCTCCGAGGACGAGGCGATCGCCATGGGCAACGACACCGAGTTCGGCCTGGCGTCCTACGTCTTCTCGCAGGACCCGGCGCGCATGTACCGTCTCGCCGACGGCCTGGAGTTCGGCCTGATGGGCTGGAACTCCGGCGTCATCTCGAACGCCGCCGCCCCGTTCGGTGGCGTCAAGCAGTCCGGTCTGGGCCGCGAGGGTGCCGCCGAGGGCATCGCCGAGTACTCCACCATCCAGTACGTCGGCCAGCGCGACCCCTACGCGGGATAGTCTGACCCGTTCCGGTCACCCCCAGAGCTCCTCGATGCGCAACTTCACGGCTGCGGCGAGGAGCTCATTGGTTTTCGTGGTGAGGTGCACTCCCCCGGCGAAGATGTAGGTCTGGTCGGCGTCCGGGGCGACAAGACTGTCCGTGTCGCACCAGGCCGCGCCCGGGACGGCGCAGGCGTCCTCCCCCGCCCCGTGCGTGAAACCGTAGGACGCCGGGTCCGTCACCATCCCGTTGACCGCGCCGAAGGTGTCGAAGACACCGATCCGATCGTCGTTCCCGAAGCGCTCGGCGAGCCCCTGCAGCAGGGACTGGTTGTACGACAGGGTGCGGTCGTGGATGCCCAGGTGGGCCTCGGTGTCCGTGCCCCCGAAAGCGGGTGTCGCGGCGAGATCGAAGAGGATGAAGACAAGGATCTTCTGTGCTCCGGCGTCGAGCAGCCGTCCGATCTGGTCGACCTCGGCGGCGGTCACAGCGGCAGTCTCATCGCCGGAGAGCACGTCATTGGTGCCGGCGAAGACGGTGACGAGCTGGTCGGGACTGATCTCGTCGTACTCCGCGAGGAAGTCGTCGATCTGCCCGGTGACCCCGTCGATCCTCGCGCCGCCGACAGCGTAGTTCAGCCCGTCCGGGTCGACGAGCTGCGCCCAGATCTCCCCCGGCACGGTGGTGTAGCGCACGCCGTCGGAGCCGTCGTCAGAGAGACTGTCACCGAAGAAAACGCTGGTGGCCTGTTCCTCGTCATTGCTGCCGCCACTGCTGCAGCCGGCGAGCAGCAGGGACGCCAGCAGGAGCGTCACTGTGCGGCGAGCCATGACGCCACCGCCTTCCGTAGGCTGTCTGCGGCGTTGACCAGATTCTCCTCCAGCGAGGACGCCGGATCACTGATCGCGACGGTGTCGATGAAGATCCCCGGGACCAGGGACTCTGCGGTGGCGTCCACCCGTCCGCCGAAGGCCACGACCGGTACGTTGCCCGCGGAATGCGCGACCCGAGCAGGAGCTTTGCCGTACCCGGTCTGTGCGTCGATCGTCCCTTCCCCGGTGAGCACGAGGTCGGCGTCCTCAACCTTTCCGCGGAAGTCCACCAGGTCGAGCAGCAGGTCGGCCCCGGAGCGCATCTCGGCGCCGAGGACGCTGAGCAGCGCCGCGCCGACCCCGCCGGCTGCTCCGGCACCGGGAGTGTCGCGGATCGTCGTACTGTCTGTGCCGGTGTGGTCGGCGAGCAGGCCAGCCCAGTGGTGCAGGGCCTTGTCCAGCTCCGGGATGTCCTCGTCGGTCGCGCCCTTCTGCGGGCCGAAGACGGCGGCGGCACCGGTCGAGCCACAGAGCGGATTGTCGACGTCACCGGCGATGACGACCTGGACGTCATTCCAGCGGGGGTCACGCTCTCCGGTGATACGGGCGGCGTGGCGCAGGTCTGCGGGTTCGCCGGCAGCGTCCACCGCAGTGACACCGAGGGCGGCGAGCAGGCCGAGTCCGCCGTCAGTGGTGACCGAGCCACCGAGGCCGATGATGAGTTTCTGCGGTGCGGTGTCCAGTGCGGCGTTGAGAAGTTGACCGACGCCGCGGGTGTCGGCGGCCCAGATGTCGCGGTGTTCGGGTGCGACGAGGTGGATCCCGGCGGCCTCGGCGAGCTCGACGACGGCGGTGGTGCCGTCACCGGACCAGTGCGCCTCGACAGGATCGCCGAGTGGCCCGGCAACGGTCTTGGTGTGTTGTCCCAGGTCAAGTGCAGTGGCGAAGGCGTCGGCGGTGCCCTCGCCACCGTCTGCCATCGGAATCCCGATGATGTCGGCGTCCGGCAGGATGTCGCGCACACCGGCTGCCATCGCCGTGCAGGCCTCGACGGCGGTGAGGGACTCCTTGAAGGAGTCCGGGGCGATCACGATCTTCATCGAACACCTGTTCTTATTTGATGGTGGAGGCCGACGGTGCTGTCCTTTCCGGAGTTTAACGTCTCTGACCATGGACACCACCGCACACACCCTGTTCTCCCTGATCACCTCACCGACGTTGCCGGAGGACTTCTCCGAGAACCTGGATGCCGCGATCCTCCGCGAGCGGGACGCCGACCGCGACATGGACACCGGCCCGGACCGCACACCAGCACGGGAGGAGGTGACCACCGTCTCCGGAATGACCGCCGGTCAGGAACATGCCTTCGAGCTCTTCCTTCTGCGACCGTCGACGAAGCGTCGGCGTCAGGAACCACCGGACTCGGCGGCCGCCTGACGCAGCCGGCGGCACGGCCCCTAGGATGGCCGCCATGACCGACGCCAGACTCGACCTTGCATTCACCGGCCCCGACCACGGACGCGCCGAGGAGATCTTCACCGCCCTGACCAGGACGCCGGTCGACGAACTCAACCCGGAGGCACTGGACCTGCTGCTGCAGACCGCCGCCGGCAGTGTCGACCAGATCCGCGCTGTCGAGATGACGGAAGCCTTCCTGCAGCCCCCGGTCATCGATGACAACGGCCTGATCGTCGCCGTCGGCGCCCAGGGCATGGAGCCACGCCAGTTGTTCGTCGAGGCTCCCGGTGAGCTGCTCGATGAGCTCCGGGCCCTTCCGGGAACCACTGTCACCGGCGCGTGGGTGCAGGCCGTGCTTGCACTGCACAGTATCGAGGCCTTCGCCACCGAGGAGGTCGACCGGATCGCCCTGCACAGTGCCGCCGCGGCCGTACTCGACCAGCTGGCAGCAGAAGGATGCGAGGCACAGGCACAGGTCATCGACGTCACCGACCACAGTGATGACGCTCGCACCGGTGACCGGGGACGCATCGTGGAGGTCCGTCGGTCCTGGCGCGACCATGGACACCTCGACATCGACCAGGGCGTGATCACCGCACTGTTCGCCCTGGCGGTGCAGACCTTCACCGAGGCAATGGCCGAGCACGGCGCCGAGGCGATCCTGCTGCCCTACGAGGTGGCCGGCAATGACCTCGCCGCCGGGTACACGACCCTGGAGAACCTGGAGACCACCGGCATCGCGAAGACGACGATGGTCACCCCGACGGACAACACCGTCTCCGGGCGGCTCACCGGACTGACCGGTGGCAACGCCAACCTGGCCAATGCCCTGTGGTTCGACGTCCTCGCCGCCGCGGCAGACCACCTCGGCAAGACCGGAACCACCACCCCGGAGACCGCGGCGAAGATCCTCGATGTGACCGGCGACTGCCTGGCTGCGACGGAGCTGGTGGAGGCCGGCGGGGCGAGCGGTTCCGGGGAGGCTACTGAGCCGACTGCGTGAAGGCCTTCTCAAGGATCTCGAGGCAGTAGACCGCGTCCGAGGGATCCACCGGTGCGGGACCGGAGCCCTCGATCGCGTCCGCCAGGAGTCGGTAGAACTCGGAGTAGTTCCCCTTCTCGGCAGGCACGGGCCGCTGCTCGAGACCGGCCCAGCGCGTCCCCCATCTGCTCTGGGGAACGACGCCCAGGTCCGGATCACCGGGGCGCATGCCTGAGAGCAACTGGGGTTCCTGGGGGTCCAGGCCCCAGCTCGTGAAGCCGGCCTCGGAGCCCAGGACATGGAACCGGGGTGCGGGTCCCGGCGCGACCGCGTTCATCCACAGCTGTGATCGGACTCCGGACTCGTGGTGCAGGGCGATGAAGGCGTCGTCCTCGGCATTGACCTGTTCACGGCGGGTGTCTATCTCGGAGTAGACGTCGGCGACGGGGCCGAAGAGCTGCACGGCCTGGTCGATGAGGTGGGCGCCGAGGTCGTAGACGATGCCGCCGCCCTCGCCGCGGGCACTGGTGGTCTTCCAGGTTGCGCCGCCGGCGGAAGCGGAGCCCTGCTCCGGCTTCCACCTCTCGAACCGGGACTCGAAGCGGCGGACCTCCCCCAGTTCGCCGGCGTCGATGAGCTTCTTCAGGGTGAGGAAGTCCCCGTCCCACCGACGGTTCTGGAAAACGGTGAGGACCTTGCCGACCTGTTCAGCCTTGGTGACCAGGGCACGGCCGTCCTCTGAGGTGACGGCGAAGGGTTTGTCGACGACGACATGCAGGCCGACCTCCAGGGCGCGTCCCGCCAGATCGGAGTGGGTGCCACTCGGGGTTCCGATGACCACCAGGTCGAAGTCGTCCGCCCGGTCGAAGACCAGGTGGACCGAGTCCAGGACCTCCACCTCGGGGTACTCCGCCTTGGCCTGGTCGCGACGACCAGGGTTGCCGGTCACCACCGCGGCCAGCTCGAACGCAGGATTCGCGGCGATGAAGGGGGCGTGGAAGATCCGGCCGGACAGACCGAACCCGAGGACAGCTGTGCGAATGGTCATGGGGCCACTGTAGTTACCGGGACTTTCGAGCTGCCAGAGAGTGGTTCGCGACACAGAAATGGTTGCGCTACGACCACGCAACGCACTGGAAACAGTGCCCACGTTTACTGACAGTCAGCCCGTTCCACTGCGATGACGAGCCGGGACGACCACGAATCCCGGGCCAGGGTGCCGTTCCCGTCGCAGGAGTACTACGCCTATGCCCGATCTCGTCATCACCAATGCCTACATCTACGTCGACCGTGGCTGGGAGATCCCCGACGGCTGGATCGCCGTTACCGGCGGCAGGGTCGCCGCCGTCGGTGCTTCCAGCGAGCCGCTGCCGGAACCGGTCGCCGAATCCACGACAGTCATCGACGCCGGCGGGAAGCTGGTGACCCCGGGACTGGTTAACACACACCACCACATGTTCCAGAACCTGACCAGGTCCTTCTCTCCCGTGGTGAATTCCGACCTGTTCACCTGGCTCACCACCCTCTACCCGATCTGGTCGCGCATCGACGATGAGGCCGTCCACGCCTCCACCTGGGTCGCCATGGCCGAGCTGCTGCTCGGCGGTTGCACCCTGTCCTCGGACCACATGTACGTGCACCCGTCTCCGAATCTGCTCGACGCCCAGGTCAGCGCCGCCCGTGAGCTGGGATTCCGGTTCTACGCCAACCGCGGTTCCATGACCCGGTCAGTGAAGGACGGAGGCCTACCTCCGGACGTGGTCGTGCAGGACCACGACACGATCATGGCGGACAGCGAGCGGGTCGTGGATGCGTTCCACGACTCCTCTCCCGGTGCGATGACCCGTGTGGCTCTGGCTCCCTGTGCACCGTTCACCGTGACCGAGGAGCTCATGCGCTCCACCGCGGAGATGGCAGAGAAGCGGAACCTGCGTCTCCACTCCCACCTCGCCGAAGACCGGGATGAACTGACCTACTGCGCTGAGGTCTACGGCTGCACCCCGGTCGAGTATTTCGAACGGGTCGGCTGGATGCATGACCGCTCCTGGGTCGCCCACTTCATCTTCCCCTCCGACGAGGAGGCGCGGCGCATGGGAGAGGCCGGTGTCGGAGTCTCGCACTGCCCGAGCTCGAACATGCTGATCTGCGGTGGCGCCGCCGACATCCGGAAGCTCCGCAGTTTCGGGACCCCGGTCAGCCTCGGCTGCGACGGCTCGGCCTCCACCGACCACGGATCGATGTGGATGGAGGCCCACACCGCACTGTTGCTCAACAGGTTCATGAACGGTCCGACCGCCATAACTGCCCGCGAGGTCCTGGATGCCGCGACCCGCGGTGGAGCCCGGTGCCTCGGCTGGGAGGACGAGACCGGACATCTCACTCCCGGAGCCTGTGCCGATCTCGTGATCTGGACCGCCACCCCGGAGGCGATGGCCGGCGCGCTCAGCGATCCGGTGGAGGCCTGGCTGCGCTGCGGCCCCCAGCACGCCGACACCACCATCGTCGCAGGACGCGTCCTCGTGTCCGAAGGACGCCTGGCCCACCCCGGCCACTCCGACATCCTCACCACCCACCGGCGTATCGCCACTGAACTGCAGAACGTCTGAAAGGACTGATCATGCGCACTTTCCGTACCACCACACTGCTGGGCGCACTCAGCATCACCACTGTCGTCGCGGCATTGACCGCCTGTAGCTCCGACTCCTCCTCCGAGAGTTCCGGCTACGACGGCGAGATCGGGGCAACCGATCTGTCGGAAGTCTGCCCGTCCACCGTCAGCATCCAGACCGACTGGTTCCCTGAGGCCGAGCACGGTCAGCTCTACGAACTTCTCGGCCCGGACCCCGACATCGATTCCGACGGGAAGAAGGTCACGGCCCCACTGTTTGACGGGGACAACGGCTACACCGGTGTTGACGTACAGATTCTCGCCGGTGGCCCGGCGATCGGCAATCAGGCGGTGACCTCACAGCTGTACCAGAATCCGTCGATCTACCTTGGCCTCGTCGATTCCGACCAGTCTGTCCAGCAATCCGGTGAGATGCCTACGACCGGTGTTCTCTCCACGTTCGAGAAGGCTGCCGCGGCCATCATGTGGGATCCGGACACCTACCCAGAGGTGAAGACCATCGCCGATCTGAAGGACGCCGGAGCAGACGTCCTGTACTTCCAGGGCGCGACCTACATGGACTATCTCACCGGTGCCGGGATCCTCTCGGAGAGCCAGGTGGACTCCAGCTTCGACGGATCTCCTTCCAGTTTCGTCGCCGCCGGCGGAAAGAAGGCACAGGAAGCGTTCGTGACCTCGAACGTCTACTCCTACGAGCACGAAGTGGAGGGGTGGATGAAGCCGGTGAACTACCAGCTCATCGACGATGCCGGCTACACCGCCTACAAGTCGGTGGTCGCCACGAAGTCCGGCGACCTGGAAGACAAGTCCGAGTGTCTGGAGCAGCTCGTACCGGTGATACAGCGAGGCATCGTGGACTACATGGCTTCCCCCGAGGAGACGAACCAGCTCATCGTCGATATCAACGATGCCTACGACGGAGGTTGGGTGTACAACACGGACATCGCCGCCAATGCGGCCGAGCAGTTCTCGGCGCTTGACCTGGTGAAGGACGGTCCGGACGGCACCGTCGGTTCCTTCGAGGACTCCCGACTGCAGACCGTCATCGACCAGACCTCCCCCATCTTCGCCGACCAGGGCCTGACGGTGAACGAGGATCTGGCACCGGTGGACATCGCCACCAATGAATTTCTCGATCCCGAGGTCTCGCTGGTCGACTGACCCCTACCCCTGGTTCGCGACCCACTCCTGAACCTCATCAGTCGCGGGTGCGGCCTTGCCCTGCCAGTTGTTCTTCTCGATCCAGTGGGCGACATAGGAGCACACCGGAATGACGGTGAGATTCTGCGCCGCAGCGTCCGCCAGAGCCTTGTCGACCAGGATGCCGGCCAGACCGCGTCCCCCGTACGCCTCATCGACCACGGTGTGGTGGAAGACCCGCTCCGCACCGTCCTCACCGGGACGGTCGAGGTAGTGCGCCTTCCCGGCGGGATTGACCTCTCCCTCGACGAAGATGCCGTAGGCGTCCTCGCCCGGCAGGTAACGGACCTCCACGGCGTTGCCTTCGCGGTCGGTGAGCTGGTCGGTGGTGTCTGTCATGTGATGGTCCTCGTTCCCTCGGTGTCCTCGGGCAGTGCCGGTGCGTGCCAGTGCGTGCCAGTGCGTTCCAGAACGAACGCATACCTTACCGAGGGTACATTCCCTGTTCATCGGGAGACACCCCCGCCGCGGCCTCCGGCTCACCTTCGTTGCACAGCAGGTGCCCCTCGCGGGTGTGGCCACCGTGTCCTTCTACAGTGACCCCACTGACCCTGCCACCGCACACTGCGGTGAGGCCGTCAGTCCGGCGAGGATCCCGGCGGACAGCCCGTCGACGTAGCGGGCCTTCTCTGCCGTGCTGATGCCGTGGGCCCCACCGCCGGTCGCACTGCCGAACTCGTTGTAGACCCAGGGGGTGTCCGCGATCAGCGAGATGACCGGCAGATTCCCGCCCCACAACCCTTCCCGACCGTCGAAGCTGAGATCCGTGACCGGCACGCCACGCAGCTCCGCGACCGAGCGGGCACCTGCCATCATGGTGGAGAAGCGTTGCGACTCCGCGGCGGTGGCGACGTCACCGAAGGTCACCGTGGTCCGCTGCCCGTCGGCGCCTTCGCCGGTACGGAAACCGCCCACCCGCTGCGGATACACCGCGGAGCCGTCCGCCCCGGGCGTGGTGTGGATCGACACACCCATCACCGCGTCCCCGGCTGCCGCACGGTCGACCCGGTCCCGGTAGGTGACATTGTCGTCGATGGAGTCCTTGAGCAGGAGCGCTCCGAACCCGGCAGCTTCCACGCGGTCGCGGACAGCACGGGCGATCTCGAGGGCGTCCGCGTCCTCCTGCCCATTCGGGTAGTCCGCCATGAGGACGCCCGTCACCGGGTCGAAGGTGTTCGTCGCTACCCCGTTGTGCCCCGGATCCAGTGCGACGGTGCAGGGCGTCGCCCCGCCGGACGAACCCGGGAGATCCGCTGCTTCTGCGGTAGCGGATCCGACAGTCATGGCAGCGGTGATGACGCCCACCGTAATCCTCGGGAAACTCATGGAGTCGAGAATACCTGTGACTGAAGTGACCAGAGTTGCGGAGATTAACTTTCATGATTCTGATTCACCTGAATCCGCGGCGCCACCTGCACCGACCCCGTAGCATCAGATGCGCCCGGACAGGCACGTCGGACCTCGCCGCACCGTCGTTCTGGGCTACTGTCCGCCCAGTCCTCTATGCCCCGGGAGAATCCTGTGCCCCTGCACCTGCCCCCACGTCTTTCCGGACGTCGCGTCACAGCCACGCTGGTGGCGTTGATGACAGCTGCCACCCTCGCGATGCCCGCCGCCACGGCCACCGACCGCGATGTGGAGACCTGGGCCGGGGCGTCCTGCCCGGTCACCGCCGACGGGCCGCTCACCGGTGACGCAGCCGCACTGCACGAGACCTGGCTGCGTCGCGTCACCGACACCGCCGGCATCGACCTGGACGCCTGGGCCCCACGGGCCGGTGTCGCGGCGAACACCACCAACCTGGAGCGCAGCTACGACCGCTACCTCGCCTTCCAACGTGACCACCGCGAACTGCAGTGGGCCGGCATGGGCGGGCTCTCCGGCGCCGACTTCGGTGGAGGGTTGCTCGACATGGACATCATGGCGACCGTCTACCGGATCAACGGCGTGCAGCCGCTCGCCCAGCAGATCGTGGCCGGCATCCGCGACGCCGCCGGTCAGGACGCCGTAGACCGACTCCCCTCCGGACTGCGCGCCCTGGCCACCATGCCGGAGCTGACCTCCTCGGACATGGACTACATCATCGGCGAAATCCTCGTGATGCAGAAGGCCATCTTCTGCGACCTCATGCCGATGCACCAGGCCTACGTCGACGGCGGACTGCCCGCCCTGCAGGAGATGGCGGATGCCGGCGTCTTCGGACCGGAGATCATGGACGCCTGGCGCGACATCGCCTCCGGCGAGCCTGCCCGCATCGCCGCCGGTAACGAGGTGCTTCTGCACCGCGAACAGCTCACCGTCATCGGTGAGCGGTGGGACGCTGTGCGCACCTACCGCGGCAACCTCGGCGAGGCCCTGACCTACGCCACGACCATGGTCGGCTCGCCGTCGGTGGGCGGGGTCCAGCCGATGCGGTCGTGGCGTCCGATCCACTTCACCCGGCAACTCGCCGGTGGGAAGACCGCACAGGTCACCGTGCCGCTGCCGGACTGGGACTGGTCGAACTTCGATGAGCGGTGGGACTACATCACCGACCAGCTGCTGCCCGGCTACACCGACCAGGTCACCCACCACTGGGACGCACTGAACACCCAGCTCAACACCCCGATGGCACTGCAGATGCAGCTGCACCGACCGCTGGCCAACCTCGGTGCGATCGCCGAGGACGCCGCAACCACCTTCACCGTGGAGATCCGATGAAAACCACCCTGTCCGCACTGCCTACGCTGCCTGCACTGCTCACCGCGACCGCGCTGACCGTCGCTCTGGCCTCCCCTGCCGGTGCCGACCCGACCGACACCGTGGACACCCCGACCCGCACCCCGGGCGTCGACGAGATCTTCACCGGCTACGTCGTCTCGACCTTCACCGACGGACGCCTTGCCACACCGCAGGAGATCCTCGACCCGCTGTCCCCGGTGAGCGACCCGTTCTACGACGAGCCCGAACTGACCGACGAGGCCCCGGGCACCCTGCTGAAGTCGGAGCCGGTGCAGGTGCAGTTCACCGGGGTGCGCCCCGGCAATCTGCGCGCCTGGCGCACCATGTTCGTCACCGAGGAGATGGACGGCACCCGGTCGATCAGCACGGGCATCCTCATGGTCCCCGACGACGGCCGCGACGACGCCACCCGTCCCGTCATCGGATACCAGGAGGCCAATGACTCGGTCGGTGCCCGCTGCCACCCGTCGACCCAGTGGACCGGGTCGAACCCCATGGACGGGTCCTCCTGGTCCGCGCTCGGCCCGCTGGCGATGATGTTCGACCGCGGCTGGGCGGTGATGATCAGCGACGTCGGCAATGACGCCCAGGAATCGCCGCACGGCGTCTTCGCCGGGAAGTACGCGGCGAACACCCTGCTTGACGGGGTGCGCTCGGCGATGCGACTGGAGGACGCGGGCCTCGACCCGCAGGCCCCGGTAGGGATCTTCGGCATCGCCGGTGGTGGTGTCGGGGCAGGATTCGCGGCGGAGAGGGCGGCGTCCTACGCTCCGGAGCTCAATATCCGCGGATCGGCACTGGAGGGCATGGTCGTCGACCAGCGCAACTTCTTCCGCGGCTCGGACGGGTCGCTGGGCTCCGGTTTCGTCTTCGCCACCCTGCTAGGTCTGGAGCCGAAGTACCCGGAGATGGACCTCAACTCCCACCTCACTCCCCTGGGCCGGCAGATCGCCGACTGGTACCGCGGCGAGTGCCAGACCCCCGCGTACTTCTCGATGCCCTTCGTCCCACTGTCCGCGTTGTTCACCGCGGGGATCCCGCCGGCGGACATCCCCGAGTTCCAGCACGTCTACGATGACAACCTGCTCGGCGCCGAGGGTGCGTCCCCGGAGGCGCCCGTGTTGATCGCTTCCTGCGTCGCCGACGATTCGCCGATGTCGCTGGTGCCGGCGGCGGACGCCCGCAACCTGGCCGACCGCTACCGTGCCGGTGGCACCCCGGTGAGCTACCAACCGACGGACTGCTCGATGACGCGGTTCGTCACGGACATCTACGGCTGGGGAACGGACCTGTTCGGCATGCAGACGGTGAGCTGGTTGGAGGCGCAGTTGAAGGAGTGAGCAGGACTGTCACTCCGTCGACACAGCACAGAAACCTCCTGAGACACCCGGCACCTAACCTCCGTGGAATGACACAGGAGAATCCCACACCCCTGCCCCACGGCGACGCACCACAGTCCTTCGCCACGACCGGTCCCGGACGAGTCTGGCTCGCGCTACGCCACCCTGCCGTCCTCATCGGCCTGGGAGCCATCGCCGGCATCATCGCCGGACTGATCCTCGGCGACTGGGCCGCGAACCTGCAGTTCATCGGCGACATGTTCATCCGCCTGATCCAGATGTCCATCGTGCCGCTGGTCATGGCGTCCGTCATCGTCGCCACCGGGTCGATGACCGGGGCCGGCACCGGACGACTGGCCGCACGCACCTTCGGCTGGATGCTCGGGTTCTCCGCCCTGGCCGCCGTCGTCGCCTGGGGGCTCGGTGGCCTGTTCCGCCCCGGCGACGGCATGGTCTTCGACGGTGAACTCGACCCGACACTTCAGGAGGAGGCGGACAAGACCGAGGGCTGGCAGGACACCCTGCTGAACTCCGTGTCCACCAACGTCGTCGAGGCGATGGCCAACGCCGACATGCTGCCGATCATCGTCTTCTCGCTGATCTGCGGCGTGGCGCTTAACAGCTGGATGGCGAAGACAGGCAACCGCGCGCTTCTCGGCCTGTTCGAGGGGATTCAGAACGTGGTGCTGCTGATGATCCAGTACGTCATGTACGTCGCCCCGATCGGCGTGTTCTGCCTGCTGGCGTCCCTCACCGGTGAACAGGGCCTGTCGGTCGTCACCTCGGCGCTGTCGTACCTCGGGGTCACCGCGCTCGGCGTCCTCATCCTCATGGTCGCGTTCCTGGTGGTCATCTGGCTGAAGACCCGCCTGAACGTGGTCAAGCTCGGAGCGAAGCTCGCCGAGCAGACCGTCATCGCGGTGACGACGACCAGTTCCGCGGTCACCTTCCCCACGGTGCTGCGCAACACGGTCGAGAAGGTCGGTGTGAGCCAGCGCGTCGCGAACTTCACCCTGTCGATCGGCCTGACGATGGGCTCCTACGGCGCGGTGCTCAACTACATGATCGTCATCATGTTCCTCGCCCAGGCCGGTGGCGTGGACCTCAGTGCCGGAGACATCGTGCTCGGTGTCTTCCTGTCGATCATGCTGAACATGGGCACGATCACGGTACCGGGAGGATTCCCGGTGGTGGCAATGTTCCTGGCGTCCTCCCTGGATCTCCCCGTCGAGGCCGTCGGCCTGCTCATCGCGGTGGACTGGTTCACCGGCATCCTGCGCACCTTCCTCAACGTCAACGGCGACACCTTCGTCGCCATGCTCGTCGCGCACGACGAGAAGGAGATCGACCACGACGTCTACCACGGACGTTCCACCGTCACCGCCGAGATGGACGAGGACCTGCTGGAGGACGCTGCACGGTCGGATGACTAACTGTTGTCCATCTCAAACCCCCGGTATCCCGCATCGGTGATGTCCTCACAGATCCGCCGGTAGTCTGCCAGGCCGGTGGCGCAGGGCGTGAACTCGGCGTCCGCATCCTCGGACGCGTGGTACCGCTCCTCCTTCGAGTGCAGCGAGCTCTCCGCCAGAGACCGGATCATGTTGCCCCAGATCTAAGTGGATTCCTCGGTGGGGTCGACCACAGCGGCGTCCTGCGTCATCACATGCCCGATGAGCCCGGAAAAACCCAGTCGACCTGCATCTCCGCACACGGCGGGGCGCACACCAGCGAAGCCGGACCGCCCGGCCCGGAGAGCACGAACAGGTCCGGGAAGCCGGGCACCGTCATGCCCGGGTAGGTCTTCGGACCGGGCGTCCAGGTCAGCGACATCACGCAGCGGCTGCGCGTTCAGGTCCACGAGATGCACATTGTCGCGGTTGAAGGCCGCATACCAGTGGGTGTCGATGCACAGGCGGCGCGCGCCGACAGGGCGGGGCATCCTCCCCGGGGATGAGCGGCTCCGCGGTCGCCGGATCCTCGACGGTCCCGCGGGTCTTCCCGGCGATGTAGTCGGCGGAGAACAGGTTGACCACCGGGTCGGTGAAGGGCTCCAGGAACGGGAACAGGAAGTGGAACCCGCCCTGCGCCCACCCGTCGTCGAGAACTTCGCGTCGTTCCGCCACTCTGAGCTCATGGCCGGAACCGGCGGGATCGGCGACGGTCGCGCCACCCGTGGTCGTCCGGGCGGCCGCGCACAGGTCCGCGTAGTCTGCCTTGATCTTCGAGGTCCTCCGGCCAGGTCAGGGTGTGCGCGAGGGCGCCACTGAACCTGTCGAAGCACGCGAGATCCGGGATGTCCGGGTCACCGGTGCCACCGGTCGCGGTGATGAGGAAGCGGGCGCTGACGGTCCGCTCCCCCGGCCTCACCGTCCGGCGGGAAGACGCAACGTCCCGCCGTGCGCCATCGCATGTCTTGTTCAACGCGATGCTACGCCGCAGGTCGAAGCGGTCGGCGACGAGGACGTTCAGCCCCATCCCGTTGCGCAACCGGTGCAGGGCGTAGAGCCCGGCGAACCCGGCGCCGATAACCACAGCATCATGGTCCTCCACGGGAAACGTCATCACGGAAAGGTGTCCGAGTCTGTCAGACCCCGCGGGCGGTACCGTCGATGTGCTCGGCGATGCGCGGGGCAATCTCCGCCGAGTCGGCGACACCCTCGTCGGTGTTGAGGGTGAGCACGGCCAGGTCTTTCGCGACGTGGATGCCGCCGAAAGAGTCACTGAGTCCTTGCCAGGTCTCCAAGGCTTCCGAGTCCGGGTAGACGTTGATACCGGCGTCGAAGCCGTTCACGGTGAGGTCGAAACGAGCTTTCGCCCCCGAGAGCTCCACGACACCGCGCACCGGCTCGGAGTGTTCGATACCGAGGTCGTCGAGGGCACCGATGAAGGTGTCCACCGCGGCCTGGATGTCAGAGACCGGCTGCTCGGCGGCGTCAGCGTCCCCGGAGTCTTGCGTGTTTTCCACAGCCTGGTCGGTGGTGATGGCAGTCGTGGCGTCCGTGGCCTCGTCATCGTCTCTGCAGGCGGCGAGAGTCAGAGCGGTCACCAGTGCAACGGCGCCTGCGGTGAGCTTCGTGATGGTCATGTCTCTCCTGAGAACAGAGGAGTCGGTCGGCTCCCGGTCAGCATCAGTTGTAGCCTCCGCGCCGGACAGCGCCGCGTAGCGTTCGAACACCCACCCGGTCAGACAGCCGTAGCGATCCGGGTACCGTCCGGGTTGTCGCAGACCATGGCGACCGGGCCCGTTCCGTTGAAGATCTCCTCACCCAGTTCCTGGCCAGTCATGGCCGTCGGCGAGGAGCAGTTCCACTCCCCGACCTGCATGGCCAGAGTGTTTCCACCGCCTTCGGACATCCGTCGGTCGCGGTACTCGTCGATCACGTTCTCTGCGGTGAGACAGCCGACCGAACCCTCATGGACGTACACGCTGGTCTCCTCAGGATGGGCGACACCGCACCAGGCCCCCGCACCCATCGGTTCATCGGTGGAGCTGTAGTCGCCGTCTACACCGCTGTCCACAGCGGTGGCCTTTGTCGACTCCGACTCCCCCGCCTCCTCAGCCTCCGGCGCCTCAGCCTCTGCAGTGACCCGGACCGTTCCGCGGAGGCTGATCGCGCCGTCCTCGTGGTCGATGGTGAAGCCGTTGTCGCCGAGGCTGCAGTCCAGCGAACCCTCCGCGTCCGTCTCGCAGGTGATACCGCCGTCACTGATGCGCTGGGAAGGCTCCAGACTTCCCGGCGCGGGCGGAACACCTTCAAGCATGTACCAGGTCAGACCGTCCTTGTCGAGGATAATCGCACCCGGGGGCTGCGTCGGGAACGGGGTGATCGTGACGTCCGGGGCGTCCTCCGGAGCTTTACCGGAGCAGGTGATCGAGCCGTCGCCCATCACGCAGAGGGTAGCGGTGCCGTCGTCCCGGGACACGTTGAAGACGTAGTGTCCGTCCATCTCGAAGGACATCGGATCGACGTCGGTCACGTCAGGCGCGACGGTCTCGGTTGTGGTCGTTCCGGTGGATCGCGGGGATGCCGCGTCCCCGTCATCGGAAACGGAACTGCAGGCGGAGAGGGCGAGCAGTGCGCTGCCGAGAAGCACACCGGTGAGGGTCAGGTTGTTTCGGTTCACGCAACTCACTGTAACGGAGGTGAACTGAACAGCAGGGAAGATCATCCGATAGAGTTCCCCTTCTGCCCTTGTCCGGATGGCACACCACGCTTATCCGGCTCCGACACTGACGCCAAGGAGGTTCACGTGGATTACACTCCATTCACCCTGCTCGCCGACGTCGGATGGATCTCGCTGCTCCTCGTGATCGGCAACTTCCTCCGACGCACCGTCCCCCTGTTCCGCGCACTCCTGCTGCCGAGCCCGATCACCGCGGGCATACTCGGTCTGATCCTCGGACCACAGGTCCTGGATCTCATCGGGTTCTCCGACCAGATGGGTGCGTACACCACCCTGCTCATCGCCGTCGTATTCGCGGCGATGCCGTACTCGATGACCTTCGACCGCGGCACCCGGGACGGAGCGAAGACCATGTGGTCGTACTCCGTCGGCATGTTCCTGGGTCAGTGGGGTCTTTTCATCCTCCTGGGCGTGTTCTTCTTCGCCCCGGTCTGGGGCACGGACGACTGGTTCGGGATGATGCTGCCGGTCGGCTTCGTCGGCGGCTTCGGTACCGCCGCCGCCGTCGGTACGTCCCTGGAGGACGCCGGGGCGGTCGCCGCCAGCTCACTCGGCTTCACCTCGGCGACCGTCGGTACACTGGCCGCGATCGTCGGTGGCGTCATCTTCGCTGCCTGGGGCATCCGGAAGAACAAGACGATGTCCCTGCCCGGCAAGCTGCCCTGGGACCTTCGCTCGGGCTACATCGACAAGATTCACGAGCGTCCCTCGATCGGTAAGGCGACGACGAATGCCTCGGCGATCGAGCCGATTGCGTTGCACGCCGGCATCCTCACGCTCACGGTGCTCTTCGCGAACTACCTCTGCGGTTGGGTCAACGACCTGTTCCCGGATGTGTCGATCCCACTGTTCGCCATGTCCTTCCTCGTCGGTATCGCCGGCAAGCTGCTTCTCATCGCGGTGAAGAAGCCCGACTACGTCGACAAGGAGACGATGGGGTCGATCTCAGGTGCCTCCACGGACTACCTCATCGCCTTCGGTATCGCATCGATCGTGCCCGCCGCCATCGCCGACTACTGGGTGGCACTGGTCGTCATGTTCGTGCTCGGCACCGTGTACTGCGTCATTTTCTTCTTCTTCATCGCCCCGCGCTTCTTCGGCGAGAACTGGCTGGAGCGCGGCATCTTCGGCTGGGGTTGGGCGACCGCAGCTGTCGCCACGGGTATCGCCCTGCTGAAGATCGTGGACCCGAAGATGAAATCCGGCACGCTCAACGAGTACGGCGTGGCCTACATCGGCTTCGCACCTTTCGAGATCGGCATGACGATTCTCGCCCCGATCGCGGTGATCGCCGGATGGACGATGGGACTCGGCGTCCTGTCCCTGGGGCTCGCCGTTGTCGTGCTGGCACTGCCCTGGGTACTGAAGTGGATGCCGCACCACCGGGAACAGCGGGAGGACGCGGTGACGCGCGAATAGGCCCGGCACAGACAGACCGTCGATTGCCCCCAGGCCCATGCCTGACTTCGGACTCGACACACTGCCGTTGGCCATCACATCACCGGGCCGCCGGTGGCCCGGACCGGGACCAGGGGACATGGCCCCCAGCGGACTCGTCCCGGGCGCACCACCACACATCCGGGACCTCACCGACTTCTGCCACGCACTCCCGATGGTTCCGGGGGGATGTGGTGGAGACCGTCCCGCTCGATTCCGAAGAAGGACGCAGCGAGTCGGAGTACGCCCGGGTCCTCGACTGTGACGACCGGGCGCGGGAGGTCAGCAGGTACCTGGAGATGCACCTGGTGGAGCGGGCGATGTGAGGGGTCCTTCATCCGTCATGGGCGGTCGGGCTCCCGGCGGGACATTCTCCCCCAACTGCTGCCGTGAGATGAACCGGTAGCGGTCGCCGCGGAACGCGGACTCCGTCCACTCCACAGGCCGGCCGTCCGCAGCGAAACCCGTGCGGTGGACCACGAGCAGCGGCAGGCCGGACGTCACCCCGAGCAGTCCTGCCCGGACCGGATCGCACAGGGCGGTCTCCACGACATCCTCGACCTCGACGATCGCCATGCCGTAGTCGGCGGCGAGCATGCGGTAGAGGGAGTCCTGTTCCTCCAGCCGCCCGGCGAGCTCGGTGAGGTCCCCGGGCAGATGCACCGTCTCGTGTGCCAGTGGTTCATCGTCCACGGTGCGGAGCACTTCCAGACGCGTGACCGTCGACCCGGCGTCCACCTGCAGTTTCGCAGCCAGCTCCCCGTCGGCGGCGAGGCGTCCGACCGAGACGATGACGCGTCCCGGCCGCTGCCCACGGGAGACTGCGTTGCTGGAGAACGAGACCTGGGGAAGCATCATTTTCGGGGCGGCGACGAAGGTACCGCTGCCCTGGATCCGGTCGATCCGACCGTCGACGACGAGTTCGGCGATGGCCTGGCGGACGGTCGTGCGCGAGGTGCCGAACCGTTCGGCGAGTTCGCGTTCGGTAGGCAGCGGGGTACCCGGCGCGCGGTCCGCAATGAGCTCAAGGATCTGGTTCTTGACCAGGTAGTACTTCGGCACCCTCATGGCTTCACCGTACAGACAATGGTCTGGACCAATCAATCGCCATTTACATGTGACCCTTGACACAGATAATTGGTCTAGTCCAATATCGTGGGATCGACCGCCCGACACGAGGAGACTCCCGTGACCACCCCGACCACATCCACCACAGATCCCGGCCCCGGCGACAGTTCCGGCCACAGCGCCGGAAAGCAGCGCAGAGGCCTGCGCATTCCAGGATTCGGCCAACTGCAACGGCTCGGCAAGAGCCTCATGCTGCCGATCGCCCTGCTACCCGCCGCCGGTATCCTCCTGCGCCTGGGCCAGGACGACCTGCTCGGCGGCACCGACATCCCCGTCATCGGCCCGTTCTTCGACGCGATGAGTGCCGCCGGCGACGCCCTGTTCGGCAACCTCGCCCTCCTCTTCGCCGTCGGTGTGGCCATCGGCTTCGCGAAGAAGGCCGACGGTTCCACCGCACTGGCCGCCGTCGCCGGTTACCTGGTGATGACCTCCGTCTTCGAGACCATGTCCCCGGTCGTCCTCGACGGGGTGACCGACGCCGCCGGCGAGCAGTCGATGATCGACTACAGCGTCTTCGGCGGCATCCTCGTCGGTCTGCTCACCGCCTGGCTCTTCGACAGGTACCACGACATAGAGCTTCCGCCCTACCTGGGGTTCTTCGGCGGACGCCGGTTCGTGCCCATCGTCGTCTCCCTGGCCGTCCTCTTTCTCAGTTTCGCAATGGCCTACCTGTACCCGCTGTTCAACAGCGGCCTGACCTCGGTCGGCGAGTTCATCGCCGGTTCCGGCGCCCTGGGTGCCTTCGTCTACGGTTTCGCCAACCGCCTGCTCATCCCGCTGGGGCTGCACCACATCCTCAACACCTTCATCTGGTTCATCTACGGCGACTACGAGGGACCCAACGGGCTGGTCACCGGTGAACTCAGCCGTTTCGCCGCGGGTGACCCCTCCGCAGGCGCGCTGACCTCCGGTTTCTACCCGATCCTCATGTTCGGCCTGCCGGCCGCCGCCCTGGCGATGATCCACGTCGCCAAGCCGCGGCAGAAGAAGGTGGCGATAGGTATCTTCTCCGCCGCCGGGCTGACCGCCTTCCTCACCGGCGTGACCGAGCCGCTCGAGTTCGCGTTCATGTTCCTGGCCTTCCCGCTGTACGTTATCCACGCACTGCTCACCGGTCTTTCCCTGGCGATCTCCTACCTGCTCGACGTGCATCTCGGCTTCTCCTTCTCCGCCGGACTTGTCGATCTGCTGCTCTACGGCACTGCACCGGCAGCGAAGAACATCCCGTTGCTGGTGATCCAGGGGTTGGTCTTCGCGGTGCTCTACTACGTGATGTTCCGCTTCGCGATCGTGCGGTGGAACCTGCGCATCCCGGGCCGGGTGCCGGACGAGGAGTTCGAGGCCACAGAAGTCACGGACACCACAGAGTCCGGGGACACCGACGCTTCCGGGGCCGGCACTGACGGCACAGCCAGCTCCGCGCGCGCGGAGAAGCTCATCACCGCCTTCGGTGGACGGGACAACCTCATCCACGTGGACGCCTGTATGACCCGACTGCGTATGGAGGTCTCTGACCGGGCGGCGGTGGACAAGGCCCGGCTGCATGCCCTCGGTGCAGCCGGCGTGATGGAGGTCGGCGACAACGTCCAGGCGGTCTTCGGCACGACCTCGGAGACCCTCAAGGACGAGATCCGGGCTGCACTCGCCGGGGCCGCTCCGGCCAGCACTTCTGACAGCGACTCCGCCCCGGTCGTTCCTGCACCTCCGTCGCAGGACGCGGCGTCCTCCGACAGCGCCGCCCAGGCCACTGAGGCTGCCGCCGGTCCTGTCCTGGTCCGCAGCCCGATCCCCGGGCGGACCGTGGCGCTCACGGAGGTCCCGGACAAGACCTTCGCTGCCGGGACCGTCGGCCCCGGACTCGCCATCGAGCCCGCCGGCGACATCGTCGAGGCCGTGGCGCCGGTCAGTGGAAAGCTCATGCAGCTGCTCCCCCACGCCTATGCGATCATGACCGAAGACAAGACCGCCGTCCTCGTCCACCTCGGCCTCGACACCGTCAAGCTCAAGGGCCGGGGGTTCACCCTCCACGCCGCCAAGGGCGACCGCGTGGTCCAGGGCCAGCCGATCATCACCTACGATGTCGCCGCGGTCGCGGAGACCGGCTACCCGACCGTCGTCCCCGTGGTGGTCATGGACGCCCGCGGTGCGGCCGTCGAGCCCACCGAGACCGATCCGGCCACCGTGACCACGATGCGTCCGCTGTTCACCGTCACCAAGGAGAAGTAGACCGCCATGGAAATCGTCATCCTCCCGGACGCCACCGCCGCCGGTGAGCTCGCCGCGGACGCCATCACCGACCTGCTCGACCACAAGCCGGACGCCGTCCTCGGCCTGGCGACCGGGTCATCTCCCCTGCCGGTCTACCACGCCCTCGTCGAACGCTACGAGGCCGGCCGGATCTCCTTCGCCGGCACCCGGGCCTTCACCCTCGACGAGTACGTCGGGCTGGAAGCCTCCCACCCGGAGCGCTACGCCAATGTCATCCGCCGGGACTTCACCTCCCGGGTGGACTTCGACGCGGACGCGGTGCGCGGTCCCGACGGTCTCGCATCGGACATCCCGGCGGCCTGCCGGGACTACGAGGACGCCATCTCCACGGCCGGTGGGGTGGACCTGCAGATCCTCGGGATCGGGACCGACGGGCACATCGCCTTCAATGAGCCGGGGTCCTCCCTGGCCTCCCGCACCCGGATCAAGACGCTGACCCGGCAGACCCGGATCGACAATGCCCGCTTCTTCGACGACGATCTCGACCGGGTCCCCACGCAGTGCCTGACCCAGGGACTCGGGACGATCCTGGAGGCCAGGCACATCGTGCTGCTGGCCACCGGGCAGGGCAAGGCCGAGGCCGTCCACCAACTCGCCGAGGGTGGGGTGAGTGCGCTGTGGCCCGCGACCATCCTGCAGCACCACCCGCATGTCTCCGTGCTCCTCGACGAAGCAGCCGCAGGCCGGCTGCAGCTGGCGGACTACTACCGGCAGACCTGGGCCGCCAAGCCGCAGTGGCAGGGCCTGTGACGGTGGCGGGCATGCTGATCACCGCGGATGTCCTGGTCACCGGTACCGAGGTACGTCGTCCGGGCTGGCTGGAGGTTTCCGGCGGGAGGGTCACCGCACTCGGGACCGGTGACCCGCCGCGTCCCGTGGCGTCAGATCATTCCGCAGGGGGCGATCTGGCACTGGGTGCGGTGACCGTGGTCCCCGGATTCGTGGACACGCATGTCCACGGCGGTGGCGGCGGGGCATTCCCGGTGGCCACCGACGAGCAGACGGCCACTGCGGTGGCCGCACACCTCGCCCACGGGACCACGACAATCATGGCCTCCCTGGTCTCCGCCCGGCCCGGGGAACTTCTCCGCGAGATCGACGTGCTCTCCGGGCATGTGCGCGACGGACTGGTCGGCGGCATCCACCTGGAAGGTCCGTGGCTGGCGCCGTCGAAGAAAGGGGCCCACGATCCGGGTGCGCTGCGCATCCCGGACCTGCAGGAAGTGCGGCGGGTTCTGGCGGCCGGCCGAGACACGGTGCGGATGGTGACCCTCGCCCCGGAACTGGACGGGGCGCTGGACGCCGTCCGGCAGATCGTGGACGCCGGGGTGGTCGCCGCCGTCGGCCACACAGATGCCACCTACGAACAGACCCGCGCGGCGATCGCGGCGGGTGCCCGGGTGGGGACCCATCTGTTCAATGCGATGCGTCCGGTCCACCACCGGCAGCCGGGCCCGGTGACCGCGCTGGTGGAGGATCCGCGGGTGACCGTGGAGATGATCGGCGACGGTGTGCATTTGCACCACTCGCTGTACCGCGGCGTGTGTGAGCTGGTCGGACCGGAGCGGGTCACTCTCGTCACCGACGCCATGGCCGCCGCCGGCATGCCGGACGGCGCGTACCGGCTGGGCACGGTGGATGTGGAGGTGACCGACGGTGTGGCCCATGTGGCGGGCACCGACACCATCGCCGGGAGTACGGCGACGATGGACCAGCTGTTCCGCTTCGCGGTGCAGCACGGCGCAGGGACCACGCCGGATACTGGCTCGAAGACCTCAGCTGCGGCGTCGGACGCCGCACTGTTGCAGGCGGTGCGGCAGACGTCGGTAAACCCGGCGCGGGCGGTCGGCTTCCCCACCGTCGGCCTGCACCCGGGAGGACGCGCCGATCTCGTCGTCCTCGATGCAGATCTGCAGGTGGCGTCGGTGATGCGGGGCGGGGAGGTCGTGGCGGGTGAAGCGTGAGACCCGGTCGGCCGCAGTCACGGCGCTGACCGCCCGATGCACCCTTCGACACCGTGGATCCCGCTGTTCCGGTTAGGGCACAGAAGCAGTACGGGCAAGTAGTCGGCGAGTCATTCCATTCACCCTGGCCCGTTCGCTACCCGCATCTAGACTGCTCTGTCTACAGTGAGCGGTCTTATGACCACACGATCCACACGTCCTTCTCCCGACATCTTCCGTGACGATCAGGATGCCCTGGAGATCCGCACAGACATCCTCATCATCGGAGGTGGCCCGGCCGCGACCTGGGCCGCTATCAATGCCGCCGACATCGCCACCGAACACGGACTCTCCGTCACCCTTGTCGACAAGGGCTGGTGCGGCGCCAGTGGAGTCGCCGCCACCGCCGGAGTCGGGCACTGGCTCACCCCACCCGGCGCGCCGCAACGACGCGAAACCTTCGAGATCAAGAACTCCACCGGTGGCGGACTCTCCGACTGGGCCTGGACAGACGCCTTCCTCGACGAGACCTGGGCCCAGATCAGCCGGCTACCGGACATGGGCTGGAACCGGGTAGAGAAGAAACTGGCCGCCCCGGGTCTCGACCTCACGGGCGACAACCCCTCAGGTGCCCCGTTCTTCCGCGGCCCCGCACCCGACTACCTCCGCTTCCTGCGCGGACAGGTGAAAAAGCGCGGTGTGCTCATCCTCGACCACAGCCCGGCCACCGGACTGCTCGTCACCGACACACGGGACGCCGTCGCCGGAGCCCACGGACATCAGACGCAGAACGACCGCGAATGGACCGTTCACGCGTCCTCCGTGGTGCTGGCCACCGGCGGCACCACCTGGCGCAGCCATTCCCTCGGCGGCGACACGAACACCGGCGACGGCCAGCTCATGGCCGCTGAAGCCGGCGCGGATCTCGCGGCGATGGAGTTCTCGAACTTCCAGGGCATGGTCCCCTTCGGCACCTCCATGGACAAGAACGGCTACTTCATCCAGGCCGAATACCGGACCGCAGGCGGCACACCTATCACCTACACCGACCTGCACTATTCGCGCGTCCCGATCATCGAGCACTCCGTCCACGGCACCGTGTACTCGCGGTTCTCCCAGTTCACCCCGGACCAGTGGGGACGGGTGCGCTCGTCCATGCCGAACTTCTTCGCCGTCACCGACAAGCTCGGTATCGATCCCTTCACCGAGTTCTTCCCCATCGACTGGGTGAATGAGGGGACCGTCCGCGGCACCGGTGGTATCCGGGTGGACGACACGACCTGCGCCGCCGGCCTTCCCGGGCTCTTCGTCGCCGGGGACGTCGCTGCCCGCGACAAGATCACCGGAGCGGCGACCGGCGCCGGTGGCCCGAACCTGGCCTGGGCGGTGGCGTCCGGAGCATGGGCGGGACGCCATGCCGCCCGACACGCCTCAGGACTGGTCAGCAAGGGTACCGGCGTACACCTGGACAGCATCGCGTCCGCCCGGTCCGGCAGCCGACGAAGCCACACTCCGGACTGGCGAGGGCTCACCGACCGCGTCCGGAGCCAGATGCTGCCCCTGACCAACGCTGTCTTCCGTACCGAAGAACGGCTCACCGGCATGCTCGCCAACCTCGACACCGTCTGGTCGGATCTGCAGGAGGCCACCCCAGCCAGTTCCGCAAAGCACTACCGGCTCCGCGAAGTCGCCGGCATGGCGGCAATGGCACGGTGGGCGACGGCGTCCGCGCTGGAACGTCGGGAATCCCGCGCGATGCACTACCGCGTCGACCACCCCGAAACCGACCCCACCGCCACCTACCGGCTCGTGGCCTCGGGAGTCGACGAGATCCGGGTCCAGCGTCAGCATTCCCACGCGGAGGTGGCCGCATGATAGAGGTCATCGATCCCGAGCGTTGCACCAACTGCGGCCTGTGCGCGCAAGTCTGCCCGATGAACGTCTTCACCCTGCGTCCCGACGGCTTCCCCGTCATCGCGGACAAGGACTCCTGCCAGACCTGCTTCCAGTGCGAGACCTACTGCCCGGCGGACGCGCTGTTCGTCGACCCGTCCCGATCTCCCCAACGACTCGTCCCCGGTAACGGCGGGGATGCCGACCTGGCGTCCTTGCGCGAGAGGGACTTCCTCGGGCGCCACCGGGACGCCGTCGGCTGGCGCCGCACACCGAAACCCGCACCCTGACACCCGTACCCCCACCCACTGACCCGAGAAGAGAACACCATGACCACTCCCCTACGCCGCATCGGCGGCGTCCTCACCGGACTCGCACTCGTCGCCGGGCTCGCCTCCTGCGGTAGCGCGGACGCCGACAACGGCAACGGTCTGACCAGGATCTCCGTCGGTCTGCCGTGGAACGGCGGCGCCGGCTCCACCCCGCGTGACACGAGCCCCTTCGGGTACGCCGAATTCCTCGGTCTGGCCGACCCGATCCTCGAGAAGCACGGCTTCGAGTTCGACCGCTACGTCGGCTTCAACAACGGGCCACCGGTGATCCAGGCCCTGCAGAGCGGGGACATCACCCTCGGAAACCTCGGTGACGTCCCCTCCGTCCAGGCCAGGGGCAACGGGCAGACGATCAGCCCGATCGCCGTGGACCGACCGACCTCCGGTATCTGGTTCCTCACCAACGATCCTTCACTGGACAGCATCGAGAAACTCAAGGGGAAGAAGGTCGGCCTGCAGTTCGGCTCGAACTTCGACCGCTACGGCCGCGCCGCCCTGGACCGGCACGGTGCGCTGGACAACGACAACCTCGTCAACCTGCTCTTCGCGGACGCCCTGCCCGCCCTGCAGAAGGGCAGCGTCAGTGCTGTCGCTGTGCCGGCGAACACCGCTGCGGTGTGGCTGGAGAACAACGACTTCACCGTCGCCTCGAAGGCTGAGGTCGATGACCCTGACCTGTTGTCCACCGGGCTCAGCGTGACCACCGACCAGTTCCGCGAGGACCATCCGGAGATCACGGACGCCTACTGGGAGGTCGAGCAGGCGGGCATCGCCGAGATCCGCAAGGACCTCGACAAGTACATCGCCTGGGCCGCCGACCAGCAGAAGGTCTCGGAAGATTCGTTCCGCGTCTCGAACACCTGGGACTTCAGCGACGAACGCATTGACCCGGACGGGGTGACCACCCTGAAGAACTCGCTGGACTTCCTCGTGGACCAGGGCATCGTCAAGGAGCCCTTCGACATCGATGAGTGGGTGAACTCATGAGTACCTCCGTACTGAACCACCGCACAGGACGCCCGGATGCGGCGTCCTCAACTCCGGTATCTCCGTCCGACCCCACCGCGTCCACCGCAGGACTCGTCCCGCCGACCGTCCGGACCCGTAGAGCCCAGCCGCTCTGGCTCAACCTTCTGCTCCGGGCCTCCGGGCCGGTCGTGCTCGTCGCCGCCTGGTTCGCGGCGTCGGTGTCCGGGGCGATCACCTCACAGCAGTTCCCCGCACCGTGGGAGGTCTGGAACGCCTTCACCGAACTCGCCCGGTCCGGTGACCTGTGGGCGAACCTGTCCGTCTCGCTGCGACGGGCAGCGATCGGTCTGGTCATCGGCATTGCGGTGGGGCTGGTGACCGGCATCGTCTCCGGACTGTTCCGACTCGGTGACCAGCTCATCGACCCGGTCGTGCAGATCGTGCGCACCGTCCCGATCCTCGCGATCACCCCACTGCTGATCATCTGGTTCGGGATCGACGAACTGCCGAAGATCATCATCATCGCCCTGGCAGCAGGTATCCCGACGTACATCAACACCCATCTCGGCGTCCGGCATGTGGACGCGAAACTCATCGAGGCCGGTCGCGCCTACGGCCTGGGCCATGCCCGGCTGGTGCGGACTGTGGTGGTACCCGAGGCGCTGCCGCAGATTCTCCTGGGCTTCCGTATCGCCATGACCGCCGCGCTCGGCGCACTGGTCGTGGCCGAGTTGTCGAACACGCAGTCCGGACTCGGTTTCCTCATGACCTCGGCGCAGCAGTACTTCCAGACCGACATCGTCGTCGCCTGCATCGTCCTTTACGCGGTCGCCGGCCTACTGGCGGATACCGTCGTCCGCGTCCTGGAGCGCGTGACCATGCCGTGGAAGTTCTCGAAGGAGGCGCGGAAATGACCGCGGCACAGGTACAGACACAGACTTCGGTCGTGGTCGACGGGCTGACGAAGAGCTTTGCCGGACGCCGTGTACTGGACTCGGTGGATTTCACGGTGGACCAGGGCGAGTTCGTGGCGCTGCTGGGACGCTCCGGTGGTGGCAAGTCGACGATCCTGAAAATCCTCGCCGGGTTGGAGTCCACCGATGCCGGCACGGTGCTGACCAGACCGAACCGGACGATCGTCTTCCAGGAGCCGCGCCTGGTCAACGGCCGGAAGGTGTGGGACAACATCACCGTCGGGGTTCCCGGCGGGCGTGCCCGGCGGCGTGCCCTCGCCGCCGAGGTGCTTGTGGAGGTGGGGCTCGAGGGGTTCGGGGACGCCTGGCCGACCTCCCTGTCCGGTGGTGAGGCACAGCGTGTCGCGCTGGCCCGTGCCCTGATCCGGTCGCCGGAGCTGTTGCTTCTCGACGAGCCGTTCGGCGCACTGGATGCGCTGACACGGTTGAAGATCCAGTCTCTCGTCGCGAACCTGCACGAGCGGCACAACCCGTCGGTGGTGCTGGTAACGCATGATGTGGATGAGGCGATCCTGCTGGCCGACAGGATCCTGGTGCTGCAGGAAGGTGCGATCGGCGCGGAGTACGAGGTGCCGTTCGGACGCCGCCGCTCCCGGTCACTGCCCGGGTTCAGTGACCTGCGTGGGAAGCTGCTCGCGGATCTGGGGGTGAGTGAGGAGGTGGGGTGAGGTGTCTGTCCGGTTTCAGAGATCCCGTGTGGAAGCGCAGACGGCCGTACGATCATGCGGAACGGTCCCAGCGCACTCGTAGCCGCACGGATCGCCTTCGGGCGTCGTCGCCGGACGCCAGCGGTCCAGCGACGCCGGACGGGAAATGATCAGGACCCGGCGCCCCTCCTCCCGGTGCCACATCAGGATCAGCGCCAGAGGATCAACGCATCACCCTGACCACCGCCCCCGCACAGCGACACAGCAGCCCTACCACCACCACGACGGTTCAGCTCAAGGGCAGCCGTCACCACCAGACGCGCACCCGAGCAACCGATCGGATGACCCAACGCAATACCACCACCGTGAATATTCGTCCGCTCCAACGGATAATCCAGATCCCGCAGCGACTGCACCACCACCGCACCGAAAGCCTCATTGATCTCCAGGAAATCCAGATCAGACACCCCCCACCCCGCCTTGCCCAACGCCGCGGCCACCGCCTGCGCCGGCTGGGAATGCAGGAACGTGTCCGGACCCGCAGTCTGACCGTAAGCACCCAACGCAGCAAGCACCTCAAGACCGTTGACCTCGGCATAGGCCCGGGTGGTCAGCACCACCGCCGCAGCACCGTCGGAGATCTGCGACGCCGACGCCGCAGTGATCGTCCCCTCAGCCGCAAACGCCGGACGCAGACCCGCCAACGACTCCTCCGTCGTCCCCGGACGCACCCCCTCATCAGTGTCGACGATGACCGTGCCCTTACGGGTCCTCACCTCCACCGGGGCGATCTCCTCGGCGAAAGTCCCCTCAGCAATCGCAGCCTCGGCCCGCTGATGCGACAGCGCGGCAACCCGGTCCTGCTCGGCCCGGGTGATCCCCCGGGTACTGTTACCCTCCTCAGTCTCCACCCCCATCGCCGTACCGTGCACCGCATCAGTCAACCCGTCACGCTCCAGAGAATCCTGCAGCACCAGGGAACCGAACTTCGCCCCCGCCCGCACACCGGCAGCCAGATGCGGCGCATTGGTCATCGACTCCTGACCACCGGCGACCACCACCTCCGCATCACCCAGACGCAGCAGACGCGACGCGGAGATCACCGCATCCAGACCCGACAGACAGACCTTGTTCACCGTCTCAGCCGGGGTGGAGACCGGCACACCGGCAGCCACCGCCGCCTGCTTGGCCGGGTTCTGACCGGCGCCGGCCTGCACAACCTGGCCCATGACCACATGACCGACAGTCTCAGCGGCGACACCGGCGCG
Source organism: Corynebacterium sp. UD i78 (assembly GCF_056280545.1). NCBI lineage: Bacteria > Bacillati > Actinomycetota > Actinomycetes > Mycobacteriales > Corynebacteriaceae > Corynebacterium > Corynebacterium sp. UD i78. Next base: position 515,893 of record NZ_JBWCED010000001.1, on the reverse strand, counting down.
CTCAAGCGCGGTACTGATGGCGATCGCACCGAGGTCCACCGCCGTCTTCGAGGCCAGGACCCCGAGCATCCTGCCCTGGGCGGTGCGCGCGGCACCGACGATGACGATGTCCTCGGGGGTGGGGGTGGGCTTCATGACCGGACTCCGTCCGCGACCGCGAACGCTGTCCCGGTCTTCGCCCGGACATCACTGAGCTCCACTCCAGGAGCGAGCTCGGTGAGCACCAGCCCTTCACCGGTCACGTCGAAGCAGGCCAGGTCGGTGATGATCCGGTCGACCACTCCGACACCGGTCAGCGGCAACGAGCACCGGGACAGGATCTTCGGCGAGCCGTCACGGGCCACGTGGTTCATCAGCACGATGACACGGTCTGCTCCGTGCACCAGATCCATGGCACCGCCCATGCCCTTGACCATCTTGCCGGGCACCATCCAGTTCGCGAGGTCACCGGTCTCGGAGACCTCCATGCCGCCGAGGACGGCGACATCCAGGTGAGACCCACGGATCATCCCGAAGCTGAGGGAGGAATCGAAAAAGGACGCACCGGGGTTCACCGTCACCGTCTCCTTGCCGGCATTGATGAGGTCGGGGTCCAGCTGATCCTCGGTGGGGTACGGGCCGGTGCCGAGAATGCCGTTCTCACTGTGGAGGACGACGTGCACGCCGTCCGGCAGGTGCCCGGGGATCAGGGTCGGCAGCCCGATCCCCAGGTTCACGTACTGTCCGTCCCGCAGCTCCAGGGCCGCCCGGGCCGCCATCTGGTCTTTCGTCCAGCTCATCACTGTGCCTCCCTGTCTTCCCTGTGGTTCATACCGTCCCTGTGTTCCCGGACAGTGCGCTTCTCGATCCGCTTGGCCTGTGGTCCGGTCTCCACGATCCTCTGCACGAAGATCCCCGGCAGGTGTACCTGCGCCGGATCGATCTCACCGGATCCCACCAGTCGTTCGACCTCGGCGATCGTGACTGTCCCTGCCATCGCACACAGCGGATTGAAGTTCATCGCCGACTTGTTGAAAACCAGGTTTCCCTCTGTGTCTCCGACTTCCGCGTGGACCAGTGCCACGTCGGCGGGCAGTGCCTCCTCCAGGACGTAGTGACGTCCACCGAACTCGCGGGTCTCCTTGGGCGGAGACGCCACCTCGACGGAACCGTCCGCACGGTAGCGCCACGGAAGTCCACCTTCGGCGATCGGTGTGCCGACGCCGGCCGGGGTGTAGAACGCGGGGACGCCCACACCGGCCGCCCGGAGCTTCTCAGCGAGCGTGCCCTGCGGGGTCAGTTCGACCTCAAGTTCACCGGCGAGGTACTGCCGCGCGAATTCCCTGTTCTCACCGACGTAGGACGCGACGACCCGACGGATCTGGTGTCCGGCGAGCAACAGGCCCAGACCCCAGTCGTCCACGCCGCAGTTGTTGGAGTAGACCTCCAGATCCCGGACACCGGAATCGACCAGTGCGGCGATGAGCCGGTCCGGGATGCCGTTGAGGCCGAAGCCTCCGACGGCCAGCCGGGCACCGTCGGTCACGTCCGCTACCGCGGCCGCTGCGCTCGGGATGACTTTTCCTGTGGTACTCAAGACAGTTCTCCGTTCTCGTCGTCACTCACCGTGCCGTCCAGCGGCAGGGTGAGCATGTGGTAGCTGAGGGTCTTCCCGTGCCCGTCGAGGACGGGGGAACCGGTCACTCCCCCGCCGAGCAGACCGCGCAGTTCCACCACGAAAGCCTCGGCGGCGGGGACCTCGCGCAGGGTCACGGTTTCCGTCGCGCACCGGAAGTGCTCGGAAATGGAGACTGTCGTCAGCTCCCCGCGCAGGTACTCGAAGTCAGCCGACGAGCGTGGGAGGACAGCCACGATGAGGGTGTCCCCCTTGTCCCCGGTCCGCGCGTCCGCGTAGTCATCCAGGATTGTCATTACAGTGCTCCGTCCGTGTCGTTGTTCAAGGTCATGGAACTGATGGTCGTCACGGTCGGCGTGACGAGGTCCCGGGGCAGCAGGGTCGAACGGATCGCCAGCATTTCACTGCGTCCCTTGCGCGCGCCACCGCCGGCAGCCGGACCAGCGCAGTAGAGGGCCTCCATCTCCCAGCCGATGGCCTCGGCCTGGGTCTCGGTCGGCACCCGGCCGGCCACCCGGAGACGGACCTCCGGTGGGTCGGCAGGCATGGGCGTCATGTCCCGGAATGCGGCACCAGCACCGATGAACTCCACGCTGAGCGCGGACGGATCCACACCGTGGACGCGAGCCAGGCGGTCAGAGACGATCGACCACGCCAATTCTGCGCGCTGCCGGGCACGTGGACCGGCATAGGTGATCTGTCCCTCCCCCAGGCAACCGCCGCGGAATCCGAGGGTGACCTTCAGGGTGCCGGTCCGGGGATGTCCGGTGGCGCCGGACACGCGGACAGCGTCCGGCCCCACGGTCTCCAACCGGATACCGGAGAAGTCCGCGACCACGTCCGGGGTGAGGTAGGCCGACGGGTCAGCAACCTCGTACAGCAGCTGTTCACGCACGGTCTGCCGGGTGAGCGTTCCGCCGGTGTCCGCGAGCTTGCCGAGGACCGCGGTGCCGTCCTCACCGATGTCGGCGAAGGGGTACCCGAGGTCCGCCATCCCGTCCACCGGCTTGGTCACGGGATCGGCGAAGTACCCCCCGGTGACCTGACCGGCGCACTCCAGCAGATGCCCAATGAGGGTTCCCGCGCCCAGCCGGTCCCAGTCGTCCAGGGCCCACCCGAATTCGTGCACCATCGGGGTGAGGAAGAGAGAGGGATCGGCGAGGCGTCCGGTGACGATGACGTCCGCGCCCTCGGCGAAGGCGGGGAGCGCCTGCTCCACCCCCAGGTAGGCGTGGGCGGACACGAGTCCGTCGTTGTCCGCCGACAGCGGGCGTCCGGTCTCCCAGATCTGCGGGTCGGTACCGGTGACCTGGGTGAGGACGCCGTCTCCGGTGAGCACGGCGACCGTCACCTCCCGGTCGGGGACGACCTCGGCGGCGATCCGGGCGATGAGGCGGCCTGCGGCCTCCGGGTTCGCGGCGCCGGAGTTGGTAACGACCGTCGTGCCCTGTGCCGCGGTGTACGGCAGGACGGCCCGCATCCGTGTCTCCAGGAGCGGGTCGTAGCCGGTGGTGGCGTCCTTCAGTCGCCGGAGCTGGCCGGCGGCGACAGTACGTTCGCCAAGGCACTCGAAGACGAGGTAGTCGAGGCGGGCGTCCTTCGCCAGTTTTACGGCGGGGTCGAGGCGGTCACCTGCGAAACCCGCGCCGGAACCGATACGGATTGTTCTCATGATTACTCCTTAGACGGTGAGCGCGCCTGTGACCAGCGCGGCGACAGTCATGACAATGGTGGTTCCCCAGGCCCAGAGGAAGGTGAACTTCTGGTGCTTGCCCAGTTCGACCTTCGCCATGCCGATGAGGATGAAGGTGGAGGCGGTCAGCGGGCTCAGTGGGAAGCCGGTGGTCATCTGCCCTGCGATCGCGCCACGGGCCACCATGGCAGGATCCACACCCATGGCAGAGGCGGTCTCGGAGAAGACAGGGAGGACACCGAAGTAGAAGGCGTCCGGCGTGAAGACGAGGCTCAGCGGCATCGACACCACCGAAACGATGACAGGGAGGAAACTGCCCATGCTGTCCGGGATGACGTCCGCGAGAGTCTTGGCCATCTCCTGGATCATTCCGGTCTTGCCCAGAATGCCGGTGAACACGCCCGCGGCGAACACCATGGAGGTGACAAGGACAACGTTCGCTCCGTGGTCCTTGAACAGCTGCTGCTGATCCGACCACTGTGGGAGGTTCACACACAGGGCGATGACGAAGGCAACGATGAAGCAGACTTCCATCGGGACGCTGTGGGTCAGTAGCACGACGATCAGCGCGACCGTGAGCACCAGGTTGAACACCATGCGCCAGAGGGGGACGTGCTCGTCGCGGGAGGCGTGGGATGTGTCGGTGTGGTCGGTGTGGTCGCCCTCGGCCACCGCCCCGTTCCCCGCCGCCTCCACAGCGTCCGATGACAGGATGCCGTCCACGCTGAGTGTCCCGAGCCGTCGCCGTTCCATCCGCCCCAGGATGTAGCTTGCGACGAGCACCCACACCCCGCCCGCGATCATGGGGATGATCATCGGGGTGAAAACTTCTGAGGAGGGCAGATTGAGGGCCGCCATCGCGCGCAGGGTGGGACCGCCCCACGGGAGCATGTTCATCAGACCCGCGCCGAGGGCGACGATGGCGGTCAGGGTGATCGGACGCATGCCGATCCTCTGGTAGATCGGGAGGAAAGCGGACAGGGTGATGAGGAATGTCGCGGCCCCGTCACCGTCGAGGTGGACACACATCGTCACGACGGCTGTACCCATCGCGATCTTCACCGGATCGCCCTTCGCCCAGCGGATAATGACTCTGATCAACGGATCAAACAGGCCGGACTCCATCATCAGGCTGAAGTAGAGAACGGCGAAGGTCATCATCACGGCGACAGGGGCGACCTGAAGCAGACCGTCACCGATATTGTCGCCGAGGTCTCCGCCCTTGCCGGCGATGACAGCGAAGACGATGGGGACAAGGACCAGGCCGACGAGGACCGACGTCCGCGTGAACAGCGTGAGTGCGAGGAACACCCCTACTGTGAGAAAGCCGAACAACGCAAGCATCGCGGTGGCTCTCCTCTCATGGATACTGCGGCAGCCGCGATGCACCGTGATGTGGCGCCCATGACGTACCGCGTGGACGTCGTCGAGTATGAGCCAGGCCACTTAGTTGTGTCCAACAACAATATCGCATAGATTAATGCTCCATGCGCATGAAAGACATCACCGTGGAACACATGCGAACCGTCATCTGTATCGCTGACCAGGGAGGATTCACTGCAGCAGCCGATGTTCTCGGGCAGTCCCAGTCCTCCTTGAGCAGAGTCGTCGCGATGGTGGAGAAGTCCGCTGGCGCGCGACTCTTCGACAGGACCACCCGGAGTGTCACCCTGACAGAGCTCGGGGCAGAGTTCGTCCACACCGCACGTCACATCGTGGAGACCTACGACCGGTCCATCAGCCATTTCGTCAGCTATCTCAGCGGCCCCAACGGAAAACTGAGAATCGCAACCTTGCCGTCCCTCGCAGCCACACTGCTGCCACCGTTCATCCACCGGTTCCACCACGCGTTCCCCCACGCCACCGTTGACCTCCTGGACCTCAAGGCCGCGGACATCATCGACCTCTGCCGGGCTGGCACGGTGGATCTCGCAGTGACCGCCGAGGACGCCGAACTGTTCCACACTCTCCCGGACAGCTTCCGGTTCGCGCCCGTCGCGAGCGAAGGCTTCGCCTGCATTCTCCCCTCCGAGCATGAGCTTGCCCGGCAGGAGACGGTGGCGTGGACCGATCTCGCGGGGCAGTCCTTCATCTCCTTCACCGGAACAAGTTCCGTGCGGCGGATCACGGACCGGGTGCTCAGCGCCGCAGGCATCGTGCCTGCGCAGACGGTCTCCGCCGGGACGATCTCCGCGGTCGCCGGCCTGTGCGCGGCAGGGCTCGGAATCTCGGCTGTGCCCGGGTTCGTGATCCCCATGACCCGGGTGGCGGGGGTCACCATCCGACCACTGGCACCCCTGGCGGGGGCGGGCCCGGTGACCCGGCGGGTCGGCATCCTGCAGGACGCCTCCCGGCCGCGCACCCCCGCAGTCGACGAGTTCGTCTCGTTGCTCAGGACCTTTGACGGGGACGCCGGCAGCCTTCCCGAATTCACGAGGTGGGGTGCGGGAGCGACATCACGGACACGCGGCGCTGCGCCTTCGATGTAGGCATCTGCGGCTTCCGGGTGTTCCGGTCCCCGCCAGAACGCGAGTTCCCTTCCGCCCCGATGACGCACCGATGACGCACCGATGACAATGGGTGAGGGCCGGATAATTCTGCGGGCATGCCCACCGCCGGAACTGTCCACCGCCGAGGCTGGCGTGGCATCGGTAACATCCCCTCACCGAAAGAGCCCCATGTCCGAGTCAACCCCCGAGATCTGCGTCAACCTGTGGGCCTATGCCGACCCTGGCCTTCACCGACAATTCCATCGCGAGGTGGTCGGCCGTCCCCGACAACCATGTCGCGGTGCTCCCTGACGGGACCCGCATCCCGGGAGTCATCCGGCTCAGTGATGTCCGGCAAGCCATGCCAGGAGTGCAGTAACTCGCGCACTCACGACGTCCACTGCTCTTCGCCCCCCGCGGCTGACCAGGCGTCTACCCCTCCGTCGGTTGCCAGAACCCGAGGTGCGGCGCCGCGGCCTCGTCCTCCAACGCCGGACCGTGGATCTCGATGACGCGCTGCCCCCGCGCCGCGACCTCGCGGCAGGGCAGATCGAAGGTCGGGTTCTCGGGGTCATCACCGGTCAGAGTCGCCAGCTTCTTCTCCGACAGTGCGTAGACGATCCGGCCGATGCCGGTCCAGTACACCGCACCGGTGCACATCACGCACGGCTCGGCACTGGTGTAGAGCGTCGCTCCGGCGAGTTCCTCCAGCGTCCGCTTCGTCGCAGCCTCAGCGGCCGCTGTGAGCTCGGCATGCTGGGTGGGATCGCCCTCCGGGGGCATCGAGTTATTGCCCTTCTCCGAGAGCACGACGCCGTCGGCGTCCACCACGAGGGCGGCGAACGGGTGGCGTCCCCGCTGCTTCGAGTCCGCGGACAGTGCGATGGCCCGGCGCAGGAATCCCAGGTCAGTCTCGGTGATCCCGGTGTTGTCGGTGGTGTTGTCAGTCATTGTCCGTGCTCTTTCGGTTGAGGATCAGGTTGAGGACCACCGCGCAGATCGCGCAGAGGAAGATGCCGCTGTCCAGCACCAGACGGGCAGTGCCGGAAAAGTGTCCGAAGAGTTCCGGGGACGCCATCGGCAGCACCCCCACGCTCAGGGACACCGCCACGATCAGCGCGTTGTTCGTCCCCTCGTACTTCACCCGGGCGAGTTCCTGGATACCGGCGGCGGTGGTCATGCCGAACATGATGATCGCACTACCGCCCAGCACGGACGGCGGGATCGCGGCGATGACCGCCCCGAGTTTCGGTACCAGCCCCATGAGCACCATGATGACGCCGGCGACAGTGACCACGAAACGACTGCGGACCTTCGTCATGGCGATCAGGCCGGTGTTCTGGCTGAAGGCGTTGAGCGGGAATCCGTTGAAAAACCCGCTGACGACCGCGGCGAATCCCTCACCACGGAAAGTGTCGGAGAGCCGACGCCGGGTGATCGGGGCCTTGATCATCCGGCCGATGGCGAGGCTGTTGCCGGTCGTCTCAGCCATGATGACGATGAGGGCGAGCGTCATCACGAGGACCGGCGACAGGCTGAACTGCGGACTGCCGAAGTGCAGCGGGGCGGAGATGCCGATCCAGTCCGCGTCCGCGACACCGGAGAAGTCGGTCAGTCCCATGGCGAGAGCGACGATGGTGCCGACGACCATGCCGATGAGCACCGAGAGACTGGCCAGCAGTCCGGTGAACATGACATAGCCAATAACCGTGACCAGGACAGTCACCGTGCCGAGGATGAGGTACTTCGTGGCACCGAAGTCGTCCGCATCCTCACCGCCACCGAACCAACCGGCGGCGGTCGGCATAAGGGAAATGCCGACGATGGTGATGAGGCAGCCGATGACGACCCGCGGGAAGAACCGCAGCAGGCGCGAGAAGAACGGCGCAAGGATCACGCCGAGCACACCGGCGGCGATGACGGACCCGAAGATGTAACGGATCCCGTAGTCCTCGCCGATGAGCAGCATCGGTGCCAGGGCGATGAAAGACGCCCCCTGGATCAGCGGGAGCCGGGATCCGAACCGCCAGATGCCGGTGGTCTGCAGGACGGTGGCGAGACCGCCGATGATGAGGTTGCAGTTGATCAGGATGATGACCTCGGAGTTGTCGAGGCCGAGGGCGGAACCGAGGATGAGGGGCACGGCGACGAGGCCGGCGTAGATGACGAGGACATGCTGGAGCCCGAGACTGAGCATGGACCGCCACGGGAGGACCTCTTCGACCTCCGGCGGGTTCAGCCTGTCGGGGCGGGTGGACGGTGGAGTTGTGGAGGACATGGACGCTGAGAGTATGGCGATCCAGACGATACGCACAGTGAGTGTCCATCGTTCATTCCGATACATCGCCATGCCGCTCCCCTCCCCTGTTTCGCGCTGCGGAGTGCGGCCAGAGGACGTACAGTGCTGCTGTGCGACTCACTCTGGAACAGGTCGAGGCCTTCGTCCTCGCCGCCCGGCACGGTTCCTTCTCCGGGGCCGCCCGGGCGATGGGACGCAGCCAGTCCACGGTGAGCACGTCCATCGCGAACCTCGAAATCGCGCTGGACACGGATCTCTTCGACCGGTCCTCCCGCTTCCCCGTGCTCACCGCGCGGAGGGCGAGACGCTGCTCCAGGAAGCGAAGGCCCTCTATGACCGAGGTCTCGCCTTCGAGCGGCACGGAGATTCCCTGTCACAGGGCCAGCCGACGAACATCACCCTGGCGGTGGGGATCCCCCACCGGCAGCTCTCCCCTGTGCTCACCCGGTTCGCCGACAAGTTCCCTTTCGTCGACCTGTCCATCCGCAATCCGGCGAACGGTGATGTGCGTTCGAGCGTCCTGAATGACGAGGCACTGCTCGGAATCGCCTTCGCCCTGCCGGACTACCCGGAGGATCTGGCGTTCCGCCAGCTCGGCCGGCTGTTCATGACTCATGTCGTGCACCGCGACCATCCGCTGGCGACTCTCCGGAACCCGAGCTTCGACGACATCCGTGACGTCCGGCATCTCGCCTACGCCTCGTACTCGCGGGCCCTGCCGACCAGCGAATACCTGCAGTCCACGCAGACCTGGCACTCCGACAGCTACCAGGCGCTCATTGAACTGGTGAGGTCCGGCGTGGGATGGGCGACGGTCCCCCGTCAGCTCATCCTCGAGGAGATCGCCACCGGTGAACTCGTCGAGTTGCAGTTGGGCGCTTACCCGTTCACGGACTGGGAGGTGAACGTGGACCTCATCTGGCGGCGAGGGCGCCGGTTCCCCCCGGTCGAGGAATGGCTACGCCTCCAGCTGTGCCGCCATCGCATCCACGAGGTCGGACGCGACGGGCAGGACACGACGCGGTTGTGAGACCGGGGCGGGCTGGGCCGAGTCGGCCCGGCCGGATTCCGCTATCCCCCGATGACATTCGCCTCCGGGCCGACCGGGAAACCTGTGATGTTGGTCGCGCCGTCCTCGCCGACGACGAGGATGTCATGCTCACGGTAGCCACCGGCACCGGGCATACCCTCCGGCACGGTGAGCATCGGCTCGATGGAGACCACCATGCCCGGTTCCAGGACGGTGTCGATGTCCTCGCGGATCTCCAGACCGGCCTCGCGTCCGTAGTAGTGGGACAGCACGCCGAAGGAGTGGCCGTAGCCGAAGGTGCGGTAGCCCAGCATCCCGGCCTCGGCGTAGATGCCGTTGAGCTCGGCGGCGATCTCGGAGCACACGGCACCGGGCCGGATCAGGTCGAGACCACGTCGGTAGACCTCGGTGTTGACCTCCCAGTAGCGCAGGGTGTCGGCGTCCGGCGTGCCGTAGTACATGGTGCGTTCCAGGGCGGTGTAGTACCCGGAGATCATCGGGAAGCAGTTCAGCGACAGGATGTCGCCGGGCTGCACCATACGGGTGGTCGGCCAGTTGTGGGCACCGTCGGTGTTGATGCCGGACTGGAACCACACCCAGGTGTCTCGGATCTCGGAGTCCGGATACCGTGTGGCGATCTCGGTGACCATGGCGTCCGTACCGATCTGGGCGAGCTCGAACTCACGCTTAGGCCCCTCCTCCAGTGCCTTGCGGATGGCTTCACCGCCAAGGTCGGCGACCTGGGCACCGTCGGTGATGACGGCGATCTCCTCGGCGGATTTGATCATCCGCAGGCGCATCACGGCATCCGAGACGTCGACGAATTCGACGGTTCCGGCGTCCGCCCCGAATTCAGCACTGATGCGGCGGTACAGCTGCACGGACATGCCGTCGAGCTCGATACCGACCCGGCGGGCGTCGACCCGGTCAGTGACGGCCTTGCGCAGGGCGTACTGGTAGTTCTCCTTGTTCCAGTCGGTGAAGACGAGGTTGTCACCGTAGCCCCGACGCCACGGCATCCCGGCGTCGATGCCTGCGGAGACGGTGCAGGTGGAGTCGGCGGTGACGACCATGCCGTAGAAACGGCCGAAGTGGGTGTAGAGGAAGTCGGACCAGTACTTGATGGACTGGGGGCTGGTGAGGACGACGGCATCGAGGCCGGCGGCGGCCATGTGCGCACGGAGGCCGGTGAGGCGTCGTTCCATCTCGGCGTCGCTGAAGGTCAGCGCAACCTTCTCACCGTTGTAGCAGAGTCGGGTCCGCTCATCGCGGAAGTCGTCGACGGTGACGGACGGGGTGGGGAGTACTGCGGTCATGGTGGTGTTCCTTTCGGTACGGGAATTCGGGAATGTCAGGAGAGCGGGGCGCGGTGGGTTTCCGCGGCCTTGAGAACGGCGAGGAAAGTGACGAGGGCGGCGGCCATGAGGTAGAACGCGGGAGCAACCGTCATTCCGGTCCAGCCGATGAGCAGGGTGGCGAGCATCGGGGCGGTGCCGCCGAAGACAGCGTTGGCGGTGTTGAAGGTCACGGCGAAGCCGGTGAGGCGCACTCCGGTGCTGAACTGTTCGGAGAGGAAGGCCGGCAGGACGCCGTCATTGAGGGCGAGCACCATGCCCATCGCGATCTGGATGAGGATGACGAGGACCAGTCCGGCGCCGTCGAGCAGCAGGAATGCGGGGACAGCGGCGACGATGAAGGCGAAGGACGCGGTGAGCATGATCTTCCGGCGGCCCATCCGGTCGGACATCCAGCCGGTGAGCAGGACGGAGAAGATGTAGGCGAACAGGGCGACGGAGGCCGCGATGAAGGCGTCAGTGTCATCCTGTCCGAGTTCCTCGGAGAGGTAGGTCGGCATGTAGCTGAGGATGACGTAGAAGCCGATAGCGTTGAGCACTGCGGCGCTGAAGGCGATGAGCAGGGCGCGGGGCTCGCGGAAGACCTCCAGCAGCGGTCGGTGCTTCGCTCCGGGGCCGGCCTCCGCGTTTGCCGTGGCTGCTTTTTCGACAGCCTCGGTGAAGGCGGAGGATTCGTCGAGGTGGCGGCGGATCACCAGGCCGACGAGTCCGAGCGGGGCGGCGATGAGGAAGGGAATGCGCCAGCCCCAGGACTCCATGGTCGCATCATCGAGAATGCCGGTGAGCAGCGCGGCCATCAGCGAGCCGAGCAGCAGGCCGGAGGCGGTGGACGCCGGAACGACTGCGGCGACGAGGCCGCGTTTCCGGATTGGCGCGAGTTCGGTGAGCAGGGTGGACGCGCCGGCGTACTCACCGGCTGCGGAGAATCCCTGGATCAGCCGGAAGGTGAGCAGCAGGAACGGAGCGGCCACCCCGATGGTGGCGTGGCCGGGCAGCAGGGCGATGCAGGTGGTGGCGCCGGACATCAGCAGGATCGACCAGGACAGTGCGGTCTTACGGCCGTAGCGGTCACCGATGTGGCCCCAGACGACGGCACCGACGGGGCGGATGAGGAAGCTCAGGGCGAAGAGGCCGAAGGTCTTCACCAGGGCGGTGCGTCCTTCGTCTTCGGGGAAGAAGACGGTGGCGATGGTGGCCGAGAGGTAGCCGTAGAGGGCGTAGTCGAACCACTCGACGAAGTTGCCGAGGAAGCTTGAGGTGATCGCTTTGCGTAGCGGATGGGTACCGGTCGTCGCGGTGGCGGCGGGGTCGGCCGGGGCGGATGGTTCAGAGAGTGTTCCTGTGGAACTGTCGCGGGGAAGGGTCAGGGCGGTGGCCGGGGATTGAGTCATCTCAACCTCCTCCTTTCACGAGGCGGAACCCGTGCGGGTTCCGTTGAGGCACCGTGATGCCGGTGTGGCATGCGGTGTGTGACGCAGAGTGCGTGGGGTGACTCGTGAGCGGTGCGGAGGACCTGTTGGTTCACGGTTCCCGGGGAGTCTTCACCGGGAGGTGTGGGTCAGTCCGTCACCTACAGGCCGGTCGGACCGTCGGAGCCGGTGCGTCCGACGATGCCGGTACCGCCGCGACCCGTGGTGTTCGGAAGCTGGTGCATGCTGCGCTTGAAGGGCGAGAAAGACAAGGTCACCAACTCCTTTCGGGTGTCAGGCGGGATGGAACAGATGCGGGGTCGTCTGCGACCCGTGTCCATGAAGCTACGGAGCGGTGATTTCCGGTTCATTTCCCCGCGGGTACCGGTGGGTAACCGATCACTGCGCTCGGTACCATCAGATCAGAACCCATCCAGCGACCACGAACGGCGACAACATGGCGGACCAGATCTGGGGTATCCACAATGACACCCTGACCCACGAACTCGTGGACGAGGGTTTCGTCAGCATCGGCTGGGACGGAATCGGTGATCTTGCACAGATCCGCCGGGGACGCGAGGGACTGAAGAAAGCCCTCACCTCGCTGGAGCCGGAGGCAAAGGTGCAGAGCATCGCCGGCCAGGCGGGCGTCCTCTTCCGCTTCGCCCACGAGATCCGGGTCGGAGACATCGTGGTCGCCCCGTACAAGCCCGACAGCACCATCAACATCGGCATCGTCGACAGCGACTACTACTTCGCCGCGGACGCGCCCACGCACCGGCACCGCCGCCGTGTGCGGTGGGTGAAAATCGGTTTGCCAAGGGCGGTCTTCCCGCAGTCCGCCCTTTACGAACTCGGGTCCTCGCTGACAGAATGGACACCCTCGCGGCGACAACAGCACACGACCTCGACGACCAGGAAGCGGAACAACCCCGCGCATCGCGGATCGAACGGCACACCCGGGACTTCATTCTCGACGTCCTGTCCAACCGGATCAGCCCCCGAAACTTCGAGGAGCTGTCGGCTGATCTGCTCAGGGTCATCGGATACCAGGCACGGGTCACCCAGTACTCCCAGGACGGCGGAGTGGACGTCATCGCACACAAGGATCCGTTGGGCATCGAACCGCCGCTGATCAAGGCGCAGTGCAAGCAGAAGGTCTCCACTGTAGGGTCTCCCGAGGTCAACCAACTTGTCGGTACACAAGGGCAGGGAGAACTGTGCCTGTTCTTCACCCTCGGCGGGTACAGCAAAGACGCACAGGCCATCGAGCGCCAGCGCACGGGCATCCGACTACTGTCCGGGGAAGACATTGTCTCCCTGGTCGTCGACAACTATGACCGACTCCCAGAACACTGGCGCCGCATCATCCCGCTGACCCCGGTCCTCGTTGTCTCCGACGGAGCGGAGTGAGGCCCGGGCCTCCTACTCTCCGGCGAGGGAGCGGTACTTCAACCTGGTGATGACGAGATCAGCCCGGCCCACGCCAGTTGTCTTGTACAGCACCGCCCCATCGGTGGGAGCGGAACCAGCCGCAGTCAGCGAGAGAAGCGTCCCGAGATCTGACTCGACCAACGTCCCCTCCCCGATCGCCATGATCACATTACCGGCCTCGCGCAGAGCGTTATCCACATCCTCGGCAGTCGACACGTGTGCGTCATAACCGTCCGCGACCAGGCGCGAGGCCAACGCTTCAGTATTGTCTAAGCGCGGCCGATGATGTCGACAGGCTATCGGAACGCCCGAGTGAAGGCGTTGACCGGTCTGGGACTCCGGGACCCGGAGACCAGTTGTTCACGGAAGAGGGGAATTGGTGCGAAGAAGCCGAACAGCGAACGCCGGGTCCAGCTCGACCCGCTCCGGTTACCGCCCCCGTTGGAACACGCCGCCTACAGACAGCGTCCGCACGTCCGATGCTTCACTACACTTTCACTCATGTCATTGTCCCCCGCTCAGCAGAAGCGCGCTGCCCGTGAGTTCGTCACCAAGTGGAAGCTCCGCGATGGTAACGAGAAAGAAGACACCCAGAGCTTCTGGCTGGAACTCCTCCGTGACGTCATCGGCATGGAGGACGTCACCACCGCCGTCCGCTTCGAGCAGCACACCGTGGACCGGGGATACATCGACGTCGTCATCGCGGACGCGAAGACGTTCATCGAGCAGAAGTCCCTCGGTATCAGCCTGGACAAGGCTGAGATCCGTCAGGGTCGCAAGGTCACTCCGTTCCAGCAGGCGAAGGCCTATGCGGACTCGATGCCGAACTCCCAGCGGCCGGACACGATCATGGTCTGCGACTTCAACGAGTTCCGCATCCATGACATGGACACAGAGCGCCCGGGCGAGAACTACACCAGTTTCACCCTCGACGAGCTGCCGGATCACCTGTACCTGCTGGACTTCCTCGTCAATCCGCAACGGGAACGTCGCGCCCGGGAGCAGAAGGTCTCCATCGACGCCGGTGCGCTCATCGGCCGTCTCTACGGTCTGCTGAGCGCGCAGTACATCGACCCCGAGTCCGAAGAGAACCAGCACGCCCTCAATGTCCTCTGCGTGCGACTGGTTTTCTGCCTTTTCGCTGAGGACGCCGAGCTCTTCCCGAAGGACGCCTTCTACACGTATCTGTCCGACTTCCGACCTGACCAGGTCCGCCGGGCACTCAAGGACCTCTTCGAGTGGCTGGACACCCCGGAGGACCAGCGCGATCCGTACGCGGAGGACGCTCTGCGAATCTTCCCGTACGTCAACGGCGGCCTGTTCCGGGACGCAGTGGAAGACGAGATCCCCCGGTTCACCGAGGAGATCAAGGATGTCCTGCTGGCGGAGGTCAGTGCGGACACGAACTGGGCGACCATTTCCCCCACCATCTTTGGTGGAGTGTTCGAGTCCACCCTGAACCCGGAGACCCGCCATGCCGGCGGCATGCACTACACCTCTCCGGAGAACATCCATAGGGTCATTGACCCGCTGTTCCTCGATGAACTCACCGAGGAGCTGGAGAGCATACTCGCCGAGGAAGGTGTGAAGCCGAAGGCACATCGTGAGAATCTGGAGGCATTCCAGACGAAGCTCGGCTCGCTGACCTTCTTCGATCCAGCGTGTGGTTCCGGCAACTTCCTCACAGAGACGTACATCTCCCTGCGTCGTCTGGAGAACAAGGTGCTCTCGGAGCTGATGGGCGCCCAGACCGCACTGGGTCTGGATGACGCCGGCATCTCCCTGGTGAAGGTCTCGCTGAGTCAGTTCTACGGCCTGGAGATCAACGACTTCGCAGTGTCCGTCGCAGAGACCGCCCTGTGGATCGCCGAGCTGCAGGCGAACATCGAGACGGAGACGATCGTCGCACGGTCCATCGACGATCTCCCGCTGCGGGACGAGGCCCACATCCACCACGGCAATGCCTTGCAGACTGACTGGACCGAGGTCCTCTCCCCTGCCGAGTGCAGCTTCATCATCGGCAATCCCCCGTTCCTCGGCGCCCGGAACCAGTCGAAGGAACAGAAGCAGGACGTGAAGGACGCCTTCACCGCCATCGGCGCCACGAAGAACCTCGGCAACGTGGACTTCGTGGCCGGCTGGTATGCCAAGGCCGCCGCGTTCATCGGGGACTCCCCAGTGCGGTGTGCGTTCGTCTCCACGAACTCCATCTGCCAGGGCGAGCAGGTGGCGAACGTATGGTCCCCGATCTGGGACCTGGGTGTGCGCATCGACTTCGCGCACGATACCTTCCGCTGGAGGAACGAGGCTTCCGACCAGGCCAATGTCTTCTGTGTGATCGTGGGGTTCTCGAAGCTGGGCGGACCGAAGAAGCTCTTCCACCATGCAACGCCAGACGCTCTTGCAGAGCTCCAGTACCCGAACCAGCTCAACGCTTATCTGGCGGACGCGCCGGATGTGTTCATCTGGAATCGGTCATCGCCCATCTGCGATGTACCAAGGATTGGGATCGGCAACAAACCGATCGACGGTGGGAACTACCTCTTCACCCCGGAGGAGATGGACGCATTCCTTGCCCAGGAACCCGGAGCCGCAAAGTTCTTCCACCGCTGGCTGGGTTCCAGAGAATTCCTCAGAGGTGAGGAGCGGTGGATGCTTTGGGTCGGCGAAGCCGCTCCGTCGGAGATCTCCAAGATGCCAGCCGTCATGGAACGCATCCGAGCCGTCCGGGAGTTCCGACTGGCGAGCAAGAGCGCACCGACTCGCAAGATCGCAGACACTCCCACCCGCTTCCATGTGGAGAACATGCCGGAGGGAAACTCCATCCTCATCCCTGAAGTATCCTCGGAACGTCGTCGCTACATCCCTATCGGGTTCGTCGAGCCAGACACCTACTGCAGCAACCTCGTCAAGCTTATTCCCAACGCGACGCTTTACCACTTCGGCATCCTGCATTCCCAGTTCCACAATGCATGGATGCGCCGAGTGGCCGGCCGGCTGAAGAGCGACTACCGGTATTCGGGAGGCGTGGTCTACAACAACTTCGTCTGGCCGGACCCCTCCGGTCCAGACGGAGAAGCGAACCGAGAGGCAGTACAGGATGCAGCCCAAGCAGTGCTCGATGCCCGAGCCCAGAATCCGGATTCCACCATCTCGGAGATGTACGACCCCGACAACGACTTCCTCTTCCCCGCCCTCACTACCGCCCACCACACCCTCGACGCCGCAGTAGAGGCCGCTTACGGCGTGACCTTCAACGGCGATGAGCAATCGATCCTACAATTTCTTTTTAACAAACTATTCTAGGAAGTAGCGATGCAATCCGCAGATCCATTTGCCCCGAAGCCCATAAATTGCCCGCATTGCGGAAGACATACCAAATGGATCGTGATCCGAGGCTACCTATTCTCCCACACGTTCCCCCGCAGCACAGAGATGTGTCCCGCGTCCCGATAGCATATCGCAGATCCAATACCGGACGCTCTTCGCCCTTCGGGAATAATCCGCGAGGTCAGCGAGAAAAAACAAAAGGAAGAAAACTATCGCCACAATAATCCTTACCCGATAGACACAGAAAACTCCATACGCCCAATCCGGCTCTTCGCGGTTGAGAGTGCGTAGCTGACGTTCGGGCGGGGTCGACGAGGACCCGGGGTGGCACAACATACAGAGGCCCTGGCCGGTACAAGATGAGAGTTACCACACCTTCATCTGACCGAACCAGGACCCTACCGTGCACCCTACTGGCAACCTCGTCGCCGACACCATCTGCCGCACCGCGGAACTCGGACTGACGATCACCGGTGCTGCCGACGCGGCACACTCACCATCATCGACGCTGCCCCGGTGGCAGTCGCCGATTCCTGCCCGGACTGCGCGATGCCTGGGGCGAAGCGGGACCACGTCCGACGTCGACTCGTCGACCTGCCGGTCGTCGGGTTCCCCACTCGCCTGCACGTCCGGGTACCCCGCTTCACCTGCACCAACCCCACCTGCAGCAGGAAGATCTTCCAGACCTCCCTGCCGTGCGCCGACGATGGAGCCACGCTGACCCGTCGGGTGACCCGCTGGATCCTCCAGCGCCTTGCCATCGACCGGATGAGCGTCGCGGCAACCGCCAAGGCCCTCGGCGTGGGCTGGGAATTGGTCAACAAGGTCGCCGTCACCGCCACCCGGAACCTCGTCTACGCCGACCCGTCGCACCTGGCCGGAGTACGGATCCTCGGAGTCGATGAGCATGTCTGGAAGCACACCCGCCGGCCCGGCGAGCCGTCCTCAATGGTCACCGTCCTGGTGGACCTGACCCCACTGGTCGACGGGGCGGGTCCGGCCCGTCTGATCGACATGCGGCCGGGCCGCAGCGCAGAGGTTCTGCGGACCTGGCTTCGTGAACGTGACCCGCAGTTCCGGGCCGGGGTACAGGTCGTGACGATGGACGGATTCGCCGGTTACGCCACCGCCGTCGACCACGATCTACCAGCGGCGAGGAAGGTCATGGACCCGTTCCATGTCGTCCACCTGGCCGCCGAGAAGCTGACGGGGTGTCGGCAACGCCTGCAGCGCGAAACCACCGGGCGGCGGGGGAGGAAGGACGATCCGTTGTACAAGCACCGCCGGGCGCTGCTGACCAGGACGAACTTCCTCACCGACCGGCAGAAACAACGTCTGGATCTGCTGTGGGACACCGACGACGACTACGTAGCGTTGCAGGTGACCTGGGAGTTCTACCAGGACTTGATCGGCGCGTACGGGCACCCGGACAGGTCTCGGGGCAAGAAGTTGATGACCAGGGTGATCCACACTCTGCGTAAGGGTCTTCCCGAGGGGCTGGAGGAGTTGGCACAGCTTGGACGGACCCTGTGGCGCCGACGGGTCGGACATCCTCGCGTACTTCGACCTTGGCGCGTCCAACGGGCCGGTGGAGGCGATCAATGGACGGCTGGAGCATCTGCGCGGCATCGCCCTGGGGTTCAGAAACCTGAACCACTACATCCTGAGGTCACTGATCCACTCAGGTCAGCTGCAGGACCGGATCAACGCACTCTAGAACGCGAAGAGCCCCCAATCCTTGGTGGCATCCCCAGATCGCGACGAGGACACTAGGAATTCGTAACATTGCAAATGTGGATATTCCTAATTTCCTCAAAATTATTGGATCGAGTTGATTGCCTAGTCAATCGAAAAAAGCGAAACTTCACAATAAGCCGAAGCTCTCAGAATATTCGGGCATCCGTTCGGCCCGTTCACCATTGCACCGTAGTGCCCTTCTGCGTCCACGAACCCGGATTACGCATACTGCACTAACCCACCGCATAGTTCTCACACCCACTACGCGTCCCAAACTGATAAACGGAATTTGTCTGGAACTTTAAACGTTCTAGGAATATTTATCACAGCGCATCGGAAGGAAATTTAATTCTACTATACAGAACGCCAATCGTTCCAGAAAAAGCGCAAGTGAACGAAAAGACAATACCGCCAGAGAACAGGACCAATCCAAGCGATATTCCATAGTGGAACCCACCCCATGATGGATCTATCCATACTCGAAATATGGTCTGAATAATGAAATACAGGATCTGAAACCCTAGCAGAAGTATAACCGAAACCCCAACAGTCAGAATTGATACACTCAAATTGACGACACTTCGATAAAGTCCTATCGCCGAATTCTGATACCAGCCATCGTCATAAACTGCAAGTCCTTCCGAATCTCCCATTGACGATGTGGACCTCCTATCGACCAAAGTGTTAAGTCCTCCTATGGAGAATGACGCCGGTATTGCCACCAATGCCACTAGTGCCGCAATTACTGAGACTGCAATCGCGAGGGCAGTCATAACGTCGATCCCCTCCATCAACGAGCGCCCAGAGGGGAAAGCAACCATTCCAAATCCCGCAAAAACAAGGAGGATTGGAGTAATCCAAATTATCCAATAGGATTTTCCAGGACGGAACGTACCTTCCGGTTTGCCGCCTTGCCCAGTATTTGCCAGCCCCACCCAGCGCGCTGTAGACTTCCACCGCGCCAGCCCCCACGGTTTTTCAACGTCGACATCTTCAATGCAATAGAGTCGATATTGCGCACGGAAGAGGCCAATGTTCCTTCCCTTTTTCAAGTTTTCCATGGCACCCTCTAGAACGTATTCAAGAATCTAATCGACGAACTTTAAGAGATGTTCGGTCTCAGTCAACAAAACGTGATAACTTGGACGATTCACCCAATAATTGCATATGTCGTACTTCGGGCTAATAAGATCAATCGTAATCTTAACCTGACTTCCCCTTTTGGTATATATCACTTTTTTGGAAACCGCAGACGATGACACCGGAGTAATAAATGTCCTGTCGATAATACTATCAATAGTCTTCATTGGTTTTTTCTTTTTTGGCTTCTGAATCCAAGCTCTCACGGCAGAATCTGTCGCGTTCCGATCAACATGACGTATGCCTATTTCCCGCTTTTCTCGTTCGTCACGCCTAAGGCGATTCCCTCCAGAAGTAGTAGGAATGGCTACAGAAAAGTCGCTCGGGTCGTACCCCTTTAGAATCTCAAGCATAAGCGTCGGGTCAGATACCACATCCAATTCTATGGTGAATTTTATCCCAGTGACCTGAAGCAACATTGCTTTAACATACTCGCAAAAAGGTTCTGCTGGCGAGTCATTTCCCATAGACTCAACGCTGATCCAGAATCCATGCCTTGTGGAGTTCGCGAGAATAAAAATCCTGAGGTCGCGCATTTGGTATGTGTTCTCAATATCCACGTCACGGTTCCCCATCGGGTCTGACGTCCTGGTAAAAGCATTGTCTCGGCCCGCGTCAATTTGACACTCATAGCAATCCCACGCACCCCAGGGATGAGAAGAGGCAATCTCAACTTTCCGAAGCGCCCCAAATCTTCCGTCCGCCATACTAAGCGGGGAAACTCGAACAGAGTACTTGCTTTTCTTATTACCTTTAGAATCCTCAACAAGACGGCCGACTTGCTCATCTTTATTATGATTAATGATTGCTATTATAGCGTCCTCCAGGGTCATGCTTTTTGTCCCTGTGTCGCCATTTAATATCTGATCAGATAGCTTCATATAGCTGTCTTTTCGATATTGCGGCCGGAGTTTTATTCTCCACAAAGTTTGTTTGATCTTCATTTATCAATCTCCCCTTAACCCTCGTCGGTACTCAAAGCAGCAACAAACGCTTCCTGCGGCACGGAGACCGAGCCGATGGACTTCATGCGCTTCTTGCCTTCCTTCTGCTTCTCCAGCAGTTTCTTCTTGCGGGAGATGTCGCCACCATAGCACTTGCTGAGAACATCCTTACGAAGAGCGCGGATATTGGTACGCGAGATGATCTTCGAGCCGATGGCAGCCTGCACCGGCACCTCGAACTGCTGACGGGGGATCAGCTCCTTGAGCTTCTTCGTCATCTTGTTGCCGTAGTGCAGGGCGTTCTCCCGGTGCACGATCGCCGCGAAGGCGTCCACCGGCTCCCCCTGCAGCAGGATGTCCACCTTCACCAGATCCGCCAGCTGCTCGCCGTTCTCCTCGTAGTTCAGCGACGCATAGCCCTTCGTCTTCGACTTCAGCATGTCGAAGAAGTCGAAGATGATCTCACCCATCGGCATGTAGTAGCGCAGCTCCACACGGTCCGTCGACAGGAAGTCCATGTTCTTCATCTGGCCGCGCTTCTCCTGACACAACGTCATCACCCCACCCAGGAACTCCTCCGGCACGATGATGGTCATGTCCACCATCGGCTCGTAGACCTCCTTGATCTTCCCCTCCGGCCAGTCAGACGGGTTCTGCACAAACAGTTCCTCGCCGTTCTCCGCGATCACCTTGTAGACCACGCTCGGCGCGGTCGAAATCAGGTCCAGGTCGAACTCACGCTCAAGACGCGTCCTGGTGATCTCCATGTGCAGCAGCCCCAGGAAGCCACAACGGAAACCGAAGCCCAGCGCAGTGGACGTCTCCGGCTCGAAGGTCAGCGAAGCGTCATTCAACTGCAGCTTCTCGATCGCCTCGCGCAGGTCCGGGTACTGGTCCGCAGAGACCGGGAACAGGCCCGAGTACACCATCGGCGTCGGCTCCGAGTAGCCCTTCAGCGGTTCCTCTGCTCCCTTGTTCGCCCACGTCACCGTGTCGCCCACCTTCGACAGGCGCACATCCTTCACACCTGTGATGATGTAGCCCACCTCCCCCACGCCGAGGCCCTTGGTCTTCGTCGGCTGCGGGGAGACCACTCCGATCTCCAGGGCCTCATGCGTCGAGCCCGAGGACATCATCGTGATCTTCTGGCGCGGCTCCAGGGTGCCGTCGACCATACGGATGTAGGTCACCACGCCCCGGAAGATGTCGTAGACCGAGTCGAAGATCAGCGCGCGGGCCGGCGCATCCTCATCCCCGGTCGGAGACGGCACCAGCTCACAGACCTTGTCCAGCATCTCCGGGATGCCCTCACCGGTCTTCGCCGAGATGCGCAGAACCTCCTCCGGCTCACAGCCGATGATGTTCGCGATCTCCAGGGAGTACTTCTCCGGGTCCGCCGCCGGCAGGTCGATCTTGTTGAGGACCGGGATGATCTCCAGGTCTTTCTCCATCGCCAGGTAGAGGTTCGCCAGGGTCTGCGCCTCGATGCCCTGCGCGGCGTCCACCAGAAGGATCGCACCCTCACACGCCTCCAGGGCGCGCGAGACCTCGTAGGTGAAGTCCACGTGGCCGGGGGTGTCGATGAGGTGCATCACCAGCTCCTCGCCCTTGTTCGCCCCGGAGCGCGGGATCCACGGCAGGCGCACGTTCTGCGCCTTGATGGTGATGCCGCGTTCGCGCTCGATGTCCATGTTGTCCAGGTACTGGTCGCGCATGTCACGGTCGTCGATGACGCCGGACAGCTGCAGAATCCGGTCCGCCAGGGTGGACTTGCCGTGGTCGATGTGGGCGATGATGCAGAAGTTGCGGATACGGCTCGGCTCCGTGAACGTGTCGAGAGCGTAATTCTGCTGCTTCGGCGCCATGGGGTCCTCCTGGTGATGCGCTGCCCTGACCCGGGGTGCCGGGCAGGTGGATATCGGGTCGAGCCTACCAAGTGGCGTCCCTCCTACTGTCCGGATGGGGTTGCTGGCGAGCTGACCTCCTTCGCTCCACCAACAGGGCGGGCCCAGCACATCCGTGCGAGTCTCCGGCAGTTGCTTCCTCCGTCCCCGCTATTATTTTCCTGTGACTACAGCACAGGAACCCGCACCGTCGACTGCAGATCGACTCCTCTCCAAGAGTAGGGAGTCTTTCGTCCTCGCTGTCGAGCTCTACAACCGTCCGACCCTGGGAAACCATGCGGAAGCCTGCGTCATCTTCCTCTGCAACGCCTGGGAACTCATGCTCAAGGCGCATCTCGTCAAGATGGGCGGGAACCGCGCCATCTACTACCCCGGCGATTCGGGACGTACCCTCGCGCTGGAAGACTGCCTGCGCAAAGTGTTCACCAACGACAAGGATCCCCTCCGCCGCAACATGGACGAGATCATTCGCTTCCGGAACACTGCGACCCACTTTGTCGTCGATGAGTACGACATGATCTACGGTCCACTGCTCCAAGCCTGCGTCTCCAACTTCGCCGACAAGCTCGAGGAACTGCACGCCGAGTCCGTAGCGGATTTGATTCCCGAGAACCATCTCGCACTGGTCGTCAACCGGACCTTATTCGAGCCGGAACAGGTCCGCACCAAATATGAACCTGAAGTGGCAGAACGATTACTGACTCTCTGGGAAGAGACCCGCAACAACGCCGGCAATGACGGCAACATGCGGTACGCCTTCACCTACGACACCAACCTTCGACTGGTGAACAAGGCGAAGGAGGCAGACCTGTCGGTCTTCGTCGACAAGGAGGCGGGTACCGGTATCGCCATCGTCAAGGATCTCAAGGATCCGAAGACCAAGTACCCCTTCCGGATGAACCAGGCCGTAGCGGAAGTCAATCGGAGGCTCAGGAAGAAGCAGGCACAGGTGATGCTCAACGGAGAGGTGAAGCCCGAGTTCAACCGTGCGCACTGGGGATACTTCGTCAAGGTTTTCGACTTCAAGAATGATCCACGGTTCGGCTACGACTCCCATACCGAGACCGACGGTAACCCCTGGTACAGCTACTCCGGCCAGGCTGTGGACCTCGTGGTGTCGCAGCTCCTCAAAGATCCGGAGAAGGGTCTGGACATCATCAAGCACCAGGCCACCGGCAAGTAGAAAGCTCCGACCCCAGGAGCAAAGGATGCTCAGGCCCTTAAGGCCCTACTCCCATTCGGGAACCCAGCTGTAATCCACTCAAGTCGAAGCTATAGCCCCGAGGGTAGCAGGTAGCACACCAGGGCGCACCTACCACGCTGACAGCTACTGAGTCAGGCGCATGACGGGGACGATCAGCCCCCTGTCCCGACCGGTGCGTCCCTGCATCTGATCCCCGCTTGTACGGACATCCCCCTGCGGCCAGTTAAGATAATCCCGTTATGGATACAACTGAACACTCTGAACACAGCGAGGCGTCCTCCGCCGACCAGCACACCGACCAGCACACCGACCAGCACACCGACCACCTCGTCTACGCGATGCCGCCGAAGAAGTCGGCCTACCGACGCTGGTACGGCGCACAGCACCCCAATGTCCAGATGGTGCTCTCCCAGCTGTGGATGCCCGTGTTCATGCTCATCATGTTCATCCTCTGCTACGTCGCCCCCTTCCAGCACGCCGCCCCGCGCGACGCCCCCATCGGCGTCGTCGGCACCGTCGAGGAGACCCGGACCCTCCAGGCCGCCGCCGACCGGGGCGAGCCCGGCGCGATCGCGTTCGAGAACCTCCCCGACTACACCACCGCCACCCGGCAGGTCAGCGACGGCGAGCTCGCCGCCGCCTATGACGTGGACTCCCACACGCTCATCACCGCCTCCGCCCTTCAGGCCCAGGCAGCGAACATCATCCCGAAGATCGTCACACCGGTACTGCCCGCCCTCGGACAGGACGAGACCCCGGCTGTCGACGACCTCGCTCCCCTGCCCGCGCACGACATCGGCATGACCCCCATGTACCTCATGATCGCCTGGTGCATCTCCGGCTACCTCGCCGCCATGTTCGTCGGACTCATGGGTGGTCCACTGGGCCGGCGCGTCCGCTTCTTCATCATCGCCTGCACCGCGGTCCTGCTGAGCTTCCTCTCCGCCCTGCTCGTCGACCCGATCCTCGGTGCGATCACCGGTCACTTCTGGGCACTGTGGGGACTCGGCTTCGTCTGGGCTTTCGCCATCGGCGCGGCCGTCAACGGCGTCTCCTACTTCGTCGGACGCTTCGTCGCCGTGCCCGCGATGCTCATGTGCATCTTCCTGTCGATGCCGGCCTCCGGTGGCGCACTGCCGATCTGGATGATGCCCCGGTTCTTCGAATGGATCTCCCGCGGCGTCGTCGGCAACGGCATCACCGAGATGCTCAAGGAACTCGTCTACGGCGTCGGCCCCGGCTACACCCACGGCTGGATCCTGATCGCCTGCTACATCGTCGCCGGCGTCCTGCTGTCGCTGGTCGGCAAGCCCTTCCGCGAGCGCAGGCTCATCCGCCGCATCCTGCGCGGACGCACCACCATGTTCCAGGACGCCCAGAAGGCCGCCGGACGCCACGGGGCGGTCGAACAGAAGAAGGTCCTCGCCGCCCACGGCCTGGAGATCCGCGAGTCCGACGGCGCTGTCATGCGCATCCCGGCAGAGGCCCACCACCACGGTCTGCGTGAGAAGGTCGACGAGGTCGTCACCCACATCGACGAGGCTGCATCCGAGAAGGCGCAGCACCACGGAGGCGCGGTCGTCTCCGCCGACGGCACGCTGCTGAAGGACGCCCCGGTAACCGGTCTCGAGGCCACCCAGGGCGACTTCGAGGACCTGCGGTCACAGACCCGACGAGACAACGACGGGTAGCATTCCGGGCCCGTGGCGACGAAGCGGCAACTGAACCAAGGTAGGGCTACCATGGTGGCCATGACGGAGCCTGCCCGCACCCACAGCAATCCCGTCCGCAGGGCCCGGCATTTCATCGAGCGTCACTTCCACCACCGCGGCCACCTCGACCGCGGCATCGATGAGCTGCACGCCAACCTCGGACTGTCCAATGGCCCGACCGTCGAGCGTGAGGACCGCTCGGTCACCGTCACCGTGCCGACCGGCACCCTGGCCCGCCCGGTGATCTACGCCCCAGACATGGACGGGCAGGTCGATCCCGGCGAGGTCGTCTGGTACGGCGTCGTCCGCGCCCGGGACGCTGCCCCCGAGATGCGCGCCTGCCTCATCATCGGACGCAACGAGCACACCCTGCTCGGCATGCTCATCAGCTCGAACCCGGAACACCGCACCGACGACAACTGGATCCCCATCGGCACCGGACTCTGGGACCCCAAGGGCAACAAGTGCTGGGTCCGCATCGACCGCGTGGTGGAGATCCCCGAGGCCCGGATCCAGCGTCGCGGCGTCTCCATGCCGGAACGACGCTACGACCGCATCGCCGGCGCACTGCGCACCGAGCACGGCTGGTCCTGAGTGGCTGCTGTGCCGTCAGAACCCGACCAGCACGGACTGTTCGACATGCCCGAACCACCCCGCGAACCGGTCGACCTGCCGTCCGGGGCACGGTTCCTGCCTGACTGGCTGACCATGGACCAGCAGCAGTGGATCGTCCGCCAGTACCGGCAGTGGTGCAACGGTCCGGTCCCGCCGCGGCGCCCCCGCTACGGCTCCGGGCAGATGAGCGTGGAGATGCTCTCCCTGGGCTGGCACTGGGCCGGCAACGGGTTCTCCCGGAATGCCGTCGACGTCAACAACGCCCGCATCCTGCCGATGCCGGACTGGGCGGTGAAGGTCGGCCGGATGGTCACCGGCGATCCGACGTACACACCCGACAGCCTGCTGGCGAACCACTACGGCCCGGGCGCGACGATGGGCATGCACCGCGACGCCGACGAGTCCTCCCCCCGCCCCGGTCGTCTCGCTGTCGATCGGCGACACCTGCCGCTTCCGCTTCGGCAACGCCGAGACCCGCACGAAGCCGTACACCGATGTCGAGCTGCGTTCCGGAGATGCCTTCGTCTTCGGTGGCCCCGCCCGGTGGAACTTCCACGGCGTCCCCAGGGTCTTCGACGGCACCGCGCCGGACGAGTGCGGCATCACCGGCCGGCTGAACATCACCATGCGAGTGACAGGAATGGACTCATGAGCGACTCAGGACTCATCACCGGTGACGACGGGCTGACGCGTCCGGCATGGGCCGCGTCCGACCCGCTGCTGCGCGACTACTACGACACCGAATGGGGCATGCCGGTCCGCACCGAGCAGGGCATGTTCGAGCGGCTGAGCCTGGAGGCCTTCCAGTCCGGGCTGAGCTGGGCGACGATCCTGCGTAAACGTCCGGCGTTCCGCGCCGCCTTCGCCGACTTCGATCCGGACGCGGTCGCCGCCTTCACCGACGTGGACGTGGAACGTCTCATGGCGGACGCCGGCATCGTGCGCAACCGTCGCAAGGTCCTCGCGACACTGAACAATGCCCGGGCCACGGTGGCCATGCGGGGCAGCGGGAACACAGAAGACCGGGACCTGGCGTCCTTCATCTGGTCCTTCGCGCCGGAACGCACGCCGGAGCCGGAGAGTATCGGGGAGATCCCGACGACCTCGGCGGAGTCCGTGGCACTGGCGAAGGCGCTGAAGAAGCGCGGTTTCGCCTTCGTCGGGCCGACGACGATGTTCGCTCTGATGGAGGCCGTGGGCATCGTCGACACGCATCTGGTCGGCTCGTGGCGCAGGGGTAGCTCGGGGGTGTGGTGATCCGTGGCACACTCGTCAGTGAAAGGAGAGTACTTTCATGACTGAGACCACCAGGACCCTCACCCCTTTCGAGGCGTTCGAGCTGGAGATCTGGGGACTGGGCAACGCCTTCGACCGTAACCGGACGGTGCCGATTCTGCTCGATTTCGCGGTGCGGCAGCGCGAGCACTCCCTGTCCGACGCGGTCGAGGCGACACTGCAGATCTACCGTCGCTACCGCGAGCGCTACCGGAAGGACGCCCCCACCACCTCGAGGACCTCCATGCTCATCCCCGAGATCGAGGCCTACTCCAACGGACTGCGCACCGACGACAAGGACGCACTGGTCACCCTGCCCGGCACCGACGGTGGCGAGGTGAACTACGTGGTCGATACCGACCTCTTCCGCGAGGTCGACGGCAACCGGGAGTACCCGTGGCGCGAGCGCGAGCCGGTCTCCATTCCGGATGCTGCAGCAGCCTGGGCGACGGCGGTCGAGAGGGTCGCGGCTATCGGCATCTCGGTCGACTACTACGGGGCAGGACGCACCGCCGACCGGTCGGGTGCCTTCACCTGCCGCATCAGGGGCGGGCAGCCGGGCCTGGCACCGCAGTCCCCGCTGACCCCGGACAAAGCCTGGTACCAGGTGCGACTGCATGAGGGGCTGACCGACGCCGAGCGGCTCGCTGTGCTGGGCGAGATCCTCGGCTACATCTTCCTCGGCTACGCCCCGCAGGTGTGGTCGGGCGGGGCGCCGTGGACGAACAAGGAGTCCCTGGTGCCTGAGGCGCCGGCGACGTCCCACTGGTGGATCGCGCCGGAGTCCCGTGCGAAGTCGTCAGAGACCCCGGGTCCGCTGCTGCGCGCCACCTCCCGGAGCTTCACCGACATGGAGGCCCGGCAGGCGATGTTGGCCGGGGCCGTCGGTGCGGCCCGGGCAGGGCTGATCCCCTATCTCGCCTCCGACGGGGAGCTCGGGTCGCCGGGGCGGGTACTCAAGGACATGCGCTGGGTGCCGGTACTCCAGGCTGCGGTGCAGATCGAGGAGCTGCTGGGTGGGAAGATGCGTCCTCCGGTGGCTGCACCGCCGACGGGCAGGACGTCCCGGGGCTTCGATGAGGCGTGAGTGTGAGGCGTGAATTAGGGCACTGCACTGCACGCGTGTAGGGTGTATCAGGTTGACCCGCGACCGTGCGTGGCGCATTCACCGCATCCGGCAGGACCTTGGGCCGGATGTCAGAGACCGTGTCTGCGGCTGACCCGCACGGAAGTGGCGAACGATCAGAAGTATCGCCAGATTCACCGTTCAGGAAGAGGTATTCCCCATGGCCAACATCAAGCAGCAGAAGAAGCGCGTCCTCACCAACGAGCTCGCCCGTCAGCGTAACCAGGCTGTCCGTTCCCGCCTGCGCACCGAGACCCGCAAGTTCCACGCCCTGGTCGCCGCCGGCGACGCCGAGGGTGCCGCCGCTCAGCTGCGCGTCGCCTCCCGTCTCTACGACAAGGCCGCCACCAAGCACGTCATCCACAAGAACAACGCCGCCAACAAGAAGTCCGGTCTGGCTGCCGAGCTGAACAAGCTCACCGCCAAGTAGTTCGGCTATTGTAGGTCCGCCTCTGCGGCGCCGGTTGTCGGTGCCCTGGCTGTCTGTGGTCCCAGTGTCCCTGTGACACTCTCACCGCCCGTCATTCTCCACGGATGACGGGCGGTTTGCTGTGCGTGGGGTCTTTTCGCAGCCGTGCGCCATCCCCTTGTGCCCAGTGCCATCCAGTTGGGACGGTTGCCCCGGAAAATCGACCCAACCCGATGGCGCTGGACCCAACCCGATGGCCCCGTAACCACCTGTTCACTCCCCCACCACCGGGCTGCCACATCAACGCCACTGCCTCGTGACCCGGCGTCCCTAAGCTCCCGTGAGGTGCGGACAACCACCGCATCATCCACTCTCCCAACCTCTCAGGGGCTTACTCTCCCATGACATCCTCGTCATCCTCACGCAGGCACCTCACCGCCGCGTCCCTCGCCATCCTCACAGCACTCACCGCATCCGCTGCCTCCACGACAGCCACCGCCGTTGCCGAGGACCTGCCCGGCTCCTCGCCCGCCGGCTCAGCAGGCTCGACAGGCTCAGCAGGCTCGATCACCGGTTCCCTCCCCGGCTCCTCCGACCCCACCCCCTCCACCAACGACGGCCTCTACGAAGGCCGCGTCGAGGTCTCCGACGTCCCTGCCGAGGACCAGTCCACCTTCACCGGCCAGGTCTTCGACGACGCCAACCGCAACTCCACCTTCGACGACGGCGAAGAGCCGATCGCCGGCGTCCCCGTGAGCAACGGGGTCGACGTCGTCACCACCGACGATGAGGGACGCTACGAGCTGCCCGCCGGAGACAACCTCACCCTGTCGGTCACCCAGCCGGCCGGCTGGCAGGTGCCGGTGGACGCCGACAACTTCGCCCAGTTCAGCTACAACCACCTGCCCGAGGGCTCCACCGACCTGAAGTTCGGTGGCCTGGAGCCGACCGGCGATGTGCCGGCCGCAGTGAACTTCCCCATGGCGAAGTCCGAGGCCACGGCGGCCGAAGACCAGTCCTGCCCGGTGGCCGCGGACACCCAGACCTACGACAAGGAGGAGGTCGGGTACGCCGCCAAGGGTGGTCCCGCCGACCTCGCCGAGCGTGACGACTACGCCGGCTGCGGCGTCATGCTGCTGGGCGACAATGTCGGCGATGACCTGTCGCTGAACCCGGATCTCCGCTCGCTGTACGCGGACATGAACGGCCCGGTGCGCGCGTTGCCCGGCAACCACGACATGGACTATGACGCCGCGGACGACTCACACGCCACGGACACCTACCGGCAGGACTTCGGTGCGACGCACTACTCCTACAACGTCGGCGACACCCACTTCATCGCCCTCGACAACATCGAGTACAAGGGCGCGAACCCGGACGGCTCAAAGAACAGCTATCTGGAGAAGGTCGGCGAGGAGCAGCTGACCTGGCTGAAGAACGACCTCGCCCAGGTCGACGAGGACGCGCAGGTGGTGGTCTACTCCCACGCGCCGATCGTGAACTACAAGGAGATGATCACCGATGACGCCCTCGACTTCTACGACGCGGTCTCCTCGCACCCGAATCTGGTGACCGTCGGCGGCCACACCCACACCCTCGAGCACCTGCTCGCCGGCGAGCAGCGCGAGGAGTGGAAGGACGCCGGGCTGTCCGAGCTCCCGAACGACCAGATCGTCGCCGGTGCGGTCTCCGGCGACTGGTACTCCGGCGGACTCAACGAGAACGGTGTCCCCTACGCCTACACCTCCGAGGCCGCGGAGCCTGGCGTGTACACGCTGACCTTCTCCGGCGATGAGCCGGGGACCTACGGCGGCTACTACACGGTGCGAGGTGCCGACCAGGACCACCAGCAGCTCATCGGCATCAACTCGCCGACGTGGCGCGAGTGGGCCGAGAAGGCTCAGGCGTGGCAGGACGACGACAAGGCGGGCGACGGGCCGTCGTCGATTGATCCGCTGACGGTGTCCGCCGATGATCTGAAGGACGGGAAGTCCTTCCTGACCTCCAGCTTCTTCGGTGGTTCCACAGAGGCGACGGTGTCCGTCTCCTTCGACGGTGGGGACGCCGTGGACGCGGAGATCACCCAGCCTGCCACCGGCGAGGGCGAGAACAAGGGCTGGGAGTTCACCGATCCGATCTCCGCGACCGAGAACCTGTCGACCACGGGCAATGTGGCGCAGTCCAGCCCGCACCTGTGGCGGACCGCGGTCCCGGCCGACCTGACACCCGGTGAGCACACTGCCGAGGTCACGGCGACGGACCGTTACGGTGCCGGGTACACCGAGACGGTGACATTCACGGTGGAGTAGTACGCAGGGGTGGCCGGGGTGGGTGGTGGTCAGCAAGGATCAGCCGAGCTCAGTCATGGTCGGCACGCCTGTGTGCAACATCACCCTGCCGAAACCGCCTGAGGTGCTCCTAACCTCGGGAGGTGGACAGAGAATCACCTCCCGTACGAAAGGACCACCACCATGGCTTACGCCACCACGAACCCCTACACCGGAGAGGTGGTCAGGACCTTCCCCACCGCCACCGCCGAAGAGATCGACCAGGCTGTCAGTGCCGCGGACGCCACCTTCCGTACCTGGTCGCAGACTCCGGTCGAGCAGCGTGCCGCGGTCCTCGCCAAGGCCGCGGAGATCCTGCGGGAGAACAGGCGCGACTACGCCGAGACCCTCACCCTGGAGATGGGAAAGCTCATCGGCGAGGCGGAGGCCGAGGTCGAACTGTCGGCGTCCATCCTGGACTACTACGCCGTCCACGGTGCCGAGGCACTCGCTCCGCGCTACCTGCGGGCCGAGGGCTTCGGTGACCAGGATGTCGCGCTGGTCAATGACCCGCTGGGCGTCCTCTACGCCGTGGAGCCCTGGAACTTCCCGTACTACCAGGTCATCCGCATCAGCGCACCGCAGTTCCTCGCCGGTAACACCATCGTGCTCAAGCACGCGTCGAATGTGCCGCAGTCCGCGCTGCGCATGGTGGAGCTGTACCGCCGGGCCGGCGCGCCGGAGGGCCTGTTGAACAACGTCTTCGCCGGACACGACGCCACCGACCGGATCCTCGCCGATCCGCGTGTCCGCGGTGTGGCCCTCACCGGTTCCGAGGGCGCCGGTGCCGCGATTGCGGCGGCTGCGGCGAAGAACCTGAAGAAGTCGACTCTTGAGCTGGGCGGCGCGGATGCATTCGTCGTCCTGGAGGATGCCGAGGTCGAGAAGGCCGCCAAGTGGGCGGCATTCGGCCGGCACTGGAACGCGGGCCAGGTGTGTGTATCCTCCAAGCGGCTGATCGTCGTCGACGCGGTGTACGACCGCTTCCTCGCCGAATACCGTCGCCATGTTGCTGAACTGGTCGCCGGTGATCCGATGGATCCGGCGACCACGCTGGCACCGCTGTCCTCCCAGCAGGCCGCGGATGATCTCGTGAAGCAGGTCGAGAAGGCGAGGAGCGAGGGTGCCACCGTTGAGGTGATCGGCGCTGAGGTGCCGGAGCTCGGTGCGTTCGTCCGTCCGCTGCTGGTGACCGATATCCCGGAGGGGTCCGAGACCTCGCAGACCGAGTTCTTCGGTCCGGTGACGCAGCTCTACCGGGCCAAGGATGAGGAGGACGCCGTGCGCATCGCGAATGACACTCCGTTCGGCCTCGGTGGTTCGGTGTTCTCCACGGATATCGAGCGTGCCCGCAAGGTCGCCCGCCGTATCGACACCGGCATGGTGTTCATCAACCAGCCGACCGGTGTGAAGGCGGACGTGCCCTTCGGCGGTGTGAAGCACTCCGGCTACGGTCATGAGCTCATCGACCTGGGTATCAAGGAGTTCGTGAACCAGAAGGTCGTCGTGGTCAGCGACATCGACGGCGCCTTCTGACCGTCTACCGGATCACAGCGGTCTACCGGATGACGGTTCGGACGGTCTGCGGCTCCTCCCCCATGAACTGCCGACGGAAGTAGTCCTTGATCAGGTCGCGCCTGGATTTCTTCTTCCCGTCTCCGGTGGTGAAGGGTGTGGAGGATGCGGCGTGCTGCCGGCCGCCGGATCCCGCCCCGGCTCCCGTTCCCGCCATGCCGGGGCCCACGCCCATGCCGTTCATCCCGACGGCTCCGCCGCGGGTCGCTCCACCAGCTGGTGCACCTCCGGTGGCGGCACCGGGGACGCCGGTCCCCGGGGCGCCGGTCCTGCCTGCAGTGCCGGGCCCGCCGGTGGCCCCGGTTCCACCCGGTCCCCCGGGGCCAGTAGTGCCGCCGGTGCTGCCCGTGCCGCCGGTGCCACCCATCGACAGCGACCGTGGCAGCAGCGGCTGAGCCACCGTCCCGGTACCGGTCCGGGTTCCGGTACCGGCCATCGCCGGGGACCCGGTGGACCTGTTCATGCCGGTTGCCGGAGATGCTGCGGGGGTGCCACCGCCGGTGGTCTGGACTCCACCGGCCGGCGCGGTCGCAGCAGTTCGCTGCATCGCCGTTTCCATGGGGGCGCCGCCACCCGGTGCTGCACCACCTGCCGGCGCCGTTGTTGACCGCCCCATCGGAGCAGCCGGTGCCGCCGCGCTGAGCGTGTTCGCGACCTGGCCTGTCTGCTGGGCGATCTGGGTGACCTGTTGTGTCGCCATGGTCTGGCCGGCTGCCTGTGCTCCACCGGAGACCTGGGTAGCCACTTCACCCATCGCCTGGGTGGCGACCGTCCCGGTGGTGAGTGCCCCGCCTCCGGTGTGGCCGATCACTTCCACACCGAGGTTGCTGACGGTCGGGCGGGCGATGTCCAGCGCCGGTTGCAGGTAGGAGGACACGAACGCTGCGACCTCGGCCTGGGTCTCGGCGTCAACCGTGGCCATCGTCAGCGCTGCGGCAGCGGCACCACCCGGGGTGGCTGCAGCTGCAATGGTCGCCGCAGTTTTCCTGGTCTCGGCCTCCGCGACCATGGCGGTCAGTGTCGCGTGGGCTGTCGCGCGGATCTGCGGGAGTTCCAGCATCGAGGTTCCCATCGCGGTGGCATTGGCTGCGATGATCGTCCCCTGGCTGACAACGTCACTGATTGCCGACTGCATGGTGATGAAGGCTTCGCCCTCAGTGTTCGCGGCAAGGGTCGCCGACGCGCTCTGGAGGGTCTTTGCCGCTGTGGCCAGCTTCTTCCCTCCCCGAATCCAGGTGTCCGATGCCATGAGTATTGAACTGTCGTCACCGGTGAACATCGCCAACAGCGCCTTGATCTCGGTACCGGATTCAATGGCTGCGATCGGTGGTGTGTAGGCGAGGTCCAGGATCGGCACGTCCTTGCGGGTCGGCAGAATGAGCGTTCCCTGTTCCAGCTGGCGGGCCTTGGTGCCTGCGATGGGGTCATTGAAGAACGCCTCAGCGGCACCCGCTTCCTGCGCCTCGACGGCCTCGACGAGTCTCATCATCGATTCCTGGAGAAAATTGACACTCTCCAGCATCGACTGCGTCGCGATTGCCAGGGATCCCGGATGGTCCCCGATGTACGAGGTGTACTGAGCGGCGACAGCTCCAAGTGCTGGCGATGTCGTAAACGACCCGACCACAAATCCTTCGTACCGTCCCTTGAATAAGACCTCGCTGGCAACTTGAACTTCTTCAAGAGCCTGATACACGCCTTCGACTTCAACTCGAAACAAGATAGCCCCCAATTGAGTTATTGATTATTTGATATCCGAGAATAGCCTGATCACATCCACCGGTCCGATCGGCGTCTCCCGACCAAGAAAACATCACGCCGTCTCGATTCTTAGGTCTTCCAAAAGGTATACATCCAGAGATTTCAGAGAACCCGCCTTCATTAACAACTTCAACCCCGGACTCATCCAAAGAGGAAACTCCATCCTCTCCAAGAAAGTGGTCCGGAGATGTATCTGAACCCCAGAAGATCTCAACGTGCCGAATCAAGGGCTCCCTGGACGCCCCTCTTGCCGCACAGAGCACATATCCCGGGCCTACGTCGGGCGGCGTTCCCGCCATGATTTCGAGCGTTTCCAGTCGCTCGAAAACTTCCGGCGCGCAGACGTTCGGAAGATCAACACTGTCCGGCGTCCGCGCAGCATCACCCAACGGCTCCAGCTCCAGCGGCTGCCCCACGAACTGCTGAGACTTCCAGACCAGGCGGTCCAGCGGATCCCTCGGCTCAGTCTCGAACCAGATGCCCACATGCCCGGCAGGCTGCAGCATCCGCCCGTCCTCCGTGGTCACCGGTACCTCAACAGCAACGTCCGCATCCACAGAGGACGCGGCAGCAGCGTCTTCGACATCAGCATCGCCGCTCCCACTCGAAGAGCACCCGCTCGATGCGAACAGTATTCCGACCAGCGGCGCAGCCAGAAGCGGCTTCCATCTCCCTCTGGGTCTTCCCCGGCGTCCCGACACCTGATCCCACATCATCCGCCGTCCCGACACACTCCAGGTACGCGTCATACGTCTTTCCCCTTGATCTTCCTCCCCAGATGCCCGCCCCTCGACGGCACATCACCCGGCCGGTTAGCTCAGGTCCCAAAACAATAACCTGCCCTTCCCCGCCCCACAACCCCCTGCAGACATGAAACGACCCCGACCAGGGTGCGGGTCGGGGTCGAGGCTCTCCCACGAGCGTTGGTGTGGTCGAGTTCGCCGTCAACGATAAGCCCCCAACCCCTTCACGTCCCAAAATAACCCACTTCGGGGGTGGACACATCTCATACAGCGAGACGTCGAGGTCGGCTCCACGGTGCTCACAGCCACTGTCAGCTCTGCGCCCGGCGAACCTCAGTACGCGGCAAAGGTGATCCCGTTCGACATGCCCTCGAGAATCTGCTTCCCGTCATCCTGCCGGACCAGCGACGCCCCCAGCCACGCATCATCCACGACCTCCGCTCCCAGCGGTACACCGACGCGCTGACCGTAGTCGAGCCAGACCCCCTCGGGATCGACCTCCCATACGTACCGGACAGCTGACTGCCCCGCCCGGGAGTCCTTGATGAGCATCGCCAACTGCAGGCGGCCATCCGCCGCGATCGCTTGCAACGCCGTCACCGTAGCCACCGACAGGGGCCAGTAGTGACGCGCACGTTCGCGGGCGTCGGCGTCCTCCCAAGGCCAGTCGGCCGACCACCCACGCCGCGTCCCCACCAGGTCACCGGCCCCCACTGCCTTCCCGGGGAACCGCGGCTCGACCTCAGCGCTGACATCCTCGTACTCCTCCATGTCTGCGGTCGAGCCTTTCACGACAATGCAGACGCCGTTCGTGTCCCACTCACCACCGGGCATAAAGCCCCGCAGTTCCGCGGCACGCACCCGGTCGACCTCCAGCTCCTCTGCGCTGTAGAAACGACGCACCTCGGTAGCCGGAATGAGGGCACGTTCGGCATGCTGGCCCGCCACCCTGTTGGTCAGCTCCGCGCCCGGCCGATTGAGCAGCTTGATGATCAGCGTCTCAATGAGGAAAGCTTCCGGCTCCGTGAGATTTCCCCGGACAATGTAGGCGTAGTCTTCCAGCACCAGGTCGTCACCGGCGTTACAAATGATCCGGGCGATCTCCCGGTGTTTCGCGGACAGCTCGACATCCGGGTCCCCATCCTGCTGCGCCATAGCAGCGCGTGCCTCAGCGAAGTGCGCCTGCCAGCGCAGTCCCTTGCCCTTGCCGACGTAGAAGATGTTGTCCGGGTTGAAGCGCCCGGCAGTCACCGGGACCCGGCTGAGGGCATAGACATAGAAGTCACCTTCTCCACCGAGGTTGACATCAGGGTCGGGCGCCTCATGACTATCTCGACGAAGCCTCTTCTGGTGGTCTCTGGGATGCGTCATGGTTCTGACCATAGACGATCACCACCCGTGGCCACAGTCGATTGGGGAGAGCTTCCCACACTTCACACAGGCCTCGCCAGCTTGTGGCATCCTGACAGGAAGCATCGAAGTTCTTCTCTCCGACCAAAAGGGAACACCGTGCGATACAGCACCGAAACACACGACAAGAGCTACATCAAGCCAGGTATGCGGCTCCGACTCCCTGAGGATTACGCCACCTCCGAACTCCCTGACTGGCGAGCCGCACTGTTCACACTGATCCTCCCGTTCCCTGTCTCAGGGCTCCCGCCGACTGCAATGGGCCAACGCTTCGTCGATCTTCCTGAGTCATGGCTACCTGGCCGTTTCCGCGGCATCCAGACCATCGAAACCCCAGTTGATGTCAACGGCATATATCGCGCCCCCCGATGGGAACGAGACCGTGAAGACGTTTACAACCACACTCCCCGAGCTTTCCATGAGACTGCCACGGCGCGCTTCAAGGGCCCGCTCGCGGAGTCTGTCGGCTCGAATGCCGTCGATCGGAATGTCCCCGGATTATTCCCATCATCGTGCTGTGCCGTGGACGACACCTCCGAAGATTTGCGCTGCCACCGCTACTTATTCTCCGCAGACACCTACACCACCGTGAGCCCCAGGGACGGGGACATCCCTGCGGACCGCCAGCCCACCACGCCAGAGTCCGCCTTCAACATCAAGGAAACCACCGGCTCTGAGTCCAGTAGCCCCTCGCATGCCAGCGTCCGGCTCGTCTGCGCGGAGTTTCTGCAGTATCGCGGCATGATGACACACCGCGACGAAAATCGTGAAAATGGGACGACATATCCTATCGCCGGTGAGCTGGCTCACGACTACCTGGTACTCCATGTGCTCGCCGAGAACTGCACCTCAGAATCACTAGAGCACATCTCACAATCCCTTCATAGGGCTCGCCATACCATCCAGGCCCGCCCCTGTAGCGACACCGCCAACGACTACCAGAAGGCATCCTTACTGGACAGTTTCGTCGCCGACGCCGTCACCGCACTGAATGACGGCAGGCCGGATCAAGACAGGTTCACCGCTTCGGCGAGCAAGAGTGGCGCGCTGAGCGGTGGATATACCACAGTCCCATCCAAGATCGACGTGCAGCGTCATCCACACGAACGCCCCGTCCGACTGTGGCGCAACGGTATCGGGAGCAGGCCGGTCCGCGTCGTCTGCGCCGTCCCTGGGAAGACGCTGGACGCTCACAGCGAGCTGCTCGGGAGTCCGTTCGAGGATGAGGTCTGGCAGTGGTGTCCGGAAGACCTCTGGGGATGGATCCTGGGGTCCGGCGCCGACAAGTTCGCCGAGGGTATACCCCGTTACTCCTCAGCCTCGCCCGATAACCCGGACCGGAGCGTATTCGAGTATTGGACCCTGGTTCCGACCCACCACGGCGCCGCGTTGGTCCGCAACAGCACCGCCGACGCCTACGACTCCCGTCCCTGGATGCTCGCCGGCACCCGGTTGACGGATCTGGCGATACTCATCCACCGAGCGTCCGCCATGCTGACCAATATCGGGGAACGTCTCCGGTCGATCACTCTGGCGTCCTCGACGGTCGCGAGTTCCACCGAGGAACTGGAAGACCTCGACGACGCCATCGACGAACTCACTAGCGCCCTGACCACCTTCCGGCACATCCAGTCAGATTTCGTCCGCTTCCGTGACCGCCTGTGGTTCGAGGTGGTCCCAGACCGCGACCTGGACACCGAATTCATGCTGTCCCTCCGGGAATCACTTGGCGTCACTCGCCGCTATCTTGACGTCAAGGACGAGCTTGAACTGCGGGAATCCGTGTATTCCGTGCAGTTCAACCAACGACAGGTCGAGCTTGACCGTCGTCTCCAGCAACAGGCGAAGGCGGAGGCGGAAGACCGCCGGCAACGCACCGCAGCTACCCAGCAGGAGCGCGACGCCGAGACCAGGCGGCAGGCATCACAGGACCGGTTCCAGAATGTCTTCCTTAGCGTCCTCGCCGTGGCACTGGGCGTGCCCGGTGTCGTACAGGTAAGTGGTGCCGACGGTGCCGGGAGTGTCTGGCTCACGCTGGCCCTCATGGCCATCGTCGGGACAGTGATCTTCCTTATCCTGCGCTGGTACAACCACCACGACAAAGGGTAATCGAACACTTCGCGCCTTGCGCGCCGGAGCTGTCCGGCCCCGCATGTAGCCTCGCGAACAACAGAAAGGACGCCGCATGCACATCACCTTCGGATGGGGCTTCGACACTGCCCGCTGGACCACCGCCACCACACCCGCCACCCTCGGGTCAGTGGTCACCGGTCCCACCGGCCTCGCGGACATCCTCGCCACCCGCCTCGCACTCACCCGTCCTGACCTGGACCGCTCCACCCGCATCGCGGCCTACCGCAGCGCCCTGAGCCAGGTCGTCGCCACCGCCGCTCCCGGTTCCTGGCCCGCCACCGGCTTCTCCCACGACCCCTGGACCGTCGCCCGCGAGCTCCTCGCCTGGCGCGACCAGCTCGTCTCTGCCGGATGGAATCCCACAGACACGGCAGGCACAGACACCCCCGAGCGTCTCGGCGTCCTCGTGCGCGTCGAAGCGCTGCTGCCCACCACGGCCGGCTGGGCACCCGGCCCCGCGGACACCCTACGCACCATCGGCACAACCCTCGCGGACCTGGTCACCAACGGTACCGACTGGCCACTCGGCATCGATGCCGTCGCCCTCGACCACCCCGTCAACGACCTGCCGCCCCTGTGGCGACGCATCCTGAGCAACCTCATCGCACTCGGCGTCCCCGTGGCCGAGTTGCCCGAACCCGCACCGCTGACCGAGCTCACAGTGCTCACCGCAGACACCGAATGGGACGCCGCTCCCGCTGTAGCCCGCCTGCTCACCGACCTCGAAGCAGCCGAGAAACACCACACCGTCCTTGCCGGACGCTCCACCCAGCTGCTCGACCGCGAACTCCTGCGACTCGGCGGCACCCCGGTCGGAGTGGGACCCCGCGGTGTCTCCCCGCTGGCCCAGGTCATCCCGGTGTTCCTCCGCGCCGTCACCGCGCCCCACGATGTCTCCGCCCTCGCTGATCTCCTCAACGTCACCGTCCCGGGGATCGACGAGCATTCCACCTTCCCGCTGCTGCCCGGTGCACTGCGCAGGACTCTCATCGACGCCCTCAGTCAGGAACCCGGTGTCGGCGGCCCCGCCTGGACCACGGCCGTCAACACCACCCTGGACGGCGCCGGGCCCGAAGACGCCCAGAGTGTCCGTGAGTTCGACGAGCTCATCCGTCTCACCCCGCTCACCGACGACAACGGCCTCGACACCTCGCTGGTCGCCGCCCATCTGGGCTGGCTCGGACGGCAGTTCCAGCGCTTCAGCCGGGAGGACAACGAACCTGCGCGCGTCACCACCCTGATCGCCACCGTCAGCACCCTGGTCGCCGGACTCGGCTCGACAATCAGCTCCCACGAACTGGACCAGGTTGTCGCCGAAGTCACCGGCACCGGTGGGCTGCGCGTCCACGCAGAAGCTTCCGCTGCACGCGACACCGTCACCTCACCCGGGCAGCTCGGCACCGGCACCGCCCCGGTCATCTGGTGGCTGCCGGTCGACGAGCACCGCAGCGTCCGCGAACTGCTGCGTCCGGCCGAATCCGCCTGGCTGGAGAACGCCGGCGTCGTCCTGCCCGACCCCGAGTCGCTCGCCCGCCTCACCCTGCGCTCCGAACTGCGCGCCCTGCGCCGACGCAGAAAGGTCACCGCGGTCCTACCCGCCCGGATCGACGGGGAACGCGCCGCCGAGCACGCCGCCCTCACCTTCCTCATCAACGATCTGCCCCGCGAGGCAGACACCACCTTCGACGACCTGCAGAAAAGCACCCGGGAGGATGCCACCCTCCCCGCCGACCGGGCACACGTCCCCGACACCCTCGAGTTCTGCATCCCCGACCCCGTCAGCCGCACCGTCACCGGTGGTGAACACCTCATCCCCACCCGAATCAGCTACTCCCAGTGGGAGAAACTGCTGGTCCACCCCCTGGAATGGTTGCTCGACCGGCGCCTCGGCATCCGCGCCGGCGGACTGGTCGACGTGCCCACCGGCAACCGCATGGTCGGCACCTGGCTCCACGCCACCGTCGAGAACATCGTCAACCGCCGCCTCGACGAAAACAACGGCGACCCCGTCACCGTCTACGTCACCGAGCAAGAGGTCACCGGGGAGCTCGAGGCACTGCTGCCCGCCTACGCCTCAGAACTCGCCCTGCCCGGCCGCAGCCGCGACCGCGGCGCGACCATCGCCCTCGCCGTCCGCTCGATCACCGGCCTGTTCACCGCACTGGAGGACGCCGGGATCCGCGTCCGTGCCGTGGAAGCCGAATTCGAGACCACGCTGACCGGCAGCCACGGCCGTGACGGTGAACCGCTGGTTCTCGGCGGTTTCCGCGACATGGACGTCATCATGGCCGACGGTTCCGACGGCGTCATCGACCTGAAGTACACCCTCGCCAAGAAGAAGTACCGGGACGCCGTCGCCAACGGCACCGCCCTGCAGCTCGCCGTGTACGCCGCCTCCGTCGCGGGCACCGGAAAGCGTCTGGCCGATGTACCGGTGGCATATTTCTCCCTCCACGACGACCTGCTCCACACCGCCGACCCACGCTTCGGGCTCGGCGAAGACACCCTCGACGTCTCAGTCGCCGACGGCGGCGCCCCGACCGCCGATGAACTGTGGGACCGGGCGGTCACCGGGCTCAACCGCATTCTCGATGACCTCCGTGCCGGTCACCTCACCGACCTCGGCAACCTGCTGGTACTCCAGGACGCAGACCCCGACGGCAACTCCCCCGAGGGGACGACCGAGGAGACCAGGGCAGCCCTCGCCGCCGCTGGGGAGACCGGGTACCTGCCCGCGGCGTCCGCCAAGTACACCGATCTTGCGCTGGTCACCGGCGTGGAAGGAGACCGCGCATGACCCGCTGGACCATCATCAGGGCCTCCGCCGGATCGGGCAAGACCTACCGGCTCACCGAACTGGTCACCGACCGGCTCAGTCACCCGGCCGAGGACGGCACCGTGCTACGTCCCTCCCAGATCATCGCCACGACCTTCACCCGGGCCGCCGCCGCCGAACTCACCGACCGCATCCGTGGCACCCTCGTCGACCGTGGACTGCTGGACCAGGCAGCCGCCCTGCCTACCGCGTTGATCGGCACGGTGAACTCGGTGACCGGGCGGATCCTCACCGACTTCGCCCTCGACGCCGGTCGGTCCCCTGAC
The DNA here is from genome assembly GCF_056280545.1 of Corynebacterium sp. UD i78. Taxonomy (NCBI): domain Bacteria; kingdom Bacillati; phylum Actinomycetota; class Actinomycetes; order Mycobacteriales; family Corynebacteriaceae; genus Corynebacterium; species Corynebacterium sp. UD i78. Next base: position 474,122 of record NZ_JBWCED010000001.1, on the reverse strand, counting down.
CTCGCCGTGCTCACCGAGCAGTCGCAGCAGACCGCCTTCACGCGCGCCACCGACCACCTCATCGCCGAGGCCGAGGACGCCCACCGCGCCCTGCTCGCCCGCACCGGCTATGACGTGGTCGAGGACCGTGGCTTCTACAGCAGGGCAACCAACTGGGCGGCGACGATCCGCAGCGTCACCGACCACGCCCGGTCGAACAACATCCCTGCCGAGGACCTCCCCGGTTTCGCCGAGGCCAGCATCGTCGAGCTCCACGCCGTACTGGATGAGCAGGCTGCCGGCACCGCACCCTCCGATACCCGGGCCGCACTGACGACCGCCGCCCGCACCCTGCCCCGCCAACTGCGCGCCGAGGTCGAGGACGGCACCATCACCAAGCGGTCGGCCGACGGCGTCCTCACCCGGCTCGATTCCCTGGAACGGTTCGCCCGCCGGGTACGCCGCGAGCGTGACTCCATCCCCTGGTCGGACTGGCTGAAGACCGCCGAGGGCAAGGTCCCCGGAGTCCCCACACCGACCAAGCCGATCAAGGAGGCCTACGGTGCGGTGACCTCCGCTGCGGAGATCCTCGCCGACCCCGCTCTGCGCGATGACCTGGACACACTCATCCGGCTCGTCTTCACCACCGCAGCGTCCTGCCTGAGCGCCTACGCCGACTACAAGGACGCCCTCGGTCTCATCGATTTCACCGACCAGGAGCAGCTCACCCTGCGACTGCTGCGCGGTGACGGAGTGTCTGAGGCGACCCGGGACGCGGTGCGCGAGACTCTCGCCGCGCGTTTCCGGATCCTCGTCGTCGACGAGTTCCAGGACACCAGCCCGCTGCAGCTCGCCCTGTTCACCGAACTCGCCGGTCTGGTCGATGAGGTGATCTGGGTCGGTGACCCGAAGCAGTCGATCTACGGTTTCCGCGGCTCTGATCCGGCGCTGATGGATTCGGCGGTCGAGGCGATCACCGATCCCGCCGGGCTGGGCGGACGCTCCGAGGTGCTCGCCCATTCCTACCGCACCCGGCAGGCTCCGTTGGACCTGTCGAACCGCCTGTTCCGCCACCTGTTCACCGGCGATGTGGAGCTCAGCGTCCCGCAGATCCGGGCGGAAGCCTATGCCGCCGACGGGGCCCGCGCCGCCGGGGAAACCGTCACCTGGCCGCACACCGAAGGCCGGGCATCGAAGAAGGTGTGGTTCGAGCGGATCAGCGACGGCATCGGCGCCCTCGCCGAGCGCGACGCCCACTCGGGCAGCCGCGCGATCCTGGTGCGTACCAACAGCCACGCCGCCGAAGTCCGCACCGCGCTGCGGGCTGCGGGCATCCCCTGTGCCGGTGGTGGTGTGCCACTGTCCACCACCCGGGAAGGACGCCTGGTCACCGCCGCACTCGCCCTGCTGCTGGACAGGACGGACACCCAGGCGCTGGTCGAGATGATCAGCCTGATGCCCGACCATGCCGCCCACGTTGACTGGTTCGATGTGCTCACCTCGCTACCGGACCGGGACGCATGCCGGGAGCAGCTGACCAGCTGGGCGGCTGACCCTGTGTTCGCCCCGGTCACCGCACTGCGCAGCGCCCTGTCCGAACTGCCGGTAGCCGAACTCGTCGCCGCCGTGGTGGACGCCCTGGACCTGAGGGGACGCGTCGCCGCGTCCACCGGCCCTGGTGAGCGCACCGGCTCGGTCACCGGGATCCTGCAGGCAGCCGCGGACTTCGCCGCCGAGCAGGAGTCCGCCGGCGAGCCCGCCACTGTCGCCGGGGTCCTGGCCCATCTTCTCGACGAGGAGACGGTCTCCACCCCGACCGCGGAGCCGGGTGCGGTGGAGGTCCACACCGTCCACCAGGCCAAGGGTCTGGAGTGGGACACGGTCGTCGTCGCCATGCCGGATTCCCGCGAGCGCTTCACCCCGGCCGGGGTGTGGGTCCAGTCATCCACCCCGCTGACCATGGACGATCCCCTGGCAGGACGCCACCTCCGGTTCTGGCCGGACACACTGCTCGCCCATTCCGGGGTGAAGGAGGCACTGACTGCCACCGACGCGCAGCAGACCCGGCGCACCACCGAACTGCTTGAGGAACAGCGACTGCTCTATGTCGCGATGACCCGCTCGAAGTTCCGGACCGTGCTCGCCCCCTACTCCTCGACCACGAAGTGGCGGGCCCTGGCCGAGGCCGGTCTGGAGGCCGATGAACTTGCTGTTCTGCTCGCGGATTCAGATCCGGTGCCGGCACTGCCGCGTGAAACCCTGATGGACGCCACCGGGCGGTTCACCTCACCGGCCGGACAGCTCGACGTCGACCGGGAACCTGTCGACCCTGGTCGCGAAGTCATTGCCGCCACCTTCGCCCCCAGTGGTGCCGAGGCTGCCCCGGAGACGGCACTGGGTGCCGTGGTGCGCGAGGTCGCGGACCTCGGCCCGGCGCTGGTCAGTGGTGGCGGCCCGGAGTGGAACAAGGTCGGTGACTGCATCCACTCCTATCTCGCAGCTCCGCTGGATTCCTTCGACGCCGCCATGAAGCAGCAGGTCGCCACCCGACTGGTGACGAACTGGGGTGTCGGTGCAGTGGTCAGTCCCGACCAGGTTGTGGAGTGCGGTGAGCGCTGGCAGCGGTTCCTCCATGAGGATCTCGCCGCCACCGCCGTGAACTCCGAGGTCCCCTTCACCTGGACGAATGACGATCACCAGCGTGCCCAGGGCTGGATCGACCAGCTCATCACGACGGCCGACGGTCAGATCATCGTCGACCACAAGACCTACCCCGGCACCGACCCGACCGGTCATGTGGCCGCGAAGTACCTCGGGCAGATGGCGGTGTACCGGCAGGCGATCACCGACATCACCGGTACCGTCCCCGCCCGGATCCTCATCCACCTGCCACTGCTCGGTTCAGTGGTCGAGGTTCAGCTCAACTGAACAACCATTCACCACGAAAGGGTTACGGTGTCTTCATGACGAGAACCACTGCGTCCTCCGCGACAACCACCCCGCTGGACCTCATCGGCTTCGACTCCCTGCTCAGCGACGAGGAACGGCAGATCCGGGACGCCGTCGCGGACTTCGGCGACCGTGAACTGCGTCCCCACGTCAATGACTGGTTCGAAGCCGGGGCACTGCCGGTCAACGATCTCGCACCGGAGTTCGGCGGACTCGGCGTCCTCGGTATGCACCTCGACGGCTACGGCTGCCTCGGGATGTCCGCCGTCGACTACGGGCTGGCCTGCATGGAGATCGAGGCCGTCGACTCCGGCCTGCGCTCGCTGGTCTCCGTCCAGGGCTCGCTGGCCATGTTCGCGATCCACCACTGGGGTTCGGAGGAACAGAAGGAGCACTACCTGCCGGGCATGGCCGCCGGCACCACCCTCGGTTGCTTCGGGCTCACCGAACCGGACGCCGGCTCCGACCCCGCGAACATGCGTACCCGGGCGATCCGCGACGGCTCCGGGGAGGATGCCTACTGGATTCTCAACGGCACGAAGATGTGGATCACCAACGCCCCGGTCGCCGATGTCGCCGTAGTCTGGGCCCGTACCGACGACCGTGGCGACGGGAAGCCTGGCTTCGCCGGCTTCATCGTGGAGGAGGGCGACCCCGGCTTCTCCACCGCGGAGATCCACCGCAAGCTCTCCCTGCGCGCCTCGATCACCGGTGAGATCATCCTCGAGGACTGCCGGTTGCCGGACTCCCGGCGACTGCCCGGTGTCAACTCCCTGCGTGGCCCGCTGACCTGCCTCAACGAGGCCCGCTACGGGATCATCTGGGGTGCACTCGGCGCTGCCCGCGACGCCCTGACGACCGCCATCGACTACGTCGGCACCCGGGATGTCTTCGACCGGCGGCTGAGCAGTTTCCAGATCACCCAGACCAAGCTCGCCGACATGACCGTCGAGCTCGACAAGTCCATGCTCCTGGCCCTCCACCTGGGCCGACTCAAAGATGCCGGTCAGCTGACCCCGCCGCGCATCAGCGTCGGCAAGCTGAACTCCACCCGCGTGGCGCTGGAGATCACCCGCGAGTGCCGCACACTGCTCGGCGCGTCCGGTATCACCCTGGACCACTCCCCGCTACGGCACGCCAACAACCTGGAATCCGTGCTGACCTATGAAGGGACCGCAGAGATGCACCAGCTCACCATCGGCAAGGCACTCACCGGGGAGCAGGCGTTCCGGTGACATCCCGGCGCAGCGGCACCCGCTCCCACCGCGTCGCCATGCGCCACACCCACTCGACCGGCCCGTAGCGGAACACCCGCAGCCACAGCACCGAACACATCCACTGGACGGCAAGCACACCGACGGTGATCACCGGCAGCAGCCGGAGGTCAGTCAGTTCACCGGGTAAGACCAGCAGCCCGACCTGCACCAGCAGCGAGGCCCCGAGGTAGTTAGTCAGGGAGGTGCGTCCCAGCGGAGTGAAGATCCGGTCGAGGACGAGGCGCCCCGCCACCGTGCACCACACCAGGGACAGCCCACTGACCAGGGCAACAGCGATGAGAAGGCCGGCGATCCCCGCGACCCGGTCATAGGAGGGCGTGTCCGCCGCCGCGCCGGAGACCAGCAGGTCCAGCTGACGGGCGGCGAACACCACCCCGCCGATGGCGCTCAGCCCGAAGACCCCGAAGACACTGAAGGCGACACCGTGGTCCTGACCCGACTGGGACTCCAACCAGGCAGGAAGCCCGAACTGGGCGGCGGCGAAACCGGTGACCATCAACGTCGCCGCGATCATCGGACTGTTGCCGAAGACCCAGTACGCGGCGACCGTGGATGCCAGCCCCACCGTGAGCAGCAGGCCCCTGGGAAGGAACATCGCCGGCACCAGCAGCACCAGCGCGAACACCGAGTACATGGTGAGGATGTCCCCGTCGAACAGGAAGAGGAGGTTCAGCAGGCCGACCGGCAGCAGGCAGGCGAAGCGTCGCACCATGAGCAGCCGCGCGGACGCAGCAGACGCGGTGGACGCCCGATCTTTCGTCGCGCTGTACAGGAGCCAGGCGCTGACGCCGAAGAGGAAGGCGAAGACCGGCACGAACCTGCCCTGGATGCCGACGTCGTAGAACCGTTGCACCGGGGAGTCGACTACCGTGATCCGGTCAGCGAGCAGATCACGCAGGTTGACGAAGAGAATGCCGCACAGTGCCACGCCCCGCAGCGCGTCGAGGAAGCGGTAGCGCACCGCGGCGGGGAGGGACGCCACGGCGGGCGCCGCAGTCGACGATCCCGTGGAAGCGACTGCAGGCCCGGCGGGCGTCGGGTCGACGGTCGGCACGGCAGGGGACGCAGTGGCCGTGTCGGGGTGGATCGGTGTCCGGTTCATGTGTTTCTCCTGGTGTATGCCTTGCAGACACCGGAAACACTACGGAGAACAGCCACCCCGGTCATCGGCCCACGGACTGATCTGACCGGTCATCCCACGGTATGACCGGGCGCTACCCGTCGATCCGTCACCGACCGGGCGCGGACCGGAAGCCCCACCGCATCACCCGTTGATGACCTGCGGCACGGCCACCGCCTTGAGCCCCTCGACCCCGAACTCCAGGCCGTAACCCGACCCCTTCACCCCACCGAACGGGATCCGCGGATCGACCGCACCGTGGTTGTTGATCCACACCGTGCCGGCCTCCAGCCGGGCCGCGACTTCACGGGCCGCCGTCGCGTCTGCCGACCACACCGACCCGCCCAGCCCGGCCTCCGACCGGTTCGCCTCGGCCACCGCGTCATCCAGGTCAACGTACCGGATGACCGGCAATGCCGGGCCGAACTGCTCCTCGGTGACCAGCGCGGCGTCCCCGTCGATGTCGGCGACCAGCGTCGTCGGGTAGAAGTTGCCCGGCGCGTCCCGGTCCGGGTTACCGCCGCACAGCACCGTGGCACCGGCGGCCTTCGCGTCCTCCACGAGCCGGTCGACGATGTCGAACTGCGCCCGGTTCTGCAGCGGACCGAGCAGGTTCTCCTCCTCCAGCCCCATGCCCATCGGCACCTTCTCGGCGACCTCCACCAGCGCCCGACAGACCTCGTCGTAGATCTCGTCGGGCACGTAGAGCCGCTTGAGCGCCGCACAGGTCTGGCCGGTGTTGATGAACGCACCCCAGAACAAGGTCTCCGCGATCTCGCGGCGCCGCTCGGCAGTCGCGCCGTCGAAGAGATCGGGCAGGACGATGCCGGCGTCGTTCCCTCCGAGCTCCAGGGTGAGCCGCTTGAGGTTGCCCGCACTGGCCTCGACGATGCGTCGTCCCGTCGCGGTGGACCCGGTGAACATCACCTTGCGGATGTCCTGGTGCCCCGCGATGACCGAGCCGACCTCCCGCTCCCCCGGCACGACAGTGAGCACCCCGGCGGGCAACACCTGGTTGAGCACCCAACCCAGCGCGAGAACTGACAGCGTCGTATTCTCCGACGGCTTCACGATCACCGCATTGCCCATCCGCAGCGCCGGCGCGATCTGCCAGATACTGATCATCATCGGCCAGTTCCACGGGCCGATCGCCCCGACGATCCCCACCGGACGCCAGGTCAGCGTCGCGCGGGTTTCCCCGTCATCGACCACCGTCTCCTCCGGCACCTCAAGCTCTGCCGCCGTCCGCAACCAGTGTGCACACGCCCCGACCTCGAAGCGGGCGTTAGGGCCGTTCAGCGGCTTACCGGTCTCCCGGCTGAGCAGTTCGGCCAGCGGCCCGGCAACAGCGTCCACCGCATCCGCCGCCCGGTTCAGCACCTCCGCGCGCTCCGCCGGGGACCAGGACGCCCACTCGGGCTGGATGTCCTTGGCCCCCGCAACGGCCTCATCGACCTCCTCGGCGCCGTGGACCGGGGCCAGGCCGATGACCTGGCCGGTCGCGGGGTCGTGGACAGCCCGGGAGGAGACGACATCCCCGTCCGGACGGCGCTCCAACGGGACAGTGACGGTGGACAGCAGTTCGTCGACGGTGGTGGGCAGTGTGGGAAGTTCAGACATGGACCCCAGAGTACGAGTGTTCCCTGGGCGAACGGGGGTACCAGGTGTGACGTGGGATACTCATCCGGTTTCACAGAAGGTACATTCGGCCCGGATACATGACGCCCTAAGGAGACCCCCATGTCCGTGCTGGACCGGGACGCCATCATCGCGCCCGTGAACTTCAACCGGTGGCTCATCCCCGCCGCCGCCCTCGCCATCCACCTGAGTATCGGGCAGGCCTACGCCTTCTCCGTGTTCAAGGCCCCGCTCGCCGAGCACTTCGAGGTCGGTGAGGTCGCCACCGGCTGGATCTTCTCCGTGGCCATCGGCATGCTCGGCATCTCCGCCGCACTCTTCGGCCCGTGGGTCGAACGCGTCGGCCCCCGCAAGGCCATGGTCGCCTCCGGCACCGCCTGGGTCGTCGGCTTTTTCGTCGCCACCCTCGGAATCTGGACCGACCAGCTGTGGCTGGTCTACTTCGGCTACGGCTTCATCGGCGGCATCGGCCTGGGTATCGGCTACATCTCCCCGGTATCCACGCTGATGAAGTGGTTCCCGGACCGCCCCGGCCTGGCGACCGGCCTGGCGATCATGGGCTTCGGTGGTGGCGCGCTGATCGCCAGCCCGCTGTCCAACGACCTCATGTCGCTGTTCAGTGACGACCCGGACTCCCTCACCCCGGGCATGCCGGCCACCTTCCTCACCCTGGCGATCATCTACCTGGTGATCATCGCCCTCGGCGCCTTCGTCATCCGCCTGCCGCACCCGGACTGGAAGCCGGCGGGCTACACGCCGGCGAAGACCCCGGCACGCTCCCACCAGACCACCGGCAATGTCTCCGCGAAGAGCGCGATCAGGACGCCGCAGTTCTGGCTGCTGTGGATCGTGCTGTTCACCAACGTCACCGCGGGTATCGGCATCCTCGAGTCCGCCTCCCCGATGATCCAGAACTCCTTCGCTATTACGGCGGTGGCTGCTGGTGGATTTGTGGGCCTGCTGTCGCTGTTCAACATGGGAGGACGCTTCGTCTGGTCCACCGTCTCCGACTACATCGGCCGCAAGAACACCTACATCCTCTACCTCGGTCTCGGTTCGCTGCTCTACCTGCTGCTCGCGAGCCTCGGTTCACACTCCCTGGCCCTGTTCGTGATCTGCGCGCTGATCATCCTCTCCTTCTACGGCGGCGGCTTCGCGACGATCCCGGCCTACCTCAAGGACCTCTTCGGCACCTACCAGGTCGGCGCGATCCACGGTCGCCTGCTCACCGCCTGGTCCGCCGCCGGTATCGCCGGCCCGCTGATCGTCAACTCCGTCGTCGAGTCCCAGGAGGACGCGGGTCACTCCGGATTCGACCTCTACCGGCTGTCCCTGTTCATCATGGTCGGTGTGCTGGTCGTCGGCTTCATCGCGAACCTGCTGGTCCGCAAGGTCAACGAGAAGCACGTCGAGGATCCGGAGATCGTCGAGGAGAAGGTCCGTGCCGACCGCGCCGCTGCCGCCCAGGCCTCCGACGCACGCTCGAACGGCACCGCCACCACCGCCGGTGGTCTCTACACGACCGTCGCCTCGGGTCTGGCGTTCATCGTGGTCGCCGCCCTGTCCTACGGCGTGATCCAGACCATCATCAAGGCCGCGGGCCTCTTCACCGGGTAGGCCGCCACCTACTTCTCGTGGTACGACGGCGCCAGCGCATACACCGGCGTGTCCAGTCCCTCATGCCTGGCCGCGAGCTGCAGCGACAGGTAGCGGGAGTAGTGGCGGCCCTGGTGCAGGTTGCCACCCATGAACCACAGGTTCTCCTGCTGGGTCGGCTTCCACATATTGCGCAGCTCGCCCTCCCACGGACCTGGATCCTTGGTCGTCTCCGAGCCGAGGCCCCAGCACTTGCCGACCTTGTCCGCGACCTCCGGGCTGATCAGCCGCTCGGCCCAGCCGTTCATCGAGCCGTAGCCGGTGGCCAGCACCACCACGTCCGCCTGCAGTTCGGTGCCGTCGGTGAGCACCACACCATCCTCGGTGTACCGCTCGATCCCCACACCGGAGTGCAGCTCGATGGACCCGTCGATGACCAGCTGTGATGCACCGACGTTGATGTAGTAGCCCGAGCCGCGACGCAGGTACTTGAGGAACAGGCCGGTCTCGTCGTCGCCGTAGTCCAGCATGAACCCGGCCTTCTCGAGATCGGCGTAGAACTTGGCGTCCTCCTCACGGATGGCGTCCGACCCGGGCCGCTGCGCGTAGGGCAGCACCTTGTAGGGGAAGGACGCGAACATGAGGTCCGCGGTGTCGGTGTCGATACCGGCGTCCAGGGCATCCTCCGAGTAGAGGCCGCTGGTGACGTGCTTGATGAACTTGTCGGAGTTGACGATGTAGGTCGAGGACCGCTGGATCATCACCGGCTGTGCCCCGTTCTCCCACAGGTCGGCGCAGATGTCGTGGGCGGAGTTGTTCGCCCCGAGCACGACCACGCGGCGTCCCTTGTCCGTCTCGCCGCCGGGGTGCTCGGAGGAGTGCCGGATCTCGCCGCGGAAGTTCTCCTGCCCGGGGAAGGTCGGCTTGTTCGCCACACCGGACATGCCGGTGGCCAGCACCAGCTGCTCGGGCCGCAGCACGACCTGCTCACCGTCACGGTCGACGACGACCTCCCAGGTGCCGGACGCCTCATCGTAGGACGCCCGCTCGCAGGTGGTGTTGTTCCAGTAGTCGAGGTCCATGATGCCGGTGTAGTGCTCCAGCCAGTCGCCCATCTTGTCCTTGGGCGTGAACACCGGCCAGTCATCGGGGAACGGCAGGTAGGGCAGGTGGTCGTACCAGACCGGGTCGTGGAGGCACAGGGAGTGGTACCGGCCGCGCCACTGGTCACCGGGGCGGGCGGACTTCTCCACGACCAGCGTCGGCACACCGAGCCGCTTCAGGCGGGACGCCAGGGCTATGCCTCCCTGGCCACCGCCGACAATGACGACGTAGGGCTGCTCGGAGTAGCCGAGGTTCTCGCGGCGCTCGGCCCTGTGGTCCGCCCAGTTCTTCCGGTCCGCGTGGACGCCGTGCTCGGCACCCTGGATCCGGTTGCGCCGCTTCTTCTCCGGACGTGCCTTGAGCTCCCGTGCCGAGGTCAGCAGCGTCCAGCACTTGTCGACCGGGGCCTCGTCGGTGCCCTCGTTCTTCAGGCGGATCAGGGCGCGGGCGGTGAAGACCGGCGTCTCGAAGGTGACGAAGGCGAAGATGTCGGTACCGGAGCCGTCGACGGCGTCCTCGATAACGGCGTCGCGGTCGATGGCGACCTCACTGATGGTGAGGTTGCCGGTGCCGTGGGTCCCCTTGACCAGGTCGGCGATGCTCTCCCGGCCTTCTGCGGTGTGCAGGTTCCAGGTGAAGGTGGTGAGGTCACGCCAGTAGCCCTGTTCGACGAACAGGTCGGCGGTGGCGGAGGCCGCGGCCTCGGCGTCCGGGGTGGCCAGGGCGTCGGCGAAGTCCGCGAACCAGGTGAGGACGCGGTCGTTGAGGTCGGTACGGTCGATCGTCGGAGCAGACAAGGAAGGTCCTCTCGGAGGGGATGCAACGGTAGATTCGCGCCGCCGACGGACCGGTACGGGTCACAGTGCAAGGTTTTTGTGCCCGGGGTCACATCGGCGGCGACGCCGACAACGCTAGGCCGCTCCCCCGCGGCCCGGCTACCCTTCTGTCCACATACCTGTGTCCACATACTTGACACCTCCCCCGTCTGCAGAGGTGGTGCCCCCTGAACATGACGAGGACCGCCACCGCGGCGGGGGTGGTTTTCGCTACCCCCGACGCGGTGGCGGTCGACTCTGCCCGACAACTCATCCTGGCGTCCTGGAGGACCCCCTACGGAAGTCCTACAGGTGCGTCGGCAGCCCGATCGCAATGTCCGCGGCCTCGGCCACCGGCTCACCCAGCGTCGGGTGCGGATGGATCGTCAGGGCGATGTCCTCCACGTTGAGCTGGCAGTTCACCGCCACGGACAGCTCCGAGATGAGGTCGGAGGCACCCGGACCCACGATCTGTGCACCGACAAGTGTGCCGGTGTCGATCGTCGAGACCAGGCGGACGAAACCCTCGCCCTCACCCAGGGACACGGCACGCGCATTGCCGGCGAAGGGGAACTGGGAGGAGTTGACCGTCAGCCCGTTCTTCTCCGCCTCGGCCACGGTCATGCCGACCGTCGCGATCTCCGGGTCCGAGAAGCACACCGCCGGCACAGCGAAGTACTCGTTGGCGTCAGGGCGTCCGGCGATGGCACCGGCGGCAGTCTTGCCTTCCATGAAGGCCATGTGAGCCAGAGCCGGGCCCATGGTCACGTCACCGACGGCCCAGATGTGGTCCACACCGGTGAAGCCGCGCGCGTCGACCTCGATGAGGCCGTGCTTGTCGAGCGTCACACCAGTGGCATCGAGACCGAGGGAGTCGGTGTTCGGCGTCCTGCCGACGGTGATCATGCAGTAGTCGGCGGTGACCTTCTTCTCCTCACCGCCCTTGGTGGCGTAGGTGACGGAGACCTCGTCGTCATGCTGCTCGGAGTGCTTCGCGCGCACCCCGGTGAGCAGCGTGACGCCCTTGGACTTCAGCTTCTTGGCGACGACCTTCACCAGGTCCTTCTCGAAGCCGGGGAGGATCTGGTCGGTGCCCTCGAGGATGGTGACGTGGGTACCGAAGTCAGCGTAGGCGCCGGCGAGCTCGGTGCCGATGTAGCCGCCGCCGATGACGACGAGCTCCTTCGGCAGACTCTCCAGCCCCAGTCCACCGGTCGAGTCGATGACGCGTCCGCTGATCTGGAAGCCGGGGATCTCGACCGGGCGCGACCCGGTGGCGATGATCAGGTCGGTGAAGGCGATCCGCCGCGGTTCGGTGACGCTCATGAACTGCTGCGGGCCGGCGGGCATGATCTGGATCTCGGTGTCGCTGACCAGCATCGCGGAGCCACGGACGACCTCGATCCCATGCTTGTCGAACAACCCCTCGATGCCCTTGGTCATCCGGTCGACGACCTTGTGCTGCTTCCAGTCCTGCAGGGCAGCGAAGTCGAAGGAGACGTCACCGGTGCTGATCCCGTACATGGTGGAGTCCTGCGCCTGGCTCAGCCGCTTACCGGCCGAGATCAGTGCCTTGGACGGCACGCAGCCGACGTTGAGGCAGATGCCGCCGAGGGTGTCGGATTCCTCGATGACGGTGACCTGCTGTCCGAGTTCCGCCGCACGGATCGCGGCGACGTACCCGCCGGGACCTGCACCGATGATGACGGTGCCGTGTTGTTCCAGTTCCTTGGCCATGGTTTTCTCCTTCTAACCCTCGATGACCAGCAGGTTCGGGTCGTGCAGCAGCTGCATGACCGTGTTGAGGATCTCCTGGCCGCGCACACCGTCGATGATGCGGTGGTCGTAGGTCAGCGAGAGCTTCATCATCCGGCCGACGGCCAGCTCACCCTCGTCGTTGACATAGGGCGCCTTGACGGCACGGCCCACGCCGAGGATCGCGGACTGGCCCACGCTGATGATCGGGGTGAACCAGCCGCCGTCGACACCACCGAGGTTGCTCACGGTGACGCCGGCGCCGGACATGTCGTCCGCGGAGAGCTTGCCTTCGGCCGCCTTGCCGGCATTGTCGCCGATGACCTTGGCGATCTCGAGGACATTGGCACGGTCGGCGTCCTTGACCACCGGGGCGTAGAGTCCGCGCGGGGTGTCGGTGGCGATCGCGACATTGCAGGCCGCGTGGTAGACGATCTCGTTGGTCTCCGTGTCCAGCGCGCCGTTGAGCACCGGGTACTTCTTCATCGCGGCGACGAGCGCCTTGACGATGAAGGGCAGCACGGTGAGGTGTACGTCCTGCTCGGCGGCGTGCTCCTTGTACTTCTTCTGCAGCTTGAGCAGCCTGGAGACCTCGACCTCGCCGAAGTTGGTGACCGGCGGGATGGACGCGTGGGACGCGGACATCGCCCGGCCGGTCGCCGCCGGGATACCGGCGTAGGCTTCGCGGCGGTCGTCCTCGGTCGGACGCACCGGCGCGGGCGCGGCGGCGACCGGGGAGGACGCCGCGGCGTCCTGCTCGGACGCGGTCTCTGCGCCGGCGTCGGCGGCCTCAGCAACCTTCGGCGCACCGTAGGCTCCGTAAGCACGGTCGATGTCACCGCGGGTGACGTGGCCGTGGGCTCCGGTCGGGGTGACCGTGGTGATGTCCACCTCGCGCTCGCGGGCGTAGCGGCGCACCGACGGCATCGCGAGGACGCGGGTGCCCTGGGCCTCGGCGACAGCGGGGTCGCCGTTGCGCAGCGGTGCGACGTCGGTGGGGGTCGTACCAGGCTCGGTCGGGGCTGCCGGCCGGGTCTGCCGGTTGACCGGGTTCTCCTGGGCGGTCACCGCCTCATCGGCACCGCCCTTGGCGGAGTGCTCCTCGTGGGCGGTGGCGTCGGCGATGACGGCCGGGTGGTCGGCGTCCTCGACGGCGTCGCCCTCGGTGTCCGGCGAGCCGTCGTCGATGACGATGAGTACGTCACCGACCTTGGCGACGTCACCGGGCCCAAAGTTGATCTTCTGCACTGTACCGTCGACCGGCGAGGGCAGTTCGGTGACCGCCTTGTCGTTCTCGATCTCGACGAGGTCCTGGTCCTCCTCGACTGTGTCACCCTCGGCGACCAGCCAGTTGGAGATGGTTCCCTCGGCCAGGCCTTCGCCCAGCTCCGGCATGATGAATGAATAAGCCATGATGTGCTCCTCGGTGGCTCTGGCGGCTCTAGTAGCTCAGGACTTCGCGGGCCTTGGCGACGATCTTCGACGCGTCCGGCAGCCAGGCGTGCTCGTCGACGGCGAAGGGGTAGACCGAGTCCGGGGCGGAGACGCGACCGATGGGGGCCTCCAGCGACAGGATCCGGTTCTCCGCGACTTCGGTGACGACGTGGGCGCCGACACCGGCCATGTTCTGCGCCTCCTGGACGACGACGAGACGGGAGGTCTTGTCGACGGAGGTGAAGATGGTGTCCGTGTCGATCGGCGAGATGGTGCGCAGGTCGATGACCTCGGCGGCGATGCCGTCCTTGGCCAGTTCCTCGGCGGCCGTCACACACTCCTGGACCATCGCACCGTAGGCGACGAGGGTGATGTCGGTGCCCTGCCGGACGACGTTGGCCTTGTCGAGCGGGATGCGGTAGATGTCCTCCGGCACGTCCTCCTTGATCGAACGGTAGAGCTTGAGGTGCTCGAGGAAGAGGACCGGGTCATTGTTCTCGATCGACGAGACCAGCAGGCCCTTGGCGTCATAGGCGGAGGACGGGGCGACCACGCGCAGACCGGGCACACCGGCGAAGACGTGCTCGATGCTGTCGGAGTGCAGCTCGGCGGTGTGGGTGCCGCCGCCGTACGGGGAGCGCACGGTGATCGGCTGGGCGATGTCGCCGGCGGTGCGGAAACGGTTGCGGGACATCTGCCCGATCAGCGAGTCCGCAGCCTCGAAGGAGAACGGGGAGAACTGGATCTCCGGGACCGGACGCCAGCCGGTGGCGGCCAGTCCGATGGACAGCCCCAGGATGCCGGATTCGGCCAGCGGGGTGTCGAAGACACGGTCCTCGCCGAACTTGTCCTGGAGTCCCTGGGTGGCGCGGAAGACGCCGCCGTTCTTACCGACGTCCTCGCCGAAGATGAGGGTCTTCGGATCCTCCGCGAGAACGTTGTCGAGGGCACTGGTGACGGCCTCGATGTAGCTCATGGTGGTCATGGTTACTTCTCCTCAGCCTCTGCAGCAGCCGCTTCTTCCAGCTGCTTGACGATGTTCGGGGTGGGTTCCTCGAAGGTGTTGGTGAGGAACTCGGTGACGGTCTGGTGTGGGGCACCTTCCGCCTCCTTGATGGCGGCGCGGAACTCCTTCTTGTAGGCGTCCTTCAGTTCGGCCTCGTGCTCGGCGGACCACAGGTCCTTCTCGGTGAGCAGCTCACGCAGGCGGTTCAGCGGGTCCTTGTCGAACCAGGGCTGCTCCTGCCCGTGGGTGCGGTAGCGGGACGGGTCGTCGCCGGCCGAGGAGTGGGCACCGAAGCGGTAGGTCAGGGTCTCGATCATCACCGGGCCGTTGCCGGCGGCGGCGAAGTCACGGGCGGCCTTGGCCACGGCGTGGACGGCGAGAATGTCCATGCCGTCGACCTGCACCGACGGGACGCCGGCGGCGACGGCCTTCTGGGCCAGGGTGCGGGTGTGGGTCTGGTAGTCGCGCGGCACGGAGATCGCCCAGCCGTTGTTCTGGATGATCATGACGAGCGGGGCCTGGAAGGCACCGGCGAAGTTCAGTCCCTCGTAGGTGTCACCCTGGGAGGTTGAGCCGTCACCGGAGTAGGAGAACGCCACGGCGTCCTCCCCGTTCTTCTTGAGGCCGAGCGCGGCGCCCGCGGCGGCGATGTGCTGCGCGCCGATGATGATCTGCGGGTACCAGCTGCGGTGGCCGTCGGCCATGCGGTTGCCCTGGACGTGGCCGCGGGACCAGAGGAAGCCCTGGGCCGGGGTGATCGCACCGTGCTCGATCATCTGCGGCAGGTCACGGTAACTCGGGAAGAGGTAGTCCTGCGGCTGGAATGCGGTGACGCTGCCGAGCTGGCTGGCCTCCTGGCCGAGCGTCGGGGCGTAGAAGCCGAGGCGTCCCTGCTTGGAGAAGACGGTGGTCTGCTCGTGGAGGACGCGCTCGCGGAGCATGATCTCCATGAAGTGGACGAGTTCGTCGTCGGTGAAGGTGTCGAAGACCTCCTGGTTGACGACCTTGTGGTTCTCGTCGAGGACCTGGACGGGGTTGTCGTACTCCTCGCCGAGACCTGCCTTGACGGCGGCGAAGTCGACGACCGGGGCGGTTGCTGTGGTGTCAGACATTTGTGGTCACTGTCCTTTGCTAGACGTTGACGGATTCAGGGGTAGTGGTGGTGGCGGTGTCCTCCGCGGGCGGCGGGCCGGGGGCCTTGACCAGGAAGAGGATGACCGCGCCGATCGCGAGGAAGACGGAGCCGATGAGCAGGGCGGTACCGAATTCGAGGGCGTCATTGGACATCAGGGTGTTGAAGATCAGGGTGATGACCGCGCCGCAGGCGAACCCCTGGTAGATGATCGAGTAGTTCTTCGCCTGGTTGTTGTGGCCGAAGTAGTCGCCCACGATCGTCGGGTAGATGGTGATGCAGCCGCCGAAGGCTGCGCCGAAGAGCAGGAAGGCGAGGATGTAGAGCCACGGTTCCGGACGCCAGGCCAGACCGACGACGACCGACATGACGGTCAGCACCGTCAGAGAGCAGGCGACGATGAGGGTGCGGGAGACGCGGTCGGAGAGCCAGCCGAAGAGGAAACGTCCGGCGGTGTTCGCCAGAGCGACCAGGGAGACCAGGGTGACCGTGGTACCGATGAGGTACTTCTTCGGGTCGGCGGCGTCCGCGGCGGCACCACCGGCGTTACCGATGATGAACAGGCCGGCGAAGCAGAACGCCGTGATGCCCCAGAACAGCAGGTAGGCCTGCGGCGTACGCAGCATCTGGGTCCGGCTGTACTCGCCGGCGGACGGGGTCTCGGAGTGCGGGATCTCCGGGGCGTCCTTGAGCAGCACACCACCACCGATGATGAGTACGGCGGCGATGACCGCCCAGAGGATGAAACAGGTCCGCAGCCCGGGGTAGCCGTCCTCGGCGTCGCCGAGCACCGGGGTGACGACGAGCGGGAGGATGAAGGCGGGCAGGCCGTAGGCCCCGACACAGATGCCGGAGATGGTGCCCGCCTTCTCCGGGAACCAGCGCAGGCAGTTGGTCAGACTGAGCAGGTAACCGATGCCGTCGGCGATACCGACCATGACGCCGGCGGTGAGGTACAGCAGGATGACATTCGGCATGAACGCGGCGAGGAACAGGCCGACAGCCAGGACCACACCGCAGACGACAAGCACATTGCGGACGCCGAACTTCGCCTGCAGCCAGTTGATCGTCAGGGTCGAGACCGACAGACAGATCATCATGATCGAGAAGGTGATCGCGATGCTGAAGGTCTTCGTGTCGTACTTGTCGGCCAGTGCGGGGTTGAGGATAGACCACGAGTAGACGGTGCCCAGTCCGAGTTGGGCGAGCACCGTCCCTGTGAGTACCCGGGTCCGGGGATTCATTGTCGGCTCCTTTGTGTGGAGAACGTGGGGGTAAGTCCCAGACCCCACTGTATGCCCGGATTAACCACAGTAAACCGACTATTCACCCCCATCTACAGCCCCCTATACGGGGGAGACATCTCAGAGAAACCCCTGCAGGCCGCCAGATCCGCTCGGCGGAACCTTGCGAACTGTGCTCCGAAACACCCCTTAGGGGGTGATTCTTGTTACCCCCGCGCGAGAACGGAAATACGTCTGACAGCATCCTCAACCGCGTACTCGGGGTCCGCCGCCCAGCCCTTGACCCCGGCGTCCAGCTCCGCGACAACCTGGACCGCTGCGGCGACCCCCGCCGCCGACCACGCCCGTGCCAGGCGGACAGTCTTCTCCAGCTTCCACGGCGGCATACCGAACTCACTGGCCTGGGCCCTGGCGTTGATCCGTCCCACCCCGTGCACCTTGGCGATGTCCCCCACCGTCCCGGACAGCGCGGAGGCCAGCAGCACATGCGGGACGCCCAGCTGCAGTGCCCGGCGCGCCGCCCCCACCGCCTGGTCGGTACGGCCGGACACCGCGTACTCGGCCACATCGAAGCCGGAGACTTCGGCCGAGCCCTGGTAGTAGCGGTGGACCGCGGCGGCGGTGACCGTGCCGCCGGTATCGGAGATGAGCTGACTGACCGCACTGGCCAGTTCACGCAGATCGGTACCCACGGCGTCCAGCAGGGCCTCGGTGACGTCCGGACTGACGCGCACCCCGGCGTCCCGGAACTCGGCGTCGATGAAACCGGCCCGTTCCCGGCCCTTGAGTTCCTCGGCGGAGAGCACCTGGAGGGCACCGACGGGCGCCTTCTTCGGCAGGCTGGTGACCAGTGCCTTCTGGCGTCCCTTGCCGGAGTGCTGGAGGATCAGGACCACACCCGGCGCGGGGTCGGCGACGGCGGATTCGATGAGCCCGGCAGCGTCCTTGGACGCCTCGGCGAGCCCGGTGACCGCGACGATGCGGTCTTCGGCGAACAGGGACGGACTGAGCAGTTCGGCGAGTTCCCCGGCGTCGATCTCGCTGACCTTGCGCATCTCCACGGGCAGGTCGGGGTTGCCGGCGGAGCGCCGCGCCCGGTCCACGATCGCGGTGCGTCGTCGTTCGGCGAGGAAGTCGTCCCCGCCGACGATGAGGTACATCTGCGCGGTGGCCGACGGTTGCGTGGACGACACGGAAGACGCTGGAGCCATGACCGCCATAGTAGACAGCCCGTCGGGGCTGCTCACCCACGCCCCGAGGCATGCAGTCCGTCCCCGGCGAGCAGCACTGTGCCGTCGCGGCAGGGGTAGGCCACGGGCACGCCGACCGGCGTCATGCTCGGCATGCCGCGGGAGCGTCCGCAGGCGGTCACCACGTACAGCTCAGGACGCCGCGTGCCGGTCCCGGAGGCAGCCTGTTCATGACGCAG
Source organism: Corynebacterium sp. UD i78 (assembly GCF_056280545.1). Classification (NCBI taxonomy): domain Bacteria; kingdom Bacillati; phylum Actinomycetota; class Actinomycetes; order Mycobacteriales; family Corynebacteriaceae; genus Corynebacterium; species Corynebacterium sp. UD i78. The sequence continues at coordinate 455,644 of NZ_JBWCED010000001.1, read as the reverse complement.
GACGCTCTCATCGTCGGCCACGGTGACTACCTGCACCGTGGGGTCGGTGTTGTCATCGGTCTCCCCTGGATTGTCCCCTGGACTCAGCAGCTCCGGACCGTCGTCGGTCCACCGCACCCCGATCCGCCAGCCGGTCACCTCGTCGAGGTTCTCGGCCCAGGTCCGGTCGATGCCCGCACCGAACCGTGGTGTGACTGCAGGTGTGGGGTACGGCCCGGCGGTGAGTGATCCACTCCGCCAGGCCGCTGCCCCGACCACCAGGGCGACGCTGAGAACGCCGACGGCCGTGGAACGCCACCGGGCGGAGACCACCACCGTGACCAGCGCCGTCCCCACGGTCGCGACGGCTACCACAGCCCACCAACCGGCGGTCGCCGACAGCACCGGGACCCTGGCGAGGGTGTGCGCGACCTGCGTGATCCACATTGCGCAGGGGGCGCAGATCCACAGCATCGCCGCACCGGCCGGCACCCACGCGCCGGCGAGCAGGGCGCCGACCATGCCCACCACCGTAACCACCGGAACTGCGGGGCCGGCGAGCAGATTCGCCATCACGGCGGTCGGTGAGATGACCCCGGTCATATGTGCGATGACCGGGGCGGTGACGACGTCGGCGGCCAGACTCACCCCGATGAGCTGGCAGAGGTTGCGTTGCCAACCGACCGGGGTGCGGTGGTCGGCCCTCCGGCCGGTCCAGTACTGCAGCAGGCGTCGGGAGATCAGCTGTGCGACGGCGACGATGCCGACGGTCGCAACGACCGAGAGGATGAAGGCGTACTCCACGGCCAGGCCCGGGTCAATGAGCAGGAGCAGCAGTACCGCGGCCGAGCAGGCGGCAAACCCGTGGGTCCGGCGGGCACTGAACACGGCGACCAGTCCGACGAGACCCATGACGGCGGCACGCAGCACACTCGGTTCCGGGCCGACGAGGACGACGAAGGCTGTCAGGCAGGCGGCGGCGAGGAAGACCTGCACCCGTTTACCGGCGCCCAGAGCTCCCGCCAGCACCAGTACCCCGCCGGAGACGATCGCCAGATTCGCCCCGGACACGGCGGTCAGATGGGAGAGTCCCGTGGCGAGGAACTCGGTCCGGGTGGCGGGGTCCTGCCCGCCGACATCCCCGACGACCATCCCCGGCACCAGGTCAGAGGCGGCGTCGGGCAGGTGGGACGCGGCGTCCCGCAGACCGTCGCGCAGATGTGCCGTCACCGCGGAGATGCCGTCGGGCCCGTCAGCCGGTTCCGGCGTGGACACCGCAGAGAGCGTGACCGGGGCGATGCCGGGCCGGTCGGACGCACGGACCGTCGCCGTGACCGCCAACTCACTGCCCGGCTGGAGGTCGAGGATCACGGCGAGGGGGTCGGTGACTGTCGACGAACCGGCCGGTGTGTCGCCCGGTACGCCGTCCGGGGAGATGAACAGCGGCACCGTCCCCAAACCGGGGACGTCGACCGGTGCCAGCAGGCTTCCCCCGGTGAGCCGTTTCGGTGCCCCGACCAGTTCAAGGACCCCGGTGAACCGCCGGGAGGTGCCGGTCAGCCACGGATGCCGGTCGGCCCGGTGGACCAGCCAGGCCGCCCGTGCCGACCACACCGCAGCGCACAGTCCGGCGAGCACGCCGGTGCGCACGAATGCGGCCCGGGTGCCGGTGAGGCCGGGTCGTCGACGTCTCCGACGTCCCCACCGTCGCACCACGACCACCAGCGCTGTGATCAGGACGGGTGTGCCGGTGACCAGAAGTGGCCATGGCGTCCTCGTGACAACGGTGAGGGTGACTGCCAGCCACACGGTGAGTGCCACCGGAGCGAGCCGCAGGTCCGGGCCACGGCGACGCCGCAGGGCAGCGGGGCTGTGCGGGTCGCGGTCCGGAACAGTCCAGGCGCGACCGGTGCCGGGGGCCGGCGTGAGGTCCGGGTCCGGGTAGAGCCTTCCGGGCCGGTCGGGCCGGTCGGGCCGGTCGGGCCGGTCGTGTCGTTCAGACAGGTCAGACACTGACGGCGTCCCGCAGCGCCTCGAACTTCGCCGGGCCGATGCCCTTGACTTCCATGAGTTGCTCGGGCGCGGTGAACGGGCCGTTGGCCTCACGCCAGTCGATGATCGCCTGCGCGGTCTTCTCCCCCACCCCGCTCAACGTGGTCAGCCCGGCGAGGTCGGCGGTGTTGATGTTCACTGTCGTACCGGTTGCACCTGCTCCTCCACCGGTTCCGGTATCCCCGCCCCCGGTGGTCCCGCCCGTTGATGCCCCGCCTGCCTGCACCGCCTGCCCGGGGTACGTCACCCGGGACCCCTCTGCGTCCACCACCAGCTGCAGACCGTCGACCACCTTCTCGGCGAGATTGATCCCCTCAAGTCCCGCCTCCGGCCGCACCCCACCGGCGAGGTCGATTACCTCACCCAGCCGTGTCCCCGCATCGACGGTGTGCAGCCCCGGGCGGTCCACCAGCCCCTGGACCGCGATCACCACCGTCTCGTCTGTGTCCCCTGGGCCCCCGGTGCCCCCGTCCCCGTCGTTGTCCATCTCCGGGCGGCCAGCTGGCGAGGGTTCCGTCAAACGGAGGGTTCCCGTCAGCTGTCCTGCTCCGGTCGGCGAAAGCCCCGCCACGGCGACCGTTCCCCCGTCGCCACCTCCGCCTCTCAACAGTCCGATAAGCATCCCTCCTCCGAGCGCGACTGCGACAGCCGCGACAATGATGGTCAACGCACGGGCGGACCGGGGACCGATCGCGGTCCGACGCTCGAAACGGACATCAGCCAGCTCATGCCCCGGCACCGGTTGGACCAGGGATTCAATCCTGGCCTTCACCGAGCCGGTGGCACGTCGTCTGCGGCCCTTCAGCTCTCCGTTGCGTTCTGCGTCTCCGTCCATGCAAAACAGCCAACCACGGTGGCGCTGCCGCCCGGTCCCCCGGAAACACAAAAGCCCAGGCCCCTGTGGATAACTCGGCCCCTGTGGACAGACTTTTTCCAGGATGCCGCGGGCTCGAGCAGGATGCAGGAAAACCACAGATCAACAGCATATTCCTGCGGTTTTCCCCGTCCGCTCCGGGCAGCCTCACCCGGCGTCCCCAGGAGAAAAAGGGACGATTCTGAGCACCTGCCCGGCAGATCCCGGAACGTGATGTACCAGGACATCGGTGACACGTCCGGCGGTCACGTGATGACACGTCCGGTGAGTTGCCTGGCCCCGCCGCACCGGTGTCGGGTGCAGTGCCGCAACGCGGTGGTTCGCCGGCACATCCTCGGGCGGGGAGCTGCCTGGAGCTGCGGACGTGTTCCGCAGGCGGACGGGCTCGGGCAGACGGGCTCGGGCAAACGGGACTGCCGCACGGGCCTACGAACCGTCACAGCGGCAGACAAGAATGTCGCACCGACCGGCAGACCCCGGCATTCTTGTCTGACATCCGGCACTCTCGTCTGCCGGCAGGGAGCGCAACCACAGTCCACCGGTGAAGAATCTGCCCACCGGTAGGGGTTACGGCCACGATGCCCTGAGACATCACACTGCAGGGCCCGGAATCGTCCGTGATCCGGCCCGGAGATCAGCCGTGGACGAGGGTGATACCGATGGCCTCGGGGCCGGTGTGGACTATCAGTGCCGGAGAGAGATCGACCACGGAGATCACCACGCAGTCGGGCAGATCGGCGCGCAGTGTCGCACGCAGGTCCTCGGCGATCTCCGGACAGCCTGCCTGGTGGATGTCCAGGTGCATCGGCACCGCAGGCAGCTCGGACAGCGGCACCGGAGCCTCCTTGCGCTTGCGCAGCCGCGACTTGTGGTCGCCGCCGAAGGTGAAGACGCGGGGACGCCCCTCGTCGTGGTTGTCCGACGCAGCGTTATCCGACGCAGCGTTGTCCTCCCCGGCTCCCTCGGCTGTGGCCTCATCGGTGGCACCGGCGGCGTCGGTGGACTCACCGTCGTCGGTGTCGGCCGGAACACCCCCGGTCTCTGGGGCGTCGGCAACGTCAACGGTCTCCGCTGCGGTACCCGTGGACTCCTCGTCGATGACCGGCGCGGCGTCCTTGCTGTCCTCCACCGGCTCCGGCCCGGGGGCCGGGGTGGCGGCGGTGCGGTAGGCACTCTCGGCGAGGGTGACGAGTCGGGCCATCGCCTTGGACTGGGTACGGGTCTTCGCGGCAAGCTCGATCTTTCCGCCGGCCAGATGCAGGATCGGCTTGATGGCCAGCGCCGTCGACAGGAGCCGCTGTGCGGTGGACAGGCGGCCGCCGCGGGCCATGGCGTCGAGCCGGTGGACGTACAACCAGACCTCTGCGCCGTCGAGGACATGCTGCGCAGCCGCCGTGCACTCGTCCAGCGAACCACCGGCCGCGGAGGCCTGGGCCGCAGCGATCGCCGCCTGGCCCAGCACCATTCCGGCAGAACGGGTGTCCAGCACCTTGACCAGCCCGTTGAAGACACCGGCGGCCTGCGTGGCCGAAGTCCAGGTCGACGACAGTTCCCGCGACAGGTGCAGCGCGACAACTCCCTCGTCACCGCCACGTTCAAGCAGCCGGGCATAGGCCGCGGTCAGTTCCAGTGGGCCGAGGCCGGCCGTCGTGGGCGCGTCCTCCTCGGGCTTCCCGGCATCGTCGGAGTCGCCGGAGTCACCCGAATCACCGTTGCCGTCAGCGTCGTCAGTGCTCTCGGCGTCATCGGAATCACCGCTGTCCTCGGTGGACGCGGCGTCCTCCGCTCCGGTGTCCGTGGCAGTGTCCGTGGCGGTGTCCGTGGCGGTGTCCGTGGCAGCAACCCCAGTGCCGCTACCGGTCTCAGTCTCATCCCGGTTGCCGTCGGCAGCGTCCGGAGCCTCAGAGGATCCGGAAGGCCCAGAAGGCTCAGAAGGCTCAGAAGGCTCAGAAGGCCCAGCATCCTCAACCGCCGGGCTCTTCGTGGGGATCTTTCCACGGGTGTGGATCTCCAGGACCGTGATGCCGTACTCTTCCGCGAGTGCGGGCGGCAGGCAGGCCGTGGAATCCGTGACCACATGCACCGTCATGCCGCACCACCTGAGGATTCAGGGGTGTCCGGCTCGCCGTCGGTGTCCGTACCCTCGTCAGCGTTGACGATTGCCACCGGCGACGGCATCGACACACCGACGTTCCAGCCCTCAAGGAACCAGCGCGGGTTCTCCCACCAGGGCGTGCCCGAACCAGGAGCCCAGGCGTCCGAGGGACGGGCGACGACCTGCGACCAACGGGTGTTGCCCAGTCCGCCGAGCATCGTGTAGTGCTCCACCGGGATTCCCAGCAGACGGCAGGTCAGGGCGGAGATCGTGCCACCGTGGGCGATGAGGGCGACCGCACCCCGGTCCCAGGCGTCCGAGGCCATCAGCTCGGCGACGACCTCCGCCGCCCGTGCCGAGACCTCCAGGCGGGTCTCCCCACCCGGCGGTGCCCAGCGGGGGTTGAGCCGCCAGTGCGCCCGTGCGCCCGGGAAGCTCGCGTCCACGTCCTCGTGGGCACACCCCGACCACTCTCCCAGGTCGGTCTCCCGAAGCCGCGGGTCCGTCGTGAACCGGCGGGTCTCCGGGAACAGCGCCCCGGCGAGCGCGGCGGCGGTGTCCACCGCGCGCTCCAGGTCGGAGGAGACGACGGTGCCGATCGGCCAGTCGGCCAGCCCCTCGGCGATCCGGGTGGCCTCGGACCGGCCGACGTCACTGAGCGGCGTGTCGAGCTGCCCCTGCATCCGGCCGGCCTTGTTGTACTCGGTCTGGCCATGACGGATCAGCAGGAGACGACGCTCCGGACGCGCTGGTGATCCCGCTGTTGCCGCCATGACAGGTCTCCTGACCTAGATCTCGTCGGCGTCCGGCCCCGGACCGGCCAGCGGCAGCTCGTCGACGCTCTGAGCCTGCAGCGGGTCCAGCCGGTCGAGCTCGGCGAGCTCGCTGACGTCGAGGTTCTCCGCCCATGCACCACGGTCGGACTGCTCGATGCCCTCGACATCGACGGTCGGGCAGTCGCGGTAGAGACGGTCGAGTCCGTAGAACTCGCGCTCCTCGCGGCGCTGCACGTGGGCGATGATCGTGCCGTAGTCCAGCAGGCCCCACCGGCCGTCACGGTGCCCCTCACGCATGCGCGGCTTGATGCCGGCCTGCTCGGAGAGCTCCGCCTCGATCTCGTCGACGATCGAGTCGACCATGCGCTCGTTGTCTCCGGTGACGAGGACGAAGATGTCCGCCAGCGGCATACGGCCGGTGACGTCGAGAACGGCGATGTCCTCACCGAACTTCTCGGCGGCGGCACGGGCGGCGATGCCTGCGTGGTTGATGGCTTCGGAGCTGGCGGTCACGGTCAGTGAGTTCCTTCAGGGTCGGTGCAGAAATATCCGTCGCGTAATTCTACCCGTAGGAGCCGGGTTGTCAGAACCAACCGGGCGGGAACCGGTGCGTCCCCCAGTCAACATCCGGTTCCGCGTCCGGATTCCCCTGCGAGTAGGACGGGTAAACCTCTTCGGTGTTCCGGTACATCCCGGTCTTGGCGATGTACTGCACCACCCCGTCGGGCACCAGGTACCAGACCGGCCACTTCTCGGACGCACGCTCCCGGATGTCCGTCGAGGAGATCGCCATCGCCGGGATGTTCACGAGGCTCAGCCGGTCGGCGTCGACCTGGGCGCGCAGCTGCTCGCCGGCGTCCGCCAGGTCATAGCCGGGGCGGGTCACACCGACGCAGTGCGCAAGGTGGAAGACCTCCTCCCAGTCACGCCAGGTGACGATGCGGTCCAGCGCGTCCGCCCCGGTGATGAAGAACAACTCGGCGTCCGGGTGATGCTGCTGGATGTCCTTGAGGGTGTCGACGGTGTACGTCGCCCCGGGCCGGTCGATGTCCACCCGGGAGACGCTGAACCGCGGATTCGAGGCGGTCGCGATGACCGTCATGAGGTAGCGGTGCTCCGCCTCCGAGACGTACCGGTCCTTCTTCTGCCAGGGCTGCCCGGTGGGCACGAAAATGACCAGATCCAGGTCGAAGAGCGCGGCGACCTCACTGGCCGCGACCAGGTGTCCGTTGTGGATCGGGTCGAAGGTTCCGCCCATGACGCCGATGCGCCGCGGCTGGCCGGACCTGCCCTGCCCGATTGTGGGTGTGTTCACGACCACAGAGCCTATCGGACGGCTACGCTGAATCACCATGACGTCCCGCTCCTCACGCTTCTGGCGGCCCGACCAGCACGGTGCCTGGCCCATGATCATCGCCCCCCTCATCGTCGGTGTCGCCTGGTTGTGGACGCTCCGCTCCATCGTCTCCGACGCCGGCGGGCTCGGCTCCGGCTTCCATGCGGGCATCGGCGCCGTACTCACCGCCCTCGCGGTCGGTGTGGCCTGGGTCGTCGGCTACCTGGCCTTCTTCGCCGGTGGGAAGTGGCTGCAGGCACGGTCCTCCGGCAACAGGCGCATCCTGGACGCCGCGAAGACACCGACCCTGGTCTACGGCGCGGTGACGGTGGTCGCCGTGCTCTGCGCGGTCCTGCTGCAGCCGCATCTGCTGTGGTGGGCGGTGATCTTCGTGCCGCTGACCGCCATCGCGCTGATGGAGACCAACCGTGGCACACCCCGCTCGTTCATCGCCGGTGCGGCCGAGACCGTGGCCTCCGCCTTCCTCATCGCCGTGCTGGCGAGCGTGGGCGTCGGTGCGTCCCAGCCGGTCTCCGACGGGGTGACGCTGACCCGCAACCTGTTCACCGCCGAGGTTGTCGACTCCCTGCCGGCGGTCATGTGGTGGTCGCTGGTGTGGCTCGCGCTGTACCAGGTCGGCACGGTGCTCTACGTGAAGACGATGATCCGCAAGAAGGGTGACCGCGCGTGGTGGATCGGCTCGATGGTCTTCCACGCGGTGTCCCTGGTCGTGGTGCTCTGCTCGGTGACCTCCGGGCACATGGGGATCCTGCCGTGGCTGCTGGCCGTGGTGGTCTTCGGCTGGGCACTGTGGCGCTCCTACGCCGTCCCGAAGGACGCCACCTCGGCCGAACCGAAGACCGCGTGGACGCCGAAGAAGGTCGGTGTGACCGAGATCCCGGTCGTGATCGGTGTGACCGTGGCCGGACTGCTCGCCGCCGTGCTCTACGACGGGCCGCTGGTCCTGTTCATCAGCTGATTCACCGGCTGAGCCAGTCCGCGAGGGTGTCGGCGACGTGCCGGTCCCCCACTGAGGGACTGCCGGCGACGGCGTCCTCGAAGTAGTCGGCATGGACTCCCGCGTCATCGGGATCGGTCAGGGCGAGGAAGGCCGAGCGGACGCTCGTATCACAGACCACGTCATCGGGCACGCAGTAGTCCAGCGAGGGTACGTCACGCGGCACACCGGGGAAGCCCCGGGCACCGGGGAGGTGGTGCAGGGGGTTTCCGAAGGCGAGGACGCCACGCAGGCGTCCCTCCTCCGCCAGATCGCGCTGGACGCCGAGCATCGGCAGTTCACCCTGGGAGTAGCCCACGGTGATGTAGTCCGGCCGGCACCCGGTGGTGGCTTCCCAGTCATCGACCTGGGTCTGCCCGCCGGTGAAGCTGCGGATGACGGAGTCCGTGGTGAGTTGCGCGGACTGGACCAGACCCGCCGGGGTGACGTCTGCGACGGACTTCGGCAGCGGGAAGCGTGCCGGGTAGTGCTTGTCGGTGATGCCGATGATCTGCGTGGTGCCGTCATCGAGGATCTCCGGGTGCTCGGCGAGGGTGAAAGTGAGGAGGTTGGACACGGCCTCGCCCTCCCAGCCGTTGGAGTACCGCGCCAGCGGTCCGTCCGGGTAGGTGACGTGGTTCTGCTCGCTGCCGCGACCGGCGAGGACGACAGTGGACGGGCAGGTCCCGTCGGCCTGTCCGGTCGCTGTACCCGCTCCCGCGTATGCCGCGGGCACTGCCGTGAGAATTACGGCCAGAGCAGCGGCAACCGACACTCCGGACGCCACGACAGGCTTCACGGTGCTGTTCATGTTCCCCAGGCTACATATATTGCCCGGGCACGCTGCCTGTGATCCCTCAGGTTCCACAGTCCTGTGGATCCGGCGACGCGGCTACGGCCGGACCTGGCCCTCGCCGGTGACGATCCACTTGGTGCTCGTCAGCTCCGGCAGCCCCATCGGACCACGGGCGTGCAGCTTCTGGGTGGAGATGCCGATCTCGGCACCGAAGCCGAACATCTCACCGTCGGTCCAGGCGGTGGAGGTGTTGACCATGACGGCCGCGGCGTCCACGTTGGCGGTGAAGTACTGGGTGACGCGGATGTCCGTCGCGCCGATCGCCTCCGTGTGACCGGTGGAGTACCGGCGGATGTGGTCGGCGGCCGCCTCGACACCGTCGACGATCTTCACGGCGATGTCGAAGGAGCCGTACTCCTCCTGCCAGTCGGCCTCGGTGGCGGCGACGACGCCACCGAGGTCCAGGCCGGAGAGCTCGGCGAGGTCGGCGTGGAGCGTGACCCCGGCGTCCTGCAGCGTGGTGAGGACGTGCTTCTTGTCCTCGGCGGAAAGGCTGGCGTCCAGCAGGACGGTCTCGGTGGCGTTGCACACCGAGCAGCGGCGGGTCTTGCCGTTGACGACCAGACGGGTGGCCTCCTCGACGTCGGCGGAGGCGTCGACGTAGAAGTGGCAGTTACCGGTGCCGGTCTCGATGGCCGGCACGGTCGCGCCGGTGACGACGGCGTTGATCAGGCCGGCGCCGCCACGCGGAATGACGATGTCGACCAGGCCGCGGGCGGTTATGAGGTCCTGGACCGAGTCGTGGGTGTCGCACGGCAGCAGCTGCACGGTCTCACGGGGCTGGCCGTGGGCCTCGAGGACATCCTGGAGGATGGCGACGAGAGCGGTGTTGGAGTGCAGGGCGGACTTGGAGCCACGCAGCAGCGGCACATTGCCGGACTTCAGTGCAAGACCGAAAGCGTCGACGGTGACATTGGGGCGGGCCTCGTAGACCATGCCCATCACGCCCAGCGGGACGCGCACCTGGCGCATCTCGAGTCCGTTGGGGCGGCGGGAGCCGCGGACGACATCGCCGACCGGGTCGGGCAGGTCGGCGACCTGACGCAGTCCTCCGGCGATGCCCTCGACCCGCTCGGCGGTGAGCCGGAGGCGGTCGATGAGGGACTCGTCCATACCGCGCTCACGGCCGGCGTCGATGTCCTGCTCGTTGGCGGTGAGGATCTCCGCGCTGCGGGAGACGAGAGCGTCGGCGGCGGCAAGGAGGATCGTGTTCTTCTCGGTGGTCGTCAGCGGTGGACGCTGGGACACCTCGCGGGCCGTGGTGGCCTTGGCGAGGACCTCGGCGCGCTCTGCGGTGCGCTCGGCGGTCAGTCCGGTGGAGTCGGAGGTGATCGTACTGGAGGTGCTCATGGTGCCCCAGCCTACGCGAGGTACCGTCCCCTGTCCCAGGAATTGTTGAACAAATCCAGGGGATCCCCCGGTGAGATCGTCCGGCGGGACGCCTAGCGGGTCGCCCCGTAGTCCCGCGACAGGCGGTTGGCGTAGGTCGACAGATTGTCGACGTGCACCGCCGGACGCTGCGCGAAGTCCGGCAGTTCGGCGCTGGACTTGCCCATGAGGCCGGCCAGGGTCGCGGCGTCGTAGTTCACCTCGCCGCGGCCGATGAGGTAGCCGCCGGGCCCGACGATGTCCACCACCGCACGGGAGGTGAAGTCACCCGTGATCTTGGTGATGCCCACCGGCAGCAGCGAGTTGTGGTGCTCCATGGCCTGGGCCGCACCGCCGTCGATGTGCAGCACACCCTCGGCCTCCGCGGCGTAGAGGATCCAGAACTTCCACGCCGACAGGCGGTCCTCGGCGGGCCAGAAGCAGGTGCCGACCATGGCCTGGTCGAGCGCGGCACCGATGTTCTCGGTGGAGGTCAGCAGCACCGGGATGCCGCCCTGGGACGCCAGGCGCGCGGCCGAGACCTTCGCGCTCATGCCTCCGGTGCCCAGGCGTCCGCCGTCACCGGCGATGACGCCACGCAGGTCACTGTGGGAACGGACCTCGGCGATGAACTTGGCGTCCGGCTCGGCGGGGTTGCGGTCGTAGAGGCCGGCGACATCGGAGAGCAGTACGCAGGCATCCGCGTAGGTCAGGTGGCTCACCAGGGAGGCGAGACGGTCGTTGTCGCCGAAGGTGGCGGAGGAGGTCGTGACGGTGTCATTCTCGTTGACGATCGGGACGATGCCGAGCTGTCTCAGTCGGTCGATGGTCCGCTGGGAGTTTCTCGCACGGTCACGGCGCGATGCATCGGCGACAGTGAGGAGGACCTGGCCGATGGATCTGCCGTAGCGGGCGAAACTGCGCGCCCACTCCTGGGCGAGCAGGACCTGGCCGGCGGACGCGGCGGCCTGCTTGGTGGCGAGGTCGGTAGGACGCTGGCTCAGGCCGAGCGGTCCCATGCCGCAGGCGATGGAGCCGGAGGAGACGACGATGATGTCGGTCCCGCGGTCCATGCGGGCTTCAAGGGCGTCGGCGATGAGGTCGATGCGTTCGGGGCTCACACTCCCTGTCTCATCGGTGAGACTGGAGGAGCCGATCTTCACGACGACACGCTTGGCGTCACGGATCGTCCGTCTCGCGGTCGACCGGTGCCCGTACTCAGGATCGTCGAGCGAGAGGTCGGGGTCAGGGAACTCCTTCGCCGTCGCCGGAATGACCGGACCTGGCTGATGGATGTTATCCGTCCCGAACACAGGGTTCGCGAAGAAGGGGTCGGAAGGGTCAGGCTGCACGTCGGTGTCAGACATGCCCCCTAACTTTACCGTTAACCTTCCCAGCGGTCTCGGGAAGCCTCTTCCCCGTCGCCGAAGTCCAGCTCATCGATGAGACCGCGGCGCGCCTGGGAGGCCCGCTTGCGCTCGACGGCGCTCGCCCGCTCGGTGCGTTCCAGACGCTTGTCGGTGCCGCGTCCCGAAGGCAGCAGATCGACGCCGGCGGCGGTCTGCGGCTCCCACTGGAAGGTCGCCCAGCCGATGGTGACGTCGTCGCCCTCGATCGCCCCTGCCTTGTAGAGCGCCTCCTCCACACCGGCCTTGGCGAAGCGGTCGGCGAGATAGCCGACGGCCTCGTCGTTCTCGAAGTCGGTCTGCCGGATCCAGCGCTCCAGATCGGAGCTCTCGATGATCCAGGCGCCACCGTCGGGACCGGCCTGCGGGTCGGGCTTGACCTCGAAGGAGACCTTGGCGGTGCCCTTGCGACGCTGGTTCTTCGGCGTGATGACCTGCGCGGGGGCGACGTCGACCGGGTGGTCCTTCCGGTGCTGCTCCACGATGTCCATGAGCGCGTACTTCAGCGGCTCCAGACCCTGGTGCGCGACCGTGGAGATCTCGAAGACCGGCCATCCGAACTCCTCTTCGAGTTCGGGACGGATGATCTCGGCCATCTCGCGGGCGTCGGGGATGTCCATCTTGTTGAGGACGATGACACGCGGACGGTCGCGCAGGTCGCCGAGCCCGGCGTCCTCGGACAGCTCGGACTGGTAGTCCGCCAGTTCGTTCTCCAGGGCACGGATATCGTCGACGGGATTGCGCTCGGCCTCCAGCGAGGCGCAGTCGACGATGTGTGCGAGCACCGCGGTGCGCTCGATGTGCCGCAGGAAGTCCAGGCCCAGACCCTTGCCCTGCGACGCCCCGGGGATCAGTCCGGGCACGTCGGCGATGGTGAAGACGCGATGGCCGACATCGACCACACCGAGGTTCGGCTGCAGCGTGGTGAAGGGGTAGTCAGCGATCTTCGGCTTCGCCGCAGACAGAACGCTGACCAGGGAGGACTTACCGGCCGAGGGGAATCCGACGAGTCCGACGTCCGCCATGGACTTCAGCTCGATGGTGATGTCCTTGACCTCACCGGGCTCACCGAGCAGAGCGAAGCCGGGGGCCTTGCGGGCTCGGGAGACCAGCGCCGCGTTGCCGAGGCCACCGTGACCGCCGGCGGCGACGATGATGCGCTGACCCTTGGCGACCATGTCGGCGATGATCTCACCCTTGTCGTCGAGGATGACGGTGCCGGCGGGTACCCGGAGGATCAGGTCCTCGCCACGGGCACCGTTGCGGTGGTCCCCGGCACCGTTGCTGCCTCGCCCTGCCTTGATGTGCGGGTGGAAGTGGAAGTCCAGCAGCGTGTGGACCTGCGGGTCGACCTCGAGGATGATGTCGCCACCGTGTCCCCCGTTGCCGCCGTCCGGACCGCCGAGCGGGATGAACTTCTCGCGGTAGACCGAGGAACAGCCGTTGCCGCCGTCGCCGGCCTGCAGGTGCAGGACGACTCGGTCGACGAAGCGGGTAGACATTGGTGGGATTCCCCTCCAGGTAGAAAGCACAGACCAGACGCAGACGCGTACCGGCTGAGTGTACCCCGCGTTCAGCGGGCGCCCTAGTCCCCGCTCAGCGGTCGGCTGCGGGGCTCAGCTGCCGATCCGGCGCTTCAGGTCGTCGAGGACGTACTCCGCGGCGACGAGCGAGGCGTTGAGGAACCAGGCGTCCATGTCGACGGCGTAGGCGTGGCCGTCCTTGACGACCTCCAGACCGCTCCAGGACACTGAGCCCGTCAGCGACTCCGCACCGCCATCGAAGGAGTAGAAGAGATAGTCCGCGTCCAGCTGGTCGGTGTTCTCCACGGAGAGATCGTGGTTGGCGGTGTCGGTGAACTGCTGCCCATCGGGACGCGTCAGACCGGCGTCCTCGACCACACTGCCGGACAGGGAACTGGGGCCGGTGAGGATGTACTCGTCGTTGCGGCCTCGGACCAGGGAGACGACGGCGCCACTGCCCCGCTCTTCCGCCCAGTCGGAGGCGTTCTTCTCGTAGGTGGCGAGCAGGCCATCGGCGTCCTCACGCTTACCGACCGCGTCGGCGAGGATCCCGAGGTCTTCTTTCCACAGTTCGGACCCACCGTTGGTGGTGACGACCGTGGTGATCGCCCGGAGCTGGGTGAGCAGTGCTTCGTCGGCGCGGTCGTTGGACAGGATGAGGTCCGGCTCCAGGGTCGCGATCTTCTCGACGTCGGGTTCAGAACGCAGGCCGACCTGTTCGATGGCGTCCAGGTCGTAGGTGTCTCCGAAGCGGTCGTAGATGTAGTCCGGGATACCGCTGGGGTCGCCGTTGGCGGACTTGGCGACACCGAGGCCGACAGGCACGATGCCGAGCAGCAGCAGGTGGTCAAGGTGCCCGGTGTTCAGCGCGACGATGCGGGTGGTCTGGTTCCCACTGTCGGAGGACGCCCCGGTGGCAGCGTCATTGTCTGCGTCATCGTCGCCCGAGCAGGCGGCCAGCAGGGTCAGGGCCGCGACACCGACGGTGCCGCCGAGGAACGCACGACGGGTGACGGGACGGTTCATGGCTGACGGCTGTTCACCGTTCGGAAGGGTCGGAAGGGTCGGAAAGGTCGGGAGCGTCATGACCGCGGAAATTACCATAGGCTGCCCTTGCTGTCAGCATCGTCGAGGGCCGCGCTGACTTCCTGTCGTGTTGTAGTGCCGACAGGTCGGTCTCAGACGAGGATCCCGACTTCCCGGCACTACTTCCGTACGCGGAGGAGGAAAGACGAGCAAGCGACCTCACACTCCTGCCCCGGAGACGCACGGAACCCCCGCCAGCACGAAGCTGACGGGGGCCTGTGGGACCGACACCACCGGAGCGTCTGGAGATCTCGGAGGACTAGGCCTCGGCGGTCTCGGTCTCCTCGACGATGTTCACCAGTCGACGGTTGCGGCGGGTGCTGAACTGCACCGCGCCGGCCTTGAGGGCGAACAGGGTGTCGTCGCCACCACGGCCGACGTTCTCACCCGGGTGGAACGAGGTTCCACGCTGACGGATCAGGATCTCGCCGGCCTTGACCTGCTGACCACCGAACCGCTTGACACCGAGACGCTTGGACTCGGAATCGCGACCGTTGCTGGAGCTAGCAGCACCCTTCTTGTGTGCCATGTCTTTTCCCTCCTCGGAAAAGTTCGCCGCCGCGTAACGTCGCAGCGGTCGGTGAAGTTACTTGATGCCCGTGACCTTGAGGACGGTCTGCTTCTGACGGTGACCGTAACGGCGCTTGTAACCGGTCTTGTTCCGGTAGTGCATGCCGTTGATCTTCGGACCCTTGGTCTGCTCGACGATCTCGGCGTTCACGGTCTTGCCCGCGAGGGCGTCGCCGGAGGTGACGTCCGCGCCATCGACGAGGAGAACCGGGGTGAGTGCCACGGCTGCGCCGGACTCTCCCTCGATCTTCTCGACCTTGACGAGGTCACCTTCGGCAACCTTGTACTGCTTGCCGCCGGTCTTGACGATCGCGTACATGGAAGGGCTACCCCTTTGTTTCTCTACTCGGCTCAGGCAGCTCCCCCACCCTCTGCCGGAGAACCGGAGAGTTCCGAGGAAACGGACTGACTGGACTAACTTGCTTTCACTGCGTTCGACCTCGTGCGGCCGGCACCTGGATCCGTGGATCCGGCGGCCGGAATGTCCCGCGCACCCGTTGAAGGCACACAGCACTGACAGTCGAACAGCGACCGCTCAAGACTACCTGCCCGGACAGGGAAGGACAAAATCCCCCCGCCGTCCGGGTCTGTGTGCCCTAACGACTGCTGCGTACCACCCGACGGCGACCTCGCCGGGACGCCGGCGCACCGCTGGTCACCGGGGTTTCCTGCGACTTCTTCGGTGCCTTCGACCGCGGCGCGGAGACCTCAACCCCAGGCTGAGACTTCTCCACCCGCTCCGGGAAGGACGCCGCCTCCGGGGTCGACCCCGCACCGGCGAAGTCGGCGGGCTGCGGGGCGACGTCCGACCGGGAGCGGCCCCGGGTCCGTCGACGACGACGCGGCGAGGCGTCGAACTCGGCCTTCGCCTCAGCGAAGCTCTGTCCGACGGACGGGGCCTCGGTAGCGGCCTTCGACTCCGCCGTCGGCTCAGACTTCTGCTGGGTCTTCGGCTGGGTCTTCGGCTGGGTCTTCCGCTGCGGCTGCTTCTTCTCATCTGCCTTCTGCTCGGGGGCATGCCCCTCGGCAGGACGCACCACACGGCGCACCCGGCGACGACCACGACGGTCCGTGCCCGACTCCGGAGCAACCTCCGGGGCGGATGCGGGGGAGGATACGGTCT
This sequence comes from Corynebacterium sp. UD i78, assembly GCF_056280545.1. Classification (NCBI taxonomy): domain Bacteria; kingdom Bacillati; phylum Actinomycetota; class Actinomycetes; order Mycobacteriales; family Corynebacteriaceae; genus Corynebacterium; species Corynebacterium sp. UD i78. The sequence continues at coordinate 439,603 of NZ_JBWCED010000001.1, read as the reverse complement.
CCTGCGGCTCATTCGGCACGTAGTCGGCACCGGTGGGCTCGTCCGGATCCTCGATCCCGGCGTGCTGCACCGCCTGTGCGGCGATCGCGGCGACATCACCGGCGGCACGACCGGCACGACCGGCACGACCGGCACGACCGGCACGACCGGCACGACCGGCACTGCCTGCACCACGGGAGCCACGGTCTTCACGGGCACCGCGGTTGTCATGACGCGACTGCTCCGGCTGACCGGTCTCGTTGCGACGCACCACGCGACGGCGTCCACGACGGGAGCCCTGGGACTCCCCGGAGTGCTCCGGTGCGGCCTCGGATTCAGCCTTCGGCTGGGACTTGGTCTCTGCCTTCGACCGGGACTGCTCCGGTGCCTTCTCATCTGCCTGGCCACCGGCGCGGGATCCACGACGGGTCCGTCGGGACCTGCCCTGCGACGGGCCGGACCCGGGGCGCTTCTCCTGCGGATCCCCGGACTCCCGGTTCTCCTCGGATCTCTCCATAGCCGGAACTTCCTGCTGTCCGTTCTTCGCCGGACGGTCGGAGGTGGCGTCCTCGCGGTTCTTCTCGTGCCGCCGCCGCGTCTCCTGCTGGTCGCGGGCCTGACGCTTCTCGGAGCGGTGACCGTGGTCGCGCCGCTCGTGACGGTCGTCCTCCTCCTCGACGTGCTCGACCGGGTCATCGTGGATGATGACGCCTCGTCCCTCGCAGGTCGGGCATTCGGTCGAGAACGTCTCGAGCAGTCCGGTGCCGAGGCGCTTGCGCGTCATCTGCACCAGGCCGAGGCTGGTGACCTCGGAGACCTTGTGACGGGTCCGGTCGCGACCGAGGAATTCGCTGAGACGACGCAGCATGAGGTCGCGGTTCTCCGGCAGGACCATGTCGATGAAGTCGACGACGATCATGCCGCCCATGTCCCGCAGACGCATCTGCCGGACGATCTCCTCGGCGGCCTCGAGGTTGTTGAGGGTGACGGTCTCCTCGAGGTTTCCGCCGGAGCCGACGAAGCTGCCGGTGTTCACGTCGATGACGGTCATCGCCTCGGTGCGGTCGATGATGAGGTAGCCGCCGGACGGCAACCAGACCTTGCGGCTGAGCGCCTTGGCGAGCTGCTCGTCGAGCTGACGGTCCTCGAAGACATCGCGTCCACCGTGCTGCTCGGGGTGGTAACGCACCACGCGAGACTCCAGGTCCGGGGCGATCCGGTGGACGTAGTCGCGCACGACCGCCCAGGACTTCTCGCCGTCGACGACGAGTTCATTGAAGTCCTCGTTGAAGATGTCGCGGATGACCTTGACGAGCATGTTCGGCTCTTCGTACATGGTCACCGGGTGGGAGCCCTTGCGGGCCCGTGCCTTCTCCTCGGCGTCCTGGATATCGAGCCAACGCTGGTCGAGGCGGTTGACGTCCTCGGCGATGAGCTCCTCGGACACACCCTCGGCGGCGGTCCGGATGATCGTGCCGCCGTTGTCCGGGACGACGCGGCCGAGGATCTCCTTGAGACGCTTACGCTCGGACTCGGGCAGCTTGCGGGAGATGCCCTGGGTCTTGCCGCCGGGCACGTACACGAGGTAGCGGCCGGCGAAGCTCAGGCGGTTGGTCAGGCGGGCACCCTTGTGGCCCAGCGGGTCCTTGATCGCCTGGACGAGAACCTGGTCGCCGGGCTTCAGCGCGGCCTCGATGCGACGGGTGCGGGTGTGCAGGTGCTTGTTCCGCCAGTCGACCTCACCGGCGTAGAGGACGGCGTTGCGTCCGGTTCCGATGTCGATGAAGGCGGCCTCCATGCTGGAGAGCACATTCTGGACGCGGCCCAGGTAGATGTTGCCGATGATCGACGTCTGGGTCTCACTGGTGACGAAGTGCTCGACGAGCATCCCGTCCTCGGTGATGCCGACCTGGGTGGTCGTGCCGGGGTGGTCGGAGCGCTCGGAGTCGCGGACGACCATCGAGCGGTCGACGTTCTCACGACGGGCGAGGAACTCGGCCTTGCTGACGACCTTCTTCTTGTCGTGGCCCTGTTCCTGACGCCAGCGCTTCTTCGACTCCAGGCGGGTGGAGCCCCTGAGCTTCACCGGCTCGTCGACGACCTCCGCGCCTTCGGTGAGCACCGGCAGGCCACCGGGGACGCCGTGATCGTCGGCGGGCTCCAGCGGAGCCTCGGGCGGCTCGGACGCCTCGGACGTCTCGGGTGCCTGGTCGGTGGTCTCGGAAGCCTGGGTGACCGGCTCGTTCCGGTTGTCGCCCTGGTTCTGGCGGTCCTGGTCACCGCGGCCGCGGCCACGACCCCGACGGCCGCGACGCTGGCTGCGGTTGCCGGAGGGCTGGGCGGACGCGGTGTCGTCCTCGGAGCTCTCAGCCTGCTCCGCCTTCCCGTCGGTCTTCTCCGTCGACTGCCCGGCGGCGGCCTCGGCGGCGCGGCGCTGTTCAGCCTTGCGGTTGCGCAGAAGTTCGGCGTCCGACGCGGCACTGCGGGAACCGACCCGACGCACGACGCGACGACGCACCGGTCGGGGGCTCTCCGCCTCGGGAGACTGGGCGGTCTCAGAGGTCTCAGAGGCCTCGACAACCTCAGTCTTCGGCTCCGCCGCCTTCCCGCTCTTCGGCCCGGTCTGCTTCGCTCTCTTCTTGGATGCCGTCTGCCTGGGCTTCGCGTCCTCCGGAGCCTCCACCGATCCGGCGATGCGGTCGATGAGATCGTCCACGGTGTCGGCGGAGGATGCGGTGTCGGCGGCCGCCTCGGCCTTCGCCGCAGCGGCGGCCTTGCGTCCACGACGCGGCCGACGCGACGTGGTCTTCGTCGCCGGCTTCTCCTCGACGGTCGGTGCAGTGGCCTGCTCGGCGACCAGCTCAGCGGCCTGCTCAGAAACAGCCGGGGCGGACGATTCCCCGTCCTTCGGAGTGGTCTTCTTTGCCGCCGACTTCTTCGCCGTGGTCTTCTTCGCGGGAGACTTCCGGGCGCTCGTCTTCCCGGGCTCGGCCGTTGTGACGTCAGCCTGTTGTGCCGCGTCCTGAGCGACGGCGTGCTGCGTCGACTCCTCCTTCACAGCGGTGTCCTGCGTGGGCTCGACCTTCTTCGGCGTCGCCTTCTTGGCGGTGGTCTTGCGGGTGCGTTTGGCCGGAGTCTTCTTCGCGGTCGCAGCCCGCGTGTCCGGTTTCTTCGCCGCAGCTTTCTCTGCGCTCTTCTCCGCAGCCGCAGCCTCGACCGGGGCGTCCTCGGCGGAGGCCTCCTCGGCTGCGGCCTTCTTGGCCGGAGCCTTCTTCGCGGTGGTCTTCTTTGCAGCGGCCTTTTTAGGCGCAGCCTTGCGGGTCCGCTTCGCCGGAGTCTTCTTCCCGGCCTCCGCCGGGGCACCGGCAGCTGTCAGGGCGGTGAGAAGCTCCCCGACCTGGGCCTTCGGCAGAGTCGAGGTGGCACGCTTGCCCTCGATCCCCTGCGCGGTGAGCACCTGCACCAGTTCGGCGCTGGGCACGTCGAGGGCCTTGGCCAGCGCGTGGACGCGGACCTTCTCCCCCATGTCTTCGATTGTGATTCCCGCGGCTGATGCCGCAAGTTCCTGGCTGGTTTTAGCCACTGTTCTCCTTGTACGGGCGCGGCGTCCATCAATTCGGCGGGCGCATGTCGCTGCCTCTCACCGAGCGTCGGTCGTTCGTGGGCCGGGACGCCGCAATATTGATGTCTGGAAGCTCTTCACGGAGGTGCGCACTCCGGTTCATCGGCTCTGTGTTGCCTGACAGGTGCTGCACGTCCATCGACCATTCTGTCACAACACCCGGCAAGACCTTTGTTGCACACGGCATCGGCTACCTCACACCGTGATTTTCTTCTCCGGACCATCGGCCATTCACAGTCTCCGGATACCCTGGAGCAATGTCCTCAGCCATCTCTCTCCGTGTCGGACTCTCCGCACTGACCACGATCGTCGCCGGACTCTCCGCCTCCCCTCTGGCTGACATCGCCGTCACCTGGACGTTCCTCGCCCTCATGCTGATCGGCTGGGCACTGCTGACCGTCCGCAACCGGCGCCGCGGCTTCCGCCCCAACGACCACGCCCCGATGACACCGGACGCCGAAATGCCTCACCGCAGCGCCTTCGATACGTGGGCGCCGATGGTCATCGTGACACTGGTGTACGCCGCCCTGACCTTCGGCCGGACCATCGAGGACGACGTGCTCGGGTGGATCTGGGCAGGTGTCGTCACCGTCGGCACCGGCTGTGCGCTCATATGGTGGACGCTGACCACCGACCGCACCAGGAACATCCCGGTCCCCACCGGCCACGGCGTCCGGACGATGAGCCGACTGCTCCTCAGCCTCAACGCCGTCCCCTCCGGACGTCAGGTCAACCGCAGCGCACTCATTCACGAAGCGGAGGCCATGGGGATGAGCGCCGACGAGGTCTCGGAGACCATCGCCGACCTCGCTGCCCGGGACAAACTCGTCGTTGTCACTGAGCGGGAACGGTCCGGTGAACGGGTCGACTGGATCAGGCTTAGCGGGACCGGCGCGGCTGACGCAGCCGACACTGCGCGCCCGGCGACCTGAAAGAAGCCTGTCCAGACAGAATTCTGCCACCCCTCAGGACGCCGGGAGACCCGGACAGTGACCTGAGGGGTGGCAGATCTCGCGACCACGAGGGTCGGAAGGGCAACGCTACTTGGCGAGCTCCGGGAACCAGATCCCGATCTCGCGCTCGGCGGAGAGCACAGAGTCCGAACCGTGGACGACATTTTCACCGACGGAGAGGGCGAAGTCGCCGCGAATGGTGCCGGGGGTGGCGGCGGACACCGGGTCGGTACCGCCGGCGATCTGACGCCAGGCCTCGATGGCGCGCTCGCCCTCAACGACACCCGCGATCAGCGGAGCGGAGGTGACGAACTCGACGAGACCCTCGTAGAAGGGCTTGCCCTCGTGCTCGGCGTAGTGCTTCTCAGCGGTGGCGCGGTCGGTCAGTCGCAGGTCGAGGGCGGCCAGGGTCAGGCCCTTGCGCTCGATGCGGGCGATGATCTCGCCGACGAGTCCGCGCTGGACCCCGTCCGGCTTGATGAGGATGAGAGTGCGTTCAGTCATGCCGGACAGGGTACCGGACGTCCCTGAAACTCCCGTATCATGGGTGCCCGATGGTGTGCCGAGGGGGCGCAGGGGAACAGAGACCGTAGAGGGCGGGGTCATCAATGTACTGGGGTGGGGAGATCGACAAGATTGTGGCGTCCGCGTGGGAGGAGCCCGAAGCGCTGCGCACTACTGCGCGTCCTGTGCCGGTGGCCCTTCCCGGGGAGTCACCACCGGACGAGAGATACACGCAGGTCAACGGCCTGTGGGTACCGGTCAGTTCAGTGCGTACGGACAAGGATGTCGCCCGTGGGGCCGGTCAACATCCCCGCGGACACGCGTTCCACCTCGACGCACTGACCCGTTCCCGGATACAGGCCGACCGACATCCGGGATGGACGCTGTCGGCCTGGTCAGCCGCCGATGCATGGGGCCTGCCCTGGTTCTGCGATGACGCCGACACCTGCATGATCGGCGACACCACACCACGCACCGCCAGAAATGTCGACGACTGCACGGTCAGGCGCCGGACGCCGTCTCTGAAAAATGTCCCCGATATGCAGATCGACACGTTGACCCCGGACCTGCGGGTAACTCCTCCGGTCCTGACTCTGATCCACTGTCTCCAGTCAGTCTGGCGGGGAGACCACCGGTGGTTCCCGATCCAGGGAACGGGGCTGACTGACCGTGGCGTCCAGATGGTCCAGACCGTCGACGCTTTCTGCGCGCTTTTCGATCTCTCCCCCACTGTCCTGCCGGATGCCTGCCGCGACCAGTTCTCGGCGCGGACGCTGAAGCGGATTGTGTCCGTCGCCGACAAGGGGACAGATTCCCCCATGGAGACCGTGATGCGGCTGAAGGTACGGCGGATGCTCCGGATCCTGAATGCGCGGGGCACGATACCGTCACTGCCTGCGGTGGTCCCGCAACTGGTCGTCCATGCTGACGGGTCGGCGTCCGACCCGGTCCACGGCGGGACGCCAGGGATAGGTCGCATTGTCGCCCGACTGGACCTGGGGATCACCGAGTACCGGCTGGGATTGCAGTATGACGGGTCGGGGCATCTGGCGAGATCTCAGCGGGACCGAGATTCCCGGATCACCGCCGAACTGGGGAACCTCGGGTGGTACTCGCTCCGGCTGACCTACGGTCATCTCAATGACGACGAACTGCTGTGGAAGACCGTCGCTGATGCGTTGAAGCTCTGCCTGTCACGGCTGTGACCGACTGCGACCGACTGGTGGCAGATTGTGCAGTCACATTGTGCATTCTCACCGGCATCAACCACCGGTAAACCCGCAGTTCAAAGACATTTCCGTAGTCTGTAGTGCGCACTACAGCATGCATAATGTTTGACCTGGGGGGGTCAGGGCCGGAGGGCAGGGCCGGAGGTCGGGGCCGGCCCCTGGAGCCGGACCGGGAAAGCTCGTGCCCGGGATCGGTCCCCGGGCCGGATACCTACACAGCGGCGGCGACGGCCTTGCCGAGCTCGACGACGGCAGCATTCTGCGCGTCACCCGGGGTGAACCGGAAGTCCGGGAAGACCTCGGCGAAGGGCAGCTTGAGGTCCTCACCGGTGAGCTTCATGCCCAGGAAGGTGACGATGGTGTGCCAGTGCTCCAGGGCGGAGGATGCCCCGGTGGAGCCCCAGCCGATGAAGCCGACGGGCTTCTCGGTCCACTCGACGAAGAGGGAGTCCACGGCATTCTTCATGACACCCGGGACGGAACCGTTGTACTCGCCGGTGGCGAAGATGAAGCCGTCGAAGCCGGCGATCTTCTCGGACCAGGCGGCCAGCTCCAGCTCCTCGTAGGCCCCCTGGTGCATGCGCGGCGGGGTGGCGGAGGTGAACTTGCCCAGCTCCTGGGCGGCGAGGTCGATGACCTCGAAGGTGGCGTCGATACCGGCGGCAGCGAGGGTCTGCTGCGCCCAGTCGGCGATCTTGATGGAGTTGCGGCCTTCGCGGACGGTGCCGGCGAGGATGCCGATACGGGGAGTACTTGTCATGCCGACCAGTTATACCGGCAGATTAGTTGACGCGTCAACTATATGGCGGGTATCACATCCGCGAGTCCTTGTTCTCGTCGACCCACACGTGCTGCGCCGGCAGCAGCCCCCGCTCCATCCGCTGCTTGAGATGCCCACGCAGGTAGTACGTGTACCACCACGCGGCGATGAACAGCACCGCGACAATGAACACGATCGGGTGCACCACGATGCCGCCGATCAGCAGCAGCACCTGCAGCACGATGTTCATCGGGTCGGCGAAGGACCTGAACTGCAGGAAGGACGCCACGGTCATCGCCACCGCAAGAACCGCGATGTAGGTCATGTTGAAGGCGGTGGCATGCTCGCCGTCCCACAGCTTGCCGATGGTGGGGAGGATGAGGAAGACGGCCAGCGCCTCCATGATCATGATGCCGGCCATCATCCCCTTGAGTCCCTTGAACGGGTCGATCTGGGGGTCATGGCCCATGCCCAGGGGGCCGACCTCGGGGCCCTTGCCCCGCCTGTTGTCGTCACTCATCTCGCTCACCTGCTCCACTTTGCCGCAGCAGGGGTCCACAGGTCCAACGCGGCCGGAAGTTCCGCCGGATCCTCCACCCGGATGAGGCGGTCCCGGTGGTCCTGGGCGAAGAACCCACGGGCCACCATGTGGTCGAGCATGTCCGCCATCGGTTGCCAGTAGTCGTCCACGTCGACGAGTGCGACCGGCTTGTGGTGGACGCCGAGCACCTGGCCTACCCACACCTCGAAGAACTCCTCGAGCGTGCCGATACCGCCGGGCAGGGTGACCATGGCGTCCGCCATCGACGCCATCCGCTCCTTGCGCTCGGTCATGGTCTCGACGATGTCGAGGGTGTCCAGACCCAGGTGACCGGTCTCGCCGTCCATGAGGTGACGGGTGATGACACCGTGGACCGGCATGCCGGCGTCCAGCGCGGTGTCCGCCGCAACACCCATGAGCCCGACGGAGCCACCGCCGTAGACCAGCTCGTAGCCGGCCTCGGCGAGCACCTGCACGGTCCGGACCGTGGCCTCCTCATAGGCCGGGGAGTTCCCGGCCGCCGACCCGAGGTACAGGGCGACACGCTTCACCTGCTGCTCAGCCACCGACGTCATGCCGGATCCTTGCCGAACAGGGTGCGGGCCTCACCGGCGGTGACGACCGAGCCGGTGATCAGCACACCGGCCCCGGAGACCATGCCGCCGTCGAAGCCGCCGTCATCCTCGGCCAGCTCCACGGCCAGTTCAACCGCTCCGGGCAGGGCCGCGGCGACATGCACCCGCTCCTCACCGAAGGCATCGCGGGCGTATTCGGCCAGGGTCTCGACGTCCAGAGCACGCGGTGACCCGTTGTGGGTCACCACCACCTCGTCGAGCACCGGCTCCAGGGCGGCGAGAATGCCTCGGGCGTCCTTGTCACCGAGGATCCCGAGGACGCCGACCAGGCGTCGGAAGGAGAAGTCGCGGTCCACGGCCTCGGCCAGGGCCTTGGCCCCGTGAGGGTTGTGGGTCGCGTCGATGAAGATCGACGGGGTGGCGCGGACCCGCTCAAGCCGACCCGGCGACTGCACCTGGGCGAAGCCGCGTCGGACAGTCTCGAGGTCGAGCTGGCGTCCTGCCCCGGCACCGAAGAAGGCCTCCACCGCAGCCAGGGCCACAGCGGCATTGCGCGCCTGGTGGGCACCCGAGAGCGGAAGGAAGATGTTGTCGTAGGTCCCGCCGAGACCACGGATGGTCAGCGTCTGACCACCGACGGCGATGCCGGATTCGACGACGCCGAACTCCGCACCGGCACGGGCCACCGAGGAGTCGACCTCGACGGCCTTCCTGAGGATGACCTCCATGGCCTCCGGGTCCTGCTCGGAGACGACGGTGACATTGTCCGGCGGGGTCAGCAGGTCGTCGCGGTCCCAGCGGGACTTGATGATCCCCGCCTTCTCCGCGGCGATCTCGGCGATCGTGTCGCCGAGGTAGTCGGTGTGGTCCAGGCCGACGGGCATGATGACGGAGACGTCGGCGTCGATGACGTTCGTGGCGTCCCAGCGTCCGCCCATACCGACCTCGACGACAGCGACGTCGACCGGGGCGTCGGCGAAAGCGGCGTAGGCCATCGCGACGAGTACCTCGAACTTGGACATCCGGGGGCCACCCTTGACCTCGGACGCGGCGTCCACCATGTCGACGTAGGGCTCGATCTCCCGCCAGATGCGGACATAGTCGGCCGGGTGCATCGGCTGGCCGTCGATCGCGATGCGCTCGGTGGCGATCTGCAGGTGCGGGCTGGTGGTCCGGCCGGTGCGTCGGTGGAAGGCGCGCAGCAGTGACTCGACCATGCGCACCGTGGAGGTCTTGCCGTTCGTGCCGGCGATGTGGATCGACTGGTAGGAGCGCTGCGGGTTGCCCAGCAGGTCCATGAGCTCCCGGATGCGGTCCAGGGTCGGGTCGATGTGGGTCTCGTTCCAGCGCTCGTTGAGCTCCGACTCGACCTGCGCCAGGGCGGCGAGGTCCTCGGGGGTCACCGGGTTGTGTACCGGGGTCTCATCCGCGGCGGGCTCGTTGAGGTCTATGGGCAGGTCCAGGCCGGACTCGCCGAGATTCACCTCGCCGAAGCCGCCGTGCTGGTCCTCGGTGAGAGCCTCGTTGAGTTCGTTGGTGTTCTCTTCGTCAGCCACTACTTCTCCGGCAGCTCGGCGAGGCGGGCGGAGATGCGCTCGACCTCTTCGACGGCGATCTGCTGACGCTCACGGATCTTGGCCACGACATGCTCGGGAGCCTTGGCGAGGAAGCCCTCGTTGCCCAGCTTCTTCGCGGCGCGGTCCAGTTCCTTGTTCGCCTCGGCGAGATCCTTCTCCAGTCGCTTGCGCTCGGCGGCGACGTCCACGGTGCCGGAGGTGTCCAGCTCCACGGTCAGGGTCGCGGTCGACAGGCGCAGTTCGACGCTCGCGGTCGGGGTGAACCCGTCCTCCGGCTCGGTGACCTTGACGATCGAGCGGACGGCGTCCTCCTGCTCGACGAGGTCGACGGCGGCGGCGTCGAAGCGGGCCGGGACCTTCTGGGTGGGCTTGACACCCTGGTCGGCGCGGAAACGACGCAGCTCGGTGACGAGCTTGTCGACGTCGGCGATGCGGCGGGCGGCGTCCTCGTCGGCTGCCACTCCCCCGTTGGTGTCCGAGGGCGTCGGCCAGGATGCGACGACAAGGCTCGTCGGGTAGCCCTCCGCACCGTCGGTGAGGACGGTCCACAGGGTCTCGGTGACGAAGGGCATCGACGGGTGCAGCAGACGCAGGACCGTGTCGAGGACGCGGCCGAGCACCAGACGGGTGTTCTTGCCACGGGTCTTCTCGGCATCGGTGGCGGCGTCCCAGTCGCGCGGGATCTGGACCTTGGCGATCTCCAGGTACCAGTCGCAGAACTCGTTCCAGGCGAAGCGGTAGAGGGCCTCGTTGGCAACGGCGAACTCGTAGCGGTCCAGGTGGGTGTCCACCAGGGCGCGCAGTTCCTCGAGCTCGTCGAGGATCCAACGGTCGGCGTCGGTGAGGTCCGCACGGGCCGGGAAGTTCTGCTTCTCGTTCTCACCGAGGACCTCGGCACCGTTCATCAGCGCGAACTTCGTGGCGTTGAAGAGCTTGGTGGCGAAGTTGCGGGAGGACTGCGCCGAGTCCTCACCGATCGGCAGGTCGGTGCCGGGGTTGGCACCGCGGGCGAGGGTGAAGCGCAGGGCGTCCGCACCGTAGTCACGGACCCAGTCCATCGGGTCGATGCCGTTGCCCAGGGACTTCGACATCTTGCGGCCGTGCTCGTCACGGACGAGGCCGTGGAGGAAGACGTCGGTGAAGGGCACCTGCGGGCGTCCGCCACGCTCGGCGGCACTCGTGCCGGACTCGCCGGTACCGAGGGTGGAACCGTCGATGGTGTCGGCGAAGGTGCCGAACATCATCATGCGGGCGACCCAGAAGAACAGGATGTCGTAGCCGGTGACCAGCACGGAGGTCGGATAGAACTTCGCGAGCTCATCGGTCTTGTCCGGCCAGCCCATCGTGGAGAACGGCCACAGTGCCGAGGAGAACCAGGTGTCCAGGACATCGCTCTCCTGGTGCCAGCCCTCACCGGTCGGCTTCTCGTCGTCGGGACCGCAGCAGACGATCTCGCCGTCCGGTCCGTACCAGATCGGAATCCGGTGACCCCACCACAGCTGACGGGAGATGCACCAGTCGTGCATGTCGTCGACCCAGTCGAACCAGCGCGGCTCCTGGGAGGCGGGGTGGATGACGGTGTCGCCCTCACGGACGGCGTCTCCGGCCATCTTCGCGAGCTCGTCGACCTTGACCCACCACTGCTCGGACAGGCGCGGCTCGATGGCCTCGCCGGAGCGCTCGGAGTGACCCACGGAGTGGACGTAGGGGTGGATGCGCTTGAGGACGCGGCCCTGCTCGTCGAGTGCCAGGCGGATCTGCTCACGGGCCTCGAAGCGGTCCAGGCCGTCGAACTGCGTGCCGGTGCCCGCGATGTGGCCGGTCTCGTCGATGACCTCGGGCATCTCGAGGTTGTGGCGCTGGCCCATGGCGAAGTCGTTCGGGTCGTGCGCCGGGGTGATCTTCACCATGCCGGTGCCGAACTCCGGGTCGACGTAGTCGTCGGCGATGACGACCATGCCGCGTCCCTCGATGAACGGGTGCGGCAGCGTCGTGCCGACGAGGTCTTTGTAGCGCTCGTCATCCGGGTGGACGGCGACGGCGACATCGCCGAGCATCGTCTCGACCCGGGTGGTCGCGACATCGGCGTGCGGGCCCTTGCCCTCGACATCGCCGTAGCGCAGGGTGACCAGCTCACCCTCGTCGTCGGAGTAGACGACCTCGATGTCGGAGATGGCGGTGCGCAGCACCGGGGACCAGTTGACCAGGCGCTTCGCACGGTAGATCAGGCCGCGGTCGAAGAGCTCCTTGAAGATGGTCTGGACGGCCTTGGACAGGCCGTCGTCAAGGGTGAAACGTTCACGCTCCCAGTCGACCGAGTCGCCGATGGCGCGCATCTGGCTCTGGATGACACCACCGAACCTGTGCTTCCACTCCCAGACGCGGTCGACGAATTCCTCGCGGCCGTAGTCGAAGCGGTCCTTGCCCTCGGTCTCCTTGAGCGTCGCCTCGACCTTGGTCTGGGTCGCGATGCCGGCATGGTCGGAGCCCGGCAGCCACAGGACCTCGTAGCCCTGCATGCGCTTACGGCGGGCCATCGAGTCCATGAGGGTGTGGTCGAGGGCGTGACCCATGTGCAGCTGGCCGGTGACGTTCGGCGGCGGGAGCACGATAGAGAACGGCCTACGGTCACTGGTGGCGTCCGCATGGAAGTAGCCGGCGTCAACCCAGCCCTGGTAGAGGGCGGATTCTACGTCGGTGGGGTTCCACTGCTTCGGGAGGCGGTCGGCCCGGTTGCCGCTTGACTCGTTGCTGCGTGATGCGCTGCTGCTGGTCTGATCAGTCACGGTGAGACAGTCTAGTGCAGGCACGGACGTGGACCGTGACCGGTCGTTCATCAGCTCGGTAGTGCGGTCCTGTGGTCGGCACTCCGCTGCCCCGGTCGCGGCCTCTCCCCCTCCCGGGCTCCGACTGCCCCTGTGTTCCAGAGCCCCGGTGCCGCCCTGCTTATCCCTCGCGCTCCCGTGTGTTCCCGTGCACCCCCTTGTACAGAAGTAGTGGCGAGGAGTCGGAAAAACCCGCATCGGGCGACCTGTGGCCACTATTTCTGTACCGGTGAGGCAGCGCCACCCCGTTCCGGCCGCTACCCCTCCACGACGGTGACGCCCGTCGTGCCGTCCTCCAACGCCTCGAAGGTGTGCGGAACATCCCCCGGGTAGCGGACGCAGTCCCCGACGTCCAGCGTGATCGTCCGGTCCTGCACGCCGACCACCGCACGGCCCGAGGTGATGAACACGTACTCGACGGTCCCCCGGGGATGCGGCTTCGAGGACTTCACCGTGCCCGGACCTGCGGTGATGTAGTACAGGTCCCGCCTGGTCGACGGCTCTCCCGGGCTGACCAGTGCCACGCGGTAGGCACTGTCCTCGGACTCGAGGAAGTTCAGTTCCTCCGCCCGGGTGACGTCGATGTCGGGCGTCGGCGGATCGATGATCCTGGACAGCGGCACGTTGTAGACACTGGCGAGCGACCAGAGTGTCTCCACGCTGGGATTGCCGGCACCGGACTCCAGGACCGAGAGTGTGGACTTCCCGATGCCCGCCCGGCCTGCTGCCTCAGTGAGGCTCAGTCCGACCTTCTCCCGCTCGGCGCGCAGGGCGGACCCCATGCGCTGATGGTCGTACTGCGTATCCTTCGACATGTCGTTCACAGTACGGGACAATTTTCCATCTTGACGAACGCCTCCGCAATCGTTCAATATAGAGAACATGGCACCATCAGACAGAACGGCAGTGAAAGACGGCGCCGTCATCTGCCTGACGTTGATCGCCGTCGGTCTCTCCTACGGCTCACTGTCCCACCAGGCCGGGCTCCACCTCTGGCAGACCGCATTTCTCGCCGCGCTGGCCTACGGTGGCGCGGCCGAGATCCTCTTCGTCGGCACGCTCGGCGCCGGTGGATCACCGGTCGCCGCGGTGCTGGGTGGCGTCCTCGTGAACTCCCGGAACCTCGCCTACGGCATGAACGTCGGCACCATCGCACCCCGCGGTTGGCGGGCAGTCGCCGGCGCGCACCTGGTCAACGACGAGACCATGGCGTTTTCCCGGGTCAGGGAACCTGCCGACCGTCGGTGGCGACGGTTCTCCGTTCTCGGCATAGCCCTGCTCCTCTCCTGGCTCGGCGGTGCTGTGGCCGGGCAACTGGTGGCGGGACTCACCGACACCGACGCCTTCGGGGTGGACGCGGCCTTCCCGGTGATCCTCGTCGCCATGGTCCTCCCCGATCTCCGACGGCGACCCACCCTGCTGGCCGCGCTCGCCGCCGCGGTGGTCAGCCTCTCGGCGACACCGGTCGTCCCCTCGGGCCTCGCCGCCGTCTGCGCCCTGGTCGTCCTGCTGCCCTGGGCCCTGTCGACCCGGAGGTCTGCCTGATGGACACACAGATTTTCCTGCTCTCCGCCGGCGCCCTCATCGTCGCCACCTACCTGATCCGGCTCGCCGGAGTGTTGTGGGGACGCCGTCTCGCCGCGGGAGGCCCCGCTGCGTCCGGCAGATCGTCCGACACCGGATCCGGAGATTCCTCGGCGGCTGTCCGTCTCTGGCTCGACCGTGCGGCGGTCGTCATCCTCGTCGCCGTCGCCGCCACACAGGCCACCTACGACGGACAGGATCTCACGGGGCTGTCCCGCATCCTCGGCGTAGCTGTCGGAATCGTCGCTCTGTGGCGGCGGGTGCCGATGCTCCTCGCTGTTCTGCTGGCCATGGCGACCACCGCGGTGCTTCGCCTGCTCGGTGTGGCGTGAGCGGTCACCGACACGGGTGACGTAGCCGGTAAGGACGCGTACAACGGGGCCCATGAGCACCTTCCAGTTGAACAACCCGTCCACCGGCACCACCGAAGACACGTTCACGAGAATCGAGGACTCCGACCGGGACGCCATCCTCGACCGCGCGACCGAGGCCTACAACTCCTGGCGCACCACCTCGGTCGACGAGCGGGCCCGCGTCCTCGCCCGGGCCGCCGACCTCTACGAGCAGAACACCGAGGAGCTCGCGTCCCATATCGGACGCGAGATGGGCAAGCTCACCTCCTGGGCGCGCGCCGAGCTCGGCATCGTCGTCGACATCTACCGGTACTACGCCGAGCACGCCCATGAGCTGCTCGCCGACCGCGAACTGCCGGCACAGAATGCACTGCACACCTACGTCCGCAAGGACCCGGTCGGCCCACTGCTGGGCATCATGCCGTGGAACTTCCCCTACTACCAGGTCGCCCGCTGGGCCGCGCCGAACCTGCTGCTCGGCAACTCCCTGGTCCTCAAGCACGCGTCCATCTGCCCACTGTCCTCGCAGGCCTGCCAGGACATTCTGGAGGACGCCGGCCTGCCCGCCGGCGTGTTCCAGAACATCTACGCCTCCGGCTCCCAGATGGACGCCTTCGTCGCCGACCCCCGGATCGCGGGAGTCTCGCTGACCGGTTCGGAGCGTGCGGGTGCGGCTGTGGCTGCGACAGCTGGCGAGAACTACAAGAAGTCACTGCTGGAGCTCGGCGGTAATGATCCGTTCATCGTCCTCGGTGGACTGTCCGACAAGGACATGGACCGCGTCCTCGACCGGTATGTGGGACTGCGGATGTACAACACCGGTCAGGCATGCAATGCGCCGAAGCGGCTGATCGTCCTTGATGACGACTACGAGCGTGTGGTGTCCGGCCTGGAGCAGCGGATCAGTGCGCTGCTACCGGGTGAGTGGGACGACCCGGACGCCGATGTGGGGCCGCTGTCCTCGGTCGACGCCCGTGATGAGATCGTCAGGCGTCTCGAGGCCGCGTCCTCCGACGGGACTGCCACGGTGCGTGTGGGTGGTCGGGCGCTGGAGCGCCCCGGCGCGTTCATGGAGCCGACGCTGCTCACCGACGTCGATCCGTCCGCCGATGTGGGCTGCAACGAGGTCTTCGGGCCGGTCGCCATCGTCTACGGCGCCACCGACGTGGACGATGCCGTGCGGATCGCCAATGACTCCGACTACGGACTGTCCGGGTCGGTGTGGGGCACGGACCTGGAACTGGCGGAGCAGACCGCGGCGCGGCTGGAGGTCGGCATGTCCTTCGTCAACGAGGCCTCGGTCACCGCGGCGGGACTCCCCTTCGGCGGTGTGGGACGCTCTGGCTACGGTCGCGAGTTGGCCGAGTGGGGCGTCGGCGAGTTCTGCAACGACCACCTGGTGCGGGTGCGCTCGCTGCGGAAGTGATGCGGTCACCGATCCGGTCGGTACGGGATTCCGCGGGGATGCGCCCGACGGAAGGCCATCATGTCGTGGAAGATCTCGGCGGCGGATCCGGCACAGGTCGTCGCGGGTGAAGCTCGTGAGCTGCACGGTTACTTCGAGTTCGTACAGTCGTCTAGCGGCGAGTTCGCCGCCCAGTTCCTCGAGTTCCGCACTGTCAGTGATTCCGAAGAAGTTCTCCGGCGCGGCCCCTACCGTTTCCCCCATGCCGCTCCCCTATGCGCTCGCGGCGATCCGTCGCCGCAGTTCCCTGGCACGTGCAGAGTTCCCGTAACCACGTCGTTCCAGCAGTTCCAGCACTGACTGGTCTGCCGAGACCTCGCCACGCAGAATCCTGCGCCCCTTGCGCTCGGTCTCCGGTATCACCGGCTGCCCCGCCATGATCATCGACGTGGCGACAGCGGCGACCTTCTGGTCTTCAGTCCTGTCGTCATTCATACCCGGTGATTCTACCCGGAGGCCCGGACGCCGACCCACAACTGAGGATCTCAGTCTTCCCTCTTCCCCGGCTTCACCACCCGCAGGCCCCTCGGCCAGGCGACGTCGATCTCGATGGTCCGATGCATGAGGCCACTCATCGGTTCGCGGTGCTCAGCCGCACGGCAGCGGGGAACGACCTCCTTCTCGACGTCCGGCAGCAGCACGATCGGCGGAACGTCCAGTGCGTAGGCCAGGCGGTAGACGTGTTCCATCGACATGTTCGTCACGCGCCCGTTTACCCCCGTACCGTGACCACGCTCGATGTTCTGGATCTGGTTGCGGCTGATCCCTGCCCGCTCTGCCAGCCTCTCCTGAGTCAGGTCCAGGTCCACCCGTAGAGCCTTCACCCGCTGACCGACGACCACCGCGTAGGTCTTCCAGTCGAGGTCGGGCGGTGGGGTGTACATGAATCACAAATCTGGTTGCGGTAACCTCAGTTGTCAGCACATTATTTTGGGCTTTCTGTTCTGCTGCTGTTCGTTCTTGACCTCTTCGTTCATCTCGCTCTCACCTGGAGGACCCCGACCTCGTGCCCCGCATCTTCGACAACCTCTCCGACCAGACGAGGCTCGCCACCGGCCTCGCCGACTGGTTCCCCACCACGGAGACCCTCGATGTCGCCACCGGCTACTTCGATCTACGGGGGTGGAACGACCTCGACGATCTGATCACGGAGAAGGCGCTCTCCCGCAGTGTCACTCCGGCAAATCAGGTCAGCGATGAGACAGGTAACGATGCCGAGTGCGCATCACCTTTCCCGCGACTCCGGGATGGCGAGTCTCCCGTCGTCCGGCTGCTCATCGGCATGGTCATGCCCGGTCAGCACCATGCCCTGATGGACGACCTCCAGCGCCAGGTCGACGGTGAGACCGACAATGCGGGACGCCGCCAGCAGGCCGAGAATGCCCAGACGAAGCTGGTGGAGCACCTGCGCCAGCAGCTCACCCGCGGGTTCCCCACCCCGGAGGACCGTGCCACGCTCCGGTCCCTCCACGACCTGGTGGCCGCCGGGCAAGTTCAGATCCGGATCTACACCCGGCAGCCGCTGCACGGGAAGACCTACGTCTTCCACCGGAATGATCCGGTGACGCCCACTGCGGCTGTGGTCGGTTCCTCCAACTTCACCCGTGCCGGACTGAACACGAACCTCGAGCTCAACACCGACATCACGGAGCGGGACGCCGCCACCAAGGTCAGCGGCTGGTTCCAGGATCTCTGGGAGGACCGGTGGTCCCTGCCGGTCGATGACGCGGTTCTGCGGATCATCGAGGAGTCCTGGGCGGCACCGGTTCCCCGTAGCCCGTACGAGGTCTTCCTCAAGGTCTGTTACGTCATGTCCCGTGATGTCCGCGCCGGCCTGGTCCAGTACCGGCTCGACCCGGCCATGGAGAATCTCCTGCTCCCATACCAGAAGACGGCGGTGAAGACGCTCGCCGCCCGCCTGCAGAACCGCCGGGGCACCATGCTCGGTGACGTTGTCGGTCTCGGAAAGACGCTGACCGCGATCGCCGTCGCCCAGGTCCTCCACGAGGACTACGGTGCGCCGCTGATCATCTGTCCCAAGAACCTGGAGACGATGTGGAAGCAGCATCTCAAGGAGTATGACCTGCCCGGTCACGTCGTTCCCTACTCCATGGCGCACCGGGAGCTGCCGGAGCTGCCCCGCTACCGCTTCGCGATCATCGACGAGTCGCACACGCTGCGCAACGACGGCACCCAGACCTACCAGGCGGTCCAGTCCTACCTGCACGAGAACGAGACCAAGGTCCTGCTGCTCACCGCCACGCCGTACAACATCCGGTACACGGACGTCGCCAACCAGCTGGGCCTCTACCTCGACGATGACGAGGAGCTCGGGCTGGCCCCGACCTTCGCCCTGCAGCGCGACCCGAAGCTCGCGGATCGGTTGGAGGTCTCCCCCACCACGCTTGCCGCGTTCCGGAAGTCCGAGGAGGCCGAGGACTGGAAGCGGCTCATGGGCGAGCACCTGGTCCGCCGGACCCGCAGTTTCGTGGTGAACAACTACGCGCAGACCGACGAGAACGGCAACAGGTACCTGCAGTACTCCGATGCCCAGGGCAATCCGGGCAAGCGCTTCACATTCCCGACGCGCCGGGCGATCCCGGTCGAGCACACCTTCGACGTCGGTGATCCGGCTGCACTGATGACGGATGACGGCACTTTCGACGTCCTCGACCATCTCCGGCTCCCCCGCTACGGGCTGGCCGACTACTTCCACCCGGACGCCAAACGGCTCGCAGACGCGGAGACAACGACGATCATCGAGAACTTCGAGAACTCCCGCGGCCAGGTCGCCGGCTTCGTCCGCACCAACTTCTACAAGCGACTGTCCTCCTGCGGGTACTCGTTCCAGCTGTCCCTGCGGCGGCACCGTCGGCGTAACAACCTCTTCCTCTATGCGCTGGAGCAGGGCCTGCCGCTGCCGGCGGGAACCCTGGATCCGGCGACCCTGTCGGAGGACGCCACGGACGAGGAAGCACTGCTCAGCCTTCAGGGCGAGGACAGCGCCGACGACTACGCACGTCTGCAGGAGCTCCGGCCCCGTGGTGTCACCTGGGTGACGCCGAACCTGTTCACCGACAAGCTGGCCCGTGCACTGAAGGAGGACACGGACGCCATCAACGGGCTGCTCGACCGGTACGGCCAGTGGAGCGTCGAGGTCGATTCCAAGGTCCGCAAGCTCGCCGAAGTTCTGACCACCACGCATGCTCGGGACAAGGTCCTCATCTTCACCGAGTACAAGGACACCGCCAACTACCTAAGGGACGCCCTGCGCCACCTCGGCATCACCCGGGTCGAGGCCGCCACCGGTGAGACGAAGGATCCGACGGACCTGGCCCGTCGGTTCTCCCCGAACACGAACCTGCAGCCCGGGGAGAAGACGGCCTCGGTGGCGGAGGAGGACCAGATCCGGGTTCTCATCGCCACCGACGTACTCAGCGAGGGCCAGAACCTGCAGGACGCCCACGTCATCATCAACTTCGACATGCCCTGGGCGATCATCAAACTGATCCAGCGCGCCGGCCGTGTCGACCGTGTCGGTCAGACCGCGGACGAGGTCCTCGTCTACACGATCGCGCATGGCCAGGTTGAGGACGTGCTCAACCTGCGCAACCGTATCCATGAGCGTCTGGCGCAGAATGCCGCCACGTTCGGGTCCGACGAGCAGTTCTTCGGTACCGAGGAGGAGACGCAGAAGATCTCCGATCTGTTCCAGGGCACGTTGCCGGACGAGCAGGCCGGGGAGGACGTGGACGCCGGGTCCCGGGCGTTCGAGTACTGGAACCAGGCCACCACGGACATGCCGCAGCTGCAGGAGAAGATCGAGAACCTGCCGGATCTCATCGATGCCACCCGGCCGCTCCGGGAAGAGAAGGACAACGACGGCATCGTCTGCTTCACGGCGACGGATTCCGGTGGCGAGAGCTACGGCTTCGCCGGGGACGACGGTAGCCGCACGCTGCTGACCGGCCATGAGGCGCTCAACCGCTTCTACTGCACTCCGGAGACTCCGGCACTGCCGGGACGTGACGACCATGACGATCTGGTCCGGGATCTGGTCACCGGGGCACTGCGTACTGAGATCAACGCCTCCGGCCGGCTGCGGGGTGAGCGGAAGATCCTGTGGAACCGACTGGGCCAACTGACGTTGGACGGTGCCCACACCCGGCGTCAGCTCGATGCACTGGACGCTCTCTACAAGAAGCCGCTGAAGTCCACGGCGACCTCGCAGTTGCGCAGTGCCCGTCGCCGCGGTGCCCGGGACGGCGAGCTTCTCAACACCCTCGCCGAGCTTCATGAGCTCGGACTTCTCGTCGCCGACGGCGACAGCACCAACGAATCCATCCACATCGTGGCCAGCATGGGAGTGAACTGATGACCGACTTCATGAATTTCGTCGACAAGGGCAAATTCACCGAACTCTTCGAGGAGCTCGGCTGGGACCAGGCGCCGCGGTCGCTCAAGCCGGTGTCCGTCCAGCGGATCACCGTCGGCGGTACCAGGGAACCGGAGGTCACCGCAGAACCGGTTGCCAGCCAGGATGGTCTTACGGTCTGGGTTGTCCGTTCCACCTCGCTCCCCTCGGTCACTCTCCAGCGGTCTGTCGATGACAAGGTTCGGCAGTTCTCTGCAGTGCGGCTGATCATCTTCACTGACGGCACACACCAGTCGTGGCGCTGGCCGCGCAGTGGCGCAACAGCGGCAACGAACCAGCGGCTGCTGCACCACCACTACACGGTGGGGAACGAGGAGCAGCACGATGATCTGGCTCGTCGACTGGCAATGATCGAGCTGAAGGTCGGCGAGCGGATCGGAATCACCGAGATCCAGGCCCGGATGGCCAAGGCCTTCAATGACGAGGCCGTGCGTCGGTCACAGCAGGCGTCGGGTCACATGAAGCGGATGAACCAGACTCTGCTGGATGCCGATGTCTCGACCGACAGCGCATCATCCTTGCTGGTGCGTCTGCTGTTCCTCTTCTTCGGCGACGACACCCGGATGTGGCCGACCAACACGTTCCAGAACTGGGTACTGCACCACACCACCGGTGGGAACATCCATGCCAAGCTCACCGAACTGTTCGGGGTGCTCTGTGATCCGGAGCTTGACGGTTGTCTGGTCGCCCCGGGCGAGAAGCGGAAGGGCCGGTATGCCGGCACCGAGTTCGAGGACTTCCGCCGGATCGATGGCATGTACCGGGAACGGGTGGAGCTTCCGCAGCTCAACGAGGACTTCCGTCAGCAGGTCATGGAGGCCGGGGACTTCGACTGGGCGAAGGTCAATCCGGACATCTTCGGTGCCATGTTCCAGCAGCTGGTGGATCCGGCGCAGCTGCGGGAGATGGGTGAGCACTACACCTCCGAGGAGAACATCCAGAAGGTCATCGAGCCCCTGTTCCTCGACGAGTACCGGCAGAAGTTCGAGGACGTCTACGACGACCGCGAGGCACTGCTGGAGATTCAGGATGAGCTGGCGTCGCTGCAGTTCCTGGATCCGGCCTGTGGCTGCGGCAACTTCCTCATCCAGGCGTACAAGCATCTGCGCGGTCTGGAGTTCGAGATCCTCACCCGTGCTGACGAGCTGGAGACTTCGGAGCTGAAGGAGCTCATCACCCTCCATGATTCCAGGCAGAGAGAAGGTCAAGGACATCACTGATGTCCGGCGCCGGTACGCGGAGCTGACCAGCGCATCCATCGAGTTCGGCGATGATGTCCTACGCAGCTCGAAGCTCTCCATGCGCCAGTTCTTCGGTATCGAGATAAACCCGTGGCCGGCGAAAGTCGCTTCCACTGCGATGCTCCTCGTGGACCACCTGTGCAACCAGGCCTGGGGTGAGAATGTTGTCCGCCTCCCCATCGAGGAGACCCCGGAGATCGTGTGCGCCAATGCACTACGCACTGACTGGCATAATGTCGTCCCAGATTCGTTTAGGAGGCTCTACGTCTTCGGCAATCCACCTTTTGTCGGGCAGTACACGAAGACTTCCGAGCAGACTGCGGACATGAAGCAGGTGTGGGGAAAGGACTACGACGGCTATCTAGACTACGTCACCGGATGGCACGCCAAGACCAAGGATCTGTTGGCTGATCGCACCGGCGATTTCGCTTTCGTGACGACGAACTCCATCACCCAGGGCCAGCCGGTGCCTGCCTTGTTCGGCCCGTTGTACCGGGAGGGGTGGGACATCAAGTTCGCGCACCGTACGTTCGCCTGGGATTCTGATGCTCCCGGCCAGGCGGCGGTGCACTGCGTGATCGTCGGCTTCACCCGGAATCCGGTGGCGGTGAAGAAGCCCACCCAAAGGTCCATTGACCAGGTTCAGGATGCTGAGCTCAACGCTGCGATGGCTGCCACAGTCGAGCAGCGCCTCTGGGACTATGCCTTCCAGAAGGGTGCGCCGCACGAGGTGCCGCTGACCACCGGGATCAATGCGTACCTGGTGGACGGACCACGGGTACTGGTGAAGAAGGCGAGTAAGCCGTTGTCACCGGTGATGACACCTGCGGTGAAGGGATGCCAACCTACTGACAACGGTCACCTCATTGTCGAGACCACGGAGTACGCCGTCGTCGCTGCGGACCCCGTCGCCGCGAAGTATCTCCGACCCTTCGTCGGATCCCGGGAGCTGGTCCGCGGACTGAACCGCTGGTGCCTCTGGATGGAGGGAGCAGATCCGAAGGACATCTCCCGGTCACCACTTCTGAAGGAACGTGTTGCCGCGGTTCGTGAGTTCCGCCTCAAGAGTCTGAAGAAGGCGACCCAAGAGTCCGCTGCCACCCCGTGGCTGTTCCAGGAACGTCGGCCAGCCTCTACCGACTATCTCTGCATTCCCAGGGTCGTGAGTGAGACCCGCCCTTATTTCACCGCTGAGCAGCTCTCTGCTGAGACCATCGCCAGTGACTCCGCTTTCTCGGTGAAAGACCCCAGTGGGCTCGCCTTCGCCCTCATCTCCTCCTCCATGTTCATCACCTGGCAGAAGGCCGTCGGTGGACGGATGAAGTCTGACCTCCGGTTCTCCAACACTCTCACCTGGAACACCTTCCCCGTTCCTGATCTCGACGGGAAGACCCGGGCTGCGATTATCGCCGCTGGACAGGGTGTCCGCGCAGCCCGTGCCCTGCACCCGGACCGCAGTCTCGCCAAGGCATACGACCCGAACACGATGGACTCCGAGCTGATCATGGCTCACGATGCTCTCGATCTCGTTGTCGACAAGGCCTTCGGCGCCGACCATCCACTGTCGACCGATCGCGAACGCCTGGCGATTCTATTCGCCAACTACTTGGAACTGTGTTCCAGGCAAGGGGGATGACCTGTGCCACAAATTGCTCAGGAATGGAAGAATTCCGGATGGTACTACGGCAACGCCAAGTCTCCAACGGATATCATGAAGACAATCGCCAAGTTGAGCACACATAGCACCTCACACAGATTTGCATGGCGAGGGTTCAGCAACGCGAACCATACAGTAAAGTCAACTCTCCACCGCCACCTCGAAGGCGTCAATGAATCTTTGAGCGAAAACAGCATGAGGAAGAAGGAAAAGTCTATCCTCGAAGAAGCCCGATCTTGGGGGCTTGGAATTTCCGGTGGCCAACCCGTCGACGACCTGCAGCTCTTAACAGATCTCCAGCACTTCGGGGCCCCGACGCGACTTATCGACGTAACAAGCAATCCAATGACAGCATTATGGTTCGCAACTGAGAACGCAAAGAGCAAGGATTCGCGTACCGGCAGGGACAGGAATTGCCAGACCACCAGAGATACCAGCGGTTTACTTCTTGCTATAAATATTGACTGGTACAGGGAGTCTAAAGAAGGGAGTTTACCGCAGACCGCTTTCAAAACAATAGGTGAATCACACATCAGGAGGAATTCTACTTTTCCGGAAAGTGCAACGCTCGAGGCTGGAATATCTCTCAAGAAGCCTTTTATCGTCAGCTCGAACATGCCAAACCAGAGACTGCAGGCCCAGGAAGGGTACTTCATCTCAGGTCGCCTGCCACAGAGTCAGTCTGGACCCTTCCCCAGCCTCGATCTGGACTACGATGACGGAGATCCTGCCGAGCTGAAGAAACTTATCGAAGAATCGGTACTACGAGGGAAGCCGAAGAGAATTCCTTTTGTTGCCATTCTCGTTCCGGCAGGCTCGAAAACAGCACTAAGAGACAATCTGAAGAGAACATACAACAAGACCGCCAAGAGGCTATTCCCCGACCATAGTGGCTTCGTGGAATACGGGAAATATTACCGCACCTAGTCGCGCGTACATCTATTATGTTGAACCCCTGCAGGATGATGTAGAATCGACAAGTGCAATTGAACGCAGATTCCTCCCCCACCGCAGCAGTCTCGGAACTGCTCACCGCGCTCACCCAACGACTGGACCCGCTCATCGGCGCCCGACTCGCGACACACCTCGGTGGGACAAACGGCCTGCCCTGGACCACCGTCCTCGCCGAGCTCGACCGGGCGAAAGGCCGCAGCCGGCACAGCTACTCCCGTACCGACCTGCAGTGTCAGCTGCGCATGCTCACCGAACGCCTCGGCAGCCTCGGCTACCCTTTCGACGACAACCTGCGTCAGGTCAGCACGGTCGCCAATGAACTGCGCATCATGCGCAACCGCTGGGCCCACAATGACGAGCTCTCCGACCTCGACGCCGTACGCACCTCCGACTACTCCGTCCGACTGCTCACACTGCTGGGAGACACGACCGGAGCCGCCGAGGCGAAGACCCGACGCACCGGACTCCTCTCCGCATACGCCACGAAGACCGAGCTCACTGCACCCGTCCCTGCACCGGGCCCGACCCCGATCGCGTCCTCTTCCTCGTCCTCATCCTCGTCCTCGATTCAGGCTCCCGTAGTGGCAACCACCACGGCACCATCACCCCGCCCTGTGACATCCTCCCCCACCGTCGGTGATACCGGACGCTACGAGTACGAACCCTGGGAGATCGTCATCACAGGCGGTCCCGAGACCATCGACGCGCTACCGAAGAAGGACGCCAAGATGCAGGTCCGCGGTGTCGCCGCCGAGATCGCCGAGTTCGAGGGGCCGGTCAGTCTGGACCGGCTCGTCACGCTGACCGTCCGCTCCTTCGGCATGTCACGCTGCGGTGCGAAGAAGAAGCAGCAGGTCGCCCGGCAGCTACGTCAGCTCGACCTCATCATCGACGCCGACGATTTCGTCTGGCCCACCGATATCGACCCCGCCACCTGGCGGGAGTTCCGGCCCACCGGCGCCAACCACACCGCCGGCCGCGACTTCACGGACATCAGCCCGGTGGAGATCGCCAACGCCTGGCGCATCATCGCCGCCCGACAGCCGGCCGGCGCTGATGTTCCGGACGCCGAGATCCGACGTGGCGTCCTCAATGTCTTCGGCATCAGCCGCGCCGGCGCGAAGGTCACAGAGCACCTCTCACGCGCCAAGGCACTGCTGTAACCCCCTATCCCCTGTAGCGCACCGCCTGCCCCACCAACTCCTCCAACCGTTCCGGCGAAACCGGGGCCAGCCCCGTCGCCTCCAGACTGAGGTTGACATGCTTGCGCCGCACCGGCACCGACGAGTGCGTGTGCCCGTGGACCGTGCAGTCGAACCCCTCACGTCCCGCCCACCGGGCCAACAGCGGTGTCTGATGTGGGTCAGGGACCGCGTCCTTCCCCGTCGCCCGGGGAATATGCGTCATCAGTACCTGCCAGCGTCCGATCCGGACCTGCAGGTCCAGGGCGATCACGTCGAAGATCTCCCGGTAGCACGGCGTCCACTCCGCCACGGAATCCCACCCGAACATCGGGTGGACCCGATCATGGTTGCCGGGGATCAGCCACATCGTGAGATTCTTCTCCGCCTTCAACTCAGCGAGACGGGCGAGCGCGTAGGCGTCCTTGCGCACGGAGATGTCCCCCAGACACAGCAGGACGCTGTCCTCCGGAACCTCACGCAGATGGTCGAGCACCACCCGGTCGTGCTGCCCGGTGTCGGCAAACCCGCGCAGGTCAGCAACCAGCCGGTGACCGAGGTGCAGGTCGGACACAGTCCAGAAGTTCGTGGTCATCTGCCTCAGCGTAGCGGGCCCTGGCGCGGACCCATCCCATCCGGACATGACAGTGCCGCGGCCACCGGCACGAAACATGAGCGGCTCAATGCGCAGAGACCGAGTTCTCGATCCCTTCAACCCACTTTCCGTGCCGCTGACCGCGGCACGGTATCTTCCCACCTCCGGAGTTCTCCCTCGGGGGTGATCACCACCATATACGACAGGAACACCCCGGGGTGAGGGTGAAATTCGGGGGCAATACCACGGAAAACCCACCCGAGGTGCGGTTTCCAGAACCCACGACAGGAAAAACCACCCTATAACGGGGGCGCAGGGCAGCGTCGCACTGGCCCGCCCGCTCCCCCGGCACGCTCAAGCGTCACATTCCTCGTCGCGCGAGCCCCTCAAGATCCACCCCACGCAGCCGGGCGAACTCGGCGGTCGTGCCGGTCACCAGCACATCAACCTGCCGCAGCTCCGCCACAGAGTCAGCACCCAGCAGCGTCATCAGGGTGCGGACCTGGGCGATCCACTCGGTGATCTCGTCGATCAGCGCATCCAACCCGTCGGTCATCAGCACATGCAGGAAGTGTCCGGAGACACCCACCGCTGAGGCACCCAATGACAGGGCACGCACCACGTCCAGCGGCGTCGAGACTCCGCCGGACGCGATCACCTGCACCGGTTCCCCGGTCGCCGCCCCATCACGCGACGCTCCACCCGGCACAGTCACCGGAGACGCCTGCAGATCCAACAGACACTCCGCCGCGGTCTGACCCCACCCGGAGAGGTAGGCGTACTCCTGCTTCTCCCGACGCCGGTTCTCGATGTCAATGAAGTTCGTCCCTCCGCGACCACTGACATCGATCGTGCGCACACCGCGCTTCACGACCTCGGCGACAGACCGGGCCGACAGCCCGAAGCCGACCTCCTTGACCACCACCGGCACATCGACCCCGTCGACGATGTCCGACAGCCGGTCGAGCCAGCCGCTGAAGTCCCGGTCACCCTCGGGCATGACCAGTTCCTGCGCCGGATTCACGTGCACCTGCAGGGCATCCGCGTCGAGGAAGCCGACGGCGTCCCGCGCCTGCTCCACCGTCATCTCCGGGCTGACATTGGCGAACAGGAACGCGTCAGGAGCATTCTCCCGCACCACGGCGAAGGAATGCGCCAGCGACGGGTCCTTCAGCGCCGGGGACGCAGACCCGGTCGCCATCGCCACCCCGGTCGCCGCAGCGGCCCGGGCCAGGTCAGCATTGATCAGCGCGGTCTTCTCCGACCCACCGGTCATCGCATTGATGTAGAAGGGCACCGCCCAGTCACGCCCGCACACCGAGGTCTCCAACGCGACCCCGTCGAATGACCCGCCCGGGAAGGAGTGGTGCATGAAGCGCACGTCATCCCACACGCCGTGCGGAGAAACACCACGCACCACACCGGCATCGCGGAGTTCCCGCAGCTCTTCAGCCAGCCGGACATGCTCGTCCTTGCGTCCTCCCCCGAGAGTGTCCCGTGAGATCGCCATGTCAGTTCCCCCGGTCCGGTCGATGCTGGTGCAGGTTCAGCAGGCGGATGTCCGCCCGCTCCCACACTGCCAGCAGGCCGTCGATGTCGGCGTCCTCCCCGATGAGCACGATGCCGCAGTCCCCACCACCGGCGCCCGAGGTCTTCGCCGCCCCACCGTGGCCCTCGGCAGACTCGATGAGTCGACGCAGCGTCGGCGTCTCGATGGTCGTGCCGGTGTGCTCGCCGAGCTCGCGCAGCAGGGCACGGTTGCGCCGGATCCCGGCGAACACCCCCTGTGTGTCCGCGGCGTCCAGTGCCTTGACGAAGAACTCCACACAGTCGCGCGAGTCCGCCAGGAAGCCGGCATAGGACCACGCGGCATCCCCCCGCTTGTTGGACTGCACATCCCCGACCAGACGGGAGGTGGACGCCGGTGAGCCGGTCCAACCCACCAGCAGCCGCAGCGACTCCGGCGGCGTCAGCGGACGCACCGACAGTCCCGGCCACTCCGACCTCACGAGCTCAAGAAGCGGACGCCCGGCCCGCTGCTCCCGGGCCCACTCCCGGTCGAAAGAGGTGTAGGCGATCCAGCCGCCGAACATCGAGGCCGCGACATCGCCGCCGGACCCCGACCGCTGCACCTCGATGCTCGCCAGCAGGGCCAGCTTCAACTGCTCCATCAGCGTGAGCTTCAGCCGGTAGTGCGCGCACAACGCCCGCACCGTCGCCACGGTCACCGCGGCGGAGGACCCCAGGCCGAACTTACGGCCCGAGTCATCGTCAAGCTCACTGGTGATGTCCAGGTCAAAGACCTGCAGCGGGACGCCGAGGGCGACCGCCGCCTCCTCCACGATCCTTACCGCGGCCAGCACGAAGCTGAACTGGTCCTGGTCCGGCTCGATGAGCATGTCACTGCCCTGCCGGTACCACTCCAGGTGACTGCCCGCGTTCTGGTCGGTGGTGATGTGGCCGGTGTCCGCGGACGCCGGGCTGACCCGCACGGTGATGTAGCGGTCCACGGCGATGAGCACCGCCGGGTAGCCGGGTTCGACCACGGCGTACTCACCGGCGATATAGAGCTTGCCGGGTGCCCGCACCTCGGTGACAGCACGGGTGAACAGTCCGCTCATCAGTTGGCCTCCTGGGAGTCGGGTCGGGTGATCTCCAGGCCGGGGCCCGAGTAGGCCACGACGGTGCCCAGCTGCGGAGCGACCTCGGCGAGC
The DNA here is from genome assembly GCF_056280545.1 of Corynebacterium sp. UD i78. Lineage (NCBI taxonomy): Bacteria > Bacillati > Actinomycetota > Actinomycetes > Mycobacteriales > Corynebacteriaceae > Corynebacterium > Corynebacterium sp. UD i78. The sequence continues at coordinate 410,859 of NZ_JBWCED010000001.1, read as the reverse complement.
ATCTCGCGCAGCCGCGCGTCCACCCGCTCCGCCTCGGAGGCACGGGTCAGCACTTTGACGTTCGGGCCGGCGTCCATCGTCGCCCATGCCGGAAGTCCCTCCTCACGCAGCGCCTTCACCGCACCCAGCGCGGCACGGGACTGGTCGGTGACGTACTCCACCGGCGGCACGGCCGACGCCATGGTGCCGTGCATTCCGGCGGCGTTTTCCTCGGCGACGGCACCGAGACGCTCCAGGTCGCCTTGCCGCACCGCCTCCATGGCGGACGCCAGATGCCCGGCATGCTCCTCGACCCACGACCGGTAGTCCGGCGAGGTCTGCACCGTCCGACGCATCCCCTCACGGGAGGAGACTGACTTCTCCCCCGCATCGAGGACCAGCACGACCATGGCCAGATCCCCGGACAGACCGGTCGGATCCGCGACCGGTTCGGCGTAGGAGGACTCGTCGTCGGTGCCGGCGTGCCACACGGCCAGCCCACCGAAAATCGAGCGCGACGCCGACCCGGAACCCCGCCGCGCCAGACGCGACAGTTCACGGTCCGACAGGTCCAGGCCCGCGGCGGAGGCGGCCGCCCCGGCCAGGGCGGCGAACCCGGAGGCGGAACTGGCCAGCCCGGCGGCGGTCGGCACGGTGTTCACCGAGATGACCTCGGCCCGGTCGGTGATCCCGGCGCGCTCACGCACCAGGTCGAGCAGGTCCACGATCCTGTCGTAGGCCCTACCGGTGACGACCTCGCCGTCGAGAGTCGCGGTATCTGCGTCCCCCTCGATGCCGAAGCGGACGGTCGTCGTCGTGTACAGCGCGTCGAGGGTCAGCGACAGCGACGAGGTCACCGGGATGATGAGTGCGTCGTCGGCTTTGCCCCAGTACTTGATCAACGCGATATTCGCGTGTGCTGTCGCAGTCGCCGGGCTGGTGGCATCTGTCACTGCAGGACCTCCCCGGCCATCTGTCCGGTGGCAGGGGCATGGACCCAGGTTCCCCGGGCACCGGCGTCCACCAGTGCCTTCTCGACGCGCTCGGCGTCCTCTTCCGTGGCGGCCAGGGCGATGACGCAACCACCGCGTCCGCCGCCGGTGAGCTTCGCACCCAGGGCACCGGCCCCGAGGGACGCGGCGACCAGCGCATCCAGCTGGGTGTTGCTCACTCCGAGCTCGCCCAGGATGCCGTGCGCCTCCGTCATCCGGGCACCCATGCCCTGGACGTCACCGGTGCGCAGATCGACGACAACCTCGTCGGTGATCTCGCCGAGCCGGTTGAGCAGCGCCGTGATCACGTCCGGCTCCGCCTCGAAGCGTGCACGGACATGTCCCACGGTCTCCCGCGTGGAGCCCTCGACACCGGAATCGGCGATGACGATCCACGCGTCCGGGCTGAACTCCAGGTCCGTGGCCTGGCCCGCCTGGAAATGGACCGGGGTCTGCGCCGAGGTGGCGACAGCGTCCAGACCGGAAGGACGCCCGTGGGCGACTGTCTCGGCTTCCTGGGTGAGATCGAAGAGCTCGCGCGGGGTGGCCGGCGCGTCGAAGGCGTCGAGGACTGCACGGATGACCGCACCGGCGGCTGCAGCGGACGAACCGAGGCCACGCTCCGGGGGGAACTCCGCTTCCGTGGTGATGCTCAGGCCGGCACCGGGGTGACCGGCGAAGGCTGCGGCGACCTCTGCGGCCTTGACGATACTGGAGAACCTGGCCGGAGCATCGCTGAGAGGACCGGTCCAGCCCAGGCCGGAGAGGGTGCCTGGACCGTCCGTGGGCTCGACGCGCGCGATCATGCGCAGCGTGCGCAGCGGCATCGCGATGGCGGGGTGCCCGTAGACCACGGAATGGTCCCCGAAGAGGATGATCTTGGCCACGGTCTGGCCGTGTCCGACGTGAGGTGCCACGGAAGCCTTTCTCGCTACAGCAGGTTCAGGACGATCCTGGGGGAAGAGTACAGCGTCGCGATCTGCACGCCGTAGCCCACGCCCAACTTGTTCAGAGTGCCGCAGACGACGCCCACCGGCAAAATGCCGACACTGTCGACGGTACTGGCGACGGTGCCGTCGAGCACGCAGACGACCGTGAAGGCGACTGTGCGGACGTCGCCGGCACCGGGGTCCGTGAACGTGAGGGTGAACCCGGAGAACAGTCCCGATGTCCTCCCATACTGCCTCATGTCTGCTGCAGTGCACGATGAAACCCACGATCCGGGCGTGTGACGGCTTCATGTGATGATCCGGGTGCTCCGCCACCCCACATGTCCGGAAGTAGTGCCGACAGGTCACTCCGCCCCGGCAGAACCGACTCCTCAGCACTACTTCCGGACACGAGGATGCCGCCACCGACTCCTCAGCACTACTTCCGGACACGAGGATGCCGCCACCGACTCCTCAGCACTACTTCCGGACAGAGAATCTAAGCAGCCGCCGCAGCAACTGCGGCTGCCCTGGAAATCGCACCTGACACCAGTCGGAGCAGTCGTCTGCGGTCGGCGAACAGTGCCGCGTCCACCCGGACAACCTCCCAGCCCAGATCCTTGAGTTCCTGGAGCTGATCGATGTCTTTCTGGTTCTGACCGGCGTCCTGGTGTGTGGAACCGTCGTAGTACAGCGCCACCTTCAGCGAGGCACACGCCAGGTCCAGCACGGTCCAGGTCTCCGTGGGCAGGTCCAGCCGCACCTGCGAGGTCCAGCGGTGACCGTCGGGCAGTATGTCCCGGACAACCAGTCGGAGCAGGGTCTCGCGGGGTGACTGCGCACCCGGATCGACCAGCGGGAGCACCTCCCTGAGCTTGCGTGCAGAGACCAGTCCTCGGCACGCATGCATGATCTCGTCGACGGTGACCGTGGTGCACTGGAGGAACGCGTCGATGAGCTGCACCGCACGCACCTGTACATCGGTCAGCCCGGGGACCTCCGGGACAACCCAGTGGTGCGACCGCATGAACACCGACTTCAGGCACTGGGCTGCAGCCACTGGAGCGGTGACGCACCGCAGCTCCGGCAATTTCGGATCAGGACAGACGGTCTCGCGGGTCAGGCAGGCCGGCCACCGCCGTATCACCGGACGCAGCCGTGCCTTCCCGGTACCGTCGCCGCCTCCGGTATGACGATGTGACTTGTCGGTGAGCAACAGCACCGGTGCGGAGTCCGCCCAGTAGAGGAGTCCGTGGAATGCGGCGGCGGCCCACGATCCGGTGACGAGGTCGCGGTGCCGCAGCCACTGCGCCCTGGCACGGGTGATGATGTCCACCAGAAACTCTCCGGGATGATCACCGGTCACCTGCCGCGGTGTCTCCGGCCCGAGCTCCAGGAAGAGGACGCCGCGGGCGACCTCGACATACAACCGGTCAAGCTTGTGACGGGTCACTGTCCCGGAGTCCATCGCTTCCTTACGCCGGAACGGGAGTCTGCTCGGCAGTATCCGCCGGGTGTGTTCCGGTCCATTGCCCGGAGGCAGTCGTTTCTCGTCTGCGGCGCGCCGCCACCACTGTCGCAGACTCTCCCCTGTGGTCGGGTGTTTCTCCCCCATGTTGTGTGATCCCCTCCCGGATCTGTTCAGTTGTCGGCGAAAGACATCTCACCCGCCCCGCCGTCCAGTGAAGCGGAGCACGGCGCGCCCTACAAGCCCCCGTCCCGGGCTGCTGTCTTCCCGGGCTGTTCTCTCCCCGGGCTGCTGTCTTCCCGGGCTGCTGTCTTCCCGGGCTGCCCTTCAACCCGGGCTGCTGTCTTCCCGGGCTGCTGTCTTCCCGGGCTGTTCTCTCCCCGGGCTGCCCTTCAACCCGGGCTGCCCTTCAACCCGGGCCCCCTTGTCCGGAAGTAGTGCCGACAGGTCGCTCAGCCCCAGCGAAAACGACCCCTCAGCACTACATCCGGACATAAGAGGGGCGATGACATGAGAAAGCGCGACGTGCAGGTCACAGAACATGTGAAGCACCCCACGATTCCAGGCCGCCCCTACCGGCGGACTACCCTGTGTCGGTACCCCGGTCCATCTGACATCGATCGGCATCGATCAGACATCCACTGACCTCGATCAAACCTCGGACCGTTGACGTTTCCCGGAAAGAACCTGCACGGAAAGAACCTGCATGAGCACAACCACCTACGCCCCTCCGGCCCAGCAGAAGCATCCCGTCGACCAGGTCCCGCCCGCCGGCAAGCTCGCGGTCCTGTCCGTCCAGCACCTCCTCGCGTTCTACGCCGGCGCCGTCGTCGTCCCGCTCCTCATCGCCGGCCAGCTGAATCTCGACGCGAAGACGACGATCCATCTCATCAACGCCGACCTGTTCACCTGCGGTATCGCCACACTGATCCAGTCGGTCGGTTTCTGGAAGGTCGGTGTGCGCCTGCCGATCATCCAGGGTGTGACGACCACGGCCGTCGCACCGATCGTGGCGATCGGCCTGGCCGTCAACGAGGACGGCGGGGTGGGCGTCCTCCCGGCGATCTACGGCTCGATCATCATCTCGGGCATCTTCACCTTCCTCGCCGCCCCGTACTTCGCGAAGTTCATCCGGTTCTTCCCGCCGGTGGTCATCGGCACGGTGCTGACGACAATGGGCATCACGCTGCTCTCGGTCGCCGCGAACGACTTCACGAACTACGCCGAAGGCGCCCCGGAGACGAAGGACCTGGCCTACGCCGGTCTCACGCTGGCGATCATCATCGTCATGCAGCGCTTCTTCAAGGGCTTCCTCGGTACCCTGTCGATCCTCGTCGGCCTGGTCATCGGCACCGCCGTCGCCTTCGGTTTCGGCGACACGGGCTTCGATGACGTGGGCACCTCCGACTGGGTCGGTTTCACGACCCCCTTCTACTTCGGCGCCCCGGAGTTCGTGCTCACCGGCGCGATCTCGATGATCATCGTCATGCTGATCACGATGGTGGAGTCCACCGGAGACGTCTTCGCTGCCGGCGAGATCGTCGGACGCCGCACCACCAAGGAGGACATCGCCCGCGCGCTGCGGGCCGACGGCCTGTCCACCACCCTGGGCGGCGTGATGAACTCCTTCCCTTACACCTGCTTCGCGCAGAACGTCGGTCTGGTGCGCATGACCCGTGTACGGTCGCGGTGGGTCGTCGCGGCGGCCGGCGTCCTCATGATCGTCATCGGTCTGATCCCGAAGGCCGGCGCGATCGTCGCCGCAATCCCCTCCCCGGTGCTGGGTGCGGCGAGTATGGCACTGTTCGCCAATGTGGCGCTGGTCGGTATCCAGACGCTCGGCAAGGTCGATCTGACGGACACGCGCAATGCCACGATCCTCACGATCTCGATGGGTCTGGGCATGCTGGTGACGTTCAAGCCGGGCATCGCCGAAGTCTTCCCGGAGTGGGCACAGGTCTTCTTCGCTTCGGGTGTGACGACCGGTTCGATCGCCGCGATCGTGCTGAACCTGCTGTTCTTCCATGTGGGACGCCGCCCGTCCCCCGACGTCACCCGCGATGCGGCGGGCCGGATGCTCACTCTGGAGGACGTCAACGCCATGGATCAGGCGTCCTTCCTGCGCACCTTCTCACCGCTGTTCAACAATGCGACGTGGCCGCTGGAGCGCGCCCATGCCGTCGGCCCCTTCGCCACGGTCCAGGACCTGCGCGATGCGGTGCAGGACGCCGTGCTCACCGCCCCGCGCGAGCAGCAGGATGCTCTGATCCACGACTACCCGTCGATGGCTGATCTCCTGCTCGACGAGGACGCTCTGAGGCGCGAGTCGGGGTTCGCCGGCTCGCTCGCCCTGGAGGATATGGACGATGTGGAGCAGGAGCAGCTCCGGGACCTTTCTGACCAGTACCGGGAGCGGTTCGGGATGCCTTTCGTCGCCTGCCTGGGCCGGATGGACTCCCGTAGTCAGATCGTCACGGAGGGTCTGCGCCGGCTGGAGAACTCCCCGGAGCAGGAGCACCTGCAGTTGCTGGGCGAGGTCGTGGAGATCTCCAATGACCGTTTCAACAACCTCATCGCGGACGCCAATCCGGTCGCCGCCGCGTGGGAGTCGAAGTTCGACCACCTGGGGTAGGTGGTGCCGGGGACGGAGACGCTCAGATACTCAGCACGTGCCGCACCGCACCGACCGCCTCATCCAGGGCTCGCCCGGACCCCGACCAGATCACGCTGGAGTTCACGAAGGGGTGCACCAGGCCGCGGTGTCGACGCGCCGTCACCGGCACCCCGGCCTCATCCAGGCGGGCGGCGTAGGCCTCACCTTCGTCACGCAGCGGGTCATGTCCGGCAACGGCGACATAGGCCGGGGCGATGCCGGACAGGTCCTCGGCCAGGATCGGGGAGACGAGGTCACCCCGTCGCTCCTCGTCACTGAGCTCACTGACGAAGGCCTTGTCGTACCAGCGGAAGTGGTCTTCGGTGATGTACGGACCGTCGTGGAATTCGCGGCGGCTCGCGTAGGTCGCCATCACCTCGTCGACCTCCCGGAGGTCCACGACCGGCGCGAAGAGCATCTGCAGGGCCGGCTGCGGCAGTCCCCGGTCACGCAGCCAGAGCGTGGACGCGGTGGCGAGGTGCGCACCGGCGGAGTCGCCGGCGATGATGACCTGCTCCGGGTCGATCTCGGCGATCTGTCCGGACACGGCTGCCGAGATCACGGTGGTGACGTCCTCCAGCGGGGCGGGGAACGGGTGCTCGGGAGCCATCCGGTAGTCGATCGAATAGACCTGGACACTGCTGCGACGGCAGAGGAAACGGCAGGTCGAGTCGTGACTGTCGAGGGATCCGGTCGCCCACCCTCCTCCGTGCATGTAGATGATGGCCGGCGCCGGTCTACCGCCCTGCCACCGGGCCGCACCGGCCGGAGTGTAGACGCGCACGCGGACGCCGCCGACGATGCGGTGGTCGACGAGGCCGACCTCCAGTGACTTCGTCCCGCAGGAGCCGGCGAGGTAGGCCTGCCGGTCGACGTTGCGTCGGGCGTCCACGGCGTCCTGGTCGGCAATGTCGGATCCGCCGACGAGTTTCAGCGTGAGCAGGGAGAGGGCGACGTCACCGTCGAGCCGGTCGCCGGCGTTGTTCGTCCGGGAGAAGACCGAGAGCAGCGGAGCGGGGATGAAGCGGAGGGCGCGGGCCCCGGCGGCGATGATCCGGTCGAGCACGGAAGGGCGGTAGGTCTCCGCCCCCTGGTTGGCGCTGGCACGGGCATTCAGTTGCGAAGTCTGTGACATAGATCACAACCATAGGGGGTAGACCCCGCAAAAGGGAACCTTCGGCCCCGAAAAAACTTCAGCCCAGGCTACACGAGACCGAGTTCCTGCACCGTCGACCATTCGTCGGCGAGCTCCTCGACCGAGGCGTCCAGCCGGGCCCGCTGCGCTTCGGACAGCGCCAGGCCCTGCACGATCTGCCAGGCCCCGTCGACCGAGCGGCACGGGAAGCTGCACATCAGACCCTCGGGCACACCGTAGGAGCCGTCAGACGCCAGGACGACCGAGACCCAGTCGCCCTCCGGAGTGCCCTGGACCCAGTCGCGCATGTGGTCCACGGCCGCCGAGGCCGCGGACGCCGCCGAGGAGGAACCGCGCACACTGATGATCTCCGCGCCACGCTTGGCGACCCGCGGGATGAACTCCTCGGTGTTCCAGGTTCCCTCCAGTCCGCCGAGATCCTCGGTGAGTGAGCGTCCGGTGTCGTCGACGAGCTCGGTGATGTCCGGGAACTGTGTGGTGGAGTGGTTGCCCCAGACCGTCATCCGGTGCAGGCCCGAGACCGGCGTCCCGAGCCGCTGCGCGACCTGGGACAGGGCACGGTTGTGGTCCAGCCGCGTCATCGCGGTGACTGAACCGGCAGGCAGTCCACCGGCGGCTGCGGCAATGGCGGCGTTGGTGTTCGCCGGGTTGCCGACGACCAGGACACGGACGCCCGGGTTGGCGTTGGCCGCGATGGCCCTGCCCTGGGGGCCGAAGATGCCGCCGTTGTCGGCGAGCAGCTCGGAGCGCTCCGCACCCTTGCCCCGCGGCTTGGCACCGACGAGGAAGGCCGCGTCCGCCCCGGTGAAGGCGACGTCGGCGTCATCGGTGACGGTGACGGTTCCGAGCAGCGGGAAAGCGGCGTCCTGCAGCTCCATGGCGACGCCCTCGGCGGCGGTGGTGGCCGCGGGAATCTCCAGGAGGTTGAGGTTTACTACGGTGTCGCGGCCGAAGACCTCGCCGGTGGCGAGGCGGAAGAGAAGGGAGTAGGCGATCTGTCCGGCGGCGCCGGTGACGGTCACGGTGACAGGGGAGGTGACGGGGGCGGTGGATTGCACGGTGGGCACTCCTGAAGGGTCGGTGGGTTGTCCGTTCGCCAGTCTAAGTGCATTCCGTGGATCACCCCCTCTTAGGTGGACACCGGTTCGGGTGTATCCACCGTCTGTAGTAGACCTACTAGTCTGGCATTTGCCCGTATACATAAGGACACAACTCAGTACGGGGGTGAAACCACTCCCGTCGCACCCCCTGCACCCCCTGCACCCCCGAATCCCCGGATCCCCGGATCGGCCGACCCCGGAAGGAACGCCCGGCATGACGCTGCAACCCGCAACTCCGGTCATCACCGACGATTCCGACTGGAACGATGTCGCCGCACGCCTCGAGGTCCTCCCCGACACCTTCCGCCGCTACGGCTGCTCGATCGACGAGTACCGGCTGATCCTCGACACCGCCCTGCCCGAACTGGTCCGGTCCGGCCTGCAGGCGAACACCGGTGACATCGCCGTCGGCGCCGGGGTGCCGGCGGACCACCCGTTGCTCTCCGATGTCGAAGGGCTCTACGACGAGGCACTGCGCTATGCTTTCCGGCTGGTGTGGCCCCGACCGTCCGACATGGACGTCGAGGACTACTCCCCCGCCGAGGCGGTCCGGGCACTGGTACGCACCGCCTACCGGCGCCACCGCGCCCACCCGGACGCCGTGCGGCTGATCCTCACCGAGAACATCCAGGGCCACGCCCACGTGACGGGGCGCCCCGAAACCCTCGAGTCCTCCCCGGTGGTGCTCCAGATAGACCGGGTGCTGATGCGCGGCCAGGATTTCGGGGCCTTCCGGCCTGGGATCTCCGCCGAGGACGTCTACGTCCTCATCACCTCACTGTGTACCTTCCCCGCTGCCCAGGGTTCGACCTTCCACGGCCACTACGCCACCGACGTGGACTACGGTCCGACCGTCGACGGGCTGGAGATGCTGGCCTGCGACACGGTCCTGGCGTTCCTCACCACGTCGATGCCGACCGACCAGGGCAGTTCCTACACCCACGCCTCCCCCACAGTCATGACACCGGGTTCTGTCTCGGCGTCGCTGTACTCCGCCGGGGACGGTGACAGTACCGCGACCGGGGAGGAGGACGCCGCGACGACTCCGCCCACCGAGGAGGGGGAAGAGACGGGTCCGGTGCCGGTGACGCCGTGGAGCGGTGTCGCCGTGGACACTGAACCCGGCTTCCTCGACTACCTGGATTACCGGGAAGGCGCGGACGACGACGTGAACACCGCTGACGACGGACTGAGCTCGCTCTACGACGACTGAGCCTCTCAGTCCCCGCCCCGTCGTCAGGCGGAGCGCTGCTCGCGCTCGGCGACCTCTTCGTGGGTCAGCAGCTGCGGGTCAGCGCCGGTACGCACGCTGTCGCCGGTGATGATGACCTCTCCGGTACCGGTGTCGTCTGGGATGGAGAACATCACCGGCAGCAGGATCGACTCGACGATCGACCGCAGACCACGGGCACCGGTCCCCCGTTCCAGGGCCTTCTCGGCGATGGCGAGGAGGGCGTCCTCCTCGAAGCTCAGGCGGACCCCGTCCATCTCGAAGAGGCGCTGGTACTGACGCACCAGGGAGTTCTTCGGCTCGGTGAGGATCTGCACCAGGGCGTCGGAGTCGAGGTGACCGACGTGCGTGATGACGGGAAGACGGCCGATGAGCTCGGGGATGAGACCGAACTTCACCAGGTCCTCCGGCTCGACGAACCGGAAGGGGTCCTTCTCCTCGTCGGCCTTGCCGCGGATCTCCGCGCCGAAGCCCACGCCCTTCTTCCCGCGACGGTCGGAGATGACCTTCTCCAGGCCGGCGAAGGCGCCGGACACGATGAACAGGACGTTCTTCGTGTCGAACTGGATGAACTCCTGGTTCGGGTGCTTGCGTCCCCCCTGCGGAGGAACGGCGGCGACCGTGCCCTCGAGGATCTTCAGCAGCGCCTGCTGCACGCCTTCACCGGAGACGTCGCGGGTGATCGACGGGTTCTCGGATTTCCGGGAGATCTTGTCGAGCTCGTCGACGTAGATGATGCCCTGCTGGGCGCGGGCGACATCGAAGTCGGCGGCCTGCAGGAGCTTGAGGAGGATGTTCTCCACGTCCTCACCGACGTAGCCGGCCTCGGTGAGGCTGGTGGCGTCCGCGATGGCGAAGGGGACGTCCAGCATCCGGGCCAGGGACTGGGCGAGGTAGGTCTTGCCGGAGCCGGTGGGGCCCAGCATGAGGATGTTCGACTTGGAGAGTTCGACCTCGTCGTCGGAGCGGCGGGCGGTGGCGTCGGAGGACTCGGCCCGGGTCCGCTTGTAGTGGTTGTAGACGGCGACGGCGAGGGTGCGCTTGGCGTCATCCTGACCGATGACGTACTCGTCGAGGAAGCGGGTGATGGCGGCCGGGTGCGGCAGATCGGTGGTGTCCACGTCACCGCCGCCGGCGGAGAGCTCCTCGTCGATGATCTCGTTGCACAGCTCGATGCACTCGTCGCAGATGTACACGCCGGGGCCGGCGATCAGCTTCCGTACCTGCTTCTGGCTCTTGCCGCAGAACGAGCACTTCAGCAGCTCGCCGCTTTCCTGCATTGACGCCATGGTCTCGGGCCACTCCTGTGATCTCGTCGGGGCTCATCTGACTCGTCGGGCCGGTCCGTCCGGCGGTACTCCCCCGGAGAAGAGGGGCACAGCGGACCGGTCAGCTCCGCTCGAGTGTACCCCTCAGGATCAGAACCCCTGGGAGACGCGCTGCTACACGGCGTTCCACCACAGGGAGTCGTGGCGGTCACCGTGGGCGGCCTGGTTGAGGTTCATGAAGTCCATGTCGATGGAGCTCCACGGGATCTGCTCGTCGGCCCGGGTGTGCAGATGCAGCAGCGGCTTGCACAGGGCCTTGAGGCCGCGGATCCACATCTTTGCCGGGGAGAACGTGTGCATCCAGGTGATGACGCCGACGACGTTGTCCTGTGCACCGGCCTCGAGGATGGCGGACAGGATGTTGTCGGAGTCTGTGAGCACCGGCTTCCAGACGATCTTCACGGGGGTGTCGTCGGAGGCGTCAAGCCGCTCGGCGATGACACGGGACTGCTCGGCGACCTGGTCGAGGGTCCCGGGGACCGTAGAGGCGCTGGGAGCCGGTGGGGCACCAGATCTCGCGGTCGCCGACAGTTCAGCCGTAAGACACTCCTGTTGCTCGACGGCACCGTCATGGGCCTGTCCATCCTCCTGCCCGCCGTGATCAACAGCCTGTGGTCGGACGCCGACCCGATGATGATCGTGGGCTTCCTCTGCATCTACGTCGCCTTCTACACCTTCACCTGGGCGCCGCTGACCTGGGTCATCGTCGGCGAGATCTTCCCGCTGCTCATCCGCGGCCGCCCCGGAGGCCTCCGCAGCCTCCTCCGCCGGGTAGTCAGTCCGGTGGTCTGCCCGGCTCCACCCCCGCTTTTCCGTAGGCTGGTCGCCATGACCATCCTGCATTCCCGGATCACCGGCCACGAAGGTCCGGACGCCCGCTCCGTCGTCCTGCTCGGCGCGCTCGGCTCCTCCGTGGACATGTGGACTCCCCTCCAGGACGCCGTCAGCGGCATCCCGGACGGGGAGTCTTTCCGTCTCATCGCCCTGGACCACCGCGGCCACGGGGCGTCCCCGCTGCCCGACGCGCTGCCCGGCAGGTCGGAGACCGTCGATGACGAGGACGCCGGGGGTCGGCCGGCGGTACCGGCCGGCCCGACCACGATCGCCGATCTGGCCTCGGACGTCTGCGACACCCTCGACACCCTCGGCACCGGCGCCGTCGATCTCGTCGGGCTGTCGATCGGCGGCGCTGTCGCCCAGCACATCGCGGCACACGCCCCGCAGCGCGTCCGCACCCTGACCCTGATGTGCACCGCCCCGTCCTTCGGGGCCCCCGAGGACTGGGAGACCAAGGCTCTCGCAGTGCGCAGCCGGGGGATCATCACGCTGCGGGAACTGTCCGTGGGTACGGTCCCCCGCTGGCTGACCGGGGACTTCCGGCGCACCCGGCCCGGCACCGCGCTCGCGGTCCAGGAGATGATCACCCGGACCAGCATCGAAGGCTACGCCGGGGCGTGCGACGCCCTGTCCACCTTCAACGGTCAGGAACTGCTGGGGCAGATCACGGCACCCACCCTCACGCTGGCCGGTGAACAGGACCCCACCTGTCCCCCGGCGACCCTGGCGCAGATGAATGAGGTCATCCCCACAGCGGTGCGTCATCTGGTCCTCCCCGGGGCACATCTGCTGCCGGTCGAGCTGCCGGGGCAGGTCGGTGACGCACTGCGGGAGCACTGGACGGCATACTGAGGGGACACCCCGTACGACACGTACGACCAACCCCCGTACCGTTAGGAACCCGAAGTGAGCACGTCCGGCATGACAGGACCGTCCATCCCCTCCCTGATCGACCAGGCCTGCCTCATCGTCCACGGCCCTGACCAGCCCGGCATCGTCTCCCACGTCTCCGCCGTGATCACCCGCAACGGCGGCAACATCACCGCCCTGGACCAGTACTCCAGCAACGACCAGGACGGGGACTTCTTCCAGCGCATCGTCTTCCACCGCGACAATCTCGTCACGGCGTTGGAGGACATCCAGGCCGACCTCGCCGAGACCCTAGCCCCCTACGGCATGCAGTGGTCACTCAGCGACCGCTCCGTGCCGAAGCGGATGGCGATCCTCACCTCGTCGGGTGACCACTGCCTGCTGGACCTGCTGTGGCGTCATCGTCGTGGTGATCTGCCGGTCACCGTCCCCATGGTGATCTCCAACCACACCACCACGGCCGAGGATGTCCGGTCCTTCGGCGTCCCCTTCTTCCACGTGCCCTCCCAGAAGGGACCGGACAAGAGCGAGTCGGAGGCGGAGATCCTGCGGCTGCTCAAGGGCAACGTCGATTTCGTCGTCCTCGCCCGGTACATGCAGATCATCTCGAATGACTTCCTGGAGAAGCTCGGCGTCCCGGTGATCAACATCCACCACTCGTTCCTGCCGGCGTTCGTCGGCGCGGACCCCTACCGCCGCGCCTGGGAGCGTGGCGTGAAGCTCATCGGCGCGACCGCCCACTACGTCACCGAGGACCTCGACGAGGGCCCGATCATCGAACAGGACACGGTGCGCGTCACCCACGCCGATTCCGTCACCGACCTGCGTCAGCGGGGTGCGGAGGTTGAGCGTTCCGTGCTCTCGCGTGCCGTGTCCTGGCACGCGCAGGACCGGGTGATCCGCACCGGGAATCACACGATCGTGTTCTGATCCTGCCTGGTCAGCCTCAGGCGTTGACGAGTGCGGGTGCGAGAGCGAACGGCGCGGCCGTGAGCTCGCGGAGCTCGTCGACGGTGACACCGTCGGCGCACTCGACGAGGGTCAGCCCGGTCACCGGGTCGACCTCGAAGACGCCGTGCGAGGAGACGATGAGATCCACGCACTTCGCACCGGTCAGCGGCAGGGCGCACTGCTTGACGATCTTCGAGGTGCCCTTCTTGGTGAGGTGCTCGGTCATGACGATGATCTTCTCCGCACCGTGGACCAGGTCCATCGCCCCGCCCATGCCGCGGACCATCTTGCCCGGCACCATCCAGTTGGCGAGGTCACCGAACTGGGAGATCTCCATCGCGCCGAGGACGGCGACGTCGATGGACTTCGACCGGATCATGCCGAAGGACTCGGAGGAGCTGAAGAAGCTCGCCCCGGGTACGACGGTGATGGTCTCCTTGCCTGCGTTGATCAGCTCCGGATCGACCTCGTCCTCGGTCGGGTACGGACCGACGCCCAGGACGCCGTTCTCGGAGTGGAGCATGACCTCGATGCCCTCGGGCAGGTGTCCGGGGACGAGGGTCGGCATGCCGATGCCGAGGTTGACGTACTGTCCGTCGCTCAGTTCGGCGGCCACCCGGGCGGCCATCTGGTTGCGGTCCCAGGTCATGAAAGCTCCTCTGCAGTCTGCGCGGGGCGGGTGGTGCGGTTCTCGATGCCGGCCTCCTGCGGGCCGACGACGACCACGCGGTCGACGTAGATCCCGGGCAGGTGGACCTCATCCGGATCCAGGTCGTCGACGAGGTACTCGACCTGGGCGACGGAGACCCGGGCACACTGGGCGGCCTCGGGATTGAAGTTGCGGGCGGTCTCCTTGAAGACGAGGTTGCCCTTGCGGTCGGCCTTGTGGGCGTGGATCAGGCCGAAGTCGGAGCGGATGGCGGTCTCGAGGATGTACTCCTCGCCGTCGAAGACGCGGGACTCCTTCGGCGGGGACAGCTCGGCGGGGGTGCCGTCGGTGTTGTAGCGCACCGGCAGACCACCGGTGGCCAGCTCCGTGCCGACACCGGCCTTGGTGTAGAACGCCGGGACACCGGCACCGCCGGCGCGCATCCGCTCGGCCAGGGTGCCCTGCGGGGTGAACTCCACGGAGAGCTCGCCGCCGAGGTACTGGGCGGCGTAGATCCTGTTCGACCCGATGTAGGAGCCGATGGTCCGGGAGATCAGCCGATCCTCCAGCAGGGTGCCGAGGCCGAAGCCGTCGGTACCGCAGTTGTTGGAGATGACCGTGAGGTCCTTCGGACCGGCCTTCCGGACGGCCTCGATGAGCAGGGCGGGGATTCCGACGAGGCCGAAACCGCCGACGGACAGCGACGCACCGTCGCAGATGTCGGCGACGGCGTCCTCGACCGATGCACATGTTTTGTCAAGCATGGGAATGACAGTACACTGGAGTTCATGAAACGCACACTTGTCCGCTGTGCGAACACTATTGCCCCCGAGCAGGAGTAACTCCCGTGAGTCCCGCAGCATCGTCCGGCGACACCGGCGCCGTCCAGTCCTTCGTCCGTGGCCTCGACGTCCTCCGCACCTTCTCCGCCGAGACGCCCCACCAGACCCTCGCCGAGGTCGCCACCGCCTCAGGGCTCGCCCGCGCGACGGCCCGCAGGTTCCTCCACACCCTCGTGGCGATCGGCTACGCCGGTACCGACGGCCGGGAGTTCTGGCTCACCCCGCGTGTCCTCGAGATCGGCTTCAGCTACCTCACCTCCCAGCCGCTGGTCTCCGTCGCCCGGCCCCGTCTCGACGACCTCTCCCGGTCCGTCGATGAATCCAGCTCCCTGTCCGTCCTCGACGGCACGGACATCGTCTACATCTCGCGTGTCCCGGTCCGCCGGATCATGCGCGTCGACATCACCGTCGGTACCCGCTTCCCCGCCTGGGCGACCTCCATGGGACGGGTCCTGCTCGCCGGGATGGACGCCGCCACCCTTGACGACTACTTCTCGAAGGTCCAGCTCGAGGCGCTCGCCCCCGGCACTCTCGTCGACGAGGACCGGTTGCGCGAGGAGATCGCCAAGGTCCGTGACCAGGGCTGGTGCATCGTCGACCAGGAACTCGAACCCGGTCTGCGCTCCGTCGCCGCTCCGGTGACCGACTACGACGGCACCGTCGTCGCCGCAGTGAACATCTCCACTCAGACCTCGGTCCACGATGTCGCCGAACTGCACCGCACCTTCCTTCCCGCGGTCATGCGCACCGCGGACCTCATCTCCACCGACTACGCGCTCACCCACTGATCACCCACCAGAAAGGCACCCCGATGACCGACTCCCGCGTCCCCTCCCCCGCCGACTCCGACATCGTCCTGTGCACCCCGCTGCGCACCCCGGTCGGCGCCTACGGCGGAGTCTTCTCCGGCATCCCCGTCCAGGACCTGGCGTCCACCGTCGTCAAGGCGGTCGTCGAACGCTCCGGCGTCTCTGCTGAGGACATCGACGATGTCATCCTCGGCCAGGCGTCCCCCGCCGGTGGTGCCCCCGCACTCGGCCGCGTCGTCGCCCTGGACGCCGGCCTCGGCGAGACGGTCCCCGGCATGCAGCTCGACCGTCGCTGCGGTTCCGGCCTGCAGGCCGTCGTCACCGCCGCCGCCCACGTCGCCTGCGGTGCCGCCGACCTGGTCATCGCCGGTGGCGCGGAGTCCATGTCCACCACCGAGTACACCGTCGACGGCTCGATCCGCTGGGGGGTCAAGGGCGGCGACCTGGTGCTCCACGACCGTCTGGCCCAGGGCCGCGAGACCGCGGGCGGACGCAACCACCCGATCCCCGGCGGCATGATCGAGACCGCCGAGAACCTCCGTGAGCAGTACTCCCTGTCACGTGAGGCGCAGGACACCCTGGCCGCCCGCTCCCAGCAGCGCGCCGTCGCCGCCCAGGAGCAGGGCCTCTTCGACGAGGAGATCGTGCCGGTCACCGTGCCCGGCCGTCGCCGTAAGGACCCGGAGATCACCGTCACCACCGACGAGCACCCGCGTCCCGGCACCACCGTCGAGAAGCTCGCCGGGCTGCGTCCGGTCCGGGCCCGTCAGGACGAGGACGCCACGGTCACCGCCGGTAACGCCTCCGGTCAGAATGACGGCGCCGCCGCCCTCATCGTCACCACCCGTGCGAAAGCCGCCGAACTGGGACTGACACCTGCCGCCCGGCTGCGTGGCTGGGCGGTGGCCGGTGTCGCTCCGGAGACCATGGGTGTGGGCCCGGTACCGGCGACCGCCAAGGTCCTGTCCCGGCTGGGACTGACCCTCGACGACCTCGACATCATCGAGCTCAACGAGGCCTTCGCCGCGCAGGTCCTCGCCGTGCTCTCCGAGTGGGACCTCGACCCTTCGGATCCCCGCCTCAACCCCTCCGGCTCCGGCATCTCCCTGGGCCACCCGGTCGGAGCGACCGGCGCCCGCCTGCTCGTCACGCTGTGCCACGAGCTCTCCCGCTCCGGTGGCGATCTGGGTCTGGCCACCATGTGCATCGGCGGTGGCCAGGGCCTCGCCGCCGTCATCGACCGCGCCGTGTAGATACGTGTAAGGAAGAGACCATGATCCTGAACTCCGTCTCCGTCGGTCCCCGCTCCGGCCGGACCGACGCCCCCGTCATCGTCCTCACCGGCTCCATCGGTTCCACCACCGACATGTGGTTGCCGCAGATGGACGCCCTGTCCGCCGACGCCCGCGTCATCGCCGTGGACCACCCCGGTCACGGCGGTTCCCCGGTGCCCACCGGCGACACCGCGCGCTACACCGTCGCCGACATCGCCACTGACCTGCTCAAGACCCTCGACCGACTGGGGGTGGCGTCCTTCCACCTGGCCGGACTGTCCCTCGGCGGCGCGGTCGCCCAGCATCTCGCAGCCGGTCGGGCGAAGAACCGTGTCCTGTCCCTGACCCTGCTGTGCACCGCCCCGAAGTTCGGCGAGCCGCAGTCCTGGTTCGACCGGGCCGCCGGGGTCCGCGCGAACGGCACCGGCAGCCTCGCCGACGGCACCGTGGAGAAGTGGTTCACCGAAGGCTGGCGTAAGGCGCACCCGGCCTCCACTGAGGCGTACCGCCGGATGATCCGCAGCGTCAACGACGAGGGCTACGCCCTGTGCAGTGAGGCACTGGGCCGGTGGGACTTCGCCGACCGACTGCCACAGATCGCCGTGCCGACGCTCACCGTCGCCGGGTCCACCGACCCGTCCACTCCCCCGGAGATCCTGCAGTCCATCGCGGACGCCGTGCCCGAGGCCCGGGCAGAGGTCCTGGACCCCGGCGCCCACGTCCCCACCGTCGAACGTCCCGACGAGGTCACCCGACTGCTCGCCGAACACATCGGCATGGCCCTCGACGGAGTCCCCCTCGACTGATCGGTCGGCGGGTCGGTCTCTCCCGTCGGCAGACCCACGCTCCGGACCCTCATGTCCGGAAGTAGTGCCGGGGAGTCGGTCTCATTGATTGAGACCGACTCCCCGGCACTACTTCTGCACCCGAAGGATTCTGTACCCGACGGAGGGGTCAGCTCTGGCTGACCACCTTGTCCTGGCTGCTGTGGTTCAGGGTGCGGCTGGTGAAGAAGATCAGTGCACCGGCCAGACCGACAATGGCGAAGACAAAGAAGCCCCAGGGGTAGGCCAGACCGGCGGAGACCAGGGTGCCGGAAACCAGCGGGCCGGCGATCGCGCCCAGGCGTCCGACACCGGAGGCGAAGCCCATGGCCGTCGCCCGGATCGAGGACGGGTGGTTCTCGGAGACGAAGGCGTAGACCAGCACCTGGGAGCTGAAGACGAAGACACCGGTGAGGAAGATGACGGCGTAGATCACGATGAGCGGCATCTTCACCGCGAGCAGGGCGAGGAAGACCGCGCCCACGGTGAACCACAGCACCGAGGTCCTGCGCGGGGACCAGCGGTCAGCGACATGTCCGGCCAGGAACAGGCCGACGATGGCGCCGAGATTGAGCACCAGGAGGAAGCTCAGGGAGCTGCCGAGATCATAGTCGGCCTCGCGCATGATCTGCGGCAGCCAGGTGTTCAGTCCGTAGACCAGCAGCAGGCCCATAAAGGAAGCACCCCAGATGGCGGCGGTGTTGCGGCGGAACGCCGGGGCGAGCAGAGCGCGGACGGTGTTGTGGTCAGTGGCTTCCTGACCGTGGGTGGCATCGATGGCGTCATCAGTGGCGAGGTCGTAGGTGGCGGCGATGCGGTCGGCCTCGGCGTCGCGGTCCACGGAACGCAGGAAGTGCGGCGACTCCGGCAGAGCCTTCAGCAGCACGACGCCGAGGATGAGGCCCGGCACGGCGCCGGCGATGAACATGGCGTGCCAGCCGGCGGCGTCGATGAGGAACATGGCCAGCAGGGCGGTCGCGACGGCACCGATGTGGTAGCCGGTCATGACCGTGGTCGTAGCCGATCCGGTCTTCCCCCGTCGGCTGAATTCGCCGACCATGGAAATCGCGGTGGGCAGCGCGCCACCGAGGAAGATGCCGGAGATGAACCGGAAGGCGGCGAAGAGGAAGACACCGACCGGCAGCGCGAGGAACAGGGTGAACAGCGAGAAGCCGAAGACGGAGAGCACGAGGACGCGGCGTCGGCCGATCTTGTCCGTCAAGGTGCCGATGGTGAGTCCACCGATCGCCAGGCCGACCAGACCGACGGTGGTGAGCATGGTGGCCTGTGAGCCGGTGAGCCCCAGGGCGGTGTCATCGAGCATCGCCGGCAGCGCCGCGCCGAGAACGACGAGGTCGAAGCCGTCGAGCATGACGACGATCCAGCACAGGGCGATGACCCAGCCGGCACTGCGACGGGTGGGTCCACGCTGGACGGAACTGCGGGATGCGCCGCCGGTCGGGACCGTGGGGTCCTGGTTGTCCTGGTGGTCGGTTGTGAGTGTCATCGTCATGTCCCTGTCTGTTCGGGGTGCCGCCGGCGGACTGTGTGAGTTCATCGACGACACGTCGGCAATGTGACGTGCACCTCATTCTAGAAGGTGGTTCATGATGTGGAAACGTGTTCTCCTGATGAACATTCCCTGCAACATCAATCGCCGTGACCTGCACAGATCCACCACCACCCCACAAAGCAATGCAAAAAGGGGTGGCAACCGGGGGTACTTGCGATGCTTTCCGTGCTGATGGCAGACGCTCCCGACCACCTGTCCATGACGAAACCCCGGCCGGGGTATTCCCGACCGGGGTCATCTGACGCAGAGCGACGGACTAGCGCTCGTTCAGCGTCCGACTGAAGGAGAAGATCACCGCACCCGCCAGACCCACCGCGGCGAAGGCGAAGAAGCCCCAGGGGTAGGCCACCCCGGCTGAGGAGAGCGTCCCGCCGAGGATCGGGCCGGTGATCGCACCGAGGCGTCCGATACCGGCGGAGAAGCCCATCGCGGTGGCACGCACCGACGCCGGGTGATTCTCACCGGTGAAGGCGTAGACCAGCACCTGGGAGCTGAAGACGAAGACACCGGTGAGGAACAGGGCGACGTAGATGGCGACGAGCGGCATCCGCACGGCGAGCAGGGCGAGGAACACCGCAGAGGCCACGAACCACAGTACCGAGGTCTTCCGTGGAGACCAGCGGTCGGAGACCGCACCGGCGAGGACCAGGCCGACGACCGCACCGACGTTCGCGACGAGCAGGAAGCTCAGGGAGCTGCCGAGGTCGTAGTCGGCCTCGCGCATGATCTGCGGCAGCCAGGTGTTCAGTCCGTAGACCAGCAGCAGGCCCATGAAGGAGGTGCCCCAGATCGCCAGGGAGTTGCGACGGAAGGCCGGCGACAGCAGCGTGGCGACCGCGTTGTGCCCGGTGGCCTCCTCACCGAGGGTGGCGTCGATGGCGTCCCCGGTAGACAGGCCGTAGGACTCCGCGATCCGGTCAGCCTCGTCAGTCCGACCGACGAGACGCAGGTAGTGCGGGGATTCCGGCAGGAAGTACCACAGGACTGCCGCGAGAACGATGCCCGGGACCGCACCGGCGATGAACATGGCGTGCCAGCCGGCGGCATCGATGAGGAACATGGCGAGCAGCGCGGTGAGCACAGCACCGACGTGGTAGCCGGTCATCACCGTGGTGGATGCCGAGCCCGCCTTACCGTGCGGCCGGAACTCGGTGACCAGGGAGATCGCGGTGGGCAGGGCCCCGCCGAGAGCGACACCGCCGAGAAAGCGCAGGACAGCGAAACCGGCGACCCCTATCGGAACCCCGAGACCGAGGGTGAAGACGGAGAACCCGAGGACCGAGAGGGTCAGGACGCGACGCCGGCCGAGCCGGTCGGTCAGCGCGCCGATAGTCAGTGCGCCGATGGTCATTCCAACCAGACCGATGGTGGTGATCATCGTGGCCTGAGACCCGCTGAGGGACCAGTCGGTGTCGTCGAGCATCGACGGGACGGTCGTGCCGAGCACCACGAGGTCGAACCCGTCGAGCAGGACAGCCAGCCAGCACAGGACGACGACGCCGACGGTGCTGCGTCGACGGACGGTACCGTCCCTGCCTGCCCCGCCGGAACGGCCGGACGGTGCAGCGTCCCGCGCATCACGTTGAGTCGCCGTTGACATGGTCTTCTCCTCTCGCGGAGGGATCCGGTGGACTGTGAAGCAGCGCACGGCATCCCGGTGATGTGTTGCATGGAACACCGTAACCGGGCGTTCACTGTGCGCAAATGGGTTCGCATAACGAACGACTTCGCCCCGTTGATTCACCTTCGACCAGCGAAGAAAACCACCCCCGCCACCATGTCCATGGCGACGGGGGTGGTTTCCAGGGGTGACTGTGCCGACGACTGCCGACGACTGCCGACGACCGCCGCCTACAGACCCAGAACCTTCACCGCGTTGTCCTTCATGATCAGCGGGATGGCCTCCTCGCGGATCCCGAGCTTGTCGAAGTCGTCGATCCACCGGTCCGGTGTGATCAGTGGGAAGTCGGAGCCGAACAGGGTCTTCTCGCGCAGCACCGTCCCGATGACCCGGGTCAGCTGCGGTGGGAAGTACGTCGGCGACCACCCGGACAGGTCGATGTACACGTTCGCCTTGTGCGTGGCGATGGAGATCGAACTGTCGACCCACGGCACCGAAGGATGCGCGAGGATCATCGTGAGGTCCGGGAAGTCCGCGGCGACGTCATCGAGCAGCATCGGATCGGAGTAGCGCAGCTTGATGCCGCGTCCACCCGGCAGTCCGGCACCGATGCCGGTCTGACCGGTGTGGAACAGGCACACCAGCCCCTCCTCCGTCGCTGCCTCGTACAGCGGGTAGCAGATCCGGTCACTGGGGTCGAACCCCTGCAGGCTGGGGTGGAACTTCAGGCCGCGGACGCCGTAGTCCCGCGCCAGCGTCCGGATCTTCGCCACCGCCTCCCTGGGCTGCAGCGGGTCGACGGAGCCGAACGGAATGAGCACGTCATTGTTATCGGCGCACTGCTCGGCGATCTCCTCGCTGGAGACACCTTCGTGCCCGCCGAGTGCGGTGGTGGCGTCCACGGTGAAGACCACCGCAGCCATGTTCCGTTCCCGGTAGTGGGACGCCAGGTCGGCGACCGTCGGGGTGCGCGGGACCGGGGCGCGGAAGTAGTCGGCGGAGGCATCGAGCAGTTCCTGGTCCAGGGAGGTGTGGCAGCGCTCTCCATGACCGTCCGCCTCGACGTGGGTGTGCACGTCGAGTGCGACAATCTTCTCGGTGTCGATGGCCGGGGTGTACGTCATCTTCGTGTCTTCCTCTGTCGTTATCGGAGATCGGGGAATTCGGCCTTGAGCGCGAGCAGGCGGACGAGCATCTCGTCGCGCTGCTCCGCCATGGCTGCGGGGTCACGGCCGTCGAGTTCAGCGTCTACCCCGGCGACCAGGGTGTCGGTGAGCCCGTCATCGAGGTGCACTTTCTGCAGGTCGTGCATCCACACCTCCTGCGGCGGGCCGAGGTGTTCGAGCAGGTGACGCATTCCGCCGGGACCACCCGACAGGTGCTGCAGTGCCAGGGGCCCGAGCACCGACCAGCGCAGGCCGGGGCCGTAGGCGATGGCGGTGTCGATGTCCGCCACACTCGCCACCCCACGCTGCACCAGGGAGTAGGCCTCCTGCCACAGAGCGGCCTGCAGCCGG
Source organism: Corynebacterium sp. UD i78 (assembly GCF_056280545.1). Classification (NCBI taxonomy): domain Bacteria; kingdom Bacillati; phylum Actinomycetota; class Actinomycetes; order Mycobacteriales; family Corynebacteriaceae; genus Corynebacterium; species Corynebacterium sp. UD i78. Next base: position 388,256 of record NZ_JBWCED010000001.1, on the reverse strand, counting down.
TTGGTGACGTGGCCGGGCAGTTCGGCGCGCACGAGGATCGGCTTCTTGCCGACCTCCCGGTAGAAGGCGAGGCCGCGGTCGACGGCGTCGGCCGGGGTGTCACGTCCGGGCACGAGTTCCACCAGCGGCACGAGGTGTGCGGGATTGAACGGGTGGCCGACGACGATCCGCCCGGGGTGGGCCGTGGCAGACGCTGCGAGGGACGACGGCCCGAACCCGGAGGTGGAGCTGGCGATGAGTGCCTCGGCCGGGGCCGCGGCGTCGATCTGGGCGAGCAGGTCCTGCTTGAGGTCGAGGCGCTCGGGGCCGGACTCCTGGATGAAGGACGCCCCGGCCACCGCGTCGGCCAGGGTCTCCGCGAAGCGCAGGACGCCGCGGGGCGGCGTCTCCACGGTCCCGTCCCGCAGCCGGTCGGTGACGGCGAGGTTCTTCGCGATCTGGTCGTGCAGCCGCTCCTCGGCTCCCTCGGCGGGGTCCCAGGCGGTGACGTCATAACCGGCGGTGAGGAATGCCGAGGCCCATGCCGCACCGATGACGCCGGTGCCGATCACGGCGGTGTTCATCGCGCTCATGCGTCAACCTCCTGTGACGCCGCAGCGTAGGCGACGATGTCGTCGAGGGAGTGCGGCTCGGCCAGCGAACCCGGCGTCACCACGGACGCGGGGTCTGCGCCCTGCACGATGCGCTTGACCGGCACTTCGAGCTTCTTGCCGGTGCGGCCCAGCGGGACCGCGGAAATGCCGACGACCTGGTCGGGGATGTGACGCGGGGACAGTTCGGTGCGCAGTTCGGTGCGGATCGTGGCGACCATCGCGTCATCGAGCTCCACACCGTCGTCAGTTTGGACGAACAGCACCAGCTTCCCCATGCCACCGTCCGGATCCTCCAGGTGGATGACCAGGCAGTCCTTCACCCCGGGCAGCGCGTCCACCACGGTGTAGAAGTCGGCGGTGCCCAGGCGGACACCACCACGGTTGAGGGTCGCGTCCGAGCGTCCGGTGACGACGACGCCGCCGGCGGAGTCGAAACGGGCCCAGTCGCCGTGACGCCACACGCCGGGGAACTTGTCGAAGTAGGCGTCCCGGTAGCGCTGCTCACCGTCGGCGCCCCAGAAGGTCACCGGCATCGACGGCACGGGCTCGGTGATGACCAGCTCACCGGTCTCGTCGAAGACTTCATTGCCGTCACTGTCGAAGGCCTTGGCGGCGAAGCCGAGGCTGGCCGAGGACATCTCACCGCCGTAGACCGGGGTCAGCGGGGTGGCGTGGAGGATGCCGGTGCACACGTCGGTGCCGCCGCAGCCCACATTGAGCAGGACGCCGGGACCGAAGGTGTCCACGACCCACCCGTAACCGGCGGCGGGCAGCGGCGCGCCGGCCGAGCAGATCTCCTTGACGGTGGAGAGGTCGAGTTCGGACGCCGGATCGAAGCCGGACTTCACCGCGGCCATGATCCCGCCGGGCGCCATACCGAAGACGGTGGTGCGGGTGCGCTCGGCGACGCGCCAGAGTTCGCGGTCGTCGGGGAAGTTCGGGTTGCCGTCGATCATGACGATGGCGGAACCGAGGACCAGCGCACCGACCAGGGTGTTCCACATCATCCACGCGGTGGTGGAGAACCAGCAGAAGACGTCGTCCGGGCCGAGGTCGAGCTGCAGCCCGGAGCACTTGAGGGTCTCCAGGAGGATGCCGCCGTGGCCGTGGACGATGGCCTTGGGCTTACCGGTGGTGCCGGAGGAGAAGAGGATGACCAGCGGCTCGTCGAAGGGAACGGCGGCGAAGGTGAGGGGCGTGTCTCCGGAGGAACCGGCGCCGAGGTCGGTGTAGTCGGAGACGGTGAGGTGGTCGGAGAACCGGTCCCGCAGGTCGGAGCGCAGCGAGAAGTCACCGTAGGTCACCGGGACGACGGCCTGAAGGGCCGGCAGGGCGTCAACGACCTCGGCGACCTCGTCGTCGCGGACGATGTCCTTGGTGCCGTAGCGGTACCCGGCGACGGCGAAGAGGACCTTCGGCTCGACCTGGGAGAACCGGTCGACCACGCTGCGGGTGCCGAACTCGGGGGCGCAGGCCGCCCAGATCGCACCCAGGCTGGCGGTGGCGAGGAAGGCGACGAGCGCTTCGGGCTGGTTAGGCAGGTAGCCGACGACCCGGTCGCCGCGTCCTACCCCGAGGTCCTTCAGCCCTGCGGCGACGCGGGCGACCTCGGCGCGCAGTTCACCGAAGGTGAGGGTGAACTCGTCGCGGGACTGGGAGACGGCGGTGACGGCGACCCGGTCGACCTGCTCCGGGGTGCCTAGGGAGTGCTCGGCGTAGTTGAGGGTCGCACCGGGGAACCAGTTCGCGTGCGGCATGGCACGGGACTCGAGGACGGCGGTGTACGGGCTGTGCGCCTGGATACCGAACCAGTCCCAGACGGACTCCCAGAAGTCCTCGATCTCGGTGACCGACCAGGCGTAGAGGTCGTCCCAGCCGGTGAAGTTGTGGCCCCGTTCGGCGTTGAGCCAGGTCAGGTAGTGGCCGATGCGGCTGGTGGAGACGGCATCGGCGGGGACGTCGCGGAGGATCTGTGCCATGGCTAGTTCCTCACCTTCGGGCCGGAGCCGGAGAGGAAGTCCTGCATCCGCTCCTTGGCCTCGGCGGACGACTGCGCAACGGCGGCCATGAGGGATTCGAGCATGTATCCCTCGTCCTTGCCGGACTCGACGATCCGGGGCAGCGCCTGGGTCACCGCGTAGTTGGTGACCGGGGAGTTCTCGGCGATCCGCTCGGCGAGTGCGCGGGCCTTCTCCACCCCCTCGCCCTCGGCGACGAGGTAGTTCGCCAGGCCGACACGCTCGCCTTCCTCGGCGTCGAGGACGCGGCCGGTGAGCATCATGTCCTGCATCCGGTTCACCCCGATCAGCCGGGGGACGCGGACCGAGGCGCCACCGCCGACGAACAGGCCACGGCTACCCTCAGGCAGGGCGAAGAAGGTGGTCGAGTCTGCGACGCGCAGGTGGGCGGCGGTGGCCAGCTCCAGGCCACCGCCGACGACGGCACCGGTGAGCACGACGACGACGGGGACGGCGGACTCGGCTATCTGGTTCATCGCGGCGTGCCACATCCGGGAGTGGTGGAGCCCGCCCACAGCGTCCCGCTCGGAGAGTTCGGACAGGTCCAGGCCGGCGCAGAAGTGCGGGCCGGCCGCTGTGAGCACGACGGCCTTCACGTCCGGGTGCCCGGTGGGAAGGGTGCGGAAGAACTCGCCGAGGGCGAGGACGGTGCCGTCGTCGAGGGCGTTGCGCTTCTCAGGGCGGTTGAGGGTGAGCGTGGCGACGGTGCCGTCGACGGTGAGCTCGAGGGTCTCCGGCAGGGGGCCGGACGGCAGGGGTGTGACCGTGGTCATGGGGTTTCTCCTGTGGTTCTGTCGGTCAGTCGTTGCTGTCGGTGCCGTGTGCGCTGTGCGCGCTGTGCGCGCTGTGCGCGCCCAGCGGGCCGGAGCCGCGCAGTTTCGGCTTGTGTACCTTGCCGGAGCCGGTGCGGGGCAGGTCATCGAGGAAGGTGACGATCTTCGGCACCTTGTACTTCGCCAGGCGCTGGGTGGCGTAACTGATGATGTCCTCGGGAATCGGCTCCGACCCGGGCTTCGCCACGACATAGGCGTGGCCGACCTCGCCCCAGCGGTGGTCAGGGTCGGCGACGACGGCGACCTCGCCGACATCCGGGTGGCCGAAGAGCACCTCCTCGACCTCGGCGGGATAGACGTTCTCACCGCCGGAGATGTACATGTCCTTGATCCGGTCGACGATGTAGAGGTAGTCCTCGTCGTCCATGTAGCCGATGTCACCGGTGCGGAACCAGCCGTCGGCGTGGAAGGCCTCGCGGGTGGCGGTCTCGTTGTCCCAGTAGGACTTGATGACGTTCGGGCCGCGGACGAGGATCTCGCCCCGCTCCCCCGGGGGCAGCTGACCACCGTCGGCACCGACGACCTTCACGTCGGCGAAGGGCACGGCACGGCCGGCGGATCCGGGCTTGCGCAGAGCGTCCTCTGCGGTGAGGAAGGTCGCGCCGGGGGCGGTCTCGGTGAGACCGTAGCCCTGGCAGAAGGCGATGCCGCGCTCGAGGAAGTCGTTGATGAGCTTCACCGGGATCGGAGCGCCGCCGGAGTTCACGAAGCGCAGGGTGGACAGGTCGGCAGACTCCCAGCGCGGCGAGTCCACCAGGTCGGCGAACATCGTGGTGACGCCGAAGAGCCAGGTCACCCCGTACTTCCCGACGTTGTCGAAGACCTCGTCCGCCTGCCACTTCGGCAGGAAGACGGTGGTCGCGCCACGGATGTAGCTTGTCATCACCTGCTGGTTGAGTGCGGCGACGTGGAACAGCGGGGCGGACGCCAGGGTGACGTCCTTGGCCGACATGTCCGTGTCGAGAATGATGTTGAAGGCGTTCCAGATGATGTTGCCGTGGTGCAGGACAGCGCCCTTGGCATGGCCGGTGGTGCCGGAGGTGAAGAGGATGAAGGCGGGATCCTCGGCGGTGAGGCCCTCCTCGACGTGACTGCCCTCGGGGGCGTCCGCGGCGATCTCGGCGAGAGACGGAGGGTTCGCGAGGTCGGCGTCGGTGACCGCCTCCCACTGCAACGGGTGGCGTTCTACCGGCACGGTGGTGGCGTCCGCCAGGGCCTCGTGTTCCGGGGCGACGATGAGGACGCTCACGTCGGCGGCGACGAGCTGGTGGTCGAGCTCGGCCGGTGCGAGGCGCCAGTTCAGCGGGATGAAGATCGCGCCGGTCCGGAGACAGGCGAGCAGGGCGGAGACCAGACCGGGGTGGTTGGAGCCCAGGTAGGCCACACGGTCACCCTTGCCGATGCCCCAGCTGCGCAGTCGGGCCGCCCGGACGAGGACGCGGCGGTGGACCTCGGCGTAGCTGTACTCACGGTCCTCGAAGATCACCGCAGGGCGGGAGCCGTACTTGGCCGCCTGCTCCTCGGACAGCCGGGCGAGGCTGGGGTGCAGGGACGGGCCGGGCCCGGCGGAGGATGGTGTGTCCACGGAAGCCATGGGATACCTCACTGTTCTGGGACGGGAACTGTTTTCTGGACGGAAGCTCTGTTGCTGTGCCGATACTATGCAATACATCGCTGTTGCGTCAACATGATGCAGCCTAATAGTGTAGGATGCATCACAGCACCACCATTTCGTACAGTTGAGTGCCATGACCGCCGCCCCGCCCGCACCCGCCTCCCTGCAGCCGCAGTCACTGCTGATGTCCCTCGTCGGCCTCCACCAGCTCGACACCGACCGCCCGGTGAGCGGCACCTCCGTCGTCCACGTCCTGGGACGACTCGGAGTGGCAGAACCCGCCGCCCGCTCAGTCCTGCAGCGCGTCACCACCCGCGGCCTCATCGCCCGCCACAAGGAGGGCCGGCGCACCTTCTACTCCCCCACGGACCACGGCCGCGCCGTCCTCGAGGGCGGACGCACCAAGATGTTCCACCGCTGGCGGGAGGACGCCTGGGACGGCCGCTGGACCTTCGTCAACCTCACCGTGCCGGAGAGTCACCGGAAACTGCGTCACCGCATCGGCTCACAGCTGACCTGGGCCGGGTTCGCCCGCACCTCCGACGGACTGTGGGTCGCACCGGGCCGGCATGAGGTCACCGAGATCCTCGGGCAGGACGCCCTGGCCGGTCCGGACGCCCCGGATGACGCAGCTTCGACCCCGTCTCCCCCGGTCGTCATCTACGGCCACCCCTGTGCCCCCACCACCGACGCACAGCTGGTCGAACCCTTCGACCTCGACCGGGTCGACACCGGCTTCCGCGACTTCCTCGCCCGGTGGGACGGGGATGCTGTGGACGCTGCACCGACCGACCCGGTGGATGCACTGGTCACCCGGCTGCAGCTGCACGCCGAATGGCTCACACTGACCCGTGCCGACCCCCAGTTGCCCGATGCCCTGCTCCCGACGGACTGGCCGGGCGGCATCGCCGGTGACCGGTTCCGGGCACTCGACGCCGCCCTGGCCGAGCAGGAACGCCCGGTCATCGAGGACTACTTCGCCGGGGCCCTCGACCGGCTCCCCCGCTCGCAGCCTGCGAACCAGACCAGCTGCTGACCCGGAGCTCCGGGCGGCGGGCCGGCGACGACGAGATCGAGTTCCACACGCGCCCGGCCGAAGCCCTCGGCCGGGAAGTAGAACTCGCCGCCCTCCTGCTGCACGTAGGCGTCGGTCGGGTCGTTCATGTACCCGAAGAACTTCTCGAAGACCGGTGGGGTGAGGATGCCCATCATGGAGGTGTTGTTCGCCGTTGTTCCGCGAACGCACCGGGTAGGAGTTGACCTGCTGGTAGGTCTCGTAGCGGTCGCCGCGTCCGGCCTTGGTGACGAAGGCCTGCTCGCCGGCGGGGAGCCGGACGGGCGGGGCCGGCTCGACACCGGTGTAGGCGGTGTCCGTGACGGTCACGCCGAGGGACGCCGCCAGCTCGCGGCTGAACAGGTCGCCCACCGTGTGCTGCGGGGTGCGGGAGAAGATGTGGCTGGCGGTGCCGACCACGTGTTCCCCGGCGAGCTGGTGGAGCCACTCGTCGGTGAAGTACCGGTAGAACGAGTTCCCCACGGCGTCCGCCCGGATCGAGAAGGGCGTTTTCGCGGGAACGTTCACAGAGTCACCGGCGACGACGCGGTGCAGCTCACCCTCGAACCAGATCCGCAGCTCGCCGCCGAGGACGGGGAGGAAGGAGTGGCCCGGCGTCGTGAGGAAGGGGCTCTGTGAGCCACCCGGCAGGGCGACGCGGGACAGCGGGAACTCGCCGGCGGTGTCGGAAATCCCCTGGTTGTCACTGGTGAAGGCGGCGTCCGGCTCACGCTCCAGCCGCCCGTCGTCAAACACCACACCCGGGCCCAGCTCCATGACGTCGCCGGGGTTGAGGAAACCGTGGCCGAACCCCTCGATGACGTGCAGCAGGGACTCCCCGCCGAGATCGATGAGGTGGTGGTGCAGGGCAGTCCAGCAGCGGCGGTGACCTCAGCGGCCTCAGATCCGGAAGTCAGGCAGGTCGGCACCGACGTACTGCTGGGCGAGGAAGCGGCGTCCTGCCTCCGAACCGAGAACGGCGGACAGCTCGGCCTTGCGGCGCTGCGCCTCGAAGGGACTGGCCTTCGACGAGTGGTGCAGCATCGAGGACATCCAGAAGGAGAAGTGCTGGGCCTTCCACACTCGCGGCAGGGCCAGCTCGGTGTATCCCTGCAGCCGCCTGTCATCGCCGTCGAGGGCGTGGACCAGGCCCGGGACCAGGGCGACGACATCGGCGACGGCCAGGTTGAGACCCTTCGCACCGGTCGGCGGGACGGTGTGGGCGGCATCGCCGGCGAGGAAGAGGCGGCCGCGCTGCATCGGGGCGGTCACCGCGGAGCGGAACCGGAGCACGGCCTTGTCGAAGATCTCGCCCCCGGAGACGGTGAGCCCGTCGCTGTCGACTCGGGTGTGCAGAGCCTGCCAGATGCGGTCATCCGACCACATCTCGACGGTGTCCTCCGGGTCGCACTGCAGGTAGTAGCGCTGGACTGTCTCCGAGCGGGTGGAGATCAGGGCGAAGCCGTCATCGTGGTTGGCGTAGATCAGTTCCTTCTGGGTCTGCGGGGCATTGACCAGGATGCCGAACCACGCGTACGGGTACTCGTGGCGGTAACGGGCACCACCGGCGACCTCGGTCACCGGACCGCGCCACAGCGAGGCGGAACCGTCGGCGACCACAACGTAGTCGCAGGTGAGGGTCTCGTGTGCGCCGTCGGGGCCGGTGTAGCTGACGGTCACGATGTCATCGTCGTAGCCGGTGACATCGTCGACCCGGGTGTTGAACAGGACGGTGCCGTTGTCCTTCTCCCGCTGTGCGATGAGGTCGATGAGCACCTCGTGCTGCGGGTAGACGGCCATGTTGTACCCGGTGAGTTCGGTCAGCTCGATGCGGATACGCCTACCGTCGACGGAGATGTCGATCGCCTCGTCGATGTCGGCCTCACGGTCCATCCGTTCACCGAGGCCGGTCTCACGCATCAGTCGCATGGTGCCCTGCTCGAGGACGCCGGCGCGGACGGTGGCCTCGACGGTCTCGCGGGAACGGGCCTCGAAGACGACGGAATCCACGCCGCGCTGGTGCAGCAGGTGGGAGAGCATGAGTCCGGCGGGGCCGGCACCGATCACGGCGACCGGAGTGTGGTTCACGCTGGCCATCAGTTCTTCCCTTCTTTCTGTGTTTCAGCGGATTCGGCGGATTCGGCGGATTCGGCGGATTCAGCGGATTCGGCGGCTTCGGCGACGGCGGCGTCGAGCAGCGCGAAACCGTGGTTGGAGTTCGGGACACCCGCGTACAGGGCGGTATGCAGCATGACTTCGCCGATCGTGTCCGCGGAGACACCGGCGCGCAGGGCCGCGCGGATATGCATGTCCAGTTCGCCGTGGTTGCCCACCGCGGTGAGGACGCCGATCGTCAACAGCCGACGCTGCGTGTGGTCGAGTCCGGGACGCTCCCACACATCACCCCAGGCGGTGCGGGTGATGAAGTCCTGGAACTTCGCGGTGACCGGGGTGGTCTTGGCAATCGAGCGGTCGACGTGGGCGTCGCCGAGCACGGCACGGCGGTTCGCCATGCCGGTGTCGTGGGCGGCGCGGCGTCCGGTCTCGTAGGCGTCGTCGGTCATTGCTGCTCCTGTGGTCTGCGCGAATGGTCTGCGAGGATGAGGTCGACCATCTCGGCGGCGTGGCCGGTGTGGTCGGCGGGGTCGGGGCTGAAACCGTGGTCGCGGCGGGCGTCCTCGATGAGGCCGCCCAGCCGTCCCTCGGCGACGGCGGAGTCCACCGCGGCGCGTCCGACGATGCCGGACAGTGCCTCGGCGAGCACCGCTCCCCCGGTGAACTGCAGGTTGCGGGCCATGGCTTCCCGGTCGACGGTGATGCCGTCGAGGCTGGCGGCCAGTCGGGTGACCGCGTTGTCGGTGACGACGGCGAGATCACGGACAGTCTGCCATTCGGCGTGCCAGGCGCCGGCGGCGCGCTGCATGCGGCCGTCCATGGCCTCGAACAGCGTGCCGGCGTAGCCGACGGCGCGGCGGGCGTAACCGTCGGCGGCGACCGCACCGGCCGGGTTGGCCTTGTGCGGCATGGCCGAGGACCCGCCCGGGGCGGCCTCGCGGAGTTCCCCGATCTCGGTGGCGGAGAGGAAGACCACGTCACCGGCGATCTTGCGGACTGTTCCGGCGACCAGCGCCAGCGTGCTGCCGAGTCGGGCTACCGGGGTGCGGTCGGTGTGCCAGACCACGGGGGTCACGGGCAGGCCCAGCCGCTCTGCGAGCGCCCGGTGGATCCGCAGGCCCGCCGGGGAGGACGCCGCGAGGTTGCCCGCCGCCCCGGCGTACTGCACGGGCAGTAGACCGACGGCGCGGGTGAGGTCGGTCATCGCTGCGTCCAGCTGCTGGAGCCACCCGGCGGCGGTGAGGCCGAAGGTCGTCGGGACGGCCTGCTGACCCAGCGTCCGGCCGATGGTCGCGGTGCTTCGCTCGCGGGCGGCGAGGTCGGCGAGGGTGCCGGTGAGAACGTCGAGGGTCGCCAGAGTGACACCGAGGGCATCTCGCAGGCAGAGCACCAGGGCGGTGTCGATGATGTCCTGGCTGGTGGCGCCGACGTGCACGGCGGCGACCGGCAGGCCGGCGTCGTTGACCACGGCCTTGAGCTGCCTGACCAGCGGGATCGCCGGATTACCGCCGGAGACGGCGGCCTCGCCGATCTCCGCGGCGTCCATGGTGGCACCGGCGAGGAGCTCGGCGACCTGTGCCGCGGTGGTCCCCTCGACCGCACCGGCGTCGCCGGCGGCCAGGGTGAGGGCCACCTCGACATCGACCATTCGGGCAAGGAAGGCGTCATCGGAGACCAGTACGGCAGCGTCGGTGCGCCCGGCCGCGTGGTCCCCGTAGGTGGATCGGCTGAGGTCCATGGACCGGCTCACAGGGCGAAGAAGGGGGTTTCGCGGGTGGCGTCCTCGTGCTGCATGACGATGTCCATCCGGTAGCTGTCGGCATCGCCGTCGACGGTGGACGCCACGAGCAGGTCGCGGCGCTCCTCGGGAACAGCGTTGAGCACCGGATCGGCGTCATTGGCCTCGGACTGCTCCGGGAAGTACAGCCGGGTGTAGAGGCGCTCGAGCATGCCGCGGGCGAAGACGCCGACCTTCAGATGCGGGGCCTCGGTGCCACCGTCCGGGGCAGGTACGGCACCCGGGCGGACGGTACGGAAGGTGACCAGACCGGTCTCGCTGTCGCACATGCCGCGGCCGAGGCCCCGGAAGCCCTCACGTCCGGCGTCCTCACCGGCACGGGGATCCAGCGGCGAGGGGTAGACGCCGTCGGATCCGGCCTGCCAGATCTCGATCATGGCGTCCTTGATGAGGTGCCCGGCACCGTCGGTGACCTGGAAGGTCACCTCGACCGCGCCGTCGGTGCCTTCCTCGACCATGTTCTCGGCACCCGGCCAGGTCAGGCCGATGTGGACGTAGGGGCCGACGGTCTGGGAGGGCATGATGCCCGGGGTCGCCTCATCCTGGTCCCGGATGTCGGAGACAGGGTAGCGGAAGGGGCCGTTGGGGTCGCTGTCGATCATGGTTCTGTCTCCTCTACTCGAAGGGGGTGGCGTTGCGGCCGCGCAGGGCGATGTCGAACCTGAAGCCCATGGCGTAGTTCTCACGGGTCTCGTCGTAGTCGAAGACCGAGATCATGCGCTCGCGGGCGCCGGCGGGGACCGAGTTGTAGATGGGGTCCTGGAAGAACATCGGGTCACCGGGGAAGTACATCTGGGTGACGAGACGCTCGGTGAACTGGCGGCCGAACAGGGAGAAGTGGATGTGGGCGGGACGCCAGGCGTTGTGGTGGTTGCCCCACGGGTAGCAGCCGGGCTGGACGGTGTAGAAGCTGTAGTTGCCGTCCTTGTCCGTCAGGGTACGGCCGACACCGTTGAAGTGGGGGTCGAGCGGGGCGGGCCAGGAATCGTTCTTGTGGCGGTAGCGGCCGGCGGAGTTGGCCTGCCAGACCTCGATGAGGGTTTCGGGGACGGGGCGACCGTCCTCGCCGGTGACGCGGCCGTGGACGAAGATGCGCTGACCGATGGCCTCTCCCCCGTTGACCTTGGTCAGGTCGTTGTCTTCACCGCGCAGATCGGCGGCGCCGAAGACCGGGCCGCTGAGCTCGCCGAGCCGCTGCGGCACCATGAGCAGGTCGTTGCTCGGGTTCCGCAGCACCGTGGTGCGGTACTCCGGGAAATGCAGCGGGGCAAAGGACCCGTCGACGGTGGCGTTGCTGATGGGGATCATGTCCGGTACCTTCTCTGCGCTGATCGACTACAGGTGACGACGACAAGTGATGTGGCTCTCACTCTACGATCGCGTGCGCTCCACGCCAAAGCGTTCGCTGTGCGAACTCCTACATCAGAAAAAACAACCCGTACGCTGCACCTTTTCTTTCCCGGTGAATCCGGGTCAAGAAAAAGGGGGTAGCGTACGGGTTATTGTATTTCCGGAGATACTACTTCTGTGCCGAGAGCTTCCGGTACTCGAAGACCTGGTCGATGATGCCGTACTCCTTCGCCTCGTCGGCGGTGAGGAACTTGTCGCGGTCGGTGTCGATCCGGACCTGCTCGGCGGTCTGACCGGTGTGGCGGGACAGCGTCTCCTCCATGAGGCGGCGCATGCGCTCGATCTCGTTGGCCTGGATCTCCAGGTCGGAGACCTGCCCCTGGGTACCCTGGGTCGCCGGCTGGTGGATCAGGACACGCGAGTTCGGCAACGCGGCGCGCTTACCGGGGGTACCGGCGGCGAGCAGCACGGCGGCGGCGGACGCGGCCTGACCGAGACAGACGGTGACGATGTCCGGGCGGACGTACTGCATCGTGTCGTAGATCGCCATCAGAGAGGTGAAGGAACCGCCCGGGGAGTTGATGTACATGGTGATGTCCCGGTCAGGGTCGAGACCCTCGAGGACCAGAAGCTGAGCCATGATGTCGTTCGCGGAGGCGTCATCGACCTGGGTGCCCAGGAAGATGATGCGCTCCTCGAAGAGCTTGTTGTAGGGGTTGGACTCCTTGGCTCCGAACGAGGAATGCTCGACGAAGGAGGGGAGGATGTAGCGGGACTGCGGGAGCCGGCCCCCGGAAGCTACACCGGTCAGTTCGCTGGCGTGCGTGAAACCTGTCATGTTCTCGATTCCCATCCTCCTACTTCTCCTTCGCGGCAGCGCCGATGACGTGGTCCACGAAGCCGTACTCCAGCGCCTGCCGGGCGGTGAACCAGCGGTCGCGGTCCGAGTCCTTCTGGATCTGCTCCAGAGGCTGGCCGGTGTGCTCGGCGATGAGCTCGGCCATCTCCTTCTTGGTCTGCGCGAACTGTTCCGCCTGGATGGCGATGTCCGCGGCGGTACCGCCGACGCCGGCCGACGGCTGGTGCATCATGATCCGGGCGTGCGGCAGCGCGTAACGCTTGCCCTGGGCCCCGGCAGACAGCAGGAACTGTCCCATCGACGCAGCCAGACCCATGCCGTATGTGGCGACATCGCAGGTCGAGTACTGCATCGTGTCGAAGATGGCCATACCGGCGGTCACCGAACCACCCGGGGAGTTGATGTACAGCTTGATGTCCTTCTCCGGGTCCTCCGCACTGAGCAGCAGGATCTGCGCGCAGAGCTTGTTGGCGATCTCATCGTCGACCTGGGTTCCCAGGAAGATGATCCGCTCGCGCAGCAGGCGCTCGAAGACAGAGTCATTGAGGTTCATCCCCGACGCGGCGCTCATCTGCGCGGTACGCAGCGCCTGTCCGGCCGACATATCGTTCATGCTCACTGAGGCTCCTCGCTCAAGGTGTTACCCCGGAGGCCCACACGGGTGACCGGGGTGTGATTTGTGGAGTAACTGGGCTCCACAGTAGTCAACACACCGGAGGTGCGCCCGCGTCCCCCGGCCCTGTTCGCTGTCAGCGCACGGGTGGCCCCGGGGCCGTGGGTCGCCGTACACGATCGTGACGGATCCCCTCTCAGCAGACAACGCAACCGCCCGATCCGTCATGATCGTGTACGGCCTCACGGCCCGCCCCGGCGTCCCACCGGACATACAGGGACATACAGAAGGACGCCGCACCAACAGGTACGGCGTCCTCTGCGTGGACACCCGGCGTGAATCGCCCGGTACGGGTGATTCAGCGGGTACTACTCGGCGTCGGTGGCCTCGACCTCGGCCTCAGCCTCGCCGGCCTCCTCACCGAAGAACTCCTTCGGGTCCACCGAGGTGCCCTTGGAGTCGGTGACGGTGACCTTGCAGATGTTCAGGGCCAGGGCCTTGCCGCGACGGACGTCGGCGAAGAGGTTGGCGATCTGACCGGACTGCTGCAGCTGCATGACGAACTGGTTCGGGTCCATGCCGTAGCGCTGCGCGGTGAACATGATGTGGTCGGTGAGCTCCTGCTGGGAGACCTCCGGCTTCTCGATGTCCGCCAGGGAGTCGAGGAAGAGCTGGGTGCGGACCGAATCCTCGGCGGCCTCGCGGGCGTCCTCCTCGAACTTGTCGCGGGTGATGTCCTGGGCGGCGAGCATCTGCTCGAAGACCTTCTCGTCACCACCGAACTGGCTCAGCAGCTGCTGCATCTGGCCGTCGACCTGCTCCTGGACCACGGACTCCGGCAGCGGGACCTCGGTCTGCCCGAGAGCGGCGGCGAGGACCTTGTCGCGGATGTCGGTGGCCTGCTGGCCCTTGAGCTGCTCCTCGACCTGGCCCTTGAGGGATTCGCGGAGCTCCTCGACGGTGTCGAACTCGGAGGCGAGCTGGGCGAAGTCGTCGTCCAGCTCCGGGAGCTCGCGCTCCTTGACGGACTTGACGGTCACGGAGACCTCGGCGTCCTCGTCGGCGTGCTCACCGGCAACAAGCTTGGAGGTGAACTCCTTGGTATCGCCCTCGGACAGGCCGATGACGGCCTCGTCGAGACCCTCGACGAGGGAGCCGGAGCCGACCTCGTAGGACAGGCCCTCGGTGGTGGCCTCGTCGACAGCCTCGCCGTCGATGGTGGCGGCCATGTCGATGGAGATGAAGTCACCGTCGGCGACGGCGCGATCGACCGGCTTCAGGGTGCCGAAGCGGGCCTGCAGGTGGCCGAGCTCGTGGTCTACGGCCTCGGCGTCGGCCTCGACGGCGTCGATCTCGACGGAGATGCCGGCGAAGTCGGGGACCTCGATCTCCGGGCGGACGTCGACCTCGGCGGTGAAGGTGACGTGGTCGTTGTCCTCGAGCTCGGCGATGTCGATGTCCGGCTGGCCGAGGACCTTGAGGTCATGCTCCTGCACAGCCTCGCCGTAACGGCTCGGCAGCATGTCGTTGAGCACCTCGTTGAGGATCGCCGGGCGGCCCAGGCGGGCCTCCAGGATCTTCGCGGGGACCTTGCCCTTTCGGAAACCGGGCAGCGAAACCTGCTGCGCCAGGTTCTTGAAGGCGTTGTCGAACTCGGGCTTCAGTTCGTCGAAGGGGACCTCGACGGTGAGCTTGACGCGGGTTGCGCTCAGCGATTCAACGGAGCTCTTCACGGGTGCACACTCCTGTGTGTTCTTGTCTGGTGTTGTTCATCGTCCGGCGGGATCCGGGGACGCGGTGGCGTCCGGTTCCCTGACCCTCGCCACACCGTTGTGCGGCATCCGGGTCGGCCTGTACATCACGGCCACCGGCATCGGTCGTGACCGATTTTATCGTGCGACCGTCGACGGCGGTCGCCGGGGTCCGTCACCGCAGTTTCCTGACAGGATCCTGCGGTGTGAGCCGTGCACGCGGCGACCATCGCGACGGCATCCGTCGGGATAGCGGGATTTGAACCCACGACCCCTCGCTCCCAAAGCGAGTGCGCTACCAAACTGCGCCATATCCCGGATCTCCGGCACCCCCGGCCACACCGGCGGTACCACCTGCCAGATGTTACGGGGTGCCGGATGAGCAGGGCAACGGTGGGGTGCTGTTACCGTGCGACCTTCGCCGCCTCGCGGTTGTCCTCCGCCCACCGGATGACCCACTCGGGCACGACGCGGCCGTCAGGGGCGGGGCCGAAGATCTCGGCCAGTTCGGCGTCCGACAGCGAGCCTCCCTTCTTCTTCAAGGCACGCAGCTGGACCACGGCGTGGGCGTAGACCTCGCCCTCGTGCTGACCGACACCGACGAAGACCTGCTCGACGAAGGTGCCGTACTTCGTCGCGCCGAGGAAGCGGGTGCGGATCTCGTAGCGCTGCCACGGCAGCAGGGACCGGCGGTAGTTGATGGTGAGTGCGGCAACGACGAAGTACGCGCCGTGTGCCTGCGTCTCCTGACGGATCCGGCTGCGGTACATCTGCTCGATGCGTCCGAGGTCGAGCACCGTCGGGTAGCGGCCGTTGTTCATGTGGCCCAGCAGGTCCAGGTCGTTCGGCAGGACGCGCATCGGCTTGACGTTGGTGTCCCAGGGGCTCAGACGCGGCAGGAACCGGCCGCGGAGCACGGTGGTGAGAAGTCGGAGGTAGAGATTCACGCAGCGGAACACTACCGTGGATACCGCTCCCCTACCCACGAAACAACATGGACCCCGACCGTCCGGTCGGGGTCTCACGTGGAGGGAATGACGGGAATCGAACCCGCGTCTTCAGCTTGGAAGGCTGAGGTATTAGCCACTATACGACATTCCCCTGCGGTCTCCCGGCTACCGGGAATCCGTCACTGACCATACACCACCGGTGCCCTCAGGATGCAAACCCGGGGCACCTGTGGCGTCATGGTTGCGTCCTACAGGCCCTTGAAGCCGGAGGGACGCGGAATGTTGCGCAGGTTGGACTTCGCCAGGTTCAGCATCTTGCCCACGCCACCTTCGAGCACGGTCCTGGTGGCGGCCCGGGTGAATCCGGCGACCTGTTCCAGCGAGATCTCCGGCGGGATGGACAGCGCGTTCGGGTCGGTGACCACGTCGACGAGCACCGGGCCGTCGTAGGCCAGCGCCTCAGTCAGGACGCGACGGACATCCTTCGGGTCCTCGATGCGGAAGGACTTGATGCCACAGGCCTCGGCAATGTCGGCGTAGTTCACCTTCTCATGGTCGGTACCGAAGTCCGGCAGACCCTTGACCAGCATCTCCAGCTTCACCATGCCGAGGGTGGAATTGTTGTAGACGATCGCCTTCAGCGGCACCTGGTGCAGTTTGACGGTGAGCAGCTCGCCCATGAGCATGCCGAGCCCGCCGTCGCCGCACATCGCGACGACCTGACGCTTCCCCTCACTCGCGGCGGAGGCACCGATCGCCTGCGGCAGGGCGTTCGCCATCGTCCCGTGCCGGAAGGACGCCTGGAGCTGCCGCTTCCCGTTGGGCGTGATGTACCGCGCATGCCACACGTTGCACATGCCGGTGTCGGCGGTGAACACGGCGTCCTCGTCGGCGAGCTCGTCGAGGACGTAGGTGAGGTACTCCGGGTGGATCGGGGTGTGCTTCTCGATGTTCTTCGTGTACGCCGCGACCACGTGTTCCAGGTTGGACGCCTGGCGCTTCAGCATCCGCTCGAGGAAGGACACGTCGGTCTTCTCGTCGAGCAGCGGGAGCAGATCGTCGATGGTGGCGGCGACGTCACCGGTGACCGGGTACTTCACGGTGGTGCGGCGTCCGATGTTGCGGCCCTTGATGTCGATCTGGGCGGTGTCGGTGTCCCGGGGCAGGAACTCCGTGTAGGGGAAGTCCGTGCCCAGCAGGATGAGGAGGTCGGCGTCCTCGAAAGCCTCGGAACAGGCGCCGTAACCGAGCAGGCCGGACATGCCGACGTCATAGGGGTTGTCGTAGTGGAGGAACTCCTTGCCCCCGTAGGCGTGACCGACCGGGGCCTTGATGTGGCCGGCGAGCGCGAAGACCTGGTCGCGGGCACCGGCGCAGCCCGCGCCACCGAAGATGGTGACCTTGTCGGCCTTGTTGATCGCCTCGGCCAGAGCCTTGAGCTCGCCGGCGGCAGGGTGGACGACCGGCTTCTCGACGGAGATCTCCGAGTTCAGCTGCGGGGATCCGACGGCCCGGTCGCCGGCGATGTCGCCGGGGATGACGAGGACGGAGACGCCGTTTCCGGCCATCGTCGACTGGATGGCGTGATGGAGGACGGTCGCGCCCTGGGCGGCGGAGTTCACCATCTCGCAGTAGCCGGAGCACTCCTGGAAGATGGCCTCGGGATGGGTCTCCTGGAAGTAGTGGGAGCCGATGAACTGGGACGGAATGTGGCTGGCGATGGCCAGGACCTTCCCGCCGTTACGGTGTGCGTCATAGAGACCCTGGATGAGGTGGGTGTTTCCCGGACCGCAGGAGCCTGCACAGACCGCCAGTTGGCCGGTGACGAGAGACTCCGCACCCGCGGCGAAGGCGGCGGCTTCCTCGTTGCGGACGTGGAACCATTCGATGCTGCTGCGCTTGACGGCGTCAACGATGGGGTTGAGGCTGTCGCCGACAAGACCGAAGATGCGTCGGACGCCCTGTGCTTCGAGGGCGTCGACGAGCTGTTCTGCATAAGTACGTGCCATGGACCCGACCATAGACGCATTGAGGTCCGACCGCACTTGCGGCTGACCGGCGGATTTTCAGTAGACTCTGAATGTATGAGACCGAAAATAATGGACGCGGACACCGGCCACGAACTGTGGACCGCTCAGCAGTGCGCCGACTTCTCCGGAACCGCCAGGGGAACTTTCACGAGCTATGCGACCCGGGGACGCGCTCCCGAGCCGGTCACGAAGGTCCACGGCCTGACGCTGTGGGACGCCGATGAGGTGTCTGAGTGGGCAGAAAAGAGAAACCCCCGTCGCCGCGAAGGCTGACAGGGGGGGTCGTGGGAGTCAGAGAAGAATCAGGCCTCCGGGAGGGCGGGGGCCACGCCGGTCCTCTCGTACTCGGCGAGGATGTCGATGCGGCGCTGGTGACGCTCGGCCTCGGACCATGCCTGGGCGATGAAGGCATCGACGATGGCCAGGGCGTCCTCTTCGGAGTGCATCCGGCCACCGAGACCGATGAGCTGGGCGTTGTTGTGCTCACGGGCGAGCTTGGCGGTCTCCACGGACCAGGCCAGGGCACAGCGGGCGCCGGGGACCTTGTTCGCGGCGATCTGCTCGCCGTTGCCGGAGCCGCCGAGCACGATGCCCAGGGAGCCTTCGTCGGCGACGGTCCGCTTAGCTGCCTCGATGCAGTAGGCGGGGTAGTCGTCCTCGGCGTCGTAGGTGTGGGCACCGCAGTCGATGACCTCGATGCCGTCCTTGGCCTTGAGATGGTCGGCGATGATGTTCTTCATGTCGAATCCGGCGTGATCGGCGCCGAGGTAGATACGCATGTCAGTGAGTGTATCGGAAAGGTTCCGGGGGAATGCCATAAGGGCGGGAACCCAATGCAGTGGTCAGGTTCCCGCCCCCGATACAGAACGACCCCGGAGGAAACCCCGGGGCCGCGGCGCTGATCAGGAACCGGCCGCGATCAGTTCCACCAGTTGGTGGGGATCTCACCGACAGTGTCTTCGTCGATACCGAGCGAACCCATCACCGATCCAAGGCCGCTACCGGCGACCTCACCGGCGCCGGAGCTGCCGGCGAGCGACCCTTCAGTGCTCAGCACCTCTCCACCGTTTCCGGCCAGGACGGCTGTGAGGATGTCCTTGAGTTCACCGAGCAGCGACAGGAGATCACCCATGGCGCTACTCCCCGGTCGAGGATCCGAGACCCTCGCCGCCGAAGCTGCCGGCGATGGATCCATCGGTGCTCAGGACTGAAGCGTCACCCTTGAGCAGGCCAACGAGGATGTGAATGAGGTCGGTGAAGTCAGTGATGCTGTCGAGAGAGCCCATGTGTTTTCTCCTTGGGGATCTGATGAAGGAAATGTGGTGCGTTCCCCGGAACTCTCCGGCGCACTACGGCAAACAGTATCCTAAGTGAAGTCATGTCACCAGTGAAACTTATGGGAACCGCCTCCCGGAACTTCCGATCCCCGACCCGGAGCGTTCGTTCCCGGACCCGACACTGTCACCTGCAGGTTCATTCACTTCATGTACACCTTGGCACGGGAGGTCAGCGGACCGAGCCCCGGTGCCGGGCCCCTTCCCTTTCCCCTGAAAGACGCCGCCATGGACTGCCCCGGTACCCCCCACTTCCCCGGGAGCCCCGGCGACCACCTACGCCGTGGCGTCCGGGTCCTCGGTGCGGGAGCGCTTGAGTTCGAAGAAGTGGGCGGGTCTCGCCACCAGAGGGTTTTGCATCCATGCAGGTCAGAGTGTGCTGAAATGTCTTGCTGGTCTGGGGAATCCGGGGTGTCCAAGGTCTGAGGAGGGCAGATAAGGGCAAAACTCCCCTCTCCCAGACACGAAAAGCCCCCACCGACGACGGGCCGGTGAGGGCTGGGGAGCAGCGGGGTCAGGGGCGGGGGACGCCCCGCGCTCAACCCGAAGATCACGCTACCGGAGGTGTTGACCCACAGGACTGAAACAACAAAGCCCCCACCGCCCGAAGACGGTGAGGGTGTGGGGCTCCCGAGGAGACTAGCCGCGAATGAAACCGACGATGGTGTCGGAAGTGTAGGCCAAGCAGCTTGGTCCGCTACATCCCTTCCATGTTCTCCATGCCATCGGTACCGTAATCCTCATGCCCCGACTGCTGCACCCGGACGGGGACATCGGTCAGCTCGTAGTCCTTGCCGTCTTCATCCGTCAAAGTGAATGTGACGGTGTCACCGGCAGCGATATCGTCGTTATTCTCCATAATCATGATGTGGTTTCCACCTGGGTGCAACGAAACACTGCCGTTGGCCGGCACGACGAGACCGTCAGCGGTCTCCCTCATGACGCCATCGACCACCTCGTGGTACTGGTACACGGCAGGGAGGCTGCCAACGACACGGGTCAGATGGATGTCCTTATCGGTATTGTTGGTCAGCTCACCGAACGCCGCGGTCATCGACTTGTCAGGGCCTTTGGCTCCAACGTAGCCGTCCCCGAGAGTCAGTGCATCGGCGGTGATGTCAGCAGAACCGGTGTCGCCCGCGTCCGACCGTCCGGTGGAGCTGGTAGCAGGCTGAGACTCGCTGTCGTCCCCACCGCAGGCGGCAGCCCCCAGAACTAGTGCGGTGGAAATTACAACGGCGCCGAATCGGAGGGTCATGGTCTTCATGTGATTTCCTTCAAGCAGTGGGACTATTGAACACGCCAGGGTTGACGTACAAGACATTCCCCTAGAGGTCGTCCAGCGGGACGATCGAGTTCCCCGCCGATATCCCTCGTGCCCCCCTAAAGGGGGCGACAGCCGTTTCAGACGGGAGTTCAAGTAATTGTTCTGAGCTGCAGCTATCCGCCCATTGACGCGCTGCACTGAGCTCACCCCCGGGGGCATCAGCGGAACTGACGAATGCTACCCCGCGACTAATGGTGCATGACTGTTTCCACAGATGCTCCACCCCCGACGACGCATCCCGATCCGCTCAAAGATGGCACCGACCAGCACCAGACCCGCCGTTTGATCCACCGGCTACACTTCTTTGCCGGGATCGTTTGCGCACCTCTGATCCTCTTCGCGGCGATCACCGGCCTGTTCTATGCGTTCTCCCCCACCATCGAACAGATTTCCAACCACGACATGCTTACAGCATCGGAATCCGAGGCCCGAGCTGAGGGCGATGCCATCCCAGTAAGCCAGCTTGTGGAGACCGCCCAGAACCGCCATCCCGACCTGGCTCTCGCTGGCGTACGACTCGGTGATGCTGATCAGACGACACGAGTCCTGTTCAGCAATCCGGACCTCCCGGAGTCCACGGTGCAGGCAGTGTTTATGGATCCCTACACCGGCGAAGTGAAGGGTGACACCACCCAGTACGGCAGCTCCGCTTCTCTTCCCATGCGTCAGTGGATCTCAGAGGGTCACCGAATGGCATGGCTGGGCGAACCCGGACGCCTGTACTCCGAAACGGCGGCTAGCTGGCTCGGGGTTCTCGCCGTGGGCGGTTTTGTCCTCCTCTGGTCCCGTCAGCGTGGATCCTCGAGAGTTCGGGGGATGCTACGCACTGGGGGAAGCGGGCGAGTGAAGACCGTACGCCGGCACGGCGCCACCGGGACGATCATCGCCGCCGGTCTGGTTTTCCTCACGATCACCGGTCTCACTTGGTCCTCGGTGGCCGGAGACAACATCGGCAAGATCAGGGAAAATCTCAATTGGGGTACCCCCGCGGTTTCGGCAGAGCTTCCCGGGGCCGGAGAATCGGCAGCTTCTGAGAATGCAGGCGGCGGGGCGCATGCAGGGCACGAGGGCCATGGCAGCCACTCCGGCCACAGCATGTCGAACAGTGAAGTGCGTATCAGCGGGCTTAACGCCGGATCGATTGACCGCGTTGCCGCAACCGCTGAGCGTGATCTGCGCACTCCGGTGACGATCACGCCACCAGCTGAGGAAGGACAGGTATGGACTGCTACGGAGAACCGGACCGCCTACCGACTGTCTAATGACTCTGTGGCGATCGACTGGGCTACCGGCGCTGTCACCGACCGTCTCAACTTCTCCGACTGGCCACTGGCGGCACAGGCGACTGCATGGCTTATTCAGCTGCACATGGGTACCCTGTTCGGCCTACCGAACCAGATTATTCTTGGACTGCTGGCGGCAGGCATCATCGCCATGATCTGCTGGGGCTATGCGATGTGGTGGAAGCGGCGCCCTAAAGGTTCCCTGGCTGCTGCACCTCGTCGAGCGCAGTGGGCGCGACCAACCCGCGGTACCGTGATACTCGTGGTGGCTTTGGTTGCCTACGGTTTCCTCGCGCCTGTGTTTGGGGTGAGCTGTCTGGCGTTCGTTGCGGTCAGCGCTGTCTGGTCTCTATTCCAGCAGCGCCGGGCATTTACGCCCAATGAGCCGCGCTGATCATCCGCCTACAGGATAGAGCAGCGATAGGAAGCCATTGGCGCAACCACGAGCCACCCCGCTGATGGGTAAAACGCCCCTCCCCCAGGCACGAGAAAAAGGCCCCCACCGTCCGAAGACGATGGGGGCTTAGGGGAGCTGCTGGGGATCCACGATCTGCATGGAGGGGATGCCCCGAGCTTCGGCCTACTGACAATGTTATGCGAGCAGACTCAATTGCGAAGCGATATTGCGAACCCCCACCGACGACGGGCCGGTGAGGGCTGGGGAGCAGCGGGGTCGGGGGTGGGGGACGCCCCGCGCTCGACCCAAGACTGAGACTACAGGTCTGCTTTGTTTTTCGATGGGGGCGTCTTCCCGGTGCAGGGGTGAGAACCCAGGACGTGCCGGATGTACGCGAGTGCCGCCCTGTACTTTCTCTTCAACGCGTCGAGGCGATTCTGGAGATCATCACGCCAAGGACGACGGAGCCGGGAGAAGCCTGGGACCCCCCCACACAGGGGCCACGACTCCACTTGATCGTAACGCCATCACTCTCCGCCTCGATATGAATTCATAGTGAAGCCCACTACGACATAGATTCACAACCCCGCGGCTCACCCCCTTACCCACCCGACACGGAAAGCCTGTATGACGAACAAGCACCGCGCCACAAAGAAAAATCCCTTACACCGCCGGCACCCTCTCCGCGTAGCCGCCATGGCCTTGTGCGCCGCCGCCATGACAACAGCCTTCACCCCAGTGACTACGGCAGCGCCCCGAGGAAACATTGTGACCTTTGGTGACTCATTCACCGCCAATCCAGATCAGGTCAAGAACACGCTTCGGATGATCCCCGGGATCACCAACGGGTACCCACAGACAGGCGGCTGCCTGCAGGCCCCCAACAACTGGCCACGAAAGGTTGGCGAAAAGACCGGCCTTCCCGTAAACGATTGGTCGTGCGCAGGTAACACGTCTCGGTCAATGCTTGGCCGCATTGACTCGGCCATACATTCCGGCGACGTCAACTCGGAAACCCGCAGCGTTGTCTTCGCGGTAGGAATGAACAACTACGGAGGATTCGGGGTCCTAGACGGTGTCAACATCTTCGACCCTGGAGCAGTACGAGACGCCTACCTGAGCGACATGCGTGCAGCAGCAGCGAAGATCCGATCGTCCGCACCCTATGCGAAAATCGTCATCTCCGGAGCGCTACCCACCGTCGACCGCGACACAACGTTTTTCTGTGCAGTGAACGTCATCCCGAACATGCCTGGAGGAGCCCCGGTTCCGCTTTTGCGCGACGTTGAGAACTGGAACCGCGAGAACCAAAAGGAAGCCGCCCGCCAGGTAGGAGGCGAATATGTCGAAATCATCGACGGAGCACGCGGTCACGATACTTGCGCACCTGACACAGCGCGCTATGTAGCCGGAGTGGTGGATACCACTACACCCAACTACAATATGATCTTTCACCCGTCGGATGCGGGTTCCGAATTTGTCGCACGCACTTTGGCAACTCGGGTCTAGCTCGAAGGCACTTTGGCCAGTGCATACCATGTCAAAAGACACATGCACTGAGCCACAGGCCATCACGAAGGGAAGCGGCTCAACCGTCTCCCCGGAGTGCGGACAGTTTTACACTCCCTACAGACCGGGGATCGACGGAAGGCTGAGACCCGACGAGCCAAGGTTCTGATCCCCGTTGCTCGAGCCAAATGTCGGGGCAACGTCTCCGCCGGTGGAACCGAGAATCACATCTCCCGCGGTAGAGCCGACGGGAATGTCACCGAACGATGACCCGAGGACGATGTCACCTGTGGTTTCAGGTCCGACCTGAATGTCTACCGGGGGGGAGACTGGGAAGACTGACCAATGGGCCGCTGGTCAGCTCGAGATAGAGATCCTTGATAGGCCCAGCAACGATTTCCTGGATCTGGACAATGAGGGACATACTTAGCCTTTCCTTCCATGGTGTTAGGTGTGGTCTCAACGTACCTCGCCAAAGCCCTTTGGGCGACTGGAACAGGCATTTGGTTCACCCCCGCGGGGGTATCCGGCGCATGCCCTGCATCTGGATTCCCGCACTGGACAGGCCCACGGCGAGCAACGCCGTGTCAGTTCAGCGACACATCAGGATGCTGGATCAGCGTTTGTGCGCTGATTGGTATCCACGCAACGAAACATACTCACTTGGAAAGCTTGGCCTGCGTAGCACCACCCCGTGGACGACCAGGTCGGAGCGGCGGCGAGGAAAGTCCCCGCCGGCTCTCCATCCGACGGGGACCCAACCGGGGAGCAGCAGTACCACTCATGAAACTGCGCTCGACCCTGCGCACCACGCTACCCTCTTTCAAGGACTAGCTCAGAATCAGAACACTCCCCGTCGTCCGCGAATGAAAGACAGGGGACGGGGAACTCGTCGGGATCCACGGTCCAGTTGGAGGAGATGACCCGAGCTACGGTCCACCTTCAATGCCATAAAGGCCGACCAGTTTCCGGAGGGATACTGCGAAACCCCCATCACCGTGGCGATGATGGGGGCTCGGTAGGGAGCGACACGACGAGGGCGACCCGGCGAAGGGGACCCCGCGGCGCTCAACCCACACACCGAACACTACCGTGGCCGTCTCGCGGCGTCTACGTCCGGGCGAATGAGGTCGGGGACCGGGGGGGAGCCACGCGGGGCGGCCCGGACCAAGATGCTCATCAGCCGCGTCTTCCCGCTCAGCAATGTGCGACACCGCCACACCGTGACGCTTCGTCACGTCCTCGACCCGCGACCCCAAGGTCGTGATCTGCGTGTCCTGGTTCGTGACCCTGGTCCGTAGGTCGGTCACCTCCGCGCCCTGTGTTTCCATCGCCTCGCGCACGGTGGAGACCGCTTTCTCAGCTGCTTCGACAGCTGCGGTTTTCCCGCCACGGATCACGCCGACCACCGCGGCAATTGCGGTGGTGATGCCTCCGATGATCGTGACGGCCATGACCGCGCTCACTGCCGCCCGTACACGTAGTCGGTACGTGCAGCATCGGTCTTCATCGCGGCGACCATGGCGGTGGGGTCAGTCGCCGTGAAGTGCTCGCCGCGTTCCTCCGCACGGATCGCCGCGACCACCGCGGCCGCGATCTTCGCCGGGTCGGGAAGATCGGCCATCACTTTGCGAACCGTCGCCTCGGCCCGAGCAGCATCGTTGACGCTCACGATCGGTCCGGATGCGGCCACCACATCCGCACCGGTTACCGGTGAATCGCTGCCCTGGTGGGTCTTCGACGCAGCGATGGTGGGCGCGAGGACACCCAGCAGGATCGGCAGCCACTTGTCGATCTGGTCGCCGATCTGGTCGGCCTGAATATCGGACAGGACACCCACCCAGCCGAGGACACCGACGACCACGGCGGCGAGACCGTACGCGATCTTCCGGACCTGCCAAGCCTGGGGCTTCTTCTTGATGCTCATCTCAGTTCTCCTTGTCGTAGAAGCCGAGCTTGTCGAGGATGACGTGCAGCTGCTCGGTATTGGTGAGTTCCTTGCCGGCGGCGATCTTCTCCCGCACGGAGGCCATGATCTGGTCATGCGGCCAACCGCCAAAGGGCCCGCCGATGGCTGGGTCGCCCATGTTCTGGGCGGACAGAGCCATGAGCATCGAACGGCAGTCGGCAGTGTTGTCTCGGATCTGCCTCAGCAGGGCGCGGTCTTCATCAGTGAACATGTCATCCTCCTCGGATGTGGCGGCACTGCCGCCGGTGAATAGGGCGCGCAGACTCTCCACGCTGCCCCGGTATGCGTTGGCATCCACTCCGGATGTCCAGCCGGGCACCGTCGCCCGGTCGGTCCACTGCCAGAGGTCCGGCTTCCGGTCCCCAAGCGGGTACGACCACTGAGACGCCGTGTCGCCCGGGTAGATCGATCGGATCGGCCCGGACGGCTGCTGGCCGTAGTGCGACACCCAGATAGCGCCACCACCTTCGGCAGCAGTCGGCTCACCGCCGGGCAGTGACTCCCAGAAGTTCGCCCGGGAGTACGCGCCGATGACCGTCACGCCGCGGGATCGCAGAGCGTCGCGGAATGCGACGACCTGAGATCGGGTGATGCCTGGCTCTTCGACGTCGATCCACACGCCACCGAGACGGCCACACGCCTCCCACTGCCGCTTCACCAGGTCTGCCTGCGCGCCGAGGTCATGCCACGGTGTCAGGTAGTGGTAGAACGCCGTGGGCTTGCCGGTGGTCTTCCAGTCCTGGGCGTGGCTGACGGCGGCAGTGTCTGCCTTCTGTGCGCCGTAGGCCAGTCGGATGATGCAGAAGTCCACGCCGGTACCGGCGAGGTACAGGCCGTTCTGGTACTCGCTCACGTCGATACCGATCAGTGTCTTCACTGTGCCTCCTGTGGTCTCCCCGGGCCATGCGGCGCCGGCGAGTTTCGTCATCGGGTCGAGACGATCCGCCCCGGGCTGCGCCCACACGTAGCGGTGCCACTCGAGATGCAGGTGTGGGGCGACCCCGCCGTTGGTCCGGGAGTCGGGGTTGATGCGGCCGATACGCTGCCCCTCGCGCACCGTGGCTCCCACGGAAACCTCGGGGATGATGTGGCCATAGACCGCGAGCCCGCCACCATTTGACGCGGGGTGATCCACGGTGATCCACTGGCCGAAGCCAGACGCCGCACCAGCGCGGGTGACAGTGCCGTCCTTCACCGCATAGATCGGGTGACCGCCGGAACCGCCACCGTTACCGAAGTCGGTGCCCCAGTGCATGCCGGCGTACTGGCCGGTGCGCTGGCCGTAGGGGCTCGTGACGTAGAAGCCCCGAGCAACGGGCATCGTGACCATATGTGCCTCCTTTGGGTATGAGAAACCCCCGCCACCGGTGTGGTGCGGGGATGAAGATGAAGAGGGTTCAGTAGGAGCGGAAGCGGATCCAGACTTGTCCACGACCACCGGGCTGACCTGGTCTGAACGAGACCACGTCGCCGCTACCACCACCACCGCCAGCACCGGGTACGCCACCGGCGGTATCCACGCCCCCGCCTGAGCCGCCCGTGAAGGTGACCCCGAATGCCGTATACGGCGACGGGGTGCCGCCGATGTAGTTGTTCATCCCGGAGTTGGCTCCCTCGCCTGCTGTGACAAGAGCGGTGCCAGAGGCGGTGACCGTAGTGGGCCCGCCGTCTGTTTCAGACTCGCCTCCCGCTCCGATGGTGACGGTCAGTGAAGCGCCAGGAGACACGAGGGCGGAGGTGCTCGCCCACTGCCCGGCGGCGCCTCCCCTGCCCCGCTGGGAAATGACAGCGAATCCGCCATGACCACCGCCACCACCTCCGATCACGACAACATCCACATGCTCAGCCCACGCGGGCGCGATGATCGACGTGTCAGCGGTGACGACAGTGAACGCGGCGACGGTGTCCTCTGTGCGACGCCAAAGTTCGACCCCGCCAGTGGCGGTTCCGACGTGCACAGACTTGACCAGGGTCGCCCCAACCCGGATGTCCTTCGGCACGGTCGACCCCGTCGAAGTACCCACACGTAGCGGCATGTCACACCCCCGTCACGTAGTAGATGGTGCCCGCCACCGGGGTGGCCGGCATGGCGGTGACAACCTGGATCCTCGACGCGTCGAGCTTCGCACCAAGAGCGGTATCAAGTCCTGTGACCTGGCTGGTGGTGTGCGTGTGCGACGATGCGGCCTTGCCGTCGAGGGCAGCCTGCAGGCCCGTCACATCCGCGACGGCATGCGTGTGCGCCTTGTCGGCCTTCTGCCCGATCGCCGCATTCAGCGTGTCCGTGATGTCCCGGTTCTCCTGGGCGTACTCCGCGACCTCACGGATCGTGTCCAAGTCCTCCGGGGCGCCGTCCACCACTGCCGCGATCTGGTCGGTGACCTCCCGGCGGATCACGTCAGTGTCCACCGAATCAGCCGCCGCCTGGGCCCGGTCGGCCTCAGTTGTCGCACGGTCCGCCTCGGTGGTGGCCGTGGACGCAGCACCCTGGGCGGTCGACGCGGACGCGGCGGCGGCGGTCCGGTCCTCGCCAGTCGCCGTGCGATCCTCCCCCGTCTGAACCCGATCAGCAGCGGTCGCCACGGCGTCAGCCTGCGCGGCCTGCGCGTGACCCTCAGCCACCGTCGCGGACGCGCCAGCGTCCGTCGCAGACGAGGACGCCGCGACGGCCTGGGCCTCAGCGTCCGACCGTGCAGCCTCAGCGGCCGCCACCTTCTCGTCGAGGAGGTCGGACACGTCAGCCGCAGCCTGACCAGCCGCCCCCGTCGCCCGGTCAGCCTCAGCCTCAGACCGGTCGGCCTGGGTCGTGGCCCGGTCAGCCTCAGACCCGGCACGGTCCGCCTCCGTAGTCGCACGGTCAGCCTGGGTGGTCGCCGTAGCAGCCGCCCCCGTCGCCTGATCACGAGCGTCGAGGACGACCTCAGCGGAGCCGACACGGTCAGCGCCCTGCTCAGAACGCAGCGCCCACTGCCGTGCCTCACGAGCCGCCTGCTGAGCCGCCTGGATCACCTCTGGCTCATAGACATAGTCACCGTCGAGAAGGTCGAGGTAGTCCACCTGCTCATCCTGCGACGGGACCGTGAAAGTCAGGTCATGCGTCCGCCCGTTTCCCGTGATCTTTCCAACAATCGGACCTGGTTCAAGATCCATCGACGCGTGACCGTCCACCAGATTCACCCACGATGGTTCACTGGTGATAGCCGCAGTACCGCCCGGGCGAAGGTTCGGAGACCACACTCGGATCACACCAGACGTGAGTGTCGCATCGACCGACTGAAAAGCAAAGTTCACTGTAGGCATCTCAAACTCCTATTCTCAGCCAGCAGTTTCCGTAGTCCCCGGATTGTCAACCCCACTGGAGTTCTCGCCGCCGGTCCCCCGATCCGGTAGCCATTCCGAGCTGATATTCTGCGCCCTCATCCGAGACCAACGGGGGCCGCCAAGAATGGGCCGCAACGGCTCACTGTCCGCAACCTCAGCACGCACGATGTACCCCTCGCCAGGAACCTGCACTGAAGAGACAATCGTGACGTTCGTCGGACGCATCTCGCGGATCGTCGCCACAGCAAGTGCTGAAACTCCTTCTTCGGACGGAACCCACTTCGACTCCCGCGAGTACAAAGTTCCATCCGGCCGGTACACCGACAGTTCGATGCGCAGACCATTGCGATAGATCACGTCGATCGCGCCGGAGTTGAATCGGACGAAACCGGTATTCACCGACAGGGACAGATCCCACGTCCCCTTCTTCCCCAGCACCAGTCCCCCGCCCTCCGCGATGGACACATTCCGGGAATAGCCGATCATCTCCGTGAACGGAAGTCGCATAGTCCCCGTGCCAATCGCCGCACCATCTTGAGGTGCGGGGCAGAACGCCGACCCGTAGTTCAAGAGAGTGTCAACCAGGTCCGCTCGATCAGCAAGGTTCAACTGCCCGTCAGTGATCTCGGTGGTACCGTACATAGCCTTCCGGCCCGCGGTGAAGAAGTCAGAGACCCACCCGCCGATCGTGTTCGCCACACCGGTGATGCCCTGTATAAGGGCCTGCCCGATACCGCCAATGATGTCCGCGAAAAACGTATTGTGCGCCGACCGCCACGGCAGCAATGCCGACCCCATCATCTGCGAGCGGACACTATCCTCAGTCACCAGCTGCAACGCAGCCATGTCCCCCGCAGACTGACCACCCTCCGGAGTCGGATCCGACCCACCAGGAATCACGCCCATCAGAAATCACCCCTATCCAACTCCATCTTCAGCGCCTCACGCATCGCCGGCGACATCCGAGCCACCGCATCCCGCGCCACACCCGCCTGATCCTCCGGCGCATGATCCACCCATTCCCCCGAAATCGCCTCCCACGACGATGCCGACGGGCTAGGCGGCACGTACCACTTCTGCTGCAGCTCCGGGTGGTGCCGGAACCCGCACTCCCAGAGGTGCTTCGACTGCTCCTCCAACGCCGAACGCGGCAGAAGAAGCGGCGCACTGACCTTCTCGTTCATCTTCACCAACGCCCACAGCACATGCTCCTCCGGGCGCTCCATATCCATCTCAGACTGCACAGGCAGACCCATGACAGGCTCCTCTCTAGAGCACACCGAGGTCGTGCAACGCCCCGGCACCTTCCTTGACCTGACCAATCACCCAATCCACCGGATCCTGATCCGTGTCCGGGTCACCCACCGTCGCCGACCACTCATGCGGCGTCTCCGCATCCCACGACAGCGTCAGATCCGTGACCTGATCCACCGCGATACGGCCAGCAGAGCCCGGGATCTCACCGCCCACACGGTCACCGAGGAAGAAATGCCCCTGACCCTGCTCACCGATGAGGTACGGGGAACCGTCACCGATCTGCATCGTGTGACTAGTTCGCTCCCGCGTTGCCCGCATCCCGGCGCGCATCGCCAGGATGCTACTGAGCGTGTAAGCCTGGTCAGCGCCCGACACGAAGTCTTCCATGTAGTGCGACCATCCGAGAGTGCTGGACCGCTGCAGCGACTTGAAGCTCATGAACGCCATAAGCGTGTCCTCAAACAAGGGCTCCAACAGTGTCACCGCGGGCTCGACCAGATTCGGCACCATCAAGTACGCCTCAGCCAGCGCACCAGCCATCTGGATCACGGCCTTGATGCCCTCATTCACACCAGGCATCGAGTGCCCGCCAGTAACGAGCTGCGTCACCGTCGCCGGCTGCCACGTGAATGAGGTGGACTCTACGATGTTCGTGCCGCCCGACGAGTCTGTGCGGAGCACCACCCACGGATTCTTCGGGGCAGTGCCGAGGAACCCGGACACCGTGTACTCGTTGGACTCCACGACCTTCCCGATGGACTGCTGCGACTCATCCACCAGGTCATCAGCGACCGTCAGAACCGTGCGCGCCAGACCGCCGAGGATCGTGCCGCCGACTGCGGTCTGATCGAACCACCCCGACTTGTCCACGATGTCCACGATGAGCTGCCCGTTGCGCGGTCGGGCGCCCGGCCACGGCGGAGGATCGCCATTCAGCCACCGGCGACACTCCACCATCAGCTGAGCATCCGCCAACGTCCCCGCCGCCATCTCCGCCCACGTCTTGAACCGTGACGACAGGATGCACCACGGGGTGTCATCCAGCAGCAGAGAATCAGGCTTCACCATGATCGGCCACTCACGCATCGCCACCGACTGCACCCACGACCGCACATCAAGCGGATCATCAGGCATCGCCCACCAGTTGCCCTGCATCCGGGCGAGGTTCAGGAACATCGCCAGCTTCAGCATGTAGCGAGACGGACCAGCGAGGATGAACACGCGGGGGAACTGAACCGCCGCCGGGGTGAACGGGTTCGACCACACCAGTAGATGCTTGAGCTCCTCGTAGTCGTGGAGGAAGTTCAGGGTGACAGTGCGGGAACCCTGCTCATCCTGCTCCGTCTTCACCGACTCAAGCCGGCCACCCCAACGAGCACCATCCTTGTCCACCGTCACGTGGATATTCCGGCACGAGCGGCGATCCCAGTAGGATGCCGCCCACACCGCGAGATGATGCTCAGCGGGCATGGTGATCGTCCCCGCGCCGGTGTCGTTCAACTTCCACTCGAAGTGGGCGTCGAACTCCCCGGACACGCGGCCACGGAGAACCCAGTCACCGTCCCACAAGCGGACGAGTGGCTTTTCGCGGCGCTTCCGCTCACGATCCCGGCGACGCTCCTGCGCCTCATCCCAGATCCGATCCATCCGCTCAAGCACTGCAGTATCCGCCACGACGACCTCCCATCACTCAAGCCCGAACGGGCGCGTCCACTGCTGATCGATCCGCACCTGAGCCACAGCGCCCACCAGATTCCCCACCGATACCCAGTGATCACGGATCGCATTCGCAATCAGCGAGGCCGTCAGCTCCGTCAGCATCAGCGGGTCCAGCGCCGTCACCCACCACGGCACCTGACCCATCATCCAGCCCTTCAACAGGCCGGCAATCTGATCCGGCGTCGCCGTCAGCACCGCCTCCAGCCCCACCGACACAGCCCACGCCTGCATCTTCGTCGCAAGCCACAGCCGCCAGTCCTGCGGGATGAAGTACGGCAGCATCGGCAATGGGTCCATACCGACATGAATCTCAGTCGGCAGAGTCTTGGCCGGGATCTGGTGATTGAAGAACTGCCCGCCCATCTGAGCCCACAGCAGAGCATCCTGGGTGTCCGTGATCATCTCCACCGCCGGGTCTGAATCCACGACTACCTCATGGCCGATCTTCTGGAACGGCAAAGCGATCTGTCGGGACGTGTCGCCACCGGGCGACAGGTCAGCATCCGGCAAGATCCACTTCGCCTGCCCATCAAGACACCATTTGGGCCATGCTGGAACATCAGATGGATTCGCCACAGTGACGGAACCGCCGTCCCAGTTCATGCCTGTGAACTCGAACTCCGAAGTGACTGTCTCGCCCTTCCAATGCGGGTCCGGGGCGATCAGTGGGAACTCCCACCGGGCAACCCGCAGTGCGTGCATATCCATGTCTTGCTGGTATTCCGGCTCCGATTCCAAGAACACCTTCAGCGACCGCTCGCCCGACGTTTCTGTGATGCACACCAGTGACGCCGGAGACCTGTAGTCGAATGCCTTCCGGAGTCGACTGTCGATCTCCACGAGTTCACTGGCCGTCACCCCCCTGGCCACGAGCCGGAGCGTGATGTGCCGCTCAAGGAATCGCTGACCACGGAACACCGCACCAGGCTGACCGACACGAGCCCTGTACGTCGTTGCCGAGGGAGAGTCATACAGGTCGCCCACACTCGACTTCTCAAGTGCGACATCCTGACCACCAGCACCAGGACCATGAATAACCCACACAGAATCATCCACACCATCGATACGGAACTGCGCCAGAGTGTTACTCACCGTGCACCAACCTTCCCCCGGCTCCGCTTCCCCGCCTCACGACGGTAGAGCCGGTGCATCTCCTCAGGATTCGCCGCGATGAACTGGTTGTTCACCACGGTCTGCTGCCCGCCACCAGTGCGCGCAACCTCACCCACATCAGCGGCCATCGCCGCGACCAGGCGAGCATGATCATTCCCAATCAGTGCCGACAGGGAGCCATATCCCGAATCCCCGCCAGCAGCCGCGATCGACAGCTCACGGTTCGCATCGAGCAGGCCAGACATGACATCCTGCGCGGGAAACCCCGCATTGATCGCGCCGAGAAGATCCCGGTTCGCGATCGCATCAGAGGCATTGACCACGTGCTCCATGTCCGACAACCATGCCGGTATGCGGTCTGCCCGACGACCACCAGGACCACTGACCTGCCCACCCGATGCGTACCCACCACGGGTAGGCCAAATATTGCTGGGCCCGCCGTACTGCTTCGCCACGTAGTTCAACGCCGCCACAATGTTCGCCAGCGGGTCGGTCCGATCGTTCGGCAGCTCCTTGTCCCGGTACGCCTGGAACGTCGAGCCAATGACCTGCAGCAAGCCCTTCGACGGGTCTCCGTTAGCAGCGTTGCTGTCCCACTCGTTTGTCGCGTTCGGATCGCCACCGGACTCGTAGTCGATCTGCGTGACCGTGCGATCCGCATCCGTCCGGGATCCACCGACACGCTTCAGCGCGTCGAGAACCACAGGTCGCCACTGCTCCGCTCCCTTCGCGGGGTCGTACACGACCTTCACTTCGGGGTTCTCCGCGAGAGCATCGGCGGTGGAAGTGTCTGCCCCTGCGCCAACGCCCTTGTCCACCTCATTGGCGTCCTGGGCGTTAGCGTCCCGCCACTGGCCGTATGCGGCTAGTGCGGGTGGGGTGTCGGGGATTCCGAGGACGTTGAGCAGGTCGCCCATCATCCCCTTGCCAAATGCGGATGCAGCGATGCCAGCGACCTCAGACCATGAGGTGGGGGTTTTCTCCACGGTCTTCGTGGTGCTGCCCGTGACCGTAGTATCTCCATCACCGCCGACAGTGAAGCCATCAGTGTCGGGCATGCCGGTGATGTTCGCCGCCCAGGTAGTCGGGACAGGTATGTGCGCGTACTGCTCGTAGTCGGAGTCCCACGCACCTGCCGCGATGCCGCCGTACTGGCCGTTGCCACCAGCGCCACCCATCTCGACGTTGACCTCGTTGGGGAGGGTGCCCGACGTATGCCCGTCGCCATACTTGTTGTGCCACCCGAACCGCAGATCACCGCGAGCCCCCTTGCCCATGGTGAACCCCATGGCCATAAGCGCCTCACGCTGATTCCCGGTAGCGAACCGTCCGGCGAACGGATCCATGCCGACCGCGAACCGGGCGATAGCGGACATGGCACCAGAGCAATCGCCCCAGTTCACACCACCGCGCACGTACGGCTTGCCCTGGATTCCCTTCGCGAACTCGATGATCTCATCCGCGTGCTTCACCGCACCATGCCGACCACCGTCCTCATAGCCCGGAAGCTTCGGGAACGTGCCAGCATTGATCTGCGCCAACTCCCGGTCATACTTCTCCGAGCTCCCGCGGTTGATGATCCACTCGCCGGCATCCAGCCTTGCAGCCGGCATATTGTTCCGGTCGAACGCCAGGAACCCATCACGCTCATCCGTGCCCGGGCCAGTCTTCGGCAGCCTGTAGCCGCCGTGCTGACCACCGCCAGCATAAGCGGGACCATTCCACCGGCCACCAGTCCACCGACCAGACGAGTTCCGATCAGCCTTATCCCAGTTCTCATACGACGCGGTGAACGTCACCGTGATGTTCCGGCCCTTGATGCCGTTGATCGAGTCCTGAGCCTTACGCGCACCATCCTGCACCGGCTTAGGATCAAGCGTGACCTTCGGGTCTGCCTTCTTCTTGTCCAGGTCATCGACAGCCTGATTCGACTTACCCGCACCATCATCCAGCTTCGACGTGTCCAGAGAGGCCACCGGAGTCGGATTTTCAGCAGACAGGTCGAACACCAGGGAGAGAGCCTTCTGCTGCTGAATGTTCAGATCAGCGATGTTCAGGCTCGCATCCGGCGTCGGATTGAGCCCATCCAGCAGGCCCACCTGCTGAAACATCTCGATCGCCTTCGCGTCGAGCTGAGACGTGTCCATGTTCGCCAGCGGTGTCGGGCGCGCCAGATCCAGCGTATCTAGCTGCAACTGCGCGAACCCGGCAGTGGTCCGCAGGCCGGTATCGTCCAGGTTCGCCACGGCGGTGGGGTTCGCCATGTCGATGTCCATGAACCCGGTGTTCAGCCACCAGTTGTAGAGCGCCTTAGCCCCGTCATCCTCAAGGCTGAGGGTGGCGGTTCCGGTCTCCTCGTCGTAGTTGCTGAGATCCCATCCCGCCTGCTCGAGCTTCTGCTTCGTCTCCAGGTCGTTGATGCCGATGGTGGCCTCATACGGGCCACCTCCCTGCAAATCGTTGACCTGACCGCGGATGACCTCGAGCTCACCGCGCACGGTGTCGCCGTTGGCGATCTCCGCATCGATCGACAAACCCTCAGGGGTCATGCGCATGGTCTCGAGGAGCTTGCCCCACTCCTGCTCAGACAAGCCCGCGGACTGCCGCATCGCCTCGAGCTGACCCGCAGACTGGTTGAACACGTCCTTGGCGTCGTTGCCGGACGCGACGGCAGTGGACATCGCGGAACCGAGGTCCATCATCGAGTTGAACAGGTTCGCGCCAGCCTCAGTGGAGGCATCGATCGTGCCGTTTGCCTTGAGGGTGGCCCCCTCGAACCCCTCCATCTCGCCGGAGACCGACGAGATAGCCTCGGTCAGCGCAGACTGCGCCTCGGTGGCGGAGAGCTCTACGCCGTTGAGCTCCATGAGTGCACGGCGGACCTTATCCACCTTCGAGGACGCATCGTCCGCAGACCCGGCGATCTCCTTCATGGTCTCGGAAGCGGACGCCGCGGCCGGCCCCATGTCCTCGATCTTCTGCTGAGCCTGCTCAAACCCATCACGGAGGAAGTCAAGCTTCCTAGCCGCAGACTCGCCTCCATCGCCCATATCCACGAGCTTCTGCCGCATCGCGTCATAGGTCGCCTGGCTGCCCTGAATCTTCGCGGAGATCTGCTCGTCGGTGAGGCCCAAATCCTCCAGCGCCTGCGCAGCTTCCTCAGCCTTGTCACTGAGGTTGATGCTCGTGAACGTGTCCACGATCACGTCCAGGCCGGACTTCTTGATGTCGTAATTCCCGAACGCGGTAGCGAGTTTGCCGGTGATTCCGTCTGCAGTGTCACCCTGCTTCTTCAACGCGTCAGTGAGGGTATCGACCTGCTCGGTCATGACCTCGGCAGTGTCCCCACCGGTGGCCATGGCCGTGAACATCTTGCCGTAGGTGTCCGTCGCCAGTCCGGCGATCGTATTCGACGCCTCCAGGTAGCTGTTGAGCCGCTGCTGGCCGTCAGACCACAGCGCGATCGCCGCACCAGCGCCGACGAGGGCAGCGCCCCACGGGCCACCGAGCATGCCGATGACGCCCTTGCCCGCGGCCTTGAACCCGGACATAGCTGCGGCACCAGTGCCCTTGAGCGTGCCGGCGAAGTTCGAGACTGCGGCAGTCGCGGAATGACCCATGGACCGGGCAATTGCGTCCGTGGTCGTCATGACGCCCTTGCCGGACACAGCCATCTTCTGCGCTGCCGCGGCGGCGAGCTGCTGCTGCATCGCGAACGTCTTGAGGCTAGCGGATGCCTTCGTGTACGACGCGCTCATGGACTGTGCGGTCTTCGAGGATGTACCGCCCATCGCCCCCATCGCGGCATCCATGGTGGACAGTTTCACGCCCATGTCGGCAGCAATGGCTTTCTGCGCCTTCATCGACGTGCCGAAGTTGTTGATACCAGTCGTCGCGGATTTCGCCCGGGACGTGATCGGGGCAAGTGCCAGCGCCATCTTCTCGGCAGGCTTCTCTGTGCCCTTGAGCGCTTTCGAGGCGCCAGTCATCGCAGCGATCCCCGTCGCCGCCTTGCCCACCAGTGCGGGGATCGTCTTGAACCCAGTCCACGCCGCAACCGCTGCGGTGACCATGCCGGGGTGAGCCTGCATCAGGTCAGCAACAGTCTGCAGCGGACCCGCAAGAGCCTCAGCCACAGCGCCGGCGGTGGTGAGCGTGGACACGAAGATCTTCCACGCACCCACACCAGTAGCCGCAGCAGCCTGCGACAGAGACGCACCGATCTGCCCCAGGGCCGGGGCCAGTGCCCGTCCAGCAGCCACCAACTGGTCGAAGGCGTACACCGTGCCCTGGATGGCAGACTGCACCCCATCGGACTGACCAAGGGACTGCAGCGAGGCGACAGCCTCCGTGGCGAACTGCTTCACCGCGGGGATGCCCTTGGAGGTCATCCACCCGGAGAACTCCTCCATTACCGGCTTAGCCTTGGCGTTCATGTCATCCAGGGCATTTGTTACCCCAGTGAACCCGCCAGCAGCCTGGTCGAAGAACGGTCCGCTGATCGTGGCACCGAGACGCCCCAAAGCAGCGCCCATGTTCTTGAACGCGCCCTGCGCCGTGTTGCCGGCCTCCAGTGCAGCGCCGCCCATGCCGCGCTTCATCGCACGCTCGAACAGTGCGAAATCGACCTCGCCAGCAGACACCATGTCGGAGATCTCAGCGGAAGTCTTGCCCGTCTCATCAGCAAGGAGCTGCAGGACCGGGATGCCGCCAGCGAGAAGCTGCAGCATGTCGTCGCCCTGCAGCTTGCCCTTGGCTGCAACCGAGCCGAAGATCAGACCCATGTCGGACATTGACCGTCCGGCAATGGTCGCCGTGTCCGCAACGGTCGTCAGGACACCCTCAAGTTCCTGCCCCGGCTTGATACCCGCAGCGACCAGTGAACCTGCCGTAGTCGCGGCTTCCTCCAGGCCAAACGCAGTCCCGTTGACCGAGGCGAGGGCGTTCTCCATGATGGAACCGACCTGCTGCGTCGAGTTGCCCAGGCCCTTGAGCTCCGCCTCGGCCTGCTCGATGGAGTTCAGGCGACCGAGGCCCTTGGTGATGCCCGTTGCGACAGCGGCGCCACCGGCAGCACCAGCGGCGAGCCCGCCCTTCTTGAGCAGGCCGGTGGCGGCACTGCTGAACTTTTGGCCGAACGTCTTACCGCCCGAGTCGCCAGACTGGCCGTAGACCCCCTCAGCATCACCGAGAGCCTTCTTGATGCCCGGAGTGATCTTCGAGACCTCAGGAACGATGGAGATGTACCCCACGCCGAGTTCTGCCATGACAGTGCCCTCCTCAGGGGTCGGTGTGACCCCTAGGGGTCAGTTCATTGATGCGGCCACTCGCTGGCGAAGTTCCGAAGCGGACACCTGCGGCCTGCGTCGAACCGGTGCCGGGCGCTCCTGATCAGGGGCGTTTGCCATCTCCCCCGCCCCGGACAATCGGTCCAGCAGTGGCGGTGGTGCTTGATCCCCCACACCCGCCATCTGATGTCGCAGACCGATCAACTCGTCCACGACCATGGACAGCAACTGGCCGTGCGGATCCGCGTACGGTCCGACGCGGGCCTGCTCCGGGTTCATGTATGCCCTGAAGTGCGACCCGGACGGAAGGTGCTGCACGATCGTCTTCACATCGGACCACCGCAGGC
Organism: Corynebacterium sp. UD i78; assembly: GCF_056280545.1. Classification (NCBI taxonomy): domain Bacteria; kingdom Bacillati; phylum Actinomycetota; class Actinomycetes; order Mycobacteriales; family Corynebacteriaceae; genus Corynebacterium; species Corynebacterium sp. UD i78. The sequence continues at coordinate 349,813 of NZ_JBWCED010000001.1, read as the reverse complement.
GATAGCCGATGTCGTGGATGGACCGGCCCATGTCAAGCAGGTCCATTGCCAGTGCACTGCGTGCCGCCTCATCGTCGAAGATAAGACGGTGCAGCGCCGTTATTCCCCCAGGTCGGATGCTCCAGTGTCAGCGTCGCCGGCGGATTCCTTGTTCCAGTGGTCGAAGATGTCCGTGATCTGGCGCTGCACGAGCTGGTGCCACAGGTCGGAGTGCTCCGGGGCGAGGCCCTTGAGCTGGGCGCGGAGGGAGTCCACGATGTTGTCGGTGTCCTCGATGCTGGCGATGACTTCGGAGAGTCGTGCGACGGTTGCCGGGGGGAGGCAGTCCACCTTGGGGAAGGAGACTTCGTGTTCGATGCCGTCGTTGGTGACGATGGTGAAGTCCACGCGGTCTTCGGGGCGGTTGGCGGGTTCGATGCGGAAAGCCATGACGGGGCCTCTTTCTGTGATTGTTGAAGTAGGGACGGGGCGTAAGTCGTGCAGGGGCCTGGGGTGCCCCGTCAGAAGTCCCCAGGCCCGGCGGATCAGCCCTCCGCCGGGGTTTCGCCAGCAGCCGCGATTTCGGCGGCGACGTACTCGGCGATGTCCTTCGCGGAGAAGGCACGGACGGTGGTGTCGGTACCGGCGTCGAGCTGGGCTCGGGTACCGGCCGGGGTCGCGGCGGGAATCGAGGTGTTACCAGCGAGGGCGTCACCAGCACCGGTGCCGACCTTGACGTTCGACGTGCCGGCACCGATCGCGGTCCGTGCCGCGGCGGCGTCAGCGGCCTTGATCACGGACTTGCCTACCGCGGTGGCACCGGAGAGGGTGTCGGCGGTCGGGGTGGCCGGGACGGACGGGATATCCGATCGGTCAGCCTTGTCATTGACCTCGGTGCCGAGCGCATTCATCTGCTCAGCGGCCAGCTTGTCGCCAGAGGCGAAATCAGTCTTTGCCACAGTGTGGCTCCTTTCAGTCAGTGTCCCTGTTCAGGAAAGGGCGAACGGGAGGGACGTTTCCCCCAGACGCCCCTCTAGGGGTTTTCCGGGTCGGTTCCGCCGGCGTCCGGGTTAGCCTCACCGTCATCGCGGTACTCGACCACGTTGCCGCCACGCAGCTCAGCCGCAGCCGGCTTGTAGGTCTTGATGGTGAGGGTCTTGCGGGTCACGTCGTTGTGCACGTCGACGGTGTCGCCCACCGACATGACCTGACCACGCTCGATGACGTAGGTCTTGATCTTGTCGCCGTACACGGACTTCACGACGAACGAGGAGATCGGCAGAGGCTCCGAGGTGTGGTAGATGACACGCTTCGTGCCATCAGCCTGAGTAGCCTCAGTCTTCTCCACGTTCGCATCACCGAACGCCGACTTGATGACCGCGTCGTTGTCATCCTCCAGGAGGGTGATCTCGACGGTCTCCGAGTAGTTGTCCTGCACGGAAACGAAGTCATCGCCGCCGTACATCTTGATGTCGGAGGTGGAGCGGTCCTGGGTGACCTTCACACCGTCCTCACCGACAGCGCCGTGGTCCTCGAAGGACTCATCCAGAGCACCACGGGCGTCGGTCGGGAGCTTGGTGCCGAGCGGGGCTCGGAAGAAGACGCCGCCATCCATGGGCGGGCGTCCGACGAACGCGTTCTTCACGTTCACAGCCATGATTGCCTCCTAAGGGCATGAGAAAACCCCCATGCCCGAGGTGGGCTGGGGGTTGTGTTTCTTCGTTGTGTGGCGGGTCAGAGACGAATCTTGACACCGCCGGTGAACTGGAACCGGGAATGAGACTCATCCGGATCCGCGTAGGGGACGAGGTTGCGATCATCCGCGCCATGCACGATGCCGTGAGTCCGAAGTCCTCGCCACGTGGCGAGGACGAGTTCAGCGAACTCCTCGGCATCCAGGTCATCCGTGCCGTAGCACTCCACGAGGTAACGGGGATCCGCGGTGGCGAACGTCCCACTCGATCCTCCGATGCGGGACACAAGGACATACCTGCCGGTCGGGACTGTCCGAGGCTTCTTCGTGGAGACATGCACGCCTAGAGCGGCAGTGAGCGCCTTGACGACCAAACCAGTGACAGCAGGGGCGGGCACGGGGGACTGTTCAGTCATCCGAGACTCCTCAGCAGGTGGTTGCCGGATGCTTCGCGGCGTTTCGCCTTGATGCTGTCGGCGTAGACGATCGCCCGAAAGCGAGCCCGGCCCTGCATCGTGGAGACCGTGTATCCACCAGGTGCACCAGCAGAATCACCCGCAGTGCGAGCGATGCGAGACGCCTGCCGAGAGACCTCACCCTGCACCGAACCTGACCGCATAACCTCGATCAGGCCCTGCCGATTCGGCTCAAACTTCACAGCCATCGGACCACCCGCCACTCCCCCGCCGCGGCGATGAACCCCGGCTGGGCATTGTTTCGGTCGGAATAGACCACGAGGACGCCGGCATCAATGTCGAAGCTGCCGCAGACCAGCTGCACCCGCTCCACACCGGACTCCACGCGGGGGTCGTAGATCTCCACCTCAATGTTCGGTGTCATCGCTGAACCCTCCTCAAGTTGATGACCTCAACCCCCGGCGACCACCACGGGTTGCTGTCGTAGTTCTGTGCCTCGCCCACGACCTCGAATACGGGACCCGCGTCGAGAGTGACGGCATCGTCCGGCAGGAAGTCCCCAGGTGCGGCGTACATCTGCACGTCCACCTGGATCCTGTCGTGGCCGTACACCACAGGCTCCTGCGGGGAGACCTGAGCGAACGCGAAGACGAGGACCGTTTCGGTCTCCTCGATCTCCGTGTCATTGCAGAGATCATCCGGCGGGCCGACCGTCCGCCGATGCCGGATGACCGGCACCGTCATGGGGTAGTCGGTTCGCATCAGAACCCCCTGTATGGCACAGAGCGGATCACGCCGCGGCGTCGGAACGGGCGGAGCATGACCTTGTCCTGAGCGGACAGCCAAACCCCACCGTCGTTCGACCCACTGGCGAACTGACGCTGCCGGGTGAATGAGCCTGCGACGAACATGTCACCAGTCATGCCCGTGGGCGTCCCATCCGACTCCTGACCTAGGGCGCGGGCGACCATGCGGGTCACCACAACGACCACCGCGTCAGGGGCAGGATCCGGGATCGGGGCACCGATGTACCCCTCAACCGCAGCGACCGCCGACCGGATGAGGAACGACACCCGAGCCTCGTCCTCAGTAGTGACCTCAAGGCCGGTTGCGGCCTCAATGTCCTCGATGGTGACGATCATGGTCACCACCTCCGCTACTTGCTGATGGTCGCGGACAGCGCCAGGTTCGGGTTGACGAGCACCGGTGCGGCGATCGCATTGCCGTGGATCCAGACGGAAGCCGGATCAGTCTGACGGAACGCGCCGACAACAATGCCCGGGGCATCATTCTGGTCGATGTTGTAGTCGTAGGCCGGATCGGTGGCCTCGACAGTGGTGCCGAAGACAGTGACACCGGCCTGCACGTCGCCAGCGGCGGGGAGCAGCAGCACCCGGTCAGCGTCCACGACACGACGAGTGGTGCCGCCGACGTTGACCTGACGGTCGTACACGATGATGCTGTTGAACCCGAACTGGCCGAACACCTCGTTCACGACGGCGGGAGACACGCGGGAAGCGTTGTTCTTGTCGGTCGCAGTGGAGACGATCTCCTTGTTCTTCGTCATCTTCAGCAGAGCCTGCTTCGAGATGACGAGAGCGCCCGGCTCCACACCGTTGAGCTCGGAGTACGCCTCAGACCATGCCAGAAGGTCAGACAGCGGGGTAGCCGCGGCATCCTCCCACGAGGTGCCGACGGTCGGCTCCATCTTCGCGTCACGGCCGAAGTCGATGTCAGCGACGACACCGTTCTCCGCGACAGCGAGCTTGCCGGTGACCAGAGCCTCGGCGCGGAGCATCTCCACACGGTCAGCGATGGCGCGTCCGACCTGAATCGAGGTGCGGCCGAGGATGTCCTGCATCGCAGTGTCCGGCAGGGACCGGGCACGGATCTGGGACAGCTCGCCGACGCGGATCTTCTGGCCGAGGGCCGGCAGGTCGAAGGTGACCTGCTTGATGCCCTTCGCGGCGGCGATCGGTGCCTCAGCGTCGAATGCGCGGAGCTGCGCGGCCTCGCCGCGGCCGGACTCGACATCGCGGGTGCGAGCCACGACATCGTTGATCTGGGTGTTCGGCAGGAACTGCGCGAACGTGGCCTTGTCGGCGTCCTGGTTTTCCGCAGCGATGCGGGCGACGCCGGTGAGGTCGGCGGGGGTGATGGTGTCAGTGATGAGCGCCATGTGAATCCCCTTCCTTTCTGTGTATCAGTGCTGTTTAGCGGGGTGAACTACCCCAGAGTGAGGGGCAGGTCCCCGCCTAGCCGTTTCCCTCGGCGTCCTCTGCCGGCGTGCCGCCGACGATGACGAAGTGCGGGTTCGAGATGGTGGCAACGTCCACGTCCTGCTCCGGGGCACGCTCGGGAATGATCCGACCGTGATCCAGCAGCGGGGCGATGAGATCGTCACCGTCGAAGACCTGCGAGGTGAGCAGAAAGCCGTCCACCTTCGTGGCACTGGTCGCCGGCACGAACTTCGCACCGGAAGCGACGAGCGCGATGCCGGACGGAATGAACGCGCCGTCCTTGAACTTGGAGAACGCGGCACCGTCGAGAGTGACAGTGCGAGCATCGCCAGTGGCGTGCTTCGAACCGAGCCAGGTCTGATCCTCGGCCGGGTCGTAGTAGTCCCGCTTGATACGGAAACTCATGGTGACCTCCTAAAGGTCTGGGTTGGGGTGTTCTAGCGTCGGGTGAGGCGCTTGAACATCGCCTCAGGGTCCGACTTCTGGGAGGCCGGGGACCCCTGCAGTGGGTTGTCCCGGACCTTCTTCTGCTCCTGGCGTTCCGCCGGATTCTCCGAGGGCTCATCGTCGGCAGGCATCTCGCCCTGCTTTTCAGTGGCGTCCTCGGTCTTGGACTTCACTGCGGTGTTCACCGCATCCTGGAACGCCTTCGCCTGGGAAGCGATGGCCTCCTCATCCGATCCGGTGAGGACCGCATCCGCCTGCTCGATAGTCATCCCGACCTCGATCGCCTTCTTGTATCGGGCGGCAGCGGCCAGAGCCTCCACCGGGGAGTTCTTCGACTGCTCGGACTCGATCTGCTCGATGCGACGCTTCGCAGAATCCCGCTCAGCGATCGCAGCATCAGCCTCCGCCCGATTCGCCTTCGCACGGTCCTCCCACAGGCGAGCGTGAGCCTTCCAGTCCTCGAGCGACTGAGCCTCCGACTTCTCGCCAGAGGTGTCCTCCTCGACCTTCGACGGCATATCCGCCGGCGTCGGGGCACCAGACTTCTTCTCGTCCTCGGTCTGGTCCTTGATCTTGTCGGCCATCAGGGCCTCCTTCACTGGTCTGTTTCAGGTATGACTGAGACCCCGATGACCGATCCGGTCGCCGAGGTGTTCCTGGTCTTCTACTTGCCGGTCTTGCGCATCATCTGCAGGTACTCACGCCACGTACTGTCGCCGTACCCGCCACCACGCAACTTCCCCTTGCGGGTCAGCCTGCCGTACTTCTCCCTCATCTGGGCGGTGACAGCATCGAGCTCGTCGCTCCACTCGGAAATGTAGGACGGTTCGATGTACTCGGCCGAGGGGATGAGGACGCAGCGGCAGTGCTCGTGGAACCGATCCGCCTTGTTCGTCTTCACCCACTCGGATCCGTAGTGGTCATACTTGTGCTCCTGCACTGCGATGTACCGGCACCACTCGCAGGCGTTGGGCTGGGCGTATCGTCGGGCGGTCATGCCGTTCTCCTCGGACAGTGCCGAGGTGTACGACCGCGGCCCCTCCAGGACGATCTTCTGGCCTATCGCCGCGAGTTTCGCGATCGCTGCAGCCGGGGTGGCGACGTTGTCCGCCGTCCACTGCACCAGCCCCTGCACCCGCTCCGGGGTGAGCACCGCCGACGCCTGCATAGCCGCCGTAGACACCCCCAGCCCGGTCGCAGAGTCCAGAGCTCCAGCCATCACATCGATGCCGACGGACCGCCACGCCGCAAGGATTTCCGGTGCGGAATCGCCCAACACCTTCACCCACTCCGACCGCGGCAAATCAACCACCAGATCATGCAGTGCTACAAGCTGCTCGAAAGACAGTGTGGCGACATGATCCAGTGCGACGTGCACCTGATCCATCTGACTCGGGGTCATCATGACCCGTCACCAGACCAATCCGCCTGCTCCGTCCGGGCCGCCAGATCATCTACCGTCGTCGACCCGACGCGGGCCTGCGCCGCACGATCAGCCAGATCACCGACCAGTGACCGGGACGTGTCACGCGCCCAGTCAGCCTCCAACCGCTTCTGGTCAGTCGGAGACATGCCGAGCATGTCGTAGATCACCGCAGACCTGGCAGGGGCGACACCGGCACCGACGATCTTCACCGCCGCATCAGCCATCGCCGCCTTCGTCGGAGTCGCCGGATCCCGCCACAGCGTGTCCAACTCGTCGCGAACCTCGTCAGGCATGTCCTCGCCCGTGGAGATGTGCCACAGCAGTGGTGCCATCATGTCCACTAGCACCTGACTGATCTGGAGCTGCTTCAGCTCAGCCTTCTTGACCAGGCGAGCCTCAGACTGCCGGATCGCGTCTGCAGAACTCGGGTTCTCGGTGATGAAGCCAAGGTAGTGCACCGGGATCGCAGCCTCAGCCGCGATGATCTGCGTCAGCGCCCGCAACTCCTCGATGTACGGCGTCGGCGGAGATGACGCGAACTGACCAACCATCGGCTGGACATACGCCCCGGTCTCCTCCTCGATCGTCGGCGGGATCACGAGGTGCTGCGTCATGGCGGCGTTCCATGCGGCCTCCCGGTTCCGCTCCTTCGCGCCCGGCTCTCCGGAGTCATCCATGCCCATCGTGTCCGCGTAAGCGTTGACGGTGTACCGCTGCGGGGTGGTGTAGAACTCCCGGTTGTACTCCATGCCCAGCATGGCACGCATGCCATGATCAGTCGCGTAACGCACCGCCCGAGTGATCTCCGAATGACCTCGAGCATGACCAGAGCGAGTCCGGTTGAGAATCGGAATCAGTCCAGCGCACGGCCGGCCATGCTTCACAACAACTTCCTTGCCGTCCTCGTCCTCGTAGACCGTCAGACCAGGCGCATGCACCGTCCGGCGCATCTGCCCATCAGCCTGCCGATGCCACACCAGGCCAGCAGAAACAGTCCGGCCGTCAGTGTCCCACTCGAACGAAGCCTGCGTCGGATCAACAGCCGAAACCATCGGCGAACCAGCAACTGGGCTTCCGTCCTCCCCGACCTCACCACTGACCTCGAGGAAACCGACCCCGTAAATCAGCGAATCCGTGACCGCCTTCGCGAACTCAAGCTGCAGGGAAGAACGTCGCACAGCACGTTCAAGCGTCCCCGACTCATCGCCCGTGAACCCCAGGAAGTCGAGCCGCTCAGCAATGACATCCACCACCGTGGACGGCCATCCCATCACCGGGGAGATCACGTTCATGTTCGGCGGCACCGCGACACCCAGGTTCTCCACCCGGCGCGACCCCTGATAGAACGCCTCCTGCCGCTGGTTCGCGCCAGCATGACGACGGATACGCGCCTCAAGCCGCCCCACAGCCGACATCTGATCCATCACGGTCATGCGAACACCGCCTTCCTCCGCTTCCGCGGCCCGGACTTGCCGCCCACGCCACCAGCTACAGCGTCGATGCAGGCAGAGAACGCCATGCACGCCGCGTACGCCGCATCGATCTTGTCCACTGAATCCGGGTACTGCTTGTACAGGAGGTAGCCCGTCCGCTTATCACGACGGCGCGCATGAAGCATGTGAGCAATGAGCCGAGGAGAGTCAGACATGCTGATCTCACCGTTCACGATCGCCTGCCGCATCTTCTCCACCACCTCACTAACCTTGCTGTCTTTGCCCCTCGGCCACGCCGCGATCGGCGCGTTCCGAGACGCCTTCACACGCAGCCGACGATGAAACGCCGCCTCCCACTCCGCAACCTGGCTCGTCCACCCGGACGGGTCAGCATAGAACCCCACGACCCGGAACCGTTCGAAGCAATCCCGCACCGTCGCATCCACCTCGAGCGGATTCGGGGCCCAGTCCTGCGGATCATTTGGCCCCGGCTCCCACACCGCAATCTCGAACAAGTGCTTGTCCGACACGCGCATGCCGACCAGGGCCGTTGCATCCGCCTTACCGCGGACACGACCACGCGACCCATCGAAGCCGAGGACGATCTGGTCACCCGGGGTGACGACCTTCTCCCGGTCCACGATCGCCTTGATCTGCGGCGCAGACACCCACGAATCGGAAGCGTGCGTGACCTGGTTGAGGTAGAACTGCCGAGCGTCCTGCGGGTCTGTCGCCGGATCCCAGATCTCCGCGATGATGCGGTCCAGGTCCACCCAGCCGCCCGCTGATTCCGCGGAGTCGCCGTAGGCGACCTGTAGGCCAGCCATGAGAGACTCACGATCCGCCATGTCCGTCTCCGCCGGAGCCTCGAGATGGTCGTACAGCAGACCGTTGTCTCGAGTCTTCCCCGCCCGGATCTGCTCCGCGTACGCCGCCGTCATCTCCGACACCGAGCCCATGCCCGGCCGGTACGCGTTCGGCGTCTCCACCGTCGTACCGCCGATCTTGCCAGCGTTACGTCGGATCACGTCTGCGAGCTTCCGACCCCCGTTGGACGGGATCCACCCCTCCGTCTGGTCAAGGGCAGCCCAGACAGGCTTGTTGCCCTCCTTCGACATGGCCGCCGCCGTGATGTACTCGATGCGACCCTTCGGCAGGGCGACGAATGTGTCCATCGGGTCAACGGCGTACTCATCAAGGACCGGCCCCTGCCGGATCATCTCCAGTAGTGGATCGAACGCGTTGCGAGTCTGGTCCTCGTTGACCGCGGCGAACTGCACCAGCGGCGTCCGAACCTCCGACCACGGCTTGCCGACCGGCCGACCATTCGCGTCCCAGCCGTCCGGCACCGCCGGCCCCAGAGCCTCGAACACGCCGAGCACGCCCATCAGCGGAGACTTTCCATGCCCCTTCGGACGCGACCACACTGCACGCCGGTACACCCGCCGACCCGTCACCGGATCCAGCCGGTAGAAGTCCAGGACGAACTGCGCCTGCTCCGGCGTCAGCGTCAGCGGCACGTAATCCGGGCGGTCCGGCATCGCCAGCATGTCCGTGATCCAGGCCAGAGCCTCCCATCCCAGAGACGGCACCTCACCCTCGAAGTCAGGCTTGAACGGCACCGCGCACCTCCTCCAACTACTTCGCGACCCTCAGCCCCGCGTACGCGCCACGGGCGTCCGCACCAGACCGCGACGTGCGCCGCTTCTCGTCAGCCTCGTCCGCCGCCGCGTACTGAATCCGCAGTCGAGCCCGATCCTCAGCCGTCGCCCCGAACTTCGCTGTCCGAAGCCGGAGCTCGCCAGCCTGACGAATGTCGCCAGACCAGAACTGCCCATGAACCACCGCGCAGTCCATCAGCTCAGACCAGTCCGTGAACCGGAAGTCCGCGGCCAGCGGATCCCGGCCCCACATCTCCCACCACGTCACCGTCTGCTCCGGCCACGGCTCCCCGTTCGGCATGAGCTCCGGGAGCGGAGGCTGAGCCACCGGGTCCGACGACACCAGCTTGATCCCCATCGGGTCGCTGTTCGTCCGAGCCCTCTTGCTCGCCGGCTTCGGCGTAGGTCCTCGGCCTGCCATGTGTGCCTCCTTACGGGGTCCATGTGGTGAGACATGAAAGTCTCACATCGTGATCGCCAGACCCGTACAGAGCCTCAGCGACTGTGCCTTCAGTGGCTTCTGGCGGGTCGGGGTGGGGTTCTCCCCCCTGGGTGCTTCTCACTGTGCGGGACAGCAGGTTTGCTGTCGAACTGGACTGGTCGGTTCTTGGGTGCCCCTCTCAGGGGAGGAGGCCGGGGTGTGCTTCGGTTTCGAACTGGCCGCGTGCTCTACGCCGTTTCCGTCCTCTGGCGGCTTCCTTCTGGCTCTTCATGGCGTGGTGGCGCTTGCAGAGCCATTGGAGGTTTGTCAGGTCGTCGCTGCCGCCTTCTTCGTGGGGTGTCCGGTGGTCGAGTTCGAGGGGGCCGGCGCATGGTCCGCGGTTGGCGTGTTGGCATGAATGGTCGAGTTCGCGTGTTGCGGTTTCGCGTGTTCGTTTCCATTCGCTTGTTGATGTTCGTGAGTTTCCGTTGGTGAATGCCATGGCGTGTCCCCTCTCCCCTGCCCTGGCCCCTGAGGTGCCCCTACCCCCCTGCCCCGGGTGGGGTGGGTCGGGGTGTGTGGGGTGCCGGTGGGGTGGGGGGTGTGTGGTCCCCCTTGTGTGTGGTGGTCAGTGCCCGTGCCCTAGTGGGTGGTGTGGGCGGGGTGGGCGGGTGGGCCCACCGGGTGAGGGCGTGGAGTGCGGTGTCGGCTTTGAAGTCGCGGCGACTGCGGGCGGTGGCGGGGTGGGTGGCCAGGCCATGCGTCCAGTCGAGGATGTCAATGCCAATGCTGTGAAACGCTCGAACGTCTTCCGCTGTGGGCTTCCCCTCTGGCGCTGGTGGTGAAGAGGACTTGGAGGATGACCTGCTCCCGGGGTGTGGCGGGCGACGGGGCGTGGTCCATGGTGTGCACCCCCTTCCTGTGTCGGTGTCCTGGTGCTCGCGCCAGTGTGTGTTGCGCGGTCCTCTTGCGTCGCCCCTCCCCCTCCGTTGGTGGGGGGCTTCTGTGTAGTGGGGGGTGTGTTCGCTTGACCCCCTCCCCCATTGTTCAGGCTGGGGGGTCAGTCTTCGTCTGGGGTGTCCCGCTCATCAGGGACGGCACCGAGCGCCATGCCGGTGAGGGACTGCTGCGCCATAACGAAGCCCTCACGCCCGAAGTGGATGGAGGGGCTGGACGGCGCCTAATCGGTGGGCGTCAGAGCGAAGTAGGGGAAGCAGTACACCTCGTCCTCTTCGCGCATGAGATCTTCCCCGGGCTTCACCGTCCCGACCCACAGGAAGGGAAGGTCGCCTTTGACGAATACGCCGCCGAACTCCGGCTCGAACATGATGGCGTCTTGATGCTCGCTCCAGAAGGCGTAGAGACTGTCCTTGTCTCGAATGATCGTTGCCGTGTGCGTACCGGCGTCGAGAAGCTGATTGGGGTCGGCCTCGTACTGACCACTGTGCCGGTCCTGGTATTCGACACCGGACTCTGGGGTGTAGTACTCGGAGAGGAAGTCCTCGATCGTGTCGAAGCCCTTCATCATTGGGTGCGTGTCCAGCGCCTCGACTATGAGCGTCCCTTCCGACGTTCGTTCTGCCAGCACTGCAGTGTCGTGCTTGAACCTCGGGTAGTAGATCCTTTTGCTCATGTGGCTCCTGCCTGTTCTACGGGGAGTTGTTTCCCCGACGGTGGTGACAGTAGGCGGTGGGCCGGACAGGGTGCCCCCGAGTGTTCGAGAGCGTGGTGAATCGTCCCCGGGTTGAACGGGGCTGCGCAGCGTTGGGGGCCTCGGCAGGAGGGAAGGGTGCCCGGGTGGGGCTGCTGCGGTGATCACCGGATCACGATCCATGGGCTGGCGTCCCCCGGCAGTGGAGCGTGGCTCGACACTGCCGGGGGTGTACCACCATGACCGGCGACGGAGGGCCCACCAACGTCGCCTTACCCGGACCCACGACCGGGTGAGCGCATAGCAAAACCCCGGTGCGTTTCTCCGTTGTGGGGAGGACGCCCGGGGTCGCGTATCGCTCGGGCGTAAGCCTATCACAGGTGCGTTACAAGCGGTAGTGCTACGACCGTGGAGGGCGGGTGAAGCGGTACAGGGTGATGGTCTCCCCGGTGCTGAGCATCTGGGTTCCCTGTTCCTCGAGGACGCCGCGGTTGCGCCACTGCCGGATGGTGCCGGCCTTGTAGCCGCGTTCGCGGAGGACTTCGACGGTGACGAGGCCGTCGAGTGCTTTGGCCTGTTCTGCTGGGTCTGGTGGTGTGAACTGGTCGGCAAGGGGCCGGTGAACGCGTTCGCGGAGTTCGTCTTCGGCGTCGGGCCACCAGGGGCGGGCGATGAGGTCCACGCGGTGGCGGTGGAGCCAGCGGACCCAGGGGGTGAGGGTGGGGCCGGTGTGCTCGGTGTCGGGCTGCCGGATCGCCAGGTCACTGCTCAGGTTCCCGGCCCACTGCTGGACGTAGGCCAACGCGTCGCGGCGCATGTCCCCCAGACTGTCGGAGCACGGGCTCTTGGACTTCGGGAGGCTGCGGGCGATGCCGGCGTTCTCACCGGAGGCGGCCGGCAGTCCGGAGTCGAGTACAGCGTCATCGAGTGCCTGGGCGAGGCGGGTCAGGTCGGTGAGGAAGGCGCGGGCTTCGGGTTCAGTGGTCACGGGCGGTTCCTTTCGGTGTGGCGGAGTGCGGCGGTGAAGGTGGGGTACCGGGTGTCGAGTCGCCACCGGCCTATCTCTGTTGCGGGCAGGTTCCCGCCGGTGGAGCGCACGGCCCCGACCGGTCGGCGGCGGTAGACGTTCCAGGCGCCTTCCTTCTTCCGGATACGCCACTGCGCGTCGTACTTCTTGAGGCTGGTGCCGATGCTCTGGATGAATCGGTTGTCGAGGTCTTTCGTTCCGACGCTGATGCTCCATCCGGTGGTGAGGTTGCCGCGGATGGTGCGGCCGTCGGGGAGGGTGCCGGCGATGTGTAGGCCCGGTGGGACGGTTGCCTCAGCCTCCCAGTACTTAGCCAGGCGGCGGAAGCGGACGAGGAGGGCGAACAGGATGCTGATGGTGACCGCGTCCACGGCCCGCCACCACTCCCCCACAGTCACCGCGCCCACACCCACGCCCACGTTCAGGGCGATGCACACCGCCCACACCCACTCCAGCCAGCCACGGGGCACAATCCGTCTCACTGCTCCCCCTCCTTCGCTGCGGTGGTCGCTGCCCGGGCGTTCTGGAGCTCGATCTTCAACGACTCGATGACGCCTTCGAGCTTGACGATCTTGGCGTCCTTCTCGGTGATGGTTGCCCGCAAGCCCTGCTCCCGGGCCTTGGATTCGTTCAGCCGGTCGCGGAGCTCGTCGGCACGCTTCCGCTCGGGTTCGTAGTCAGCCTCGGCGCGCTGCCGTGCTTCCTCGGAGTGATACAGGCTCTCCTTCAGTTCAGTGACTTGTCGCCGGTAGATCTCCATCATGGCGAGCATGGTCTGATCCATCTGCTCGTACTCGATCATTTCCCCTCCTTCATGAGTGAAGCCCCGCACTGTGGCGGGGCTTGGCGGTTGTGGTGGGTCATGCTTCCGGCTCCCACAGGACCGTGACGGGGGTGATGCTCCATGAGCTGAATCCGTCATCTCGCTGCGGCCGGGCTGCGATCCACTTTCCGTTGATCTTCTGTAAGGCCTCTCCGTCGGTGTGGTCCCTAACGATGGCCTGTTCCGCCAGCGTGTCGAGTTCGTCCGCGTCGGTGATGACACGCGGCGCGGGCACCAGGCGGGTAATGAGGGTAATTGACTCGTCGTCAAAGTATTCAATCTCGCCGTCAAAGAATGCCGCCGACCACGGATACTGGTCGCTTGATCCGTCGCGGGTTGCCACGGCTTCGCGCTCTCCGACATCCACAATCCATACTTCCCCCGGCTTCACGTCGGCGGGGTTGTGTCTTTCTGCGTTGCTTTCTGCGTTGCTTTCTGCACCTTTCTGCACGGTGAGGAACTGTTCGCGGAACTCCCGGTAGTTGTCAGTGCGGCGTAGGTTCTCGTTAACGTCGGTGAGTCGTTCCACCTCGGCGTGGGCTTCCGCGAGGTCGTGCTCCACCTGGGCGGCGCGGTCAGCGAGGGCGATCAGTTCATACTTCCCGGTGCCGATGACGCCCGAGTAGCGCTTCTCCACCCATTCTCTGATCCCCTCCTCGAGGGTGGGGGCCGGGGCGTCCACGGTGGCGAGGATCACGCGGGCGGCGGTGGTGGCGCGGGATCCTCGCACGCCGGGTTCAGACAGGAAACCTTCCGCCCACTGTCGGGCGTCGCGTCGGTCCTGGTCGGTGATGTCAGTCATTCGGGGTCTCCTGGTCTAGGTCGAGGGTGTTTGCGGTGCCCCATAGGTCCTCCACGTCAGCGTCGAGACGGTCGATGGTTCGCTGCTGCCGGTCGATCACGACGACGAGGCAGACGGTGGTCAGCATGGAGGCGAGAGAGAGAACCAGAGCGAGGACGCTCATTCCGCCTCCTCCACGGGTCCGACCAGTCGGCGGACAAGCGGGGTTCCGAGTTCTTTCTGCCATTCCCTGGCGTGCTCTTCTTTTTGGAACCAGGAGGTCTCACCCCAAGGGCGGAGAACACCCCATTCCCATTCCATCCCGGCGATGGTCTGCGCAAGGTCCGGGGCGGCGGCGATGAGGGCCGCGTCGGCGTCCTCTACGACGCCGTTGTCGGTGATGCCTGATTTGTCTTTGTCGGAGTAGACCTGCATGAAGTATTCGGGGTATTCACGGTATGCGGTCCACGGTCCGGAGGTTGCGTTCTTCTTCAGCCGGTCGGCCTGGTCTGGTGTGATGGTCATAGTCAGTACTCCCGGTCTTCGTCTCGGGCGGGGGTGGGGTCGATGTCGGGCGGTTCTATGTCGAGGGCGCGCATGGCGTTCTGTGCCCGCTTCTGGCATTCCTGGTGCCACCCCGTGCTGTTTACGTGACCGACGCAGGTGACGGGGCAGGTGAGTTTCTGGAAGAGTTCCCAGATCGCGTCCGGGTCGTAGGGGGATACCCACGCGGCCCACCAGTGCTCACCTTGGTCAGGTTCCCGTAGCGCGTCGGCGGCGAGCTCAGCGGCCAGTTTCGGGTCGTGCTCCCGGTGCTTGTTCATGCTTCCTCCGTTGCGGCGGCGGTGAGAATTGATGCGAGTTCCAGCGCTTCACCCTTGGTGAGGTGCATGGGCTTGTCGCCACGGCTGATGATGATCCGGTCACCCCGGCGCTGAACGTGGCCGTAGGCGTATCCGTGCAGGGGCCAGAGGCACCTGTCACGATCTGGCACCGGCAAAGCGAGGATCGGGTAGGACGCCACGGTTTCGCACAGTCGCTCAAACTCCGGGTCGGTGAGGTCTGGGAAATCGGAGGGCAGTACAGCGTCGTCGTGGAGCCGTGCCGCGCTAACTACGGCGCGTGCACAGTCCCGGAGTTTCTTTTCGGTACTCATGCTTCCTCTTTTCCGTGGTCGTGTAGTTCCGCGCCGCAGCGCCCGCACTCATAGGCACTGAATCCGTCGCCTTCTCCGAGGTGAATCCATCGGTGCTCGTAATTGCCGTCTGGGCAGTTCATGCTTCCTCCAGTGCTTTGCGTGCGGCGCGGACCTGGTCGGCGGACAGGCTGCGTGCGGATCATCGGTCGGTCTCCTCTCCCCCACACTGGGGGCACACGGGACCATCGTCGGTGATGTCCATCAGCGTCCCGCCGGGGCAGGTGGCGCAGGTGTAATCGGTGCCGTCACAGATCCGGCAATGGCAGACGCTCATGCGGTCACCGCGGGGTCGTACCGCAGGTCCAGGTCCGCGACGATGCCGCCAGACCAGCCGAGGCCCGTCTCAGGCAGGCGGACAGTCACATCGACGTACCCTTCGGGGACCTCATCCTTGTCCCACGAGACGCTGCGGACGGGGCAGTCGATGAACCGGGTGTCGGGGAATGGTGGGGTCATGCTTCCTTCTTCGGGTTGATGGCTGCTTTGATCAGGTCCTCTGCGATGGTGCTGAGCGCACTGGCGAGGAGGATGAGGGCGAGCATCTTGATGATCTTCACGGTTCGGTCCTTTCGGTGATGGTGATGGTGGCGCCGGCGTCATCCGGGGACGCGGGCGTAGTCCTTGGTGGCGGTGATGTGGGTGACGCGGTTGTCGTCGATGTAGGCGATGCCGGAGAGGGCATCGAGGGTGGAGCGGATGAGTTTGTCGAGGTCGGGCTTTTTCACCATCCAGATCACCCGCTTCGGGAGGCTCTTCGGGCGGGGCAGGTGGAAGTCGATCTCCACGGCGACAGGCCCGTCGATCGGTTCGGCGTGGAGGTACGCCTGTGTGGCGGCTTGTGCGACGGCGGCACGCCACGGCTTGACCTTCTTGCTGGACTCCACGAGGACGACCTTGGTGCCGCGGATGTAGCCGGTCTTGCTGCCCTGCGGGGCGGGGATTCCAGCGACGTGGAAGGTGGTCATGTCAGGGTTCCTTCCTGGTTGGGCCGGTTCGGCCCCCAGGAGGGCCGTGGACGGCGCGTGGGGGTGATTGGTGAGGGACGCGGTGAGGGTGCGGGGGTTCGACGACTAGAAAGGCGGCTCCTCGGCGCCGTCGAAACCGCCCTGCTGCGGCTGCTGGTTGTTCCACCCGCCACCCTGCTGCGCTCCCCCACCAGACCAACCACCCGACTGCTGACCGCCCTTCGGATTCTTTGCCACCTGCACACTGGCGAACGTCAGCTCCGGGGCCACAGTGTCCGCCACCACCGTCAGCACCGTGGACTGCTCCCCCGACTGCCGGTTCGTCCACGTCTCCGGTTTGACCCTGCCCGTGACCACCACCCGGTCACCCTTGTGCAGCGACCGGACGACGTTCTCCGCCACACGCCCGAACGCGGTGACCTGCAGCCACAGGGTCGGGCCATCCACCCAGTGACCGCCCTGGTCCTTCGCGGACTCCGACCAGGCCAGTGACAGGCGCGTGTAGGCCTTCCCGCCGTTCTGTCCGTGCTCGAGCTCGGGATCCTTGCCGAGCGTTCCGATGATGCTGATCTGAGCCATGGTTAGGCTCCTTCCTCCGGCACGTAGGCCGGTGCTTTTTGTTGACGCTCAGCCTCACGCCGAGCCTTGTTCCGGGCGATCAGTTCCGCCCGCATGTCCTGCCACGACTGCGTCGTCTCCCCCGACCGCTCCCCCGACCCCAACGCTGCAGTCGGATCATGGAACGCCTCAAGCGCCCCACCGTCATTGCCGAGCAGTTCCCGGTAGTTCGCCTCCAGCCGACGCTTCCGCGACGCCTCCAGAAGCTCCAACTTCGCCGGTTCCCGGCCCGCCTCCCACCGGTCACGGATCACCCAACCCGCTTCCTTCAACGCCTTCGGGGTGACCATCCGATCGTCATCGACGTTCATCGACCACCAGGTGACCGCTTCGGGCCAGATCTGCCACGGCAGGCCGATCTTCTCGAACACCTCCGCCCACGAGTCCGCGACAGCCGGGTTCGGGGCGGGGAACCGGTCAGGGGCGAGGGTCTTGCCTTTCTCCAGCACGAGTTTGGCGACATCGCGCCATGACTGCGGGTTCATTCGATCTCCAGATGTGTGATGACCTCAGCGTCGATGACGCCAGTGGTGTCTTCCCAGTCCCAGCCCGACCGCTTAGGTGCCGGCCGTGACGCCCCGCGGGGGGCAGGTCGTTCGGCGGCGCGGCGGATCCAGTTGCGGTAGGTCGCGGTCCAGTCGAGTTTCCGTCCGGTGCGGTCCGGGGCGGCCAGGAAGTAGTCCCGGAACTTCTCGAGCTCCCACGCCTGATCGACGGTGGGGCACTTCTCGGTGAGGTCCGCGACCGTGTCGGGATCTGGGGACCACCCGTCCGGGAGGCGGTGCGCGGTCGCCCGCTTCGGCGGCTCGTCCGGGCGCGTGTCCCCTAGGGAGGTAGTGGGTGGTTCATAGGGATGGTTCAAGGGTGGTTTGTCGGACACGGGTGTCCGGGGGGTCCGGTCACCGTTGTCCGGGGGTGTGCGGACACCAGTGTCCGGGCCGGTCATTTTGTCCGGGGGTGTGCGGCGGAGCCAGATCGCCAGATTCCAGACCACCGGGCGGGTCGCTTTCGGGATGTGCTGGACCACTCTCTGGTCTCCCCGTACGATCACCCCGCGCTCCTCCAGGGCCGCAAGATGACGGCGGACAGTCCGGTCGGACATCATCGTCATCTTCGCGATCCAGGACTGTGACGGCCACGCACACGTGCCATCATCGTGGGCTCGGTCCGCGAGGGCGTACAGGATCGCCTGTTCCGCTGGTGACTTCACCGGCGCGTACTCCATCACCCACGCCGACACTTTCCAGCTCACGTTTCCTCCTCTCGTTGTGTCATGCGGCCGCGGTAGAACGCCGGCGGGAAGCGCGGCTCCTCCCACCCGTGGACCAGTAATTCAGCCCGGTACGCCCACCGCGGGTGAGCATGAATCCAGTCATGGCAGGACGAGCAGATCCCGACGAGATTGTCGGCGGTGTGCTCCCCGCCCTGACTCCTAAGCTGACGATGATGCAGGTGCTCAGGTGCCCCGGTGCAGACGGTGGGGATCATCGCCTCACACCACCCGTCCGCCCGGTCGAGGACCGCGGAAGCCACCGCCGGCGGCATACGCTTCGGCGTCATGCGCCCACCCCACGGCCAGCGACCGCGTACATCGACCTCACTGAAGCGCCGATACTGCGAATCGCGTCCAGCTCCTTCTCGAACGCCTTCACCCGCCGGTTCACATGCCCGTACGCGACCTCAGCCACGTCCAGAGCATCCTGCTCCTCAGTCGTCGCCAGGATCGCGGTCTGCTTCCGCACCTCCACCGACCCCGTAGCGTCGAGCAGGGCACGGGCGTAGGACCGCTCATGCTCCCGCTTCGCCTCCAGGTACGCACGAAGGTGATTCGTGACCTGCTGCACGCCCTCGGCGATGAGGTTCGCGAGCTCCGCAATGCGACGCTCCACCTCTACCGGGTTCAGCGGCTCAGTCGGCGGCACCATCGGTCACCACCTCCGGGTCCACGGTCTCGATCCCGTCAGCGGCGGCCTCCTGCGCGTGCTTCACCTCACGCCACCGGGCGCGGAGTTCATCACCGAGCCCCAGCCGGTCAGCGGCCGGAGCGAGAGTAGGCATCTCGTCTAGGTCCCGCAGTGCGGCAATCTTCTCCCGCATCGCGGAAGCTTCACGGGCCTGCGCCTGGCGTTGCGCCTGCGACATGTGTGGCGTCCCATCAGGCGACGGACGCACATAGGTGGAAGCCGCGGCGCCGGCAGTGACACCCATCCGCTCGAACAGGCCCTCTACCGTGAACGCCGGCCCGATCTTCTCCTCACCATTCGGCGGCAACTGCATCTTCGTGGAAGCGATCTTCGTCAGCAGCCAGTCACGCGGCGACCGGGCCTGCAAAATCACCGTCGCCTGATACGGCAGATTCTTCTCACCCCGGATCTTCCACACATGCTCACCGGTCGGCTTGCCACCCTCGACCACGGTGACGTTGTCGAGGCGGGCCGTGAGGATCACCGGGCCGGGGAAGGCACGGCACGCGGCGAGGAAGTCCGCGAGAGCGTCCTTCGCCTGGTTCCACAGGTCCATCGTGATCTGCGCGTCGCCACCGTTGCCGCGACCCTTGTTCCGCGCCCGGGTGTTCGCCACATGCTGCGCGATATCCGACAGCAGCGTCCACACCTCCGTCACCGAATCGATGATCAGCAGGTGCGCCTTCCCATCCGCGGGGGTCTGGGACGCGGCCCACCGCACGGCACCGAGGATGTTCCCCCACGTACCGTCATGCTCCACGATCTCGAAGTCAGCACCAGGCACCGCCCCATACTCATCGGCCATACGCTCCCCCACCTCGAGGAAGAACGCCCGGTCGATCAGGTCCATGCCGGATGCTTCGACGGCGGACCAGGTCTTACCCGACCCCTCCACCCCGGCGAGGATCACGATCGGCCACGATGCCTGACCGGTAGGCCGGCGTGTCTGATACTCGTTCACAGCGGTCCCTTCTCTTCGCCGTCGATCTCCGCGAGAATCAGCCCACGGGCCACATCCTTCGGGAGTTCCTGGCACGCCTTCACACCCCACACGACCGCGGGGAACGCGGCGTACAGGCGGTCCTTGTTGCCGTCATCTGCCTTGCACACCGCACGGATCAGAGCCTCGATGAACCCGCCCGGCGTGTGCGCCCCCTCGTCGCCAGGCCAGAAGAAGCCCATGACCTGCCGCAGATGATTACTCGCCTCACTCATCGTCGTCACCGGCTTCCAGTGCCCGGGTCTGCACGCCGGCGAGCTCCAGGACACCGCTGATCTGACCGGCGACGTAGGCCTTCAGTTCCTTGTACGGCTTCGAGGAAGGCACCGAGATGTAGCCGGCCTTCCGCTCCACTACGACACCCGGGATCTCCTCCCCCGCCTCCGCACGCTTCAACAGCACACCGACCGCGTAGGCGGGCAGGGCGTCGTGGACGAGGTGCGGGGCGTGCTCCAGCAGGATCGGGATGATCTCCGCCGCATCGTCCGGACTGATCGTCGGTGACACCTGATCCGGCACCGCCGCGACGAGCGCGTCCTTGTCCTGCACACGAGCCTTCACGGAAGGTTCGGTGTGCTTCGCCGCGCCCATCGGCTTCCCGTTCGCGTCCCGCCCGGTGACACTGTCACCCGGAGGGATGGACTGCTCCAGGTCGAGCTTCCGGGCGGCGAGCTCTGCCTTCAGCGCAGCCTCGTACGCCTTAAGGGCGATGTACTCGGTGGCCTTCTGCTGGTTGGTCGCGATGTCGTTCATCGTGCCTGCTCCTTCCGGTGGTTGGTGATGTCAGCCATGAGGGCCGTCACCTGCTTCTTCGTGGACGCCGCATTGCCATGACTCGCGGCGTAGTCGATGTGGGACCACAGTTCGCGCTGGTCCATGTCCTTCGCCGCTTCGCGAGCGGCACGCAGGAACCGCTCCCCCGCGTTTCGGCACCCGGCGGACGCGGCAAGGTCGTGCGAGTTGCGGCCGGCGACAGACTTCAGGACCGCACCGTGGTAGTAGCCGCGGCCGATAATCTGCGCGGCGATGACGTGCGGGTCGGTGGTCACGCGGTCACCTTCTTCGGACGGATCGGGTCGAGACCACAGGCCGCACGCTCACGCTCGAGGACGAGCAACTTGTTCCGCACCGACGACGGGGTCCGGCCCAGCGACTCCGCGACCTCAGCCACCGACATGCCCTTGCGGATCCAGATCTTCACCTGGTCCTCCTCCTGGTTCCAGGACTTGAGGCGGCGGGGTGCGCGTGGTGTGTCGTCGATGTCCTCGACCTGCGGTGAATCGTCCTCGACAGTCGGGGTGTCCCCCACCGCGGTGGCGGCGGTGGTGTCCGTGGCCAGCCCGGCCCACGACACGTCCAGGGTGGTCGTCACAGTGACGGACTGGCCGTCCAGCTCCCGGACGACAGCAGCGGCCTCAGCCGCGGTAGTAGCGATGATGATGCTCATGACAGGCTCCTGATGAAGAAGTGGATGAAGAGGACAGTGGCGGCAGCGCCGATGACAGCGCCGACAGTGCCGGCCGCATGCCACCCGAGGACCGCGGCAACAGCGACGAGGAAAAACAGGCCGATGAGGCAGAGGGAGAGGCCCAGGGCGTCGAACAGGCCGGTGTCGCCCGGCGCGGCGTCACGCTCAGCGCGGGCATGCCCCACGCGGTGATCGTCCTGGTGCGGGCCCCGGTACCGGTGACGGCCAGCCGGATGATCGAGACGGGACTTGAGGTACTGCTCCTCGTCAGACAGCGGGATCATGCCGCCACCTCCCCAGCCGTCAGAATGTCCAGGGCCTCATCAGCGGTGAGGCCCGTGTGTGCCAGGACAGCGCGGGTCTGCACCCGGCGCGGACGATCGGTGCACGGGTGAGGGAATGCTCCGTGCTTGATCTGGTAGTGGATCGTGGACACTGGGGTGCGGAGAAGCGTCGAGGCTTCCGGCACCGTGAGCATGGGCGGTAGGGTCGTGGTCATGACCACTCCTTTCGTGGGTAGGTCAGGTGCCCCGGTGGTCTTGGTCGGCTCCGGGGCATCGTCATGAGTGAGTGGGGTGGTGGGTGCGGGGGATGCCCCACCGCCCGTGCGGCACATCTGGTGCCGCGGGGCGCATTCCGCAATGACGCCCAGTGCCCGGCGACGGTGTCGAACCGTCCCGCGCCACCCGTGACAGAACTAGAACCTTGGGCGGCGTCGGCTCCTATGGCCGGGCGGGGATGCCGGTGGTTGAATGACCTGCTGCTCGTGACACAACGGGACCACCGGCAGTGGCGCAGGATTGCGCCGGTGCCCGCCCCCGGATTCGAACCGGGAACCACCGCATTTTGAGTACGGCCGCTCTGCCACTTGGCGCAGGCGGGCATATGGAATTGTCGTGTCGCTTCTCTCCACCACGCTCCTCATGCCGGAGGCCTAGCGGTGGGTGTAGTCCGAGGCCCATCTCATTCGACGGGCAAGGGTCGTGGCGGCTGCCGGTTCCCGTCGCACACCCCAGCGGGTGGAGACTCAGGCCTGGCACGTCCGCTCACCGGGGTTCAGCCCCGGACCATGACGACACGTGATTCACTATCGAGTTCTCAAACAACAAGGTCAGACGGCAATCCGTCGACCGTGCGCACCCGCTCCCCCACGACAGGGACGGAGACCTACGTCTCGGCGGTGCGGCCCGTGCCCCTTCCCCAGGGCGCGGACATGGTGGGGCTACGCCCCGAGTTCTTTCAGGTCTTCGTTGGTGATCAGCACCAGTCCAGTGCTGTGCTCATTGGGGGTCAGCCCCTCCTTGATCAGCGCGTCCCGGAAGGCGATCTCAGCGTCCGGCTTCACGCGGGTCTGCAGCCGCTGCTTGCCGCCGTAGTTCCCCTCACCGTGTTGGTAGAGGATCCCGTTGGCCTTCCGCAGCGGGGCCATGTGGTTCGGCCCTTCCTTCACCGTCCCGTCGTCCCGCTTCCGCCATCCGCGCTCGTCCTTCATCCAGCGCTTGTCATAAAGGTGCTGGAAGAACGCCATCTTCGGGACGCTGGTGAAGTACTTGCCGCGGAAGTCGGAGATCTTCAGTCCGTCGCCGGCCTCGGTCGCTCGCTTCCACTTGTCGAGGGCGACGTTCTTCCGCTCGACCTGCACCCGGCGCGCCCGTTCGTCCTTCAGGTCGGTGGCGAGGCGGATGATCGTGTCCGGGTCGGTGAGGACCTGCTCGATCTTCTGCTCGGTGAGGTACCCGCCGTGCTTCCGGATCGCGGGGAGGACTTCGCGGGTGACCCAGCGACGGAACTCCACGGCCTCCGGCTTGTCGCTACGAAGGATGACCTCGTACATGCCGGCCTCATCCACGACGGTGGTCTGCTGCTGCCGACCGAGGGAATCGGTGACCGGAATCTGAGTCCGGGCATCCTCGTCGATCCGGGCGGAGACCTTGTGTGGGCTCCCGAGGTTCAGGACGGTGCAGAGGTCGTTGAGCACGAACCGTGGCTCGCCATCCTCGGCGGTGAGCACTCGGACCTGGCGACCATGGAAGTCGAACGGGGTAATCGCGCTCATGCCGTCACCTGCTCGCGGTCGCGGATCTCGGCGGTGACCTCATCGGCCTTGCCGGCGAGCTTCCGCATCATCTCGTTGGCGAACGCCTGGACCTCCGGATTGGTGCTGCGCATCCCGTGGATACTGACCAGCGTCGCAGCCCGGTTCAGGCCGGACGACATGCCGTAGTCGTAGTCGGATGCGGTATCCTGCTGGGTGTAGGCTCCGCACTGCATTGCGGGGCCTCCTTTCATGTCTGGGGTGGGGGTTAAGCGGCGACGGTTGCTTCGAGGGGCTCAGCGGCGACCAGGATCCGGTTCGGTCGCGCCCCCAGCGCTGCAAGCGCGTCGAGCACATCCGGGGTCGGACGCCTGGTGTTCACTGCCCTGGTCCATGTGGACCGGCCCATGTGGGTGCGCTCTGCGAGATCGCTCACGGTGCGCAGGTTGTTGGCCCGCTTCACGCGGTCCAGCTCATCAAGACTGATCAGAAATCGGTTCATTTGGTCACCTCCGTGGTTGCCGATGAACCAATCATGCACCATCGAACTACGGCGGTGCAACTCTGGTGATCCAGTCATGGACCATGCGCTTGTCGTTTGCGCCGGTAAGCGCCCACTTGCTGTATCGAAAATGAGTCACTAAGGTGTGTGCCATGACAGACTTCCGACACTGGCTCCGCGACCTCAACGGTCGCCGCGTCACAGCTGACGACATCGCCCACAAACTCGGCGTCTCCCGCACCACCGTCACTCGACGACTGGTCAACGACGAACTCACCGCAGACGAACTCATCACCCTCGCCAATGCGTACAACGTGAACCCGCTTCAAGCCCTGGTCGACCTCGGCCGGATCACCGACCAACAGGTCTGGGCATATCTCGAATCAGACGGTCAACTCGTGGAAACCGCTGAGGATGGCGCGCTAGCGCTAGAGCTCGCCCGTCGGCTCAACCCGGCGACCGTCGCCCCCGAGATCGACATGCTCGCCTCCCGGCGCGCCAGGAAATCGCACGATCGGGTACCCCCGCGTCCGGCCGACGAGGACACTGGCACTCCCCTCGACGCCGTCGCCTACAGCGGCGAAGACGAGGACGCACAGCGAGACAAGGAGGACAGTGACTTCGACTAGCACCACCGGGCTCACCACCCTCGCGGTGATCGCCGACCTTCTCGGCGTCACCCTCACCCACCACGACGACGGACCACCCGGTTACTACACCCAACAAACAAGAACCATCAGCACACGCCGTAACCTGAGCATCGGCATGTACCGCTCAGTCCTCGCACACGAGCTAGGACACGCCGCCTACCAGGACCACCCCACCGGAAACGGGCACTACGACCAACGCCAGGAACGGAGAGCAGACCGATTCGCCCTGCGGATCCTGTTCACCGACCAGGAGTTCCGAACCGCCCACGACTGGTGTGGACCCTGCGTACCAGCCCTCGCAGACGAACTCGAATGCTCCAAGCACCACATTCGCCTGTACATGACACTCAAGAAGAGAGAACACCCATGACCGCACCATCGACAGAGGATCAGAACTGGTGGCAGCGACGATCGAAGCTCGCCAAGGGTTCTATCATCGCCATCTCAGGACTATTAGGGCTCTCCATCATCGGCGGCATCTTCGGGGAAGATGACGCCAGTGATGCCACGGAACAGACCACCACTTCCGTAACGACGACGAGTGCCGCGCCAACCTCAACAACGACTGAACCGGCACCAACCACGACAACGGCACCAGATCCAACGACCGCCGAACCGAAGCCAGACGAGGATCGCAATGATCCCCCCGACCAGCCCGACAGCTCGGACACTATCGGCAATGAATATCCCCAGCCTGCCCCCGCAGACAACATCATCGATAACGCTCCGGAGGCAGTAGCGCCGCCCGCACCGGCCCCGGCGGATCCAGCGCCGGCGCCAGCACCTGTAGATCCCCCGAGCGTCGGGACTGTGCACCCCGGATCGTTTTGTACCGGAGGAACTGGGGTCTCCGCGACCGGGAAGCCCATGGTCTGCGCGCCAGCGTCAGACGGACGACTTCGCTGGCAGTCCGCGTAGTAAGAACTAGGAGAACAGCATGACCCCCCCACGCCCGCCTACTCGCCGTGCTCACCGCCGGCGTCTTCACCCTCGGACTCGCTGCCTGCGGAGGAGACGACCAGGACTCCGCGGACCCGCCCATGACCGTCAGCGTCTCCCAAGACGGGCCCGCCATCGAAGGCATCACCGACGAGATGCGCAACAACGAGAGCATCACCACCGGGCCCGAAGACGTTGCTGGGCCCATCCCCGTCGTCACCCTCCCCTTCCTCGAGGCCGACCCCATCAGCGGCACGAACACCATCGACATCACCTGCCCCTTCGGAGGACGCGCCGACATCGCCACCCCAGAAGAAGGGAGCCGTGTCGTCACCCCGGACACCGACTACGACTACGAGCTAATCATGAGCGACCGTCCCGCGTCGATCCCCGTCCCGGATGCAGAGACCTCCGTCATTCAGGTCACCCCGGACATGCAGGACTGCACCGTGAGCGCGCAAGCCGGTGCAGTGGGATCCCTCGGTGACTACACCGTCTCCGAAGCCACCGTCTTCGCCATCAGCGTCCCCCGCGAATAGCCCCCAGGCGCACGAAAGCGGCCCCCGTCACCGGTAAGGGTGGCAGAGGCCAGAGCGTCCGAACGCCGCCTAAGTTTCCCGCTTCAAGCGTAGGATTCCACGCACCCATATCTCAACGGAAGGATCAAACGATGGCCCCATCGACTCCCAAAAACCTCCTCGTCATCGGCGTAGGCGGCCTCGGAAAATGCCTAGTCGAGGAAGCTCTCACCCGGAATCAGAACATCTCAGTGCTCATCCGCAACCGAGACAAACTCACCGCCCAACTCGGCGAAGAGAACATATCCAAGCTCACCAACATCACCGTCGGGGACGCCACCGACCCCCATGCCCTGGACAAAGCACTACACGGAATCGATGTTGTGATCTCCGGCAGGGGTGCAGACCCAGCAGTGGCAACGGCACTCTCCGACGCCGTGAGCAGGAACCACACGCGAAAGATCTGCTGGCCAGCAGGCACCACCAACGTACTGGCGGACGATGGCAAGACACCGAACTACCTCAAACTCCTCCCAACTTGGCCAGTCGCAGAACAGGTGTACAAGACCCACCAGGAGTGCATCGACGCACTCTCTAGGTCCGAAGCCACTTGCGTTTTCTGGTGCCCCGGCAAGATGGACGCTACGGGACACAGAAGCCCCGATGTTGAAAGCACCATCCGCATCAACCGCGATGCGGGCGCCTTCGTATCGTACGAAGATGCCGCCTGGGTCATTCTCGAGGCGGCTCTAACCACCAAGTACGACAACAAAAAGGTCAGCGCTGCCACGCCCCAGTAGTCACCCCGTACGAAAACGGCCCCCGTCACCGGGGAATGGTGGCGGGGGCCAAAGTGTCCGAAGCATCAGACAAGGAGCAGTGTAGCAATGGCACAGCGCCGGCCGAAGAAAGGCAAACCGAAGACCGGGAAAGTCCGATGGGTCGCCCGCTACTACGACGACGCCGGCGAGCAACGCGGCAAAACCTTCGACACGGAGAAAGCCGCGATCGCCTTCGAGCAAGCCCAGGCAGTCTCCGTCCGCAGCGGCACCTACATAGCCCCAGAGGATGCCGCCACACCCCTCGGCGTAATTGCCCGCGAGTGGCTGGCCGAAGCAACGAAGGAGAACACTGTCAGCAACCGGCAAGCCCTGGTCGACAACCTCGGGCCCCTCGACCGCACACCAGTCGGGAAGATCCGGGCATCCACCATCACCGCGTGGCGGAACCAGCTCACCGGCGGCAGGCCGTGGAAGCAGGGGAAGCCTCTCGCGGAGTCCACCGCGGCGACGATGGTCGGACAGGTCTGCGGCCTCCTGAAACGCGCCCACGAGGACGGCATGATCGGCCGCGTCCCAGTCGTGAAGATCCCGAAGGCCGCGCCGAAGCGCGCAGTGTCCCGGCAGGACCTCCTCACCGTCGCCGAGGTCGCCGCCCTGATCACCGCGACCCGTGACGGAAAACCCGCACCGCGGCAGAAGAATGGCCGGCGGCAACCACACACGAAGGACACCCCGAAGCGACCAGAGGCGGCACGGATGATGCAGGTCGTCGTCGGTGCCGGCCTGCGTATCTCCGAAATCGCCGGGCTGCGGGTCCAGGACGTGGACACACTGCGCCGCACCATCACGGTGAATGGTCAGGTCGCACCAGGTGGTGCCAGGTGGGTGCCGGTACCGAAGACGGAGAAGTCGCACCGGACGATCCCCGTGGCAGAGGAGACGATCCTCGTCATCGCGGAGCAGCTGCGGGAGCACCCACAGCTGGACCGATCCGGCCCAGTCTTCCCCTACCGGGGCACCAGTCGGTCGGTGAAGGACCGAGTGTGGCACGACCGGGCGTCACTGGGTTCGGTGATGCGGGCAGTCATCGCCGCGCACGGTCTGCGGGAGGTGGGGTGGCACGACCTACGCCACTTCTACGCCTCCGCATTGATCGCCGCGGGGTCGCCGGCGTCTGAGGTGCAGGCGGCGATGGGGCACGCGAAGGCGTCCACGACGCTGGACATCTACACGCACCTGTGGCCGAAGGCGGACGCCCGGATCCGGGATGCTGCGGCTGGTGTCCTGGATCTGGTGAGGGCAGAACAAGGGCAGAATGGTGATATTGCCGCCTCGGATGACCTCACTGGTGATGATTCCTGTGCAGGTCAGTGACTAGATTGTGGCGTCGGGGTCCTCGGTGCGGGAGCGCTTGAGTTCGAAGAAGTGCTCGTAGCTGCCGAGGGTCACGGCCGCGTCGAACAGCGCGCCGGCCTCCTCGCCCTTCGGCACGCGCGTGATGACCGGCCCGAAGAAGGCGTGCCCGCCCAGCTCGACGACCGGGGTGCCGACGTCATTGCCGACCTTCTCCATCGCCTTGTCCTGGAACGCGCGCAGATCGGCCTCGACCGAGCCGTCCTCAGAACCACGCTTGTGGGCGTAGTCCAGGTAGGAGGCGTCCGCCCCCGCCTCGGACAGCGCAGACGCGATCAGCCCGTCATACGCGCCGGCCCCCTGCTTGTGGCCCTCGCCCTTGTCGTGGATCAGCGTGCCGATCGCCGTGTAGTAGGCGTCCACCTTCGACGGGTCCTTGAGCTGCAGCGCAGCGGCGACCAGGGCCGGACCCCAGGCCGCCTCCATCGCGTTGCGGTAGTCCTCGGGCAGCTCATCGCGTCCTTCATTGAGGACCGCCAGGCTCATCGGCGAGTAGCTGAGGTCGATGTCGCGGACCTTCTCCACCTCCTTGAGCCACCGGCTGGTGACCCAGGCAAAGGGACAGGTCGCATCAAAGTACATGGTGACTGGTGTGCTCATGTGCGCCGATCCTACGCGGGACGAGGCAGTGCCGCGCGGGTGTACCACCCGACGGTTAGACTCGGCTTCCATGAGTTCAACCAACCTCACCCGCGCCGAGGCCGCTGAGCGCTCGGCACTGATCAGTGACGTCCACTACGTCATCGACCTCGACCTCACCTCCGGCGGCGACTCCGCACACCGCACCTTCCCGTCGACGACGGCGATCACCTTCGCCGCCTCCGCCGACGGCTCCACCTTCCTCGACCTGCGGGCAGACACCGTCACCTCGGTGGTCCTCGACGGCACCGACATCACCTCCACCGCCGTCCCACTCACGGACGCCGGTGCATACGACGAGGAGAAGGGCCTCCAGCTCGACCTCACCGTCGGCCACCACGACCTCACCGTCACCGCGGACGCCGTGTACTCCACCACCGGCGAAGGCCTCCACCGCTTCACCGACCCCGCCGACAACGAGGTGTACATGTACACCCAGTTCGAGGCGGCGGACGCCAAGCGGGTCTTCGCCTGCTTCGACCAGCCGGACATCAAGGCCACCTACGAGGTCGCCGTGAAGACCCCGGACAACTGGACCGTCGTCACCAACAACACCGTCGGCGTCTCCGGTGAACTCGGCGCCGACGTCGACGGCGTCGCCGTGCACACCGCCACGGTCGACTACCCGCTCTCGACCTACCTCATCGCCTTCTGCGTCGGCCCGTGGGAGCACGTCACCGACGAGTGGACCGGGCGTCCTCTGCCCACCCCGGAGACCGAGGGTGTCACCGACACCCGCCTGGTCCCCGCCGAGGACGTCACCATCCCGCTGGGCATCTTCGTCCGAAAGTCCCTCGCCGAGTACCTCGACGCCGACGTCATCTTCGACGTCACCAAGTCCGGCTTCGACTACTACGCCGCGAACTTCGGTGTCGCCTACCCGTTCCACAAGTACGACCAGATCTTCTGCCCCGAGTACAACATGGGTGCAATGGAGAACGCCGGCTGCGTCACCATCCGTGACGAGTACGTCTTCCGCTCCGCCGCGTCCCACTACGAGTACGAACGCCGCGCGGACACGATCCTCCACGAACTCGCCCACATGTGGTTCGGCGACCTGGTGACCATGCAGTGGTGGGATGACCTGTGGCTCAACGAGTCCTTCGCCACCTGGTCCTCGGCCATGGCCCAGACCCACGCCACCGAGCACACCACCGCCTGGGTGACCTTCAACTCCAAGGAGAAGTCCTGGGCCTACGGCCAGGACCAGCTGCCGAGCACCCACCCGGTGTTCTCCGGCGCCAACGACCTCGTCGAGGTGGACGCCAACTTCGACGGCATCACCTACGCCAAGGGCGCCTCGGTACTCAAGCAGCTCGCCGCCTACGTCGGCCTGGAGCCCTTCTTCGCCGGCATCCGCGCCCACTTCGTCAACCACGCCTTCGCCAACGCCACCTTCGACGACCTCCTCGGAGCGCTGGAGAAGGCCTCCGGCCGCGACCTGTCCGACTGGGCGAACCAGTGGCTGAAGACCACCGGCATCAACACCCTCGGCACGGACTTCACCACCGAGGGCGAAGGTGCCCCGGGCTCGGTCTACACCTCCTTCGCCGTCACCCAGTCCGGTGCACAGCCCGGTGCCGGGGAGACCCGCACCCACCGCCTCGCCGTGGGCCTCTACGACCTCGTCGGAGAGCTCGACGACGCCGGCACCGCCCCCACCGTCGAACTGCGCCGCCGCGTCGAGCTCGATGTCGACGGTGAGCGCACCGAGGTGCCCGACCTCGTCGGCGACCCGGTGGCGGACCTCGTCATCGTCAATGACGACGACCTCGCCTACGGCTTCGTCGACCTCGACGCCGATTCCCTGGCTTTCGCCGTGTCCAACATCGCCCGCATCACCGACCCGATGGCCCGCGTCCTCATCTGGTCCGCGGCCTGGCAGGCCACCCGCAACGCACAGATGAAGGCCCGCGACTTCGTGGCCCTCGTCGCCCGGGGCGCCGCCGCCGAGGACCAGCTCGGCGTCCTCGAGCAGGTCCTCGCCCAGGCGATCTCGGCGGTCGAGAACTACGTCGCCGACGACTGGAAGGAGGAAGGACGCCGCACCCTGCTCGGCGCCTTCCGCGCCGGCGCCGAGGCAACCGACGGCCAGGCGCGCCTCGCCTTCGTCCGTGCGTACACCAACTCCGCGCAGACCGAGGCGTCCACCGAGTGGATCCGCGGCCTGCTGGGCCTGGAGGACGGCGTCTCCGCCGACTCCCTGCTGCCCGGGTTCACCGTCGACCACGATCTGCGTTGGCGACTGCTCACCGCCCTCGTCGGCACCGCCGGTGTGCTCAATGAGGAGGAGTCCGAGGCACTCATCGCCATCGAGGAGTCCGAGGACCCCACCTCCTCCGGCGCGATGAACGCGCTGCGGGCCCGCACCGCCCTGCCGGTCTCCACCGTCAAGCGGGACAACTGGGACGTGCTCACCCAGCACGGCGCCGAGCAGTCCAACCTCGGTCTGCGCTACCGCATCGCCGGCTTCGGCCACGTCGGCCAGGACGACCTGCTCGCCCCCTTCGGCACCGAGTACGTCGACCGGGTCGTGGACATGTGGAACTCGCTCTCCTCCGAGATGGCACTGCGCAACTGTGAGGGGCTCTTCCCCTCCTGGTCCGGACCCACAGTCCTGGCCGACGTCAAGGCGCTCGCCGACGACGGTGCAACCCCTGCGGGGCTGCGCCGCGTCCTCGCCGAGGGTGTCTCCCGCGCCGAGCGGGCCGCCGCGGCCCGTGCCTTCGACGCCCTGTAGGACACCGGTAGGACGCGACACAGGACGCCGGTTAGGCTGGGAGTCATGACGATCCCCATCTCCCCGGTCCCCGGCGAACCCCGCCGCCAGCCCCGGCAGCCTGCACAGACTCCGCAGTCCGCCGGGCAGCCGCAGGTGCAGCCGACGAAGAGTCTCTACGACATGGTCGGCGAGGACACGTTCCGGAAGATCGTCCACGAGTTCTACCAGCGCATCCCCGGCGACCCCGTGCTCGGGCCGATGTACCCCGCCGATGATCTCGAGGGCGCCGAGGACCGGCTGCGCTGGTTCCTCGTGCAGTACTGGGGAGGGCCGCAGACCTTCAACGAGCAGCGCGGACACCCCCGTCTGCGGATGCGGCACATGCACTTCGCGGTGACCCCCGAGGCCCGCGAGCACTGGCTGACGATCATGGCGGACGCCCTGGGCACCGTAAGTGACACCGAACTGCCCGGTCCGGCCCGCGAGGCCGTGTGGGACCACATGGTGCGCGTCGCCGACATGCTCATCAACCGGGCCTGAGGTGTCCGACCTCCTCGACCTGGTCGCACCAGGCTCCGACCTCTCCCCTGTCGGCCTGCTCATCCTCGTGCTCGGTGCCGTGCTGGCCGGCGGGGTGGACGCCGTCATCGGTGGCGGCGGACTGGTCCTCATCCCCCTGATCCTCGCCTGCGCCCCGGGCCTGCCCGCCCAGGTCGCCCTGGGTACGAACAAGTTCACCGCCGTCTTCGGTACCGCGAGTGCCGGGCTGCGCATGGTGCGCACCGTGCGGATCGACTGGCGGGCCGTGCGGCTCTGCGCTCCCCTGGCCGGCCTGTGTTCCGCCGCTGGCGCCCTCATGGCGTCCGCCGTGAGCAGCGACGTGCTGCGTCCCGTGGTGGTCGTCCTCATGCTGGCGGTCGGTGTCTTCGTCGCGCTGCGTCCCTCCTTCGGACGCGATACGGCGTCATCCGGGGAGGACGCCACACCCCGCCTTACCCGTGGTCGACTCGCCCTGGGGCTCGGGCTCATCGCCCTGATCGGCGCCTACGACGGTTTCTTCGGCCCGGGAACCGGGATGTTCCTGGTCATCGTGTTCACCGCACTGATGTCCCGGACGCTCATCCAGTCGCTGGCGATGACGAAGCTGGTGAACACCGCCACGAACATCGGCGGCCTGCTGGTCTTCGCCGCCGGTGGTCACGTCCTGTGGCTGCTGGGTATCGTGCTGGCGGTCTTCAATGTCCTCGGCGCGCAGGTCGGGGCCAAGATCGTGCTGGACCGCGGCACCGGCTTCGTGCGCATCGCACTGCTGATGCTCATCGTCGTGATGTCGGTGAAGCTCATCGCCGACATGCTCTGAGCAGTGATCTGGTCAGCGAACCCGTCAGCGGGGCGTCGGAATCCGCGCCAGCCCACCCGGACGCGGCAGGTACGCGGTGCCGAAGATCGCGTCGATCCGGATCCACGACCCCGTCACGCTCACCCGGATGAGGTCATGGTCGGTCAACTGGGCCGGCGGCTCCTTCACCAACCCCAGTGAACCCATCGCGGCGACGACACTGCCGGGGATCTCGATGATGCCCGTCTGCCCCCTGCTCGTCAGCCGCAGCAACGGCTGGTCCAGCAGTGACGGCGGCAGACCCGCCGGACCGGAGTGCGCTTCCGCCTCCGACTGGAGCTGCTCGAAGACCTCACGGACGTCGGCACCCGGGATCGTGTCCACCAGGGACCACCCGGATGCCGGGGGTGGCGTCCCTGCCCAGAGCATGTCCATCCGGCCGGACAGGTCGATGGCAGCCTCATCGTCGACGGACGCGGCGTCCCCCAGCAGCGCCGGCAACGGGTCAGCGGAGACCACCGCGCCGTCCTCCGAGACGGTGGCGTGGATACGCTGGGCGACCACGCACCCCAACGGGGTGGCGATGAGCAGGTCCGTGGCGTCCTCCCCCCGGGAGACGAGCCGGACCATCGCACCGGAATCCATCCGCAGGACGCGCGTCACCACTGCGGCAACGCGCCGCAGGGTGGACGCCTGGGTGCGGCCCGGGCGGGTCAGCGTGAGCGTGACCGGGGCCGGAGAACCGCCGGACAGGGAGAACAGCGAAGAAGTCACAGCATCCCAGCGTACCGCTCACGCGGGGTCGGGATCAGAGACCCGTGTCCGCCTCAGCATCCTTCTTCGCTTCGGCGGCCGGAGAATGGTCCTCCTCCTCGACCGGGATCATGAACATCTTGATGACCTCGATGTCACCTTCGTTCCACGGCCGGGTCTTGCCGGAGAGGATGTCCACGCCGACATTGACCGTGTCCACCACTGCGACGATCCTGTGCTGGGCGTTGCGGATGTTCTGCCGCATCTTGAAGGACTTCTCGCCGATCTCGTACATGAAGGACTCGACGACGACCTGCGTCTCGCTCGACGACAGGGCCTTACGGTAGTCGACGGACGCCCACCGGACGATGAACGCCGGGACCGAGATGTCCATCTCGGTGAGGACGTCCCGGACAAAGTCGATCCGGGCGTCCTGCGAGAACTCCAGGTACGCGGCATTGTTCACGTGCTGGAACTGGTCGAAGTCCGACCACCGGAGGTTCACCCGTGTGCTGTGGAACCGGGTCCCGGTCGCCTCATTGTCGACGAAGGGCATCAAATCTCCTTTAGCCTGTTTTGTTTATACAAACAGTCTAACGTGAGAGACGGCGATGCGTTACCCGTGCAGGTCGGGCGGCATCTGGACCGAGTCGCTCGACCTTGTTCTTCTCGTAGTCCTCGAAGTTGCCCTCGAACCAGAACCACTGCCCCTCGGCGATATTGCCCTCCCACGCGAGGATGTGGGTACAGGTGCGGTCCAGGAACCAGCGGTCGTGGGAGATCACCACGGCGCAGCCCGGGAACTTCTGCAGGGCGTTCTCCAGCGAACCGAGCGTCTCGACGTCGAGGTCGTTGGTCGGCTCATCGAGCAGGATCAGATTACCGCCCTGCTTCAGCGTCAGCGCCAGGTTCAGGCGGTTGCGCTCACCACCGGAGAGCACCTTGGACGGCTTCTGCTGGTCGGCACCCTTGAACCCGAAGGCTGAGAGGTACGCGCGCGAGGGCATCTCGTTCTGACCGACGATGATGTAGTCGAGGCCGTCGGAGACGACCTCCCACACGGTCTTCTCCGGGTCGATGTTCTCGCGGTTCTGGTCGACGTAGCTCAGCTGCACGGTCTTGCCGACCTGCACCTCACCGGCGTCCGGCTGCTCGAGACCGACGATGGTCTTGAACAGCGTCGACTTACCGACACCGTTCGGGCCGATGACGCCGACGATGCCGTTGCGCGGCAGGGTGAACGACAGGTCCTTGATCAGGACGCGGCCGTCGAAGCCCTTGGTGAGGTTCTTGACATCCACGACCTGGTTACCCAGACGCGGAGGGGTCGGGATCTGGATCTCCTCGAAGTCGAGCTTCTTGTACTGCTCGGCCTCGGCGGCCATCTCCTCGTAGCGCTGCAGACGGGCCTTGTTCTTGGCCTGGCGGGCCTTGGCGCCGGAACGGACCCAGGCGAGCTCCTCCTTGAGGCGCTTCTGGAGCTTCTGGTCCTTCTTGCCTGCGACCTCGAGGCGCTGGGCCTTGGTCTCCAGGTAGGTGGAGTAGTTGCCCTCGTAGGGGAACAGCTTGCCGCGGTCGACCTCACAGATCCACTGGGCCACGTGGTCCAGGAAGTAGCGGTCGTGGGTCACGGCGAGGACGGCACCCTTGTAGTTCTTCAGGTGGTTCTCCAGCCACAGGACACTCTCGGCGTCCAGGTGGTTGGTCGGCTCATCGAGGAGCAGCAGGTCGGGCTCGCTGAGCAGCAGCTTCGCCATGGCGACGCGGCGACGCTCACCACCGGAGAGGTGGGTGACCTGCTCGTCGGACGGCGGGCAGCGCAGGGCGTCCATCGCCTGCTCGATCTTGGAGTCCAGCTCCCAGGCGTCGGCGGCGTCGATCTTCTCCTGGAGGACGGTCATCTCCTCCATGAGCTCGTCGGTGTAGTTGGTCGCCATCTCCTCGGCGATCTCCTCGTACCGGCGCTTGACGTCCATGATCTCGCCGAGGCCTTCCTCGACGTTGCCGCGGACGGTCTTCTCCTCGTTGAGCGGCGGCTCCTGCAGCAGGATGCCGACGGTGGCGCCCGGATCGAGGAAGGCCTCACCGTTCGACGGGTGGTCGAGGCCGGCCATGATCTTCAGCAGCGAGGACTTACCGGCACCGTTGGGTCCGACGACGCCGATCTTCGCTCCCGGGTAGAAGCTCATGGTGACGTTGTCCAGGACAACCTTGTCGCCGTGAGCCCTACGTACGTTCTTCATCGTGTAGATGAACTCGCCCATTGTTCCCCTTCAAGTGAATCTCGCGGGTGTTTTGCAGTCAGCCCATCACCCTACAGGACTTGTGCGGGGACACCCCTGCCGTCGCACTGCGGGGCTGGCGTCCCCCGCGTCCCGCTCTCCTCTCCTCAACTTCCTCCCTCTCCCACCCCTCCCACCCCACCTGAACCCGGCGCGGATCGCGCGAACTCGTCAGTCCGCCGGATCCCTGCCAGGTTGTGGTGGGCACCACGGCTCGGGTCGGAAGACCGGGTGCCAGGTGAACACGGCGTCCTGCCCGGCGTCGGTGGCGTCCGGCAGGCTGACGCCGACGCGGCACATCCGCGGGAGGACGCAGCGTCGGACGTCCTCTGCCACCCGGTCCGCGGCGCCGCGGATGCAGAACTGCGTGTAGTGCCGGACCATCCACCCCAGGTCCGCGGTCTCGTTGTCCTTCCACACCTGCTTGACGAAACTACGCTCGGTCGTCCCCTGCCCACCGAGGGCGTGGTAGGTGAAACTGTCGATCTCGATCGCGACCTTCGCCTCGGGGATGACGACGTCAAAGCAGTAGTTGCCGACCATCCGGTTGGTCAGCACGGTGACCGGCAGGTCCGTCAGGGCGTCACTGATGATGCGGAAGGCGTCCTGCTCCAGCTTGCTCATCGTTCCGGTCGGCGTGACCGCCAGCAGTTCCCGCGCCGCCGACCGCCCTGTGACCAGCGACGCCAGGTCCCGTTCCAGCGCCTCATGCGCGCCGATCCTCTGGTACGCGTCGGTGAGGAATCCGGCGTACTCTTCGGGGGACGCCGCGTCCATCACCGCCTGGAGGGGGCTGACCAGCGACAGTCCGTTTCCGGTACGAAGCCGTTCCGGGATGCCGGACCTGAGGTGTGCCTCAGCGGTCCGACGCCCGGAGCCCGCATGCCGCGCCTCGACCGGCCAGTTCACTGGTCGTCCCTGGTAGAGGTCGATCGCCGTCCGGCCCGTGTACACCCACCCGCGGATGTCGTGCAGGGCCTGCAGCCGGAGCTCGTCGGTCGGCTCCGCAATGCTGTAGATGTTGTGGGCCAGTCGGTGGAGGCGGCCGTTCCGCACCGCTGTGTTCACCTGCGCATCCGACATCGACGCCAGCAGGTCTGCCCGTGAGGAGAATCTTCCGGAGTTCATGGCTCTTCCGTTGCGAGGTAGGGGCAGCGTGCCACTCCATCGAAATATCCGAGCACGGATCCGGCGAACTCAGCAATTCACGGGATTCCTGCCCGGATATTTCGATGAGCGACGGTCAGAACGGGGTTTCATGGCCGACGGAGGACAGCTCCCGCTCCCCGTCGCCCTGGTCCGCCGGCGGGTCGGGATTGTCGGAGTCCCCCGGCACACCAGGCTCAGCAGTCGGCCGGGCGTCCTGCGCGTCCCCGAGCCCGGAGGTCGGACCCTCAGCCGGACCGGACAGTTCGGAGAGGCCGGTGGCGAACCCACCCGTGCTCTCGCCCGGGGCGGGCTTCTTCGCGTCGCCGTCCGCGGCGTCCTTCACCTTGTCTCGCAGCGACCACGTCGACGGCGAATGGCTGAGGTCCAGCCCGACGTTGGACGCCGTGACCCGCCAGAGGGTCTCGGTGAAGGGTTCGCCGTCCGCCCGCTTCTGCCCGTTCTCCGACTTGAAGGAATACGAGGTCATGCGTCCGGCGATGACGAGCGGCGCGCCCCTCACCACGGACGACATCACGTGGTCGCCGAGGCGCCCCCAGCACTGGACATCGATGAACAGCGTCCCGCCGTCCTTCCACTCGCCGTTGGTGTTCCACCGCGGGGTGGACGCCATGCGGAACGTCACGAGCTTCATGATCGACGAGTTCCTGACCGGGTTCGACGCCGCGAATCCCGTCATCGTCACGGACATCTGTTGTGTGGCCATGATCAGCCCCCTCTCCCGGGGACGCGGCCCCGGGACCTGCGCCACGGCACCGGCCGGACGACTCCCGGTGGTCGGCAGGGTGTTCCCCACCTCGTCTCCCCCGGTGCCCGCAGATGGTCCCCCACAGCTCAGGATCTGTCGACTACCGGTCAAGAATCTGTGGACAACTCGACCCGAATCAGAAGAGAGTTGTCCACAACCTCCACTCACCTGCGGCTTCCCGCAGAAAGGAGGACGCCTCACTCCCGGTGTTTCTGCCGGTACTCCCGCTTCGCCCTATCGGAGTGCATGAAGCCCTGGACCTCGTCACCCTGGTACTCCGCACCGTAGTACTCCGCCTGGGCGGAGTTCTCGCCTGTCTTCAGCCCGGCGAGCATCGCATTGTAGGCCTCAAGCTCGGCGTCCCCGTCGCGGTCGGCCTTACGGTCGAACCGCTTCTGCTCCTTCTTGTCCTGCTTCGCCCACTGCGCGCCGTGCATGATGCTGACCAGCACCAGCGGGATCTCCGAGAGTCCCCAGGCGATCGCACCACCGGTGTGCTGCTGCTCCATGAGATCGACCGGGAACGGCAGCTGCAGCGACAGGTAGTACGCCTCGGCAAGCGGCTCAGACATCTGCATCATCGCGATGCCGAACCACGCGTGGAAGGCCATCGCCGCCAGCGTCATCAGCAGTTTCATGAAGGGGCTGAGCTGACGCGGGGCGGCGTCCACCCCGATGGCCACCCAGTAGAACAGGTAGCCGGAGATGAGGAAGTGGATGTTCATGAAAACGTGGCCGGCGTGCTCCTGCGCCATCCACTCGAACATGTCGGAGAGATACAGGGCGTAGAACCCGATGACGAACTGCACGGCGGCGACGACCGGGTTGGTGAGGAACCGCGAGACCGGGTTGTTGATGAACACGACCAGCCATTCGCGCGGGCCCTGGATGCCGTTCTTCCCGGCCGGCGGCAGCGCGCGCAGCAGCAGCGTCATCGGCCCGCCGAGCACCCAGAACACCGGGATCAGCATGGTCAGCATCATGTGCTGCAGCATGTGCGGGGCGAACATCGCCATGGAGTACAGCCCTAGCCCCGAGCAGGTGACGAAGAGCAGCGTGACGTTGCCGAGCGTCCACCAGATCAGGCGGCTGACCGGCCACTCCACACCGCGCTTGCGCAGGACGCGCCACGCCCACAGGTACACGGCCTGCAGGAGCAGTGCGCCTGTACCGAAGATCAGGTCGAAACGCCAGTGGGTGAACACGGCCGCCGCGGAGAACGGCTCGGTGAGGTCGAACCCGAGGGTCAGTTCCGCAGGAGAGATGTCGGCGGTGAACTCCACCGGCGGCGGGATACGGGACAGCGAGATAGCTACACCGACGGTGGCGGCCATGATGAGGACCTCCACGATCGCCAGGCGGACGAAGGGACGCTTCCACCAGGCGTCCTTCGTGCCTGTGGACGCCTCAAGCTGCGGGATGGTGTACCGGCGGTGCGCCCAGCCGATCACCGCGAGGATCACGGTGAGCACGGCCTTGAGCGTGATGACGCGGCCGTAGTCGGTCGTGAACCATTCGGAGAAGGACAGGCGGATCGCGGCGTTGATCAGGCCGGACGCCGTCACACCGATGATGCACACCATCGCCAGCCAGGAGTAGCGCTTCACCAGCTCAGGCAGGTGGGGACCACGGCGGGCGGCGTGGGCGACCAGCGCGGCGAGACCACCGATCCACAGGGCGCCGAGGACGATGTGCCAGAGCAGGGAGTTCACACCGTAGTCGTGGTCGCCGCCGGACGCCGAGTGGCCTTCCAGGGCGATGGGGACCAGGGAGATCACCGACAGGGCCAGGAACACCGGCTGCCAGATCCACTTACGGCTGAACAGCGAAAGTACGGCGGCGAGACCGGCGAGGATCGCGATCCACCGCATCGCTCCGGCAGTCGCGACCTGGTCGATCGCGGTGCCCCACAAGTCAGGCTTCAGAGTCTCGGACAGAGGCGCGCCAGAGGCGTCGGAGAGGTAGAGCGGGATCATCAGCAGGGCGCAGACCGCCCAGGCGGCCATGCCCCAGGTGCCGGTGCGGGACGCCCGGAAACCGTCGACATCCAGGTAGCCGTCCTTGCGGGGCGGAGTACCGAGCGCACTCATGAGGAATCCGCCGATACCGATACAGGCGGCGAGGGTGCCGATACCGCGGACCAGCGGCAGTCCCCAGGTCGTGGCCGATCCGGGGTCGGGGAGGCCGAGAGCGGCCAGTGACTGGCCCAGGAAAGCAGCCCCGATCACCGCAGCGACGACACCGGCGAGCAGCGCCGCTCCGATGTAGAGGCCGACCGGGGACCCGATGCGGCGGGGGGACGTGGTGACAGCGTCGGACGTGTCGGACATGATCCCTGACATTACTAGCGTGATCTGCCGATTCCGATTCGGAAGCGCTCGTCGGCACTTCGGTCGGCCTGCTTCGGTGATCGCTGTGCCCGTCGGCTAATATGTCGTCTCGCGCCTCCGTAGCTCAGTGGATAAGAGCATCCGGTTTCTACCCGGCTGGTCGCGGGTTCGAATCCTGCCGGGGGCACCATCGGCGGACCTGCTCAGTGCAGGCCCGTCAAGCGCGTCTCCGGGGGTCACGCCACCGGTGGGTGGCTGCCACCGCAGCCCGTTGACAGGACGCGGTGTCCTCCAGGGCGGTCATGACGGTTCGGGACAGGCCCTGGCGCCGGTGGTCCGGGAAGGTCCAGA
This sequence comes from Corynebacterium sp. UD i78, assembly GCF_056280545.1. Lineage (NCBI taxonomy): Bacteria > Bacillati > Actinomycetota > Actinomycetes > Mycobacteriales > Corynebacteriaceae > Corynebacterium > Corynebacterium sp. UD i78. Next base: position 309,432 of record NZ_JBWCED010000001.1, on the reverse strand, counting down.
CGCGCTTGATCTCGGCGGTCTCCTCATCGAGGTACAAGAATCCACCGCCGGCGACGGTCTGCCCGTCCCGCCGGACCAGCAGCAGTGTGCCGGTGGGGGCGGTGAAGACGAGAGGAGGGAAAAGTCGATCTCCTCAGGCGCGTCCTGGTCCTTGTCGAAGCCGTCCTAGTCGGCGTAGCGGGTCTCGTACTCCCCGCCGAGCGCGGCGACCAGCGGTACGACTTCCGGGCAACCGGGGGACGCGACGATGATCCGGTCAGCCATCAGGCGTTCTTCTCCAGCGAACGGAGGTACCACCGACGCGTCCACGCCGGACGCCGGAACAGCCACGCGAAACCGCAGGACGTGAGCAGTCTGTGCAGGCCGAGGCAGAACGTCACCACAATGGCGGCCAGGATCAGCGGCTGCAGCGGCAGGCCGGGATCACCCGGCAGCACGAGGTCGGCGACGAAAGTCACGGTCGCGAGCACCATGATGTGCATGATGAAGACCGGCAGGGTGCGGGAGCCGACCTCGATGAGCGGACGCAGCAGCGGCGACCCCTCCAGCGCCGACACCGCGGAGATCACCGCGATGATGCCGACGGACGCCAGGAAGACCTTCACCGGTCCGTTGAGCCCCAGGTTGAAATGGTCGTTGTTGTTGTAGATCCACAGTCCCACGGCCGTGTACACGGCGGTCGCCCCGAGGATGACCGGTAGTGAGCGCAGGCGCGCCAGCCGGTGGATCCACGGGGCGGCGTACATGCCCACCAGGTAGAAGACGTAGGTGTGGAGGATGTCGTTCCACGGCCATCCGAGGTCGAGTTCCGGGGTGCACATCGCGACCGTGCCGGCGACGAGGATCTGGATGACGGGGTGGACGCGTCGGGTCGCCTTCGACAGCACGGCGAACAGTGCCAGTGCGTAGAGGAACCAGAGGTAGCTCGGCGGACCTTGGACAGCCTCGAGCATCCGGCCCACCATGGGGCCCCAGTTCTCCGGGTCGAACCCGGCCGGGGCGGCGATGTCGCCGCTGTGGTCCAGCGTGGTGCGGGGGATCATCGCAAGCCAGATCTCCCGGATCGGCACCCACAGGACGAGCAGCCAGAGCATCACCCAGATACGCCGGTCGGCGAACTTCCGCCAGTTCTCGGACAGTGCCTTGGCAGCGAAGAGGCCGGACAGGAGGAAGAACAACGGCATCCGCACCGGGCCGATGACGAGGTTGATCTCCTCCCAGATGCCGGTGGCGTAGCCGTTGTTGTTGAGGTTGATGATCGCGTGACCGGCGACGACGAGGAGGATGCAGAGCCCCTTGGCGGCGTCCACCCAGCCGAGCCGACCGTAGGTCGTGCGCGCTGCGGCGGCTGCGGTGGCGCCGTCACTCTGCGGGGTCCCCTTCCCCGGGTTGGGCTTCTCCGGTTCAGGGGATCTCGTATTCAGCACACGGGTGACGCTAACAAGCCCGGGCTTTCAGCTGCACATCAGGTGGTGCAAACTTTCAGCCCGGGCATTGTCCGGTCTCACATGGTCGTCATCAGCCGAACGTCAGCCCGAAGACAGGAACAGCCAGGGCGAACACCGTGATCGTGATGAGGAAGACGGCCACGAGGTTGAGCCACAGACCACCCTTGAGCATGTCGCCGGCCTTGACGTAACCGGAGCCGTAGGCGATGGCATTCGGCGGGGTCGCCACCGGCAGCATGAAGGCACAGGTGGCGGCCAGGGCGGTCGGGATCACCAGGATGAGGACGTTGATGATGCCGTCACCGGTGAGGCCGATACCGATGGCGACACCGCCCATGATCGGGATGAACGTCGCGGCGGTGGCGGTGTTCGAGGTGAACTCGGTCAGCGCCAGGACGACCGCGGCAATGGCGAAGACCAGCAGTACGGTCGGCAGGGCGTCCATGCCCTTGACCATCTCACCGATCCACAACGACAGACCGGACGCGGTGACCATGGCGGACAGCGACAGGCCGCCACCGAACAGGATCAGGACATCCCACGGGATCGCCTTGGAGTGCTCCCAGTCCATGACGCGTGTGCCGCGATTGTTGACCGGGACGATGTACATGAGCAGTGCTGCGGTCATGGCGATCGCCGCATCCGGGATGCTGATCGTCCACCAGCTGGTGTACTCGGCGAGCAGCGGGATGGTGATCCAGGCGATGGCCGTGATGAGGAAGATGATTCCGGCGGTGATCTCCGCACGGGACATCTTGCCCATGTCGTCGATCTCCTTCTTGATGAGCTCACGACCACCGGGGATCTCCTTCATCTCCGGCTTGAAGACGGTGACCAGCACCAGCCAGGCGATGACGGTGAAGACCACGGCGAGCGGGACGCCGACCATCATCCACTTGCCGAAGCCGATCTCGACGCCGTGGGTGCCGGACATGTAGGCGGCGAGGAAGGCGTTCGGCGGGGTACCGATGATCGTGCCCAGGGAGCCGATGGACGCCGAGTAGGCGATGGCCAGCATCAGGGCGGTGGCGAACTTCTTCTGCTTGTCGTGTCCACCGACCTTGTCCGCGGTCAGCGCCAGCACGGAGATACCGATCGGCAGCATGACCACGGCGGTGGCGGTGTTCGAGACCCACATCGACATGAAGCCGGTCGCGATCATGAAGCCGAGCACCAGCTGCTTCGGCTTCGTACCCACGGCGAGGACCACCATGAGGGCCAGCCGGCGGTGCAGGCCCCAGCGCTGGATACCGAGAGCAAGGATGAATCCACCCATGAACAGGAAGATCGTCGGTTCAGCGTAGGGCGACGACACATCGGCGATCGGCGCAACCTGGAGGATCGGGAAGGCCACGAGCGGGACCATGGCGGTCGCGGCCAGCGGAAGGGCACCGGTCATCCACCAGGCACCCATGAGCACCATGATCGCGGCGGTGATCCGGATCGGGTCGAGCTCGTAGGGGGTCTCGGCGTCGGGGGACGCGTCGTTGACGAGGTCGGCACCGTTGGACGGGAAGATGAAGTAGATGATCACCGCGAGGAGGAGGCCGACACCCAGTCCGATGAACTTCTTCCGGTTCTCGGCACGCTCCACGCCCCGCTTACCGCGGATCTCGTCACCGTCTGCGGCGCTTTCCACGGCGTCCGAGGCGTCGACCGGGGTCTCCTTGCCGGAGTCCTCGAAGGTCACGGCACCGGTGGCGGGGCCGGTGTCCTCGGATTCGGGCGGCACAGCCGAGTTATCGTCTTTCTGAGACATGCGATGTCCTCTCGTGGTACGGAACGTCAGCGACCCACAATAGGGTGAGAAGAGGACACAAACTAATCACCTTCCGGACGAAACGGAGTTCACCAAGGAAATTTACCCCCGTTCATTTCCCCGCCGGCACCCCCACGACCCTCCCGCGACCCCCGCGACCCTCCCGCGGGCCTCCTGCGGGCCTCCCCCGACCCGCCGGAGCGCTCTTCCACGTCATCTACCGGACTACCGACCACCGTCACTGCCAGCAGGTAGCCTGAGGGACGCCAGTTCCCGTCCCCCACCGACACAGGAGTCCCTGTTGTTCCGACGTAAGCCCCGTAAGTCTCCGGCCCTGCCCTCCCCCGGTCCCGACCGTGTCGCTGTGGTGACCGGGGCGTCCTCCGGCATCGGACAGGCGATCGCCCTGGAGCTGGGACGCCGCGGACACAACCTGCTGCTCGTCGCCCGCACCACCGGGCCGATGGAGATGATCCGCGACACGCTGGTCACCGAGGGCCGGAACGTCACCGTCGAGATCCGCCCCTGCGATCTGGCGGACGCCGAGGCCCGCAGCGTCCTCATCGAGGAGCTTGAGGGCCTGGACGTGAACATCATCGTCAACTCCGCCGGCGTGGCGACCTTCGGCGAGTTCCGGCAGCTCGACCCCGCCTACGAGCGCACGCAGTTCGAGCTCAACGCCACCGCCGTCTTCGAGCTCACCGCCGCGGTCCTGCCGGGCATGGTGGCGAGCGGGGACGCCGGAATCGTCAACGTCGGCTCCGTCGCCGGCAACGCCGCGATCCCCAACAACGCGACCTATGTGGGCACGAAGGCCATGGTCAACACCTTCACCGAGGCGCTGCACTACGAGCTGAAGGGCACCGGGGTGCGCTGCACCCTGCTGGCCCCCGGCCCGGTGCGAGAGGAGGTCAAGGAGGACGCCGCGCGTACCATCGTTGACCGTGCCACCCCGGACTTCGTGTGGACGACCTACCCGGACTGTGCGACCGAGACGCTCGAGGCGCTGGCCGCGAACAAGCTGCGCGTCGTCCCCGGCGGCCTGTCGAAGGTCGCCAACGTGATGTCGACCTACCTGCCGCGTCGGATCACCGCCCCGCTGATGGGGAAGGCGTATGCCCGGATGGCTGACGAGTGACGGCAGAAGACAAGAGAAAGCTGACAACATGACACCGAACCAGACCGCCAAGATCGACCGCCTCGTGTGGGTGGACTGCGAGATGACCGGACTGGACACCTCCCGGCACGTGCTCGTGGAGATCGCCGTCGTCGTCACCGACGCTGAACTCAAGCCCCTCGACAAGGGCATCGACATCGTCATCCACGCCACCGACGACGAGCTGGCGGAGATGGACGACTTCGTGACGAAGATGCACGGCACCTCGGGCCTGACCGAGGAGATCCGCGCGTCCTCCGTCTCCGTGGCGGACGCAGAGAAGGAGGTCGTGGAGTACATCAGACGCTTCGTGGCGTCCTCCGGTGTAGCGCCGCTGTGCGGCAACTCCATCGCGTCCGACCGGAAGTTCATCGCGAAGTACATGCCCGACCTGGACAACTTCCTGCACTACCGGATGATCGACGTCTCCTCCATCAAGGAACTCACCCGCCGCTGGTACCCGCGGGTCTACAGTGGTCAACCGGCCAAGGGCATGCAGCACCGTGCACTGGCGGACATCCTGGAGTCCATCCGCGAGCTGGACTACTACCGCCGGGCGGCCTTCGTCGCCGAGACTCCGGGTCAGGACGCGGTGGACGCCGCTGCCGCTGCGGCTACCGAGGCGACGCCGATCGTGTAGCTGCCGACCGTGGTCGATTACCCACCATGACCGGCCACACGGTGGGACCTGCGCTTTTGCCCGGAATGACAGCGGTGGTCTAGTATGAGTCCCGCTGCTTCAACAGCGGCAATGGTGGCTGTAGTTCAGCTGGTAGAGCACCAGGTTGTGATCCTGGGTGTCGCGGGTTCGAGTCCCGTCAGCCACCCCAGACACGCGGACCCCTGTTCCTTCCCCGTGAAGGTACCGGGGTCTCGTCGTATTCCCAGCGACGTTTTCCCGGAGCACGACGCCAGGTAGGGTGCCTGAGGTTGGCCTGCGGCGCTGATTCCCCTGAGCGCCCGACCCAGGTACGACCCGCCTGGTTGGTCGGGGCCGACAGAACCTACCTGTCGGGTCGCACCTGGAAGTACACGTGGGAGTGGAGTGCGCAGCCGGGGTTGAAGGACGCAGCGCAGTACGGGCAGTGTGGCTCGGCAGCCCCGTCGTAGAGGTCGAGGTACTCCACCACGGTCAGCCACGCTCCACACGCCCGGCACAGCACGGCCTCCTGTGCCCGGTCGGACTCAGTAGCCGTGGGCCGGGGCGTCACCGGATGGTCCTCGGCCTCCTCATGGCAGTGCAGGCAGGGATAGGAGTGCCCGCAGCAGTGGAAGCGGATCGCCACGATGTCCAGCGATGAGTGCCAGTGCGGGCAGCCCACGCCGCCGACCAGTGCATCAGCTGCCGCGTCAGAAGTCGGATCAGAAGTCGGATCAGAAGTCATTGACCAGCACCGCCGCCCCGTCGAAGCGTCCTGCCCTGAGGTCCTGCAGGGCAGTCAACGCATCGCTCATCGGGTACTCGTGCGTCGTCGCGTGCACCCCGTGTTCCGCCACCAGTGACAGGAACTCACGGCCCTGGGCACGCGTGTTCGAGGTGACCGAGCGGATCTCCTTTTCGTAGAAGAGCTCGTTCTCGTAGTTCAGCGGTGGGGTGTCCGAGAGGTGGATCCCGGCGATCGACAGGACGCCACCCCGGTCCAGCGCGCGCATGGCCGGTGGGACGATGTCCCCGACCGGGGCGAAGAGTACCGCGGCGTCCAACGGCTCCGGCGGCATGTCGTAGGCGCCGGCCGCCGAAGCGCAGCCCAGTGACAGCGCCAGTTCCTGTGCAGCCTTGTCCCTGGTCAGGACGTGGACGCGGGCTCCGGAGGACAGCGCGAGCTGGGCGCACAGGTGGGCCGATCCGCCGAAGCCGTAGAGTCCGAGCCGGGCGGGGTTGTCCGGGGTGGATTCGGGCAGCCCGGCGCGCTGCAGGGCGTGGTACCCGATGATGCCCGCGCAGAGCATGGGAGACAGTGCGGCATCGGACGCCACATCGGACGCAGCGTCCTGACCGGAGTCCGGAAGCCGGTACGCGAAGTCGGCGGGCACCACCGTGTACCCGGCATATCCACCGTCGGCGTCCCACCCGGTGTAGGTCGAGTTCGGGCAGAGGTTCTCGCGCCCTGACCGGCACCAACGGCACTCCCCGCAGGTCGAGCGCAGCCAGGCTACGCCGACCCTGGCGTCCTGCCAGGACGCATCAACCCCCTCACCGAGAGCAGTCACCGACCCGACGATCTCGTGGCCGGGCGTGACATGGGGATGGTGCACATCAAGGTCCCCCTCTGTGACGTGCAGGTCGGTCCGGCACACCCCGCAGGTGTGGACGTGGACGAGAAGCTCACCGGGGCCAGGCTCCGGCACCGGCTTCTCGACGAGTTCCAAGGGTGCATCGGCCCCGTCGACCGGGCCGGGTGTGGTGACCTGCCAGGCGTGCATGGTGGTGGGGATGGTGGTGGTCATGCCTCCATTGTGCGTCCACGCCCGCCGCACCTGCAGTGCCCGGCCTACTGCCGCCCGATGAAGGGGGTGGACGGGGCGGGTTCCGCGGCCGCCGGACGGTCCGGGCGGAAGGACGCCAGCAGCTCGGCCGCTTCCCCGGGTCCACCACTGATCTCCTCGGCGACCAGGCGACCGAGCAGTGCAGACAGCGTCATCCCCGAATGCGCGACCAGTGCGTAGATCCGGCGCGGGGTGTCGGTGAATCCGACAAGCGGGAAGCCGTCCTCCGGCAGACTGCGTCCGGACAGGTGCACCGTCGGCACCGGCACCGGAGTACCCAGGATCCTCTCCAGCTCGATCTCCATGAGGTGGCGTACCTCATCACACACGGCGTCCCGCGAGGACGCGTCCACCGCCTCGGAGACCCGGTGCTCCACACCCGGCAGCTGCACCCACAGGCGTCCGTCATGGCGGGGCCGCACGTTGATCACGTCCGTGATGACCACCCGGCCCAGCGGCACATCGGTCGGTGCACTCAGCCCCAGGAAACTGTGGGTCCGCTCGGTGGGCCCTTCCGGGGCCGCGAGATCAGCGACCGGAAGTCCGAGGGCCCGCGAACCGGCACCGGCGGCGACGACCACGGCGTCCGGCGTAAGCTCGACCCCGGTGTCCAGCAGGACACGGGCGCTTACCGCGTCCGAGGCCAGATGCGTCACCCGCCCCTGCTGCACCGTCACCCGACGTCCGGCCAGGTCGCCCAGCAGCCCGGCGGCGAAGAGGTCGGCGTCCAGGTATCCCTCCTCGGGGAAGAACAGCGCCTCCCCACCCTCGGGCAGCACGTGTGTCCAGTCCACGACCGGTTCCAGGTCGGTCAGGTCATCGCGTCCCATCTGCTGGACCGGGTAATGCTCGGCGTGCAGCCGGTCGAGCCGGTCGACGAGGAACTCCGCGCGCTGTTCCGGCGTCCCGACGGACGACGCAAGCACCGAGCCCGAGCGGTGGAACCAGTCCCCGCCCAGCTCCGCCTGCAGCCGGTCGTGCTCCTCCATGCCCAGCGCGTTGAGCCGGTGGTAGGTGTGCGGTGGCTTGTTGTTCGCGTTGATCCACGCGAATGACCGGTGACTCGCCCCGGCGAACGGCGCCTCGGCGTCCAGCAGGGTCACCGAATGACCGCGGGACGCCAGCTCACGTGCCGCCGTCAGACCGAGGACGCCCGCACCTATGACGCAGATGTCCGTCCGACGGCCGCCGTGCTCCTCATGTGCCGTGTGTTCCGCCATTCCATCCACCTCACCACGAGTTTCTCTGCTTCGACGATCAACAACACCGTAACCCCGATGCCCGTGCACATGAGCCACTGCTCCCACGTCAGCGCGGTCAGGCCGATGAGGTCGGCGGCCGGTGTCCACGCGGTGCACACCCACTGCAGCACCAGCGCCAACAGTGCGGAGCCAAGCAGCAGCGGGTTGCCCAGCGGGTTCACCGCGAAGGCGGAGATGTGCAGCGCACGGGCACTGAACACCTGGAAGAAGTTGAACATCACCATGGTGATCAGAGCCAGTGTGCGGCATTCCTCCAGCGGCAGCCCCTGGTCGTGGGCGACCCGGTAGACCAGCAGTGTTCCGATGCCCATCCACAGCCCCGTGATGACCGACCGCATCCACATGTGGGTGTCGAGCACGCCTTCATCCTTCGACCGGGGCTTCTGGTCGAGCTCGTCACCCTCGCCTTTCTCGAAGGACAGGGCGATGTCCTGGATGCCGTTGGTGACGATATTCATGAACAGCAGCATCACCGGCAGGAATATCAGCGGCAGCTCGGTGAAGGTGTTCACCACCACCGCAGTCATGAGTGCCAGGCCGTTGGAGATGAGGAAGAAGGTGGCCTTGCGGATCGAGGAGAACGTCACCCGGCCGAGGCGCACGGCGTCGACGATGGTGACGAAGTTGTCGTCGGTGAGGACCACGTCGGCGGATTCCCGGGCGACATCGGTACCGGAATCCCCCATCGCCACTCCGATGGACGCCGCCTTGAGCGCCGGGGCGTCATTGACGCCGTCACCGGTGACGGCGACGGTCTCCCCGTCAGCCTTGAGTAGCTTGACGATCCGCAGCTTGTCCTGCGGACTCATCCGCGCGGCGACGCTGGTGTGCTTGAGCCGTTCGCGCAGTTGGGCGTCATCCAGCCCGGCCAGGTCGCGGCCGGTGACCGGCTCATCGCCGGGACGTCCCAGCCCGAGCCGCTTGCCGATCGCGACGGCGGTGACGGGTGGTCACCGGTGATCATCATGACGTGGATGCCGGCCGACCGACACTGCCCGATCGCCTCGCGCACGCCCTCACGCGGCGGGTCCATCATCCCCTGCAGCCCGGTGAACTGCAGGTCATGCGGGGTATCGAGTGCCTTCGTGGCGTCCGGGACTTCATCGTCCCCGAGGACGCGGGACGCGGTGGCGATGACGCGCAGCCCATCGGCGGCCATCGCGTGGTTGGCCTCCTCCATCGCCTCATGGAGGACGCCGCCCTCACCCATCCCCCGGCAGAAGGATGCCACGACCTCCGGTGCACCCTTGACGTGGAGTACACGGCGGTCCGTACCGTCCTCCCCGGTCTCCCGACGCAGCGTCTGTGAATAGGCGTGCTCGGGTTCATAGGGCATGTCTGCCTCCGGCGCCGCACTGCGCTCGGCAGCGGTGACGGCACCCCGCTCGAGTGCGGCGGTGGCCATGGCGACATCCACGGCGTCCCCGATGAGCGTGTCGCCGTCGGGGTGGGCGGTGGCGTCATTGGTCAACGCACCGGTACGCAGCGACGGGGTCTCGTCGAGACCGGTGGGTGTCCACACGGTCTCCACGGTCATCCGGTTGACGGTGAGCGTGCCGGTCTTGTCCGAACCGATGACGGTCGTGGAACCGAGGGTTTCCACGCTGGGCAGATGGCGTACCACCGCATTGCGGGCCGCCATACGGGACACCCCCACACCCATCGCGACAGACAGGACGACCGGCAGTGCCTCCGGCATCGAGGAGACGATCAGCGCGACGGTGGAGCGGAAGGCGTCCCCCAGGCCGGTGCCGAGGATGAGGTTGGCGACGAACACCGCGACGCCGACGACGACCAGCAGTGCGGCGATGGTCTTCTCGAGCCGGTCGGTGAGGATCTGCAACGGGGTCTTCCCGCTGTCGGTCTGGACGAGGTCGGCGATGGAGCCGAGTTCGGTGTCGTGACCGGTGGCGACGACCAGGCCGCTGGCGCGACCGGAGACGACGAGCGTGCCGGAGTAGCCCATGGTGACGCGGTCGCCGAGTGGGGCGTCCACCGCCAGATCGACGCCGTGGTCGGAGACCTCGGCGCGCTTCGTGGTCGGCAGGACCTCACCGGTGAGCATCGATTCGTCGACGCGCAGTCCGTTGGACGCCACGATCCGCAGGTCGGCGGGCACCATGTCGCCGGATTCGAGGCGGACCGTGTCGCCGGGGACGAGGTCAGTGGCGGGAATGTCGGCAACCACACCGTCACGGACGACGGTGGCCTCGGGTGTGGAGAGTTTCGCCAGCGCGGCGACATCCTTCTCCGCCTTGCGGGCCTGCCAGTAGCCGATCGAGGAGTTCAGCACGACAACGAGGAAGATCACCGCCGCCTCGAACCATTCCTGTTGGATGAGGGTGACGATGCCGGCGAGGAAGAGGAAGACGACCATCGGGGACGCCATCTGCCGGCCGAGGACGACGTACCAGGGGTCGGCGGTGTTCTCGCGGAGCTTGTTGGGACCGTGGCTTTCCAGCCGGGCGGCGGCGTCCGCCGAGGTCAGGCCGGTGTCAGTGATGGTTCCTGTTGCGGGGTCAGGTAGGTCGAGAGCAGCTCTGACCTCCTCGACGCCGGTGGTGTGCCAGACGGGTGCGGTCATCAGCAGTCAGCTCCCTGGACAGTGAATATCGATCACTTCCCGAGAGTAGGACTCCCCGACCGGTGCTGCACGGCCCCCGGTCCCGAGGCCACTCGCCGGAGGTGAGAGACAGGTAGCGTGAGCACCATGAACACCTCGGGAAACCTGCTGTGGCCACCCCGAACGGTGTCCCGATATCGACGACGGTACGTGCCCGGAGACTGCGGCACAGCAGGTGACACAGCGCCGCCTTCTCCCGGTCGAGGGCCACCATCTTGTCGGCGAGCATCTCCTTGCCGGAGTCGGTCCGGGTGTGGTCCCGGTTCCCGGTGCCGGACTTCGCCTTCGCCATCTCACGGACCAGTGGAAAGATGCTGCGGACGAACTGGTGCCGGTTCTGCGCGTGGAGCCGCTCGACGACCTCGCGGGCCCGGTCGTCGAGTGGTGAGGGTGCTGTCTTCGACGTTCTACTCATGCCAGGTGCCCCTGATCCGCGCGCGGCATCCTGATGGCGGACTATGACGACACCGGCCTGTGGGGTGTCGGCTACATGATGATCGTCATCGGTGGTGGCGTCGTCTTCGCCCTGATTGCGACCGGCGTCCTGCTGGTCCGGATACCGAAGGGACTGCGCACCCCCCACCATGGGCCATCCCTGACCGCCGTTCAACGGACATACATCACACGGCATGCCCCTTTCGGGACGTCAGAGCGACACGGCCTGTGATGTATCCGGGGTGAACGGCGACGGCACAGGGACCGGCAGACGACCGGCCCTAAGCTGTCCGGTCACTCCTCTAGGGTGGGGCGCATGAGCCCGACCGACGCCGCCGCTTCTCCCGCCGCCCCCACCACCGACCTCCGTACCCGCGCCACGGAGATCCTCCGCGAACTCACCGGACGCCCGGACGCCGACTTCCGCGACGGCCAGTTCGACGCCATCAAGGCGCTGGTCAGTGACCGGAAACGGGTTCTCGTCGTCCAACGCACCGGCTGGGGCAAGTCGGCGGTGTACTTCGTCGCCGCCCGGCTGATCCGGGAAGGCTCAGGCGGCACAGGCGGCAGCGCCGGTCCGACGCTCATCATCTCCCCGCTGCTTGCCCTGATGCGCGACCAGGTCGCCGCCGCCGAACGCGCCGGGGTCCACGCGGCGACGATCAACTCCGCCAATGTCACCGAGTGGGATGACGTCCTCACCGCCCTCCGGGAAGGACGCCTCGACGTACTGCTCATCTCCCCGGAGCGGCTGACCAACCCGAAGTTCCGGGAGCGCGTCCTCGATCCTCTGCTGGGCGCCACCGGTTCCGGCGCCGGGGTCGGCATGGTCGTCGTCGACGAGGCCCACTGCATCTCCGACTGGGGCCATGACTTCCGCCCCGACTACCGTCGGATCGGCGCACTGCTGGTGTCCCTGCCCGGTGACCTGCCGGTGCTGGCGACGACGGCGACGGCGAACAGCCGCGTCGTCGACGATGTCGCCGCCCAGCTCGGAGCGGACACCGCTGTCATCCGTGGCGCGCTCTCCCGTGATTCGCTGCGCCTGGGTGTCGCTCCCACTTCCTCCCCCGGGCACCGGATCGGTTGGCTGGTCCAGCACCTGGGGGACTTCACCGGTTCGGGCATCATCTACTGCCTCACAGTCTCTGCCGCCGAGGACACGACCCGCGCGCTCAGGGAAGCCGGCCGGGATGTCGCCGCCTACACCGGACGCACCGACGCCGAGGACCGCGCCCGTCTGGAGCAGGCGCTCAAGGACAACAGTCTCAAGGCGCTGGTGGCGACCAGCGCGCTGGGTATGGGTTTCGACAAACCCGACCTGGGGTTCGTGGTGCACCTCGGCGCGCCGAGCTCCGCCGTGGCGTACTACCAGCAGGTCGGACGCGCCGGTCGTGCCACGGAGTCCGCAGACGTCCTGCTGCTGCCCGGCGACGAGGACCCGGACATCTGGGAGTACTTCGCCACCGCCTCCATGCCCGAGGAGGAGGACGCACTGACAGTACTGGGTGCCCTGACGGACTCCCCCACTCCCCTGTCCGTCCCCGCGCTGGAACCTCTGGTCGGTATCAAGCGCACGAAGCTGACCCTGCTGCTCAAGACCCTGCAGGTAGACGGCGCGGTGGACCGGGCCGGCTCCGGCTTCGTCACCACCGGCGCACCCTGGTCCTATGACACGCCACGCTACGACGCTGTCGCCGAGGCCCGGAAGCGTGAGGCACAGGCGATGCTGGACTACGAGGCAGGTCAGATGTGCCGGATGCGCTTCCTCGCCGAGGCTCTCGATGACCCGACCGCCCATGACTGCGGACGCTGCGATGTCTGTGCCGGGGTCTGGTGGGACGCCACCGTCAGCGCCGACAACGAGTCCGGGGCGCGTAAGGTGCTCTCCGGGATCGGTGTGCCTGTCGACCCACGGGGCCAGTGGCCCTCCGGCATGGAGAAGGTCGGCGTGCAGCTCAAGGGGAAGATCCCGACCGACGAGCGGGTCGCGGAGGGACGCGCCATCGCCCGCCTCACCGATCTCGGCGCCGGCCAGGTGCTGCGGACCTTCCTCGCCGAGGGGGCCGAGGACGTGCCGGTGCCGAAGAACATCGCCGACTGGTGTGTCCAGGTTCTCAAGGAGTGGGGCTGGGATGAGCGTCCTTCCGTGGTCGTCGGGATGCCCTCCGTGACGCGGCCGACGACGGCGGGCGACCTGGCGTCCGGCCTCGCGTCGATCGGGCGGATGGTGGACGCCGGGTCGCTGGAACTCACCCGCGATCCGGGGACTCCCGACGTCAACAGCGCCTTCCGGGTGAAGAACCTCGCCGGAGCATTCACGGTGCCCCCGGAGACCGCGGCTGCAGTCGAGGGGCAGGTCGTGCTGCTGGTGGACACCGAAATCGGGTCGCGGTGGGCGATGACCGTGGCGGGACGTGCACTGCGTCAGGCCGGTGCGGCGGCAGTGCTTCCCTTCGCGCTGGCGCTGCGGGGGTGATGCTGGTCAGGGCCGACATTGACCGGGACCGGAGTTAATGCGGGTAACCCACCTGTAGTCAGGCCGTAACCTCCCGCAACCGGACGTGTCATCGAGGGTCGGCACCACGACCCCTGCTTTTACAGTGGGGACACGGGACCGACATCAGCGCTGTTTACCGTGAGGACACGGTGTTCATTCCGAGCATCCGTGCTGTTTCTCATGACCGCGTCACGAATGGAGCCCTGCGCTGATGATTGATCCACAGGAATTGGCGGACGTCGCCTGGATCCTGGCGGCCATGACGGTCGTCCTCCTCATGTTTCCCGGAATCGCACTGTTCTACGGCGGCATGTCGGGCAAGAACAATGTCCTCAACATGTTCGCGATGACCATGTCGACCCTCGGCACGGTCACGGTCCTCTACGTGCTGTTCGGCCACAGCCTGGTGCTCGGCGACTCGCTCGGTGGCGTCATCGGCGACCCGACCTCCTACTTCGGGCTCGTCGGCAATGAGGACAGTGGCGTGGACGGCGGCTTCTCCGTCACCGCGGACATGGCGTTCTACACCATGTTCGCCTGCATCACCGTGGCCATCGTGGCGTCCGGCGCACTCGGGCGTATGAAGTTCTCCGCCTGGATCGTCTTCTCGATGGTCTGGGTCACCCTCGTCTATTTCCCTCTCGGACACTGGGTGTTCGGCGACGGTTGGATGGGTGAGGTCCTCGACTTCCACGACTACGCCGGTGGCACTGCGGTGCACATGGCCTCGGGTTTCGCCGCCCTGGCGCTGGCGCTGGTGCTGGGCCCGCGGAAGAAGACCGCGAGCCGCCCGCACAGTATGCCCCTGGTCCTGCTCGGCGCCGGAATCCTGTGGATGGGCTGGTTCGGGTTCAACGGCGGCACCGCCGGCGGCGCGAACTACGTCGCCCAGTACACGATCATGAACACCCTGTACGCCGGCGGAACCGGCATGCTCGGCTTCATGCTCTACGAGAAGTTCCGCCACGGTAAGTCCACCGTGCTCGGCCTCGCGTCCGGGGTCATCGCCGGGCTGGTCGCCATCACCCCGGCCGCCGACGCCGTGGACCCCTTCGGTGCGCTGGCTCTCGGACTCATCGCCGGAGCATTCGTCGCCTGGGCATGTACCTGGAAGACGAAGCTCGGGATCGACGAATCGCTGGACGCCTGGGCCGTGCACGGGCTCGGCGGCATCGTGGGCGCACTCTTCGTGGTGTTCTTCGGGTGGGCGACATACACCAACGACGAACCGATCCGGGGCATCTTCTTCGGCGGGGACATCTCGCTACTGTGGGGTGAACTCGCGGCCATCGCCGTCACCTGCACCTTCTCCTTCGGCATGACCTGGATCATCGCCAAGGTCATGGACAAGACGATGCATATCCGGGTCGAGGAAGAGGACGACCTCGACTTCAAGCTCCACGGCGAAACCGCCTACGACTACAACTAAGGACAGTGGCCATGCTGAAACTCGTCACCGCAGTCATCAAAGGCACCCGGCTCGACGCCGTCACCGCCGCACTCGCCGACAAGGGCATCGGAGGCCTGACGGTCACCGAAGTCCTCGGATACGGCAACCAGGGAGGACGCAAGGAAGTCTACCGCGGCAGGGAGTACACCGAGAACTTCCTGCCCAAGTCCAGGATCGAGGTGATCGTTCCCGCCGACACCGTCGAGGACATCATCGACACCATCGTGCAGGCCGCCCGGACCGGCGCCGGCGAGATCGGCGACGGAAAGGTGTGGGCGAGCGAGCTCACCGGGCTGGTGCGGGTGCGCACCGGCGAGCACGGTACCGACGCTCTCTGACGGGTAGTGGCAGGCGCTGACCGGCACTGACCGGCACTGACCGGCACTGACCGGCACTGACCGGTACAGACGGGTGCTCGGTAAGGCTAGACTGGGCGGTCGACTACACCGCTATCAGAAAGGCCCGTTGACGTGCACGGAGAATACAAAGTCCTCGGAGGAAAGCTCATCGTCGTCGACCTGGAGGTGACGACGGTGACCGAGGATGACCCCGGCGTCCTGACCGGGGTGCGGATCGCCGGTGACTTCTTCCTCGAACCCGATGAGGCACTGATCCGGATGACCTCCGCCCTGGAGGGTGCACCGGCTGACCTGTCCGCCGAGGGTTACACCGAACGCGTCGCAGATTCGCTGCTGCGCACCGACGTCCTCTTCGGCATCACCGCCGAGGGCGTGGGTATCGCGGTGCGCCGGGCGCTGGGGCACGCCATCGACTGGGACGACATCGACTTCGATGTCATCTACGGTCCCGCGATCGACCCGATGCTCAATGTCGCGATGGATGAGACGCTCACCGACGATGTCGCCGCCGGACGCCGCAAGCCGTTCATGAGGCTGTGGGAGTGGAACGCCCCGCAGGTCGTCATCGGGTCATTCCAGTCGTACTCCAACGAGATCAACCAGGAGGGCGTGGACAAGTACGGCATCACGGTCTCGCGCCGCGTCACCGGTGGTGGGGCGATGTTCATGGAGCCCGGCAACTGTGTGACCTACTCCCTGGTCGTCCCCCAGGCGCTGGTCGACGGGCTGAGCTTCGCCCAGTCCTACCCCTTCCTCGACGAGTGGACGATGGAGGCGCTGAAGAAGGTCGGTATCAACGCCCACTACATCCCGCTCAACGACATCTCCTCGGACCAGGGCAAGATCGGCGGTGCGGCACAGAAGCGGTTCTCCAACGGGTGGATGGTGCACCATGTGACCATGTCCTATGACATCGACGCCGAGAAGATGCTCGAAGTCATCCGTATCGGCAAGGAGAAGATGAAGGACAAGGGCACCCGGTCGGCGGTGAAGCGGGTCGACCCGATGCGGTCGCAGACGCAACTGCCGCGGGAGGAGATCCTCAAGGTCTTCCACGACACCTTCAAGGAGAAGTACAGCGCGACCGAGGGGACCATTTCGGACGCCGACCTGGCCGTCGCCCGCCAGCGCTGCGACGAGAAGTTCAACACCGAGGAGTGGACGCACCGGCTGCCGTAGACGGAAGTTCACCTCGGTCGGGCGCCCCATGTTGGTCCGAGACCGTCAGACCGGCCTGCAGCGACCGACCCACGATGGTCCCCGGGTTTTGCGGCACCGTTTCCCTGATCTGCTGCCACGGTAGTCCGGAATCGGGGACGCAAACTCGGCGGCAGGTGTCCTCCCCGGGGCATGACAGAAGGGCGGCACCGTGACGGTGCCGCCCTTCTGGCTGCCCGGCTTGTGCCGGTCAGTACCTGTCGTCAGTGACTAGCGGGCGCTGACCTGACCGAACTTGCCGGCGATCGGCTGGATGACCAGCGGACGCGCCGCGGATACCAGGGCGATGACGACGGCGAGTCCGAACACGAACCAGACGAAGCCACCGAGGTTGGAAGAGTCGTTACCGGCGAACATGTGGTTCAGGTTATGCGTCATACCGGTGGTGAAGACCAGGAAGACGTGGACGAAGACGAAGAACACGAAGAAGATCATCGTCGGGAAGTGGATCTTCCGGGCGACCGGGGCCGGGTAGAGCTTGTTCAGCTTCTTGGCCTCGGACGGCCACCACTCACTCATGCGCAGGCCGGAGATGATGGCCAGCGGGGCGGCGACGAAGATGACCAGGAAGTACATGATCTGCTGGATGGAGTTGAAGTTCGTCCATCCGTTCTCGGCGGGCCACTCGAAGGACGCGTACTGCAGACCGGCGGAGATGGCGTTCGGGAAGACTTCCCAGCTGGTCGGGACGATACGGGCCCAGTGTCCGGTGACGAACAGCAGGACGATGAAGATCAGACCGTTGAGCATCCAGAACAGGTCCAGCGAGGTGTGGAGCCAGAGGTTGATGCTGATCTTCTTGCCGCCCTTCTTGGGCTGCCAGACAGCCGGCGGCTTCTGCTGGGTACGGACGCGGAGTCCGGACTGCAGGATCAGGGCCATGAACAGGAAGTTCAGGTAGTGCTGCCACCGGGCCCAGATCGGGAAGCCCTCATCGGGGGCGATGGACTCGGCGGGCTCGTACTCACCCGGGTACTGCTCGATCCAGCTCTCCATGAAGTCGAGGTGGATGAACCAGCGGACAGCCACGACGATGATGATGGCGGCAACCAGGGCGGCACCGAAGATCATCGCACCCTTCTTGCCGAGGCCCTTGACGGCGGCCCAGGCGCTGGCGGCCACGCCACCGACGCCGGCGACAGCCATGCCCCAGAGGTCAGCGACCTCCATGCCGAAGATGGTGAAGGGTTCCTTCTTCTCGGGCTTCGGCTTCGGCTTGGGCTTGGCGGCGGTCGTCGTCGCCGCGGCAGCAGGAGCGCCGGCTGCGGGAGCACCGGGGGCTGCAGGGGCTGCGGGAGCAGCAGGTGCGGCAGCGGCAGGTGCAGCCGGGGCACCAGGGGCGGCGGGAGCAGCGGGGGCTGCAGGGGCACCGGGAGCGCCCGGAGCAGCGGGAGCGCCCGGAGCAGCAGGTGCGGCAGCGGCGGGTGCAGCCGGGGCACCAGGGGCGGCGGGTGCACCAGGGGCACCGGGAGCAGCAGGAGCCGCCGGTGCGGCGGGCGCCGCAGCAGGTGCGGCAGGCGCACCCGGGGCAGCAGGCGCACCCGGGGCACCCGGAGCGCCGGAGTTCAGCTTGATGGGACCGGACGGAGCGGCCGGGGCAGCCGGCTCGGCCGCAGGTGCGGCAGGCGCAGCGGCGGCCGGAGCCTCAGCCGGGGCCGCCGGAGCTGCGGTTGCGGGAGTCGCAGGTGCGGCAGGCGCACCCGGAGCACCGGGAGCTCCCGGTGCGGTCGCGTTCAGCTTGATCGGACCGGACGGCGCGGCCGGGGCCGGAGCAGCGGGCTCGGTGGCCGGCGCAGCAGGTGCCGTCGACTCTGCGGCAGCAGCAGGCTCGGCAGGCGCAGCGGGAGTGGCCGGCGCGGCCGGGGTTCCGGGGGCACCGGGCGCACCCGGGGCAGTCAGCTTGATCGGAGCACCCGAGGGCGCCGATGCCGTCGACGCGGCGTCGCCGTCAGGCTGCCCGGGCGCGCCCGGGGGCGGGGGTGTGGTCGACATTGTCTGGTCTCCTCCTGCTTTTACTCGTCTGTAGCTGCTCGTCTGTGGCACTGCTGAGTTGTGTTTGAACTGTGAACCGAACTGCGTCAAAGTCGGCGTTCACGACGTTGAAGATCATAGCGACCACCTGCCGGTTCTTCCCATTTTTCGGAAAGTCCCGGTAGGTAGTGCGTAGAAAACTTCTTTTGTTCTGCGAACGATGTCCCTTCAACTCAACCAATCTGAATTGATAACTACATCGCACAGAGGATAACCCACCGTGGTGCACTGTGTCGAAAATCGCACCAGGCAGATGGCGAGACACAAACCACTCTCATGCATGAAGCGAAAGCGGTACGCCTATCTGTTTCCTATTGCGATGTCACGTCTCATGGTATTACACACCGGGAGTCCTGTACTGCCGCCGACCGCCTCCTCGGAGCCGGTGACCACCGGCAGTGCCTACCCTCCGACTCACTTCCCCCTGAACTCCCGCGGCCCCATCCCGTACCGGGCCGCGAAGTCACGGCTGAACTGTGACAGGTGCAGGTAGCCGACAGCATGGGCGGCCGTCGACGGTGTCGCTCCGGTCGACAGCATCCGCATGGCCGCCTGGAGACGCACCGTCGTGCGCCACTGCAGCAGAGTCATCCCGGTCGCCTCCCGGAACCGTTCGTTCAGCGCCCTGACGGTCAGCCCCACCGACGCCGCCCACTGCGCCGGGGTGCGCCGGTCACGCAGGTCAGCCAGCAGAGCGTCCGCCACAGTCGCAGCTCCGACCGAGGTCCATGAGCCGGACACGTCCGCAGCGACAACCTGTCCCGGCACCCAGGCCCGACCCGGCACCACCGTCCTGTCGTACCCGGTCGGCCCCACACCACACTGGTTCGCCATGACGTGCTGCAGCAGTGCCGGAACCTCGTACGCCGGCACCGTCACCGGTCCGACCTTCTCCCCGATCTCCACCTCAGCGACCGTGAACGTCAACGGGAGGACCACCGACCCCGGCCCCAGCTGCACCCCGTGCCCGCGATAGGCAGGCATCCACGCCACCTCTCCCTCGGTGACATCGATGACCTGCTCACCGACGGTGAGCCGCATTGTCCCGCGGTACACCCACAGCAGCAGGTGGAAGCCGTGGTCCAGGCTCGGCGGGGCAGATGCCGCCGCCCACACCGGGAGCTCCGACGGGAGGACGCCCGGCGCGTCCGCAGCGTCCTGACCGTTCCGCCACGCCGTGGGCGTGAGACCGGACCGGGTGCTGAACGCCCGGATGAACCCGGTCGACGTCCGGAATCCGACAGCCTCGGCGACCTGCGCCACCGATTTCTCCGGGTCACGCAGCAGGGACAGGGCGGCGTCCAACCGGACCTCCCGACGCCACGCGGCAATGGTCAGCCCGGTCTCCGCGACAAAGGCACGGTGCAACGTCCTCTCCCCCACCTGCGCGGAGGACGCCCACTGGGCGACAGTCCACCCGCACGCGGGATCCTTCACCAGGGCGCGGGCCACCTGCCGTGCTTCAGGACTGCGCGGCATCGTCAGCATCGTCGGCATCGGCTGCGCGGCCACCGCACCCGCACTCCCCCGCAACCGCTCGACGATCTCGGCGGCCCGGTACCCCGGCTCCCGGATCGGTGCGATGGACGCGGTGAAGTGGTGCAGCAGCCAGTCGTTCCATTCCTCGCCCGGAGTGAAGACCTGTGGGGCGTCCGAACGGCCTGGACCGACTGGACCGACTGGACCGACTGGACCTGCCATACCTTCCGCGACCTCCTCGACCGCGATCCGCACCGGCACGACGACGGCGCCCGGCGCGACGACGAGCGTGGCGTCCTTCCCGGGAGGGATCAGGACGCACTGCCCGGCGGTCAGTCGTTCCACCGTGCCGCAGCGCACGGCCACCGTACCGGTGTGGCACCACAGCAGCAGGTACCGGGAATCTGAGGCCAGGGTGGTCCGGAAGGGTGTCAGATCGTCAAGCACGGGGCAGTCCGGGACGACAGAGAGACATGGAACGAAGCATAGCCTGTCCTCTTGACTACATGACCTCAGGATCCCAGGAGAACCAGTGAAACTGTCCCGTACCCTTCCCGCCGCACTGCTGGGCGCGCTCCTCGCCCTCGGCATGACCGCCTGCAGCTCCGACGATGCCGATGACAATGCCACGGACACCACCGGCGCTACCACATCCGAGAGCGCGTCCTGGCCCGTCACCGTCGAGCACACCCTCGGGTCCTCGACCATCGACGAGAAGCCCGAGCGGATCGTCGTGCTGCACGAGGCCGGCATCGACCCCGTGCTCTCCCTCGGTCTCGAGCCGGTCGCCATGTTCGAGATCCAGGGTGGCGACGGGAGCATGCCGTGGCTGGAGGGAAAGATCGACTGGGCGGAGGACGCCGCCCTCACCGCCGACCGCACCGCCAACCCCGAGGCGATCGCGTCCTACGACCCCGACCTCGTCATTGTCGGCGATGTCTACACGGATGACGCCACATGGTCTGAACTCGAGAAGATCGCCCCGACCCTCGTCTACGACTGGCCCGCCGACGGTCCGGCGTGGCAGCCGATCCTCGACGGTGTCGCCGAGGCCACCGGACTGGAGGACAAGGCCGCCGAGGTCAAGGAGAAGTACAACGACCGGATCGCCGAGATCCGGGACAAGTTCCCCGGCATCGATGAACTGACCTACAACTCGGCGATGCTCAACCAGGGCCAGCTGGTCTACTCCACCAACTCCATGTTCGAGGACCTCGGCATGGTCCAGAACGAGAAGCAGCAGGCCGCCGGTGCCCGCGGCACGGTCTCCCTGGAGCGGCTCGACGAGCTCGACGGCGATGTCCTGGTCATCTACGACCCGACCGGCGAGAAGTCGCAGCTGGAGAACAACCCCCGGTTCGCCGCCCTGCCGTCGGTGAAGAACGGCGCACTGATCTGGCAGGACATGGCGCTCGGCTATGCGGTGACAACCGCGTCCGGCCCGATGAGCCTCGACTGGGCCGTCGAGCAGATCACTCCGGAGCTCACCGCTGCGGTGGAGTAGGAGCAGGACTTCTCCGTTGTCATGAGCAGACCCGATTCTGTCGATCCGACCGGACATAATCTACAGATCCGGGTCAGCTCCTGACAGGGAACACAGAACCGACGTCGAAGGACGGGCAGCCGGTCAGGGGCCAGCACATACAAGGGGTATCCGCGCATTGCCCACGTTGACGGCATCTACTATACGACCACTACAGAAGCATCTATCGACAAGATCCGCAGCGAAGTGCACAACGCGGACGAGCTCCGGGCCCACGCCGCCGAGATGCTGGTGTCCGCCGTCCGCACCGGACATGCAGCAGGTCTCAGCCGACGACAGATCGCGGACGCCATCGGCCGAAGCCAACCGGAGGTCTCCCGGTTACTCCGATTCCACAGCACCACCCCATCGGGCCAACGGCTCCAACGACGCCGTCCACAGGTCCTGGAGATCCTCAGAAGGGTGGGCGTGACCAACCCCCGGGTATTCGGCAGCGTCGCCCGCGGCGAGGACCACGAGGACTCCGACATTGAGCTGCTGGTGGACCTGCCTGAGGGGTTCGGGCTCTTCGATCTCTCCGCACGGCAAGTGGAGAGTTGGAGGCCCGATTGTTCGACGCCGACCGGGCGCGGATCTGGGCGACCCGGACTGACCGCTCCGCTACCCCTGCCGCGCCAGCTGCGCCAGTGTCTGCCCGGGGGTGGTGAGTGCCCGCAGCGTCCCGATCCCGGTGATGACCGCGGCAATGACCACCCCTGCGAGGATGACGTACATCAGCGCGAGCTGCGTGGCGACCGCCTCCAGCGGGTCCATGCCCGCCAGGATCAGACCCGTCATCGCGCCCGGCAGGAAGACGATACCCAGCGCCGCGGTCTGCTCGACCTGCGGCGAGATCGCGGTACGCAGCGCCGAACGCAGCAGCCGGGAGGACGCCCTGCGTACGCTCATCCCCAGCGCCAGCCCGGCCTCGACCTCGGCCCGCTGGTCGGAGGCGAACTCCGAGACCCTGGTCGTCGCGACCACACCGACCTTCATCGAGTTGCCGACGACCATCCCGGCCACCGGCACCAGAGCACGGCTGGTCAGCTCGAAGATCCCGAAGCCGAAGATGACGGCCAGCGAGGTCACAGCAATCGTTGTACAGGCGGTCATCGAGATAAGGAACAGACCCGGTACCCGCGGGGCGCGACGCGTCACCGTCACCGCCGCAAAGACGATGATGCCCACCGTCCACGCCCACGACCACCAGATCGACGTATCCGGGTCCACCAGCAGCACCAGGGCATAGCCGACGATGCCCATCTGCACCAGGGAGCGCACCACGGCGACGACGATCGGCCGGTTGAGCTTCAGGTGGAATCCACTGGTCACCGCCATGGCCACGGCGATGAAGATCAGCGAGACCGCCAGGCCGACCCAGCCGACGGCACCTCCGTCCCCGCTCATGCGGTCACCTGCCCGGCGTCGATCCGGATGGACCGGCCGGCGATCCGCTCGACCTGCGCCGGGTCGTGAGAGACCCAGAGCACCGAGAGGCCACGTCCTCCCTGTGCGTCCGGGGCGGCGAGCCGTCGGGCAAGTGATTCGAGGACGCTCGTGGCGTCCTCGTCGAGGGAGGAGGTGACCTCGTCAGCGAGCAGCACATCGGGCTCGGTCGCCAGGGCCCGGGCGAGGCAGAGCAGTTGTGACTCGCCGCCGGAGAGCGTGTCCGCCTCGCGGTGCAGGTAGGACGCCTCCAGTCCGACTTCGGCCAGCAGAGCCGTGGCGGCGTCCCCGTCGAGGGACCTGTCGGCGGCGCGCAGGTTGTCCAGGGCGGTGCCGGCGAAGACCGTAGGCCGCTGGAAGACCATTGCGACCCGCCGGCGCAGGGTCAGCGGGTCAAGGGAACCGGGGCCGGTCAACGGGGTCCCGCGGTAGAGGATGCGTCCGGAGGTGGGGGTCTCCAGCAGATTGCAGCAGCGCAGCAGTGTGGACTTGCCGGAGCCGGACGGTCCGGTCACCGCGGTGATGCCGCCGGTCGGGATGTCGAGGGTCACATGGTCGAGGATGGGGCGCCCGTCGCGGACCAGGGTGACGTTCCCGAAGGAGAACAACGGTTCGCTCATGACAGCTGGTCCCGCAGGTCGTCGAGCACCACGCCGGCCGCCGCGCTACGGTCCGGGTCGGACGCCGCGACCGCCAGCACCAGCGCCTCGAGCACCACCACGGTCGGGGCATAGCTGGGGCTGTACTCCGGATTGCCGCGCCCCACACCGAGCACCACCGCGCATCGCGGATCGACGGTGTGGACGCCTTCGCTGAGTTGGATGACCGGGATGTCGAGCGCCGCGGCCCGCGCATAGAGGACGCTGACCTCCACGGTGGCACGATCGTAGGACATGAGCACGACAACGTCACCGTCGGCAAGGGCGGCGAGTTCGTCGGCGAAGGCGCGTCCGCTCGACCCGGCGGCGACGGACTGTGCCCCGGCACGGCGGAACCGGTGGGCCGCGTAGTCGGCGATGGACCTGGCCGGGCCGAAACCGACGATGACTACTCGGCCGGCGGCTGCGATGACCTCGACGGCCCCGGCGAGGGCGTCCTGGCCGATGCGTTCCAGCAGGACGCCGACCGCGTCGGCGGACCCGGCGATGTGCCGGGTGACCTCGCTCTCCGGCTCGTACACGAGCGCCTGGATGGAACTCTCCATCCGGCCGGCCCGGGACAGCTCGACGGCGAGCTGTTCACGCAGGTCATCAAGGCCGTCGAAGCCGAGCTTGCGGACAGTGCGCACGACCGTGGCGTCGCTGGTGCGGGACGCCTCGGCGAGCTTCAGTGCGGAGAGGTAGCCGACACTGTGCGGATTGTCGGTCATGAATTCTGCGACGCGGACCTCCGCGGGAGTGAGTTCACTGCGGTGGGCGGCAATGCGGTCAACCAGTTGCATGTTGTGAACACTACAGGATTCGCCGAAGGATGTAGTGTGTGCTACACCACGGTGTACACCGTCCGGTCCCAGCCGAACCTCCCGGTCACAATGACAGTGACTCCGGCGTCCGCGAAAACCGTCGCCAGTTCCGTACCGGTGCGGAAGCCCGATCCCCAGGCAGCCAGGGAGAGGACGTCGTTCTCGGCGGCGTGCTCGTCGATGGTGCCGGAGATGTCGAAGGTGTCCTCCACGACCAGGACCTTTCCCGCTCCTGCTGCGAGGTGACGCAGCCGGTGGACCGCATCCGCGTCCGGCAGCTGGTTGAGGTCATGGATGAGGAGGACGGCGTCCGGGATCTCCCCCACCGGAGACGCCGGCAGTTGCCGACTGAAATCAATGTCATCACCTCCTGGCCCTTCCAGATGGAGGTGCCGATCCCCGAGGACATCGGTCCGATCCTCGTCCCGGGTGAAACGCCCATCGCCGCCTACAAGACCTGCCGCGATTCCGCCGTCTCACCGACCGTCGACTCATCGTCAGGGACGCGCAGGGCCTCCGCGGCAGGAAGAGCGAGATGTACTCCCTGCCATACCGCCATAACTCCTCGATCAACATGTGGTCCTCGGAGAACGCCGGCACACTGGATTCCACGGCAGAGCTGGAACTGTGGACCCGGGCCGGCAAGATCAAGACCGGTCCCGGTCGCGATGTGGATGTCCGGCGACTCGACCAGCTCATCGCGAATATCCTGCTCGGCAACCACTGACGCGGACGCTGGCCGCCGTCGGCCAGGGAGGAGGCCGCTTTCCGCAGCGTGAGCACCGCCTCGGCGTCCGCGATCTCGGTGAGCGCCTTGGCGAACAGGACCGTGTCCGCCGGCGCAGTCTCCTCGTGGACCGACTGCTCGACGATGCGTGCAGCACATCTGCGTCAGGCACGAATCACGGATTCTGTGGCACAGAATCGCGGATCTGTGCCTGCCACAGTTCTGAAGCCCTCCAGGTCGGGTGCTCCAGGTCGGACCAGGCTTCTGAACCGCCCAGGAGCACCCGACCCGCACCATTGACGCAGCGCACACACTGTCCCCTCCCGCTAACCATCTGTCACTTCAGGACAACACGTAGCGTCACCCACCCCGTAGTCTCAGTGACCGTGACCACACCTCCCCCTGGCGCCGCAGACGACACCGCCGACGCCGACACGAGTGCCCAGGCACCCCGGCCGCAGGACGCCTTCACCGACGAGACCCTGCGCAGCCACCTCTTCGGCATCCGCTGGCCACTGCTGCTCCAGGCCCCTGAGCACCAGCTCAAGAGCCCACCGATCCCCTATGACGAATACACCACGCCGGAACAGTTCACCCGGCGCGTCATCTTCGGTGCCACGAAGTACACGGTCCCCGGCGGCCTCCTGCTCGCGCTGAGTCAGCTGTGCTCCGCCGCCGTCCCGGTGAGCGCCGGCTTCGTCGTCGACAAGGCCATCGCCCACCACAGCCTCGGCGAGCTCATCACCTGGCTCATCGCCCTCACCGCAGCGGCCGTCGCCGCGTCCCTCTGCTTCCGTTTCGGCTCCCGCACCGGGTTCTACGGCATGCAGCAGGTCCAGCACCGGCTGCGCATGGACGTCACCGACCGCCTGCTCCACCCCGCCGGCATGAAGACCGACCACCTCGGCGGCGCGATGCTCTCCATCGCCACCGGAGACGTCTTCCGCCTCGCCGGCACCATGCAACTCTCCATCTACCCCGTCGGCGAACTCGCCGCCGTCGTGGCCTGCGCGGTCGCCCTCACCATAATCTCCTGGCCGCTCGGTCTGGCCCTCATCATCGGCGCCCCGGTGACGCTCTGGATCATGACGAAAGCCGGGCGTCCCCTGCAGAAACGCAGCCAGAGACAACAGGCCCTCGTAGCCCGGGCGACCGGCCAGGCCAGCGACATCATCACCGGCTACCGCGTCATCAAGGGCCTGCGCGCAGAGACCAACGCCGCGACGCGCTACGAGTCCGTCAGCGCCGACGCCCTCGACGGCGCGCTGAAGGCCCGCAACTCCCGAGCGCTGTACACGGGTTCGATGAACACCGTCACCGGTGTCTTCATCGCCGGGCTCAGCCTCGGTGCCGCATCCCTGGCACTCAACGGTCACCTCACCGTCGGCGAACTGATCTCCGTCGTCGGTCTGACACAGTTCCTCCTGGGACCCCTGACCGGCCTGCCGAACATGATCGGCGCGCCGTGGGCCACCGGCGTCGCCTCTGGCGGACGCGTCCTCGACCTACTGCGCACCCCCTACGCCGATGAGCACGCCACCACCGCGACCGCGCAGGACGCCACCTCCCTCACCGTCGGCGACCTCACCGTGGAACCCGGCGAGTGCGTCGGCGTCAACGCGGAAGGACGCCCCGCCCGCGAACTCATTGACCGTCTCGCCCACGGACGCGGCGTCCTGCTCGGGACAACGGCCGCGGAGCAGCTCGATATCGACGACTACAGGTCGCAGGTGCTCACGGCTCCACACACCGCCGACCTCTTCGACGGCACCGTCGCCGAAAACATCAATGTCCCCGGTGCCGAACCCGGGCGTATCCCCGGCGCGCTGCATGCCGCGGCCTGCGACGACATCCTCGAGGCACTTCCCCAGGGTGAGTACACCAGAGTCGGCGACGGTGGGACGCGCCTGTCCGGTGGACAACGTCAGCGCATCGCCCTGGCCAGGACATTGGCGGCCGACCCACCGGTCCTGGTGCTCCATGACCCGACGACGGCGGTGGACTCTGTCACGGGCGCCGCCGTCGCCCAGCGCGTCGCCCCGTTCCGTGCCGGACGCACCACCGTGATCGTCACCGCGTCCCGCACGATGCTCGCCTCCTGCGACCGGGTGGTGGAACTGTGAGCGCCGTGAAGAACAACACCGACGCCCGCCTGCCCATCGCCACCGGGAAGCGCACCGCCACGACCCTGTGGCGGGAACTGCGCGGACGCCGCGTCCTCCTGCTGATCTCCGCGGTCCTCGCCGCCGCCGGTGCGGGTCTGGAACTGGTGACCCCGGCGGTTCTCGGACGCATCGTCGACGATGTCGCCGGCGCCGCCGACGGGGACGGCACCACGTCACTCTGGCTCTACGGGCTGCTCATCTTCGGGTCCGCGGTCGGCGCGGCGGTCCTGGCCGTCCTCGGGATCCTCGTGGCGTCACGGGTGATGGAGCGTCTGCTGGCCACCCTGCGTGAGAAGCTCATCCGCTAGGCGCTGTCGATGCCGCAGCAGCGGGTCGAACGCTCCGGCACCGGCGACCTCATCTCCCGTGCCAGCGACGATGTCGCGCAGGTCTCCGAGGCACTCTCCCAGGTCGTGCCCTCGCTGACCAAGACCTTCTTCGCCATCGTGCTCACACTGGTCGGCGTCGCCGCACTCGACTGGCGCCTGGCACTGGTCATCGCCGTGGCGCTGCCGTTGTACTGGTGGACTGTGCAGTGGTACCTGCGACTCGCCCCGCCGATGTACGCCGCGGAGCGGGCGGCATTCGGCGACCGCGCCCACATCCTGCTGTCCTCGCTGCGGGGCTTGCCGACAGTGCTGGCCTTCCGGTTGTCGGGTCGCCATTCCGGGCGGATCGCGGAGGCGTCCTGGCAGGTCAACCGGTGGTCCCTGCGGGCGCGCACGGTGCAGACGATGTTCATGTGGCGGGTCGACGCGGCCTTCCTGGCGATGCTCACCGCGGTGCTGCTCATCGGGTACGTGCTGGTCGGTGACGTCTCCGGCGGAGGCACTCCCACCATCGGCGCGGTCACCACGGCGGTGCTGTTCTTCCTGCGTATCGAGGCACCGCTGGGCATGCTCATGCGCGAGATCGACGTGCTGCAGTCCGCGACGGCCTCGCTGGCGCGCATCATCGGGGTCACCGATCTTCCCGCGCAGGACGCCAGGGCGTTTTCCACCCCGACCTCGCCGGACGCCGGCGTCGTCCTCGGGGACGTGTCCTTCTCCTATGCCCCGGAGAATCCTGACGCGGGCGATGTCCTCCACGATGTCTCACTGACGCTGGCTCCCGGCGAGCATGTCGCGTTGGTCGGCACGTCCGGGGCGGGGAAGTCGACGGTCGCCGCACTGCTGGCGGGTATCCACCCGGTGACCACCGGAACACTGCAGGCGCCTGAGCGCACCATGCTGATCTCCCAGGAGACGCATGTCTTCGCCGGCACCCTGCGGGACAACCTGGTGCTCGGTGCGTCCGACCCGGCGGCCGTCCCCGACAGTGCCCTGACGGAGGCGCTGACAGTCACCGGTGCGGACGATCTGCTGGACCAGCTCCCGAAGGGTCTCGACACCCCGCTGGGCCTGCAGGGGGTGGACCTCACCGCCGCGCAGGCGCAGCATCTCGCGCTGACCCGGGTGCTGGTCGCCGACCCCGACCTGGTGATCCTCGACGAGGCGACGGCGGACGCCGGCTCCACCCATGCCGATGTCCTCGACCGGGCGTCCGCGGCGGTACTGGAAGGACGCACCGGGGTGGTCATCGCCCACCGGTTGAGCCAGGCGACGTCCTGTGACCGGATCGCCGTGATGGAGCACGGTCGGATCGTCGAGTGCGGGACGCAGGAGCAGCTCGTGGCCGCCGGTGGCCGGTACGCGACACTGTGGCGGGCGTGGGCGGCCTGAGAGCGACCGGCCCGTCCGGCATCCGACGCAACGGGTGAATCAGAATCACTACCATGTAACCGCAGGTAGTGAAGAACACAGCTCTCACTACATACTCTCTCATCACCCCCAAATCTCACCCCCGTTGCCGGTTCACAGGGAAGCGCTGTAACCCCTGCACGAACTGGGGCGACAGCGTTTCTCGGGCCATGTCGCGGTGAGGCGTCCCATATCTCTACTTAGGCTGCGCTTGGCATATGCTGCTCCCATTTGGCTAGGGTGCAGAAAGAGATTTCCGAACCTGACGTTCCGAGAGGACTCCCCCGTAAACATGCGCACCCTTTTCCGCGGCAACCGCCGCCGCCTGGCACCCGTCGCCCTGGCTGCCACCGCTTTCCTGGCGGCCGGCTCCCTCGTCGCCTGCTCCGACGATGACGACAGCAGCTCCGACGGAGACACCCGCACCGTCACCGACGCCCGCGGCGAGGTCGAGATCCCCGCCGACCCGGAGCGCGTCGCCGCCTTCGACAACCGCATCTTCCAGGTGCTCTCCGACTGGGACATCGACCTGGTCTCCGCCCCGGTCACCCTGATCCCGGACTCCATCACCAGGTACCACGAGGACACCGAGATCCACGACACCGGTTCCCACCGCGAGCCGAACCTCGAGGAGCTTGTCGCCGCCGACCCGGACCTCATCATCACCGGCTACCGCTACGCATCCCAGTACGACGAGATGAAGAAACTGCTCCCGGACACCCCGATCCTGGACCTCAGCTTCGACCAGGACCTCGAGAGTACCGACGAGGACGCCCCGGCGACCCAGTCCACCGAGGACACCCTCAAGGACATCACCAACCTGATGGGTGAGGTCTTCGACAAGGACGACGAGGCCGAGGATCTGGTCTCCGCCTTCGACGAGGCCAAGGACCGCGCCAAGGAGGCCTACAACTCCGACGAGACCGTCATGGGCCTGGTCACCTCCGGCGGCGACATCAACTACGCCGCCCCGTCCACCGGCCGCTCCGTGGGGCCGATCTTCGACATGCTGGATCTGACCCCGTCCTACGACCACGAGGGTTCCACCAACCACCAGGGTGACGACATCTCCGTCGAGGCCATCGCCGACTCCAGGCCGGACTGGATCATCGTCCTGGACCGTGACGCCGCCGTCTCCGCCGACGAGCCCGAGTACCACTCCGCCCAGGAGCTCATCGCCGACTCCGAGGCCCTGAAGAACGTCCCGGCCGTGCAGAACGACCAGATCATCCTGTTGCCGAACGACTTCTACACCACCGAGGACATCATCGCCTACACCGAGGTCCTCAACACCGTCGCCGATGCCTTCGAGGCTGCCGAGTAACTCCCGGCACCACGCCCGCCCCACGCCCGGCCTGCTGACCGACTCCCCCGAGTCAGTCCCGCTGGCCGGGCTTCGGCACGATTCAGGACAGGACCGACATGACCGTCGCAACCCCGGCCCCGCCGGAGGACGCACCACCGCGCAGAGTGTGGCGCACCACCTGGCCGATGCTCCTCGGCATTCTCTTCACCGCCGCGCTCCTCATCGCGTCACTCTTCACCGGCGTCTACAACATCACCGGTGGTGAGGACGGCTGGGACATGTTCTTCATCACCCGTGTCCCCCGCACGGTCGCACTGGCACTGGCCGGTGCGGCGATGGCCATGTGCGGGCTGGTGATGCAACTGCTCACCCAGAACAAGTTCGTCGAACCGACCACCACCGGCACCACCGAATGGGCCGGGCTGGGGCTGATCACGACGATGGTGCTCATTCCCGGTGCGTCCCTGACCACCCGGATGATCGGTGCGATCATCTTCTCCTTCGTCGGTACCGGCATCTTCTTCCTCTTCCTGCGCCAGGTCCGGTTGAAGTCCTCCCTCATCGTGCCCATCGTCGGCATGATGCTCGGCGCGGTCGTGGGCTCGGTCTCCACCTTCGTCGCCCTGAAGACCGACATGCTCCAACAGCTCAGCATCTGGTTCACCGGCTCGTTCACCGGCATCGTCCGTGGACGCTACGAGCTGCTCTACCTCGTGCTCATCGTCCTTGTGCTCATCTTCATCGTCGCCGACCGCTTCACCGTCGCCGGCCTCGGCAAGGACATCGCCACCAACGTCGGCCTCAACTACGGCCGCGTCCAGTTGCTCGGCATCGGCATGGTCGCCGTGGTCACCGGCACCGTCACCGTCGTCGTCGGCAGCCTGCCGTTCCTCGGTCTCATCGTCCCGAACATCATCTCGATGTTCCGCGGCGACAATCTGCGCTCCAACCTGCCCTGGGTCGTCATGCTCGGCATGTGGATCCTCATCCTCGCGGACATCTTCGCCCGCACCGTCATCGCCCCCTTCGAGGTCCCGGTGTCCCTGATCCTCGGCATCCTCGGTGCGGTCGTCTTCGTGTTCCTGCTCGTGAGAGGACGCCGCCATGCCAACTGACGTCACCACCTCCGCACCCCGCGCCACGCGGACCAGCGGCCCGTTCGCCACCACCGCCCAGCGCACGAAGTACATCGTGCTCGTCACAGTGCTGGTCGCCCTGGCCCTGCTGTTCACCGTCCTGCACATGACCTACGGCAACCCGGTCCCTTTCGGGGAGAAGGGATTCTGGCGGATCGTCAACCTGCGCCGGGACGCGCTGACCGCCATCGCCCTGGTGGCCCTCTGCCAGGCCTTCGCCACCGTGGCCTTCCACACCGCGACAAACAACCGGATCATCACCCCGTCGATCATGGGCTTCGAGTCCATCTACGTCGCGGTGCAGACCAGCGTCATCTTCTTCTTCGGTTCCGTCGGGCTGGCGACATTCGACGGCACCCCGGCCTTCCTTCTGCAGTCCGGGTTGATGGTGCTCTTCGCCGTCGCCCTGTTCAGCTGGCTGCTCTCCGGCAAATTCGGCAATATCCAGGTGATGCTGCTGGTCGGCATCGTCCTCGGCGGGGGCCTGCGCTCCTTGTCCACCTTCATGCAGCGACTGCTCGAACCCAATGAGTTCGACATCCTCACGGCCCGGACCTTCGGGAACATCGGCAACGCGAACACCGACAACTTCAGTATCGTCATCCCCGTCGTCCTCGTCGTCTGCATCCTGCTGTACCTGCGTAGTCGCCGGCTCAACGTCGTCGCCCTGGGCAACGACACCGCCAACAACCTCGGGGTGAACCACCGCCGGGAGCTGATGATCCTGCTGCTGCTCATCTCCATCCTCATGGCGATGACCACGTCCCTGGTCGGACCGATGACCTTCCTCGGCTTCCTGGTCGCCACCATCGCCTACCAGCTGACGGACACCTACGACCACCGGCTGATCTTCCCGGTCGCTGCACTGATCGGCTACGTCTTCCTCACCGGTTCCTATTTCATCATGCGGAACTTC
This sequence comes from Corynebacterium sp. UD i78, assembly GCF_056280545.1. Taxonomy (NCBI): domain Bacteria; kingdom Bacillati; phylum Actinomycetota; class Actinomycetes; order Mycobacteriales; family Corynebacteriaceae; genus Corynebacterium; species Corynebacterium sp. UD i78. Next base: position 276,806 of record NZ_JBWCED010000001.1, on the reverse strand, counting down.
TTCGACGCCGAGGGCGCCGTGACCATCATCATCGAGCTCATCGGAGGATCCGTGTTCCTCCTGTTCATCCTGCGGAAAGGCCGCCTGTGATCTCCTTCGACAATGTCTCCCGCTCCTACAGCGACGAGGTCACCATCGGCCCCGTCACCTTCGACATCCCCGCCGGTGGCGTCACCGCACTGGTGGGACCCAACGGTGCCGGCAAGTCCACCCTGCTGACCATGGTCGGACGCCTCCAGAAGCCGGACACCGGCACCATCACCGTCGCAGGGAAGGACGTGTTCAAGACCCCCTCCGGGGACGTGGCCAAGGAACTGTCCATCCTGCGTCAGGAGAACCACTTCGTCACCCGCCTGACCGTGCGTCAGCTCGTCGGCTTCGGACGCTACCCGCACTCGCACGGTCGCCTGAATCTCGAGGACGAGAAGCACATCACCGAGGCGATCGACTTCCTCAACCTCACCGAGCTGGAGAACCGGTACCTCGACCAGCTCTCCGGAGGACAGCGTCAGCGTGCCTATGTCGCCATGGTGCTGGCGCAGGACACCGACTACGTCCTGCTCGACGAGCCGCTGAACAACCTGGACATGAAGCACTCGGTCCAGATGATGAAGCAGCTGCGCCGGGCCTGCGACGAACTGGGACGCACCGTGGTCATCGTGCTCCACGACATCAACTTCGCCGCCCGCTACGCCGACCACATCTGCGCGATGGCCGACGGACAGGTGACCGTCTTCGGCACCCCGGACGAGGTCATCCGGGACGAGGTGCTCACCGGGATCTTCGGCACTCCGGTCAAGGTCCTGGAGACCGACGACGGCCCGCTCGCGAGCTACTTCTGAGCGGGTGCCCGACCTGGCACCGGACCGGTCACCGGACACGGCGTCCCTTCCCAGTGCAGAGGGGGTGAACGGCGTACGCTCGGTAGCATGAGCACACCTTCCCAGTCACCCGCCGGCACGCCCGCCGGGAACCCTGCCGCCGACCTCCTGGCGGCCCTTCAGAAGCGCGGTTTCCAGTTCCTCCTCTGGCGGGGCATCCTCGCCGTCCTCGTCGGCATCCTGCTGCTGATCTCCCCCTTCGGCTCCGCCACCGTCTTCGGCATCATCGTCGGTGCCTGGATGGTGGTCGACGGTCTGTCCACCGTCGGCCTGTCCTTCGACCTGAAGAAGCAGAACACCTCCTGGGGGTGGGTGCTGACCGACGGCATCATCCAGACCCTGTTCGGCCTGCTGGTCCTCCTGTTCCCGGTGACATGCGCCATCGTCAGTGCCTTCTTCGTCCTGGGATTCATGGCGATCGGCATGGTCCTGTCCGGTGTCGTGGAACTGGCCGCCCCGGTCGAGAACCGCAGCGGCTGGACCATCGCCGTGGGCATCGTCAACATCCTCTTCGGCGTCCTCCTCGGCGTCCTCGCCATCACGAACCCGGTGGACAATGTCGTCACCCTGTCCTGGTTGGCCGGTATCGCGGCCCTTGCCCTCGGTATCTCCCTCATCGTCTTCGCGGTGAAGCTGCGCAACCTCGACAAGTAGAGCGGACCACGGGGGACGGGGGTAGGTTCGGGGACTATGAGCGCAGCCGAGTCCCACGCACCACTGTCCCTGCTTGACTTCGCCACGGTCTACCGTGGCGAGACTCCGCGGGACGCCTTCCGCCGGTCCGTTGACCTGGCGCAGAAGGCTGAGGAGCTCGGTTACACCCGGGTCTGGTACTCCGAGCACCACAACATGACCTCCATCGCGTCCTCCTCCCCCGCGGTGCTCATCGCCCACGTCGCGGCGAAGACGGAGCGGATCCGGCTCGGCGCCGGCGGCGTCATGCTGCCGAACCACGCGCCCCTGGTCATCGCCGAGCAGTTCGGCACGCTCGCCGAGCTCTACCCGGATCGGATCGACCTGGGGCTGGGGCGCGCCCCGGGGACGGACGCCCGGACGGTCGCCGCTCTGCGCCGCTCCCCGCAGAATGCCGAGAACTTCCCCGAGGACGTGCTGGAACTGCAGGGCTACCTCGCCGGACGATCGAAGGTCCAGGGGGTGGAGGCGATCCCGGGGGCGGACACCAATGTCCCGCTGTACATCCTGGGCTCCTCGATGTTCGGTGCCACGCTCGCCGCGCAGCTCGGCCTGCCGTACTCCTTCGCCTCCCATTTCGCGCCGGACTCCCTGGTGCCCGCAGTGAAGGCCTACCGCGAGTACTTCCAGCCCTCGGAGCTCTGCCCGGAGCCCTATGTCATCGCCGCGGTGAATGTCACCGCCGCTGCCACGGAGGCGGAGGCGGTGCGGCAGAGCGAGATCGTGCGTCGTCGGCGCGTGGAGTCCATGGCGCTGCGGGGACGCCAGGTCGGTGAGGAGGACCTCGACCTGCTCATGTCCTCGCCGGCGGCGGAGATGATCCTGTCGATGCTGCGGTACCACGCGGTCGGCACCGGTGAGCAGGTCGCCGAGTACCTCGAGGGCTTCACCCGCCACGCGGACGCCGATGAGCTGATGATCTCGCTGCAGTCCCCCACCACAGCCGAATCGCTGGAATCCATGTCGATCCTGGCGGACGCCTGGGGGATGCGCTAACTGACGGTCTTCACCCCGATGACGCCGCCGATGATCACGACAAGGAAGAAGACCTTGGCCACGCTGAGGTGCTCATCGCCGAGCAGTGCGGCGACGCCCACCGTGGCGACGGCCCCGATCCCGACCCACACGGCATAGGACGTGCCGGTGGGCAGGTAGCGCATCGCCCAGGCCAGACCGGTCATCGAGACCGCCAGACCGACGGTGAAGACGCCGATGTTCCGCACATCGCCCCAGCCGCTGACCCGGCCCAGTGCCGTCGCCCACACGGCCTCGAACAGACCTGACACCACCAACACGAACCACGCCATACCAGTCCACTCTCCGTTAACTTCGTTTCCTGAAAAACGTCAGTAGGGGAAGCGTATCCTGGCAGCCATGGTTTCGCAGAGTGAGCAGGTCGACGACTTCCGGACCGTGTTCCGGCACCACCCGGCAGGAGTCGTCCTCATCACCGCCACCGTCGAGGATCAGCCGGTCGGACTGATCCTGTCGAGCCTGTCCTCCCTGGCGATCGACCCGATGGCGGTCTCCTTCTCACTGGCCAAGTCCACCGGCCGGCCCGGTCAGATCCTCAAGGCCGAGAGTTGCCTGGTGCACTTCCTCGGACCCGACGAGGTCGACATTGCCCGCGAGTTCGCCGCCTGGGACGGACGTCACTTCACCGACGAGCAGGGATGGACCACCGCCCCGACCGGTGAACCCCTGCTCGCCGGCGCGCCGGCAGTGCTGCGCATCAGGCCGGTCGGCACTGTCCCGGTCGGCCCGGCGACACTGGTGGCCGCTGAGGTGGTCGAGGTGACGGCGTCCCCCGAGATGCTCGCCGGCGCCCTACCCCGTCTGTTCTACGTGGACCGGACCTTCTACCTGCGCCCGTCCGGCACGCCGGAGCCCTCCGCCCCGGACGAGGGCTGACCCCTGCTCCTGCGGTCCAGTCCCCGGCGTTCCAACCCCGGGTGTTCTACCCCTCGGTGTTACCGGCGGACCAGGTCTCCCACGGGATGTTCCAGTCGCCGAGACCGTCGGAGCCGTTGAGGGTCTCCCCACCGGTGTTCTTCACGGTGACGATGTCGCCACGCTTGAAGTTCTCGTAGACCCACTGGGCGTCCGCCATCGACAGGTTCAGGCAGCCGTGGGAGGTGTCCGTGTTGCCCTGGGCCCAGACAGACCACGGGGCGGCGTGGAGGTAGATGCCGGAGTAGGACATCTGCGTCGCGTAGGAGACGTCGGTCTGGTAGCCACCGGCGTCCAGGGCGAGGCCGTAGGTGGTGGAGTCCATCATCAGCGTGTCGTACTGGTCACCGATGGTGTAGACGCCGACCGGGGTCTCGTGGCCGGGCATGCCCATCGAGGTCGGCATGGTCTTGATGACCTCGCCGTTCTTCTTCACGACGACCTGCTTGGTGTTGTCGTCGGCCTCGGCACGGAGATCGTCACCGATGGTGAAATCCGCCTCGCGGTCCTGCTGGCCGTACATGCCGTCGCCGAGGTCCTTACCGAACAGATCAGCCTTGACGTGGACCTCGGTACCCGGGGTCCAGTAGTCCTTCGGACGCCAGCGGACCTCCTGGGAGGTGATCCAGTAGAACGCGCCCTCGACCTTCGGCTCGGTCTCGACGGTGATGGCGTCCTCGATGGCCTTGCGGTCCGAGGGCACCTCGTCGAAGCGCAGCGAGATGGTCTGACCGACACCGACGGTGGCGCCGTCGAGCGGCGACATCGCACCGTCGGTGAGCAGGTTCGGGCTGAAGCTGGTGAAGCTCTGGTTGAGCTTCTCCTTGCCGGCCTTCGCCGCCAGCGTGTAGTTGCTGGAGTACTCCAGGTGGTCGGTGGAGGTCCACTCGGTCCTGTCGTCGTTGAACTCACCCTCGATCTCGGTCCCGTAGCCGTCGGTCAGCGAGACCGAGTCGATCCCGTCAGAGTCGGTGACGGTGATGGGCTTGTCGACCTTCACACCCGTGGCGTTGTCCTTGACGCTCGCCGCGAGTTCACTGTCGATCTCCTCCGCGGAGGTGGTCTCCGACGCAGCGTGTTCGGTGTCGTCGTCATCGTCATTGTCGATGGTGCACGCCGCGGTCGCCAGAAGGGTGACCGCGCCTGCGGCAGCGAAGATGGACCGCAAGGACCGCACAGAACGGCCCGGAAGGAACTGCATGGGAGTAAGACATCACTTTCGTCGTGTGGTGAACGGGGTCAGCCGGCGTGGTGGGAACATTCCTGCCCGTCGCTACCCGACAACTTTAGCCACCGGACTCCCGCCGACGAACCCGAAACGACGGCTTCGCGAAATTGTGTCCCAATCGTTACCGTGCGTGCGATTCATCGCGCTCACCTCCGCACCCCGCCTGTCCACCGACTGTCCACCGACTGTCCACCGACTGTCCGACGCACGGCGACACCACCCCGACAACCTCACGTGAACAGCGAGTTTGCCGGTGCGCGTACCGGTGCCCTATAGTTCTACCTCGTTGCACAGAGCAACCGAGCATGCGTCATTAGCTCAATTGGCAGAGCAGCTGACTCTTAATCAGCGGGTTCGGGGTTCGAGTCCCTGATGACGCACAACACACCCCCGACCGGGTTCGTCCGGTCGGGGGTTTCGCGTTGCCGGATTCCGGGCGTACACGATCATGACGTTTCCAGGCTCAGCGTTGTGCCGGTCTCCCCGAAACGTGATGATCGTGTACGCCCTCAGTCCGGCGGGGGCGACAGATCCCGGGGATCACCGCCGGGTCTGCAGCATCGCGACCAACGGGCCGAGCACCCAGTTCACCAGGGCCATGAGAATCGCACCCCAGAACGCCGCGCCGAAGGTGTGCACCACCAGTCCCATCCCCAGTGCCTCGGTCACCGTGGCCGCGAGGATGAAGACCACCGCGTTGATGACCAGGGCGAACAGCCCGAGCGTCAGAATCGACACCGGCAACCCGATGAGGTGCAGCACCGGGCGCACCGTCATATTGAGCAGCAGAATCACCAGGCCGGACAGCAGGTAGACGATGACGCGGTCATTCGAGCCGTCACCGACCAACGGGGACGACGGGGTGAGCACGTCCACCCCTCCGACGACATTGACCACGACCCACAGGGCCACGGCTGTTCCGGCCGCCCGGACGAGAAGGTTCCACAGTGTTCCGATCACACCTGTAGACGGTATCAGTCCTCGGCGTCCCCACTCTGCCGTCGACCTGTCAGTGTCCGGACGATCGTCGGAAGATAGGCCCCCACCACGATCATCACGAGGGTGCGCAGCACCTGTCCCACCGTCACCACCGCTGAACTTCCGGACTCGTGGGCGAACGCCAGGACCGCGTAGATCCCGCCCGGCACCGTGGCGAGGTAGGCGTCCAACCTGCTGATGTCGGTGACCTGGGCGATGACGAGCGCGGCGCCCACGGTGCCGGCGACCATGACCGTCACCGCGGTGAGAATGATGGGCAGGGCATGGGACAGCTGACGCAGTGCACCGATCGTCAGCGTGCCGCCGGCCTGGATGCCGATGATGCCGTAGGCCACGGTGAGCACCGCACCGTGCGGGGTGAGCCATTCAGCAGGGACCCCGGCCGCGGAGAAGACCCAGGTCACCGCTATCGGCACCAGCAGGTACGGGGCGGGGACGCTGAAGAATCGCCGCGTCAGACGGACGAAGGCCCAGGTCACCGCCCAGACTGCCGCCGCGCCCACCACGGGACGCAGGTCAGGTTCCCACCAGTCGGAGGAGCCGCCACCCACGCTGCCGGCGTCCTCCCCGCTGAGCAGGTGCACGAACAGCGGCAGGGTCAGCACCACCAGGGTGAGTCGCAGGTACTGCGTCAGCACCACGAAACGCACGTCAAGGTGCAGTTCCCGGGCCATGAGCGTCATCGCGCTGGCGCCGCCGGCCAGGGTGGAGATCATCGCGGAGACCGGGTCGGTGCGTCCGAACCGGGCCAGGACGAGTCCTGCGACGGTGCTGACCACGAGCATCACCAGAACCGACAGCGTCGTCGGCAGCAGGAAGCTGCGCACCGTCGGACCGTCGAGCTCCATCAGCGGGGTGGTGCACACCATCGAGATGAGCACCTGGGCGGGCTGCATCGTCGATGACGGCGGCGAGACCGTACGGTTGCGCAGCAGCGAGTAGAGGCCGAAGACGACGAGGAAGCCGAAGATCCAGGACGCGGGAATGCCTGCCGCGGTGCACCACCAGCCGACGAGGACCGCAACGACCGCGACCCCGACCAGTTCCGCTGTGTCGCGGAACCGACCGGGGTCGTGGCTCGCCGTAGGGCTGCCGGGGGTCACCTAGCGGGCGTTGGCGAGGAGACGCTGGATCTCCTTGATCTGCTTCTTCTCCTTGCGCTTGCCGTTGACCGACAGGGCGACGAGGAGAACGACTCCGGCGGCGACGCCACCGAGGATCAGCTGGACCTTCGGGTCAGACAGTGCGGACTGCACCTTGCCCTTGGCCTCGTCGGCGAGTGCGGACGGGGCGACCCGGGTGCTGAGCTGCTCGAGGGTGTCGGAGAGCTGGTCACGGGTGCGCTCAATGTCGCGCTGGATGGCGTCGGTGCTACGTGCCACGGAAGATCTCCTCGTGAGTGGAAAGGGAAGGGAAACGGTCGGTATCGATCCGCCATTGTACGGCGTCCTCCCCCACCTGCGCAGGTGAACCCCCGACGAAAGACGACGTACGTATGCTGGCCAGCATGACTGACATCCGGCTCGCCGTGGGTGACACGGCCCCAGACTTCACCCTCACCGACGACAAGGGCGGCTCCGTGAGCCTGTCCGACTTCCGCGGGAAGAAGGTCGTCGTCTACTTCTACCCCAAGGCGGACACCCCCGGTTGCACCACCGAGGCCTGCGACTTCCGTGACTCGTTGACCCAGCTCAACGACGCGAACATCGACGTGCTCGGCATCTCCCCCGACAAACCGGAGAAGCTCGCGACGTTCCGGGAGAACCACGACCTGACCTTCCCGCTGCTCTCCGACCCGCAGAAGGAGACGCTGGTGGCCTACGGCGCCTTCGGCGAGAAGAAGAACTACGGAAAGGTCGTGCAGGGTGTCATCCGCTCGACCTTCCTGGTCGACGAAGAGGGGAAGATCGCCCTGGCGAAGTACAACGTCAAGGCCACCGGGCACGTCGCCCGGATCATCAAGGACGTACTCTAGGCGGGATCCGGGGACGGGGCATCACACCGGACGCCTAGAAGTGGCGTCCCACATGCGCCTCCTCGCGTAACCGCTTCACCATGTGCGGGTAGTGCAGCTCGAAGGCAGGCCGCTCCGAACGGATCTTCGGCAGAGACTCGAAGTTGTGGGTCGGGGGCGGGCAGCTGGTCGCCCACTCCAGGGAGTTCCCGTAACCCCACGGATCATCCACGGTGACGACCTCGCCGAAGCGCCAGGAGCTGGCGACGTTCCAGATGAACGGGATCATCGACACTCCCAGGATCATGGCACCGATGGTGGAGACCTGGTTGAGCAGTGTGAACCCGTCCGAGTCAAGGTAGTCGGCGTAGCGACGCGGCATACCCATGTTGCCCAGCCAGTGCTGGATGAGGAACGTGGTGTGGAAGCCGATGAAGGTCAACCAGAAGTGGATCTTCCCCAGCTTCTCGTTGAGCATCCGCCCGGTCAGTTTCGGGAACCAGAAGTACACGCCGGCGAAGGCACCGAAGATCACGGTCGCGCTGACGGTGTAGTGGAAGTGCGCGACCACGAAGTACGTGTCCGACAGAGCGAAATCCAGGGCCGGGGACGCCAGCATGACACCGGTCAGACCACCGAACAGGAACGTGCAGAAGAAGCCGATGGCGAACATCATCGGGGTCTCGAAGGTGATCCGCCCCTTCCACATCGTGCCCAGCCAGTTGAAGAACTTCACTCCGGTCGGCACCGCGATGAGGAAGGTCATGAAGGAGAAGAACGGCAGCAGCACAGCACCGGTGACGAACATGTGGTGCGCCCACACGGCCAGGGACAGAGCGGCGATCGACAGGGTCGCGAAGACCAGGCCGACATAACCGAACATCGGCTTGCGGCTGAACACCGGGAAGATCTCGGAGACGATGCCGAAGAACGGCAGGGCCAGGACGTAGACCTCAGGGTGACCGAAGAACCAGAACAGGTGCTGCCACAGCACGCCGCCGCCGTTGGCCGGATCGTAGATGTGACCGCCGAGCAGCCGGTCATAGAGGACGCCGAGAGCCGCCGCGGTGAGCAACGGGAAGATCAGCAGCGACAGCAGCGCGGTGATGAAGATGTTCCAGGTGAAGATCGGTATGCGGAACATGGTCATGCCCGGTGCGCGGAGACACAGCGTGGTGGTGATCATGTTGATGGCCGAGGCGATGGTGCCGACACCGGTCATCCCCACGCCGACGATCCAGAGATTCGATCCGACACCGGGACTGTGGATGGCGTCCGCCAGCGGCATGTACATCGTCCAGCCGAAGTCGGCTGCGCCGCCCGGGGTGAGGAACCCGGAGATGACCATCAGACCGCCGAACAGCGTGATCCAGAAGCCGAAGGCGTTGAGCCGGGGGAAGGCCACATCGGGGGCACCGATCTGCAGCGGCAGAATGGCGTTGGCGAATCCCCAGACGATCGGGGTTCCGAACAGCAGCAGCATGAGCGTGCCGTGGATGGTGAACATCTGGTTGAACTGCTCATTGGACAGGTACTGCATGCCAGGGTGAAACAGCTCCACACGCATGAACAGGGCCATGAGTCCTGCGGCGAAGAAGAAGCAGAAGGACATCACGATGTACATGATCCCGAGCTTCTTGTGGTCGGTGGTGGTCAGCAGGTCCCAGGCGTGTCCACCCTTGGCGGAGCGTCCGCCGTGGGCGGGGGGACGCCCTGAATGAGCAACAGCGTGCCCGTCGGCGGTGGACCCACCGGGCACGGCGAGCGCACCCGTCGGCGATGACGGAGAGTCAGGTACAGCAGTCATGATGTCGGCCTCCCGGCAACAGTGAACGCGGGTCGTCGGGCCCGTGCCCCGGACACTCCGGGGTGATGCGTGCGAGGGTAGGACGAGCCGGACGACCTGTGAACCGACCGTTGACTGCAGATGGTGGCTGTGCATGACCGTCACGGATGGCATCAGAGCAGGACATACAGTGTCCGGAGACCCCGGCGGCACGGTCCGTCTGCGACCGCCTCTCTCCTTGTCACCTGACAGACCTGTCAGTAGTTTCGGGGTATGTACTCGACCAAGGGAGAGCGGATCCTGTCCACCGCGTCCCGGTTGTTCTACGCCGACGGCATCACCTCCGTCGGGGTCGACCGGATCTCCGAGGAGTCCGGCGTCTCCAAACCGACGCTCTACGCACAGTTCGGCACCAAGGCGGAGCTGGTCGCGGCGGTACTGCAACGGCGCAGGGACATCCGGCGGAAGAGCATCACCAGGGAGATCCTCGACCAGTCCCCCGGGCCGGACGGAAAGGTCCTCGCCCTGTTCGACCGGTTCCTGCGCAACTATGCGAGACCGGATTTCCGCGGTTGCCCGTTCACCGTCGCCGCCGCGGAACTGCCCGACCCGGGACACCCTGCCCGCGTGGCCATCGCCGGATACAAGACCTGGTTGCAGGACGCGCTGGCCAGGATGGCCCTTGACGACGGGATCGCCGGCTCCCCGGCCGAGGCGCAGAGCTACGCCGCACTCTTCGCCCTGCTCATCGACGGCGCCCATGCCGAGATGATCACCAGCGGTGACCGCCGTGCCATGCGCAGGGCCCGGGACATCGCGGCCGGCGTCATCGCAGATCTGACCGGGCCCCACCGGAACGCCCAGCACCGGACTGACCCCCACCGGACCAGGTAGCGGGACCGCCCTGTGCCGACCCTATGATGACCCGCTGCCGACCCGCTGCTGATCTTCTGCCGACTCTGTGCACCCGGGGAGACTTGAACTCCCACGTCCGTAGACACCAGGACCTAAACCTGGCGCGTCTGCCAATTCCGCCACGGGCGCATGCACGCTCTCACGTGCGCAGAGATCATCGTAGCAACGCCTGATCAAGGGTGTGGATCCGGCCCGGCGGACCCGGTGGCCGGGCAGACCGGAGAGCGTCACTGTGTCCCCTGTCACGCCGGTCCGCCGGGGTTTCGACCCCGTCCACACGCACGGGTACGGTGGAGTGCGTGTCCCGGGAAGCCCAGAAGAATCCTTTTCCGCTGCGTGTCCGCATCGTGCAGTGGAGCTTTCTCACCGCCGCGGTGATCGCCACACTGTGCCTGGCGTGGTGGCAGTGGGGGCGCTGGCACGACAGTGACGGCACCTTCCAGAACCTCGGCTACGCCCTGCAATGGCCGATCTTCGGCCTCTTCTTCATCGTGTGTTACCGCAAATACATGGAGTACGAGCGTGACCGCGCCAACGGCGACGAAGCCCCCGCCGTCACCAAGCCGACCTCCCCGGACGAGATCACCGAGCTGTCCACGGACGTCCTGCCGCAGCGCCAATCCCACCAGCGCTCCGAGGACGCCGCCGACGTCTTCACCGACGACCGCCGACGCCGTGCCCGCGAAGCACGCGAAGCACGCGAGGCCCGTGACTCCGGCACCACCTCCACCGACGAGAACAGGATCTCCTGAACAGCATGTCCTCCCCTGCCAACCCCACGCAGAAGTCCGCCGCACCGGCCGTCGCCGCCACCCCCGAGCGCAAGCGTCGGGTCCAAGGTGCACTGACCCGCTACTCCGTCATGGCCTACATCACCGGTGTCATGCTGCTGTGGCTCTGTGTCGACATGATCCTGCAGTACATCGTCTTCAATATCGCGGACATCGACACGCCCAGCTGGTTCAAGTTCGTCGCCATCGCCCACGGCTGGATCTTCATGGTCTACTGCGTGACCTGCCTCGACCTGGGTGTCAAGGCCCGGTGGGCGCCGGGCAAGTGGGTCACCACGATCCTCGCCGGCGTCATCCCGGTGCTCTCCTTCGTGCTGGAGCGCCGTCGCCGCGACGAAGTCCGCGAAACCTTCGACCTCTGACGCAGGTTCACCGCGTCACCGCTCGTCCCTGGGTCGGGCGGGTGTCTGGCAGAGCATGGCTGAGCATGGCAGAGCATGACGGAGCTCAGTCAACCTTGCCGGCGGCACCCGCCGGCTTCGAAGCCCCCGACGGCTCCCCCGCCCAGTCCGCCGCCGCCCAGTCGTCGTCCGGCAGACCGGTCGGGCGCCACTGGTGGCCCAGGCACGCCAGCACCGCCACCGCCGCGGACTCCGTCGTCACCGGCAGGGACGCCAGGTCCGGCAGGAACCCCGGATTGTGGTTCGAGGGGATGTCGATGTCGAGGCGACCCGCCGCCTCCGCCCGGGCCCACTGCCGACGCGGTGTGATCCCCACCGTCCAGAACAGGTAGGGACAGCCGAAGGCGGTGGGGATGACCGGGAAGTCCTCGGACGCCGTCCACGGCTCCATGTCCTGCGAATCCGCACCGAAGTGCGCGTCGAAGTGCGGACGCACCACCTCGAAGACCCCGGCGTCATTGTCGGTCGCGGCGAGCAGGCCGACGAAGCGGAACTCCGGCTCGCGTTCACAACCGGCCGCCACCGCCTCGGCGCGCACGATGCGTTTGATGGACTCCACCGCCTTCAGCCGCCACCGCTCCGAGTAGAACCGGCAGCTCAGCGCGATCTTCGCCGAATCGGGGATGACGTTGTTCGCCTTGCCGGCCTCTATCGAGGCGACGGTGACCACACCGAACTCCCCCGGCGGCAGTTCGCGGGAGACGATGGTCTGCAGCTTCATCACCACCGCCGCGGTGAGCACCACCGGGTCCACACCCCGGTGCGGCATCGAGGCGTGCGCACCTCGTCCGAACAGGGTGATTTCGATGGTGGTGGAGCTCGTCGTCATCGGCCCCGGCGAGCAGTACACCGTCCCGGACGGACCGGGTAGCACATGCTGGTCCAGGCACACATCGGGCCGGGGTACCACATCACACAGACCGTCGGTGACCATGCCGTGGGCGCCGATAGCGGCCTCCTCGGCCGGCTGGAAGACCATGATGACCGTGCCGGACCAGTCCGACCGGGTGGCGTCCAGCACCGCCATGGCACCGAGCGCGGTGGCGGTGTGCGCGTCGTGGCCGCAGGCGTGCATCGTCGGCACCTGCTGGCCGTGCGCGTTGAGCTGCGAATGGGTCGAGGCGTAGGGCACGTCGGTGGCCTCGGCGACGGGCAGTCCGTCGAAGTCTGCCCGGTAGAGCACCGTCGGTCCCTCGCCGTTGCGCAGCACGGCGGTGATGCCGTAGCCGCCGATATTGGTGGTGACCTCCCAGTCCGGGAAGCGGTGCAACTCGGCGTGGATCCGGGCGGCGGTCTCCCGCTCCGCACCGGAGAGCTCCGGGTACCGGTGCAGGTCCTTGTAGAGGTCCACCTGCCAGCTCAGGTCGACGGGGCCGGCGGCTCCCACGGCGTCACTGACGATCTGGGACGGACTACCGGACACACTCACGGCGTCACCGGTTCCTCTCTGACTGGGGGAAGGGGTTTCAGTTCCCTACTGTAGCCAGCACCCGCAGCATCGGCACCAGCTGAGCCAGTGCGCGACCACGGTGGGACAGGGCGTCCTTCTCCTCCGGGGACAACTCGGCGCTGGATCTACCGGGGGCCTCCTCCGGTTCGAACAGTGGGTCGTAGCCGAACCCGTTCTCCCCCTTCGGGCCGCGCAGCAGGGTTCCACGCCAGGTCCCGCGCACGGTCGTCTCGGCGTCCTTCCCGAGGGAGGACGCCATCTCCGCCGGCAGGGCGAGCGCGCACGCCGAGACGAAGCCTGCACCACGCCGGTCATCGGGGACGTCGGAGGTCTGGGCGAGCAGCAGGGCGTTGTTCGCCTCATCGTCACCGTGGCTGCCGGACCAGCGCGCCGAGAGGACGCCGGGCATGCCGTTGAGGGCGTCCACCGTGATGCCGGAGTCGTCGGCGACAGTGGGCAACCCGGCGTAGCGGACGCCGTCGCGTGCCTTGATCAGCGCATTGTCCTCGAAGGTCGCGCCGGTTTCCGGGGTCTCGGGGTACTCGTCGATATCACGCAGGGTGAGCAGTTCGATGCCCTCGATGCCGGCGGCGGCGAGGACGCGCTCGAGCTCACCGAGCTTCTTGGTGTTACGGGACGCCACCAGAACCTGGACGGCCATCTAATTCCACTCCCCCAGGGTGACGGCCTCGCCCAGCTCGGCGTCGAGGGCGGCGCGCTGCAGGTCGACGAGGTCGTAGAGACCGCCCTCAGCGAGGTCGAGCAGCTCGTTGAGCTCGCCACGGCTGAACTCGGCGTGCTCACCGGTGCCCTGGATCTCGACGAACTTTCCCTCGGCGGTCATGACGACGTTCATGTCGACGTCCGCCCGACTGTCCTCCGGATACGGCAGGTCGAGGCAGGGCACACCGTCGATGACGCCGACGGACACGGCGGCCACCGGGTCGAGCAGCGGCTCACCGGGGACCACGCCACGCTGCCGGAGCACGGCCAGCGCATCAGCCAGGGCGACGTAGGCGCCGGTGATCGAGGCGGTGCGGGTACCGCCGTCGGCCTGGAGGACGTCACAGTCGATGTTGACCGTGTTCTCGCCGAGGGCCCGCAGATCCACGGCGGCGCGCAGGGAGCGGCCGATGAGGCGGGAGATCTCGTGGGTACGGCCCTTGACCTTGCCCTTGAGCGCCTCACGCGGCATGCGCTCGGCGGTGGCGGAGGGGAGCATGGCGTACTCGGCGGTGAGCCAGCCTTCGCCGGAGTCACGCTTGAACCGCGGCACGCCCTCGGAGACGCTGGCGGTGCACATCACGCGGGTGTTCCCGAACTCGACCAGCACGGAACCGGCGGGGTTGGTGGTGAAACCACGGGTGATACGGACCGGACGCAGTTCATTGACGGCGCGCCCGTCGAAGCGGGTGTAATCGGAGGAAGTCATGCCGGACAGCCTACCGGCCGGGAAGTCCCCGTCCTTACCGCCCCGGCGTGACCACCATGTCGGGCACCGCGACATCCACCGGCCCGTCGTAGAAGCGCCGTGCCCCGCGCAGTGCCCCCTCTACATCACCCCAGGGCGGAATGTGGGTGAGCACCAGGCGTCCCACCCCTGCCTCTGCGGCGGCCTGGCCGACCTCCTCGCCGGACAGGTGCATCTGCGGCGGGTTGTTGCCGTTGTCGCGCTCCCCCCAGGTCGCCTCGCACAGCAGCACATCAGCACCGGCGGCGAGGGCAGCGAGATGCGGGGTGGCGGCCGTGTCCCCGGAGTAGACGAGTGAGGAACCGTCGGCGTCCTCGATACGCATGAGGTACGACTCGGTCGGGTGCACAGCGGGGGCGGCGTAGAGCCGGGCGTCGCCGATGCGGTGCTCGGTGTAGGCCGGATCGGGGAACGCGACCGGTCCCTCGGTCGGTGCACCCCAGGTGACCATGTCGAAGATGTCGGAGAAGTCGTCGACGTCCTCGAGCCTGTCGGCGGACGCCCGGCCCAGGTGCACCGGGGCGATCGACGGTCCGAGGAGCGTGTGCCTGCGTGTCGCGGCGTCCGTCGGATGGTAGCGCTGCCACACGGCCAGTGACGGGAAGTCGAGGCAGTGGTCCGGGTGCAGGTGGGAGAACACCATGTGGACGTCACCGGGACGGTCGTGCGCCTGCAGGCGGGCGAGGACGCCGGGACCGATGTCCATGAGGATGCGCTGTCCGTCGGACATACGCAGCAGATAACCCGACGCGGCATTGTCGGGCGATGCGAGGCTGCCGGAACATCCCAGAATCGTCATCTCCATGACACGCATTGTCCCACAGGTCGACATCCGGGCGGTGGCCGGACTTACCGTAGGCTCACGTCCACGTCCGCCGGGGTGCTCACCGCAGGATCTCCGGGATCTGACTCACGCTGGTGACCTGCGGCCCCAGGAACCGGCTGGCGAGATGTGCGAACCGCTGCGGGTCACCGGTGGACTCGAAGGTGTGCACCGGCTGGTCACCTTCACTGCGGTCGGCGAGGATCCCGCCCTCGTTGAGCGTGCGGTAGACGGTCTTCATCGTCTCCTCCGCGGAGTTCACCAGGGTCACGTCATCCCCCATCACCAGCTGGAGGACGCCGGTGAGCAGCGGGTAATGGGTGCAGCCGAGGACGAGGGTGTCCACACCCTCGTCCTTCAACGGTTCCAGGTACGCCTCGGCGAGCCCGAGGATCTGGCGTCCGGTGGTGATACCGCGCTCGACGAACGGGACGAACTGGGGACAGGCCTGCGCGAAGACCTCGACGTTCGGGTTGGCGCGGAAGAGGTCCTGGTAGGCACCCGAGGTGATGGTGCCGTGCGTGCCGATGACGCCGACCCGGCCGTTGCGGGTGACGGACACGGCCCGTCGCACCGCCGGCAGGATCACCTCGATGATCGGGACCGGGTAGCGCTCGCGGGCGTCACGCAGGAAGGCGGCGGACGCGGTGTTGCAGGCCACGACTATCATCTTGCAGCCGCGGTCGACGAGGTCGTCGGCGATGGAGGTGGCGAGCTCACGGACGACGGCCAGGGGCTTGTCACCGTATGGTGAGTTGGCGGTGTCGCCGATGTAGATCATCGACTCCTCCGGCAGCTGGTCGACAATCGCGCGGGCGACGGTGAGTCCGCCGACACCGGAGTCGAAGACGCCGATGGGGGAATTGTCGAAACCTGCTTCTGCCGTGCCTGCCATGCCTGCGGTGTCTCCTGCCATGGCGTCCGATCCTAGTCGGATCTCCCCGGCACCCCGCCCCGGATGTCCGGAAGTAGTGGCGGGAGGTTGCTCAGCCCGCGCGGAACCGGCTCTTCGGCACTACTTCCGGAAAGCCGGGCCAGAAGAGGCCTGCCGCCCGGTGAGGAATGCTGCGACACCGCCGCCGACCGCGCCGAAGAGGTGGCCCTGCCAGCTCACACCGGGATCACCGGGGAACAGGCCCCAGAACAGGCCGGCGTAGACCAGTGCGACGACCACGCCGAGAGCCATCTGCCCGAAGGACTTCACGAAGAAGCCGCGCAGTACCAGGAAGGCGACCCAGCCGTAGATGAGGATCGATGCACCGACATGCACCGTGTTCTCCGGGCCGGTGAGCCAGATCCCCACACCGCCGATGATCACCGTGCACACCGAGGAGCCCCACACGGCCTTCTGCCCGGACAGGGCGATGAGGAAGAGCAGTACAGCACATGCCGGGGTGTTCGCCAGGAGGTGGTTGACGTCCACGTGGAGGAACGGGGCGATGAAGATCCCCCGTAGCCCCTCCAGCTCCCGGGGTTCGACGCCGTAGCCGGTGAGCCGGTAGTTCGACAGGGCGTTGACCGCCATCAGCACCCAGATGAGGACCAGGAAGGACCCGGAGGTGATCAGGGCCCTACCGGTGCGGCTGCGGCGGAAGGTCGACGGCGACTTCCCACCGGTGGTGGCGGGCACACCGGGGGACGCAGGTGTGGTCACGACATCAGTTCCGTCCACGAGGGTACGTCGTACATCGAGGACGCCGCGAGCACCGCATGCACCACGGCGCGCTCCGCACAGTCGGCGGCGACCGTGGCGAGCAGGGCGAGTTCCTCACCGGGGACACCGGCACCGGTCTCTCCCCCACCGCCGGTGGACAGTGCGAAGAAGGTGTCGCCGTCCATCGGCAGGTGGGAGGGACGCACCGCCCGGGCCAGCCCGTCATGGGCGGCCATGGCGAGCCGTTCTGCCTGGGCCTTGGTGACCGGGGAGTCCGTGGCGACGACGCCGATCACGGTGTTCAGCGGAGACCCGTCGGATGCAACGGATGCAGCGGACGCATCCGGTGGCGGCAGTTTCGTCCCGCCGAGCCCTCGGGCGAGCAGTGCCGCCAGACCACCGTCGTCCGGGTCAGGGAGCCCGCCCCAGTAGCGGTCGAACTCTCCGACACCGTCGTGATCGAGCTCGGCGCCGAGGCCCCAGGGCCAGCCGGTCAAAGGATCCACGACCGAGCCGACCGGGTTGGCGACCAGGCCGACGGCGACCGTCTCCCCGGTGGGCAGGACCGCACTGGCCTGGCCGAAGCCGCCTTTGAGGGCACCGGCGGTGGCGGCACGTCCGGCACCGACACAGCCGTTGACCGACGGGCCGGTCACCCCGGGCAGTTCGTCGAGTGTGTCGAGCGCATTCACCAGCGCCTCGCGTCCGCAGTCGGCGTCCGGCCGCTCCGCCGGTGAGCCGACGGGCAGGTCGAAGATCACGGCGGCCGGGACGATGGGCACGATCGGGCCGTCCGGCACGGCGTCCCCGAAAACGGGGAATCCGATACCGCGCTCCTCGAGCCCGGACATGACTCCGCCCGCGGCGTCCAACCCGAAGGCGGAGCCACCGCACAGGGCGACGGCGTGGACCGCCTGCATGGAGTTCGAGGGCCTGAGCAGGTCGGTCTCACGGGCCCCCGGGCCGCCGCCACGGACGTCCACCGCACCGACAGCACCGGAGGGGCAGGTGACCACGGTGACGCCGGAGGAGACCGGCGTGCCGGCGTCATCACGGGCCGGGGCATGGCCGACGGCGATGCCGGGGACGTCCGCCAGGCCGTTGACCCGGCCGGGGACCGCACCGAAGGAGGACGACATGGCTGCCACGGCGTCTATCCCTCGTCGAATCCGTCGGGCACGTCGAGCTCGCCCATCATGGCGCTGAGCAGCGTGTCCTGGTGGTAGCCGAGCCAGTCGAGGTAGTTCGCGGCGGTCTCGGCTTCCTGGGAGGATTCCCCGTGCTCCACGCGGTACACGTCGAGCTGGGCGGAGTGGTACGTGCGGATGTCTGCCACCGCATTGAGCCACGGCCCGGCCTGGTCGGTACCGATGCTGATGTTCACCGACCCGTCGGGGCCGAGGGCGTCGATGAGGATCCGGAGATTGATCAGCTTCGCCTTAATGATGTCGGTCTCGGTGAACTGCCGGGTGACGGACGCCTCCCCCTCGACCTCCTCCGCCCCGTCGCGGAAGAAGGAGGGCAGCAGACGGGCCAGGGCCGGGTCCTCCGGCGCGTCCGTGTGACCGGAGGGCAGGCCGGTCATCTCGGCGAGCTCGTCTTTCGGGGCTGACCGGGCGCGGCCCATGAGGGCGTCGGAGACCGTCACGGCGGAATCGCCGAGCATCTCACGCTCCAGGGGTTCGAGACGCGTCTGGTAGCGGGTACCGCGGACCAGACCCTTCTTCTTCGTCCAGGGGATCACGGGATCATCCTTCGCTGCGCTGCATGGTGGCCCACAGGCCGGCGGTCTGAAGCTTCTTCACGTCCGCCTCCACCTTGTCACGGTCCCCGGAGCTCACGATGGCCTTGCCTTCGGTGTGCACCTCCATCATCAGTGCGGTGGCACGTTTGCGGGAGTAGCCGAGCACGGTCTGGAAGACGTAGGTGACGTAGCTCATGAGGTTGACCGGATCGTCCCAGCAGATACACAGCCAGGGCAGGTCGGCCTCGGTGAGTGTGTCCGGCAGTTGCTCTGCCACAGGTGTGGCAGCCGGGGCGGCAGGAGAAGTCATGTCACCCAGACTACCGGTGGTCACCGACGCGGCAACGGGACATCACTACTATGTGACAGTGTGACCGCATCCACCACGCCTTCCGGTACCGCCTCCACGGCCCTGTTCACCGACATGTACGAACTGACGATGCTGCAGGCCGCGCTGGCCGACGGCACCGCCGACCGTCGGTGTGCCTTCGAGGTCTTCACCCGCCGCCTGCCGAATGAACGACGCTACGGCGTCGTCGCCGGCACCGCCCGGGTCATCGAGGCCGTGAAGAACTTCCGCTTCACCACCGAACAGCTCGACGGGCTGCCCTTCCTCGACGAACGCACCCGCAGTTACCTGGAGAACTACCGATTCTCCGGGCAGATCGACGGCTACCGCGAAGGCGAGCTCTACTTCCCCAACTCCCCCATTCTCACCGTGCGCGGCACCTTCGCCGAATGCGTCGTGCTGGAGACCGTGGTCCTGTCGATCCTCAACTTCGACTCAGCCGTCGCCTCCGCCGCGGCCCGTATGGTCACCGCCGCCGAGGGGCGTCCGATCATCGAGATGGGCTCGCGTCGTACCCATGAGGACGCCGCGGTCTCCGCCGCACGCGCCGCCTATCTCGCGGGCTTCACCTCGACCTCTAACCTGGAGGCCGCCGCGCGCTACGGCGTCCCGGTGGGTGGCACCAGCGCCCACGCCTGGACGCTGCTGCACACGGACGCCGACGGGCAGCCCGACGAGAAGGCCGCCTTCCGGGCGCAGATCGAGTCCCAGGGGGTGGGCACCACCCTGCTGGTGGACACCTACGACATCCGCCAGGGTGTCGCCAACGCCGTCGAGGTCGCCGGTACAGGACTCGGCGCGGTGCGTATCGACTCCGGTGACCTGGGTGTGCTCGCCCGTCAGGTCCGGGACCAGCTGGACTCCCTCGGTGCCTACGACACGAAGATCTGCGTCTCCTCCGACCTCGACGAGTTCGCCATCGCCTCGCTACGCAGTGAGCCGGTGGACACCTACGGTGCCGGCACCTCCGTGGTGACCGGCTCCGGCGCCCCGACCGCCGGACTGGTCTACAAGCTGGTCGAGGTCGACGGCACCCACGTCCACAAGCGCAGCCGCGGCAAGGCCAGCCACGGTGGGGCGAAGCAGGCGCTGCGTGCCTGCCGGTCCACCGGCACCGCCGTGGAGGAGGTCGCCTGGTCCATCGCCGCCGACGCCCCGGACCTCGGCGGCGTCCTCAACACGGTGCAGCTCACCGTGCCGCTGATCCGCGACGGTGCGCCGGTCGCCGACCTGCCGACCCTCGACGAGTCGCGGGAGCACCTGGCCACCCAGCTGGTGTCCCTGCCGTGGGAGGGCCTGGCCCTGTCCCGCGACGAACCGGCTTTGTCAGTGCGTTTCGTCGGCCTGTGAGCGACACCCCCGCCGACTCCGGCACGCCGTCCCCGCTCGACCTGCTGGACCACACCGTCGAGACCCTCGGTGGTACCCGACGCGACGGGCAGCGCACCATGGCCGCCGCCGTCGCCGATGCGATCGCCGAGGAACGCCACCTGGCCGTCCAGGCCGGTACCGGTACCGGTAAGTCCATGGCCTACCTGGTGCCGTCGCTGGCCCACGCGGTCGAGACCGGACGTCGCGTCGTCGTGTCCACCGCCACCATTGCCCTGCAGCGTCAGCTGGTGAACCGGGACCTGCCGCGGGTGGTGGACGCCCTCGCCCCGAAACTGGGGCGGCGTCCGACCTTCGCGATCCTCAAGGGCCGTAACAACTACCTCTGCCTGCATCGCACCGGTGGTGGCTCCCCCTCCTCGGAGAACGGGGAGGATTCCCTGCTCGACGAGGCGGAGCTGACCCGGACCGGCGCCCAGGTCACCCGACTGCGTGACTGGGCCCAGGAGATCCTGGAGACCGGAGAGGGCACCGGCGACCGTGATTCCCTGCCCCGCGGTGTCTCCGACCAGGCGTGGCGTCAGGTCAGTGTGACCAGCCGGGAGTGTGTCGGGGCGACCCGCTGTCCCTTCGGCGAGCAGTGCTTCGCCGAAGCCGCCCGTGCCGAGGCCGCCGAGGCCGATGTGGTGGTCACCAACCACGCCCTGCTGGCGATCGACGCGATGGCGGACAGTTCCGTGCTGCCGATGCACGATGTGGCGGTCATCGACGAGGCCCACGAACTCGAGGCCCGGATCACCTCGGTGGCGACCGCCGAACTCACCGCCGCGTCCCTGGCCATCCTCGCCAAGCGCTGCGCCAAGGTCGGTCCCGACGGCTGCTCGGACGCCCTGCAGGAGGCCGCGGACACCTGGACCGCCGAGGTCGAGGCCTCGGTCACCGCCGGTACCGCCCCGGAGGGGCGCTGGCTGCAGGTACCGGTCCAGCTGCAGGAACCGCTCATCGCCCTGCGTGACGCCCTGTGGGGGCTGCGCTCGAAGCTGCAGGGTACAAAAGGCACCGTGCCGACCGGCGCCGAGAGTGCGAAGGATGCCGAGAAGGCCGCCGAACTGCACCACTGCGTCTCCTCCTGCGAGGAACTGCATGACACGGTCGTGCGGATCCTCGACGAGGGAGGCTCCGACGATGACAGCATCTTCGGCGAGGACGTCGTCTGGCTCGGCGGTGACCGCTCGCGGCGCGCGGTGCGGGTTGCCCCGCTGAGTGTCGCCGACCTGCTGCGCACCCGGTTGTTCGGGGACTCCACCGTGGTCCTCACCTCCGCGACACTTGCCCTGGGCGGCCGGTTCACCGCGATGCTGGCGTCCTGGGGACTGTCCGCGTCGAAGTGCACCACCCTGGATGTCGGCACCCCCTTCGACGCCGGCACCCACGGGATCCTCTACATGGCCCGCCACCTCGATCCGCCGGGCCGGGATGCCGCGTCGCCGACGACGATGGACGAACTGGCCCAGCTCATCAACGCCGCCGGCGGTCGCACCCTCGGATTGTTCTCCTCCCGGCGAGCCGCCGAGGCCGCCGCCGCGGAGATGCGCACCCTGGTGCCCTACGACATCATGCTGCAGGGTGAGGACACCCTCGGCACCCTCATCGACCGCTTCCGGGCGGAGCCGGAGACGTGCCTGTTCGGCACCCTCAGCCTGTGGCAGGGTGTGGATGTGCCGGGCCCGTCGCTGTCGCTGGTGGTGATGGACCGGATCCCCTTCCCCCGTCCGGATGACCCGCTGATGCAGGCCCGGAAGGAGGCCGCCGACAAGGCGGGACGCAACGGGTTCATGGAGGTCTCCGCCACCCACGCCGCCCTGCTCATGGCGCAGGGCGCGGGCCGACTGCTGCGAAGTGTCGATGACCGTGGCGTGGTCGCCGTCCTTGACTCACGGATCGCGACAAAACGCTACGGGTCCTTCTTCCGCTCCTCGATGCCACCGTTCTGGACCACCACCGACGGGGGTAAGGTCCGCGGCGCACTACGCCGCCTGCGCGGATGAGCTGCGCTACCGCGTAGGATCGCCCATGTAGTTATTGCAGCGTCGAAATGTCCACAGGAGTACCCGTATGCCCGTGACCAGTGACCAGAGCGACTTCACCGTCCCCCCGGTGAGCCTCTACGACTACATCTACGGCTCGCTCGCTCCGGAGGACGAGGACCGTGTCGCCGTGGTCGATCTGGCGGAAGGCACCGAATCCACCTTCGCCACACTGCGCAGCCACGTGGACGCCGCGGCAGGCTGGTTCCACCGTTTCGGGGTGCGCACCGGTGACGTCGTCGCGCTGCAGTGCCCCAACTCCGAGAACTTCCTCGTGGCCGCCCACGCCGTCTGGCGCCTCGGTGCGGTCCTGACCCCTGTTCCGCTGCTCTCCACCCCGGAGACCGTCGCCCACCAGATCAAGGACTCGGGCGCGACGCTGCTGCTGACCCTCGCCGGCTTCGGCGACGGTGGCGAGGAGGCCGCAGAGCTTGCCGGGCTGCCCGCCGAGAGGCTGATCCACCTGGACGCCTCCCGCGGGCTCAAGCAGATGTACGCCGAGCGCAGCACTCCCCCCGAGGTCTCCTTCGACCCCGCCACGCACCTGGCCGCGTTGCCCTACTCCTCGGGCACCACCGGCCTGCCCAAGGGGGTGAAGCTGACCCACGCGAACCTGGTGGCCAATATCGCCCAGATCGAGACCGCCGGTGTGGTAAACCGGGCCGACACCATCTTCGGCATCCTGCCCTTCTTCCACATCTACGGACTCACCGTCCTGGCCAACGCGGCGATGCGGCTGCGCGCCCGGCTGCTGACCTCCCCCCGGTTCCAGCTGAACACCTTCCTCGCCGCCCATCAGGAGCACAAGGTCACCTTCACCTTCATCGCCCCGCCCGTGGCTGTCGCCCTGGCGAAGGACCCGGCGGTCGACAGCCACGACCTCTCCTCCCTGCGCGGTGTGTTCAGTGGTGCGGCTCCGCTCGACGACGACCTCGCCCGCGCGGTGGAGCAGCGCCTCGACATCCGCGTCTACCAGGGCTACGGTCTCACCGAGGCCAGCCCGGTGACGCACATGAACACCGACGCGAACCTCTCCCGTGGCTCCGTCGGCAGACCGGTCGCCGGCACCGAGCACAAGATCGTCGACCCGGACTCCCTCGAGGAGATCCCGGTCCCGGCCGAGGGCGTCAGCGCCGACGGCGAGCTGTGGGTCCGCGGACCCCAGGTCATGTCCGGTTACCTGGGCGACGAGGACGCCACCGCGGAGTCCCTGCCCGGTGACGGTTGGCTGCGCACCGGTGACCTGGCCCGCCAGGACCACCACGGCGACGTGTACATCGTCGACCGGCTCAAGGAGATCATCAAGTACAAGGGCTACCAGGTTCCCCCGGCGGAACTCGAGGCCGTGCTGCTCACCCTGCCCGATGTCGCGGACGCCGCCGTCGTCGGCGCCTCCGACCCGGAGACCGGTGAGGAGATCCCCAAGGCGTACGTGGTTCGCCAGGCGGTCGCCGAGGGAGACACCCGCTCCGAGGACGAGGTCGCCACCGCCATCGAGGACACCGTGAACGCGCGCGTCGAGCCCTACAAGAGGATCCGGGCGCTGGAGTTCGTGCGTGAGGTGCCGAAGTCGGCCACCGGCAAGATCCTGCGCCGCACGCTGCGCGACCGGGGCTGATCAGCCCCGCTGTAGAGCGACGACGGTGAAGGAGCCGGGGGCGATCTCCGTGTATCCGGCGTCCTGCACGACCGCGGCGGCCCGAGCCGCAGGTCTGTTGGAGGTCTCCGTCACTTCCTTGATCCGCTGCTCCGCCTCGGCACGGACCTCGGCGAAGCGTCCGGCGGACACCTCACAGACATGCAGCGGGAAGCCGTGGGCCGCCCAGTCGAGGGCGGCGTCCCCCGCCATCGCCGCAGCCAGCAGCATCGAGCCGTGGGAGACCTGTGCCGCGGCCTTGCCGACCGTCATCTCCAGGGAGGCGTCGACGTAGATCACCGGCGCGTCATCGTGGACGAGTACTGCCTCGGGAGTGTCCGCGTAGGACGGGTCGGAGACCAGGTCCGCGCCCTGGATCTGCAGCTTGTTGAGCAGCTCAGGGGTCTCAGTCACCGGACAGGGGGTGAAAGCACGGACCGAGGCGTCGTTCACGGACACGGTGACCCCGGGCATCCCCTGGACATCCCGCCACTTCCTGTTGCGGGCCCGACGGGCGATCTTGCGGATCCTCGCGCCGTACCAGCGGCCCAGGGCATCGGCGAAGAACGAGTCCTCCCCTGCTCTCGGATCGAGGCAGACGGCTACGCAGGCGGTGGCGGCGGCCTCCAGCAGTGCGCGACGGTCCGGCAACGGATCATGCGGGAACTCCATCACCAGCGGCATGGCCTGGACCGTGGCGGGGTCGTCCGGGTTCTCGCCGTCACGGTCGACATGCATGGCGTTCTGCAGGCGGGTGTGGGCCCGACGGATCAGCGGAGTGGTGGAGTCGGGGTCTGTCCCGTCTGCCGTACTCACCGCGGCTCGAGCGGGACGCGCCGGTAGGTCCCGTCCTCCAGGTCGGCGGAGTCGATCTCTTCGCGGGAGATACCGAGCATGAAGAGCACCTCGTCGAGGAAGGGGTGGTTGACGGTGGCATCCGCGATCTCGCGGAGAGCGGGCTTGGCGTTGAAGGCGATGCCCAGACCGGCCACCGACAGCATGGCGATGTCGTTGGCCCCGTCACCGACGGCGACGGTCTGGTTCAGGGCGATGCCGTTGGACCAGGCGAACTCCTTGAGGCTCTCGGCCTTCACCTCACGGTCGATGACCTGGCCGATGACGCGGCCGGTGAGCTTGCCGTCGACGATCTCCAGAGTGTTCGCCCGGTAGAAGTCGAGGCCGAGCTCGCGTGCCAGAGGCTCCAGCACCTGGACGAAGCCACCGGAGACCGCGCCGGTGCGGTAGCCGAGGCGCTTGAGGGTCCGGATGGTGGTGCGCGCACCAGGGGTCAGCTGGACCGCGCGGGAGACCTCGTCAATGACGGTGGCGTCCAGGCCGGCGAGGGCCTTGACCCGCTCGTGGAGGGACTCGGAGAAGTCGATCTCGCCGCGCATCGCGCGGTCGGTGACGGCGGCGACCTCCGCCTCACGGCCGGCGTGCGCGGCCAGCAGCTCGATGACCTCCTGCTGGATGAGGGTGGAGTCCACATCGAAGCAGATCAGACGCTTGGTCTTGTTGGCCAGGCCGGCGCGCTGGATGGCGATGTCCACGCCGGAGCCGTGAGCGACCTCGGCGAGAGCCTCACGCAGTTCGGTGGAACCGCCGGGCGCAGGATTCGCGACGGTGATCTTCAGTTCGAGGCCGGTGACCGGATAGTCGGCGATGCCACGGATCCGGTCGATATTGGCACCGTGGTCGGCGAGGACGCGACCGATCGTGGAGATGTGCTCGGCGGTCACCGGGTCGCCGAGGACGATGACCGCGTGAGTGGAGCGTCCGCGGGCCTTCTGGATCTCGTCGGAGACGTCGACAGTGACGCTCATGCCGGTGCCCTCGAGCACTGCGTCGAGGTCCTCCCTGAGAACGGTTCCCTCGGACGGCCGGTAGCCGACGTAGGCGGCGAGGTTGAGGTTGCCGCGGAAGACGGCCTGTTCCACGTCGAGGAGTTGGGTACCGTGCTCGGCAAGTGTCCGGAAGAACTCGGCGGTCACGCCGGGCTGGTCCGGCCCGGTGAGCGTCACGACCGCGGGGGTGAGTCCGTCAGCGAGGGTGACGGTCAGGTGAGCGTTGTCGGCGGTGTTGGTCTGGGAGTTGTCCACGTCCTCCATTGTCGCACCTGGGGCACAGACGGCGACAGCCGCACCCCGCGTAGCTGGGGTGCGGCTGTCGTTCAACCGGTGCCTGGCCTGCGGCCGGGTGGAGAGGGCGCCTAGAAGTGGCGTCCCACGTGAGCTTCCTCGCGCATGTTCTTGACCATGTGCGGGTAGTGCAGCTCGAAGGCAGGCCGCTCCGAACGGATCCGGGGCAGGGACTCGAAGTTGTGGCGCGGCGGCGGGCAGCTGGTCGCCCACTCCAGGGAGTTGCCGTAACCCCACGGGTCGTCGACGGTGACGACCTCGCCGTAGCGCCAGGAGCTGAAGACGTTCCAGACGAACGGGATAACGGAGATACCGAGGATCAGTGCACCGATGGTGGAGATCTGGTTGTAGATCGTGAAGCCGTCCGACTCGAGGTAGTCGGCGTAGCGACGCGGCATGCCCATGTTGCCCAGCCAGTGCTGGATGAGGAACGTGGTGTGGAAGCCGATGAAGGTCAGCCAGAAGTGGATCTTCCCCAGCTTCTCGTTGAGCATGCGACCGGTCATCTTCGGGAACCAGAAGTACACGCCGGCGTAGGAGGCGAACACGATGGTTCCGAAGAGGGTGTAGTGGAAGTGGGCGACCACGAAGTAGGTGTCCGACAGGTGGAAGTCCAGGGCCGGGGACGCCAGCATGATGCCCGTCAGACCACCGAACAGGAAGGTGGCGAAGAAGCCGATGGCGAAGACCATCGGGGTCTCGAAAGTGAGCCGGCCCTTCCACATGGTGCCGAGCCAGTTGAAGAACTTCAGGCCGGTCGGCACCGCGATGAGGAAGGTCATGAAGCTGAAGAACGGCAGCAGCACAGCACCGGTGACGAACATGTGGTGCGCCCACACGGCCAGGGACAGAGCGGCGATCGACAGGGTCGCGAAGACCAGGCCGACATAACCGAACATCGGCTTGCGGCTGAACACCGGGAAGATCTCGGAGACGATGCCGAAGAACGGCAGGGCCAGGACGTAGACCTCAGGGTGACCGAAGAACCAGAACAGGTGCTGCCAGAGGATGGCGCCACCGTTGGCCGGGTCGTAGATGTGCCCGCCCAGTAGGCGGTCGTAGAGGACACCGAGGGCCGCGGCGGTGAGCAGCGGGAAGATCAGCAGCGCCAGCAGCGAAGTCACCAGGATGTTCCAGGTGAAGATCGGCATACGGAACATGGTCATGCCCGGTGCGCGGAGGCAGAGGATGGTCGTCATCATGTTGATGGCCGAGGCGATGGTGCCGACACCACCGACGCCGACACCGACGATCCAGAGGTTGGTACCGACACCCGGGGAGTGGATGGCGTCCGCCAGCGGCATGTAGATCGTCCAGCCGAAGTCACCGGCACCACCGGGGGTGAGGAAGCCGGAGAGCATGAGGATGCCGCCCCAGGTCGTCAGCCAGAAGCCCAGCGCGTTGAGGCGCGGGAAGGCGACGTCGGGGGCGCCGATCTGCAGCGGCATGATGTAGTTCGCGAAGCCCCACACGACCGGGGTTCCGTACAGCAGGAGCATCACCGTGCCGTGCATGGTGAAGAGCTGGTTGAACTGCTCGTTCGACAGGTACTGCATGCCCGGGTGGAACAGCTCCACGCGGATCAGCAGGGCCATGAGGCCACCGATGAAGAAGAAGCAGAACGACATGATGATGTACATGATGCCGAGCTGCTTGTGGTCGGTGGTCGTCAGCATGGTCCAGGCGTGGTTGCCCTTGAGGGACTTACCACCCTGGGGAGCAGGCCGTGTGGGAGCGACCGGATGGTCTTCCCGAGGCGCTACTGCGGTCATTCAATCCTCCTGACTACGCGGAGCCGCTCGTCGGGACGGCTCCCTTTGAATGAACTGCACGGTGTTGTGGCTCGGCGGCGTAGTCGTCACCTCCGCCGACACATCCAGCGCAGACTGCAGTCCATGGTAATGGGTGCGTTCAGATATTGATAGCCAGGACCCCCCTTAGCGTCCGAGGCGTCGCAATCGGGGGTAGCGCCCGCGATTCACGGCCGGAAAACCGCACAACAGCCACAGGCGTCACGGGAGCCACAACGCCGCCCGGTCAGGACGCCGCGGAACAGATACAAAGGAGTATCCGGTGTCACTGTCCAGGAAAGAGATCCGGCCCCTGGTCCACGCCGAGCGGCGACGCCTGATCGACGACCTCGACACTATTGACGGTTCCCGCCGGGAAACACCCTCATTGTGTCCCGGGGTGGACGGTGCACGATATTCTTGCCCACCTGGTCGACGTCGCCCGGATCGGAGAGGTCGCGTTCCTCCGGCGCACGCTGAACCTGACTTGGCTCACGTTTCGGTGTTGTCACGTCATCTAAGTCCGTGACCTGCGGGGCTTCGGCGGAATTCGGCGAAAAACCGTACTAACCAGTCAGTCCTGGACCGGTAGACTCCTGAACATGCAGCCCAGGATCCGCACCGTGACCACCGCCTCCGGGGCTACTTCGGTGCAGATCATCTACTCCTACGCTGGTGGTGCGACCTCGACGGAACACCTCGGCTCAGCCCACACCGACGCCGAACTTGCCGCGCTGAAGGCCGAAGCCGCCCGACGACTCCAGGGCGACCAGCTCGAACTCGGCCCGGACCTCGACGTCACCGACATCCCAGCAGTCCGTGGGACAGGCACCGAAGAGCAACCGTGGGAGGTCACCGCACAACGCTCCGGCTACCTGCTCGACGCGATCGACACCGCCTATAGGGCAATCGGCCTGGACGTTGCTGCCGACAATGATGACGTGTTCGCTGGCCTGGTCACCGCCCGGATCCTGCAGCCAGGCTCGAAGTACGACTCCATCCGTGTGCTGGCCGAAGCCGGAGCAACCTCGGCGAGTTACTCGACGATTAAGCGCCGACTGCCTCGCTACGCCACTGACGAGTTCCGCGACGCGGTCACCGCCGTGTGCGCTGATCATGCGGGCATCGGGCCGACGTCACTGGTGCTCTACGACGTAACCACCCTCTACTGGGAAGCTGACGAAGGTGACGGGTTCCGTGAGTCCGGGTTCAGTAAGGAGCGCCGGATTGATCCGCAGATCACCGTCGGCATGCTCACTGACGTGAACGGGTTCCCACTGCGCATCCAGGCTTTTGAAGGGAACAGGGCGGAAACGAAGACGTTCCTTGCCTCGGTGGAAGCGTTCATGGACACCTACGACCTGCATGACGTCACCGTCGTCGCCGACGCCGGGACGATCAGTGAGGCCAACCGGCGGGACCTGGACGCCGCCGGCCTGTCATATGTCCTGGGTGGCAAGACCAGGGAGTTGCCGTACCCGATCTGGAAGTGGCGCAACGACCATCCCGGGGTCGAGTACACCCACGATCAGATCTGGGTCAGCCGGGATCCCGGCGACCCGGCCAAGGGGATCCGACCGTCACGGACGATCGACCACTACTCCGCCGACCGAGCCCGCCGGACCGTCAAGGGGATTGACGGCTCTTCGCGGTGGGGAGTGCGTAGCTGGCAGTAGGACGGGGTCCGGGGTGGCACAACATACAGAGGCCCTGGCCGGTACAAGATGAGAGTTACCACACCTTCATCTGACCGAACCAGGACCCTACCGTGCACCCTACTGGCAACCTCGTCGCCGATACCATCTGCCGCACCGCAGAACTCGGCCTGACGATCACCGATGCCGCCGATGCAGGAACCCTCACCATCATCAACGCCGACCCAGTGGACGTAGCCGACACCTGCCCGGACTGCGCGATGCCCGGGGTGAAGCGGGACCACATCCGACGTCGACTGGTCGACCTACCGGTCGTGGGGTTCCCCACTCGCCTGCACGTCCGGGTTCCGCGCTTCACCTGCACCAACCCCACCTGCAGCAGGAAGATCTTCCAGACCTCCCTGCCGTGCGCCGACGATGGAGCCAAGCTGACCCGGCGGGTGACCCGCTGGATCCTCCAACGCCTCGCCATCGACCGGATGAGTGTGAAAGCCACTGCTAAGGCGCTCGGGGGGGGGGCTGGGAACTGGTTAACCGGGTCGCCGTCACCGCAGCCCGCAACCTTGTCTACGCCGACCCCCCCACCTGGCCGGGGTGCGAATCCTGGGTGTCGATGAGCACGTCTGGAAGCACACCCGCCGCCCCGGTGAACCGTCTTCGATGGTCACGGTACTGGTGGATCTGACCCCGCTGGCCGACGGGTCAGGCCCAGCACGTCTGATCGACATGCGCCCCGGGCGCAGCGCCGAGGTTCTGCGAACCTGGCTGAATGAGCGCGACCCGGACTTCCAGGCCGGGGTGCAGGTCGTGACGATGGACGGATTCACCGGCTACGCCACCGCCGTCGACCACGCACTTCCTGCGGCGCGGAAGGTCTTGGACCCGTTCCACGTCGTCCACCTGGCCGCCGAGAAGCTGACGGGGTGTCGGCAACGCCTACAGCGAGAAACCACCGGGCGGCGCGGACGGAAGGACGATCCGCTGTACAAGCACCGCCGGGCCCTGCTGACCAGGACCGACTTCCTCACCGGCCGGCAGCGCCAACGCCTGGATCTGCTGTGGGGCACCGATGATGACTACGTCGCGTTGCAGGTCACCTGGGCGTTCTACCAGGACCTGATCGGCGCGTACGGGCACCCGGACCGGTCACGGGGCAAGAAGATGATGAGCAGGGTGATCGACACTCTGCGCAAGGGCCTACCTTCGGGGCTGGAGGAGTTGGCACAACTGGGTCGGACTCTGTGGCGCCGGCAGGCCGACATCCTCGCCTACTTCGACCTTGGTGCGTCCAACGGGCCGGTTGAGGCGATCAACGGGAGACTGGAGCACCTGCGCGGTATCGCTCTGGGGTTCAGGAACCTGGACCACTACATCTTGCGGTCCCTGATTCACTCAGGCCAGCTGCAGGACCGGATCAACGCACTCTAAATCGAGAAGAGCCGGATTGACGAGTCACTGCGCAAGGCCCGCAACATCGCAGAAGGAAAGACCCCGGTCAAGCGCAACCGGTACGTGAAAATGGGAAAGACGACCAAGGAAGTCAACCTCGAACTCGCTTCCCAGCACCGCGAGCTGGCAGGGATCAAAGCCTACGTGACCAGCAGGTTGGATGAGGATCCGATGGTGATCATCGGCTATTACCGGCGGTTGTTTCAGATTGAGCGATCATTCCGGATGGCGAAGTCGGATCTGAAGGCCCGACCGATCTTCCACACGCTCGAGCAGTCGATTGATGCTCACCTGACGGTGGTGATGGCGGCGTTGGCGGTGGGTCGTTGGCTGGAGTCGGCATCGGGGTGGTCGTTGAAGAAACTGGTGCAGACACTGAGTGGTTACCGGGAGATGCGGATCAATGTCGGCGGGCACGAGGCGGTCGCGGCAGTGCCGCTACCGCCGGAGTTAGTAGAAATCGTGAGCGATATTCGGCGCCGTGCCGTGGGAACACCGTACTAATCTGAGCCAAGTCAGGTTGAACTCGAAGCGCCCCGATTCTCCCAGCGCCAGCATCTGCTGAGCTGCCGCGCTGATCGCCTGATGCCTTGACGGCTTCTGCGCTCTGACCATCAAGCAGTCCTAGTTGAAGTGGAACGTGCGGTACGAACTCTGCACGTTGAGGCGCCGGCCTTCTCTACGACCCCGACGACGGTGTCCACGACTCCGCTGACGCGGTCGGGGTTCCGGATGTGCAGTTCATGATCGGAGCTTGATGACCGTGATCCCCACGGTCCCCATGGTCCCTATGGTCCCTATGGTCCCTATGGTCCCTATGGTCTACGACGACGGCTGAGCTGGTCGACTCGTCGCTGACAATCCCCTGTTCACAGGGACCGACAAAGAACACCACTCAAAGAGACTTGACCGTCCAGTGCCGGGTCGTCCCGAGCTCGACCGGACATATGGATCGACTTCACCGTCTGACGACGACGCCCCAGCGGAGGCCGACCACGCGTTCGAGCAACCATTGGGTACTTCCTCTTCATATACCCGATTAGGATGACTTGAAAGTTCACCGGAAAGTATGATCGTCTGTATGAGCAGGGTCATCCTTATGTGCGGCCCGGCCGGTTCGGGAAAGTCGACCGTCGCCCGGCAACTCGAAGAGAGCGGCATGACGCGGCTGTCCTTCGACCAGGAGGCATGGCGTCGCGGCATCCGGTCGATGCCATTGCCGACAGATCTCCATCGGGAGATCGAGGCCGAGCTCCGCGCCCGCTTGACCGCGCTCGTTACCGCGGGTACGGATGTCGTCCTGGACTTCTCGTTCTGGTCGCGGAGGGAACGCGAGACGTGGCGCAGCCTTGTCAGGCCGCTCGGCGTGGAGCCGGAGACGATCTACCTCGCCACGGCGCGCGAGGTCGCGCTGGAGAGGGTGGGCGCCCGCCGGAGTGACGAGGCAGACGCATATCAGCTCGACCCCGATCTCGCGGCCGCCTACTTCGACAACTTCGAACCGCCGACCCCGGACGAGGGCCCGCTGACCGTCATCTCGTGACCGGCAGCGCGCTCAGCGTAAGCCGTCCGTGGGCGGTAGCGAGGACGGTCGCGAGCAGCCAGAGGATGATGCCGAGCACGAGCTGAATGCCGCCGACTCCCGCCGCGGCGCTCCAGTTGGTCACCGGTTCGCCCAGGAACTGAACATGGTCGGCGAGCATGGGGGTCCACCACAGTGCGCCGGCGAGGATGGTGACGAGGACGATGCCGACACCGCCGAGTGCCAGCAGGCCGAGGAGGTTGCCGGAGACTGCCTGCATGACAAGCCAGCCCAGTTCTCGCCGGGTTCCGGGGTCTTGGACCTGACGGCGAAGGACGCCCCAGCCACCGCCTTCGTGGGGGGAGTGCTGCTCGGGGGCCGCTCGCCCCCGCAGCCGTGCAGCAGCTCTCTGATGCCATGTGGCCCAGGCGTGCAGTGCGCGTAGCGCGGCAGGGAGGAGCAGGAGGCCGATGCCGAGCAGGCACAGCAGCGCGCAGAGCAGCAGCACCGGCAGGAACACGAGGCTGACCAGCCCGGTGAACAGGTTCAGCAGGGCGTAGGCGCTTCGGCGGCCGAGGCCCGCGATCTGTCTGTTCATTCGATGATTCTCCGTTCGTTCGAGATGAGAGGTGCCGGGCTTTCGGCCGTGCTTAGGCGATGTCTCGCCGTAGCGGGAGGACGAAGGCGATAGCTGCGGCGACGGCCGCATACACGAAGAGCACGAGCGCGCCGACCCACGGGCTGAGGATGCTCGGTCCAGACAAGTGCAGCTGGGCGCTCATCGCGTCGGTGAGGAAGGTGAAACCGACCAGGCTCGCTGTCGCCCCGCCGGGCAGCAGCGGGTAGGCGGTGTTGATTCCGGGGATGAGCATGATCATCGGCTCGATGAGGTAGAACCAGCCCAGCACGATCCCGGCAGCGAGCAGGAGGTTGCGGGTGATGGCTCCAACCGCGACGCCGATGGCCGTGTAAGCGACGGCGGCGAGGGCAACGCCGGCGAGATCGCGGGCGAGATCGGCCGGTGCGAGTCCGAGCGGCGTCCCGCTGATGCCGGCATGGAGCAGCAGCACGGCTCCCGTCGACGCCGCCAGGAGGATGCCGTAGCCGAGACCGGCGAATGCGTAGACGAGCAGTTTCGCGACGAGAACTGTTCCGCGTCGGGGGGGCGGTGATGAAGGTGGTGACGATGGTCCGGTGCTGATACTCGCCAGCGATGGCGAAGACGCCCAGCAGAGCGGGTAGGAACAGCGTCAGCCCGGTGCTCCCGAGCACGATCTGCACCCCTTCTGGCGTGTCCAGGCCGGGCATGGGAGGAGTAGCGTTCCCCGGCCCCACGATCGAGATCACCGCGGAGAAGAAGGCGCCGGCCGCCAGCGCAGTCACGGCCGCCCATGCGGGGATCCTGGTTCCGAACAGTCGGCGCAGCTCGCCGGTGATTACGCGTTTCATCGGTGCACCTCTCCTTCGCCTCCGGTTCGGCTCCCAGTCGATGTCAGCGTCAGGAAGACGTCTTCGAGAGAGCTGCCTGCCGTCAGTCAGATCGCCGAGTGAGCCGCGGCTGATGGTTCGTGCCCGGTCGATCAGGATGACGTCGTCGACGATTTGCTCGACCTCGGACAAGACGTGACTGGCCAGCAGCACGGCCCCGCCCCGATCCGCGAAATCCCGCAAGAACCCGCGCAGCCACGCGATACCCGCGGGGTCGAGCCCGTTGGCCGGTTCATCGAGAATCAGGATGCTTGGGTCCCCGAGCAGCGCGGTGGCCACCGACAGGCGCTGCCGCATACCGAGGGAGAACGTTCTGACGCGCCGCCGAGCGACCGCGTCGGTCCCCAGGAGTGCCGAGACGGTCTCCACGCGCTCGTCGTCATGCCCGCCGAGGGCCGCGTGGACTCGGAGGTGCTGCCGGGCCGTCAGTGAGGGCTGCAGGCCGCCACCGTCGATGACAGCGCCCACCCGGGCGGTCGGGTCCGGCAAGTCCACGTACCGGCTGCCGCCGATGACCGCCGTGCCCTCGTCCGGACGGATGAGTCCCAGCAACATGCGAAGCGTCGTGCTTTTCCCGGCACCGTTCGGCCCCAACAGGCCCGTGACCCGGCCATGGGTCACAGTGAGCGAGATCCCCTCCACGGCAGACACCGAGCCGAAGCGCTTCGTGAGCCGATCCGCCTCGACGGCAACGCCGTTCACGCCCTGGCTCCTACGGCCAGGAGAGCCGCCACCTCGTGCGCGTCGGGCGCGCTCACCAACACCTCGGAGAACCCCTCAGCGCCGCCGGGAGCGCACGACAGTCTCAGCGTCGGCATGCCTCGGCGCATCGCAAGCAGACGACGGGTCCCATCGAGGCCCACCCAGATGCCAACCTTGAGTATCCCGGACACGACCACCCCTCCGTGTCGCAACCCCAGACCCCTGGTCACCCATTCGTCGGAGGCCGTGACCGCGAAAAGCGCCGACCTCTGGACGGTCAGCGCAGGACGGCGTGTTGCCATCGCCTCCCATCCGCTCATTCGGATGGTGACGTGCTGCGCCTGGACGTCGATCGTGGCCATGTTGCCTCCCTCGTTCTCGCCCTCTAGTGTTCTCTACACTGCAACTATTCGCAAGCTTGCGACTGATGGGAGTTGGATGAGTGGCGAGTTGAACTCATTCGAAGCGCTGTTCCATCCGGTACGGCTGCGCATCTTGCATGCAGTGGCCTCTCGAAAAGTCTCAGTCTCAGTCTCAGAGCTGGCGGCTCTCGTCGAAGGAGTCGCCGCCACGACGGTGCACCGACATGTGAATACGCTCATCACCAGCGGCGTGCTCACGGTCATACCAAAGCGCTCGCGCCACGGTTCCCCCCAACGCGAACTCGCTCTCTCGGAGGACGGCGCGTGTCCTCGTGACATCAACACGATCCATCCTTCGCCCACTCACGAGAGCCAGCGGGCGTTCGTGGTGTTCCTTGCGCGTTTGGCCTCCGAGTTCGACCGCCTTATCGAATCCACGAAGGGGTCCGTTACACCGGACTTCGGTTACAGCCAGACCTTGCTGTACGTCACCGATGAGGACCTTCGGCACATTCGGGAATGCCTCCGTGAGCTTCTGAGACCTCACCTTCGACCGCGAACCGGGCGAGAGGCACGAACGACTCTGGGAATGGTGCTGATACCGGACGATGGGCCGGCGAGCCGCATGGAAGCGCCCGATGCTGCAACACGCTGACGAGTCACGAGTACCGAGCATTCCATGGGCATCGACATGACGAACTGCTATCCGAAAAGCCTGCAAGCCTGGCTCGTCGCATCCTTCGGGCTAGAACTCGGGTTGGCGGTTCTCGCGTTCGCAATGACGTGGACCGCGTCGGCCTATGGCCCTGACACTGCATCCGCGGTGCTGACGCTGACCGTGGCTCCGGCCGTGGTGCTCGGGCTGCTGGGCGGATTGCTCGCCGATCGAGTCGGACCGCGCAGAACGATGATCGTCAGCACCTTGGGTCTGGTCGCCTTTTCCGTGATTCTGGCGGCCGTGGCGTGGGGCGCCGGAACGTCTCCTGCGTTGCTGTTCGTCATCGCGGCATCGATGGGAACCGCGTCCGCCTTCTTCCGCCCAGCCTCTGCCGTGTTCGCGCGGCTGTTCGTCCCTGACCGCGAGCTTGGCACGGCGATGGCACGCGTGGGAATGGCAGGTCAGCTGGCGCGCACCATAGGCCCGCCGCTCGGCGGATTCCTGATCGGCATGTTGACGCTTGCCGGAGTGGCCTGGATCGGGGCTGCGGGTACAGCGGTGATGCTGTGCGTCCTTCTGTTGATCCGCGTCCCCCGTCGGGTTCAGCCGTCAGATGTTCGACTCGGCGTCCGCGGCATTCTCGATGCGATGAGCGCCGTGCGATCGAGAAAGGACGTTGCGGCGCTTCTCGCGTCAGTGACGATCATTGCGGGTGCGGTCATCCCCGTCGTCGCCCTCGGCATCCCTCTCGCCGCGCGGGAGCGAGGATGGTCAGCGAGCGAGGCGGGTCTGATCGAAGCCGGGTGGATCGCAGGCGGGCTCGTCTGCACGGCGTGGTTCGGTTGGAAGGGAACGCTGACCAACGCCTGGAAGCCCATGTTCGTCGGCCCGATCATCATCGCCTTGGGCCTCGGTCTGCTCGCGATCGCACCGAGGTGGGAGGTCGCGGTGTCGTCCACGGTCCTCGTCGGCGCGGGCGTCGTCCTGTTCACTGCTCACGCGTTCCCGACATACCTACTCCTGGCACCGGCCACTATGTTGTCGCGGTTTCAGAGTCTGTTGCTGTTTGTACAGCAAGCTCCGCAGCTCGTCGTGGCACCGCTGGTCGGATTCGCCGGAGAGTCTCTCGGCATGGGGGCCGTCATCGGGGCATTCGGTGCGCTCGCGCTCCCAGCATCGCTTCTCGTGGTCTCGA
Organism: Corynebacterium sp. UD i78; assembly: GCF_056280545.1. Classification (NCBI taxonomy): domain Bacteria; kingdom Bacillati; phylum Actinomycetota; class Actinomycetes; order Mycobacteriales; family Corynebacteriaceae; genus Corynebacterium; species Corynebacterium sp. UD i78. The sequence goes on along the minus strand of NZ_JBWCED010000001.1, from coordinate 239,706 downwards.
ATCGAAGTCTGCGGGACTCTCGAATGTAAGGACTGTCCGGGCAGAGAGAACGATTTGCCTTCGTGAACCCATTTCGACCGGCCGCGTCGCGCGGTGGGAGCGAGTCGGTGACTTACGCGGGCCAGTTGCTGGGATACTGCTTGGCGACCTTCTTGTGCTGGCGGTGGATGTCACGGCGCTCTGCCGCGGTGAGGTGGTCTTCCATCACGATGCCGTTGATGTGGTCGGTCTCGTGCTGCAGGCACCGTGCGAGGGTTCCGGTTCCGGCGACCTTGATGGGCTCACCGAACTGGTTATAGCCGTGGCATACGGCAAAACCGGGGCGAGAGACCGGCAGATATGCGCCAGGAAGCGAGAGGCACCCCTCTCCAAGGATTTCTTCTTCCGGCTCTGCGGCGAGCGCGATCGTGGGGTTGCAGACGAGGCCCCGGCGCTCGCGCCCAAAGGCGTCGTGGCATTCGTAGACGAACACGGCAAGGTCCACGCCGATCTGCGGTGCAGCCAGGCCGGCGCCGTCCGCGGCAGTGTTCGTGGCGAACATGTCGCAGAGCAGATTCCACAGATCGGGGCCGAAGTCTGTGACCCGCCTGGCCGGCCGATGTAGCACATCGTCTTCGCCCCACCGGACGATCGGACGGGCCGAGCCCAGAGACATGAGCTGTTCCAGGGGCATATCGAGTGGCTCCTCTTCATTTCGGGTAGTCGCCATTCTCATGGCGGCAATCGTGGTGCATCAGTCGTCCTGGCTTGTACTTTCCGGGATAAGGAGCGTCGCCAGGCTGACTCTATGTTCGTCAAGTCCGCCGCGCGAGCGGAGATAGGGCTCGAGAATGGCCCTGAGCTGCTCCTGGACGTCGCCGAGATCGTCTTCAGTCAGGTGCAGGATGGCCTGCCCGTAACCGAACAACGGCATCGCCGCTTCATCGTCGCGTGCGATGAAACGGTCGAATTCGGCCGCCTGATGAGCAAGGAACACGGCGAACGCCTGCCGATGCTGCTCCTCGGACATCTGCGCGGCGTCCTCGGCGTTCATCTGTGCCGCATCTTCCACGAGCGCGAGCGTGCGCTCCACCGCCCCACGCACCCGTCGTTCGGACACGATCGTCAACACCCCGGCATCCAGGAGGGTGTTGACGTGCCGATAGACCGTTGCAGCAGCGACATCATCGAAGAGTCCGGCAAGCTCCGCGGTGGTCATGCTCCGTCCTGTCATCGCTTGCAGAATCCGCAACCTCAGCGGGTGCAGGATCAGTTCGAGCGTCGACGGTTGGGCCACCATGCGACGGACTGATGAGCCAGACTGGCCGGCTACGGGGTCACGAGTTTCGCGGTTCGCCATCATGTTCCACAGTTCGCAGACTAGCGATTAGTTGCATGGTCGACAATATTAGCGAGTCGACCCAATCGAAGCAAGGAAGATGCATGACCAAGCCTGACGCGGATCCGGTCAAGTCCTGGGAAGTGGTGTATCTCCCTTCCGCTGAAACAGTGCGTCTGACTCCAGGTCAGGGACCGTCACGAGCCTGATAACGGGTTCGGCTCATACTGCCTCATGCGCAGTGGAATCGGCGTCGATGACGTTGGCGTTCATCATCGTCCTGGTCTGCTCCAGACTCGTCAACGACATGTAGCGCTTCTGCTGAATCCAGTCATCGTGCTGCTCAGCGAGCACCGCCCCGACCAACCGGACCACCGCGTCACGATTCGGGAAGATCCCCACGACGTCGGTACGCCGGCGAATCTCATGGTTGAGCCGTTCGGTGGGGTTGTTAGATCACACCTTCATCCACACCGCCTTCGGCACGCTGGTGAATGCCAAGAGCTCATCAAGGGCCTCCTCCAGGTAGTTGGCGACGTTCGGGAACCTGTGCTCGCAGAAACTGACGACCTCCCGGGCCTGGGCCCACACCGCGGCGGCATCGGGTTGCTGGAAGATCGTCTGGAACATCGCCGACAGTGTCGGCCACTGCGTCTTGGGGACCATCGACGAGAGGTTCTTGGCGAAGTGCGTCCGGCAGCGCTGCCACGACGCATTCGGCAGTACCTCGCCGATGGCGTGCTGGATGCCCAGGTGGGCGTCGCTGGTGACCAGGTACACCTGGTCCAGCCCGCGGGCCTTGAGATCCCGGAAGAACCCGGTCCAGGAAGCCACGGACTCTGCGGTGGCGACCTGCATGCCCAGTAATTCCCTGTAGCCTTCCACGTTGACCCCGCAGGCCAGCAGCACGGAGGTTTTCACGACCCGTCCGCCTTCACGGACTTTCATCGTCAGCGCGTCGCAGGACACGTACAGGTAGGGTCCACCGTCGAGTGGGCGGTGGCGGAAGTCCTCGACCATGATGTCGAGGTCCTTGGCCATGTCGGATACCTGCGATTTCGACAGGTTGGTGATCCCCAGGCTGGCGACCAGGTCATTCATCCTGCGGGTGGACACACCCTTGAGATAGCAGGTCGCGATGACGGTGCTCAAGGCTCGTTCGGCCCGGCTTCGTCGTTCCAGCAGCCAGTTAGGGAACAACGAGCCGGAGCGGAGTTTGGGTACGGCGACGTCGACGGTGCCGACGCGGGTGTCGAGGTCGCGGTGTCGGTGGCCATTGCGGGTGTTGGTGCGCGCCTGGCTGGTGGTGGCGTAGTCCGCGCCGCAGATCTGGTCGGCCTGGGTGGACAGGATCTGGTTGATGAGGCTCTGCAGCATCTGGCGCATGAGATCCGGGGAGGCTTGGGTGAGCAGGTCGTCGAGGTAGGTGGACGGGTCGATATGATGGGGGCTGGTGGCCATCGTGGAGTGCCCTTTCGAGGAGATGTAGGAGTTGAGTCGAAAGGTACCTGCGGTGGTCACCGTCGTCGTTGACGGGGTGGTCACCAACAGTTACAGATACACCACGCTAGAGGACGTAACCTCGGCGAACCCGATCAACCGCGCCTGCTCCGCTTCGGCCTCGGCGCGAAGACGAGCGGCACGCACCTCGGGCGGCTCCCACTCGCCGCGGGCGATCTTGGTATGCACCGACGCCAGCCACGTGCGCGCGTCTATCTTCGTGAAGAACGTCAGCGGCTTGTCATCGTCGGTGCGGGCCGTATAGGTGATCCCATCGGGTCCGGGGTACCGGACTTGCCAGCGGCCGGAGGGGAGCTTCCGCAGCCTGCCCCACGCCTCGCGCTTGCCCGCGCTGTTCTCCTTCTTCGTCGTGCTCATCATGCCCTCCGGTGGACGCTCGTGGACGGGAGCGGGCCGCCGTGCCCCCTCCGTGCCCCTCGCTCCCGACGGAGGGAGGAATCCGCGAGATCCTGCGGGTTCTCGGCCCGTCTCAAAGCTGCGGAGGGCACGAAGGGGCACGACATCAAGGGCACGCCGATCCCGAATTCCGCTTGGCGTGTCGCCCCGCCTCCACCGAGCAGGTACGCGCGTGCCCCCGGCGTGCCCCATCGGACGGCTACTGGTGTTCATCTCTGTCCTCCTCTGTCTGGTGAGAGAAGGCACGAAAAGAGGCCCGGAGCTGCGATAAACCGCAGTTCCGGGCCTCTCACCAGCCCTTTTCAGGGCCGAGCTAGATCAAGGGTCTTAGAAGTCCCAGTCGTCGTCGACGGTGTTCTCGGCCTTACCGATGACATAGCTGGAACCCGACCCGGAGAAGAAGTCGTGGTTCTCGTCGCCACCCGGATTCAGCGCGGAGATGATCGACGGGGAGACGCGGGTCTCGTCCGCCGGGAACAGCCCCTCGTAGCCGAGGTTGTTCAGGGCCTTGTTGGCGTTGTAGCGCAGGAAGCGCTTCACGTCCTCGGTCCAGCCGAGGTCGTCGTAGAGATCCTCGGTGTACTGGCACTCGTTGTCGTAGAGGTCGAAGACGAGCTCGAACGTGTGGTCCTTGAGCTCCTGCCGGCGAGCCTCGGTCTCCTGCTCCAGCGCGCGCTGGTACTTGTAGCCGATGTAGTAGCCGTGGACAGCCTCGTCACGGATGATCAGGCGGATCACGTCGGCGGTATTGGTCAGCTTGGCGTGGGAGGACCAGTACATCGGGAGGTAGAAGCCGGAGTAGAAGAGGAAGGACTCGAGCAGGGTCGAGGCGACCTTCTTCTTCAGCGGGTCATCACCCTGGTAGAAGTTCAGGACGATGTCCGCCTTGGTCTGGAGGTTCTCGTTCTCCTCGGACCAGCGGAAGGCGTCGTTGATCTGTGGGGTGGAGGCCAGCGTCATGAAGATCGACGAGTAGGACTTCGCGTGCACCGACTCCATGAACGCGATGTTGGTGAACACCGCCTCCTCGTGCGGGGTGACGGCGTCATCGATGAGGCTCGTGGCACCGACGGTGCCCTGGATGGTGTCCAGCATCGTCAGACCGGTGAAGACACGCATCGTCGCGGTCTGCTCGGCCTCGGAGAGTGTCCCCCAGCTCTTGATGTCGTTGGACAGCGGCACCTTCTCCGGGAGCCAGAAGTTACCGGTCAGCCGGTCCCAGACCTCGAGGTCCTTGTCGTCGGGAATGGTGTTCCAGTTGATCGCGGTCACGCGGTCCCCGGCACGGTGGTGGACCGGGGTGGTGATCTGGCGCGATGTCGTCATACAGCTCTCCTGCGGTAGTGCGGAATGTCTGCCCGGCCGGGTACTCCCCCGCAGCCTGACATATCCTCCCACCGTACCCCATCCGGGACTCATCCATCCGGCGGATCCGGGGGACGCGACGGGGACCGGGCGGAGCCGCAACCGAGCCGCAACCGAGCCGCAGGTGCCGGAGTTTCCGGGCCCTTGACACCCCCGACATAGGGTGGTGTGAATGAGGCGAGGCTGCACTTCATACTCGGGCAGAATGAGGAAGATCTGGCCGACGGGGGCACTTTCACCCCCGACCATGCTTCTGAACAGCATCTTTTACGTCGCACTCACTGCAGCACAGCCAAAGCATACTGAGGACAGACATGCCTGTTCACCTGCAGATATAAGCAAAGGTGAGGCTATCTGCCCTAGAGAAAGGATGAACCGATCAGTATCGTTACTGCCATGAGCATCAACGAGAAGTTCCAGGAAGCCGTCAACAAGCAGGTCGTCGCCGAGCACGGCGCGTCCCTCATCTACTCCCAGCTGTCCTACGAGATGGACCGCCTCTCCTTCCTCGGCATGCGCGACTGGTTCCGCGCCCAGGCCGACGAGGAGCGTACCCACGCCGCCAAGTTCGCCGAGCACCTCCTCGACCGCGAGGCCCGCGTGGACCTCACCGACATCGAGCTGCCGTCCCTGAAGATCGCCACCCCGTTGGACGCCTTCGAGGCCGCCCTCGCCCACGAGCAGAAGATCTCCGAGATGATCCGCAACCTCGCCCGCGTCGCGGACGAGACCGGTGACATCGATTCCCGCTCCCTCATCAACTTCTTCCTCGCCGAGCAGATCGAGGAAGAGTCCACCGTCAACGACATCATCGACTGGATCAAGACCGTCGGCAACGACGGCTCCGGCCTGCTGCGCATCGACGCCAAGCTGGGTGGCCGCGCCGAGTAGCAGTCTCCACGGTCACCGGGTAGCCGACGGCTTCCCGGCCACCCGGGCCGACAGCACACCAGTCAGAAGAGCCCCGCACTGATCCGAGGATCGGTGCGGGGCCCTTCTGCGCGTCAGCGGGGAGCTCATGATGTCGGCGACACGCAGTGTCAGGTCGTTCCGACTGAGGTCAGAACGACCTCAGGATGCGTGATGCGGACACTGCCGAGCGTCCGCCGGCGGGTACTACAGCATGCAGGACACGCAGCCCTCGACCTCGGTGCCGGTCAGCGCGGTCTGACGCAGACGGATGTAGTACAGCGTCTTGATGCCCTTACGCCAGGCGTAGATCTGCGCCTTGTTGATGTCACGCGTGGTCGCGTCATCCCGGAAGAACAGCGTCAACGACAGACCCTGATCCACGTACTTCGTCGCCACCGCATAGGTGTCGATGATCTTCTCGTAGCCGATCTCGTAGGCGTCCTCGAAGTACTCGAGATTGTCGTTGTCCATGTGCGGCGCCGGGTAGTAGACCCGCCCGATCTTGCCTTCCTTACGGATCTCGATCTTGCTGGCGATCGGGTGGATCGACGAGGTCGAGTTGTTGATGTAGGAAATCGAGCCGGTCGGCGGCACGGCCTGCAGGTTACGGTTGTACAGGCCGTCAGCCATCACCGCGTCCTTCAACGCGGCCCAGTCCGCGGCATCCGGCACATGGATCGAGGAGTTGGCGAAGATCTCACGCACCCGCTCAGTCGTCGGCGCGAAGGACGCCGGGTCGTACCGGTCGAAGAACTCACCGGTCGCGTACTCCGAGGTCTCGAACGACCCGAACTTGTGGCCACGCTCCCTCGCGATCGCGTTCGACGCCTTGAGACACTCGTACATGACTGCGGCGAAGTAGGCGTTGGTGAAGTCCAGGCCCTCCTGTGAGCCGTAGTGGATGTGCTCGCGACCGAGGAACCCGTGCAGATTCATCTGCCCCAGGCCGATCGCATGAGAGGTGTTGTTGCCCTCACGGATCGACGGCACCGAGTCGATGAAGGTCTGGTCACTCACCGCGGTCAGACCACGGATCGCAGTCTCGATGGTCCGGGAGAAGTCCGGGGAATCCACCGCGGCGGCGATGTTCAGCGAACCGAGGTTGCAGGAGATGTCGTCACCGATCTCGGCGTAGGTCAGATCATCGTTGAACGTGCTCGGGGTGGAGACCTGCAGGATCTCGGAGCACAGGTTCGAGTGGGTGATGCGTCCCTCAATCGGGTTGGCACGGTTCACCGTGTCCTCGAACATGATGTACGGGTAACCGGACTCGAACTGGATCTCGGCGAGGGTCTGGAAGAACTGCCGGGCGTTGATCTTGGACTTGCGGATCCGCGGGTCCTCGACCATCTCCTCGTAATGCTCGGTGACCGACACATCGGCAAACGGCTTGCCGTAGATCCGCTCCACGTCGTACGGGGAGAACAGGTACATGTCGTCGTTGCGCTTGGCCAGCTCGAAGGTGATGTCCGGGATCACCACACCCAGCGACAGGGTCTTGATGCGGATCTTCTCGTCCGCGTTCTCCCGCTTGGTGTCCAGGAACTTCATGATGTCCGGGTGGTGGGCGTGCAGGTACACCGCGCCGGCTCCCTGACGGGCACCGAGCTGGTTGGCGTAGGAGAACGAGTCCTCCAGCAGCTTCATCACCGGGATGACACCCGAGGACTGGTTCTCGATGTGCTTGATCGGCGCGCCGACCTCACGGATATTGCTCAACAGCAGGGCCACGCCGCCACCACGCTTGGACAGCTGCAGGGCGGAGTTGATGGAGCGCCCGATGGACTCCATGTTGTCCTCGATACGCAGCAGGAAGCAGCTCACCGGCTCGCCGCGCTGGGCCTTGCCGATGTTGAGGAAGGTCGGGGTGGCCGGCTGGAACCGGCCGTCGATGATCTCGTCGACGAGATGGGACGCCAGGGCGGGATCCCCGTCGGCCAGGCCGAGGGCGACCATGCACACCCGGTCCTCGTAACGCTCGAGGTAGCGGCGCCCGTCGAAGGTCTTCAGCGTGTAGGACGTGTAGTACTTGAACGCCCCGAGGAAGGTCTGGAAGCGGAACTTCTTGGCGTAGGCCTGCTTGAACAGATCCTTGACGAACTCGTCGTCGTACTTGTCGAGCACTGCCTTGTCGTAGTACTTGTTCTCGACGAGGTACCCGACCTTCTCCTCCAGGTCATGGAAGTAGACCGTGTTCTGGTTGACGTGCTGGAGGAAGTACTGGTTGGCGGCTTCCCGGTCCTTGTCGAACTGGATGTTGCCGTTGCTGTCGTAGAGGTTCAACATCGCGTTGAGCGAGTGGTAGTCCAGCTGTTCCGTCTGGGCCACCGGCTCTGCGACGCTCTTTCCGAGATCCGTGGTCATCATTCCCCGTTCATAGTTCTGTCTGCTCATGTCTACCGGTTATCGGCCGCTGCCGCATGTATTACTGGTCAACTGTCTGGCTCAGGTCACGGTCTGCTCCCACGTCGCGTCCGCCCGGCACGCCGCCTCGAACTCCGCCAGGCCCTCGCGGACCCGGACGACGTCCTCCTCGTTGCCCATCAACTCGAACCGGTAGAGGTACGGGACGTGGCACTTCGCCGCGATGACGTCCCCTGCCTTGCAGAAGTCCGCGCCGAAGTTCAGGTTCCCGCCGGCGATGACGCCACGGATCAGACTCCGGTTGCACTCGTCATTGAGGAACTGGATGACCTGTTTGGGCACCGGACGCGAGAGGTCGCCGGTGATCGACGCCCCTCCCCCGTACGTCGGGCAGATCAGCACATAGGGTTCGTCGACGCGCAGCGGTTCATCGCCACGACGCAGCGGGATGCGTTCAGCCGGCAGGCCGAGCTTCGCCACGAAGCGCTCCGTGTTCCGTGTGGTCGACGAGAAGTAGACGATGAGCATGTCAGTTCCTTTCTGTGTCGGAGAGGTCGGCGCTGGAGTCCACGACACCGAAGCGGGCCGGGACATAACGCAGGAACGCCGGTACGAAGGCCACGGCGATGAGGACGCCGACGATGACGAGGACGCCACCGACCGCCGTCGCCGGTCCGGCGCCGGTCCACGAGCCGATCCAGCCATGGAGCATGTCCGCCAACCGCGGCCCGCCCGCCACCACGATGAGGAAGACCCCCTGGAGGCGCCCACGCATCCGGTCGTCAGCGGCCTCCTGGAGCATGGCGTTGCGCTGTACCGAGGAGAACATGTCCGCGGTGCCACCCACAAGGAAGGAGATCACAGCCACCCAGGCCCACAGTCCGGCCTGCCCGTCAGCGAAGGTCACCGCCAGGCCCATGACGATGATCGCCGCACCCCAGCAGATCACCGAGACGACGATGCCGAGGCCCTGACGCCGGGCCCGGGTCACCGCTCCGGAGAACACGCCGCCGAGGACCGCGCCGGCCGGCATAGCGGCCATGAGCAGGGCATAGAAGAGTCCACCGTCGCCGGACTCACCGAAGTCGACGGTGGAGATCTCGGGGATGAGGGCGCGTGGCATACCGAAGGTCATGGCGATGATGTCCACGAGGAAGCTCATGAGCAGCAGCGGCATGGCCCAGAGATAGACGAAGCCGTCGAGGACGGACCGGAAACCGCCACGGTCGCCCGCGGCGTCCTTCCCGGAATCCTTACCGGAGGACGCCGCGTCCGTCGGCGGCATCGCCGGCAGCTTCAGCACCGCCCAGAGGGTGGAGAGGAGACAGACGGCGTCGATGAGGTACAGCCAGGCGAACCCGGTGACCGGGACGAGCAGTCCGCCGAGGATCGGGCCGAGGATCGCGCCTGCCTGGGTCACTGTCATGTTCAGCGAGGTCGCCGCGCCGATCTTGCCCAGCGGGACGATGCGGGCGATGACCGCGGTGCGGGTCGGCTGGTTGACCGCGAAGAAAGCCTGCTGGACGGCGAAAACGCAGAGCAGCAGCCACACATTGTCCAGGCCGGACGCCGCCTGTGCCCAGAAGGCCACGGCGGTGACGATCATGCCGACGGTGGTGATGCGCAGCAGCTTCGTGCGGTCCATGCGGTCGGAGAGAGCACCACCGTAGAGGCCGAAGATGACCAACGGGACCAGGCCGAAGGCCCCGGCCAGACCGACGTAGGCGGAACTGTCGGTGATGTCGTAGATCTGCAGCGGGACGACGATGATGTTGAGCTGCGCACCGATGACGGTGATGATGTTGGCCGTCCACAGGCGGCGGAAGTGAGGATGCTCGAGCGGGGTCGTGTCAGCGAGCAGGGAGCGGAGCAGTCCGGATGCCGGCAAGGATAGGGCCTCTCACTGAAGTCACGGGGTGGATCGGATGTCGTCGGTGTCCGACAGTTGCGGAAAGCCGCACCATGACGAAAGGAGCAGACGCCGACCGGCGCATGCTCCCTGTGTCTCGGGTGTGACCGGAGGGTCAGGCGGCCTGGGCGGCCATCTCCTTGATCCGCTCCGGGCGGAAGCCTGACCAGTGCTCGCCGGCGGTGACGACCACCGGGGCCTGGAGGTGCCCGAGAGCCATCACGTAGTCACGGGCCTCGTCATCGATGCTGATGTCGATGAGCTCGTAGTCCAGACCGGCCTTGTCGAGGGCGCGCTTGGTGGCGGTGCACTGGACGCAGGAGGGCTTCGTGTAGACGGTGATCATCGTGACAACTCCTAGAAGGTTGAGACTGCGAGGTTGAGACTTCTGCTGACTGCACGGTGCCGTTCGGAGAGGGCAGCCGATGTGATGGTCGGAGACCGTCCGGGAAGTTCCCTGAACAGGTCCCCGCCCGGCCTTGCGATGACGTCGACCCTACACAGCTCAGAGACAGGGCACAACCTCCCTGGCCACGAGATGTTGGGGTAATTACACGCCTTAAATACCATATATAGTGGTACTGATCGGCAAAGGCGCAGGTGGCCAGAGGGGGTCGGCACTACATGTTGGGGCTCAAGAACACTCATGTAATTCCATCACCGTGAGTTGAGCGCCGGGCACCACCCCACACAGATGACAACACCCCCTGCCCGTCACCGTGAGGTGACTGACAGGGGGTGCTGTTCGGCTCGAAGAACCGGCGATCAGCCCTGGCGGGCCTTGAAGCGCGGGTCCTTCTTGTTGATCACGTAGACCTTGCCGTGGCGGCGAACGACCTGGGCGCCCGGCTTGTTCTTCAGCGACCGAAGGGACTTGCGGACCTTCATCGGGCGCTCCTTTCCTCGTCATGGGCCCCGACGCCTGATGACGACCGCGGCTTGATGTAAAACAGACAGACCCGGAAAGAAACCGGGTCATGGCACATCGGAACACTTTAGCCCGATGCGGCCGAGTAACCAAACTCGACCGGCCCCGCTCAGGCGAACTGGACCAGGATCAGCACGACGAACGCGGCGTACCAGACGACCTGCACCACCGTCGGCATGATCCAGCCGCCGGAGAAGGAGTACCGGTCGGCACCGTGGATCCCCGCGGCGTCCCGCTGCCTCTCCCAGACGATGTGCACCAGCGTGATGAGGAACAGCGGCAGTACCACGGCCCACACCACCATGCAGTAGGGACACAGCGCGTCAATCTCGTAGACCGCCTCATAGGCGAGCCAGTGGACGAAGCCGACGGCGAAGACGAGACCGGCGAGGAAGCCGTACCAGAACCACGCCCGGAACTTCGCCCCCGCCAGCAGCGCGACACCGATGGTCAGCACGACACCGAACCCGAAGAGCCCGATGAAAGGGTTCGGGATCCCGAAGGCGGACGCCTGGTCCGACTGCATCACGTCGGTACAGGAGATGACGTCGTTGATCGTGCAGGCCGGAACGAAGTCCGGGTTCTTCATGATCTCGATCTTGTCGTACATGATCAGACCTGACATGTACAGGCCGATCGCCCCGAAGAGCGTCACCACCAGTCCGTAGAGGCGGGAAGCGCCCCAGAATCCGGTGTCCGCACCCTCCGTCACCGGCGCCTGTGCCGCCGGTCCGTCTGTCGTCTCGTGACTCATACTGTCCGATCCTTGCAGAATCTCCCGCCCGGGAGGCAACGGAGCGGGGTTACAACCGCCGCGTCACCCCCGGTTGAGACTGCTTTCACCTACTGCGCATCCTTGGCCAGCGCACGGAGTCCGCGCCCTGCGGTCACAGCGAGGACGCCGGTACCGGCAGCGAGACCGGAGACCCCGAAGGAGAGGACGGAGGTCAGTAGGGAGGAGCGGACGTTGGCGGCCATCAGGGCGGTCTCGCGCTCCGGGGCGTCCATCGGCAGCTCGGCGAAGGGCTTGCCGCCGCTCATGGCCAGGGCGTGCCTGTTGACGATGTCTGCCTGGGCGTAGGCGGTCACCGGGTCACCGACCTTCTTACCGGCGAGTGACTTCACGTCAGGGTGCACGGTGATGTTCTCGGCGAGGAGCTGCTGGCGCACGGCGGCGTAGCCGGCGACACCGGCGGCGATGAAGCCGTAGCCCGCAAGGGAGAGGGTGCGCGCCGAGCGGCGGATGGAACGATTCTTGCTCATGGGAAAGTCCTTTATGTGAAGAGAAGTGAACGCATGCCGTTCTACCACCACCGACCGAGATAGGCGACACGTCAACTACTTTTGAAGACGCCACTTCCGGGCACACTGCATGTGATCCACCACAGTGCAGGCCAGACCACCTGCAGGTTTGCCGATTCCTGCCGGGGTCCTGTAGATTTCAATCCGTTCGCAACGATGTCATTACAGACTGACATGCGTGCGGGGCTATGGCGCAGCTGGTAGCGCACCACACTGGCAGTGTGGGGGTCAGGGGTTCGAGTCCCCTTAGCTCCACAGAACACGCAGAACCCCCGGTCGGAAGAAATTCCGACCGGGGTTCCGTCGTGCGCAGACACCAGCACCTCAGCTGAACAGCGCAGCCCACGCTTCCCGACGCTCCGACTGGGGATCAGCCTCCACCCGGGTACCACCGTCTGAACGGCCGTCGAGCACCAGGACCTCGCGCTGCGCCGCCGAGTAGTGCAGCCACCCTTCCCCCGGCTCCCCGTCCCGGGCGAAGGCCAGCCAGCGGTCCATGATCCGACCGGCGAAGACCACGTCCCGGTCGTCCGCGGACGCTCCCTCTGCCTGCAGCACCGCCGCCACCCGACCGAAGACGAAGGGGATCTCCGCGCCGTGGGCGGCACCCGGACCGCCGAAGCGTGGATCGGCGGAGACATGGTCGAAGCGGTACATCCGGGTCGGCGCGACCGCGGCATGGGCATCGGCGAACACGGTGGACGGGTACCAGAAGACCATGTCGCCGCCGACCTGCGCGGAGACCTGGGGGTCGTCGAATCCGGGATAGGCCGCGACTACGCCGTCTGCTGCGGCGGAGACCCCCATCGTCCGACGCACCGTGTCCGGCAGGACAGGAAGGAGCTCCGCACCACTCTGTTGCGCGCCGACGAGGAAGAGCGCCCCCTCCGAGGCATTCGTCCCGATGACCAGGGGCACCCTCGCCTGACGTCCGGACAGGAAACCGGGCAGCAGCGCCACAGGCAGGGACTCATCGTCCACCGTCGGGCCGTAGATCAGCCGGCCAGGGTCCGTCTTCGCGGTCTCCGCCGTCAGCCGCAGGGACGCCGCGAGCAGCTCGTCGGCGGAACAGTCGACCAGCGCGGCGGCCGCCTCGGCGGGCGTGGCGTCCTCCCCGGCGACGATGCCGGCGAGGCGGCGGGCGTCCTGCGCATGGACCTTCGCCGGGGTACCGGCCACGGCCGGGGATTCGGCGATGACGCGGTGGAACAGCCCCCGGGCCTCCGGCATACACATCAGTGACAGGACCGAGGAACCGCCGGCGGACTCACCGAAAAGGGTGACATTGTCCGCGTCGCCGCCGAAGGCCGCGATATTGTCGCGGACCCACCGCAGTCCGGCTATCTGGTCATGAAGACCGATATTGGACTCGAATACATGTTCCGGGGTGGTCAACGACGACAGGTCGAGGAAGCCCCACGACCCGACCCGGTAGTTCACGGTGACGACGATGACGTCACCACGGGCGGCGAGGTGGCGTCCGTCATAGTTGCGGGACGCACCGACAGTGAACGCGCCGCCGTAGATCCACACCATCACCGGCAGGTCAGTCGCGCCCCCGGCCGGTCGGACGATATTGAGGGTCAGACAGTCCTCGTCGGTGACGCCGTTGTCGCCCACCCCACCATTCGTCTCAGGCTGCGCCGGCTGCATCGGAGACGGACCCCAGGTGGTGGTCTCCAGCGGCTCATCCCGGCATGCGGCCGGCTGCGGGCGCCGGAACCGCAGCTCGCCGACGGGCGGCGTCGCATAGGGGACGCCGTTCCAGGCGGCGGTCGCCCCCCTGACACACACCGGTGACCGGCCCTTCGGCGGTCGGGACGGTCAGATTCCCGTTGTTCACGGACCCGCTCACAGTGCCCTCTCTCCACGCTGACAGTTACCTCACCGAAAGTAGCAGTGACTGAACACGGTTTCAGGCTATTCGCGAGTATCGGCCGGGAGGTCGACGGTGAACGCTGCGCCTGCGCCCTCCCCTCTACCGTCACCGGTGGTGACCGACACCGTGCCGCCGTGCGCCTCCACCACGTCGCAGACGATGGCCAGGCCCAGTCCGCTGCCGCCGACGTCCCGGGCACGCCCCTCGTCCAGGCGGGTGAAGCGGTCGAAGATCCGCTCCCGGTCCTCCGGTGGCACACCTGCGCCGTCATCGGCGACAGTCAACAGCACCCTCTCCCCCAGCTCCGTCGACTCACCGCGCACCCGGAGCTCGACGCGTCCTTCCGCATGCCGGGAGGCATTGTCGACGAGGTTACGGACCACCCGGGCCAGCAGCCGGTCATTGCCCTCGACCCGGCCCGGCCCGACGCCGGAGGTGTCGACCTCCACGGCGGTCGACCTCTCACCTGGACGCCCGCCCGTACGACGCAGCCGGTCAGCCTCCCGCAGGACCAGATCGTCCAGGTCCACGGGCGCCGTGGGAGGACGCTGCCCCTCGTCGAGCCGGGCGAGCAGCAGCAGCCCCTCGACGAGGTCCTGCATCCGCTCCCCTTCCGCGATCACGACCTCCCCGAGTTCCCCGGTGGGCACCGTCTCGGGGTGGGCGACGGCAAGCTCGGCGTACTGACGCATCGTCGCCAGGGGCGAGCGGAGCTCATGGGAGGCGTCACTGACGAAGCGGCGCTGCACCGCCTGGGACTGTTCGAGTCGGCCGAGCATCCGGTTCATCGTCGCGGCCAGGGCACCGAGTTCATCATCACCGGCATCCACCCGCCGGGACAGATCCGAGGCCTCGATACTGTCGACCTGCCGGCGCAGCCGCTCCACCGGACGCAGGGCGCGCCCGGTGACGACCCACACCACGAGGCCTACGAGCAGCACCATCAGCGGCACCGTCACGACCAGCAGCGTCGTCGTCGCCGAGACGGTGTCATCGACATGCTCCATCGGGCGTGCGACGGCCAGCGTCCCGGCGTCCGTGTCCTCCGTCGCGGCAAGCCAGGACTCGTCGTCGACGGTGACCGTCGTGGCGTCCTCCCCGTCGGTGCCGGCGAGTTCTGCCGCGTCCTCATCGTTGACGACCTCCGTGCCGCCCCTGGTCTGCAACCGGACAAGCAGGTCATCGTCGATCCCGGCCACCACCGCCGCTGCCCGGTCCGGGGACGCCTCCAGCTGCGACTCCAGGGAGTCCAGGTCCTGGTACACGGATTCGGCGACCGAGTCGGTGAGTACCCGGCCGAGCACCGGCACCGCGATCACCGCGGCCACGATGAGGATGACGGCGACGAAGAGCGTCGCCCCGGCGGTGACGCGGGCCCGGATCGAGCGGACCGGACGTAGGCCCCGGAGAAGCCTGCCCATGTCAGCCCCCGTTCCGGTCGAGCCGGTAGCCCGCGCCGCGAACGGTCCCGATCGCCGCACGACCGAAGGGCCGGTCGACCTTGGCCCGCAGGTGGCCGATGTAGACCTCGACGATGTTGGCGTCCCCGTCGAAGGACCCGCCCCAGACATTGGCGAGCACCTCCTGTTTGGTGACGACCTCGCCGGAGTGGCGCAGCAGAAAGTCGAGCACGGCGAGCTCCCGGGCGGTCAACGGGATCTCGTCATCGCCACGGTAGGCCTGCCGGGCCGCCGGATCGAGCCGAAGATCACCGGCAGAGAGGATCTCAGGGCGTCCCCGGGAGCCGCGACGGACCATCGCCCGCAGTCGGGCGACGAGGACCGGGTAGGAGAAGGGTTTGGTCAACCAGTCGTCGCCACCGGTGTCGAGCCCCTCGACCTCGTCCCACTCCCCGTCCTTAGCGGTGAGGAAAAGCACCGGGGTCCAGTTGCCGTCCTCACGCAACGCCTCGCAGACGCGGTAGCCGTTCATGCCGGGCATCATGATGTCGAGGACGATGGCGTCGTAGTCGGCGTCAGACGCCATGTCCAGACCGGTGACCCCGTCGTTGGCGACATCGACGACCATGCCCTCCGCCTCCAGACCACGCCGGACACCGGCGGCGAGCCGCACCTCATCATCCACCACCAGTATCCGCATGGAGGTTATTCTCCCACGGTCCAGCTGAAGTCCAGCTGAAGTCCCGCTGAACCGACCCGCAACACCCATCCCTACCCACATCGATGTGGCTGGACCTGGCTATTTGTCGGAAGGTGTCGGAGTGTTGTACGTTATCCCTCGTTCGCATCGCGGTCTTCACGGACCACCACGCGTGCGGGGCTATGGCGCAGCTGGTAGCGCACCACACTGGCAGTGTGGGGGTCAGGGGTTCGAGTCCCCTTAGCTCCACCATTGACGACGTACCCGGACCCCCGACATGCACCAGCGTGTCGGGGGTCAGTGCGTTGACGGCCAGGCTGCTCCCTCGGAACTCTGCGGCGGAGTACAGTCACGCCGGTGTCGTCATCCTCCGGCTGCGCACCTCGGACGGAACGATCAGCGCCAGCGACGCGATGACAGCGACGGCGATCATGACAACACCACCGGCATAGGCATCTACGACGCGCCCGGACAGCGTCGATGCGCCGGCTGCGACGTAGGTCAGGACCGCGACGCCGAGCGTGGAGCCGAGTTGGTGGGCTGTGTTCACGAGGCCGGATGCTGCGCCGGCGTCCCCGGGACGGGCTCCCGCGACTCCGGCGGAGGTGATCGGCCCGAAACCGAGGCCCTGGCCGAGGCCGAGGAGGACAAGGGGACCGACAGCACCGGCCACGAACGACGTGTCGGGGGTGATCCGGCTGATCCAGGCCATCCCGACGAGGACGAGGATGAGTCCGCCGAGGAGAAGAACAGAATTGCCCCACCTGCGCGTGAGCCGTGGGACCAGCAGGGACGAGCAGAACTGGACCAGGCTCATGGGCAGGAACCCGAGGCCGGCCTGAAGGGGTGTCCAACCGTAGACACCCTGGAAGTACTGGGTGGTGAAGAAGTAGAACGCAATCATCGTGCCCGCGAACAGCAGACGGGCGATCGCCGCTCCGGAACGCCCGGCACTGGCGAACAGCCGCAGCGGCAGGATCGGCTGCCTCGCTCGCCACTCGTTGAGCATGAACAGTGCCAGGACCGACGCCCCGATGGTCATCGGCCAGATCGCGAACGGGTCTCCCCACCCGCTTTCCCCGGCATTGATGATGCCGTAGACCAGTGCACCCATGCCGAGTACGGAGGTGGCGGCACCAATGAGGTCGAAGCGGCCCCGTTCGGTCTCGAAGGACGGCAGGAAACGCAGCGCGAGGATGACCATGACGACGGCGACGGGCACGTTGATGAAGAACCCTGCCCGCCAGGAGACCCATGAGGCGAGCGCTCCGCCGACGACGAGGCCGAGACTGGCGCCGAGACCGGCGGTGGTTCCGTAGGCCGCCGTGGCACGGGTGCGCTCGTGGCCGGCAGGGAACAGGGCGGTGATGAGAGCCAGCGAGGACGGAGCGACGATTGCCGCACCGATGCCCTGGAAGGCCCGGGCAGTGACGATCCAGGCGGCGTTCTGCGCCACGCCGACGAGAAACGACGCCAGACCGAAGAGTGCGAGCCCGACGATGAAGACCCGGCGTCGACCGAGGAGATCGCCCAGTCGCGCACCGAGAAGAAGAAGCCCGCCGAACACGAGCGTGTAGGCGTTCTGCGCCCACGCCAGCCCGGTCGGTGACAGTCCGAGGCCAGCCCGGATCTGCGGCAGTCCGGTGAAGATGATCGAGTTGTCCAGCACGACCATGAAGTAGGAGACCAGCACGATCGCCAGGATCATGCCGGTGCGTACCCCACGTGTCGTCAGGGGTTCGACGGGGGAAAGAGAGGAAGCCATGCCACCACTTGACGCCGTCGGCCCGGGGACGGGGAAGTTCCGTTCCGTCCATGTACTGGCGGTACACCCCGACAGCAGGAGAACGCGCTTACCGTTGACACCATGGACCAGCACACCGATGTGGGAAAGTTCCTCCGCAGCCGACGTGACAGGATAGCGCCCGAGCAGGTGGGCCTCATCGGCGGCGGTCGCCGCCGGGTGCCCGGGCTGCGCCGGGAAGAGGTCGCGATCCTGGCCCACATCAGCGTGGAATACTACGCGAAGATGGAACGCGGCGACCTGCGCGGCGTGGCCCCGGTCATCCTGGACCAGGTGGCCATGGCGCTGCAGCTGGACGATGCCGAGACCGATCATCTGCACGACCTGGCCCGCGCCGCCGACCCCCACCCGCCCAGACCACGCAAAGCCAGCTCCGAGGGACCGGTACGACCGAGCCTGCAGCGTTTCCTCGACGCCGTCACCGGCGCGCCGGTCTGGGTGCGCGACCGGCGCATGAACGTTATCGCGACCAACCAGCTCGGCCGGGCACTGTACCGCCCTCTCCTGGAGGACGCCGACGGTCGCGGGAACACCGCACGGTTCATGTTCCTGAGCCCTGCGGCACGGAGCTTCTTCCCCGACTGGGAGCAGGGCGCCGACGACATCGTCGCCACGATGCGCACCTACGCCGGGCAGAACCCCCGCGACACGGCGCTCACCAATGTCATCGGTGAACTGGTCACCCGATCCGATGCCTTCCGGCAGCGATGGAGCACGCACGATGTGCGGCACCATCGCACCGGCATCAAACGCATCAACCATCCCGACGTCGGTGATCTCGAACTGGTCTACGAGGCGATGCACCTGCCCGCGAATCCCGAGTGGTTCATGTTCGGCTACACCGCCGGGCCCGGCAGCCCGACCGAGGAGCGTCTCACGCTCCTGGGCAGCCTCAGCGCCACCGCGGCGCCCCCGGCGACCGAGCAGGGCGCACCTCCCGCAGACCCGCCGCGTCACCCGGACGGCACGGTACCTGACGGCAGCGCGATGCTGCCCACGACAAGAAAGAGAAGATCATGAACATCACCCTGAACAACAGTGTGGAGATGCCGGCCCTCGGATTCGGCGTCTTCCAGACCCCGCCCGAGCAGACCGTTGACTCCGTCGTCGAGGCACTGCGGGTGGGCTACCGGCTCATCGACACCGCCGCCGCCTACTCCAACGAGCGCGAGGTCGGTGAGGGCATCCGCCGCTCCGGCCTGGACCGCAGTGAGGTGTTCGTTGAAACGAAAATCTGGATCAGCGACTACGGCTACGACGAGACACTGCACGCCTTCGAGAAATCCGCGGGCAAGCTAGGTGTCGAGACGATCGATCTACTCCTGCTGCACCAGGCGGTGCCCACCGACTTCGACCACACGATCCATGCCTACCGGGCCCTGGAGACTCTCCTGGCCGATGGCCGGGTCCGCGCGATCGGCGTCTCGAACTTCATGGCCGAGCACCTCGACGCGCTGCGGGAACACACCGAGATCGTGCCGGCGGTGAACCAGATCGAGGTGCACCCGTACTTCACGCAGCAGGCGGTGCAGGAAGCCAACCGCGCCCAGGGCACGGTGACGCAGGCGTGGTCGCCGATGGGCGGTATCACCGCCTACCGCGGCAGCGGCACGAGCACCTTCGAGGACACGACGATCGGCGAGATCGCGACCGCGCACGGCAGGACACCCGCCCAGGTGATGCTGCGCTGGCACCTGCAGCAGGGGCGGTCGGCGATTCCGAAGTCCGTGAACCCGGCGCGGATCGCCGCGAACGCCGATGTCTTCGGATTCGAGCTGACGGGCGAGGAGCTGGCCCGCATCGACGCCCTGGACACCGGGGTGCGCGGCGGTCCGGAGCCGGAGGACGTCACCCGCGAGGCGTTCTGGCGCGACATTCCCGAGGCCTGAGCGGGTCCACGGTGCGCGTCGCGCGGGTCGCCGGCGCTACGACGTCCAGAACTGCACGCGACTGAAGAACAACAGTCATCCGGCAGAAACCTCGACAGTCTCGACAGTAAGGAACCCCGTCCCATGAACACCATCTCTGACCACGCCCGCCGCACCGCAGTGATCACCGGCGCATCTTCCGGCATCGGCGCGGCGACCGCGCGCGCCCTGCATGGCGCCGGGTACCGGGTCGCGCTGCTCGCCCGCCGCGCCGATCGTATCGACTCTCTCGCTGACGAGCTCGGCGACGGCGCGACCGCGATCATAGCGGACGTCACCGACCGGGACTCTCTCGTTGCCGCGGCGCAGCGGGTGAAGGACGAACTCGGTGGCACCGACGTGCTCGTCAACAATGCCGGGGTCATGCTCCTCGGCCCCTTCTCCCCGGAACGTCGTGAAGACTACCGGACGATGGTCGAGGCGAATCTGCTCGGTGCGATCACCACGACCGAGGTCTTCCTCGACCAGCTCAGGGACGGCGGCGGCGATCTGGTGAACATTTCCTCGGTCGCCGGGCGTAACGCCCGCCCCACGAATGGCGTCTACGCCGCCACCAAGTGGGGCATCAACGGCTGGTCGGAGTCGCTGCGCCAGGAGCTCCTGCCGGATGTGCGCGTCACCCTCATCGAACCCGGCGTCGTGGACACCGAGTTGCCCAGCCACATCACCGACAATGCCACGCGGGAGACGGTGCAGAAGATGTACGACGTCGCCCGGGTAACCCCCGGGGAGATCGCCGAGGTCATCGCCTTCATCCTCTCCCGACCCCGGCACCTGGCCATCAACGAGGTGCTCCTGCGTCCTGCTGACCAGCTCGGCTGACGAGTCCGGCTGACCCGTCCGGCCGATATCCGGGTGCCCGGTGACGTCAGATCAGTCGTCCAGGTCGGCGCGCAGGACGTCACCGGAGGACGCGTCGATGACGATGTCCCATTCCTGGGTGCCGTCGATGACGGTCGCCTCCCAGACGACGGTCCCGCCGTCCCGGTCAAGGTCAAGGGAGTGGAGGGTGCCGGACTTCTCGGCGAGAGCGGCGTCGACCGCCTCGGCGGCGGTGACTGACGGGGCTTCGCGCTGCTCGGCGTCCAGATCTGTCGACCGCTCGCCGGCGATCTCACCGGTCGCTGCGTCCACCGTCACCTCCACGCCCTGACCGTCGACGACGAGGGTGATCTCCCAGGCACGGCTGTCCTCCTCATCGACCTCCACGGCATAGGAGCCCGGCTTAGCGTCCAGCGCGGCCTCGAGAGCGCTGGCCGCGTCCACCGCGGAGGTCCGGGCATCGGTGTGGTCTGAACTGCCGCTGCCGTCGGATCGTGAGGTGGTCGTGGCAGCGGTGGATTCCGTCCCCGAGGTGTCGGCGGGGGCTTCCCGGGTCACGGTGACGGTCGAGTCAGCGTCGTCGGAATCGTCACCGCAGGCGGCGAGAACACCGACGCCGAGGAGGGATGCGGTCAACGCTGCGAGGGTGGTGCGGGTGTATCGGCTGTTCATCGGACTACCTCCGGTGGTCTGGGGGGGGGTGAATGCTGTTGTCCGTCATGCTACGGACGCCCTGCTGAACGCCACCTGAAGACGCCACCCCCGACTGCTACCCCACCGCGTCAGGTACCCGGTCCGCGAGCAGAGACGGGTCGTCGCAGCTGCAGGCGGAGACCGACGGCCCCTTTCCCCGAAGCGGGAAAGGGGCCGTCGAACTGCGAGCCTGAGGCGACGTCGGTCAGCCGACGACGTCCGGGACCCAGTCAGCCATCTGGGTCTGGGTGTCCATCTCCGGGTCCTTCTGGAGCTGGAATTTCTCATCGTTGACGTACAGGGATGGAGTGCCCGAATCCTCGCCTTCCTTGTCCTGCAGCCGTTCCATGTTGGATTCCAGCACCGACTGGTAGGTGTCCCGGACCGACTCATCACGGATTGCGGAGACAGTGTCGGCATCCACACCGAGGTTCTCCGCAGCGTCTGCGAAATCATCGAAGCTGTAGCCGGAGATGTCCGTGCGGTTCATGAAGGCCCAGTCGTGGAACGCCCAGAACGCTTCGGCGTTGCCGGAGTCCGCGATGGCCATGGCCACTGCGCCCGCGACGGTCGAATGTCCGCCCTCGCCGCCGTCCAGGAAGTTCACCGTGTTGTAGCGCATGGTGATCTTGCCGTCGTTGAGGGCGGCCTTCAGGGACTCGTGGTCAGCAGTGACCAGGTCAGAACAGAAGTGGCAGCTGTAGTCCTCGTAGAGGTCTGCGACCGGTGCATCATCTGCGACAGCGTCGGAGGCGAGCACGATGTTGCCGTCTTCGACACCGACGGAGAAGTTGACGTTCTCAGCCGGGGCGAGCCCCTCATTGCTGGACTTGCTGTCGCGGCCCTGGATGACCACCACGGCGATGACGACGACGGCGATCACGACGATCGCCACGAGTCCCCAGAGGAAGCCGTTGCTCTTCTCGTTCGGGGCCTTGATCTTCTGGCTCACCTGAATCCTGCTCTTTCTTCGAATGCATGTGCCCGGTCAGCACTGCTGTACCAGCGTCCACCCTATCCCCCGGGACACGTCAACCACCAGACATGCGGGTCCTGTGAGCACAGTTGACAGGAAACCGTCAGCGGCAACCCACCCTCGGGGAGACCTCGCCCGCGCCATTCCCCTCGAAAGGGTGTGAAAAGGAATGGAACTGAACCATACTTCAGGGATGACCTTCTCCACCCTGACTGTCGAGACCACCGACACCCACACGCTCGTCCGCCTCAACCGCCCCGAGGTCCGCAACGCCGTCGACCAGGCCATGGTCGATGACCTGCACGCCGTCTGTGACGAGCTGGAAGACGATCCCCGCGTCCTCGTCATCACCGGTTGTGGGGTCGAGGGACGCAACAGTCCCAAGGGAATCTTCGCTTCCGGCGCGGACATCACCCAGCTGCGCGATCGGCGCCGGGCGGACGCACTGGCCGGCATCAGCTCCCGGATCTTCGACCGCATCGCCACGCTCGCCATGCCGGTCATCGCCGCCGTCGACGACCTCGCCCAGGCCATCCTTTTCAAGTCCGAGGCGAAGTTCGACCGTATGCAGGCTTTCATCGACCGAAAGAAGAAGTAGAACATGACTGACACGCCCCTCCCCACCGGTCTCCCCGCACACGTCGGCGTCCTCGGTGGCGGACGCATGGGTGCCGGGATCGCCCACGCTTTCCTCGTCTCCGGGTCCGAGGTGACGGTCGTCGAGGCGAACCCCGACGCCGCCGACGCCGCCCGGGACCGCGTCCTCGACCAGGTGCAGGCCTCCGCCGACCGCGGCAAGCTCGCCGATTCGGTCGAGGACGCCGCCTCCCGCCTGACCGTCACCTCCGATGTCGCGGACTTCGCCGGATGCAGCCTGGTCATCGAGGCCGTGCCCGAGGACATGGGCATCAAGACCGCCGCACTGGAGAGCGTTGCCGAGGTCGTCGGCACGGACGCCTGGCTGGGGACGAACACGTCTTCCCTCTCCGTCGACGAGCTCGCCCAGGCTGTCGGTGAGGTCACCGGTCACCCGGAGCGGATCTGCGGTCTGCACTTCTTCAACCCGGTGCCCGCATCGAAACTCATCGAGGTCATCATCGCGGACGCCTCCGCCGGGGAACTGCGTGAGCTGGCCCCGCAGTGGGTCACCGCACTGGGCAAGACCCCGGTCGTGGTGAAGAACCGGCCCGGGTTCGCGTCCTCCCGCCTGGGACTCGCCCTCGGACTCGAGGCGATGCGCATGGTCGAGGAGGGTGTCGCCTCCGCCGAGGACATCGACAACGCGATGACGCTGGGCTACAAGCACCCGGTGGGCCCGCTCGCGCTCACAGACATCGTCGGGCTGGACGTCCGCCTCGGTATCGCCGAATACCTCTCGGAGGAGCTGGGTGACCGCTTCACCCCGCCGCAGATCCTGCGCGACAAGGTCGCCGTCGGGGAGCTGGGCCGCAAGTCCGGCAAGGGCTTCTACGACTACAACTGACGGCCGGGCGGAGTGAGCAGTCCCGGCATCCGCCGGGCGACCACCGGGGTCAGCCGCGGCACGAGCGCGAGCACCGTCGCGGTGGTGACCACGAGTCCCAGTGCCAGCCCGGACAGCGCGTCGTGGACGTAATGCACGCCTGAGGCGACCCTGCTGAACGCTTCCACCGCCGCCAGCACGCCGGACCGGGCCGACGAGCCGCCGCGCCTTACCGAGTCCGACAGGGGACGCCGACGGGACCGTGGTCACGGTGGAGACGACTGTGCCGCCGGGAGGGACGGGTGGTCCGTACTGAAGCGACCCGTGTGTGAACCCGTGGCGGGACAGGCCAGGCGGCGTCCCCCGATGAGACGAACCGACCTCCGCAGGCAGCTCAGTCGACTGTCCGGTCACGTCCGGCGAGAAGACCCGCCACCACCAGGCATCCGGACAGCACGAGCAGGACGGCCATCGGCGGCGTCCACGATCCGGTCGCATCGTGCAGGGCACCGACGGCGACCGGCCCCACCGCCGCGAGGATGTAGCCGAGGCTCTGTGCCATACCGGACAGGGATGCCGCGGTCCGGTGTGACCGGGCGCGCATCCCGAACAGCGACAGGGCGAAGACTATCGAAGATCCGCCGCCGATACCGGCGACACACGCCCACACCACCGTGGCACCCGGCGCGAGCATGATCCCCAGGTTCGCTACCACCAGGACCAGCGCGATGCATGCACCGAGCACCTGCTGGTTGCGCAGCCGGGCCAGCAGTGCCGAGCAACCGAGACTGCCGCCGATGCCGAAGATGCTGAACAGCACGAGGTGCAGGCCGGCAGTGGTGTCGCTGATGCCGGCGTCCTGTTCGATCGAGGGAAGCCAGGTGATGAGCACGTAGTAGTTGGTGGACTGCAGGCCCATGAACGCGGCGACCTGCCAGGCCAGCAGGGAGCGCCACAGCGGAGGACCGGGATGGACAGTGTGGCCGGTGTCCGTCGGCACGAGGCCAGGAGCGTCCGTGGCCTCCTCCGTCGTCTCTCCAGCCTCCCGCCACATCAGCGGCAGCAGGACGCCGACCGCGATCAGGGCCATCCCAGCCCACATGGCGGCCGGGAGCCGCCAACCCAGCCCGGTGAGTCCGGCGACCGGCACCGCGACACCGGAGGCCACGGCGGCGAATCCGGACTGCACCGCGGAATAGGCGCCGGTGACCTGGCCGATCTTCGTCGGGAAGTCGCGCTTCACCCAGGAGGGCAGCACCACGTTGAGCACCGCGATCGCCACACCGATGAGCAGCGTGCCGACCCACAGCAGCACGGTCGGCGGGGTGGAGCGGACAACGAGTCCGACGGCGAGGACACCCAGTGCCGCGGCGATGGTGCGCTCCAGGCCCAGTCGGAGTGCGACCCGCGGCACGAACGGGGATACCACGGCGAACGCCAACAGCGGAAGGCTGACCAGGAAGGACGCAGCGGAGGACGAGAGTCCCAGGTCGTCACGGATGTTGCTGAGGACCGGACCGACAGTGGTGAGGGCGGCGCGGAGGTTCCCGGCGACGAGCAGGATGCCGGCGATGATCAGGGTGGTGGGCGCATGGCGGCGGAGAGTCGGAACCGTCGTGTCGGCAGTCACGACAGGGCCTCCACCAGTGCGATGAGGTGGTCGGCGGCAGCGGCGGCGGCACCCGGGTCGTGGGCAGCGACCTCGGTGACGACCGCCTCATGGGCCGCGGTCATCTCGGCGGTCTCCCGGGACATCCCGACGTTGTGCAGGGCGAGTTCGTTTCCACCGACTCCCCGGTAGAGCTCGGCGAGCAGAGCATTGCCCGAGGCCGCCATGAGCATGCGGTGGAAGTCGATGTCGGCGGCGGTGAAGGCATCCTCGTCCCCGTCGGCGAGAGTGTCAGAGCGGACGGCCAGAGCAGATCGCAGCGCGTCGATCTGCTCTGGGGTCGCACGCAGTGCCGCGAGCCGGGCGCCCTCACGTTCCAGGATCGCACGGACTTCGGCGACGTCCTGCTCCCGGTCGCGGTCGATGTGCCGGGCGAGCGTGGGAGCGAGATCGCTGGTGTCCGTGACATAGGTGCCGTAGCCGGCGCGGGAGGCGAGCATCCCGGCGTGGACGAGTGCGCGGACGGCCTCACGGACACTGTTGCGGCTCACGCCGGTCTCTTCGGCGAGGTCCTTCTCGGTCGGGATGAGGGACCCGACGGGGAACTCCCCGGCGGCGATCCGGTCACGGAGCTGGTCAGCGACCTGTTCCGACCTGGTCTGTACTGGTTCGATCCTGGGCATGGCCGCCATCCTACGTGATAGTGCCAAATATCCTACATTTGAGTCCGCCACTGCGGATCAGGCGACGCCCAGCGCTACCGCGACCACGAGGAACCACAGCGGCGTGACCACGAGGAAGACCCGCTCGGCGAGACCGGGCCAGCGGCGACGGAGCTTCGGAAGGATCAGGGCGGCGAAAAAGACGTAGAAGACGTAGAAACTGACGCGCACCGCCCACCGCATCGCCTCCTGCAGGCCCGCCGGCAGCACCGGGGTGAGATCGCGGCGCACGAGGTGGAGGTGGAGGAAGAGACTGAAGCGGATGACGATCAGACAGGCCGCGAGAACAGCGGCGACGGTGACGAGGACAGTGTCTGTGGTGTCTGTGGTGTCTGTGGTGTCTGTGGTGGACGCCGTACGTGATCCCGACATGCCCCCGGCACAGCTCATGGGCGTCGTGCAGTCGACGGTGCTCGGCCTGCCGACTGCGGCGGGCCCGGCGACATCCACGACATCACCCGCAACCCCGCTCCCCACAACCCCCGTACCGCTACAGTGGCACGCACCACAACTTTCGTCCCGACAAGGAGACCATCCCGGTGTCACGATCCGCACAGTCCTCACTCACCCCGTTGCGCTTCCTCGACCGCTCTGCCCAGGTGCACCCCGGTAAGACCGCCTGCATCGACGGCCCCCGCCGCATCACCTTCGCCGCGATGAGGACGGACGCCGTGAAACTGGCCCGGGCCCTGCGACGCCGCGGGCTGCGCCCCGGCGAACGGGTCGGCATGCTGGCATCCAACAGTTACGAGGCCCTGCTCGCCCAGTTCGCCGTCCCGCTGGCCGGCGGCGTCCTGGTGGCGATCAACACGCGTCTGGCCCCCGCCGAGGTCCGCTACATCTGCGACCACTCCGACATCCGCATCCTCTTCGGTGAGCAGGACCTCATCCTCGCCTCGCGTCGCACCCTCGGATCCGCCGGACTGGTCGACACCTTCGTGCTCATCCACAACGCCGACGGATCCCAGCCACAGCCGAAGCACCCGGACGCCGGCACCGTGACCACCTGGGACGAGTTCCTCGATGAGGGTGTCCATCATGAGGAGGACGCGGACGACGACACGACCTTCCCCTTCACCGTCGATGACGAGGACGCCGCCATCGCCATCAACTACACCTCCGGCACCACGGGGCGACCCAAGGGCGTGGTCTACACCCACCGCGGCGCCTACCTCAACGCCCTCGGCGAGGTCACCACCCAGGACTTCACCCGCGACACGGTCTACCTGTGGACCCTGCCGATGTTCCACTGCTCCGGCTGGTGCACGGGCTGGGCGGCCATGGCGGTCTCCGCCACCCAGGTCGCGCTGCGTGCTGTGCGGGGACCCGAGATGTGGGACCTCATCGACACCGAGGGCGTAACCGCCATGTGCGGCGCCCCGGCGGTACTCTCCACACTCGTCGGCGCAGATGAAGCACACCCGGCCGAGGGCCTGTCCGTCGTCACCGCAGGTGCCCCGCCGAGCCCGACGATCATCGAGGCCTGCGAGAACCTCGGCATTGTCGTCACCCACGTCTACGGACTCACCGAGAGCTACGGCCCCTACACCGTCTGTGAGCCCCAGCCGGACTGGGCCGACCTGCCCGTCGCCGGTCGGGCGAAACTCAAGGCCCGCCAGGGCGTCCCGATGATCACCAACGCGGACGCCCGCGTCGTCGAGATGGTCCCCACCGGCGCCCCGCCGGACACCGTCCTCGTCGACGTCCCCGCTGACGGAGTGACGATGGGCGAGATCGTGCTCGGCGGCAACGGCGTGATGAAGGAGTACTTCCACAATCCGGACGCCACCGCCGAGGCCTTCGTCGGTGGCTGGTTCCACTCCGGTGACCTCGCCGTGAAACACCCGGACGGTTACATCCAGATCCTCGACCGGGCCAAGGACGTCGTCATCTCCGGTGGTGAGAACATCTCCACCATCGAGGTCGAGCAGGCCGTGATAAGCCACCCCGCCGTCGACGATGTCGCGGTGATCGGCGTCCCCGACGAGAAGTGGGGTGAGCGACTGCGCGCCTATGTCGTCCTCACCCCGGGCACCGACGCCACCGGGGACGCCGCGGCACACGTGGAGCAGTCCGTCATCGACCACTGCCGGGGCCAGATCGCCGGCTACAAGGTGCCCCGCGACTACCGCGTCCTCGACGAACTCCCCCGCACCTCCACCGGCAAAGTACGCAAGAACGCACTGCGCGACGACGCCTGGGCCGAGCACGAGGACGAACACGGACAGCGCGTGAACTGACCGGCCCCATCCTGTGTCGGCGGGGTGAACCGAACCTGTGAGTGGTCACCCCCGCCGGTGCCGCCTCACCGGAGACTCTGCAGCGCACTGGTAATTGTGGGAGATATGTCCCTGACCGAAACTCCCGGCGGCACCACTGAGGCTGCCCCCCGGACCTCTCCACGGTCCTCCCGTCGTCCCCGTGCGGCGCTCTGGGTGGTTCTGCTCGTCCTCGCGCTGGTCGTCCTCAAGCGGGACACCAACCCCTTCATCTTCGGGGAGCGGGGACTCAATCTCTTCCGCCTCTCACCGGACTTCATGGTCTACTACACCGCCGGTGAGCACCTGAACAACGGACAGGGGGTGTACGACGGCGGACTGTGGGGCTTCCTGCCGTTCACCTACCCGCCGTTCGCCGCCGCGGTCTTCCGGATCCTGCCGCTGTTCCCACCGGCGAACGCGGCGATCCTCTGGGCGATGGCCTGTGCCGGGTGCCTCGTCGCAGTCACCATCGGCGTCCTCGTGCAGCGTGGCTGGCGACCGGATGCGGGCACCGCCGCCCTCGGCGTCCTCGCAGCGTGCGGGGCGATGTCGCTGGCGCCGGTCCGGGAGAGCTTCTTCTACGGGCAGATCAACCTGGTCCTCATGCTGCTGGTCTCACTGGACTTCCTGCGACGCCGGGACCGCTTCAGCGGCATCGGGGTCGGCCTCGCCGCAGGGCTGAAACTCACACCCGCGATCTTCATCGGGGTGATGCTGCTGCAACGTCGCTTCCGGGATGCCGCGGTCGCCACCGGAACCTTCCTCGCCACCGTGGTCATCGGCCTGGTCATGGTGCCGGACGCCACGAAGTTCTGGACCTCCGCCCTGTTCGACGACTCCCGCATCGGCGCCCTCGACAACCCCGGCGCCCAGTCGCTGAAGTCGACGGCGGTGCGCTGGATCGGCCACGAGGGCACCGGAGCGACCCTGCTGTGGCTGGTGCTGGTGGTGGTCATCCTCGCTGCGGCGGCGCTGGCGGTCATCGCCGCCTCCCGACGCGGCAACGACGCACTGGTCATGGCACTGGGCGGGATCACCGCCTGCCTCATCTCCCCGTTCTCCTGGCACCACCACTGGGTCTGGCTGGTGCCGCTGGCGCTCTGCCTGGTCGATCTAGCGGTCCGGACCGCAGAGAAGACCGCCGCGCGTGCCGGTGTCGGGGGATGGTGGGTGCCCCAGGCCGGCGTCCTTGTCG
The DNA here is from genome assembly GCF_056280545.1 of Corynebacterium sp. UD i78. Lineage (NCBI taxonomy): Bacteria > Bacillati > Actinomycetota > Actinomycetes > Mycobacteriales > Corynebacteriaceae > Corynebacterium > Corynebacterium sp. UD i78. The sequence continues at coordinate 210,240 of NZ_JBWCED010000001.1, read as the reverse complement.
GAGCGGCGGTCGTGGCGCTGGTCATGCTGCCGTACGTCAGCACGACCTTCTACTTCAACCTCACCTACTGGGTCATGCAGGAGAAGGGCGCCTGGGGCGCGACCTGGTACACGTGGCAGGGAGCGCTGGTCGTCCTCATCGCCGGGGTGGTGTCGCTGTGGCTGCTGCGCCGCGACAGCCGTGACGGTCAGGCCATGTGGCCGCGGAGGAAGCCCTCACCGCGGGAGAAGCTGCCGGTCGCGGAGTAGCTGTTGGTGTGCAGCCAGGTTCCGGGCAGGACGCCGATGAGCGTCTCGAAGGCGAGGGACTGACGCTGGTCACCCGGGATGGCGGTCAGCCCCTGGTAGCCTCCGCGGGCCGAAACACCGAGGAAGGCCTCCCGGTTCGCGCGGACGTCACCGGTCCAGGTGTCGGAGTCACAGGTGAAGTCACCGCGGTCACAGACGTCCATGATCCGGTCACTCACCGAGCCGTAGGCGCCGGAGAGGTCGCCGAGGATGCCGGTGCCGGGGGTTGCCGTGCCACCCTGGGCGGTCGTCCTGCCCCGGTAGGGGTTGGCCTGGAAGACCCCGGAGCCGAAACGCTCCGGGGAGACCGGGCCGTTGCCCTGACCGATCTCGGCGGCGACATGGGCCGCAGCGTCCGCCCCGAGGGAGTAGCCGTAGAGGCTGATCTTCGCACCGGGGCACTCTGCGGCGGTGCGTCGGACCAGGTCCCGGGTCTGGTTGGTGGCGTCCGCGGCGGCGTCGAGGTAGTCACGGGCGACAAAGGCGCCGGAGTTGTAGGAGACCGTGCGGCTGGTGGAGCGGCCGATCTGGTCGACCCGCGCCCCCATGTCCGCGGTGTATCCGCCGACCGGGAGGTTCTCCGGGATGCCCTCCACGGAGTTACCGCCGCCGGGGACGATGATGACGATGCTCGGCTCGCACCGCGGGAGGACCGGGGTGGCGACCGGTCCGAGGGAGACACTGGATGCCCCGGCGGCGGGGGCGGTCAGCAGGCTGACACCGGCTGCGAGGACGGTAGCGGTCGCGGCGGCCACGGTCGCACGACGACGGTTCGGGAAAAGGCGCATAGGTGATGAATCTATGGGGTGAGGGGACCCTCCACAACTGGAACCGGTTGTCTGCAGGGGTGATTTCGGCGACACTTTCCCTCCCCCGCCACATAGTCGCTGGCCAGGGTTTTCATCAACGGAGGTAACTTTCCCGGGCGAATGTGCGATGGTATGACAATTGTACTGACGTTTCGAGAAAGGCACTCATGCACGCGCGCCACAAGACCGACAAGCCTGCTTCCCGCATCCGGCGGCGGATCGCCGGGACGGTGGCGGCCACCGTCTCCGCGGCAGCCCTCATCGCCGGCGGTCTGGCCGTGTCCGGCAACGACACCCCGACCGCGGAGGCCGCTCCGGGCGCCCTGACCGTCTTCGGCGACTCCTACGCCTCCAACCCGGACTTCTGGGTGACCTACGGCCTGGCTCCGGACGACAACTACCCCCGTACCGGCGGCTGCGTGCAGTCCCCGAACAACTGGCCGCGGAAGCTGGCGGCCCAGACCGGTCGCGTACTCAACGACTGGTCCTGCAACGGCCACACCACCGGTGACGTGATCAACCGCATCGAGGCCGCCAGGAATGCCGGCGCCCTCAACGGCGGGACCGGCACCGTGGCCGTCGCCGTGGGCATGAACAACTACGGCCCGTGGGGCTACTTCCACGACGGCAACAATTTCCTCGATCCGGGCGTGGTTCGCTCCACCTACATCCGGGACATGCACGCCATCGCGAACAAGATCCGCAACTACGCCCCCAACGCGAACATCGTGATGCCGGGCATGCTGCAGATCAGCGGCAACAGCATGGTCTGCCCGCTCAACGTCATCCCCGAGTTCCCGCTGGGTCTGCCCGTGCCGGTGCTGGGCGATGTGGAGCGGTGGCTGCAGGCCACCCAGCGTGACGCCGCCCGTGAGATCGGAGCGACCTTCGTCGACGTCCGTGCCGCCTCGGCCGGGCACGACACCTGTTCCACTCCGGACGCCGAGCGGTATGTGGCCGGCGTGGTGGACACCACCACCCCGAACTACAACTTCCTCTTCCACCCCTCCGACAAGGGAAGCCAGCTCATCGCTGACCTGGTCAAGCCGCACATGTAGGACTTGACCTACGGGGCTCGTCCCCCGCAGTGCACACTGCATCGTCCGACGCCCGCGTCATCTTCCACTTCCGGAGAGGACGCGGGCGTCGACATATCTGCGGTGACCTGCGCATATCGATAATTAGTCAGGTGCCTGTTGACTTTGTCAGGTACCTGCGTATCATGTTGATAGTCAGGTACCTACACAACTCAAGGAGAGATCATGACTGACATCAACAACACCACCGGGAACACCGCCGAACTCGCCGCCCGGCTGTTCGTGCTCATGCGCGCCGCCGACCGGGAACGACGCCGCGGTGACGGCACCGTGGAGGAACACGAAGGACACAGGGGGCACGGTGGCGGCCGCGGACGCGGCGGACGCGGCGGCTTCCGTGGGGAGATCCGCTCCGGCCAGGGCCGGGTGCTCGGCATCCTCGCCCTGCAGTCCCCGCTCCCCCAGAAGAACCTCGCCTACATGCTCGGTGTCCGCCCCCAGTCCCTCAGCGAACTGATCGCCAAGCTGGAGACCGCGGGACTGGTCACCCGGGAGCGCGATGAGAACGACCGCCGGTCCTTCCTCATCGAGCTCACCGAGACCGGTCGCGAGGCTGCGTCCGAGATCGACGCGTCCACCGGAGAGGATCCGTTCGACGTACTCACCGATGAAGAGCGGGAGACGTGGTGCACCCTCACCACCAAGGTGACCGATGCACTGGAGGAGAAGTATCCGGAGATCGGCGAGCGGGCCAGGCACTTCCGCGAGGCGGGCCGGGAGTTCGGTCGCGGTCCCGGGTTCGGCCCCGGGGTCGGACCTGGTCCACACAGTGGACCCCACGGCGGACCCCACGGTGGGCCGAACTGTGAGCCTGAGGACGGCCCCGGGCGCGGTCGACGTGGACACAGCCGGCCCGACGGCGAGCGTCCCCACCGTCGCGATGAGGCGGAGTTCCGGGAGTACCGCGAGACCCGCGAGTACCGGAGCGGACATGGACACCGTGGACGCCGTGGACACCGCGACGGCCGGGGACACGAAGGCTTCGGAGGGTTCCGCGGCTTCGGTCGCGGCATGACCCCCGGCTTCGCCTGACTCCTTTCAGCGAGCCGAAACCCCAGGGCTTCATGTCTGCGGCACCGGTCGGGCTGACCCTTACCCCGTCGCCCCACAGCCGACAGCGCAGAGAAAGACCCCCTGACCTGCAATTGGTCAGGGGGTCTAGTCGTGGAGCCGCCGGGAATTGAACCCGGGTCCTTCGCGACCTCGCCAGGGCTTCTCCGTGCGCAGTCCGCTCTATCCCTGCTCGGCTCTCCGGGTCACGCAGACCTGCCCGGACGATGAGCCCAGTCACCCTGAAATGTCCCTGACGGTCCGGATGACGGGGCCGTCAGGTGAGTTCCCGGAACGATGCCGGTGACCGGAGGGGGAACAGACCCCGGGCCGACAGACACGCTTCGCTGGATTAGGCAGCGAGAGCGTAGTCGCGCTGAGTGTTCTCGGCGCTTAATTGGTTGCTGCGACGCTTGCGGTGGTCTCTAGCCTGCACCGGCACGCTTCCCCTGGCTCAATGCACGAAGTCGAAACCTGATCGACCCCTCATGAACCCCCGGGTTACACCGGAAGTCTGCATCCCCTGCCGCCGGAAAGCTCGATCAACGGCAGGATCTACAGACTATAACCCACCGCACCCGGGTTCAATTCCCGGCGGCACCACATCCGCCTCCATCCGCCTCCATCCGCCTCCATCCGCCTCCCTCAGACTCCCTCAGCCTCCCTCAGACTCCCTCCGTCACCATCGTCCCGGCTCCGCCACGGATACACTGACGGTCAGGACCCCATCTGCGGCTCCGTGCCGCATCGGGCGCCCCCTGCATTCCACGCCGACGACGCCGTCACCGTCGTCCTCGGGATCGGCATCGCCGACTACTGCACGACACGGCTCACCTCACCGCCAACCTGATCTTCTTCCTCACCGGACTCGCACTGCTCACCCTCGTCACGGTGAGCGCTCTCGCCACCCCGGAGTTCCGGAAGCGGCACCACGACATCTTCGAGGCCTCCCACCGGTTCGGAGCCTGGGCCGTCCTCCTCCCCGGCTGGATCAACGCCGCCCTGCTCGCCCACCGGGAAGGCGGTCCCCAGGATGCCGCTGTAACACTGCTGGCCTCACCGCACTTCTGGATGTTGGCCGTCTCGACCTGCCTCGCTGTCTGGCCCTGGCTGCTGCTGCGCCGCGTCCCCGTGTCCGTGGATCGCCCCTCCGACCATGCTGCCGTGGTCCGGCCGGGGCACCGGTATGTCCCTGCGGTGGACACGACCCGGGCGATCAGCCGGCGTCCGTTGCTCGGCTGGCACCCCTTCGCCTGTGTCCCCACCGTCCCCGGTGAGCCCGGGTACCGGATGGTCGTCTCCCGGGCCGGGAACTGGACCGCAGACTTCATCGACAATCCGCCGACGCATGGCTGGGTGAAGGGTGTGCCGACGGTGGATGTGGCGACAGCGAAGAAGCTGTTCACCCGGGTGCTGCACGTGGCGACGGGCAGTGGTCTCGGGCCGGTCCCCGGACACCTGTTCACAGACACCCAGGGCACCCGGCTGGTGTGGGTGGCGAAGCAACCCCGAGACACCTACGGGGACGCACTCGTCTCCACCGGGGCGGACGCGGTGATCTGTGTGGCGAATACCGGTGTCACCGACCGTGTCGTGCGCGGGTTCGAGAGCCGGGGCGTGCCAGCGTTCGGGCCGATCTGGGACTCCTGAGCAGGTCCACCCGCCGGGCGGCGCCGACCGTCAGGCGTTGATGCCCTTGACGCGGCGTCCCAGCTCGCGGGTGACCTCACGTTCCTCGGTGCGACGCTTGATGTCCTGGCGCTTGTCGTAGTCCTGCTTTCCGGTGGCCAGCGCGAGCTCGACCTTGGCGCGTCCTCCCGAAAAGTAGATCTGCAGCGGGACGAGGGTGTTCTTGCCGTCGCGGACCTTACCCATGATCGAGTCGATCTCGCCGCGGTGCATGAGCAGCTTGCGGGTACGCCGCGGCGCGTGGTTGGTCCAGGTCCCGTGGGTGTACTCGGGGATGTGCAGACCGCGCAGCCAGATCTCGCCGTCGTCGACAGTGGCGAAGGCGTCCACCAGGGACGCCTTGCCCTCACGCAGCGACTTCACCTCGGTACCCACCAGGGCCAGGCCGGCCTCGTAGGTCTCGAGGATCCTGAAGTTGTGCCGCGCCTTACGGTTGGTCGCGACGACCAGTGGGCCGCCGCCCTTGCCGCCCGGCGTCCCCTTCGCCTTGGCAGCCTTCCTGCCCGCGCCCTTGCCGGAGTCCACCGGCGTACTCTTCTTCGCCATAACCCGGGCAATACTACCCGGTCACCACTATTTCTTCACGTACCAGCGCAGCGTCACCTGTGCGGTCACCGCTGCGATGACGACGCCGACGATGATGACCACCGGCGCGATGGTCCAGATGTCCGAGGAGTCGATGCGTGCGATGAGGTGGGAGTCGTAGAGCGACTTCAGTGCCTTGTCGAGGACGAGCTGCTTGCCGGCGAACATGCCGACCACGGCCAGGACCGAACCCAGCAGGGCGGCGAGAACCGCCTCGATGACGAACGGTGCCTGGGTGTACCAGCGGGTCGCGCCGACCATCCGCATGATGGAGACCTCGGTCCGTCGCTGGAAGGCGGCCATCTGCACCATGTTCATGATCAGCAGGATCGCGGCGATGCCCTGGACCACGGCGAGGATGAAGCTGGCGTTCCGGATCGAGTCGAGGTTGCGGGTTGCGCCGCGCAGGTCATCGCCCTGGTCGACGATGGTCGCCACACCGGGCATGTCACGGATCTCGTCGATGGCGGAGGTGTCCAGCGGGTCCGCGAGCCGCACGTGCAGGGCCGCAGGGAAGGCGTCCGGGCTGGTCTGGGCGACGAGCTGCGGGTCAGAGTCCTTGAACAGCTCCACGAAGCGATCGAAGCTCTGGTCCTTGTTGCGGAAGGTGACGGCCTCGACCTCGTCATTGGAGTCGAGTTTCTCCTTCACCGCGGCACACTCGGTGCCGGAGCAGTCGGTGTCGGTACCGGAGGTGTGGTCGTCGAGCTGGACCATGACCTCGATGCGGTCGAGGTAGATCTCCTTGGTGTCGGAGGTCATGTTGGTCAGCAGGACGCCGGTCGCGACCAGGGCCAGGGAGATCGCCGTGGTGATGACCATGGCGACGGTGATGGTGACGTTACGCCGGAAGCCGTCGAAGGCCTCCTTGAGAATGAATCCGAGTTTCATGGTTCTCTCCTCCCCTAGCGTCCCACGCCGTAGACGCCGTGGGCGTCGTCGCGGACGAGCTTTCCCTTGGACAGTTCGAGGACGCGACGACGCATCGAGTCCACCGCCGTGTTGTCGTGCGTGGACATGACCACGGTGGTGCCGTCTCGGTTGATGCGGCTGAGCAGCCCCATGAGCTCGGTGGAGGTGTCCGGGTCGAGGTTGCCGGTCGGCTCATCGGCGAGCAGGATCAGCGGGCGGTTGACCACGGCACGGGCGATGGCGACGCGCTGCTGCTCACCGCCGGAGAGTTCGTTGGGCAGGCGGTTCTCCTTGCCGGACAGCCCGACGAGGTCGAGGGCACGCGCCACGGCGGTGGCGGTCTCCTCCTTCTTCTTGCCGATGACCTGCATGGCGAAGGCGACATTGTCGAAGACGTTCTTCTTCGGCAGCAGCCGGAAGTCCTGGAAGACGTAGCCGATGCGCTGACGCAGTTTCGGCACGTCCCGGGCCTTGAGCGTGTTGACCTGGTAGTCCGCGACGCTGATCGTGCCGCTGTCGGCGATCTCCTCGCGGATCATGAGTTCCAGGAACGTCGATTTTCCGGAGCCGGACGGACCGATGAGGAAGACGAACTCTCCCTTGTCGATGCTGACCGAGACATCCTTCAGCGCGGGCCGACCTGACCCGCGGTACGTCTTGCTGACCTTCTCGAAAGTGATCACGTCGGTTACCCTACCTGGTCGCATGGGACTGATGAAACAGATGTGACTGATGTGGCGTCCGGATTGGACTGCTTTCCCGTGCGACAGGGCACCCCCGTTGATACTCTGCAGAAATGTCTGACAGTGATGCGCCTACACCCTCAGAAATCCAGCAGGATTCCGTAGAGAACCTCAGCCACGACGCCGGGCCTCCGCCTCCGGAGGCCCCGTCACCACCGGAGAAGACCTCCTCCGGAGAGACGCGGACACCGGGTCTCCTCGGCGTCGTCGAGCGGATGGGCAACCTGCTGCCCAACCCCTTCTGGCTCTTCGTCTGCCTCGGCGGCCTCGTCCTCGTCCTCAGCTGGCTCGGCTCCCTCATCGGGATGGAGGCCACCGACCCTCAGACCGGCGACAAGGTCGAGGTCACCAACCTGCTCAGCGGCGACGGACTCAAGGAGATCGTCAGCGGCGCGGTCGACAACTTCACCGGCTTCCCGCCCCTCGGCGTCATCATCACCGTCATGCTGGGTGTCTCCGTGGCCGAGCACTCCGGGCTCATCTCCGCGGCTGTCCGCTCCGTCGTCGCGAGGACCGGCCCCAGGACCCTGACTTTCGTCGTCGCCCTGACCGCCGTCACCGGCTCCGTCGCGTCCGACGCCATCTTCATCATCATGATCCCGCTCGGCGCGATGGCCTTCAACGCCCTCGGCCGCTCCCCCGTCGTCGGTGCCGTGGTCGCCTTCGCCGGCTCCGCCGCCGGGTTCGACGCCTCCCTGCTGCTCAACATCACCGATGTGCTGCTGTCCGGTATCTCCACCTCCGCCGCACAGATCGTGGACGCCGACTACGAGGTCAACCCGCTGTCGAACTACTACTTCGTCATCGGTTCCTCGATAGTCCTCGCCGGCATCATCACCGCGGTCACCGAGTTCTTCATGGACAGGAAGATCCACCAGATCGTCAACCACGACGAGGTCGACTACTCCACCGTCGCCTTCACCGACGACGACGGCAACGAGATCAAGGACCTCACCCTCCACCCCGGCGAGCAGCGTGCCCTGAAGCTCACCGGCATCGTCTTCGCTCTCTGCCTCGCCGCCTACTTCGCGCTGCTGTTCATCTCCGGCTCTCCGCTGCAGGGTGAGGGTGGAGAGGTCATGGACAGCCCCCTGATCACCAGCATCGCCGTGCCGATCGCCGTGATCTTCTTCATCCTCGGCGTGGTCTACGGCCTGTCGCGCAAGACCATCACGAAGACCACCGATATCCCGGTCTTCATGGAGCGCGGCCTGGAGTCCATGCTGCCCATCCTCGTGCTCTTCTTCGTCGTCTCGCAGTTCGTCGCCTGGTTCACCGCGTCCAATATCGGTGTGTGGGTCTCGATCAAGGGTGCCGACCTGCTGCAGAGCTGGAACATGCCGACGGTGGTCCTGCTCGGCGGCTTCGTGGTCATGGTCGCCCTGATCAACATGCTCATCACCTCCGGCTCGGCGCAGTGGGCACTGATGGCTCCGATCGTGGTGCCGATGATGATGTACCTGGGCATCTCCCCCGAAGTCACCCAGATGCTCTACCGCATCGGTGATTCCGCCACCGCGGTCGTCACCCCGATGAACCCCTACTTCGCCATGGCCTTCGCCTTCGTGCTGCGCTACTACAGGAAGGCCGGGCTGGGCACAGTCATGTCGATGATGATCCCCTACTGCCTGGCCATCCTCATCGGCTGGTTCCTGTTCTTCGTGCTCTGGTGGTCGTTGGGGATCCCGCTGGGGCCGGGCGCGCCGATGGAGTACCCGGTGTAGGGGGTACCCGATGTGTGCGCAGGTGGCTACAGCTGCGCACATGACACACATTGCCTCGCGCGATCTGCACAATCACACCGGTGATGTGCTTCGCCGCGTCGCAGACGGCGAACGCATCACCGTCACCCGACATGGTCGGCCGGTCGCGGAGATCGCACCGCTGTCCCCCCCCCCGGCCGACCGGTCTTCTTCACCCGCGCTGAACTCGCGGCAGAGCTTGGACCTCACCAGGCAGATTCCCGCCTGCGGGACGAACTTGCGGTTCTCGCCGGAGACACAACCGATGACCTCGGACCCGTCCGATGAGCGGAACAGGCTCCCGCGGTCTGCTGGACACGAGTGTCTTCATCACCAGGGAATCCGGACACCCCCTCGATACGGCCCGGCTTCCCGATGAGGGCTATGTATCGGTCATCACCCTCGCGGAACTGGAGGCCGGACGCCGCATCAACGTCAATGATCTGTGGATCGCCTCCATCGCCGCAGCGAACGGTCTTCCGGTCTACACACAGGACCGTGACTTCGATCCGCTGGCCGAACTCGGCGAACTCGAGGTCATCCCGCTCTGAGCCATCAGACGATGTCGCGGTGCCGGTAGCCGACCAGCCCGACCCCCGTCAGCACCAGGGCCACGATGCCCACCACGATCAGGCCCGTCCAGGTTGCCCCGTCCGCACCGATCGTCGGCACGTGGTGGAAGGGGCTGATGCCCAGGACCCAGTTCGGCAGCTTGAAGGTCGGGCCGAGCAGTGTCAGCCCGAAGGACGCCACCACGCCGACCCAGGCGGCGATGCTGACCTGCGGCCGGACGCCGATGACCAGGACGGCCACGCCGACGACAGCCCAGATCGCCGGCACCGTCACCAGGGCCTGCAGGAGAGTCTCACCTAAGGTAACACCACTGTCGCCGTTCGCCACGAACAGGCCGACCACCGTACCGGCGAGCAGGTTCAGCACTCCCGTCACCAGCAGCGCCATGAAGACCGGGGCGAGGAACATCCGCGCCCGGGTCAGCGGGGTGGCCAGCAACGGTTCGATCCGGAACTCCTCTTCCTCGGTCCGCAGCCGGTTCATGATCTGCACGCCCGGAACGGAGGCGATGATCCCGGCGAGGTTGAGCATCATCGTCAGGAACGACCGGGTCATCAGCGACGGATCGGTGGCGCCACCGGTGAAGACGTCGGCGAAACCACCGCCGCCGCTGAGCAGTTCCTCCACCGAGTCGGACATGTACCCGAAGACGATGCCGAGGACGAGGAACATGACCACCCACACCGAGATGACGCCCCGGTGCAGCCGCCAGGTCAGCGCCCACGGGCCACGGATCGTGCCGTGGTCCGGACCGGGCTTCGTCGCGATGACGCCCTGTCCGAAGTCACGGCTGCCGTGCAGCCGGAATGCCACGACACAGAGCACGGTGGCGAGGGCGACGGCGAACAGCAGCGGCCACCACCGGGCGTCCTCCTCACCGGCATGGGTTTCCGACAGCCAGCCGAGCGGATTGATCCAGGATGTCCAGGCCGGCGCGTCCAGGGCATCGAGGGCACCGCGGAGCAGGAACAGCACGGCCAGGGCACCGATGCCGATGTTGTTGGCCGCGTGCGAGTCCGAGGCGAGCTGCGCGGAGACCGCCGCCCAGGCACCGAACATCCAGCCGGCGGCGGTGAACGTCGCACCCATGAGCAGGGCGGTCCCCCAGCTCGCGCCGCACAGACCGATCGCCGCACCGGCGACGACGCCGATCGCGAGGCCCGCGAGCACGGCCAGCACCACAGGGGCCATGAGCCGGGCACCGCGGCCGAGGACGCCGGACGCCAGCAGCTCGGCCTGCCCTGAATCCTCCTGTGCGCGGGTCGCGCGGGTGACGGCGAGGACGATACCGAGTGCGGTGAGGAAGCCACCGAGGGTCAGACCACGCCAGACCGTGAAGCCGTCGGTGGTGGTGAGGTCACCGGCGGTGCCGAAGATCAGGGTGAGCGCCGGATTCGAGCCGATCGACGAGGCGAGCAGCATCTTGTCTTCCTGGCTCGAGAAGAGCCAGCCGAAGATCACCGGGGTGGACGCCGCGATAAAGGTGACGATGACGATCCAGGGCGCCAGGAGCCGCCCGTCGTACCTGAGCAGGGCCTTGAACAGATTGCCGGTGCCGGTCATGCGGCATCATCCTCGCCGTAGAGCCCGAGGAACAGGGTCTCCAGTGACGGCGGCTCCACACTCAGCGCGGTGATCCCGTGGGAGGACAGCGCGGTCATCGCGTCCCCGAGATCGGACGGGTCGACGGTGGCGGTGAGGTGGTGGCCGTCGACGTCGACGTCGTGGAGTCCGGAGATGCCCTTCTCCGGGATGGAGTCCAGGGTCGCGCGGACGGTGGTCCGGGCGTCCCCCCGGAGTTCGTCGAGGGTGCCGGTGCGCACCATGTGACCGTCGCGGATGATGCTCAGCCGGTCGGCGAGGTTCTCAACCTCGGCGAGGATGTGGCTGGACAGCAGCACGGTGACACCCCGGTCAACAGCGGCGGCGACCTCCTCCTGGAAGACGTTCTCCATCAGCGGGTCGAGGCCGCTGGTCGGTTCGTCGAGGATGAGAAGTTCGGCATCGGAGGCCAGCGCAGCGACGAGCGCGACCTTCTGACGGTTGCCCTTGGAGTACTGGCGTCCCTTCTTGGTGGGATCCAGCTCGAACCGGTCCAGCAGGTGTTTACGCCGCGTCTCGTCGAGGCCACCGCGCAGGTTCCCGAGCAGGTCGATGGCCTCGCCACCGCTCATGCCGGGCCAGAGGGTGACGTCGCCGGGGACATAGGCGAGACGTCGGTGCAGTTCGGTGGTGTCCGTCCACGGATCGCCGCCGAGCAGGCGGACGGTGCCCCCGTTGCTCTTGAGCAGTCCGCGGAGGACGCGGATCGTGGTGGACTTGCCGGCCCCGTTGGGGCCGAGGAAGCCGTGGACCTCCCCGCGGTCGACGGTGAGGTCAAGATCGTCGAGTACCTGGAACTTCCCGAAGAACTTGTCGAGGCCCCGGACCTCGATGACGGGGTTCTCAGTGGCCGGGTCTGATGACGACATGGTGTGCCTTCTCTGTCGGGTGCGGTGTCCGGTATTCGCAGCCCCAGGGTGGGCCGATATAGCCTGTCCGGTAGCGTACACGCATTTCCCCACGTGAGGAATTACTGAATCATGGCAGGTCAGACTACCGGAATCCGCAGGCCCGGACGCCGCACCGGCGACTCCGGAACCAAGGAGGCGATCCTCGCGGCAGCACTTGAGTCCTTCGCCGACCGGGGGTATGACGCAACCTCCGTCCGGGCCGTCGCCAAACAGGCAGAGGTGGATCCCGGCCTGATCAGGCACTATTTCGGAAGCAAGAAGCAGTTGTTCACCGCGGCTGTGGTGGACCGCAGCGAGCTCGGCGATCGGATACTGGACGCCCTCGACGGCCCGACCGACTCCGTCGGAGAACGGATCGTCCGCGCCTACCTCAACCTCTGGGAGTCCCCCGGGACCGGGCCGGTCCTGCAGACACTGTTCCGTTCCGCCGTCGCCTCCGAGGATCTTGCGCCCCTGTTCGTCGACTCCATGGTCGCCAGCCTCCAGGGCCGGTCAGGGAGAGCCCTGACCTCAGAGTTCATCGGCAGGTTCCCGACCTTCGCTCCCCAGATCCTCGGCGTGGCCGTATGCCGCTACGTGCTGCACATCCCCCTGATCGCCGAGGAACCACTGGATGAGGTCGTCGCCCGCCTTGCCCCCGATGTACAGCAGAAGCTGACGGGGTAGCGGTCACACCAGCCGGTACTGCTGGCGTCCCTTGCGGTCACGCACGGCGACACCGGCGGCGCGGAGCTTCTCCAGTGCAGCCTCCGCTTCCCCGTCCTTCTTGTCCGACAGGGCACGTCGGCGGGCGCGGAGCAGATCATCGACCGCGGTGTCCTTGCGTCCGTCCCCGTCGACCCAGTCGGTGAAATCGGCGGCGAAGGGGTCGGCGTCCACCAGCGGCGGGTAGTCGTGGTCCGCCAGTGCGGAACGCAGCCCCGGCACCATCTCGTCCTCGATGCCGCCGCGGTAGAGCTCAGCGTCCCCGTCAAGAACCACCAGTTCCTTCTCGGACGCCACCAGCAGCGTCATCCTGTCCTTGGAGAGGAACCGGTCGTCGCCTTTGCGGTGCAGGGTGATGCCCCAGTCAGCGACCTCGATCGCACCCGAATCATCCATCCACGAGGTGCAGATGACAAAGCCGGCGATTCCACCGACGGCGACGAGAATCGGCAGCACCCAGGCAAGCGACAGCTGATCGAGCGCGCGCAGCAGCAACGGAGCACTGTCGAACATGTCGACGAGCCAGCTGACCAGCGGTCCGACGAGGAATGCCAGGACGAGTCCGAGAACGGCACCGATGACGGTGAAGACCGGCCGGTACCAGGCGGGGATGGTGACGGTGGTGGGCTCGAACTTCTCAGGCCGTTCAGACATGGTCGGAATCTTTCAGGTAGCCCGGTCGCAGGTAGCCCTGCGCGGTGCGTCGCACCTCGGGTGACGGATCGTGGCCGGGTTCGGCGTTGAGGTAACAGGCGTCGACAATGGTCATCAGCCAGCCTGCGGTGTGGTCCGGATCGAGGGTTTCATCGACCTGACCTGCGTTGATGGATCGTCGGATGAGATCAGTGAGACCCTTGCGCTGGACTGCGGTGACCTTCTCAGACGCGGTGACGAGGTCAGGGTCATGCCCCATCCTGCGCAGCGACTCAATGAGCATCCCCTGGGCGTAGGGGTACGCGGCGTCTTTCGAGAGTTCGCTGAGGATGTCGAGAATGGACGCCAGGGGGTCGGCTGACTCTCTGTGCGCCTCAATCAACCTCTCCGCCGCCGGCAGGTCGGCCTCGAACGGGGCCCGGAACAACGCTGCCTTGTCGTCGAAGTAGTAGAAGATGCTGGCCGGGCTGGTGCCGACGTCTCGGGCGACTTCAGCGACGGAGGTGGACTCGAAGCCGTTGGTCGCGAAGAGTCGGGCGGCGGCCTCGGCGATCTCCGCCTTTTTCTGCGCGACCTTCTCCGGGTCGATCTTCCTGGCCATGTTCTCCTCGGCGCCTCCCGGCGTCCTCCAGACAGTTTCTTTGACTGACTGGTCAGACATTAGCAGAGGAACGCCAGCCTACCCAGGACCCCGACGACGACTGTCATGAGCTGACCCGGATCTGCACGATCCGTCGGGCAGATTCCGCCGGTCCGGGTCAGTTCCTGACGTGGGGCCGTGCTGTACCCTCGCCGACATGACGTCCCGACTCCTCCTCATCGGCGGACGCTCCGCCGCCACCATGGGCGACGCTCCTGAGGTCACTGCGGTTCTCCTGCAGGCGTCCGACGAGACCGCAGAAGGACGCCTCGCTCAGCGCGAGCACGGCGACAGCCTCACCGACCACATGGAACGCAGCACGCGCATGGCCGGGTTTCCCAACACGAAGGCACCCGCCCACGTGCACCGCGTCCCGACTGACGGGAGAACGCGAACCCCTACTCCCCCTCGCCCTGCTGCTGGGCCATCCGCCAGCGGATGCCTGCCTCGAGCAGCCCGTCGATGCCACCGTCGAGCACCTTGGACGGGTCGTTGACCTCGAAGTTCGTCCGCAGGTCCTTGACCATCTGATACGGGTGCAGCACATAGGACCGCATCTGGTTGCCCCAGGAATTGGAGCCGTCGCCACGCAACGCGTCCATCTCCGCGGCCTCCTCCTGGCGCTTACGCTCCAGCAGCTTCGCCGCGAGGACGCGCATGGCCGAGGCCTTGTTCTGGATCTGCGACTTCTCGTTCTGACAGGTCACGACGATGCCGGTCGGGATGTGGGTCAGACGCACGGCGGAGTCGGTCGTGTTCACCGACTGACCACCGGGGCCGGAAGACCGGTAGACGTCCACGCGGACGTCATTCTCGTCGATGTCGACATGGTCGGAGGTCTCCACCACCGGCAGCACCTCCACCTCGGCGAAGGAGGTCTGGCGGCGTCCCTGGTTGTCGAAGGGACTGATGCGCACCAGACGGTGCGTCCCTTGCTCGACCGAGAGGGTGCCGTACATGTAGTCACCGTGGACGACGAAGGTCGCGGACTTGATGCCCGCCTCCTCGGCGTAGGAGATGTCGTAGACCTCGACCTTGTGGCCGTTCTTCTCCGCCCAGCGGGTGTACATGCGCATGAGCATCTCGGCCCAGTCCGCGGCGTCCACACCACCGGCGGCGGAGCGGATGTTCACCACGGCCTCGCGGTCGTCGTACTCGCCGGAGAGCATGGTCGTGACCTCGAGGGACTCGATGTCCGTCTTCAACTCGGCGAGCTCCGCGTCCGCCAGTCCCTTGGCCTCGGCACCCTCGGCGGCGTCCTCTGTGGCGGCTTCGTCGGCCATCTCGTACATCACCGGCAGGTCATCGAGCCGCGAGCGCAGGCCACGGACCTTCTTCAGCCGCGACTGCACATGGCTCAGCTGCGAGGTGACCTGCTGGGCGTGGTCCGGATCGTCCCACAGCGACGGGTCGGCGGCCTGCGCCTCGAGCTCACGGACACGGTCATCGAGTTCGTCGAGGTCCAGCACCTTCTCAATGGTGGTGAGGGTGCTGTCGAGGTGGTCGAGCGCTTGGGTGACATCCGGCTGCATGGTCGCCTACTCTACCGCCCCGCACCCGACCCCATCGCGCAGACCCCGACCGGCCCCCGACCGGCCCCGTCGCAGGGCGCACCATACAATGGCCCCATGAGTTCGCAGTCCTCACCGATCCCTGCCGAAGCACTCCAGGCCATCACCAAGACCTTCATCATCGCCCACGACCGGGACGATGACGCCGCCCTCGCGCAGGCCCTCGTCTACAACGCCGGTCGTCTCGCGTGGCGGATGCGCGAAGCCGGGCTGACCACCGAGTACAAGACCTCGGTCTCCGATGTCGTCACCGTCGCCGACCAGGCGGCCGAGGAGTTCATCGCCACCACGCTGCGCACCCTGCGTCCCGAGGACGGTCTGCTCGGTGAGGAGGGCACCTCCGCCCCCTCCCAGTCCGGACGCACCTGGGTCATCGACCCGGTCGACGGCACCTACAACTTCACCACCGGCTCGGACTACTGGTGCTCGGCACTCGCCCTGGTCGAGGGCGATCCCGAGGACCCCGACCTGCTCCACTTCGGCGCGGTGCACCGTCCGGCGATGGGCTACACCTGGTTCGGCGGCGCGGACTTCCCCACCACCGTCGACGGTCGCCCGGTCGGACGCCTCGACGACGCCCCGCTCAACGTCACCCCGTCAGCCACCTGCCTCGGCGGCTACCTGCACCCCACCGACATCGCCGATCCGGCGGTCGGCGCGGCCTACACCGCGGTCGTCAAGGAGTTCGCGACGGTGCGCTGGAACGGTTCCGCCTCCGTCGACCTGGGCAATGTGGCGCAGGGCAACAACGGCTGCTGGATGCAGCACAGCGTCCTGCCGTGGGACCTGCTGCCGGGTCGCGCGCTGGTCGAGGGCGCGGGAGGACGCGTCGAGCAGGTCGAGACAGCCGGGAAGCTCTGGTCCGTCGCCGGTGCGCCGGCCTCTGTCGCCAAGGTCGTCGAGATCCTCAACGCCCAGGGCTGAGCTCCACCTTCACGCCAACTCCTCAGCCGGGAACGACTCGACCGGTCGGTTTCCGGCAGCACCACCACCCTGCCGGGTCGTTCCTGGCCACGTAGGGTGGCGCCATGAGCCACACACCCACCGACTGGTGGCGTCACGCCGTCATCTACCAGGTCTATCCCCGGTCCTTCGCGGACTCCGACGGCGACGGCCTCGGTGATCTGCCCGGCATCACCGCGCACCTGCCCTACCTGCGCGACCTCGGGGTGGACGCCGTGTGGATCTCGCCGTTCTACCCCTCCCCGCAGAAGGACGCCGGCTACGACGTCGCAGACTACTGCGATGTCGACCCCCTCTTCGGCACCCTCGCCGACGCCGACACCCTCATCGCCACCGCCCATGAACTGGGTCTACGCATCATCGTCGACCTCGTACCGAACCACACCAGTGACCGGCACGAATGGTTCCAGGCGGCCCTGGCGTCCCCGCCCGGAAGCCCGGAGCGCGACCGTTACATCTTCCGCGACATCGATGACAGTGACCCGGCCGCCCGGGACATCCCGCCGAACAACTGGGAGTCCAACTTCGGCGGCGCGGCCTGGTCGAAGACCGAGGGGGCGACCGGCGGCGACCAGTGGTACCTTCACCTCTTCGACTCCTCCCAACCCGACCTGAACTGGGAGAACCCCGAGGTACGGGACATGTTCGACGGCGTCCTGCGGTTCTGGCTGGACCGGGGTGTGGACGGTTTCCGGGTCGATGTGGCCCACGGGATGATCAAGGCGCCCGGACTGCCGGATGTCGAGGTCTGCACCGACGACACCGCCATGGCGTCCACCTCAATGCCCTACTGGGACCGGGACGGCGTCCACGAGATCTACCGTCGCTGGCGGAGGATCCTGGACAGCTACAGCACAGACGCAGACACGCGGATCATGGTCGCCGAGGCGTGGGTGCAGCCGATCGACCGGATCGCCCGGTACGTCCGCCCCGACGAGCACCACCAGGCCTTCAACTTCTCCTTCCTCGACACCCGGTGGGACGCCGCCGCGTTGCGTGAGGTCATCAGTGAGTCCTACCGGGTCAATGACGCCGTCAACGCGCCGACGACCTGGGTGCTCTCCAACCACGACGTCATCCGGCATGCCACCCGCCTGGCACTGGCCCCGGAGGAGGTGACCACCCAGCTCGCCGGTCCGGTGACCGAGCCTGACCGCACAGTCGGCCTGGGCCGGGCACGAGCCGCCACCACGATGATGCTCGGTCTGCCGGGCTCGGCGTACCTGTACCAGGGTGAGGAACTGGGCCTTCCCGAGGTCCTCGACATCCCCGACGACAAGCGCCAGGACCCGACCCTCTTCCGCACTCACGGCACCGACAAGCCCGAGCTGGGACGCGACGGCTGCCGCGTCCCGATCCCCTGGTCCGCCGACGAGGTGGCCACGGCCGGGGACGGGAGGACGCCTCCCTGGCTGCCGCAGCCCGCGGTCTTCGCCGACCTGGCGGTAGACCGGCAGACCGGGGACGCGACGTCCACCCTGGAGCTCTACCGTTCACTGCTGCGACTGCGGAGAGAGCTCGGGCTCGCCGACGGCACCGCGCGGGTTCCCGACACCGGCACCGATGCCGACTCAGACATCGTCGCCGTGGAAGTCACGACGGCAGACCACGGCGACGGGGGTGTTCTCATCGTCGCCAACCTGGGCGCCGACAACTGGCCGGTTCCGGCGAACAGGCAGGTCATCGCAGCAAGCCGACCGGGTGGTCACCACCTCGGTCCCGGTGGACTGCACCGTCTGGCTGGCTCGCCTAGGATCGCAGGTGGAGTGACGAAACCATCCGGTCGGGACACCGGGCCCCACCGAACGTGACGCCGGTGTCCCCCTGAGGACAACCTGGAGCCCCATGTCCGAGAGAATTCCCGTCCGTGGTGTTGAACGAGACGATCTCACGCTGCCCGAGCCGACCGCCGACACCTTCCGCTGGTGGCTGCTGCACCACCTCCAGTTCACCGTCGGCAAGGACCCGGAACACGCCTCGAAGACAGACTGGCGTCTCGCCCTGACCCACACGATCCGTGACCGGGCGGTGGCCCCCTGGTTCGAGTCGACCCGCAGGACCTGGGCCGAGGACCGCAAGCGCGTCCACTACCTGTCCATGGAGTTCCTCATCGGGCGTCTTCTGGAGGACGCCACCATCAACCTCGGACTGCGTGACGTCGTCGGGGAAGCCCTCGATCAGCTGGGCCTGAACTTCGCCGAGCTCACCGACGATGAGCCGGACGCCGCCCTCGGCAACGGCGGTCTGGGTCGGCTGGCGGCCTGCTACATGGAGTCCATGGCCACCCTGGGCTGCCCCGGTTTCGGCTACGGTCTGCGCTACGAGCACGGCCTGTTCAAGCAGAGCTTCGACCACGGCCGCCAGATCGAGACCCCGGAGGACTGGCTGGCCACGGAGAACCCGTGGGACTTCGTCCGTCCGGAATCCGCCTACGACGTCGGCTTCGGCGGACATGTCGAGGATGCCGGGGACGGTCGCCGCATCTGGCACCCCCGCGCCCGGGTCCGGGCCGCCGCCCATGACACGCCCGTCATCGGCTACGGCGGCAACTGGGCGAACACGCTGCGACTGTGGGCCGCACTGCCCACCGCCGACCTGTTCGACCTGGACCGCTTCAACGCCGGAGAGTTCGTCGCGGCGTCCAACCATGAGGCCATGGCGCGTGCCCTGTCGAAGGTGCTGTACCCCAACGACTCGACCGAGGGCGGCAAGGAACTACGTCTGTCCCAGGAATTCTTCCTCACCTCGGCCTCGGTACAGGACATCCTGCGCCGCTACCTGACCTCGCACTCCGATCTGTCACGCCTGCCGGAGTACGTGGCGATCCAGATGAATGACACCCACCCGGCGATCGCCGGTCCGGAGCTGATCCGCCTGCTCGTCGACGAGCACGGCTTCGCCTTCGACTCCGCCGCCGACATCACCACGCAGGTCCTCGGGTACACCAACCACACCCTGCTGCCGGAGGCGCTGGAGCGCTGGTCGCTGGGGCTGATGGCGAAGACCCTGCCCCGTCACCTGGAGATCATCGAGCGTCTCGACCACCGGGAAATCGAACTGTGCGGGCCGCGCCCCTACGGGGTCGGGCTGATCGGCGACGGTCACGTGAAGATGGGCGAGCTGGCGTTCGTCACGAGCCACAAGGTCAACGGCGTCTCCGCCCTGCACTCCGACCTGGTCAAGCGGGACCTGTTCCCCGTGATGGACCAGCGGCACCCGGGCCGGATCCTCAACATCACCAACGGTGTGACGCCGCGTCGCTGGTTGAAGCTGGCGAACCCGCCGCTGGCGCAGCTGGTCACCGACACCATCGGCGAGGGCTGGGAGACCCGCCTCGACCGGCTCACCGGCATCGAGGACCACCTCGACGACCCGGGCCTGCTCGACGCCTTCGGTGACACCAAGCGGCTGGCCAAGGAGCGCCTCGTCGCCTGGCTGAAGGAGCACCACGACATCGAGGTGCCGGTGGACGCCCTCTACGACATCCAGATCAAGCGTCAGCACGAGTACAAGCGGCAGCTGCTCAATATCCTGTGGACCATCGCCCGGTGGCAGCGCATCAAGCGCGATCCGACCAACGGCGGAAGGGGCTGGGTGCCGCGCGTGAAGATCTTCGGTGGCAAGGCAGCGGGCAGTTACGAGGCCGCCAAGGACATCATCCGGTTGATCAACGATGTCGCCGAGGTCGTCAACAACGACCCGGACACCCGCGATCACCTGCGCGTGATCTACCCGCCGAACTACGACGTCTCCATGGCGGAGAAGCTCATCCCCGCCGCCGACCTCTCCGAGCAGATCTCGACCGCCGGCAT
Organism: Corynebacterium sp. UD i78; assembly: GCF_056280545.1. Taxonomy (NCBI): domain Bacteria; kingdom Bacillati; phylum Actinomycetota; class Actinomycetes; order Mycobacteriales; family Corynebacteriaceae; genus Corynebacterium; species Corynebacterium sp. UD i78. The sequence continues at coordinate 189,895 of NZ_JBWCED010000001.1, read as the reverse complement.
GGAGGCGTCCGGCACCGGCAACATGAAGTTCGCCCTCAACGGCGCACTGACGATCGGCACACTGGACGGTGCGAACGTCGAGATCCGTGAGCAGGTCGGCGCCGACAACTTCTTCCTCTTCGGCCTCACCACCGACGAGGTCGCCGGGCGGCGGCAGATGCCGGACCACTCCCGTGCCGCGATCGACCAGAGCCAGGCACTGCGCGATGTGCTGCAGGCTGTCGCCGAGGGCACGTTCAGCCCCGGCGAGATGTACCGCTACGGCGGGCTGGTCGACAACATGTGGAACAGCGACTGGTTCCTCGTCGCCTCCGACTTCGACTCCTATGACGCCGCCCAGGACCGGGTCGACGAGGTCTACCGCGAACCCGCGCAGTGGCAGCGCAAGGCCCTGATCAATGTGGCGCGGATGGGTTTCTTCTCCTCGGACCGGTCGATCCGGGAGTACATGGAGAAGATCTGGGACGTCAGGAGTGCGCTGTGACTCCCCGTGAGGAACAACCACCCCCTGTCCTCACCGACGAGGACGCCGCCCACATCGTCGCCGGCACCCTCAGTGACCCCTTCGCCGTGCTCGGTCCGACCTCCGACGGGCGCCATGTCGTGGTGTACATCCCCGGCGCGTCCTCCGTCGCGGTGGTCAATGACACCGACGAGGTGGCCCTGACCCCGTTCCCGGACGCCCCCGGCGTGTTCACCGGTCAGATCCTGCCCTACTACCGGCTGCGGGTGACCTGGCCGGGGATCGGCTACGGCGAAGGGTCCACCGAGATCCGTGAAGACCCCTACCGCTTCGGCCCGGTCATCGGCCCGGCCGACGAGGAGCTGCTCCGTAAGGGCACGCACCGCAGGCTGTGGGAGGTGCTCGGGGCGCATGTGACCACGCACGAGGGGATCGACGGCGTCCACTTCGCGGTGTGGGCCCCGGAGGCCTCCCGGGTGAGCGTGGTCGGGGACCACGACGCCTGGAACGCCTCCGCCCATCCGATGCGGTTGCGCGGGTCGACCGGGGTGTGGGAACTGTTCCTGCCCGGCCTGGGCGAGGGGGCGGTGTACAAGTACGACCTGCTGGACGCGCACGGGGAGCAGCTGCCGCAGAAGGCCGACCCGGTGGGCTTCGGTGCCGAGCCGGCACCTGCGACCGGGTCGGTGGTGCGTCGGCTCGGTCGCCACGACTGGAAGGACGCCACATGGATCAACCGTCGTAGCGACCCGACCACACCCGGTGTCGGTGACCGGGACCGGCCGGTGAGCATCTTCGAGGTCCATCTGGGGTCCTGGCGCCGGCACGCCGACGGCACCCCGCTGACCTACCGGGAACTGGCCGTGGATCTCCTCGACTATGTCGCTGACCTGGGCTTCACCCATATCGAGGTACTGCCGGTCTCGGAGTACCCCTTCCCCGGCTCCTGGGGCTACCAGCCGATCGGGTTGTACGCGCCGACGAACCGCTACGGCACGCCGGAGGACTTCGCTGCCTTCGTGGACGCCGCCCATACGAAGGGTCTGGCGGTGCTCGCCGACTGGGTGCCCGGCCACTTCCCCACCGACGCCCACGGCCTGGGCCGGTTCGACGGCTCCGCCCTCTACGAGCATCTCGATCCACGCCGCGGCTTCCATCCGGACTGGACGACCTGGATCTTCAACTACGGGCGCCCGGAGGTGGCGAACTACCTCACCGCCAATGCCCTCTACTGGCTCGACGAGTACCACCTCGACGGCCTGCGGGTGGACGCCGTCTCCTCGGTCGTGTGGCGCGACTACTCCCGCCGCGTCGGCGAGTGGGTGCCCAATGACGAGGGCGGACGCGAGAACTACGAGGGCATCGACATGCTGCGGGACACCACCGGTGAAACCGCCACCGAGTTCCCCGGCACCACGATGGTCGCCGAGGAATCCACCACCTTCCCCGGTGTCACCGAGCCACCGGACGCCGACGGACGCCCCGCCGGACTGGGGTTCGACTACAAGTGGAATCTCGGCTGGATGAATGACTCGCTGACCTACTTCGGCCGCGACCCGCTGTACCGCAGGTTCCACCACAACCAGCTGACCTTCGGGCTGACGTACGCCTTCACCGAGGCGTTCGTCCTGCCGGTCAGCCATGACGAGGTGGTGCACGGCAAGGGGTCGATGTACGGCCGGATGCCCGGTGGCCCCGACCACGGGGCGAGGCTGGCGAACATGCGGGCCTTCTACGGCTACATGTGGGCGCATCCGGGCAAGAAGCTGCTGTTCATGGGCACCGAGTTCGGCCAGGTCGCCGAATGGGACTTCGCCGGTGAACTGGAGTGGAACTGCCTGGACGATGCCGGTCACACCGGGGTGCAGTCCCTGGTCCGGGATCTCAACCGGCTCTACCGGACCACACCTGCCCTGTACCGCCGCGACGGCGATCCGGGCGGCTTCCACTGGCTCATCGTCGACGCCGACGGGTCCGGTTCCCCGGATACCCCGGAAGCCGCCGACGAGGTCTTCGCCTGGGTACGCCACGGCGACCCGGGTGACCCGCGGGTGGTCGTGGTGCTCAACCTGACCCCGGTGGAACGCTCCGGCTACCGGCTGCCCTTCCCCGCCGCCGGGACCTGGACCGAGGCGCTCAACACCGACTCGGCCTTCTACGGCGGCGGTGACGTCGGCAACCGTGGCACCGTCACCACCGAGGCTGTGCCCTGTGGCGGCGAGAAACACTCCGCCCTGGTCACTCTGCCACCCCTGTCCGCCATCTTCTTCGTCGAGAAACCTGACTCCACACCAGACTCCACACCTGACATCACGGAGGAAACACCATGACCACAGCAGCTCTTCCCCGTCCCGAATCCGGTGGTATGCCCGTCGGCGCCCAGCCACGGCTGACAGCCCAGACCATGGCCTTCGTCCTCGCCGGTGGCCGCGGCTCCCGGCTCCAGGAACTCACCGACCGGCGCGCGAAACCGGCCGTGTACTTCGGCGGAAAGTCACGGATCATCGACTTCGCCCTGTCGAATGCGCTGAACTCCGGTATCCGCAAGATCGCGGTCGCCACCCAGTACAAGGCACACTCACTGATCCGCCACATGCAGCGCGGCTGGAGCTTCTTCCGCGCCGAGCGCAACGAGTTCCTCGATATCCTGCCGGCGTCCCAGCGCGTCGCCGGTGAGAAGTGGTACGCGGGCACGGCGGACGCCGTCACCCAGAACATCGACATCGTCGACGACTACGGCGTGAAGTACGTCATCGTCCTGGCCGGTGACCACATCTACAAGATGGACTACGAGCTGATGCTGCGTCAGCACGTCGACACCGGTGCGAAGGTCACCGTCGGCTGCCTCACCGTGCCACGGGAGGAGGCGTCCGGTTTCGGCGTCATGCACACCGACGTCACCGGCCGCATCGTCGACTTCCTCGAGAAGCCGGCTGACCCGCCGGCGATGCCGGGGCACCCGGACATGTCCCTGGCGTCCATGGGCATCTACGTCTTCGAGTGGTCCTTCCTACGTGAGATTCTCCGGGAGGACGCCGCCGACCAGACCTCAGCCCACGATTTCGGCCACAACATCATCCCGAAGATCGTCAAGGACGGCTCCGCCTACGCCCACCGGTTCAGCGAGTCCTGCGTGATGACCGGTCATGAGACCCGCCCCTACTGGCGGGACGTCGGTACCGTCGACGCCTTCTGGCAGGCCAACATCGACCTCACCGCCTTTGTCCCCGACCTGGACCTCTACGACAACTCCTGGCCGATCTGGACCTACTCCGAACTGGTGCCGCCGGCGAAGTTCGTCCACGACGAGGACGGACGCCGCGGCTCCGCGGTCCAGTCGACGGTCTCCGGCGGCTGCATCATCTCCGGCGCCGAGGTGAAGAACTCCATGCTGTTCACCAACACGCGCCTGCGGTCCTACTCGGAACTCGACCATGTGGTGCTGCTGCCCGGCGCGCACGTCGAACGCAGCGCCCGGCTGACGAACTGCGTCGTCGACAGCGGTGTGGTCGTCCCCGAGGGGCTGGTCATCGGCGAGGATCCGGAGGAGGACGCCAGATGGTTCCGCCGGACCGAGTCCGGCATCACCCTGGTGACCCGGCCGATGCTCGACCGACGCCGCGAACTGGAGAAGTGACCGGCATGTCTCCCCGTCACCGCACCCGGCGCGTCCTCTCCGTCGCCTCGGAGTGCGCACCGCTGATCAAGACCGGTGGTCTCGCCGACGTCGTCGGCGCCCTGCCTGCCGCACTCGAACCCCTGGGGTGGCACACCCGCGTCCTGCTGCCCGCCTATCCGGCCGTCCTCGCGAAGCTGGCCGAGGCCGGCAAGACGCTGCGCCGGGTGTGGGCCACCGAGGACCTTTTCGGTGGGCCGGCGACGGTACGGCGTGGTGTGTACCGCGCTGCCGGCGGCACCGAACTCGACCTCATGCTGCTGGACGCCCCGCACCTGTTCGACCGGCCCGGCGGCCCCTACTCCGTCGACGGCCACGACCACGGGGACAACCATGTGCGCTTCGCCGCGCTGTCGTGGGTCGGGTCACGCCTGGCGGTGGAGGGCACGGCCGACCGGTGGCGTCCGGACCTGGTGCACGCCCATGACTGGCAGGCCGGGCTGGTGCCCTCCTACCTGAAGTACGCCGACTGTGACGTCCCCACGGTCGTGACCGTGCACAACATCGCCTTCCAGGGCATCTTCGGCCCCGACCAGCTCGACCGGCTGAAGCTGCCGACCTGGGACTTCCACCCGGAATCCCTGGAGTACCACGGCCTGGTCTCCACGCTGAAGGCCGGGATGGTGCACTCCTCGCGGGTCACCACCGTCTCCCCCAGCTACGCCACGGAACTCGCCACCCCGGAGTTCGGCTTCGGGCTGGAGGGGGTCGCGGCGATGCGCCTGGACCGGGGTGAGATGACCGGCATCCTCAACGGCATCGACACCGCAGCCTGGGACCCCGCCACCGATCCCGCGGTGACGCCCTACTCGGCGTCCGACCTCGCAGGGAAGGACGCCAACCGCGGGGCACTGCTCGCCGAGTTCGGGCTGGACCCTGCCGGTGACCGCCCCGGGCCGCTGGCGGTCGTCGTCACCAGGCTGACCCACCAGAAGGGTGTCGACCTGCTGTGTGACGCACTGCCCGGTTTCCTCGATGCCGGCGGGACCGTCGCCGTGCTCGGTTCGGGCGATCCCGGCTATGAGTTCGCCCTCGGTGAGCTGGCCGCCCGCTACCCCGGGGCGATGGGTGTGTGGATCGGCTACGACGAGGCCCTGAGCCACCGCATGTACGCGGGCGGGGACCTGGTGCTCGTGCCCTCACGGTTCGAACCGTGCGGGCTGACCCAGCTCTACGGGCAGCGCTACGGTGCCCTCCCGCTCGTCGCCGCGACCGGTGGGCTGCGCGACACCGTCACCGACGCCACCCCGGAGAATCTCGATGCCGGGACCGCCACCGGGTTCAGCTTCGGTGACGTGCGCCTCGGCGGGACGATCGACGCCGGTGGTCTCGGCTTCGCCCTCGGTCGGGCCGCCGACCTGTACCGCGATGCGGACGCCTGGGACCGACTGCGACGTACCGCGATGACCACCCCGGTGGACTGGGGCACCTCGGCGTCCCGCTACGCCGACCTCTTCGGGGAGCTGGTCGGGTGAGCAGACTGACCGTCTCACGGGGCACACCTGCACCGCTCGGGGTGACCGTCGACGGGGACGCCGTGAATGTCGCGGTGTGGGCTCCGGAGGCGACCACCGTGGAGTTCTGCCTGTTCACGGCGCGGGACGACGGGACAGACACCGAGCTGCGCGTCCCCCTGCCCTGGCGTTCCGGCGGAATCCGCTACGCCCGCATCACCGGCCCCGGGCCCGGCGACCGCTACGGCCTGCGGGTCGACGGTGTGTGGGACCCGGACACCGGCCGCTACGCCAACCACGCCAAGCTGCTCATCGACCCGTACGCGCGGATCATCGAATCCCCGCTGACCTGGCATCCGCTGATGTCCGGCTTCACCGATGACGGGGACGCCGACCCACGGGACAGTGCGCCGGTCGTGCCGAAATGTGTGATCCCCGGGGTGTCCTCCCTGTCATCCCTGTCATCCCGGCCAGAACGCCCCCGGCATGACGCTGCCGACCTCATCATCTACGAGTCCCACCTCAGAGGTCTTTCTGCCGCGCACCCGGAGGTGCCCGAGGACCTGCGCGGCACCTATGCGGGCATGGCTCATCCGGCGGTCATCGACCATCTCACCGGCCTGGGCGTCACCGCGGTGGAACTGCTGCCGCTGCAGACCTTCATCGACGACCGATTCCTCGTCAACCGCGGGCTGACGAACTACTGGGGCTACCAGCCGGTGAACTGGTTCGCTCCCGAACCCCGCTACGCCACGGACCGGAGCGGCGTCACCGCGGACCGGGAACTGCGGGAACTCGTCGACACCCTCCACACCGCAGGGATCGAGGTCATCCTCGACGTCGTCTACAACCATTCCGGTGAAGGTGACGAACTGGGCCCCACCTTGTCGCTGCGCGGCCTGGACAACAACGGCTACCACCTCATGGACGGACCCGAGTTCGTCGACGACTCCGGCACCGGCAACACTCTCGCCGTCGACCGTCCACCGATGCTCCGCCTGGTCACCGACAGTCTGCGGTACTGGGTGACGGACATCGGCGTCGACGGTTTCCGCTTCGATCTCGGCGCCACCCTCGGACGTGTCGGGGTGGGATCCTCCGCCGGATTCACCCCGGATGCCGCCTTCTTCCGCGCCGTCGCCCAGGACCCGGTGCTCTCGCAGGTCCGGTTCATCGCCGAGCCCTGGGACATCGGGCCGGACGGCTACCGGCTCGGCCAGTTCCCCTGGCCGTGGGCCGAATGGAACGACCGGTTCCGCGACGGGATCCGCCGGCTGTGGCGTGGGGACAGTCCCGGCGCGACCGACCTGGGTTCCCTGCTGCTCGGATCGGCGGGCCTGTTCGATGGTCCGACGCGCTGGCCGGTCGCCCCGGCGACAACCTCCGTGAACTTCCTCACCGCCCACGACGGCTTCACTCTCACCGACGTGGTCTCCTACAACGACCGGCACAACGAGGCCAACGGCGAGCACGGCAACGACGGCCACGGCGAAAACTTCTCCGACAACCTCGGGGCCGAGGGGCCCTGTGATGACCCGGGTGTGGTCGAGGCCCGGGCACGACGTGTCCGCGGGATGCTGGCCACGCTGCTGCTTTCCCAGGGGACGCCGATGCTGCTGGCGGGTGATGAACTGGGCAACAGCCAGGGTGGGAACAACAACGCCTACGTCCAGGACAACCCCACCGGCTGGGTCGACTGGTCGGGGGTCCACGGTGACCTGCTGGCCTTCACCCGTGAACTCATTGCTCTTCGTCGACGGCTGCCGGTGCTGCGTCAGTCGGCGTACCGCCACGGGCGCGGCTCCGCGCCGACGGGCACCGGGACGTGGAGTGGTTCCGCGTCGACGGCACCCCGATGACCGACACCGACTGGCACGCGACCGACGGCCGCCCGGTCGGGGTGATCCTGCGGGGCACGGCGGGGGACACCGACGGCGAGGCGAACTGCGGTGCCGTGGCTCTGGTGGTGAACACCGGCTGTGGTGCCGAGGTGTCCCTGCCCTCAGGTGGAAGTGGAGGCGAGGGCGGCAGTGTTGAGGAGGGTGTCGGCGGCCCGGTCGGTGGTGACGACAACAGTCGGACCTGGACGCTCGAACTCGACTCTGCGCGTCCCGGCGTCCTCAACGAGTCACGGAAGCGACCCGACAGGGTGGTTCAGGATGCTGAGACCACCCCCTCGGGTCGTACCGGGGACAGCACCGGAGAAGGAACCTGGGACGGCACCGGCCCCTACCCCGTCCTCGGACAGTCCGTGGTGGTGTTCTCGGCCGGGTGAGCGTCACCGACGACGTGCCCGGGCCGACTCCACGCCATCACCCGGACGGACCGGCTGCTCCCGCACCACGTCCGGCTCACCGTGGATCCCACCGGTGCCCATCCCGGCGCAGGGGGCCACGGCGACGGAAGACCGGGGACGCCGCACGGACCCCGGATTCCGCCGGGCTCACACTGCAGGCATTTCGGCCCCCGCCTATTCTGGAGGCCATGAGTCAGCCCCCGGCCGCGAGCCCGAACCACACGTACGCCGATGACCTCAATCTGGCACTGAACATCGCCAACGCCGCCGACGCCATCACCATGGACCGGTTCGGCGCCGGCGATCTGGAGGTCCATGCCAAGCCGGACCTCACCCCGGTCTCCGACGCGGACACCGCCACCGAGCAGAAGGTGCGCGACCTCATCTCCACCCACCGTCCCGAGGACGCCGTCCTGGGCGAGGAGTTCGGCGGCGATGCCGGAAAGGCCGGACGCCAGTGGGTCGTGGACCCCATCGACGGCACCAAGAACTACGTCCGCGGCGTTCCGGTGTGGGCCACACTGATCTCCCTGCTCGTCGACGGCGTCCCCGTCGTGGGTGTGGTCTCCGCCCCCGCGCTGGCACGGCGCTGGTGGGCGGCCGAGGGTATGGGTGCCTGGCGCACCTTCAGCGCCGACGGCACCGACACCGCACGCCGGATGCACGTCTCCAAGGTCGCCGACGTGGCGGACGCCTCAGTCTCCCTGTCCTCCCTGACCGGGTGGCGGGACGCCGGCCTGCGTGACGAGTTGATCACCCTCACTGACTCGGCCTGGCGGCTTCGCGGCTACGGCGACTTCTGGTCCTACTGCATGGTCGCCGAGGGCACCGTGGATGTGGCCGCGGAACCCGAGGTCAACCTGTGGGATCTCGCCGCACTCGACGTCATCGTGAGGGAGGCCGGGGGTACATTCACCTCCCTGTCCGGCGTCCCCGGCCCTGACCAGGGTTCGGCAGTCGGATCCAATGGTCTGCTGCACGATGACGTCCTCGCCGCACTCGGCGGCGGCGTCTCCCACGGCGAGACCGAGGCAAAGTAGGTTACCGTGGAAAACATGACGCCACTCACGTCCCTCCCTGAATGGAACGCTCTGGTCGACGAGACTGCGCGGATCCGCAACACCACGCTGCGGGACATGTTCCGCGACGACCCCGGCCGGTCCGGGGACCTGTCGTTCGACTGCGGACCACTGCATGTAGACCTGTCGAAGAACCTGGTGGATTTCCCGCTGCTGCGGAAGCTCACCGGCCTGGCCCAGGCCTCGGGGGTGGAAAAGCACCGCGCGGCGATGTTCGCCGGCGAGCACATCAACGTCACCGAGGACCGGGCGGTGCTGCACACCGCGCTGCGCATCCCGGTGGACCAGGACCTGTCGGTCGACGGCCAGGATGTCGCCGCCGACGTCCACGACGTCCTCGGCCGGATGCGTGACTTCGCCAAGGCCCTGCGCTCGGGCGCCTGGCGCGGCTCGACGAACCACACCGTCAAGGAAGTCGTCAACATCGGCATCGGCGGGTCCGACCTGGGCCCGATGATGGCGGCGAAGGCGCTGCGCCCTTACCAGACGGCGGGCATCACCCCGCACTTCGTGTCCAATGTGGACCCGACGGACCTGGTGGAGAAGCTCGACGGACTGGACCCCGAATCCACCCTCTTCGTCATCTCCTCGAAGACCTTCACCACCTCGGAGACTCTGGCGAACGCCCATGCTGCACGTCGTTGGCTGCTGGGCAAGCTCGGCACCGACACCTCCGACGAGGACGCCGTGCGTGCCGTGGTGGCCAAGCACTTTGTGGCCGTGTCGACGAACGCTGAAGAGGTCTCGAAGTTCGGCATCGACACCAGGCACATGTTCGGTTTCTGGGACTGGGTGGGTGGACGCTACTCGGTGGACTCCGCCATCGGGCTGTCCCTCATGGCCGCGATCGGGCCGCGTGACTTCATGGAGTTCCTCGCCGGGTTCCGCGAGGTCGACGACCACTTCTCCTCCGAGCCGCTCGAGATGAACGTGCCTGTGCTCATGGGCATGCTCGGGGTCTGGTACACCAGCGTGCTCGGCGCGCAGTCGCACGCGGTGCTCCCCTACTCCCAGGACCTGGGGCGTTTCCCCGCCTACCTGCAGCAGCTGACGATGGAATCCAACGGTAAGTCGGTCTGCCTCGACGGTTCGGCGGTGACCACGGAGACCGGTGAGATCTACTGGGGCGAGCCGGGCACCAACGGACAGCACGCTTTCTTCCAGTTGCTGCACCAGGGCACCCACCTGATCCCCGCCGACTTCATCGGCTTCGTCAACCCGCAGGACGACATGGTCGCCGCCGACGGCTCGACGAGCATGCATGACATGCTGCTGGCCAATTTCCTGGCACAGACCAAGGTCCTGGCCTTCGGCCGGTCCGCGGAGGAACTGCGCGAGGCCGGGGTCGAGGAGTCCCTGATCCCCCACAAGGTCATGCCGGGCAACCGGCCGTCGACGACGATCCTCGCCGACAAGCTCACCCCGCGGGTGCTGGGCGCACTGATCGCCCTGTACGAGCACATCACCTTCGTCCAGGGGCTGGTGTGGGGCGTGAACAGCTTCGACCAGTGGGGCGTGGAGCTCGGTAAGAAGCGTGCCTCCGACCTGCTCCCTCTGCTCACCGAGGGCAGTTCCCTGCCGGTGGACACCGGCGACGCCTCCACCGACGACCTGGTGGAGTTCATCCGGTCCCGCCGGGTGCGGTAGGTGCGGTAGGTGGGTAGGTGCGGTAGGTCGCTTCAGGCCCCGCTCCTCTCGTCACTTGCGAGAACGACTCGACAGGGTGGTCTGCCCGACGTAGACCACCCTGTCGAGTCGTCTTCGGCGTTCGGCTCTCCCGAACCTGGCGTCCGGCTGCCCCGGTTTTCCACAGGTACCGACCGAAACCGGAACAGAGTTGTCCACAGGGACCCACGGTTTTCTCGACAGTCCGCCCCTCCTCTGCTGTACTTCCCCGCACCCGGCAGGACCGGGGTGGCCCATCATCGCGCAATCAGGGACAGGGGAGCATGGGAAAGCGAGAACGATCTCGGGGCCGGGGGCCTTCACACACATGGCGGGTGATGCCGACGGTCGTCCCGGTCAGTCGCACCACTGTCGCCGCCAGGGACGATGTCACCGACTGGTCACTTCGACACAGCTACACCGCTGTCGCACGTGGTGTCGTCATACCGACCCCGGAAGACTGGGACCCGTCTCAGTTCGACGGCTTCGGCCTCGACATCGTCACCAGAACCTGGGGAAATCACCTGGTGCATCCCGAGGCTGTGGTCGGTGGGTGGGCAGCGGTCGCCGTGTACGGACTCAAGTGGGACTGGGCTGACTGCGCCCCCGTTGTCCTTCTCGCGGAAAGGCGTCCGAAAGGGACGCTGGCCTCGGCCAAGGCTGCACTGCACCCGCTGCGTCCGGTGTTCCTGAGACTTCCACCGGGCACAGAGACCCGGACGCCCTGTCTTCGTTTCCCGTCAATGAAGGTGGTGGCACCGCAGGTCGCGGCGGTGCAGTGCCTGTGGACGGTCATCACCGGGCGACACTCCTGGTGGGTCCATGATGTTCCCGGACTGACCCGGGTCGATGTCATGGCGGTGCAGTTTCTCGACGCTTTCGCCCAGTGCACCTGGATCACCCGCGAAGAGATCCGGACGACGGTGAAGGGCGTCATTCCGCAGAAGGTGGTGACCAGGTTGCTGGATCTCTCGGATGGCGGGGCACAGTCCCCGATGGAGACGGTGATGCGGTTGATCGTCCGGGATGCATTGCCGGCGCCATACCGGTGGAAGTCACAGATCCGGGTCGACCTTCTCCCGGACGCCGGAGCCGGGTGGACACCCCGGACCCTTCCTGATCTGGGGTGTGAAGAGTTGAAGATCGCCCTGTACTACGACGGGGGCCACCACACCGAGGGGGCTCAGACCGAGGTCGACTTCGACCAGTTCCACGCGCTTCGTGATCTGGGCTGGGAGGTGCTCCGGTTCAACAGGAGCCATCTCCGCGATCCTGAGGCGATGCTGAAACTCGTGGAGAACGCGGTAGACCGGGCGATGCGCCGCAGAAACGACTCCGGAGCTGCTGCGTGACCGACCCGACTGGTTGGTCCGCGGCGGGAAACCACCCTGTCGGGTCGTTCACGCGGCGAGGGGCTGATGGTCGGGAAGATCACTGCGCCTGGCAGACCGGGCACCACCAGATGACGCGTTCGAGCTCGCCCTCGTCACCGTCGGCGTCCACCCCGCCGAGGAAGCTCTTCATGATCGGGGATCCACAGCGTCGGCAGGCCTTCTCCGCGCGTCCGAAGACGTAGTTGCCCATGCCGGGGCGTCGGTCGCCGGTGAACAGGCGCCGCGGTTCCAGGCGGTTCTCCCACATCACCCGGCGTGAAAGGTCGAGAAGATGCGCGGCGGTTGTCGTGGCGACCTCCCCCGTTCCGACGGGACGCCGTGGGTCGACGCCGCCGAGGAAGCAGACCTCTGCCCGGTACTCGTTGCCGATGCCGGCGACATTGCGCTGGTCAAGCAGCGCAGCGCCGATGGACCGTTCGGGTCGGTCGAGGATGCGTCGCAGTGCCTCGTCGCGTCCCGAGATGCCGTCCGACGGGGTGGACGCCCAGTCCGGGTCGAGGATGTCAGGACCGAGATGGGCGACGACTTCCCCGTACCGGTCTCGGTCGAAGAGACGCACGAAACCCAGTGAATGCCCGACGACCTCGATCTCCGGGCCGCCGGCATGCTGCGGTGCGAAGCCGAGGACGACGCGGGCGGTGTAGCCGGGGCGTCTCCACCGGGTACCGGCGGTGTGGATCGACCAGACGCCCTCCATCTTCAGGTGGGTGTGCAGGACGCGCCCGCCGATGTCCATGAACAGGTGTTTCCCGTAGGGCCACACGTCGGTGACGGTGCGTCCGGCGAGGTTCTCCGTGGCGAAACGGGGGACGCGGATGTCGGAGCGGGTGAGTAGGCGGCCACCCATCCACTGCATGCGGTTGGACAGCTGCAGGACGGAATCGCCTTCGGGCACGGGTGGCTCCTCTCTGACCTCCGTCGGTTCAGTCATCCGTCGGTTCCTGCGGTGACCGTGTCATCGGGGAGACTACTCCCCCGCAACCGGCGACGACTGCGGGTCATAGGCTTGACGTGGAGGATCGGTCCGCGGTCATCGCCTATGTGCACTGCAACCTGACGCAGGCGTTCTCCGGTCAGCATGAGCTCCAGCAGGCCCTGCCGACTCAGAGCTGCCCCCGACGCCCCGGTCGACCCCGTCTGAGAATGGCGTCCTCCGGTCCGGGGCGGGTGCGCCACACATAGCGACAGAATGTCGCAGGAGGGAGATGTCAGTGTTCATCGCCCTACGGGAACTGCGCTCCGCCTGGGGCCGGTTCACCATGATCGGGGTCGTCGTCGCCTTCGTCGCAGCACTGGTGGGAATGGTCTCCGGCTTCACCATCGGCCTCGGCAACGACACCGTCTCGGCCCTGAGACCGTTCGACGCGCACTCCGTGGCCTTCGCCACGGGAACCTCGGACTTCAACCGGAGCACCGTGTCCGGACACGATGCGGAGGTCTGGACCTCCCGTGACGACGTGGCCGCCGAACCCCTCGGGGTCTCCATGGTCCGCAGCGAAGTCACCGGCAGCGACAGCACCACCGTGGACATGCCACCTTCGGTATGGACCCCTCCGGTTCCCTGACCCCGGACATCACCGACGGCACTCCTGCCACCGGGCCCGGCGAGATCGTCGTGTCCTCGAAGCTGCTCGCCGATCTGCTGCACCGGGTCACTGCGGCATCGGGGTGCGTGACCGTGGTGGCCACGCATGATCCCGACGTCGTCGCGGTCGCGGACCGTTCACTGGACCTGACGGAGTTGTAGGACGCCGCGACCGACGTACAGGAGTGGGCCGCCACTGTTCAGGCCCCGCAGCACCCGACCGCACACGGTGAGCCGTTGACGGCACCGCCGTAATTGGGCACTGTTCCGCAACGGTCGCCTGCACCTGCGGTGTTCGATACGTCGTCAGACACCACGACCTCATCGATGAGATCGCAGACGAGTTGTGCGAAGGACCGCGTCGGTCCGGGAGTAGCGGCCCGTCGGAAGCCGATCCCCAGCTCATCGGCAACCTCCTTCGCCTCGGTGTCCAGATCCCACAGCACTTCGACATGGTCCGAAACGAATCCCACGGGGCACAGCACCACCGGGCGGCGGTTGCCGTGGCTCACCCGGTCCCGCAGATGGTCGCAGATGTCCGGGTCCAGCCAGGGCACTGTCGGCGGGCCGGAACGCGACTGCCACACCACATCCACGTCAGCGTCCGTGGCAACTCGGAACGAGGACGCCGCCCGGATCAACCGTGCGGACTCCCGGACCTGACCTGAGTAGAGGTGGCCATCACCCTGGGCCGGACCTGATTCCCGGTCTGCACGAACCGGCACGGAATGGGCGGTGAAGACAAGATCGGCGTCCACGACCCTGTCGCTGAGGTCACCCGGGTCACCGAGGGAGCGCCGGGCGTCATCGACAGCGGAGGCGAAAGTGTTGATCAACAGCGGATGATCATGGAACTGCCGCAGCCGTTGAAGCCGGGGCGGAGTCTTGCCGAGCTCCAGGACCGCCCGGCGGGCTCTGGCTATGTCCTCGTGATACTGGCGGCACCCGGAGTATCCACCCCAGGCCGAGGTCGCGAAGACGAGCGCGTTACGGATACCGTCGTCGGCCATCCGTTCCACGGTGTCCTCGACCATGGGATGCCAGTTCCGGTTGCCGAAGTAGACCGGCAGGTCACGGTGACGTGAGGCGAGTTCATCCCCGATGTTGCCGATCATCTCCCGGTTCAGGTCGTTGAGGGGGCTACGGCCGCCGAGCGCGAAGTAATGCTCACCGACGACCTCCAGACGTTCGCGGGGTATTCCTCGTCCACGGGTGACGTTCTCCAGGAAAGGGACGACGTCCGTCGCCCGCTCAGGTCCGCCGAAGGACAGGAACAACAACGCGTCGACCGGTTGTTCGTTGACGAGGGTGCTCACATGATCTCCTTGGTGTTGACGGGTCCAGTTCACTCAGCGGTGACCTGTTCGTAGGTGTCCAGTGCGCGTCGCCTCGACTCTCCGAGGTCGACCAGCGGCGGCGGATACAGCTCCGTTCGGCCCTCCGTCTGAGCTGCGAGGTCCGGGATCCAGCGGTTGACGTACCTGAGTTCCGGGTCGAACTTCCTGCGTTGGGTCTCCGGGTTGAAGATCCTGAAGTACGGGGAGGCGTCGTCGCCGCATCCGGCGATCCACTGCCAGTTGAACGGGTTGGACGCAGGGTCTGCGTCGACGAGGGTGTCCCAGAACCACTGCTCACCGTGCCGCCAGTCGATGAGCAGATTCTTCGTGAGGAAGCTGCCCACCACCATCCGCACCCGGTTGTGCATCCAGCCTGTGGCCCAGAGTTCCCGCATCCCTGCGTCCACCAGTGGAATACCGGTAGTCCCGGACCGCCACGCCGACAGTTCCTCCGCCAGAGCCGTTCGGCCACCGAGGCGCATCGCGTCGCCGGGCAGGGAGTCGTCCCACCGCCACGGGAACTGCGTGAACTGTCCACGGACACACCGGGACGCGAGATCGGGCCGATGGTAGAGGCGCTGCCACGCGAAGTCCCGCCACAACAGCTCGCTGTGCAGTGACGTGCCGTCTGCGACAGGCAGGTCACCGGCGGCCACGGCACGGGCCACCGCGAACCACACCCGGTGCGGGCTGACCTCACCGAAACGCAGGTGCGGGGAGAGCCTGGTGGTCGCGTCGGAATCCGGGATGTCACGCCCGTCGGCGTAACCGGGGCTACCGGTCGCCGTCGTCCTGCGGTCACCTGTCACGAACGCAGCGAGAGTCGCCTGCCCCGCTTCCTCACCCGGTGTCCAGTGGGCAGCCAGAGTCGCGGTCCACGACGCAGCGGCCGACGACCGGACCGAGGGGAACGGAACCTCGGGAAGATCCCCCTCGGGACCGTGCAGTGCATCGGGCGCCTGCGCCGTGGCTTCCACCAACCGCTCCACCGCGTCCTGGGCGACCGGCGCCGCGGCACGGGAGTACGGGGTGAAGACCCGGTAGGGTCGGCCCTCCCCGGTGGTGATCTGCCAGGGTTCCGTGAGCAGGTGGCCGGGGAAGCTGTGGACTTCGTTGCCACCGCCCTGCAGAATGTCCTTGACGCGACGGTCGACGGCCCGAAGCGGTTCCTCGTACCGCCGGTTCCACACGACCGCGTCCACGTCGAGGATGCCGGGAAGGGTCGTCATGATCTCCACCGGGTCCCCCGCCAGGTGGAGCAGCCGGACACCGTGGTCGAGCAGACGCGCGGAGAGCTGTGAGAGACTCCGGTCGCGCCACCAGGATGCCGCGGCACCGCGCGGGCGGGCCCCGGTGGCAGCGGCATCCTCGTCGATGACGACCGCAATGACCTGACCCCGTTGCGCAGCCCACTGAAGTGCAGCGTTGTCGGCGAGGCGGAGATCGTCGCGGAACCAGACGAGCGTGGTGGCGGGCCCGGCGGCCATGGGTGTCTCCTTCCGGTCAACATTGTCTCTCGATAACGCTAACCAAGTTAGCATAATGGCGAAGCGCATACCTCAATACCCTCCCCACCTCCCCCGTGGGCTTATCCTGGGCCTTGTATATTGGGAAACCTGTGACACATCTGGCGCGGAAGGACCCGTGAATGCCCCGGGAATACTGGTACGACGAAGAGGCACCGCCGGTCGCACTGCTTGCCGCAGTACGCCGGTTCCGCACCGCGGACCAGGAGATGCGGCGTCGGCTGGGCGCGGACATGCGGATGAACGGCACCGACCTGGAGGCCCTGCGCCGTGTGATCGCCGCCGAGCGGTCCGGTCACCCCCTGACCGCGAGGGAGCTCGCTGATCAGCTCAGGATCAGCACCGCTGCCACAGCGAAGCTCATCACCCGGCTCACCGGGTCCGGCCATATGGCCCGCAACAGCCATCCCGAGGACCGCAGGGCCGTCCTCCTGGGCGCGACTGAGCGCTCCCACCGGGAACTTGCCGCGTGGGCCGGCCCGATGCACGAAGCCATGTTCGAGGTGGCGCGCGGCGTCCCCGCCGAGGCGCGCGAGGCGGTCATCGGGTTCCTCGATGCGATGACCGCACTGTTCAACGAGGACACGCACCGGAAGCACCCGTCCCGGGACTGAGACGGACGCCTTCTCCACTCGAGGATCCGACCGTCAGAGTGCGGAGTGGGTCAGCGCGGGAGTCAGCGCACGACCAGCCCCTTCGGGGTGAACCGGGCACCCGCCTCGGTCCACGCCCGGGTCGCCGTACCCAGCGCCATGACCTCGGTGCCGTTGATCTTCTCCACGGTCACCGGGGACAGGCGTCCGGCCGAGATGAGAGCCGTCAACCCCGTCACCACGGCCTGCACATCCGCCGGATCAGCGGCGACGGCAGCACTGCCGGCGCCTCCACCACCGGCACCATCACCCTCACCAGGTGTCGGTCGGGAGAACAGCAGCACACTGCGTCCTCCCCGGGTGAGATGGGCGAGCAGGCGGCCGTCCTGTACCACGACCAACGCTCCGGCGCCACGGGTCGGTCGCCCGGCACCACCGGGAGAGTCACCACCTGCCCCGTAGACCTCCGGCCACGGCACCGCCGCGCCGAAGGGGTTCGCCGGGTCCGAGGCGGCCAGCACAACCGGAACGCCCGGGTCAGTGACCGCCTCCTCCTCGATCTCGCGGAGCCGGTCGATGACCTCCCGTGATGCGAACTGCGCACCACCGAGACCGTCGACGACATACCCGCGCAGTACCGTGCCGTTGTCCTCCCAGGCGGTGAGCATCCGGTACGCCGCAGCAAAGCCTCCCTCGGTGTGCTCCGCCATCACGGAGCCCCTGGTCACCACCGCGTACCGGTCGAGCCAGGCTTCGCCACGGGCGATCGCGCGGTCGGCCGCTGCACCACCGGGCGCGGGCACCAGGGACCAACGTCCCGGTACCCCGGCATGGGCGTTCATCGCCGCCCGGCGCGAACGGACCTCCTCCGACCTCACGGTCTGGGCGAAGGTGGTGCGACCCATGCGCAGCCGCGCGGTGGAACCCCGACCGCGTCCGCGCCGCGGCGCCTTGTGCGCGCCCTTCGATACTGCCCCACCCCGGTGACCAGCCACGTCAGTGATCCCGGTACCGGCCAGCCGGGCCCGGACCGCAGCGAAGGAATCGGGCATGAGGACGCCCGCGTCGAAGAGCTCACGGATCGCGGCGTCCACCGCATCATGCGACGGACTGCCGGGAGAGTCCTCGGCCTCCCCGAGCGCACGCCCGATCTCCGCGGCGAGGAAGGCCCCTCCCCCTGCGACCCGGTCACGGATCAGCTGCGCGACCGGCCCGAGCGGCACATCGGATCCCTCGGTCGCAGCGACCAGCAGCGGCGCCAGGTCCGCGGGCAGCAGCATGACCAGCGGATCCGTCGGCGACGCCGCCCCGGCACCGACGACCACGACCTCACCTGAGGTCATGAGATCGTCGAGGTCCGCAGGCGCATACCCGGGGATCCTCGCAGGCAGCACCACGGTCTCCCAGGCACTCGCCGGCAGCGCGACACCCGCCAACTGCTCGATGACGCTAGCCAGGTCCTCGCGTTCCCCCTCGCCCAACCCGTGCCAGGACTGCAGGAAGGACGCATAGGTCTGCCGGCTCACCGGTTCGAGTGCACCACGGGCCTTCGCCAGGGTCGCGGCGCGCAGCCTGCGCAGGACGCCGGTGTCGACGTACCGTTCCCCGTCTGTCCCGCTGACGGACACGGTATCCAACCGTCGGCCACTCACCCAGCGCTTCGCCAGAGCGTCCGCGGTCGCCGCACCGAGTCCGAACTCGGTGGCGACCTCGGCGGCGGTGAACGGCCCGTGCGTTCTCGCCCACCGCAGCAGGAGCTGGTCGACGGCATCGGGGACCGTCTCCAGCGGTGCCCCCACTCCCGGGGGCACCGGGATACCGAGCCCGTCGCGGAGCAGCGGGGCGTCCTCGACGACGGCCCAGCGCAGCACGCCACCGACCTTCACCCCGCAGATCCGGCGCGGGATCATCGCCCGGACCTCGTCGCACACCGCGTCCACCCCGCCAGGCACCGCAGGATCGACCCGCCGGGCGACCTCGTCGACGGCCAGGGGCCCGAGGGCACGCAGCATGTCCACAACCTGCTCGGCCGAGCGGGCCTGCCGCCCGGACGCGAGCCACTGCAGCCCCGCGACAATCTCGGCGACCACTGCCTCATCAAGTTCCAGGCCCTCGCCACGGGCACCCAGTACCGCGGCGAGCAACGCCGGGTCGACTGACAGGGCGGCAGCGCGTTCGGCGGAGTCCCCCTCGTAGAGGAAGGCACCGGTGTAGCTGAACAGCAGGGATTCGGCGAACGCGGACGGCGTGTCCGTGGTGATCTCGGCGACGCGCACCCGCCGCGACCCGACCGCGCCGACGATCTTCTCGAGTGCCGGCAGGTCGTAGACATCGCGCAGGCACTCGCGCATCGTCTCGACCATCACCGGGAACTCCGGGTGCGGCCGGGCCACATCCAGCAGCTGGGAGGCCCGCTGGCGCTGCTGCCACAACGGCTGACGTTTGCCGGGGTTGCGCCGCGGCAGCAGCAGGGCACGGGCGGCACACTCACGGAACCGCCCGGCGAACAGGGCCGAGGAGCCCACCGCGTCCGTTACCTCTGCGACCACAGGAGAGGCATCGTCAGCACCGCCGGTCAACAGCTCCATCCCGGGCGGCTCCTCGGTGTACGGCAGGCGCAGCACGATACCGTCGTCCCCTGCCACCGCCATGGCGTCGATGCCGGACCGTCGCGCGAGTGCGGCACCGATCGCCAGCGCCCACGGCGCATTCACCGACCGGCCCCAGGGAGTGTGGATGACGACGCGCCAGTCCCCGACCTCGTCATGGAAACGTTCGATGAGCAGTGTCTTCTCATCCGGTATGACCTGTGTCGCCTCCCGCTGCCCGGAGTAGAACATGTCGAGGTTGGCCCGGGTGTTCTCGTCGAGGAAGGACGCCGCCCGCAGGTCACCGTCGCCACCGGTCCCCCACGACCGACGCGATGCCCCGATCACCGGCGCGAGTTCCGCCGGCCGGCCTTCGGCGTCCCCCACCCAGAACGGCAGGCGTCCGGTGTGCCCGGCCGCCGGGGTGACGATGACCTGGTCACGGGTGATCTCACTGATCCGCCAGGAAGACGCCCCGAGCGTGAACACGTCCCCGACCCGGGACTCGTAGACCATCTCCTCGTCGAGTTCACCGACGCGGCGTCCTCCGGCGTTCTCCCCGTCGGCGGGCAGGTACACGCCGAACAGTCCCCGGTCCGGGATCGTCCCGCCACTGGTCACGGCGACACGCCTGGTCCCGGGGCGGGCGACAAGCGTGCCCGCGGTGGCGTCGTAGACCACGCGGGGACGCAGCTCCGCGAAGTCGGTCGAGGGGTACCGGCCACTGACCAGCTCGATGACACCGTCGAAGGCCTCCCGCGGCAGGGCAGCGTAAGGGTGGGCGCGGCGCACGGTGCGGAACCACTCCTCCACGTCCACCGGATCGCCACCGGTCGACTCGGCCTGTGCCGCCCGGGCGACGGTCTGCTGGGCGAGCACGTCGAGGGCGTTGGTGACCACATGCAGCGGCTCCAGGTCACCGGCGAGCATGCGGTCGACGATGACGGTCGCGGCCTCGGCGTCCTGACGGTGCAGGGGGTAGACGGTGGCCCGGGAGACCGCGCCGACGGAGTGCCCGGCGCGTCCTGCCCGCTGCACCGCCGAAGACACGCTCGGTGGCGCCCCGACCTGCACGACATGGTCGACCAGACCCATGTCGATGCCGAGTTCCAGGGAGGAGGTCGCCACCACGCACCGCAGCGACCCCTCCTTGAGCGCCTGCTCGATGTCCGCGCGCTCGTCCTTGGACACCGACCCGTGGTGGGCCCGGGCGATGACCTGCGGAGCAGCGGCGACCGACCCGGACTGTGCCATGAGCTGGGCGGGGTCACGGCGGGTGGGCGCGGCCAGGGACTCCGGATCATGCTCCTCGGCCCAGAGTTCGTTGAGTGCGCCGGTAAGTCGTTCGGCGGTGCGTCGGGCATTGACGAAGACGAGGGTGGAGCGGTTGGCCATGACCTGCTCGTAGATCGCCCGCTGCACGTGCGGCCACACGGACTTCTGCTGTGGCAGGGCGGATTCACGGTCCACGCCGGACGCGACGCGGCGTCCTGATCCGGCGTCGGTGATCCCACCGACTCCCTCCCCGATGAGGCCGGGGCCGACGAGGGCGTCGTCAACGGGGATGTCGGGGTCAGACGTGCCCGCTGCGTCCGCGGCGTCCTCGGGAACCAGCGGCTCGACCTCCGGTGGTTCGCGGAAGTCCGGCACCACCGAGCGGACCTTCACGTCCCACAGCTTGTGTGCCGGCGGGTTGACCACCGTCACCGGCCGGTCACCGCCGAGGAAGGACGCCACGGTGTCCACCGGATTCACCGTCGCCGACAGGCCGATACGCTGCACGGATCCCCCGTGGTCTGCGACCAACGCATCCAGACGTTCCAGACTCAACGCCAGGTGCGCGCCCCGTTTCGTACCGGCGACAGCGTGGACCTCGTCGACGATGACGGTGTCCACGTCCACGAGCGTGCCGGCAGCCTTCGAGGTGAGCATGAGATACAGCGACTCGGGCGTGGTGATGAGCACGTCCGGTGGGGTACGCAGCAGTTTCGCCCGCTCGGACTGCGGGGTGTCTCCGCTGCGCACCCCGACGGTGACCGGGGAGATGTCGGTGCCGGTGGCCGCGGCGGTACGGGCGATCCCGGCCAGCGGGACACGCAGGTTGCGCTCCACATCCACACCGAGGGCCTTGAGCGGGGAGATGTAGAGGACGCGGGTCCCCTTGCGTGCAGTCTCCCCCGCCCCGTCCTGCATGAGCCCGGCGGAGGTCAGCCGCGCCAGTGCCCAGAGGAAAGCGGCGAGCGTCTTACCGGAACCGGTCGGGGCGACGACGAGGGCGTGCTCACCACGACTCACCGCGTCCCACGCCTGCGACTGCACTACCGTCGGCTCCACGAAGACCTCGCGGAACCAGGACGCCACGGGCGCGAAGAAGCGGTCGAGGGGGTCAGCAGTCATGCCCACCAGTCAACCACGCGGACCGGACAGCTTCGTGCGCCTTAGCGGCCGGGCACCGCTACCCGGTGACGCCGGTGAGCTCGTTCGGAGCCTCGGGCAGCTCCGCCGAGGCCAGGACCTCACCGTTGGACAGGTCCACGACGTGCAGTTCCTTCGTGTCAGGCTCACTGACGTAGGCGCGGTCGCCCAGGACGAACAGCGTCGGGCGGGCGTCCTGCCACTCGATCGGCTCCTCCCACTCGTCGATGACGTCCCAGGCCGCGGTCTCCTCGCCGGACTCCGGGTCGAGGACGTGCAGCTTACCGTCGGTGCCGAGCACCAGAGCCTCACCGGCCGGGCCGCGTCCCAGGGAACGGAAGCTGTAGGAGGTGCCCAGGTCGACGACCTTCGTGCTGCCCGCCGCCGTGTCAGTCAGGGTGATCTTCGTGGGACGCTCGAGTTCGGCGTCCTCATCGGTCTTGTAGTCACCGAGGACAACGGTGGACTCCTCCGACCCCGCCTGGTTTCCGGTGCGGGCGTACTTCTCGGTCGCCTGGATCTTGGTGAACTCGCCGTTCTTGTAGACCAGCAGTCCGTCCTCGCAGCCGAAGGCCGCGGCCTCACCCTGCGCTGCGGCTTCCCCGTGGACGCCGGGGCACCCGGTGCTCCTGGCGGTCTCCTGACCGTCCGCGTCGACGGCAACGACGGTGTCGCGGTACTCCTCGGTCCCCTCGGTGTGCACCAGGGTGCCGTCGGACATCTCGATGGCGACACCGTGGTGCGGCTCGGTCTCGGTGACGGTCGGTTCGGGGGCGTCACCCTCACCGGTCGTCTCAAGGAAGGCCGCGCTGTCGAAGACCTGGATCTTCCCGTCACCGTCGCTGAACAGGATGGTCTTCCCGTCGTGGCGGACGACGTGACCGGGCTTGTCCACGCTGTAGACGACATCGGTGAACTCTGGGTCGGTGGCGTAACTGTGGGAGTGGTCGCCGTGGGGCTCGGTCCACACACCGGCGTCGAAGAGCTGGAATCCCTTGGAGGTGGAGACCAGGGCGTGGCGTCCGTCGCCGACCGGGTTGAGTCGGTTGAACCCCTCGATCTTCTCGTCGGCGATGACGTCCAGGGTGTTGGCATCCAGCGTCAGGATGCCACCGTCGTAGGTGGTGAGGATGCGGGGCTGCGCGACCTCGACGACCTCGGGCTCGGCGGCGTGGTCATGTTCTCCGGTGGCGGAGGCTGCGGTGGAGGTGCCGGCGGCGGTGCTGTCGCCGCTGTCACTGTCGCTGTCACCGCAGCTGGCGAGGAGAAGGGCGGTGGCGGCGAGCGCCGCAGGCACGGCCGCGACAGAGCGACGGCGGGTACGGGTGGAACGGTTCATGGGGGTATCTCCTTGAAAAAGTCAGTGGATGAAGTGGGGATGTCTACCGCGGCATGAGCGCGTCGGCGATGCGCTCGGCGTTGGTGCGTTGCATGCCGATGTAGTTCCCGGCCTCACCGTCGGGCTCGGTGAGGGACTCCGAGAACAGCGCCACGACCTCGACATCCACGCCGGCCTCCTGAGCCAGGACCTCGGCGAGGCGTTGCGGCTGGGAGGAGTCGGCGAAGATCGCCGGGACGTGGTTGTCCCGGATGGTCGTGGACAGGTCCCGCAGGTCGGCGGCGGACGGGGAGGCCAGGGTGGTGCCGCCGGGGATGACCGCGCCGATGACCCGGTAGTTGAACCGGTCGGCGAGGTAGCCGAAGACGTGGTGGTTGGTCACGAGTTTCCGGTTGTCCTCCGGCACCGACCCGAGCAGTTCGGCGACCTCGGCGTCGAGCTGTTCCAGCTCACTGCGGTAGGACGCCGCAGCCTCCCGCACCCGGTCCGCCTCATCACCGTCGAGTTCGTCGGTGAGCTTCTCCTCGATGATCCCGGTGGCCTCCACCATCCGCGCCGGATCAGTCCAGAAATGCGGGTCCTTCGCTGCCTCGGCGCTGTCGGCACCGTTGTCGGCACCGGCGGTGTAGTCGAGCGGGTCGACCAGCTCGCCGACCTCGAGGACCTCGACGCCCTCACCGCGGGCACTGTCGAGGATGGAGCCGAGCCCCTCCTCCAGACCGAGTCCGTTGGCGACGACCAGGTCGGCGTTCTCCACCTCCCCGGCCTCCCTGGCGGAGATGCCGAAAGAGTGGGGGTCGGCGTTCGGTTTCATGAGCACCCGGACCTCGGCGGTGTCGCCGACCAGCCGGGTGACCACGTCACCGAGGATGTTGGTGGTGACGACGATGTCCGGTTTCCCGTCACCGCCGGTGCAGGCGACCGCGCCGGAGGCACCGAGAACCAGAGCCAGGACGGCGCCGGGTACGCGGAGGCTGAATGGTCGGCGCATCATTTACCTCCCGTGACGGCCAGGGCACCGGGCGCTCCGCCGAGATCGAACTCGCGGGTCTCACGCAGTCCGTCGGCCACGTCGAGTTCGGTGACGGTGCCGGACGCCGGGTCCGAGACGTAGCCGCGTTCGGTACCGAGCACCACAGAGGCACCCTCGGCCCCGCTCCGGCCGACCTCGACGAGTGAGGAGTCGGCGAGGATCCCCCCGGACTGCGGGTCGACCGCGTATCCGGTGCCGTCCTCGTCGAGGGCGAGCACCGAGCCGTCGTCCGGGGACACGGCGGCGGACGTCACGGGCGCATCAGTGGGGGCGACGGTCCAGGTTCCGGTCTCCGGGTCGAGCAGTCCCAGTCCACCACCCTCGAAGGGCACGCCGACCAGGTCGCGACCGGCGGCCAGGGACCAGGCACGGCCGTCGGCGTCCTCCGGATAAGGAACCAGGGTCGAAGTGAGAGTGTCCGGGTCGTCCTTCTCCGTGACCGTGAGGACACCGTCGGCGCAGGCGAACAGGACGGCGTCGCGGACAGTGGCCGCGCCGTGGATGTCGGTGCAGGTGGCGTCTCCGGCCAGGTCGGACTTCTCCCCCGCCTCATCGAAGACCGCCAGGGTGTCCGGGAGTTCGGCGCTGTCCTTCTCCGGGGCGATGGTGCTGACCACCTGATCCGCGAATGGCACGGCGACACCGTGGTGCGCTCCGGCGCTGAACTCGGTGACCGGCTCAAGAACGTCATCGTCCATGTCGGCGCGCGGGTAGACCTTCACGTCGCCGGTGGCGTCATCGAAGAAGGCGACGCGGGTGTCCGCGGACATGACGTGGCCGGGCTCTTCGGCGGGCACCTCGCCCACCGTGCCGGGCTCCGAGCGGTAGTAGTGGAAGTGGTCGCCGTGGTCGACGGTCCAGACGCCGGAGTCGGTCACAGTGGTGGTTTCCTCCCCTGTGGTGAACAGGTAGCGGTTGTCGGATCCGTGCAGTTCTGCGGCGTCCTCGGTCTGGACCGTGTCACCGGTGAGCAGGTCCACCAGGGTGAGTGTGCCGGAGTCCGCATCCGAGACGGCGAGCCGCAGCTGCGGTTCGGTGGCTTCCTCAGCGCCCTCGACATAGCCGTGCGGGGATGCCTCAGCAGTGTCCTGGCCTGCGTCCTGCCCGGTGCCGTCGTCCCCGGATCCACAGGCGGTGAGGCCGGTAGCGAGTCCGAGAGCAAGTGTGGCGGCTGTGACGGCAACGAGCCGCGTGGCGGTGTCCGGTCGTCCCATATCTCCTCTTAATGAAAATGATTGTCATGTGCGTTAGCGGAATGAACTCTACACACCACCTCCCGGACCGCCAACACCACGAGGAAGGTCAAACCTCCGAGCAGCGTGATCGTCGCCCCCGCCGCCGTCTCCGCGTACCAGCTGACCAGCAGCCCGACATACACCTGGGTCACCCCCAGCACTGCGCCGAGCACCATCACCCGCCCGATCCCCCGGACCAGCAGCACCGCCGTCGCCGGCGGGCCGATGAGCAGACCGAAGACCAGCAGCGTCCCGACGACCCGGAAGGACGCGACCGTCGCCAACGCCACGAGGATGAGCATTGCGACATGGGCGAATCCGGGGCGCAGTCCGAGGGTCTGCGACTTGCGTGGATCGAAGGTCAACGCCGTGAACGGCCGGTGCATCACCGCGCAGACGACGAGTCCGACCAGCGCCGCAATGCCGACAGTCAGCACATCAGTGGATCCGACCCCCAGCACGTCACCGAAGAGGAACGCCGTGAGATCGACCGCGAACGACCCGGAGTGCGACACGATCACCACACCCAGCGACAGCATGACGATGAACTGGAGACCGATACTGACGTCCCTCGACAGTCGCGTCGCACGACTCACGACCACCACCCCGAAAGACATGACCACCGCGCTGACAGCGGCGCCGAGCATGAGATTCGCCCCGAGCAGGGACGCCACCGCAACCCCCGGCAGCATGCCGTGACTCATGGCGTCACCGAAGAAGGCCAGGCCGCGCAGCACCACCCAGGTGCCGACGCAGGCGCAGAGCACCGCGGTGAAACTGCCGGCCAGCAGGGCCCGGAACACGAAGGAGACCTCGAAAGGGTCGGTCAGGATTTCCATGTAGTAATGATTATCATTACCATCAAGATATGCGCGAGACTGTCTCCCTCCACGACGTCTGTCACAGTTACGGCCGGAACCCCGGTTCCGGCCACGGGCACAGCCTCTCCCTCGACCACGTCACCGTGGCCTTCCCGGTCGGATCCGTCACCGCACTGACCGGACCCAACGGCTGCGGAAAGTCAACATTGCTCGGCCTGCTCGCCGGCACGCTGCCTCCCTCACACGGTCGGATCACCGGCCGACCGGACAACATCTGCATCGTCCCCCAGCACAGCCAGACCCCCGAGCTCTTCCCGGTCACCGTCCGTGACACCGTCGCCATGGGACGGTGGCACTGGGCTGGTGGACGCAGCAGGCACAGCATCCTGCAGTATCTGCCGTATGTACGCCGTCTCAACCGCTCCGACCACACCGCAGTACACCTGGCGATGGAGCGTACCGGGATCACGGACCTCGCCGACCGCACCCTCGCCGACCTCTCCGGCGGTCAGCGTCAGCGCACGCTCATCGCCCAGGGGCTGGCACAGGAAGCACCCCTGCTCCTGCTCGATGAACCTCTGTCGGCAGTGGATGCCGCCACCGCGGACCTCATCAGCCGGGCCATCGCCGAGGAGAAGGACGCCGGGGTCACCGTCATCATCGCGACCCACGACCGCGACCAGGCGACGGCCGCTGACCGGGTCGTGACACTCGACAGAGGAATGGTTGTCGCGATCCACCCGTAAAGTGCGGCAGCAGATGTGGCACATTCATCCGGTACGTTCCGAGGTCGGCACATGTGTCGGCAACCGGCTCCAGCAGTACTCCCGGGGAGGGCACGCACGAGAGCACCGGGCACGCCGGATGCCGGGCTTCGCCGACCTCAGCCGCCGTCGTTCCGCTGTCGTCAATACCTGCGTAGGTGGAGCCGGGGTCACCGACAGCACAAGGGGCGGAAAAATATGCGCCCCACCACACCACGACCCGGCTGTCGTTCCGCACCACCGCTACACTGTCCCCATGACGTCTACGATTGACGACGAGACCCTCGCCCGCCGCCTCGCCCAGGGAACCGGCGAGATCCTCAAGGGTGTCCGAAATGTCGGACTGCTGCGTGACGGTGAACTCGGGGATGCCGGGGACTCCATCGCCCAGGAGTGGATCGCCCGTGCACTGGCCATTCACCGTCCGGAAGACTCGGTCCTCTCCGAGGAAGCCGCTGACGACCTGATCCGTCTCAAGAAGGAGCGGGTGTGGATCATCGACCCGCTCGACGGCACCCGCGAGTACGCGGGCGTGCGCCAGGACTGGGCGGTGCACATCGCACTCGCGATCAACGGCTCCGTCACCACGGCGGCGGTGGGGATGCCGGATCTGGGCCAGGTGTTCACCACCGGGGAATCCAGGGCGGTGACGGGACATCCCACGAACCGTCTGGTGATCTCACGGAACTCCACTCCCCAGGTCGCGGTGCATGTCGCGGAGCAGACCGGCATGGAACTGGTGACGATGGGATCCTGCGGCGCGAAGGCGATCAGCGTACTGCTGGGCGACAATGACGCCTATCTCCACGCCGGTGGCCAGTACGAGTGGGACAATGCCGCGCCGGTGGGGGTGTGCGCGGCCGCCGGCCTGCACTGCAGTCGACTGGACGGGTCCCCGCTGGTCTACAACAACGAGAACACCTACCTGCCGGACGTGCTGATCTGCCGTCCCGAGCTGGCCGACGGGATCCTGGCGCAGGCCGCAGCCTTCTTCGGCGAGCACGGCAGCTACCAGCCGGAGGACTGATGGCCGGGCGCCGGGCGAAGCTCACGGCCGAGGACGCGGTCGGTACACCGACCCCGCTCCGCCGCCATAGTGCGAACCTGAAGGTTCATCTCATTCACCGCAGAACGGTATAAGAGTACAACATGTTTTAGTTTCACTCCTGGCCGGCTTTGTCCAGCCGGAGGCCCCGACCCCCTTTATGAAGGGCATTCAATACCCCCAGTGAAGGGCTATAAGTTTCTCCACGGCATCAAAAAGCGCGCAGAATCCCCTGGCAGCCTAGCGTTTGACCCATGACGTTCACCGCACACGCCACCCACACCGCCGCCACTGCCACCCACCGCCGCCAGGCAGGTCGCCGCCCCCGGTTTTCTGCCGATGACGTCGTGAGGACCGCCATGGAGCTCGGTCTGCGCTCATTCAGCGTCGCCGCCGTCGCCCGGGAACTGGGCGTCACCACAGCCGCGGTCTACCGTCGCTTCCCCTCCCACCGGGCACTGCTCGAGGAATGCCTCAACCGCATCCTCTCGGAAGTTGCTCCGCTGACCGAGGCGGTCAGCTGGCAGGACTCGCTGCGCCGGGCCGCCGACGAATGGTGGGCACTGTGTCTGAGATACCCGGAGCTTCCACAGGTGGTCTCCGGCTACGAGAACCAGGTGACGAGGTTCGTCGCCGTCCCGTTCCGGACCTACGGTCGGCGACTCATCGAGTTCGGTTTCTCGCTTCAGCAGACCCACTTCGTGGCATCCCTGCTGATCAGCACCCTCGACCAGATCTTCCGTATGCCTGACGATGAAACACGATGCCCTTCCAGGAACTTCCTCCGGACACGGGCGGTAGAGATCATCGTCTCCGGCATTGACAAAGACACCGACGGGTGGGAGATCGACGGCGACAGGTCGGCCGCTCAATGAAGCATCCGTTCTCCGCTGCGGTCTCGTCCGCAGCCACATCTGCCTGCGCCGTGCTGACTGTCCTGGTCTTGTCCGCCTGTACAGGCTCCGATGATTCGCCCGCGGTCAGCTCAGACGCCGAGATCACTTCCGAACAGAACTGGCCGGCGGTCAACGGGTCAGAACTACCTGCGGACACCTCCCCCGATCTTGCGGGACCACGGGACGCTACCTGCCCGTACCTGGACGGTGGCATGGTCGAAGAGCTCACCGGTGAGCGGTGGACGGGAACGAGCCTGGACACCCGGTTCGAAACACCCACCTGTGTGTACTGGTCCTATGAGGAGGTCCCGCAGGCAGTGGTGCAGGTCCGGTGGATGACCACGCATCAGGACGCCGTGGCCGTGGTGAACTGGGCGGCACCGGTGGACACCACCACGAAGGCCCTGCAGCCGGAAGGCTGGTCGGGAGGACGCGGCGGCACCTCCGACAGTGAGTACGGCGTCCCCGGCGGCGGGGCTGTCTATTCGGTCTTCAAGGACAACATAGCTGTCACCGTCACGACGGCCCAGGATCAGTCGGTGAAGGCCCAGAAGATCGCCGAACAGACGATCACGAATCTGGGCCTGTGACGGCCACGCGGTGAAGATCACGCGCCAAGAGTCACGCGGACAGCGAGAGGCCCCGCGGGCAGACTCTCTGTGAATCTGCCCGGGGGCCTATTCTGCGTCCGGAAGCGTCAGACTACTTCTTCGACGGGGTGTCGATGCCGAAGATCTCGAGGACCTCGGGGATCTTGGTCGACAGGGTGACGATCACGCCGAGGATACCGGCAACCGCTGCACCGAAGGCCGCGACGTTCTTCAGGGACGACAGGGCCTTGTCGAAGGAGAAGTTCCCGTTGTCGTCGCGGGAGCCGAAGACGTCACCGAAGTCCGTCGAACCGGTGATCTCCTTATCGTCTTCGTCACCGGGGAGGGCGGGACCGTCTCCGGCCTCACCGTCGCCCTCGTCGGTACCGGGCTCCCGGATGTCAACGCCGACCGACTGGTCGGTGCTCTCGTTGGCGGTCGCTACAGCGGTTCCCGAGAAGGTGACAGCGGTAGCGGTCGCCGCTGCGAGCAGTGCCTT
Source organism: Corynebacterium sp. UD i78 (assembly GCF_056280545.1). Classification (NCBI taxonomy): domain Bacteria; kingdom Bacillati; phylum Actinomycetota; class Actinomycetes; order Mycobacteriales; family Corynebacteriaceae; genus Corynebacterium; species Corynebacterium sp. UD i78. Next base: position 159,602 of record NZ_JBWCED010000001.1, on the reverse strand, counting down.
ACGAATGTTCTTCAAAGTGATGGACCTTTCAGGTGATGTGGTGTGGCAGGTAGATCAAGACTCAAACGGTTGGAGATGGAGTTGAGGCCCCGGCGTAAGCCGGAGCCTCTCCCCCCTGGTCCGGCTCACAGAAGAGTCAGCCCGGGGGTCGTCCGGGGAGAGCCTAGGCTTCACCCTCGCGACGGTTGCGCAGCAGTAGCCACGCGCCTCCACCGACGAGAATCAGCGCGAGTGCTGTCAGACCGATCACCGAGGCACCGGTGTTGGCCAGGCCGCCATCGCTGGAGGAGCTGGACGGCTGCTCCGGCATCGCCTGGCCCGGGTGGCCCGGGGTGCCCTCGACCGGGGTGGTCGGGGTCTCCGGGGTCACCGGGGTGCCCGGCTCAGTCGGGGTGCCCGGCACCGGCGGGTGCGGCGGGATGATCGGAATAATCGGGATGATGATCAGTCCGTCGATTCCGCTCTCGTTCTCCAGACCGATGGTGACCGGACTCTCGCCCTTGATGGTCACCGTCGCAATGGTCGGGAAACGGTCGCCTTTGTCCTCGGAGTCCAGGTCAGCATTGCCTTCCTCGACAGTCCACTTGACGTCCTTCCAGGTCAGGTGGCGGGCATCCTCGGACGCGCCGGTCTCCTCGAAGGTGATCTCAGTGCCCTGCGGGAAGTAGACCTTGCCGTCGATGACGGTGGCGTCGCAGTTCTCGGTCGGCACTGCGGACTCACCGTTCTTCACGGTGAAGACGCAGGTCTTGTCGAATCCGTCCTTGTCAGTCCAGGATGCGGTGACCTCGAAGGTGGTCTTCTTCGCCAGCTTGTTGGCCAGCGGACCGGTCACGGTCTTCTCGATGTCGACCTCAGTGGTCGGGACGATCGTGTTCCGAATCTCGGTGGGGACGGTCTTGCCGCCCTCAACCGTGAGCTGTCCCTCATCGAACTGCGGCTTGGCCCAGTCGACACCCGGCAGCGGAACCGGGGTGACCTCGTCGAAGGTCACGACGGTGCCCTTCGGCAGGTCACCGGAAGTCCACTTCCACTCGTTGGCCTTGTCCAGGGTTATGGTGTCACCGGCCTGGACGGCGCCTTCCGGCGCAGTCTGACCGGCGGAGACGTTGACATCCTTGATGGTCACATCGAAGGAGACATCCTCAGGCAGGAGGCCCTTCTCCACAGCCTCGTCCACTGAGATGGTGTCGCCGTCGTCGGTGACGATCTTCTTCTCGAACTCGACCTTGCCGAGGCTGTGCTTGGCCTCGTTGGTCAGGGAGATCAGGCGACCGCAGTCGGTCTCATCGGAGACGATGCCGGTGGCGGTGCCGTCGGTGTTCGCCCGCAGCCAGGTGCTGGTTTCCACACCGGCAGTCAGGGCCTGCACCTGGCAGGTCTGGTCATCAGCGACGCCCCAGGTCACGGAGCCCCACTCGACGCCCGGCACGTTCGGCTTGTCGGTCTCCTCGAAGGTGACCTCGGTGCCGACCGGCAGATCCACGCCCAGTTCAGTGACCTGGCCCTTGGAGACCTTCAGTTCGGTGGACTTGTACTCGTCTCCGTCCTTCCAGGTGGCCGTGACGGTGAACTCGGGGTCCTTGCCGACAAGGTCTGCGGCCTCACCTGAGACGGTCTTAGTCAGACGCAGGGTGCCATCGTTCTTGGCGACGGTGTTGGTGACAGTGACTGCCTTGACGTCTTTACCGATGGTGACGACGGCGTTGCCGTCCTCGTCAGTGGTCACGCCCTCGCCGGAGAAGGTGGGGGTTGCCCAGGCGAGACCGTTGCCGTTGGTGGGGACATCCTCGGTCACGGTGACCTCAGTGCCGCCGGGCAGCTGCTCGCCGAAGTCCACAGCGTTCCCGTTGGTGGGGACAGTGAGAGTCGTCGACTGCTCGTTGCCGTCAGCGTCGGTCCAGGTGGCCTTCACATCGAAGGTCTCCGGGACGTTGGAGTTGCCGGCCTCCGGGCCCACAACCTTCTTCGCGATGGTGAAGGTACCCGTGGTCTCCGACGCAGTGTTCGTCAGTATGACCTCGGAACCGCTGGTCCCCTCGCTAACCGTGACAGATGACGGCTCAAACTTGGGAGTACCCCAGGTAATGAAGTCCGTGTCGACCGGCTGAGTCTCGTCAAAGGTGACGACGGCACCGATAGGAAGATCCTTCAGGGTGTAGGACTGGTTCGCCTTCAGGGTGAAGGGAATGTCCCGGGGGCCCTCGCCTTCCTTCTCGGTCACGTGAGCGGTGACCTTGAACTCCAGATTCGGGTCAACAACGGTCGTGCCCTCATCGACCTTCTTGGTGACGGTGAGCTCGCCGAGAGTCGCGGTATTCTTCAGCTGGACAGACACGTTCGACTTCGGGGTGATCGCGACAATCGCGCGGCCCTGCTCGTCAACGGTGACACCGTCAGACCTAACGAAGGTGCCCGGCTGCCACAACACGCCGGCGTCAGAGGGGAAACCGGTCTCGGTGAGGCGAATGAGCCAGCCGTTGCCGCGGGTGAAGTGACCGGAGACGGGGGTACCGTCCGCCTTCACCTTCACGTTGTAGGTGTTCTCCGGCTGATTGGCGTCGAGCTTCTCCTGGGAGGAGAACTCCTCGACCTTGACGGTGAACTCGGCATCCTCGTCGAACTTCTCAGAGCTGCTCGATGCAGACTTCACCAGGTCGAAGGAACCACGGGAGACACCGGAACCGGTACCGCCGGCGTTCCAGTTCATGTCGACGTGGGTCTTGAGCTCCTTACCGTTGACCTTGAATTCATTCTCGTAACGAGTGCCGGCAGCATCCTGACCACCGCTGGAAGTACAGGTGGTGTAGGTGATGGTGTAGTTCCGGTAACGCGAGAAGTCCTTCTCGTCGGCCGGATCAACCTTCAGGGAAAAACCGTTGTCTCTCTTGGTGACGGTGATCTTCTCCGTGAGGTCCACATCCGGGACCTTGTAGTTACCGACTCCCTTACCCTCGACGGTCATGCCCAGCGCAGCCACCAGGTCGGTACTGTCGCTGCAGACAGCCATGGTGTCACTGAAGGCGTCAGTGGCCTCGAGGACCTTGGCGGGCTCGAAAGAGCCGTCCTCGAGCTTGGTCTCCAGATCGTAGCCCTTGATCTCCACGGTCCAGGTCTGGGTGGTACCGGCCGGGTACTCTTCACCGTCAATGGTGACAGGCTTGGTGTTGAAGGCGCCCTTCTTGGTTGAGTTAGACGTGGGCGGAGTCGCAGTCTTGACCACTGGGTTACCGTTCACGTTGGCAGTGTTCTTGAACTGCTGGCCGCGGTCCGGAATCTGGTCGAGACAGGTGCTGTACTGAATCTCGTAGACCTTGGTCGCATCCTTCGTCAGATCACTCAGGGTGGTGGAGAAGGACTTCTCGCCCTCGGTACCGAGCCCCTTGACACCGCCGACACGGTCGGTGATGTCCGTCCACGAACGTCCGGTGTTCGGGTACTGGATCCGGTCGAGGGACTCACGGATCCGGAGGTCCACGCCACCCTCACAGATGAAGGTGTCGCCCTCGAACTCGTCGGAGAAATCGACGCTGCCGTCCTCCTTGACCATGTCACCGGGGATGGTGACGGTCCACTGGACCTTATCGAGGCCGCTGACGACAGAACCGGCCTTGGCCAGAACCTGCGGGGACCACGGCTGCCCCTCACCGATGCCGGTAGCGGAGTGCTGACCGTCGACGATGAAGGTGTTCTCGTACTTCTCGTCCGGCTCCAGCAGGCTGCCGTCCGTGGTGCAGGTGTTGTAGGTCAGAACGTAACGCTGGTCATCCTTGAAGGCACCACCGGCATTTATCTCGACGTCGACCGTTCCAGTGGCCTTCTCCTCAAGGGTGAGACCGTCCGCGATATCGGTCAGGGAAGCCCGACCGCTCTGCAGCTTGGCGTTGGCTGGAGAACAGACCATCAGCCCACCAGGCAGCTTGTCCTGGAGAGTGACCTTGCCGGTGCCCTCTGGATCCAGCGGGGAGAGCATACTGCCCGGGATCTCGACGGTCCACTGGATAGAGGACTTGTCCGGGTTGACCTTGGCGGACTTCGTGAGTTCGAACTCCTGACCGTCGCTGATGCCACCGTTGTCACCGGGCAGCGGAGCCGTAACCGGGCCGCCGGAGGGAACTGTGAACTCGACGTCCTTTGCGGAGGTGTACTTCGACGCAGTGGCCTCGATCCACCAGGTGCCCTGAACGTCTTCCTTGTCGTCGAGGTCGGCGGTGATCACACAGGTGAAAGTGTTGTCCTCGTTCACCGTACAGGTGCCTACCGGCCGACCGTCGTACTCACCGGTGCCGGTAAGGTTGAAAGTTTGTCCGGCCGGAATCTGCAGTTCCGCCGGGAAACCGACGGCGAAGGAGTCTCCCTCGGCGATGCCCTCCGGAGCCTTCCAGGTCCCCTCGACACGGGCCTTGTCACCGACCTTGAGCTGTTCGCCCGGGTTCGGGACATTCTTGATCAACGTGACGTCGATGACGATGCTGGAGTTCGCTGCCCGCGGTGTGGCCCCGACCTTCGGGGTCTCCGACGGCGGGGCATTAGGCTCGTTTGTCTCGGTCTCGGTGCCTGCAACGTCAGCATCGTCGGCGGTAACCACTTCCGAGGTGCCTTCGGCGGCTTCATTGTTCTGACTGTCGTCGTTGGAACCATTGGCATCGGGCGCGACGTCATAAGAGTCGCCCTCACCCACGGTCAGATCCGAAGTGTTGTTTCCCTGTGTCGACACAGACGGATCATCCGAATTCTGAGCGGCCGCCTTCGGCGCCACAGTCACTGCCGCCGTGAGGACGAGCGCGATGATCCCGATGAGGGCGGCGACAAGAAGCCCCCACCCTCGGACCGTCACACCTCCCCGCGGTGGTTGTGTCAGCCAACTTCCCATAATCAATCTCCTTGTGAATGCCATTCGGGGGAATCCCTCAGAGAGAGAAATACCAGCACCGGAAAAAGTCTCAGGGCATCACTTCAGAGATAAACAGGAATTCGATAAATTAGAACCCCTTGTTCCACCCCCGTACAAATTCGCACAGCACCGTTGCTGCGGGTCTCGCGCAATAGGGCGATCACAATTCCCCGTACCGACCCTCACGCCTCACACCGCCACGTCGCCGTAGGGCATCAGCGTCTCCACCCACGGAAAGACCACGTCCATCAGCAGGAAGAACACCCCTACCAGTACTGCCGCCACGATCACCAGGCGAATAGTCACCGGCCCCGGCAGGTGCCGCCAGATCCACGCGTACATCTCACACCCCCTCCACCAGTTCAGTCGGCAACTGCCCGTCCACCCGCGGTTCCGCACGCTGCAGCACAGCGTGAACGATCATCCGCTCCCGGTTGGAGAACTGCGGATTACAGGTCGTCAATGTCAGCAACGGCAGATCCCCGTCGAGCACATCCATCACCCCCGAGCCCGGCACCGGGTCCAGCACGCCGACGTCACCGGGCAGGGTGATATGCCGACCGGACAAGCCGGCGTACCGCCCCGTCGCCACCTCCGCAGCCGTCTGTTCGTCGAGACACTGCGCGGCTGCCGTCTGACGTGTCACCGGATCCGCGCCCGGCGCGTCCTCCACTGGCAGCAACCGATAGACGAACCAGGACGAGGCGGTTTCCACGACCACCGCATCACAGGTGGTCAGATGCCCCAGGTCATTGAACGGCGCCCCGCGCCCCACCCGGTGGCCGGCCACCGCGAAGTTCCCCGGCTGCCCCGGCAGCTGCGTGGACGAGTAATGCCCAGGTCCCGTGTTCAGCGCCGCGTCCGACGTGCCCTCCACCACGGCGTAACTGAAGTCCGGTCCGAAGGAGGGGATGAACATCCGGGCAAAGGCGGTACCTTCAGCATTTCGGCTCAGAGGACGTGGATTCTCGTCTGACCATAAGCGGTCCAGGTCCCCGGACACCTGCGACTGGAGTTTCCCGGACTCGATATTCGTCCACCACGCCTGGTAGACCACAAACAGTCCGACGACCACTCCGACTGTCAGCAGAATTTCGCCGACGACAGACAACCAAGTCGTCCTGCCGCGTGTTCCCATGAAAAGTGATCATCGCATACGCGTGAATAAACGTCATTGTTCCACCCTCATATTTCACCCCGTTACTAATCGCTACTCGTATGCCGGAATTACAGTCGTCTGCGCCCACCCGTCCCCGGGTGATCCCTCACCGCTCTTTACCCGTCCGGAACGTCCGGACTTCCCGACCCTGAAGGTGGTGCAGACACCCTCGTGGCACAAACTCCCCGCGGTAGCCGTCTCCCACGCCTCACCGTGGGCAACGCCGTACGCGCCGCTCTGGATCTCGGTATCTCGGAGTTCACCATGTCCCGCGTCGCCCGCGCTCTCGGCGTGACGACCCCCGCCCTCTACCGGCTTTTCCCGACACGTGATGATCTCACCGCCGCCTGCCTCGCAACGATCGGCCGCGATCAGCCGGAATCACCGGGCAACCTTCCCTGGCGCCAGTCTCTCTCCGTGTTCGCAGACCAGCTGTGGTCCACACTCCTGCACTACCCCGGGCTGAGCGAGGTGGTGTCGACCTTCCCACGGTCCCTCGGCAACGCACTGCAACCCACCCGCCGGATGGTCTGGAATCTGACCAGGCAGGGTTTCACCTACCCACAGACCCTCTTCGCCACCCAGTACCTCACGGACCTGGCGACCACCGCCACCGCCCAACTCCACCGTCAGATCACCCGCGTCGGCACAGGCCCGGACGCCGACGCACTCACCGTGGACTTCCACTGTCTGTACCGCACCCACGTCCATGTCCTCCTCGACGGACTCGCCGCCAGTGCCCCCACTTCCCGGCGATGAAGGGGCCTCTCGCTGTCCCGGTCCACGAAGGGCCCACCCACCGATGATCTCCTCACAGACCGGTGCCCCGGATCCGGGGTCCCCACGCCGCGCCACAGGAAGGCCCCCGAAATTCACCGCCGAGGATGCCGTCCGGGCAGCCCTCCGGATCGGCATCGCAGACTTCACGATGGGTGAGGTCGCGCGGACCCTCGGCGTCACCACCCCGGCGCTCTACCGCCTCTTCCCCGGACGGGCCGACCTCGTCGACGCCTGCTTCCGGCACATTCTCACGGAGATGCCGCTCACTCCCCCGGCATCCGAGAAGGCAGCGTGGCGCGAGATTCTCAGCGAGACCGCGGAACACATCTGGCAGCTGCTCACCCGGTACCCCGGGCTCGACCTGGTCCTCCACTCATACCCGGGTCTTCTGCGGGAAGTGTGGCCCGGCAACGAGTACCTCCATCATCGGCTGCGGCCGCTGGGCTACTCCCTGCCCCAGGCCACCTTCGCCGCAGTCCACATCGGAAGCCTCACCACCGCCGCCACGGCCCGCCTTCGGCGTCGGACGGCGGAACTGACCCGGCCTTCTGGTACTGTCCCCCCGCCCCGTACGTTCCGTGCCGAGGGAGTGGAGATCACCGACCTCGACGAGCTGTACGAGGCTTCGTACCGTCACTGGCGGCAGTGCATCGACTTCTTCCTCGACCAGTTGGGCACCCTCGACGGCAACTGGCCGGAGCACTCCGTCCAGGCCTGACCCCTCCCAACCCGCGAAAACCCCACCCTGAGCACCTCTAACCCGGGCGGGAGTGGCCACACCTGCGCGGAGCAGGTCTTCCCCTCCGCCAGGTCGTCGGCCAGACCGGACGGCGGGGCAGGAAGATTAAGACGGTGGACGCGGGGGCGAGGTCACTCACCGCCGTGACTGACGCCCGCCGGGATCTCGTGCGGCCGGTAGTTCGGCAGGCGGGACGCCGGGATCGCCGCCACCGCACTGATGCCGGCGAGCAGCAGCAGACCGAGACGCATGGAGTCGAGGCGGGCGTCTTCGTTGACCTCGACAGCGGCATCGATCTGCACGTCGGAGGCACCCGTGGCGGCGAAGGCCTCACGCAGGTCGTCGTTGCTGATGAACGTCGACTCGTCGAACTCCGCCTGGGCGATCAGCTCCTCCGGCAGTTCAGGGTGGTCGTCCATCGCGTTGATGATGCCGCTGCTGAGGAGGGTGACGACCACCGCGCCCATCAGTGCCGTGCCGACCGCGGACGCGAGGTTCTGGGTCGTCCCCCGCACCGAACCCACATCACCGGCGAGTTCCTTCGGCGATGCCGTGACCAGGACGTTGAACACGAGCGTGACCAGGGCACCCTGACCGATACCGAAGACGATCAGACCGAGGATCGTCGGAAAGGTCTCCCAGTTGTTGGTGACGACGAACGCCAGCCACACCAGGGCAACGGTGGTCAGCACGAAAGAGAACAGGGCGATGGTCCGGGGTGCGAACTTCCTGTAGAGGAACACCACGGCGGAGGCGGTGAGGAAAACAGTGAGGTTGAACGGAAGCATCGCCATCGAAGTCGAGAACGCGGTGCGTCCCTGTACGACCTGGATGTAGGTCGGGATGGTGAAGTTCACCGCCGCCTCCATGGCCACGATGATGAACATCGCGTAGACAGCGGCCCGTTCTTTCGGACTGCGCAGGACGGAGAGGTCGACGAGCTGGACCTTGCCGGCGTCCCCACGTCGTGCGGTCCACCAGAAGAAGAGAGACCCGAGGATGATACCGCCCACGATGAACAGCAGGGCCGGGGACAACTCGCCGATGGCGAACGGTGCGTCCTCCTCTGCCCGGAGGATGCCCCAGCCGTTGAGGTTGTTGAAGCCCAGGGTCAGCAGCACCACCGCAGCTCCGATGATGACGGACGCTGTGACATCAATCTTCACGGTCGTGTCGCCCGGGACCTTCTCGAGGGTCCAGGTAAGGAAGAACACCGCGACCGCCAGCCCGAGGGTGATGATGAACACGGGACGCCAGCCGACGAGGGTGCCGATCGTCCCGCCGATGAGGAAGGCCGCCATACCGGAGAACGCCCGGGCCGACCCGAGTGAACCAACCGCGGTCGCCTGCTGGTCACCATGGTAGTTCTGGGCGATCAGGGCGACCAGTGCCGGCACGATGAGGGCAGCGGAAGCGCCCGCGAGGAACTGTCCACCGATCGCCCAGCCCACCGACGGCGAGAAGATCATCATCAGGGAGGAGACCGCGAATACCGCAACCACCGTACGGAACACTCCGAGCCATCCCAACCGCTGCCCAACCTTGGCACCGGTCATCACCAGGGCGGCGACAGCGAGGCCGTATATCACGATCGTGGTGGAGGCCGTGGTCGGTGAGACGTTGAAGTCCTCGACCATGCCGCCGAGGGAGATCGGTAGTGCGGCGACGTTGAAGGACATGAGGACCTGGGCGAGGAACAGGCCCACCATCGGTAGCCAGGACCGCCGTTCCTCCTGCTGCTTCCCGCTTGTCGTACTCATCGGTTGTTTCTCCTCTGTGTCAGTTCGTGGGTCGATACACCTGCCCGCATATGTCAGGTCGCGTCAGGTAGCTCCGGAAGATGGCCGAGCTGGCCGGCCGCCGAGGCGAACAGGTTCAGTCCCAACGACCGGGACAGGTACGAGCACACCCGTTGACCGCGCACACTCGTGCCCGCCGGGTCCAACGGCGGCGCGTACGCCGCGACGGCACACTTCCCCGGTGCGACAGCGACGATGCCGCCGGAGACACCTGACTTCGCCGGCATCCCGATCTCGAACATCCACTCCCCGGAACACTCGTACATCCCGCAGGACGCCAGGACGGCGATCGTGTCCCGGCAGACTTCCGGGGAGACCACGTACTCACCGGTCACCGGGTTCACTCCGCCGTTCGCTAGAGTCGCACCCATCACCGAGAGATCCGTGACCGTCACCGACAGAGAGCACTGGCGGGTGTAGACCTCGACGACGGGTCCCGGTTCCCGGGTGATCCGCCCGTAACTCTCCAGCAACCGGGCGATCGCCCGGTTTCGCTGGTTGGTTGCCATCTCCTCGGCGAAGACCTCCTCGTCCACGGTCAGTTCCCGACCCGCGAAGCGGGACAGTCCGGCACGGATGAACTCCCACTGCGCATCCGGGGTCTCCCCCGGGACGAGGGCGATCGTCGCCATCGCACCGGCATTGACCATCGGATTGCCGGGGGACCCGGCGGAGAGTTCCACCGCCATCACCGAGTTGAAGGAACGGCCGGTGTTGTTCACTCCCACCGTCTCGTGGACCTGGTCATGCCCCGACTCCTCGCAGACGAGAGCGAAGACGAAGGCCTTGGAGATCGACTGGATCGTGAAGACGGCGTCGGTGTCCCCCGCGGAATCGGTCACACCGGCCGCATCCGTGAGAGCGACACCGAACAGGTCAGGATCTACGCGGCCGAGCGGGGGAATGTAGTCGGCTACCTGACCACCACAGCGGTCCCGGTAGCGGTTGTAGGCCGCATCGACGAGCCGGGTGACTGTCCCCTCGGAAGGCAGCGGTCCGGTGAGAGCATGCTGCACGACAGCAGATCCGTCGGCGATCTCGAACATGGTCCCCACTCCTCTGTGCGACGGAACAGTTCGACTGTGAGTTCAGGAGAAACTGTAGTGGCGCCGGTGGTCCCCGGCAACAGCTTTCCCAGTGGGACGATATATCCGGTTCATACGCCGTCGCCGGCCCCGGGTGCCCGGCCCGGGGCGCTGTCCTTTCCCGCAACGTCGGCGAGAGATCCGGCAGCTGACCGCTATTCCGGGCCGCCTGCAATGACCTGCCCACCGACACTCGCCTATTCTGGGACCCATGAGTGTCGCACCACCGGTCTCCCCCGTCCACACACCCTACGAGAACCTCCTCCGCGAGATCCTGGAGCACGGCATCCACAAGGACGACCGCACCGGCACCGGCACCCGCAGCCTGTTCGCCCGCCAGATGCGTTTCGACCTGGCCGAGGGATTCCCGCTGATCACCACGAAGAAGGTGCACCTGCACTCCATCGTCGGCGAACTGCTGTGGTTCCTCCGCGGCGACTCGAACGTCGCATGGCTCCACGAGAACAAGGTGAGCATCTGGGACGAGTGGGCTGACGCGTCCGGAGACCTCGGCCCGGTGTACGGCGTCCAGTGGCGCAGCTGGCCGACCCCCGACGGACGCCATATCGACCAGATCACCGCTGCCCTGGAGACGCTGAAGAACAACCCGGATTCGCGCCGCAACATCGTCTCCGCCTGGAACGTCTCCGAACTGGAGAACATGGCTCTGCCGCCGTGCCACCTCCTGTTCCAACTCTACGTCGCCGACGGGAAGCTCTCCTGCCAGCTCTACCAGCGCAGTGCGGACATGTTCCTCGGTGTGCCGTTCAACATCGCGTCCTACGCCATCCTCACCCACATGTTCGCCCAGCAGGCGGGCCTGGAGGTCGGCGAGTTCGTGTGGACCGGCGGCGACTGCCACATCTACGACAACCACGTCGACCAGGTGAGCCTGCAACTCTCCCGCGAGGCACGTCCCTATCCGACGCTGAACCTGCACAAGGCCGCCGACCTGTTCTCCTACGGTTTCGACGACATCGAGGTCATCGGCTACGACCCGCACCCGGGTATCAAGGCTCCGGTGGCAGTCTGATGGGCACCACGGCAACCGACGCGGTATTCACCGAGCAGCCGCAGATCACCCGCGCCGATCTGCCCGGTTTCCCCGCCGACATCGAGATCGGGATGATCTGGGCGCAGACCACCGACGGTGTCATCGGCGACGGCGCCGACATGCCCTGGTACCTGCCCGAGGACCTCAAGCACTTCCAGCAGTCCACCCTCGGCACACCCGTCGTGATGGGCAGAGTGTCCTGGGAGGCCCTCGACCCGAGATTCCGCCCCCTGCCGGGACGCGACAACCACGTCATCACACGGGACGCCACCTATGACGCCCCGGGAGGAACCGTCCACACTTCCCTGCCGGACGCCATCCTCGCCGCCGGGCGTTCCGCCGTGGGCACCGGAGCTTCCACCGTGTGGATCCTCGGTGGTGGCCACGTCTACCGTCAGTGCGTGCCGGTGACCGACCGGGTCGTCGTCACCGAGATCGCCTGTGGTGCCCCCGACCGTTTCCAGGTCTACGCCCCGGACATGCGGGCGGAGCCGGGCTTCACCACCCACGACGGTCCGTGGCTGACTTCCGGGCGCGGTACCGCACTGACCGGGGAGGATCCGCTCCGCTACCGGATCTGCGAGTTCACCCGCGACAACTCCTGAAAGGAACCATCATGACCGCCCCTTCCGACTCCGTCGACTCCCCTGCCGTCACCCTCTACACCACCACCTGGTGCCCGTTCTGCTCCTCGCTGGTGGAGAACCTCGACCGTTCCGGCACCGCCTACGCCCGTATCGACGTCGAGGAGGATGCGGACGCCGCGGCCTGGGTCGAGTCCGTCAACAACGGCAACCGGGTCGTCCCGACCGTGATGTACGCCGACGGCTCCTACGCCACCAACCCGCCGGCAGGCCAGGTCAGGCGTCGGGTCGCCGAGCTGACCGGCGAGGCGGAGTAGCCGGGTTAACATAGTTCACGTCGCTTCGCCCGGCGTCGCTCCACCATCCCACCGCATCTGCTGCGGTGGGATTTGTGCATATTTTCGACAGTAAGTCTGAGCACAACATAAAGGTCATACCACTGAAGGGGCTAGCGGGGGCACCCCCTGTGTGCTTTGCGTCACTGCATGTCACACAATTTCGCGGGGGTGGAACCCGTCGAGAGGGGGGCACTTTTCCGTTCCACATTGAAATGGCTTCACACAAGTCTGTAACTTATCCCTCATCCGCAACACGGCTGTGACAGCTGTCACTCAGTGAGTCTGCCCGGCCGTGGGCGCGACATGCTCGATATCCGTTTTTCAAGAGGGATCACCGAACACGAAAGGGAGCCCATGTCGACACCCGACCCCCGGCATACACCGACAGCCGAGGAGTTCATCGCGACGCAGCAGAGCGCCGAGTTCCGGGAACTCCGCCGTAAGCGCCGTGCCTTCACCTTCCCCATCACGATCGCCGCACTCGTGTGGTTCGTCGCGTACGTCATCCTGGCGATGTTCGCCCCGGATCTCTACGCGAACAAGGTGTGGGGGAACATCAACCTGGGCCTGATCCTGGGTCTGCTGCAGTTCGTCACGACGTTCGTCATCACCTACGCCTACGTGAAGTACGCCGACCGCGAGCTCGAGCCGCGCGCCGAAGACATCCGGAACCGCCTTGAGCACACCGGCCCCTACTCCGACACGAAGACTGCGTAAGGGAGCGCCATGAACATCAATTTCCTCGCGGCCTCCGATTCGGACGCCGGTAACCCCGTACTCAACATCATCATCTTCGTCGCCTTCATCGTGATCACGATGACCATCGTGACGAGGGTCGGCAAGAAGACCACCCAGGCCGGTGACTTCTACACCGGTGGTGCCAGCTTCAGCGGCACCCAGAACGGTCTCGCCATCGCCGGTGACTACCTGTCGGCGGCGTCCTTCCTCGGAATCGTCGGTTCCGTCGCCCTGACCGGTTACGACGGATTCCTCTACTCCATCGGCTTCTTCGTGGCCTGGGTCGTCGCGCTGCTGCTCGTCGCCGAACCGCTGCGTAACACCGGCAAGTTCACGATGGCCGACGTGCTGTCCTTCCGCCTCAAGCAGCGTCCGGTCCGCCTCGCGGCGTCCTTCGCGACCCTCGGCGTGACGCTGTTCTACCTCATCGCGCAGATGGCAGGTGCCGGCGCACTGGTCTCCACCCTGCTGGACATCCACGAGAAGGGGGTCCAGGCCCTCATCATCGCCATCGTCGGCGCCGTGATGATCGCCTACGTCCTCATCGGCGGCATGAAGGGCACCACCTACGTCCAGATGATCAAGGCTGTCCTGCTCATCGCCGGCGTCTTCGTCATGGTCGTCCTCGTCGCCATCGCGGTGAAGGGCAACTTCTCCGAGCTGCTGCAGAACGCGGTCGACAAGCACGCCGCAGACGGAGCCGAGAACGCATCTGCCATCCTCGACCCGGGCATGAAGTACGGCGTGGACACCGCCCACAAGATCGACTTCATCTCCCTGGGCCTGGCACTCTGCCTCGGTGTCTCCGGTCTGCCCCACGTCCTCATGCGCTTCTACACCGTCCCGACGGCCAAGGAAGCCCGTAAGTCCGTGGTCTGGGCCATCATCCTCATCGGCGCCTTCTACCTGATGACCCTGGTCGTCGGTTACGCCGCCGCATGGAAGGTCGGCCCGGAGCGCATCGGCAACTCCGCCGGTGGCGCGAACTCGGCAGCCCCGCTGCTCGCCCTGGAACTCGGTGGCTCGATCTTCATGGCGTTGATCTCCGCGGTCGCCTTCGCCACGGTGCTTGCCGTGGTCGCCGGCCTGGCGATCACCGCCTCCGCCTCCGTGGCCCACGACCTCTACCACTCGGTGATCCGCAAGGGTCAGTCCACCGAGGAAGAGCAGGTCCGGGTCTCCAAGATCACCGTGGTCGTCCTGGGCGTCATCTCCGTGGTCCTCGGCATCCTGGCGATGGACCAGAACGTGGCCTTCCTGGTCTCCCTGGCCTTCTGTGTCGCCGCGTCCGCGAACCTGCCGACCATCCTCTTCTCCCTCTACTGGAAGAAGTTCAACACCACCGGCGCCGTATGGTCCACCTACGGTGGTCTGATCTCCGCGCTGATCGTCCTGATCTTCTCCGACGCCGTCTCCGGTGCCACGGGAGCGATGTTCGAGAACTCCGACTGGTCCTTCATCCCGCTGACCAACCCGGCGATCATCTCCATCCCGATCGGTTTCGCCTTCGCCATCCTCGGCACCTACCTGGGCAAGCCGGACCACAAGGAAGCCCTGGCCGCCGAGATGGAGGTCCGCTCCCTCACCGGTGTGGGCGTCGAGGCTCCGGTCGACCACTAGGATCCGACTCCTCCGACACACCACCGCCGACCACCGCACCACCCCTGGACCCCCGCACCTCACCGGTGCGGGGGTCTGTTCGTTTACGCTGGTCACCATGACCGACACGCTCATCACCTTCGCGTGGATCGCAGCCGCGGGACTGCTGGCCCCCGTCCTGTCTTTCGCCACCTCCAAGAAGGTTCCGGCGGTGGTGTTCCTCATCATCCTCGGCGTCCTCATCGGGCCCTACGGGCTGGAACTCACCACCGACAGCGAAGCCATCGACCTGGTCCGCGAGCTCGGCCTGGGTATGCTCTTCCTGCTCGCCGGTATGGAGCTCGCACCCTCCGACCTCAAGGGGAAGGAGGGGCGCAACGCCATCCTCACCTGGATCATCTGCGCACTCCTCGCCTTCGGTGCGACCATGGCACTGACCGGCGGGGAGACCGGCACCGCCACCGTCCTCGCCATCGCACTGACCTCCACCGCGCTGGGAACGCTGCTGCCCGTCATCCGGCAGCAGGGGCTGGCCGGAACACCCGTCGGCAACAGCGTCATGATCCACGGTGCGGTCGGCGAACTCGCCCCGGTGCTGGCGATGGCCCTGCTGCTCTCGGCGCGTACCACGTGGGCGACCGCTGTCATTCTCGTGATCTTCTTCGCCGTGGCGCTGGTCATCGCCCTGCTCCCCCGGACGGTCCGGAAGATTGTGCCCTGGGTCGGCTGGGCCATCCGCGACGGTGTCGGCTCCACCAACCAGACCGTCGTTCGCGCCATCGTGGTCATGCTGGCCGTCCTCATGGCGGTGGCCTCGATCTTCGAGCTCGACGTCGTCCTCGGGGCCTTCGCCGCCGGCATCATCGTGCGGCAGATCGTCCCGGGCAGCGCACTCCCCGACCTCACCGAGAAGCTGGAGGTGCTCGGTTACGGGTTGTTCATCCCGGCATTCTTCGTCACCTCGGGCATGGGGATCGACACCGGCGTCATCGGCGACCGCCCGTGGTTCCTCCTCGGACTGGTCCCGGTGATCCTCCTGGCCCGCGGACTGCCGGTCCTGGTGCGGGAACTGGGTGGTCACACCGGCTCTTCGCTGCAGGGATGGCGTGAGAAACTGCAGCTCTCACTCTATGCCGCGACTGGCCTGCCGATCATCGTCGCCGTCACCGAGGTGGCGACCTCTTCAGGGCTCCTCGCGGACGAGGAGGCGTCCCTCCTTGTCGCTGCCGGAGCCCTGACTGTCGCCGTCTTCCCCATGGTGGCCGATGCCGTGGGACCGAGGAAGCGTGCGGTACACTGACGCGGTGCGCCCCAGTAGCTCAGGGGATAGAGCACCGCTCTCCTAAAGCGGGTGTCGGCAGTTCGAATCTGCCCTGGGGCACAAATATTGATTCAATCGAACATCGGGGTACAGGTCAGAGGGCATTTCGTGGCCACGGCCGTCCCCACAACGACTCGACCGGTTGGTTCAGTGGACCGGGACCAACCAGTCGGGTCGCTCCCGAGCTCCACGCAAGGAGACCCCCGAGCCGCCGGCTACTCCCCCGAGTGACCGGCCAGCATTGCGGCGAAGCCACCGGCGGGAACGCGGAAGTCCGTTTCCTCCGATGTGGAGTCATCGACACCAGCGTCAAGGGCGGCGTCCACTTCGGCGGACTCAGCGGACTCAGCGGACTCAGCGGATCCAGCAGACTCAACGGATCCAGAAAACCCCCTGGATCCCGTGAATCCCGCGACCCCGGACACAACAGAGGTCAGCTGCTCAGCCAACTCCCCTGCCGCCGTCGCCACACGTCGGGGCAGGGCAGAATCTGCACCGAACTCGGCGGTGTCCACGAAGACACCCGTAGGCAGCACCACGGCATGGAGGAACGACAGCAGCGGACGCACCGCGAAGTCCAGGACCATGGAGTGGCGCGCCGTCCCGGCGGTGGCGACCATGGTCACCGGGATCCCGGCCAGTGACTTCATGTCCAGCGCATCGAAGAACATCTTGAACAGCCCGGAGTAGCTGCCCTGGAACACCGGCGTGGCGGCAATGAGGGCATCAGCATCGGTGACGGTGCGTCGGGCGTCCGCCAGGGCCGGCGTGGCGATGAACGTGGTCATGTATGTCGCAAGGTCTGCGGCCAGGGTGCGCACGTCGACGACCCGGACGTCCAGCCCTTCTCCGGCGGCGGTGACCTGACGGACCGTGGCATCCGCGATTTGCTCGGCGACCTGGCGGGTGGTCGAAGGATCACCCAGGCCGGCGTTGACGATGACGAGAGTCTTCATCACTTCTCCTCCACTTGTCCTCTGCTTCTCCGCTACTTGTCCGTTGCAGCGTGGTTGTGCTTCGTGGCGGGCTCGACGGCGGCCAGCCCACCGTGCGGCGGGTCCGAGGGTACATTCGCAGGACGCCGCGCCTCGAACTCCCGGCGCAGCACCGGGACGACCTCGGTACCGAGGATCTCGATCTGCTCGAGGACCGCCGACTCCGGCAGTCCGGCATGGTCGACGAGGAAGAGCTGCCGCTGGTAGTCACCGACCTCGTCGGCGTACCCGAGGTAACGCTCGATGACCTGGTCGACGGTGCCGACGGTCAGCGGCGTCATCTGCGTGAAGTCCTCCATCGACGGGCCGTGGCCGTAGACCGGGGCATTGTCGAAGTAGGGGCGGAAGGTCTTCTTCGCCGCAGCCTCGGTCTCGCCGATGAACACCTGACCGCCGAGGCCGACGATCGCCTCCTCCCGCGCGCCGTGCCCGTAGTGCTCGTAGCGCTGCCGGTAGAGCCGGACCATCTTCCGTGTGTGCTCGATGTTCCAGAAGATGTGGTTATGGAAGAAGCCGTCGCCGTAGTACGCGGCCTGCTCGGCGATCTCAGGCGAGCGGATCGACCCGTGCCAGACGAACGGCGGGGTGCCGTCGAGAGGACGCGGTGTGGACGTGAAGTTCTGCAGCGAAGTGCGGAACTCACCGGACCAGCTGACGTTCTCCTCCCGCCACAGCCGGCGCAGCAGATGGTACTTCTCCACGGCCAGCGGAATGCCCTGGCGGATGTCTGCACCGAACCACGGGTAGACGGGTCCGGTGTTGCCGCGGCCGAGCATGAGGTCGAGGCGTCCTTCGGTGAGATGCTGGGCGTAGGCGTAGTCCTCGGCCAGGCGCACCGGGTCATTGGTGGTGATCAGGGTGGTGGCGGTCGAGAAGCGCAGCCGTTCGGTCTGCGCGGCGAGGTGCGAGAGCAGGATCGGCGGGTTGGCCGGGGCCGCGAACGGAGGGTTGTGGTGCTCGCCGGTGGCGAAGATGTCGAGGCCGACTTCCTCGGCCTTTCTCGCATAGCGGACAGTGGAGCGGATCCGCTCATGCTCGGTCGGGGTGCGACCGGTGGTGGGGTCAGTGGTGACGTCGCCGATGGTGAAGATTCCGAATTCCATGACTCCGATCATGCTCCTATTTAGTTGATGTGTCAACTACTTTGTGGACGCCATCCCTTCGCCCACTTTCGCCTCCCGCATCCGCGACAGCACCCGGTGCACCACCTCGATGACCGCCGCACCACACACGCCGACCACTGCACCGGTGACCATGAGGGACGCATCCCCAGGCTCCAGCAGCACCAGCTCCCGCAGGAAGGGCACCGTGAAGATCACCAGGTAGCCGACCACGCAGCCGCACAACAGCAGTACCTTCCACCAGTTCAGCGGACGCGCCACGATCCCCAGCACCCACAGGCCCATGATGATCAGCGCCAGCAGCACCGCGGTGCCGGCCTGGTCACGCTCGAGCTGTGGGGCGTCCCCGCCCGGATAGACCGCGATCCACATGCCCACCGCGATACCGCCGATCAGCAGCCCCGAGGGCAGCGCCAGTGACAGCACCCTTTTGACGAAACCGTCACGGGGACGCTCCGTGTTCGGCGCCAGTGACAGGATGAACGCCGGAATACCGATGGTGAACCACCCCGTGATGGTCACGTGAATCGGCTGGAAGGGGAAGGAGATCCCGAGGATGCCGACGACCAGCGCCAGCACCACCGAGTAGACGGTCTTCGTCAGGAAGAGGTTCGCCACCCGCTCGATATTGCCGATGACCCGACGCCCCTCGGCGACGACCTTCGGCATCGCGGAAAACCTGTTGGTCAGCAGCACCAGCTGTGCGACCGACCGGGTCGCCGCCGAACCGGAACCCATGGCGACACCGATGTCCGCCTTCTTCAGTGCGAGCACATCATTGACGCCGTCACCGGTCATCGCGACGGTCCGGCCCGCCCGGTGCAGGGACTCCACCATCTGCTGCTTCTGCTCCGGGGAGACCCGGCCGAAGACATTCGCCCGGGCGATCTCCGCATCGAAGTCCGCCTCGGACAGGTCGTCGAGTTCCCGGGCATCCACGGCGACGAGCTCGCGGTCAGTCGCCCCGGCAGCCACGGCCTTCACCGAGTCCGGATTGTCGCCGGAGATGATCTTCAGGTCCACGTCCTGCTCGGCGAAGAAGTCGAGGGTCTCCCGGGCGTCCGGACGCAGCTGCTGGCGCAGCGTCACCAGTGCAGGTTCATCGAGGGTGGGGGCGTCCGCCATGGTGGCGTCCTCCCCCGGGACGGTGAGCTGGCCGGGCACCTTCCCGAATGCGAGGACGCGCAGGCCGGCGTCCCCCAGCTCCTTTGCGGTCGCCGCCGCCTCTCCGTCCGGCGCCAGGAGGACATCCGGGGCACCGAGGATCCAGGCGGCGTCCCCGGTCTGGACGCCGGAGAACTTGTACCGGGAGTTGAAGGGGATCTCCGTGCCGGTCAGCGGGTCAGCGGGAATCGCCGTGCCGATGGCCTCGGAGGTGTCATTGCGGTCCTCCTGGGTGGCTACAAGCCTGCCCAGCGCCTCACGCAGCTCGTCCGGGGCATCCGACCCGTCCGCGGCGTGGACACCGTCGAGCTCCATCTCGTTGGTGGTCAGCGTGCCGGTCTTGTCGGTGCACACCGTGTTGACCCGGGCCAGCCCCTCGATCGCGACGAGCTCGTTGACCAACGCCTTGTACTGCCCCAGGCGGATCACGCCGGCGGCGAACGCGATGGATGTCATCAGCACCAGCCCCTCCGGGACCATCGGCACGATCGCCGCGGCCATCGAGAGGATCGACTCCCTGACGTCGGTGCCGGAGCGGACCAGCTGCGTCCAGATGGTGAGGATGCCGGTCGGGATCAGCAGCCAGGTGATGACCTTGAGGATGGAGTTGATGCCGCTCATCAGCACCGAATCGGTCAGCGAGAATTCACTGGCCTGCTTGGCCAGCTGGGCGGCATAGGCCTCGTCGCCGACCTTCTCCGCACGGTAGATGCCGTGGCCGTTGGTGACGAAGGAGCCGGACCACAGTTCCTCACCGTCCTCCTTGTGCACCGGATCCGCCTCGCCGGTGAGCTGGGACTCGTCGACCGAGAACGCCCCGTCGACCACCGGGCCGTCGACGACGATCTCGTCACCGGAGCGCAGCACGATGAGGTCGTCGACCACCACCTCACTCTGGTGGACGGTCAGCTTCTCCCCGTCGCGGATGACGGTCGGCTTCGTCTCCCCCACTATCTTCAGGTTGTCGAGGGTCCGCTTCGCCCGCAGCTCCTGGATGATGCCGATCGCCGAGTTCGCGATGATCAGCAGCCCGAAGGCCGCATTGATGAACGACCCGGTCGAGATCACGATCACCGCGAGGACGCCGAGGATCGCGTTGACCCTGGTGAAGACGTTCGCCCGGATGATCTGGAGGACGCTGCGCCCCGTGCTTCGGCCGACGACATTGGCGCGCCCGTCAGCGACGCGCTGCCCGACCTCGGCGCGGGTGAGCCCGGTGAGTTCGGTAGGCCCGGTAGGCCCAGTGGGCCCAGTGGGCTCAGTGGGCTCAGTGGGCTCAGTGGGCTCAGTGGATTCGGCCGGGCCGGTGTACTCTGCCATCCCTACCGCCCCTCGAAGACCGGGGCCCGGTGGTCCGCCCGGGCGGTGCGCGCCTCCCGGACATCCCGGCTGGCCCAGCAGGCCAGGGCCTCCTCGACGAGTTCCGGGGCCTCGGGATGGTTGAGCGCCTTCTTGAACCAGGCCGTCGACAGCGGGGCCTGTTCGCTGACACGGTGAGCGAAGGCCAGGGCGTCCTCGGAGGTGCCGGCCTGGATGGCGAAGCCACAGGTCACCGCGGCATCCCGGTCGACCTTTGCGCCGGCGACGAGCATGTTGCGGGCATGAGCGCCGCCGAGCAGTTCCACTGCACGGTTCACGGTCCACGGGTCCAGGGCGAAACCGTGCTGGACAGCGGGGACCCAGGTGACGGCGTCCTCCCCCATGATGCGCAGGTCACAGGCAAGGGCAAGCTGGCAGCCCGCGCCGACCGCGGGGCCCTGGATGTCAGCGATGACCGGCACCGGGACGTCGGTGACCGTGATCAGCATCCGCTCGAGTGCGGCGAAGAAGCTGTCGGCGTAGACCCCGCCTTTGAGGTTCGCCCCGGCGCAGAAGGCCGGGCCCTCACCCCGCAGCAGGACGGCCCGGATGCCGCTGCGGGAGGTGGCGTCCTCCAGTGCCGCGGTGAGCTGCGTGCACACCTCCGCATCCAGCGCATTCCTGCGGTCCGGTCGGGTCAGGGTGACCACCGCCACCCGCCCGTCGATCTCCAGCGACACCACGTTCTCTGTCATGCCGACCATTGTCCCCCATTTCGGTGGTCGGCGTCCGGGCAGGGCGGATCCTGGCCCGGGTCAGGCCCGGGTCAGGCCCGGGTCAGGCCAGCGGAGTGCCGAAGACCGCGGTGTACGGATCGCCGCCGACACGACCGGCGTAGTCGGCGTCCCCGTCGATCGCGGTGATCGCGGCGACCTCCTCGTCGGTGAGCGTGAAGCCGCCGACCGCGGCATTCTCCGCGACCCGCTCCGGACGCTTCGACCGGGGGAACACTATGAGCCCCTGATCGAGGTGCCAACGGATGATCACCTGGGCCGGGGTGACGCCGTACGCCTCCGCGATGCCGGTGATGACCGGATGATCGAGGACGCCACGGCCCAGCGGCGACCATGCCTCAGTCTTTATGCCGCGCTTGGCGTTGTCCTCGCGCTGCTCCTGCTGGGAGAAGCCGGGGTGGATCTCGATCTGGTTCACTGCCGGGACGACGCCGGTGGCCGCGATGATCTCGTCGAGGACCTCCGGGTAGAAGTTGGAGACGCCGATGGACGTGGCCTTGCCTGCCTTGCGCTCGGCGACGAGGGCCTTCCAGGTGTCGACATAGCGACCCCAGGGCTGGACGGGCCAGTGGATGAGGTACAGGTCGACGCGGTCGAGCCCGAGGTTGGACAGGGAGACGTCGAGTGCGTCCTTCGCCTCGTCGAAGCCCTGGTCGGCGTTCCACAGTTTGGTGGTGATGAAGAGGTCGTCGCGGGTGACCTCACCGGCCTCGATCGCGTCGGCGACGGCGCGGCCGACGTTGGCCTCGTTGCCGTAGCCGGCGGCGGTGTCGATGTGGCGGATGCCGGCGGCGATGGCGGCGCGGGTGGAGGTGTAGGCCTCCTCGGGGGTGAGTTCCCAGACGCCGAGGCCGAGCTGTGGGATGGTGTGCCCGTCGTTGAGGGTGACCGTGTCGGTGGGGGTGCTGCCGGTCGGGGTGTTCTGTGCTGTCGATTCAGTCATGTCCCCCGTTGTACGCGTCCTCGTCGGGTGCATGCAGCGATCGACTCACGGCGAAGAGTCTGCTGCGCCCCGGTTCCGCGCGTCCTCGCTGCGTCCTGCATCCTCGGTGCTGCGCCACAGCGCCACCCCGTGCCGAGTTTGCGCCGACAAATCCGCCAATCTGCGGCAGCGAACCGCCAATCTGTCGGCGCAGACTCCGGACCGCCCGATGCTCCCCGCCAATCACGACCATGACGCTATGCTCGGCGTCGACGCCACAGGCGGGGACCTGCGGTACAGACGAAACGGGGATCATCATGGGGGACGCATGGGTCTGGCGGACCAGCACACTACTCAAGCAGGGCATGAATGCTGACAGCATCGCCCGCGCGGTAAAGGAAGGGACACTGTTCAGACCCTTCCACGGCATCTACACGCCACGGCAACCGACGGACGAAGAGCTCCTCGGCATCTTCGCCTCTCTCCGCGACGGACTGGTCTACACCGGCCAGGCCGCAGGCTTCCTCTACGGCATCGTTCCGCTCACCTGGCCGGCGCCTGCCCGGGTGCCACGTCGGAGCAGCCACAACGGTGGAGAACGGTTCCGTCTCTCCGAGGGGCAGACCCGCCGTACCCGGACGCTTCGGGGAATCCCCGTCACATCACCGCTGGAGACCACCGTCATGCTGAACCTCCCCGACGATGTACTCCGGACGTTCCTGACCGAGCAGTACCTGGGAGTGAAAGGAAATGACGCTCTGGCGGAGGACCTCGCCGCACTGCCACCACGCAAGCGTCGACGAGCCGGTGTGCTGTTGGAGGACCTCGTCACCGGAACCGCCAGCAGCTACGAGCTGAAGGCGGCGACCGCCATCACCGCGGCCCTCGACGGTATCGAAGTGGAAGTGAAGATCAACGCCATGGTGGAGGGATACCGTTTCGACCTGGTCATCGAAGACGCCGACGTGCTCATCGAGATCGACGGTTTCGCCTTCCACGGCGGGGCGTCGACCACACAGGATGACCAGATCAGGGACTGTTGGAAACGGAACGCAGTGACCAGGTCCGGTTACACCCTGCTCTGCACACCGGCCGCTGCGTGGAATACGCCACAACGGAGATGGTGGAGCAGGTTCTCGACACTGTGACCTACAACCTCAGGCATCCGCGGACGCGCCGGAAGCGCACAGCCGGGGAACGCATGTCCACCGACGCCCAGGTCTGGACCTGGCACCCCGCCATGGGTGAGTTCTGGGAGATGGGCCGGTTCTGATCCTGCGCAGGTCCTGATCCTGCGCAGGTCCTGACCATGCGCCGGTTCCGACCTCCTCCCATCGAGGATCCTGCTCATGCCATCCGAGTTTGCGCCGACATTCCGACACCTGATCGGCAGCATATCCCGGGTTTGTCGGCGCAAACTCCGCGAGGAAGACCGGAAGGACGCCAAGATGATGTGAATCGTTGACAAAGCGTTGGGTTTATATAACACTCTGAGTTATGTCCCCAAAGAAGAAGGCCGTGATCCACAACCGGGTCCGGGTGCTGCGCGCGGAACGGGACATGTCCCGTGCGCAACTCGCCGAGCTGATCGGCGTCAATCCCCAGACCGTCGGTGCGCTGGAACGCGGGGACCACTCCCCCAGCCTCGACCTCGCCTTCCGCATCTGCGAAGTCTTCTCCCTCCCGGTCGAGGCCGTGTTCAGCCGCACCCCGGTTCGGTCCGATGTCCACCGAGATCTACCGGACCTCCGACACCCCGACCACCGACACCACATACACCCCTCCCACTGCAGGAAAGGAGTCCCCGTGACCTCTCCCACCGGGACCACCAACCGACCGATCACCCACTCGCCCGAACACCCCGTCCCGCTCATCGCCACCCTCCACGCGTGTTACGTCATGACCACCGTGGCAATCCTGCTCGGCCCTTTCATGATCCTCCGCGACATCGCCGGCGGCATGAACCGTGACCTCCTCATCTCAGAGGGCTCAGAGGGCTCAGAGGGCTCAGAGGGCATCGCGGACGCAACGAGCATCCGGGACACCGATGCCATGGACGCGACAGCCGTGACTACTTCCACAGCCGCCACAGCCGCCACAGCCACGACAGACACCCCATCCACCACCGGAGAGGACCAGTCATGAACACCATGAATCCGCTCACCCGCCTCAACGACGGCGCCGAACGCCACCTGGCCCGCCGCGCCAACCGCTGGCGTCAGCGCAGTGCAGCTGTCGCAGCGTCCCTGCCCGGCTGGCGCACCGAGGCGCGCACCCGGCTGCTCATCAGGATCTACCTCGGGTCGCTGGCTTTCGGCCTACTCATAGGTGTCGTCCAGATCTTCTGGCGACCCGCCCTGTTCGCCTGGATCCTCTTCACCGCCATCATGCTCGTCGCATGGACGATGCTGCGCACCGTGATAAACACCCGGGACGTCGCACCCGAGGAGGAGCTCGACGAGTACGAACAGGAGATCATCCGGAACTGGCAGGCCATCGCCTACGGCTGGCTCGTGGTTCTGTCCGTGGCAACCGCGTTCTACATGATCGTCCTGGGCTCGGTCGGATCCGGAGACCTCACCCACTGGATCTACACCGGAGGCCTGTTCACGCTCATCGGCCTGCTCACCGCCAGCGCCTTGCCGACCATCGCCTACGCCACGACCTTCGGCCCGGCACCCCCGAAAGTTCCCGCGACAAACAGTAATAATCGGAATCACCGACCCTGAGGAGCGACCATGTCCACCCTGGAACTTGACCGTCTCACCAAGATCTTCGGCACCGGCGACTCCACCGTCCGCGCCCTGACCGACCTGTCCCTCACCGTCAACCCCGGCGAGGTCTACGGCTTCGTCGGCTCCAACGGTGCGGGGAAATCCACCGCGATGCGCATCACCCTCGGCGTCCTCTCCGCGGACTCCGGCGAGGCACGCGTCGACGGCGAGAGAATCAACGACGACATCCGCCGCACCATCGGCTACATGCCCGAGGAACGCGGGCTCTACGACAAGGAACGCATCGCCGACCAGCTCGTCTTCTTCGGCAAGCTCCACGGCCTCACCAAGCACAAAGCCCAGCAGACCACCACGGCTCTGCTCGACCAGCTCGGTCTGGCCGACCGCGCCGACTCCAAACTCGAGGAGCTCTCGCTGGGTAACCAGCAACGCGTCCAGCTCGCCGCCTCTCTTGTCCATGACCCGGCGATCCTCATCCTCGATGAGCCGTTCAGCGGCCTCGATCCCGTCGCCGTCAACGTCATGAGCGAGATGCTGCTGCAGAAAGCGTCCGAAGGTGTCCCCGTCCTCTTCTCCTCCCACCAGCTCGATCTCGTGCAGCGGCTCTGCCACCGCGTCGGCATCATCACCCACGGCGAGATGCGCGCCGAAGGCACCGTCGACGAACTCCGCACCCGCGGCCCGGTCCAGTACGAGATCCGCACCGCCGCCCGCGACTGGTACCCCGCCGGCACCACCGTCACCGACACCACCGAGGACGCAGTGATCCTCGACGCCGGTGACATCGACGACCAGACCATCCTCGCCGCAGCGATGTCCGCGGGCCCGGTACACGGCTTCACCCGCCGCGTCCCCGATCTCAACGAACTCTTCAAGGAGGTCGTGACCTCATGAGTACGACACCGAAGTATTCCCGTGCCGACGCGATCCGGACCGTCACCGGACGCGAGATCCAGGTCGCGATGCGCAGTAAGGGGCTGATCATCACCGCGGCGATCGTGCTCGTCGTGGTCGTCGGCGGTGTGTTCCTGCTCAGCTGGCTGGACGGCCGTGACGAGGACAACCCCTCACTCGTCGTCGCCGGAGTCGAGGAGACCACTGTCACGGCCGTTGTCGGCGACGGCATCGACGTGACCTCGGTCGAGTCGCGCGACGAGGCGGTGGACGCGGTCAAAGACGACGGGAAGGACGCCGCCCTGGTTCGCGACGATGACGGTTTCACCCTCATCTCCGACGGCACCCCGGATGACGCCCTGGTGGCCGCGTCCCAGGTCGCGGCGTCCGCCATCGCCCAGAACGAGGCCCTGGACGCCGTGGGCGTGGACCCTGACGAATTCGCTGACTCCCTGCCGGATGCCGCGGTGGAGACGGTCGACGTCTCCGACGAGGCCACCGATGACACGCTGCCGGCGGTGGTGACGACAATGCTGGGCACGATGGTGATCCTCACGTTCATCATGACCTTCTCCGGCAATGTCGGTGGCCGGGTGACCGAGGAAAAGTCGTCGCGGGTGGTGGAGATCATCCTGGCCACGATCCGTCCGCTGGACCTGCTCATCGGCAAGGTCGTCGCGATGCTCATCGTCGGTTTCGTCGGCACCGCGGTGATCCTCGGGACGGCGCTGGCATCGATGGCCGTGACGGGGATGCTCGCTGATGTCGACCTGGATCCGGCGACACTGGGGATTCTCCTGGTCTCGTACATCCTGGGCATGCTGTTCTTCAGTGCGCTGTACGCGGCCGCGGGCTCCCTGGTGAGCCGCGCCGAGGAACTGGGCAGCACCCAGATGCCGGTGATGCTGCTCTTCTTCGCCGTGATGTATCCGCCGATCTTCGGCTGGTCGGCCATGGACTCCACGGTGATGGAGGTGCTGGCCTGGGTGCCGCCGATCTCGATGGGCGTGGCTCCGATGCAGTACGCGGCAGGCAACCTGTCCTTCCTCGGCCTGGTGGCGTCCTTCCTGGTCCTGGCGGTGGCGACACTGGTGGTGCTCATGGTCGTGGCGAGGATCTACCGCGGCTCGATCCTCAACAACGGGCGTCGTCTCACCTGGATGCGGGCACTCAAGCAGGCGTGACCGCGTCACCCCGGTGGAAGTCGGACACTGACAGTTAATCCTGCTGACGGCAGGTTAACTCCTGGGGTCACTGCGCCGTAACAGCTCCGAAATGATGGGGGAGTTACCTGTGATCATGAGTGAATCACAGACGATCACCGAGACCTCCACCGACTCCGACCTCATCGCCCCGACCCGTACGGCGACCCCCTTCCACACCACACTGGCCGAGCTGAACCGGATGACCCCGGCGCAGATCTCCGCCCTGATCGGTGACCTGCTGTACAACCCGACGCTCGGCGAGGAGGTGGCGTCCGCCGCCCCCTTCCGCAACCTGGAGCACCTGCTGGACGTCGCCCACCGGGAGCTGCTGCGCATGCCGCGGGTCGAGGTACTGGCCAGTATCCAGGCCCACCCCGTGCTCGGCGAGCAGACCACGGACATCTACTCGCGCGAGGAGCAGTCGTTCATCCTGGAATCCCCACCTGAGGTACTCACCGAGGTCGCCGACCTCTGCCGACGCTACGAGGAGCGGTTCCACCACCTGTTCCTCGTCTGCGCCCAGGGCATCGGAGGTCACGAGGTGCTGCGGCTGCTGCGCCGCCGGCTCGACAACCCCACGGTCACCGAATGGGAGACCACGGTCCGTGAACTGGGGAGGATCAACACCCTGCGGCTGCGCAGCGTGGTACGGGGCTGAGACCCCCGACGCTGAACACGACAGGGCCCCGGGAGTCGACCCGGGGCCCTGTGCCGTCACCCGGGACGTCGGTCCGGGCGGATGCGCCGCACTATGGCGGCGCTGACGCTACTTGGCGTCAATGAGGTCGATGATGAAGACCAGGGTGCGGCCCGCGAGGGGGTTACCGCTGCCGACGGGGCCGTAGGCAAGCTCCGGCGGGATGGTGAGCTTGCGGCGTCCGCCGACCTTCATGCCGGGGATGCCGTCCTGCCAGCCCTGGATCAGACCGGCGAGGGGGAACTCGATGGTGGTGCCGCGGTCCCAGGAGGAGTCGAACTCCTGACCGGTCTCGTAGTCGACGCCCACGTAGTGGACCTCGACCATGCCGCCGGGAACAGCCTCTGCACCGTCACCGACGGTGATGTCCTCGATGACAAGCTCGACGGGTGCAGGTCCCTGCTGGGCATCGATCTGCGGCTTGACCATGAAGGTCACACTCCTCTTTCTTGTGGAACAGAACCGCGTCAGTCTATCAGTCATGACACGATCGGGCACGACAGAAACGTCGGAAAGGCCTCTCAGAAACACCGGACCCCCGACCACGGTGGGGTCGGGGGTCGGGGGACCGGGGTCGGAGGGACCGGAGCCGGAGACTAGCGCTCGGACCGCGGGGTGACGGTACGGAGGGTCTGGCCGGTGTAGATCTGACGCGGGCGGTTGATCTTGGCGGTCGGGTCGTTGACCTGCTCCATGTAGTGGGCGATCCAGCCCGGGAGACGGCCCATGGCGAAGAGGACGGTGAAGAAGTCCTCGGAGAAGCCCATGGCGCGGTAGATCAGACCGGTGTAGAAGTCCACGTTCGGGTACAGCTTGCGGCTGATGAAGTAGTCGTCGTTGAGGGCGATCTGCTCCAGGTTCATGGCGAGGTCGAGGAGGTTGTCGCCACCGAGGTGCTCGAGGATCTCGTGAGCGGACTCCTTGACGATGGCGGCGCGCGGGTCGTAGTTGCGGTACACGCGGTGACCGAAGCCCATGAGCTTGACGCCCGGCTCCTTGTTCTTGACGCGGTCCATGAACTCGGTCGCGTCGTCGCCGTTCTCGTGGATGTCCTGCAGCATCTCCAGGACGGCCTGGTTGGCGCCACCGTGCAGCGGGCCGGACAGGGCGTTGACGCCGGCGGCGACCGAGGCGTAGATGTTCGCCTGCGAGGACGCGACCATGCGCACCGTGGAGGTGGAGCAGTTCTGCTCGTGGTCGGCGTGCAGGATGAGCAGCTTGTCGAGCGCCTTGGCGATGACCGGGTCGATCTCGTAGTCCTCGGTCGGGTAGCCGAACATGTTGCGCAGGAAGTTCTCGCGCGCGTTGAGCTTGTTGTCCGGGTACATGTAGGGCTTGCCCTTGGACGCACGGTAGGCGTACGCGGCCAGCATCGGGACCTTCGCCATGAGGCGGTAGGTGTTCTTGAGCTGGAAGTCCTTGTTCAGCGGGTCAAGCTGGTCCTCGTAGTAGGTGGCGAGGATGTTGACCGAGGACGCGAGGACGTTCATCGGGTGGGCGTTACGCGGGAAGATCTTGAACTGGGACTTGAAATCCTCATCCAGCAGGGTGTGCTTGCGGATGTTGTCGTTGAAGTCCGCCAGCTGGGCCTCGTTCGGCAGTTCGCCGTTGATCAGCAGGTAGCTGACCTCGTTGAAGCTGGCGTTGTTGGCCAGATCAGCGATGTCGTAGCCGCGGTAACGCAGGATGCCGTTCGCACCGTCGATGTAGGTGATCTCGGACTTCGTGGAGCCGGTGCTCACGTAGCCGGGGTCGAAGGTGGTCAGACCGGTCTCGGCGAGGAGCTTACCCAGGGCGAACCCGGAGTTTCCTTCGGTCGCCTCAACGATCGGCATCTCGTACTCGCCACCGGGGTAGTGGAGAACGGCCTTGTCCTGGTTCTCGGAAGCCATTGACATCCCTTTCGATGTTTCTGAAGTTCTCGGTAGTTCTCGTTACGTCCACAGTCCGCGTATCACCGGTGGTGACAGTCCGCTACAGAGCGCACGGCCGGTCGCACCGGACCGCAGACAGTCGTGGGATAGGACACACTGTACAGAATTACAGGTATACGCAACACCGCGGTACCCGATTGGACAGCACACGGGTACCCCCAGTCCCTACCCCGCCCAAAAGTTACGTCGTCTTCTTCTTCCCTCTTGTTCCGGTGGTGGACGCTACAGGTTAGGCTGTTCGGTGGCACACTCCGGGCTCGACAGGACCCGGGGGACGACGACAAGAAAGCGGACATCACCTCACCATGAGCGATCAGTTCCTGACCCTCCCCGAGAACCTTCTTCCCTCTGACGGCCGTTTCGGCTGCGGCCCCTCCAAGGTCCGCCCGGCCCAGATCGACGCGATCGTCGCCGGTGGCACCGACGTCATCGGCACCTCCCACCGTCAGCCGGCTGTCAAGGATGTCGTCGGTTCGGTGCGCTCCGGCCTGGCCGACCTGTTCAACCTCCCGGAGGGTTACGAGATCATCACCTCCCTCGGTGGTGCGACCGCGTTCTGGGACTCCGCGTCTTTCGGTCTGATCCGTGAGAAGTCCGCACACCTCACCTACGGTGAGTTCTCCGGCAAGTTCGCCACCGTCTCCAAGAAGGCCCCGTGGCTCGCCGAGCCTGAGATCCACGCCTTCGAGCCGGGCACCGCCCCCGCCACCTCAGAGCTCGACGGCACGGACGCCGACCTCGTCGGCTGGGCCCACAACGAGACCTCCACCGGTGCGATGGTCAGCGTCAAGCGCCCGGCCACCGACGCCCTCGTCGCGGTGGACGCCACCTCCGGCGCCGGCGGACTTCCCGTCGACATCGCCGAAACCGATGTCTACTACTTCTCCCCGCAGAAGTGCTTCGCTTCCGACGGTGGCCTGTGGTTCGCCGCCTTCTCCCCCGCCGCCCTGGAGCGCGTCGAGGAGATCGCCGCGTCCGACCGCTACATCCCGGCCTTCCTGGACCTGAAGACCGCGGTCGACAATTCCCGCAAGAACCAGACCTACAACACCCCGGCCGTCGCCACCCTGCTGATGATGGACAGCCAGGTCAAGTGGATGAACGAGAACGGTGGCCTGGAGGGCATGGTCGAGCGCACCACCGAGTCCTCCTCCATCCTCTACAACTGGGCCGAGGGCCGCTCCGAGACCACCCCGTTCGTCGCGGACGCGGACTCCCGTTCCCTCGTCGTCGGTACCATCGACTTCGATGACGCGGTGGACGCCGACGTCATCGCCAAGACCCTGCGCGCCAACGGCGTCCTGGACACCGAGCCCTACCGCAAGCTGGGTCGTAACCAGCTGCGCATCGGTATGTTCCCGGCCATCGAGCCGGAGGACATCCGCACCCTGACCAAGGCGATCGACTACATCCTCGACGCGGGCGTCGCGTCCAGGTAGAGACGCGGGCGCGCCCGGACTTCCCGGGCCCTGTCCGCATCACGCAGACTGAGGTTGGTGGAGTACGCTCCCCGACGACCTCTGACTGCGTGATGCGGACTTTCGTCGTCCCGGCAGGAGACTCAGCAGACGTCCCCGGGGGTGCAGGCGCTGTCCTCCCCCACATCGACGCAGGTGTGCGCTACAGTCGTCACGAGTACCCACCGCACGGCCACGGGCCGACACCGGACAGCGCAGAACAGCGTAAGACACGGAGGCACTGATGCAGGAACTGGAGTTCGTCCCCGACGACAGTGACGCCGCCTCCCTTGTCCTGCGCGATACCGAGAGTGACCGGCTCTACTGGATCCCGGTCACCGAGGCTCTGCGCGACCACGTCACCGTCGCCCGCGAGCTCGCGGCCGAGGAGAACGGGGCAGGTGAGGACGCCCCGGCCGCCGCAGTCACCCCTGCCGCGTCAGACATCCCGGACGGCACCGGGACCGCCGCAGAACCCGCCACCTCCACCGGAGACGCCAGCCCGACCCCGACCCTGTCGGTCACCTCTGTCGAGCGTCCTGCCGAGGAACCGAAGCCGAAGGTGAAGCTGCGTCCCCGTGAGATCCAGAAGCGACTGCGCCACGGTGCAACCGTCGCACAGCTCATGGAGGAGACCGGGGCCTCCGAATCCCGGCTGCTGCCCTACGCCCACCCGATCCAGATGGAGCGTCACCGCATCGCCGAGCTGGCCCGTCAGGCCTATCCGGTACTGTCCGACGGCCCTGCCGAGCACACTCTCTGGGAGTCGCTCGCCACCGCTTTCGCCGCCCGACAGGAGGATGTCCGCGCCTCCACCTGGGACGCCGCGATGGATTCCTCCGACGACTGGATCATCACGGTGACGTGGACCCGCGGCAACCGGCACGGTGCAACCCAGTTCGTCGCCGAGTTCCGGTGGGTCCCGGCTCCTCCCCCGGGCACCGGCCCGTCGACCGTCGAACCAGCGAACTCGGTGGCCAACGACCTTGTCGACCCGCGCTTCAACCGACCGGTCCGTACTGTCTCCGCCCCCTCCACCGGGGAAGAGGAGCCGGGTCTCGACGAGGATGCCCCGGTCGATGAACCGGCCGGCGACCACGACATCCCGGCCGCCGACGGCAGCGACCGGGACGAGACCGACGAGCAGTCCTCCATCGCCCCCACCGTCGACCTCTTCGGCGACCCGACCCCGGACCAGCGGTCCCACCCGGCGAAGCGCAAGCGCAGCACCAGCACACCGCACTGGGAGGATGTCCTCCTCGGTGTCCGGACCTCACCGCGTAAGAAGAAGAAGTAGCCGGCGATGACCGACCACGACCACCAGCAGGTGGTGACTCTCTGGTTCATCACGGCGGCCGACCCGCGTGGTGTCCTCGTCGCCGAGCCG
Organism: Corynebacterium sp. UD i78; assembly: GCF_056280545.1. NCBI lineage: Bacteria > Bacillati > Actinomycetota > Actinomycetes > Mycobacteriales > Corynebacteriaceae > Corynebacterium > Corynebacterium sp. UD i78. The sequence goes on along the minus strand of NZ_JBWCED010000001.1, from coordinate 126,908 downwards.
AAGGCCGACCGCGGTTACGCCCGCAAGCTCCTGGCCCAGCTCAACCCGGCATGGCCGCTGACCCATATCGGCGACTTCGACATGAACCGCTCCGCCCCGCCCGGAGAGGGCGAATTCTACATCGGCGGCTACCGCGGCCTCACAGTGATCCAGACCGTGCTGCCCGAGGTACCGGACGCCTGGTCCCTGTCCGGACTCACCACGCTCACCGAGCCCTTCAATACCCTGGTCTCGATGATCCCCACTGCCGACCTGCTGGTCACGGTGCACACCCCGACCAACCGCGACGGCCTCGGCGGCTTCGCCCACTGGGTCGGTGGCCGGATGACCCGCTGCTTCTATGCCACGCGGGAACGCATCATCGAGGACACCGGAGTCCCGCTGCCCGACGAAGCCGCATTCTGGGCCGGCGAGTCCGAAGCTCCCGAGGCCCGCGGCATCGAGCTACCTTTCCGCCCCTCGGAGATGGCTGCCGCGGCCATCGCCCACTGGCTGGGGTTCCGGGTCTCTGACGAGATCGACATCCCGGTCGCGGCCTTCGCCGTCGACGGCCGCCCGGAGACCCGCGCGGGTCACTCCGACACTCCCTCTGCCCCGCGGCGCATCGTCGTCACCGCCATGCCGGACGCCGTCCCGATGGACGGTGCGGTCACCGACACCGGATACGACGACTACGCCGACAAGCCGGAGAATCAGGACGAGTCCCGCTCCACCGCTGAACTGGTGAAGGGTGCGGCGGTGTCCGTCGGCCGTGGCCTGCGCACCGGAGTGGAGTGGATCCGCACCGGCACGCACCGGATCGGCGACGAGGTCCGCCGCCGGGCACGAAACACCGGGCGCTGATGGTCCATGTCGGGCGCCCCAGATTGGTCTGAGAGGATCAGACCAACCTGGAGCACCCGACATGGTGTCACTCCGTGCCAGAGCCGGGAAGTACACCTAGAACTGGGCCGCGTAGAACCCGACCGCAGCCGAGGTGGCGACATTGAGTGAATCAGTACCCGGCGACATGGGTATCTTCGCCCGCACGTCCGAGGCCCGCATCGCATGCTCGGTGAGACCCGGTCCCTCCGCCCCCACCATCACGGCGACCTTGTCGGCACCGCGCACGGCGTCCGCCAGGGTGTTGTCGGTGTTCGGCGTCATCGCCAGCACGCGGTAACCGCGCTCCTGCAGGTCGGCGAGGCCGCGCTGCCACGTCGTCGGTTTGCCGGGCACATGGGCGAACGGCACCCGCAGCACATGGCCCATCGACACCCGCACCACACGGCGGTACAGCGGATCGGCGCAGCCGGCCCCCAGCAGGACAGCGCCGACCCCCAGCCCGGCGGCATTGCGGAACAGCGCGCCGATGTTCTCGTGGTCCCCCACTCCTTCGAGGACGCCGATGACGCGGTTGGATCCGTCCAGCCCGTCGAGCACCTCACCGACCGTCGGTTCCTCGACCCGGTCGGCGGCGGCGACGAGGCCACGGTGCATGTCGAATCCGGCGACCTCGGCCAGCACCTCGCGGGACACCTCGTAGCGCTGCACCCCCGCCAACCCGGCGGCGACCGCAGGATCGGCGGACGCGGCGTCCTCGAGCTCGTCGAGGCGCCGGGCGAAGCCCACCACACAGCGCACCGGGAAGCGGGACGCCGCGAGCCGGGGAACCACCAGGTTTCCCTCGGCGATGACGAGACCCCGCCCTCCCGGCAGGTCAGGACGCCGGTCCGAGGAGTTCAGGTCCCGGATGTCGTCGAGTCGGGGGTCGGCGGGGTCAGTGATGCTGATCGGGTTGGTCACCCGTTCAGCGTACTCATGCGACAGGCGCTCAGCCGATCGCATCCTTGATCGGGTCGATGCCGAAGTAGACGGCGAAGAGGATCGCCACCAGGTACATCAGCGGGTGGATCCTCCGCCAGTTGCCGGTACCCAGCTGGAGGACGACGTAGGCGACGAAGCCGATGCCGATGCCGTTGGCGATGGAGTAGCTGAACGGCATCATGACGATGGTGAGGAAGGCCGGCAGACCGACCGCCAGGTCACCGAAGTCGATGTCCTTGATCTGGGCCATCATCATCGCACCGACGATGACGAGCACCGGGGCAGCGGCCTCGATCGGCACGACCTCGTAGAGCGGGGTGAGGAACATCGCGGCGAGGAAGATCACACCGGTGACGACGTTCGCCAGGCCGGTGCGGGCACCGTCGCCGATACCGGCGGCGGAGTCGACGAAGACCGTGTTGGAGGACGCCGAGGCGCCGCCACCGACGACGGCACCGGCACCCTCGACGATCAGGGCGGTGCGCATGTTCGGCAGGACGCCCTTCTCGTTCACCAGACCTGCCTGCTTACCGAGGCCGGTCATGGTGCCCATCGCGTCGAAGAAGTTGGACAGCACCAGGGTGAAGATGAGGAGGCAGGCGGAGAGGAAGCCGATGCGGGTGAAGGCACCGAAGAGATCGAACTCGCCGAGCAGGCCGAGGTCCGGCATACCACCGAAGGAGTCCGGGACATCCGGGGTGGCCATGTGCCAGCCGGTGGACTCCGGATTGTCGTCGCCGGCGATGGCCTGGACGATGACGGCGAAGATGGTGGTGGTGACGATGCCGATGAACAGGCCGCCGCGGACCTTGCGGGCGGCGAGGATGCCACACGTGACCAGGCCGACGACGAAGACCACGCCGGACCAGGTGGTGATGGATCCGCCGATGCCGAAGCTCACCGGGACAGTGGTGTTCATGTCGTCGGTGTTGCGGGTGACGAAGCCGGAGTCGACGACACCGACGAAGGCGATGAACAGGCCGATACCGACGGTGATCGCCGACTTCAGGGACGCCGGGATGGCGTTGAATACGGCCTCACGGAAGCCGGAGACGGCGAGGATCACGATGATGATGCCGTCGATGACGACCAGACCCATGGCCTCCGGCCAGGTCAGCCCCTCGGTGGAGACGAAGGTGACCGCGACCAGGGTGTTGATGCCCAGACCAGCGGCGATGCCGAAGGGGTATCTGGCGAACACACCGAAGGCGATGGTCATCACGCCGGCGGCAAAGGCCGTGACCGCGGCGACGGCGGAGACCCCCAGCTCGGCCCCCGTATGGTCGGCGACGGTGCCGATGATCAGCGGGTTCAGCAGAATGATGTAGGCCATCGCGAAGAAAGTGACCACACCACCGCGGACCTCGGTACCGATGGTGGACCCGCGTTCGGTGATGTGGAAGAAGCGGTCGAGGAACGACCCCTCCTTCACCTCCGTCGATCCGTCGGGATCAGTCGTTGTTGCCATGGGGGAAACCAGCTTTCAGGCTCAGGAAAACGTCAAGACGTCTCAGTTTCTCCCCTGGCCGCACCGGTCGCAAGCGGACGCGGGTTTCGCGCTCACCGGCGCTTCAGAAATGCGTCAGTAGCGTTCGGGCCCGCCGTCATCCCAGGCACTGTGGGACGCCGCCCCTTCGCCGCCGTCCCGGGGCGTGTCCGAGTGGGCACCGCAGCCGTAGTCGGCAGCCACGACCCGGCCGTCGGCGGAGAACTCATTGGCACACACACCGACCTCGGTCCGTCGCCGACGCTGCAGCGGCAGCCAGAATGCACAGCTCGCGCAGGTCCGTTCGGCCCGGCGCGCGAACTCGGTGTCCGGGCCGGTGTCACCGGTGGTCCAGCGGCGGACCGCGGCGTCCCACCCGGCGTGCGAGAGTGTGCGCATGGTTCCGGGGTTGCGGCGCACCCCGTCGTCGTCAGCGAGATCGTCCTCGTCGACGACCCGCGGGTCGTCCGCCTTCAGCGGCAGCTGGTCCCCGGGCTGCAGGTCACCGGGACGCACCCGGTCCTCGTAGGGCACCCAGGCGGGGGCGGACAGTGCCCGGTCACCGGCGTGGAGGGCGACCTCGTTGACGGTGACGTAGTCCGCACCCGGTGGACAGGCGACGACGGCGATCCACTCCCAGCCCCGGTAGCCGCGCTCTCTGCAGGCGAACCGGTGGACGGCGGTCTCCGGGCTGGTCGAGGAGCCCCCGAGGTGTTCGCCGACACCGTCGGGACCGGCGACATCGAGAACGGCCTCCCGGGCGGTGCTGATCCCCTGCGCCGACAACAGGACTCCGCCTCCCCGTCGTTTCCGGTCGTGCGACGGCCGTCCCTGATGTCCTCGACTACTCACGGCACCCATTATGGCAGCATGGTCCCCATGGCCCTGTACCCGTCGAGTTCACGCCCCTCTTTACGGCACGGCGCGCGGCTCCTGCCCGTGCTGCTGAGTGTTCCCGCGCTCGTGCTCGCCGGCTGCGGTTCCGACGGTGGCGGCGGGAACGACGGAGTTGGCACGGGAGGCACAGGCGGCACGGGAGGCACAGGGGACACGGCGTCCCTCAGCGCGGAGGTTGTCGCGGAATACCCCTCGGATCCGACGTCCTTCACCCAGGGGCTCGAGGTCATGCCGGAGGGCGATCTGCTGGTCTCCACCGGCAAGGAGGGGCAGTCCCGTATCTACCGGACCCCGTTGACCGACGCCTCCCGTGACGCCGCAACCGTGTCCGTCGACCTCGATCCGCAGTACTTCGGCGAGGGGTCCACCCGCCATGGTGACGACATCTGGCAGCTGACCTGGAAACACGGGGTGGCCGTGAAGCGGGACGCCGCCACGCTGGAGCAGACCGACGAGGCGTCCTACGACGGTGAAGGTTGGGGACTGTGCTCCAACGGTGAGCGGCTCGTCATGTCCGACGGCTCGGACCGGCTGACCTTCCGCGACCCGTCGACGTTCGCGGTGACCGGCGAAGTGTCGGTCACCCTCGACGGTGAGCCGGTCGACCAGCTCAATGAACTGGACTGCTCCGACGGTGACGTGTGGGCGAACGTCTGGTACGACGACCGCATCCTGCGGATCAACCCGGCGACCGGTGAGGTCAACGGCATCCTCGATACCTCGGACCTGGACCTCCCCGCCCGGGAGAAGGACGGGGCCGACGTGCTCAACGGCATCGCGAAGGTGCCCGGTACCACCGACCACTTCCTCATCACGGGCAAACTCTGGGACACCGTCTACGAGGTGACCGTGAAGTGAACACCGACCGGCCGGGCCGGACGCACCGGCTCACCGCGAAGGTCTACGGCATGCTCGGTGCCGACGGGGCCCGCGAATCAGGGCTGACGGCACTGATGTACGCCACCATCGCAAACTTCGCGGTGGACGCCGTGCTCGCCGTCTCCCTGGCCGGAACACTCTTCTTCTCGGCGACGACCGGAGAGTCCAAGGGCTCGGTCGCCGCCTACCTGCTGGTGACGATCGCCCCCTTCGCGGTCCTGGCCCCGGTGATCGGTCCGTTGCTCGACAGGATCCGGACCGGACGCCGCGTCGCGATGTCACTGACCTTCGCCGCCCGGGTGACCCTCGCCGCAGTGCTGCTGCAGAACTTCGACTCATGGCTGCTGTACCCGGCGGCACTCGGGATGCTGGTGCTGTCGAAATCCTACGGGGTGCTGAAATCCTCGGTGACACCGCGACTCGCCCCGGAGAACCTCGACCTGGTGCGGGCGAATGCGCGGCTGATGATCACCGGGCACATCGGGGGATCGATGGTGGTCGGTGGCGCCGCGGCGGCAGTGGCTTTCGTCTTCTCCCCCAAGGAGGCGCTCTGGTTGCTGCTGGTGTGCGCGCTGGCGGGCATCTACCTGTGCGGCCTCATCCCCTCGACTGCGGAGAGCAGTGGTGACGAGGTCTTCGCCGACCCCTTCGCCCCGACCGATGACCTCGGTCCGGCAATGGGTGCGCCGGACGGGGAGGAGGCTCCGACTGTCGTGGCGCCCACTGCGTCCGCCGGGTCCGCCGGGTCCGCCGGGTCCGCGTCGTTCCTCGGGCAGTGGCGGCAGTCGATGTCCGTGCGCTTCCCCGACGCCACCCGGACCGCGATGTGGGGCACCGCGATGCAACGGCTCGGCACCGGGTTCATGACGATCTACGTCGCCTTCGTGGCGAAGTCCTCCCACACGCTGTCGGGGACCGAACAGCTGGCGTTGCTCGGTGTCGTCGGCGCAGCCGGCGGTGTGGGCACCTTCCTGGGCAACACGGTGGGCTCGCGGGTGAAGTTCGCCCGGCCCCGGTTCACCGTCATCATGCTGGCCGTCATTTCCCTGGCGACGGTGATCGTCGCCGCCGTGTTCGACGGTGTACCCACCGCGGCGGTCGCGACACTGGTGCTCTCACTGGGATCCGCGATCTCGAAGTCCTGTCTCGACGCGACGATCCAGTCCGGTCTTGACCAGTCGGCGCAGGCCTCCGCCTTCGGACTGTCCGAGACGATACTCCAGCTGTCGTGGGTGCTCGGCGGGACACTGGGCCTCCTGCTGCCGACCGAGCTCACCGTCGGTATGGCCGTCCTGGCCGCCACCGGTACAGTGTTCTTCGTCAATGTGATCCTTGCGTCCCGCGGTCTCGGTGTGGGTTCCCTCATCGGCCGGGCGCGGTCACGGTCCTGACCCCGCCGAGCGAAAGCAGGTCCCTATGTCGGACGAGTCCACTGAGTCCGCCGAGCCTTCCAAGGCCCCGAAGCTCACCAAGAAGCAGCGACGCAAGGCCGCCCAGCGCAAGCAGCTCCTCATGTTCCTGGGTGTCGTGGTGCTGGTGGCTGTCGTCGCCGGCGCGGTGCTGGGGGTACAGAAGTACATGGACTCCCGGGGTGGAACGAACCCGGCCGACCTGCGGGTCACCGCCGTGACCGCCGACGGCGAGGAGACCGAACTCGCCCCCTGGTCGATCTGGGCCGACGGTGAAGCGAGGACCAACGACGAGGATCCCGCCACCGTCGATATCCCCGCGGACGGCGAGATCACCCTCAAGCTGCCCTCCGACGTCTACGACCACGACTGGACCCTGCTGCAGTTCTACGACGACGACGGCGCGAACTCCAGCAACAGCTACGCCGCCAATGAGGCGAAGGAAGTCACCATCGAGGGGTCGTCGAGCATGACCGACGACGACGGAAACCACCCGCGTCTCATCGGCCTGGAGATCCAGAGTGTCCTCATCGACGACTCCGGCGACGAGGAAGAGCCCGTCGTCGCTGTCTGGTCCATCGCGCCGAAGGAGTGAGCCGGGGCGGGGGGTCAGGCGTCGAGTTCGCGGGCGATGGTCCGCAGAATCTCGGCGACCTGGTGGCCTTCCCTGCGTCCCGGACGCCTGCCGGACTCCAGGAGGGGCTGGACCCGGTTCTCCAGCAGCGAGACAGTGTCCTGCACCAGGCCGTGCAGTTTCTCGGGGGTGTACTTGTGTGCGGCACGCCGCGGCCCCTGGTCCAGGACCGTGACTCGCAGGGCCTCAGGGGCCTTCCCCCGCAGGCCGGTGGCCACGTCGTACTCGACGCGCTGGCCGGGGACGAGCTCAGTCACCCCCTCCGGAAGGGCCTGGCGTCCCACGTGGACGTCGTCATAGCCGGGGTTAGACACGAATCCGAAGCCCTTGTCGGCGTCGAACCACTTCACCTTGCCGGTCGGCATGTGTCCTCCATACTCTCTGTTCCGTTCCGCCACCGGGTCTCGACAGCGGAAGAGACGACATTACCCCAATATCAACATTCACAGCCGTCACCACAGTCCCAGCGTCGCCCCTGTGTGACGAATACCACACTCCCGCCAGGTCCCAATAAATCACAATACGGTCACAGCTGTGGCACAAAACGATAACGGAATCACTGACCAGCACTTTTCCTCGATCACGGTCCGATGACGGCCGGGGAACGCTCTGGTCACGACAATCTCCGAAACGTCGCGTCCTCCCCGAGAATCAGGGCATTTCAGCCCAACAGCGTGACTGAACCGTGACCTATCCGTTACGCTGTCCAACGAACCGAGCGGGGACGTCCCCGCTTGCACTATCCACAGAGACATCAACGGACTCCGCAGGGCAGCGTCAGACCTCACAGGAACGACCCCCCTGCACCGGAAGGAACGAACCGCATCATGGGACGCCACAACACCCGCACCCGACTGACCTCCACCAAGCGCCTCGCCGTCGCCGGCATCGCCGTCGCCGGCATGGGCGCCGCTCTGGCCCCGGCCGCCACCGCCGCCCCCGACTCCGACTGGGACGCCCTGGCACAGTGTGAGTCCGGCGGAGACTGGTCCATCAACACCGGCAACGGCTTCCACGGTGGTCTCCAGTTCTCCCCGAGCACCTGGAGCGGCTACGGCGGAGAAGAGTTCGCCCCCTACGCCTACCAGGCCTCCCGCGAAGAGCAGATCGTCGTCGGCGAGCGCGTCCTCGCCGGCCAGGGCTGGGGCGCATGGCCCTCCTGCTCCTCCCAGCTGGGTCTGAACTCCGCTGCTGAGGAGCGCACCGCCCCGAGCGCCGCTCCGGCCTCCTCCCAGAACCAGGTCGAGCAGCTCAACTCCGCCGAGGACGTCCTCGCCATCGACGCCGTCTGGAAGCAGCTCAACGACGAGGCCGCCGCCCGCGGTGTCGCCGTGCCGCAGGAGGTCACCGACGCCTACAACGCGAACCGCAACGACCTGAACGACCAGTACAGCGCTGCCCTCGACGGCTTCAACGCCGCCGCCACCGCCCTGAAGTTCTAGCACTTCCACCCGGGGTCTCTCCCCGGGCGGCAGTACGTGCGGAATGCACAGACGCCCCACGGAACATCACTGTTCCGTGGGGCGTCTTCGGCGTCCCGGGAGGGCGTCGGCCCACCGGAGCGCACATGGGCGCACGAAAGCACCCGGGGTCACCGGGTGCACGGGGAGGTTCTACTCCGCGCCGTTGATCACGGTGAACGGGTGCACGTAGTGCAGGGTCTCGGCGGGGACCGGGAACTCCAGGTCACCGTAGGGACTCAGTGCACCGGCGTCGGCGGCAATGAGTTCGGTGACGGCGTGGTGTCCCTCGGGAACATCCTGCGGCCAGCCCGGATCAACGTAGTGCTTCTTCTCAACATCAGCCATGTCGCCTATCATTCCACACCTGACCGGCACGGCAGTACCTGACGCCTGAACAACATGCCGCGCCCACCCCCGTGGGAGGTACGGGTAAAATTGTCCGGATCATGCCCGACAACACACCGTTCCCGTCCTACGGTGACTGGCTCACCGCCCATGACGACGCCACCCTCGTGGATCTGCTGTGGCGTATGCGCGCCTTCCACGGCCGGACATTCACCGCCGATGTCGCCGCACTGCGTCAGCTCGACGCCCGCTCGCTGGCCGTCCTCCATGGGCTGGCCCATGCCGGGGCCGCCCATCATCCGGTGGACGCCGCCTCCCTCACTGATGCGCTGACCTTTCTCTTCGACGAGGCGGGGACGCCTGCACCCGGTCGTCCGGGAACCGCGGAGATCCCGGAAGTGCTGCACTCCCTGGCACACCGTGGGCTGGCCTACGGCCCCGGTCTGCACATCAACAGCGCCGTCGAGGGCGACCGGTCAGACCCCTTCCCCGTCGCCGTCCCCGGCGACCTGCAGGGCTTCTTCACCGGCACCACCGACCTGCCCTGGGCACTGGTCGACGGCTACCGCTGTCCGGTCCCCACCGACCGTCTCCCCGGCGTCCTCGCCGAACTCCCCGACCGGCAGCGTCGACTGCTCGACACTCTCGCCACCGCCGGCGGGATCGGGCATTCGGCGTCCCTCGACGACCCGGAGCGTCCGCTGGCCCGGATGATCGCCGCCGGCCTGCTCGACCGGGTGGACGCCGAGACCGCGCGCCTGTCCCCGCGTGTCGGTGCCGTCATCGCCGGCCGGGTGACCCCGGCCCCCGGTGGCGACTTCACCTCGCCCGACCCTGTCCCGGCGACCGACCGTGCCGACGGGTCGGGTGTCGCCCGGGCCGTGGAGACGCTGCGGCAGATCACGGAACTTCTCACTCTCCTCGGCACCGCACCGTTGCGCCCGCTGGGCGGCGGCGGAGTCGGTGTCCGTGAGATCACCCGTGTCGCCAAGGCCACCGACACCACCATCGACGAGGTCACCGGCACACTGCTGCTGTGCCGCCACGCCGACCTCATCGGCCCCGGTCTGCCCGTCCCCGCCCCCGAGGTCGACACCGCCGGGCCCGACGGGGAGGTGTGGGGGCTCACCGACCGTGGCGCGGAGTTCCTGGCTGCGGGTATGGCCCGGCGGTGGGCGCTGCTGCTGTCCGGCTGGTCGACGAGCCCGCACTCCCCGTGGGAGATGGCGGAGACCGGCGCCCACCTGCTCCAGGACAGCCTCGACCACCCCGCCACCGCCGCACTGCGCGAACTCACCGCGGAACTGGTGACCGTGCTCGGTGGCACGCAGGACACACAGGATCCAGCGGTCCAGCTGTGGCGGCTGCGTCCCTCCCTGGCGGCGAAGACCCCGACCGAGGCGGTGGCCGGCGTCCTCCGCGAGGCTGAGGCGCTGGGGCTGCGCGCCGACGGGCAGCCTACCAGCGCGGCGGTCGCGCTGGCGTCCGACGCCCGGGCGGACGCGCTGACCACCGCGCTGACCGGTGTGCTGCCTGCCCCGGTGAGCATGCTGATCATCCAGGCCGACATGACCGTCCTCGCCCCCGGTCTGCTGGCCCCCGACGACGAGGCGATGCTGCGCGCGATCGCCGACGTGGAGTCCACCGGTATGGCGAGTGTGTGGCGCATCTCCCCGGAATCGCTCAAGCGCGCCGCGGCAGCCGGTGAGACCGCCGACCGGGTCCGGGGTTTCCTCACCGGCATGGCGCCGGAGATCCCCCAGGGCCTCGACTACCTCATCAACGACACCTTCCGGTCCACCGGTGCGTTGACGGCCGGTACGGCGTCCACCGTCCTCACCGCCCCTGACGAGGCGACGCTGACCTCGGCGCTGACCGCGCTGGCGTCCCTGTCCGACGGGGAGGTCCACGACGCCGCCCTGCGCCGCATCGCCCCGACCGTGGCGGTCAGTCGCACGCAGCTCTCCCGCGTCGTCGACCTGCTGGAGGACGCCGGGGTACAGGTCGGGGTCGACGGGGACGCCGCCGCCACGACCCATGGCCCGGTCCTGTCACTGGTGCCCGACCCACGGCGTCCTACCGTCACGCGTGAGGAGGTCGAGGACCAGCTCGCCGGGAGCGTCGAGGGGCTGCGCCGCACCCGGCAGGCCGCGTCCGACACCGAGGACCTGGAGGGCACAGACCTGCCCGACGTGGAGACCGTCCGCGACCCGCACCAGATCATGGCGACGCTGCGCTCGGCCTACGACCGGGGGACGCGGGTGGAGATCAGCTACGTCAACGCCGACGGCTCGGCGGTGCAGGAGTGGATCTCGGTGGTGACGATGAGTCCGGTGTCCATCGTCGGCGTCACCGAGTCCGACGGGGTCTCGCTGCGGATCCAACCGCACCGCATCGCCTGGGTCGCCGCGCCGGTCTAGAATGGACCGGTTCACCACACCCCGCCCATGAGGAGTCCGCAGTGCCCATCGGTGACGGACCACTGATCGTCCAGTCCGACAAAACCGTCCTGCTCGAGATCGACCACCCGGCCGCCGCCGAAGCGCGTATCGCCCTGGCCCCGTTCGCCGAGCTGGAGCGTGCCCCCGAGCACGTCCACACCTACCGCATCACCCCGCTGGCACTGTGGAATGCCCGCGCCGCCGGGCACGACGCCGAACAGGTCGTCCACGTCCTCGAGACCTACTCCCGGTTCCCCGTGCCGCAGCCCCTGCTCATCGACATCGCCGAGACCATGGACCGCTACGGCCGCCTGACGTTGGCGACGTCCCCGGTGCACGGCCTGGTGCTGGAATCCTCGGACCCCGCGGTGCTCGCCGAGATCCGGCGGCACAAGAAGATCCGGCCGATGCTCGGCGAGCAGATCGACGCGGACACCGTCATCGTCCACCCTTCCGAGCGTGGCCGGATCAAGCAGGAACTCATCAAGGTCGGCTGGCCGGCCGAGGACCTTGCCGGCTACGTCGACGGTGAGGCGCACCCCGTCGAGCTGTCCACCGAGCACGAGCAGTGGGAGCTGCGCGACTACCAGGAGATGGCCGCGGAATCGTTCTGGTCCGGCGGCTCCGGTGTGGTCGTGCTGCCCTGTGGTGCAGGCAAGACGATGGTCGGTGCCGCGGCGATGGCGAAGTCGAAGACGACCACGTTGATCCTCGTCACCAACACCGTCGCAGGACGCCAGTGGCGCGATGAACTCATCCGCCGCACGTCGCTGACCGAGGACGAGATCGGCGAGTACTCCGGAGAGCGCAAGGAGATCCGCCCGGTCACCATCGCCACGTACCAGGTCGTCACCCGCAAGACGAAGGGTGTGTTCCGCGCGCTGGAACTGTTCGACTCCCGTGACTGGGGTCTCATCATCTACGACGAGGTGCACCTGCTGCCCGCGCCGGTGTTCCGGATGACCAGTGACCTGCAGTCGCGGCGTCGGCTGGGGCTCACCGCCACCCTGGTGCGCGAGGACGGCCGGGAGGACGACGTCTTCAGCCTCATCGGCCCGAAGCGGTACGACGCACCGTGGAAGGACATCGAGTCGCAGGGCTTCATCGCCCCGGCGGACTGCACCGAAGTGCGCGTCCAGCTCGGCGACAACGACCGGATGATCTACGCCACCGCCGAGCAGAACGAGAAGTACCGGCTGGCGGCGTGTTCGCCGGTGAAGACCGATGTGGTGCGCAAGATCCTGGCCCGGCACGCCGGCGAGCCCGCGCTGGTCATCGGCGCCTACATCGACCAGCTCGAGGAGCTCGGCGAAGAGCTGGACGCCCCGGTCATCGACGGGAGGACGCCGAACAAGCGCCGCGAGGAGCTGTTCGACGCCTTCCGCGCCGGTGAGCTCAGCGTCCTCGTCGTGTCGAAGGTCGCGAACTTCTCCATCGACCTGCCGGGTGCGTCGGTGGCGATCCAGATCTCCGGCACCTTCGGCTCACGTCAGGAGGAGGCGCAGCGGCTGGGACGCATCCTGCGTCCGAAGCCGGACGGGTCGGCGGCGTATTTCTACTCCGTGGTCACCCGTGACACACTGGACGCCGACTATGCCGCCCACCGCCAGCGCTTCCTCGCCGAGCAGGGCTACGGCTACCGCATCATCGATTCGATCGACCTGTAGAGGTCACGAGGTTCAGAGGGTTATTCCAGTGACCGAGTTCAACTTCACCGTGGACGAGACGTTCGCCCGCACCCACAACGAGTTCTTCCGGGACGCGAAGCGGTTCCAGTGGTCCGCGGGAATCCTCGGGATCCTGTTCCTGGTGGCGACCGTGGTGCTGGTCCTCATCGGGTCGGGACTGACCGTGGTCATCGGCATCGCGACCGGCATCATGGCCCTGCTGTGCTTCATCATGGTGCCGGTGATGCCGAAGCAGCTGGGTTCCCCGCAGTCCTACTACGACCGCTACAACCTGGTGCCGACCGTCGTGGCGAAGGTCAATCCGCGCGATGTCGTCCTGCTGTCGCTGGTCGACACCGCGGTGCCCGGCACCGGTGAGCCGTCGACTCCTGCGCTGGCGGTGCGGACCGTGACCTCGGTGCCGGGGATCCGGCGGGTCGTCGGCGAGAAGGTGCCGTCGGTGGCGGTCACCGGTATGCGGACGACCCGCAACCGGAACCACTGGGAGGAGATCTCCCCGATGCCGGTGGCCTGGGGGACGAAGGACCGTGCGGTCATCGCCTCGGCCGAGAAGGCCGTCTCCGACCGGCAGTGGAAGAAGCTGGAGGGGCTGGTCGGACGCGTCGACGAGGTCTCAGCCTCCAAACGCCGACTGATCGAGCTGTAGGTCGGAGCGGCCCCGTCAGCCCCATCCGTCCCACCTGCCCCGGTAACACTCTGACGGATTCCCTGTGGCGCAGACCACGCTGATGCATTAAAGTTTAGATTGTTCAACAATCTTCCCCTGGCGAAGTCCATGCCGTCACAGCACAGCACCACAGGAGGCCCACCATGACCGTGATCGACCTCAACTCCGACCTCGGCGAGACCACCGACGGTGTCGCCGTCGCCGACGACCACGCCATGATCCAGCTGGTCACCAGCGCCAATGTCGCCACCGGGTTCCACGCCGGTGACCCGCACTCCATCGCCGACACGGTCCGGGCCGCCGCCGGGAAGGGTGTCACCGTCGGCGCCCACATCGGGTACAACGACCCGGCGAACTTCGGCCGCACCCCCGTGGAGGTCGACCCGTCCCAGCTCGCCGACGAGGTGCTCTACCAGATCGGTGCGCTCGAAGCCCTGGCCCGCCGCTACGGCACCGCCGTCCGCTACGTGAAACCGCACGGCGCCCTCTACAACACCATCGTCCACCACGAGGCCCAGGCCCACGCCGTGATCGACGGCATCCACGCCTTCTCCGCGGACATCCCGGTCATGCTGCTCCCGGGTGGCGTCGCCGTGGACATCGCCGAGCGGAAGGGGCTGCGCGTCATCCGCGAGGCCTTCGCTGACCGCAACTACAACCCGGACGGCACCCTGGTCTCCCGCACCCTGCCGAACGCCGTCGTCACAGACCCGGAGTTCGTCGCCGCCCGCGTCCGCCAGGTCGCCGAAGACGGCTCCGTCACCGCCGTCGACGGCACCGTGGTGAAGGTGGACGCCGAGTCTGTCTGCGTCCACGGCGATTCGCCGGACTCCGTCGCCCTGACCCGGAGCATCGTGAAAGCACTGGTCAAGGACGGCATCGAGATCAGGAGCTTCCTGTGACCGTCCCCACCTCAGTCCCTGTTCATCGCGTCGGGACGCGGGCTTTGCTCGTCGACCTGCCCGATCTCTCCACCGCCATGGCCTGGCACACCGCGCTGAGCAGCGCTCCCCTGCCGGGCCAGACCTCCGTCGGCGCCGCCGCACGGACCGTCCTGGTCCGGTTCAGGTCGGCTTCCGCCACGGACACCGCCCGGTGCGTCCTCCCCGGTTTTCTTCCGGGGGACGCCACGGCCACTGAGCCGCGGGACATCACCGTCGACGTGATCTACGACGGTGAGGATCTCGACAGCCTCGCCGGGTCCCTGTCGATGACCCGCGACGGACTGATCGACTGGCACACCGGGACGACCTGGACCGCGGCCTTCGGCGGCTTCGCCCCCGGCTTCACCTACTGCGTCCCGGAGGACGCCACCCGTGCGCTCGACGTGCCGCGTCACCCGTCGCCGCGTCCGGCGGTCCCCGACCGTTCCGTCGCCCTGGCCGGGGACTTCTCCGCGGTCTACCCACGCACCTCACCGGGTGGCTGGCAGCTCATCGGCTCGACGACGCAGCCCTTCTGGGACGACATGGCCGAGTCCCCTGCCCTGCTCTTCCCCGGCGACCGGGTGCACTACCGTGCTGTCACCGAGCGGGTCGAGGTCACCACATCCACGAAGAAGTCCGCGGTCAGCGGGGTCCGCCGTCCGGTACTGCGCATCGATGACCCCGGCCTGCAGGTCCTCGTCGAGGACGCCGGACGCCACGGGTTCGGCGATCTGGGTGTCACCGGCTCCGGTGCAGCCGACCGTGGGTCCGCACAGGCCGCGAATGAGGCGCTCGGCAACAACCGGGATGCCGCAGTGCTGGAGAACATCGGTGGGCTGACCCTCAACGCACTGGTCGAGACCGTTGTCGTCGTCACCGGAGCCGTCGCCCCGGTGAGTGTGGACGGACGCGCGGAAGACCGTGGCGTCCCGCTGCTGCTGGGCGCCGGATCCGCACTCACCGTCGGCAGCGCGACCGAGGGTCTGCGCAGTTACATCGGGGTGCGCGGCGGTGTCGTGGCCGAATCCGTGCTGGGGTCGGCCTCCACCGACCTGCTCTCCGGACTGGGCCCGGCCCCGCTGGAACAGGGTGACACCGTGTACGCCGGCCCGGCGCGTGGCAGTGTCCGCCGGGTCGATGCGCCGGTGCGCACCGACGGCGTCCTGCGGGTCGTCCCCGGTCCCCGTGACGGGTGGTTCGCCGGGGGTGCCGAGGCCCTGACCGGTGCGACCTGGACCGTGAGTGCGACCTCCAACCGGGTGGGCCTGCGGCTCACCGGCGAGAATCCCGTCGTGCGCGTCCATGAGGGCGAACTGCCCAGCGAGGGCATGATCGCCGGTTCGATCCAGGTGCCGCCGAACGGCGAACCGGTCGTGTTCCTCCGCGACCATGCCGTCACCGGCGGCTACCCCGTCATCGCCACCGTCATCCCCGAGGACCTCGACGCCGCCGCGCAGCTCGCGCCCGGCGCGCAGGTCACCTTCGTCGAATACCAGGAGCTGCCATGACTACCGTCCTCATCGCCAACCGTGGCGAGATCGCCGTCCGGATCGCCCGCGCCGCCCGTGACCTGGGCATCCGGTCGGTCGCCGTCTACTCTTCAGCCGACGCCGACGCACTGCACACCCGCGTCGCCGACGAAGCCTGGGCGCTGAAGGGTTCCACCGGTGCGCAGACGTACATGAACAGCCCCGCGCTGCTGGACATCGCCGCCCGCGTCGGTGCGGACTGCGTCCACCCCGGTTACGGCTTCCTCTCGGAGAACGCGGACTTCGCGCGTGCCGTGGCGGACGCCGGGATGACCTGGATCGGCCCGACCCCGGAGACCATCGACACCCTGGGCGACAAGATGGCCGCCCGTCAGCTTGCGGAGTCGGTGGGAGCACCGCTGGCCCCGGGCACCTCCGAACCGCTGCAGTCCTGGGAGGAGGCGCACGCCTTCGCTGAAGAGCACGGTCTGCCTGTCGTCATCAAGGCCGCGTTCGGCGGTGGCGGTCGCGGGCTGAAGATCGTGACCCGCGAGGACGGGCTCGACGCGGTGGAGGACGCCTTCCTCTCCGCCGGCCGTGAGGCGGGCGAGGCTTTCGGACGCACCGAGTGCTTCGTCGAGAAATTCCTTGAGACCCCGCGGCATGTCGAAGCCCAGGTCCTGGCGGACACCCACGGCCATGTCTCGGTGGTCGGCCTACGGGACTGCTCGACGCAGCGTCGATTCCAGAAGCTCGTCGAGGAGGCACCGGCGCCGTTCCTGACGACTGGTCAGCGTGAGCAGATCACCGAGGGGGCGAGGTCGATCTGTGCCGCGGCCGGATATGTCGGTGCGGGCACGGTGGAGTTCATCGTCGCCGCCGACGGGACGGTCTCCTTCCTGGAGGTCAACACCCGTGTGCAGGTCGAGCACCCGGTCACCGAGGTGACCAGTGGCGTGGACATCGTCGCCGAGCAGTTCCGCATCGCCTTCGGGGAGACATTGAGCTGGGTTGCTGCGGGTGAGCCGCTGGATCCGGCGTCCTCCGGCCATGCCATCGAGTTCCGGATCAACGCCGAGGACGTCGCCAACGGCTTCGTCCCCTGCCCCGGCACGGTGACCGAGTTCCGCGTCCCGACGGGTCCGGGTATCCGGGTGGACGCCGGGGTGGTCTCCGGTTCCACGATCCCGGGGTTCTACGACTCGATGCTCGGCAAGCTCATCGTGTGGGGTCCGACCCGGGAGGTCGCACTGCGCCGTGCCGAGGCTGCGCTGGACGAGTTCGTCATCTCCGGGGTGCGCACGGTGCTGCCCTTCCACCGCGACCATGTCCGTGCCCCGGAGTTCACCACGGCAGCTGCTGACGGATCGACATGTGAGTTCGGCGTCTACACCGACTGGGTGGACTCCCACTATGTTCCCGGTGCCGCGACCTGCGGAGACAACGGCGACATCGAGGACGCCTACCTCGAGCGCACCGAGATCTCGGTGGAGATCGACGGGCGGCTGCACCGGGTCGGGATCCCGGCAGGTGCACTGGGCGCTGTGGCGGACTCCACTGCGTCCACTGTGTCCACTGCGTCCACTGCGTCCTCGTCATCTACATCCGGCACCCCGGTGACCTCGCCGTTCGACGGCACCGTCGTTGAGTGGAAGGTCGCCGACGGGGCCCAGGTCAGCAAGGGCGACACCATCGTTTCCGTCGAGGCGATGAAAATGGAACGCGCAGTCACCGCCCCGGCTGACGGCGTCCTCCACATCGCGCTGAACGCCGGCGAGCATGCCGGACGTGGCGCGGTGCTGGGGGCTGTGAAGTAGGGCCCGCGTTCCGTAGCGTGGGCGGTATCCGCTGACAGACACCACCCATGCACCGACGGGAACCGTGATGAGAGACCTGGTCTACTTCGTCGCAGTATCACTGGACGGATACATCGCCGCACCGGACGGGAGCTTCGACGCCTTCCCGGTCGAGGGCGACCTCATGCCTGTCCTGCTCAGTGAGCTCGCCGACGCTGTCCCAGCCCATGTCCTGTCCGCGATCGGGATGGACGCTCCGCTGGACAGGTTCGGCACGGTGATCCAGGGCTGGAACAGTGCCGCAGTTTCGGATCCGGCGTCATCGTCGAGGAGTACCGACGGAGCGACCACTGACCAGAACCCCTCGGCCACCGTCAGAAGGCTCAGATAGACTGACCGCCATGCGTGCCCAGTCCGTCGCCGCCGTCCTGCGACATGCCGTGTCCGCCGGTGAATACTCCCCCGGCGAGAAGCTCAACGAAGTCGCCGTCGCCGACAAGCTGGGGATCTCCCGCAATACCCTGCGTGAGGGATTCGCCTCCCTCGCCGCTGACGGTATCGTCGACCGGATTCCCAACCGGGGCGTCTTCATCGCGTCCCCCGGCGCCGAAGACATCCGGAATCTCTACCGGGCGCGTGCCGTGGTCGAACCCGGCGCGCTGCTGTGGGGGGACGCCCTCGATGTGGATGCCCTTGACCGGGTCGTCACTGACGCCGAAGTGTCAGAATCCACGGATTCGCCGGAATCCGCAGTTGAGACAGCTGAGACCGCCCTGGCGAACCAGCTCTTCCACCGGACCGTCGTGGAGTCCGCCGGTTCAGGCCTGCTCAACGAGGAGATGGACCGGCTGCTCGCCCGGATGCGCCTGGTGTTCCTCACTGTGGAGCGGGTCCGACCCGGCCTGCACGGTGAGTTTGTCCCGGTGAACCGGCAGATCGTCACTCTGCTGCGTGCCGGCGACCGTGCAGGAGCAGCATCGGCACTCCGGGCGTCCCTCGTGGAGACCGGGGAAACCCTGGCGTCGACGGTCAGTCCGTGAGCATTCCGGTGTCCCCGGACTCCAGGAACTCCAGGACGCAGTCCCGGTACGGCGCAGTGTCAATCCCCTGCTCAGCGAGCCAGACATCCGCGTAGTACTTGTCGAGGTAGCGCTCGCCGGAGTCGCAGATCAGCGAGACCACGCTGCCCTGCTCCCCCGCGTCCTTCATCTCGGCGACCAGACGCAGTGCCGCCCACAGGCCGGTCCCGGTCGAACCGCCGGCGCGGATCCCGGTGACCTGCTCCAGGGCATGGACCGCACCGATCGCCGCGGCATCCGGCACGCTCGTCATCCGGTCGACGACCCGGCCGGTGAAACTCGGCTCCACGCGCTGGCGTCCGATACCCTCGATCCGGGACGGGGCATCCGTGGTCAGGGCGCGGTCGTTTGTCGACCAGGCGGGGAAGAAGGCGGAGTTCTCCGGGTCAGCCACGCACAGCCCGGTCATCCGGCCGGTGTAGCGGACGTAGCGGCCCAGGGTCGACGACGTGCCGCCCGTGCCGGCGGTCGCGACGATCCAGCGTGGATCAGGGAAGCGCTCCATCGACATCTGGCGGAATATCGACTCGGCGATGTTGTTGTTCCCGCGCCAGTCCGTCGCCCGCTCCGCGTAGGTGAACTGGTCCATGTAGTGCCCGCCGGTCTCCTCGGCGGTCTGCGCCGCCACCGCGTAGACGGTGGATGCATCATCGACAAACCGCACCTCGGCCCCGTAGGACCTGATCAGACGCACTTTCTCCGCACTGGTGGATGCAGCGACGACGGTGATGAAGGGGACGCCGATGAGCCGTGCGAAGTACGCCTCGGAGATCGCCGTGGATCCGGAGGACGCTTCGACCACCGGTGCGTCCTTGCGGATCCAGCCGTTGGCCAGACCGTAGAGGAACAGCGACCGGGCCAGCCGGTGCTTCAGCGAACCGGTCGGGTGGGTGGTCTCGTCCTTGAGATAGAGGTCCACGCCCCAGTCATCCGGCAACGGCATCTTCAGCAGATGGGTGTCCGCCGAGCGCTGCTGGTCAGCCTGGACCTTACGGATCGCCTCGGCGGCCCAGCGTCGGGCGTCGGCGTTGTAGCGGTTGATGTCGTGGGGCTCAAGCGCGGAACTCATGCAGGCCTACCGCCCCGCCAGCCACGCCGCATCATCCGAGACGCGACGACGCCACACCTCCGGCACCCCGATGATGTGCTCGGAGAGGTACTCCGCGTACTCGAGACCCGACCCCGCCGCAGGGGCCGTGACCTCACCGGGCACTCCGGCATGCGCCCCGAACCAGTCGAGCACGGCCTGTGCCGCCGTCCCCCGCGAATCCTCCGACGCCACCGACACACGCGTCGGCACACCGGACAGGTCGTAGGACAGATCAGCCGGAATCCGCGGCGTCATGGCCAGCAGGAAGGCGGCGTCCTCCACAACCTGCGCGGCCACCGTGAACCCGGAGCCGAAGGTCACCAGGCCGACCCGGTCCGGTGCCGCCGGCGACGCCGCAGCCACACCCTCACCCACGAACTCCCCGGCACGCTCACGCACCTCCGCGAACGCCGCCGCCACCGCGTCCTCCGTCGCCGCCGGCGTTCCGTCACCGTAGCCGGGCAGCGGGTAGATCAGATCGACGACCGTCACCCCGGACTTCTCGGCCAGCGCGGCGAACAGCGGCAGCCACAGCTGGTCGTGCGATTCCGCGTCGCCGAACCAGCCCGGACCGCCGTGCAGACTCACCGCGACCGCACCCGTCGGCTCCGACGGACGCAGTACCGTGCCCCGCAGCCCCGCCACCGACACCTCGTCAGCCGACGGACCGGTCTTCAGGAACGCCACCCCCGGCATCGCGTGGTCGAGCCCCGCACCGAGCACCAGCAGACTGCAGTGCGTGATGAGGTCCGGCACCCGGGCCCACATCCGCTCCGTGGCGTCCTTGAGCTCCGCAGAAACCGACAGACCCGCACCTTCGTCAGTCGTCAGTGAGGTGAAGATCTCCGGGTAGGAGTCACTGAAGTTCTGCAGCAGCAGATCGAGCTGCGCCCGGGGGCTGAGCTTGTCGTGGCCGACCATGGCGTCAGCCGGATGACCCTTCGGCAGGTCAGCGGGGTCGGTGGCCACCAACGGTTCAACGAAATCAGGGGCCTCGTCGGTCGCGGTCAGCGGGGTGGGACGTATCAGCTCAGTCATGACGTCCATAGTATGGCGGGCATGACTGATCACCACCCGGCGACTCCTCCCACCCACCACCCGGCGACTCCTCCCACCCACCACCCGGCGCACCGCGTCGCGGGCATCGGCCCGACCATCTTCGCCACCGTCACCGCCGAAGCCGTCCGCACGCAGGCCGCGAACCTGGGTCAGGGATTCCCGGACGACGACGGCCCCGCCGAGATGCTGCGCATCGCCGCCGACCAGATCACCGGCGGGAACAACCAGTACGGCCCCGGCCCCGGCGACCCTGCCCTGCGCGAGGCCGTCGCACGTGACCGGCGCGACCGGTGGGGCCAGCAGGTCACCGCCGACAACGTGCTGATCACCGTCGGCGCGACCGAGGCCATCGCCGCGTCCGTCCTCGGCCTCGTCGATGAAGGACGCCAGGTCGTCACCCTCGAACCGACCTATGACGCCTACACCGCATGCATCGGCCTGGCCGGGGCGACCGAGCGCCCTGTCCGACTGCAGCTGGAGCCGGACAGCGACGGTGTCCGCCGCTGGTCGCTGGACCGGGTGGCTTTCGCCGAAGCCGTCGCCGAGGACACCACCGCCGCCGTCCTGCTGAACACACCGCACAACCCCACCGGCACGGTGCTGTCCCGCGCAGACCTGGAGTTCATCGCCGACTGCGTGCGCGGCACCGGCACCGTCGTGATCAGCGACGAAGTCTACGAGCGGCTGGTGTTCAGTGAGAGCGGTGAGGAACACGTCCCCTTCGCCACGCTGCCGGGGATGGCCGACCAGACGGTGACGATCTCCTCGGCGGTCCAAGAACTTCAACGTCACCGGCTGGAAGACCGGCTGGGCGATCGCCTCCCCTGACCTGCTGGGACCGGTCACCGCCGCGAAGCAGTTCCTGACCTATGTGGGTGTGACTCCGCTGCAGCCGGCGGTGACGTGGGCGCTCGACAACGCCGACGACTGGTCGGACGGCTGGCGCGAGACCCTCCGGCAGCGCAAGCACACCCTCGTCCATGCACTGGAGGACGCCGGCATGGAGGTCCTGGGTTCCGACGGGACCTACTACGTCATCACCGACATCGCCCCGCTCGGACTGACCGGCGTGGGCGGGCAGCCCATGTCCGGCGAGGAGTTCTGCCGGCGTCTGCCGGGGGCAGTGGGTGTGGCCGGCATTCCGGTCACCGCTTTCGTCACAGCGGACGCCGCCGCCGACCCGACCGACCCGGTACACACCCTCGTGCGCTGGACGTTCTGCAAGAACGACACCACCCTGGCGACCGCTGCCGGGCGGCTGAAGGACGGCGTCCCGGGACAGGCTGACCGGGGGCGAATAGGGTTCACTGAACCGCTCGGTCTATTATTCACCACTGAGTAACACACCGCTGCCGCATGACCACTGCGCACTACCACTGAGGAGCACCCATGGCCGACAAGATCCGCACCACACACGTGGGCTCACTGCCCCGTACCCCTGAACTGCTTGAGGCGTACGCCCGCACCACCGACGGGTCGATCGAGAAGGCCGAGTTCAACGACATCCTCCAGTCCTCCGTAGACGATGTCGTCCGCCGCCAGCACGACCTCGGCATCGACATCATCAACGACGGCGAGTACGGCCACCTCTCCTCCGGAGCCATCGACTTCGGCGCCTGGTGGTCCTACATCTTCCCCCGGCTCGCCGGACTGGAACTCGTCGACGAGGAGGAGCCGGCCGTCCGCTCCACCCCCGGCAACATCCGGCTGACCAGTTTCCCGGACCGGCGCGACTGGACCCTGTTCCGTGACGCCTACCAGGACCCGGAGTCCGGCGTCCTCGGCGGCAAGCCCGGCGGCTTCGCCCACCCCGCCATCACCGGCGAGCTGTCCTACGTAGGCCAGGACGCCGTCGCCGCGGACGTCGACGGCCTCACCGCTGCCCTCGGCAAGGCCGGTCACTCCACAGAGGACGCCTTCGTCGCCGCCGTCTCCCCCGGCTCCGGAGCCCGCCTGCTCAACAAGTTCTACGACACCGAAGATGAGCTGCTCGACGCCGCCGCCCGCGCCCTCAACGAGGAGTACCGGGCTATCACGGACGCCGGATTCACCGTCCAGATCGATGCCCCTGACCTCGCCGAGGCCTGGGACCAGATCAACCCGGAGCCGTCCATCGCCGACTACCAGGCCTGGATCGGCAAGCGCATCGACGCGATCAACACCGCCCTCGACGGCATCCCACGAGACAAGGCCCGGCTGCACATCTGCTGGGGCTCCTGGCACGGCCCCCACACCACCGACGTGCCCTTCGGTGCCATCGTCAAGGAGTGTCTGCGCGCCAATGTCGGCGGCCTGACCTTCGAGGGTGCAAGCCCCCGCCACGCCCACGAGTGGCGTGTCTGGTCCGAGCACCAACTGCCGGAGAACACCCTGATCTACCCGGGTGTCGTCTGCCACTCCACCAACGTCGTCGAGCACCCTCGCCTGGTGGCCGACCGGATCCTGCAGTTCACCGACATCGTCGGCCCGGAGAACGTCATCGCGTCCACCGACTGCGGCCTGGGCGGACGTCTCCACCCGCAGATCGCCTGGGCAAAGCTCGAGGCGCTCGTCGAAGGGGCGGCCCTGGCGTCCCGCGAAATCTACGAACGCTAGAGTTCCACCCTGTAGATATCACCGAAAAGTACCCGAGAAGCACCTGAGAAGAGGACGCAGTACATGGTCAACAAGATCCGTACCACCCACGTGGGTTCCCTGCCCCGTACCCCTGAGCTGCTGGAGGCCAACCAGACCTTCGCCGCCGGGGAGATCACCCGCGAGAAGTTCCTGGAGATCCTCCAGAACAGCGTCGACGAGGTCGTCGCCCGCCAACACAACCTCGGCCTGGACATCATCAACGAGGGCGAGTACGGCCACATCACCTCCGGTGCCGTCGACTACGGCGCCTGGTGGAACTACACCTTCACCCGCCTGGGCGGCCTGACCATGACCGACACCGACCGGTGGGCCAACGCCGAGGTCGTGCGCTCCACCCCGGGCAACATCAAGCTCACCAGCTTCCCGGACCGTCGTGACCGCGCCGCCTTCAACGAGGCCTACGAGGACCCGGAGTCCGGCATTTTCACCGGCCGCGCGAAGGTCGGCAACCCGGAGTTCACCGGCCCGGTGACCTACATCGGCCAGCAGGAGGTCGACGCCGATGTCGACCTGCTCACCAGAGCCCTCGACAAGGTCGGCCACAACCGGTCCGACGCCTTCGTCGCCGCCATCGCCCCCGGCTCCGCCGCCCGCCTGGCCAACAAGGCCTACGACACCGACGAGGAGCTCGTCCAGGCCTGTGGCCAGGCACTCTCCCACGAGTACAGGGCCATCACGGACGCCGGCTTCACCGTGCAGTTCGACGCTCCGGACCTCGCCGAGGCCTGGGACCAGATCAACCCGGAACCGACCGTCGCCGACTACCAGGCCTGGATCCGGATCCGCATCGACGCCCTCAACGACGCGATCAAGGACCTGCCCAAGGAGCAGACCCGCCTGCACATCTGCTGGGGCTCCTGGCACGGCCCCCACACCACCGACATCCCCTTCGGCGACATCATCGACGAGGTGCTGCGCGCCGAGGTCGGCGGCTTCACCTTCGAGGGTTCCAGCCCCCGCCACGCCCACGAGTGGCGCGTCTGGCAGGATCACGAGCTGCCCGCCGGTTCGCTGATCTACCCGGGAGTCGTCTGCCACTCCACCAACGTCGTCGAGCACCCCCAGCTCGTCGCCGACCGCATCACCCAGTTCGCCGAGGTCGTCGGCCCGGAGAACGTCGTCGCCTCCACCGACTGCGGCCTGGGCGGACGCCTGCACCACCAGATCGCCTGGGCGAAGCTCGAGTCCCTGGTCAAGGGTGCCGAGATCGCCTCGAAGCAGCTTTTCGGCTGATCAGGCACCGGGTCACCCCCGGCGTTCTCCCCGGCCCCGGCGGCGCCGCACCTGGCACTGTCGGGGCTCGGTGTATCCGCGGTGAACCCCCGCACATCAGGCGTGGCTACGCATATGGACACCCCGCTCGGAAAGCACGACGTTCCACCTGTGCGCACCCGGATCCTCCGCACCCTCACCGGCGCTGTCGTCGCCGGCGGCCTGGCCGTCAGCCCCGCTGCCTGTTCCTCTGACGACGATGACAGCTCGAACGGCTCAACCAACGCCGACAGCACCTCGAGCAGCTCGACCGACGCCTTCCCCCACCACCGGGCCGGGGAACGAGAAGATCGCGTCGATGCCCGCAGGCCTACGACTACGGCATGGACAAGATGCCACCGATTCTCGAGGAGTACGTGGCCGAGTAGGCCCGTACACCCCGTAAAGCCGGTCCCGCCACGCAGCCGGCTATTCCGCCACCGCATCCAGCGGTGGCGTTTTCGCTGCCCGCACCGCCGGTGCCAGGGCGGACACCACCCCGACCACCACGGACCCCACCAGCACCCCGGCTACCACGGCCCAGGGGACGATGACAGTCGTCAGACCAACGTCCTCGAGGACGCCGAGGACCGCGAACCCCGCCCCGAGTCCGGTGAGAACACCCACCACTGCGCCGTAGAACGAAGTCATCACCGCTTCGACCGTGATGGTCCGGCGGATCAGCCCCCGGGTCGCCCCGATCGCCCGCAGCATGCCGATCTCGCGGCGTCGTTCGGCGACGGAGAGTGCGAGAGTGTTCGCCACCCCCAGCACCGCGACGATCACAGCCAGCGCGGACAGTGCGTAGACCACCGCGATGATCCGGTCGATCAGCTCTGTCTGGCGTCCTGCGAACTCCGCCGGGGTCTGCACCACCACCGACGGGGAGGACGCCGTGGCGTCCTCCAGCTGTTCACGGAGCGTGTCCGTGTCCACGCTGCCGTTCCCGGTGACGGCGACCGCCAGGGTGCGGTGCCCACCGAGACCACGGTCGCCGGGAGCGAGCCGCCAGAACGCCGTCGAGCTGACGACCACGTCGCCGAGAAGACGGGAATGACCGTACGTGCCCTGCAGCGGCAACCAGCTGGTGAACGACTGGCCGGGGACACCGACCTCCACGAGATCCCCGATCTGCAGTCCGTGCTTTTCGGCGAAGGACGCGGACATCGTCAGCCCTTCCCCCGAGGACAGGTCGAGGTCGCCGGTGACCTCCCCGACGTCGAGGGCGGTGGTCGGATCTCCCTTGCTCACAGACACCAGGTTCACCCCGTCCTCCGCCGTACCGACGACGACCGGGGCCTTGCCGACGGAGTAGACCGAGCCGACGCCCGGCGTCTCACGCACCGCCGCACTCGCTGTTCCGGGGACAGGGTCGCCGGTCAGGCCGTCGACCGCTCCGACGACGAGGTCGGCGGTGACCTCCGTGGTGACCGTCTCCTCGACGGCGTTGACCACGGAAGCACCGAGCATTCCGGTGACCGTCGTCAGGGACAGGCCCAGGGTGAGCGCGAAGGCGGTGCCGGCGGAGCGGGCAGGGGTTCGAGATACCTGGGCGGTGGCCAGCCGTTCTGCCGGCCGTCGGTGCGGCAGACAGTTGAGCACCCTGGTGACCGTCCCGAGAATCGCCGGGGATGCCAGGTACACGCCGAGGAACCCGGTCACCGCACCTGTTCCGGCGAGGGAGGCGCGGGACGAGGTGACCGCGGCGTCCCGGGACAGGGCGATACCGCACAGCGCGATCCCGGCTGCGAGCACCACGGCACCGGCGACTACGCGCCAGGGAGCGGTACGCTGCTGTGGAGCATCCGCCCGACGCAGTGCCTCCAGCGGGGCGACGTGTCCTGCCTTACGTGCCGGGAGGAGTCCACCGAGCAGCGTCACCACCGTACCGACGATCAACGGGATCACGATGGTCACCGTGGAGACCTCAGGGGTGGCGATGTCGACGCTGTCGGACATGGAGCGCATGACGCGGAGCAGGGCGTTGACGGCCCCCACACCCAGCAGGACGCCGAATCCCGAGCCGACGATCCCGCAGAGGAGAGCTTCGCCGAGCACCGAGCCGGTGACCTGGCGTCGGGAGACACCCAGGGACCGCAGCAGCGCGATATCCCGGTGCCGACGGGCGACGGTCATCTGGAAGGTGTTGACGATGGTGAAGAGTGCCGCCAGCAGGGCGACACCCGCGAACGCGTAGAGCAGATAGCGGACAAACCCCAGGGCGGACTCTGTGGCGTCCTGTGACTCTTCGACGAGCTCGTCGCCGGTGCGCACATCCGGCAAACCGCGGTCGGGGCTGTCGAGCGCAGCACCGATGGCGTCCATGGTCTCCTGCGTGTCCGCATCCGGTGACGGTTCGACCAGGAGCGCGGGGAGTCCGGATTCCGCATAGCGTGCCGTGAAGTCCCCCAGATTCACCGCCAGTTCGATACCGGTGCCGGTGCTCCTTTGCTCGGTATCCGGCGTTGTCCCTGCGACAGTGAGGTCGTAGTCCTCGCTGCCGTCGTTGACATGGACCAGGCTTCCTACGGCAAGCCCACCTCTGGCCGCGTTCTCGGAGACCAGGACCTCTCCCGGTGCCGGACCGGGACTGCCGTCCGAGGCCGCCGGCCCCACAGCATCCTCCGGCGAGTACCAGGGGACGACGTGGATCCTGTCTTTTCCACTGTCGACCGCGCTGCCGTCCGCTGCGGTGACGAGGACGCTACGTCGGTCGTCGATGTTGACGCGGTCGACCTCCGGAAGTTCACCGACGACGGTCGGACTGTCCGGTGCGAGAGAGGGATGGCCCTCGGCCGGGCGGACGACGAGCGGGACGCCCTCGTACTCGGAGGACATCATGGTGGACACGGTGCCGTTGAGCACGCCCGAGAGCATCTGTGAGCCGGTGAGGAAGGAGACCGCGACGGCGACGGCGCTGACCGTGAGGATCAGTCTGCCGAGATGACTGCGGAACGTCCGCAGGGTGACGCGCAGGACGGCCATCAGTGCGCGTACCCCCGACGAGGGATCTGGAGAGGCTCCGGACGAAGGACTGGTCGCTGACGCGGAGTGACGTGGCATGGAGAGAGTCGGTCATCCTTCATGGTCGGCCACCTGCGACCGGAGGTGAGGGGCCGGTCGAGGCAGGTTCGTTCAGCGCGTGAGGACGCTGCAGACCTCTCCACTCTAGTGGTCCCCGCACTGCGACGCCGGTAGATGAGGCCAGAGCGGCACCGCGATCCTGCCGTGACCGCACATCGCGTCAGACAGGACCCGAGACCGCACGGAACTGAACCCACAACGCGCGAAGTCACTACTTCGCCGGATCCATGCCCGGCTATGGTGGTCCAACCCCCACCCCACAACAGCCCACCCCCAGGCACCATCCGGGTACACAGAAAAAGGGGCCGGGCCCGGCCGACCACCCCACAAGATGACCGACCAGACCCGACCCCCACACACGCACAAAAAAGAAGAGTGGAAGAACAATCCCAAGATCGTTCTCCCACTCCTCAATTCCAAGTTGAATGCCGGCGGCGTCCTACTCTCCCACACCCTCCCAGGTGCAGTACCATCGGCGCAGGCAGGCTTAGCTTCCGGGTTCGGAAAGGGACCGGGCGTGACCCCACCGCTAAAACCACCGACAAAACACACGAAACAACACACACCCAACCACCACAGTGGCCAGTATGCCGTGCCATTCCAGACACTGCACAGTGGACGCAACATACGCTTCAATCAACACAATCAAGCACAACGCTCTTAATGCAGCGCTCGGCCAATTAGTACCGGTCACCTCCAACACTCACATGCTGTCCAGATCCGGCCTATCAACCCCGTAATCTACAGGGAACCTCAAACGAAACCTCATCTCGAAACAGGCTTCCCGCTTAGATGCTTTCAGCGGTTATCCCTCCCATACGTAGCCAACCAGCCATGCCACGGGCGTGACAACTGGCCCACCAGAGGTATGTCCAACCCGGTCCTCTCGTACTAGGGTCAGCCTTTCTCAAGTTTCAACGCGCACGGCGGATAGAGACCGAACTGTCTCACGACGTTCTAAACCCAGCTCGCGTGCCGCTTTAATGGGCGAACAGCCCAACCCTTGGGACCAACTCCAGCCCCAGGATGCGACGAGCCGACATCGAGGTGCCAAACCATCCCGTCGATATGGACTCTTGGGGAAGATCAGCCTGTTATCCCCGGGGTACCTTTTATCCGTTGAGCGACACCGCTTCCACAAGCCGGTGCCGGATCACTAGTCCCTACTTTCGTACCTGCTCGACCTGTCAGTCTCACAGTCAAGCTCCCTTGTGCACTTACACTCAACACCTGATTACCAACCAGGCTGAGGGAACCTTTGGGCGCCTCCGTTACTCTTTGGGAGGCAACCGCCCCAGTTAAACTACCCACCAGGCACTGTCCCTAACCCAGATCATGGGCCGAGGTTCAGATATCCAATACGATCAGAGTGGTATTTCAACAACGACTCCACAACCACTGGCGTGGCCGCTTCACAGTCTCCCACCTATCCTACACAAACCGAACCGAACACCAATACCAAGCTATAGTGAAGGTCCCGGGGTCTTTTCGTCCTGCCGCGCGTAACGAGCATCTTTACTCGTACTGCAATTTCGCCGGGCCTGTGGTTGAGACAGCAGGGAAGTCGTTACGCCATTCGTGCAGGTCGGAACTTACCCGACAAGGAATTTCGCTACCTTAGGATGGTTATAGTTACCACCGCCGTTTACTGGGGCTTAAATTCTCCGCTTCGGACAAAAGCCCTAACAGGTCCTCTTAACCTTCCAGCACCGGGCAGGCGTCAGTCCGTATACATCGACTTACCGTCTTCGCACGGACCTGTGTTTTTAGTAAACAGTCGCTTCCCTCTATTCTCTGCGACCCACACCAGCTCAGAACCGTAAAAATCCATCACCAGCACGGGCCCCCCTTCTCCCGAAGTTACGGGGGCATTTTGCCGAGTTCCTTAACCACAGTTCACCCGATCGCCTTAGTATTCTCTACCTGACCACCTGTGTCGGTTTGGGGTACGGGCCGAATGTGCACTCGCTAGAGGCTTTTCTCGACAGCATAGGATCACCGACATCCCCGCAAACGGGTACGCATCACGCCTCACCTTTCACGTCGCCCGGATTTACCTGGACAACAGGCCACACGCTTACACCACAATCCACTAAGTGGCTCGGCTACCTTCCTGCGTCACCCCATCACTTGACTACTACCAGCTCAGGTCCCACGCATCCATCAACCACCACAGCCAAAGACCATGGCAGAAAACTTCAGGGCGGTTAGTATCACCGATTCATCATGATCGCACACACACGGGTACGGGAATATCAACCCGTTATCCATCGACTACGCCTGTCGGCCTCGCCTTAGGCCCCGACTCACCCTGGGAAGATTAACTTGACCCAGGAACCCTTGGTCATCCGGCGGATGAGGTTCTCACTCATCATTCGCTACTCATGCCTGCATTCTCACTCGCATAGCCTCCAGCACTGGGTCACCCCGCACCTTCAACGGCCACACGACGCTCCCCTACCAACCCACACACTGGCCAAACCAGAATGCGAGCTCCGCGGCTTCGGCGGTGTACTTGAGCCCCACTACATTGTCGGCGCAGGACCGCTCGACCAGTGAGCTATTACGCACTCTTTCAAGGATGGCTGCTTCTAAGCCAACCTCCTGGCTGTCTTCGCGATCCCACATCCTTTTCCACTTAGTACACCCTTAGGGGCCTTAGCCGGCGATCTGGGCTGTTTCCCTCTCGACTACGAAGCTTATCCCCCGCAGTCTCACTGCCGCGCTCTCACTTACCGGCATTCGGAGTTTGGCTGATGTCGCTAAGATGATAGTCCCGCTAAACCAACCAGTAGCTCTACCTCCGGCAAGAAACACACGACGCTGCACCTAAATGCATTTCGGGGAGAACCAGCTATCACGGAGTTTGATTGGCCTTTCACCCCTACCCACAACTCATCCCCTCAGTTTTCAACCTAAGTGGGTTCGCGCCTCCACGACGTCTTACCGTCGCTTCACACTGGCCATGGGTAGATCACCCCGCTTCGGGTCCAGGACACGCCACTCAACACACTAGTTAGTATTCGCTTTCGCTACGACTACCCCACACGGGTTAACCTCGCGACGTGCCGCTGACTCGCAGGCTCATTCTTCAAAAGGCACGCCATCACCACCACACACAGTGCAGCACGGCTCTGACGGATTGTAAGCGCACGGTTTCAGGTACTATTTCACTCCCCTCCCGGGGTACTTTTCACCATTCCCTCACGGTACTATCCGCTATCGGTCACAATGAGTATTCAGGCTTACCGGGTGGTCCCGGCAGATTCACAGCAGATTCCACGAGCCCGCTGCTACTCGGGGCACCTCGTAACCCAACCACACATGCTTTCACGTACCGGACTCTCACCGTCTACGGCAGGCCATTCCAAACCACTTCCGCTAGCACACATGACCGGGCGACTGACTGTCAGACCAGTCGAACAAGACCCCACAACCCCGACCACGCAACCCCTGACAGGTATCACACATGACCGGTTTAGCCACTCATCCACTTTCGTTCGCCACTACTCACGGAATCACTATTGTTTTCTCTTCCTACGGGTACTGAGATGTTTCACTTCCCCGCGTAACCTCCACACCAGCTATACATTCACCGGCAGGTGACCGCACATAACCACGGCCGGGTTTCCCCATTCGGACATCCTCGGATCAACGCTCAGTTGACAACTCCCCGAGGCATATCGCAGTCTCCCACGTCCTTCATCGGCTCATCATGCCAAGGCATCCACCGTGCGCCCTTAACACACAACACTAAGAACGCATCAGATGAACACAAACCTGCAGAAAAACCACAGAATCAGTATTCACACGACACTTACAAAATTGCATCAAAAAAGAAGATACTCGCGTCCACTATACAGTTCTCAAACAACACAGTCACAAAGGACCCGGAGCACCCACAACCAACCACACACAACCATGCACGACCAGCCACAAGAACCCCAACAGAAACAAACAACACACAGCTGCTGTTCCAGACACCCAACAACGCAACGAACCAAGCAGTCACACAATCACAGACAAACGACCCACAAACGGGCTGATCTCCACCCGGATAAACAAAAACACCCGACGCCCGTATTGACGCGGAATGCACAAAAAATAAAGCTCCTTAGAAAGGAGGTGATCCAGCCGCACCTTCCGGTACGGCTACCTTGTTACGACTTCGTCCCAATCGCCGATCCCACCTTCGACAGCTCCCTAACGAGTTTGGGCCACTGGCTTCGGGTGTTACCAACTTTCATGACGTGACGGGCGGTGTGTACAAGGCCCGGGAACGTATTCACCGCAGCGTTGCTGATCTGCGATTACTAGCGACTCCGACTTCATGGAGTCGAGTTGCAGACTCCAATCCGAACTGAGACCGGCTTTAAGGGATTAGCACCACCTCACGGTGTAGCAACCCACTGTACCGACCATTGTAGCATGTGTGAAGCCCTGGACATAAGGGGCATGATGATTTGACGTCATCCCCACCTTCCTCCGAGTTAACCCCGGCAGTCTCTCGCGAGTCCCCACCATAACGTGCTGGCAACACAAGACAAGGGTTGCGCTCGTTGCGGGACTTAACCCAACATCTCACGACACGAGCTGACGACAACCATGCACCACCTGTATACCGACCACAAGGGAAAACGCATCTCTGCGCCGATCCGGCATATGTCAAGCCCAGGTAAGGTTCTTCGCGTTGCATCGAATTAATCCACATGCTCCGCCGCTTGTGCGGGCCCCCGTCAATTCCTTTGAGTTTTAGCCTTGCGGCCGTACTCCCCAGGCGGGGCGCTTAATGCGTTAGCTACGGCACAGAAGTCGTGGAAGACCCCCACACCTAGCGCCCACCGTTTACGGCATGGACTACCAGGGTATCTAATCCTGTTCGCTACCCATGCTTTCGCTCCTCAGCGTCAGTTACTGCCCAGAGACCTGCCTTCGCCATCGGTGTTCCTCCTGATATCTGCGCATTTCACCGCTACACCAGGAATTCCAGTCTCCCCTACAGCACTCAAGTTATGCCCGTATCGCCTGCACGCCCGGAGTTAAGCCCCGGAATTTCACAGACGACGCGACAAACCACCTACGAGCTCTTTACGCCCAGTAATTCCGGACAACGCTCGCACCCTACGTATTACCGCGGCTGCTGGCACGTAGTTAGCCGGTGCTTCTTCTACCACTACCGTCACTTCCGCTTCGTCATGGTTGAAAGGAGTTTACAACCCGAAGGCCTTCATCCCCCACGCGGCGTCGCTGCATCAGGCTTGCGCCCATTGTGCAATATTCCCCACTGCTGCCTCCCGTAGGAGTCTGGGCCGTGTCTCAGTCCCAATGTGGCCGTCCACCCTCTCAGGCCGGCTACCCGTCGACGCCTTGGTAGGCCATTACCCCACCAACAAGCTGATAGGCCGCGAGCTCATCCTGCACCGAAAAACTTTCCACCACCGACACTAAACGATGGTCCTATCCGGTATTAGACCCAGTTTCCCAGGCTTATCCCGAAGTGCAGGGCAGATCACCCACGTGTTACTCACCCGTTCGCCACTCGAGTACCCTGCAAGCAGGGCCTTTCCGTTCGACTTGCATGTGTTAAGCACGCCGCCAGCGTTCGTCCTGAGCCAGGATCAAACTCTCCATAAAAGCAATAAACCCCATAAAGAGCCATCACTGGCAAAAATAAATATACTGAACTGCTGACATCCAAAAAAATGAATATCCACGCATGCTCCCGGTCGGGGGACCGGGAAACCATGCGCCGGTCACAACAACCGACAGAACAGACCTGAGATTCAGTATTTAACACGCAGTCACCCACGTGCCGGCACCAACCCAAGTCACCATCTGCCGACCATGCGACAAAAAACTTGATTCATCACGCTATTGAGTTCTCAAACAACATCCGCACACCGCTACGGACCAGGTTTGTTCCCCCAGCCGGTCGCGGCGACCTGAACCAATCTACACATGCGCCAGCACCGCCACAACTTCGCTGGTCATGACGCATTTCAGTGCGTCACTCGTCGCCCTGGACGCGTTCAACCTGCGCACCGAGGCGGCACAGGTTCTCGACGAACCCCGGGTAACCGCGGTCGATGTGGTGGACGTCGTAGACCTGGGTCACGCCGTCAGCGCACAGTCCGGCAAGCACCAGGCCGGCCCCGGCCCGGATGTCCGAGCTCCACACCGGTGCATAGCTCAACTGTTCACGACCGCGGATGACCACATGGTGACCGTCGATAGTGGCGTCCGCCCCCAGGCGCGTGAGTTCATCGACGAACCGGAAGCGGGACTCGAAGATGTTCTCGGTGATCACACTCATGCCCTCGCTCACCGTGCACAGCGCAATGGCGAGCGGCTGCAGGTCCGTCGGGAATCCCGGGAAAGGCAGGGTCTGGTAGTCCACGGCAGTGGCGCGACGCTCCTGGATCACCCGGAACCCGGTCGGGTAGGTCTCCACGGTCGCGCCGGCGAGCTTGAGCTTCTCGAGGACAAGATGCAGGTGCACCGGGTCGATTCCACCCACGGTGACGTCGCCCTGCGTCATGGCTGCGGCGTAGGCCCAGGTACCGGCGACAATCCGGTCCCCGACGACCCGGTGCTCCACGGGACTGAGCCTGGGTACACCGGTGACGGTGATGGTGTTCGTCCCCTCCCCCTCGATCTGTGCACCCATCTCCTGCAGCATGTGGCACAGATCCACGATCTCCGGTTCCCGCGCCGCATTGTCCAGCACAGTCTCGCCCTCGGCGAGTACCGCCGCCATGAGGATGTTCTCGGTGGCACCCACCGACGGGAAGTCGAGGGAGATCTCCGCCCCGTGCAGCGTCTCGACCTCGGCGACGACACACCCGTGTTCGATGCGGGTGACCGCACCCATCTTCTCCAGGCCCGACTGGTGCATGTCCAGCGGCCGGCTGCCGATGGCGTCCCCGCCGGGAAGGGCGACCACGGCGTGGTGGCACCGCGCGGTCAGGGGACCGAGGACGCAGACCGAGGCGCGGAACTGACGTACCGGATCGATGTCGGCATTCCAGGAGATCTCCGCCGGCACGGTGACCGTCACGCTGTCCCCGTCGATGTGTGCCTCACATCCGAGCCCCTCGAGCACCTTGACCATGTATCCCACATCAGAGATGTCGGGGATGTTGTGCAGTACCGTCGTCCCCTCGGCGAGAAGGGCGGCGGACATGAGCTTGAGGACGCTGTTCTTGGCCCCGTCCACCATCACAGATCCGACGAGGCGCGCGCCTCCGGTCACCAGGAAATGTTCTTTCACGCCCCCCACCCTAACGGTCCGGCTGGATCAGGGCAGCGCCCCGATGCGTCGTGCGGCGTTGACGGCTTCGTACCGGGTGTGGGCGCCGAGCTTGCGCATCACCGACCGCAGGTAACTCTTCACGGTCTCCGCGCCGATACCCATTTCGTCGGCCGCCTCGACATTGGTGTGCCCCAGAGCCACACAGGACAGCACATCGAGTTCACGGGCGGAGAGCTTGGTGGTCTGCTTGACCCGCACCGGGCTGACCATCTGGTCGCAGAGCACCTCGAGATCGCGACGAATCTCCTCGTCCTCGACCCGGTTGGCGAGCATCCGCAGCCGCGAGTGCGTGGCACGGACCTGCTCCCACTCCGCACCGGACATCGAACGCACCTGCTTGACCGCGGGTTCCCGCGGGCCGGCGTCCGCACGACGCAGGGCACCGTTGACCGCGAGGTCCTGCTCCAGGGTGCGGGCGGTCATGGTGACCTCCTCGAGCACCTTGTCCCCCATGCGGACCGGGGAGTGCACACCGGCGTAGAGGACGCCACGCATGTCACGGCCCACGATGACCGGCACGGCGACGATGGAGTGCAGCCCCTCGTCCCGGATCGGGCGGTCGAACTCGTGGGAGATCGACTTCGCCCGGATGTAGTCGGAGACACCGACCGGCCGTCGGGTCGCCATGACCCGGCCACCGACACCCTGGCCGGCCTCGATGGAGAGGTTGTTCAGGGCCGGAGTCCGCAGACCCACCCACTGGTTGATCACCATACGACCGTCCGACTGGCACGCCCCGAACATCGTGACCGGGATACCGGTCGAGTTCTTGAGGGACGACAGTGCCGACCGGATCGCGTCCTCGTCATCGCGGTGACGCTGCTGCTCCACGGCTCGCCTTTCTCCAGCACCTGCGCTACCCCAGGTGGACTTGACCCCCTACAACGGGGGCACTCAGTGTTCATTCCTGAGTATAGGCAACCCCCCTGGCCACCCCCAAATCGCCCCCGTGTCTTTCCTCCGGGGCCCGTTCCACCCCCGACCGGAGGGCGGACGCAGGCTCTGCACTCTGCGTCCCCGCCCCCGTCAGCTCCCTGTGGCGCCTTCTACTGCTCCGCCAGCCTGAGAATGCGGGCCACACCCTTCTCCGTGGAGGACGGTGCACCCTCGAGGACCTTCGAGGCGATCTTCGCCCCGACCAGCGCGATGTGCACCTCGACGGCGACCGTGGACTCCAGCAGCGTAGCGTCCCCCTCGGGCCGGTAGACCTGGTTGGTGGCCATGGTGCCGATGTCCTTGGGCAGCGGCACCGAGGTGAAGATGCTGAAGGAGCCGTCCTCGCGCACCTCGGAGACCTCGGTCTTCTGGATCATCTCCAGTTCCTTGTCCCCCTCCCCCACGACGGCGGTGACGGTGGCGTCCACCGAACCGTCCTCATGGACCTCCCGGTGGCCGTCGCGGATGCGCATCGCCGCGTCATCCGTGTCCAGGGTGAGCAGGAATTCCTCGGAGACCGTGACCTCGCGGACGCGCTCGATCGGTACGGCGATCTCGCGGACGACGGTGGTTGCCCTGGTAGCCATGATCTAGCGGTGCCTCCACTCGGGATCGCGCTTCTCGACGAAGGCCGCCATCCCCTCTTTCTGGTCCTCGGTGGCGAACAGGCCCCAGAACGCCTCGCGCTCCTGGCGCATCCCTTCGGTCAGGGGGGTGTTGAGGGCGGCGTCCACCGTCTCGGTCGCGGCGGCCAACGCCACGCGGGAGAAGGACGCCACCTTGCGTGCGACGTCGGCTACCGCATCCGTGAAGCCCTCGACCGGCAGGATCCGGGAGACCAGACCGGCCCGCTCGGCTTCCTCGGCGCCCATCATGCGGCCGGTGAGGATGAGGTCCATCGCCTTGTACTTACCGACGGCACGGGTGAGGCGCTGGGTACCGCCCATACCGGGGATGACGCCGAGGGTGATCTCGGGCTGGCCGAACTTCGCCTTCTCGCTGGCGAGGATGATGTCGCCCATCATGGCGAGCTCACAGCCGCCGCCGAGGGCGAAGCCCTGGACCGCAGTGATGACCGGGGTCTGGATGTTCGCGACCCGCTCCCACTGGGCGTAGAAGCGCTTGAGCTTGATGTCGGGCCAGGTCTGGTCCTTCATCTGGGTGATGTCGGCGCCGGCGGCGAAGGCCTTCTCGCTGCCGGTGATGACGATCGCCCCGACGGTCTGGTCGGCGTCGAAGAGCTCCAACGCGCCGACGACCTCCTCCATGACGGTCTGGTTGAGGGCGTTGAGTGCCTTGGGCCGGTTCAGTGTGACGGTGGCGACGCCGTCGGCGACGGAGGTGAGGATCATCTCGTACGTGGTTTCTGAGTCAGTCATGGTGGCCATTGTGTCACGGCCGTCGACACCCCGGGTCGGA
Source organism: Corynebacterium sp. UD i78 (assembly GCF_056280545.1). Taxonomy (NCBI): domain Bacteria; kingdom Bacillati; phylum Actinomycetota; class Actinomycetes; order Mycobacteriales; family Corynebacteriaceae; genus Corynebacterium; species Corynebacterium sp. UD i78. The sequence continues at coordinate 89,135 of NZ_JBWCED010000001.1, read as the reverse complement.
CTGATGTACACTTGCCACGAAACGGACAGACCGATCGGTCTAGCCACTCGATTCCCCCGGAAGGACGGCCTGCAGCAGCCATGGCAAAGATCTACGAGAACATCACCGACCTCATCGGCAACACCCCTCTGGTGAAGCTGAACAAGCTCACCGAGGGTCTTCCCGGCACCGTCGCCGTCAAGCTCGAGTCCGCCAACCCCGGCAACTCCGTCAAGGACCGCATCGGTGCGGCCATCATCGACGCCGCTGTCGAGGACGGCACCCTGAAGCCCGGCGGCACCATCGTCGAGGCCACCTCCGGTAACACCGGTATCGCCCTGGCCACCGTCGGCGCCGCCCGCGGCTACAAGGTCATCCTGACCATGCCGGAGTCCATGTCCCTCGAGCGTCGCATCATGCTGCGCGCCCTCGGTGCCGAGCTCGTCCTCACCCCGCCGCCCGCCGGCATGCAGGGTGCCGTCGACAAGGCCAACGAGATCGTCGAGAACACCGAGAACGCCGTCCTGGCCCGCCAGTTCGCCAACCCGGCAAACCCGAAGGCCCACTACGAGACCACCGGTCCGGAGATCTGGGCCGACACCGACGGCAAGGTCGACGTCTTCATCGCCGGCATCGGCACCGGCGGCACCGTCTCCGGCGCCGGCAAGTACCTCAAGGAGCAGAGCTCGGACGTCAAGATCGTCGGCGTCGAGCCCAAGGACTCCCCGCTGCTGACCGAGGGCAAGTTCGGCCCGCACAAGATCCAGGGCATCGGCACCAACTTCTTCCCGGACAACCTGGACAAGGACATCATCGACGAGGTGTACGACGCCACCATCGAGGATTCCGTGAAGTACGCCCGCGAGATCGCCGCCAAGGAGGGCATCCTGGTCGGTATCTCCACCGGTGCCAACATCTGGGCCGCCGTCGAGGAGGCCAAGAAGCCGGAGAACGAGGGCAAGCTGATCGTCGCCGTCGTCGCCGACTTCGGCGAGCGCTACGTCTCCACCCTCCTGTTCGACGACCTGCGCGACTAGTCGACAGGACCGTCCCCCGGGACACATGCCGCACAACGGCCCCGCACCGCCTCTCCCGCACGGAGTGGCGGTACGGGGCCGTCGGTCGTGACAGGGACGGTACCGTGTGACAGAGGAAACCACAGCCGCAGGACAACTGCAGTGACAACACAGGACAACACAAGGACAACACAAGGAGGCGACTCGACGGTGAGTCTGCTCAGCACCCTCAAGGAGGACCTGGCGAACGCCAGGACCCACGATCCCGCAGCGCGCGGTGACCTGGAGAACGCCCTGGTCTACTCAGGCCTCCACGCCATCTGGAGCCACCGTCTGGCGCACAGACTGTGGGTCCGCGGTGCCAAGGGACCGGCCCGCATCCTCAGCCAGTTCACCCGCTTCCTCACCGGCGTGGAGATCCACCCCGGCGCCACCATCGGACGCCGCTTCTTCATCGACCACGGAATGGGCGTGGTGATCGGTGAGACGGCCGAGATCGGCGATGACGTCATGCTGTACCACGGCGTCACTCTCGGCGGCTCAGAGCTCGTCCAGCGCAAGCGTCACCCCACCATCGGCGACGGCGTGATGGTCGGTGCGGGCGCGAAGGTCCTGGGCCCTATCACCATCGGGGCCGGCTCCGCGATCGGCGGCAACGCCGTGGTGACCAAGGACGCCCCGGAGAACTCGATCCTCGTCGGTATCCCGGCGAAGATCCGCCCCCGCAAGGCAGACGAGCACACCCCCCTGGTCGAGCCGGCGTCCTACGTGGACGACCTCCAGAACAACATCTGAGGGCGCCGCGTCCCCGGTTCACACCGGGGACACGACCGGGCTCCGGACGCACGAAATCCCCCGCGGAGTGTTCCGCGGGGGATTGTTCAGTGTGCCCAGACCAGGGATCGAACCAGGGACCTTACACTTTTCAGGCGTACGCTCTACCAACTGAGCTATCTGGGCAGAAAAGGGGCGTACCCCTCTTCAGCGACCCTGACGAGACTTGAACTCGCGACCTCCGCCGTGACAGGGCGGCGCGCTAACCAACTGCGCCACAGGGCCGTGCTGCGGATCGCCTCGCGGCGTGTCCCTTGCACGAGGCGATACTCTACACAGGCCCCGTAGAACCGGCAAACCAGCATGTAGGACGCCCCTTAACAGGCTCCATCCGAGACGCATCCCAGATACGCCCCGGCACCTACCCGGCACATACCCGCCGGGTCCGAGGCGCACTACCGTCCGTACACGATCATCACGGATCGGGGCAGTCGGTACAACGCCAGGTCCGAAGACGTGATGATCGTGTACGCGCGACAGGGCCAGACAGGGCCAGACAGGGCCAGAGGGTCTGCACCACCCCGACATCCACGCACACGACAAACGGCGGGCCCCACCGAAGTGGGGACCCGCCGTCCATGTTGCGACCCTGACGAGACTTGAACTCGCGACCTCCGCCGTGACAGGGCGGCGCGCTAACCAACTGCGCCACAGGGCCAGACAAGAAGTGGAAACTGTGTGTCCACAGTACTCCCAACGGGATTCGAACCCGTGTTGCCGCCGTGAAAGGGCGGAGTCCTAGGCCACTAGACGATGGGAGCTCTACCTCTACCGAAGACAACCCGTTGACCGGGCCGCTCAGGTCGGCAGCTCGTTTAGAATAGGCCACCGCCCGATCATACACAAAAATATGCCCTGACCAGGCGGTTCAACTCCGCCTACGGGTAGTCGCGCGCACCGAACAGCGCCGTGCCGACCCGAACACAGGTCGCGCCTTCCGCGATGGCCAGTGGGAAGTCCCCGGACATCCCCATCGACAGTTCGGTGAGCAGCGCCGGATCCACGACGGCCCGCTCACGCGCCCGCTCCAGGATCCCCCGCAGCTGCACGAAACAGGCCCGCACCTCGGACTCGTCCTCACTGTGCACGGCCACCGTCATGAATCCACGGACCCGCAGCCGGTCACACCGGGACGCCGCATCGAGGATCTCATCGACCTCCTCGGGGGACGCCCCGGTCTTCGCTTCCTCCCCCGAGGTGTTCACCTGCACCAGGACATCCAGTGTCCGCGCAGGGCCGTCCGGCGGACCTCCCGCAGACCCGTCCGCCGACTCATCGAGCGCCTCCAGACGACGCTGCAGCGCCTCGGCCAGTCGCACCGAGTCGAGCGCCTGGAACTCCGCGGCATGCTCGGCGATGATCTTCGCCTTGTTGGTCTGCAGGTGTCCGATCGCGACCCACCGGACCGGCAGGTCAGCCATCTCGACGGCCTTCCGTCCGATCTCCTGCGGCTTGTTCTCCGCGAGTTCGGTCATCCCCGCGTCCACCGCCAGACGCAGCCGCTCCACCGGCACGGTCTTGCTCACCGGCAGCAGGCGGATCTCGGCAGGGTCACGGCCGGCGGCGCGGGCCGCCTCATCGACGCGGGCGCGCACCGCGTCCCACCGGGCACGGAAATCTGCGGACGTCCCGGTGCGGGACTCAGGGGAAAGATCAGTCTCAGTCACACTGTTCAGCCTAGTCGCCGCACCGGCCGGGCCTTGATCACCGTCTCGTCGTACTCGGCGTCCGGATCGGACTGGGTCACCACCGCCCCTCCGACGCCGTAGCTCAGCCGACGCTCCTGACCGTTCCGGGCGGCGACGAGGGTGCGGATGACCACCGACAGATCGACCGCACCGTCGAGAGAGAAGTAACCGACCGCACCGCTGTACACACCGCGCGGGGCGTCCTCCAGCTCCTCGAGGATGCGCATCGTGCGTTCCTTCGGGGCGCCGGTCATCGATCCCGGCGGGAAGGACGCCCGGACGGCGTCCACTCCGGTGCGTCCCTCCCCCAGACGCGCGGTGACGGTACTGACCAGCTGATGGACCGTGGCGTAGCTCTCGATGCTGAACAGTTCGGGGACCTGGACGGTGCCCGGCGCGGCGACGCGGCCGAGATCGTGGCGCACCAGGTCGACAATCATGAGGTTCTCCGCCCGGTCCTTCTCACTGTGCTGCAGGTCCGCCCGGATGCGCAGGTCCGCCTCCTCGGTGTCGCCGACCGGTCGGGTCCCCTTGATCGGAGAGGAGGTGACGAGTCCGTCGACGGAGACCCGCAGGAACCGTTCCGGGGAGGTGGACATCACCGTCACACCGGGAAGTCGCAGGAAGGACGCGAAGGGCGCGGGATTGTCGCGCCGCAACGCGGTGTAGATGTCGAGGTCGTCGGCCGCCGACGCCACGTCGAGAGTGGTGGTGAGGCAGGCCTCGTAGGTTTCCCCGGCGCGGATGAGGTCCTGGATCTTCCGGACGCTTGCCCGGTAGTCGGCCCGCCCGTGCATGGTGACGGACGCCGCGACCGGAGCGGTCCCGTCCCGCGCATCCCCCTGCTCATCCCTCTGCGCACCCCTCTGCGCACCCCTCTGCGCACCCTCTGCTCCGTTGACCAGGTTCCGCACCACCGCCGCGGTCTGCTCGACCCAGGCGGTCTCGGCGGCGGTGGCCCAGGGGCCGGCGTCCTTCGCCAACGGACGGTCAAGGCACAGCAGGTGTGCCTCGGCCTGTTCATGGTCGATGACGACCGCCCGGTCGAGGAAGACGAACGCCGCGTCCGGCTGGCCGACCTCCGCAGCCGGATGCCGGTTCGGTCCACCCTCGCCGGAACAGCACTGAGCCTTCACCCCGTAGCCGAGGACGCCGACCCAGCCGAGGCGGAAGGCGAACGGCGGCTCACCGGCGAGGTCATCGTCGAGTCCACCACCACGGATGTTCCACCGTTCCAGGTCGGACCGCAGCCAGTCGAGGATGTCCGCCTGCTCGGTGCGGATCTCCTCCGCTCCGCTGTCGCCGCGGGAGACAGTGACCGTTCCGGCGTCCACGTCCGCGGTGACGGTCCGGGCCGAGGGGCCGGCATGGTCGCCGGTGGCCGCCCCCATGACCGAGAACCTCGCCCGTGGATCGGAGTCCGCGTTGCCGTCGAGCCAGACGGCGGGGCCGGTGACGTCCCCGTACAGGGTGCGGAAAAGGTCCTGGGAGAGCCTGCGGGTACCCGCCGCGTCCAACCCGGTGAGTGGGACGACCTTGTCGCGGACGGTACGGATACGGCCGTGGGCGCGGGTGAGGTCGGCGAAGTTGGCGAGCAGTTCCGGCCCGTGCCCGGTCTTCACCGACTCCGGGTGGAACTGCACTCCCCACAGCAGCTTGCCGGGGACGCTGAGCCCCATGACCGTGCCGTCGTCGCTACGGGCGTCCACGGTGACGGCACCGGGGAGACCGGTGACGGCCAGGGAGTGGTAGCGCACCACCTCGAACGGCGAGGGGACGCCACGGAAGATGTCGCGGCCGCCATGGGTGACCTGCGAGGACCTGCCGTGGACCGGTTCATCCGCGGGCCCGACGGTACCGCCGTAGAGGTGGGCGATGAGCTGGTGACCGAGGCAGATGCCGAGGACCGGGATGCCTCGTTCGACGGCGGCGGTGATGACGGCCGGGCAGATGCCGACGTCGTCCGGGTTCAGCGGTGTGCCGGGCCCCGGGGAGATGACGATGTTGTCGATACGGTCGAGCAGAGCGGCACCGTCGATGTCCCACCGGTCCCAGTCGTTCGGCACGACGACGGGCTCTTCACCGTTGACCCGGATGAGGTCGTGGACGAGGTTGAAGGTGAAGGAGTCGTGGTTGTCGACGAGCAGCGTCCTGATCATGCCGCTGAGATTACCGCCGCCGCCCCCTGCGCTCTCCCGATAGAGTCGACACCATGACCACACGTGATCCAGGTAACAGATTCTGGCGGATGCCGCGGGGTGCGGTGGCCGTGGCGGTCCTGCTGTGGGTCCCGGTCGCTGTGGTCGGTGTCCGGACCGGACGCGTGATGGGACAGCCTACGGCGTGGAGCAGTTCCGGTACCGGTTCCCTGCAGGACGAACCAGGGGTCTGGCTCAGTGCATCCTGGACATCGGGACTGATCCTCCTGCTGCTCATGGTCTTCCTCGTGCGGAACCGGGAGGGCGTGTGGTCCGTCGGCTACGACGTCTTCCGTTACCTGGGGACGGTGGCCCTCAGCATCGGGGTCGGTGGTCTGTCGACCCTGTCCGGTGAACACCATCACGCCACCCTGAGCTGGGCACTGCCTGTGACGGTCGTCGGCGTCCTGTTCTTTGCCGCGCCGTGGCTGATCACCGCCTACCGCGCCGCGTTACAGCGTCACCGGGACGAGATCCGGTTCCACGGTGCCGGGTCCCCGGGTCAGGTCACGGGTGTGTGGAGCTTCGTCGAGGACGAGCGCCGGCTACGACACCGCGCGACGATCCGATTCACCGACACCTCGGGGACGCGACGGTGGGTCAGGCGTCTCGCACCGAGGAACGTCCGCCTCGTGGAAGAGGGGGACGCCGTGACGGTCCACTTCGACCCGGACCACCCCGGGCGTCGGCGGAGTATCTCGGTCGACTGGACAAGTGCGGCGGCACACCGGGCCACAGGACGGGCGCGCCGACAGCGCGGGCCCGGACGCCTGCCCTGAGCGGGACACCGGGCCAGTGTTTCGCCGGCGGTACACGGACGCCGGCACGCCCGACGTGACCGTCGTCCTCGAGGCGGGCGCACTCTGTCCCGGATGGCCGCCGACCTCGTCGTCGCGGAGATCGGACGACTCGCGACGACAGACTGAACGGCTACTCCCCCGCCAGGGACAGCCAGGTCCTCACCACGGTGTCCGGGGTCAGCGACATCGACTCGATGCCCTGCTCCACCAGCCATGCGGCGAGGTCAGGGTGGTCCGACGGGCCCTGGCCGCAGATGCCGACGTACTTGCCGCGCGCGGTACACGAAGAGATAGCGGACGCCAGCACCTTGAGCACCGCGGGATTGCGCTCGTCGAAGTCGTGTGCGACGAGGCCGGAATCACGGTCGACACCGAGGACCAGCTGCGTCATGTCATTCGAGCCGATGGAGAAACCGTCGACCCGGTCGAGGAATTCGTCGGCGAGCAGGTAGTTCGCCGGGATCTCGCACATCATGACGACCTGCAGGCCGTCCTCACCGGCACCTTCACCACGATTCAGCCCGTGGGACGCCATGACCTCCAGCACCTCGTCGAGCTCGTCGGTGGTGCGGACGAACGGCACCATGATCTTCACGTTGTCCAGACCCATGTCCTCGCGGACGCGGCGCAGCGCCTCACACTCCATGGCGAAGCAGTCACGGAACTCCTCGGAGACGTACCGGGCCGCACCGCGGTAGCCGAGCATCGGGTTCTCCTCGTCCGGCTCGTAGCGTTCACCGGCGACGAGGTTGGCGTACTCGTTGGTCTTGAAGTCCGACAGGCGCACGATCACAGGCTTCGGGGCGAAGGCCGCGGCGATGGTGGAGACACCCTCGACGACGCGCCGGATGAAGAACTCCTCCGGGTCCGGGTAGGCCGCGGTGATCTCGTCGACCTGCGCCTGCAGGTCCACAGGTAGGCTGTCGCGCTCCAGCAGCGCCTTCGGGTGCACCCCGATCTGCCGGTTGATGATGAACTCCATGCGCGCCAGACCCACACCGCTGTTCGGCAGGGCGGAGAAGGCGAACGCCTGGTCAGGGGTGGCGACGTTCATCATGAGCTTCACCGGGATCTCCGGCATCTCCCCGAGGTCCGTGGTCTTCTCCTCGAAGTCCAGGACGCCCCGGTAGGCGCGTCCGGTGTCACCCTCGGCACAGGAGACGGTGACCTCGGTGCCGTCGGCGAGCGCCGAGGTGGCGTCCCCGGTACCGACGATGGCGGGGACCCCGAGCTCGCGGGCGATGATCGCCGCGTGGCAGGTGCGGCCACCGCGTTCGGTGATGATGGCCGAGGCACGCTTCATCACCGGCTCCCAGTCGGGGTCGGTGATCTCGGCGACGAGGACGTCACCGACCTGCATCTTGTCCATGTCCTTGAGGGAACGCAGCACCCGCACGGGACCGGCGCCGATCCGCTGGCCGATGGAGCGTCCCTCGACGAGGACCTCCGCACCGGTGGTGGCGTCCGCCGCGAACTCGAAGCGGGACAGGGACTGCCCCTCCCGGCGCGACACGACCGTCTCCGGGCGGGCCTGCAGAATGTAGAGCTGTCCGTCCTGGCCGTCGAGCCCCCACTCGATGTCCATCGGTCGGCCGTAGTGGTCCTCGATGGCGACGGCGTGACGGGCAAGTTCGGTGACCTGCTCATCGGTGATGCAGAAGCGGTTCCGGTCGTCCTCGGCGACATCCTCCCAGCGGGTGGCGGTCTCGATGCCGGTCCCCTCGGCATAGCGCATCGCGACGGCCTTGCCGCCGACGGTGCGGGAGAGGACGGCGTCCTTCCCGGTCTTCCCGTCACGCACGGCGGGCTTGGAGACGTAGAACTCGTCCGGGTTCACCGCCCCCTGGACCACAGCTTCGCCGAGCCCGTAGGACGCGGTGACGAAGACCGCGCGGTCGAAACCGGACTCAGTGTCGACGGTGAACATGACACCCGAGGCACCGATGTCGGTGCGGACCATGCGTTGAACACCGGCGGAGAGCGCGACATCGTCGTGGTGGAAACCGTGGTGGACGCGGTAGGCGATCGCGCGGTCGTTGTAGAGGGACGCGAAGACCCACTTCACGGCCTCGAGGATGTTGTCGATCCCGCCGATGTTGAGGTAGGTCTCCTGCTGGCCGGCGAAGGACGCGTCGGGCAGGTCCTCGGCGGTGGCGGAGGACCGCACCGCCCAGGTGACCTCCTCGGGGTGGGGGTCATTGTCGACGAGGTCGGCGTAGTTGTCCCGGATATCCTGCTCGAGCGCCTCGGGGAAGGGCTGGTCGAGGATCCACTGACGGATCTGCTCGCCGCGCTTCGTCAGCTCGTTGACGTTGTCGATGTCGAGGTCGGCGAGAGCCTCACTGATCTTCCTGTCGAGACCGTCGAGGGCGAGGAAATCACGGTAGGCGTCGGCGGTGGTGGCGAAACCACCGGGGACGTGGACGCCGGCGTCGGCGAGGTTGACGACCATCTCACCGAGAGAGGCGTTCTTTCCGCCGACCTCGGGGACGTCGTCCATGCCGAGGTGGTCGAAGGGGATGACGTTCCGGGTCTTGTCAGTGCTGTTTCCGGACATGGTGTGGTCCTTTCATTCCTGCTCAGGTGCGGCGCAGGTCCATGGTGGTGAGAATGATGCTGGCCATCTCCTCCACACTCATGGCGTGGGAGTCAATGTAGGGGATGCGGTGGGTCCGGTAGAGCTGTTCTGCCTGGCGGAGTTCGGCCCGGCAACGGGCGGGACTGGCATAGCCGCTGCCGGGTCTTCGTTCGCCCCGGACCTCGCTGAGTCGTTGGGCGGTGGTGGTCAGGCCGAAGAGCCTGTCTTTGTGGTCTGTCAACGCCGGCGGGAGTTCGCCGGGCCGGTCCTCCTCGGTGAGCGGGTAGTTGGCGACGCGCAGGCCGTGCTGCAGCGCGAGATACATGGCGGTGGGGGTCTTGCCGCACCGTGACGGGGCCAGGAGGATGAGATCCGCCGTCTCCAGGTGTCGCAGGTCGGCGGCGTCGTCGTGGGCGATGGAGAACTCCACCGCGTCGATGCGGTCGTGGTAGCGCTCCATGTTGCCGACACGGTGGTAGGCGGTGGCCCTGCCGGAGCGTTCGGTGCCGAGGATGTCCTCCATGCGGGCAAGGTGGGTGCCGAGCAGGTCGATGACCTCACCGGGGGCCTTGCTCAGTTCCGCGGCCACGGCGGTGTCGCGGACGGTGACGAAGATCAGCGGGGCGTGGCCGGGACCTTCGGCGCTCTCCGTGGTGATCTGGTCCACGGCACGACGGGCGGTCTCGACGGACTCGATGAAGGGCAGGTGGTGACGCCGCCAGTCGAGGTCCGGGAACTGTGCGAGCAGTGCATTTCCCAGAGTGTCCGCAGTGATGCCGGTGCTGTCGGAGACGAAGTAGACAGAGCGTCCTGTCGTTTCCACCATGTGCGTCCTCACTGAGGTCGGGCTCTGGTCGTGGGTCGTTCCATCGGCGCCCCGTCAGCATTCCGTCGAGGCTGAAAGTGCCCCCGAGGGTAGCAGCGGTATCTGTCTGTTTTCTGTGGCCACTGTGGGATCTCAACCCCGGACGGGGGTCGCCCGACGCACGCGAGCCGCTGCGGGTCCCGCTCTCCCACCCCTCGCCCGCCACATGCTGAGGGATTCCCGTCATGAGTTTCGAAACAGACATGGATGGCAGTCCTTTCTGACGGGAACTGTTTCCATGACCCTCTGAATCCGCCCTCTGAATCCGCCCTCTGAATCCGCCCGCGATTTCCTCATGACACTCAGGCGCCGAGGCCCAGAGCACACAGGAGAGGGCCTGCCGGGACTTCCCGACAGACCCTCTGATCTGCATTCACTGACTGTGGGCCCTGTGGGGCTCGAACCCACGACCTGCGGATTAAAAGGCCGTTTCTAGTCGCCTGGGGCACGTCCGTGAGGGCGTAAAAGTGCCCCGATTACGCGAACTAGGCGTAATCGGGGCCACTGGGCTCCAGGGCGGACCTACCACAGACCACCCGAGCGTCAGCATCGCCAACCGAAAGGCGATGCCATGCGGAGTACACCCGCACGGACCAAGCGTAACCCGGCGACCGGACATCGGTCTACCCGTGGCGAACAGACTACTTTTGGCGCATTGAACAGCGGCGCGGAGCGCCGCCTAGGTACCTCTGAAACAGCGGAGCAGCAGCAGGTCGCTGCCGGTGACTATCGCCGTCGTCTGTGGCTGGCTCAGGAGGCGATGTGGTCGGTCACCAAGAACAAGACGCTCGCTGGGTGTCACCGGTGGCGTGCCCCTGGTGCTGCTCAGGCGAGTTTGCAGTGGCGGGGTGAGGGGTCTGCCCGGTGGGCCTCTCTTCAGGACTCTCACTCTGTGTGGGCCTCTCCGGTGTCCGCGGCGAACATTGCGTCTCTGCGTACTGCTGAAACCACCGCTGCTGTTCAGAACTGGACTAAAACACCTGGTCACAGTGTCCAGTTTCTTACTCTCACTCTTCGTCATAGGAAGGCTCAGTCGTTGAAGACTCTCTGGGATGCTCTCTCTTACTGCTGGCGTGGAGTGACCGGTACTGCGGCATGGCGTGGTGGTGCTCGGTCTCAGGGCGACAAAGCTCTCTTCGGGATTGTTCACTTCATCAAGTCGGTAGAAGCGACAATCGGTAGGCATGGTTGGCATGTGCATATTCATGCTCTGCTTCTGACTGACCGCCGGCTCCGCGACCTGGAGCTGGTCCAGCTGCGCCAGAGACTCTTCGACCGGTGGTCAGCGGCGGCTGAGCGCAAGGGATTGGATGCTCCTTCTGATGAGCATGGTGTTGATCTTCGTCAGGCGGGTACTGGTCAAGATGCTGAGGATGTGGCTGGGTATGTCGCTAAGGGCATGGCTCAGTCTCTGGGTGCTGAGATGTCAGGTGGTCTTGGCAAGGTCGGTAGGAAGAAGTCCAGGACGCCGTTTCAGATTCTGCTCGACATTGGTGAGGCTCGTCGTGCTGGTCAGCGGCCTGATCGGGAGGATGTGGCGTTGTGGCGGGAGTGGGAGCAGGGTAGTAGGGGTCGTCGGCAGATGGCTTGGTCTAAGAGGGCGAAGGAGGCTCTTGGCATCGCTGATCTGACCGATGAGGAGCTGGTCGAGGCTGGTGAGGAGCAGGTCGAGTCGTGGACGGTGGCTGAGGTGACCGCGGATCAGTGGCGGAAGATTCAGTCGAATGTCCCGTTGCGCCTGGAGGTGGTGGAGGCTGTGGCCGCCGCGTCGTCTCCGCAGGAAGCGGTGCAGGTGAGCCATGAGGTGCTGACCCAGTTGGGCATTGAACACACCATGGTTATGGTCTCCAGATCTGCGGTGGATGAGCGTCTGGAGGATCGTGAGGTGACCACTTCTCGGCGGGTGTGGTCGCGTATGGAGCGTGAGCGGGCTTGGCGTGAGGGTCTTCGTCGTAAGCTGGTGCAAGGGAGTGTGCTGACACGGCAAGCCACGGCTGTTCAGGGCAGGTTGTTCTAGGAATAATTCAAGATCACTCACGAGCTGATTTGAGCACGGCAATCTGATCCCCTCGATATGGGTCGAGACCAAGTTTCAATTCAACCACGATTCACAGGCAAGGGTAGGTTCCGCACATGGGTAGGCACATGCGCAAGCGAACGCCACGAGAAGAGTTGTCGGCTGCGTTCGATGCTTTTCTGTCTGGACCAGTGCTTCAAAGCGTTGTCGCGATCCTCTACTCCATCATCGTTCTTCCGTTTCTGGCAACCTTCCTGCTCCAAGCTTCGCTGGTCTGGCTCGCTGTCGCTGTCGTCGCGCACATCGTGTTTCTCTGGCCGATAGCGGCGCTGTTCCGCCGCGCTCATGCCACAGACACAACGTGGCAGTGGTACTTAAAGGTGCTGGCTTTGACCCTTGCCTGTAGTGCGGCGATGTCTGTCGTGGCATTGTTCTGAGACGCAGAACTGCTGGAACGTCGGGGGTACGGCAGCTCTCCGCGAGCGGCAGAGCTGCGCCGTCGTGTCGCCACCAATGGGCTGAGTTCTCAGCAGATCACGGCTGTTCAGGGACAGTTTTCTAGGAGAGGATGATGAATATGACCAATAATGCTGGAAAAGAACGTCGCTTCATCCAAGTAGACGAAAGAGGTTGCACCGATCTGGTGCGGTCTGGCGTCGACAGGCTCTTCGACGACAATCAGTCGTTGCTGGGCGAAGAGCTGAACGAAAGCAACACTTTCCATCGAGGGGGTCGGCATCGTGATAAATGTGCTTCGAGACTACGTTCGATTCACCGAGGGACTCGGAGTGAGTTGGAAGGATGATGGATGTGACTAGGGGTACGGGACGACGGGTGTTCACTGTGACTGCTCAGCGGGGTACCGGTGATGTGTGGGTGTTGGAGTGTGCTGAGGTGGGGGCGGTTTCTCAGACCGAGAGTTTGAGTGGTGCGGCTGAGGAGATGCGTGAGGCGATTGCCTACCAGGCAGGCATCGATGCTGATGAGGTTGACATTCTTGTTGAGATTCTGGAGGGGCCTCGCATGGAGACTGAGCGGGAAGCGTATGAGCGGTTTGATGAGCTAGCTCGGAAGACGGTTGAGGGAGCGTCTGGCTTGATGGAGCGCTTGAAGGCGTTCGACGAGGGGGGACCGGGCTCGGCTGGGTCAGGAGTGGGCGGAGCGTCTGGGTAGGGTCGTCAGTACTTCGCCAGAGTTCGGGGTGAGCTTCCAGGGCGAGGTTGAGAGGTCTTGTATCTATCGGTCTAGTTCTAAAAATATAGATAATTTGGGACGGTTTTGGGCCGTTGGGGCCTGTCGGCGGCTTTTGGTGTGTTCGGGGGTGATTCTGCCTTGAACGGCGGAGGTCGTGGCGGAGGCGGCAGGGCGTCCGAACCTTACAGGAGAATTTGATACATCGCGCCATGTGAATTTGAATTTCTTATACATGGATCGAGATTGGGGACTCTAACGAGAAAAATCTGGCGTATTTTCGGGGGTAGAAAACTGGTCCTGTCGACACGTTTTCCCAGTTCAGCACAGTGCGGAGCGGCGGTAGAGTGGGGGCAGCATGCCACAGTGGTGTGCGTGCCCGGTCATCCGGCCGGGTACGACATCTACTGATCGGAGCCCTGATGGCTATCCAGAAAATCGAGGCGGTCGCCGTGTCTACGGACGACTGGAGTATCCAGGTGGCTGATGTGACGCCTGTCACACAGTTCGTGGCAGGTCAGGCGGTCCAGCAGACGCGGAAATCCGACGGGACGCCGCGGTGGCTCCTGACGCTGCTGGTGCAGCGCCCGGGTGAGGGTCTCGCGCAGCTCGATCTCAAGCCATATTCGCAGGTCAAGCCGGACTTCTCTCCGGGCGATGCGTGCGATTCGTCGGCGACTCTGTCATCGCTCGTCCGTGGGGCATGGCTCAGGGCGACCGGGCACGGACCGGCATGTGGTTCGAGGGCGAGATTGAGGCGGCGTGATGTCCGACTACTCGACGAACGACCAGCTCAGGGAGCGTTTCGACGTCGATCCTGCTGCTGTGGCTCGGGAGCGGGCGGCGCTGGAGGCTCGTCAGACTGCTTACGACGAGAGGGCTGACGCCGTGCGTATGCGTCTCGGCTCTAGCATCCAGGAAATCCCTTCCGCTGTGTGGCTGGATACTCCGCTGGCGGTGCGTGATGCGGTGGAGCGGCGTGTGACGCGGCGTGGTGTGTGTGCTCAGGCCATGTGCGACGAGGGCCGGTACATCGGGACTGTCGAGGGGCAGGGCATTGCCGTAGAGGCGGACACTTTCCCGCGGCTGGTTGAGCGGGTGTATCGGGAGGCTCGGCGGATCGCCGGCTTGACTGACGGGGAGGAGCTGCCGGTCTTCGTCGAGTGGGCGACGACTGCGGTCCAGGAGGACCTTATTCAGGCGTATATCTACAGCGCTGAGGCGATTCTCGAAGACTAGATCTATTTTTTCACTTTACGATTCTATTTAGGAGTACATTATGACCTCTGGATATGTCCCTGTTTCTGCCCGTGACCACGTTTTCTTTGAGCGGGTGTTTGCTGACGGAAAGCCGCATCGTGCCTCGATGCGGGCCGTGGAGGAGTACGACGCGGCTTGCGAGATTCCTGCCCCTGATCTCAGTGGTGTGGTCGATGTCGATGTGCTGCGTGTGGGTGGTGGATGGCAGGTCACGTACGAGACCGCGGATGGTCCCGTCCAGCTGTCTTACTGTGTCGAGGCGCTCGCGCACATCCCAGATGAGATCTTCTATGAGGCGGACTACACGGGGTGGCTGAAAAATCCGGTTGAACAGGCCATTCGGGTGCGTCTGCGTGTCCTGGTGTGGACGCAGAGCGGTCAGCCGGCAATGGTGACGTTGCGGACCGGGGGCGAGCACCGCATCAGCAGCGAGGCTCTGACCCGGGTTTTTGAGCGCGTCATTCGTGAGCCTCGCGATAGCGAAATCCTCCGCGCCGACGATATTTTGGCTGACGACATTGTGTCGGGCGATGAGATGGATCGGGCCACCTATCATTTCGCCCTGGAGACCGATGGAGAGCTGGGGGCTGTGGCTCGGACGGTGGCTGATCGCACTCGCTCGGAGCGTCGTGCGGGTCACCATTCCGATGCTGCGGAGTTCTTCGCACGAGCCGGATTCATGGGACGACTCTGATGGCGTGGTTGTTCGAGGGGTTGTTCGGCGATGATGATGCTCGTCGTCCGGAGCATCGTCCCACTGCTCGTGAGGAGTGGCGGGATGCTCGTACCCGTGCTGATGATCTTGATCGTCGTGCTCGTCTCCGAGAACAGCCGTACCCCGACTTTGGGCTCATCTGGTGGTTGAAGATCGTCGTCTACGTGGTCACTCATTCGTACGTCACCTTGATCTGGTTGGTGGCCGCGGGCCTTCTCGGCGGTTGGGTGTTCACCCTCGGCGTCGTCCTCTTCTTCACCTGGTTGGCATGCCAGCTTCTGAAGGTCTCGTACGACAACCGGGCTATCCGCTGGGTGCTCTACGGAGCACCGGTTGGTGGTGACATTCACCGTCTGCTGATCCGTCGGCGTGTCCGCAAGGAACTGGAGTTCGGCAACGCGCTGCTGCGTGAGATGGGCCTCGTCTCCTGGTCTGACGAGCGCGAGTATCCCGCGCGCTTCGACTTCGACAAGAACATGCTGTGGATGGACCTGCCCTTGGCGGGTGCCACCGAGGAGAACGTCGCCAAGAAGGTGGAGTTGGCTCTACCTGTTGTCCAGGCCGCGGACTTCCAGCTCCGACGCGTCACGAACTCTGTCTGGGAGATCGACTTCTTCACCGAGAAGAGGGTCACGGCTCTGGATTCACCTCAGGTGATCACGATGCCCCCTGCGGTGGACTGGGACACCATGTCCGTGTACGTGTTCTATGACGAGTTCGGCAAGTCCCAACCTCTATCTCTGTCAGGACATGCAGCCAGCCTGGTCGCGGGGCTCCCGGGATCGGGGAAATCAGCAATGATTTCTGCCTTTTTGACACCTTTACTCTGCGATCCTCGTGTTAATGTGACGGTCATCGACGGCAAGGGGGCGAGTGACTATGAGTCGCTCGAAAAGGATGTAGATCTATTCTTCAATGACGATACTGATTTCGATTCTCTTATCGAGATTCTAGAGAGTAAACAGTCTCTGATGTGTGAAAGAGTTCAGACGAATAAGGTTCTAACTGGACAGTCAAATTTTTGGAATTCTGAACTTACTTCTGAGCGTCCGGTTGAACTTATCGTTATCGATGAATGTCAGGCTTTTTTCGAATCCTCTGGGAGGTCGAAGAAGGAAAAGGAGTCTATTGAGCGGGTTATTGCGCTGGTGAAAGACCTGGTGAAAAGGGGCCGGTCGGCTGGAGTCCACGTGCTCCTGGCCAGCCAGAAGCCGGACTCTTCGTCGATTCCTACCGCCATTAGAGACTTATGCGGCAGGAGGGTGGCCTTTAGGTGCACTACGCGCGAACAGGCACTTATGGTACTGGGAGAAACTCCAGACGGTGCACCATCTCCGACGGAAATCAGCGCTGAAAATATCGGGGCCTGTGTGGTTGGCAGTGAGTCTGGTGATTTAATTCAGGCCCGTGCGTTTTACATGCCGGAGAAGAACATCGAGGCTTTTCTTGCTCAGTACGGTAGGCCGAAGTCTGGTCCTGCTTCTTCTTCTGCTGGTGATGCTGGTTGGGGTTGGGAGCCTCCTTCTTCTGGTTCTCCTGATCCTTCTTCGCCTGATGGTGAGGATGACTGAGGGGTCTCTGGTTGTGGTCGTCGTCGTGGTTCCTGTCGAGTGCGTGGCAGTACTGGGCGTGTGTGCCTGGTGTTCGTCGGGTGGTTCTTGGCGGGGACCGTGGTGGTGGCCGGGTGAGGGGTGCACGAGGCGGGTGTGGCCGCTGGCGGCCCGGAGCGAAGCGGAGGGTTGCCGGAGGTCCGCGGGGGCCGATGGTCCGGAGCGTGCCCGTGCGAAGCGAAAGGGCACGCGCAGGGCCGGAGGAGAGGAGCGGGCCGACCCTTGTGTGCCCCGTGCAGGCGACCTGATGATTCCCCGGAAACGTCGGTTGGGTGTGTGTCCGGTGGTGTGTTTCCCGTTGGCCGGCGGTGTCGCTGGCGGGGTGTTTGTCCATGAAGCAAGCCAGACGGAGTCTGGCGCGGTAGCGCTCGGTGGAAGCCGGGCCGTAGAGAGGAAGTAGCGATGAAGAGTCAACCTGAGACAGCGGAGTCCTTGGTCCCGACCCGTGTTGTGGCCGAGCTCCTCGGTTCAACCCCTGAGACCGTCCGTCGTCGGTTCATTACCCACCGTCAGGACGGTGATCCAGCTCCTGTGCGCTTGTCTACGGGTAGTCGTGCTCGTCTGCGCTGGCGGCTCTCGGATGTTGAGGCGCGGATCGCCCGTCAGGCCGACCCTGATCACTCTCAGCCATCCTCACCTGATCCGGTGCCGCGCAGATCCCGCTATCAGGACCGGAGGTGGTGATCCGGTGAGCATTGAGAAGCGTGTGTCCGCCCATACGGGCAGAGTCACCTGGCGAGTGATCATCTGGGTTGGTGGGAAGCCGGCGGTCTCCCAGACCTTCAGTCGTCGTGAGGACGCAGCCACCTTTGAGCGTGAGCAGAAGCGCCGTCTGGAACGTGGTGAGGGTCTCCTCGACGTTGTGGGTGCGCGTCGTCCGGTCTCCTGGTGGGCGGATCGTTATGTTGATCTGCGACCGGAGGTGGCACCTGCCACTGTCAAGCGTGAGGATAGTCTGCTGCGTAATCATGTTCTCCCCGAGTTCGGCAATTTGCCGGTGAAGATGATTTCTCGCGCTGCGGTACAGCAGTGGGTCAATGAACTGACGAAGCGTAGGTCACCGAGTACAGCGAGGCTCGCTCTGGGAGTTCTTCGGGCGGTGGTGTCTACCGCGGTTGATGATCGGGCGTTGTCGGTCAATCCAGTGGCGAAGGTCACGGTTCATGGCGTGAAACCAGGCAAGCCTCGTCCTTTGTCTCATCAGCAGATCGCTGCTCTTGTTCATGAGGTGGGCACTGAGCAGGACAAGGTTCTGATCCTCACCTTGGCCTATCTCGGCCTGCGTTGGGGTGAAGCAACTGCTTTGCGCTGGTCAGACTTTCAGCAGGAGGGCTTCGTGGTGAGTGTTGACAAGGCGTACCGGGTAGGAGCAGAAACGCCGGTGGAGCTGGGGCCAACCAAGACTCATGAGCGTCGGGGTGTTCCTGCCTGATGTGGTGAGGTCTCGCCTGCTGGCCTTGTGGTCGGATCGCTACGGTGATGGTTCTGTGCTGTTGCAGTGGCCAGTTAGTGCGACTAGAGGCAAGCAAGGACAAGCTCTGGTCTTCGAGACTTCAGCTGGTACCAGGTTGTCCAACGGGAACTTCCGGAACCGTGTACTTACTCCGGCATGTAGGCGAGCGAACATCACTCCCCCGGCCACTGCTCACACCCTTCGCGACTCGTACGCGTCTTTGTCCGTGGCCGCTGGTGTATCCGTTGCGGCGTTGTCCGCGAACCTCGGACACAGCACTGTGAGCACGACCCTTCGACACTATGTGGGGGCAATGCCCGCAGACCGAGCCGCGGTTGCGGTAGCGTTGAATTCAGAGGCCGTGATTGCGGCGCTGTCGGGCCCTGCTTCCCTACCACTACCCGAGGATTCGGGCGGGAGCAGTCAGTTGACGGCAGAGTGACAGTGAGAATCTAACCGAAAACCGATGCTGACCAGGTATTTAGTTGTGACGGTGGGCCCTGTGGGGCTCGAACCCACGACCTGCGGATTAAAAGTCCGTAGCTCTACCAACTGAGCTAAAGGCCCGTACCACTGTCGAAAGAGAGTGTAGCGCACACCCCACCACAGGTGTGCGCCTGCCCCCGACGCAGTGCAGACACGGTGCAGGACACCGGGTAGAACACGAAACCGGGACATGCCACCAGCCACAGTGGACATGTCCCACCCTCATCACGGACGCCACGGCAGCCGCACCGTGGCTGTCCGGGAAGCTCGCCCCGGGGGGGAGCCGAAGAGCCTACTTCAACATCGAGCCGGTCTCCACGAACCGCTTCTGGAAGTCGAAGACGTGTGCCAGCTCGTGCGGGGTCTGCAGGAACTCGCCCTGACCCGCACGGTCGACGTACTCCTCCAGCAGCGGCCGGTACTCCGGCGCGGAGATGGCGATCATCTTCTCCGCACGGTCACGCGGTGCCAGACCACGCAGATCGGCGTAGCCGTGCTCGGTGATGACGACCATGACATCGTGCTCGGTGTGGTCCGTGTGGGTCACGTAGGGCACGATCGCCGAGAGCGCGCCCCCCTTGGCGACCGACGGGCTGATGAAGGAGGAGATGTAGGCGTTACGGGTGAAGTCACCCGAACCACCGATACCGTTCATCACGCGGGAGCCGATGACGTTGGTGGAGTTGATGTTGCCGTAGATGTCCGCCTCGATCATGCCGTTGGTGGCGATGAGGCCTAGTCGGCGGATGACCTCCGGGTGGTTGGAGACCTGCTGCGGACGCAGGATGATGTTCTCCCGGTAGCGCTTCGCCTCCCGGTTCATTTTCTCCGCGTACTCGGGCGACAGGGAGAACGACGTCGCCGAGGCCACCGTCATCTTGCCGGCATCGATGAGATCGAGCATGCCGTCCTGGATGACCTCGGTGTAGGCGGTGATGTTCTCGAACTTCGAGTCCAGTAGGCCCGCCATCACGGCGTTCGGGACGTTACCGACACCGGACTGCATGATGTAGCGGTCGTAGGATAGGCGACCTGCCCGGACCTCACCCTCGAGGAAGTCGAGGAAGTGACCGGCGATCTTCTTGGAGGTCTCGTCGGCGGGCTTGAAGGGGGCGTTGCGGTCCGGGGAATCAGTCTCGACGACGGCGACGACCTTGTTGACGTCGATGTCGATGTACGGGCTGCCGATCCGGTCACCGACCTCGGTGATCGGGATGGGCTGCCGGTGCCCTGGCAGCGGGATGCGGTAGATGTCGTGCATCCCCTCGAGATCCTCGGACTGCCAGGAGTTCACACCGAGGATGATCTTATCTGCGGCGTCGAGGTACTCGACGTTGTTGCCCACCGAGGAGGAGGGGACGATGCGGCCGTCCTCGAGGATCTTGGTGACCTCGACGATGGCGACGTCCATCTTCCCGAAGAAGCCCTCCTGGACCATCATGCCCAGGTGGGACAGGTGGATGTCCGCGTACTTCATCTGACCGGAGTTGATCTTGTCACGCATGATCGGGTCGGACTGGTACGGGGCGCGGAACTTCACCGCGTCCGCCTCAGCCAGCTCACCGTCGAGCTCGGCGGAGGTGGACGCACCGGTGAGCAGGGAGATGGAGAAACTGTCGCCGCGGTCGTGGAACTCCCTGGCCCGCCTGGCGATCGCGGTCGGCAGCACCTTGGGGTAGCCGGCACCGGTGAAGCCTGACATTCCGACGAGGTCTCCGTCGTTGACGAAGGTGGCCGCCTCATCAGAGGTCATGACTTTTGCGCGCAGTCCGGGGTGGGCGATCCTGTCTGACATTGTGTGCTCTCTCCTTGGTGTTTTCGGTGGTCACCGTACATAGTGATGGGACTCACGATATGTCCATCAACGTGACGTCCATTATATGGATCATGAAACATACTTTCCGAATCGGCTCCATTCGGGGGTGGCGGAGAGGCAGTCACCCTGTCGCTGGCCCCGGACATGCAGAAACCCGCCGGACGCGGGGGCGTCGGCGGGTCCGTGGCCCGGTACCGCCAGGAGGCGGCGGGAGGGGCTACTTCTTCATGGAACCGGTCTCCAGGAAGCGGGTGTGGAACTCGAAGGCACGGGTGAGGTCGTGCGGGGTGTGCTGGGCCTTGGACCTGGAGGCGAACTCCACGTACTCCTCCAGCAGCGGCCGGTACTCCGGTGCGGCGATGTCGATCATCTTCTTCACGCGGTCACGCGGGCACAGGCCACGCAGGTCGGCGTAGCCCTGCTCGGTGACGACGAGCTTGACGTCATGCTCGGCGTGGTCGATGTGGGACGCGAAAGGCACGATGGCGGAGATGTCGCCACCCTTGGCCACGGACGGGGTGACGAAGGAGGAGATGTAGGCGTTGCGGGTGAAGTCACCCGAGCCGCCGATGCCGTTCATCATCTTCGAGCCGGCGACGTTGGTGGAGTTCACGTTGCCGTAGATGTCGGCTTCGATCATGCCGTTGATGCCGATCGGGGCGAGTCGGCGGATGACCTCCGGATGGTTGGAGACCTGCTGGGGACGCAGCACGATGTGGTTGCGGTAGCGGTCGGCCTCCTGGTTCATCCGGTGGGCGGCGTCCGGCGACAGGCAGAAGGAGGTCGCGGAGGCGAAAGACATCTTGCCGGAGTCGATGAGGTCCAGCATGCCGTCCTGGATCACCTCTGTGTAGGCGGTGATGTTCTCGAACTTCGAGTCCTCCAGGCCGGCGAGGACGGCGTTCGGCACGTTGCCGACACCGTTCTGCAGGATCAGGCGGTCGTAGGCCAGACGACCGGCCTGGACCTCACCGTCGAGGAAGTCGAGGAGGTGACCGGCGATGGCCTCGGAGGTCTCGTCGACGGGACGGAAGGGGGCGTTGCGGTCCGGGCCGTCGGTGTGGACGATCGCGACGATTTTCTCCGGGTCGACGTCGATGGAGGTACCACCGATGCGGTCACCGGGGTTGCAGATCGGCAGCGGGACGCGGGAACCCGGCATCGGCATACGGTAGATGTCGTGCATGCCCTCGAGCTCGAGGTCCTGCCACTCGTTGATCTCGATGATGATCCGGTCGGCGGCATCCATGTACTCGACGTTGTTGCCCACGGCGGAGGACGGGACGATGGAGCCGTCCTCACGGATGGCGACGGCCTCGATGATGGCGACGTCCATGTGACCGAAGAAGCCCTCCTGGACGTACATGCCGAGCTCCGAGAGGTGGATGTCGGTGTACTTGACCTTGCCCTCGTTGATCTTGGCCCGCATCTTCGGGTCGGTGTTGAACGGGGAGCGGAAGCTCACGGCGTCCGCCTCAGCCAGCACGCCGTCGTTCTCCGGGGCAGTGGAGGCGCCGGTGAGGATCTTCACGGCCCACTCGTCGCCGCGGGCGTGCGCCTCGTTCGCCTTGGCGGCGATGGCCGCGGGCATGCCCTTGGGGTAGCCGGCACCGGTGAAACCGGAGGTCCCGATCATGTCACCGTTGTCGATGAACTGCACCGCCTCGTCGGCGGACATGACCTTGGACTTCAGGGACTGGTTCCTGATGCGCTCTGACACTGACTCTCCTTGTATTTATCTCTGCGTGATCGTTGTTTTCTGATCAAACGCGTACTCAGCCGCCCAAGTATGGCAGATGGGACGCGATACCGCATCGTCGGCGATTCGGCAGGGTTTTCCGCCGACAAAACGCCGACTGTGACACGCTCCACCCCCACCCTAGTTAGGCGTGCGAGATCACTGGAAAACGAGGTTCCCCTTACCCACCCCCGGTACTACACCCGCGTTGTCCATAACCCTGAACAAGCATTCAGGTCAGACGTAGCGCCGGGGAATTGCCCCGGCAACGCCCACGGTGTGAGAATCGGACGGTGACTGCAGCAACCACGGCGACAACGTCCACCCCCGCCCTGACCATCGGACCTCTCGAACTGGCGTCCCCGGTGGTCCTGGCACCCATGGCCGGAGTCACCAATGTCGCCTTCCGCACCCTGTGCCGCGAGCAGGAGGAACAGCGCACCGGGTCCGCGTCCGGCCTCTACGTCTGCGAGATGATCACGGCCCGCGCCCTCGTCGAGCGCAACCCCAAGACACTGCACATGACGACCTTCGGACCCGACGAGTCCCCGCGCAGTCTGCAGCTGTACACGACCGATCCGGAGTACACCTACAAGGCGGCCCGGATGCTCGCCGAGGAGGACCGGGCCGACCACATCGACATGAACTTCGGCTGCCCGGTCCCCAAGGTCACCCGCCGTGGCGGCGGTTCGGCCCTGCCCTACAAACGGAAGCTCTTCGCCGCGGTCGTCGGTGCAGCGGTCAAGGGCGTGGCGGACGCCGGACGCGCCTCCGGCCCGGACGCCATCCCCGTCACAGTCAAGTTCCGCGTCGGCATCGACGACGAGCACCACACCCACCTGGACGCCGGCCGCATCGCCGCCGACCAGGGCGCGGCCGCCGTCACCCTGCACGGACGTACCGCCGCGCAGCGCTACTCCGGCACCGCGGACTGGGGTGAGATCGCCCGCCTCGTGGAGCACATGGACGGCACCGGCATCCCGGTGCTTGGCAACGGTGACGTCTTCAAGGCCACGGACGCCGCAGCGATGATGGAGCAGACCGGATGCGACGGCGTCGTCGTGGGACGCGGCTGCCTGGGCCGGCCCTGGCTGTTCGCCGAACTCTCCGCCCACCTGCGCGGCGAGGAGATTCCCGCGGAGCCGACTCTCGGCGAGGTCGCGCACATCATCCTCCGTCACGCCGAGCTGCTCGCCGACCATGACGGCGAGAAGTACGCCAGCCGAGACATCCGCAAGCACATCGCCTGGTACCTGCGCGGTTTCCCGGCCGGTGGCGAGATGCGGCGTCAGCTGGGGAGCATCAACAGCCTCGCTGACCTGCGCGAGGTGCTCGACCCGATCTGGGAGTCCGACGCGCTGGCCGCGGAGGCGGACAGCGCCCGCGGCCGACAGGGATCACCCGGTAAGGTCTCCCTGCCGCATGACTGGCTCCAGGATCCGTGGGAGGACTGCGCCGGCGTCACCGAAGACGTGGAGGATGCCGCCAACAACGGCGGGTAGTGGGCGAACGCCGACATATGTGGGCCATTCCCACCATCGGCGTCTCCTACATGAACGGAGCGTGAAGTTTCCGCGTCGTGCGGGCCGAGCGCGTCCGATCCACGTAGACTGTCCGCCATGCGCACCGTGTACCAGGAACAGATGCGGGCCTTCGCCCACGACCTCTCCGTGATGTCGGACCGGGTCCGCACAATGATGTCGGAGGCCTGCCTGGCCCTCTTCGAGGCCGACATCGAGAAGGCCGAGACGGTCCTCAGCTCCATCGACGGGGTCGAGGAGCTGCGGAAGAAGGCGGAGCAGACCTCTTTCGAGCTACTGGCCCTGGAGGGCCCGGTCGCGCGTGACCTTCGCCAGGTCGTCTCGGGAACCTACATCGTCGAGGATCTCGCCCGGATGGCGGCGCTGGCGGTGCATGTCGCGCGGACCGCGCGGCGTCACCACCCCGACCACACCCTGCCGGAGCAGATCGAACCCTACTTCCGGGAGATGGCCCGGCTGACCGACGAGATCGGCGCGAAGCTCCACGACGTCCTGGTCACCTATGACCCGGAGAAGGCGATGGAACTCGCACTCGACGATGACGCGGTCGATGACCTCCACGAGCATATGTTCCAGCTCACCACGAAGCGCGAATGGCCCTTCCCCGTGTCAGTCGCGGTGGACGTCACCCTGCTTTCCCGGTTCTTCGAGAGGTACTCGGACCACGCCGTGAACATCGGTACCCGGGTGGTCTACCTGGCAACCGGCAAGCAGCCGGAGGAGTACGAGACCGCCCTGCGGACCGAGGAACAGCAGGAGACCATGCGGGAGCAGTTCGACGAGATCCGCCGCCGCTACGGTTCCGACGCCTTCTAGGTGTCGGCGCCGGCCTTGCGTGCCACCGAGAGTGCGACCAGTGCAGCGTCCGCCAGCACCTCGGGTTCGCGGGTGGCATCCACCCGGACGCCGGGCTCGTCCGCCCGCAGCCGCTCCAGCTCGACATACTGACGCCGCAGCACCTCGTCCTCGGCCGCATCCGGGAGTTTCCCGGTATTCCGGCGGATGCGTTCACGGATGACGTCCTGGGTCCCCTCAACGTGGACGAAGAAGACGAACCCCTCCGCCTCGCGGAAGATGTCGCGGGCCCGGCGTCCCAGCCCCAGGCTCACCACCACCGTCGAGTTCCCCTGCTGCGCCTGCCCGGTGAGCCAGTCACGGATGGCGTACGCCCAGGGCAGGCGGTCGTCCGGGGAGACGAAGCCTCCCTCCGCCATCTTCCGGCGGACCTCCTCGGGCTGCAGTTCCTCGGCGGTTGCGCCGGTGTACCCCGTGCGCCGCTGCAGCTCCTCGGCCAGCGCCGCCTTGCCGCTGCCGCTGACCCCCATGAGAACGATGTGTACCGGTTCCATCACATACTCCTTTCGACGCCTCAAGTGTGGCACGAAAAGCGGACGGGGGTGGTCCCCTGCCGGCACCGCCGGATCAGCCGAAGCGGCCGGAGATGTAGTCCTCGGTCTCCTGACGCTCCGGGGACTCGAAGATCTTCTTGGTCGGGCCGACCTCGACGAGCTGCCCGGGGCGTCCTGCCGCCTCCAGCGAGAAGAACGCGGTCTGGTCGGAGACGCGTGCGGCCTGCTGCATGTTGTGGGTGACGATGACGATGGTGAAGTCCTCCTTCAGCTCGTGGATGAGGTCCTCCACCGCCAGGGTCGAGATCGGGTCCAGGGCGGAGCACGGCTCGTCCATGAGCAGCACCTCGGGCTCGACGGCGATGGCCCGGGCGATGCACAGTCGCTGCTGCTGACCGCCGGAGAGTCCGCCACCGGGCTTGTCGAGGCGGTCCTTGACCTCCTCCCACAGGTTGGCCCCGCGCAGGGACTTCTCGGCGACCTCGGCGAGCTTCTTCCGGTTCTTCACCCCCGACAGCTTCAGGCCGGCGACGACATTCTCCTCGATGGACATCGTGGGGAACGGGTTCGCCTTCTGAAAGACCATGCCGATGGTGTTGCGCACGGCGACGGGATCGATCCGCCGGTCGTAGATGTTCTCCCCGTCGAGCAGGATCTCCCCTTCGACGTACGCGCCCGGGATGACCTCGTGCATCCGGTTGAGCGAGCGGAGCACGGTCGACTTGCCGCAACCGGAGGGGCCGATGAAGGCGGTCACGGACCGGGGCGGGACCTGCAGGTCCACGTTCTGCACCGCGTGGAAGTCGCCGTAGTGGATGTTGACGTCTCTGAGATCGAGTCGCTTGGCCATGGTGTGTTCCTTAGTCGGTGGAGGTCAGTCGGTCTTGACGGAGAAGCGGTGGGAGATGAACCGGGCGGCGAGGTTCAGTCCGGCGATGATGAGCACCAGGGTCAGTGCCGCGCCCCAGAGGCGGGCGAGCACCTGATCATTGGCCTGCAGTTTGTACATCTCCAACATGAACAGCGGCAGGGAGTTCTGGTTGCCCTCCATGACGTTCCAGTTGATCACCGGCGTCGCGCCCACGAGGATCAGGACCGGAGCGGATTCGCCCATGATGCGGGCCACGGCGAGCATGATGCCGGTGATGATGCCGGACAGGGCGGTGGGCAGCACGATCCTCACGATCGTCTTCCATTTCGGCACACCCAGGGCGTACGCGGCCTCGCGCAGGTCCATGGGCACGATGCGCAGCATCTCCTCGGTGTTGCGGACGATCACCGGGACCATCAGCAGCACCAGAGCCAGGGACACGGCGAATCCGGAGCGGGAGAACCCGAACAGGGCGATCCACAGCGCGTAGACGAACAGTGCGGCGACGATGGAGGGCACACCGGTGAGGATGTCGACCATGAAGGTCGTGACCCTGCCCAGCCACCCACCGCGGGAGTACTCCACGAGGTACACGGCGGTGAGCACACCCACCGGCACGGAGATGACGGTGGTGACCAGGGCCTGGGTCAGGGTGCCGATGATGGCGTGGCTGATGCCGCCACCGGCCTGGTTGGACAGCTGTCCGGCCATGTCGAAAGACCACCAGCCGACGTCGAGGACGGCCGGCAGCCCCTTGGCGACGAGGACGACGAGCACCCAGACCAACGGGATGAGGGCCACGCCCATCATCGAGTAGACGATGACGGTGGCGGCGCGGTCCTTGCGCTTGCGGGACGCCGCGATGTCGGTGAAGCCGCTGGGCGCCAGGTCGGCGTGCGGCGAGTTGCGGGATGCCGTTCCGAGGGACATGGCGTCCTACTTCCTGTTGTTGACGACCGTGCGGGCCGCCGCGTTGACGATGAAGGTCAGGGCGAAGAGGACCAGGCCTGCGGCGATGTAGGCGCCGGCCTTGGTGTCGTCGTTGAATTCCGGCGCGGCGTTGGCGATGGCGGTGGCGAAGGTCGTGCCTCCGTCGAACAACGACCATCGGAATCCCGGGGCGGACGCGATGACCATGTAGAGTGCCATCGTCTCGCCCAGGGCCCGGCCGAGGCCGAGCATCGCACCGGAGACGTAACCGGAGCGTCCGAAGGGCAAAACCGTCAGTCGGACGACCTCCCACCGAGTCGCGCCGAGGGCGAGTGCCGCCTCGATGTGCCCGCGGGGTGTCTGAATGAAGACCTCACGTGTGGTCGCAGCGATGATCGGCAGGATCATGATCGCCAGGACCACGCCACCGGTGAAGACATTCCGGCTGGTGGAGAAGGCCGGGGAGGTCTGCTGGTCCCACTGGAAGAGGAAGAAACCCCCGGCCCAGCCGTGGATCCACTCGAAGATGCCGCCGAGTGACGGGCCGAGCACCTGCATGCCCCAGATGCCGAAGACGATGGACGGCACAGCGGCGAGCAGGTCGACCATGAAACCGAGGGGACGGACCAGCCGCTTCGGGCAGTAGTTCGACAGGAAGATCGCGATACCCAGGGCCACCGGCATGGCGATCGCCAGGGCGAGGGCGGACACCAGGACAGTGGTGAAGAAGAGGTTCGGGATGCCGAACTCCATCCACCCGCCGTCGTTGGACGTGTAGTTGAGGTTCCAGGCGCCGGAATAGGTGAAGAAAGCGCCGATACCGTCGCGTTCCTTCGCCAGGGCGGGGACCGCCTGGACGATGAGGAAGATCGCGATGGCGGCGATGAAGACGGTGATCAGGACCGCGGAGCCCGTCGTGAGGCTCTCGAAGATCCGGTCACCGGCCCGTCGTGATCGCCTCGTGGCGAGTCCGGCGGTGCCGGGCCGGTCGGACGACTCGGGCGCGGCCTCGGCGGCGTCCCCGGTCGGGGGCCCGTCGTCGGTACCGGTGGCGTCGGTGGCGACGGTTCCGTCGACTACGACGTCCTCGGCGTCACGGCCGTCACGGCCGTCACGTTCAGTGCTGGACATGGAGGTTGCAGTCCTGTCGGTTACTCGGTGGTGCCGGCGGAGTCGGAGTCGGACCCGCCGATCGCGTCGACGGCGGTGACCAGCTTGTCGCGGAAGGTGCCGGACAGCGGCACGTAGCCGGCCTCCTCGAGAGCATCGTTCTGGTTGTCGAGGATGGTGTGGAGGAAGTCCTTCACCCGGGACGTGGTCTCGTCGTCGTAGCCGTCGGAGCAGACGATCTCGTAGGTGGTCAGGGCCAGCGGGTAGGCACCGGCCTCCTTGGAGGCGAACAGTGCCTCGGAGTCGACGATCAGGTCGTTGCCCTCACCGGTGAAGGAGACATCGGCCAGGGCCTTGTTGACGCTCTCCGTGTTCAGCTCGACCGGGCCGGCGCCGAAGTCGAGGGCCGCGATGCCCAGGCCCGCGGCGTCGGCGTAGCCGGACTCCACGTAGGTGACGGCGCCGTTGGTGGCCTTCACCTGGTCCGCGACACCGGAGGAGCCCTGGGCACCGGAACCGACCTTGGTCGGGAAGGTCTTGCCCTCGGTGTCCCAGTAGCCGTCGGTGGCGGTTTTGAGGAAGTCCTGGAAGTTGTCGGAGGTGCCGGACTCCTCCGCCCGGTACAGGACGCTGACCGGAAGGTCGGGCAGGTCGACGCCCTCGTTCTCTGCGGCGATAGCCGGGTCGTTCCAGTTGCTGATCTCACCCTTGAAGATCTTGGCGACGGTGTCGACAGAGAGGTTGAGCTCGTCGATGCCGTCGATGTGGAAGGCGACGGCGACCGGGCCAACGACGAGCGGAAGGTGCCAGGCGTCGTTCCCGCCGCAACGCTTCGCCGCATCGGCGACCTGGTCGTCCTTCAGCGGGGAGTCGGAGCCGCCGAAGTCGACCTGGCCGGCGATGAACTGCTTCTGACCGGCACCGGACCCGGTGGCGTTGTAGGACAGCGACGCCCCCGGGACGGCGGACTGGTAGGCCACACCGAACTGCTCCATGGCCTTCTGCTGGGAGCTGGCGCCTTCACCCTGGAGTTCACCGGTGGTGCCCGTGAGATCGAAGGTGGAGGTGGCGTCCGCACTGGAATCCCCGGTTGCCGGAGTTGGAGCAGGAGGTGAGCAGGAGCGAGCCGGCGGCCACTGCGGCCAGGGCAGCGGTGTACTTCACGGTCTTCACGGAATGGTTCCTCTTTCAACGGTTCTCGACTCGTCGTCGTGACTGGTCGTCGTGATGGTCACCGTTGACCCTAACTGCCCGAGGTGGACGCCAACCACCACCCGGATGAACTCTCCGTGAACTGCTGTGGGGAGACCCCGCTACACCATGCCGCGGTAGACGACGTCCCGGTGGACGATCTCGAAACCCAGCCGCCGGTAGGTCGCGACGGCCGGGGTGTTGTCGCCCTCGACGTAGAGGTCGACGGCCTGTGCGCCTGCGTCGATGAGGTACCCGATGCCCAGCAGGGTGAACGGGCCACCGAGGCCCTGACCGCGGACGGCGTCGGCGAGACAGATCACGTAGACCTCGCCGTGGGTGTCGTCTGCCGGAAGTTTCGTCCAGTGCACCCCGGCACACTGCGGTCCCTGGTTGTGTCGTCGCGGCTCCACAGCATGAGGACACCGTGGGGATCGAACCAGTCGGTTTCCCGCGCCCGCCGCAGCCGGTCGACATCCCAACCGCCCTGTTCCGGGTGCCAGGCGAAAGCCTCGTTGTTGACGCGGAGCCACTCGGCGTCGACCAGGTCGGCCCCGAACTCCTCACAGGCCGCCGGGTAGTCGAGGAGTTCCAGTCCCGCGTCCGTCACGGCGGTCGGCGCGGCGGCGGCCCCTTCCACCAGCGGTGTGCGGGCCGGATCGTCGACACCGCAGTACACGGTCATCTTCAGCAGTTCGCGTACGGTGCGAGCGCCCCGGTCGGCGGCGAGCCCCCGGGCAGGGTCGAGGTTGCCGTGGGCCCAGATGCTGAACTGCGACTCTGGGTCCAGGCCCCTTCCCGCCTCACGCAGCAGGCCGGCGGCCGTGCCGCGTCGGCGGAAATCCGGGTGCACGGCGATCTCGGCGGTACCACCGGCATCGGTCACGTCGGGGACGTCCACGGCCAGGACCCCGATGACGCGCTCCGCGCCACTGCCGCTGTCGACGGCGAGGAGATGTCGGTGTCCGGTCCCCTCCTCGAGCGCCCGGACGAACTCCTCGGAGAGCGCAGGCACGCCGTCTGCCGCGGAGACCGCGTCGAGCAGCTCGGCGAGCTCCTCACGCCAGGTCCTCTGCTGTCCTGCGGGCCCGTCCTCGAGCCACCGGTAACTGTCCACCGCTATCTCCCGTCTGCGCTGATGTCCACGGCCTTGTACCCCACATTACGCACGGTGGCGATGACCTTCTCGTAGTCGTGACCGAGCTTGGCACGCAGCCGGCGGACATGCACGTCGACGGTACGGGTGCCGCCGAAGTAGTCGTAGCCCCAGACGTCCTGGAGCAGCTGTTCACGGCTGAAGACGCGGCCGGCATGCTTGACGAGGAAGTAGAGGAGCTCGAACTCCTTGTAGGTGAGGTCGAGGGGGCGTCCCTCCACGCGGGCGACGTAGGTGACCTCGTCGACGATGAGCCCGCCGATGGAGGCGACCTGACTGTCCTCGGCTTCTTCGACGGGGACGGGGCGACGCGTCATGAGCATCCGCAGCCGGGCATCCACCTCGGTGGGGGTGGCGCTGGGGAGGATGAAATCGTCCACCGCCCAGGACCCGTCGAGGGCGATGACGCTGGTCTCCTCGATCGCGACGGCCACCGGGAGGGTGGGGTACGCGGCGGCGACGGAGCGGCAGAGGTCGCGGATACCCAGCAGGTTCCGGCCGGTGACGTCGATGAGGACGATCTCCGCGTCCCCCACCTCGCGGACGGAGGCCGCGGACGAATCCAACAGCACGGTCTCATGGGACAGCAGAGCCAGTGAAGGCAGGACCTGCGCGATGTCGTCCTTCTCCGAGAGCACGGTCAGTTTCACGGCCGGCGTCCTTCCCACTTCACGTCGATTTCTCTGTGACCACCACGAGATTACACGGGTGGAAAGTGGCTCTCCCATCGAGAGGCGAGGCGAAAAACTCCGGAAACGTCCCCGTAACACTGCACTCGCGCCACCCGGTCCACCGGCACACCCGTCCACACCCGCCACTCCTCTATGCTGGACCGGTGACCGAGACCGTTGAGCCAGAGCAGGCCGAGCCCCGCCGCAGCCGGGACAGCGAGGGCGGCAAGGGAAGCACGGACAGCACGCGCCGCCCCCACCGCCCGGTGCGTGTCCTGGTGACCGTCGTCGTGGTGGTCCTGGCCCTGGCCGGGGTGGCCGTGGTCGGCGACAGTCTCTTCGCCGCGAAGGTGGAGCGCGAGATCTCGCAGCGCATCCTCCATGACTCAAAGCTCGCCTCTCCCCCGGCCGTGCAGATCGGCGGCATGCCGGTCAGTGCGTCCCTCTGGTCCCACGAGCTCACCTCGGTGTCGGTGGAGGCCCGTGATGTCGAGGTCCCCGGCTTCGCCCGGGTGTCGGTGACCTCCTCGGCCGAGAAGGTGACGCTGACCCGCGACGAGATCCTCTCCGGCGATTTCGAGGACGCCCCGGCCCGCAAGGTCTTCACCCGCCTCCAGCTCGACCCGGTGGCGCTCGGCGGTCTGATGACCGGCGGTGACAACGGTGAGGACGGCTTCTCCGACCTCAACGTCCAGGGCGTGGAGGACATCTCACCCTCCGGCGGCTGGGAGACCGAGGCCTATTTCACCGCCACGCCGGACAATGTGCCCGGCATCGACGGCCCGGTGGATGTCGGGATGCGGCTGCGTGTCTGGGAGGGTGATGTCCGTCTGCTGCCGACCGAGATCCGTTCGGTCGACGGAGACTCCTCCCGCGGCGACGGGAAGAAGAACGCCCTCGACGACGCCACCCGCGAGCGTGTGATGGAGGCCTTCACCCTGGAACTCCCCGGCGACAGTCTGCCGCTGGGGACGAAGCCGGGCCGGGTGTACGTCAACGGCGGCGCCCTGTACATCGAGTCGGAGCAGAACTACACCCGGGTCGGGATCTCCGATCTGGCACCGCGCTCGGCCCCGCTGGCCACAGACGAACAGGCCGGGCTCTAGGGACTGTTCCGGGAACTGCTCCAGGGTCTGTCTCCGGCTGCTCCGGGGACTTCCCGGGTCGCTGAGACCGTTCCGTATGCTGGACGCCATGAGTGACTCCCCCGAGACCCCCTCCATCGACGGCAACGAGGCTGTCGCCCGCGCCACCGAACAGGCGAAGAACACCGCGGACCGCAACATCCCCTCCCTCGGCGACCTCCCCGTCGCCGAGGACACGGCTAACCTGCGTCAGGGCCCGAGCCTGCACGACGGTCTGCTGGCCCTGCTCCCCCTCATCGGAGTCTGGCGGGGTGAGGGCAATGCCGCCCCCACCGACGGCTCCGACCCCTACGCCTTCGGCCAGCAGCTGGTCTTCGCGCACGACGGCGAGAACTACATCAGCTACTCCTCCCGCATCTGGCGGCTCGACGAGGAGGGCAATGCCGTCGGCCCGGACCGCCGCGAGACCGGTTTCCTGCGCATCGACCTCGAGGACAACATCGAGTTCGTCACCGCGCACAGCGACGGTGCGGTGGAGATCATGTACGGCAAGCCGCTCACCGAACGCGCCTGGCAGCTCGAGAGTGCGTCCACCATGGTCACCGAGACCGGACCGTCCACCCTGGGCCCGGGCAAGCGGCTCTACGGCCTGATGCCGAACAACAACCTCGGCTGGGTCGACGAGCGCATCGCCCGCGCCGAGGACGGCTCCGACGCTGAGGGTGGCCTGACCCCGTGGATGTCCGCCGAGCTCAGCCGCGTGATGGGCTAGCGTCCTTCGGCGGCGCGTGTGGCGAGGTCCTCGATCTCGTCGGCGCAGACCGGACGGCCCAGGGGGGTACCGTCCAGGGCCGTGACCCGGGCGTAACGGCGCACCGAGGACAGCAGCCAGACGCCGTCGGCGTCCCGCAGGTCATCGACGGTCAGCGGCGCCTCGGAGCAGGCCCAGCCGGCCTCTCCCGCAAGGCGGAACATCGCGGCCTGGGTGGTTCCCGGGAGGACGCCGACTTCGTGCAGCGGGGTGAGGATCTTCCGGACACCGTCGCGGTCCCGGGCCACGATGACGGTGGAGGTCGGGCCTTCGAGCACCCGTTCCCCGTCACCGATGAAGATGACATCGTCGAGGTCGTGGCTCTTCGCGTAACGCAGCGCCGCCATGTTCGCCGCATAGGAGAGGGTCTTCGCGCCGACGAGGGCCCAGGGGGCGGCGTCCTTCGTGATGTCGAGGCTGTACCCGCGCTGGGCGGTCATCACCCGCACTCCCTGTTCCCGGTCCCTGGCGACGGCCGGCGACTCGGGGGCGACGGTCACCCAGCCGGTCGGCTCACCGGTCGTCTCGCGGCCACGGGAGTACATCCACCGCAGCGATCCGTCGCCGCCGCCCGAGGCCACCCAGTGCTCCAGGGCGAGATCGGTGGCGGCGTGCCAGCGTCCGGTGTCCGGGGTGGGCAGGTCGAGCATCGCGGCACTGTTGATGAATCGTGCGGTGTGCCGGTCGAGGTTGCGCACCGCACCGTCACGGACCATGAGTGTCTCGAAGACGCCGTCACCGCGTACGGCGGCGAGGTCGTCGATGTAGAGGGCCGGCAGGGTCGGGTCGAGCAGCTCCGGGGCGGCGTCACCGGCCGGGTGGACGGCGACGGCGGCGCGGGAACCGAGGGGGGCGGAGGTGGTCGTGGGGACATCCATGGGGCCATCCTAGGACTGTGCCGTCGGCCGGACTTGCGGCGGGCACACCTGCAAGGGTCTACAGTGGATGACGTGAGTGCCTCGCAAGTTTCGCCGATCGTCGCCCATGTCGCGGCGGCAAGCACACAGGAC
Source organism: Corynebacterium sp. UD i78 (assembly GCF_056280545.1). Lineage (NCBI taxonomy): Bacteria > Bacillati > Actinomycetota > Actinomycetes > Mycobacteriales > Corynebacteriaceae > Corynebacterium > Corynebacterium sp. UD i78. The sequence goes on along the minus strand of NZ_JBWCED010000001.1, from coordinate 55,166 downwards.
GGCTCAGGGGTGGAGTCCGTCACCGCCCGCCACTACGGCGCCCCGCTGATCGAACAGACCCGGGTCGACGAAGGCTCCGCCGGTCTCACCGACGGCTGGGACCGGGTCGCACTGCTGGTCACCGGGGATGAGGCACGCAGCTGGCTCAACGGTTTCATCTCCCAGAAGGTGGACGCCGCAGAGCCCGGTACCGCCACTGACGGACTGCTGCTGGACGCGCAGGGACGGGTGGAGCAGGAGTTCGGGATCAGCATCGTGGATCTCGACGGCTCCCCCGCCGTGCTTCTGGATGTCGCCGCCGACCATGCCGATGCACTGGAGGACTTCCTGCGCAGGATGGTCTTCTGGGCGCAGGTGGAGATCAGCCGTCCCGGGCTGGCACGACTGTCCCTGCTGGGCCGGGAGGCCGACCCCGACTTCCCCGGACCCGGCCATGCCGGGACCACGACCCCACTGGCCCCGGCGGCCGATTTCTGGCGCACCCGGGTGACCTCCGGGGTGCCGGTCACTGACCTCTGGGTGCCGCTGTCGGATCTGCCGGCGGTCTGGGATGCCCTGGTCGAGGCCGGCGCGCGCCCGACCGGTAGTGCAGCCGTCGATGCCTGGCGGTTACGCGACCGTCTCCCGGTGCTGGGTGTGGACACCGATGAACGGCTCATCCCCCATGAGGTCCCCGCCTGGATCGGTGCGGGGATCGACGGGGCGACCCGCCTGGCCGACGCCGCCGAGGGTCCCACCGCCTCCGCGGTGCACCTCAACAAGGGCTGCTACCGCGGCCAGGAGACGGTCTCGCGGGTCCACAATCTGGGCCGACCACCCCGCCTGCTTGTCCTGCTCCAGCTCGACGGTTCCGCCGGTCGTCTGCCGGACATCGGCGCCGACGTGACCGCCGGCGGTCGCACCGTGGGCAGGATGGGCACCCCCGTCCAGGACGCGGACTACGGCCCCGTCGCCCTGGCCCTGGTGAAGCGGGCCGTCGTCGAGGCTGCGGCCGAGGGAACTGCCCCACCACTGCAGGTCGACGGGGTGGACGCGGCGATCGACCGGGATGACCTGCATGTCGACAGATCGGTCCGGCCCGGGCGGGCGGCGGTCAACAAGTTGAAGGGTCGGTGACTGCGCTCGGTGTTCCACTGCAGGTGACCGTGTGTCCAGGGGGTCGGTTCTGAAATTTCCGCCGACACCCGCTATTGTGGTGCCAGGAACAGATACAAGACACATGCGTAGGCGGTTGAATCCCTGGCCGCTGCGCGAGTACACCCGAGGGGGTAGGCCATGGGTCGCGGCCGCGCCAAGGCGAAGCAGACGAAAGTCGCCCGTCAGCTCAAGTACAACTCTCCCGAGATGGACCTGGACAGTCTCCAGCGTGAACTCTCGAATGAACACCCGCATGAGGCGGCGTCCGAAGAGGACTACGCCGAGTGGGAGGAGTGGGGCCCGGACGATTCCGGCCGGTGACGCCCTGACGTCATCCCCGGGGCCACTCAGCCTCTGATATCACCGTACGACCCCGCACGCCGCCTCGACCGGCCTGCGGGGTCGCGGCATATTCGGACCCCTTTTCCGCCGGGACCGCCCCGGGCCCGCCCTGTCCCCACGCGCCCCACCGTAGAACCCGGTGAAAAGCCGGGCCGGTTATGCGTCCCCGACACACCCGGATCGACCGATCCTGACCGACTTCTCACGCGGGTCCCGGCCGCTGCCCGCCCCGGTACAGAAGTAGCACCGGGAGGTCGTTCCGGAAACCCGGTAACATCCTCCCGGCGCTGCTGTCGAACGCGGAGCTAGCGGCGGTGCTCGCCGGTGAGCACGGCGCGCTCCGGCTCATCGTCCCTGGCGACGCGGACGCGACCGATGTTCCAGCACTCGATGTGGCGGGCGGTCAGCATCGCGAGGGCGCGCTCGGCGTCCTCCTCGGAGACGACGGCGACCATGCCGACACCCATGTTGAATGTCTTGTCCATCTCCTCCTGGGAGACCTTGCCGAGGCGGGCGATGGTGTGGAAGACCGGGTCCGGGGTCCAGGTGCCACGGTCCAGCTCGGCGGTGAAGCCCTCCGGGATCACGCGGGCCAGGTTGGCCGCCAGGCCGCCACCGGTCACGTGGGAATAGGTGTGCACATCGCACTCGGCGGCCAGTGCCAGGCAGTCCTTGGCGTAGATGCGGGTCGGCTCCAGCAGCTCCTCACCGAGGGTACGGCCGAAGTCGGCGACGTAGCCGTCGAGCGGCAGACCCGCCTGCTCCAGCAGGACGTGGCGGGCGAGACTGTAGCCGTTGGAGTGCAGACCGGAGCTGGCCATCGCAATGACGACGTCACCGCTGCGGACGCGGTCCGGGCCGAGCAGCTCATCCTCCTCGACCACGCCGACGGCGGTGGCGGAGATGTCGTACTCGCCGACCTGCATGAGGCCCGGGTGCTCGGCGGTCTCGCCACCGAGAAGGGCGCAGCCGGCGTCGATGCAGCCCGCGGCGATGCCCGAGACGATCGAGGCGACGTGCTCCGGAACGACCTTGCCGATGGCGATGTAGTCCTGGAGGAAGAGCGGCTCCGCCCCGCAGACGACGAGGTCGTCGACGACCATGGCGACAAGGTCGCGGCCGATGGTGTCGTGCTTGTCCATGGCCTGCGCGACGGCGACCTTGGTACCCACGCCGTCGGAACCCGCGGCGAGCAGGGGCTTGTCGTACTCCCCGAGGGCGAAGAGCCCGGCGAAGCCGCCGAGACCGCCCCGGACCTCGGGTCGGGTGGCCTTCTTCGCGAGCGGAGCGAAGAGCTCTACCGCGCGGTCACCGGCCTCGATGTCCACACCGGCGGCGGCGTAGCTCGCGCCCGTGGCGTCGGTGTTGTCGGGGAGGGATGAATCGTTCGTCTCAGTCACGGCCCCATCCTATCTGTTCACCGGCGCAGATCCACCACCGGGAGCCAGTGTGCGACATCTGCGGCGTGCGCCCCCGACACCTCGGCCCCGGCGGACACCGCGTCGTCGAGAGTGTCGACCCCGGTCGCCAGACGCAGCCAGGTCCGCGGACTGCACTGCACGACGTTCGGCGGCGTCCCCCGTCGGTGCACGGAACCGGCGACGCACTGCACCGCCGCGAACGGAGGAACGCGCACCTCCACGCTGTGCCCCGGGGCGTCCTCCCCGAGCAGTGCGGTGCTGAGCCGGCAGGCCCGGGCGACGGCGGTCCGGGAGGGACGCTCCCCGTCCCCGTCGACCCAGTCCCGCACCGCAAGCAGTGCCGCTCTGACCTCAGCCGGCTCTGTCTTCTCCACCCGTGTCCCCTGTTCTGTGTTTGTCGGTGCATGTGGTTCGCCTGTTGAACACCACGTCGAGTGTGCCCCGTCACTACACGTGACACCCGGAGACACATAGTATGGCAGGAATGAAGACGCGTGATGGACGTATGGAGAGCATGGAAGGCATGAACCGGTGACGGAAACTGTGAACGGTGTAGAACGGTCCCCTTCCCCCGACGTGACGCTGCGGTTCATGGCAGCGCCGACGGACGTGCTCATGCAGGGTGCGAACGGCGTCCACGGTGGTCGCGTCCTCGAATGGATCGACAAGGGAGCCTACGCCTGCGCCGTGGGCTGGTCCGGGGCCTACTGCGTGACCGCCTACGTCGGCCACATCCACTTCACCCGGCCGATCCCCTCGGGGCACGTCGTCGAGGTCCGGTCACGGATCGCCTACACGGGCCGGTCGTCGATGCACGTCGTCAACGAGGTGCTGTCGGCGGATCCGCGTGAACTGGTCTTCACCCGCGCCTGTGACTGCCTCGTCATCTTCGTGGCGATGGACGAGAACCGGAAGTCGACCCCGGTGCCCCACTTCGAGCCGCGCAACGACGAGGAACGTCGGGTGGCGGACGCCGCGCTGTCCCGCGTCCGGCTGCGCAAAGCCATCGAGGAGGAGATGCTCAAGCAGAGCTACACCGCATCGGGCACCGGGCCGAGTATGGTGCACCGGTTCATGGCGAAGCCCACGGACGTGAACTGGGGAGGCAACGTCCACGGTGGAACCGCGATGGAGTGGATCGACGAGGCGGCGACGGCCTGCACGATGGCCTGGTCCGGGGAGCAGACCGTGGCGGTCTACGCCGGCGGCATCCGTTTCTACCGCCCGGTCCACATCGGCGACCTGGTGGAGGTCGAGGCACGGCTGATCCGTACCGACACCCGCTCCATGGCCGTCACGGTGCACCTGCGAGCCGGTGATCCCCGTGAGGGCACCGGAAACCTGCCGGTGGCGATCCACGCCTCGATGACCTATGTCGGCGTGGACATCGACGGAAACCCGCTGAACGCCCGGAAGTTCACCCCGGAGTCCCCGGAGGACCGGCGCCTCGAGCAGCATGCCGTCACTCTCCGCGAGCTCCGCAGCCAGTACTCCCCGGAGCCACTGTTCCGCCCGCTGCGCGAGGAGCCGCAGTACCCGGTGAACTAGGCTGGTGTTCTAGGCGGAGGTCCTGACGCGGGCCACGCTGAAGGTGTGGGTCTTCCTGAGACTGTTGTTCTCGTAGACCTCCATCTCGTCACCGTCGATGACGAACTTCGCCGGGTTCGCGGGGATCTCGAAGTGGCCGGCGGCGATGTCGGCGGAACTCATGTCCACGTCCCGCTCCAGGCCCTGTCCACCGGCGTGACCGCGGTAGTAGAGACCGAGCGAGGAACCGTCCCGGGCCGTCGCCCGGCAGATGACGACCTTGGTGGAGTCGTTGCCGCCGGCGTAGACCCAGGTGTCGCTGCCGTTGCAGGTGGCGTTGGAGTAGCCGGTCCACCCACTGTCGGTGAGCCCCGAGGGCAGGGAACCGCTGCCCGAACTGCCGGAGCTGCTGCCACCGTTGCCGTTGCTGCTGCCGTCGCTTCCGCTGTCCGGTGCGGCGGCTGTCGGCTCCGGCTGCGCAGGTTCGGGGGCAGGGGCCGCGGTCACCGTCTCGGTGACCGTCGGTGCCCCGCTGAACTGCGGAGTCGTGGGGGAGGCGTTGTCGTCGTTGTCATCGCCGCCACTGGTGAAGAGCCAGATGAGCACGCCGATGAGCAGGGCGACAGCGAGGACGGCGGCGATGATCGCGATGACCAGGCCGCCGTTCCCTCCCCCGGATCGCTGCGGACCGGTGGAACCCTGCGGGGTGGCGGGCACCCATTGCCGGGTCTCGCCGCTGTCCGCTCTGGCCCACGGGTTCTCTGGCACGGGTGTCTCCTCATTCCACGCTGACTTTCACTCCCCATAAACTAACAAAGTTCTCACCCTGATCCGGTCATCGGAGGTGGTGCGGGGGATCAGGCGTCCCACCCGTAGCCGGAGTCCGTCACCGCTCCCGTGGCCACGAACCCTGCGACCCGGTAGTCGCCCCCGTCGTCGATGAAGACCACGAACCCGAGAGCCCGGTCGCTGCGGTCAAGGACGGGGACCATCAGAGAGGAGCCCATCTCCCCGGTCCCGAAGTTCTGCTCACTGGACAGGGAGTCGAGGGCGTCCTGCATGGAAATCCCCGAGGCTATGGCCTCGTAGGCGACGACCGAACTGAACTCGGTGGCGGGGCCGGTGGCCAGGCCCGTACCCCCGAAGAGGTCCTCCATTCCCGTGAAGTCCCGCAGGCTGCCGCTGGCGCCGAGTTCCTCGATGAGCTCGTTGCGGACCCGTCGGTCGAAGTGGTCCTCCGCCCAGTCGAGCGCCGCGTCCCTGCTGTCCAGCACGATGAACTCCTGCGTCAGCGACTCGGCCTCTTCGCGGTCGCCGGTGGAGATGGCCTGTCCGGAGTCCCCGTCGTCGCCCGCGAACAGGGCCACTGCCCCGGCGCCGAGCCCGAGACCGACCAGCAGGGTGATGACCGGCACGAGGATCCGCAGGGCGCCGCGTCCTCCCGAGGAACCCGGGGAACCCGAGGACCCGCCACCGGGGGCGGACGCCGCGAGCTGTCGCAGGGTGTCGGTGGTGACCGGTGGGCCGGCGGGGTTGTCGAGCATCCGGTCGTAGGTGGTGCGGCGACCGGGGTCCCCGAGGATCGCCCGGGCACAGTGCAGTTCGTCGAGAGCCGAGGGGTTCCCGGTCTGTGCCCAGGCGATGCGCCGGTCCAGTTCGGCGGCGAGGGCGTCCGGTGGGGCCCACCGGTCCAGACCGAGTGAGGAGTAGAGGTCGTAGTGGCCCATGGCGCGCGCTCCTTTGAATCCGTGGTGTTTCCGACAGGAGAACACCGTGTCCCCCGCGACGATAGCCGACGCGGGGGACACGGAGCGGTGCCGCGGGGAAGTATCCCCGTCAGCGGGTCTAGTCGATCACGGAGTTCGCTCCGACGGCGTGGCTGAACAGGCCCGGCAGGGTGCCCTCCCACGCGGCCTTCACCTCGGCGACCGGCAGGGTGAAGGACGCACCCTCAGAGGTCACCTCGATGACCTGACCCTCGACGTCAGCGGCGTCGCCGGAGACCACGGCCTTACCGAGGGTGACCACGGGCACACCGTTGGCGGCGAAGACTGACTCCGCCTCCCCCGCCTTGTCGACGGCGACGGCGACGAGGACGCGGGACGCGGTCTCGGAGAACAGTGCGGTGAAGGTGTCCGCCACGGCATCACCGGTGGCGGCAGCGAGCGCAGCCGTCGGGTCGACGGACACGGCGGCGCCGGCCTGGACAGCGAACTCGACAAGTGCCTGGGACAGGCCACCCTCGGAGAGGTCGTGGGCGGAGGCGACGGTACCGCGCAGTGCGGACAGTGCCGCGCCCAGCTTCTGTTCGTCAGCGAGGTCGACCTGCGGCGGCACACCGGCCAGCGTTGCATGGACGACCTGCTGCCAGATCGACCCACCGAGCTCGTCGGCGGTGGCCTTGCCGGCCAGCAGCAGGGTGTACTCCCCTGCCGGCGCCTGGGCCGGGATGCGGGTGGCGACGTCATCGATGGTGCCGAGCACGGCGATGACCGGGGTCGGCAGGATCGGTTCGGAACCGGTCTGGTTGTAGAAGGAGACGTTGCCGCCGGTGACCGGGATGCCGAGCTCAGCGGCACCGTCAGCCAGACCGTGGACGGCCTCGCGGAACTGCCACATCACGCCGGCGTCCTCCGGGGAGCCGAAGTTCAGGCAGTTGGACAGGGCGACCGGGGTCGCACCGGTGACGGAGACGTTGCGGAACGCCTCTGCCAGCGCCAGGCGGGCACCGGTGTTCGGATCCAGCTTCGTGTACCGGCCGGAGGCGTCGGTGGCCACGGCGATGCCTCGTCCGGTCTTTTCGTCAATACGCAGGACGCCACCGTCGGCGTCCTTCGCCAGGACAGTGTTACCACGGACGTAGCGGTCGTACTGCTCGGTGATGTACGCGCGGGAACAGAGTGCGGGGGACGCTGCGAGATCGAGCACGGTCTGACGCAGCTCGTCGGCGGAGGCCGGGCGGGCAAGGTCAGGGGTCTCGTTCAGGGCGTCCTGGGTATCCGGCTTCGCGTAGGGACGCTCGTAGACCGGACCCTCATCCGCCATGGAGGACGCGTCTGCGTCGACGACGATCTCGCCCTGGTGCTCGATCACGAGATGGTCGCCGTCGGTGACCTCGCCGAGGTCGGAGGCGATGACCTCCCACTTCGCACAGATCTCCATGAAGGCGTCGACGTGCTCGGGCGCGACGACAGCCATCATGCGCTCCTGGGACTCCGAGGAGAGGATGTCCGCGGCCGACATGTTCTCGGCACGCAGGTGCACGTTGTCGAGGTTGATGTGCATGCCGCCGTCACCGGCGGCGGCAAGCTCGGAGGTGGCGCAGGACAGACCGGCACCGCCGAGGTCCTGGATACCGACGACGACGCCGGCGTTGTACAGGTCGAGGCAGCACTCGATGAGCACCTTCTCGGCGAAGGGGTCGCCGACCTGGACAGCGGGGAGCTTGCGCTCGGCGCCTTCCTCGAAGGTGTCGGAGGCGAGCACGGACACGCCGCCGATACCGTCGAGGCCGGTGCGGGAGCCGAAGAGGATGACACGGTTGCCGACGCCGGAGGCGAAGGCGAGCTTCAGGTCATCGCTCTTGAGAGTACCGACACACAGGGCGTTGACCAGCGGGTTACCGGCGTAGGAGGGGTCAAAGACGGTCTCACCGCCGAGGTTCGGCAGGCCGAGGCAGTTGCCGTAGCCACCGACACCGGCGACGACACCCGGCAGGACGCGCTGGGTGTCCGGGGCGTCCGCAGCACCGAAGCGCAGCTGGTCCATGACGGCGACCGGGCGGGCACCCATGGCCATGATGTCGCGGACGATGCCGCCGACACCGGTGGCCGCACCCTGGTAGGGCTCGACGTAGGACGGGTGGTTGTGGGACTCCACCTTGAAGGTGACGGCGTTGCCGTCCCCGATGTCGATGACGCCGGCGTTCTCGCCGATGCCGGCGAGCATCTTGGACTGCATCTCCTCGGTGGTGGTCTCACCGAAGTAGCGCAGGTGGGTCTTGGAGGACTTGTAGGAGCAGTGCTCAGACCACATCACGGAGTACATGGCGAGCTCCGCGGCGGTGGGGCGGCGTCCGAGGATATGCCGGATGCGGCCGTACTCGTCCTCCTTGAGGCCGAGTTCAGCCCAGGGCTGCTCAAGATCCGGGGTGGCTACGGCGTTGGCGACGGTGTCGTTGTGGACGGTCATTGTTCTCCCTTGCGAAGACGCGGCGGATCAGGCGGCGACGGAGCCGACGGCGGACAGGAACAGCTGCAGGCCGTCGAGCGACGGGCCGGTGAGAGTCTCCACGGCGTGCTCGGGGTGCGGCATGAGGCCGACGACGCGACCGTCGGCGGAGCCGACACCGGCGATACCGTTGACCGAACCGTTGACGTTGTCGGTGTAGCGGAAGACCACGCGGCCCTCGGCCTCCAGCTCGGTGACGGTCTCGGCGGACGCCTGGAAGCGTCCCTCACCGTGCTTCGACGGGATTAGGATCTTCTGGCCCTCGTCAAGACCGGTGGTCCAGGCGGTGGAGTTGTTGGCGACCTCGAGCCAGGCGTCCGTGCAGTGGAAGTGCAGACCCTGGTTGCGGGTCAGGGCACCGGGGAGCAGGCCGGCCTCGGTGAGGATCTGGAAGCCGTTGCAGATGCCCAGAACGGGCATGCCGGCGTTCGCACGCTCGATGACGGAGCGCATGACGGGCGCCTGGGCGGCGATGGCGCCGGAACGCAGGTAGTCACCGTAGGAGAAGCCGCCGGGGACGACGACCGCGTCGACGTCCCTGAGGTCGGCGTCCGCATGCCAGAGGCTCACGGCCTCGGCACCGGCGATGGTCACGGCGCGGGCTGCGTCGACGTCGTCCAGGGTGCCGGGGAAGGTGATGACACCGATACGGGCTGCCATTACTTGTTCTCCCCGGCGAGCTCGGCGGTGACGACCTCGTAGTCCTCGATGACGGTGTTCGCCAGCAGCGTGGCGGCGATCCGGTCGAGGTCCCCGGCGGTCACGGTGCCGTCGACCTCGAGCTCGAAGCGCTTGCCCTGGCGGACGTCAGCGACACCGCTGACGCCGATGCGTCCCAGGGCTCGGACGACGGCCTGGCCCTGGGGGTCCAGGATCTCCGCCTTCGGCATGACATTGACAACGACTCGGGCCACGGTGATTCTCTCCATAAAGTCAGCGGTTGCTGGTCGGGGTTGCTGAACAGGCACAACCTTACCGGTTGACCCGGACAGAGCGAACCGGGACCGTCCCCTGCTCCCGCGGGGTCACGGGACGGCGGGGGCGGCCCCGGCTCAGCGGGTCATCCTGCGGGTCAGGTCAGGGCTTCCAGATCTCGGTCTGGGGCTCCTGGACCGCCGGCTGTGGGTTGGCGCCGACGAAGGCCTCGACCGGCGTCTGCTCCGCGACCTCACCCGAGGTGTACTCCACCTTGCGGTCGAGGACATCGTGGGCACGCTGGATGTCGATGGACTTCGTCCACTTGCCGACGAGGAAGGTGGCGACAGCGTTACCGGTGAAGTTGGTCAGCGAACGGGCCTCGGACATGAACTTGTCGATGCCGAGGATCGTGTCCACGCCGGAGAGCATCTGCGGCTCGTGTGCCTGCAGACCCGCGGCCAGGGTCGCGATACCTGCACCGGAGACACCTGCAGCACCCTTGGAGGCGATGATCATGATGACCATGAGGCTGACCTGCTCGCCGATACTCATGGGCATGTCCATCGCCTCGGCGATGAAGATCGAGGACATGGTCAGGTAGATCGCGGTGCCGTCAAGGTTGAAGGAGTAGCCGGTCGGCACGACGATACCGACGGTGGACTTGTCCACCCCGGCGAATCCCATCTTGTCGATGAGCTGCGGCAGCGCGGACTCCGAGGACGAAGTACCGAAGATGAGCAGGTACTCGCTGCCGAGGTAGCGCAGCAGCTTGAAGATGCTGAGGCCGGTCACGGTCTTGAGCATCGTGCCCAGCACAATCGTGATGAAGAGGATGCAGGTGATCCAGAACGCGAGCATGAGTTTCATCAGGCTCCAGACGGCGTCCATACCGGTCTCGCCGACGACACCGGCCATCGCACCGAAGGCACCGACCGGAGCTACCCACAGCACCATGGCCATCACCTTGAAGACGACCTGCTGACCGAGCTCGACGGCGTAGAGCACCGGACCGGCGACCTTGTTCGGCATGGCCTGGACCGCGAAACCGACGAGCAGAGCGACGAACAGGGCCTGCAGGATCTCACCGGAGGTCAGGGAGGAGACCATGGTGTCCGGGATGATCTCCTCGATGATCCCCTGGACACCGTCACTCTTCTGCTCGCCCGCGGGGTACTTGTCGGAGTCTCCCGGGTTGATGCTCAGCCCGTTGCCCGGGTCAAGGAGATTGCCCACGACCAGGCCGATGGCCAGGGCGAAGGTCGACATGATGATGAAATAGACCAGGGCCATGCCGCCGGCCTTACCCACTGTCGCCGCTTCACGGACGTGGCCGACGCCGACGACGATGGTGCAGAAGATGATCGGCGCGATCATCATCTTGATCAGGTTCACGAACATCGTTCCGAGGAACTTGACGTTCGATGCCACGCCCGGGGCGACGAGGCCCAGGATGACGCCCGCGACAATCGCGATGATGACGGTGATGTAGAGCCACTGGCTCTTGTTGATCTTCTTCTTCGGCTTCACTGCCGCCGAAGACTCTTGACTGCTCATAGTCGCAAGAATCTACCCCCGACCGACCCCCGCTCCAAAAGGTTTTTCAGCGATTCCGTACCGCTCCCCCCGCCGTTCATGTATGGGGACGATCACACCAGTTCACGTGAACTTTATTCACTCACACTGTTGTCCCAGTATACGGTTACAAAGTGGTCAGACCGTGGGACCCGGTGTCCGCCAGACAGGCACCGGGGGTGATTCAGGCAGCTCCTCAGAGACGTTCGGTGGCACCCATCAGGTCCAGTTCCCAGGCGATCTCGAAAGAGGTCTGGTGCCACTTGGCGTAGCGTCCGGACACTCCCCCGTGCCCGGAGGACATGTCCGTCTTCAGCAGGATCTCCCCGGACTCCGGCGCGGCGGTCTCCCGCAGCTTCGCCACCCACTTGCTCGGCTCCACGTAGAGCACGCGGGTGTCGTTGAAGCCGCTCACCGCGAGGATCGACGGGTACTTCTGAGTCGTCACGTTCTCGTAGGGTGCATAGGTCGCCATGTAGTCGTAGACCCCGGCATCGTGGAACGGATCGCCCCACTCCTCCCACTCGGTGACAGTCAGCGGCAGCTCCGGCATGAGCATTGAGGTCAGCGGATCCACGAAAGGCACCACAGCCTCGATACCGACGAACCGGTCCGGGGCCATGTTCGCCACCGCACCCATGAGCAGGCCGCCGGCGGACCCGCCTTCGGCCACCATCCGCTCCGGAGTAGTCATCCCGGCGGCGATGAGGTTGTCGGCGACGTCGATGAAGTCGGTGAAGGTCGTCTTCTTCTGCAACTCCTTGCCCTGCTCGTACCAGATGCGACCCATCTCGCCGCCACCACGGACGTGCGCGACGGCGTAGACCACACCGCGGTCCAGCATCGACAGCCGGAACACCGAGAAGTACGGGTCCATGCACGCCTCATAGGAGCCGTAGCCGTAGAGCAGCACCGGGTTGACCCGGTCCAGCGGCACATCGGTGCGGTGGATCAGCGAGACCGGGATGTCCGCACCGTCGGTCGCCCTCACCCACCGGCGGGACGCCGTGTACTGCGACAGGTCCACGTCACCGAGGACCTCCTGCTGCTTGCGCAGCGTCCGCCCACCGGACGCCAGGTCGATCTCCCACACCTGCCCCGGGGTGACGTAGCTGGTGTAGCTGACCCGCAGCACCGGGGACTCCCACTCCGCGTTCCCGGTGCTGCCGGCGGAGTACAGCTCCTCGTCGAAGGCGACGGGCTCAAAGGTGCCCCAACCCGTGGCGTCCTCGTCGTCGCTACCGCCGAGCATCATCAGCGAGAGCTTCTCGATGGCGTTGTCGCGGGTGGAGAGCACGATGTGGTCGGCGAAAACGTCGACACCCTCGACCCGACGGTCGTCGCGGTGCTCCACCATGACCGTCAACGCGTCCAGGTCATCGATCGGGCCGACCGGGCAGCGTCCCAGCTCGCCGTTGGGACGCTTGTCGAGGGAGTCATGGAGCACCAGCCAGTGGTCCTCGCCGCCGACGACCGCATGGTCGACGTCGTACTGCACGCCCTGTTCCCGCGGTCGGATGCAGGACAGCTCACCGTCGGCATTCTCCCCGTCGGTACCGAGGTCCAGGTACCAGGATTCACTGGTGGTCTTCGAGGCCGCAGAGACCAGCAGGAACCGCTCGGAACGGGTCACCCCGACCCCCACCCAGTAGTGCTCGTCCTCCTCACGGAAGATGCAGACGTCCTCACTGACCGGGCTACCGACATGGTGGCGCCACACCTCGTGAGGACGCCAGGCCTCATCCACCCGCTGGTAGAAGAGAAAGTCGTCGCCGACCCAGGTCGCACCGTAGGCGACGCCGGGGATCTCGTCGGCCAGCAGTTCCCCCGTGCTGAGATCCTTGATCCGCAGATCGAAGCGCTCATCACCGGCCAGGTCCACGGAGTACGCGAGGTAGCGGCCGTCGACTGTCACGCTCGCCGCGCCCAGGCTGAAGAACTCATGGCCCTCGGCGAGCTCATTGCTGTCGAGGATGACCTCCTCGTTCGGTGCCGGTTCCCCCGGCACGATCTCCGGTGGGGTCCACGGGGCGGCGTCATTGACGGGGATGCGGCTGGAGATGCCGTAGCTCTTGCCCTCCTCGGTGCGCGAGAAGTACCAGTAGCGTCCGGCGCGGACCGGCAGGGACATGTCGGTCTCGCGGACACGCTCCTTCACCTCGCCGAAGATGGCGTCCTCCAGCGGTTTGAGGTGCGAAGTGCGGGAGTCGGTGAAGGCGTTCTCCGCCTCCAGGTACTCCCGGACCGCCGGGTTGTCCTTCTCCCGGAGCCATTCGTAGTCATCCCGGAACTCACGGCCGTGGAAGGTGCGGATGTGCGGGATCTTCGCGGCGACCGGAGGAAGAGCCGCCACGGTCGCGGGCATAGGAGTGTCTGAATCCATGACGCCCGATCGTAGCCGCGACGTGTGGTGCGGGCCGCGGCGGGCTCAGTACCCCGCGCAGGTGCCGATCCAGTCGGCGAAGCGGTTCCCCGAGATCCGCTCGTAGGCCTCGATGTAGCGCTCGCGGGTGGCTTCGACGACCGAGCCGGGCAGCTCCGGCGGCGGGGTCTGGGACTTGATGTCCCAGCCGGACTTCGGCCCGGTCAGCCAGTTGCGCACGTACTGCTTGTCGAAGCTGGGCTGGACCTTGCCCTCCTCGTAGGTGTCCGCGGGCCAGTAGCGGGAGGAGTCCGGGGTGAGGACCTCGTCGCCGAGGACCAGGTTGCCCTCGGCGTCCAGACCGAACTCGAACTTCGTGTCGGCGAGGATGATGCCGTGCTCGGCGGCGACGGCCGCAGCCTGGCTGTAGATCCTGATGGACGCCGCGCGCAGTTCCTCGGCGCGCTCCTGACCCAGGTCGGCGACGACCCGGTCAAAGGAGACGTTCTCGTCATGGTCACCGATCTCGGCCTTCGTCGCCGGGGTGAAGATCGGCTCCGGCAGCCTGGAGGCCTCGGTGAGCCCCTCGGGCAGCTCGACACCGCAGACGGTGCCGTTCTCCCGGTACTCCTTGAGCCCGGAACCGGTCAGGTAGCCGCGGACGACGCACTCGAAGGGGAGCATCTCCAGCTTGCGGCAGACCATCGCCCGGCCGAGGACCTTCTCCGGGATCCGCTCGTCATCGGCGGCACCCGCGAGGTGGTTCGGGAAGTCCAGGGCCGCGAAGAAGAAGTCGCTCATCGCGGTGAGGACGCGTCCCTTGTCAGGGATGTCCGTGTCCAGGACGAAGTCGTAGGCGGAGATCCGGTCGGTGGCCACCATGAGGAGGGTGGCGTCGTCGATCTCGTAGATCTCGCGCACCTTACCTGCGGAAAAGTGCGTGTACTCGGACAAGTCAGGTCGCATGGGGGCAAAGTCTAGCCCGCCGCGCAGCCGATCTCCACGCGGCCACCCCACAGCCGGGCGACAGACCCCACACCGCCGACGCCGGGGGTTCTTCCGGATGAATACCCGGTGTATCCCTGGTAACTCTAAAGTATCTGTGGTCCGGATCTCATGACCCCGGTCACCGTGATCCAGCAACCAGTTGTCCCTGACCGTCTCCATCGGCCCGGGTCCCCTACCCCTTCTGACGAAAGGCACCGACATGGGCCGCACCAGGCTCCCCGGTCACATACCCCGCCTCATCACGGCACTGCTCACCAGCGTTGCCGTGGTCTTCGGCCTCACCGCCTGCATGAACGACACCTCCAAAGTGCCGGACGACTACATCACCTTCTTCGGCGGTGAGCCGCAGAACCCGCTGATCCCGACCAACACCCAGGAAGTCAACGGTGGCCAGGTGATCGAGAACCTCTTCACCGGCCTCGCCCGCTACACCCCGGAGGGCGAAGCACGGAACGCGGTCGCTGAATCGATCACCCCGAACAGTAACTCCACCTCCTTCCGCATCAAGCTGCGGGACTGGAGCTTCACCAACGGCGAGAAGATCACCTCGGACTCCTTCATCGACGCCTGGAACTGGGCCGTTGACCCGGCCAACGCCCAGCTGCAGTCCGCCTTCTTCGCGCCGATCAAGGGTTACGACGAGGTGGCCGGCACCACCGACGAGGACGGCAACACCGTCGGCGCGACCGCGGACACCATGTCCGGTCTGACGAAGATCAGCGACACGGAGTTCACCGTCACGCTCTCCGCGCCTGACTCGACCTTCCCCCTGCTGCTCGGTTACTCCGCCTTCGTCCCGCTGCCCTCGGTCTTCTTCGACGACCCCAAGGGCTTCGGCGAGCACCCCATCGGCAACGGCCCGTACATGATGGACGGGCAGGACGCCTGGCAGCACAACATCGCCATATCGCTGAAGGCCAACCCGGACTACCCCGGGGAGGACGCCCCGAAGAACCCGGGCATCGCCTTCCTCATGTACTCCTCGCTGAACACCGCCTACGCCGACCTGCAGTCCGGCGACCTCGACCACATGCGTGAGGCGGTCTCCCCCGAGGCGTACCCCACCTACACCGAGGACTTCCCGGACTCGCACGACGACAGGCCCTACGCCGCGATCCAGAACTTCACGATCCCGGAGAACCTTCCCGGCTTCGCCACGGACGAGGAGGGACGCCTGCGTCGCGCGGCGATCTCCATGTCCATCGACCGGCAGCTGATCATCGACAAGGTGTACTTCGGCGCCCGCCAGATCGCCGAAGACTTCGGCGCCCCGACCCTGGCCGGCGGTCTGCCGGACATCGAGGGCAAGGAGGTCCTGACCTACCAGCCGGAGAAGGCCAAGGAGCTGTGGGAGGAGGCGAACAAGATCAACCCGTGGGGTGGTCAGAAGTTCCAGATCGCCTACAACTCCGACGGCGGCCACCAGCAGTGGGTCGAAGCGGTGACCAACAGCATCCGCCAGAACCTGGGCATCGACGCCACCGGCAAGGCCTACCCCACGTTCAAGGCCATGCGTGACGACGTGGTCAACGGCACCGTCGGCGCGGCCTTCCGGTCCGGCTGGAACGCCGATTACCCGTCAATCGCGTCCTTCCTCGTCTCGAACTACCGCACCGGGGATTCCGCCAATGACGGCGGCTACTCCAACAAGGATTTCGACGAGCTCCTCGCCGAGGCTGCGGCACAGTCCAGTCCCGAAGAGGCGCAGCCGATCTACAACAGCGCGCAGGAGATCCTCATGCAGGACCTGCCCCAGATTCCGCTGTGGTACTACGCCGCGTCCACCGCCTGGAACCCGGATCTCCAGAACGTCGAGTCCGGCTGGCTCGGCATGCCCGTGTACACCGAGATCACCAAGGATGTGAACTGACATGTGGTGGTATCTCGGTAAACGACTCCTCCAGCTCATCCCCGTCTTCCTCGGGGCCACTTTCCTCATCTACGCGATGGTCTTCCTCACCCCCGGTGACCCCGTACTGGCCCTGGCAGGCGACAAGGCCGCCGACCCCGCGGTGCTGGACTCCATCCGCGAGCAGTACCACCTCGACAAGCCCTTCATCGTCCAGTACTTCATGTACCTCGGCGGCATCTTCCAGGGCGATCTGGGCCTCACCTTCTCCGGACGCGAGGTCACCACGGTGCTCGCCGAGGCCTTCCCGATCACCATCCGGCTGGCGCTGATGGCACTGGTCATCGAGACCGTCTTCGGTGTCGGCTTCGGTGTCGTCGCCGGCCTGAAGAAGGGCGGCTGGTTCGATTCGACCCTCCTGGTCGTCTCCCTGATCATCATCGCCATCCCGGTCTTCGTGCTCGGCTTCGTCGGCCAGTTCCTCTTCGGTATCCAGTGGGGCATCGTCCCACCGACCGTCGGCTCCCACGGCTCCTTCACGAGACTGTTGTTGCCCGCCTTCGTACTGGGGCTCGTCTCCTTCGCCTACGTGTTGAGGCTGACCCGCTCCGAGGTCGCGCAGAACCTACGTGCCGACTACGTCCGCACCGCCTCGGCCCGTGGCCTGTCCCGACCGAAGGTCATCGCGGCCCACGTGCTGCGCAACTCGCTCATCCCGGTCGTCACATTCATCGGCGCCGACTTCGCCGCCCTGCTCGGCGGCGCGATCGTCACCGAGGGCATCTTCAATATCCACGGCGTCGGCGGACTGCTCTTCGAGGCGGTGAAGCTCGGGGAGTCCCCGACGGTGGTCTCCGTGGTCACCGTCCTGGTGATCATCTTCGTACTCTCCAACCTCATCATCGACCTTCTCTACGCCCTGCTCGACCCGAGGATCCGCTATGCCTGAGTCCACGCACAAGAACACACGCCCCACTCCCCTCGACCGCGACGGTCGTTGGGTCGCCGAGGTCGAGACCGATGACGTCCTGACCCGTGACCAGCTGCTGCCCGATGCAGCACCCCGCGGCATCTGGGGATCTGCCTGGGTGAATCTGCGACGCCGACCCATGTTCTGGGTCTCCGTCGTCATCATCACCCTGGTTCTCCTGGTAGCCCTGTTTCCGGGCCTGTTCTCCGGGACCGACCCGCGGGCCGCCGACCTCGAGGACTCCCTCGAGGGTGCCCGCTCCGGCCATCCCTTCGGCTTCACCCAGCAGGGGTACGACGTCTACGCCCGCACCATCTACGGCGCCCGTGCGTCCATCGCGACCGGCGTCCTCACGACGCTGGCCGTGACCGTCCTGGGCATCGTCGTCGGCGCGACCGCCGGCTACTTCGGGGGCTGGGTGGACGCCGTCCTCTCCCGCCTCACCGACATCTTCTTCGCCATCCCACTGCTGCTCGCCGGCATCGTGCTGATGCAGGCCTTCGACGTGCGCACCACCTGGACCGTGGTCCTGGTGCTGTCGCTGTTCGGCTGGCCGCAGATGGCCCGCATGGTCCGTGGCGCGGTGATGCAGACGAAGAACAACGACTACGTCCAGGCGTCCCGTGCCCTGGGCCTGTCGAAGATCGGCATCCTCGTACGTCACATCCTGCCGAACTGCCTGGCACCGATCATCGTGATGACGACGACCAACCTGGGCATCTACATCGTCGCCGAGGCGACACTTTCCTACCTGGGCATCGGTCTTCCCCCGGAGACCGTCTCCTGGGGCAACGACATCTCCACCGCGCAATCCACGCTGCGTGTCGCCCCGGAGATCCTGTTCTACCCGGCGGGCGCGCTGGCAATCACCGTGCTGGGATTCATCCTGCTCGGCGACACCCTCAAGGACGCCCTCGACCCGAAGGAGCGCACCCGATGAGTGACGCAACCTCTCCTCTGCTCTCCCTGCGTAACGTCGACATCGCCTTCGGTACGCGGAAGAACCCGCTGCCGACGGTCTTCGACGTCAACTTCGACATCTGGCCCGGCGAGACCGTCGCCGTGGTGGGTGAGTCCGGCTCGGGCAAGTCCACCACCGCGATGAGCATCATGGGACTGCTGCCCGGTGGCGGCCACGTCACCGACGGCACCATCACCTTCGACGGCCGGGACATCACCCATCTCTCCGAGCGTGAGTTCACCGGAATCCGTGGTTCCGAGGTCGGTCTGGTCCCCCAGGACCCGATGAGCAACCTCAACCCGGTGTGGAGCGTCGGCCACCACATCAAGGAGGCGCTGAAGGCCAACAACGTCGCCTCCGGCTCCGCAGCCCACGACCGGGCCGTCGAGCTCATGGAGGAGGCCGGGCTCACCGAAGCCGACCGCCGGATCAACCAGTTCCCGCACCAGTTCTCCGGCGGTCAGCGTCAGCGTGCGCTCATCGCCTGCGGCCTGGCGGCGCGTCCGAAACTGCTCATCGCCGACGAGCCGACCTCCGCGCTCGACGTGACGGTCCAGCAGCAGATCCTCGACCACCTCCAGGGGCTGACCGAGGAGCTCGGCACCGCGGTGCTGCTAATCACCCACGACCTCGGCCTGGCCGCCGAACGCGCCCAGCGCATCATCGTCATGAGCCAGGGCCGGATCGTGGAGGCCGGCCCGTCGCTGGAGATCCTGCAGAATCCGCAGCACCCGTACACGCAGAAGCTTGTGGCGTCCGCCCCGTCGGTCGCCGCGCGTCGTATCGACCTTGACATCGAGGAACCCCTCCGGGATTCCGGGGAGGACGCTGAAGAGGCGTCCCCCAACCTCATCGAGGTCTCCGGTCTGACGAAGATCTACCAGGTCCCCGGTGACAGGCCGTGGCGGAAGAAGGACTTCACCGCCGCCGAGGACGTGAACTTCTTCCTGCGCGAGGGCCGCACTCTCGCGCTCGTCGGCGAGTCCGGCTCGGGCAAGTCCACGGTCGCGCAGATGGTGCTCGGCCTGTTGGAGCCGACCAGTGGAACGGTTTCCTTCGACGGCACCGACGTCACCCACCTGGACAGGGCCGGTGAGCTGGCGTTCCGACGCCGCGTCCAGCCGGTGTTCCAGAACCCCTACGGGTCGGTCGATCCGATGTACTCGGTGTTCAACACCATCGCCGAGCCGCTGAAGATCCACAAGGTCGGCTCGAAGAAGGAGCAGGAGGCCCGTGTCCGCGAACTGCTGGACCTGGTGGCCATGCCGTCGTCGATGCTGTCCCGCTACCCCGGGGAGCTTTCCGGCGGTCAGCGTCAGCGTGTCGCGATCGCCCGTGCGCTGGCGCTGGGCCCGGAGGCGCTGATCCTCGACGAGGCGGTCAGTGCGCTCGACGTGCTGGTGCAGTCACAGGTGCTCTCGCTGCTCAACGACCTGCAGGACGAGATGGGGCTGACCTACCTCTTCATCACCCATGATCTCGCGGTGGTCAAGCAGATCGCCGACGAGACGCTGGTCATGAAGTCCGGTCGGATCGTCGAGCGCGGGGAGACGGACGCCCTGTTCGACAACCCGGAGCAGGAGTACACCCGTCGACTCATCGAGTCGATCCCGGGTGGCACGTTGCCGCTGTACCAGGGGTAGTGCCGCGCCAGGTGCGACTCGGGAGGGTGGAATCAGCCACCCTGACCAACCGGTCGGGTCGCACCGGCAGCGCGGGGACTCTCACCGGGCCACCGGCGCGCACCCCCGGACGCCAGTCACGCCACATACACAACTCACCGTGACTCCACCACCCCCAGCGGCAGAAAACTGCCAGATCGACCCGGAATCCTCGCCACGGTCACCCCAGGACGCCCCACAGGACCCTCCTCACCTGCACAGTTGCGGATTCCACTCCACATCACCATTCACCCACGAAAGTGTGTGCGCAACCGCGTCACACCACAAAGTGTGACGAACGCGTCACCCCCGCAATTACTTTCGTGAACATTTTCTCCGGGTCAGATGGAATAGTGGGACCCACATCACATCCTGTGTCCACTGTCACAAAGGAGATTCCCTCCGTGGAGAACCACATCGTCCGCGTCCATCCGTCCGCCGAAGACTTCCCCAAGAGCGAACACCTCGCGTGGAAGATCGCACAGGTCGCCGCTGACCCGGTGGCCGTGCCGACCGAGTCGGCGGATATGGCCGTGAACCGCATCATCGACAACGCCTCCGTCGCTGTCGCCTCCGTGCTGCGTCGCCCGCCGAGCACCGCCCGCTCCCAGGCCCTGTCCCGCCCGCAGACCCCCGGTTCCACCGTCTTCGGTGTCCCCGGCACCTTCGCCCCCGAGTGGGCCGCGCTGGCCAACGGCGTTGCTGTCCGTGAGCTGGACTACCACGACACCTTCCTCGCCGCCGAGTACTCCCACCCCGGCGACAACATCCCGCCGATCCTGGCCGTCGCCCAGCGTCAGGCCGCCGCCAAGGGCCTCACCGGTGAGGACCTCATCCGCGGTATCGTCACCGGCTACGAGATCCAGGTCGACCTGGTCAAGGGCATCTGCCTCCACGAGCACAAGATCGACCACGTCGCCCACCTCGGCCCGTCGGTCGCCGCCGGTATCGGCGCGATGCTCAAGCTGGACCCGGAGACCATCTACCAGGCCATCGGCCAGGCTCTCCACACCACCACCGCCACCCGTCAGTCCCGCAAGGGCCTGATCAGCTCCTGGAAGGCCTTCGCCCCGGCCTTCGCCGGCAAGATGGCCATCGAGTCCGTCGACCGCGCACTGCGCGGCGAGGGTGCCCCGGCCCCGATCTGGGAGGGTGAGGACGGCTTCATCGCCTGGATGCTCGACGGCAAGGACGCCGAATACACCGTGCCGCTGCCCGCCGCCGGTGAGGGCAAGCGCGGCATCCTGGACACCTACACCAAGGAGCACTCCGCGGAGTACCAGTCCCAGGCCCCGATCGACCTGGCCTTCCGCCTGCGCAGCCAGATCAGCAGTCTCGACGACATCGAGTCGATCGTGCTGCACACCAGCCACCACACCCACTACGTCATCGGTACCGGTGCGAACGACCCGCAGAAGTTCGATCCGGACGCCTCCCGCGAGACCCTCGACCACTCGGTGATGTACATCTTCGCCGTGGCCCTCGAGGACGGCGTGTGGGACTACAACACCTCCTACTCCCCGGACCGCGCCCACACCGCGTCCACCATCGAGCTGTGGAACAAGATCTCCACCGTCGAGGACCCGGAGTGGACCCGTCGCTACCACTCCAACGACCCGCAGGTGAAGGCCTTCGGCGCCAAGGCTGTCGTCACCCTCAAGGACGGCACCGTCATCGAGGACGAGCTGGCCGTCGCCAACGCCCACCCGCTGGGCGAGCACCCCTTCGACCGCTCCCAGTACGAGGGCAAGTTCCGCAAGCTGGCCGACGGTCTTGTCGCCGAGAAGGAGCAGGAGCGCTTCCTGGAGGCCGCCCGCAACGCCGCGTCCCTCGGCGCCGATGAGCTCGACCAGCTCACCGTCACCTTCGATCCCGAGGTCCTGGCGAAGGCCCCGACCATCCCCGAGGGCATCCTCTGATGACGGGCCTGTACTCCAGCAACGTCACCCCGACCGACCGTCGCAGGGCTTTCCGCGCGTCGCTGAACGGCTCGGAGATCACCCGCCTGCCGGGTGCGTTCTCCCCGCTGGTCGCCCGCGCGATCCAGGAGAAAGGCTTCGAGGGCGTCTACGTCTCCGGTGCCGTCGTGGCCGCTGATCTGGCCCTGCCGGACATCGGGCTGACCACCCTGACCGAGGTCGCCGGCCGGGCACGCCAGATCGCCCGCGCCACTGACCTGCCGGTCCTGGTGGACGCCGACACGGGCTTCGGTGAGCCGATGTCCGCCGCCCGCACGATCTCGGAGTTCGAGGACGCCGGTGTCGCCGGCTGCCACCTCGAAGACCAGGTCAACCCGAAGCGCTGCGGTCACCTCGACGGCAAGGAGGTCGTCCCGACCGACGTCATGCTCCGCCGCATCGGTGCCGCCGTGAAAGAGCGCCGCGACGACCAGTTCGTCATCTGCGCCCGGACCGACGCCGCCGGAGTCGAGGGCATCGACTCCGCCATCGAGCGTGCCAAGGCCTACGCCGACGCCGGTGCGGACCTCATCTTCACCGAGGCCCTGCACACCCCGGAGGAGTTCGCGAAGTTCCGCGCCGCAGTGGACATCCCGCTGCTGGCGAACATGACCGAGTTCGGCAAGTCCGAGCTGTTGTCCGCCCGGGAGCTGGAGGATCTCGGCATGAACGCCGTGATCTACCCGGTGACCACCCTGCGTATCGCCATGGGCCAGGTCGAGGAAGCGCTCGGCGACATCGCCGAGACCGGCACGCAGAAGGAATGGCTGGAGCGCATGCAGCACCGTTCCCGTCTCTACGAACTGCTCCGTTACGACGAGTACAACGAGTTCGACCAGGGCGTCTTCACCTACTCCCGCGAGAGCTACGACCCCAGCAAGTAACAGCTGCCGGCAGGAGCCGGCAGTTACCAGCGCTGCCTGACCGGCACACGGCACCACAACCACACCCAACGGGGGACCACCCCACTCCATGAGAGGAGCCACTACCGTGAGCGAAGAGAGCATCGACATCAAGAAGGGCCTCGCCGGCGTCGTCGTCGACTACACCGCCGTGTCCAAGGTCGTCCCGGAGACCAACTCCCTGACGTACCGTGGCTACCCGGTCCAGGAACTGGTCGCGAACTGCACCTTCGAGGACGTCGCCTACCTGCTGTGGAACGGCGAACTGCCGACCGCGGAGCAGACGGCCGCCTTCGAGAAGACCGAGCGCTCCCAGCGTGAGGTCCCGCAGGCCCTGCTCGACATCATCGCCGACCTGCCGGCCGACTGTCACCCGATGGACGTCTGCCGCACCGCGGCGTCCTGGCTCGGCACCCAGGACCCCGAGGCCGACGACCGCTCCGGCGACGGTGTCCGCCGCATCGGCCTGAGCCTGCTGGCGAAGATGCCGACCGTCATCGCCTGGGACATGCGCCGCCGTCGCGGCCAGAAGTTCATCGCGCCGGACCCGGAGCGGTCCATCGCGGAGAACTACCTCTACATGGCCTTCGGCGACGAGGAGGGCTCCCCCGCCACCCACCCGGCGGACGTCGAGGCCTTCGACCAGTCCCTCACCCTCTACGCCGAGCACTCCTTCAACGCGTCCACTTTCACCGGCCGCGTCATCGCGTCCACCACCGCGGACACCTACTCCGCGGTCACCGGTGCGATCGGTGCGCTGAAAGGCCCGCTGCACGGTGGCGCCAACGAGGCCGTCATGCACAACTTCCTCGAGGTCGACGACCCGGCCAAGGCCGAGGAGTGGGTGCTGAACAAGGCCGACAACAAGGAGAAGATCATGGGCTTCGGTCACCGCGTGTACAAGCGCGGCGACTCCCGTGTCCCGTCGATGGAGGCCGCGATGCGCCGCACCGCCGCCAACCACGACGGCCAGAAATGGGTCGACATGTACGAGAACATGCAGGCCGCGATGGACAAGCGCACCGGCATCCAGCCGAACCTGGACTTCCCGGCCGGCCCGACCTACTACATGCTCGGCATCGACATCCCTTTCTTCACCCCGATCTTCGTGATCGCCCGCGTGGTCGGCTGGACCGCCCACATTGCGGAGCAGAACGAGAACAACGCTCTCATCCGCCCGCTGTCCGCCTACAACGGCGAGGCCCAGCGGTCCGTCCAGGCCTGACCGCCTCCGCTGCTCCACCGTCCTGCTCCCAGGGCTGAGTAGCCTGGGAAACGGACCGCACACCGCCCGCCCCTGCACCGGCACCCCGGTCCAGTGCGGGCGGTTCGCGTACCACTCCACGCCACCAGAAAGGACGCGCCTCACATGGCCTACCCTTCACTGCCCTCTTTCGGGAAGATCGTCGTCGCCAACCGCGGTGAGATCGCCGTCCGCGCCTTCCGCGCCGCCTACGAGACCGGCGCGCAGACCGTCGCGGTGTACCCCCGCGAGGACCGCAACTCCTTCCACCGTTCCTTCGCCGACGAAGCCGTGCGCATCGGTACCGAGGGGTCGCCCGTCAAGGCCTACCTCGACATCGACGAGATCATCCGGGCCGCGAAGCAGACCGGGGCGGACGCCGTCTACCCCGGATACGGCTTCCTCTCGGAGAACGCCGAACTCGCCCGGCAGTGCGCCGCCAACGGCATCACCTTCATCGGCCCGTCCCCGGAGACCCTGGACCTCACCGGTGACAAGTCCGCCGCGGTCGAGGCCGCCCGCAAGGCAGGTCTGCCGATCCTCGACGACTCGGCCCCCAGCGAGGACATCGACGAGCTCGTCTCCTTCGCGGAGGGACGCACCTACCCGCTGTTCGTCAAGGCTGTCGCCGGTGGTGGTGGACGCGGCATGCGCTTCGTCGGTTCCCCCGACGAACTGGCGGAGAAGGCCGCCGAGGCGTCCCGTGAGGCTGCCGCCGCCTTCGGTGACGGCCGGGTCTACATCGAGCGTGCGGTGGTCAACCCGCAGCACATCGAAGTGCAGATCCTCGGTGACACCCAGGGCAACATCATCCACCTCTTCGAGCGTGACTGCTCCCTGCAGCGTCGTCACCAGAAGGTCGTGGAGATCGCCCCGGCGCAGCACATCTCCGAGGAACTACGCGACCGGATCTGCGCGGACGCGGTGAAGTTCTGCGAGTCGATCAACTACTACGGTGCCGGCACGGTGGAGTTCCTCGTCGACGAGAACGAGAACCACGTCTTCATCGAGATGAACCCACGTATCCAGGTGGAGCACACGGTGACCGAGGAGGTCACCTCCGTCGACCTGGTGAAGTCGCAGATGAACATCCTCGCCGGGGCGTCCCTCGAGGATCTGGGCCTGAGCCAGGACAGCATCCAGCTGCGCGGTGCCGCCCTGCAGACCCGTATCACCACCGAGGACCCGAACAACGGTTTCCGTCCGGACACCGGCGTCATCACCGCGTACCGCTCCCCGGGCGGAGCGGGCGTTCGTCTCGACGGTGCGGCGTCCCTCGGCGGCGAGATCACCGCACACTTCGACTCGATGCTGGTGAAGATGACCTGCCGTGGCGCGGACTTCGCCCAGGCGGTCACCCGCGCCCAGCGCGCGCTCAACGAGTTCACCGTCTCCGGTGTCGCCACCAACATCGGCTTCCTGCGCGCCCTGCTGCGCGAGGACGACTTCCAGCACCACCGCATCTCCACGTCCTTCATCGCCGACCACCCGTGGTTGCTGCAGGCCCCGCCGGCCGACGATGAGCCGGGCCGTCTGCTCGACTACCTGGCCGACGTAACCGTCAACCGGCCCAACGGCGAGCGTCCGACGGACGTCATTCCGCGCCACAAGCTGCCGGATGTCGTGCAGGTCAAGGACGCCCGCCACGGTGAGGACGCCAATGTCGCCGAGGGTCTGCCCCGCGGTTCACGCGACCTGCTGCTCGAGGTCGGCCCGGCCGAGTTCGCGAAGAAGCTGCGTGCCCAGGAGGCCCTGGCCGTCACGGACACGACCTTCCGCGACGCCCACCAGTCCCTGCTCGCCACCCGCGTGCGCACCACCGCCCTGGTGGACGCCGCGGAGGCGGTCGCCCGGCTGACCCCGGAGCTCCTCTCCGTCGAGGCCTGGGGTGGCGCGACCTACGACGTGGCGCTGCAGTTCCTCCACGAGGACCCGTGGGAGCGTCTCGACCGGCTGCGCGTCGCGATGCCGAACACCAACATCCAGATGCTGCTGCGTGGCCGCAACACCGTCGGCTACACCCCGTACCCCGACGTGGTCTGCCGCTCCTTCGTCGCCGAGGCCGCGAAGAGTGGTGTGGACATCTTCCGCATTTTCGACGCGCTCAACGACATCGACCAGATGCGCACCGCCATCGACGCTGTCCTGGAGACCGGGACGGCTGTCGCCGAGGTCGCCATGGCCTACGCCGGTGACCTCTCGAACCCGGCCGAGGACCTCTACACCCTCGACTACTACCTGAAACTCGCCGAGCAGATCGTCAAGTCCGGTGCCCACGTCCTGGCGATCAAGGACATGGCCGGACTGCTTCGTCCGCAGGCGGCGTCCACCCTGGTCACCGCCCTGCGCAAGAACTTCGACCTGCCGGTGCACGTGCACACCCACGACACCGCCGGCGGTCAGCTGGCCACCTACCTCGCCGCGGCGAACGCCGGGGCGGACGCGGTGGACGGGGCGTCCGCTGCGATGGCCGGGACCACGTCCCAGCCCTCCCTGTCCGCGATCGTCGCGGCCTTCGCGCACACCGACCGGGACACCGGCATCTCGCTGGACGCGGTGAACTCGCTGGAGCCGTACTGGGAGTCCGTGCGTTCCCTCTACGGTCCCTTCGAGTCCGGTCTGCCCGGTCCGACGGGTCGGGTGTACACCCACGAGATCCCCGGTGGACAACTGTCCAACCTGCGTACCCAGGCTGTCGCCCTCGGACTCGGCGACCGTTTCGAACTCATCGAGGACGCCTACGCCGGCGTCAACAAGCTGCTCGGCCGGCCGACCAAGGTGACCCCGTCCTCCAAGGTCGTCGGTGACCTCGCGCTGCACCTCGTCGGTGCCGGTGTTACCGTCGACGAGTTCGCCGCGGACCCGCAGAAATACGACATCCCGGCGTCCGTCATCGCCTTCCTGCGCGGTGAGCTGGGTACCCCGCCCGGTGGCTGGCCCGAGCCGCTGCGCACGAAAGCCCTGGAGGGGCGCGGTTCCACCGCATCGCGTGTCACCGAGGTTCCGGCCGAGGAGGAGGCACACCTGGGCGGCGATTCCTCCCGGGAGAGGCGGAACGCACTGAGCCGCCTGCTGTTTCCGAAGGAGAGCGCCGGTTTCGACGAGCACGAGCGCCAGTTCGGTGACGTCTCCACGCTCACCGACCGTCAGTTCTTCTACGGTCTCCAGGAGGGCGAGGAGACAGCGGTGCGGATCAAGGGCAACCCGCCGATGGTGGTCCGTCTCGACGCCGTCGGAGAGCCCGACGAGAAGGGCATGCGTCAGGTCGTCATGAACGTCAACGGCCAGATCCGCCCGATGCGGGTGCGTGACCGGTCCGTGGAGTCCGTCACCGCCGCCGCCGAGAAGGCCGATCCTGCTGTGGCCGGCCATGTCGCAGCACCGTTCGCCGGTGCTGTCACCGTCACCGCGAAGGTCGGCGACGAGGTCGGGGCGGGTGACGCCGTGGCCGTGATCGAGGCCATGAAGATGGAGGCGTCGATCACGGCCCCGGTCGCCGGCAAGATCGCCCGCGTAGTCATGACCAAGCCGACGAAGGTGGAGGGCGGCGACCTTCTCGTCGTCGTGGAGTAGTACTCCCCCTCCACCGGGCCCTGTGGCCCGGCAGCATAGCCCCGTCACTCGTCCGGAGTGGTGGGGTTTCCTGTCTCCTCCTCTACAACCGTGGCCCGGGGGCACCGGTGTCCATGCGCTTCATCACCATGGTGGAGGTCAGCCGTTCCACCCCGGGCAGGGTACCGAGCACCGTGTCGTAGAGCTCCTGGTAGCCGGCGAGGTCCCGGCTTAGCGTCCGCAGGATGAAGTCGGTTTCGCCGAAAAGCCGCTCCGCGGAGATGACGGCCGGCTCAGCGGCGACCGCATTCTCGAAAGCCGCCACGGTCGCCTGATCGGTCCTACCCATCGTCACCATGACGAGGGCCTCGAAGCTCAGTCCCAGCGCCTCGGGGGCGATCTCCGCGTGGTAGCCACGGATCGCCCCGGAGCTCTCGAGATCCTTCACCCTACGGTGGCAGGCGGAGATGCTGAGCCGGACTCTCCGGGCGAGGTCGGTGACACTCATCCGCCCGTCCCGCTGCAGCTGCGACATTATTTCCCGGTCAACTGCGTCCATACGCAATATTATTGCACGTGATTTCCCAACCTGTCGAAAAGTCAGGAACATCTTCCCACGAACCCGCAATAAACTTGTGACCTGTGGAAACTACACTCGTCCTCCAGTTCGCGCTCACCGCCGGCCTCTTCTCACTCATGCCCGGTGCCGACTGGGCCTATGCCATCACCGCAGGCCTCCGATCCCGGTCGATAGTTCCGCCGATCCTCGGACTGGCCAGCGGATATGTCATCGTCGTGTCGGTGATTGCCGTGGGCGTGGGTGCTGTCGTGGCGTCCTCTCCCGGGGTTCTCACGGTGCTGACCGCGGTAGGAGCGTCCTATATTCTCTGGCTCGGTGTGAGCACGTTACTCGGGGTGAAGTCGAGCGACAGGACACTCGTCGCGGTGACGGACACAGAGTCCGCCTACCGCGGCGACAGTCTGCGGCAGTACCTGCACGGCATGGGCGTCAGCGGGATCAACCCCAAGGGCCTCATGCTGCTGCTCGCCCTGCTCCCCCGGTTCCTCACCGAGGGAGGATGGGCCTCCGGCGTGCAGATTCTTCTGCTCGGCGGGATCTTCATCCTCGAGATCCTCGTCGTCTACTCCGGCGTGGCGGTGGCCGCCCGCTCCCTACTGCGCTCCCGGCCCCGGCTGAGCATTGCGGTCAGTATGGCGTCCGGCATCTTCCTCACCGTCTTCGGAACCTGGCTGCTGCTCGACGCGATCACCGGCTAAACATCGAAGACCGGCCCCAGCGCATAGGTGATCGCCAGTCCCAGCGCACCACCGATGACCAGACGTGCAACGGACTTACCGAGCGGGTTACCGCCGAGCCGCGCGGAGACTGCACCGGTCACCGCCAGGGCGAGCAGCGTCACCGCAGTCACGACGACTGCGGCCACACTGTGCGGTGCGATCAGGACCGCCAGCATCGGCAGCAATGCCCCTAGGATGAACGACACCGCAGAGGATCCGGCTGCGGCCCAGGGATTGGCGAGGTCCTCCTCGTCGATGCCCAGTTCCAGCTGCAGGTGGGCCGGCAGCGGATCCCCCGCCTGGATTTCCTCGGCCGCCTTCTCCGCCGTCTCGGCTGAGATGCCGTAGCCCCGGAGGATCTCCGCCATCCCCTCAGTCTCCTCGGTGGGCATCTCCGTCAGCTCACCGGTCTCCTCGGCGATCAACGACTTCTCACTGTCCCGCTGTGCGGAGACGGAAACATACTCCCCCAGGGCCATCGAGACCGCGCCCGCGACGGCGGCGGCGAGACCGGCCGCGAAGACGGCCGTGGACCCCACCCCGGTGGCGATGACGCCGAGCAGCAGGGCGGAGGTCGACACGATGCCGTCATTGGCACCCAGCACCCCCGTGACCAGCATGGACAGGCGACCCTGCCAGGTCGACCGTAGCGTCCTGAAGCGTCCTGAAGCGTCCTGAAGCGTCCTGAAGCGTCCTGGAACGTCCTAGAGGATGTCGCCGGGGGTGTAGGCGGCGGCCTCCGGGTACTTCGCGACGACGGCGGCGACACGGGCGAGGACGCGGTCGGTCTGATCCTCGGCGGCACCGATGAAGGCGTGGCGGTCGGCCAGGGCTGCGGTGAGTGCGTCGGCGTCCAACGGGAGACGGTCATCGGCGGCGAGACGCTCGACGAGGTCCTGTCCACCACCGTTCTCACGCATGTTCAGCGCGACGGCGACGGCGTTCTCCTTGATGACCTCGTGGGCGGTCTCGCGGCCAACCCCGGCACGGACCGCGGCCATGAGGATGCGGGTCGTGGCGAGGAACGGCAGGTAGCGCTCCAGTTCACGGTCGATCATCGCAGGGAAGGCACCGAACTCGTCGAGTACGGTGAGGAAGGTCTCGCACTGGCCGTCGAAGGCGAAGAAGGCGTCCGGCAGGGCGACGCGGCGGACGACCGAGCAGAAGACGTCGCCCTCGTTCCACTGGGAGCCGGCGAGGTCGGAGGCCATGGTCATGTAGCCGCGGAGGATGATCTGCATGCCGCCGACGCGCTCGCAGGAGCGGGCGTTCATCTTGTGCGGCATGGCGGAGGAGCCGACCTGGCCCTCCTTGAAGCCTTCGGTGACGGTCTCGTTGCCGGCCATGAGGCGGATGGTCATCGACAGGGACGACATTGCCGCACCGGTCTCCACCAGGGCGGAGAGAGCGTCGAAGTCGAGGGAGCGGGGGTAGACCTGGCCGACGGAGTCGAAGATGCGGGAGAAGCCGAGCTCTTCGGCGATCTTCTTCTCGAAGGACGCCAGCTTCCCGACGTCGCCGCCGAGGAGATCCAGCATGTCCTGGCTGGTGCCCATCGGGCCCTTGATGCCGCGCAGCGGGTAGCGGGACAGCAGGTCCTCGATGCGCTCGATGCCGAGCATGAGCTCGTCGGCGGCGGACGCGAAGCGCTTGCCGAGGGTGGTGGCCTGGGCGGCGACGTTGTGGGAACGGCCGGCCATGACGAGGGTCTTGTACTCGCCGGCACGGGTCGCGATGCGGGCGAGCACGGCGACGGCCTTGTCGCGGGCGATCCCGAGGGAGCGGCGGATCTGCAGCTGCTCCACGTTCTCGGTGAGGTCACGGGAGGTCATGCCCTTGTGGATGTCCTCGTGACCGGCCAGCGCGTTGAACTCCTCGATGCGGGCCTTGACGTCATGGCGGGTGATCTTCTCCCGCTCGGCGATGGACGCGAGGTCGATCTGGTCGATGACCTTCTCGTAGTCCTCGACGACACCCTCGGCGATATCCACCCCCATCTCCTTCTGGGCCTTCATTACGGCGATCCACAGCCGGCGCTCGGCGAGGATCTTGTCCTCGGGGCTCCAGATGCGGGTCAGCTCGGGGGAGGCGTAGCGGTCAGCCAGGACATTGGAGATCTTCTTCTTGTCAGCCACGCGTTCCAGTATCCCACATGGTGCGGCAACTGCTGCCGCCGTGCCTGCGGTCACCCGAATCTGTACCCGAACATCACGTTTCTGGAGGACGCAGACAACGGCAAGGCCAGATCCGTCATGATTGTGTACGCCCCTGGGACGGGGTGCTGCTCCCGTGGGGAGGGGCCATGCGTTCTCTCCGCTGTCTGCTGTACCTCCCATCCCTCGCCGTTTCCCTCACCGTCGCCGCCCTCGTGTTGACCGCATGTTCGTCGGACGACTCCTCCGAGACCCCCTGCCGACGCCCGGACCTCGACGCCACCGGTTCTCGGCAACATATCCGATGACGGTACCTGCGATCCCGAGGACATCGACCACGTCGAAGTGACCGTCCCCGCCCACGACGATGCGAATACGTCCGAGACCTGCACCATCGACGTGGCGTGAACTCGGTGACCGGGGCTACAGCACCTGCTGGCCAGGCTTCTCCACCCGGTTGAAGCGGGAGAGCTGGGTGACATGCTCCGGGGTCAGCTCACCGATGGTGTTGGCCTGCAGCAGCTTCATGGTGCGCTCAATCTGGGACTGCAGGATCGAGATGGTGCGGTCCACACCCTCGCGGCCACCTGCCATGAGGCCGTACAGGTACGCGCGACCGATCAGGGTGAAGTCCGCGCCGAGCGCCATGGCGGCGACGATGTCGGCACCGTTCATGATGCCGGTGTCCACGATGATCTCCATGTCGTCACCCACCGCGTCCTTCACCGAGGGGAGCAACTGGAACGGCACAGGAGCGCGGTCGAGCTGACGTCCGCCGTGGTTGGACAGGACGACGGCATCAACCCCGAGCTCGGCGAGCGTCACCGAGTCCTCGACATTCTGGACGCCCTTGACGGCGATCTTGCCCGGCCATATCTCGCGGATGACCTCGAGATCCTTGTAGTTGATCGTCGGGTCCATCGCGGAATCCAGCAGCTCACCGACGGTACCGCCCGTCGAGGACAGGGATGCGAACTCCAGCGGCGGGGTGGTGAGGAAGTCGATCCACCACCAGGGCCGCGGGATGGCGTCCAGAATGGTCTTCGCTGTGAGCTGCGGCGGGATGGAGAAACCGTGGCGGGTGTCGCGCATGCGGTTGCCGGCGACGGGGGTGTCCACGGTGAAGAAGAGGGTGTCGTAGCCGGCCCTCGCGGCGCGCTCGACGAGACCGTAGGAGATCTCGCGGTCCTTCATGACGTAGAGCTGGAACCAGTTGCGGCCAGCCGGATTGGTGGCCTTGACGTCCTCGATCGAGGTGGTGCCGAGGGTGGACAGCGTGAACGGGATGCCGGCGGCCGCGGCGGCACCGGCACCGGCGATCTCCCCCTCGGTCTGCATCAGGCGGGTGAAACCGGTCGGGGCGATACCGAAGGGCAGTGCGGAGGAGCCGCCGAGGATCTCGGTGGTGGTGTCGATGTGGGAGGCGTCCTTGAGAATCGACGGGTGGAACTCGACGTCCTCGAAGGCCTGGCGTGCACGGGCGAGGGAGATCTCGCCCTCCGCGGCACCGTCGGTGTAGTCGAAGGCGGACGCCGGGGTACGGCGTTTCGCAATCGTACGCAGGTCGTAGATGGTGAGGGCCTTGTCCAACCGGCGCTTTTTCGCGTTGAACTCGGGCTTCTTGAACTGCATGAGTTCGAGGATCTCGGACGGGTGCGGGAACTGACGTGTAACCATGTGAAACTATGGTACGCCTGGTATGATCTTAGGGCAGCATACCTTCCAGAACTCCCGCCTGCAGACCGTTGAGCAGGCAGAGCGCCACCAGCATGCCGATGCTCCACCACACGACCTTGCGCAGGATCACGGACTCCTTGCCGACCAGCCCCACCGCCGTCGCGACGATCGCCAGGTTCTGCGGGCTGATGAGCTTGGCGACCACGCCACCGGAGGTGTTGGACGCCACCATCAGCGCCGGATCCAGGCCCGCACCCTCGGCGGCAGTCTGCTGCAGCGTGGCGAACAGGGCGTTGGCACTCGTGTCGGAGCCGGTCACCGCGGTACCGAGCCAGCCGAGGACCGGAGCGAAGAAAGCGAAGGCCGCACCGGCACCGGCGATCCAGGTACCCACGGTGATGGTCTGCCCCGACTGGTTCATCACGTAGGCCAGCGACAGCACCGAGACCACCGTGAGGATCGTCCAGCGCATCTTGACCACGTTGTCGACGTAGAGTTTCGCCGCACCGGTCAGCGGGTAGCGGTACACCAGCGCCACGATCACGCCGCAGATCAGCAGCAACGAGCCCGGCGACGACAGCCACTGGAAGTTGAAGACCGTGGCATTCGAGATCTCGCCGGAGGTGGTGGCGACCTCACCGTCGAGCCCGGGCCAGCCGATGCTGAGGTCCGTGTCCGTCAGGAAGTCCTTCAGCGGAGCCCACAGCTTCGCGAGACTGAAGACCACGATGACCAGCAGGTACGGGAACAGCGCCATGGCGATCCGACCGCCGGTGAGTTCGCGGTCGGTGTCCCGCTCCCCCATGGCGTCCTTCGCGATCTGCGCGTTCTCGCCGGTCGCCTCGGCATCCTCCTTACCCCGCTCCATGCCGAGACGCTCCGTGGCGTCGGCGGTGCCCATCGGGGACCAGAACCGCAGCATGATCACCGCGACGGCCAGGCCGGCCAGCGATGAGATGATGTCGGTGAGCTCGACCGAGATGTAGTTGGACGCCACGAACTGGGTTGCGGCGAAGGCGGTGCCGATGACCAGGGCGACGGGCCAGCAGTCCTTGAGGCCACGGCGGCCGTCCACGATCAGCAGCAGGAACAGCGGAACCACGAGGGCGATGAACGGGGTCTGGCGGCCGATGATCGCGCCGATGTGCTCGTAGTCGATGCCGGTGAGGTTACCGGCGGTGATCACCGGGGTGGCGATGGCGCCGAAGGCGACCGGGGCGGTGTTCGCGACGAGGACGGCGATGGCCGCGCGCATACGTGGGAAGCCGACGGCCAGGAGCATCACACCGGTGATCGCCAGCGGCGCGCCGAAACCGGCGAGCGCCTCGAGCATGCCGCCGAAGCAGAAGGCGATGAGGATGGCCTGGATGCGGGGGTCATCCGAGATGCCGTCGATGACCGCGCGGAGGTCCTGGAACCTTCCTGCCTTGACGGTGATCTCGTAGAACCAGATCGCGGCGATGACGATCCACAGGATCGGGAAGAGTCCGAAGACCGCACCCTGGGTGGCGGACAGTCCCGCCAGGTCAGCGGGCATGCCGTAGACGGCGACCGCGATGACGAGCGAGACAGCGAGCGCTGCCAGGCCAGCCCAGTGGGCACGCCATTTCAGGACGCCGAGGGTGAGGAACACCGTGAGGAGGGGCAGGAGAGCGACGAGCGCGGACAGGAAGGTGTTGTCCGCGACCGGTGCCAGGTCAGGTTGGTACATGAAGGCTCCATGAGGCGGAGGTGGCCGTGGTGCGCCACTGGATCGGTCAAGAATTATCGGCACCACACTAGTGTGCTATCGCTCACAAATCTATGACCGGGGGTGCACTCAACCCCGCTGGCACACCGGACACCAGTAGATCTTCCGCCCGGCCATCTCCCCTGTCTCCACCGGCGTCCCGCACACCAGGCAGGGCAACCCGGCGCGCCGGTACACGTACACCTCACCCCCGTGATCGTCCTTGCGCGGCGGACGCCCCATCGCCTCCGGGGTGTGCTCCGCGCGGACGGTGTCGATCCGACCGACCACCTCGCCGTAGGTCATGAGATCGACCATGTCCGACCAGATCTCGTCGAGCTCTACCGTGGTCAGGGACCTGCCCGGACGGGTCGGACCGATGCCCAGCCGGAACAGCACCTCGGTGCGGTAGATGCTGCCCACGCCGGCATACAGCGCCTGGTCCATGAGCAGCGCCCCGACGGGCTTCGACGACCGTCGGGTCTTCGCCAGTGCCGTCTCCAGCTTCCGTGCGTTGAGTTCCCCGGCCGGGGTGCCCCCACCGACGACGCGCAACGGGTCGACACCGAGTTTCGCGACCGCGGCATCCTCCTCCACTGGCGTGACCAGGGAACACCGTTGCGGGCCGCGCAGGTCCGCGGCGACCGTGTCATCGGCGATGCGTAGCCGCACCTGCCCCCGCGGGGCGGCGAGCGGCTCGAACTGCAGCGTGCCGATCAGGCCGAGGTGGATATGGACCGTGCCCGCGGTGAAGTGCACGAAGAGGTGCTTGCCCCAGGCCTCGGCGTCGGTGAGCACCGACCTGTCAAGCAGGGACGCCTCAGCGGTGAACCGTCCCTGCGGAGACTCCACCGACACCTCCTCACCGCCGAAACTCGTGGTCAGCCCCGTGGCGAGACGGTGGATGACATGCCCCTCAGGCATCGGCGTCCTCTCCCTCGTCCTCCCCGGTGACCTCGGCCAGCAGCAGCCGCAGCGTCCCCGCCACGGCGGACCGGTCCCATCCGACGACATGGGCGACCTGGGCTTCCGAGAGTCCTGAGCCCACCGGCCGGTGCACGGCACAGGTCAGCACGGTTCCGGTTCCCTCCCCTGCCGACCCGTCCGCCACGGCGACCACACCACCGGGCAGTGCGTTGACCCGACCGCACAGGGCATGGAGCCAGTCGAGGGTGTCGGCGTCCACTGCACCCAGGGCGACACCGTCGGTAACCGTCAGGGTGCCGTCGTGCAGCGCCACATCGGGGCCGGACCCGAAGCGCAGGTAGCCGTTGCCGCGCCGCCCGGATGCACCGGACTCGCGGACCTCGGTGCTCTCCCCACCGTCCCTGTTCGTCACGGCGTCCGCGAGTCGCGGCAGCAGCACCGCGGGTGTGCGACCGCCGAGCAGTCCGTACCGGTTGCCGTCGGTGACCAGGGCGGTGATGTCACCCGAGGCGACATCCGCATCGCCGGAATCTCCGACTTCTCCGTCGTCATCGTCGTCATCGTCGTCATCGTCCCCGATGACCTCCACCGACGGCCACCGCGCGTCGAGGAACTCCCCCAGCGCGGTGAACCCGGCCAGGCCGCGGCGCATCCACTCGTCGAGCTGCTGCACCGTCACCCCGGCACCACAGGTCAGGGTACTGTCCGCCCGGACCCGCACCCGGCCGTCCTCGTCGAGTTCAGCGTGTGCGCGGGGCACGGTATGCCTGGCGTTCCAGCGGTTGAGGGCGGTGTCCACGCCGCCGCCATCCCCCGCGATCCCGTGCCACAGAGCCTCCACCGTGAACGTCAGCGGACCTGTCGCCACACCGGCGGTCACGTCGAACCCCGCGACATTGTCGCCACCGACCTCGACCAGGACGCGCTGCAGCACGGAAGACGCCAGGTCGGCGTCCGGTATCGGATCGGGG
Source organism: Corynebacterium sp. UD i78 (assembly GCF_056280545.1). Classification (NCBI taxonomy): domain Bacteria; kingdom Bacillati; phylum Actinomycetota; class Actinomycetes; order Mycobacteriales; family Corynebacteriaceae; genus Corynebacterium; species Corynebacterium sp. UD i78. The sequence continues at coordinate 18,797 of NZ_JBWCED010000001.1, read as the reverse complement.
AGCACCTCGACCGTGCCGGGATCCGGGGCGTCCTTCCACTGTCGCCGGGTCTTCGACGATTTCCTGCCGAACATCTAGTCCTGCCCCTCCTGGGTCCCGGTGATCTGTGCGACCTGCTTCTCGGCGAGCTCGGTGAGCACCTCGACGTCGGTGACCCCGGCCGCGGTGACCCGGAAGTGCACGTCGTCGACCGTGCCGATGACCGTGGTGACCAGCTCCTCACCGGGTGTCGCGGAATCACTGAGCACGGTGATGACGAAGGTGTCGTCGGTGTCTGCGACCGACGCCTTCTGCGAGGTCGCGTGGAAAGCCGTCTCCGTACCCGAGGAATCGGTGCGGGTGAAGTCGCTGCAGTCCTCCGCGTCGATCTCGCCGGACGCCAGGTCAGCCGTGTCCCCGGAATCGGCGGTGGACACGATGGCGTCGATGACCGCCGGATCATTCTCGTCGACCGGGAGGAACTCGACGGCATCGGCGGCATCCTGGTGGTCGTAGAGCTCCGCGATGATCGAGTCGGAGCTCGGCACCAGGGCTGCGCAGGACTCCGGCTCGGTCGTCACGCCCGCCATCGCGGCGTCCAACTGCTGGCCGAGGTCGTCCCCGGCATCGGTGAGTACCTCGGCGACACTGTTCCACGTGTAGCCCTCCGGTGCGTCCTCCTCGGTGAGGAGCATCGGGGCGATGCCGGAGGTGTCGGTCGGCTCATCGCTGCCGCAGGCGGTGAGGGCGAGGGCCGTGAGCGTCGCTACCCCGAGGCCGCTGATCATCACTGTCCGTCTCATGGTGTCACCTGGCTTTCTTGTCTGGGCTGTTCATACCGTTCATACCGTCGGGGGCGATCAGAGTGATCAGCGCCGTGGCGTCCGCGTGGATCGCGGAGACGATCTCCTCGTGGAGGTCCGTGGCCGGCCCCCACTCCGCATCGGTCACCGGATGCCCCGGACCCTGGATGTACAGGTCCCGGAGGCTTCCCATGCCACCGTAGGCGCTGAGCATGTACGTCAGACCGTGCGCGTCACCGGCGGCGATCTCGGTGCGGGCCGTGCGCAGCCACTGCTCCCACGGGGTGACCTGGAAGCGGTGATAGAGCTCGATGCCGCGGTCCAGGCTCTTCAGCAGCCGGTCGTAGCGCACGTCGATGACCCTCTCGAGGTAGTCCAGTCCCCGTGCGGCGTTGCGGGTCGGCCACCAGTGGTCGACGAAGACCCGGCTGCACCCGTAGGTGAGCCGGAACACCGTCGGGGAACCGGCGGTGGAACCGTCACCGACCGGGTCCGTGATCCGGTCCAGAAACGCCGCAGGATTCTCCGCCTCCGTTTCCACCGACACCAGGGCGAAGAGCATGTCGAGGAAGAGCAGGCTGTCCGCATCCTCGTGAAGGCCGAGGTAGCCTCTGGCGTCGATGAGGCGTTCCGCCGGCGCCCGCAGCGGGACCTGCGGTTCACGCATACCGGACGCCACCAGGGCGTCCACCGCCCCGGACAAGGCCGGGGTCATCGCCAGCACCGCGCCCTCCGGAGCATCGGCGATCCCGCAGTTGAGGACGATTCCTCCGATGCCGTGGCGGTTGTCCTGCAGGTGTCCGGGTACACCCGGTGGTCGTCGTCGAGCACACCTCCCCCGGTCTCCCGCAGCAGTTCCCGGTAGGACGCCGGGATCCGGCGCCCCAGACGGTTCTCCACGGCATCGATGTCCGCGTCCGTGCACGGGCTGTTCGGGCGGGCGGACATGCGCTACTCCGGGATCGCGATCCGGCCTTCGACGGCGGCGAGGCCGATATCCGACCGGTAGTGGCCACCGGGCAGGTCGATGGTCTCCAGCTCGGCGTAGGCCTTTGCGCGGGCCTCCTCCAGGGTCGCCCCGCGGCCGATGACATTGAGGACGCGGCCACCGGCGGACACCAGCGCACCGTCCTTCTCGGCGACACCGGCGGCGCGGATGCCCCGGGCCTCGTCACCGGCGGCGGCACCGGAGACCGCCACACCGGTGACCGGCTTCTCCGGGTAACCCTGCGCAGCGAGCACGACGGTCACCGCGTAACCGTCGTCCCACTCCAGCGGGGGCAGCTCGGCCAGCGTGCCGTTCGCCACGGCGGCCAGCACTCCACCGATCGGGGTCTTCAGCAGGTCGAGGACGGCCTGGGTCTCCGGGTCCCCGAAGCGGCAGTTGAACTCGACGACCGCGGGGCCGGCCGAGCCCCAGGCCAGACCGGCGTAGAGCAGACCGGAGAACGGGCAGCCCTCGGCGACCATCTGCTTCGCGACGGGGACGCAGACCTCGTCGACGATGCGCTGGACACCGTCGGCCGGAAGCCATGGCAGCGGGGTGTAGGCGCCCATGCCGCCGGTGTTCGGGCCCTCGTCGTTGTCGCGGACGCGCTTGTGGTCCTGGGCGGGCAGCAGCGGGACGACGGTCTCACCGTCTACCAGGCAGAACAGGGAGACCTCGGGGCCGTCGAGGAAGCTCTCGAGCAGCACCGGGTTGCCGGCGGCGTGGACGTCATGGACATGCTGGACGGCGGCGGCACGGTCGGGGGTGACCACCACGCCCTTGCCGCCGGCGAGCCCGTCATCCTTGACGACCCAGGTCGGGCCGAAGCGGTCGATCGCGGCACCGATCTCCTCGTCGGAGGCACCCGGGCCGACAGCCTCGGCGTGGGCTGTCTTCACACCGGCGGACGCCATGATCCCCTTGGCGAAGGCCTTGGAGCCCTCGATGCGGGCGGCGGATCCGGAAGGGCCGAAGACGGCGAAACCCTCGGCGCGCAGGGCGTCGGCGACACCGGCGACCAGCGGGATCTCCGGGCCGATGACGACGAGGTCCGGGGTCAGCTCCCGGGCGAGTGCGACGACGGCCGCGGCGTCCTCCCCTTTGATGCCGGGGTGCAGGGTGGCCACGCCACCGATGCCCGGGTTACCGGGGGCGACGTGCACCTCCGTCACCGAGGGGTCGAGCGAGAGGGAATAGGCCAGGGCGTGTTCGCGGGCTCCGTTGCCGATGACGAGTGTGCGCATGACTCCCGATCTTAACGGCTCAGGTGTGACTACGATCGGCAGCATGGCATCTGTCTTCAGCAAGATCATCGCCGGCGAGATCCCCGGCCGTTTCGTGTACCGCGACGAGACCGTCGTCGCCTTCCTGACCATCGAGCCGGTCGCCTACGGGCACACCCTCGTGGTGCCGGTCGAGGAGGTCGACCGCTGGACCGACCTGGAACCCGAACTGTGGGCCCACCTCAACGAGGTCGCCCAGGAGGTCGGGGCCGCGATCGTGGAGCAGTTCGAGTGCCCGCGCGCCGGTTACCTCATCGCCGGGTTCGAGGTCCCCCACACCCACATCCACGTCTTCCCCGCCGCCGACATGTCCGGCTACAACCTCGCCGACGCCCTCGGCATGGACGAGACCGATCCGGTGCAGATGGAGGAGGCGGCGGCGAAGATCCGTCTCGGCCTGCAGTCCCGGGGTGTCTCCGGTGTCAGCGAGTAGGCGACCGTGAGCCACCGTTCCGATGACGACCTCGCCCCGTATATCGACGCGCTGACCTCTGCGGCGGCCGAGGAGACCGCCGATCCGGAACAGCATTCGTGGGCGGAGCAGCTGGCCTCGTTCTCCGACGGGCTGCGCAACACCTTCGGGTTCACCTCGCGGCTGGTCAAGCTTGCCCCGCAGCCGCCGGGTGAGGAGCCGGTGCCGATGGGCGCCCGGCAGAGTTTCGCCGGCTACGTCGACGACCTGTGGCATGCGAAGCCACCGGCGTACCGGCCGTACCCGGTGGTGCTGGTCCACGGCACGATCTCCTCGAAGTCGGTGTGGCAGAACCTGGTGACCGATCTGCGCGATGACGGTTTCGTGGTCTTCGCCCCCGACTACGGACGCCACGGCACCGGCGAGATCCGCCAGTCCGCCAAGGACGTGGGCGCGTACATCGACCAGGTGCTTTCGGCGACGGGTGCGGAGAAGGTCGACATCGTCGCTCACTCCCAGGGCGGGCTGCTGGCCCGGTACCTCATCAACCAGATGGACTTCGACTCGAAGGTCCACCACCTCGTCACACTGTCCGCACCGCACCACGGGACCACGGTGAACGCACAGCTGACCTCACTGATCTCGACGAACGAGCTCGCGGCGAAAGTCGCCGAGACGACGGTGACGCGGATGATGGGTGTGGCCGGGATGCAGCAGGTCGTCGGATCGCCGCTGCTGGGTGACCTGTCCTATTCTCCGGAGACGAGGCCGGGCGTGCGCTACACCTGCTTCGCGACGAAGGTGGACACCACGGTCGTGCCGGCGGAGTCCGGCTTCCTGGAGCCGGATGCCGTGGATGACGCGGGCGACCGGGTAGCTGTCGAGGTCACCAACGAGTTCATCCAGGACCTCGGGGCCGGTCGCGTCCTGCACAATGAGATGCCTTCGGACCCGAAGGTGCAGCGCATCGTGCACGAACGCCTGGTGGAGGCACTGGAGGAGACGCTGGAACGGCTGGAGGACGCGAAGGGTTAGGGCGTTCCCTGTTCCTCGCCCCCTCTTGCCTCACCACCCCACCGTCAGACATTATGCATTCTGTAATACCGACTACAGGACGCGGATATCACGTCTACCTGCAGGTTTCCCAGGAGTGGACGTTGTTGAGAATGCACAATGCCGCAGCATAACGTCGCAGCCACACCCTGCCCCTTGTGTTCTCATCTGTGCCAGGAGCTTCCCGATGCCCTTACCCATGTCAGTGACTGGTACCGAATACGGCACTACAGAATCGATTGCCCTGCCTATCGTCCATACACGGTTTGACTCCACCGGCCTACCAATGGTTCATGGTTCCGCACCCCAGACATGAACCAGACCTGAACCATACCTGAGCCAGACCTTTCCGGCACCTGACCAGCCCCTCACTCCGCACCCGCGAACCACCCCTTCGCCCGACTCGACGTCCGCGTCGCCCTGCCGGGCGCTGTCCACGGGTTACACCTGCTGCGGCAGGTCGTCGCGGAACGGGGAAGACGCGTAGAGCGAGGCCACCGGTGCTGTCATCGGTGCCGTCTCCTCCCACGACCGGGCACCTGTCCGCCGCCGGATGTGACCGTGGCACAGTAGCTGGAGTGAACATTCCACTCCTGGGCCGACTGCTCGACCTCCTGCCCGATGACGCCTGGGCCGAATCCCGCCACCGGCGTCCGTATCCCCGCATCGACGACCCGGCGACCCGGCCGGTCGTCCTGGTTCACGGTGCGGTCGGCTCCCGCAGCAACTTCACCGGTGTCGCCGCCGCACTGAAGGACGCCGGCCACCCCGTCCTCTCCGTCTCCTACGGCCACCACGGCACCATGCCGCTGCGCCACAGCTTCACCGAGGTCCGCGAGAAACTCGCGAACATCGTCGCAGACGCCGGCACCGTCGACCTCGTCGGCCACTCCCAGGGCGGACTGCTGGCCCTCGCCGCGTCCGGCACCCCGGAACTGCAGGGCAAGGTCGGACGCCTGGTGGGCATCGGCGCGGACTTCCGTGGCGTCACCGGGTTCCGGCGCATCATGCCGCTGGCCACCCGCATCGTCCCCGCCTGGCGCGGGCATCCCGCCGACTCCTCCGAGATGGCGAGACTGATGAACTACGCGACCCGTTCGACGGTCCCGGTCACCCAGATCCTCACGCTCCGGGACCCCTACGTTCCCACTGACCGGGCCCGGGCCTTCACCGACGAGGACGCCGCCTCCGGAACGCCCGCCCACCGTGGCCCCACCGAGGTCATCGAGATCGACGGTATTCCCCACGAGAAACTGCCCCACAGCCGACGGGTCGGACGCCTCGTCGCCGAAGCGCTCAGCTAGCCCCGCCGGGGCAGCCGGAACTCCGGCTACAGTTCCTCGATCTCACTCTCGTCGAGCATCTCCGCCGCCGCCGGCAGAGACACGTGAAAGGTCGTGCCCTCACCGAGCTCACTCTCCACGTTGATCGTGCCACCGTGCGCCTCGACGAGGCTCTTGACGATCGACAGGCCCAGGCCGGACCCGCCGGACGCGCGTGACCGGGATACGTCGGCGCGGTAGAAACGCTCGAACAGGTGCGGTACATCCTCGGCGGGGATACCGGCGCCGTCGTCGATGACATCGACACCCACGGTCGCCGGTTGGACACCGGGGTCGGACTGGGTGAGCTTGAGGATCACCGAAGCGCCCTCCCCACCGTGGCGCAGCGCATTCGTCATGAGGTTGCCGATGACCTGGTGCAGCCGGTCAGAGTCACCGATGGTCACCGGGATCGAACGGGTCTCGTTGACCAGCGACACTGCGCGGCCCGGGAACCCTGCACGTGCGTTCTCCACAGCGGCGAACCCCAGGTCCAGCAGGTCCACCGGTTCACGACGCATCGGACGCCCCTCGTCCATGCGCACCAGGGTCAGCAGATCCTCGACCAGCAGACTCATTCGGCCGGCTTCCGAGGAGATCCGGTCGATGACCATGTCCGCATCCTCGGTGGCACCTGACTTGTACAGGTCTGCGTAGCCGCGGACACTTGTCAACGGCGTGCGGAGTTCGTGGGAGGCGTCCCCGATGAAGCGGCGCATCGACGCCTCTGCCTCACGCGCCTGTTTCTCCGAGCGGTTGGTGGCGATGAACGCACCCTGGATCTGGGCGAGCATCCGGTTGAGCGCGCCAGAGAGACGACCGACCTCGGTGTTCGGCGACCACTCGGGGACACGCTCGTCGAGCTGCCCCTTGGCGATCCGCCCGGCGGTGCGCTCCACCAGGTACAGCGGCTGCAGAGCACGCCGGATGAGATAGAGACTGCCTGCCACCAGCAGCACCAGGACGATGACGCCGATCGTCACCAGCACGACGAGGAGCTGGTGCATGATGTGGTACTCGCCCGCCATCGGCAGAGCGATGACGACGACTTTCCCGTCATCGTTGACCACCGCGGCGGCGCGCCAGGGTGTGGAGCTCTCCGAGCCCCCGAAAGCAGGCACTGTCACCGGTGGGGTGGCCTCGGTGATCGTCGAGACATCCGGGGCGGACCTGTTCTCCAGTGGATTGATGGACGTGCTCCACCCCTCGGCTTCGGTGTCGTAGATGACCACGAAGAACTGACTCGGCGGACTCGACGGCCCCGCTTTACCACCGGCCGAGGTCTCCAGGTCCTCCACCGGGCGGCTCGCCCAGTCGTGGGTGGCGGTGGTGAGCTGCTCATCGACCCGGTTGGTGAGGAACTGCTGCATCATCCCGCTGACGACCGCGCCGGAGACGGCGAGACCGAGCGCAGCCATCGTCGTCATCACGAGGACGAGTGACACACGGAGCGGGAAGTGGGACAGGAAGACACCCGGATAGCGGCGCGCACTCCTGTCCTTCGTCCCCGTCCGACCGCCGGACCGCATGCTCACCACAGGTCAGTACCTCAGTTCCGTGTCAGTTGCGCGCTGGGTGTGTTCTGGTCAGGCGTCAGTTACGCGGCATGCGCAGGACGTACCCGACACCACGGACGGTGTGGATCAGGTGCGGCTCCTGCGTGTCGATCTTCCGACGCAGGTAGGAGACGTAGGATTCGACAACATTGCCGTCGCCGCCGAAGTCGTACTCCCATACGGCGTCGAGGATCTTCGCCTTGGAGACGACGACCTCCGCATTGATGAGCAGGTAACGCAGCAGCTTGAACTCGGTGGGTGACAGGTCGACGACCTGACCACCCTTGGTCACCTCGTGCATGTCGTCGGAGAGGGTGAGGTCGGCGTAGGTGATCAGTGACTCGTCCTCCTTCTCCTCCGGCTGGACGCGGCGCAGGATCACCCGCAGTCGGGTGATGACCTCCTCCAGGGCGAAGGGCTTGGTGACGTAGTCGTCGGCGCCGAGGGTCAGGCCGTGGATACGGTCGTCGACGGCGTCCTTGGCGGTGAGGAAGAGGACCGGAGCCTCGTCGCCTGCCTCGCGGAGCTTGTTGAGCACGGTGAAGCCGTCCATCCCCGGCATCATGACGTCGAGGATGTAGGCGTCCGGCTGGAAGTCCTTGGCGATCTCCAGGGCGGACGCGCCGTCGTTGGCGGTGCGCACGTCAAAGTCCTGGAACTCGAGGCGGGCCTTGATGAGGTCGGCGATATTGGCTTCATCATCGACGACGAGTACCCGGGTGTCGTGAGTGGAGACGGTCTGATGATTCTGATGGGTGAGCGGCACGGTCATGCTTCCTAGTGTGGACAGACACCCCGGAAAACGGGTGCATACCTCCTGTACTTTACCTGTGGAACTGCCGGGGATTCACCGACACCGACACCCCACAGCCGACTGAGTTCCGGTCAACGTTCTGGTCAACCACCCGCTGAACAGCTAAAGTGTCTCCCCGTGACTACGAACTACACCTACCATGGACGCCACCGCGCGGTCTCCCACACCCACACCCGCCGGAACATCGCCCTCGTCGGCGCTTCCACGGCGGCCCTTGCCGGCCTCGGTGCCGCCCCCGCCATGGCAAACCCGCTCGATGACCTCCGTGCGCAGGTCACCGATGGTGCGCTCGACGCCCACGACGGTGCTCTGGAGCAGTCCGGCCAAGTGCCGGAGGAATTCCGTGACGTCTACGAGCAGGGCGTCACCGACCTCACCAACGCCGTCGCCCCGGGCGCGCTCGACGAGCGTGCGGCCGCCCGTGCAGCCGCGGAAGCCGCCGCTGCCGAGCAGGCCCGCCAGGACGCCTGGAACGACACGACGAACACGCCGTGCCCCGCCACCGCGAAGGCCTGCGTCGATCTCGACGGTCGCCGTGCCTGGCTGACCGACGGTGGCAACACCGTCTACGGTCCGGTCTACATCTCCTCCGGCGCCCCGGGTGCGGACACCGAGACCCCGCGTGGCACCTTCCACGTGACCTACAAGGTCAAGGATGAGATCAGCCGCGAGTTCAACGACGCCCCGATGCCGAACTCCGTGTACTTCACCTGGTCAGGTCATGCCTTCCACGGTGGCGACCCGGACGTGGACTCCGCCGGATGCATCCATCTCGGTGGCGACGATGACGACGTCTTCTTCAACTCCCTCAACGAGGGCGACGAGGTCTTCATCTACTAGACCCTGCTTCCCGGCCGACACCACGGGCCCCGCACACGACTCAGGATGTGCGGGGCTCCGTCATGTCTGCCGTACCCCGTCCTCCCACCAGCCGGCTCAGCACGTTCTCCGCACTGATCAGGCACATCGGCACGCCGACACCGGGCGTGGTCGTCGACCCGGCGTAGAAGAGATTCTCCACGGCTCGCGAGCGGTTCGTCCCACGAAAGAACGCCGACTGGCGCAGGGTGTGCGCCAACCCCAGCGCCCAGCCGTGCCAGGAGTGGTACCGCGCGGCGAAGTCCGCCGGCCCCAACGTGCGGCGGACTTCGATACGGGACGCCAGGTCGTCGATCCCGGCACGCTCGGTGATGAGGTCCACCACCGCATCGGCGATCTGCTCGACCCGCGCCGAACCGATCCCGTCGGCACTGTAGGCCGACCCGCCACCGAGGCCGGGATCAGCGGTCACCGGGACCAGGACGAAGAGGTTCTCGTACCCGTCCGGCGCAACGTCGGGATCCGTCGCGGACGGCTTCGAGACGTAGACGGAACGGGATGCCCCGCTACCGGATGCGTCACTGTCGAAGACCGCGGCGAAGTCCGGCGTCCAGTCCTCACTGAAGATGAGGGTGTGATGAGCGAGCTCCGGCAGTGCGCCGCGGATGCCGAGCATCACGACGACCGCGCCGACCCCGGCGTCCGCCCGTGTCCAGTGCGGTTCCGGATACGTACGCAGACCGGCCGAAAGCAGGGCGTTCTCCGTGTGGTGCAGGTCAGCGGCACTGACGACGAGGTCGGCGTCCAGCACGGTACCGTCGGCGAGTTCCACCCCGGTCGCCCGGGCACGCTGCGGCCAGATCCGCCCCAGTCCGGGCACCCGGCGCAACGGATTGGCGGACACCCGGTCGGTCCGGATCCGGGTGACCTCCGCATTTGTGCGGATGACGGCGCCGTTGTCCTCGGCGAGGCAGCGCAGTGCGTCCACCACCGCAGTGAACCCGCCGAGCGGGTACTTCACGCCCTGGACCAGGTCGGTGTAGCTCATGAGCTGGTACAGCGCCGGCGTCGCCGAAGGGCGCGAGGACAGGAACACCGCGGGGTACGACAGGATCTGACGCAGCCGTCGGTCGGAGAACCGGGCGTTGACGAGGTTCTCCAGCGAGCCGGTGAGCAGCCGGACCAGGCGTCCTGCCCGGCGCAGCACCGGCAGTCCCAGGAATGGACGCGGCGAGGAAAAGTGGGTGTAGAGGAACCGGTCCACGGCGATGCGGTAGGTGTCGCCGGCCTCGGCGAGGTAGCGGCGGACCTTCTCCCCCGCCCCCGGTTCGATCTCCTCGAACAGGGACGCCACCGCGTCCTCCCCGACGGGGACGTCCACCGGATCCAGTCCCTCGGGCAGGACGCGGTACCCCGGGTGCAGGTCCACCAGGTCGAGCTCCGCCTCCGTCGAGGTGCCCATGAGTCCGAAGAACCGGTCGAAAGCCTCGGGCATGAGATACCAGCTCGGGCCGGTGTCCCAGCGGAACCCCGGGGCGTCATCGACGGTGAGGGACCCGGCACGGCCGCCGACGGAGTCCCCCTTCTCCAGCAGAGTCACCGCATGACCGTTGCGGGCGAGCAGTCCGGCGGTCGCCAGACCTGCCACGCCGCCGCCGATGACGACCACGCTCTGCATGTCCCGCGTCATGACAGCACCGCCTTCCCCACGGCACGCAGGGTGACCACCGTCTTCACCCGGGAGGGCACGCTGACCCGCACCGCGTCCGCACCGGTGAGGTCGGTGGCGGGGGTCTCCCGCAGCCGGTCGACGAGGGCCCGGTACAGCGCGGCTGCGGCGGCGACCCCGGCGCGGGCTCCCCGGGGCAGGGCCGGGATGCGCGAGCACCCGGCATCCAGTTCCGCGACACACTCGTCGAGCAGGGCGTGCTTGGCGTCCTCGGTGAGATCGTCGGGAAGGTAGTGGCGGTGCAGGACAGTGGAGTCCGCACCGATGTCGCGCAGGAAGTTGACCTTCTGGAACGCCGATCCGAGCGACGCCGCCCCCTCGGCCAGCCACTCCGGATCCCCGGTGGCGGTTCCGTGGGCGCGGAAGATGTCGAGACACATCAGGCCGATGACCTCGGCCGAACCGTGGATGTAGGCGGCGAGGCTGGCGTCATCGTGGACGTCGGGGGCCAGGTCGGCGCGCATCGAGGCGAAGAAGGCCTGCAGATGTGCCGGGTCCAGGTTGCAGCGGCGGGCGGTACCGGCGAAGGCGTGCAGCACCGGGTCGGTGTGGAAGGCGGGGGCGGAGGAGTCTGCGGCGGTGAGCACGGCGTCCCCGTACCCGTCGAGGAGTGCGCGGATGCCCGAGGCGCCCTCCCCCGCAGCTGCTGCGGCACCGTCGACGATCTCGTCGGCGATCCGGACGACGGCGTAGAGGTTGCACACATCGCGACGCACCGGCGGGGACAGCAGGCGCGTGGCCAGAGTGAAGGAGGTCGAGTAATGGGCGATGACGTCGGCGGCGACCCGGTCGGCCATCGCCTGGTACCGGTCGTCGGTCCTCTCAGTACTGCGCCATGTCACGGATCAACCGTACCGTCAGGAGTACCGTTTCCCACCATGACCGGTCCCAGCCCCACCCCGTTCACCCGCGCCGTGCGATTCCTCATCACCGACAAGGGCGGCGGCATCCTCCTCCTCATCGCGACGGTCATCGCGCTGGTCTGGGCGAACAGCGGGTTTTCCGGGGGTTACTCCGGGCTGCGGGACGCCGAGACCGGCCCGGAGTGGGCGGATCTGCACCTCAGCGTCGGTGAGTGGGCATCCGACGGTCTGCTGGCGGTCTTCTTCTTCGTCACCGGACTGGAGCTGAAGCAGGAGTTCCTCACCGGTGCACTGCGCCGGGTACAGGACGCACTGGTGCCGGTGCTCGCGGCCTGCGGTGGTGTCGCGGTGCCGGCGATCCTCTACACCGTGGTGAATGCCGCGGCGAGCGGTGGCGACACCTCAGGTTGGGCGGTCCCGGCGGCCACCGACATCGCCTTCGCGGTCTCCGTCCTCGCCGTGGTGGGGTCGAATCTGCCGCAACGGTTGCGTGTGTTCCTGCTGACGCTGGCTGTCGTCGACGACCTCATCGGCATCCTCATCATCGCCTTCTTCTTCGCCGACGATCTCAACCTGGGGTTCCTGCTGCTCGCGCTGGTGCCACTGGTCCTGTTCGCGGTGTGTACGCAGCGGGGTGTCGACCAGTGGTGGGTGCTGGCGCCGCTGGCGGTGGTGACCTGGGCACTGGTGCACCATTCCGGGATCCACGCCACGATCTCGGCGGTGGTCCTCGGCTTCATGGTCCCGGTGAAGTCCCGGGCGGGCAAGGAGACCTCGCGGCAGTTCTCGGCGGCGCTCGGCCCGTGGTCGTCGCTGGTTGTGCTGCCGGTGTTCGCCTTCTTCGCCGCCGGTGTGACCGTCGGCGGCTGGTCGGGGTTGACGGATTCCTGGACCGACCCGGTGGCCTACGGTGTGATCATCGCCCTGGTCGTCGGCAAGCCACTGGGCATCACGCTGACGACCTGGCTGGCCTCGAAGCTTCCCGGCATGGCGCTGGCCCCGTCGTTGAAGTGGCCGGACATCATCGGCATGGGCATGGTCGCCGGCATCGGCTTCACTGTCTCCCTGCTGGTCAGTGAGCTGACCTTCGGGGCAGGTACCGTGCTCGACGACCACGCGAAGGTCGGCGTACTCACGGCGTCGCTGCTCTCGGCCATCCTCGGCGGGGCGTATCTGACGGTGAGGAACCGGAAGCACGCCCGGGCGGCGCAGTGACGTCTGTACACGATCTTGACAGATTCGCAGTGTCCGGACACTGTAGCGGCACGATCCGTGACGATTGTGTACGCCACCACCTTCACGGATGGTTTCGTCGCGCACCGTATCCTCTAGGGCATGACCGTCCCCGTCCCGGCACCTGACACCGCCGCCCCCACCACGACAGCCCGTACCGACCGCCGCACGGTCACCGCCTGGGCCTTCTGGGACTTCGGCTCCGCCGCCTTCAACGCCGTCCTCGTCACCTTCATCTTCTCCGTCTACCTCACCGACTCTGTCGGTGACTCCCTCGGCGGCTCCGTCAGCGCGTCCACCTGGTACGGCGCAGCCATCGCCGTCGCCGGCGTCATCATCGCGGTGACGGCCCCAGTGGTCGGACGCCGCGCGGATGCCCGGGGGAAGCGCCGCAGTGCGGTGCGCACATGGACGCTGGTCACCGTGGCGCTGATGCTCATGCTCGTCTTCGTCGGCGACGACGCCCCGGGCTACTTCTGGCTGGGCGCGGTGATCATGGCGGTCGCCTCGGTGACCTTCCAGTTCGCCGAGGTCGGCTACTTCGCGATGCTCAACCAGGTCTCCACGAAGGAGAACGTCGGACGGGCCTCCGGCTTCGGCTGGGCGATGGGCTACTTCGGCGGAATCTTCCTGCTGCTGTTCTGCTACGTCGGCTTCATCGCCGGCGACGGAGACACCCGCGGCCTGTTCAACATCACCACCGACGACGGCTGGAACGTCCGCATCGTCGCCCTGCTCGCCGCCGTGTGGTTCGGCCTGTCGGCGATCCCCCTGTTCCGCCGCATCCCCGAGGTCGAACCCAACGGCTCCGAACCCACCGGGTGGAAGGACTCCTACCGGGCTCTGTTCCATGACATCGCCGTGCTGTGGCGCACCGACCGCAAGACCGTGTGGTTCCTCATCTCGTCTGCCATCTTCCGCGACGGCCTGGCCGGCGTGTTCACCTTCGGCGCGATCCTCGCGGTCTCCGTCTACGAGCTGACGGACGCCGACGTCCTGATCTTCGGTGTCGGCGCCAATGTCGTCGCCGCCCTCGGCGCCCTGCTGGCGGGACGCCTCGACGACAGCCGCGGCCCCGTACCGGTCATCGCCGTCTCCCTGATGCTCATGGTCGCCATTGCCCTGGTGCTCTTCATCGTCTCCGGACCGCTGATGTTCTGGATCTTCGGACTGGCCCTGTGCCTGTTCGTCGGCCCGGCGCAGTCGGCGTCCCGCTCCTACCTGTCCCGGATCTGCCCGCCGGGACGCGAGGGCGAGATGTTCGGCCTCTACGCCACCACCGGACGCGCGGTGAGCTGGCTCGCACCGGCCATGTTCGCCCTGTTCACCGGGATCGCCGGCAATGACCGCGCCGGCATCCTCGGCATCGGTCTGGTGCTGCTCGTCGGTGTCGCGCTACTGCTCAAGACAGCGCGGTAACTACCGCACCTGCCAGTCCGCGGCAGCACGCCAGCCGGCCAGCAGTCGGGCATACTCGCCACCCGCTGCCTCCAGATCCGCCGGGGCACCGGCCTCGACGACACGTCCGCCGGCCATGACGACCACCCGGTCGGCGATGTCCAGCATCGCCGGACGGTGGGTGACGATGACGGTCGTGTAGTCGTCGCGGACCCGCCTGACCGCCTCGACGACCGCACGCTCACTGGTGGTGTCCAGGGCGGAGGTCGCCTCGTCGATGAGCAGGACGCGGGCCGGCTTGGCCAGGGCACGGGCGATACCGACCCGCTGACGCTCACCACCGGAGAGCTGCGCACCGAGTTCACCGGCCGGGGTGTCCCAGCCGTCGGGTGCAGCCTCCAGCAGCGGGGTGAGCCGGGCGTCCGCTCCGATCCGGTCCAGGTCCGCGTCAGTGAGGTCCGGGTTCACGGTGAGCAGGTTCTCCCGCAGCGTCCCCGCATTGAGGACGGTGTGCTGGAAGGCGAATGTCGCGCTGCCGCGCAGTTCGGCGGGGCCCGCAGGCGTCCCGTCGAGAGTAAGTGCACCGGCGTCCGGCGGGGTCAGACCGGCCAGCGTACGCAGTAGGGTGGTCTTGCCGGAGCCGGAGGCTCCGATGACGACGGTGACGCTGCCCGGCGCGGCAGTGAGGTCCACGTCCTGCAGGCCGGTGGTGCCGTCCGGGAAGGTGACGTCTACCCCGTCGAGCTGCACGGCCGGTGCTGCCCCGGTCGTGATCGCCACCGGGCGCACCGGTGTGGTCTTCACGACCTGCGCGGCGAGGTCCAGGCTGCGGTTGAAGTTGTTCACTCCGGCGGACAGGCCCGCCACCGCGGAGACCTGTTCAACGACCCGGAGCAGCACGATCACCATGGTCGCCGCCTCGACGGCGCTGAGGGAACCGCCGTCGTAGCCCATCCAGATCACCACGCCGAAGGCAAGCAGGACGCCCTGGGTCACCAGGCTGAACAGGAATTCCCCGGGGATCTGCCAGAGCAGCAGTCTGAGGACCCGGCTGCGGTTCCCGGACACCGCCCGGTCCACCAGTCGGGCACCGGCGCCTGCCTGTCGGCCGGTGCGCAGTGACGGCTGGGCGACGGCGAACTCGAACAACCGGGAGTCCACCTCACCGGTCGCCTCCTCGAACTGCCGGTCGGCACGGGCCTCCAGGCGGGTACTCGCCCACAGCGCACCGATGGCGAGGGCGCCACCGACCAGCGTCACCAGCCCGGCGGGGACGTGGACGAACAGCAGCCCGACCCCGAGGGCGAAGACGTAGATGACCGCGGTGGCCAGCGGGGTGAACGCGAGCACCACCGAGGAACTGGCCTCGGTCGCCCCCTGTGACAGCAGTCGGCGCAGGTCCGCGGTCATCGTCGGGGTGAAGCGGGACTCCGGCCAGGCGAGCAGGGCGTCCGGGGTGGCACGTTGGATACGGCGCATGACCGCCAGTCCGAGATCGAGTCCCCGGTGGGCGGCCAGGATGTCGACGACCCAGCACACGGCGATGAGCACCACCATGAGCAGCACCCACCAGCCGGCGGACGCCGGGTCGTCGGAGAACAGGTCCCGGCACAGCGGGAACAGTGTGATGATCGCCGCGACCTGCAGGACCGTGGACAGGACGACGAGCAGGAGGTAGATCCGGAAGGTCCGTCCTCCGCGGGTGACGGTGTGGAGTCTGGTGAGCATCAGTGCACCTCGGTCTCGTGGGCGTTGGTCGAATCGCTCTCGTCGTTCGCGTCGTGCCAGAGGGACGCATAGGTCCCGCCGGCGTCGATGAGTGTCGCGTGGGTACCGTCCTCGACGATCCGTCCGGCATCCATCACCAGGATCCGGTCGGCGCGGGCGATGGTGTGCAGCCGGTGGGCGATCATCACCACGGTGCGTCCCACCAGCAGTTCGTCGAGACCCTGCCGGATCTCCCACTCGGAGTCCGGGTCGGCCGAGGCGGTGGCCTCGTCCAGCACGACCACGGGGGTGTCGGCGAGCAACGCGCGGGCGATGCCGATGCGCTGACGTTCACCGCCGGAGAGGTGGGCGGCGTCCACGACAGTGTCGTAGCCGTCGGGTAGTTCACCGATCCGGTCATGGATCCGGGCCGCGGTCGCTGCGGCGACGATCTGCTCCTCGGTGGCGTCCGGCCGGGTCAGGGCGATGTTCTCCCGGACCGTGCCGCGTACCAGCTGCACGTCCTGCAGCAGAATGGTGACGGTCGAGTACAGCTCGTCGACGTCCATCTCACGGATGTCGCGACCGTTGACGCTCACCGACCCGGCCTGCGGGTCCCACAGCCGGGCGATGAGTGCACCGACCGTGGACTTTCCGGCGCCCGAGGGACCGACCAGTGCGGTGACGGTGCCCTTCTCCAGCGACAGGGAGAGGTCCTGCAGCACCGGACGCTCCGGGGTGTAGCGGAAGGTGACGTCGTCGAAGACGACGTGCCCTTCCGACCCCGGCCGGTTCGCCGGACCGGCGAGTTCCGGGGTGGACAGCAGCAGTTCCAGACCACTGCGGGCGTCCAGGGACATCATGAGGACCCCGACACCGCCGGAGATCGCGACGAGCTGTCCACCGAAGGCCGGGCCGAGGATGAGGAAGGGAACGAGGTCGTGGACGCTGACCCAGCCCGGCAGCATGAGCAGCCAGGCGGCGACGACGATGATGCCGAGCGTGGTGGTCGGCCGGTTGATCATCACCGCGAGGATCTTGCGGGTACCGGTCTTGCGCTGTACCGCGTCGGTGAAATCGCCGGCTTCCTCGAGGGTCCCGGGCAGATCGACCAGGGAGCGGTCGCCGAAGACCTGGGAGACCTCGCGGTCGGCGAGGAAGGTCTGTGTCTGCCCGGACAACAGCGACATCCGACGCATGGTCTGGACGGTGCCGTCCTTCTCCTCGATGGAGATCCCGACCATCACCTTGATGAAGATGATGATGGGTATGAAGAGCACCAGGCCCAGCCGCCAGTCGACGGTGAACAGGTAGATCAGTGTCGCCACCGGAGTGACCACCGCAGCGACCAGGTCCGGCACCGCATGGGTGACCAGGTAGTGCAGGGCGGAGACATCGTCGGCGACGAGCTTCTTCACCTCGGTCGCCGAACGGTCCTGGAACCAGCCCAGCGGCAGGCGGGAGAGTTTGCCGGTGAGCCGCTTGCGCAGCGCCGCGGCGAAGGAGGAGTCGAAAAGGTGGGTGCCGAAGACCAGCAGTGCGCTACCGAGTGCCGAGACACCCATGATGACCAGTGCGATGACGGCGATGCGCACCACCTCGTCGCGGTCGGTGCCTGCGAGGAACCTGCGGGCCAGTTCGGCGAACAGGATGAACGGCACGATCTGCAGCACCGAGAGCAGCGCCTGTGCGACTCCGGCGATGACCATCGGGACCGCCGCGCCGGAGAGGACGCTCTCGGACGGGGTGGCGTCCTGCGCCGGGGAGTCGCTCGTACCGGCGGCAGGCGAGGTGGTGTCCGGTGCGTCGGCGTTCGCCTCGTCGAGGACCTCGGACTTGCCCATCCCCTTGCCCCGGACCCAGTAAGCCTGGGCATGCAGCGTCGCACGACTCAGATTGTGTTCACGCTGCAGGACAGTGCGGGCGTGTCTGGTGGCGGTGGTCTCCGCGGTGACCCAGGCGTACCAGTCGGACCAGTCGCGGCCGCTGAGCGCCTGTGCCAGCGTCTGTCCGTCGGGGATCTCGTCGATCCACGCCGCGGTGATGTTCGGACCTTCAGGCAGGGGCACGTCGGAGTCCGCGTCGGAGTGCTTCTCGAGGTAGATGATCACCTCACTGTCCTCGGGGACGGTAGCCGCGACTGCACGGATCGCCGGCAGGGCGGCGAGATCGCCGAGCAGCAGGTATCCCGCAGGCGCGGGGTCGAGGGGTTCGAAGGAGACGTCGCCGTAACGCATCGCGGCAAGTTCGTCGCCCGGTTCACAGTTCACCGCCCACCAGGATGCCGGGCCGTAGGGCTGGTGGATGACGAACTCCATGTCGAACTCACCGGACGCCGGATCTGAACGTGCGATCGTGTAGCCGCGCTGGTGGAGTTTCGCACCGCCGTCAGGGTCCGGGAACCAGGCACGGAGGAAGGCGCCGGGCGATTCGCCGTCAGGTTCGAGGACAGCTTTGTCCGGGTCCTCCCTGAACCGGATACGGAGGAAATGCTCCGTCACCTGCTCCTTGTCGACGACGGTGATCCGGTGCTCTTTCGCGCCGAGCGTACGCAGCAGAGCACCCTGGAATCCCTTGCCCACGGCGTTCCTCCTTTTACGAGTGATACTCAGGTAACAGAAGGCTCACCATACCAAGATGGGCGGACACCCGAAAGGGTACGTGGTCGGTAACGGGACAGTCGAGGATCAGCCGGGGTCAGTCGAGGGTGATCTGCATGAGCGTCATCCCGAGACGGCGTCCGAACTTGGTCCCCACCTCCGGCAGGACGCCCACCGTGGCGAACCCGAGCTTCTCATGAAGCCTGAGCGACGCCGTGTTCCCGGACTCGATGGCCGC